>NZ_CP094929.1:0-2400000 GCF_022869165.1 Sphaerochaeta associata | reverse complement strand
CCCTAAGGTTTTGACAACGCCTCCAAGATAAGGCCGATCTGGCGCAGGTATTGCTTGTAGCGGTGAGCGAAAAGCGGCAGTTCGTTCTCCCCGTAGTACAAAAGCTTGTCGGCATCCGTCTCCGATATGCAGTACAATCCATTCTGGTATGTCCAGTTCAGGGTGGGGAAGGCCGGGATCGTTGGAGCCTCGGGTGCCATCGAGACCAGGACCTGGCGATACGGGTCATTCTCCTCTACTGTTGGCACGCTCGTGCAGCCGGTTGAGACGATCAAGACGGCCGGCAGAATCACCGCTTTCAGGAGGTTCGATCTTTTCAGGCGGTTTTTCTTGGGTGATGGTGGTGATCTTCTGCTGTACTTCATCGATCTTCTCCAATTCCTGTTCTCTTTTCTTTACCGTAAACTGGGCTTGCTGGATATCCTTTTTCAGGTCCTTGGTCTTGTGTGCCTGCAATCGTGTGATCCCCAGCAACCCAAGGATGATGAGGATGAGCATCTGCATGATTTCATTCATCGGCTTTTCTCTCCATAAACTTTTTGACCAGTGGTTTCCAGAATGCCATGCACGCAGGAAGCTGCAGCAGGTAGATCACAATGGTGTACAGGACCACCAGGTATGGCGTGGGGTTCAGGCCGCCGTCCATGCCGGTCCCCGCAACGATGCGGAATGTCACATACCCCAGGAGCGCCGAGCAGGCGAGGGCGACCAGCTTGATCTCGTTCTCGCTTGCCCTGTCACGGCGAAGGCCTTTCTTGTAGAGCTCCATCACCAAGCCTAAAAAGGCGGCGAAGGCAAGTAATATGGCACTGAGGATCATGTATGCTCCCCCTTGCTCCCAAGCAGCGACAGGAAGTACTCGTCCATTTTTGCTTCCTGTTCCTCCGATTCCCCGTTGATCTCATGGGTCCTCAGCGACTTGAAGATGACCTTGTCGTTTTCCAGGGCCATCACCAGTCCCATCTGGATCCTGCTGATGGTGGTCTTGATTTCCCTGAGGTCCTTGGCATAGGCAAGCCTGTCGTCGCTTTTCTTTGCAAGACGGTTGAGCAGCCACAGGACGATGCCCCCCGAGCCGAACAGGCATACCGAAAGGGTGGTGACGAGGGTGATCTCATCCATCCTGGGCCTCCTGGGAGGCGACTACCTCATAGGGGTAATCCAATCCGTCGCGCTGGACGGTCACCCCTGACGTCGAGCCGATGAGTTCGATGTAGCGCCTGACGATCACATCGCAGTACTTCTCATCCAGCTCGATGGTGGCACAGCTCCGTTCAGTCTGCTCACAGGCGACCAGGGTGCTTCCGCTGCCGCCGAACGGGTCGAGCACCAGCGTGTTGCTCATCGAGGAGTTCATGATCGGGTAGGCCAGGAGGGCCACCGGCTTCATGGTAGGGTGTTCGCCGTTCTTCTTGGGTTTGTCGAATTCCCAGATGGTCGATTCCTTGCGCCCGGTGTACCACAGGTGCTTGCCTTTCTTCTTCCATCCGAAGAGCACCGGCTCGTGCTGCCACTGGTAGGGCGAGCGGCCGAGCACCAGCGACTGCTTTTTCCAGATGCAGGTGCCCGAGAGGTAGAAACCCGCCTCACTGAAGGCCTTACGAAAGTTAAGTCCCTCGGTATCGGCATGGAATACGTAGATGGAGGCATCGTCGGCCATATGAGAGGCGGTGTTGGTGAAGGCATCGAGCAGGAACTGGGCGAAGGCCTCGTTTGCCATATTGTCGTTCTTGATCTTGCCGGCCGAGCCCTCATAGTTGACGTTGTACGGCGGGTCGGTGACCACCAGGTTCGCCTTGGACCCTGCCATGAGAAGGGAGAATGTCTCTGCCTTGGTGCTGTCCCCGCATACCAGGCGGTGCCTTCCCAGTTTCCACAGGTCCCCGCTCTTGGTGAGCGCGGGCTTTTCCAGTTCTGCTTCCACGTCGAAGTCGTCGTCGTGCACGCCCTCGGCTAGCGAGTCCTTGAACAGGTCGTCGATCTCGGCCGGGTCGAAGCCGGTGAGCGATACGTCGAAGTCCAGACCCTGCAGATCGGTTATGAGCAAGGCCAACTTGTCCTTGTCCCACTCGCCGCTGATCTTGTTCAATGCAATGTTGAGGGCCTTCTCCTTGTCCTCGGAGAGATCCACGACCACGCACTCGAGCTCGGTATGCCCGGCGTCCCTGAGGATTTTCAACCTCTGGTGGCCCCCAACGACCCGGCCGGTGGTCCTGTTCCAGATCACCGGCTCCACATAGCCGAACTGCTCGATCGAGCGCTTGAGCTTCTCATACTCGGCATCACCGCTCTTGAGGTCCTTGCGCGGGTTGTAGTCTGCAGGCAGCAGCTCATCGATGTGTTTCTGTTCAATGGTCATGATCAAGTTCTCCCTTGAGCGCCTCTATATACCGTTCGCTCACCTGCTCCCATGCAAAGAGGGAGTTCCCGAAATGGCCGTAGCAGGAGGTGAGGTTGTATATGGGACTGCGAAGCCCCAGCTCCTCGATGATGTCCTTCGGCTTGAGGCTGAAGACTGTGCGGACAGCATCCGCAAGCTGCTCATCGTCGATATTTCCTGTAGCGAAGGTGTGTACATGTACCGCGACAGGTTCGGCCTTTCCGATTGCATACGAGATTGCTACCCCGCAGCGTTTGGCAAGGCCGGCGGCTACGATGGTTTTGGCGATCATGCGTGCCATGTAGGCACCGCTCCTGTCGACCTTGGTCGCATCCTTGCCGCTGAAGGCACCGCCTCCGTGCAATGCCAGACCCCCGTAGGTGTCGACCATGATCTTGCGGCCTGTAAGGCCGGTATCGGCAGCAGGCCCGCCCTCGACGAAACGGCCGGAGGGATTGATGAGGATGCGGGTGTGTGCATCGAGAGGGAAGTGACTGAAGGCAGGCTCGAGCACCTTTTCGATGAGCTCTCCCTTGAGGGTGTCCAGGTTCTTGTCACGCTCATGCTGGACCGAGACGATGACGGCGGCAACCCTGACGGGAATGCCATCATCGTACTCCACCGAAACCTGGGCCTTGCCGTCGCTGCGGATACCCATGATGGTACCGTTCTTCCTGCACTTGTCCAGGATGCTGCATATGCGGTGAGAGAGTTCAAGCGGCAGCGGGATGCAGGTGGGTGTCTCATCGGTTGCATATCCGTAAACAGTACCCTGGTCCCCGGCTCCCAATTCATCCACCTTACCCTCGGCCTCCCTGATCTCAAGGGCGGTATCGACGCCACCTGCAATGTCTGAACTCTGGTTGTGGAGGAACACGCTGATGGTGAATTCCTTGGGATTGTAGCCGCTCTCGGAGAGGGCCGTACGTACTGTTTCGCGAATATTGACCTTGGTGCGGCTGGTGATCTCACCGGCGACGATGATCCGGCCCTTGGTCGCCATGACCTCGCAGGCCACGCGCGAATATGCATCGCTGCTTAGGCAGGCATCGAGTATCGAATCGGCGATATAGTCGCACAGCTTGTCGGGATGTCCTTGGCAGACACTCTCGGATGTGAGGTGGTTCTTCATGTTTGAATTCCTTTGGTTGTTTGATTGTTTTGCGCTACCGGCGTGCGGTGAGCAGTCGTTCCATCAGGTCATCCTGAGGGTTCGCTCCTTGGTATGAGGTGGCGTTGTTCTCCTTCACGATCTGGAAGATCTGGTACCAGATCTGGTTGACCTGCTTCATGTATTCGCGGCTCATCGCCACGTAAGGAGAGGCTATCGCAGCACCTGTAGTAGGGTGCTTTGCGAGGAAGCCGTACTCACTGACGGCCATCTCGCACTGGATCCATCGGGCCACCGCCATCGCGTACTGGTGTATGATCTGGCTGCTCACCAATTCTTCGCACCGCCTGGCTTTAAGCCAGTCCCATGTCTCCTGGTAGACCTCTGCGGCATCGAGCTCGATACCGCTTTTCTGGGTCACCGTCATGTAATACTTGGCCGGAGGCATGTCCGCGCCCTGCAGCTCGGGAGCCTCGGGCAGCTGAACCACGCGGGCGTCTCTGCCCTCGTGGATCTTCTCTGAGAGAGCCTTGCTTTTCCTCCCTGCACCGACGCGGGCACCGCCACGGTTGGTACCGTCCTTTGCCATGTTGCACCGCCTTCGATTATGAGGGGGTTAATACCCCGTTTGAATTCCCGTTTTTACGCGTGATTGCCCCTGCCTGTTGTACACTACATATGGTGTAGAGATTCAGATACCCCTAGGGTTGGCGCTACTAATAGTTACCTTTTAACGTTCCATCGGTCTCTCTGGCGCCCGTGGAGGGCTGAGTGGCACCTGTTGCATAGTGCCATGAGGTTCTCCTCGTCATCCGTACCACCATATCTAGTGGCAGTGATATGATGGGCAACCGTCGCTCGTGTAAGGCGTCCCTCTCTCCTGCACAGCTCGCAGAAGGGATGCCCTTCAAGGAATGTTTTCCGGGCCTTCCTCCAAGAGGATCCGTAGCGCTTGTGGGTGCCGGGATCTCGTTGGTTGCGTTCGTAGGTGCTCGCAGCCTCTTTCGCATGCTCCTCGCAGTACCGACCGTCGGTGAGATGTGGACAGCCTGGGTGGCTGCACGGTCGCTTGGGCTTGTAGGGCATGAGGGGTACTCCTTGGGGCAAAAAGAAAGCCCGGGAGGAATTCCCGAGCTCTCGATTGGACTTGTCTGAGTGTACAGTAGCGTACAAGACGAACTGAGCACAACTGTTATTTTCTGATATTTTAACGATTGGGTTTCATACATATCGTGAACATTCCAGCGCAGTTCATGCACCCTGTGATAAAGGCACAGCACCTTGCTCGCCTAGTCCCCACAATGGAATCAATCTTGCGGTTGAGTCTTCTCCCTGTTTTGTGTGGTTTAGGCTGTGAACGTAACGTAAAAGGCCTCCCCAGCGGTACCCTCGGGCGTTACCTGCCAAGAAGAGCCCTTGTGGCGTGACGATCCGAATGGCGTGCCGAACCACAGGCAAAACCGGAGAGGCTCCGCCACCGGGGCTCAAACCGGCCAAAACCCTAAAAAGGTAACGTAAAACTGGTGCTACGCTACCACTACGTTACCCTATCCATGTGTTATCATTGAAAGCAATTAGAAAGAAGAAAACTCTAGGTAACGTAAGTAACGTAAAATTGATAAGCTCGTATAGGGAAAAAAAGAAAGTATACTCCCACCCGCCATTTTTCACCTGTGGCGTGGCGTGTGGCACCCTCATGTTTTTTTTCTCCTATAGCATGGGTATATGTGAAAAAACCGCGTTACTGCGTTACCCTACCTGTTGGAGGGCGAAGAAACTCTCACCCGACTCAAGAAATTCCGAGCAATCATCCTCAACATCACCCAGCTCGATATTGGCACACACCACGCGGGTGTTCACGCCGTTTACCCTTTTCTGCAGCTGATAAGTGCTTTTTGAAGCGAAGGAATACGCTCTCCATCTGATTGAATGACTGCATGGATTGTGTAGTGTGGTGGGGTGCGAGCCTCCATAGTGGATTATTGAATCTCATAGGAGGATCCGTCAGGATCCAGGAACCCTCACCAGGGCCAGCGCCTTCCGGTGCAGGTGATAGATGTAATCCTGGCTATAGTTCAGTTGGGATGCGATCTGGTCCCAGCCTAGGAAGGTGATGTAACGCATCTCCAGCAGCGTCTCGCACTCCATGCTGTTCACACTCCGGATCGCTTCAGCGATTTCAGTCTTCAGTCTCATTAACTGGGCAATGCTGGTGTTGATTTCATTTTCCAGTTCGGTGATCCGTACCACCGCCTCCTCCACGGGAGATCGACGGATCGACGGAGCCTTGGCCACCTCTGTGAGTTTGGGGGATACGTAGACGGCATGGCTTTTGAGCCAATCGAGCTGGCGTTCCTTGGTCTTGATGCGTTTGTCCAGATACCATGCCTGCGACAGATATTCCTTTGCTTTCATGCTCTTGCCTCCTGTAGGTGAATCTTGGTGAAGTCGGGGCTGATCTCGCACAGGAGTTCGAACCACTTGCTCTCGAAAAACCTTTCAATCTCATCCTTGGTCGCCCATGCGTATACATAATCGGGGTTGCTCTCCAGCTGGGATACCGCCTTGTGCCAGTCGGTGACTGCACGTTCCACGATGGCCGCTGCCAGATGTCTCATACTTGCCTCGGTCATCGGCTACCCCCTGTAAGTTCGGCCTTCACCGCCTCGATCAGAGCATCCTGGGTTAGTGCCTTACCTGAAAGAACCTTTATGATGCGCTCATCGATGGTATTCTCGGTGATGAGATGTTGGACCACCACCGTCTCGGACTGCTGCCCTTGGCGCCACAGGCGCGCCACCGTCTGCTGGTACAACTCGAGGCTCCAGGTCAGGCCGAACCAGATCAGGCAGTTGCCACCGCTTTGGAGGTTCAGCCCATGCCCAGCGGATGCGGGGTGGATCAACCCGACCGGGAGTTTTCCCTCATTCCACTTTTGGAGGCTTTCGCTCGTATCCAGAGTTGAAAACGACACGCCAAGCTTCTCCAGCCTCCCCGCAATCCGCTGAAGGTCATGCTTGAACCAATAGGCCACCAGTACGCTTTGTCCGTTTGCTGCTTCGATGAGGTCCTCCAATAGATCAAGCTTTCGGTCATGGATGCCGATCGTCGCCCCATCGTCGGTGTACACAGCCCCATTTGCCAGTTGCAGCAGTTTGCCCGACAGGCTTGCTGCATTGGCAGCCGTCACTTGTCCGCCCGAGGAATCCAGGACCAGATCTTTCCTTAGTCTCTCATAGACCATCCGCTCCTCATCACTGAGGGTAACCTTATACTCATTGGTCATGAGCTCGGGCATCCTGATATGGTCCTGAGCCTTCATAGAGATCGTGATGTCTTCGATTGCCTGGTAGATCCTTTCCTCCGCACCGTGGGCGGGTTTATAGCTGAACACGATCTGTCCATTGCGTTTGTCTGGGGAGAAGTACGCATCACGGTAAGCTCCGATGAACCTGCCTAGGCGCACACCTTTGTCCAACAGCTTGAACTGGGCCCAGAGGTCGATCAGGCCGTTGCTGGCCGGGGTTCCTGTGAGCCCTACGATGCGCTTTACCACGGGACGGCGCTTCATCAGAGCCCTGAAGCGCTTGGAGCGGTGGTTCTTGAACGACGAGAGTTCGTCGACGACGACCATGTCGAAGTCGAAGGGCAGGGTAGTCTCCTCAATCAGCCACTGAACGTTCTCGCGGTTGATGATGTACAGGTCAGCCTTGCGCTCCAAAGCAGTAAGGCGCTCGGCGGTACTTCCCACGGCCACTGACGGAATCAAATCCCCAAGGTGATCCCATTTGCCGATTTCCGTAGGCCAGGTATCCCGTGCAACCCGAAGGGGCGCGATGATCAGTATTTTGCGTACCAGAAACGAATCGAAGAGGAGGTTGGAAAGGGCCGTCAGGGTGATGACCGTTTTGCCAAGTCCCATCTGCAGCAAAATCGCTGCTACGGGGTGTTGCTCAATAAAGTCGCTCGCATACTGTTGGTAGTCATGCGGTGTATATGTCATTGATGATCTCCTCTATCTGCTCTTTTGCATCCAGCACGTATGCCTTGAATCCCAGGGCCCTCAACATTTCATGTCTTACCAGTTGGAGTGCCCTCATCTTTTTGCCTGGGGCCTTCACTTCCACAAAGCCGCACCGCCCATCGGGCAGCAGCACCAATCGGTCCGGCATCCCATCGAAGCCCGGGCTTATGAATTTCACAGCCCGACCTCCCTTCTTCTTCACAGCCTTAAGCAGCTGCAACTCGATCTCTTTCTCAAGCATTCCAAATCTCCCTATGGAACGACGGAACGACCGGAACAAGAATTCCTATATATTTATACGCGTGCGTATAGGCGTCTCCATGTTTCCCATTCCCTCTGTTCTTCCTCAAAAAGTCTTTTTGGTATATTCTTGTTCCATCGTTCCAAAACCTTGAAAACCTGCATTCTAGAATGGTACTTCGTCGTTTTCTTGTGGAACGAGCTCTGGAACAAGCTTGGAACGAGCTGATTCTTGTTCCACATCCTGTAGAACGAAGGCTCGCTGCTTGCCATAGATCGGGAAGTACATCGTTCCATTCTTCGTTCCACAATATTTGGTCCAACCTCCGATTTTCTGCATGATGGCAGTGATGCCATATGAGTCGTTCTTGCTGATCGTAGAGGGGTCCTTTGCATAGCACTCGCACCAGATTTCCATGTTGCATACAGCCGTTCGTCTGACAGTTCCCTTGGCCACCATGCCGCTGCCCCTCTCGGAGAAATATGCGCGCCGTTCGTACATGTCCATCGCATCCCAGTTCTCAGGCAACAAGGTGTCGAGATACTTTCTGACAAGACCTTCGCGGTCATCAGTTTCCATGGCTTGAGTCTGGACATCCTCTGCCTCATACAGAAGATCACCTTCGAGGTAGAGTCTTTCCCCCGCTTCCCAGATGGACTTGGCCTCTGCCCAGAATTGTGATCGGAATTCCTCGGTGCATCGCCAAGTCATTTTATGGCGTGGCTGGTTGGACTTGACGATCCAGTATCGTCGGTTCCCGGTGACATCCCGAAGGTATCCATGTTCCCCGTTGACCGTCGCGATGATCACACATTGGCGGGGATGGCTTTCGACCGTCCTGCCATAACTTGGACGATATTGATCGTCCGAGGTTGAGAAGAATGCCTTGACCTTCTCAATGTCGGCCTTCTTCATTCCTGCAAGCTCGCCTATCTCCACAATCCAGAAACCCTGCAACTTCTCAGCAGCCGACTTGTCATTCACATCGGTCAGGGAGAGGGACTCTGAGTAGTAATCGCTACCTACCAGATCCTTCACGATCGTACTCTTGCCGATTCCCTGTTCGCCATCGAGTACGAGAACGCTGTCGAATTTGATTCCCGGGTGGTAGACGCGGGCCACCGCTGCAGCAAAGGTTTTTCGGGTTATCGCCCGCGTGTATTGAGTGTTGTCGGCTTTCAGAAAACGAATGAACAGTTCTTCGACCCGTGAAATACCATCCCATGGCGGCAAGCAATCCAAGTAATTACGGATGGGGTGGAACCGACGGTCATCTGCGACCTTTGTGAAAGCGACATCATGGTTGCGACCAGAGAACGCGAGATAGCGTGAGTCGATGAGAGATTTCAATTGGGCCGTATCAGCATCGCGCCAGAAGTGGTTTCCTATAGGCCTGCCCCAAGGCATCTTGGAGGTGACTTGGATGCGTCCCGCCATTTCGTTGAAAGCGAAGCCGGTGAAATCAGGATCGTTGTTGAGGATCAGGTTGAGGTTCCATACGCTGTTCTCCAACAGGCTACTTCGGGGCATGTACCGCAGTTGTTTTTCCCAATCCCCCTCGGGTGCAAAGTCGGCATCAGCCTCCGCACGGCGCTCCTGGGTAATCAGCAATTTAACCCTTTCATCCTTGCTGGCATGCTCGGCCATCGCGTTGAAGGATTTCTTCGGATCGTCATCCCCAAAGCGATGGATCCTCACCAGATCAAACGCATTGAGGAGTTTGCCTGAGGCGGGATCGGTAGCATGATGTGAGTAGGCGAATTTTTCATCATAGATCACCACGCCGGCACTGGAATCGGCAGGGATATAGTCATATCGGCCAGGGGTAATTGAGGGTTCATAGATATCTGAAAGAAACTGTTCAATTGCTCCCTGTATAGTGTATGTCCGACAAAAAGCTCCAATCACCCCCGGTTTTTTCAGAGGGTCTTCTGCATTTCTTCCCGTGGCATTATGTACTGTACTTTCTCGGCTGGAAGTAGGAAGAAGTGAGCAGTCGTCCCAATGCGGGTGTGACGCGAGGTAGGCATCCGGATCAAGCCATTGCCCATCGGTCTTCAAGAAAATAAATTCTCCGTTTGATGGAGTGGTTGGCCAATACATTAATTGGTGCGGGCGGTAGGAACATTCATCGAATTGGTCGATTCCAAGACTATCGGTGAAATAGCGTGCGATCGCGATGTACTCATCGGGTGTGACATCACGGACCATCGGTACGATGATCCTCGCTCGAGGAGCCTCAGTGGTATGTCCGTGCGTGGTATAAAGGCACGCTGCGTATGCACAAGAGGTCTTGAATGATGAGATTAACTCAGGTGTCGCATGATCGGCATCAAGAGTGAGCATGGAGCGGCTAGCTACGGATTCCCGTTTTCTGCGGTTATTCCTTAGCTGTCCTCCGACGAATCCACCTTTGTCCTTGATGCGGTCGCGCTCTGCTTTCAACAGCTTTGGGTATTCCTCCACTGATTCTGTGGTGCGTATGGTTTCAGACAATCGCATGCAGAGTTCATCGAATGTCGTGGTCTTGTTTGTCCAGGTTTTCGCATAACAGCTGTTGCCATAGGCTATGGGTAGGTTACGCATATCGTATCCTCCTTGGTAGATAGGTAGAGAGTTTTCATGACGAATAGACACTCCTTACCTACCACCGAAAAACCGTACCCATGATTGTGGAAGATTAGCTATTACTTAAGCTCAATTCTGATAGGATGAGTGATAAATAGTACTGTTGTCGAAAAAAAGATTGAGTTTGGTCTGATTGCGCTGTAATCTTTATTTGTTAACAATTTAATGAATTAACTAATTTTAGGTGGCCGAATCATGTCAGAAGGTTTAGATGAGAGAATTTTGAAGTCTTGGAAGTTGAATTCGAATATTGATGAAGTTAATTTTAAACAAAAGAATATTATATTTGGTCTAAACGGTTCAGGGAAAAGTTCTCTTGCGAATATACTACAAGCCAATTTTTTCAGAAAACATAATCCAAAGCATTTCCGAATTTTCAGTGAGAACTATGTGAAGGAAACCCTTTCACTGAAGGATGGCAGAATCCGCGGTGTAATCTCAAATTTTGGAAAGAAGAATGTAGATATTGAGCAGCAAATCGAAGGTAACCTGAGTGCAATCAACGACCGGAAAGTACAGATGAACCGATATGATGAAAAAATAAAAGATTCTATTCAGACCACAGAAAAGTTCATGGAAGATGTTTTAAATCGAAGGAGGGGAACAAATAATAAAATTCACAATAAGCCTAAAGCAAAGACGGTACATGAGAAAGTCAATTTATGGATTAAGGATTATGACGACAGCATAAAATTATTTCCAGATGAAAAATATAATGAAATTACTGGTGATGCAAATTTTTCTGTGGAGAGTGAGAATGTTAATTTATGTATAGTTCCTGATACTATAGATATTAATAAGCTGAAGATTGAAAATTTGAGTGAGCTGCTCAGCAAAAATTTCAAGGATATTGATATTCCTAGCCAAGAAATAATTTCTTGGTTGGAAACAGGACTAAAAATTCATAAGGGAAAAACAAAGTGCGAATTTTGTGGATCCTCAATCCATTACGATGATATTTATGATCATATAACCTCATATTTACAGAATGAGAAACAAAAGGCCTCTAGGCAGCTAACAGAGATTCATCACGAACTAGTGGCTATTCAACAAGTAGTTGAGGAATTAAAAAGGAATTTTGGTAAATATAGAGACTTGTTTCTTCAACAAGAGGATGACAATCATTTTAATGTAATAAGTGCCGCGGAAAGAGAGATTCATAATGCTCTCTCTGCTGTTGATTTGAAAACTGATAGGATGGATTTATCAGTTTCAATTGAGATTGACTCACTTAAGAAAGCAATTCTAGATGTCAACAATAGCGTTAGATTCATAAAAGATTCTAAGATTGCCTACTCACAAAATATTCTTGAAAAGGTAAACCGGTTAGAGCTTCTTGTCAAAGGTGCTATTGGGTATGAATTAAAGAATTCAAAGATCGTTAATGAAAATTTAGCAAAGATTGCTGAGTGGGAAGATGAGGTCCAAAGACTTAAAAAGGAAAAGGCAGACCTTGAGAATAAGAATGAGATCCTTACAGCGGAAAAATCGGATTTGTCTAATTTCGCCAGATTTTTGAATGCGACATTGAGGGATATGAACCTGGATTTCTTTCTCAAGTTGGATGGGGATGTATATCGTCTCGAACATAATGATGGAACCACATTGCGACTAGATGATGTCAGTGAAGGAGAACGGAATTTGCTTTCATTGATTTATTTCTACTACGAAATGCTTGATGACAACGAAATCTCGTTGAAGGAAGATATTGAAGGCATTGTATTGGATGATCCAATATCCAGTTTAGATGACAATAATAAATTCTATATATTAGAACTAATAAAATCTCTGCTGGATTATGATTTGCCTAAGATCTATATTCTCACTCACTCTTGGGATGATTTTTGTGCCATGACATATGGTCGGAATGATAGAGATACCTATGCATTTTTTGAGATTAAAAAGGAATCTCAAGTAAGCAGGATTAATGAAATTGAAGGATCCAAGCTACTAAGTCCATATATGCAAATGTATTGCGAGGTGGACGCTTTCTGCAACAAGAAAGTTGAAGAAATTCCTCCCCAAGAATCACTTCACATGCCAAATACGATGAGAAGAGTTTTGGAGGAGTATGTCAAATTCAATGTAAACCTAGACTATGCTACTGCAACTCATACTGGGGACATCGCTAAAGCCTTATTCAAGTGTGAGATTAGTGATTTGTCAAATAGTAAGAAACAAAAACTTGATTTACTCCTTTCTGTTTGTAACATCTTATCACATAAGGCCACACATCCTCACAATCCATCGGAGATACATAAAGCAGCCAAATTTTTACGAAATACAATTAGAGAGTGTGATAAATACCATCATCTGAAAATGACTTGTTATAGTGCAAGAACTTCCTAGCAAGTAGCTTCAGTACAGATCGTGTCGCAAAGTTTAAGGTGGATATTCCCTGCAATCATCCCTGAAATATCTAACCTTTTATCCGCTACAACGAGTCCCATAAATCTCGATTTTCATTGCGTTTAGATGGAGCCTATTCATGCCGGGTATGTACTTCTTATCTACCAGCAAGAACGCCTCCCTTTAGAATTGCAAAAAAGATGATCCCCTGTACCACAGTACGTCATTGTGTGCGAAGATGGTAAAAATATTGTAAGGATATAAAATTATTCACCCAGATTTCTAATCAAGAACTTATTTTCCCGGAGATATTTAGTAGATGAGGTTGTTTAGATACTGTAGAGTATGGGTAGTAAATTGTTTAAATATTCAGTAGGGACAGAAAATGAAATGCTAATGCTGTGAAAAACGAAGGCAGTGTTTCAATGAATATTAACTTCAGCTGTATCGGATGATGTGATAGGAGACAATATTTGACGTAGGGGTTGTTATGATATTTGATCGAGAACCGAAAGACTGGAAAGAACTCCAAAAATTTGTAGGGCAATTGTTCAGTGAATGTGGATTTAACGCTGAAGTTTCAAAAGTAGTTGAGCTTGTACGGGGCAAAAAAGAAATTGATGTGTTTGTCCAAGATGTTGAAAGTGAGTATAAACCTGTAATACTAGTTGAATGTAAGTTTTGGAATAGGCCAATTGATCAAGAGGTAATTCATTCTTTCCGAACAGTATTGAATGACTATGGTGCTAACCTTGGTTATATCGTGTCAAAGGTGGGGTTTCAGCAAGGATGCATCGATGCAGCCATGAAAACTAACATTAAACTTGTGACGTTGAAAGATATTGAGAATCAGTATTTTGAGAGATGGAAAAAAGCTCTGGCAAGAAAATATAGGAAGTATGCTGACCCCTTATTTCCATATTGGGATTACCCTGGTAAACGGGTAGCTGATGGTGGAGCAATAGACTCAAAGAAATGGATTTTGGTTCATCAAGCATATCGACCAATATGTGAACTTGGCCCAGGTGATGACTTGGTAAGTACGTATACAAAGAATCTTCCTTTCGTTTTGCCAATTATCAATGATAGTCTTGAAGTAATTGGATCTTTGACAATAACCACCTATAGGGAACTATTTAATTTTATAAATGAAAATAAAGAAAAAGCACTTAAGCATTACAAAATTTTATACAGAGAAGAAGTCTAGACTCTCTAATAAACGTGACTTTTAATCAGCTTTATACTATAAACTCATTTTCATGGGACTAAATGATTCTATCTAAATGAAATAGCATTCCCTAAGCTATGTATCTATCTGTTGAATTTGTAGTATAATTTATACTGTATTATAAGCCTGTCATAATCAGCACCAATATATCTTTCTCCTTATCAAAGAAGAATTTAAGAGACTCGTGGGGCTTTTATAGTATAAAAACACATAAAACTCATGTAATAAAGTGAGATCTGCATATAGGTAGTGGGACAAATATTATGGACCCTCTAGAGTTAGTAACCTTTTTTTAGTTATGTAAGATTCGCTGAATTCTTTGTTTATTACCAACTAATGAATGGGGAAGAAAGCTCTCGGAATCTTGGGTTTCTGTTTGCTTTACTTGCATTCGGTATGTCGCTAATTAGGAATTCAAGGATCTCTTTAAGACGGTCTGAGATTGCTAACGGTCGTAAAATTTTTAAAATTGCCTCTAAATGATTTTGGCAAATAGTATTGTTGAGTTTAGAGTTGATAGTTGGGTGGAAAATTATAAGAATACAATTGATAATCCCATCATCATCCATCAAAGAAAAGAAATTATCATAGAGAGGTCTTCCGTCAGGACTTACGCCACTACGATAAGTAAGGCCACGTCCAATTCGACAGCGGAATACTACTCTGATCAGTTTTGGTAATATTTCTTTAGGAATATCATTTGAAGATCGGCAGTATCCAAAAATCTCCTGCATTATCGGCGGTTCATTATAGTAGTTATCCCAACCTTCATGAGCATCTTCCAGCTTATCAGCTAACGTCTCGAGAGCGACTGTTTTTGCGGGAAGGGTTTCATACATTCTTCCATCAACAGTTGTTAGGAATAAAATTCCTTTTTCAAGACGATCTTGTTGTAGGTTTGTTCGATAGCCATCTATCATTGCACCAATTTTATACTTTACTGTCGTGTCTGCGCAATTCCAAACGTCTATTGCTATAAGAGAAATGTTTTTTCTAAGAATCTGACTCGTGGAGGGGTCAACAAACATACCGAAAATGCTTACTAGAAGGTTGTGAACGTGAGCTAATGAAAGATTAGTTAATTCATGTGAGATGCGTGTTATGGAATCTTTATCTATTACATCTTGCCTAGATTTCAAATTGTCCACCAAGGCGCGGATTCTTATTGCAGAATCTGATGGCCTATCTTGTAGTACATCCTTTACGCAAGTTTGGAGCCAACCTAATAACTCAAATCCACCAATGCTTTCTACATTTGGATGTGAAGCAGCTACTTCGTTTCGCATAGTTAGAATGTGGTCAAGCTTGCGATAGACTATATCAGAGATTAGCTCTAGTTTACGACAAGTATCCAGAAGAACGCTATCTTTTAGACCTCCTAGATCAGATACATCCTTATATGAAGCTCTGTTCGAACCCCCAACTGACGCGTCAAAAAATAAATCAATACCGTAGATTGTTGCTTTTTTTCTAAGATTCAGGACAACTTCGTTCCAAACATAGTTCAAGGCAGCATCAAATAGACCAATTGCAGTTGCACCGATAAACTTTGATAAGTATCGTGCTTCTCGCTTTTCCTCAATTGGGAGAGCTTCAAGAAAGCTCGGTAAATTTTGTCCTACAATTTTCCTTTCATCCGTGGTAGCGATAATATTCTCTGTTGGTAGACCAAATTTTTCTAAATAACTTGTAAAAATTGCCGTTTCGGCAGCAAGTTCTTGAGATTCTAAAGGTACAACATCATTATCAATCATGATTTATCCTTATTCTAAAAATAAATTGTAACATACTATGAATGATGGGGCAAAAATATTATGCATATTATTTAGCCCATTTAATTTTAGCATTGTTTTCGTCTGATGCTGATTTTGTCAAATGTTTGATTGATAAATATTACTATTTGTGTTTAGTCATGCAGATTGGTTATTTTGACTGTTTGATAAGCAACTTAAGATTCAGATTATTAATCCTTCTTGCAACTGAGTTCTATACAATCACTGCCGAAAAATCTCACCTTGTATCCCTTGCAGCGAGCCCTCTCAATCTCAATTTGCATTCCTGTACTGATCCTTTCACCAAACACCCAAACCTCCGAACATTTACTCATGAGCACAATGCCGAAGAACATGCCCAGATCGCGTTCGCTCTGAAGACCGTCATCAAGAAACTGTGGATAGAGCAGGTGAGGGGTTATCGGGAGATAACCTTTTTCGACTGCAAAACGGCTGTAACGTCGGGCATGGAACACATTCTCTTCGATATTTCCAGCATACGGGGAGCAGATATATACCATGGGATGATAATCAAAGTGTGGTCTAGCTTGTTTCTCAATAGCCTTCATGGCCTCATAAGGGGTCCTATCCATATATCCTTCCTTGTTGCGAATATTCATATTCAGTCCTTCTTGTAAAATTTGGTCTCAAAGCCATCCGCATTGAGCAGCAATCCATCCGCCCATGATGGCGATGCCGCCATGGAAGCCTCGATGTCTTTCAGTTCCACTTCATCAGGTGCCTCGATGACAATCTCGTCATGGATGTGCATGCAGATCCGATGATCCTTGAGTTGCTGCATCGAGTAGCAGAGAATGTCACGGCTGATTGCCTGCACGATGTTTTCCACCACCTTGGGCCCATAGGTTTCGATGCGTTCCCATTTCTTTGTGGCTCCCACGCCCTCATAGGTCACACAATCGCTGCCAAAATCATTGGTACCCATACGGGGTTTCACGTAGGCAAGCCGTCTGCCTGATGGCAACGTGATGAACAGGAAGCCACTCTCATACGAGAACCTGATGCCATGTGTGTTGGTCGACATCCTATCCTTGACCGCTTCCTTAACCACCTTGTCCACATTCCACCAAAGCTGGACGATGTTTGGATTGGATTGCCGCCACACATCCACCAATGGCTTGAGCTCATTCTCTTCAAGGCCCATATCCAGGGCGCCCATCGCCTTCAGAGCTCCTACCGATCCGCCGTAACCGAGTGCCAATTCGGCAATTTTCCCTTTCTGCCTCAGATGGGCATTCTGGCCATGCTTCTCTACAGGGACCTTGAACATTTGTGAAGCCGATGCACAGTAGATGTCGCCATTGCCCGCAAAGACCTCCATGCGCCAGGTTTCCCCTGCAAGCCAGGAGAGCACTCTTGCTTCGATGGCTGAGAAGTCCGAAACAATGAATCGATATCCGTTTCTGGGGATGAATGCAGTACGGACCAACTGTGACAATGTGTTGGGAACATCGGAATACAACATCTGCACCGCTTCATACCCACCGCTATTCACCAAGGTTCTTGCAGTCTCCAGATCCTCCAGATGGTTCTGGGGTAGATTTTGCATTTGCACGAGTCTTCCGGCCCACCGCCCGGTACGGTTTGCCCCGTAGAACTGGAACATGCCCCTAGTCCTGCCATCGCTGCAAACTGCGTTTTCCATCGCCTGGTACTTCTTCACCGACGACTTGGCAAGCTGAAGCCTGAGCTCGAGCACTTCCTGTATCTGGCGCGGGGCATCCTGCAAAGCTGCCTTCACATCCTTCTTGCCAAGAGAATCGACTTCAAGACCGTTCTCTGACAGCCAGGTCTTTACCTGGGATACCGAGTTGGGATTCTCCAAATCAGTGAGATCCTTCATCCTCGCAATCAACTCTTCTCGGGCACGTTTATCCATCCTGATTGCATTACCCACGAGATTCTTGTCGATCAACACACCCCGGTCGTTGATGCCTTGATCAAGGTGGTACTCATCCCAGATGGCATCGGGAACCGGAAATCGACAGAGGCGCTGATGGATGGCAATCTCAACCTCGACATCGCGCTTGTTGTACTCGATGAACAATTTCCATTTGTCAGGTGCATCATCAGCTGCATTCCTGGTACGTCCGCCGTTGGTGATAGTAGGATTGCATGGGGTGCAGAAGTATCTGATCAGATCCTTGCCCTCGGAGAGCTTCTGTCTCTGAAGACCGAGCACTGCACCGACGCCCATCAGCGATAGGGGTAGTCCCAGATACGCCGACCAGATCATCGTGCAACGCCAAGAGACCGGGTCCAGATAGGTACCTGTCGGCAACCCCAAATGGCGGGAAAGACAAATACGTTCGAAGGTTGCATTGAACGCCCATTTGATGATGCCATCGTCGGAGATAGCACTGAATATGTTTTTGGGGATTTTCTCTCCCCGGGCGAGATCGACGACCTTCACCTCCCCGCCGTCCACGCTGTAACCGAACAGGAGGATCTCGAAGTCCTCTGCCTCGCAGTAACGGTAAACTCCGCTTTTGGCTAGATTGATCGAAGAATATGTCTCGATATCGATGCTAAGGTAGTTCATCCTGATCTCCTGGTAACGAAGTTGGGCTTCAAGTAAACACATATGAAAAGGACGGCAGCATATTGCCACCGTCCTCTTCCGAAGGGATCAGGCAAGGAAATCATCCTCGTCGTCGGTGGCGAAGTCGCTCTCGGCACTCGCCTTACCGCCCAGAGGCTCTCCCTCTTTAATCAGCTGCAGGTTCTGAAGCCCGCACGCGATGCCGCGGTTGCCGTTGGAGTTGAACGCATAGAAGGTGATCGAGGCCCGTCCGTAGACACCCGAATACACATCGCTGCGGTTCAGCACGGGATTGCAATCCGCATCAA
This sequence comes from Sphaerochaeta associata, assembly GCF_022869165.1. Lineage (NCBI taxonomy): Bacteria > Pseudomonadati > Spirochaetota > Spirochaetia > Spirochaetales > Sphaerochaetaceae > Sphaerochaeta > Sphaerochaeta associata. The sequence goes on along the minus strand of NZ_CP094929.1, from coordinate 2,381,396 downwards.
CGATACCGGGTGCGGTGGCACTATTGGCATTGATGAAGAACGCATTCTCGTAAGCTGGGTCATCCGGGCGGTCGATATCACCATCGCGCAAGGGAGTCTTCAGCGATGCAAGCGACGGGGCTGTTCTTCCATTGCCCTTGAGCTTTGCCTCGCCTTCCTTGTAGGCAGCCTCGATGGCAGCCTTGATCTTCTGCACTGTAGCCTTGTCGCTCTTGGGGATGATCAGGGAGACCGAGTACTTCGGAGTTCCCCCGTTGATGGACTTGGGCTCCCACACGTTCGCGTAGGACCATCTGGTGTTCTTTCCGGTGATTACCTTCATTGGATTAGCGATTGTTGACATTACTTTTCCTCCATGTCGTCAAAGTCGTTGATTGTGATAGCCGGTCTTTTATCGCTTTCCGGTACAAGCGTCGGTTTGCCTTTGGGCTTGTAGATGAATGGGCCCAAGATCTCATTGAAACGTGTCCTTCCCAGCAAATCGGTCATTGCCGTGATTCCCAGTACCTTGTGTTCGTAGGGATCAAACCCGGATGAGTTGACTGCCTCGGCGACAGCCTGCTCATCGGTGTACTTGCGTATCGATCTACCCTCGACCAGCTTGAATCCCTCCAGTTTTCCTCCTCTACCCAATACCGAAAGAGCGTACCCCTTGATATCGCTTACCCAGGAAGCCAACTCGTCAGCCTGCCTCAGGATCTCTGCAATCTCGTCAACTCCCAGAAGTACAGGCTCGGCGAACTCGTAGCGAGCGAGATCCAGGTTTGCCTCGGCACGCTTACGGCAGGTGGCTTTCACCTTGCAGAAGCGGCAATGGGGACCAGAGCAGAATTCACCATTGCCTCGGAATGCCAATTCAGCCCTTGGTTTGAGATAGGATTCAGCCCAGTTGGTTAGGTCATCGGCAGTCATGGTGAATGTGCTCACGTTTGCAAGGCGGGGTTGGAATACGGTCATCGATACCTCTTCCACCTCATACAGCGAGCCGAACATATCAAGAGCTCCGAGGGAGTAGAGCATCATCTGGGTATTGTGGTCTGCAGAGACTTCGACCCCCTGTCCGTACTTGAAGTCGATGATATGCAGGTTCTGTGTTTTGTCAAGCAAAAATCCTTGGTCTAATCACCAGGGAATCCCGTGTCTAATCACGGGAAATTCCCGGGTTTTATCATCTGCACAGGAATCTATGCAGATATCCAGAAACTATGGCTTGTAATCAGGGACATCCTCATATTCATCCTCAATCACAAAGATCACGTTTGGATCCGTTTCCCCATGCAGCTGATGTGCAATTTTACCTTTCAGGTAGGCAAGCTTGTTGCCCAGGTAAGCCATCTCGTTCTCGATCTTGTCCAAGCCGTACAACAGTCGAAGCCTTCCTTCAGGGCTTTGGTACTGCATTACTATCTTTCTGGCCTGCTCATGCAGGTCCTGTTCCGAGTATTCATGCGGGCTGGGTTCTATCCCCAACCGGTCCAATATGATCTGCTCGAGCTCCTCGGTGAATTTTGTACCGTCGTATCGGTAACACGAACGCAATTCACGCAAGTATTGTTTGTCAACGACCATGTTCGTCACCCCCTTTCGACCGCTCGGATGCGGTCTTCCGCATCAATGCATGCTCCATCCGGTAGCTCTGCCCCTCGAACACAAGCAGGTGCCCATGGTGGATGAGCCTGTCGATCATTGCTGCAGCCATCTGCTGGTCGGTGAAGATGCCACCCCACTTGGAAAACTCGAGGTTCGTCGTAAGAATGAGGCTTTTGCTCTCGTAGCTGTCGCTGATGATGCGGAACAGGAGCTGGGACCCCTCCTTGTCCACCGGTACGTACCCCCACTCATCAAGAATGAGCAGATCCAGTCTGCGTATGTCCGACACCAAGCGTTCCAAGACTCCGTTCTTCCGTGCCTCGGCCAGTTTCAGCACCAGCTCGGTCACCGTATAGAACCGGGCTGCAAGGCCCATCTCGCAGGCCTTCATCCCCAGTGCTATGGCCATATGCGTTTTCCCGGTTCCCACCGGTCCATAGCAGACCAGGTTGGTCTTCCTGCCAATGAATTCGCAGCCTTCCAGTTCCACCCTGGTAATGGAAGGCGGCAGGCGCACATGAGAATAGTCGTAGCCTTCCATGCTCTTGGGCATGGGAAACCGGGCCCGGTTGAGCAGCCTGGAGCGTTTTGAGCGTTCCCGGCTCTCCACCTCCATTGACAGCACGTCATGCAGGAACTCTTCCTGCCTCGGCGTTGCCTGCTGGCACAACGCTACCAGTTGTTGGGAAAGGAACAGTTTCCGGCACATGTCCGATATCTCTTCCCTACGTTGGATGCGGATGGTTGAAGTCATCATCATGGCTGCACCCTCCGTTGTTCCAGAAGCTGGTCGTACAACGAAAGGTCGGGACCGGCGTCCAGGTCGGTTTGGTCCCCGAACTCCGCCATCCTCGCCGCAAACACCATTGCATCGCTGAACGGGGCGTTGCCGGGGTTCCTCAGCACCAGGTCGAACGCATCAAGTGCTCTTTCGAAGCTGTAGCGCTCGCTCAGCAGGTTCATCGTTCGCAGGGCATCCTTCAGCGATTCCCTGTCCAGCGCATCGAGATAATCGCGTACGGGGGAGGACACCATCTCCCTCACACCGCTGTTGGGCCACGCTCCCACATTTCTCATGAGTACGGCCATGGAGGTTCTTGGGTCGACGCTGTCGGACCGCTCCTTGCCGAATTTGCGGACGTGGCTCACCAGGATCTTGCGCTTCTCGTCATAGATGTCGACGGTGTGGGCCCGGATGCCCACCAGCACTTCGCTTCCCCGGTATTCGGGACGGGTTGAGTAATGGTGGTTGCCGTCAATCTCCACCTTCCCGTACCCGTCGGCCTTGGCGTACACATACCGACAGACATCAAAACGGTGTCGGGGCAGCGGCAGCAGTGCCTCGCGGTCCTGTTCGAAAAGCTCGCCTATGATTGTGTTCTTCTTGTAATGGGTATTTCCCTGAAAGCTCGTCGCCTGCTCCAGCAAGCCCTTGTTGTATTGCTGCAGGTCGTCGAACTCGGGCAGGGGAACGAACCGGTTCCTGCGGACCGTGCCGATTTTATTCTCGACGCACCCCTTTTCCCATCCACTACCCGGACTGCAGAATCGTATGGAGAAGCCGTAGTGAGCCCTGAATTGGGCGAAGAGCTTCGCTTCCCGTATCTCCTGCCCGATGCGACGACCTGCTCCGGTGGCATTGTCTATCACAACCAGGGGGAAGACTCCGCCGATGAACTCAAAGACGTCCTGAAAGCCCTGGCAGATGCATTCGCTGGTCTCTCCGTTGAACATCTGGGGAAAATCCGCATTTGAATTCGGAAACACGCAGACAAGATAATGCTTGCGCTGCTTGACGCCTCTTTCATAGCAGTCCGCCTCGCCGAAGTCCCCCTGGGCCTCACCCGGATGCCATACCAGCTCCTGGCAGGCCCTGTAACTCGAGCGTTGTGCACGTGTTTTCCTCACATACCGCGATACCGTTGGGTAGGAGCAACCGAATTCCGGATGCAGCTCCACCAACCTGTCATAGACGCGCTGGGCGGTATGGCGCTGTTTCGAATTCTCCTTTTCATCGTTGGAAAGCCATCCGTCTATCTGCGGCTTGTAGGGGTCCAGCTTGCTGGGCAACCCCTCCTTCTTTTGAGGCGGCTTCGGTGAGAAGTCTTCCATGCAGAGGTACTTCCTCGCCGTCTTCTCATCGACCGATACTTCCCTGGCAATCCTTGCCACTGAGTATCCCTCTTTCCTCAAATCTCTGATACAATTGATTTGGGACATGTTGAGCACTTCTCCTTTCTCCTTTAATGTATTTGTTTCTACATCAAAGGTTACTTTCCAAAGGGCAGCTTCTCAACTGTCCCTTTGAACAATCCCGGGAATTTCCCGTGATCAGACCAAGGAAGATGAAGTGATCTTTCTAGGGATTTTTAGTTTACGCTACACAGTTCCTGTCGGCGATGATGATGCAGTCTCCGGTCCCGGAACATTCAGGTACATACGTGCTGATATCCAGGCGTTGTTCAAGGAGTATCAACGGATCTTTTTGAGCATCCTTCTCAAGCTGCAATGCCTCGAGGACGAATGCGGCATATTCATCGGTACAGCTTTCCATTTCCTCATTGTGGTAGTGCAAGGTGGGTCTCGGGTCCTCTATCTTGATTCCCAGGGCAAGCTTGACCTTGTACTCGCATAGGGTATGGGCTTCGGTTCCTTCCTCGGCAAAGACGCTGGATTTTTCCTCGATGTGTTCGCATAGGCGTGCCGATGGCGGACACATTGTCCATCGTGAGGCCGATGAGGGAGAGAGAAGGGCATGCCTACTCATCGGCAAGCCTCCTGATATCCCGGAGGAAACCCGGGTAATATTCCGGTTTCAGATCCTCAAGGCTGGTGGCGTAGTGGTGTTCGAAGATGGCTGGCAGCTGATCGGCCTCGTCCTTCGAGGTGATTGCATCGACGGCAGCCTTCAAATCTTCCAATGTCGCTCCCAGACAAAAAGCCTCATCGGCAAGATTTCTGTAATGGGAGGGATCGATCGCTGAGAGCTTGTCAGCTCCATACTTTTGTAGGAGCAGCCTCACTTGGTCCGTGTGACCATCACGTGACTTCTCTGCGAGTATCTTGCGCACATCGATCAAAGACAAAGGATTTTCATCCTTTGGGGGCTCTTGAATCGTTGGTGAGTCCTGCGCTTCAAAAAGGTCTGGTTGGATATCCTTTTGTCCAAGCAGGTTCTTCAGGTCTTGTGTGCGAAGCACTTCGGCGGCTAACTCGAGCGCCTCCGCAAGGGATCTGAATCCCTTGGCTCCATCAAGCAACAACTGGGCTTTACCTTCCATTTTCATTCACTCCTTCTTGCATCTCATGTATCTCGACGCTCCTGACCGTCTTGCCCGGTGTAAGTACGAGCACTTCGCTGTACTGTCCGAACAGGAATCGCAGCAACCTTGCGGGTAACTTTCGTCCACGGCTACCCAGCACCCCCTGGGTTCCTTCCCCGCCTTGGGCCACATTGATTTGGACCCTGTGTTGAAGTTTCATTGTGTTTCTCCATCGCTGTACGGGGTGTTTCCCCGGAAGCTGTTTCGGTGTGGCATCACCCCGTGTGTACAGCCTCTGCCTAATACCTGAAATCCGTACCCCAAGGAGAATTCGGGGACTATGCACCCCCGAACTCCTCGGCATAGAGAGCCCTGATGCGATCGAACATCTTCCTGCGGCGGCTACGGATCGCATTGTCCGTGGTCCCTTCCTCTCGGGCGATATCGACGAGTTGCCTACCCTCGCAAAGCTTCCAGAAAAGCTCCTGTTGGGCAGGGATCAATTGGGGAATGATCGCGTGTACCTGATCCCTGATCGAGGGAGATAACTCCTCCTGGAAGAGAACCTCCTCTGGGGCTTGGGAAATATCCACAAGGTGCTCAATAGGGTCGGTAGGATGAGCTACCGGATTGGTATCGTGAAGAGTCTTTGAGAATTTGAACTTTGCATCTTGCAGTTCATCCTCATACCGATCGTTCAGTTTCTCGGCATGGTATGAGTCACGGAGAACGGTGACGATCTCCTCTGTAATTCCGTCCTTACCTGGGGTAAGTCGGTACGGTTTTCCGTCGATGCAATAAAAGAATTCTGTCCTGGCGTCCTTTGCCATGTTCCCCTCCTTGGGGTTCGGGCAAAACGGAGACAGGCATTCGGGTATGCAGCGACGAGGGCATGCTGGCCGAAATCAAAACGCATCTCCGTTTTGACCTTCGACCGGCGCATTCCCTACATCCGGCGTTCAGTGATTGATATGGTGCATCCCAGTGGGGAATCCTGGCCTGGCACAGGGATGCTGTCGTTTGGATCCAACGAATCCAGAAGATGATGACCATCACTCTTCGGCCTATGGAGCAAAGGGTCTTGATGATCCTGAATAAGAATTTTCGGGCAAAAGAAAGCCGGATGATTACAAAACGTGTGTCTTGTGCATCATCCGGCTATTCGGTGACTCGTCATGCGGTCCCATTGCTCGGTATGTCCGACTTGCAAGATGTCGGTATATTAAGTGGAGGAGCTTCCCTCAGTGTTATGTATTTATGATATGAACGCGCTTTCCTCCTTTTCTCGTGCGCAGGCACATGTGCTGTGCAATAGGAACTTTCACGAATCGACCGCACTGCGGACATTTGAGCGAGATCTCCACCGGTTCATCCGCCTTGTGAAATCCGGAAGCATCGAATGCCCGCTTTCCGCAGTTGGGGCATCTCATAGGAATACTCATCGCAACTCCTCTTGTTGTAGATTGTTAGCTGTAAAGCTAACATAGAAGTGAAAAAGAAACCTGCTGCGAAGTGGCAGTCAGGAATCTTTATGATAGACAATCCGCTAACGATCACAGGGATTGCATGGCGGACACCGGTGGTTGTTGGTTATGTGGGAAGGCAGTGCAGTGAGATCAGACGTACCCTTGCAGCTTCCTCAGAGACATTGAACACCTCGACCATCGTCTGGATCAGCTCTTGATGCCAGAATGGACTACCCTTGGGTTCGATTAAATTCCTCAGTCGTTTGACTGCATGTCTGGGCATCAGCAATACTGATGCCAGATAGTTTGCCTGCCATTCGAGCCATGCCTCACCTTTCAAGCGTTTGCCGTCGGTATCGACACCGCTGAGATCAGGGAAGGCAGGTTTTGAGTAGATACCACCACAGTAATCGTGCAAGCTGGCAATCTGGGCCTTCCGCTGATAATATTCGGGATGGATCAACCCGTGCGATGCCTCATGCCCTTCTGTGAACCGCTCACGATGGATGAACGATGGATTGTCGGCAAGGGTTCCCTCAATGATGATGGTATTTTTCTTCACCGAGAGGAACTTGGCTTGGTCCAACTCAGGGACATACACGGGCAGGGCTTCGGTATCTTCGAAAACCGTGATTCCCAGATACACCTGGTTATGTGACAGGTATTGGTATTCCAGGGTAAAGCCCATGTAGTGGGTGATAAGCCTGTCTATATCCATGGGTTGTGGTTTTAGCAAGACCTCAGGGGAAAAGTCACGCAGCACTCGTTCTCCATAGGCTTCCAGCTGGTTCTTGCTCAAATGGGGTATCCCGTTGGCGTCGAGTCTACATGCGCATCTTTTCATCTTTCCTCAGTTGTCCCCGTGTTTCCTCTTGATCAGATCATCGACAAATCGTTGCCAATCTTCCTCGTTCGCTTCCAGGTTTCTTGCAGTCCTGAGTGCGGCGTTCACATACGGCCTATCGGTCACATACGGATTCAGATCCGGTGCGAGCAGGCCTTTTTGCTTGCCGACTATGTCATACATCTCGGCTTTCTCTTTTTCATTCAGATTCAGCACGTTTGCCAAATCTGCCAGTCTTTCCTCGGTCAAAGGTGCACGCCGATTGTTCTCCACATCGCTGAGAAACGGTGCTGACACCCCCAAAGTACGAGCCACCTCACGCAAGCTAATCTGCTTTTCATCGCGTTTGTGCTTTAGGTACTCGCCAAAAGTCACGGTAGTCTTCTTCATAATCCTTACTATCCTTGTAAGCCTGTTAGTCATCAGGCTCAATGAAGGCAAGATAGTACGAAAGATGGTTGAGGGTCAATAGGATTTTGGAAAATAGTATAAACAGGTGTTAAGTAGTATTTGGATGGGCTTGAGGGTAATGGATAAGAGGGGAGGTGTCAACTGGTTTTCGCTCAGACTCGGTTTCCAACACATCTTAAGGGAATAGGAAAGGGTCATTAAATGTGTACTTGGGCTATTTTTCTTGCAATTATCCCGAGCTAAGGGGTATCCTACATACAAAATATGCACATAGAAACCTTTTCGCAAGGACGTTTATCTAGTCATTGAGTTGGTAAGTTCCAGCTTTATCGACCACAGCTTTGAATAAGGTGGATTTTAACTGGAGGATTATTATGAATAAGCAACAGTTGGCTTCAAGAATTTGGGAAGCCGCAAATCGAATGCGCTCAAAGATTGAAGCCCATGAATATAAGGATTATATTTTAGGTTTTATATTCTATAAATATTTATCTGATAAAGAAATGAAGTTTTTTATAAACAATCATTTTAAAAAAGAAGACATACAGGCACTTTCAGAAGCTGAGATTGATGATGTGAAATTCATCAAGGAAAATGTAGGCTATTTCATCTCTTACGATCATCTTTTCTCAACTTGGATAGAGTTGGGCTCGGACTTCGATGTCTCCAATGTCAGGGATGCGCTTTCTGCGTTCAACCGTAATATCAACCCATCACACAAGAAAGTGTTCGAGAAGATCTTTGATACGCTGCAGACCGGCTTGAGCAAACTTGGTGACAGCTCTAGCTCCCAGACCAAGGCGATACGGGATCTTATCCAATTGATTAAGGTTATCCCAATGGACGGTAGACAGAGCTATGATGTGTTGGGATTCATCTACGAATACCTGATCAGCATGTTTGCCGCAAATGCCGGCAAGAAGGCGGGCGAATTCTATACTCCTCACGAGGTGTCGCTCTTGATGTCGGAGATAGTTGCCGACCACCTCAAGGACAAGAAAGAGATAAAGATCTATGACCCCACCAGTGGTTCTGGATCATTGCTTATCAATATTGGGCAGTCGGTTGCAAAACATATTGATGATGAGAATAGCATCAAGTATTACGCGCAGGAACTCAAGGAAAATACCTATAATCTTACTCGTATGAACATGGTGATGCGGGGGATTCTTCCCGACAACATCGTCACACGAAATGGAGATACTCTAGAGGAAGATTGGCCGTATTTCGAGGACAATGATCCGCTGAATACCTACAACCCGCTCTACGTGGATGCGGTGGTCTCCAATCCTCCCTATTCCCAGGCGTGGGATCCTTCCAACAAAGAATCAGACCCCCGGTACGCACGTTTTGGTCTTGCTCCCAAGAGCAAGGCCGATTATGCCTTTCTTCTGCATGATCTCTACCATCTAAAACCCAATGGGATCATGACCATCGTCCTGCCCCACGGAGTGTTGTTCCGTGGTGGGGAGGAGGAGAGGATCAGGAGAAATCTTATTGAGTACAACCATATTGATGCGATCATTGGGCTTCCTGAGAATATCTTCTTTGGTACACCAATTGCAACAATTATCATGATATTGAAGATGACTAGGAATACAGATGATGTGCTGATCATAGATGCATCCAAAGGATTTACCAAGGTTGGAAAGAAAAATAAGCTCAGGGCTTGCGACATCAAGAAAACTGTTGATGTCGTCACGGAACGGAAAAGTCTACCAAAGTTTGCGAGGCTGGTTAGTAAAGAAGAGATACGCCTGAATGAATACAATCTTAACATTCCAAGATATGTTGACTCTTCCGAGGCATCTGAGAAATGGGACATCTACTCATTGATGCTTGGAGGAATTCCTGAAAATGAGATTGAAGACCTGCATGAATATTGGAAAGCTTTTCCTGGTCTTGAGGAAAAATTGTTTATCAAAGGTGATGGTCCCAGAACTTTGGCTGTGGATGATATACGGGAGGCTGTGAAGACTCATCCTAGCGTTATTAAATTTGTCGAGAGTTTTAAGAGTTCCTTTGAAAGTTTTGAAGATAGACTCAGGAATGATCTGATTGATGGATTCGAGAGTGTAAAAATCACAAACGAAGAGTTACTTCTCAGTGATGATATTTTTGCACGTTTTGAAGGTCTTCCTCTGGTCGATAAATATGATGTTTATCAATTGTTGGATGATGAATGGACAAACATAGCGATAGATTTGGAGATACTGCAGACGGAAGGATTTGAAGCAACCAAAAAGGCAGACCCAAGGATGGTCACCAAGAAGGAAGAAGAGGTCCAGGATGGTTGGAGGGGGCGTGTGATCCCCTTTGAACTGGTTGAAAAGACTCTGCTCAAAGATGAGAGTGACCACCTACATGCGATTGAGGATAGGATATATGAGATCAATGGCACCTATGCAGAGATATTGGATGGTTTATCTGAGGAAGAAAAAGAGTCAGAGGGGATCAATGAAGCGAAAGATTCTTTCCTTTCATCCTGGATTGTCAAAGAAGCAAAAAAATTGATGGCTGATAAAAAGAAAGGATATTTAATACCTGAGGATTCGTTTGAAGAAAAGGTGCTTCTTATTAATAGCCTTATGATGGAAGAGAAACAGTTGAAGTCTAAACTAAAAAAGGAGAGTATTGCGCTCCACAATAAGACTAAAACTGTAATAGAGGGCTTGTCTTATGAGGATGCAAGATCATTGCTCGAGGCTAAATGGATCGCCCCTCTATTGGCTAGCATCCACTCAATTCCCAATGCAATCCTGGATGAGCTTGTAACTAAGGTTAGGTCGCTTGCTGAGAAGTACAAAACTACCTTCTCAGAAATTGAGGATGACCTATGTGAGACCGAATTTGCCTTGGGTTCCATGGTGAAAGAACTCACGGGTAGCAACCATGACCTGAAAGGTCTTGCCGAATTCATGTCATTGTTGGGAGTGGAGTGATATGCTAGAGAATGTAAAGAAACCTGTAATTCGATTTGCTGAATTTGATGATGCTTGGGAACAGCGTAAGTTGGGAAAAATTGCTGACTTCAATCCTAATTCTGTTTTGCCAGATAGCTTTGAGTATGTAGACCTGGAATCGGTTGTTGGTACTGACATGATAAGTCATCGAACAGAAAAACGTGAATCCGCACCATCTCGGGCACAACGTCTTGCAAAACAGGGCGATGTATTTTATCAGACTGTCAGGCCATATCAGAGAAACAACTATCTCTTTGAATTACCTTATGATAACTTCGTCTTTTCCACTGGCTATGCTCAGATGAGGCCGCATATTGACAGCCGGTTTCTGTTTAGCCGGATACAAGAAGATAGATTTGTGAAAAATGTTTTGGATAGATGTACCGGTACGAGCTATCCTGCAATCAATGCAAGCGATTTGGCTGAGATTGAGATCCGAGTTCCTCTTGATAGAGCAGAGCAGGAACGTATTGGAATCACTTTCAAAAACCTAGACAATCTTATCACCCTTCATCAGCGTAAGTGTGACAAACTGGTTTCGGTCAAGAAAGCCATGCTTGAGAAAATGTTCCCCAAAAACGGTTCAAATGTTCCTGAAATAAGATTCGGTGGTTTTACTGACCCTTGGGAACAGCGTAAGTGGTCAGATACTGTTGATATTTCAACAGAAATGGTTGATCCAAAATGTGGTGACTATGATGATTTGCCTCATGTCGCACCTGGGAATATTGAGTCCTTTACTGGTCGTGTATTTGATAATGTGAAGACCGTAAAAGAAGAGAATTTAATAAGCGGAAAGTTTCATTTCTATGATGGAGATATCATATATGGAAAAATCAACCCACAGCTAGGAAAGTACGCATTCATGAGGTTTGAAGGGCTTACAAGTGCAGATGCTTATGTTTTAAATTCAAAAAATGGGCTTGATCAAAAGTTCCTTTTTGCCTTAATTCAGTCAGACTATTTTTACCGTTACACCGTATCCGTTTCTAAGCGCTCAGGTATGCCCAAGATCAACAGAGATGAGCTGAATTCTTTTACATATAATTCACCCATTACCGTTGAGCAAAAAAGAATTGGGGAATTATTTCTATCTATTGATAACCTTATCACCCTTCATCATCGAAAACTTGAAAAGCTCACGAATGTAAAAAAATCAATGCTCGATAAAATGTTTATATAAAGGTGGTTATAAATATGCCTCAAGCTACTACAGTATTCACGAAGGAATCCGAATTTGAAGAGGCTCTCATAGAAGTCCTTTCCCGGAAAGGATGGGAACATCAAGTAATCAAGCATCCAACTGAGAAAGATCTGGTTGAGAACTGGCGACGTATTCTTAATAACAACAATATGATTCGTGATAGGCTTAATGGCTACCCACTGACCGATAGTGAGATGCAGCAGATACTGGAACAAATCGTGGCTTTGAGAACTCCTCTCAGGCTGAATGGTTTCATCAACGGCAAGACCGTCTCCATCAAGCGAGACAACCCGAATGATATAGAGCACCTTGGAAAGGAAATTAGCCTCAAAATATATGACCGCAACGAGATTGCAGCTGGACAAAGCAGGTATCAAATAGCACAACAACCAGACCTTCCCTCATGTGAGGCCGTCGCTAATGATCGAAGGGGTGATTTGATGTTGTTGATTAACGGGATGCCCGTGATCCATATCGAATTGAAGAAGAGCGGTATCTCAGTCAGTCAAGCGTACAACCAGATTGAAAAGTATGCATACGAGGGAGTTTTTTCAGGACTCTTCTCGCTTATACAGGTATTTGTAGCTATGGAGCCGAACGAGACGGTTTACTTCGCAAATCCGGGTCCTGAAGGGAATTTTGTCAAAGACTATTACTTTCACTGGGCGGATTTCAATAATGAGCCGATCAATGGATGGCAAGATATTGCATCTTCGCTCCTCTCAATACCGATGGCGCATCAGCTGATTGGCTTCTATACTGTGGCCGATGGCTCCGACGGCATTCTCAAGGTAATGCGGAGCTACCAGTATTATGCAGCTAGCGCGATCTCGGATCGCGTCTCGAAAGCCCTCTGGGATGGAAGAGAAATGCGGGGCGGGTACATTTGGCATACAACAGGATCCGGGAAGACCATGACAAGCTTCAAGTCTGCCCAGCTGATAGCCAACTCCAAGGATGCCGATAAGGTAGTGTTCCTCATGGACAGGATTGAACTTGGAACCCAATCACTCAAGGAATACCGAGCATTCGCAAACGAAACTGAGGATGTCCAAGCAACAGAGGATACCTATGTTCTAATATCGAGATTGAAAAGTACTGATCCCGCTGACACACTCATAGTCACATCGATACAGAAGATGAGCAGGATCAATGATGATGGAATCGGTGCCAGGGACTTGGCCAAGATCAACTCCAAGAGGATGGTGATCATCGTGGACGAAGCGCATCGTTCCACTTTTGGGCAGATGCTCCTGACTATAAAGCAAACCTTTCCTAGGGCAATGTTCTTCGGGTTTACAGGTACTCCGATTCTCGACGATAACCAAAAAAAGAAAAGCACTACGTCTACAGTATTTGGGGATGAACTTCACAGATATAGTATTGCAGACGGGATACGTGATCGGAATGTCCTTGGGTTTGATCCATACAAGGTGCTTACGTTTAGGGATAAGGACCTGAGGAAATCCGTTGCATTGGATAAAGCAAAAGCAGCAACAGAAGCTGAGGCGGTGATGAATCCAAAGAAAAGCAGGATCTATTACCATTACATGAACAATGTTCCCATGGTGGGCTATTTAACTGCGGACGGAAGACGAATCAAGGGGATCGAGGACTACATTCCCCAATCGCAATATCTTTCCAGCGAACATCAGAAAACAGTAGTCACAGATATTCTTGAAAATTGGCTAACCTTAAGTCATGGGTATAAGTTTCATGCGATCTTTGCGACCAGTAGTATAAACGAGGCAATCACCTACTACAAGCTGTTGAAGCCGGCGGGATCATATGTGAAAGTGACCTGTCTTTTCGATCCTGGGATAGATAATAACGGGGGGTCTGAATTCAAGGAGGAGGGTCTTATTGAGATCGTAAGGGACTACAATGCTCGATACGGCCAAGACTTTACCCTTTCCAATTATGGTAAGTTTAAAAAGGATATTGCAAACAGGCTAGCCCACAAGGATCCTTATCGGTTGATAGAACGGACCCCTGAGAAGCAGATTGACATCTTGATCGTTGTGGATCAGATGCTTACGGGGTTTGATTCCAAATGGTTGAACACCTTGTACCTTGACAAGGTGTTGAAGTACGAGAATATCATCCAGGCATTTTCTCGGACTAACCGGATATTCGGTCAAGACAAGCCTTTTGGGACTATCAGATACTACAGGCAACCCCACACGATGGGAAAGAATATTGAGAAGGCAGTGAAACTGTATTCTGGTGACAGACCTTTCGATCTTTTCGTCGAAAAGCTGGATATGAACTTGGAGAAGCTGAATTCTATTTATGCAGAGATTTCCGATCTTTTCATCCAAGCCGGAATTCCAGATCGTGAAAAGCTCCCTGACAGCAATTCTGAGAAGGCGAAGTTTGCATCTCTTTTCAAGAAATTGAATGATTACCTTGAAGCTGCAAGAGTACAGGGATTCGTGTGGGAAAAATCCATATATTCCTTCGGCGAGGGTGATGACAAGAAAACTCTTAGGGTGGCGTTCAATGAAAATGAATATCTCATACTTGCACAACGATACAAGGAACTTTTCAATGGTGATGGCGGTGGGGGAGGAATCCCTGATGAGATTCCCTATCCGATAGACGGAAACCTTACGGAAATTGATACCGGAAGGATTGATAGGGAATACATGGATTCACGGTTCGAGAAGTATCTAAAAGCTCTCAACCTAGGCGATGAGAAAGAGAAGCAGAAAACACTGGACGACCTTCACAAGTCATTTGCCGCACTTACGCAGGAAGAACAAAAGTATGCAGCTCTTTTTTTGCACGATGTCCAAAGAGGGAGCGTTATTATCGAGACAGGGAAATCATTTAGGGATTATGTAGTTGAATACCAGGCAAGGATCAAGAACGATCAGATACACAAGCTAGCTTCGGTATTCGGTTTGGATGAGAGAAAGTTGAGGAGACTTATGAAGCCCCGAACGACAGCAATAAATATCAATGAGTATGGACGATTCGAGGATTTGAAAAGCACTGTAGATAGGACGAAAGCAAGAATATATTTCGAAAGTGAGGAAAAAACAAAAATCAAGGAGTACAGAGTCAATGCGAAAATTGACAAGCTCCTGAGGGAGTTTATCATTAAAGGTGGGTTTGAAGTTTGATTAGTATTTCGACTTAAAAAACATAAAAAAGTCTCATTTCCGGATTTTGCGCTACATAATGATAGAGAACAAACAAAGGTGATTGCTGAAGTTTACTGTAAGATATGTGTATAACATGGTCTTGGCTAGAATGAAATTACATTCAGTGAAGAAAAAACGAAGACGATGTTGTGGCAGTATTTTAGGGTTAAATTTGGGATTGCCTTTATAATTACTGGAAGGGAATAAAATCACCTCTATAAACATTTCTGTGTTAAAATCTTGTATGGGTTTTCCACAACCCGTGATGATTGAAAGGAGAAGCCTCGGATCTGCTGGAAGAAATAGTTTTCTAACTCGGAACGTGTAATGCCCGACAAGTCTCCTCGCAATATGGTGGTGTATCCGTATTTAGGTTCTTCATCCTTGCTCTACAGCGATATGACGATACATTGGTAGATTTCTGGATTTTTAAGGAACCCAATTTCTAAAAGGCTGTCGTACGCGTATAGAAGAAGGAGTCGTAGCATGATTGACAAAGTTCACTTGGAAACTGTACTAGAGAAGTATAAACAGGATTTCGCAACCACCCAATGGACTGATGAGAAATATAAATGGGAAGCTGTGAAATGTTTCCAAGACAATTGGGAGGTGAACTCAGTAGATTTTGCCTCCATGCTGACAAACTCGCTTGCCAAGACAGAGAACCTGCTCGCCTCAATGAACTTTCTTCCCTCCAACATGATTAAAGAGTTTGCTGTTCGGGCTCCTGAGGAAGTTCGGGCAATGTTCATTGCACTGTTCGATGAAAACGAAGAAGTCTTTGAGCGCATTGAAGCTTTTAAAACACAATCTGCCATCCTGCTTGAAAAATATGGAGAAGGAGCGAAGCAACATTATCAGAATGAAAACGCAATAAGTACGTATTTATGGCTCAGGTATCCGGACAAGTACTACATCTATAAATTTGGAGAGATGAAGACTGTAGCCCACGAGTTGTCCAGTGACTACCGATTCAAAAAAGGTGCATATGCCGACAATATTCGAAACAGCATTCTGCTGTATAACGAAATCTGCAACGAACTGCATAAAGACAAGGAATTGGTAGATCTTCTTGAGAAGCACTTGACTCCCAGTTGCTATCCGGATCCAGAATTAAAGACGTTGACCATCGATGTTGGTTTCTACATCAGCCGCTATTATTCAAAGAAGGATTTGATCTCAGATGATTCATGGATCCCCGTAGAGTACTCACCAGAAATTTCAATGGAAAAATGGATTGAGCTTCTCAATGACAAAGAGATCTTTACCCCTAGCAGTCTTGAGATCATGAAGAGGTTTAAGGATTACGGTGGTATGGCAACATGCACTCAACTTGAGACTAAATATGGAGAGAATAAAAATTTCTACAATAGCGGGTCGGTCTCCCTCGCTCGTCGTATAGCCGAAAAAACAGGCTGTCCTCACAGGAAAGACGACCATGAGAACTTACGCTGGTGGCCGATACTCTATGTTGGCCGTCAAGCAAGTAAAGATGATCAAGGCAGTTTTGTGTGGAAACTTAGGGATGAACTAGCCGTTGCCCTGGATAAAGTCGATTTGAGCAAGGTAGCATTATATGCTACCCCGCCTGATGGGAAAGATATACACGGCTATTGGTGGTTGAATGCAAATCCCAAGATCTGGAGTTTCTCAGATATCGCTGTGGGGGAGGAACAGTCATATACACTCTATAACGACAACGGAAATAAACGTCGTATTTTTCAGAACTTCTTGGATGCCAAAGCAGGAGATCAAATCATTGGGTATGAATCCAATCCGATCAAGAAGATTGTTGCGCTCGGGAAGGTTGTCGCTGAGCAGGATGGTGAGAAGATCTATTTTGAAAAGATCGAAGGCCTTTCCGTACCGATTGACTACCAAACATTAAAAGAGTGTCCCGAGCTTGAGAGGATGGAATATTTCAGGAATCCGCAGGGTAGCCTTTTCAAGCTCACCAACGGGGAATTTGATTTCATAATGGATCTTATACGTGAGGAGAATCCGGTTGCTGCAAAGGACCATGTCGAGGCCTATGGGAAAAATGACTTTCTGAAGGAAGTATACATGCCAGAAAACCGATACGATACACTGGTAGCAGTCTTGAAGAACAAGCAGAACATCATACTCCAAGGCCCCCCAGGAGTGGGTAAGACTTTCGCTGCAAAGCGTCTTGCGTATTCTATCATCGGAGAGAAGGACGATACCCGAATCGAGTTTGTACAGTTCCACCAAAGCTACTCATACGAAGATTTCATGATGGGATATAAGCCGGTGGAGGACAAATTTGAGCTGAAGTTTGGGATTTTTTACCGATTCTGCCAGAAGGCCGCCAACCAACCTAACAAAGAGTTTTTCTTCATTATAGACGAAATTAACCGGGGGAATTTAAGCAAGATTTTCGGAGAGCTCCTCATGTTGTTAGAGCGTGATTACCGGGGGGCTAAGGTGACGCTAGCGTATAACGGGATGTCATTCTTTGTTCCAAAGAATCTGTATATCATCGGCATGATGAATACGGCCGATCGTAGTCTCGCTATGATCGATTACGCCCTTCGCCGTCGTTTCAGCTTCTTTGAACTTGAACCGGGATTTGATTCGGATGGTTTTTTACGGTATCGGGATTCCTTAGATGAAGAGACTCTCAATGAGTTATTGGCCAGGGTGAAGGAATTGAATAAGGAAATCTCGCTGGACAAATCACTGGGCAAAGGATTCTGCATCGGCCACAGCTATTTCTGCGGTCAGAATGAATTTTCTGAAGAGTGGCTTGAATCAGTAGTCAAGTTTGAAATCCTTCCCATGCTGAGTGAATACTGGTTCGATGATCCCAATAAACTGCAGCGGTGGGAGAGTCTGCTGCTCGGTGTGTTCCAATGAAGAAATATGGGAATGTCTTTATCAAGAATATCTACTATATGCTGTCCTACGCATTCACCGCGTTGCATCAGGAAAACTTTGAGGACATCGCTAAGGAAGAATTCGACAACATCCATAATCTGTTTGCTTCCATCTTGGCAAAGGGTATCGGACTCCAATTGAAGCAGGGGTTGTATCGGGAGTATCAGAATTTCACAGAAGATCTGGCAGTGATGCGTGGAAAGATCGACATGCCAGGAACTGTCCGAAACAAGGTTGAACACAAACAGGTGTTGACCTGCGAATACGATGAGCTGACTGAGAACAACCAACTCAACCAAATCCTGAAAACTACCGTTATGATCCTCCTGCGTCATGCCAATGTAGAGACAACATACAAGGATGAGCTGAAAAAGGAGATGTTGTTCTTCTCGAATGTGGACACCATCGAGCCATCATCGATACGGTGGTTTGACCTAAGGTTCCATCGCAACAACAACACCTACCGGATGCTGATAGGTCTCTGCCAGTTCATCCTCGAGGGCATGCTCCTGTCAACTGATCAGGGAGCATACAAGTTGGCCTCATACGTGGATCAACAGAAAATGTTCCAGTTATATGAAAAATTCATCCTTGAGTATTACAGCAAGAAATACCCTCGATTAAAAGCGAGCGCCTCTCAAATTCCCTGGGCACTCGATGACGGATTCGAAACCATGCTCCCGAAAATGAAAAGCGATATTACACTGTCGCACGAAGATAAGATTCTTATCATCGATGCCAAGTTTTGGGCACAATCCACCCAGTCCCAATATGATAAGCATACCATCCATTCCGGCAACCTTTATCAGATATTTACGTATGTGAAGAACAAGACTGCAAGTATTGGCGACAAACCTTACGAAGTGGCCGGAATGCTTCTATATGCAAAGACGGATGAAATGATCCAGCCGGATGCTGGGTACCGCATGAGTGGGAACAAAATCAGTGTGAAGACGTTAGATTTGAACAGCGAATTCCAAGTTATCGCTAACCAGCTAAATGCAATTGTGGAGGAATACTTCGGGGTAGCATGAATTAAGTATTGATGTTGGAAACATCGATTTTACTTAAGCGAAAGACCCCGATTTACCTATTCGTTTTCATCAGGAGTCAATAGAATGGGAAAAGTAAATTCGTTCCTAACAAGTCAGCAACCAGAGTTATTTGAAAATGTTTCCTCAACATCATCTATTGTTAAGTCATGGAATGAAGGCTTGGTTTTGCGTGAGGAGAGTCTGAGTGATAGTGAACATCCAATTAAGGGGCTAAGGACACCACAGATAGGTGCTATCTGTGCAATAAAAGCTCATTGGTCTATCAATGACAATAAGCCAGCAATAATTGTAATGCCCACAGGCTCAGGAAAAACCGATACAATGATTGCCTGCATGATTTGGGAATCCTTAGAACATGTTCTAGTTGTTGTACCAACTGCGTTATTACGATCTCAAATAGCGAGTAAATTTGAGGATTTAGGAATCTTAAGCCGATACGGATTACTAAAAGGAGGTGTAATAAAACCCAACGTATTCGAGCTGAAAAATTGGCCAGTTTCACACCAGAAATGTTTTGAAATATTTAGGAACAACAATGTGGTTGTAACTACAGTTGCGATGATCTCGAAAAAAAAGCAGGAGGAATTCCATGATTTGATTAGTGAGTATGACGCAGTCTTTTTTGATGAAGCACATCATACCACAGCTCCGACATGGACAAAGATCAGGAATGCCTTCGCTGGGAAAAGAATCCTCCAATTCACAGCAACCCCATTCAGACGAGATGAAAAACTTATTCTTGGGAAAATTATCTATAATTACCCGCTATCACACGCAATGAGGGATGGCATATTCACAAAGATTCATTTTCATCCAATAGATGAATATGATCGAAACAGTGCTGATAAGAAAATAGCAAAAAAAGCCCTTTCATTGCTACGCTCTGACCGTGAAGCTGGAAAAGATCATATGCTGCTAGTTCGAGCAAACACAATTGATAGAGCGAATTTTCTATATGATCAATTCTATAACATTACTGAAGACTCCGATTTATTTCCTGTACTTGTCACTTCAGATCGAAAAAAATTGAAACCCAAACATGCGATGGAGTTGATTGCTCAAAAGCAAGCAAAAATAATTGTATCTGTTGACATGTTCGGGGAAGGTATAGATTTACCAAATTTAAAAATTGCTGCATTACATGATCAGTACAAGTCATTGCCAATTACCCTGCAGTTTATAGGTAGAATCACAAGAAGTGAGGCAAATTTAGGAGAAGCTAAATTTGTAGCAAATTTAGGAGACGAAACGTTCATTCCTGCTTTGCAAAAATTATATATTGAGAATGCAGATTGGAATAAAGTTCTTCCAGAATTATCTAGATATGCTGTTCTGAGGAGAACCTCTTTTCAGGAACTAGTTGAACGGTTCGTGAAAAACGAAGATGAGGAGTTAGAATTAACGCATCTACTATCCATATTTAAACCAACTGTAAGCATGCGAGTATTTGGATATTCGGATGATTCCACAATTAATATTAATAATTGGGGAGTTGTTCTAAAAGGCGATCCAGCGGTTTACGTTACAAATGATGAGAATCTGCTAATCTCGTTTTCCAAAGAGTCCATGCGAATAAATTGGATGTCGGGGCCAGAGTGTACAGATATTCGATGGGGCTATAGCTTGGTATATATCGATCGTACACGTAAGTTGTGTTATGTTAACTCTTCAGAACATGGAATAAATGAATTTGACCTTGCAAAAGCTATAGTACCATCAAGGTATACCATAGACCCTGAATTCAATTTTAGAGTATTTGGTGGAATGAAGCGCTTGTTATTATCGAATGTTGGTTTGAAGAAGATGATGGGGAATAGAAGCATTACTTATCAATCTTTTATTGGAAGTAATGTGGAAGATGGCCTCTCATACATATTGAGACATTCAAGTCAAAAGTCCAACCTATTTGGAACCGGTTATGAGGGTTGCGGTCCAGAAACAATAGGAGCCGCCGCAAAAGGAAGGATTTGGTCTTTTAAACAAGATAATCTGGATAATTTTTTAAGATGGGCTGAGCAATGTGGTGAAAAATTAACAGATTCAAGTATCTCGGTTGAATCAATACTGAAGGGTGTTTTGAAACCAAAGAAAATTGAAGAACTCCCTCCGATTGGTATAATTTGTGTTGAACAAAACTCTGATTTGATTTCTGAGAAGGGAGAATCTCAATACAGTGTGATTCTTGACAATCAAGAGATTGATATCTTTGACACAGAACTTAAGCCTGAACTGGAGGATGGGTATAATCAATATCATCTTATTATTTCAATGCTTATCGGGAGAAACAGAGCAAAGGTACCTCTTAAAATGACTCTAGACAATTCAGGTTTCAGATTTGAAAGGTTAGAATTATTAACTGATATTAAAATAAAGAAAGGAAATTATATTTCGAGTATTGAGGCTTTATTGAATGATAACCCACCATCAATCATTTTTGCTGATTTTAGCTTTCTGATTGGGGCATATTATGTGCCGATTGAAGAAATCTCTAGTGAGATAGAACTTGATGAAGATTATCTAGAAGTCTGGAATTGGGATGGAGTGAATATTAGAAGTGAATCATATATTCCAGAAAAGAATAATATTGATTCTGTTCAATATAAAGTTCTCGAAATAGAAAAAGACTTATGGGATGTCTTGTACCTTGATGATGGATGCGGAGAAATTGCAGATATTGTTGCTTTGAAAGATACTGATGACTCCATTAGAGCATGCTTTTATCATTGCAAATACAGTAGTGAGGATATGCCAGGGGCTAGGAAAAAAGATTTATACGAATTATGTGGTCAAGCCCGACTTTCTGCTAAGTGGAAGAATGCATCAACGAATTTACTAAAACAATTATTGAGGAGGAGTAAGGGAAAAGAGAATAGGTTTATAAAGGGGTCAAGTAATGACTTTAGAACCATGAAGAGGTCGCTCATTGATAAGAGCCTTGATTTGTCAATTATTCTCGTCCAGCCAGGTGTGAGTAAGACGAAAATATCTATCCAGATGAAAAATATGCTTATAGCAACCCAATCTTATTTGATGGACACAAATAGTATTGAATCAAGACTCATCTGTTCGTTATGAATAGGCTCGCGACCCGTTTGAGGTCCACCGATCACTCAACCATCACCTCCCAATCATCCATGAGCGCCGTTTCAAGCGCATTCAGAAACTGAAGGCAAAACGCTCCAACATTGAGATCGATGAGCACTGCACGGGAACAAGATCCGTAAGAGCACCCACTACAGCTCCAAGAAGGCCGTGAGTAGGGCGAAGAAAACCACCAAACCCGAAAACTAATTGGCATAAGAATCAACGGTATTGTTGAGGATACGAGTGTGCGTACGTGGGGTATAAATTGACGAAATTGAGTAGTCTAAATTATTAAAAAAAGCTGAAAATCTGGAAAAAATCCAGAATATTAAGTGTTTACAAAATAAACACTTGCATAGGGTAATCTTGTATTATGGGCAGGTTGTCATTGATGAAGTATAGTCTAAATAAAATTATACAATGTAAAGGATTGGGTATTTTACACAATTGCTGCCATTGAATATTGCAGGGGTTTTCTGATTCAATATCATCGAAGTTGAAATTATTATGTCATTGACTAAAATCACAACTAATGAGTTTGCGGTATGGGGGCAAGTCCTGCAGGAGGCTTTTCACCCCTGTCTTCCCCTTAGAATACAGTCACCCATCCTGTAAGATCCTAGTCATGCTATTAGCCTACCGACCACAAAAGATTTCTTCAGTGATGATATTGAATATCTCACACTAATTCTAAATGAGCGACGATCACTATACCGTTTTGGGTTCATGGAAAACAGTGATATACTATCCTGAAAGTAAACCAACCCAATACTGGTAAAGAGCCATACATGAAAGAACGTATAGAAACATATACCTTGCCGATTTTGAAAGAAATTGAGAACGAGGATGGTCAAGATCAAGCGCAATACGAAGGTTCTGGTGTGTTATACACTCATGAGGGGCAGTCCTATATTCTCACTGCTTACCATGTTCTAGAGGAATTTGGGACTGAGTGGGGATTTCATATACCATCTGGCGAAGAAATGATTAATATCAATGGAAACCTTACGTATAATAAAAATTTGGACATTGCAATTTTTAAGATCGATGAATCAGATGTGTGCAAATTTAAAAACTATAAGTTTATTACCAGGAACATGATTGCGTTTCCAAACCTCAAAGAAATAGAGGAAGTTTTCCTTTTGGGGTACCCTTCTTCCAGATCCCATTTTGTTCCTAAAAGTAGTGAAGTAAAATATACCTTATTATATGGCAAAGCAAAATTGAACAATACAATGAAGTATGATGCTAGACGCATTAATCAAATCAAGATATTTATTAGATACCCTGAAGATTGGAGCGATAGTAATATTCCACATCCAAGTGGAATGAGCGGTTCAGGAGTGTGGCTTACTGATAATAATCGACTAAAATTAATTGGAATAAATAATTATTTTGATGGAACTAGTACAATTGAAGCAATGAAAATTCAAGTGTACATGAAAGTGCTTGAGGATATTACAAACAAGAACTAAGTTTTCTTGAAATTGTATTTTCTCTAATAAGCCATTACTGCATGGTAGGAATGAATGGAGACTACTGGAGGTGCGGACGAAAAGTTAGGCTTTTCTGAGATGCTACCCCAAATGTCTTTCGATACCTAAGAGGGGCTTTCACATACTCGAAATACTACTGACAAAAAAAATATAATTTTAAATTTCTTGCAGAGATTTGAAAAACACTATTTTTCCCTTTCTGTTGTGGTTTCGTAAACTACGTTAGGTGCATACAAGCGTTTTGGAGTGAATCTAATAAAATCCAAATGAAAAGTAGCTCCCAAACCATCTGCTCGTCTTATTCGTACCCATTTGTCTGACAAATCCTCTTCAATAAAACTAATTGGCAAATTTGGTTCAAATTCGGACTCGTCAATTTTCAAGTTATCTATCTCATGTAAAAAATAATCATTAGAATAGATTCTGATTGTTTTTATTTTCTCTGCAAATTTTTTATTACAAAAAATTACAAAAGTGGCATCATTCAAGTCAATCATTGAGATTGTAGGGCGCAACCTGATAAAGCTTCCAGTTTCGTAAGTTATAAACAATCCACCTAATTCAGCTACACCTATACCAGAACCATTTCTCTCTAATTCAAGATTAAGATTTTCTTCATTGGTGGTTTCTATCCATTGCCAAGTATTGATGGAATCTTTTATTCCTCTCCCTTTTTTCAAGCAAGCACTATTGCTGGAATCCAATGAAGCATCTGATGAACCAAATTTTAACCCAGCAATCTTCAACTTCGGTTCAATCATCATTAAACTGCAGAACACCCTATAATTCCCAAATTCCTCTGCTGCATACTTCCGTTTCAATTCAAACCCGATTGAAAAATAAATAAGGGGTGTCTTGGATTCTTCTAAGAACAGGATTCTATTGAGTTTCGTATCCATTTCACTGAATCTATTGGAAATCATTGTTTGAATATCATCACCCCATCGATTAAAAAAGGCTTGTTGTTCTGTGTCGGATAATTTAAGTCCAAGATATTGATAACGAGCAGCAAGACCATCAGGACTGTCCAAGGCAATCCGAATTCTCTCTCTGTCATAAATATCGCAATGAGTAATTCCTGCATCCTTTGCATGTTTTTCAAGTTTCTCTTTCTCGCCAACGGTGAATATAATATTGGTGAAGAAAACAAATATTTTCAGGTCCTTGCATTCTTCTTTTGCACCTGTAAGGTCCGATTTGAATTTATTTTGAATTTTTGTTTTTTGACTTCTTGAATCATTCGCTCCATTTACAAATCCAACAGCCCCAAATGCAACTTGTTCTCCTTTGTAAATTGCTTGGATGTCACGATTGCCATCGCGTCCACCTTTTGGTTGTCTCGGTCTTATGTCTGAGTAGGACCTATCAGTTTGTAATACAGCAAGACACAATTGCTCTCTTCCTTGCTGATAAGTATCAAGATAACTTCTTAGCCTATCTTCGGTTTCATAGGGCATTTTACGGCTCCGTCTAAAGTCTTAATGAAAAGTATAGACTCTGATGAACAATATCGCAAATGAGTACTTTCAGAAAATGTGATTTTTATTCAGAAACGCTTGCATAATATTGATGTAAAATACTGACCGGGAGTTCCGTAGGCTTCTCACTTTTCCACAGAAATCGCTGAATGATACGTCCAGAGCGATTTCCCGAAATAGGGTAACAGGTAGGCAATCCACAGCCCTAGTTCTTTTCAATGGATTATTCGCGATTGATTGTGACAAACTTCTACAAGATGAGGGATGAAGATTGTTAGTGGCTGTTTATCACCACAATATGCAGAAATCAAATCTATCTTAATTTTTCTTGTAGACAGCAAAAAACTATCCTTCTCCCTCGATCCATGATATACAGAACAGATCATGCCCGACGAGAAAAGAAAACCCATCATACATGTCATACCAGCCAAGCGACATTTCAAGCGTCTCCGGGTTGCCTTGTACTGTCGTGTTAGCACGCAGAAGGAGCGACAGCTTCATAGTCTTTCAGCCCAGATGGACTTCGAGAAGGAGGACATCCTGGATAATCCCGCTTGGGAATATGTCGGTACCTATATCGATATCAAGTCTGGTAGGACCATCAGCACGCGTCCTGGCTTCCAGAGCCTGCTGGCCGACTGTGAGGCGGGGAAGATTGATATGATCTACACCAAGTCCATCAGCCGGTTCGGACGCAACTGTGTGGATTTTCTGGTGACGCTTCGGAGGCTCAAGGAACTGAAGGTGGATGTCTTTTTCTACAATGAGCAGATCCACCTCCTCAGCCAGGCAGGGGAGTTGCTGCTCACACTCCATGCAGGCATAGCCCAGGCCGAGAGTGAGAACAAGAGCGAGAACATCAAATGGGGGCTTCGAAGAAGTACCATGGATCCTGACTCCCCGGCATTCTCCCGCAGGTGTTATGGGTATGATCGTAATGAGGAGGAAGGACTCATCCTCAACATTGCTGAAGCCAGAATAGTCCTGAAGATCTTTGACTGGTACGAGCAAGGCTGGAGTATCGTGAGGATCAAGAAGGAACTGGAATCCTTGAAGGTTCCTACACCAACGGGCAAGAAGAAATGGCCGGTGAAGACAATCGAGAATATCCTCACCAATGAGAAATATACCGGTACCTCAGTCTACGGGGAAACCGAGTCCGCTGATTTTCCTTCAACCAAGAGAAGCGTTCGTGACCCCTTCGAGGTCCATCGGTCACGCAACCATCACATCCCCATCATCCATGAACGACAGTTCAAACGCGTGCAGAAACTGAAGGCAAAGCGCTCCAACATCGAGGTTGATGAGCACGGGAACAAGGTCAGAAAGAGCACCCATTACAGCTCGAAGAAAGCTGTGAAAAAAGCAAACAAAACCCCTGAACCCCAAAACTAAATGGCATATTAATCAACGGTATTGTTGAAAATACGAGTGTACGTATCTTTGGTAAAAATTGACGAAATTGAGTAGTCTAAATTAATAAAAAATCCTGAAAAACTGGTAAAATAACGAAAAAATAAGTGTTTACAAAACAAATACTTGCATAGGGTAATCTTGTATCATGGGCAAGTTGTCATTGATGATTTATAGGTTAAATATCTTTATCCAATGCAATGAAATATTCCGTTATATGTTTTATAGAGGATTGGCTGTGCTATTGTAGTGTTTATTATAAACCAGTTTAATACCATAAACAGGGCATAGAAGACAACCTAACAGTTCATGGGAATGCCATAGTTTTCAATGTTAAGACCGTGTGTTCATTTGACTCAGCACATATAGTCAAAAGAGTGATTAGACTCCCAGGGTTTATCTTGCATGATGTCAAAGAACTCCTTTGACCCTTCTTCTACAAAGCAAGATTTAACCAACTCATGTTGAAATCTGCCATTTTCTAGAGTCACACAGGACACAAACCACGGTTTAAGAGCCTGATCATTCACATCTCTTGTTCTAATAATAAGTTTTCTATTAAAAATGGTAGATTCAACAGTAATATACTTCGTGATTGATGTTTCTAAAAAGACAGTTCCGTACTGGAGCTTTTTTTGATAGTTTTCCAAGGATCTCTCTTCGTTGTCGGAAGGACAGCATGGATAGACTTTATCCACCTTTCTATGTTCCATGGTATCTTCTTTAGGAGGAAGATATCTTGTTTGATAAACCCATTCTCCAATTATGCCTCGTTTTTTTGAAGGCCCAATCTTTGAATTCAAAGCCCAATTCATAAGATTTTGATAGCAGTTCCGGCTTTCCTCAGAGTTCACCTTTCTCATCCAAGCTATATTTTTCGACACCTTATAGTTTTCCAGTATTTTGGGATTTTGAATTATCTCGTCAATGGTAAGTCCTGTTAGCATCTCCAGATTTCTACAAGTTATTGGGTTTAGAAAGACATTCTCAAATCTCGTAACCCATCGCAGATTTCCCGGAGTATTATCTTGCCGATTTGTATTGATGTGATCCACAACGTAATTACTATCTTTGGGACTTCCAAGAAAAGCAGTAGCAATAATTCTATGAATTGGGATGCTGCTAAATTTGAGATAACCAGTTGTTTTATCTCCAACTCCAAATGTCCACTTATTGTCTAACTTTCTTTTCCGATAGTTTTTCTTCGAAAGACGCATAACAGCGCCATTGTCTCGGACAATATACTTCTCACCTTTAAATTCACATTCACGTTCGTTGACATAGGTATCCACAGTAATCATTTAATTACCTCCAATCGTTTAGGAATTTTTTATCTGTGATGTCGTTGTTTAGTTATCTGGCATAACGCATATATTCGTCTACCAATGCCTTTGCCATACTTTCTATACTTGGTTTACGAGTGGCATTGAACGACAACATGTCATTCTTATCAGCCTCTGTGGAGAGTCCAATCTTCAATGTGGTTATGTTGGCATCAAGTCGCACCAAATTTCCAACCGCATCGAACTTAGCAACTCCTCCACCATATTCATATGTGTTAAAATTTTCTATACCGATTTCTAGAATAAATGTTGCTTGGGACTGTAAAACGGCATTATAAAAGGCCTCATACTCATTCTCTGCAGCATCAACCAAATCGAATTGATCTGTGGTTAAAAATACATTGATATTCCGTTTCTCAAATTCATTCTTCACGGATTCTTCAACAATCCTATTCCATAGAAAGTTATTCGCATTACTCAAAATCCAAACAGGGTCTGTTTTTCTATATCCTTGTGAATTGATATTTGACGAGGCTGCATAGGTAGTATATTCCTGGGCAAACACAAAATTCGCCAACAAGAGAGCAATAATGACTGTAACCGCTTTCTTAAATCTCATGATTCGGCTCCTTAATACTTTTGAATGTAATGTATTGATTGATAATGCTTTTCGGAACATCTATTGTTTTGTACCCAGCATCCTGCCAAGATTTACAATGCTGATGTTGTCCATTGGTGTTGTTTGCCCAAAATGATGTATATTTATAAGCACTTGCAGGAAGAGAAAACCCTAAGCATTGCTCAATATCAAAGAAGGTTAATGTTATCTCTTCTTCTTTTCTACCGTTCAATCTATCAAATAAAGGCTTGTACTTTTTAAGTTCGGATGAATTCTTTAATACATTTCCATTTTCAGCCATAAAACACCTGATTGCACTGTCTGCGGATTCATCAATAAAGACTGTATCTGCACTTGCTCCGGCGGATTCATATAGTCTGGCAAGGATTTCGTAGAGCGCAGGACCAGGGGAATTGACTATAACAACATTTGTTTTCTTCTCTCTGTTTTCCACCCATAATGAATAACCAGGACATTCCTCATTAACTGACTCCAATTCAAAAATATAGAAGGAAATTTCGTTGTTATACTGAACAAGGTAGCTGCCAACGACCTCATCTTCCGAGACCAGCTTCTCATCATTCCTCTTCCATAAAAGTTGGCTAGTATCGGTTAAATACAATAGTGTTTCACTAAATAAATACAGTCTCTTCTTATCTTCATTAGCGAACTTGGTAAAATCCGAATAGATTAATGAATCAATAGATACTTTGAACTTTGTTGAAGTCTCGACGAGCAAGTCAATTAATGGCATGGAGGATAAAGAATCTTCTTTGGACAGGCGAGAAACATATCCAGGAGAGACTCCTGCATCATTTTCCAGAGCACCAATCTTATAGTCATACCATTTAGTTAAAATTCTAATATTGCTTGAAATTCTTTTCTTGAAATCCTTGATATCCATCTCAAACTCCTTATTTGAAGAATATTTATACTTGTAGTAAGTTTCAATTCAAATTTTATGAATAACATTTAATTTTGAAAATTTCAAATAAACTTTATCTAATATTTCAAATGAGATGTTTTTGATTATGAGATCTATAAGATGATATCATGTGTGTTTTTGCTAATTTATTTTAGTGATGAATAATCTAATTTAAACTATCTATTAGAATGTAATAGTCTATTTAGATAAATCCGAGATGGATAATACTTGTTTGGCTTCTGTAGAATTCTGTTGGATTTGAAAATTTGAAGAATTGAGGAAAACGTTAGTCGTGTAATAGTTTACAATACTCTTTTTAGATGCTGCAATTCCAATTTCCTTATCCGAAAATGAAAAGTCGATACCGAGAATCCCGTTAGATTCCAGCAACAATGTCCAATCGATGATTACGTTCCGGGCGTCTTCGAGAATCTGAAATAGACAATTCACCGGATATTTGACTGAATAGCTAAAATCACATGGAGTGGTGCTAATACTGTTAAGTATCTTCTGTGCATCTGGCGTAAATGTGTAGCGGAATATGCTGGATTTCTCAGTTTTAAGATAGGAGGTTATCTTGGGAATTCCTAAATAGATGATACAACTATCAAGTCTTTTTAATAGTTCTGCATCATCTATATATGTCGGACAATAACCACGATATGGATTAAAAAACTCGATAGTTCCACCAGATATGTGTCGATATCTCGGAATGGTTTCTGCTAGGTCAGTTGAAGTGTATCCTCCTACCTCCTTTGTCGCCCATTCAGTGAGATCTTCAAGGCCTAATTTATAAGCAATAATTTTTGCCTTTCTCAATAGGCCTACGATGTCAGAGGAATTGTCCAATGCTTCCCTCTGAAGCTCCAGCACTATTCCTTTGTTATCCATTTGTTTCTCCTAAATTATCTTTGAAATCTGATCTACTACCATTGCAGACAATGCAGAAGTTCCGCATGTAAAAATAAGATTTTTAATGAAGGAAAGGACAGGTTTGATTTTTTCTTTAGGATCTTTTCTTTGTATAGCAGATTCAAGGTCATCCTTGGCCTTTTCAAACTCGCTCAATCGTTCAGCTGGAATCTCATTTTTTAACTTATCGCACTTAAGAAGTTCGAGGATAAGTTCAATCTGCTCATAGTCCAAGCCGTTCTTGATGTTCATAACTTGTGATGAATTATGAGTGTTTTGTTGAACCTGTAAATTTGCAACCCCAGAATAAGTGTTGTTGATGATGCTCGGAGTGTAGCCTTGAATATTTTCAGCCTTGTGTTTGATGATTTTCCTGACTTTGGTTTGGAAGTGGGCGGGGATTGTGCTCAAGCCTTCAGTAAATCCAGTTTTAAGAATCTCGTATCGCTCAGATCTGCCATTAGGAAGCATTTTCTCGATGATATCCCCTTCCTCAAAAATCAGTTTTATGTCCTCAATCAAGAACATATTGTCAGCAAAAACAGCCTTAATATTTTGGTACAGTACTTCACCGTCTCTATTGGTTATTGAAATATTTGATTTTGGAAAGTTTGAAAGCATTTTTATCCTCTTCTGATCTTGGATCATCTCGTGAAAATTCGATTCACCTGATTTTACAGCCTACTCATGTCAAGAAGAACAACCAGCGAGAATTTCCTGATAGACAGATTCACAATCGGGGAAAATATCTTGCCTCACGATTTGTAATGAATTTTTTTGCAAAATGCAGATTTCCATTTGTCCTCCAATGCCAACTTTATCCGGATGCATATCGCCAAGATTGTCATCATACTCTTTTAGCTTTAACAGGAGAGAAGCAAGGACGTCCTGATCAATATTTCCTTCAATAAATTTGGAAAGTTCCTTAATCGAATTAAAAGCGTCTTGAGGTTTTACCCCAATGGAATATTGCAGCTCTTCACTAGCGAAATTGTTGGTAGACCTATAGGCATATCCATAGAATTTGCCATCAATCTCGCTTAACCCAAATTGATAAAGTGTAGTAGGCTCATCGGTTGCATTCTCAATTTCCATAAAGGCTTTTATTGACAACTCGGTAAGCCGGTTTAGTTGAACAATTCCGTATGCAACAATGCTTGATTCAATGTATTCAAACCACTTGAGTATGGGTTGGAAGTTTCCAGTTCCGCATAGTATAGAATTCATATGCATGAGAGGGAAAATCTTCGATAAAAATTTAAACGGTTTTAGTCCAGCTTCTGTGTATTTCGAACTCAAGGTGTCCATCGCTAATACAACTTGGGTTTCTTGTAGAATATAAACTAATGCTGACATATCTTCATCTCCGTGAAATTAAATTTAATTCTTGATAATGGATATTTCTTGAATGATTTTACCCATCATAATGTCTTCTTCCTCGTGTGAGAGAAGTGTGAGTTGTTTGACATTAGCACTATCTGCATTGAAATGAACTTCATCCGATTCCCAATATCCGGAAGCAAAGCTGATTAATGCAGTCTTCATCAAGTTGGTTCTAGAATTGTTGAGGTGAGTTTCGGTGTTAATCCTACAAGCAGATATCATGACATCACAACAGTGGGAAATGAAGAATCGGTAATTTCCCTCGATAATCTCAAGAGTATCTCCACTAGTACAAATTGAAACCAGGAGGTCTGTTTTGTGCTTTAGTACCACTCTTCGATCTTTTCTTCCAGCTTCCTCTTCGGTAATCATAAAATCGTGATTGAACACAAGTTCACGAATCGCATTTTGCAGTGTAGTGGTTTTACCGACTCCTGAATTACCTTGAAGGATGATTAGTTTCTTCTGATTTTTATCCACTTCTTTTTGCCCTCCAATTATATAGCAGCTACTCAACTCGATGATCAGCAAGTCAGTAGAACGGGTGATTGAAGATTTTATGTCCGAATCAATATCTAGAAGGTGCTAAGGTGTGCAGTGGATTTGGCCATTATGATCAGAATAACTATAAGCCAAGAAATCCCAGCTGTAAATGTTTGGGCAATAAAAGTATCAATTCGAGGTCCTCTCAAGATTGTTTTCTCAAATCTATCCATATCCCTCAATCCGTGTTATACAGAACAGGTTATGCCCGACGAGAAGAGAAAGCCCATCATACATGTCATACCAGCCAGGCGGCATTTCAAGCGTCTCCGTGTCGCCCTGTACTGTCGTGTGAGCACACAAATGGAGCGACAGCTGCACAGCCTTTCAGCCCAGATGGACTTCGAGAAGGAGGACATCCTGGAGAATCCCGCTTGGGAATATGTCGGTACCTATACCGATATCAAGTCGGGACGGACCATAAGCTCCAGACCGGGCTTCCAGAGCCTGCTGGCCGACTGTGAGGCGGGCAAGATCGACATGATCTACACCAAGTCCATCAGCCGGTTCGGACGCAACTGTGTGGATTTCCTGGTAACTCTCAGACGTCTCAAGGAACTGAAGGTTGATGTCTTTTTCTACAATGAGCAGATCCACCTCCTCAGCCAGGCAGGGGAGTTGCTGCTCACACTCCATGCGGGCATAGCCCAGGCTGAGAGTGAGAACAAGAGTGAGAACATCAAGTGGGGTCTTCGAAGAAGTACCATGGATCCTGATTCTCCTGCATTCTCACGAAGGTGCTATGGTTATGATCGTAATGAGGAGGAAGGCCTCATCCTCAACATTGCTGAAGCCAGAATAGTCCTGAAGATCTTTGATTGGTACGAGCAAGGCTGGAGTATCGTGAGGATCAAGAAGGAACTGGAAACTCTTAAAGTTCCTACTCCCACCGGAAAGAAGAAATGGCCGGTAAAGACGATCGAGAACATCCTCACCAATGAGAAATATACCGGGACCTCAGTCTATGGAGAAACCGAGTCGGCAGATTTTCCTTCAACCAAGAGAACCGTTCGTGACCCCTTCGAGGTCCATCGGTCACGCAACCATCACCTCCCAATCATCCATGAGCGACGGTTCAAGCGCGTACAGAAACTGAAGGCAAAGCGCTCCAACATCGAGATCGATGAGCACGGGAACAAAGTCCGAAAGAGCACCCATTACAGCTCCAAGAAGGTTGTGGCCAGGGCAAAGAAAACCCCTGAACCCCAAAACTAATAGGCATAAGAATCAACGGTATTGGTGAAGATACGAGTGTGCGTAGGTGGGATAACAATTTACGAAATTGAGTAGTCTAAATAAATAGAAAATCCTGAAAAACTGGTAAAATAACGAAAAAATAAGTGTTTACAAAACAAATACTTGCATAGGGTAATCTTGTATCATGGGCAAGTTGTCATTGAAGGAAATTTGGTTCGGGATCCCGAGGAAGTGGTCATCGGTGATAATGCAGCTCAGATGGCGAAGTTCAGCATTGCGGTCAACCGCTATTTCAAGAACGCCCAGGCCGAGCCGGCCGAGGAGGTGATGTTCATTACCATCACGGCTTGGGGATCGCTTGCAAAAAGTTGCTTGCAGTATCTGCAGAAGGGAAGGGGGGTAAGGGTTGTCGGCCGCCTGAGGCAGGAACGATGGACTGACAAGGATGGGGGCAGCCGGGAACGCATTGTCGTGGTAGCCGAGCATGTGGAGTTCAAGAGTGACGGCAACGGCAGGAACAAACAGGAGGCCCTGCCGGAAGAAATCCCTTTTGATCAAGAGATCGCCATGTAGGTTTACTCTTCCCTTTTCGCCGGTTTGCCGCTACCATGCTTTCTAGACGAGGAGCAGAATTCATGAGTGAAATCATAGTTACTGAAGCAAATTTCGAACAGGAAGTCTTGAAGGCTGACAAACCGGTGCTGGTGGATTTTTGGGCTCCCTGGTGCGGTCCCTGTAAAATGATCGCCCCGGCGATCGCCCAGGTGGCAGAAAAGTTTGCCGACAAGCTCAAAGTTGCAAAAATCAATGTCGATGAAGCAGGTTCGCTTGCAACAATGTATAGCGTGAACTCCATTCCTACCTTGATGGTATTCAAGGGCGGGGAGGTGGTTGACCAGCGTATGGGAGCGGCCTCACTGTCTGTCATTGAAGGCTTTATCGCAGCGTACCTGTAATACTTCCAGAGAGGGGGGATTTTCCCTCCTTTCTCATTTACGGGGTGTATCGTAGCTCTGAATTTTTCGATCCGAATGTCGCCTGTCTGGTTGCACACACATACCAATCATCGCTGCTGTTGGTGTCAATAAGCCGATCCCTGCAAAAGGACCGGGTGGCGGTGCCCGTATTCGAGTCGATTGATTTCTCGCTTGAAGCACTGTTCCATTGTCCATTTTGAAACAGAATTTGTGCTTGGGACAGCAGGGAGGCAGAGCCGAATCCTTCAAAAGTGGATGTGCTCATGTTACCCCACATGACAGCATCGAGCAAAGGACTTGCCCATTCAGGGCTCATTGCTACAGACAAACAGCCATTATTGGAACCGAGCCCCGCCTGCAAAGCCGATGTGTACCACGCAGCTTCATGCTCTCCTTTGCTGAATGCGACAACCACATACGTCCCCCGTTCAACCCATCGATCAGGGAAGACGAAGCGGTCCGACCAATCGTCAGCAACTCCAGCATAGAGGGTGAGCCCTGCCAGATTACCTCTGCTGGTAACCACCAATTCAACCCGGTCCGGGTTGGTTTCGCTGCCCTTGGTTGTAAACTCATTGATCAACACCGTTGCAGGATGGGTGTTCTTCGCCCACAGCTCGATGGAAAATTGCAGGCTGTTTCCCCGTATGTCTTCGACTCTTCCCTCCAAGGGAAGCGATGTGCCCATCTGCATGGGCTTTGCCAGGTTCAAGGTGAGCGTCTTGTCTATGACCGTGAAGGACGCCACCGAGTTCTGCTCACACCAGAGGGCAACCGAATTTTCAGCAATGCTTTCATTGAAACTAAGGGTTGCCGTATGTTGGCTCTGCATGCTCGCCGACAAGAAAACCGGAGGAGAGCTGTCTGCTTGCTCAAAAAGATTGTGCAGCGAGAGCTCGGGTTGGCTGCAACCACAGCCGCTAGAGAGAAGCAGGAAAACCAAGAGGGGAAGAAGTATCTGTTTCATCATACCGGATAGAGATTCGAAGTAGCGTTCTTTGCTTCAATTGACAGGCATGGGCGGAGCCAATAGACTGGTTTTGCACATCCCGGAGGACAATAATGGGCAAACTTTGGCAGAAAGACTACACTCTCGATTCCTTGATGGAAGATTTTACCGTCAGCAATGACTACATACTCGATCAGCAGTTGGTGATCGCCGACGCCTTGGCTTCCATCGCTCACGCACGAGGGCTCCATCAAATCGGCTTACTCAACGATGAAGAACTCGCCGGCCTGGAACAGGCCTTGGCCCAGGTCATCAAACTCCGCGGTGAGGATGCTTTCCCGATTACCAAGGAGAACGAGGATTGTCACACCGCCATCGAAGCCTATTTGACCGAACAGGTGGGCGAGGCAGGCAAGAAAATCCATACAGGAAGGAGCCGAAACGACCAGGTCCAGACGGCGCTGCGCCTTTGGATGCGGGAGTACTCGGTCAAGCTGTGCAACCAGACCGGCCGGCTCGCCCAGCGGTTGGTAGACTTTGCCCAACTTCACGCTTCAATCCCCATGCCGGGAAGAACTCATATGCAGCTTGCCATGCCGTCTTCGGTCGGTCTTTGGGCGGCAAGCTTTGCAGAGGAGTTGTACGACGAGGCGCAGCATCTGATGCAACTCTCCTGGACACTTGATCAGAGTCCTCTTGGTTCGGCTGCAAGCTATGGAGTTCCTCTTCCGCTGGACAGGCAGTTCACAGCCGAGCAGATGGGCTTTACCAGAGTACAAAACAATGTATTGTATGCGAACAACAGCCGCGGCAAGTTCGAAGCCATGCTCTTGGACAGTTGCGATTACATCGCCCTGACATTGAGCAAGCTCGCCCAGGATTTGATTCTCTTCACCCTTCCTGAATTCGGCTATTTCTCCCTGCCCAAGCACCTTTGTACAGGCAGTTCCATTATGCCGCAGAAGAAGAATCCAGACGGTTTGGAACTTGCGCGAAGCCGCTCGGCTTTGGTCAGCAGCTGTGCCATGAGGGTCAAGTCAATCATTCGCAGTCTCCCCTCAGGCTACAACCGCGATTTCCAGGATACCAAGGAGCCATTGCTTGCAGGCACCAAGGCGACCTGGCAGCTGGTACACATTTTCCTTACAATGCTCGATGGGCTTGAAGTGCATCCTCAAGCATTGAGGAAGGCATGTACGGCCGAGCTCTATGCAACCGATGTAGTGCTCAAGCAGGTGTTGGAGGGCAGGAACTTCCGTGACACCTACAAGGAAGTAGGCTTGCATTTGGATGAGCTGACAACACTCGACCCTGACAAGGCGCTTGAGGAGCGGACGAGTATCGGCACCACGGGCAACCTTGGGCTGGATGAGGACCAGCTGTTCATCTCCTTGATGCAGAACGGCTGTGAAGACATTCTGAAGAGCTTCTCTGATGCGTATTACCATCTGTGCGGCATTGAGGATGTCCAGACGGTTCTCTACTGAGAAGTGTTGATGAGTACAGACAATTCAGCCTCCCGTTCGGGAGGCTGAATACATCTCAAGCGAGTTCCATACTCTTGCCTGAACGCTTTTGCAACATCGG
This sequence comes from Sphaerochaeta associata, assembly GCF_022869165.1. NCBI lineage: Bacteria > Pseudomonadati > Spirochaetota > Spirochaetia > Spirochaetales > Sphaerochaetaceae > Sphaerochaeta > Sphaerochaeta associata. The sequence continues at coordinate 2,344,707 of NZ_CP094929.1, read as the reverse complement.
GGTGTGCTTGACTGCCTGGTGATAGGCTTCTGCGATGTTGGTGCAGTAGTCGCCGATATGCTCGAGGTGACGGATTTTCTCCAGGATGAGCAACTCGACTCTTACATCGGCCTTGCCGTCTGAGAGCCTTTCTTGAACCATCAGGCTGAGGCGGTTGCGTTGGTTGTTGATCTGTTCCTCAAACTCATTGGCCTTCTGCATCTCTGCCTTGGTCAGGGTCCTGTCCATACGGTCCCGAACGTAATCGAGGAATTCTTGGACAAGGCTCTGGTACTCCCTGAGGTCCTTGTCCGTCGCTTCATCGAACGTCCATCCTTGGTTGTACCTTCTCTGGCTGAGAATGGTGAGGTTGTAGCAGCTGTCGGTGACCGACTCAAGCTCATCCATGACACGGATCAGACAGTTGAGCGAGGAGGCGTTTGTGGGTGTTTGCGAGTCCTGCAGCAAGTGGACGCAGAAGTCCGAAAGTTGTTCCTGCATCTGGTCGGCGTAGTCCTCATCCTTCTTCATGGCCAAGGCATCGCTTTCAATATCCGCACCGCGGTTGTTGAACATACCCCGGTATCGGGTAAGCATATTACACGCAAGATTTGCCATCTTCTTGATCTCATCGCGGATAGCCAACATGTAGATTTCCGGGCTGTCGATGAATACACCGCCGATGTACTTGAAGTGGTAGGTTCCCTCATCGTATTCAGCTTTGGCAGGAACCAGGCGCTCGATGAAATGGGCGTATTGGCGGACGAAGGGAAAGAAAATGATGGTATTCATAATGTTGAACGCGGAGTGGAACATGGCAAGAAAAAGAGGAAGCTGGGTTGAGAGTGTTGCTCCCTCCAAGGTATAGATGTCGCCGGGAGTGATGAAATTGACCAACCTCAACAAGGGATGGAAGAGAATCAGGGCAATGACACTACCGACCACGTTGAAGAAAATATGAGCCCAGGCTGCACGTTTTGCCGTGGTGCTGGTTCCGATTGACGCAAGATAGGCGGTAATCGTGGTGCCGATGTTGGAGCCGAGAATCAATGCAGCAGAAGCAGTGACGCCGATCCATCCGTTGTATGCCATGGTAAGGACCATTGCCATCGCAGCCGAAGAGGATTGCACAACGATGGTTACCAGTGTGCCCAACAGGATGCACAGCATGTTCATCCATAGTGTGTCGCTGTTGAAGGTTGCCAAAAACTCCAGCACTTCGATGTTTCCGGTAATATCCGGAATTGAGTGCGACATGAAATTGAGCCCCAGAAACAAGACACCAAAGCCGAGCAGGATGTCGGCGGCATCGCGGGTTTTGTTCTTCTTGCTGAACATCATCGGGGCTGCGAAGGCGATGGAAACCAAGGCAAGGGAGGTGATGTCGACCTTAAAGCCCAGGAGGGCAACCAACCATCCGGTGAAGGTGGTACCTATGTTGGCTCCCAGGATGACCCCGATCGCCTGGGTGAGGCCCATCAAACCTGCGTTGACAAAACTGACCACCATGACGGTGGTTGCCGATGAGCTTTGTATGATGATGGTTATAAGAAGACCGGTCATAATGGATATGAACCGGTTCTTCGTCATAAGCTTGAGGATGGCCTTCATCTTGTCGCCGGCAGACTTCTGCAAGCCCTCGCTGAGGAGTTTTATTCCGAAGAGAAAGAGGCCCAGGCTGCCTACAATCTGGAAAAAGATCACAATGGTTTTCATATCAATACAAACGTACCAAGTTTGAGGTTAGTTGGTAAAGTAGTTGGGCGAATAGTTTTTCACCAAACTTAAGCAGAGCAACTGTATTCTGTCGGATGAAACGGATTGAACTTTAGGCTTTGTTGTTGTATGGTTCAGCCATGAGCATCATCAAACCCCATAAGCTTGGGATTATCTCAGGTCCTGGTTCAGAATATTTCACCGGCAAAGTCGTAAAACACCTGCGCCGTCTTTATTTGGAGCGCTACGAAAAACTCTCCACCGCCTTGGCAAAGCGCCACGGTATGAGCGAGGATGAGATCCTGAGAACCGTTACCCTGATGGATGACTTGAACAACAAGCGTATTCCCAGGACCAAGTGCCCCACAACGTTCCAGTGCCCTGATTTTACCATCAAGGTGAAGTATACCAGGTTTGCCAATGGGGAAGAGAAAGCAGAAATACTCGATGCAGTCAGGGGTTTGAGGATTTTTATTGTCTATGACTTGTCCAACAGCGAGCCGGTAAAGGTTGCAGGGTCGGACGAGCCGGTCAGGCTGTCAGTGAACGACCACCTGATGTTCCTCTTCACTACGATCAACGCCCTCCAGCTTGCCGGTGCAGAGAGTGTGACACTGGTTTTGCCCACCTATCCGTACTCACGGCAGCACAAGAAAGGCGGACGCGAGGCCCTCACCGCAGCCATGTTCGGCCGTATCTGCGAGATGCTTGGTGTCGAGCGGATCATCACCCTCGATATTCACAGCCGCGAAATAGAGAACAGCTTCTCCAACCTGCATTTGGAGAACCTGCATGCTTCCTACCAAACTTTAATCGCTCTTCACAAGCTCATCGACTTCAGCGACCCCGAGCTGGTGGTCGTCGCCCCCGATACCGGGGCTATCAGCAGAAACAAGTTCTATGCCCAGGCCCTGCACAGGCCGTTGGCCATGCTCTATAAGGAACGTGACTACTCGATCGTCAGCAAGGATGCCAAGCATTCAAATATCAAGAGCATCAACCTTCTGGGTGATGTCAACGGCAAGACGGTTCTGATTGCCGACGACATGCTCGCCACCGGCGGTACCATGATCATCGCCATGCGCGAATTGACCAATCTCGGTGCAAAGAAGATCATCTGCATGGTCAGTCTTCCTCTCTTCAACGCAAATGCGGTCGAGGATTTCGATGCTGCATACAAGGAAGGCATTTTCTATCGGATCATCGGCACGAATGCCGTGTTCCACGGGCATGACCTGTTGGATAAGGAGTGGTATATCCAGGCTGACATCACCGAGCTGTTCGCTCGAGTCATCAGCCGTCTCCATCACGGGCGCTCGATCAGCCCGTTGCTTGATAACCGAAAGTTCATCCAAATCCTGATAGATAATAGTCAGGCAAATCCACAAGCGCCTCTCCCAGGGGCCAGTGCTAGTGACCCGGACCGCGACTGATTCCTGTTGCGGCTCCGGGCTCTTTCCACTTCATTGTCCCTCCTACGTCGTAGCAGGGATGGTGTCGACAAATCCAAACTGAGTTCTTGGAGTGTCCCTTATGCAAATGTCACACAGAATTTCCGCTTTCCAATGCAGTCCCATCAGACGTCTTTCACCCTATGCCCGCGATGCTGTCAAACGCGGAATCAAGGTCTACCACCTCAATATCGGGCAGCCGGATATCAAGACGCCGGTGCAGGTCATCGAAGCGGTTCGTCAATATGACGAGACCATCATCGCCTATGGAAACAGTGAAGGAAGGCAGGAACTGCGTGAAGCACTTCCCGCCTATTATGCAAAGTACGGTCTGGATGTGAAGGCTGAGGATATTCTCATCACCACCGGTGGCAGCGAAGCGTTGCAATTTGCATTCATGACGCTCTGCGACCCGTACGATGAGGTGATTATCCCTGAACCGTATTACACGAATGTTTCCTCCTTCGCTCATTCTGCCATGGTAGACTTGGTGCCGATCACCAGCAATATGGAGGATGGCTTCGCCCTTCCCGATATCTCAGAGTTTGAGAAGAAGATCACCCGAAAGACTGGGGCAATCCTTATTTGCAGTCCGAACAATCCAACCGGGCATGTGTATACGCAGGAGGAGATGCTGCAACTTTTGAACCTATGCAAGAAGCATGACATCTTTTTGATCGTCGACGAGGTGTATCGTGAGTTCTGTTATGACGGCAAGCAGTTTACCAGTGTACTTGCTTTTCCTGAGTTTTCCGACCGGGTCATTTGTGTTGACAGTTTCTCCAAGCGCTACAGCATGTGCGGTTCGCGCATCGGGGCTTTGATCAGCCGCAACAAGGATGTCCTGGACAACGCTCTCAAGCTGGCCCAGGCTCGCCTGTGTCCTCCTGACATCGAGCAGGTGGCTGCCTGTGCTGCCTTGAAGACCGATGATACCTATCTGTTCGAGGTGCGCGAGGAGTATGAGAGAAGAAGGAACTTCATCGTCGATGGTCTGAAGAAGATCGATGGTGTGAAGTGCAGCATGCCCAAGGGAGCTTTCTATATGGTGGCCGAGCTTCCTGTCGATAATGCAGAGAATTTTGCCAGGTTCATGCTGGAGGATTTCAATCTGAACGGGGAGACGGTCATGGTCGCCCCGTGCGAGGACTTCTACGTGACCAAGGGTGTCGGACGCAGGCAGGTTAGAATTGCCTACGTACTGAACACCCACGATCTCGAGCGGGCTGTAGCCTGCATTGATGCAGGCTTGAAAGCGTACAGGACAGAGGTGATGGGCCAGGAGCTCTGATCACTCCCCGATGACTTTGATGAGCACGTGCTTGTCGCGCATGCCGTCAAACTCATAGTAGAAAATCTGCTCCCAAGAGCCGAAATCGAGCTTTCCTCCTGTGATTGCAATGACCGCCTCACGGCCCATGATGGACCGTTTGAGGTGGCCGTCTGCATTATGCTCCTTTTCCGTATTGTGATTGTACTGTTCATACGGAAGCTCGGGAGCAAGTTTCTCAAGCCAGAGCTCGAAGTCCTCATGAAGGCCTTTCTCCACTGCGTTGATGAAAACACTGCTGGTGATGTTCATTGCGTTGACGAGAACCAACCCTTCCTTGATTCCGCACTCGTTGACTGCTTCCTGCACGGCGTCGGTAATGTTGATCAGACCGCGTCGTTTGTTGAGGTGAAACCATAGTTCCTTGCGATAAGTCATCATAGGCGCCTCCTCGGATATTCATAGTATAGCACGGCTTCTTGCATCACAGAAGAAATCGGAGTACACTGCCGGCCATTATGCAGGAAGAAGTTGTTGTGCTGAAGAAAACCCGCTTGCTCGGACATCTGGCGGTGCTGTTGACCATGACTGTGTGGGCGACCACCTATGTCTCTTCAAAACTATTGCTTACAGCCTTTTCCCCCTCTCAGATTCTTGTGGTGCGTTCTTTGCTCGGACTATTGGTTTTGAGTGTGATAAACCATAAACCGTTGGTGTACAAACAGCCCATCGACCGACTTTTTGTTGCTCTTGCGGGGTTTTGCGGTATTTTTCTGTATTACTTTTTGGAAAATACTGCTTTGTTGTTCACCAGTGCAAGCAACGTAGGAGTCATTGTGGCTGCTGCTCCTTTCTTCACTTTGCTCGCTTCCCACATCTTCTTAAAGGAAGAACCCCTGAAGAAAAACTACTTCATTGGTTTGGCTCTTTCGATGGCCGGCATTGTTCTCTTGACTTTCTCCAGCACTGAAGAGGTCGCCTTCAATCCAAAGGGTGATGTGCTTGCACTCCTTGCAATCATGGTTTGGGCAATCTATACCGTACTCACCAGGGTGATCGGAAAGAAGGGGTATCCGAATCTTTTGGTGACCAGAACCATGTTTTTCTATGGCTTGCTCGGCCATACCCTTGTGTTGCTCATCAACGGTGATGGTCTTCCGGTCCATCAGGTGATTCAGACCCCGTACCTGTATCATTTTCTCTTCCTGGGTCTTGTTGCCTCAGCCTTCTGCTTCCTTTCTTGGAATTTTGGGTTGAGAACCATCGGCCCTATCAAGAGCTCCTTCTACCTTTATCTTAGTCCCATCATCACCATTGTGGTGGCGGTTGCCTTCCTTTCTGAACCGTTCGGACAGCTCGATGCGATAGGTACGGCCTTCACCCTTGCAGGTTTATTGATAAGCGAGTACAGAAGACGGGGTATCTAGCTTGTCAAAACTACTTTACTGATGTTACCCTGTTCCTACGATGAGGTAGGATATGGATACACAAAGCAAGCTTGATATCTTAAGTCGTGATGCACAATACGACCTCAGTTGTGCCTGTGGCACCAAGAACCCCCAGGAGCACCGAAAGCGTAATACTGCCGGATCGGGGTGGCTGTATCCTACAACGACAGTCAGCGGCGGGCCGGGCATAATGCTGAAAACGCTCATGGGCAACCGCTGTGCCAATGACTGCAAGTATTGTCCCCTGAGAAATGACCAGGATTTCAGGCCTGTAGCCCTTGCCCCGAAGGAGATGGCCTCATTTTTCCATGAGTTTCAGAGCAAGCGTCCACTCATCGGTCTCTTTCTTTCCAGCGCTGTACTCGGTTGTGCTGAAAAAACCATGGAAATGCTCACCGACACAGCAAGAATCCTGAGAAATTCGTACCGATACAGGGGGTACATCCACCTGAAGGTCATTCCAGGCTCCAGCAAGGAGAGCATAGACGAGGCGCTCAAGTACGCTTCAGCGCTCTCACTGAACATCGAGGCTCCTGGCGAGCAGCATTTTTCCAAGCTTTCGGAATCTAAGAATTATGTTCAGGATATCCTCCAGCCGTTGACGTATATCGCCAGTCAAACTGCGAAAGGTTCACGCTATGAGAGGGTGCATACTTCCAGCCAATTCATCGTCGGGGCCAGCGATGAGCTGGATAAGGAAATTCTGCTCTATACCAGCCGATTGTATCAGGAGCTTCACATGGGCAGGCTGTATTTCAGTGCCTATCAGAAGGGATTGGGAGACCAGAGTCTTCCCGGAGAGCAGAAACAATATCAGCATTCACAGCTCGAGTTGTTCGATCTCGGTCAGGTCGATGAGACAGACCATGCTTCCCTTACCCGAGAGCATCGTCTGTACCAAGCCGACTGGCTGCTTCGAAAATATGGCTTCTCGTATGAGGAGATGATATTTACCGAAGAAGGAAATCTCAGCCTTACGAAGGACCCAAAGCTTGTTTGGGCGCAGGCCAATCCTCAATACTTCCCGCTTTCGGTCAAACGATCTCCCAAGGAGGCACTGCTGAGAGTGCCCGGCCTCGGCCCCACCTATGTCGGCAGGATTGTAAGTCATAGAAGGATGGCTCCCTTGTCTTGTCTTGAGGATTTGAAGTTGCCGTTTTCCGTGCTCGAAAAGGCTCGCCCTTTCCTGACAATCTAGTCATTTCCTCTTGTTGCTGTGCCTGCAATTGCCTACAATGCGGGTTATGGTCATCCTATATTCCTCCTTCTTTTTCATGTATTCCATTTATGCAATCGTAAACCCTTTTCTGCAAGTGATGCTGCGAAACAAAGGGTACTCCTATGAAATTGTCGGCGTTCTCCTTTCCTTGTTCGAGATAGCTGGTATCGCAGGTCCTCTGCTTGTAGCCAGGCATGTTGATAAACGAGGGAACATGAAGGCTGTCGTGCTTTTCTGTACCGTGATTGCCTGCATGGGTATGACTGTCTTGATGCTGTCCACATCGCTTCTGATCACCATCGTCGGGCTTTCGCTGCTTGCGTTCTTTTTGCGCTCATTGATGCCGCTTCTCGATAGCTATGCAAATAACTTGTTCAACGGTGATTCCCAGAAGTACACCTTGATTCGCTCCTTCGGTACAGTTGGCTTTGTTTTCTTTTCGTTGCTTTTCGCAGCGACCAAGCAACCTGATCTTTCCAGTAATTTGAGCATCGGTACCTTTGCCTTGGCGATCAGCGGAATTTTTATCCTGGTGGTACTCGGGTGGAAGCGCGAACCGAAACAACGAGGTGCCTCCATTCAGATTGAGACACCCCAAGCAGGCCATTGGTTCGACCGGGCGTTTGTGGTTGGAATTTTCATTATTGCCCTGAATAGAATAAGCATGTCGTCGGTCTCAAGTTTCTTCTCGTTGTACCTGGTTGAGGAGCTGAAGATCAACGCAATCAGTTTACTGAATGCCCTCGCTGCAGGCAGCGAGTTTGGCGCAATGATCATTGCGGGAATTCTCATCCAACGGAAGAAAGTCCTTCCAGTGCATATGTTCATAGCCAGTGGCGTGGCGATGATGCTTCGTTTGATACTGTATGCCATGGTGCCCTCCATTACAGGGGTGTTGGCTGGTCAGCTGCTTCACAGCATCGGGTATGGATTCTTTCACCCAGCTGCCATTTTCTTTGTTGCCCGAAGGGTCAGGCGCTCTCATCGTACCTTGGGGATGTCCATTTACATCTCGTTGGGTACCGGGCTTCCTGCTGTCCTGGGGTCGAGTTTAGGCGGCTTGATCGTTGAATCTTTTGGGTATAGAACCCTTTTCTTGTCGTATTCATTCTTCGCTCTTGCCTCGGCCTTGTTGTGTTTTGTCTTCTATCGAACGATGACGACATCTCCTTTGGAAGAGGTTTAAAAGAAGTAGTGAAGGGCGAGTTTGATTGCCTTTGCAAGGTGTGGTATGCTCTGTGCTAAGGAGAAGTTGCAGTGAAAAGTAGTGAGGGTTGGGATTTACTTTCCATTGGAGAGATTTCTCCGGATAAAATCCAGAAGAATCTGAAGGAAGCCTCTGTGTTTCTTGCAAATGATGTGAGAATTATACAGAGCATTGTTTTCTCATACCATCCCTTTGAGCTGCTGAAATATGCATGTTGGGAGCGCCGGCGCATCGCAACGGTAAGGAAGCAGGACGCATTTGCCCAACAGGTTTCTCAGCGCCTGGTCTCCTACCTTGCAGCTCTCCTGCCATACTGGAAGGCTTCCCCATCCCAGAATCGAGAAATTGCAAGCAAGGATTGGAAGCGACTTACGCAAGTCTTCGAGGATCTGTGCAGAAAGACAATCAGATATGTAGATAATACTGCATTACTTTTACGATCCCAGCAGATTATCGATTCGGATGAACTTCTCTTGACTTACCAAGAGGAAGCAACCGACTTTTGTCTTCCCCAACCAGTAGATGCTGCCTTGCTCGAGCAAACCTATACCGCGTTGCGCTATCGCTTGCAGCCTTTCAATGCTCTCGTCGGTGAAGTATTCCCTGCCAAGCTCGATGGTCTGCTCTCCTCATTTCTTACGCTTGCAAAGCGTGCGGTCGAAGGAATCGACCAACTGCGTGAGGACAGCGCCACCTTCAAGCAGGCAAGTATGCTTCAGTTGGAGATGCTCAAGAGCCGGGGAGAGAATGTTGATGATCTTGATGCTGTAATGGACCGTATCATCAAGGAGCAGGGGTGGGAGTCTTGGATAGAGAGCATCGTTGAACGACGTGATGGGTATGCTCTGTTCAATGTCCTTCAAGATACCAAGCTTTCCGAGCGGGATGCCTACCTGCTCTCACGCACGTTTGCCAGCAAACCGACAGAGGAGGCTCCTTTTCTCTTGACTGATGACTCACTGCAAAATACTCGTCCATTTCTTCGTTTCGGAGCCTTGTATTACTGTTATGATGCAGAATCGTTGCTAGATAAAGCGTACGAAAGTATAAAGCGTGCTGTATGCGATGAGGATACAAACCTTGCACAGCAGTGGGATGGTATTGAAAAAGAGAAGCATTCCCTTGTTCCTGTGACATTCTTCACTGCAATGCTGGGGACTATGAACTACACTCGCAATGTTGAGGTTCCTGGAGGCTCTTTAAATGCTCTCTTTGACGATGGAAAGAAAGAGCTCATAGTCCAGATTCCGTACACGGAGCATGCATATGCATCCATCAATCCATTCAAGGATGCACAAGCTTATTGCGCTTTCCTCAAGACCGAACAAGAAAGACGAGAGGTTGCATTGAAGCAAAAGAAGCGGACGGTGTTTGTCGATACCAAGCATCCAATTCTTTATCCGCTTGCGATGAATCAAGACGTTCTAAACATCTCATTCATACAGCTAGCCAATCTTGCCTCCAATTGGGAGGGTGTTGCTGCCTTGAAGGATCTTCTTGGGCTTTCTCCTTTCTCTGATGTACATCACGATGATTCTTCACCCACGAAAGAGCCTACTGATGAGCTGGAACTCCCTGTTGAGAATGAACTGGCTGTAGAGGAGGATCTTGCTGCAGAGGAGGATCTTGCTGCAGAGGAGGATCTTGCTGCAGAGGAAGAGCTTGCTGCAGAGGAAGAGCTTGCTGCAGAGGAAGAGCTTGCTGCAGAGGAAGAGCTTGCTGCAGAGGAAGAGCTTGCTGCAGAGGAAGAGCTTGCTGCAGAGGAAGAGCTTGCTGCAGAGGAAGAGCTTGCTGCAGAGGAAGAGCTTGCTGCAGAGGAGGATCTTGCTGCAGAGGAAGAGCTTGCTGCAGAGGAAGAGCTTGCTGCAGAGGAAGAGCTTGCTGTTGATGAAGAGCTTGCCGTTGATGAAGAGCTTGCCGTTGATGAAGAGCTTGCCGTTGATGAGGAGCTTGCCGTTGATGAGGAGCTTGCCGTTGATGAGGAGCTTGCCGTTGATGAGGAGCTTGCCGTTGATGAGGAGCTTGCCGTTGATGAGGAGCTTGCCGTTGATGAGGAGCTTGCCGTTGATGAGGAGCTTGCCGTTGATGAGGAGCTTGCCGTTGATGAGGAGCTTGCCGTTCAAGTACCTTTTGCAGGATCCTCATATTTTACTGCTTCAGATGAAGCTGACGATAATGAATTTCATGATGACGACGAGCAGGATGAGATAGAGACAGCTGACGAATTAGTCGGTCTTGATGTGCAGCCGAGCTTATTCGATTTTGACGATGATGACCTTGAACAATATGAGGACCACGATGGAGAAGGGGATGAGTATGAGTTGGAAGCATATTGCATACTCGAACCTACTGTAGTTCATGATGATGACGATGAAGTAGAGGATTATTTGAATTCTGCTGATGAGGATATGGAAGATGGAACTGAGGAGTTTTCAGAAATGTTCCATACCGGAGACTCAGATGCCGATGATGAAGATGATTTCTTATCCATGTTGCAACCGGATAAGAAAGAAGATGCACCTCCTGTGAGCAAGCCATCCTCGCCGTTTTCCTTCTTCTCCCATCTTTCCAATATAGCCAAAGGCGTTCCTGAAGCTGCAGTCGAGAAGAAGGAACCAATGCCGCTTGAACCTGCGAAAACTGCAGGTGATAGAAGAGAGGAGATGGTTTTTGATGAAGATACTCCAATTGGAGATTTGCTTCTTCAAGACGAAGAACCCGCTGTAGAGGAAGAACCCGCTGTAGAGGAAGAACCCGCTGTAGAGGAAGAACCCGCTGTAGAGGAAGAACCCGCTGTGGTGGAGGAACCCGCTGTGGTGGAGGAACCCGCTGTAGAGGAAGAACCCGCTGTGGTGGAGGAACCCGCTGTGGTGGAAGAACCCGCTGTGGTGGAGGAGCCTGCTGTGGTGGAGGAGCCTGCTGTGGTGGAAGAACCCGCTGTGGTGGAGGAGCCTGCTGTGGTGGAAGAACCCGCTGTGGTGGAGGAGCCTGCTGTGGTGGAGCCTTTCCATCCTGATAATCGACTTGCGATGCCACCCGAGTTCAGGGAGCAGAAGAAGCAGGAAAAGGCTGAGGAAACCATAGAAAAGGAAAAGACTGATACTTCGGTACCTTCAATCCCTCGATTCATACTTGCCGATACCATAGCAAAATCAGGGAGTAAAGAGAGTGTTGTCGCCACTGATGTGGAGAAAAATGTACCGACTGCAATGGTACAGCTTGAGGAAGTAGAGAGCTCATTCGATGGAAATCTGCCTTTCACAATCAGAGAAATATTGGGTAAGTTGAAAGAGAATTCGCAGAATACGTTCTTTGAATTCTGCAAGAGTGCCGAACCTCAGCTCTTGATGGGAACCTCTTCATTGATCGAGCAGGCACGACAAGCCCAAAATGCCGACTCCAAGGACAAGATGTTCACAATTCCCGGTATCAACCTGACCGTAGTTTTGATGGCTGGAAAGGGTGATATGCTGCGTGCTTGGGATCGAAGAAACAACGTTGCCGCTATCATGTATGCCCAAGGCAAGCTTTCTTGGAATGTCCTGTATCTTGGATACAGTCATACTGGGACGCTCTATCACGCTGAAGAGAAAATCATCAAGCAGGAAGATTTCTCGCAATCCGACTGGAAATATGTAGTTAACTTGGGTGAACGCATCCTGGAGAAGAAAAGAATACGATGAACAACAAAGATCTCATTGCCCGCCATTTGGAGGTAGCCTTGCAGGCAGCTAGGCTTGCAGGTTCTTATGTCTTGGAGGCAGGGAAGAATCCCAATATCCAAGTACACGATAAACATCAAAACGATTTTGTCACCGACGCAGATCGTGCCTGTGAGCAACTCATTATTTCGACTATCAGACAGACATTTCCCGATGATAGAATTTTTGGAGAAGAGACGGGAACAAGTGGTTGTGGAGGTCATGGGCGTTGGATATTGGACCCAATTGACGGCACCACTAATTTCTTTCGCTCGCTGCCCAACTACACGATCAGCATCGCATGGGAGCTCGAGCCCTATCACCCCTTGGTGGGAGTGGTTTACAATCCAAGGCAGCAGGAACTCTTTTGGGGAAGCGAAGGCGAGGGAGTGTATCTGAATGGGCAGCGGATTACCGTGTCTTCTGTAACGGATTTTTCAAAAGCATTGATGGTCTGTGTCCCTCCTCATCGGCAACATCAGCTGGTCGACGGCTATTTTGAAACTGCAAAGAAGTTGTTTCTTGCAACCAGTGATTTCCGCTCCTTTGGTTCGTGTGCACTGGAACTTGCCTACATCGCAGCAGGCAGATTGGATGGGTACTATGAGCTTTGCCTCGGGTACTATGACATGGCAGCAGGCATGCTGCTGGTCCGCGAAGCAGGAGGATTGGTTGAGAGTGCCGACCCCGGGCAGCCGTTTACGGATGCCCGATGTGATCTGATTGCCTCAAACGGCTTGATTCACTCTCAGATTTTACATAAGGTGCATGCATGAATTTCAAACTTGCCATATTCGATTTGGACGGAACCCTGATGAACACATCACCAGGAATATTCGCATCTGCTAATGCTACTGTTGTGCAACTTGGATTGGAGCCGGAGCATGATCCCAGGCAACTGAGCAAGTTCATCGGTCCACCCATTACACAGTGTTTTGTGAAAGTATACGACCTCGATCCTGCATTGATCGAGCAGGCTGTGATTCTCTATCGCAAGGAGTACGACGAGCATGGGAGATTCAATGCAGAGCCGTACGAACACATTGTGGAAACCTTGGAAGAGCTGAAGAAGCGCGGGTATTTGCTTGCTGTGGGAACACTGAAGTATGAAAAGCTTGCACAGCAAATGATGGAACACTTTGGTCTTGCTCCGTACTTTGATTCCATACGGGGAGCTGATGCTTCCTCCACATTATCCAAAGCCGATATCGTCCGCAAGGTTCTGGATGACCTGGGTGTTGCACAATCCGATGCTGTGCTAATCGGAGATACAACGCACGACCAAAAAGGAGCAATCGAGGCAGGCATTGCCTTCATTGCAGTAGACTGGGGCTTCGGATTTCCCAAGGGAATGGAGAGAGAACCTTCCATGTATGCGATGGCTCGTGAGGTGGAGGACCTGGTTACGCTTTTGTAATGAGAGTTCGTGCTTGGTGTAAAGCATTTTCATTCTCACTTACTGGATTGTCGTCGCCGGCGCAAACCGGCAGATATCCGGCAAATTTCATGCCCGTATATTCGCAGATTTGTTCAAATTGCTCCCTGATCAGTCGATATTGTACTCCGTCGAGGGTGTCTTCACCACAGGCTATGACATAGAGTTCTTTACCCTTGAAATCCTCCATTCTCAGTTGGTACAGCCTATCGATGAATAGTTTCAGCTGTGCTGAGACCCCCCACCAATATACCGGTGTTGCAAAGCATATTGCTTCACTCTCCTTGAAAGAAGCGCACAATGCATTCATACCATCCTCGAGCAAGCATCGAAAATGGGTCTTGCACCATTTGCACGCCCGACAGGATTGGAGCTCTTCATTCTGAAGGTACACCTCATTGATGGTGTATGTACTTTGGCCTGCTTGGGCGAAGGCCTTCGCCAATGTAGTACTGTTTCCCTGGGTTCTAGGGCTGGAATAGACCATCATCATCTGCATGCCATAACCATACAATGCTCAATTGCACCTTGCAAGACTAACTTGCAAAGGGTATTCTACAAAGGTAAGAAAAGGAGATGTATGATATGATGTTTCAACTGAAAAAGACGCAAGTCAATACTGATAAGGCACCTGCAGCAATCGGCCCGTACAGTCAGGCGGTCATAGCCGGCCCGTTTGTTTTCACCAGCGGTCAGCTGCCTGTCGATCCCACGACCAACGAGCTTGTCGGCGGGGATGCGGCCAATCAGGCCAGGCAGGTATTCGAGAACCTCAAGGCAGTACTTGCTGCGGCGGGAACCGACCTGTCCAAGGTGGTTAAAGCTACCGTGTTCCTGAAAAACATGGATGATTTTGCCGCCGTCAACCAAGTCTATGCTTCTTATTTTGGTGAAGGAATACTCCCAGCTCGATCTGCCGTTCAGGTAGCAAAGCTGCCCAAGGATGTTGCAGTTGAGATTGAGATGATAGCCCTAGCCTGAAATAAAGAGGAATTATCATGAAACGCACACCCTTGTATGAGCGATACAGTACCTATTCGGATGTCAAGCTGATTGACTTCGGAGGATGGGAACTGCCGGTACAATTTGCAACCGGCATTCTTGCAGAACACGAAGCTGTTCGTACCAAAGCAGGTCTCTTTGATGTCTCGCACATGGGAGAGTGTCTGGTCAGTGGCGATGACGCCGACTCTTACCTCGACTACTTGTGCACCAATTCGATCAGTGACATGACCGTAGGACAGTGCCGCTATACGTTGATGTGCTATCCCAACGGGACGGTGGTTGACGACCTGCTCATCTATCGCCGTACCGATACCTCCTTTCTGGTAGTGATGAATGCCTCCAATACGGAAAAGGACTTGTCGTGGATTACCCATGACAACCCCCATGCCCATTTCTGCCCTCAGGTGGTCGACCTCTCTGCATCCACGGTTCAGCTGGCGCTGCAGGGGCCATCGGCTGAGCGGATTCTCAGCACCTTGGTGCCTGATTGCACCACGATCAAGAGCTTTACCTTCAGAAGTCAGTGTGAAGTCGGTGAGGTGATGGCTCTCATCAGTCGAACCGGATATACCGGTGAGGATGGTTTTGAGCTCTATTGTGCAGCCGATGATGGACCGCTGCTTTGGGACATCCTGCTTGAAGCTGGAAGAGACTTCGGACTTATTCCTTGCGGACTGGGCAGCCGGGACACGTTGCGCATGGAAGCAAAGCTTCCCCTGTATGGGCATGAGATCAGTGATACCATCACACCCCTTGAAGCGAACCTCGGTGTCTTTGTTAAGCTTGATAAGATGGATTTCTGCGGGAAAGAGGCTTTGGCCAAACAGCAGGAAGAGGGTATACCCCGAACGCTTCGTGGTATTGAGATGCTCGACAAGGCAGTCCCCCGCAGCGGGTATCGGGTACTTCTCGAAGGGCATGATATCGGATATGTCACCAGCGGAAACAAGAGCCCCAGCTTGGGCATTTTTTGTGCCTATGTGCTCATCGACCGGGCAACCAGCCTGAAGTTTGGCGATGTCGTGGAAGTTGAGATTCATGGACAGCGCAAACGGGCGAAGTTGGTACGGACCCCGTTTTATAAACGAGGGATGAAGAACGAACAACCTTGAAGATACGAGTACAAAACTACACCCCTGAGGGGTTTATTGCACTAGATAATTCAGCATTGATATACCCTCCCACCGAGGCTGTGTACAACGCAAATACGTTCAGGGTCTCCTTGGATTTGTGTTACACGATCAAGCAAGAGATTCTTGAGCAGGCTCTACACGATGTGCTGGAACGCTGTTCCTATGCGAAGGTCAGTCTTCATGCGGGTTTTTTTTGGTATTATCTCAGTCCCAATACGAAACAGCCCCTTGTGCATCCGGAAGAATCGTACCCAAGCGGCCGCTTTTCCTTCAAGGAGAACAATGGATACCTGTTCAAGGTCTTGTATAGCGAACATCGTATCGCCTTGGAGTGCTTCCATGCCCTTACCGATGGATCGGGAGCCATGGCGTACTTGAAGCTGCTGGTGGAACGGTATTGCCACTATGCCAATATTGCTGATTTTCAATTTCCCGGGGCTCTGAATTACAAGGCTAGGCCTTCCATCCAGGAGTTCAGCGATCCCTTCCAGCATCTGTATGATAAAAACCTTCCCTCGTATCCGAAAATCAGCAAAGCGTATCACCGAAAAGGAACGGGAAGCATTGATGATAGAGTCAAAGTCATCAGTGCGAGCATTCCGACCAAACAGATCAAGGAACGGGCGAAAGCCCGCGGTATTACCATCGGTGAGTACTTGTCATCAACATACTTGTATGCACTGCAGCAGCTGCAGCAGCAGGAAGTACCGTTGCAAAAGCAGCGCAAACCCATACGGCTTTCAGTGCCCATGAATCTGCGCAAGATTTTCGGGTATGAGACGATGCGCAACTTCACGTTGTTTGCCGTTATCGGAATTGAGCCGGCCCTCGGATACTATACGTTTGAGGAGATTGCAAAGGAGGTGCATTTGCAGATGGCTGTCAGCCAGGACCGCAAACGCCTGCTGAGCCAGATACGAAGGAATGTCGGTGGAGAGCGGACGCCGTTGATTCGTTTTGCTCCCAATATACTGAAGAATCCTTTGTTCAAACTGCTTTCCGACTTTTTGGGGGATGACCAGTACTCAGGAGTCATCTCCAACCTCGGCCAGCTTGAGCTGCCTCCGGCCTTGGAAGGCGCGATTCGTAGAGCTGATTTTCATCTGAGCCCAGGACTGCTGAATAGGGTGGCCCTGGCTGTGATAGGATATCTCGATACCATTGTGGTTAACTTCACCAGCTTCCTCAACACCGACACAGAATTGGAACGGTTGTTTTGCACCTTTATGGTTGAGGATGGCATTGAAGTTACCCTGTCGACCAATAGAGAAACTGACAGGTAGGAGCAACTATGGCCTATTGCATTCGATGTGGCGTAAAACTTGAAGAGGGAAGCAAAGCCTGTCCCTTATGTAAAACACCGGTACAGCTTCCACCCGGAATGGAAGAAAGCAAGCAGCAACCGCTGTTTGCTCAAAAACTACCTTCCAGAGGCTTGGGTGGAGTCAATAAGACACGCAAAGGTATTATTGAGCTCATTATTTCTCTTTTTGTTATCAGTGAATTGACGGTATTCCTCTCCATGTGGCTCAGCGGCAACGGAAACCAGAGCTTCATCCCGCTGTTCAGTATCGCGATGGCGGCCCTTTCCCTCATCCTTGCTTTCAGTGCAAAACCTACCTATACGATGCAGGCCTCCATCCAATGCGTTCTGGTCGCAGTTTATCTCGTTGGTCTGGATGCTTCCGACCTCAGGCTTTTCTGGTCACTTATTGCAAGCCCCGCACTTGGTGTTGGATGGCTCTACTTTGTCTATCCGTTCACCCGCAGGGCTGTACAAAAACCAAAAAAGGTGGCAGGAATATGTCTGCTGGGATCGCTTGCCTATCTGGCGTTTATCAATTTGGTGCTGGAGCAGGGCTTGACTTGGTTTGTCCCCGTTACGCTTCCCGTAATCGCAACCTTGTTGCTTTTGCTAGCCCTCTTCTCCCTCTGGTTCACCAATCGAAAAAATAAGCGGGTCCCTCTTGCCGATGTTGTTCTGGCTACCTTGGTAGTACTGTTCGGGACAATGACATCGCTCGACTTCTTCCTGTCCGGTTATCAATTGGGAGTGTTTACCCTCAGGTGGTCGACAGGCTTGTTGGGTACGGCTGTTGTGGTATTGCTTTTCTTGATCAGTGTATCAGTCTCGAGGCGGCTAAGGCGCTTCTTTACCAGTCATAATCGTCATGACTGAGTCAGGTGAAGTCGGCAAATGCAGCGTTCGCCGCATGCACTAAATCTGCAGGTTTGATCTTCAGTTGCAGGCCTCGTTGGCCTGCACTGACATATATATGCTCTTCCAGCTGTGCGAGCTCCTCAATGTAGGTAGGGTAGTGCTTCTTCATCCCAAGCGGTGAACAGCCACCCCTGATATAACCGGTGAGATCCTGCAGCTGACTGAGTTTGATCAAGTCCAGGTCCCTGCTGCCGGTAAGGGCGCGAGCTTTTTTCAAGCTGACACTGAAGTCGGCGGGCAGGCAAAATACAAAGACAGCCTTGTCCGTATCCTGCATGACAATGGTCTTGAAAACCTGCTGGGGGAGCAATCCGGCCGTCTGGCTGGCATGTACAGCATCCAAGTGCTCCTCATCCCACTCATAGGAGAGCACCTCATACTCAATTCCCAGGCTTTCCAGGATTCTCATGGCATTGGTCTTCTTCATGCCTGTATCCTAACTAAATGCAGGATGGAGGACAAGTGTTGAAAAAGGGACCTTGCGGTCCCTTCTGCATAAAAAGTGAGAGTAAAATTCTGTGAGAGGAAAAACTGCGCACCGTATGGATTAGGTACGCAATTCAGTCTACAACAAAGGCTGTGTCACCGTTGAGCCATCCAAGGTTACCGCTGTCTTGGCGAACAGGCGGCCATCAACAGAGGCTCCTGCACCAAGGGCAATACCGGTTCCCGATAGGATTACACCTTCCATGTGGGCATTGGCTCCCAAGCCGACGCCACCACCAACCTGCCAGAAAATGTTCTGTGGCAATGCACCACCGGATAGAAGCACCTCAATGCTTGCAGCTTGTGTCAGCGATCCATCAATCTGGAATATCCAAACCGCAGAAGCTGAGCCATCAAGCGTCAGTGTGGTACTGATGGATACTGCCGAAGTCCATGCATAGAGGCCGGGGACCAAGGTCATACCACCAATTTCTATAGGCAGATCAGCAACCACATTGGCATCGACTCTGGAATTGGCTGCCTCGTAGGCTGCATTTGCATCCAGAACCGCCTGGGAAAGGTTCGCTGTAGTCGGCTCAGCATAATCGGAAGCATAGACTGAACCCGTTACGAGACCCGAGGTCGAGAAAGTTCCCAACGAATCGAGTACGAGGTCGAATCCGGTTATTGCTGCCGAAGTCACCGGGCTTACGCCGATATCACCGACAACATTGGTTCCCGCATTACCTGAGATAGCTGACTGTGCCAGAATGACATACGAGCCTGCCGACAACAAATCGATAGGATCGATCATGACAGGCGCTTCCCCTATGCGAAATGTCGCATCAGTTGAACCGGCGATATCACCATTCCTTCCGATGACCGTCAAGGTGTGGAGTGTATTCTCAGCCAGACCGATGCCTATTGTCACCGAAGAAGCTGTTTCTCCAACTAGCACATCTCCATCCAGAAACCATTTCCACGAGGTTGGAACAGGAGTTCCTGATGCGGTTACCGTCATCGATGTGTCGTAGGCTAGGAGAGCGAGTACCCCAGAGAGCGCCATTTGGATGGGAGACTTGGTATCTACTATAAGAACTAATCCCAAATCAATTGGAGTAGGAGTATTCATATCCGCTTCAACGAGAGTCCAGTTTTTACTGCTTGTTGCATCCGCAAATATGAGAACTTCTTCAACCTTTGACCATACAAGATACTGATCGAACGAGGAATCGATGAGTTTTACACTGAGTTCATAATACCCGCGTTCGAGGGTCAAGGGAGCAAGCGAGGCTGTAGTTCCCGAGATGACAAACGTAAGAGGAATGGCCTCTCCGACATCTGGAGTTAGCGTTGCACTGATTACAGGTGTATCTATCAAATCCGCCGGCCATGAAAGGTCGAGATTGAAGGTTCCTGTTCCAAGCAGGGGCAACAGGGTGAGCGAAAGGGTGCTTGTCTCGCTGTTCAATGTAACTGAAGTTGCGCTGGATTGGACAATCACAATTCCGTCAGCATTTTTTCCCTTTGCCGTGACAGACCATTCCCCTGGGACGAGATCCAACACTTCATAGGAACTTGTAGTGATTCCTAGTTTTGAGAAAACCGCACCATTTGGCCCTGTTCCGCTGATATCATATGTATTGACAGTAAGATTCAGGGTGTCGGGTGTTATTGTTCGGGCTTGTGCATCCGGTGTGAACTTGATTGTCAGACTCGAATTTGGAATTGGGGCGTTGTTCATGTTGCAATTGGTGAAGACCAGTGCAACCAGGAGTACGAGTAGTAAACTTACTACAGTACCGGTTACTTTTTTTTTCATAGCTTTTCCTTTTTGTTGTCCTCAAGGATCAATCAAAAAGTACCCTGCTGGATTTGTTGAAGGCGTGTTGCTGCCTTTCTCACCTTGAGGGGATACTCGTTGAAGCTGAAAATCTTGAATGACGTAAAACGTCTTATCGCACCGCAAACTGGCTTGTGTGTTTACAAGCTTCCAAACCCCTCACAAAAACGGTTTTTCTTACGCTCTCAAGGTCCTTTCGCTAAAGAATGTAAGGAAGCTGTTCTTAGGTTGGCAATAATTGCCTGCTTGTGATCAGATCTTGCGTCTTCTGCATAGGAGAATACCTACGGTAAGACTTCTTCTCGATTCTAAGAATATCAGAAAATAGGTGTATTGTCAATTAAAATATAACAATTATAAACAATTATTGTCAATAAAAATTAATAGTTAGTGTAAACTATCGAAATAAGTACATAATGGATAAAATCCAACAGTAATAATCATATAGAATGCAATGGTTGTATTGCAATGGTACACCAAAAGAAAACCACCTTGCCGTAAATTGAAGGCAAGGTGGTGTAAAGACGTGATTGTTGAATAGGGAAGCTTCTATCCCTTATTTGTCATCGATTGCAAAAGAAGTGCCCAACGCAGTAGGGGATGCGAAGGAGCCTCGTTTCTTTTGGTTGATGATGGTCATGGCGGTGAGTACCAAAAGGGTGATCAGATAGGGTGAGAAACCAAGGAATTGGGCGGGAATAACCATCTTGAATCCAGCCGCCTGGAGGCTGAACTGCAAGCTGGTGATACCACCGAACACCAAGGTTCCGATTACCACACGACCGGGATTCCATGCCGAGAAAATCACTAGTGCGATGACGATCCAGCCCTTTCCGCCTGTCATGCCCTCATTCCAGCTGGGGATGAAACTGAGCGACAGGCATGCCCCGCCCAAGCCGGCGAACATACCGCCGATGGTAGTATAGAGGTAACGGATCTTCGATACCGAAATACCCATGGCGGCAGCTGTTCTCGGATTCTCTCCTACTGCACGAACAACCATGCCGTGCTTGGTCTTATAGAGGAAGAACCAGGCGAACGGCAAGAGGAAGTACAGAGCATAGGTAAGGATGGAAACATCGAAGAGAGCCCCGATGATCGGAATCTGGCTGAGGCCCGGAATGGCAATATTGTCGAATTTGGAGGCAAGATTCATACCGGTGAGGTTGAAATTGTTCGTTGCCGGTCCCAGTCTTTGCCCAAGGAAGTTTGCCAGACCGGTACCGAACATGGTGATGGCCAAGCCTGCTACTACCTGGTTTGCACGCATGGTGATGCACAAAAATGCGTGAATCAGGGAGAGCATGGCTCCTACGACCATGGCGACCACCAACGCAATGTAGAGGTTGCCTGTATTGTAAGCTGTAGCAAAACCGGCCAAAGCTCCCATGAGCATGGTACCTTCCATACCCAGGTTGAGAATACCGGTTTTTTCGGTGTATACCTCACCCAAGGTTGCATAGGTGAGCGAAGTACCCATAGCGAGCGTTGCTGCCAGCAGTCGGGTAAAAAAGTCCAGGAAGTTCATACGACAGCCTCCTTGTGCTTTGCATGGATCACCAGTCGATATTCTGCAAAAATACTGCCGGCGAGCAATGGAATGAGAATCAAACCCTGCATCACTTCACCCATCGCAGAGGGCAGCTTCATAATCTGAAGTGCATCCGATCCCGTTTCAAGGGCCGCCATGATGACGGCTACGAGGATGGAGACAAAGGGATTGAGTCCGCTCATCCATGCAATGATGATGCCGGTGAAGCCATACCCGCTGTTGACACCCTTGGTAAGCTGGTGTGTCACCGCAGCGCTGTCGATGACCCCGGCAAGGCCTGCAATGCCTCCGCTGACCAGCATGGCCAGGATGATGTTCCGTTTGATGGAAACACCCTGACAACGGGCGGCCCGTTGGTTCTTGCCGATCATATTGAGTTCAAAACCCCATCGTGTCTTATACAGCACGAACCAGAGAATGACGACAAGAATCAAGGCGAAGTAGACCCCGGCGTGCACTCTTCCCCAGATTCTCGGCAACCAAGCCGCTTCGGGATACAGGACCGTTCCCATGTTTCCACGGGGTGCTTTCCAAGCATTGATATACAGGTACTCGGCATATCCGATGATGATGTAGTTCATCATCAGCGTAGTAAGTGTCTCGTCGACGCTCCACTGTGCTTTCAAGACCCCTGGAATGCCTCCCCACATAGCGCCAAAGAGAATACCTACAACCATGCCTACGGGCAACAGGAGATAGGTGGGAAGGAAGGTCCAGAATTGCATGACCCACGTGATGCCGATTACACCGCTGATGTATTGGCCTTCAGCTCCGATGTTCCAGAATTTGAGACGGAATGCAATACCCACTGCAAGGCCGCACAGCAGCAACGGAATCGATTTTGCGATCGTGTACTGTATTTTTGTCTGGCTGCCGAAAGCTCCCTTGAGCATGGCTACGTAGGTTCTCGCCGGATTTGCATTGGAGATGGACAGGACGATCGCCCCGAGTATAAAGGAGACGAGCAGGCTGACAATAGGCACGAGGATGGTCATTTTCTTGGAGCGGTTATCCCGCTTTTCAAGGCTGAATCTCATATATCCCTCCTGTCAACGCCAGCCATCAACATGCCAAGCTCCTCAGTTGTTGCATCCGCTGCATTCACAATGTCCATAATTCTTCCTTCAAACATGACTGCAATTCTGTCTGCCACCATCAAGAGTTCCTCGAGCTCCTCGCTGACCAGCAGCACAGCGTTTCCCTTGTCTCTCTGCTTGATGATATTCTGCCTAACCGCCTCGGTGGCCCCGACATCGAGCCCCCGCGATGGATACACTGCGATTAAAATTCCACCGCAGGAATCAATCTCACGGGCGAGGATGGTCTTTTGGATGTTGCCTCCGCTGAGGAACTTGACCGAGGTATCCTGGTTCGGTGTCTTGATGGTGAATACCTCGATGAGGTGGTCTGCAAACTTGCGGACCCAATTCCGCTTTATCACACTATGGCTGGACAGCTCGTCGGTGCGGTATTTCTTCATGGAGAGGTTGTCACCGACACTCATATCACCGACCACACCCATACGTCCGCGGTCGGCTGGAATGTGACTGACACCGCTTTTAATGACCTGCAGCGGGGTCTTGTTGGTCATATCCTTCCCATTGAGGTAAATGGAACCCTCATTTACCCTCAACAGCCCTGTGATGGCTTCGGTCAGCTGCTGCTGGCCGTTGCCTGCAACACCGGCAATGCCGAAAATCTCTCCACCCCGGATGGAGAAACTGACATGGTCGAGCACGGGTTTCCCTCCGCCGACCGGTAGTACAACCACGTTCTTGGCTTCCACCATGACATCGCCGGGCTTATAGGGACCGCGATCCAAAGAGAAAAGGATATCGCGGCCTACCATCATGTTGGCAAGGTCTTGTACCCGCTTGATCGATTTGGTGGGGCAGGTTGAAACACATTTACCCCTTCTCAGGACTTGTACAGTGTGGCTGAACTCCATGACCTCATCCATCTTGTGGGTGATGAAAATGGCACTCTTGCCTTCAGCCAACATCTTCTTCAGAATCTCGTTCAAATCCCGGGATTCGCCGGGGGTGAGGACAGCCGTCGGTTCGTCGAGAATGAGAATATCGGCTCCGCGATACAACAGCTTGAGAATTTCAACGCGCTGCTGTTCTCCCACCGAGAGATCCTGGATGATTTTATCGGGATAAACCTGCAAACCGTAACGTTTGCTCAATTCGGTTATTTTCGCTTTTATCTCTGCCATTGGAGGAATGAATGGAAGATCCTTCATTCCCAGGATGATGTTCTCGGCAACACTCATGTTGCCCACCAGCATGAACTCCTGGTGGATCATGCCGATACCCAAAGCCATGGAGTCTTGGGGGGAGTTGATCTCGACCAGGTTTTCCTTGACGTAGATTTCTCCACTGTCCGGCCGATACAAGCCGACCAGCATGTTCATCAGGGTGCTTTTGCCGGCTCCGTTCTCACCAAGCAAGGCAAGAACTTCTCCCTTGTGCAAGGTCAGACTCACCTGGTCGTTCGCAAGGACCCCGGGAAAGTGT
The DNA here is from genome assembly GCF_022869165.1 of Sphaerochaeta associata. Taxonomy (NCBI): domain Bacteria; kingdom Pseudomonadati; phylum Spirochaetota; class Spirochaetia; order Spirochaetales; family Sphaerochaetaceae; genus Sphaerochaeta; species Sphaerochaeta associata. The sequence goes on along the minus strand of NZ_CP094929.1, from coordinate 2,320,582 downwards.
TTGGTAATGTTGACCATACGCACGACGGGCGTTTCGTCGGTGTTGAATTCACTCATGTTCTGTCCGTTTGAAGTGCCCGAAAATGGGCGGTATAGGGTTAATCAAGGAGAGGCGGGCGTTTGCCCGCCCCTCTCAATTGAGGATCAATGATTAGTTGACTCTTCCGACGACGCCTTCTACGAACCAATCCATGGTCAGCATGGCTTCATCGCTCATCTTCTGGCCGGCATTCTGGCGGACAGCACCGGTGTTGTCCTTCAAGGCTCCCCAGAATACATCCCACTTGCCGTCGTGAATTTCAGTCTGCTTGGCTTCAACCTGCTTGACGAAGTCAGCGGGTACGAGCGGGGAAATCGGGGAGAGATGAATCATCTCGTCCTCAAGTCCACCCCAATAGCTCTGGCTCTTCCAGGTTCCATCCAACACGCTCTGGACAGCAGGAATCATGTAGTTGCCCCAGTTCCACATCGGGGATACGAGAATGCGGTCGTCGCCGATCATGCCGCGGAAGTCGGCATTGTAACCGATGGCGTACTTGCCTCTCTCGATGGCGGCCTTGGCAGGCTCGGTGGTATCCTGATGCTGTGCGATGACGTCGCAACCCTGATCGAGCAGGGCGATGGCACCTTGTCTCTCCAGGGAAGGATCGAACCAAGTGTTTGTCCAAACAACAGTAACGGTAGCCTTGGGGTTGATGGCGCGGGCGCCCAGGGCGAATGCGTTGATGCCGCGAACAACTTCGGGAGTGTTGTAGGCACCGACATAGCCGAGCTTGCCGGAGGGGGACATCTTGGCGGCAATCATTCCGGAGAGATAGCGCATCTGATACATCCTGCCGAAGTAGTTGGACATGTTGTCATTTGCGAGATAACCCGAGCAGTGCTCGAAATAGACATTGGGGTATCTCTTTGCAACGTTGAGCATGTACTGCTGATAGTTGTAGGAATTGGCGAAGATAACCTTGCAGCCTTCGTCGATGAGGTTCTCCATAACCCGTTCGCTACTCTCGTTCTCGGGAATTCCCTCCATGCGAATGACCTGAACTTTGTCTCCAAAATGCTTTTCCATGGCGATGGTGCCTTGGTCATGCATGTAGGAATAGCCCATGTCTCCAGGAGGACTGATGTAGATGACGCCCACTTTCAGCGGGGCATCTGCCGAACCGGCAGCTTCTTTTGTTCCTTGCGCGAAGGCGAAGGAAGAAACCAACAGCACGATCAACAGAAGAACAATACCTTTTTTCATGATTCTCTCCTTAAAAAGATTGCGTGATGGCGTTGATAGTACTTGAAGAACCTCAACTGTTTCAAATTATACGTGACGATTTTCCTGCTGTCAAAACAATCTTTAGAAACATTAAAAGAGGTAAAACTCAGAGTTCGGTAAAAAAAAAGTGGGAAATTGAAAAAGAAATTAGTAATTGTACTATTTCCCTCAAAATGCAACAAAATTAAAAAAAGTGTGCAGATAGGTGCGGTTTGGGAAGAAAACTGTTGCAATTAGGGGTTTATGTTGTTACATATACCAAGAAGAATTGGAATATGTGGGTAAAAATGGAACATATAGCAAGTTCGTTGCAACATTCATTCAGTTCTGTAATAGTTTTTGTTGAAGTGTGTTTTCTTGTATATATATCGCATTGATGCTTGTTTCAGCTTATGACAAATGTTAGGATGGTACGCATCCTATTGTACTAAATTCCACAGATACTTCAGAAGTGAAGGATTTCATAGCATGAAGAAAAGTAGAACGCCGGTTTTGATTCTCGTACTGTTGCTATTCGTGTGTATCGCCGGTCTTCAGGCACAAGATGCCGGGCTGGTCATACGCTCTCCTCTTTTTGGTCCTGTGCAGAAAGAGGCAACCGAGCAGGAAACGCTTCAAATACAAAGCTATGCCCAGCAGCTTGGGCTTGTTGAAACGAGCGATCAGTTGGATGCGACCCAGCGTGTTCTCAGTGCCATCAGCAACTCCAATTATCCGGTAACACCCGGTGACACCTTCCGACTTGTCTATTTGGATGGGATGAAGACGGTCACCCTGGATTTGCAGGCAGACGATCAGGCCTCGGTTGCAATCCCCGGGTTGGGTATCATCGACGGCAAGGGGCTTACCTTCCAGGAGCTCAGAAAAAACATTCTCTCGATGGTGCAGACCTACCACAGTTTCTCCAACCCCCAGGTGGTGTTCACCGGTACCGGATCGTTCACCGTTTCCGTAGTGGGGGAGGTTGTAGGAACGAGGGTTGTTCCTGCCTGGGGCCTTTCCAGACTTTCCGAAGTGGTTCAGAGCGCCAGCTCCTATGCCTCCACGCGTGAAGTGGAAATAACCTCGGTTGATGGAACGACCAAGAAATATGATTTGTACAGAGCGTTGAAAAAAGGTGAACTGTCTGAAGACCCGCTGCTTAAGAGCGGTGATATCGTGAGGCTTACGCGTGCCCGTAAGATGATAAGCCTTGGTGGAAACGTCTACCAAAGAGGGACCTATCAGCTGCTCGAACAAGATACACTCTCCTCTCTTGTATCCTCCTATGGCGGAGGGGTTCTCGGTGGCTCTGATGTTCAAAACATCCGCTTGCAACGATACAACAGCACAACGGGGATTTGGGATGTTCACTACGTCGATCTGGTGAAGGAGCCGTCGTTTGCACTGCAGCACTTGGACCAAGTGATCGTCGATACGCTGGTACCCAGTATGCAGAGTGTGACGATCGAGGGTGCGGTTGCCACCACTGAAGCGTTCGACACACTCAGTTCCACTGCGTTAGTCGGGTACACGTCAGGCAGGATTTTCTACCAGTTCTATCCAGGGGAAACCCTCAGGCATATGCTGTCAACCATATCCCCGCGACTGATGACCGTAAGTGATCTCGATGGCGCCTACCTGCTCAGAAGCGGAGAGAAAATTCCGATCAAGGCCCAACAGATACTCTATGGAACGAACGACCAGGCTTCGATGCGCCTGCAAAGCGGAGATACCTTCCTCATTCCCTTCAACCAGCGGCTTGTGACAGTCAGCGGCGCGGTTGTGCGCTCGGGAGTGTTTGCCTATGTTCCCGACAAGGGTATCAATTACTATATTGCGCTTGCCGGCGGCCTGAGTGACGACGCAACCTATCCTACTTCAATCAGTGTATATGGTCCCGACGGCAGGAAGGTGGATTCTGGATTGCCGATCCAGCCCGAGTCGACCATCACGGTTGCAAAAAATTCATTTGTACGGGATATTGCCCCGACTGTAGCCGTAATCGGCTTGGTCAGTTCCATTCTTGGCATCGTTGCCACAGTCGTCAACATCATTCTCGATGCCAGGACCCTGTAGGAGGAGCGTAGATGAGTCAACAAGAAGAGTTGCAGAATACTCTAGCACCCTATGATTCGGGGGAGGAAGGCATCTCGATAGCTGAGTTGCTGCATATATTCCGTAAGCGTTTTCGCTGGTTCGTCATCGGCCTGGTGCTGGTTGTCGGCCTTGCAGTGGGATATCTGCAGATAGCAGTACCTCAGTATGAGAGTCAGGTTTCGGTTCTGGTAGAGCCGATTCAACGTTCGTCTTCTTTTGAATCATTGCTGGATGTTTCCGCCTCGACTACAAAGATTGCTACTGAAGTCGAATTGATCACCAGCCGTAAAAACATTGAGTATGCGCTTGGGACCCTGGACTTGTCCTCCTACCACAGCAGTGATGGGATTGACTATAGAAGCAAGGAAGTCCTGGGTAATGTGAAGGAACGCATCGTTGTTTCGACGGTGAAGGATACCAACATCGTCCGTATTGCGGTAACGGATGCCAATCCCGCCTTTGCCCGTGATTTTGCCAATGCCTTGGCTGCAAGCTACGACTCGTTGCTCACCGGTATTGCGAAGAACTCGAAGACCGCCCAGCGAGAATTCATCGAGTCGCAGATTCCCATCAATGACCGTGAACTTTCCAAAGCCGGTGATGCCCTGGGCGATTTCAGGGAGAACAGTGACATCATCCAACTCACGGACAAGAGCTCCTTGCTCGTCGAGCAGATCTCTTACTACACCCTGCGTCTGGAGCCACTTAAGCTACAGCTCAAGGAGTCAGAGGTTTTCATCGACTCTTATAACGCTTCCCTCAAGCAGGCCGGCATCGACGGGGTGCTGACTCTTGAACAGATCAAGAACGACAGTGTGATCATCTCCAAGCTTGCCGATTTGAGCGCTTGGAAGACGGAACTTACGATGTATGAATCCCTTTCCAATCCGGCACGCAATACCGCTACATTGGCACCCTCCACCACATTGGACTCCTCTTCTCGCACTTATGTGATTAGCAGCGCCATCAGTCAGGTCACCAAGGAGCTGCTCAACCGTGTGGCCTCCCTGACCAAAAAGTATGCGAACGAGGCGAACACCCAGGCCATAGTCCAGGCGCTCACTACCGAGGTGGGCATCCAGGTACTGCAGAAGCGTGGAGCCGTTTTTGTCGAGGAGCTCTCCCAGCTTCCCGTACTTGAGCGCAGACTCAGTGAGCTGCAGCGGGATGTCCAGATTTATGAAGCCATCGGACTCAAGCTCAGGGAGATGCTTGAGGAGGTGAAGCTTACCGAAGCCGCGGTGACCGGCAATGTGACGGTGGTCGATGCCGCCAACCTCCCGCTCAACCCGGTCAGTCCCAACAAGCTTCTCATTATTGCCGTAGCAATGTTACTCGGTGCTGCGATAGGACTCCTGCTTACCTTGGGCATTGAAACGCTTGATGTTTCGATCCAAAGCGAACAGCAAATCCAGAAAATTGTCGGCAAGGATGTTCCCATTCTTGGTTGGATTCCGATGATGAAGGTCTCTGACAATGACAAGTACCCTACACTTTCAGTGTACAACGATCCGCTCTCCTTCGAGTCTGAACGATTCAAGCTGGTCGCGAACATGCTGTACAACAAAACCGATAAGAAAGTATTCTCCATTACTTCTTGTGCAATGGCTGAAGGCAAGAGCACCATCATCGGCAATGTGGCCCTCGCCCTCGCCCAGATGGGCAGTAAGGTCCTGGTCATCGACGGCGACTTGCGCCTTCCCAGCATGGAGAGGTACTTCCGTCTCAAGCATCGGGAGATCGGTCTGGTCGACTTCGTCACCAAAAAGACCAGACTGGAGGATTGTCTGATCCAGCCGTTTGAGAATACACCCACGCTGCATCTCCTGCCGCCGGGCAATGCCCCGTTGGTTCCTGCCGCCATCTTTTCAAATCCACGGTACATCCAGGGATTGTCCTATCTTGAGAATCTGTATGATTTCATCATCATCGATGCTCCGCCGCTGGAGTCAGCGAGTGAGTTGCTCTCCATCAGTAAGCATGTCGATGGTCTCATTATTACAGTCCGTGCAGGTATTACCAGCAAGGGTTCTCTTTACGATTTGGTCTCCAACCTGAGAACCGCCAATGCCCCGTTGATCGGGTTTGTATTCAACGGTGTCATTCCCGGCACTACTTCAAGCTATGGGTATGGGTATGGCAGAGGCTATGGCTATTCAGCCTACCGTTACGGGTATGCCCAAGGCCAGAGCGGGAGCAGGAAGAAGAGCAAGAGCCATAGCCGCAGACGTTCCACCTCATGGTACCGCAAGCGGTATAAACAAGACCTCAGGAACCGTGGTAAGATTTCCAGTGAACAGTTTGATCCGATCCTAGCCTTTGGCGAGCATGCAGAGTACAGGACGCTGGAGGCGTGGGCCCAGGAGCATGCCACAACGCACAGTACGGCCTTCACCGAAGCCCGAACCAGTGTGTTTGCTGATCTTCCCCCCTCCAAGGTGGAATCTAAGCCGGCATCGCCACAGCAGAAGCCGAAGGCTGATTTACCTGTTGTGGAACTGGATGGACTTGGAGCCATTGAAAAGGATCCTGATGCCGTCGGGAAGAAACAAGAGGAGTGATACTAGACAGAATCGCTTCTCTCTGCTAAGGTTCTGAGAAGAAAATTCGGGGGGAGCCAATGAGTAGGAAACGATACAGAACAGTGTGCCAGTCCTGCACAGGGTATATCCCACAGTATATTGCATGAGAAAGTCGGTCGTAGGGCCGGCTTTTTTTTTGAAGGAGCAAAGATGGAACAACAAAATGTGTTTACCTCACGGTCGTTGTGTGTCATAGAGGACTTCTCCATCGAGGAGAGGCAGTATCTCTTTGAGCAAGTGAGAAGCCTCAAGAAAGCGATGGAAAACCAGGATGCAGCCACACTTGAGAAGTATCGGATCGATGACAAGGATTTCGGTATCTATGAGGTTTTCCTGGAGGACAGCACCAGGACAAAGGAATCCTTCCGCAACGCTGCCAATTTCCATCATGCAAAAGTCAGCGAGCTGAACAGCGACTCCTCCTCGTTCAACAAGGGTGAGAGCTATGCTGATACGTTCTATACGCTCAGCGGCTATGCAAATACCATCTTCATCGTGCGAAGCAAGCTAGAAGGGGTCTGCCGCTGGCTTGAGGACACATGTGCCTCCTACGCCAAGCGCAACAAGCTCTACCGCAAACCCGCCTTCATCAATGCAGGAGACGGCAAGCACGAGCACCCGACGCAGGAGCTGCTGGATGAGTTCACCTTTCTCGAGGACAACAATTGGAGCAACGACTCTTTGCACCTGGCTTTGGTCGGGGACCTCTTTCATGGCAGGACTGTGCACTCCAAGGCCGACGGCCTGAAGATCTTCAAGCAGGTGAAGGTGGATCTGATAGCCCCTGTCGAGCTGGCCATGCCTGAAACCTACATACAGAGGATGCGGGAGAACGGGTATGAAGTGAGAATGTTCGAATCCATCGAATCCTATCTTCAGCAGGACGAAGTTGCTGACAAGTGGTACTTCACCAGACCCCAGCTGGAACGAATGGGAGATCGCATCCTCCAACGTCAGGCCGAGCTCAGGCGCTCCATCACCTTCCGCAAGGAGTTCTTGGAACATATCAAGGCGGGAACAAAATTCTACCACCCGCTTCCCCGACACAAAGTCACCCCGACCATCCCGACCTTTCTGGATGAGACCCCATTCAATGGTTGGGAGCGCCAGTCGATCAACGGCATGTATGTCCGTATAGTCCTGCTGTCCCTGATAGCAGGGAGAATCGGGAGCGACTTCCGACCCGCCGGGCTTGTACAGGAGCCCGAAGAGGAGGATTACATCCAGGAAGTGAATCTGGCGGCGCTGCCGATCAGGGAGAAGGTAATCAGCGAAGGGGTACAACCGATTCACGACGGACTGGTCATTGATCATATCTGCAAAGGGGATAGTCCGAGTGAAATTCGTGACCATATGCGTCTGATCAGCAGTGTTCTGGGTCTGGATGAGGCCAAGGGCGGGGAGTGGGTGAGTACCGGACACAAGGATGGCACTGCCTACAAGGGAATCATCTTCCGCCCAGGTTCCTACGAGCTGAGCCGAAAACATCTGAAGCGCCTGAGCGCGGTTGCCCCGGGGAGTACGCTCAACCTCATACAGGGCGGAAAAGTCGTGAATAAATTCCGTCTTCACCTTCCCCCGCGCATCTACAATTTCGAGGACCTCGGATGTACAAATGAGGCCTGCATATCTCATCCCGACCAGAGCGAAGGGGTTCCTGCCCGCTTCTATAGGACCCGTGACAATCGGTTTGCCTGCGCCTACTGCGGTAAAAACCACACGTTCAAGGAAATCTGGAAGAGCCGGAACAAATAGGGTAGACTGGAGACACCATGAAAATCATTACTGAAGTAACCAATCACTACGGGCCACTCTTGGCAAGCATGGCTTTGGACTTGGGCGCCATCAAGCTCCAGGTTCAACAGCCGTTCACCTGGGCGAGCGGATACCGCATGCCGATTTACAACGACAACCGAAGGCTGCTCGCGTCAGCGAAGGCTAGAAGCCTGGTCTGCGATGCCTTCGCTGAAATGCTGGATTGCCTTGCGTTCGACGCAGACAATATTGCAGGAACGGCTACAGCCGGCATCCCCCATGCAACAACACTTGCCGATCGGCTGGGCAAGCCCTTGAGCTATGTGCGCAGTTCAGGCAAGGATCACGGGTTGGGGCAGCAGATTGAAGGCTTGGGCCAGAGCGGCAGCTACGAAGGAGCGAAGGTTCTTCTGATTGAAGACTTGATTTCCACCGGAGGCTCTTCGATCAAAGCCGTCGAGGCCATTGTCAAGGCGGGGGGAGTCTGTCCTTATACTCTGGCCATCTTCACCTACGGCTTCGACGCCGCAGTCAAGGCTTTTGAGGCGTTGGACCCTGCAGCCGCATTCCATACCATCCTTGACTATGACGTGATGGTGGACAGCGCTTTGAAAACAGGGTATGTGAACGACGGGGAAGCCAGGCTTCTGTCGCAGTGGAGAGAGGATCCCTTCGGATGGGGGGAGAAGCACGGATTCAAGCCGGTAGTGAAATAAGGAGACAGCATGCAGTACGGAGCATTACTTGAAGCAAGCGCGAAACAGGTAGGCAATATCGCCTGCATGGGGCTGGACCCTCAGAGGGAGTCGTTGCCGCTGGGCAGTGGAGATCTTCGAACGGATGTGAATGCATTTTTCCAGCAATTGTTTCGAAGAATGGTTCTCTCGGGACTGATCCCTGCAGCGTTCAAGCCCAACATCGGATACTACCAGAGTCTGGATAAGCCCCGAGAGGAGGACTTCTCGGGAAGTCTCGCTCTTGTCGATGTCCTAGACTTGGTGGAAAACTTTTTCCCCGGCATCCCGGTGATCCTGGACAGCAAGCGCGGTGATATCGCCCGAAGCAGTCTCAATTATGCACAGGAAGCGTTCGATGCCTGGGCCTGCGATGCTGTGACTGTTGCCCCGTACATGGGAAGTGACTCGGTCAAGCCTTTCACTGACTTTGAGGACAAGGGTGTGTACATCCTCAACCGTACCAGCAATCCGGGGGGAAGGGACTTGCAGAACCTGCTGCTTTCTGACCAAAGACCGCTGTATCTCGAGGTTGCTTCCCAAATTGCCGCCTACAATGACAGGCGTGGATGCGTCGGAGCCGTTGTGGGAGCTACCAATCTTGATGAGTTAAGGTCGATTGCAGCCTTCTATCAGGCCCAGCGAGTACCCATGCTGATCCCCGGTGTTGGAAGTCAGGGTGGTTCTGCCACTGAGGTGATGGAGATTCTTCGAACAACCGGTTATCCCTTGGTCTTGGCAAGAATCAACAGTTCAAGTGCACTGACACATCCCTGGAAGCAGGGACCCGTGCCTGAGGATTGGCTGGAAATCTGTGAGGCCAACCTGCGTCAACTTATCATGGAGACCGCCTTATGAAGGATGTTCTGAAGGTTCTGAGCCGCCGTCACCTTGATCGCCGTAAGGATGTCCTGCTGACTACCGTCAGCGGTGTAGCCTCCACAAAACCCGCTTTGCTAACGTATTTCGACACCAAGGTGCCGAGCATCGGCATCATAACGACCAAGAGTTTCCAAGTCGAGGTTAATCCCGGCAACCGAGAACCGGTCATCTGTGAGACCGAACGAGGCAACTTTGGTAACTCGGTCGGGCTGCGCAACCCTGGGTTGGAGCAAGCGTTGTATGAACTGAGAAAGCTCAGAAGCGAGCATGACTTCAACGCATTGTTGAATGTCTCGCTTTCTGCGAACAGCATCGAGGATTTCATCACCTTGGTGAAGGCTTTTGATGAGGTTGCTGATATGGTTGAGTTGAACTTCTCCTGTCCGCACGCCTCAGTCGGGTATGGCTCTTCCATCGGATGCGACCAGTCGATTGCCGCCCAGTACGTACGCTCGATCAAGGAGGCAACAACCTCCTGCAAGGCTCCATTGTTCGTCAAACTCACTCCCAACGTCCAGGACATCGGATTGATTGCCAAAGCGGTGGTCGAAAGCGGAGCCGACGGATTGGTCGCCATCAATACAGTCGGGCCCATCGTGCACATCGATCCTGTCAGCGGGACTCCTATTCTTCAGAACAAGCTGGGAGGAAAAGGCGGTTGCAGCGGCAGGCAGGTCTTCCCGAACGCTCTGGAGGCCGTCAAGGCCATTCGCTTGGCCTGTGGCGATGATATCCCTCTGATCGGGATGGGTGGGGTAAGCGAGGGTTGGGAAGCAGCCCTTCTCATTGAAGCCGGAGCCGACGCCGTTGGCATCGGTTCGGCTTTAGGAACAGTGGACCAGCGCACCTGGCCTGCCTACCTTGCATCGGTGAAGGCTGAGGCACAAGCACTGTTGCTGTCCACTGGAAAGATCGTCGTCCCGTCATCTTCCTCTTTTCTCAGCGCAGAGCGGCAGATGGCCTACGAGAAACATGTAGTGACTGCCTTCAAGCAGTACGGCAAGGATACGGTGCTCATCACCCTCGATGGAAAGCTTGACTGCAAAGCCGGTCAGTTTGCCTTCCTGTGGCTGCCCATGATAGGAGAGAAACCGTTCTCGGTGGCTCACAATGATCCCTTGACATTCATCATTAAAAAACGCGGCCCCTTCTCTGAAGCTCTGTGCAACCTTTCAGTTGGTTCTGAACTGTTTGTGAGAGGCTTGTATGGGGCGCAGCTGGAGAACAAACCGACCAAGCAAGCCCTTTTGATAGCAGGAGGCACCGGAGTAGCAGTGCTGCCATCCCTTGCTTCCCAACTGAAAGAACAGGGAACGCAGATGACCATCCTCATCGGAACCAGTGAAGAGGTGAGTGGAAAGGCCCTGCTTGAGGACGAACTGGGTGCATTCGGCTCGTTTACCTGCATCGCCGATAGAGGACGGCCGGGCAGGGTGCTCGATCTGCTCGATACCATTGCATTGGACCCTGGGATGGCCTGCTACCTTGTAGGTCCGGAAATCTTCATGGCCATCGCCAGCCGAAAACTGCTGGGACGAGGAATCACGGAGGAGAACCTCTATCTTTCTATGGAAAGGATGACCTTGTGTGGGATCGGGATGTGCGGGGAGTGTGCCTGCGGCGACCGGCTTACCTGCCGCTGGGGCACCTTCATGCGGTATGATTTCCTCAAACGGGAAGCAAGTGAGTTGTTGGCCTATGATTGATCCGCATGTACATCTCAGGGATTGGGGTCAGGCAGAGAAGGAAACCTTGCAGCATGGAATGCAGGTTGCCCTTCAATGCGGCATCGACGAGCTGTTCGACATGCCCAATACGAGTCCTCCGCTCACTACCGAGGAAGCTGTTCTTACACGACTTGAGGATGCCTGGCGCTGCAATGTGGGAGTTCGCTATCATCTCTGGGCCGGCGTAACCTCCGATCCAAGGCAGGTTGAATCGATTGCCAAGCTGGCAACATCGCTTTTTCCCTCCGTCATCGGACTGAAATTATTCGCCGGGCACTCGACAGGTCATATGGGGCTTGTCGAGGAGCAGACGCAACGATCTGTCTACCAAACCCTGGCCTCTGCAGGATATGAGGGGATGGTTGCCTTGCACTGTGAGAAGGAGTCCCTTCTCAGACCCTCCTTGGAGGATGGTCGGGATTTCTCCAGCCATAGCATGGCCAGGCCAGTTGAGGCTGAAACGGCTTCTGTGCGAGACCAGATCAGGCTCTCGGGCGAGGTTGGATTCAAAGGCCATCTGCACATCTGCCACCTCAGCAGTGTCGAAGCCTTGGGTATTGTCGAGGAGGCGAAACGCTTGGGTCGGCGCATCAGTTGTGCCGTCACTCCGCATCATGCACTACTGTCCAGCAAGGATGCCTGCGATCATGACCTATATGCGAAAATGAACCCGCCGCTTCGAAGTGAGACTGAACGAAGCTCGCTCTTCGCTGCCTTGTTGGCGGGGAGGTTTGATTGGGTAGAGACCGATCATGCCCCACACACACTTCAAGATAAGGAACTGGGGGCAAGCGGCATCCCGGGGTTCAGCGGCCTGCTTCTGCTGGTCAAGCAGTTGATCGAGCAGGGCGCTTCAGCCAAGCTGCTGGCCCGGCTGCTGGGTGAGCGGGTTTTACAGGTTGCAGGGCTGCCTGAGCGGGAAATATGCATTCCTTCCTATGATCAGCTTTCTGCTCTTTCCCTTGCTGCTGCGGGGGCCTATCCGTACGATAGCTTTGCCAAGTTCCGATTGCGTTAGCTCCGACCCTCCTGTATACTAGTGCAGTCGGGAGGGCGACTTGATAGATCTTCGTAAACACTCGAGCAGGCATCTGGAAACCAAACTCATTCTGCCGATTCCTGAGACTAAACGGTATGAACGGGAAATACATTACTACCTGTTCTCGCCGCCACAGCTCTATGTGAATAAAAACACATATTCCGAGGAACGGCTCTTGCATAAGTTTCAGAGCCACGGCAGATATTCCTCTCCCGAGATCACTTTGGAAGAGCTTCTTGATGCACGCAACAATCTCAGCCCCCTGACCATTCTCAAGCGGTACACCGACGACTTGGTTAAGGATGTTACCAGCGTTCCCGAACGAAACGTGATTCATGAGTTGCAGACTGTGGTCAATTCCGCACGTCATGAGAATAAAGCCTGCCTGCAGGATTGCAAGGACATGGTGAAACTGGGAATGGTCAACGATCTTGAGGCGACCTTGGATGCCTGGCACACCAATGCGACAATGCTCTGTTCGACCATTCGTGACTTATTGGAAGCCATTCAGGCAAAATTCAGTCCGGACAACCGATTGTTGTTGGCCTTCCTCTGGGCTGATGAAGCTATCAGCCTGTTGTGTGAGAAGCACGCCATCGACTTGTATATGGCATCAAGCACCTTCCAGCAGCAGATGCAGAAGACGCTGACAAACCTTCTGAGTTTCTCCCGCGAGGAGATGGAGTATCGCAGCGAGCATGACTATCCCAGCGGAAGCACGAATTCCGAGACCGTGCAGTATCGAAAGGCCATTTTAAAGAAGTGGACGCAGTCCTCGCTCTATCTGGTTCCTGAAGTCTCCCGTTGGCCCAAGCGTGTTTCTGAGATACTGGCCGGCACCGCAGCAGGTGTTGCTATGGCGTTTGCCACCTTGACGACGATCTTTGCCGAGACCACCTTCATACGAAACAGTTTTCAGTGGGCGTTCATCGTAATCATCGGCTATGTTTTCAAGGATAGAATCAAGGAGTGGCTTCGCCTCTTCTTTAAGGCGGTGCTTCCGCGAATGATGGCCGATGAAATTTCATCCTTCCTTTCACCGAAGACGAACAAGAAAATCTGCTCGAGCCGCATACGCCTTACATTCGAGGATGTCGACGACCTGAGCGCCTACGTCAAGGAAATCCGCAAAGACAAAAACAATCCCTTCAGGGATATGCTCCCCAAAGAGGATGTGATTCACTACATCCGTGACTTGACCATGCATCCGCTGACCAAGCACACATTGCAACGGGACAGCTTTCCAAGGGAGAACAACTTCACCCTCGTTACCCGTATCAGGCTCGATGACTTTCTCAAGGAGATGGATGATCCCAATGATGTAGTATTCCGGATGGATCCCAATGCAGATGAACTCGACCAACTCAGCAGCGAACGGGTCTATCATTTGCATCTCATCATCCGTGAGTACTCCAAGAAAGAGGATCTGGACAACTACAGCCATTACACCGTGGTGCTTAATAAGAGCGGCATCGTTCGAATCGAACAGATGCCACTTGCCTAAAGACCGATTTTGTCGCTTGCTTTCTCCATGGCCTCGATGGTGAGGGTGATGATGTGTTCCAACGGTATATCGAGCATTTGGGCGCCTTGGGCGATTACATCACGATTCACCCCGGCTGCAAAGCCTTTGGAAGACCATTTCTTCTTGACCGACTTTACGCTCATGCCCTGCATCCGCTCAGGCCTCATGAGCGCTGTTGCGTATACGAGGCCGGTCAGTTCATCAATGGTGTAGAGGACCTTCTCCATGAATAGCCGGGGCTCAATGTCACTGCACAGTCCCCATCCATGACTGCAGACAGCATGGATGAATGCATCGTCCACGTCGATTTCCTTTAACAGCTCGGGGGCTTTCTTGCAGTGCTCTTCGGGAAACATCCCCCAGTCGATGTCGTGCAACAAGCCAACGAGGGCCCAATACTCGGCATCGTGGCCGTACTCGGTTGCGAAACGAGCCATGGTCTGTTCAACACAGAATGCGTGGTAAACCAACGCCTCGTTGGGATTATACTTACGCAACAGTTTTTCAGCTTCATCTCTACTAACCATTATCTTCCTCCTATCGCCGAGTATAGGAGGTTTGAATGATTTGGAAAAGGGCGTTTTTTCTTCCAAGCCCCCTTTATTCTTCTTCTAGGTCTATGGTAGACTGAGTGCGGTGCTCGCCAGACAGGCAAGCCATCACATGCAAGGAGGAGCCAATGTCTACGTTAGACGACGGTGGTAGTATAACACCCCTGCCTAGAAACCCGCTTATGGCGTCCTCCTGGTACTGCTGCTAAACCTACCAGGTCCATCCCCTGTGGAATCGGGAGAACGCCCCAACCATCCACGGAGGAAGTATGATCACAATCAGAAAGAATCTGATGAGCCTGAATCCAGGAGATCCCATCCAGGAGGCTCCCTACACTTGGGTTGATGCACGCGACATCAACCGTGACGATATCTCCCAGCTTGAGGAGCAGTATTCGATTTCCAGTGAATTGCTTGCAGATATCATGGACCAGGACGAACAGGCGCGCATTGAGAAAGAGGACGATTACGTTGCTCTCATCGTGCGTCTGCCCGCCATGGCCGATGATTGCAAGGGAATCAACCAGTATGCCGTTCCTTTGGGAATTGTCCTGGTCCGCGATACCGTTATCACCATCTGCCAAAGCGATAGCATCGTACTTGAGGATTTTGCGAAGAACCGTTACCGCCAGTATCCTGTACAGACAATGGAAGGATTTGTGATCAGCATCCTTGGCCGGGCGGTGATGGTCTACATCCGCCTGCTCAAGTATATCAACCGCCAGAAGAGCCAGGTGGAGGAGCAGCTTCAGAAGAGCATCATGAATTATGAACTGATTCAGCTGCTGCAGATCCAGAAGTCCTTGGTCTACTTCTCAACCAGCCTTACCACCAACGAGGCCCTGCTCGAACGCCTGCAGCGAACCCCCTACTTCAAGCTTGCCGGCGAAGAGGAGCGTGACTTCCTGGACGACGTAATCACCGATAACAAGCAGGCCATCGAGATGGCGAACATCTACTCATCAATCCTCACAGGAACGATGGATGCATTTGCTTCGGTCATCAGCAATAACATGAACGTAATCATGAAACGGCTGACCATTATCTCCATCAGCTTGATGTTCCCGACGTTCGTAACCGGATTCTACGGAATGAATGTTGATTTGCCTTTTATGACCAATCCATTTGCCTGGATCGGCATCCTCTCCTTTTGTGGAGTGAGCGCCTTGATAGGCGGCTGGATGCTTTCCGACCGACGTAATGCACGATTGGTCCAGCGCTCCTTGCTTGGTGCGAGGGAGACAGGCAAGGAAATTAGGAGAAAAAAACGAAAAAAGCGGTCTTTGCCCGATTGATTCGCTTAATTTTGTAATGCTACTATCTCTCAGTTCTCGGGAGAGTTCTTCAAAGATGGACAGCATTGCACAACTCTGTTCCGCATTTGGCGGAACGTATGCCGGTCAATCCATGACCGACTTGTTTTCCTTATATACAGAAATAGAGCAAAAGACAGCCTCTTTTTGCCGTGAGCATGCTATTGCCTGCGCCCAAGGGTGCGGCACCTGCTGTGAGCACTTCATGCCGGACATCACCGCCAGCGAAGCCCGGCTGGTTGCTGCATACCTGCTTTTCATCAAGAAGGATGAAGCTTTGATTGAGAAAGTGCAGCAGAGCATCGGCAATCAGAAGGGTCCTTGCCCGTTGTATCGGTTCGACTCCCCGTTCCACTGTTCGGTCTATGCTGCACGGCCTTTGATCTGCCGGCTCTTCGGTGCCTGTGCCTATCAGGACAAGAATGGTTCTGCCGTATTCAGGCGCTGCAAGTACAACGAAGAGAAAACCATGCCCGAGCATATCGTTTTTGAAAGCGATGTGCCGGTCATGCAGGATTACTCCTACGCCTTGCGGTCCCTGGATGATCAGAAAGGGGAGGTGGGATTCCTTCCAGAGAAGGTGGCAAGCATGCTCGACCAGCTGCAATTCCTGGCAGGCATGCTTGATTTGGATGATTCCAATCCCGACGATACTCCCAATCCGTTGGCCAGTTAGCGCAGCACCCTCAAAATATATCCGCACAAGTATTCCGATTCCGGAAACGAGAGACGGATCGGATGATCCTCCGCCTGGCCCAGGCTCTTCAGTATCTGAATTTCAACGTTGGCATCTTTTGCACTCCAGGCAAGGATCATGCGAAGTTGCTCGGCGCTGATGGATGCGCTGCAGCTGAAGGTGGCGATGATGCCTCCGTTCTTGATCTTCTGCATGGCAAGCCGGTTCAAATCCTTGTAGGCCTTTTGTGCTCCCTCGGCCTGTGCCTTCGTCTGAGCAAGCTTCGGGGGGTCGAGAATCATCAGGTCATAGTGGTTGCTCTCAATGACACGCATCTGCTCGAAGATGTCGCAAACGGTTGTAGTGACCCTTGCGCGGCTGCCCTCGGGTATGGTCTTCAGATCCTGATTGATGTGTACATGGACCAAGGCTTGACGAAGTGCGGGGTCGCTGGAGTCGAACAAATCGACGCTCTTCGCCCCGGCGCGCAGTGCATGAAGGCTGAAGGCTCCCGTATAGGAACACCCATCGAGCACCACGGCATCCTTGGCATAGGCTTCAATCGCCTTGCGGTTCTCCCGCTGGTCGCAGTAGAATCCGCTCTTCTGACCCTTGCCGGGTATCACCTCATAATACAAACCGTCTTCACGGAAGCGGATGGGATCGATTCGTTTAGCAGGATTGAAGTATTGCCCGTCCTGATAATAGAGCGTGATTTCACTGAGCTTTTCCGCACCACAGAAGGCACTGTCGGTGGTCAGCAGCATTAAAGAGGGTTTGAGAAGGCTGTCCAGGGTGGAAACGATTATCTCCTTATGGTCCCAGGCGACACGGGCGCTGATGATGATTCTCAGCATGGTTCCATACACATCAACCACTACGCCCGGAAGCATGTCGGCTTCCGAGAATATGATGCGGAAGGTGGTGGTGCCGCCGCCTTTGTCCTGAAAAAAGGAACTTCTCCTGCGTACGCTTTCGGTGATGGCCTGCGCCCACCACGAGTCGTCGGGAATCCTTGATTCATTCCAACTGAGGAGTCGAAGGGGGATATGGCTGTCCTGATCGTACCAGCCGTAGGCGATAAACGCTCCGTCTTGGGTTTGAACCCTGCCCAGACCGGTTTCCAGTGCTGAGGTTGGAGTATGGAGAGCTCCAGAAAAAACCCAGGGATGATGGCGAAGGAGCTGTTTCTCCTTACCATCCTTGATTGTAATGATTTGCATGGCTACACAGTAGCCGAAGCACCTTGTTTTGTCAAAACGTTTGTTGACTTGCTCCCTCTGCATACCGGATAATGACCCTATGCAGGAACCGGTTGTCAAGGCTATTCTCTTCGATTTGGACGGGACGCTGGTCGATACCATTGAGGACATTCGCCGCTCGCTGGCTCATGCCCTAGCTGGTGAAGATCTCAGTCCTCCTTCAGCCACCCTTACCCAACACGTGGTGGGCAGGGGGCTTTCCAATGCATTGAAGGGAGTCCTGGCTTGGTACGATCACCGGGTGGATGAGCAGCGGTTCGACCAGCTGTATCAAGATATGCTTCACTATTATCGAGAGCACTTTGCAGTGTATAGTCATCCCTATGAGGGTGTTGTCGAGTTGCTCGGGCACTTGCATAGGCAGGGCTTTCTCATCGGCATTTTTTCCAATAAGGAAGACGGGCTTACCAAACGCATAGTATCCACCTTGTTTCCCGATTTCCCGTTTTCGTGGGTGCGGGGAATGCAGGATGGATTTCCCAGGAAACCCGATCGCTCGGGAATAGATTACTTTTGCAGGAAAGTTGGTCTTCACCCCCATGAGGTGCTGTATGTCGGAGACAGTGAAGTTGATTGGCAGACTGCCCGCAATGCCGACTGTCCTCATGTGCTTGTTTCGTGGGGGTTTCGGCCCAAGGAAGAACTGCTGGCTCTACAAGACGCTGTGGTTGTCGATACGATACACGAATTGGAGGATGCAATCTATGGCATACAACGAGAAGGATCTGAGAAACAAAGCTGAGGCATATCTGAAAGCTGAACGGCAGCAGGCGTTCTCCAGCGAAGTCGAGGCTGAACTGTCCCAAGGAAAATGGGAGTCCCTCTATGATCGCTTCTATACCAGTCTCGCTTTCGGCACAGCTGGTATGCGTGGCATCATCGGCGGTGGAACCAATCGGATGAACAGCTTCATGGTCCGCAAGGTCACCCAAGGTTTGAGCGACTATTTGAACCACGCCTCCAAGAACCCTTCGGTGGTCATCGCCTATGACAGCCGCCGCTACAGCGATCTTTTTGCCAATGAGGCGGCCTTGGTACTCGCCGCCAACGGGATTTCCGTCTATCTCTATCCCGATCTGCACCCGGTTCCGATGCTCAGTTTTGCGGTGCGATACCTGCAGACGACTGCCGGCATTGTCATCACTGCCAGTCACAATCCCTCCCAATACAACGGTTACAAGGTCTATTGGCGCGATGGGGGGCAGGTCACGCCTCCACACGATTACAGCATTGCCGAGAGGGCGAATGCCGTCAAGGCCGAGGACATCAAGGAAGTGAGCGAACAGGTCGCCCGTTCGAAGGGTCTTTTGGTCCCTGTTCCCGAGAAAGTTGATGAAGCCTACTACCACACAGCGCTGTTGAGCCTGAGACGACCTTCCTTGGTACAGGACAGCCCGGTAAGAGTGGTCTACACCCCGTTGCACGGTTCCGGCAACGTGCCGGTCCAGCACTTGCTGAAGAAGGTGGGGATCCACTGCATTGTAGTTCCCGAGCAACAGGAACCGGATGGGAATTTCCCCACGGTACCGCTTCCCAACCCGGAGCACCCAAAAGCGATGGAGATGGCGATTGCACTCGCAAAAAAAGAGAAGGCTGATATCGTGTTGGGTACCGATCCAGACGCGGATCGACTGGGCATCGCCATACCACTTGACGCAAAGAAGACGGAGTACCAACTGTTGACCGGCAACCAAATCGCAACCCTGCTGGTCGACTATCTGGTCGAGGCTGACAGTCATAAGCACTTGACCAAGAAACCCTTGGTGGTCAAGAGCCTGGTCACCACCGATCTGGTAGCCCGTATTGTGGAGAGTCAAGGCGGACGATGCAAGGATGTACTTACCGGATTCAAGTACATTGCCGAGCAGATCGCCGATTTGGAAGGACCGAAAGGAGAAGCTGAGTATTTTCTCTTCGGTTGCGAAGAGAGTTATGGCTTTCTGACACTTCCCCAAGTCAGGGACAAGGATGCTGTAAGCAGCGCCCTTGCCAGTGTTGAATTGATGTGCTATTGGGCCACACAAGGTTTGACGTTGGAGCAGCGCCTCACTCAGATTTATGCAAAGTGGGGCTATAGCACCGAAGCTGTTTTCTCCAAGGACTATGAAGGCGCCAGCGGAAAGGAAAAAATGGCAGCCATCATGGCCAATCTTCGCAAGCTTTCTCCCGGTGATGAGCTTGCCGGTTCCACCATCGAGGGCATCCAGGATTTACTTGATGGGAAGCAAACGGCCTTCCCGCCTTCGGATGTCCTGATAATCCGGTTCTCTTGCGGTGACAAATTGGTCGTCCGCCCCAGCGGGACGGAGCCCAAAATTAAATACTACCTCTTTTTCACGATGGAAGGGGGGAAGTGTGAGGCCAATGAGCGCAAGCTCGCCTCGCGCATCCAAACCTATAAGGCGGCCCTCAGTTGATTACCTGTTATGTACTTTCCCGGCATCAGAAGAACAGTCTTTGTCTCTCTCCGTATCTGGATGTTGATCGGATGGATGATTGGAAGGAAGATGAGGAGGTGGTGCTGAAAAGCAGCGGAATGTTGACAAAGTCTCAGAAGGATGAGGCGACGTACGCCCTGTATTCGGCGATTGACTTCTGTGTCGATCGCTGGATCCAGAATAAGCAGTATGTGCCTCGTCTTCTCATCTGCGCCCTCATATTCACCGCTTCTTATTTTGTACTCTCTCTTGCCATTCGCGATCCACTGCCTCTCATCGATGAGATAGCCATCAGCGTTGGCCTGACCTTGTTGGGCTGGAGTGCCCTGGCAAAGCGCGACACTCGATCCTCGGTGGCCCAGCGCAGACGCTATGAGTTGAAGGTCCGTGCATCCGAACGGAAGGAAGTTATCGAACAGCAACTCTTTGTCTTGGAAGAATATCTTGATGAAGCTTCCAAAGTGGACGCCTTGGCGCTGTGCAACTCGCTGTGCTTGGTCTCGGAAGAGAGTCCGCTTCCCTTCGTGTTCGAAGGAACACTTGATGAACTTTCCGACATAGCCGCATTGTTGTTTCTGCAAGTGCGCATGAGTGACAAGGCCTTGTTGCAGACAGCTCATACTCTCGTACGCTTGAGAAAGCAGAAGAGGGCGGACAGCCGTCTTGCTGCTAGACTGTATCACCAGCATATGCAAAAACGAATCGATCTGCCTTTGCTCTCCCTGCTGGTCGCCTTGGATGAAGCAACCGGGTAAGTAACCGGCCTGTACAGGCATGCAAGCCTTTCATGCCGTACTTTTGCTGTTCTGTACCATTGGCCTCTATATGGCAAGTTTTGCCCCGATTCTTCTTGCCTACCCACTGCTTGCAGGCATCCTGGGTGGCTCGGTGACTCTTGTACTCATGCAGCGTAGCAGGCATGCAAGGTGGAGCCTGGCTTTACTCGCCGCCTGGCTTTTCTGTTTGTATGCTCTACTGGGTTGGGCGTCGGGAGTCAACCAGGCAAGCTATGGAATGCCCTTCCAGCACATCATGCAGATAGAAGGAAGGTTGGTGGAAGACTCTCTTTTGACCCGTTCAAGCAAACAGCTTGCGCGTATTGCCCTCACCGCCTGCCGATCAAAGGACGGGTATCGTACAACATGCAAAGGAACAGTAACGGCCTTGATCGAAGTGGACGAGGTGATGGCCTCTGCCACCACCTTGCTCCTTGTAGGTCGCCTGGACGAACAGTCCGGCTTGTTTCTTGCAGACACCGTGCAGGTGCTTCACCTTCCTTTGCTTGCACGCTTGCGCCTGAACTGCCTTAGGGTGCTGCAACTCAGACTGCAGCAAGTCATTGCAGATGAGACAACCCGTAGTCTCGCTGCAATGCTCCTGCTCGGTCAGACAGGGAGCTCGGGTTTCCCCCTCAAGGATCTGAGCCTTGCATGCGGATGCGCTCATCTCTTGGCATTATCGGGCATGCACCTGCACTTCTTTCTTTCTCTCAGCATAAGACTCTGTTCTCATCTGCTTGGGCGCATATGGGGGAGGTGGCTTGGCTCCGTTCCCTCCATTCTCTATGTTCTGCTTGTCGGACCCAAGCCGTCCTTGGTCAGGGCTCTGGGCATGCACCTCTGTTCACTCCTGCCCGTCTCACGAAG
This sequence comes from Sphaerochaeta associata, assembly GCF_022869165.1. NCBI lineage: Bacteria > Pseudomonadati > Spirochaetota > Spirochaetia > Spirochaetales > Sphaerochaetaceae > Sphaerochaeta > Sphaerochaeta associata. The sequence goes on along the minus strand of NZ_CP094929.1, from coordinate 2,299,107 downwards.
CTTCGCCTTTCAGATGACCTTTCTGCTTCAGCTGCTGTTCTTTCCGTATTCGCTTTCCAGCCAAGCCTGCCTGTACAGCTGGGCCGCCTACGCAATGCTGTTGCTCTGTTCGATGCTTCCTGCCTTCATCCTGCAGAATACTGCTGTGATTGTAGCGGGTACGGCTCCGGTCTCCCTGCTGCTAGAGGGCACCTGCAACCTCAGTGGTCTGCTCTTCTCCCCGGTGCTGACTCCTTTGATACACATAGCCATGGCTTTCAGTTTTTTAAGCCTGGTTTTCGGTTCCTTTTTCAGCATCGGCCTCTATTGGGTTCAAACCATCCTATACACCATTCTCGCCAAGAACCAAGGGTATGCTTTTCAAGTGGGACCCAAAGGATATACGGTGTACATATCGGTGTTGTTGACCTGTCTTGTCTCTATTGGCTATGCTACGATGGCTGTACAAAGACGAAGGAGATCACACTATGAGCTGGACATTCGCATACGACTCCCCGATTGCAATTACTGCTCTGCTGAAGCAGGAGGAGCTGTCGATGACCAAGAAATTTGGTCAGAACTTCCTGATCTCCCGCTCGGTGAGGGAGAAGATTGTGGCCCTTCTGGATGTACAGCAGTCCCAAACGGTGTGGGAGATAGGCCCGGGCATCGGAGCGATCACCAGCCTGCTTCTTGAACAAGGGGCGAATGTTACTGCTTTTGAGATCGATCATGGATTTTGCCGCATACTCGGCGAGCAGGCATTTGCCGATGAACCAACCTTTCGCCTCATCGCCGGCGACGCGCTCAAGACGCTTCCCGCCCAGCTGGCCAAGGAGGGGAGTCCCGACCGGCTCTGCGGCAACCTTCCCTACAATGTGGGCTCGGTGGTCATCGCAAAAGTATTGGAAAGCGATTACCGCCCGCCTGTGATGGTGTTCACCCTCCAAAAAGAGGTGGTGGATCGGTTGTGTGCACATCCACAGTCCAAGGATTGGTCGTCCTTCTCCATGCTCGCCCAAATGGATTATGAGGTGAAACCGGCCTTCAGCATCAACAGCGGGGCTTTCTATCCACCCCCGAAGGTGACCAGCAGCACGGTCCTGTTCACCCTCCGTGAACAGAGTCTGGTGCCCGATCATCTTCGAAAGACTTTCCTGCTGGTCATCCGCGAGCTGTTCGCCCAACGACGCAAGACGGTAAAGAACAATCTGCTCTCAGGAAAAATCGGGGCGATGGTGGGCAAGGGCGGGGTTGAGTCGTTGCTCGACGCTTCCCATGTTGATCCGTCTGCAAGGGCTGAAGCGCTTGTATGGGATGATTTTATTGCTCTCAGTGAGTCTCTTTCCAGCTGTCAAGCCAGGTAAACCGGCGGTACTGGACCAAGCAGATGATCCCTCTCAGGGTAAGGTCGCTTGCCATTGCAATCCAGACACCCAGCAATCCAAGAGATGTTGTTTTCAGCAATACATACGCCAAAGGCAGCCTGAGCAGCCACATCCCTGCAATCGAAATGAAGAAAGGTCGTCTCGTATCGCCGGCTCCTCTGAAAACACCGAACGCTAGCATGGAAAGCCCGAATGCAGGCTCTGCAAAGGCTTCAATGCGCAACACGGTGGTACCCAGTGCAATCACCGCCATATCGGAAGTGAAAAAGCGCATCAAATTCGGGGCGAACAGATAGAGCATCAGGCCCATGAAACTCATCAACAGCGTCCCCCACAAGGTGCACAGGTTGGCAAACTTCTTTGCCAGCGTCTTATCGTTGCCGCCCAGCGATTGGGCCACCAGCGTGGTGGCCGCGGTGGCAAAGCCCGATGGGGGCAGGTAGGTGATGGACTCGGCGGTATTGGCCAGGAAGTGGGCGGCCAGTGCGGTTGTTCCCAGGGTCCCTACCATTTTGGTAAACACAATCTGGCCGAACGAGAGTGTAGATCGTTCCAGGGCAACAGGAATTCCCAACCTGAGGGCGCTCTTCTGGATGGATTTCTCATAGGAGAAGGGGCCCCTGAGGCGGATGCGTATCGGGTTGTCTGTAGCCAGAAGAATCATGAGCAGAAGGATTGCGGTTATGGTGACCGAAATGGATGTCGCCATGGCCGCTCCCTTGACACCCAAGCCGAGGCCTTGCACTTGGAACGGCCCGATGGGAATTGTCTTGAAGATGAAGAAAAGATTGAAGCAGATGTTCAGGATATTGTTCAAGCCATTCAGGTAGAGCGCTTTCTTCGAGTCTCCGCTGCACCTCAGCAGCGTACTTATGAGAATCATCACCAAATTGGGGAGGTAGCCCAAGGCGATATAATGGTAGTACTGAGCGGCAAGCAGTTGGACATCGTCCTCGGCTCCGATCCAGGCGGGAAGATGGCGGGCGACGAGTACGAACAGCAGGGTGAGTGTCAGCCCGAAGAAAACTGAGGTGAAGAGAGCCTGTTTGGTGACCTGCCTGGCACGCTGGAGGTTGCCGGCTCCCAAATTACGGGCCATCAACACGGAAAAGCCGATGGCGAATGCATTCATCCAGCCGTTGACCAGCCAAATGGTGGAGGTGGGGACGGCGATGGCTGCTGTTGCATGTGCTCCCAAGGAGCCGACCATGGCTGAATCGACGTAGGTGACGGTTACCTGGAGCACCTGCTCGAGGATGGTAGGCCAGGCGAGGGACCAGATGATGATGCCGGGGGGTCTTGAGCGGTCAAGAAGATTGAGTGGATTGGATGCACGCCTCATACAAAGCCTCTCCTTGTGAGGCGCGTCTATCGTAGCTGAAAGCAGAAATTGGAGCAAGAGCGGGAAGTTTTGTCTTCCCGCCCTTCACAGGAAAGGTTAATTGGCTGCAGCCTGGGCGAGGGTGATGGCGCTGGTTACCACGATATCCTCGACCGAGCAGCCGCGGCTGAGGTCGCTGATCGGTTTAGCGAAGCCTTGGAGAATAGGGCCGTAGGCTTCTGCTCCGGCGAGTCTCTGCACCAGCTTGTATCCAATGTTTCCGGCCTGCAGGTCGGGGAAGACAAGGGTGTTGGCACTGCCTGCAACTTCCGAGCCCGGGGCCTTGCTCTTGGCAACGCTGCCGACGATTGCTGCATCAAGCTGCAGCTCCCCGTCGACGGCCAGGGTGGGAAGCTTCTCTTTCAAGAGGCGGGTTGCGGTGACGACCTTGTCCACGAGCTCCCCCTTGGCCGATCCCTTGGTAGAGTAGGAGAGCATGGCCACCTTTGGTTCGGCATTGAGGAACGTCCTGCAGGAGAGTGCCGATGCTTCAGCAATCTCGGCAAGCTGTTCGGCCGTTGGATTGGGGATGGTGGCGCAGTCGGCGAAAATGAAGGAGCCGTTTACACCATACTGGGTCTTGTCGGTGGCCATGACGAAGCAGGAGGAGGCATATTTGATGCCGGGCTTGGTCTTGATGATGTTGAAGGCGGCAAGAAGGACGTTGCCGGTGGTATTCTCAGCCCCTGCAACCATTGCATCGGCCTTGCCCAGGCGGACCATCATAGCCCCCCAGCGAAGCGGATCGACGATTCCCTCGAAGGCTTCCTCTTCGGTCATTCCCTTGTGCTTGCGCAGCTCGTAATACTCCAAGGCGAAGGCCTTACGGTCTTCACTGGTTACCGGATCGATAATGGTGATGCCCTCAAGGCAGGTGGAGACGGAAGCAGCCGCTTTGGCGACAGCCTCGACATTTCCTACAAGAATTACTTCTTTGGCTAGTTTTTCATCGACTATCTTGCGTGCCGCCTGAATGGTTCTCAGCTCGGTTCCTTCTGCGAGGACAAGATGCTTGTTGGCCCTTGCTGCCTGGGCCTTCATTTTTTCTGCAAACGTCATGGTTCTGCTCCTTGACAGGAAAATTTTAGTTGCTTTGTTGTAGTCTACCACGTTCAGATGGCTTAGAAAAGTACGCAAAGGCTCTGTATTTCCTTGCCTGCTTGTGCTATTGTCCGCTCATGGGTACCCGTATTCTCCTCTTTGTCATGGTTGTCGCCTTGGCTTTTACCGGCAGCTTGTTCGGCGGCTTGGGTGAGGAGATCCAGATTGCATGTTCAATTTCGCTGGCCCAAATGGGGCTGTTGATGAGCCTCAGTCAGGTCGGTTCCTTCGTCTCTTTCCTGACCCTTCCCTTGCTCGCAAGAAAGCTGAATGCATACTCTCTCTTGATTATTGGAATTCTTGCCTCCTCGGCTACCTTGCTGGGAATGGGCCTCAGTCGCAGCGCCCTCATATTCGGCCTGTTTTTCCTGCTCAATGCATTGGGCGGCTACTTGTACGGAACCAGCAATATCATGGTCCTGATCAATGTGGACCGTGTGCACATGAAAACCAATATACCCCTGATGCATCTGACCTTCAGCATTGCAAGCATCTTCAGCGGGTATTACATCGCATTTCTCAAACAGCATACGTGGTACCACGGATATCTGCAGATGTCCCTGGTGTATCTGGTCATGGGTGCATTGTTCATCCTGGTGAAGCCTGATGGGATCGAGGGGTGGGAGCAAAGGAAGAACCAAAAGCTTTCCGATTCGTTCTCCCTGTTGAAACACAGAGCCTTTGTGAAGTACCTGCTCTTTCTCATCCTTGCCAACGCAGTGGAGTATTGCAATGTAGTCTACCCCTTGCTGGCAGTAACGCAGTTGCATGGTGCAGGTGCGAAGGAGGTCGGCCTGGCCATCATCACCCTCCACTCGGGCAGTACGCTTTCACGTTTGGCTGCCATCCCCCTGCTGAAGAAGGGGTTCTCTCCTCATCGTATTCTCCTGGCTCTTTGTTTGGTGGGCATGCTCGGTTTGTCGGGATTTTTTCTCGCCCCGAACCTGGGCTGGGCCTACCTGAGCCTGGCCCTGATGGGTCTGGGCATGGGGGGAGTGAACCCGGTAAGCCAGGTGCTCGAGATTACCTGTTGGCCTTCCGACCTGTTGCAACTGGCCAATATCCGGTCCATGGGGTCCACCATCGGGAGGATTGGAATGCCTCTTCTGATGGGTCTTGTCATCAACATTGCTTCACTTTCGGCCTCGTTCCTTCTCCTGGCCTTGAGCTTAGGCGTTGCAGCCCTGTTTTTGCTTGCATCAAAGGCGGAGCCGACTCCTTGCTAGGATGAGTGATTTCTGAGTACAATGCCGGCCATGGAAGCTAAGATGAGTGTCGGCGTGTATGGAATGGGTCGTTTCGGTTCCTTCTGGGCAAAGGAATTAGCCAAACATGGATTCTCGGTTGTCGGCTATGGACGAAGCGCAAAAACCGCCCCCGAAGGGGTGCGGCTGGGCAGTGAGGACGAGGTTCTCGCGTGTTCGGTGTTGTTTTTCTGTGTCTCCATCAGCTCTTTCAGCGAAGTCCTCGATCGTACCAGCTCCAGAATCGCCGATACCACCGTGGTGATGGATACCTGCTCGGTCAAGCTCTATCCGGCCAAGCAGATGCGCGAGAAGCTTCCCAAACAGGTGCAATGCATTGCAACCCACCCCATGTTCGGTCCCGATTCAGGCAAGAACGGGGTCCAGGGGCTTCCCTTGGTCATCAGCGCAGTTCGTTGTGAAGATTCGACCTTGCAATTTTGGGTCGAGGAGTTCAAGCGATGGAATCTCCAGGTTCTCCAGATGAGCTGCGACCAACACGACCGCGAGGCTGCGTGGTCGCAGGGTATCACCCACTTCATCGGTCGGACGCTTTCCGAGCTTTCTCTGGGTGACACCGAGCTTGCAACCACAGGGTATAAGACTCTTTTAACCGTGATGCAGCAGACCTGCAATGACCCGTTGCAGTTGTTTTATGATTTGCAGCGGTACAATCCCTATGCCAGGCAGATGCGCATGGGACTCAAGGGGGCCCTTGATACTGTCATGGATGCCCTCAAGAAGCAGGAGGAAGGACGTTGAACGTATGTGTATATACATTGGGGTGCAGACTCAATCAGTGTGAGAGCGAGGCGATAGCCGACAGCTTTGCGCAGGAAGGGTTCACCATCGTGGAGGAGCAGAATACTGCCGACCTGTATGTCGTCAATACCTGCACCGTGACCAGCAAGGCGGAGCAGAAGGCGCGTAGGATGATCCGCAAGTTTGCCGCACAGGCACCGACTCTTGCCACCGGCTGCTATGCCCAGGTCAATGAAAAAGAGCTTACAGAGCTGAGCGACAATGTCATTGTCGTTCCTTTGGAGAAGAAAGCGCACCTGCTCAAGCTTGCAAAGCATCTGAAAGCGGGTATCGTAGGTGGTATGGACATCAAGGCAGGGTGTCTGTCGTTCAGTGATGGAAAGGCAAGTGTATTTGACTACGATGCCGCTTCATTCTCCTATCACAGCCGTGCATATCTAAAGGTCCAGGACGGGTGCGACAACAGCTGTGCCTATTGTCGTGTTCATATCGCCCGAGGAAAAGCGGTAAGCCTGCAAGCCGACCAGGTCACCGAGCGCGCTCTTGCACTCGAGCAGGCCGGTTTCCAGGAAATCATGCTTACCGGGGTGAACCTGACCATGTACGATCATCAGGGTGATGGACTTGGCGGTCTTTTGGAGAAGTTGTTGGCAAAGCTTTCAGACTCGGTGCGCATCCGTCTCTCCTCAATGGAACCGGACCATATCGATGATCGATTGCTCGATGTGCTCACCGACAAGCGCATGCAGCCGCATTTTCATATTCCCGTGCAGACGGGAAGCGACCGGCTGTTGAAGAAGGTCGACCGCCATTACACCGTTTCCGAACTGTCAGCCATCCTCGACCGGCTTCGCAGGGTGAAGAACGATCCATTTCTGGCAGCCGATATCATCACCGGGCTGCCTTCAGAGCGTGATGAGGATTTCGCTGAAACCCGACGGTTCATCATCGACCAGCAGTTCTCTTTTCTGCACGTGTTCCCGTTTTCACCCCGACCCGATACACCGTTGTACAAGGCCAGGGACCGGGTCGCCGAATCGGTGCGTGACGAGCGGGCGCTCGAGTTGAGAAATCTGAGCGAGCAACTTCACCACGCATATCGCCTCAGGCAGGTAGGCGGTGGTGCAGAGGTGATACTGCAGAACCGTAAGGGCGGACATTGGTATGGGCTCAGCGGCAATTATTTGGATGTAAAAGTGCTTTCCTCTCCCGCTTTCGCCAGGGAGGGCATGTTGATCAAAGGAACCTTCGGTCAGGTGCTTGGGAGGGAGAAACGGATGGAGTTCATCCCGGATGCAGCCACTCTTTGAAACGAAACGACTGAGAGCCTATGTGAGTGCGGTGGAATTTGCAAAGCCTCTGCTTGCCTATGAGAGTCGCAACCGCCTCGCATTCAAGCCGTACTCCGTAACGCATCAAAGCAGCTACTATACCCTTGCCTCGCTGGAGGATGTCTGCAGAAGACAAGCGTATCTGTATGAGCAGAGAAGAATGCTTCCCCTTCTCTTCTTTTCCAAACGGGATGAGAAGCATGTCGTGGGTACCGTATACCTCAATCACATCGTCTGGGGTGTGAGTCTTTCAGCGAAGATCGGCTACAGCATCGACCATGACCTCTGGCGGCAGGGATATGGAGCAGAAGCGGTTGCATCGGCAGTCTCCTATGCTTTTGATGCATTGAAACTGCATCGTCTCGAGGCAAACATCATGGGTGCGAATGAGGCTAGCAGGGCTCTGGTGACAAAGTTGGGTTTTTCTCCCGAAGGAGTGTGCAGAGGGTACTTGTTTTTGAACGGGAGGTGGGAGGACCACCTCCGCTATACACTGCTCAGCGACAAGGCCAGGCCTTAGGACTTGCGCATTTTCAAATCCCTGAAGGTAATCTCCGGCTCCTGGATGACGACCATGGTATCTTCAGGGACCGATTCCTTTATCCAGACGTTGGAACCTATTACCGCATTCCGACCGATGGTGATGTCACCCAAAATGGTTGCGTTGGAGTAGATGGTGACATTGTCCTCGATGGTGGGATGGCGCTTGGTTCCCCTGATCAGGGCGCCGCAGGCATCCTTGGGGAAACTCAATGCCCCCAGGGTCACTCCTTGGTAGAGCTTTACATTGTTTCCAATAACCGTTGTTTCTCCGATGACGGTACCCGTACCGTGGTCGATGAAAAAGGAGTTGCCGATCACTGCCCCGGGGTGGATGTCGATACCGGTCTCCTTGTGGGCATACTCGTTCATCATCCTGGGAAGGAGTGGAACCTCCATCCTGAATAATTCATGAGCCACCCTGTGAATGGTCAGTGTCTTGATGCAAGGGTAGGAGAGAACCACCTCCCTGAGGTTCCTTGCCGCAGGGTCCCCTTCGAAAGCCGCCCGTGCATCCATTTTCAGGCTTATCCGCAGCCCGGGAAGCACTTCGCACAGGTTCCGTATCGTCGAGTCGGCCTTGTCCAGCACTTCACACTCCTCCATGGAGGGGTTGTCATACCGATAGGCAAGCATAAGCTGACCCTTGAGCAGGGAGCAGACTTTGTTCATCTGCATGGTCAGTATTTCTTGAAGACTCATATCGGCTTGGTCACGGCCGCAGCGGCCGGGGAACATGAGCTCAAGCAGCTCGTTGGAAATATCACCGATGGCGAGCATTTGCGGCAGGGGTTTGAGGCCGTGGAAGTTGGCATTCCCGGCCACTCTATCGAAGGTTCCCATGAATGAGGGAATATAGATTGAAGCGTCGAATTGCTGTTCAGTGCACTGTTTCATGACCATACCATACGTGTCTTGTAGGTCTTTATGCAAGAGCTCAGCCCAGCAACTGCGATATTCTTGGCTGAAAACTCCGGGCCAGCTGGGAAGCCACCAGCAGCTTTATGACGTCGCCGATCAGGAAGGGAAGCATACCCGCCTGAATGGCAATACCCCACGAAAGCGAGCGATTGTACTTGAGGAATGGAACGCCGACAAGGTAGATCACCAGGGTGGCGATAAGGCCGAAACCCAGGCACAAGGCAAGATAGGTTCTTGGCTTTTCAGCCTTCGCAGAGAAATTTCCCGCAATGCCTGCAATGCAGGCTGCAGGCAGCAATGCGATCAAGAAGCCTCCGGTGGGTCCTATCAGATTGCCAAGGCCTCCGCCGCTGGAGAAAACCGGGAGTCCAACAGCTCCCAGTAAAAGATAGATGGCAGTACTTGAGAGGGCCATCCTTGTTCCACCAAGAAAGCCCGCAAGCAGCACAAAAAGTGTTTGCAGGGTGATGGGAACCGGAGGAAGCGGGAACCGCAGGTATGCTCCGATGATGATCAGGGCGCTGAAAAGCGAAGTCAACAACAGTCGTTTATAATGCATGGCCTGAATGTACCATAGAGCTTTTTATATTGTAAACAAGCTAAGGGTTGACAATTAAACCCAGCTTGCCTACCATCATGCCCATGACAAGTGAGCAAACAGTACTGCACCTTTTGGAGCAAAACCGTAATCGATATCTCTCAGGCCAAGAGGTTGCAAACACCCTGCACATTACCAGAAGCGCAGTGTGGAAGGCCATCGAAAGCCTGCGGGACCAAGGTCATGTCATCGAAGGAATTTCTCGCAGGGGTTACCGGCTGTTGACCGCCACCACCGATTTGCAGAAGGAGAGGCTGGCCGGCTTACTCCCGTCTTTTGAAGTGCATCTCTTCGATTCGCTTGACTCAACCAACCGCTATGCAAAGGTACTGGCTTCCGAGCACCCTGAGAAGCCGGCTCTTGTTGTCGCCACCTATCAGAGCGGGGGCAGGGGGCGGCTCGGCCGTTCGTTCTTCAGCCCCAAGGGTGGGCTGTACCTTAGTGTCCTGCTGCCGATGGCTTTCAATCTTGAATCCGCCCAGCTCATCACCAGTGCAGCCAGTGTGGCTGCGCTGGAGGCCATTGAACAAGTCGGCGGCATGCGCTGCCAGATCAAGTGGGTCAACGACCTCTACCTTGAGGGAAGAAAAGTCTGCGGCATCCTTACCGAGGGGGTGCTGGGAGTTGAGAGCGGAAGGCTCAGTGCCGTCGTAGTGGGCATCGGTATCAACTTCTGCATACCACAGGCGGCCTTTCCTCTGGAATTGCAGGGCACGGCTACTTCCCTGTTCGATGGCCCGTCCTCGGTTCCAGCCTCCTTCGATGCCAATCTTTTGGTTGCCTCATTGGTCGAGAACCTGCATGCATTGGTATCCAAGCTGCCCGACCGATCTTTCTTGTCGGTGTATCGTGAGCGCTCGCTTCTCTTGGGGCGGAAGGTGACGGTCCATCAAGACCGGCAGACTTTTTCTGCAACAGCGGTGAGCATCGACGATGAAGCCCATCTGGTTGTGCAGGATGATCAGGGGCGGCAAAGTGTGCTCAGTTCGGCGGAGATCAGCATTCGACTTGAAGTCTGAGTTTTTTTTGGTGTATAGTCGGTATCTACAGATAAAGGAACGAACAGATGCTTAATGCCGTACGTGAGATTTGGAAGACGCTCATCGAGGAGCAGTTGGCTCTCTATGCAAAAGAAGTACTCGGACAGGATGTGCAGATGCCTCCCCTAGCGGTTCAGACACCGCCCAAGCCTGAGCTGGGGGATTTGGCGTTTCCCCTTTTTACGTATGCAAAAATGCTGAGAACAGCACCGCCGATGCTTGCCACCGAGCTCAAGGGCCGCATTGAGAAGCTTGCAGACCGTCCGTTGGGTGATCTGCTGGTTGCCGGTCCATATCTGAATGTGCGTATTGATATGTCTGCATTGGCCACATCCCTTTCCCATAGTATAGCCGAGCAAAAGCATCTCTATGGGACGAATGAGAGCATGGCTGACAAGCGTGTGACCATCGAATTCAGTTGTCCGAACACCAACAAGCCGTTGCATCTGGGTCATATGCGCAACGACAGCCTCGGTGAGAGTGTGGCGGCCGTCCTGAAGGCCAACGGGGCGACGGTGCGCAAGGTCAACCTGATAAACAACCGTGGGGTTCATATCTGCAAATCGATGCTCGCCTACCAGAAGTTCGGCAATGGCGAGACACCCCAATCCAGCGGTATCAAGGGCGACCACCTGGTCGGCAAGTATTATGTGATGTTTGCCAAGTGGGCCAAGGATGATCCAAGCGCAGAGGACCAGGCCCAAGAGATGCTCAGACAGTGGGAGGCCGGTGATGAACAGGTCATTGAACTGTGGAAGTTGATGAACGGCTGGACGTTGGACGGCCTTCAGGAGAGCTATGAGAAGATGGGCATCAGCTTCGATGCCTACTACTATGAGTCCGAAACCTACAAGTACGGTAAGGATGAGATTCTCAAAGGTCTTGAGCAAGGTGTTTTCTACCGCGAGGAGGACGGCTCGGTATGGGTCGATCTCGAACCCATCAAGCTGGACAAGAAGGTCCTGCTTCGCAAGGACGGCACCAGCCTCTATATGACCCAGGATGTGGGGACTGCAATCATGCGGCACAAGGACTGGCCGTTTGATTCGCTCATCTACGTGGTGGCCAGTGAGCAGCAGTATCACTTCCGCGTTCTCTTCTACGTCCTTGAAAAACTGGGGTATGAGTGGGCGAGTGACCTGCACCATCTCTCCTACGGCATGGTCAATCTGCCGGATGGAAAAATGAAGAGCAGGGAGGGGACGGTCGTCGATGCCGACGAGTTGGTCGATACCCTGACATCTCTTGCCCGTAAGGAAATCGAGGCCAAGGAACGAGAGGCCTTGGTCGATGATGTTGATAAAACCAGCCAAAGCATCGCCTTGGGAGCACTTAACTACTATCTGCTGCAGGTTACCCCCACCAAGGATATGATTTTCAATCCTGCCGAATCCATTTCCTTCAACGGAAACACCGGTCCGTATCTGCAGTACATGGGGGCTCGTATCTCAAGCATGTTACGCAAGTATGAACTCGAGTATGCAGAAATCCAGAAGCTGGGCTTTGACAGCAGTCTGCTCACCCTCAGCGATGAGCGCGAGATCATCAAGCAGATCGCCCTCTATCCGGAGGTTGTGCAGAAGGCCGGCTCAAGCTACGATCCTTCACTGTTGTGCACCTACCTGTACGATTTGTCCAAGTTGTTCTCCCGTTGGTATCACGACAATCCGGTGCTTAAGGCCGCCAGCCCTGTGTTGGTGCGCAGCCGCATCGAGCTTGCCACCATGGTCCTGCAGGTACTGAAAAACGCATTCGGCTTGGTAGGCATTCCCTTCCTCGCCTCGATGTGATTCATGTTCCTTGGTAGAGTGCGCAGAAGCTTTGGATGAAACGCTCCTCCTCCCACTCCACGTCCTCTGTCTCGTCCAGCAGCACCCGTCTGAGAAATTGCTGGACGACTGAGCTGAACGTGAGGACGGCCAGGTCGAGATCTTCGATGATGAGTCGGGATGATTCACTCAGACTTTCCAATAGGATTCCACTTTGGCCTCGAAGCATCTCGTCCAAGGTCGTTTGTATTGCTTTCGCCGCCTGGTGCGTCAGTGCCTCGGTTTGGATGATGCGGTAGAAATGACGCATCGGTGCATTGGCATACAGGTCGTGCCAGTGGTCCATCGCACGTCTGAGCACCTCGCTGGGCTTGCCTGTGAGGCTGATGGTAGCCATCTGCTGATAGGCGAGGGTGTTGCAATAGTCGAACAGTTCCTCGATCATGGCCTCCCTGCTTGCGAAGTGGTGGAAAATTGCTGCTTTGCTGATGTTGTTTTCCTTTGCGAGAGTTGAAAGCGATATGGCTTCCAAGCCCCGCTGTGAGCCTAGTTTGAGCAGCGAAAGGATGAGATTTTGTTTGGTTGATGTTGCATGCATAGCCGATACTAACCTATCGGTCGGTAAGTTTTCAAGAGCTTTTTCTTTGTTTTTCAATCATTTAATTGGGAAAAGCTGTTGAACCTTGTTTTAAAAGTGTGGTATAAGAGACAGGCACAAACTAAATCTAAGGATGAATATCGACATGTACGCACTTGTAGAGATTCTCGGAAAGCAGTACAAGGCCGTCGAAGGGGAAACCGTCCAGGTTGATTATATCAGCAGCTGTGAAGCTGGTTCTTCCCTTGAGTACGCCACCGTTCTCGCCGTTGTGGATGAGAGCAATGCAAAGTTTGGCACCCCGTATGTAGCTGATGCAGTGGTCAAGGCGACCCTGGTAGGCGACCTCAAGGGTGACAAGATCAGAGTGTTCAAAAAGAAGCGCCGCAAGGGCTATAAAAGGACCCAGGGTCACCGCCAGCGGTACTCCCTGATCACGATCGACAAGATCATTGCATAAGGAGGACTCAAGATGGCACATAAGAAAGGTGGCGGTAGTTCCCGCAATGGTCGCGATTCGAATTCCCAGCGTCTGGGTGTGAAGCGCTTTGGTGGCCAGTTGGTCAAGGCAGGTGAAGTTCTTGTTCGCCAGCATGGAACAAAGTTCCACCCTGGTCAGAATGTTGGTCTCGGTTCCGATTATACGCTGTTTGCAAAGGCTGAAGGCACTGTTTTGTTCCACAGCCGAAACAACCGCAAGTATATCAGCATTGTTACCGAGTAAACGATAGGCGAAAGCCGAAGATAACGAACGCATGTTTGGATTTTCAGATGAGACGTATCTTGATGTTGCCTCCGGAAACGGGGGCAATGGTTGTGTTTCCTTCCGACGGGAAAAGTATATTCCCAAGGGAGGCCCGGATGGTGGCGACGGCGGCCGTGGCGGGGATGTAGTATTTGTCGTCAAACAGAATTTAAGAACGCTCGCCCATCTGAAACTTGTCCGTACCTATCGGGCAGAGAATGGGAAAAATGGTACGGGAGAACGTTGCTATGGTCGTGACGGAGTCGACATCGAGATTCCCGTTCCTCCTGGAACGGTCATCAAGAATGCCGAAACCGGAGAGGTTATCAAGGACCTTACCGGTCTGGACCGCTGGGTTTTCCTCAAGGGAGGCCGCGGCGGGCAGGGCAACTACCACTTCCGCACGGCAACGCGACAGGCCCCCCGCTTCGCCCAACCCGGTGAAAAGGGTGAGGAGATGCGTATCGGCGTCGAACTTCTGGTAATCGCCGATATAGGTTTTGTCGGTTTTCCTAATGCAGGAAAGTCCAGTCTGCTGAACATGCTGACCAATGCACGGACCAAGGTGGCGGGTTATCCCTTCACCACCAAGATTCCGCAGTTGGGTATGATGCGCTACGGTGAGCATGACATCGTGCTTGCCGATATTCCCGGCCTCATAGAAGGGGCCAGCGAGGGAGCAGGCATGGGGATCAAGTTCCTCAGGCATATCAGCCGGACTGCAGGTCTTGCCTTCCTCATCGATCTTTCAGATGACCGGTATCTTGATGCCTATGATATACTATGCAAGGAACTTGAGGCCTATGAGCCCGAGCTGTTGAACAAGCAGCAGGTGATCATCGGAACGAAGACCGATGAACCGGGAACTGCACTGCGGCTTGAGGAATTGAAGCGCAAGTACGCTGACAAGGAAGTCATCGGACTGTGCGTCTACCTTGATATGGGCGTTGAAGATGTGAGACAGGCTTTCATCCGCATGGTTACAAGCAATGAGGATGCAGCAAGCAAGGCATTGCATGAAAGTGCCCAAGGGGGCTTTTCCAGCACAGTCGATCTTGATGCATACTATCCTTCGGAGAACGAAAGCCAGTAGGAGGCTTGTTTTGGCGGCAGAACCGACTGCAATGGTAGGCGGAAGTTTCGATCCCGTGCATTTGGGACATCTGCATCTGGTGCATACGGTTGTTGCATCCACTTCCTATCGAAGGTTCATTTTCGTACCTGTTGCCCGCAACAACTTCAAGCAGGATGCCAACCCGGCTGATGCCGTACATCGCATGAATATGCTGCGCATGGGTTTTGATGCATATGCATCCATGTATCCTGACGATCCCCCGCTCGAGCTTATTGCCGAGGATTGTGAATTGAAGCGCGGCGGGATTTCCTATACCTATGACACAGTCAAATATCTTTATTTGCACTACTCCATTAAAGGCAGGCTTGCTGTGGTGATGGGAGACGATTTGGTTTCCTCGCTTCATCGATGGCATGCCTATGAGCAACTCAAGGAGCTTGTTACCTTTGTAGTCATCAGGCGCGAAGGCAGCGTAGTGCGGTTGGATGATCTTTGTGCTGATATTGTCTATCTTGAGAATTCTCTGCTGGAAGACAGTTCTACGAGGATTAGAAATCGATGCAGGGAGTTGGGGGAGAGCGACGAGCTCGGTGATGACATTGCTCGCTTGATGCCCGGGGAGGTTGCCCGTTATGTACAAGAGCATCGACTGTACCGCTCTTGAGTTCGAACTGAAAGAGAGCCTGAGCGAAAAGCGCTACCGCCACAGTCTGGCGGTAGCGCAATCCTGCTTGAGGCTCAACGAACGATACTCCCTCCATCTGGATGCAACAGAGTTGTATGCTGCTGCGCTCATGCATGACATGGCACGTGAGTGGGGCAGGGAGCAGTTGGTTGACTACGCTTTGGCGAACAACCTTGATCTCATGAGCGAGGAGCGTGAGTGCCCGACGCTGCTGCATGCACCGGTGGCGGCATCGCTGCTTGCCGGTCGTGGTTTTTCGGATCAGGTGTGCACTGCCGTGCGGTACCACACCCTGGGAAGCATCCACATGGGAACCATGGGTCTTTTAGTCTATATTTCCGATTATCTGGAACCGAACAGAACGCACCTGTGCGAGCAGGACAGGCAGCGCCTTCTCGAGCATCCTACAGCGGAGAAGCTCTGTCTGGCCATTTTGGAACAGGAACGGGCCTATCTGGTTGCCAAGGCCAAGCAGATAAGCGCTAGCGGGGAGGAACTCTACCGGTTTCTCTGCAGCGGAGGAACGTTTTGAGATATCCGGTACTTGCTCTCTTGCTTTTCAGTATGTTCTTGTATGGCTGCACCCCCGCTGCCGTAGAGGCTGAATATGTTTTGAGCGATGGTGATTCTGCTTGGGCAAGTTGGATTGAGAACGATCATCTGGCGGTGTTGTTGCTTCCGCAGACGGTGGTGGATGGATATGCAGCGTTTGCACAACTCGACCCTGCCATGGCAGCTGTCAATCTTGTGGGATTGGCATCTTCATCGGCGACACGGATCAAGGGCGGTGAGTTGGCGGCTTTCGGCGGTCTGGCGGTGACGCTGGCCGTGTCTGCAAAGGGTGTAGAGGAGGCTCAGGTCGATGCACAGCTCTGTCTTGAAGCGTTGACTGATGGCGCACCCTACTTGAGAAAAACCCTCCTGGCCGATACACTTGCTTCCATTACTGGTCAAACCGATCCGTTTGGAGTGCTTGAGACAGTGAAGCAAGCAACTGTCTTTGATATGAGAACGAGTCTTGCTTTATCGCAGAATACCGACTGGGAGCACATGAAAGCGTATCTGAGGCGTTATGTCGAGGAAATACGGCGCTTCCAGCGTAAGGAGTAAATGAGAATGAATGACTTGGTAGCGGCTAATGCACAGGCAATCGGCCAATTTCTTGAGGATCATAAGTGTAAGGATGTCAGCATCCTTGATGTATCAGCGGAGTGTTCCTGGGCTGATTGTTTCATCATCGCCACCGTCTCGAGCGTAGGACACCTCAAGGGAGTCGCCCACGAAATCTGGTCCGAACTGAATAATCTCGGTCTTGAGGTTGCCAACCGGCACAAGAATCCAGCCGGCGACGGCTGGGAACTCATAGACTGTTCGGATATCGTCATCCATCTGATGAGCTCCGAGCTGAGAGAATTCTATTCGCTGGAAAAACTCTGGCAGAAACGAGAAATCTAAGGTCAATCGTCGAGATTCTCCCGAATCTTGATGATTGTTCTGGTAATGGTATCAACGACAGGCTCCTGCTGGTTCATCAGATGAAAAAACAGCTTTTGAATTGCATCGTAGCCCTGTCGTTGAGGTTCCTGACAAATGGTGAAAGTGATCACCCCTTCCTTGATCAAGGCCTTTGTGCTGGGAATATCATCAAAGCAGAGTATGCGGATGATGCCAGTCTTTCCTAATTCCTGTACAGCTTTACATGCGCCCTGCACACCTGCAGCGGTTAAATAGAGACAGTTGATCTGAGGGTTCCTTCTCAGGCAGGAAATCGTCCGCTCGTATGCCTTTTCGTTGTCATCAAGGCTTTCGATGATATCTACGATGGTATGCTCCATCCGGCGGGTGGATAGGCCTTCGAGAAAACCCCTGATGCGCTCTTGGTGTCCCTTGATGTTGAACGAACCGGTGACGATGAGGATTTTCTGCTCCTGCTGCTTGCAAACCAGGCTGAGCAGCCCGCTTGCCGTAGTGCCCCCCAGATAATAATCCGGTCCCACATAACAGAGGCGATGCGTATCGCTGATATCGGTATTGACGGTAACCACGGTAGTGCCGGCTTCGGTGATCTTATCGATTGCTGCAATGACAGGCTCAACGTTTATGGTGGTGACGCACAACCCATCGTAGCGTTTGCTCTGCAGCGTCTCGATAGCATCGAGATGCACCGATCGATCGAACGACTTCACCTCCATTATATCGACAGAGACACCGAAATCGGAGAGTTCCCGTTCAGCCTGCCTGAAGCCTGCAATGACATCTGCAAAGAACGGGTTGCCTATGCTGGGAAGCAGACAGCCGATCCTCAGAGGTTGCTTGCGGGTCGCCAAGGCTTTGCCTGCAAGATTGGGAATGAACCCAAGCTCGTTGGCTATAGCCCGAATCCGGGAGGCAACCTCCTCATTGACACCCTTTCTATTGTGGAGTACCCGGTCCACCGTTCCCCTGGATACCCCTGCCTTCTTTGCAATATCTCTAATCGTAACAGCCATGGTTGTCCTTTTTAGCTGAGAGTAAGCTACTTAATACAACTTGGCAACAGTGTCTAGCTCGATTTCGCCCGTTTTTTGCTGAGAACATCAAAGACTACCGCCGCAAGTACTACAATACCTTTCACAGCCTTT
Organism: Sphaerochaeta associata; assembly: GCF_022869165.1. Lineage (NCBI taxonomy): Bacteria > Pseudomonadati > Spirochaetota > Spirochaetia > Spirochaetales > Sphaerochaetaceae > Sphaerochaeta > Sphaerochaeta associata. The sequence continues at coordinate 2,281,329 of NZ_CP094929.1, read as the reverse complement.
TGCCAGTTGGCATCGATGCCGAGGATGGACATTCCGTTGTTCAGGACACCCATGAAAATGGCTCCGATGATCGCCCCTCCGATGGTACCGGTTCCACCGTAGGCACTTGCACCGCCGATGAAGCAGGATCCGATGGCATCCATCTCGTAGTTGGTGCCTGCAGTCGGGGCGGCCGAGTTGAAGCGTGCCACACCCACCAAGGCTGCAACCGCCGAGAGAAATCCCATATTGGCGTATGCAAAGAAAAGCACCCTGTTGGTATCGACACCGGAGAGTTTTGCAGCCTTCTCATTGCCGCCCATCGCATACAGGTGCCTGCCCGGTACCGTTCGGGCGGTGAAGTAGCTGTAGCCCAATACAATGACGGCAAGCAGGATCAATACAACAGGTACTCCCTTATGCCTTCCAAGCAGGGAAAATACTACCAGAACAGCTACCGAAAGCAAGACGACCTTGACCAACGTGATGGCCAGAGGTTCGGTTGCGTATCCCTTCTTTTTCTTGGTGTATCGGTCAAAAAGAGCCCAGAATCCATAGATCAAACAGATGACGACTCCGACGATGACCGTAAAGGAGAAAATTGTCGCAGCATCTTCGGTGTTGGGGAGGAAGCTGTTGAAATACCTTGTGTATTCAGCAGGGAAGGGGGAAATGGTCAGGCCGTTGAGAATCAGCAAGGCCACTCCGCGCCACAACAGCATCCCCGCAAGGGTGGTGATGAAAGGAGGGATGCGGACATAGGCGATCCAGAAGCCCTGCCATGCGCCGATGGCAAGCCCTGTTAAAAGACAAATCACTATCGACAGATAGATGTTCCAATGCAGGTTGACCACCAGGGTTCCTGCCAAGGCTCCTACCAAGGCGACGACCGAACCCACGGAGAGGTCGATGTTTCCACCGGTAAGGATGCACAGCAACATACCGCTTGCCAAAATGACGACATACGAGTTTTGGCTGATGAGATTGGAAATATTGGAGGGTGCAAACAGTGATCCCCTTCCGCTGCTGCTGATGAGCACTTGGAAGAGAACCATGGTGGCCAGAAGAACGATGAGCATGGAGTTCTTCTTCACGGTATCCTTGATGCCTAGGCTGTGTCTCATGGCAGTTGGTCTCCTTTCTGATTCTGTACAATGCATTTCATGATTTTTTCTTGGCTTGCTTCGGACCCAAGCATCTCGCCGACTATCCTGCCTTCACTGAGGACGTAGATGCGATCGCAGATTCCCAGTATCTCAGGCATTTCGCTTGAGATGAAGAGGATTGACTTTCCCTCCTCGGCGAGCTGGTTGATGATGCAGTAAATCTCATATTTGGCACCGACATCGATGCCTCTCGTCGGTTCATCGAGCAGCAGTATATCGGGTTCGGCGAAAATCCATTTGCTCAACAATACCTTCTGCTGGTTTCCTCCCGAAAGGTTGTTCACCTCCTCAAGCACCGACGAGCATTTGGTATGCAATTTTTCGTTCACTTCCTTGGACACCTTCAGTTCCAAATCAGGGTCGATGACCTGATACTTGCTGATGGCATCCAGTTTAGCGAGCGTGGTGTTCTGCATGATGGACTTGGAGAGAATCAAACCATTGCCTTTGCGATCCTCGGTGACATATGCCAGCTTGTTCTGGATTGCGTTCTTGATGGAGTTCAGCTGGACTTCCTTGCCGTTGATCCTGAGCGTTCCAGTGATGTTGCGTCCGTAGCTCTTGCCGAAGAGGCTCATCGCAAACTCTGTACGACCTGCACCCATAAGCCCGCTGATGCCGACAACTTCACCCTTGTGAAGTTTGAGATTGATATCCTCACAGACCTTTTTCCCCTCATACAAAGGGTGAAAAGCGGTCCAATGTTCCACTTCAAGACTTACCTGACCGATTTTGGCATTACGTTTGGGAAATCGGTCGCTGATATTCCGCCCGACCATGGCTTTGATGATCTTGTTCTCATCGAAGCTTTCAACGGTCTTGTCCATGGTCGTGATGACTTCACCATCACGAATGACAGTTATACGATCGGCGATATAGGAGACCTCGTTGAGCTTGTGCGAAATGAGGATGCTGGTCATCCCCCTTGCTTTGAACTGCAGCAGCAGGTCAAGCAGCTTTTTGGCTTCCGTATCGTTCAGAGAGGCTGTCGGCTCGTCCAAAATCAAGACCTTGACATTCTTTGCCAACGCCTTGGCGATTTCTACAAGCTGTTGCTTGCCGACACCGATGTCCTTGATGGAAGTCTTGCTGGACTCCTCAAGACCAACGAGTGCGAGCAGCTCGTCGGCTCGGCTGTAGGTTTTGTCCCAGTCGATGGAAAAGATCCTGCCTTGTTCATTACCCAAAAACATATTTTCGGCAATGGTGAGATAGGGTACAAGCGCCAACTCCTGGTGGATGATGACAATCCCCTGCTCCTCGCTCTCCTTGATGGAGTGGAACTGGCAACTCTTTCCATGCACAAGAATATCGCCATCGAAGGTGGAAGCAGGATAGACTCCACTGAGTATATTCATCAGGGTGGATTTGCCTGCCCCGTTCTCTCCAACTATGGCATGGATTTCTCCCGGACGAACTTGAAGGTTCACATCGTTGAGAGCCCTGACCCCGGGGAAGGTCTTGGTGATGTGTTTCATTTCCAGTAGTAGGGTTTCCAAAACGGACCTCCAAAGGATGCGGGCAACCGAAGTTGCCCGCAAAGGATCAAAAGGAGAATCAGATCTTCAAGTCAGCTTCAGTGTAGTAGCCGCTGTCGATCAACAGAGCCTTGTAATTGTCAACGGTAGCGAAGACGGGATCGCAAAGGTAGGAAGGAACAACCTTCACGCCGTTGTTGTAGGTCTCGGTGTCGTTGATGTCAACTTTCTCGCCCTTGACGATGGAGTTGACCATTTCGACGACCTTGCTTGCCAAGGTGCGGGTGTCCTTGAAAATGGACATGCTCTGCAGACCCATCAACATGTTCTTTACAGAAGGCTTGTCGCAGTCCTGACCGGTGATGATCGGGAAGTTGTCCTTGGTGTAACCGGCAGCAACGAGTGCGTTGGTCAGGCCGTTTGCAATGGAGTCATTGGAAGAGTAGACTGCATCGAGACGGTTGCCCTTCGGGCCGTAGTTGTTGGCGGTGATAAGGTTTTCCATTCTCTTCTGGGCTTCTTCGGTTGACCAGTTGAGGGTTGCAACCTGGGCCTTGGTGGTCTGGCCGGAGCGAACGATCAACTTGCCGCTCTTGATGTACGGCTCGAGAATCGACATGGCACCACCAAAGAAGAAATTGATGTTGTTGTCGTCGGGAGAACCGGTGAACAGCTCGATGTAATAAGGGCCTGGGGTGCTGTCAAGTTTCAGGGCATCCCGGATGTAGGTTCCCTGGATGGTTCCAACCTTGAAGTTGTCGAAGGTGGCATAGTAGGTTACTGCATCGGTGTTCATGATCAGGCGGTCATACGCGATGACGGCAATGTTTTTTGCCTTGGCCTGCTTCAGGACTTCACTCAACGCCGATCCATCGATGGATGCAATGACCAACACCTTGCATCCGGTGGTGATCATGTTCTCCAGCTGTGCGACCTGGGTCGGAATGTCATTGTCGCCTGCATACTGCAAGTCAACTTTGTATCCGGCTGCTTCGAGCTGGCTCTTCATGTTCGCTCCATCCTGATTCCAGCGCTGCAGGCTCTGGGTGGGCATGGAAACGCCGATCTTGATTACAGAGGCATCTTCTTTCGTACCTGCTCCGAAGAGAGTTGCTACTGTGAGCAACACCATCAAGAGTACACACAAACTCTTTTTCATATACGACTCCTTTTTTTCTGGATTACTCCAGTAATTGACCATAGAGGTAAAGGGGTATACGTAGGACGGATGCAATAACTAGGGGTGGAAATACCAAATGTTCTGCGTAGTGCCCGAGCACGTTCAAGTATTATGATAGACTACTTTCTGGATTTGTAAAGGGTGATTATCCAAATTTTACATAAATTAAACAGAATTGCCTAAATGACACGTTTTGTCTTCCACTTGCCGCGGATGAAGCGTACGATGAAAAACATGCTGCGGGTCAGCCAATCGATGTACATGCCGGCCCATACTCCATAGATTCCCCAGTTCAGGGTTATAGCCAGCAGATAGCTCATAGCCACCCGGAAGGCCCACATGCTGAACATGGAGACCAGCATGGTATATTTTGCATCACCTGCCGCCCTGAGAAAATTTGGAAGCGAGAAGGCTGTCGGCCACAGAAGGGCGCTGAAGATCATGGCGGTACGGATTACATTGCTTGCAAGCTCGGTGGCTTCTGCAGAAAGATTAAAAATTTGAACAATATGGGGAGTGAGAAAGTAGCCCGGGATGGCAAGGGCCGCCATGGAGAGATAGGTGATTAAAAGTAGTCGTTTTCCGTAATAGACGGCTTGGTCGGGTCTCTTCGCCCCGATGGCCTGTCCGATGACGGTTATCGAGGCGAGCCCGATTGCGCCCCCGGGGATGTTGATGAAGGAGGTAACGGAGCCTGAGATGGCGTTTGCCGCAATCGATGCAGTTCCGAAGACGGCGATGAAGCCTTGGACCAAGAGCTTTCCGATTTGGAATACAGAGCCTTCGATTCCATTGGGAATGCCGATGCGCAGAATACGCCTGATCATCTCCGGGCGCCACTCCAGCTTCCGATAGTTGCGGATTGAGATGACATTCATGGGATTGGCGATGAGCGCAAGGATGATGGCCGATCCTATGATCCTGCTCAGAAGGGTGGCCAGTCCAGCACCGGTCACTCCGAGATGCAGAGCAAAGATGAAGTATGCATTTCCTATCACATTGATAAGATTCATGATGATGCTCACCCACAGGTTCACCTTGCTGTTGCCCATCGACCTGAAAAGCGCGGCACAGGCGTTGTAGGTTGCCAAAAAGGGGAGAGAGGCAAGAATATAGAGGAAATAGGTGGATCCGTTGAGAAGAACCTGCTCTTCAATCGAACCGAAGATAAACCTGATGATGAGACGTCGAAACGGAATGCAAAGCACCATGAGAATTGTGGACACCACTACAGAGAGAACCAACAACTGCTTGGCGGCACTATTTGCCGAAGCATAATCCTTTCTACCGAGGTACTGGCTGGAGACGACGGCTCCCCCGGTGGCAAACGCGGCGAACAAGGTAATTATCAAAAACGTGATGGAATCGACGAGGCTGATGGCACCTACGGCCGCCTCACCAGCCGAGGCGACCATGACAGTGTCGGCCATGCCTATGGAGACGGCAAGGAATTGCTCGATCACCAAAGGGATGATCAAGGTATACAAAAAGCGGCGGGTGAACATTGGCTCCAACGCCGCTTGAATTGGCTTAATTGTTCCCACGAACTGGTCCTCGCCCTATCTTAGGCTGAATACCGAAAGGAGGCAAGCACCTTTGGATTTTCTATTCCTTTGTCAGCAATGCTTCGTCGTTTGCATAGGTCTTGTTTCTGAGGTTCTTGAAAAGCCTGACAAGTTCCTCAACCGTAAGCTTGGATTTCTCTTCGCCGCTGACATCGAGAATGATTGTTCCTTCGTCCATCATGATCAGGCGGTTACCGAAATTGATGGCGAACTGCATGTTGTGTGTTACCATCAGGGCGGTAAGCTTGTACTCAGCGATGAAGCGTTCGGTGAGGTCCATGACAATCTGGGCGTTTCGAGGGTCCAAAGCTGCAGTATGCTCGTCGAGCAGCAGCATTTTGGGCCTGCTCATCACAATCATGAGCAGGGTGAGCGCTTGACGCTGTCCGCCGCTGAGAAGTCCTACATTGTCCTTGAGCCTGTCCTGCAGCCCGATCAATTTCAAAAGCGATGCGAATTGTTCACGCTTCTCGTTGTTCAGGCTGATTCTCAAGCCTTTCATTCCCTTGGTCTCAGCGGTAATCATATTGTCCTCTATGGACATGTTTGCAGCAGTTCCCTTGGTAGGGTCCTGGAAGATGCGGCCGATGGTCATCGCCCGTTTATATTCCGGACTGGCGGTTACATCGGTACCGTCGAATATGATTTTTCCGTTCGTGACCGGGTATGTGCCGCTGATCAGGTTGAAAAGTGTGGACTTTCCCGAGCCGTTGGAACCTACGACACAGATGACATCTCCTTTGTTTACATGGAGATTGATATTATCCAGGGCCATCTTCTCGTTGACTGTCCCGGGGTAGAATACTTTGGTGATGTTGCTTAAATCAAGCATTGGTGGAATCCTCCTTCGAATCGTGCCTGGCCTGGGACCTGGCGATTGCTTTCTTCTTTGCACCCGCCGAAGAAGCTGCACTCCTTGTCTGGGCGATGAAGAGGCTGGCGATCACGAGGATGCCGGTAAGCAACTTGAAGTCGTTGGGGGTTATATTCACCAAATATCCATACTTGCGGCCGAAGAACATCAGGGCCTTGTAGATGATTGCTCCCAAGACTGCTCGAAGGGTGAGCAGCGAGATGCGGTTCGAGGAGAAGAGGAACTCGCCGATCATGATGGCGGCAAGGCCCTGGACCACCATCCCTTGGCCGAGGTTTGCATCGGCAAACCCCTGATACTGGGCAAGAAGTCCGCCCGAAAGGGCAATCAGTCCATTGGAAAGGCCGATGCCCATCAACTTCAGGATATCGGGGTTGATTCCCTGACTGATGACCATCTGCTCGTTTCCACCCATGGCTCCCATGGAGACGCCGAGGTCGGTGCGAAAGAATATATCAATCAACAGTTTCACGAAGAGTACGACGAGCAGGGTTCCAAGGAGCGCCGCCCATTCGGAAGGGATGAAACTGAAAATCTCCGGGAGCTGGGAGTACATGGTTTTCACCCTGAGAAGCGGAACGTTCGCCTTATTGCCCAGTACTCTGAGATTGATGGAGTACAGCATGGTCATGGTGAGAATACCGGCAAGCAGGCCGGGAATTTTCAGCTTGTTATGGATTGCAGCAGTTATCATACCGGCGATTACACCGGCAAGGAAAGCAAGCAGCAGTGCGACGAAAATGGGAAAACCGGCCACGATGCTCATGGTGGCGACTGCAGCACCGGTGGCTACCGAGCCGTCGCAGGTCAGGTCGGCAAAGTCGAGAATCCGATAGGAAATAAGAATACCGATGACCATGATCGAAAAGACCAAGCCATCCACGAAAATTCCTTCAATCATGTAAAACCCCTTACACAGAAAAAATCGCCGGAACTCTGCAAGTCCGGCGATTGATTGTCCAGCCCGTATTACTGGCTGATTTTCTTTCCGTCCTTGATGAGCACAGCAGCACCATCCTGCAGTGACTGCGGAATAGTATAACCAAGCTTCTTGGCGGTATCAAGATTGAACCACAGCTCAAACTTGGTCGGATCGGTGATGTATACGGTTCCAACCGAACCGGCCTGCTCGCCTTTGAGTACTCTTTCAATTACCTTGCCGGTCTCAACACCGATGCTGTAATAGTCGAAGCCCCATGCAATCATGGCATTCAATCCTTCCACACCGCTTGGGTCGGCACTGAAAAGGACCTTGTTTGCCTTGGTGGTGACATCGTCGATCGAAGCGAGGGCGCTGATGACTGCATTGTCGGTGGCAATGTAGATGGCGTCGACGCGGTCGATGATGGATTGGGCGGCCATTTTAACTTCACTGGAGTTGCTGATGGCGCTTGCAACAAACTCAACGCCGTACTTCTGGCAGGCGGCTTTTGCCATCTCCATAAGCACAACGCCGTTGGCTTCGCCTGAAGCATAGATGTTACCGATGCGCTTTGCGCCGGTGATGTCGATCAAAAGCTTGATCTGTTCGTCGACAGGGTTCTTGTCCGAGACACCGGCAATGTTGGCAGCCACCAGACCTGCCTCATCGGCATCGGTGACGGCACTGAATACTACAGGAATGCCGGAGGAGACGGGGAACACCTGGGCAAGGGCCTGGGCCGAGGGGGTTGCGATACCGACAGCAACATTGACCTTGTCGCTCTTGAACTTCTGGGCGATCGAGGAAGCGGTGGAGATGTCGCCATTTGCATTCTGCAGGTCATAGGAGACCGACAGGCCCGTGGTGGCAAGGTGATCCATCAAACCTTTCTCGGCTGCGTCGAGGGCGGGATGGGCGAGGAGTTTTGAGACTCCAATCTTGTACGTAGCGCTGGCTTTGGCTTCAGTCTGTCCTGCAGCAAAGACGCTGAAAGTCAGAAGAAGAACTAGGGCAAGGGTGAACAGGGAGCGGCGTGTGATGTTCATCTGATTTCCTCCAAAACAGGTAATCCTTTTCGTTTGCAAAACTATAGCCTTATTTTTCGCATTTGTAAATCATGTTATGCAAATAACTGAATATTAATTCATGGATTATGCATATGGTTATAATTTGATTCGAATAATTGAATATATCGACTACAATGAAAGGAGCCTGCCCCGAAAGGCAGGCTCCAAACAAGGAGTATGAACGTTACTCGCGTATAGTCTTTTTTCCGTTTTGGACCAACACCTTCGCTCCATCAAGCAGGTCCTGAGGGATGCTGATATTCAGTTTCTTTGCAGTGTCGAGATTGAACCAGAGCTCGAACTGAGCGGGATCGTCAAAGAATACAGCTCCGATATCCCTGGGTTTCTCTCCCTTGAGGATTCGTTCAACCACCTTTCCGGTTTCCACTCCGACGGTATAGTAATTGAAGCCCCAGCTCATGAGAAAGTCGATACCGTCGCTGCTGGTCGTATCAGTGTTGAACAGAGGGATTCCAGCCTTCATGCAGACTTCGCTTACCGAGGGGATGGCACTGACTACGGTGTTGTCGATGGCCACATACATGGCGTCCACACGTCCGACTATCGATTGGGCGGCCATCTTGACTTCGCTGGAGTTACTGACCGCTGCAGCAACGAAGGTGACGTTGTTTTCGGCGCATATGCTCTTTGCAAGCTCCATCTGTGCAACTCCGTTGGCTTCGCTGCTGGTGTAGATCATCCCCAGTGTCTTCGGCTTGACAATCCGAAAATAGGTCTCAAGCTGAAGCTTCAGCGGATTGAGGTCCGAAATACCTGCAATATTGGTATCCTCGGTTTTGTCGTAATTGACTACCAGCCCGGCTGCCAAGGGGTCGGTTATCGCCCCGAAGACGACCGGCTTGTCGGTTATGACCTGTGCAAGGGCCTGGGCCGGGGGGGTGGCGATGCCGACAACCAAATCCTTGTTGTCGCTTTTAAACTTCTGAGCAATCGCGATGGCTGTTGCAATTTCTGCGTTGCAGTTCTGCAGATCGAAATTGAACTGCATGCCGGTACCGTTGAGATAGTCCATTATTCCCTGCTCGATGGAGTCGAGTGCGGGATGACTCACCATTTTGGAAATGCCGATTTCATATCCCTTTGAGGCTTCGGCGGTTGGTTGGGAAAACAGGGGCGAGACGGCAATCATGCAGAGGGCAACAAGCAACACTATTCTTCGATTCATGGTCTTTCTCCTTAGGTGTATATGTTACTATACAGAGAAACAATTGGGAGTGCAAGTATCTATTCGTAGAAACATGAACTTTCTTTAAAAGCCATGAGATGTACGTATTTTCTATCAAACAGTGCGGCTACAGGGCGTGCATGCTTCTGAGAAAGAGAAGATTTCGTATGATTAAATCTGACTTCCACCACAGCTTTGCAACGGCCCACTGTTCGGGATAGTCGGCCCAAGCCCAGGTAGGGGCCCACGATCCGTCCGCGCACTGAGTTTGTTTGATCTGGGTGCACTCTTTGTGTCCGAGGTCCTGCAACAGGGGAGTGAACAGTCGCTGACTTGCCCGATGAAAGTGCGAAGGCTTGCAGCTGTATGAGTTGATCCATGCATCGCTGTCCTGCTCAACAAGAGAGTCCACAGCAACTACGAGTGTTGATGCGAGTTCCTGCAGATCGATGGGGGACTTTCGAGGAATCTGGCTGAGATAGTCATGCATCCTGAGATAACAGATGATAGTGTGAAAGCCGTTCTCCCTGCCGCCGCCCAGCAATTGGTCGTATGCTTCTTTGACAATGCGGATTGCCAGTAGTTCCCTCTGTGCATTTCCCTTTGCATGTCGGAATAGGAACCCGGCTAGGGCGGCTGTTGGATTGTAGTCTCCATTGCCGGTGGAGTTGTCGGTGCACGCCCACCAAGGAGCATGGGGATGGTCGTTGGTGCTTGGTATTGCCTTATACCAGAATGACCCGTCAAAGGAGGAGCCGCTTTCCAAATATGCGAGGATGCCTTGGATGATTGGATGCTGTGTGTCTGAAAAGGCTGTTTCGTCAAGAATCTCGGTTGCCGTGCAGGTTTGTATGGGACTTGAGTTCGGGTTCCATGCATCGGCTTCCAAACCCCAGCCGAAGCCGCCATCCTTGTTCTGATAGGCAGAAAGAGCGGCGAGTACTTCAGACTTGTCAGCACCTTCGAAATGGAAGCGCCAACGGGCGAGGTCCAAAGCCCTGGCGTTGCGGTATATGAAGAGTCTGGCTTTGGCAAAGAGTTCACTATCGTACATGGGGTCTTCCTTATTATAGAAAAACCTCCCCGGGGGGGGGGAGGCTTGCTTGTGTTGATGGGGGAATCAGAGGATGTCCTCGTCTTCCAAGTCGTCGAATTCATCTTCTTCCTCAAAGAATTCGTCCTCGAAAGACTCATCCCCCTCGACCATGAAGCCATCGTCGAGAAGTTCATCCTCATCTTCCTCGTCATCGAGCATCTCATCGTCTTCATCTCCGAAATCTATCACTTCCGGAGCATCGTACAAATCAGCCAGATAGGCGTCTTCCTCGTCCTCCAACCTACTGAAATAACGATCTTCCTCATCATCGAGCTCATCATCTTCTTCACGATATTTCGCCATGCCGGTACTCCTTGAAATCGTATTGCAATCCCACTGATTACAACATAAGAGAAGGTAGTACGGTTGTCAATTGGTTCTGTGGTTATGGACAGCACTCGTGCACACTGGTATCATGGGCCATGATGCAAGCAAAGCGATATTTGGCCGTCCCCTGCGGAGATCCGGCGGGCATTGGCCCTGAGATAGTATTGAAAGCGCTGAAGGCCGCACAACTGCCTGATGAAGTGGGCGTCATCGTTATTGCCGATGTCCCTGTTATTTCCAGACTCGCAACAGATTTGGGCTTAAAAGCCGAATTCGATTCAGTTGTCAGCGACCAAACCCGTCTTGAGCAGGCGATGGAGGGGGGAAGCCGGAAGATTCTCTATACCCAAAGCATTGTCGACATGAATCACTTTGCCTATGGACGGATCAGCGCCATGTGCGGCAGAGCGGCGTATGCATCGGCCGAGACCGCCGTGCTTTTGGTGCAGCAAGGCTATGCACATGCTGTTGTAACGCCTCCTCTGCACAAGGAAGCGCTGAGGGCTGCCGGTATCGAGCATATCGGATACACCGAAATCCTTTCCGAGCTCACCCATACAAAGAAAGCGATTACGATGTTCGATACCATGGGACTGAAAATTTTCTTTCATACGCGTCATCTCTCGCTGCGCCAAGCGTGTGATGCGGTCACCAAGGAGAGCCTGCTCGAAACCATAGCTACCTGTGACAGGATTACAAAAAGCAGTCCGGCCTTCGATCGGAGCCTCAGCCTCGCCGTAGCGGGCTTGAATCCCCATAGCGGCGAGCACGGCCTGTTCGGGGATGAGGAGATGGTGAGTGTGGAACCGGCTGTCATCGAGGCCCGCAGGCAAGGCATCGATGTGGTCGGGCCGATTGGTGCCGACTCGGTGTTCTATCAGACGCGGATGGGTAAGTATCGGGCGGTGATTTCCCTCTATCACGACCAAGGCCACATTGCTGCCAAAACCTATGATTTCAACCGGACCATCTCCATCACCTGGGACCTTCCTTTTCTACGTACCAGCGTCGACCATGGGACGGCCTTCGATATTGCCGGAAAAGGTCTGGCTGACGCAAGCGGGATGGTCCGGGCGCTCGAAGTTGCGGCCTCCTATACCCGAAGCAAAGAGGAGTACATATGAGAGTTCTGAGCAAGGTTCTGATTGTTGCCTCGATGGTGATTTTCTTCACCTCCTGCGCCACTTCCATTACGGTAAGGCATTTGGTTCCCGGTGAGGTTGACCTCAGTGCATCGAGAAACATCGCCGTCGCTTCGACAAATGCCTACAAGTTTCCATACGGCCGTCCGCTCAGCCCTTGGATACAGGGCCTCAGTGAAACAGATTTCACCCTTTCCAGCGGGTATGACACAAATCTGGCCTCCTCCGTCGCCTCGACGGCCTCGCGCATGATTCTGGATTCCGTACAAGGCACCGGATATTTCACCGTCCTTACCCCTGAAGTCACCGATGCATATATGACCCTCTCCAAAGTAGGGGAGAATACTTCAGCAATGCTCAAGTCGAAGGGGATGCAGGCCCTGCTTTCGAGTTCCATCTCCTATATGGATGTAGAGGAGCAGGTGGTGGGAAGGGATGTGAAGACCTTTGTGACGGAGGATGTCGACCCTAACCCAAATGATGCTATTGTGAATATCAAGAGCTATGAGAAAGTAACCTCAAGGGAGTACTTCCTGGTACAGAAAGCCACGTTGACACTGACCTATACGATTTTCGACCTGGGCAGCGGCTCTATTCTGTTCTCCCGTTCCTTTACCGGAAAAGAGGATCAGGAGACGAAAATCGGGATACGGACCTATGATGCTGGAGCTCCCGGAGGCTATCGTGACGAGAGAAGGTATTCAAGCGGGTATGCCCCTTCCTTCAAGCCCTTGTTCGAGAAGATCATCCGCTCCTTCTCATCGACCATCTCCAAGCAGCTGGCTCCTTCCTGGCAGACCAAGCGGCTCACCCTTATGAGCAACAAGCCCAAGCTTGAAGCAGCAAAGGGTGCCTATACACTGGCCGAGCGTGGTTCGTATGAGGCGGCATATAGGCAGTTCCTCTCGCTGTATGAAGGCAATGGTCATATTGCCAGCGGATATAACGCTGCCTTGCTGCTTGAGGCGATGGGCAGATTTACGGAAGCAGTCGACCTGATGAACGATGTATACAACCGTTCAGGGTCCAGACAGGCCTATACGGCACTTCTCAGCATGCAGGAAGCAAAGAGCCAGAGCGAGAAGGCCCAGCGGCAGATCAGCGGGGAAAGTACCCTCGACGGTCAGGGTGTGATGATGATGCAGTATGTGGTGATGGAGTAGCTGATGGGCAAGGCAATGGTGTTGGTGTACACAGGTGATGGAAAAGGAAAGAGTTGCGCCTCGATGGGACAGCTGTTTCGTGCCCTCGGACATGGGGCCCGGTGCGCCGTGGTTCAGTTCATCAAGCAGGATCCCGATACGCTTGACAGCGGTGAATACAAGAGTGCGATACAGCTTGGCGTCACCTGGAAACACTTCGGTGCCGGTTTTACCTGGGTAGGGGAGAATGACAAGCTCAATGCCGAGCTTGCCAAACGTGGCTGGGAGCAGGTCAAGCGGTGGATATCCGCATCCGCCTTCGATCTGATAGTCTTGGATGAATTCACCTACACCCTCACGCTTGGGTACCTTGATGCCGATGAGGTGTGCACTTGGATTGCAGACCACCGCTCCAAGGAAGGCTTTCCCCATTTGGTGATCAGCGGCCGCAATGCACCCAAGGCCCTTATCGATATTGCTGATATGGTGAGTGAAATACAGGAAGTGAAGCATCATTTACAGCTTGCAGACCGAAAAGCCGAAGCGATGATTGAGTTTTGATGGCCTAAATCGCAAGTGAGCTCCTTTTTTTCTTTCACATTTTTGTGATTCCGGATATAATCATCCAGAGGAGTTTCCTATGGGCCTTTGCGATCTTCACTGCCATCTGCTTCCCTTGATCGATGATGGCTATGTTTCCAAAGAATCTTTTTCCCGTATGCTCCATCTGTATTTGGAGAACGGGATTACGACCATCGCCTTCACTCCCCATATCTACAACCCGTTTGTGACCACCAATATCGCAGATTTGCGTCAGACGTTTGCCTGGGCGCAGGGAGAGGCTGCAAAGGAGGGTATTACCACCTATTTGGGTAGTGAACTCTACGTGGGAGACCAGGCCCGGCTTGTCTGTGTGCCTATCGCCCAAAAGTACGCTCTGCTTGAGTTCGGGCTCTCCCTTCCCCCCGCGAGATTGCTTGAGCGCATAGAGACTCTCATCCTGCAAAAGCTGACGCCCATCCTTGCCCATGTGGAACGCTATCGGTGGCTTGAACCGCAGAGTGCGTTGCTCGGCGAGCTGCTGAAATTGGGCTGCCTCTTGCAAACAAACGTGGAAGCAGTGGAGAATGGCGACTCCCTTGGGTATCTGAAACGAGACTTGATTGACCTCATAGCGACGGACAATCATGGAGATGAAACGCTTCCCCTCCGCCTGGTCCAATGCCTCAATGCATGGCCGCAGGTGTATGGGAAGATGGAAACACTTTTGTAATTCCACCTGAGACAGGTGAGTGAGGAGGTAGCGCATGCTGCTGGATATGACGATAGCGAACTTCAAGTCCGTAAAGTCGGCTCAGACGATTTCGTTTGAGGCTGTCAAGGACAACCGTTTTCCCGAATCGAAGGTTGTACCGGTGACCGAGAAGTTGAGACTTATCAAGACTGCGGCCATTGTAGGGCCCAATGGAGCGGGCAAAAGCTCGTTTGTACGTGCCTTGGAAGCGCTGAAGGGTATTGTGTGCGCGGCAGAGGAGACGGAGAACCCCCTGCAGATTCTCAGCGGTACTTCATTTGCGTACTCTGAGGAGAAAGGGCAGCCTGCAACCATCATCATCCGCATCCTGCTTGGAAAGGATGAGCAGAGCGGCGAGATGGTAATCGCACAGTATACCCTGGTCGCCGACCGTGAAAAGATATTCGAGGAATCTCTCTTTCACTTGATCAAACGATCGAAGAAATTGATGTTTGAGCGCAAGCTTGATGAAGGGGCCCTTCTGCTTGATGATGTCAAGCTGACGTATACATATCGATGGGGCAAAGCCTATCGCGGTGAGAAGAAGCGTCTGGTGGGCAAGGTTGATGAGAAGCACTCCTACCTTGCAGCTTCAGCAGTCAAGGGCAGTGATACGACAGGACCGCTGTACACCTGGTTCAATGAGAGTCTGCATCTGCTTCCCATGGGTGTTTCGAACATCAGCGAGAAGTATCTGATCACCCAGCTTACCGAGCATCCTGATTGGGTGCAGCAGCTGATCAACTTCCTGTGGAGTGTCGATATCACCGACATCCGCGACATTCGTGTCAAGGACGACCGCCTCATTTTCATCCATACCAATGTCACCCAGCACTACGCCTCGTTCTTCAACTTGGAGAGCCTGAGCCTCAGAAGACTGTGTTTGATGGGTGTGGCATTCTTTGAAAGTTTCACCAAGCCCAGGACCTTGATCATCGATGACTTCGGCATGCTCCTGCACCCCAACGTATTGTGCCACATCGTAGAGATCTTTGAGGCCAGCAATAATGAGTGCAACTCGCAGATGCTGGTGGTCGACTGCAACCCCTCGTTGCTTCGTCCGGGCCTGCTCAGACGCGACGGCGTGTACTTTGCCGAAAAGAACAGTGAAAGCGCCACCGTCTATTTCAGCTTGGCCAACTTCAAGTACTCACGCAGCAAGGACAAGACGCAGAGTCAATATATGAATGGAGCGTTCGGTGCCCTTCCGATTCTTTCGGAGTTCTGTTTCATCGATGCGAACAAGGATAAGGAGGAGTAACAATGGCACGCAAACGAATTTCCCAACAGCCCCGCCAAACCATTCTCTTGGTGACGGCAACCGAAGCGGAGGCCTTGTATTTCTCCCAGATGCGCAAGGACTGCCGCTATTCCAATATGACGGTTATTTGGGAGCAGGACTGCAAGGACCTCTCCAGCTTGATCACTACTGCAGCCAAGATGCGCAACAGCGGCAACTACAGCAGTGTATGGGTGGTATTCGGTTTTGCCGATCTCAAGGTTTCTTCGGAAGATGTCTCCAAGCTGCTTGTACTTGCAGAGAAAAAGAAAGTCAGGCTTGCCTGGAACAATCCTTCCCTGCCGCTTTGGTACCTGTTGCACCTGCAGGCCCCCAAGGGCTTTGTACAGGATCCCAAAATGATTGAGAGTGCACTGGCCAAGCAATTCCCTTCGTTCTCCAACAGTGCTTCCTATCTGCTTGGGGAGGGTATGAACCTGCATTTGAGGCTCTACTCAGCCAAGTCGAAGGCTGCCGTCAATGCCAGCTCCTACAACTCGTTGGTTGCAGGAAAGCTGGGCTTGGCGCCAACCAATATCGTTGCAATGCTCAATGACATCACCGAGATCTGCGGATTGGCGGACCTGACTCACAATCAGAAGCAACTTGGTCTGAACAAGAAGAACGGGTAGCAGGCGGTGAGTGGAATCCTGCTGCTCGTATACATGCTTGCCTTCGCCCTCGGGTGCATGACCTTGGCCCTTGCCATCGTCTACCGCCTGGCAAACAAGCAGAGGTGGGCGACCTATTTCATCATCTGTCATGCATCCCTGTTGGGATGCATGATGCTGATGGCCCTGCAGCTCCTTTCACGTATCTATCTCTCGGGTTTGGTCTTTGATGTCATCACCTACAGCATAGCCTTCATCGTCATCGCCGATCTCACCTTCCTTATTGTATTCATCCCTTATTTTACCACCTGGGTTATTGCTCACCCTTGGAGACAGCCGTACAAGGGGTTGTTCTACGTGCTCGCACTGGTTTACTTGGTGCTTGGCATAAGCCGTGAACTTTGGCAGAAGCTCATCATAGACCAGTTGATGCTCATGCTGTTTGTCTTCGTCATTGCCTTCTGTCTCTCGGTGACATTGAAGAACATCAACTCCATTGCAAACAAGACCGCCCGGACTTCAGCGATTTCAATCATCATCGTCAGTGCAGCGATGGTACCCGCCATCCTGCTTGCCTTGCTCTTTCCCTCACTCAAGCCGTTGTTGTTCGGAATCTACTTTCTGGCGCTCTCAATTACCATCATGACGTTCTTATTCATGGAATTTGTGCGTTTGGGAAGGTCGACGGTGGTCAAGAACAAAGAGCTTGTTTTAGAGGACTTGGAGGAGTACCATATCACTGAGCGCGAGTTTGCAGTCATCCGCTTGATAAGCCAAGGCTTGACCAACAAGGAGATCGCAAGCCAGCTTGGCATCAGCGCAAACACGGTGAACAACCATGTGGCTAATATCTACGGGAAAACCCAGGTGAGGAGCCGCATCGACCTTTTGAATCTGCTGAAGCAGAGTTGGTAGGAGTTTCCATGCAGATAACCTATAAAGTTCCCGACTTCAATGAGCATCACTATCAGGATAAGGCGCCAGTGAGGAAATGCGCACGGCCGTGGGCGATGGTTCATGCCCGGTCGGTAAGAAAAGCAGTCTTGTTGTGCCATGGTTTCACCGGTTATCCCGGTGAACTTATTCGCCCGGGTATTGATTTGTTCGCTGCCGGCTTTGATGTGTATTGTCCCCGCTATCCAGGGCATGGGACCAGCGCCAAGGATTTCTTGGCAAGTAAGGCCGAGGATTGGATAGGCACAGCCTATGATGCTTTCGCCTATCTGGCTCAGCGGTACGACCACGTTTCGTTGGTGGGGCACTCCATGGGAGGCGCAATCGCCGCCATTATTGCCGATGCCTTTGATGCAGACGCCCTTGCCCTGCTTGCCCCGGCCTTGGTTATTCCCTCGCTGCAGGTCACACAGGTCAGGGTTCTCAGACATTTTGTCAAACGCAGGAAAGTGGCATGGCAGGCAGACCCTGACTACCATTTCCATCATGAAGGTGATGCAGACGACGATGCATTCCTTGGCTCTCAATACTGGTCGTATCAGTATCCCAAAGGAATTTGGGAGCTGGAGCGGGTAAGGAGACAGGCAGTGGCCTGCATCGACCATTTGGCGGCAGATACGCTTTCAATCAGCGGAGGGAAGGATCCAACCATTCCTCAAGAAGCTTCAGTCTTGGCGACAAGCAAGAGCAAGGGTGTGAACAAGCATCTGCATATCCCTGAGGCCGGGCACCTGATGCCCTACGACAAGAATATGGATGCGCAGAATGAGGCGATGGCCGCTGTGGTTGCCTGGATGGAAGGCAAGCGCTAGGCGCGTACTACGTACTCGTAGATTGCTGAAATCTTGTCCGAGATGCTTACCACCACGCTCTCCTTATACCTGGGCAGGGCCAGGGTCTTCGGGAACATGTGCTTGGTGATGATATCCTCTTCCAATGAATTGACGGAAAAATAGGTCTTTGCGTTCTCCAAAGCGATGAAAGGGTGTTCCTTTCCATGGCTCGAACGCTTTTCGTCGTTTTGTTTTCTCTCACGCCAGTCGTAGAGGAAGAAGTCGTGAAGCAAGCCGCCTCGGGCTGCTGCCTGATAATCCATCCCCAATGCCTTGCTGATGCGAAACGAGAGGTAGGAAACACGCCGGGCATGGTCGTAGATATGGTTGGTGTGATGCCGGTACTCCTTGAGCTTGAGGAACTGGTCGTGTTGCAGGATATCCTCGACCAACAATGCATGCTGGGTTCTCAGCAGGTGCGTTGAGGGGCGCTGAATGGTATAAGCGAAGAGCAGGGTGAAAAGGGAGAAAAGCAAGAGAAGCAGTTCAATGGGGAACTGGTCGAAAATGCTCATAACACTAAAAAGTCGTGATGTATAGAAAGTGGTAAAAAGTCCTACCGGAAGTTTGAAAAGTTTCACAAGGTGGGTGTTCCCACTTGCAAGGAAGGCTGGGAAAGCGTCGGGTATCAGGATGGTCCTCCTCAAGTCAATTGAGTGTACGGTATCGAAATAGGGAAGGGTGGTCAAGTCAAGGGCTCATTTTTCTTTCCCTGCTTGGACAGGTGTATGAATCGGCGCCTTGTTGGCACTTCTCCGTGTTGCTATAATCTCTGTTTTACGGTACAACAGTACCATTGAGAGGAGTGTATCCTGATGGAAGTGAGAGTCCGCTACGCCCCATCTCCGACCGGGCTTCAGCATATCGGTGGAGTGAGGACAGCTTTGTTCAACTATTTCTTTGCCCGAGCTAACTCAGGCAAATTCATACTGCGAGTCGAGGATACCGACCGTGAGCGGTACAGCGATGAATCCTTGCAGGATTTGTACGACACCCTTGCCTGGCTGGGTATTGCTTGGGATGAAGGGCCCATCGTGGGAGGCCCCTGCGGCCCGTATATCCAGAGTGAGCGATTTGATTTGTATCGCAGCTATGCCGAGCAGCTTGTGCGTGACGGTAAAGCATATTATTGCTATTGCACCCCCGAGCGTTTGGAAGCGGTCCGCCTCAAGCAGCAGGAAGAGAAGAGCGAAGTGCAGGGGTATGACCGGCATTGCCGCAACCTGAGCGAGGCTGAACGAGCTGAATATGAAATGCAGGGAATCAAGCCGGTAATCCGACTCAAGGTTCCCACCGACGGCAAGACCACCTTCCATGATGTGCTGATGGGCGACATCACCCGGCGCAACCGCGATGTCAGTCCTGATCCCATCCTGCTTAAGAGCGACGGTTTTCCCACCTACCATCTTGCGAACGTCATTGACGATCATCTGATGGGCATCACCCATATCATGCGCGCACAGGAGTGGATTCCCTCAGGCCCACTTCACATCCTGCTCTACGAAGCATTCGGATGGGAGCCTCCAATGTACTGTCACCTGCCGATGGTGATGGGCAAGGATGGCCAGAAACTTTCAAAACGCCACGGTTCAACCTCGGTTCGGGACTTCAAGGAAAAAGGCTACCTGCCTGAAGCGTTGATGAACTATGTGAGCATGGTCGGTTGGTCCTATGACGGACAGCGGGAGTTCTTCAGCAAGCAAGATTTGGAACAGGTATTCAGCCTGGAAAAGATCAACAAGGCTCCAGGTGTCTTCGACTATAAGAAGCTGGACTGGTTCAACGGTCAGTATATCCGACAAAAGAGCGACGAAGAGCTGTTGGCTCTGTTGCTTCCCTATATGACAAAGGCAGGCTTTGTTTCTGCTCCTCTGTCCAGTGATCAAGAATCCATGCTGCTCAATCTCACCAAGGTGGTGAAGGAGCGGCTCAAGGTTCTTGGTGATGTGGTGGATTTGACGCGGTTCCTCTTTGAGGAGCCGACCTACGAGGATGTGAATCTGTTTGCCGCCAAGGGTGTAGAGCTCGCTGTTGCTGTATCGGCTCTCGATCGTGCCTTTGAGATCCTCAAACAGGGTTTTGAGGCGGGAGAGAGCCATGCGACTACCGAACAGAAGCTTACCGATTTGGCCGGTGAGATGGGCTTGAAGGTCAACGGGGTGTTCATGCCCCTGCGGGTGGCACTGACCGGGAGCACCGTCAGTCTTCCCTTGTTTGATTCCATTGGCCTGCTTGGGCAGGAAGTGACATGTGCACGCATTGAAAACGCATTGGCTTTACTGAAGAGAGAGGTACGATAAATGGCAGAAGTAACGATGGACAAGATTGTCTCTTTGTGCAAACGACGTGGATTCATTTTCCAGTCGAGCGAAATCTACGGCGGCTTGAACGGCGCGTATGACTACGGTCCACTGGGTGTACAGTTGAAGAACAACATCCGCGATTTCTGGTGGAAGGAGATGACCCAGATCCATGACGACATCGTAGGTTTGGATGCTTCCATTCTTATGCATCCCCGGGTTTGGGAGGCCAGCGGTCACGTCTCGAACTTCAGTGACCCGATGGTTGACTGCAAGCAGTGCAAGAGCCGCTTCCGTGCCGACCAGATCGACCTCAAGGGTGCATGCCCGACCTGTGGGACGAAGGACAGCTTCACCGAGCCGAGGAACTTCAACTTGATGTTCGCCACCCATATCGGGGCCAATGCCGATGCAAGCTCGACCATATACCTCCGCCCGGAGACCGCCCAGGGCATCTATGTGGATTTCAAGAACGTAGTCTCCTCCAGCCGGGTCAAGATTCCCTTCGGCATCGCCCAGGTCGGCAAGTCCTTCCGCAATGAGATCACCACCAAGAACTTCATTTTCCGTTCCTGCGAGTTCGAGCAGATGGAGATGCAGTGGTTCTGCAAGCCCGGCAGCGACGAGCACTGGTTCAGCTACTGGAGAGAACAGAGAATGGCGTTCTACCACAAGATGGGCATCAAGCCGAGCAGTCTTAGATGGCATCAGCATGGTCCGGATGAACTTGCCTTCTACGCCAAGGATGCCTACGACATCCAGTTCCTCTTCCCGATGGGATGGCAGGAGCTTGAAGGGGTTCACAGTCGCACCGACTACGACCTCACCCAGCACCAGACGTTCAGCGGCAAGGAGATGACCTACCTCGATCCCGAGTCCAACGAGCGGTACATTCCCTACGTGGTGGAGACTTCAGCAGGTCTTACCCGCAACGTGTTGATGGCCCTCAGTGATGCCTACGACGAAGAAGAGCTGGAAGGCGGCGATGTTCGCACGGTTCTTCACTTCCATCCCCACCTTGCTCCGGTCACCGTGGCTGTGCTGCCCCTGGTCAAGAAGGATGGCATCGCCGAGTTTGCTTCCAAGCTGGAACGCGAGCTCCGTGATGATTTTTCCACCTTCTACGATGTCAGTGGTGCCATCGGCAGACGCTATCGTCGCATGGACGAGATCGGAACCCCGTACTGCGTAACCGTGGATTACCAAACCCTTGAGGATCAGACGGTAACCTTGCGCCTTCGCGACAGCATGGAGCAAGTACGAGTCGCCATTTCGGACCTGGTAGCCACCATCAAGCAGGCAACCAAGGAGTACAAGCGGGTGGAGCGGTAAGATGAATACAGCACTTCAGACCTTGGTCGACCGAGGGTTTATCAAGGCATGTACGGATTTCGATGCACTTTCTGATTTGATGGACAAGGAGAAGGTAACCTTCTATGTAGGTGCCGACCCGACGGGCAGGAGCCTGCACATCGGCCACATGGTGCCGTTCTTTGCCATGCACCATCTGCAGAAGGCCGGTCACAACCCCATCGCCCTTGTTGGCGGTGGGACTGCGATGATCGGCGATCCCTCGGGCAAGACCGAAATGCGCAAGATGCTCACCCCCGAGCAGGTGCAGGAGAACTGCAAGTCCATCAAGGCCCAGCTGGGCACGGTGGTCGACTTCTCCGAACATCCGACTGATGGGATGGGCAAGGCGATCATGCTCAATAATGCCGATTGGCTTACCGACCTGAACTACATCACGTTCCTTCGAGAGATAGGCCGGCATTTCTCGGTCAACCGCATGCTTACCTTCGAATCCTACAAGCAACGACTCGAGCGTGGTCTCTCCTTCATTGAGTTCAACTATCAGCTGCTTCAGTCCTATGACTTCTATATCCTGAACCAGGAACATGGATGCAGGTTGCAGATCGGCGGTGACGACCAGTGGGGAAACATCGTCAGCGGCATCGAGTTGATCCGCAGGATGAATGGTGCGGAGTGCTACGGCCTTACCTTCAACCTGATTACACGCAGCGACGGGCACAAGATGGGCAAGAGTGAGAAGGGTGCGGTATTCCTCGATCCCGAGCTCTTCAGCCCCTACGACTTCTACCAGTACTGGCGCAATGTCAACGACGATGATGTCATCAAGTTCCTCAAACTGTTCACCTTCCTTCCATTGGAAGAGATTGCACAGTATGAGAAGGACGGGGTGAACATCAACGACGCCAAGGAGCGGCTTGCCTACGAGCAGACCAGGATCATTCATGGTGTTGAGGAAGCCGAAAAGGCGCGGATTGCCGCCAAGGCTATGTTCAAGGGCGCAAACCTTGGGCAGGAAGGAAGAGACGGCATGCCCTCGATCACCATCGCAGCTTCCGAACTTGAAAGCGGCATCCCGGTGCTCGACCTTTTCAGCCGTACCGACCTTGCCGCCACCAACAGTGATGCGCGAAGACTTGTTGCAGGCGGTGGTGCGTGGGTTGGCGAAACAAGGATTGATGATCCCAAGACTTTGATAGACGAAACGTATTTGGATGGTTTTGGGGAAATGATTCTCAGGGCCGGCAAGAAGCGGTACTTCCGCATCATCATAGCGTAGATCGACAATTGAGAGGGGGGAAACCCCCTTTCTTCATAGGGAGATAGTATATGAAACGTTTGCTGAATGTTCTTTTAATTGTTTTGACCGTCACTTTCACACTGGGAGCCCAAGCGGTTTCCGAGGCCCCGGTTGCTTCCGCATTGGATGTTCAATTCGGCGTTATGGCCGGTCCCACCGGCTTCTCTTCGGTTGCGTTGACCCAAAATGAAGGTAAAATCAGTGATACTGTTACCATCAACATGAGTGTGTTCCCCTCCCCGAACGAGGTTATCGCCCGGCTGGCCAATGGAGAACTGGATTTTGCCAGCCTTCCGACCAATGTGGCTGCAAATCTGTATAACAAGGGTGTAAAGGTAAAACTCGCCGCTGTCATTGGAAACGGTATGCTCAGCGTGCTTTCCAGCGATGGTTCAGCATCATCGGTTGAGGATCTGCTGGGGAAAACTGTCCATGTCCCTGGTGCGGGTTCAACCCCCGACCAGATGAGCCAGCTTCTGCTTAAACAGGCAGGTCTTGAAGTAGGCAAGGATGTGATACTCGACTATTCGGTTGCAGCCCCCGCCCAGCTCGCCCAGCTGGTCATTGCCGGCAAGGTCTCACTGGCCGTACTGCCCCAGCCGTTTGTCTCCATGATTCTCAACCGCAGTCCCAAATCTCGTGCAGTCGTGGACGTACAATCCCTCTACCACCAGCTTTCGGGCGTCCTCAATTACCCGATGAGCGTGCTTGTCGTCTCAGAGGCTTTCGCTAAGAACCATCCGCTTGCTTTGGCGACGGTACTGAAGGCATATGAGGATTCGGTTGCTTGGGTCAATGCAGATCCAATCGCCGCAGGTCAGGCCATAGAGGCTGCCGGGATCATGGCGAGTGCCATGGCAACCCCTGCAATTCCTTCCTGCAACCTGGTCTTTATTCCAAGTCAGGAAGCGAAGGCTGAAGTGCAGGCATATTTTTCTTTCCTGCACGGCTTCAGTCCCGCTTCCATTGGTGGTACCATTCCTTCAGAAGATCTGTATCTGTAAAGGATGTACTGATGCGTTCGGTCAAGCGTAGTCTGATTCTCTTCCTCTCATCGGCTCTGCTGCTCTTGTTTTGGCAGCTTGCCTCGGTGTTGCTGGACAGTCAGATTCTGCTTCCCGGACTCGGTCCTGTGTTCTCAGCCCTGAACGATTTGGTGCGATGGAAGCCTTTTTCAGCAAATGTGTTTGCCACCATCCTCAGGGCTTTGCAGAGTTTTGCGATCATCGTTGCCAGTGCAACGGTGGTCGGTCTGCTTGGAGGAAAATTCCCTCTGTTTTCCCTTGCACTCAGGCCGTTTGTCACCGTGCTCAAGGCCATTCCGGTGATGAGCATCATCCTTTTGGCCTTCATCTGGTTCACCAGCGGAACCGTACCCCTCTTCTCTGCTTTCCTGATGGGTTTTCCTGTCATGTATGTGCAAATTGAGGGGGGGGTGAAACAAATGGACAAAAGCCTGGATGAAATGTGCCGGCTCTACGACATACGAGGCTGGGACAAGCTTGTGCACTACACCCTTCCTTCTCTTCTCCCCTTCTTTATCATCGGGTCGCGTGCATCGCTGTCAATGGTTTGGAAGGTGGTCATCGCAGCTGAAGTTCTTACTGTTCCCCGTTATGGAGTGGGGGCCAGGATGCAGCTTTCCCAGGTACAGCTGGAGACCGACCAAGTGCTCTCGTGGACGTTGATGGCAATTCTGCTGACTGCCGTATTTGATTTACTCTTCGATGGACTGGTATGGTCGCTGGGAAAGCTCAAGAAGCATGTTGATGCGAGGAGTGCGCTATGCGATTCCAATCCATAAGCAAGGCATACGGGGCAAATTGCATTTTTGATGGATTTGATTTGGAAATCGAGACTCGCTCCATTCTTTCGGTGGTGGGCCCATCGGGTGAGGGAAAGACCACACTGCTGCAGATTGCAGCCGGTTTGGTAAAACCTGACGGAGGGAGTGTGATCAAGGAAGCAGAGGAGGAGGGTAGCATAAGCTATCTCTTCCAGGAACCGCGCTTGCTTCCCCACAGCACTGTATTCACCAACGTCGAGCTTGCCTTGCGATCATTCGTGTCCAGTAGAGTCGAGCGGGAGCGTGTAGTACTGCACTATCTTGAGATGGTGGGCTTGTCGGATAGTGCCTGCCTCTATCCAGCCCAGCTGTCGGGGGGTATGCGACAACGGGTGGCCATCGCCCGCTCGTTCGCCCATCCTGCAAAGCTGATGCTGCTCGATGAGCCGTTCCAGAGCCTCGATATCAAGCTCAAGGTGAATCTGCTCAAGGCCTTCATCGGCCTTTGGGAGGAGAGCCCGAGAACAACGTTGTTTGTGACCCATGACCCCAAGGAGGCTATTCTTCTCGGGGATGCTGTTTGTTGTCTTGGCGATCCGAAAAAACCATTGCTTTACCAAAAAATAGATATTCCCCGCAAAGCGAGGAATATTGGTGATCAAACACTGTTGGCTTTGGAAGCCTCGTTGGTACAGGCTCTGGTGAGTTCTTAGAGCTCTACCTTCCACAGCCCGTGAAGGTTGCAGTACTCGTACACAGCAATGGCTTTGTCGTCGTCGAGAGCAAAGGTTGCATGGGGCTTTCCATCAACAGGAAGACTCTTGCGCATTCCGCCCTTCTCGGTCTGGACATAGATGAAGGCGATGTGGTGTTCTTTTGTCATCGGATGGTCCACCGAGCCCACGTTCACCTCAAGCTTGTTGCCTTCAATCTTTACGACAGGAACGTGCTTTTCCTTGGCAGCATCAACTGTATTTGCCTTTAGAACAATCATCTCTTCTCCACAGCAAGAGATTTTCGGCCCACGGTCGATCACCTTGGCAACAATGTTTCCACAATGTTTGCAAACGTAAAATTCTTGTTCTTTCATCGGTATTCTCCTTGTCTCCCATTCTACTCGAAAAAAGCATTGCCGTACAGTTGATTTTCCCCATCGCTGGATGATGTATTGCTCTGAGTACAAAAAAAGCAGGTCCGAAGACCTGCTTGCTTGGCAGTAATGTAGGCCTTATACATAACCTTGGGCGATCATGGCTTCACTGACTTTCAAAAATCCTGCAATATTCGCACCATCGACATAGTTGTCCTTGGTGCTGTATTTTTCAGCGGCACTGCTGATGGAGGCAAAGATGTTCTTCATGATTTGCTGCAGCTGCTGATCGACTTGGCCGGGAGTCCACTGGAGCTTCTGGCTGTTCTGGGCCATCTCAAGGCCGGAAACCGCTACGCCGCCGGCGTTGGCTGCTTTGCCCGGGGCATGAAGAATGCCGCTGTCCTTGAAGATTGCATCCGCTTCCAGGGTGGTGGGCATGTTCGCCCCTTCGCCGACAAGCTTGATCCCATTTACCACAAGGTTTTGTGCATCCTGAGCGTTGATCTCATTCTGTGTGGCACAGGGGAATGCATAATCAGCCTTGACGTTCCACAACGGGTTGCTTTCCTGACTTCCATTGTGAGGAATGTAGGTTGCTTCCTTGTATTGTGTTGCATATTCGGCGATTCTTCCACGACGCACATTCTTGAGCGTTTTGATGTAGGCCAGTTTCTTCTCATCGATGCCGCTCGGGTCGATCAGGACTCCGGAGGAGTCACTGAGGGTGAGTACCTTGGCTTTCATCTGCAGCAGTTTCTCGATGGTGAACTGTGCTACGTTGCCGCTTCCGCTCACCAGACAACTCTTGCCCTCCAAGCTCATGCCCTTGGATTCAAGGATTGCCGCAGTGAGATATACCAGGCCGTAGCCGGTTGCCTCGGGACGGATGAACGAGCCCCCGTAGGAAGGCCCTTTCCCTGTAAGAATACCCACAGAGCGATTGGTCATTCGCCTGTATTGGCCGTACATATACCCGATCTCCCGGCCGCCGACACCGATGTCACCGGCGGGAATATCGGTATCCTCACCGATATGGCGTGCAAGCTCGGTCATGAAACTCTGGCAGAAACGCATCACCTCATTGTCGCTTTTTCCCTTGGGATTGAAGTCGCTTCCTCCCTTGCCGCCGCCCATGGATAGGCCGGTGAGGCTGTTCTTGAAGGTTTGCTCGAATGCCAGGAATTTGAGAATCGAGAGGTTTACAGACGGGTGAAAGCGAAGCCCCCCCTTGTAAGGACCGATGGCGCTGTTCATCTGCACCCTATAACCGCGGTTGATCTGCAGCTGTCCGTCATCGTCAATCCAGGGTACTCTGAACATGATAACCCGCTCGGGCTCAACAATACGATCGAGTACTTTGTGATATACAACCTGAGGGAGGTCGTCCACCAAGGTGTCGATGGAGGAAAGGAACGATGTCACCGCTTGGATGAATTCCTTTTGATGTGGATCGAGCTTGATCACATGATCAAGAATCTTTTGGGTCGCGTCGTGCATGCTGGGTATCACTCCTCATAGGTATGTATAAATATACATGAAACTGCATACGATACTAATGAATTTGTCAAAGTTGGTAAAGGCTTTCGGAAATACGAAAAATTCATGAATAATTTTGCGGGATGCGTAGATGCATAGGGACAAATACCCTCAGCTGAGGGAGTGCTCAACCAAGGGCCCTTCTATTGCCCATTTCACCAATTCTCCGGACAATGATTTTTTTCTAAAAAACTGCTTCAGGATATCAGAGAGACTCTCCACGTCGAAGTCGTTCAATGTTTTCCTTGAACGGAGGATAGATGATTCCCCGTTCGGTGATGATGCCGGTGATGTTCTGGTGTGGCGTGACATCAAAAGCCGGGTTGTAGACCTGCGTGCCCGTAGGAGCAACCTGCACTCCCTGGACATGGGTGACTTCGGTTGCTTCCCGCTCCTCGATGAGGATGGCTGATCCGTCAGGTATGGCGAAATCGATGGTGGAAACCGGTACTACGCTGTAAAAGGGTATGCCGTACGCCTTGCAGATTACTGAAAGTGCAAAGGTTCCCAACTTGTTTGCGACATCCCCGTTTGCGGCGACCCGGTCGCCTCCAAGGATGACCAAGTCGATCTTCCCATCCCGGATGAGCGTGGCTGCAGCGCTGTCGACAATGAGTTTGGAGGGAATCTTTGCCTCCATCAGCTCCCATGCGGTAAGCCTGGCTCCCTGAAAGCGGGGCCGCGTCTCATCGGCATAGACAAAGATTTGCTTGTTGTCATAGAAAGCCTGCTTGATCACCCCCAAGGCTGTTCCCCATCCAGCGGTTGCAAGGGCTCCTGTATTGCAGTGGGTGAGAATTGTAGCCCTATCGGGTACGATTCTATTTCCAATCCTGCTGATGGTTTTGTTTGTCCGGATGTCCTCTTCGCGGATGGCATGCGCCTCGGACAGAAGCCTTCGCAAGGCATGCGGACGACCTCCAATCTTACATTGTTCATATACGGAGAGCATGCGTTCTATCGCCCACATCAGGTTCACCGCCGTCGGTCTCGCCTGACCAAGAAAGGTGCATGCCTGATAGAAATCCGTTTCCCCGGAACACTGTTTCAAGGCAAGGTACACGCCGTATGCTGCTGCAGCGCCGATGGCCGGAGCTCCTCGAACGATCATATCGCGAATTGCGAACTCTACCTCCTCAAAGGTTGCACACTGTACATACTCCACGTGGGTGGGCAAGATTCTTTGATCCAACAGAACCAGTTTCTCTTCTTTGAACTGCAGGGCGACAAACGACTCATCCATGTGATTCTCTCCTATCGTTGCTGAACATCCGCCCAGCTCTTCTGAACATCCTTGATGATTTGATCCTGATCCAAAGTCATCAGCCTGCGGCCTTCCATGAGAACTCTGCCCTGACAGATGAGGGTGTCCACATCGGAGGCCTGGGTTGCATAGACCAAGGCGCTGAATGGGTCGTTCAGTGGAGTCAAATGGCTTTTATGAATATCCACAAGAAGAATGTCAGCTTCCATGCCCGCCTTCAGCATTCCGATTTTCTGCTGCAAGCCCAAGGCTTTGGCACCGTCGGCAGTCGCCATGCGCAGCACATCGTACGGATGCAGCTTTTGGTGCGTCGTGGCATGCACCTTGCCCAACAGGCTGGCGATGTGCATCTCCTCGACCATATTGAGATTGTTGTTGCTGCTTGCCCCGTCGGTCCCAAGGGCTACCGTGACTCCTTTCTGGATATAGGAGCTGATGGGCGCTATACCGCTGGAGAGCTTGCAGTTGCTGCTCGGGTTATGTACCAGGCTGGAGTCCAGGTCATGCAATGCATCCGCTTCGGAATCAGTCAGGTGTACACAATGGGCCAGCAAACTCTTCACATCCTGCAAGGCTCCGATATCCAAGAGATACTCCAAGGGGGTTTTTCCTGTCTCCCGTATGCAATCCTGGACCTCCAGCTGTGTTTCGCTGAGGTGGGTGTGCAGTATCGCCTGATGGTCCTTCGTCCAACTGTGGGCGAATTGGTACGTCTCCTTGGGACAGGTGTAAATGGCATGGGGTGCGCAGTCGATCTGGATGCGCCCTTCACTTCGATCAATATACGGTCTCAGAAGTTTCTCACGATCGTAGACACGTTGCTTGTTCTCTTCAAGACCGCCGAACAGCGTCACACTGATGCTTGCACGAATACCGGCTTCCAACACAGCTTCCGCAGTGGACTGGGGATGGAAGTACATGTCGGCGAAGGTGGTAACACCGCTTTGGATCAGCTCGACCAGGCCCAGACGGGAGGCAAGCAGCACGTCCCTCTCGGTAAGCTTGTTTTCGATGGGGAATATTTCAGCCAACCAAGCCTGAAGGGTGGGCATATCGTCCTTGTAGTTGCGCATCAAGCCCATGCTCAAGTGAGTATGGGCGTTGACCAATGCCGGCATTGCAATAGAGGAAGAAGCGTCGATGATTCGATCGGGAACAAACGAAGGATCGTTCGTTCCTGTAAAGGCAATATGCCTGCCGTCAATACCGATATCACCACGAAAATAAAGGCCTTGAGCCGTCATTGGAACAATCAAGGCATTGGATAGGAGTAGTTTCATAGGCGGTATTGTAGCATGAACGCCCTAAGCCGTCACCTTGTTGCGTTTGATCTTTTTTGTACTGGTCATATCCATCGGTTTGTCTAAAATTGTCAGACGGGTGATTTTCTTGTATCCGGACAGTTGCTGGTTCACTTCCTTGATGACCCGGTCCAGATCTTCCTGGATGGAAACACCATGGTCCTTGTAGTAGTCTGCATTGGGATAGACAACAGCCTCGATCATCTCGGCAGGTACATCCTTGTTCTCCTGATACCCGCGCACAAGGATCTGATCCACCTGCGTGTAGAGCTGGAAGAGATCCTCGATTTCTTCCGGATAGACATTCTTGCCGCCTTCGGTGACTATGATGTTTTTCGCCCTTCCCTTGAGGTAGAGGTAGTTCTCCTTATCCAAGTATCCCAGGTCTCCTGTCTTCAAATATCCTTGCTCGTCAAAAAGCTCGGCTGTATGCTCCGCATCCTTGTAATACCCTTGGGTGACGTTTGGTCCTTTCACCCGGATTTCTCCCACTCCATTCGAATCAGCTTCGGCGATGATCATGTCCACCATCGGAAAAACCATCCCGACAGAATCAATCTTAAAGTGGCTTATGGGGTTGAGGGTGAGAATCGGGCTGGTTTCGGTCAGCCCGTACCCCTGGATGAAGTCAAGGCCCAGTTGTTGGTATTGCTTGAACACTTTCGGACTGAGGGGACCTGCCCCGCAGATAAGGAAATTGTTGCGGTCAAGGCCGATTTTTTCGAGCAGTAATTTATTGAATGCCTTGCGAAAGAGATTCCAGTGCAGGTACTTCTTGGTGAAGCCGTTGATTGTCATCATGGTGTGGATCAATGCATTCACGAAGAAGCCCTTTTTTTTCACCTGCTTGAGCAGACCGGAGAGCAGTTTGTTGTACAGCAGGGGAATTCCCATGAATATGGTGACTTTACCCTGTGTGAGGTCGTTGATCATTCTGCTGACAGCGATGTCCTGACCGAAAACACACTCGGCACCATGCTTGATGGACTCAAGGAGTACTGCAGTACAGCAATAGGAGTGGTGCAGGGGAAGCAATGCATACAGGACATCGGTCTCATCCAGACTCAGGAATGTGCCGTCGCAGGCTTGATAGAGGTCACTTACGATGTTTGCATGGGTGAGCATGGCCCCTTTCTCATTTCCGGTGGTCCCGCTGGTAAAAAGTATTGCAGCAAGGTCGTGTTCCAAAGAGGGGATTCGTTCAGCAAGAGAAACAGGCGCAAGTGCATCAATACTGGGATGATGGTCGCTGCCCGAGCCAAGTGTAGCCAAGCCTTTTAGATTTTTAAACCAAGCTTTCTGGGTGTCGAGAGATACAATGACAGGTTTGTCGCCGAAAAAGAACGAGGCATCTACAAAACTGCTGAGGTTTTCAACCCTGTCGGTGTGCAGCTGATTGTCCAGTGGTACCACCACAGCTCCGGCGTACAAGGTTGCCAGATACGCTATGGCCCATGATGGACTGTTCTTTCCATTGATGACGATACGGTCCCCTTTCTTGATTCCCTGTTCCATGAGGTAGGAGCCGACCCTCTTCACATGATTGAGAAGCTCCGTATAGGTAAGGGTGACCCTGTCGGGACGGAAGACGGTAAAGCTGTTTCTCGTCCCGAATTTTTGTTCAGTGATAAGCAATAAATCTATAATGGTCGGCCACTGTCCTTGGAACAGCACCCCGCGATATTGATCCAAATCATCCCAAGAGTGTTTCATGTTAGGGGGTACTCCGCGTTAGTGTGTATGATACAAACATACTATACACCTGAAACAGGCGTCAGTGATTCGATTTTCACAGAATACACCCGATTTGTCAAGAAACGAGTAACTCCTTAACTGAATTATGGTTGAACTAATAGTTAAAAAATACTAGGGAGCAGGAAAGAGCCGTTTGTCCGCAAGGAGCGCTGAGATATCGGGGTATACGACATCGGCAAGAGGCCTAAGGCTCTTATTGTCATTGCTTCCGCTGAGCAAGGCGATGGTGTAACCGGCTTCCGACCGCTTGGCGAACAACATATCGGTGATGGTGTCACCGACCATCGCAACCTGGCCGGGCATGATGTCCTGCTGTCTGCAGAACTCCAAAAATGCCTGGGGGTGCGGTTTCTTCTTATAATTGCTGTCCCGACAGGAGACGAAATCGATATGATCGCTCAATCCCATCAAGGAGAGAAAGAGTGAGGTGGAGGATGCGTTGTCATTGGTGATGATTCCAATGGAGTAGCCTCGCTCCTTCAGGGTTGAAAACAGTGTTTGTTGAAGCGAAAAATCCATTTTTCCCAGCTTTTCGCTGAGCAGAACCTCGCTGTTCTGTACACTTTGGTGGTAGGCCCGTATTGCCTTGATTGCGTTCACTCTGTAACGGATGCAGTATAAGAGGAATCTGCGCAAAATCTGTATCGGGCGGTGGGTGAATACAAGTCCTTTTGGATGGCAGTCCCCGTGCTCGTCTATACCCATGAGGTGAAGCATCGCCTTTTTGGCCTTCTGATGCTCCGCCTTTCCCATCGACACAAAAGCACTGTTGATGCCTTCCTTCAGCACATCCTCCCATACTTGGGCATAGTCGAAGAGTGTACCGTCCTTGTCAAAAATGATTCCCTTGAGTTTCTCATTCATTTGTGCCATGTTGGGGTATCATCATACGGTACACGCTTACTGTCTGCCTAGGGGGAATGTATGCTTACGCTGCAAGAAAAGGTCATTGAACGCACGAAAGTCTTTGCACAGCAGGTGGAAACACTTCGTTTCAGTTGTGATTGCTATATTTATAATCCCTTGTCCTATGCCTGGCCGATGCATGAACTGTATATTCGCAACTACCTCAGCCGTCCGGTCAGGATTCTCCTTTTGGGGATGAACCCAGGACCTTTCGGGATGACCCAGACCGGGGTTCCTTTTGGGGAGATAGAAGCAGTAAAACATTTTCTCAAGCTCGAAGCCGAAATTGCAAAACCCTTGGTTGAACATCCTGCCCGACCGGTGCTGGGGTTGGCATCGCCACGAAGCGAAGTCAGCGGAAGACGGCTTTGGGGATTGCTTGCCGAGCATTACGGCACCGCCGAAGCTTTCTCGTCGGAGATGGCGGTCACCAATTATTGTCCGCTGGTCTTTATGGACAGGAAACCTTCTGCAAAAAACATCACCCCAGATATGTTGGCGCGGGGTGAACGGCTCGCCCTTGAGACAATTTGCGACCGTTATCTGCTTGATGTGATCGAACTGCTTGAGCCGACCCATCTGATCGGAGTAGGCAAATATGCGATGCAAAAATTCGTCAATGTTGCCGGGTCGAGAGCCGATACCGTCATCTCCTCTATATTGCATCCAAGTCCGGCCAGTCCCCAGGCTAATCAAGGGTGGAAGGAGAAGGTTGCAGAGCAGCTTTGCTCAATAGGTGCCTGGACTTGAAGCAATCTGTGATTTGTATTGGATTTCCATCACTTTAGTCACTTTTAGAGTGGTATTATTGATAATAATCTGCTCTAAGAAACTACATATGCAAAAATCTTACTAGACAACCATGTTCCGCTTTGATACTCTGTTAGCCATGGATACCGTGTGTTCGCGCCCTGCCCATGCCAAAATAAATCTGCATCTGGCCGTCGGACTTCCTTATCCGGATGGGTATCATCCCATCCAGTCCTTGTTCGCTTTGGTGGGCTTGAGCGATACCATCACGCTTCGATGGAAGGAGAGCGAGACTTTTGATGTGCAGGTGCAGGGGTTGGAAGCGTACTGCAGTCCTAAAGATAATACCTTGACGAAAGCAGCCCGCCTTTGGCATGAAGCTGGAGGCAGTACCCTGCATTTGGAAATCAAGTGTGACAAACAGATTCCTGTGAAAGCAGGACTTGGAGGAGGTTCGAGCGATGCAGCCAGCTTGTTGGCTATGTTGCAGGCGATCGACTCCAAGCATGCCCTGCCAGCACAAGTGTTGCATTCGGTTGCTTTGCAGGTCGGCAGCGATGTCCCCTTCTTCCTTTACGGCTATAGTGCCGCTCTTGTAACAGGGAAGGGGGAAAACGTTGCTCCTTTGGACAGCCGGCCGATGCCTGCTTTGTTGGTTATGCCGACTTTTTTTGACGTATCGACGTCATCAGCCTATCGGATGCTTGATGAAATGAGATTGAATCAGGAAAATGTGTACATGCCGGGTATACAGGAATTGTTGCAAATATATGAAAAACCTTCCCATAAGTGGAGGGGTTTATTGTATAATGATTTTCAGTCGTGCTCGAGCAATGGTGCATTTTATACGGCTCTGGAAACAGTAGCCAAAGAATATGAAGGGTTTTTCGGCATGAGCGGTAGTGGAGCCTGTTGGTTTTTCGTCAGTGAGGATGCTTCCCAAGTCCATGATGTGCATGCAGACGTTGTCGCCGCTTTCGGCCCTCGTGTCAGGTGTTGGATTACACATTTGATGAGTTAAAGTTTGATGAAGTTGGTTGGAGTTGTTTGGAGGTTTTTGTGGATATTGCAGAAGTACGTGTACGGAAAGTCAATCAGACAGGAAAACTTAAGGCTTATGTGACCGTTACGTTCGATAGCCAATTTGTAGTGCACAATATCAAGGTCATCGAGGGCCGTGATGGTGATTTCATAGCAATGCCGAGCAGGCAGTTGGCCAATGGTGAATTCAAGGATGTCGCGCATCCGATAAGCAGTGATTTCCGCGACCACCTCCAAAAAATCATCATGGAGGCGTATGCCTCCGACACCGGAGAAGCTGCAGGCGAGGAAGAGCTGCAATAAACCGCTGGACAAACCCATTGTTTTCGTATACTGTCGTATCCGTTGTTGGGAAGTCGCCAAGCGGTTAAGGCTCTGGTTTTTGGTGCCGGCATCGGGGGTTCGAATCCCTCCTTCCCAGTAGGGCAATCCTTTCTATGGATTGCCCCTGTTTTTTTGCGGAGGGCTTGCCTTACTACGGCAAAACACTCTATACTCGCTTCCTAGTGGTATTCTAA
Source organism: Sphaerochaeta associata (assembly GCF_022869165.1). NCBI lineage: Bacteria > Pseudomonadati > Spirochaetota > Spirochaetia > Spirochaetales > Sphaerochaetaceae > Sphaerochaeta > Sphaerochaeta associata. Next base: position 2,246,373 of record NZ_CP094929.1, on the reverse strand, counting down.
ATATCCAAAATGCTATGGTAATTGGGCATCGATGCATGCGCCAATGAGAGTACAAGGAGTTTGTATGTCTGATAACAAGAGTTTGAAGGCGGAACTGAGAACCGAAGATTTCGGTAGTGCCGGTGCCCGTCGTTTGCTTCGAGCAAAGCGTATCCCTGCTGTAATCTATGGAAAGAATGCTCCGGTGCACATTATCCTGGATTCCCGTGAATTCACAAACAAGATGCGCCATTTCTCTGAAACCGCACTGCTTAAGATTACGGTCGGCAAGAAGCAGTATGAGTGTCTGATGAAGGATTATCAGGAAAATCTGATGATCGGCGAAATCAAGCACGTGGACTTCTTTGAAGTCACCCGCGGCCAGGCTCTTCGTACGCTTGTCTCCCTCATTCTCAAGGGCAACCCCGTGGGAACCAAGGAAGGTGGTGTTCTTGACCAGGTCATGCATGAAGTTGAAATTGAATGTCTGCCCAAGGACCTTCCCGCCGCTCTCGAAGCCGATGTGTCAGCCATGAAAATCAACCAGAGCCTCCATCTCAAGGATGTGGTGATTCCCGCCGGTGTCAAGGTGCTCGACGACCTGTCCAAGACCGTTGCCTCCGTCAAGGGTGTAAAGGCTGAAACTGCAGCTGTCGTTGAAGAAGTGGTTGAAGCCGTTGCTCCCGCCGAACCCACCAAGGATGCCAAGGCAAAGAAATGAAGTTGATTCTTGGACTGGGAAACCCCGGGACCAAGTATGAGCACTCCCGACACAATGTCGGCTTTGATGTAGTGAGTACATGTGCAGCGTTTTTTCAGGTTACTCTGAAAAAACGCTGTTTTCGTCTCTATCGTCAAGCCAAGGTGGGTGAAGAAGTGCTGTTGGTCCAGCCCCTGACGTATATGAATGCAAGCGCAAAGGTTCTCAAACACTTTCCCGGCATTGAGGCATCGGATATCATTGTAATCTGTGACCAGTTGGATCTACCCCCTGGAATGATTCGCATACGTAAAGGAGGCTCTTCTGCCGGTCACAATGGGCTCAAGAGCTTGATCGAACACCTGGGAAGCGGAGAATTCATCCGCATCTATGTAGGTATCGGCCGTCCGAAAGAAGGTGTGTCGGTGGTTGATCATGTACTGGGCAATATGGATGATGAGAGGATTCTGGATGGGATTCGCCTGGCTTCGCAAGCCTTGGTCGAATTGGTGGAAGGGAAGATGCTGCAGGAGGTGATGGTTGCCTACAATCGACGCAGAGGTGCTGAATAAGGTTGTTGCATTTCTCGCTGAGTACCACATCGATGATCAAGCACGGATCGGAGTCGCATTCTCCGGGGGCAGTGATTCTCTTGCACTGCTTCTTGCCTTGAGGCAGTTGTACACCCCAGATCACTTGCACGTGATGTATGTGCAGCATCATCTGCGCCCGGCCGAGGAGCTTAAGGCTGAAATGGCTCTGAATGGAGAGAATTGCCTGAAGCTGGGCATTGGTCTGCGTATCCTTGATCTTGGCGAAGGCTCGGTTGCAATGGCGGCGGCCAGGAGACGAGGAGGACTGGAAGAGGCTGCAAGACATCTACGCTACGAGGCATTGTATGATGAATGTGCACGAGCGGGGTGTACCCATCTCGCCACCGCCCACAACGCAGACGACCAATTGGAGACAACATTGATGAGGCTTTTCCAAGGCGCAAGCATAACGGCCTTGGAGGGAGTGCGGCAAGTCCGGACAGTCGAAGGCCGCAAGCTTACCCTCATCAGACCTGTCCTTGCGTGTTCTCATGCAGAGCTTGCCGACTATGTCGGGCAGCATGCGATGATTTGGTCTGAAGATTCGACCAACAACGAGGATGCATACCTGAGAAATACCATCCGACATACTATCACGCCGCCTATCCTTTCAGTGTTCGGCGGAGCTTACGATGCCATTGCACTGATGAGCAGACGTTTCGGCGAGGTTGGTCGGTTATTGGATTCTCTGACCGAGCACGCTCTTAAGGCTGTGTCATTTATGCCCGATTGCGCCGAATTCTCTCGTTCCTGGTTCATCCTCCTCGCCCCCGCTATCCGGGAACTTGTGCTTTTTCGCATTATCGCACACTTTGAAACTGGTGAACGCATCAAGGGATCCTTCATCCAGCGTCTGCGAAAGGCGTTGGAGGAGAGCGGGGATGGCGGGAATTGGGTTTTGCAATCGGGATCGTATCACTGCAAGCTGGATGAGGATTTATGCACTTGCCACAAAGTGGACCAAGGCTGTTGGCATTTTTGCCGTCAGTTGGCAAATCCGGGGGCAACACAGATCATGGATCTAGGGAACGACGTATTTTTCAGGAGCATTCCCTATGAACTAGGCTCATTTGATCCTGATCTGCTTGCCCTCGATGCCACCCAACTTGACACGCCAGTGCTCCGGTCTGTTCAGCTTTCCGATGAAATTTGTTTGGAGGGAGGAACGGTCAAGGTGACGAAACTGCTCTCTTCGTATAAGATACCCAAACATCTGTATCCTTTGGTTGTGGTGCTTGCCGACCGCTCCGGCCTTGTAGCCGTTTTTGCACGGTTTTTAGGAGGCCGCGACCGGCTTGCCAAGCGGTTCAAAGCTCCACTTGCCCGAAGATTGACAAATATATATAGTAGTAATAAAAGGAACAATTGCAGTGAAATTGAGAAAAGACAGCCAAGATAGCGATTCGGAAAAAAAGTCTGACAACCAAGACCCCAACCAATATTGGCAAGGTCCGGGCAAGGATAACAAGAAACCGTCGTTCAGGCCTTCAAACAACCCAAAAAACCGTTTCGCCTTGATTGTGTTCATCACCTTGGCGATTATGTTTGCGTATATGTTTTTTGATTCAGCCGCCGGTGTCAAGGACCAGGTGGTTCCCTATACGACATTTATCGGGTATGTGGATGCAAACCAAGTTATGCAGGTTGAGATCAAGGAGCAGTCCTTGATCCGCTTCGTCTTGAAGAATGGAATTTCAGCACAGACGAGGATTCCGTATTTTGATGAAAGTCTGCTTCCTTCCTTGAAGACGAAAGGTGTTTCGGTCACCGGCAGTGTACAAGAGATTTCCTTTCTGCAAATTATTCTGCAACTCCTGCCTTGGATAATCTTCATCGGTTTTACCATTATGTTGTACCGCCAATCCAGCGGGTTGAACGGGAAGATGATGTCCACCTTGGGCAAGAGCAGGGCCAAGGAGTACATGGATACCGATACCAAGACCACTTTCAAGGATGTTGCAGGCCAGGTTGAGGCAAAATACGAATTGGAAGAGGTTGTCGCCTTCCTCAAGCATCCCGACCGCTTCACCAAAGTCGGGGCAAAAATACCCCGTGGTGTTTTGTTGGTGGGACCTCCGGGAACCGGTAAGACGCTGCTTGCGAAAGCCGTGGCTGGAGAGAGCGGAGTATCTTTCTTTCATACCAGTGGTTCCGACTTTGTCGAAATGTTTGTCGGTATGGGTGCGGCGCGTGTCCGAGATTTATTCGAGCAGGCCCGCAAGCACGCTCCCTGTATTTTGTTTATCGATGAGTTGGATGCTGTCGGGCGCACCCGCGGCGGTGGGCTTGGCGGTGGAAACGATGAACGTGAACAGACGCTCAACCAGATTCTCGTCGAGATGGACGGCTTTTCCACCACAGTCGGCGTTATTGTCATGGCGGCGACCAACCGTCCTGATGTACTGGATCCTGCACTGCTCAGACCCGGACGTTTCGACAGACAGGTTGTAGTGGACCTTCCCGATATCAAGGAACGTGAAGAGATTTTGAAGATCCACTGTCGAAAGATCAAGTTGGAGAAAGATGTGGATTTGAAGCGGCTCGCCCGTGGAAGTGCAGGCACCAGTGGTGCCGACTTGGCCAACTTGGTCAATGAGGCGGCCTTGTTTGCTGCGCGCAAGAATAAATCCACCGTCAGTATGGATGATATGGAAGAGGCCAGGGATAAGATCCTGCTTGGTGTTGCACGCAAGAGTCGTGCGATGAATGAGAAGGAGAAGCTTGCTACTGCGTACCATGAAGCCGGTCATGCCCTCCTGCATTATTATCTGACCCACCTGGATCCCTTGCACAAGGTTACCATCATCCCCCACGGCAGAGCTCTCGGGTTGACGGTAAGCCTTCCCGAACGTGATCCCTATACCAAGACCAAGTCCATGCTCAGCGATTGGATAAAGGTATGCATGGGCGGCTATGTCGCTGAAGAGCTGGTTTACGGTGAAACCACCACGGGAACCAGCAACGATATCAAGCAGGCGACCGATCTGGCCCGCCGCATGGTCACAGAGTGGGGCATGAGTGGTTTGGGATTTGTCAATCTTGCCGATGAGTCAGAACCCTTGTTCCTTGGGCGGGAGATTACCCAGCACAAGGATTACAGCGAGGAGACGGCAAAGCGGATAGACCAGGAGATTCATGCTATTCTTGACGGGGCGATGGCTGAGACGAGGGATCTTCTGTCGACAAACCGGGACAAGCTTGAACTTCTCACCAAGGAATTGGTGGAGAAGGAGACATTGGACGATGCCCAGATTCGCGTACTCTTGGGCTTCGACCAGATTGTATACCCTGCTGCTGAGGAGACCGAGCTACCTCCTGTTGAACAACCGAACGAATAAGGACGAGTATGAGTGCTGATTCCAGACTGACCCGAAATTTTTGTATTATCGCACATATCGATCACGGCAAGTCCACCCTTGCCGATCGTTTCATTGAGATGGCCCACATCAATGGCGCCCGAGGCCCCGCCCAAGCTCAGATTCTTGACAATATGGACATAGAACGGGAAAGGGGCATCACCATCAAGAGCCAGGCGGTGACGATTCCTTATACCGCCAAGGATGGGAAGACCTATGCGCTGAACCTGGTTGATACTCCGGGCCATGTGGACTTCTCCTACGAGGTCTCACGTGCGATCAGTTCCTGTGAAGGTGCGTTGCTTCTTATTGACGCCTCACAGGGTGTAGAGGCTCAGACCCTGGCCAATTTGTATATGGCTATGGAACATGATTTGACGATTATCCCGGTAATCAACAAGGTGGACCTTGCTTCCGCCGACATCGAGGCATGTCTTCATCAGATAGATCACGATCTTGGGCTGGACAGTTCGTTGGCGGTCCAGGTAAGTGCCAAGACCGGTTTCGGTGTGGATACGTTGTTTGAGGCCATTGTCAAGCAGATCAAACACCCAGAGGGAAATGATGCCTTGCCATTGCAGGCTCTTATTTTCGACTCACATTACGATGCGTACCGGGGTGTCATCGTGCACTGCCGAGTCTTCGATGGAGTCATGAAAGTTGGAACTGAAATTCAGTTCATGCATTCAGGCGGCGTCTATAAGGTCGAGGAGGCCGGAGTATTCCAATTGGAGCTCATCAAGACAGGCGAGCTGCATGCCGGTGATGTAGGATATGTCATCACCGGAGTGAAAACCATCAGTGACGTACGAGTCGGTGATACGATAACCACCACCGCTCATCCGGCGAAGAAACCGCTTCCAGGATTCAAGGATGTCAAGCCGGTGGTCTTTAGTTCCATCTATCCGGTTGACACCAATGACTATGAGGAGCTGGTCAGCGCCATTGAGCGGCTGAAGCTCAACGACGCATCCCTCATCTATGAGAAGGACAGCTCAGCTGCGTTGGGATTCGGGTTCCGTTGCGGTTTCTTGGGAATGCTGCATCTGGAGGTGATTCAGGAGAGAATCGAGCGTGAATTCGATTTATCCATTGTATTCACCAGCCCTTCGGTCAAGTATATTGTTCACCTTAAAAACGGTGAGACCATCAATATCGACAATCCTTTGGAGTATCCGGATCCCATGCGGGTGGATTACGCGGAGGAGCCGTACATCCAGGCCAATGTGATCACCCCGACTCAGTATGTAGGGCCGATCATCAATCTGTGCATGGAGAAACGCGGGACGCAGACCGGTATGAACTATCTGGATGAGAAACGCGTCGAGCTCATATATGAGATGCCTCTTGCCGAGGTTCTCTTCGAGTTCTATGACCGCCTGAAGTCGATCAGCCGCGGCTATGCTTCGTTCGACTACCAGGTCATCGGTTATAAACGCACGGATTTGGTCCGTCTGGATATTCTGGTGAACGGTGAACCTGTGGATGCCTTAAGTCAGCTGGTTTTCCGCGGGAGCAGCCAAACCCGTGGCAGACAAGTGTGTGAAAGGCTCAGGGGTGAAATTCCCCGCCAGCAATATAAGATAGCAATCCAGGCGGCCATCGGGGGTACCATTGTCAGCCGAGAGACCATCACGGCATTCCGCAAGGACGTTACCGCCAAATGTTACGGTGGTGATATCAGCAGAAAGCGCAAGCTCCTTGAGAAACAGAAAGAGGGAAAGAAGCGCATGAAAATGGTCGGCAATGTGGAGATTCCTCAGAGCGCATTTCTCGCGGTTCTTAAAAGCGGAGACGATTCGAAGTAACAGTACACTCTGCCGCATTCTCTGTTGCCCCCTCCATGAGAGGGGGTGTATACTCTTTGAAAAGAAACTGATCAAGGAAGTACCCTATGTTGACCAAACGCTCGGTTGCCACTACCGCTGAAGGTGATGACATTTATTTGATTACACTCTCCCAGGGTGATATCACTGCAGAGATTCTCAGTCTCGGGGCCAACCTTAAGACGCTGAAAACCCCCGACCGCAACGGCGAGATTCGTGACATCGTTCTTGGTTTCGATAATCCGTTGGACAACCTTACCTCAACTACGTATTTTGGACAGGTTGTGGGCAGATTTGCCAATAGAATCGCCAATGCCGAGTTCGTGCTGGACGGCAAGACCTGCGTACTTGAGAAAAATGAGGGAAACAACAGTCTTCACAGCGGCAGGAGCAACTGGGGCTGGCGCAATTGGCATGTCGAGACGTTCGATTTGAACGGTGACCCGGGTGTGGTCCTGAGCCTTTTCAGTCCCTCGGGCGATGGAGGCTTCCCTCATGCAGTCAATTGCACCGTTTCCTATGTGCTTACAAGCAACGGCAGTCTACATGTTGAGTATGAAGCTACGGCTTCGGGGCCGACTCCCATCAATCTGACAAATCATACCTATTTCAATTTGGGGGGTGCAGCCAGCGGTACCATTCTTGGTCATGAATTGCAACTTGCATGTGACCGGTATCTCGAGGTGGACTCTGCTTCAATTCCAACCGGAAATATTATCGATGTTCAAGGAACGGTTTTCGATTTCACCAAGAAAAAGAGTGTGGGTCGGGACATCGAGAAGGCCGGAGGGTACGATCATTGTTTCATTCTCTCCCGCAATTCGGAAAAAATGGTTGAGTTTGCATCGGTGCATGAGCCGATCAGCGGCCGTACGATGAAGATCAGTACAACTATGCCCGCTGTACAGATTTATACAGGCAACTTTTTGAAAGCAAAGGAAATAGGGAAGGGTAATGTGGCCTATCCCAAGCATGCGGGCATGTGTTTTGAGACCCAGTACTATCCAGACAGTCCGAACCATCCTGAGTTCCCGTCCTGCATATTCAACAAGGAACGTAGTTTCAAGCATGCAACCATCTTTAGTTTTGGGTGCAGATGACAATCGGGTCTGAAGTATTCGCAGCCGTAGGGGAGCACATGATGAAGGAAGTTAAGATCATTGGAATTACCGGAGGTTCCGGATCCGGAAAATCCACTATTGTACGGAAAATCGGAGAGGTTTGTTCCGATTTCGTTTTCATTCCCCAGGACAATTACTATCGGTCGGCTTCTTTCATCAGTAATGAGAATATCACTGCATTCAATTTCGACCACCCCGATGCATTCGACATCGAGCTTCTCTATGAGCACCTGAGGGCGTTGAAAGAGGGTCGGAGTATTGAGATGCCTTTGTATGATTTCGTCCACCATCGCCGGAAGGAAGAGTCCGTACATGTAGAACCCAAACCCTTGGTGATTATTGAGGGGTTGATGGTTCTCTACGATAAGCAGGTTCGGGACTTGCTCGATTTGAAGCTCTATGTGGACACCCCTGACGATATTCGGTTCATTCGGCGTTTGAAACGGGATATTGCCGAGCGCGGCAGAACGATCGAGAGTGTATGCAATCAGTATCTTGAGGTGGTGAGGCCGGGGCATTTCAACTTTATTGAGCCTACTAAAGTTTTTGCAGATATCATAATACCAGAAGGTGGCTACAACGAGAATGCGTTGTCGGTGTTGATTCCATTCGTCAAGGAGCTCTCACGATGATCAATGTTTCTTGAAAAGGATGAAGCCGTCTTTGATTGTTTTCCAAGTCCAGAATTGTGGGACTTGATCATCACCGCCGTAGTACCAGCGGCTGCACCGCAGTATGCGGGCGAAGCCCATGACCGAACCTTTGATGATGCCGTGTTTGAGTACGGCATCTACCATGTAGGTGGAGCAGGTGGGGTGGTAGAGGCAGCTGCCTCCAAAGAATGGTGAAAGCAAACCTTTGTAGAGGTATACCGGAATAAGAAATATATATCTGAGCAACTTTACAGTTTTTTTCATATGAACATTCTATGTTTGGATTGTCAAAGTTGCAACAAGTAGATAAAATGGAAAGGTAGGGATTTGACTTGACAGGTGAGAATCGCTATAGTAACCAAGAATTGAGCAAATTGTATGGAGGGATAGGTATATGGCAGGTAACGTATCAAAGAACGCTCGCCGTGAAGGTGCAAAGGTTATGATGAGTCGCTGGGGCGGCCCGATCAAGATGAAAGCAGTTTTCGAAAATGGAAAACTGCGACACGTGGCTTATTGTGAGAAATCTGGGAATACCGCTCGCAAGCCGAAAGACTTGATGTAAGGATTTTTAATCCCGAATTGTAACCATAAGCCTGTGAAAATACCAATCACAGGCTTCTTTTTTCTGTAAATAAAGGCCTAAATCACCATTTTTCGCGTATTTTTGATGTATCCGATTCTAACAGTGTGTGTTATAGTGTTGTTGAGTACGTATACAACGACACATGAGAACGTCATGAGGAGGAAACACGTGAAACGTCTTTCAAGAACAATTATGACAGCAATGCTGGTAGCTTTGTTGGCTTTTTCCCTTGTAGGTTGTAAGAGCACCGCAAAGGTTGAGCCAATACCGCCGGCTCCTGTCGTAGAACCTGCTCCCGAGCCAGTCGCTCCTGTAGCACCCGTTCCTGAGCCCGCCCCGGCCCCGGCACCGGCACCGGCTCCTGAACCGGTAGCCCCCGCTCCTGCTCCGGCTCCGGCCCCCGCCCCTGTAGCTGCTGCTCCTGCCGAAATGGAGCTGCCTTACGGAGTGAAGGAAATTGTAAAAAATGATGATGGAACGAAGGTATTCGATCTGTTCATCGTGCATACGAACGACCTGAACGGCAACATCTATGCCGAAAACGGTGGGCTTGGACTTGCGAAGTTCTCGACCGCCCTGAAGGCCGGGCGTGCGATTACCGACAACTGGTTGCTTCTGAACAGCGGCAGTGTTGGTGATGTTCCCGCCGAGGCAGCGATGCTGGCGGCCGAAGTCGTTGACGAGCTTGGCTACGACGCCTACACCCCGCAGGCAGTGCAGCTGGCTACCGGCATCGCCGGAACGAAGAAGGCCCTGCCGCTGAGCGTGAACGCACTTGACGCGAACGGTTACCTGGTTGCCCAGCCCTATCAGATTTACGACTTCAACGGATTCAAGGTTGGCGTGGCCGGCCTGGTTGCCCCGAAGCCGATCCAGGGCGTGAGCTTCACCAGCGACATCATTCTGGACAATGCCCAGTATGCAGTCGATCTTGCCAAGGGATATGTTGACTACCTGGTAATCCTGAGCGATCTGGGCGATAAAGGCCCGATCACCAGCGAGATGGTGGCCCAGAACATTGACGGCATCGACTTGATTGTTGACGGCAATGGCTCTGCGATGGCGAAGACCGTGAACGGCACTCTGATCGTCAGGGCAGACGAGCAGCTGAAGAGCATTGGCGCTGTACAGCTGAGCGTGTCCAACGACGAGGTGAAGGCCGTCTATCCGATGCTGCTTCCCGCAGCCGACGTTCTCGAGCCAGCCAAGAGTGCGATAGCCAAGGCCTACGAGCCGATTGCCAGAGCGATGGGATACACGCTGATGGTGACCGTGCCCGAGGATGCGTCCATTGTGGCGAAGATTGGGCCCACCCCGGTACGCAAGGCGGCAGCGCCTGCCCCCGCACCGGTAGTAGCACCCGCACCCGCTCCTGCACCCGCTCCTGCACCGGCCCCGGCACCGGCACCCGTAGCTGTTGCTCCTGTTGAGATCGAGCTGCCCTACGGAGTGAAGGAAATTGTAAAGAATGATGACGGAGCGAAGGTATTCGACCTGTTCATCGTCCATACCAATGATTTGTCAGGCAACATCTACGCCGAGAACGGTGGACTGGGACTTGCGAAGTTCTCGACCGCCCTGAAGGCTGGACGTGCACTTTCCGACAACTGGCTGCTTCTGAACAGCGGCGATGTTGGAGAGGTTCCCGCCGAGGCAGCGATGCTGGCGGCCGAAGTCGTTGACGAGCTTGGCTACGACGCCTACACCCCGCAGGCAGTGCAGCTGGCTACCGGCATCGCCGGAACGAAGAAGGCCCTGCCGCTGAGCGTGAACGCCCTCGACGCGAACGGTTACCTGGTTGCGCAGCCCTACCAGATTTACGACTTCAACGGATTCAAGGTTGGCGTTGCCGGCCTGGTAGCCCCGAAGCCGATCCAGGGTGTGAGCTTCACCAGCGACATCATTCTGGACAATGCCCAGTATGCAGTCGACCTTGCCAAGGGATATGTTGACTACCTGGTAATCCTGAGCGATCTGGGCGATAAAGGCCCGATCACCAGCGAGATGGTGGCCCAGAACATCGACGGCATCGACTTGATTGTCGACGGCAATGGCTCTGCGATGGCGAAGACCGTGAACGGCACCCTGATCGTCAGGGCCGACGAGCAGCTGAAGAGCGTTGGCGCTGTACAGCTGAGCGTGTCCAACGACGAGGTGAAGGCCGTCTATCCGATGCTGCTACCTGCAGCCGACGTTCTCGAGCCAGCCAAGAGTGCGATAGCCAAGGCCTACGAGCCGTTTGCCAGAGCGCTGGGATACACGGTGATGGTGACCGTGCCCGAGGATCCGGCCATTGTGGCGAAGATTGGGCCGACCCCGGTACGCAAGGCGGCAGCGCCTGCCCCCGCACCGGTAGTAGCACCCGCTCCCGCTCCCGCACCTGCACCCGCTCCGGCTCCGGCACCCGCTCCTGTAACTGTTGCAGCTCCAAAAGCTGTTGAGTATCCGCTTGGTGTTACCGAAATCGTTAAGAACGATGCAGGGACTGCTGAGTTTGATCTGTTCATCGTCCACACCAATGACGTGCATGCACGCATCGTTCCTGCTGACGGCGGAATGGGTTATTCCAAGCTTTCCACAATGCTGAAGATGGGACGCGCTCTCACCGACAACATTCTCGTTCTTGATGCCGGTGACGTAACCCACGGAACCAACCTTGCGAACATGTTTGAAGGAGAGACTGTTGGAGTCCTGCTTGACATGCTCGGCTACGATGCAGTTGCTCCTGGTAACCACGATTTCAATTATGGCGCCGACCGCCTTATTGAAGCTGCAAGGTTTGCCGAAGAGTATACCGACCTCAAGGTTCTTTCCGCCAACGTATTGGATGAGAATGGCTACCTGCTGTTCCAGCCGTACCAGGTGTATGATTTCAATGGTTTCAAGATTGCAGTTGTTGGTTTGACCACTCCTGATACCGCCACCAAGACCCACCCGAAGAACGTCCAAGGCATTACCTTTGCCAACGAAGAGATCTTCGAGATTGGTCAGATGGCAATCGATATGGCAAAACAGTATGTTGATTATGTCATCGTACTCGGTCACATCGGTATGGATCCTGATGGAGCATCCGGTCTCACCACCGACAAGATTGTCAGCAAGATCAAGGGTATCGACCTCTTTATCGATGGTCACAGCCATACCACCCTCAAGGAAGGTATGAAGATTGGTGATACTCTTGTTGTTCAGACCGGCGACTATATGAAGAATCTCGGACTGGTTCAGCTGCATGTCAAGAACGGTAAGGTGACTGCCACCTATCCGATGTTGATTCCCGCTGCCGACGTCCTGAACGCAAAGGATTCCGCTCTTGCCAAGCAATACGGCATTACTGATGTTCCCAACGATCCTCAGGTCGATGAGTATGTCGGATACATGTCCGCTCAGCTGAGCCAGAAGCTCAACACCCTTGTGGCAACCCTGCCAGAGAACTTGGATGGTGAACGTGCAAATGTTCGCACCAAGCAGACCAACCTTTCCAAGTTGATCACCATGGCAATGACTGCAGAGAGTGGTGCTGACTTCACCATTACCAATGGTGGTGGTATCCGCGCTTCCTTGAAGGCTGGAAACGTGACGATGGGTGATGTCATCAACGTCCTGCCGTTCACCAACATCATCACTGTTGTTGAAGTGAAGGGTTCTGATGTGTATGCCGCTCTCGAGCATGGCTACAGCAAGCTGCCCGACCAGAATGGTGCCTTCTCCCAGACCGATCTGCAGGTTGTTTACAACCGTTTCGCGGCTCCTGGCAAGCGCATCCTTCGTGTCCTGCTCAATGGCAAGGCCATCGATCGTAATGCTACCTACAAGGTTGCAACCAACGATTTCATGGCTGCCGGCGGTGATGGATACACTATGTTCGGTAAGGTTCTCTCCGAAGGTTCACTGTTGAGCGATGTGTTCATCGAGTTCCTGAAGAAGAACTACCCTGTGAAGTAATTCACACGAATAAGATTTATTGGACGGCTATCTTCGGGTAGCCGTTCTTTCTATTCGGTATGATCTTTCTTTGCCCGATTTTGTCTTGATTGTAGAGAAAACTGCTTGACATAAAAAATGGTATGAGGTAATGTACCAATCGTTCGAAGCAATATTCGCCTGTAGCTCAGTCGGTAGAGCAGGTGGCTGTTAACCACCCTGTCGGGGGTTCAAATCCCTCCGGGCGAGCAAGAAAAAAAGACAATCCAAACGGGTTGTCTTTTTTTATTGGTATAACGAGCATAGAAAAAGCGGCAGGATCCTGCCGCTCTATTGGAACTGATGGCCTATGCCTTCATTCGCTTCTGATTGGCCTCGTAGACCTTCCAGGTTGTCTCTATGATGGTATCTGCTGATGAATGCTCTGCATTCCAACCAAGGACCTTCTGGGCCATTTTGGAAGAAGCTACCAGCTTTGCCGGATCTCCTGGTCTCCGATCGACATACTGCGCTTCTATGGGCTTTTTGGTGATGCTTCGGGCTGTATCGAGGATTTGCTGAACGCTCAGACCCTCTTCCGATCCTAGATTCACAATCAGGTTGCCTTTTCCTGCAAGCAGATGATCTGCAGCCAATACATGTCCCTTTGCAAGATCTGTGACGTGGACATAATCCCTTACTCCGGTACCATCGGCGGTGTCATAGTCATTGCCGAATACCAGAAGATTGGGTCGAATACCCATGGCGACTTCCATGACTACAGGAATAAGATTGGCAGGATTGTTCTCAAGACCCAACATTCTTCCTCTCTCGTCATACCCGGCGGCATTGAAGTAACGAAGTGATACATACTCAAAATCCTTAAGCTGCGCATACCACTTCAGGTTCTCTTCGATGCACAGCTTGGTATACCCGTAATAATTGGTAGGGTTCTTCGGATGGTTTTCATCAACCGGAAGGTATGCAGGTTCACCATAGACTGCTGCAGAAGAGGAGAGGATGAAATGCTTCACCCCGGCCTTTATACAACCAGTAATCAGATTGAGGGAACCGGTGATATTGTTCTCCGTGTATTTAATCGGCTTGATCATCGATTCCCCTGCAGCTTTATATGCTGCCAGATGTATCACCACATCCCAACCGAGTGACAACACTTCGAGTACCCGTGCCTTGTCACGAATATCACCTTCATAAAAGAGAGCCTCCGGGTGGACGTTGCTTTTCAAACCGGATGAGAGGTTGTCAAATATTCCCACGGTATCGTTGCGTTCGATGAACTCCAAAGCTACATGCGTACCGATGTATCCGGCACCTCCGAACAATAATACTTTCATAGGTTGCTCCTGCCTTAGTTGAACTTCTTGATGATTTCGGAGAGTTCTCCGGTTCGTAGTGCCAGCTCTTCAGCACTCTTGGCTTCTACGACCAAGCGAAGATAAGGTTCTGTGTTAGATTTCCGAACGTTGAACCACCAGGAGTCGAACTCGATGCGATATCCGTCGAAATCCATTACCTTGACAGGCTTGTCTTGTTCAGCAAACCGTGCATACAAGGCGGCCATGGCAGCATCCTTGCTTTCCAGCTTGAAGTTAATCTCCCCGCTGTTTGCATAGGCGATGACCGAATCGATGAAAGCGCCGATGCTGATGCCCTTTTTCTTCAGTTCACCGACAACCTGCAGGACGATGAGGGAGGCAAGGAACCCACTGTCGCAATTATAAAAGTCACGGAAGTAATAATGGCCTGCAAGTTCGCCCCCGAATATTGCTCCCAAGTCCCTGAGTTTCGTCTTGGCAAATGCATGCCCGACTTTCCAGATGTGCACATTTGCTCCAAGCTTGGTTAAATACTCGGTTGTTGAGCGGCTTGTCCTGATGTCGACCAGCACATTGCCTTTCTCTTTGCCCAGGTAGTAATACCCCAACACCGAGGTGATATAATCGGGTTGCAGGAACCTACCGTTCTCATCGAGAAACATGACACGGTCTGCATCGCCATCGTAAATCACTCCGATATCACTCTTGTTCTTGAGAACCGCCTCTTCAAGGTCCTTGCAGTTCTCCACCTCAAGTGGATTGGGCTCGTGAGCGGGGAACGTGCCGTCGAAATGATCGTACAAGTAGTGGTGGTGTTCTCCAAGAAGGTCCTTCACCAATAGATTCGCCATGCCATGAGAGCAGTCGATGGAAAGATTGAGGTTGGAGGTATCGGGAACAAACTGCTTGAGGAAGGCCAAATAGGGGCTTCTTGCATCTTTTGCAATGATGTTTCCTTTTTTGGATGCGACGACAATGGGGTCGCCAAGCACCATCTGTTCCAACTCCTGCAGCCCGCTGTCCGATCCTACGGGAACAGCCTTTGTCCTGCTGACCTTAAGACCGTTGTACTTGGCAGGATTGTGGCTGGCTGTAATTTGTACTGAAGCATCAACTTCGAAATGGACCGTGGAAAAATATACCATGGGTGTTGTAGCCAATCCGATGTCATATACATCGCTGCCGCTATCGGTAATTCCCTTGCACAGGTACTCAAAAATTTCCTCACTGCTGGTACGGACATCCCTGCCCACCAGTACTACTTTGCTTTTAAGCAGTTTTGGAAGAAAATACCCGATCTTGTACACGGTATCCTTGTTGAAATCCTTGTTGTAGATTCCCCTGATATCATACGCCTTGAACGCTCCCACCTATTCCTCCTTGTTGCCGTGCTGCAACTCTTTTACAAACTGTTTTCGATCCATCAGTTCAAAAAAGTGAACTGTGCCGTTTTTCAATGTAACCATCTCAACCATTTGCCTGAACACTCTGTCCAAGAGATTTGAATTCCTGACTGAGGTAACATCACGCCTTCCCTCGATTATTTTAAATGCCAGGGTTTTTGGGATCGGCCTTGTATCCTGCACCTCATCAAGATGAAAGGAACCTTCAAACTTGATGAATGGTCCCTTTGCTTTCTTTGGCTTTAGATTTATGCCGAATAAGGTCGGATTTCTTTCAAAATCCTCAAAGTAGAAAGCATTTTTGCATCTATAGAAGAAAACCCCGAATTCTCTGAATACCTCATGATTGTTTCCATACCAAGTGGCATAGGTTTTCCATGTCAGTGGTGCTTCGTGCCTCGTTTCCAATTCTGCGATAAAGGCTTGTGCATCTTCTTCCATTATTTTTATCCTTTGCTTGTCTAGCTTTTTTCCATATTAGCATATACACTGCGTTGCAGAAAGAGCTACTAGGAATGTCATGGATTACACAGAGAAGGATTTTAGCAAGATTTTGAAGAGTAATGCTCTCAAAATGCGCCGTATGATGCTTAAGAGCGGCACTACTTGTATGAGAGTATATGATCGAAACCTTGAGAGGTTCCCAGTTACTGTGGATCTCTATGGTCCCTATGCAAGGGTCACCGATTACAGCGAAGAGGGCTTGGAGGAAGAGGAGGAGCGGATATGCTGCGATATCGTCTCCCGTATGCTTTACATCCAGGCCGACCGCGTGATTTTCCATCGCCGACCCAAACGGGTGGGCAAGGAACAGCACAGCTTGCAGGGCGAAACTTCGTTGGTTTTACAAGTCACGGAGAATGAACTGTTCTTTACCGTAGATTTGACCAAGAGAATCGATACCGGTTTATTTCTTGACCACATGGAAACGAGAATGATGGTTGAGTCGATGAGCCGGGGATGCAGGGTGCTGAACCTGTTTTCTTATACGGGATCCTTCTCGGTGTATGCAGCCAGGGGCGGGGCCGCCAGCGTTGAGTCGGTGGACTTGTCCGCTACCTATACTGCATGGGCCGAAAAGAATCTTGCTGACAATGGGTATGGTACAGCAATGTATCCTTGTGTTGCCGCCGATGCGTGGCAGTATGTTGTTGAGGCGCTGTCGAGTGGAAAAGTATATGACTTGATCATATTTGATCCACCGAGTTTTTCCAACAGCAGGAAGATGGAGTATGATTTTGATGTCCAGAGAGATTATCAGCGTTGGATGAAAGTGTTGAATGCACTATTGGCGAGGGAAGGAATACTGGTGTTCTCTACAAATCTGGGAACATTCAGGATGGACACGAAAGCAGTTCGAGGATTTGAGGTTCAAGAGATAACAGCACAGGTTGCAGCCCCTGGGTTTACACGCCGTCTAGGAACGGCGAGGACGTGGTTGCTTACGAAGCAACAAGATGTACGGATTACTGCAGCAGATCTGCGGACCGTTGAGAAAAAAGCTGGCAGAGACCAGCGTGAAGAACAAGTGGATGATGAAATTATGAAGAAAGAAGAAGTATCAAAAAACATTGATGTGCAAGAAGAAAAGATTGTAGCAGAGGTTGCACAAGAAGAAGCAATTGCAGCCGAGAGTGTACAAGAAGACGAAGTCGTAGCAGAGAGTGCAGAAGAAACCGTACAGGAAGAAGAGTCCTCTGATCTTGAACTGGAAATCGAAGAAGCTGCTGATGAAATTGAAGCCAATGAAGTGGAGGACGACCTTTTGACCCTTCGCTGGGATGATGAGGATATTGCTCCGCTTTTTGAAGAGAGCGAAGAAGCTGAACAGCCGGAGGCTGATCGTGCTCCTAGAAAAGAGTATGAGAGACGAAGCGATGAACCGAGAGGAGCACGCGATGATCGTCGTCCTTCTTTCCGCGACCGCGACGACAGAAGGCCCTCAGGCGATCGTCCCTCCTACGGTGAGAGAAGACCGTACGGCGACAGAAGCGAGCGTCCCTCGTTCCGCGACCGCGACGACAGAAGACCCTCAGGCGATCGTCCCGCCTACGGTGAGAGAAGACCCTACGGCGACAGGCCCGAGCGTCCCTCGTTCCGCGACCGCGACGACAGAAGGCCCTCAGGCGATCGTCCCGCCTACGGAGAGAGAAGACCCTACGGCGACAGGCCCGAGCGTCCCTCGTTCCGCGACCGCGACGACAGAAGACCCTCCGGTGATCGTCCCGCCTACGGTGAGAGAAGACCCTACGGCGACAGGCCCGAGCGTCCCTCGTTCCGTGACCGTGACGACAGAAGACCCTCAGGCGATCGTCCCGCCTACGGTGAGAGAAGACCGTTCGGAGACAGACCCGAGCGTCCCTCGTTCCGCGACCGCGACGACAGAAGACCCTCCGGTGATCGTCCCGCCTACGGAGAGAGAAGACCGTTCGGTGACAGGCCCGAGCGTCCCTCGTTCCGTGACCGCGACGACAGAAGGCCCTCTGGTGATCGTCCCGCCTACGGTGAGAGAAGACCGTTCGGCGACAGACCCGAGCGTCCCTCGTTCCGTGACCGCGACGACAGAAGACCCTCAGGTGATCGTCCCGCCTACGGTGAGAGAAGACCGTTCGGCGACAGGCCAGAACGACCTTCATTCCCTGATCGTGACGAAAGAAGACCGTTTGGTGATCGTGACGACAGAAGGCCCTCAGGCGATCGTCCCGCCTACGGTGAGAGAAGACCGTTCGGCGACAGGCCCGAGCGGCCCTCGTTCCGTGACCGTGACGACAGAAGACCCTCAGGTGATCGCCCCTCCTATGGAGAGAGAAGACCCTACGGTGACAGAAGCGAGCGTCCTTCGTTCAGAAGTCGCGAAGACCGTCCGGCATTCTCCGCCCCTCGTGATGAGGCTGGCACGGAAGGCAGGGTGAAGCGTGAACGCAAATCTTCCCCCAAACCGTACGGTTTTGACAAATTCCGTGAAACCAGGACCCGGGGCGAGAATGAGAATGATTCATTCTTCTGGCTCGATGATGAAGGAAAGAACAAGGACAAGTAATGCTGTCCTGCTTCGCAGAGCCCCAGGATTTCCTGGGGTTCCTTTTGGAAGTCCTGATTTTCCGGTATCTTGTTGACACTGGGTTTAGCTTGGACTATCATGATTATTGAGATTCTATATCATTTAGGAAATTCCATGAAAGAAAAGCGACAGACAATACAGAAAGGCTTGGTGTGGGAAGCGGTTACTACTGCTACAAACCATCCCAATGCCGAGCAAATTTATGAGAACATTGTGCTGAAGCATCCTTCCATCAGTCGCGCGACAGTATATCGAAACCTAAATATGCTCGTTGATGAAGGAAAGGTAAAACGCATCCGCGTTCTCGGCGGACCTGATCATTTCGACCGTACCTTGGGCAATCATTACCATATCCAATGCACGGATTGCAAACAGGTCAGCGATATTGAGGTGTTCGATGACATCAACCTCTGTGCCAAGAATGTGGAAACCTTTGGATATGTCCTGGAATCTTACGAGATAGTGTTCAACGGGGTTTGTCCCGATTGTCAAAAAAAGCATGCTGCTGTGAGGCAGTGAAGGAGTAAGGTATGGAATTGAAAGGATCAAAGACGGAAGCCAATCTGAACACCGCATTTGCAGGGGAATCCATGGCTCGTAACAAGTACACGTATTATGCTTCCCAGGCCAAGAAAGAAGGATATGTGCAGATCGCCAATCTGTTTGAAGAGACTGCTTTCAACGAAAAGGAACATGCCAAGATTTGGTACAAGCTTCTGCAGGAAGGTGGGGAGATTCATGATACCGCTACCAACCTCAAGGATGCTGCTGCCGGTGAGCATTACGAGTGGACCGAGATGTATGCTGGTTTCGCAAAAGAAGCCCGTGAGGAAGGATTCAATAAGATTGCCACCCTCTTTGAAATGGTTGCAGCCATTGAGAAGCACCACGAGCAGCGCTATCTCGACCTTCTGAAGAATGTCGAAGGTTCCTTGGTCTTCAGCCGTGAGGGCGACCAGATTTGGAAGTGCTCCAACTGCGGTCACATTGTAATCGGCAAGAAGGCTCCCGGCATGTGCCCTGTTTGCGCTCATCCTCAGGCCTATTTCGAGATTGTTGCCAAGAATTACTAAGCGTAGGCATCGTAGCGCTACAGAGGCAGGCTTCAGGCCTGCCTTTTTAACGCCCGAAATTCATGAAACGGAGTGGATTTTCACAAACCATTGCATGCACTTGGTCATCGGAAAGCGGTGATTGTTCAAACATCCGGTAGTAGGAGGTGTAGCTTTCCACCTTCATCAGATTCACTGAGAAGTCGGTACCGAACAGCGAGCGGCTGAGAATAATCTTCCTCTGTTCCTCATCCAATGAATTGAGGTAGTTGACCAATAGCGTATAGAAGTCATGATTACTGCCGCTGAAGGATACATCGGCATAGATATTGGGGTAGAGCAGCATCAGCTCGGTAATCTCATAGAACCAGGTGGAATCGGGGACTTTGCTGGTCAGGCCTGAGATCACCGTAAGCGGATTTTTCTGCAGTGGTGTATATTGCCATCCGTAATGGGCAAAATCGATGCGAAGCATCGGAAAGCGGGCGAGCACCGGCTTGTAGGCCGACGGAGCGGTGTACTTCCATGCTTCCTTGGCAGGAACTCCGCGAAAACCTTGGTCATCACAGTGCGTCATGATGGGGATGTCGTTTTGATTGCAGAATTCATAGATGTACAGAACTTTTTCGCGCTCTTTTTCATCGGAAGGCCACGGGTCATACCCAAGAGGGGGGTAGAACTTGATACCGTAGAACTGCCTGTTTTTCTTCCCCTTGGGATCAATTGGAAGATATGTTTCCAACAACTCCTTGATGAAGGAGAGGGAGTGGACCGGGGGGTTGATTCCTAGAAACGGAAAGAACTCGAAGAGGCCGTCGGGACGTTCCTTGCGATAATATTCAAAGCCTTGCAGCGTATCCTGAACATAATCGAGGATTTTCTGTTCCTTGGGTGTGGGATAATACAACGTCTCCTTACGGATTTGGTTGCTGGAGAAATCCATGAGAAGCGGACACATCGCCATTTTGTCATAGGCGCGGCCCCTCATGTGCAGTTTCCCTTCCCTGATGTAGGGCAGCTCGGGTCTGGGTGCTCCTTCCTCATGGGAGGTAAACACCCCTCTCAAGTCATCCTCCATCATCACCAACGTCTGCCCGATGGTCTGCTCGAAGGTGGTCAGTGTATTGGTAAGACGGTTGAGCAGCACCGGGCCTTTTCTATTCTTGGTCGTGAGAATATAACTGGGAGAGAGTGCTCCGCTGGTGATGAGATCGGGAATGCCGGTGTCCAACGATGAGAAAAAGCTGATGAGATTCGGATGGGATATATGCATGACGTGGAAGTGCTGGTCAAAGAAGTAATCCATAGTCTCTCCCTGCAGGCAGGGGGACGAACACCGTCCCCCGTATCATGTATCCTACATTCCCATTTTTTGCTTGAGCTTGGCCCAGGAGTCCTTCAACGTTACGGTTCGGTTGAAAACCAATCCTTCACTGTGGTTGTCCTTGCAGAAATATCCGTTTCTGATGAACTGCAGGTAATCACCGACTTTGGCATTGAGAATCTCGGGTTCAGCCTTTGCATTGGTCACAATTTTCAAGGAATCGGGGTTTAGATCATCCAGATAGTTTCCGGTTGCCGCTCCTGGATATTCGGTTTGGAAGAGCTTGTCATAGAGGCGGGCCTCGATGGTGACGCCTTCGGTGGCACTGACCCAGTGGCTGGTTCCTTTCACCTTGCGGTTATCGGGCGTCGTTCCTCCCCTGGATTCGGGATCGTAGGTGCAGTGTACTTCGACGATGTTGCCCTCTTCGTCCTTGACCACCGAGTGCGCGGTGACGTAGTAGGCATACTTGAGGCGGATTTCTCCTCCTATGAACAAGCGGTGGTATCCTTTTGATGGAACTTCCATGAAGTCTTCCTTCTCGATGAACAATTCACGAGAAAAGGGAATCTGATGGGTGGCGCTATCGGGGTCTTCGGGATTGTTTACAGCCTCGAAATACTCAACCTTACCCTCGGGATAGTTGTCAATGACCAACCTTACGGGATCGAGTACAACCATCAACCGCTCTGAGCGCTTGTTGAGGTCCTCACGGACACAGAATTCCAGCAGCGAGTAGTCGACTACGCCCTCCACCTTGGCGACTCCGATACGGCTTACAAAGTCCTTCATTGATTCAGGAGAATACCCTCGTCTGCGTATACCGCTTATGGTGGGCATGCGTGGGTCGTCCCACCCGTCGACAATGCCGAGCTTCACCAAGTTGAGCAGACGCCGCTTGCTCATCACCAGATAGTTGATGTTCAAACGTGCGAACTCATACTGATGAGGGGTATGGTCGATGCCGTCGATCGAGGTGGCCCAATCGTAGGCAGGTCGATGGTCCTCGAACTCAAGGGTGCAGATCGAGTGGGTGATTCCCTCGATGGCATCACTGATGGGGTGGGTGAAGTCGTACATCGGATAGATGCACCATGTGTCGCCTGTACGGGGGTGGGAAGCGAACTTTATCCGATAGAGCACCGGGTCCCGCATGTTTATGTTCGGGCTGGACATGTCGATCTTCGCCCTCAGGACCAACGAGCCTTCCGGGTGCTTGCCCTGGCGCATCTCCTCAAAGAGCCTGAGATTCTCCTGGATGCTTCGATCGCGATAGGGGCTGTTCTTGCCGCCTTCGGTCAACGTCCCGCGATATTCCTTCATCTCCTCGGCCGTCAAGTTGTCGACAAAGGCTTTGCCCTCCTCGATCAAACGTACGGCGATTTCATAGAGCTGCTGGTAGTAGTCGGAGGCATGATACTCGTATTTGCCCCAATCGAAGCCCAGCCAGCGGATATCGCGCATGATGGACCTGATGTACTCGATGTCTTCCTTCTCGGGATTGGTATCGTCAAGTCGGAGATGGCATCGGCCTTTGTATTTTTCTGCAAGACCGAAATTCAGGCAGATCGATTTGATGTGACCGATGTGCAGATACCCGTTCGGTTCAGGTGGGAACCGGGTTACTATGGTGTTGTCGGGAACCCTGCCGTTTGCAAGGTCGTCCTCGATGATTCGCTCAAGAAAATTGAGGGGAGTCTTCTCCTCAGTACGTTCGTCCATGACAGATCCTTCCTTATGCCCTTCCAAAGGGGCTCGTTTGGAGATAGCTCATAGTAGCATAAGAGCATCACTTGAACCAGTAGAGGTCAGCTCTCTTTGCTGTACCGTATTGAATGCATCCAGCCTGGCATGGGATGATCGGTTTCGTTGGCAAAGTAAGGGCCGAAGCTGATGGATTTCTCGAGGCCCGGAAGCTGGAAGCTGCCGACCCAGACTGCTTCATCCTCACCACGTCGATACCCTATGTCCAGATGAGACAAGCTGCGTCTCAGAAGCCAGGTAACCTCTTCACATTCAAAAGTTCGGGCGATGATGCTCCTGTTGTGAGAACCTGCAATGGTCGTATGGATTTCCATCGCTTCACGGTTAAGGCCGACTGCTGCATACGTCGAGTCCAGATGATAAACGCACAGGCCGGCAAACCCACCCTTCTGGGGGACGTTCACTGTCGCCTCAAAGTCGAATGATTCATCGCTTACCGCCAACAGCAGGGGCCCGTACGGCAATCCCATGTGCGCTTGCACTTCCAGTTTCACGCTTCGATAGTCCTTTTCCCAGACCAAGGGTCTGCCCATCCAGCGAAAGTCTCGCATTGTGATTCGTCTCATTGCTGTAGTATAGGCAGTTTGTCTCATTTTATCCACTGACTCTTTCCGTTGTTCGGAAGTTGTTGTAGTCTTATGGTATGAAGTCACCAAAAGAGCATCATCTGGAACGACACCTGCTATCCTTGCTTACAGAGGGATCGGACAGCCATGCGCTGGCGAAGCTCTTGATAAGCGACCCGGAGATCGAGGCTATTCAGGACTACGCGAACAGTGTCTCGATCAAGCGACTGAACTACAACGACCACGGCCCGGTGCATATGCGCCAGGTGGCGGTGAATGTCGTGAAGATGTTGTCGTTGTTGAAACAGGATGGAGTCAAGACGTCATTGGAGATCGAAGAGGCAGGAAGCCACGAGGACAGCCTGTGCGCTTTGTTGCTTGCAGCCTTTCTTCATGACTTGGGGATGAGCGTCGGCAGGTCCGAACACGAGTTGACAGGACTGGTCATTGCCAGGCCGATCATGGACCGCCTGCTGCAAGTCGTACTTCCCTCCTCACTGAGTCGTCGCATTGCAATAATGTCGATAGCGACTGAAGGGGTGTTGGGTCATATGGCGAATAGAAAAATCCACTCCTTGGAAGCAGGACTGTTGCTGGTCGCCGACGGCTGTGATATGGAAAAGGGGAGGGCCCGCATTCCGATGAGCATCAACACGAGTCCGAAGACCGGGGACATTCACAAGTATTCGGCGAACTCCATCGAGAAAGTGACCATCAGCAAGGGTGAGGGGCCTCCGATTCTCATCGATGTGCAAATGTCCAGCGATGTGGGCTTCTTCCAGATCGAGGAAGTATTACTGCCTAAGATTTCAATGAGCCCTGCCAAGCAGTATGTGCAAATCTTTGCCGGAGTCATCGGGCAGGAGAAGAAACGCTACCTATAGGAGAGAATGGTATGATAGGTGTCATCGGGGAAGCCTTGATAGATTTTATTTCCAAGCCGTCGAAGCTTGCAACGGTCAGTTTCGATTCGCACGTAGGTGGGTGCGGCCTCAATGCTGCTACAGCAGCTTCCTTGCAAGGTTCTCCCGTCGGCTTCATCGGGAAGCTTTCCAACGATATGTTCGGCATGAGGATCTTGGAGCATCTGGTTGACAACCGAGTGATGTTCGATCCCGCTCTCTGTGCGGCAAAGCAACCTTCTCTGTTGGCCTTTGCTTCGTTGGATGAACAGAAGAAGGCCTCCTACGCTTTTTATTGGAAAAACTCGGCTCCGGTCTCCTTGGACAAGGACGAACTTCTTGCAGTCATGCAAGAGCACACCGACCTCAGGGTGGTTCATATCGGCTCTCTCGTCCTGGCTCTTGAGCCGGGTTGTCATGCCATCCTGGCAGCCTTGAAGGAGTACGAACCTCGTCCCATCATATTCCTCGACCCCAATGTGCGACCGGCGGTGATCGACGATCGACAGGCATATCTTGAGCGCATGGAAGAGGCATTCTCCCTCGCCTCATTGATAAAGCTCAGCGACGAGGACCTTGCCTATCTCCATCCTCATCAGGATGTCAAAAAACTTGCCAGGAAACTTGCCGCCGAATACAGTGCGCATATAATCTTGACGTTGGGCAGGGGAGGCAGCATATGGTTCACTGCCGAGGGTGGAGAAGTCAGTATGCCGATCATCGATCTGCCAGTCATCGATACCGTCGGGGCAGGCGACACTTTCAGCGGTGCACTGCTCTCGTATTTGCATGAGCGCGATTGCTTCGGCTCGGATTGGGCTCTGCCAACACTTGGTGAGCTGGATGAGCACTTGATCAAGGATGCCTTGCGTTGGGCGAGCGCTGCAAGTGCAATAAACTGCTCACGCCGAGGGTGTGACCCGCCGACAAAAGAGGAAGTTCAGACGCTCCTGTCCAGCCTGTAGTTGCCTAGCTCCCCCTTTGGAAGTACACTAGGGACATGCTCCGAACTACACGCATGAGAGTCATTAGAATACTGCTGGCCATTCTTATTGGAACGGCTAGTATAGTCTTTGCCTACATCTTGATTCGATGGACAAACTCCATCAGTGAGGACAAGCGCAAGAAAGACCTTGCTGAGGTCCTGAAAGGGGTTGTGGAGAATCAGGGGGTGGAAGGGCTTCTCTCTTTATCGGGAGTTCCTGTGGCAAATATCTTCCATGGCGAGGAAGGCCTTCTCATCTTCGAAGGCGATGAGCGTTCATGGGTCTACAGCGCAGACGAAAAGCAGACCATCAGCGTCTATGAGAATGTAAACAAGAGTGTGGTCCATATCACGACGATCGCCGAGGCGCAGGTCAATGCATTCATGGATGTTCTTCCAGCGAAAGGCACCGGTAGTGGAATCATCCTCTCTACCGATGGATACATCCTTACCAATGCCCATGTTGTCGAGAAGGCTGCCAGTTTGAAGGTGGGTCTGTATAACAACCGCAGCTACACGGCCAAACTGGTCGGTATCGACAGCGAGGATGACTTGGCAGTTATTAAAATCAATGTTGAGAAGGATGTAGTGCTCAAACCCATCACCTTGGGTACCAGTGAGGAACTCAAGATCGGGCAGAAGGTCATTGCCATCGGCAATCCTTTCGGGTACGACCGAACGTTGACCGTCGGGGTGGTCAGCGGATTGAACAGACCCGTTCGTACCAGTGATGGAAAGATCATCATGAATGCCATCCAGACAGACGCCTCGATAAACCCGGGAAACAGCGGCGGACCGCTGCTCAATGGACGGGGTGAGGTCATAGGGATCAACAGCACCATCTATTCAACCACCGGCAGCTCACAAGGTTTAAACTTTGCAATTCCCATTGATACGGCCATCGCCGTCATTCCCGATTTAATCAAGCTGGGCAAGGTAAGCCGTGGCTGGCTCGACTTGGCGGCTGTCCAACTTTCCCCCCAATTGGTGGCATACGCAAAGCTTTCGGTTGAGAAGGGTGTTCTTGTCAGCCAGGTGGTCAGTGGAGGGTTTGCCGACAAGGCCGGCTTGAGAGGGGGAAATCAGATGGTCCAATACGGCTCAAGTGTGATATATCTGGGCGGTGATATAATAACCGCTGTCAACGGTGAAGTAGTGGAAGACCTGAACGACCTCTACCTCGCCCTGTTGCCGCTCAAAAGCGGCCAGAAGGTGAGCGTAACGGTGAATCGCAAGGGTGAGTCCAAACAGATGCATGTCGAACTCATTGAACGAACAGCGCAGCATGTAAGCGCATTGGTACGATAATATGGAAGAAGTCAGAGTAGATGAACGGTGGGGAGGGGAGTCGGTCACCAATATTCATGGTGATGTCTCGTATCAGAACAAGCGCTTCAAGGTGGTTTCCTCATACGATCCTTCAGGAGACCAGGCTCAGGCCATCGAGGCTTTGAGTAAAGGCCTGGAACAGGGAGACTTCTTTCAGACCCTCAAGGGTGTCACAGGAAGCGGCAAGACCTATACGATGGCCAAGATCATCGAACAGGTGCAGCGTCCAACGTTGGTGCTTTCCCACAATAAGACTTTGGCCGCCCAGCTCTATCGGGAGTTCAAATCGTTCTTTCCGGAGAATGCAGTCGAGTACTTCGTCTCAACCTATGATTATTATCAGCCGGAAGCGTATGTTCCTGGCAAGGATCTCTACATAGAGAAGGATGCCGACATCAACCAGGAGATCGACCGGCTCAGGCTCTCGGCCTCCTTCTCCTTGATGGAGCGTCGCGATGTCATTGTAGTGGCGACGGTCTCCTGTATTTTTGGTCTGGCCAACCCCGTTTCCGTTCGCGATATGGTGCATACCTTCAATACAGGCGACCAGTTCGAACATCGTGATGTACTTGAGAAGCTGGTGAGAATGCAGTATGAGCGCAACGATGCCATTCTTAAGCGAGGTGCTTTCCGCGTGAAAGGCGATATCATTGAAATATGTCCATCCTATCTGGAGAATGCGGTGAGAATCAGTGTGGATTGGGATGAGATAGCCTCCATCCAATGGTTCGATCCCGTTTCAGGGGAGAAGCAGGAGATGGTGGACAGTTATACCCTCTACCCTGCAAAGCAGTTTGTCATGCCGCCCGAACAGGTCAGGGCGGCCATCGGGCGTATTCGCAGTGAGATGGAGGACCAGGTTGAGTATTTCAACAGTATGGGAAAGCCTCTCGAAGCGGAACGGATCAAGACCAGGGTTGAGTATGATCTGGAGATGCTGGAGGAAATCGGCTACTGTTCGGGTATCGAGAATTACTCCCGTCCCTTGTCCGACCGCAAGGCGGGAGAACGTCCTGCTGTGCTGCTGGATTACTTTCCCCCGGATTTTATCACCTTCATCGACGAGTCGCATGTCACCCTTCCACAGGTCGGAGCTATGTATGAGGGAGACAGATCGCGAAAGCTCAATTTAGTCAACTACGGTTTCAGACTGCCCTCCGCACTGGACAACAGGCCCCTGAAGGCTGCCGAGTTTGAAAAGGTGGTGCAGCAGCGCATCTATGTCTCTGCGACACCCGGAAAGAGTGAACTTGCCCAGAGTGAAAGAATCGTCGAGCAGGTTATCAGACCCACCGGGTTGCTCGACCCAGAGATTGATGTTCGTCCCACCGAAGGGCAGATGGAGAATCTGTATGGAGAGATCCGTAAAGTAATAGTCAAGAAGCAGCGTGTTTTGGTCACAACCCTGACAAAGAAGATGAGTGAGGATTTGACCGATTACTTCGCCTCCCTGGGCTTGAAAGTCCGATACTTGCATTCGGAAATCGATACCATCGAAAGGGTGGAGATCCTCAGGGACCTCCGACTCGGAGTGTTTGACGTCCTGGTGGGCATCAACCTACTCAGGGAAGGATTGGACCTGCCTGAGGTTTCTCTGATCGCCATTCTCGATGCGGACAAGATTGGATTCCTGCGATCGACCACATCCTTGATTCAAATCATCGGACGGGCGGCCCGAAATTCCGAGGGAAGAGTTATTATGTACGCCGACCGCATGAGTTCTGCGATGGAAGAGGCAATCGGTGAGACGAATCGAAGACGGGCCATCCAGTCAGCCTACAATGAGGAGCACGGTATTACTCCGACAACCATCGTCAAGGCTGTTCAGGACATCATCGAGCGGGAACGGGAGGAGACGAAGGAGATCCAGAAGCAGGATCTTGCCATTCTCAAGGGCGGTTACAACCTGCTCAATGCCAATGACCGCAAGAAGTACATCAAGGCCTTGGAGAAGGAGATGCTCGAAGCTGCCAAGAATCTTGAGTTTGAACGGGCTGCCATCATCCGCGATGAGATTGTTGCTATTCGCGAGGGTCAGTTCACTTCCTGACGGAGGACCAAATCCAAAGGTCCTCCGCTGATGGTAGGGTGCTGATAAAATGCCTGATAGGTCCCTGTAAGTTTTATACGTTGATTCTCCATGATGTAACGATACAAATTGTCCATGCTCAATGATGACTTGTCAGGTGCAAGGCTTTGTGTCTCTTCATCCCATCCAAGAGCACCGAGCAGTGCCTCGGTGAAGTAGCCGTGAATGTGGCTGCCCCCGATGGGTTCCTTGCTTGTGTTGTCGGCTGTCGTAGCCGCCATCACAAAGGTCCTGTTCTTATACTTTTCTTTGCTGAAATATGTTTCGTAGGCATCGGCGAAGATGGGTCGCAGATCGATGAGAGAGACCGATGATCCGCTCTGCTGTACGAAATTTCCTGCATAGCAACTGTCGATGATGAGCAGCGTAGTCCCTGCTGCAGGGGCAAGCAGGGCGAACAACTCGTCTACCGACAGCAACAGGAAAGGATCTACGGTGCTTGCATCAAGAAAGATGGTGCCCGATGCTGTCTCTGGTGCCAATACCCATGAACCATCCTCCATGCCATGGCCGCTGTAGGTGATCAAGAGAATATCCTGGGCTTGTTGAGCAGCGACAAGCGAACTGATTATTTTCCTTACCCGCTCTTTCGTCGGAAGCAACGGTGATGAGACATCGTCATAGGAACCATCGGAGGTGCCTTCCTGCAGCATCAGATAGGAGGAAGGATGCCGATCGGAAAAGAGGGAAGTGAATGCCTCTTCCTGTTCCCTTGCATCGTTGATCGTTCCTGCAAGCGCATTGGCGTTGGTTCCTCTGTAGTTCAGTCCGATGGCTACATGGGTGAATGCCCCTGGTTCTGGATGTTGGTACACAAGCTCACAACCAAGGAAAAGGAGGATGATGGGAAGTATCAGAAGGTGTTTCATGTGCATATAGGTCAGTGAGTATTGCTTTTACTTCAGAACCTGAACAGGACCATGTCCATGGCGCCGCCGGAGACGAGGGGGTGTTGATATTCTTGCGATGGTTTAAGGATATTCCAGCGAATCGGAAGGTCTTGGTTTTTTTTGATGTAGGTATATAGAGAATCAACGGTGATGACTGAACCGCGGAGGGCAGGTGGAGTCCCCGGTTCAATTGTACTGATATCCACACCATGTGGATGATTCCAGCCCAAGGCTTCAAGCAAGGTGATAGTGAAAACGCCATGTGAGTGATCGGTGCTGTCTGGATCTTCATACGAGTCGGCAAGAGCACTTGCCGTCAGGACATACAAATCAGGAAGATTATAGCCAGACCCTTCCCAAAACTTTGCATACCAATCATCTATACCATTGACCAGGACGGTGCTGAGGCTGGATTCACTTTCCGGAACAAAGACACCGCTCACACAACTATCAAGGATGATGAGCTTGCGTCCATCAATCTTTCCCATTGCAGTAAGTAACTCATTTGGAGTTACCAACAATGCTTCGATTGAGGGTACATAGCCATCAGCATCAGTATGAGCCATGACCATCTCTCCGGTCTTGTCGACTCCATGTCCACTGTAGGTGAGGATGGTCAGATCGTTATGGGTTGCTTGGTTTTGGATGGTTGCAAGTGTTTGGAGCAGGTGTGCTTTGGATGCATAATTTGTTTTTCCTATTCCTTCCCCTTCATACGTGCCTAGGGTTACAGGATCATAGGCAGCACCTTCTTGAAGTAGCAGGTAGCCCTTCCATGGTTGTTTTGCACGTTCTGAAATTTTCATGATAGTGTGAAAGATTTCTTTTGCATCTGGAATTGTTCCATCCAAATCATCAGTCTTATATACATTGTTTTTAGAGTCCAAATTGTTCTTATAATCAATCCCGATGGAAATTACATACACATCCCCCATCTCAGGTTCATCCATGTATAGTTCGCAGGAACTGAGTATGAGTATTAAACTGAGCATGAATAGGATGAGCTTTCTCATTAGGTTCCTCCTTCATGGTAGGGAAAGAGTTGGTAACGCAGTCCTATTCCTACTTGCAACGCTGTAATTTCCTTTCTCAGATGCAGCGACAGTGGAAGCGTCATGAATAGTTGGTAGGAGGGATTTTCCATCAATAATAGTTGTCCACCCAGCTGCAGGGAGAAGGAGGCGAAGGCCTCTTCAATCTGATGGTAGAAGTTTACCTCTGTGCCCGCTTGGCCGTAGAGGGAGAATTTGTTGTTCATTGTGTAGGACGATCGTGCAGCGATGCCGATGGACGTAAACCCTCTGCTTCGGTACAGACCGTAGGGGAGTGAACGACTGACATCTTGGAAGTACAGTTCCAGCGAACCGCCCCAGCGTTGGCTCTGATATCCAAATACACCAAGGGCTGCACTGCCGGAGAATGAAGTACGGGCTGGAATTTCATCCTCGAAATGGGAGAATCCTAGGTAACCGGAAGCTGTGGCGGTTGCCGAGTGATAGTACCCTGTAGTCCGAGCAGACAAGGGGAAGACAGCAGAAATGAGGAGTAACAGGAGAACATAGCGTCTTCTCATATACCCAGTATACAAAAAAACAGCGTTGTTGCTATTCCCCCACCGAGGGAAGCAGTGTCTTTTTCACTGATTCACCGTCAATATACTCACGAATATGCTTGATTCTTACACCCAAAGTGACAGTTTTCGCCTGGGGCCTGTGTGAACAGTGGCTGATGATTGCATATCCTTCCCAGTTGCAGACAAGTCGGTAATGATCACCTTGGAACTCGCAGCTCACCACTTCTGCCTGCTTGAACTGAAGATGCACCAAGTACTCCGCAAGAGGCAGATTCTTGTTGTCTTGCACCAATACTTCCTCAGGACGGAAGAAAATGGTGTGTTTGCCCTCTTTTGGTTTGAAGACAAAGGGGGTGACTCCACCGGTGTTCACCAGCGTCTTTGGTATGATGCTGTAGGGGAGTGTATTCCCTTCACCCATGAACGTCGCTACGAATATGTTGGCCGGTTCGTTGTAAATCTGCTCACCCGTTCCTTCCTGCATGACTCTTCCCTCATGCATGACGATAATACGGTCTGCAATGGAAAGTGCTTCTTCCTGGTCATGGGTGACATACAGGGTGGTAATCCCAGTCTCGTCATGGATTCGGCGAATTTCTTCGCGCAAATGCTTTCTCAGCTTTGCATCCAAGGCCGAAAGGGGTTCATCCAAGAGTAAGAGTTTAGGCTCGGATGCAAGAGCTCTTGCCAAAGCCACCCGTTGGCGTTCGCCTCCGCTGAGCTCCTGGCTCTTGCGTTTCTGATAGCCTTCCAGTGCCACCATGGAGAGCAAGCGTGTGATTTTCTCCTTGCGCTTTACCCTGCCTACTTTTCTAATCTTAAGCGGATAGGCGATATTCTGCTCCACACTCATATGGGGAAAAAGTGCATAGTCCTGGAACACCATCGCTATTTGTCGTTCATGCACGCTTGTGTGTGCTATATCCCTTCCGTTGAGTACGAGCTGTCCCGTGTTCAGCGGCAATAGCCCTGCGATCAACTGCAGGGTGGTGGACTTTCCGCATCCGGACGGACCGATGATACAAGCCAGCTCCCCGCTTTTCACGGAGAAGGAAACATCCAGGTTGAAATCCTGATAGGAAGCTTTCAGGGAACAGGAAAGTCCATTATCGGCCATGGTTACCTCCCTTCGCCAATTCACTGGCGATGAACACAATTGCACATACGGCGATCAAAATGGTTCCCAAGGCACATGCTCCTTGGAAGTTGTAGGAGCCTATGAGGCGGTACATGACGATAGGCAGTGTCACAATGGAACTGTTCGCCAAGGTCAGCGTCGCGTTGAACTCGCCCATGCTCAGGGCAAAGGCAAAAATGGCTCCGGTAAACATTGCTCCCCTGAGCAGAGGCAGTTCGATGAGCAGGAAGGTTCTCAGCGGGCCGGCACCCAAGGTCAAAGAGCTGTGGATATATGAATCAGGAATTTTGCGGTACTCAGGAAGGATGGTTCTCAGCACGAAGGGTATGGCAATAACCATGTGGGCAAGGACCACCAAGGAGTAGCTTGTCAGCAGGCCTCCGCGGATTTTTGCACTAATCAAATAGTAGCCTAATCCAATGATCACCGAGCTTACCGTCATCGGCAGCATGCCAAAGAGTTCCAGCATCGATCCCTTCTTCTCCTTTCTGCGGATGGCTGCAGAAAGCGTAAGGGCGAGGGGAACAGTGCACAGGGCTACAAGCAAAGCGATGAGCAGGCTGTTGGACAGTGCTTGGAGTGCCGAATTCATATGTCCTGTCGCCCTCTCAAGCGAAAGTAGCTGTCGATACCATTTCAGGCTGAAGGTTTCGGCGCTGGAACGTGAAGATGAGGCCATGAACGAGCGGACCACCACCGATGCGATGGGTCCGAGAATGAACAGGAAGGAAGCGACTGTATACAAAAGAGCAAGCAATTTCCCAAACAAGGTTGCAGGTTTTTTTTCATTCAGCCGATTGCTGTTACGGTATGTCTCGCTTCGTGCAAGCCGTTTCTGCGTACTGTTGTACCACAGCAGCAGTATGCTGGTGACTAGGATGGAAAAGAGTGATAGTGCGGCTGCAGATCCGCTCTGCCCAAGCATGCGGGCCTGCCGATAGATTTCCACCTCCATCGTCGTATACTGCGGCCCGCCGCCGAGGACGAGGATGATGGCAAAACTGTTGAAACAGAAGAGAAACACCAAGGAGGCTGCGCTGATGATGGCAGGAAGCAGACGCGGCAAGGTTATGGAAAAGAACGTCTTCGCCTTGGTGGCCCCCAAGGTATAGGATGCCGTCTCACAATTGCCATCCATATGTTCCCAATAGGAAGAGACCAAGCTCATGATGATCGGAAAGTTGTAGAAGGTATGGGCGAGAATGATGGCGGGAAAAGAGTAGAGGATGGATAGCGGAGGTTCCTCCAGCTCGAAAAGCGCCATCAGGATTCGGTTGAGAAACCCATTATTGCCAAAGAAAATGACAAAGCCCAGGACAACCAAAATAGAAGGAATAACAAAAGGAATGGCACTGAGTGCAAGAATGAGGCGTTTCCCCCTGAACGAGTAGGTGGCGATCAAATAGGCACCGGGCAGGGCGACAAGTAGTGATGCAAGTGTTGAAAGGGTTGCCTGCAGCAGTGTGAAGAGCATGATTCTCTGCGTATAGGGGTCGGTGAAGACCCCTGCAATACGCGAGAACGAAAATCCTTGCTCGGTGAAGAACGCCGAGGAGAGGGTGAAAAAAAGAGGGACAAAGAACAACAGCAGCAAAACCATTGCAGAGGGCAACGGCATTACGCGATAGAATCGCTTATACTGTAAATTCTTGTCTTCTCTCATTTACTCATTACCTGTGTCCATTCAGTAAGCCATCTATCGAGGTTTTTTGCAAGCATTTTAGTATCCATTGAGAGGCTCTTTTGCGGTTTCGGGGCATAGTCGAAAGCAGCGGGGAGCTCAGTCTTGCTGTTGACCGGATACATCGAATTGGCCAAGGCAATGGTAAGTTGAGCTTCGGTAAGCAGATAGTCTACAAATTTCTGTGCAATTCCCTTCTGTTTGCTTGATGAGAGGATGCCTGCTCCTTCTATGGTGGTACTATGGCCCTCGGAGAATAATACTGTCTGATAGCGGGTGGTCTCTTCATAGGTCACATGGTAAACAGGACTGGTGGAGTAGCTGAGCACCAAGGGGGCCTCTCCCTCGGTAAAGAGTCCGTAGGCGCTGGACCATCCGTCGGTGATCGTCAGGGCATTCTCCTTCATTGCTTTCCACCAAGTCAGGTACTCTTTCTCTCCGAACACCTCGATGGTCCAGAGCAACAAACCCAAACCTACTGAAGAAGTACGTGGGTCAATGAGGATCACCTTGTTCTTGTATTTGGGATCGACAAGGGAGGCAAGTGAAGTTGGAACATCCTCTGCCTTCATTCGCTCGGTATCGACGACGAACGCAAAATTGCCGTAGTCGAACGGCAGCAGCCGATAGGAGGGATCGAAGTGAAGGAATGCTGGAATGTCTGAGAGTGCAGCACTTTCGTACCGCTCAAGCACATTCGCATCATACACCTTCTGAGCCATGTCGTCGGTGATGCCGATCACTACATCCGCCCAAGGGTTGTCTGCTTCGCTGATGACCTTGGTCATCATCTCCACGGCGTCTCCCGCACTTACCAGGTTTACTTTGATGCCATGCTGTTTCTCAAACTCCTCGACGATTGCAGGACCGGGACCCCAGTCTCCGCAGAATGCGTCGTAGGCGTACACAACCAACTCTTTCGATTCCTTGGCCGGTTGTGCAAATACAGAGAAAGAGAGTGTAAGGATGGCAACCAAAACACATACGTACCGATGCTTGTTCATAAGCACCTCCATATTGAATAGTCTGCCATGGGGATAGGTGTGATTGAGAAGTGACTGTCTCCCTCCGCT
The DNA here is from genome assembly GCF_022869165.1 of Sphaerochaeta associata. Classification (NCBI taxonomy): domain Bacteria; kingdom Pseudomonadati; phylum Spirochaetota; class Spirochaetia; order Spirochaetales; family Sphaerochaetaceae; genus Sphaerochaeta; species Sphaerochaeta associata. The sequence goes on along the minus strand of NZ_CP094929.1, from coordinate 2,211,492 downwards.
GGTATTATCCAGATCAGGTTAACGGGTGTAATCTCAGGCTGTTACGCCACCCCAGGACACGTTCAGCCTAACGGGATGCCTCCAATGTGTCAAGATAGGAAATGTTGACCGCTTTGTACGCCTCATGTACAGTATGAACATGAAATCACTTGCACGTGCCTCCGATATAACCAAACTGGACGAGAAGGCCCAACATGTGGCGATGATTCCCTCTCTCTGTCTCATGGAGAGTGCAGGTCTGCAAGCCTATCAGATATGGAAACCCCGCCTGTCCAAAACTGATCGGCTGGTGTTCTTGTGCGGCCCGGGCAACAATGGGGGGGATGCATTGGTGGTAAGCCGATATGCGTTTGGAGATGGGTTCACCAACCAGCTTCTCATCTACATGGGTACGCGTATTTCTGATTCCTGTACACGACATCGCAGCATCGCCCAAGCGTATGGGATTACCTCCCTGGAGGCCGAGGAAACTGATTTTGATCGGCTCTTCAGCGAGCTCCATAATGCCGCCTGGATTGTCGACGGCCTGATGGGCACCGGCTTGAGAGGCCCGCTCCAAGGGCTCACTGCATCCTTGGTGGAGACAGTCAATCGGAGCAAGGCAAGGGTTTTCTCCATTGATGTTCCCTCCGGCCTTGGTGATGATGTTCCCTTAGACGGGATTATGATCAAAGCCGACCTTACGGTGACCATGGGCCTTCAAAAGCGCTGCATGTTCCATCCTGCAACCCGCTCGAAATGTGGAACCGTAGTCTGTGTGAACCCCTCCTTCCCGCCGTTCCTGCTTGAACAGGTACCAAGTGATATCTTGCTTTGCGACAGGAAGGCAAGCCTCTCGAAGCTCGCACTCGACGAGTATAAGAACAGCCGAGCCCATGTAGGAATCTTCGGCGGCAGCGTGTCCTATACAGGAGCGGCCAGACTTTCAGCAAAGGCCTGCTTTGCAGCCCGTGCCGGGTTGGTGAGCCTCTATTGCGACCCTGATGTCTACAGCCTTGCTGCCTGTGAATCTCCCTCGGTCATGGTGAAAATCTATGAAGGCCAGAGCCTCCCCTCCTATGGTGCTCTCTTGGTGGGCCCGGGGTGGGGCAAGGGTAGGGAAGCCTTGTTGTCCAAGCTCTTTGCGACCGGACAGGGCATGGTGCTCGACGCCGACGGGATTCGGGCCTATGCCTCCCTGCTTGCCCGAGGACAAAGGCCTGAGCACGGGCCGCTTGTCCTTACTCCACATGTAGGAGAGCTTGGCGCCCTGCTGGAAGGACTCTTCGGAAAGGAACAGGATATACAGAGTCCGAATGCTTTCTTTGCTTCCCTGCAGAAGGCAGCCTCGGAACTCCATGCTACGCTTATAGTGAAGAGCTCGCTGGTTCATATCGTAGACGAAACGGGAAGGATGGTGGTCATCGAAGGGAACAATCCCTCACTCGGGGTTGCCGGAAGCGGTGATGTGCTCGGTGGGATTGTAGCCTCGTTGCTGGCGAAATATCAGAATCGTTGGCTTGCATCTTTGGAGGGAGCGTTGATTCATCAGGAGGCTGGTCGTCTTGCACAGCAGGCCTATGGCTATTACGATAGTGAAACCCTGCTTGCCTTCCTTGGCAAGGCAGTCCAGGAGGCCGAGGTTTGATCCAGGTATATCTGCTTTGTATAGCGTATCTCTTGTTGGGCACAGCTTTCCTGCTGTCAGACACCTACGGTCTGACGTTTCCTCTGTTGCTCTCCTTGCGATACGCCTTTCGCACCCATGCATCGCTGCGCAGGATTCTCATCCTCGCCGGTCTCTTGATAACGCTCGCACTGGCGTTTTTCCCGATGGATCCAGGACCTTGGCTGCTCGGCGACTTGGTCCCCATGCTCAATGTATTCTCCCTCACCCTCTGGTTTCTGTATCAGGCGCTGCGTGGCATTGGAGTGAAGCAGGAGGAGCAACAGACGGTACTGGATGCAACAGGGCTCTATATGGAACGAAACAAGCGAAATGTGGGCTTCTTGACGATGGGTATTGCAATCATTCACTTCATTGCGCCCCAATTGGTTTTACTGTAGGAGGCATCTATGCAGGAGCGAATTACCACTGCAGGCATATTGATGAGAGGTGATAGGTATTTCATAGCCAAGCGAGAAGATAAAGGGTCCATCGGTGGACTCTGGGAGTTTCCCGGAGGGAAGAACCGCTACGGGGAGACCGAACAGGAAACATTGAGGCGTGAGTTCGCCGAAGAGCTTGGCATTACTGTGAAAGTCGGCCGACTGGTGCACAGCCACGACTTCACCAACAAGGAGACGCTGTATCATCTGAAGGCGTATCGTGTCTATGCTGAGGACTTCGATGAGCTTCCTTTCCGATTTCATACGGAGTACCGCTGGGTAAGCCTTGGGGAAATGGATGGTTACTCATTCGCTCCGAGTGATAGTGAAATCGTCAAGACGCTTCAGTCAATTTGCGTCACCAGGATGTAAATGGTACTTGAATACAGTCCTTCGGCTGGATTCGTATTGACAGGCACAAAAAGTTTTATCTTCTCTTCCAATCTGTTGGCCGTATAACTTCCCCCGACCGGGGAGGCGACTGTCGTCGACACGGTCGTGAACGTATTGCTCGCAGGAGTTATCTCCACTGGTGATAGGTTCGGGGTGACTGCATCATAGGCAACTCTGAATGGGAAATATGATCCATCGGAAGTAGTGAAATAAAAGGCAGCAGCGGTGCCGGCGGCATTGCTGGCAATGCTGATCTCTGCTTGATCAACATGAGAAACATACTTGATGGTTGCTACCTCCATGGATGCAGCAACTGAGTTTCTATTTTCCAACTCAGAAAAGGGGAATGCGGAGGTATAGAGCTCCTCTATGCTGAATGCATAAGCATTCGGTTCGGTGTGAGATGAGCGTGGATTATACATCCCCCCAAGATACAGTGTTTGGGACAACCCTCCACCTGTGGTGATCTGGATATGGCTTTCATAATAGCCGCGAGTAGTGGAGCTTCTTGCAGATGTGGTGCGGATGAGCGTTACGTCGATCCAGATCGCCGAATATGGGTATTTGTAGCGGAATGCATTCGTCCCGGTATAGACTCCGCTGTTTCGATTGGTGTCATATCCCACTTCTCCTACCGATGCCAACTCCGTTCCTGCACCGACATTCAGGATGAAAGAACCTGAATTGTTGGCAATGACCGAGTTGACTGTAGAGAAATCGTGCTGGGATCCCCCATGGGTTATCCCTTTTGCGCGGGTAACCAGGAAAAATTCCCTCCATACCTCGGTATTGGGTGTGCCGTTAGTATTCAAAGTGAAATAAAAACGGTTGTTGGTTGTATAGGAAGCAACAGGGCCGATATTGCTGAATGTGAAGGTACAGGGTTCTCCCTGATAGAGTAGTCTGCCGATGAATCCCGTCTTTTCCCATACTTCGGTTGCATTGGTGTAGCCGCTTGGAATGTTGGGGCTGTCTGAGATGTTTACAGCAAACCCATCGAGGTTGCCGGTGGCACGGTTATAGGTGAGCGAGGCTGAGAACACCGCCGAACAACAAAGTAGTAGGAGAATGAGTATCGGTGTGGATTGTTTCAAGATGCTCCAAGATTCCAACATATGCCAAAGAGTGGAATGTGAGCTTATGACATGAGATAGTATGAAATCAACAATAAAAAGTCAATAGTTTTGCTAGAAGATTCAATAACAGTGGCAATAAGCACGTAAATGCGTAGTAATTGGGTTTTGTATATATGTCATAAGTATCCCTTATCTCTCTGAAAAATACAGCTAAAGGAAGTCTTCACAACGCTATGGAGACCTTCTGTGATTGGATGGATCCGTAGTATGATAAGAAAGAACCCAAGGAGGTTGTATGTCCTTTATTAAATCCGTATCGGTCATTCTTGCAACCGGGGTGTTGGTGGTATTGATTCGTTTGGTCTTCAGGAAGGCCCATTCATCTTCGAGGCAATGGCCGTACCAACGACAGTTTTTGGTGTTGTTGGTTGTTCTCGCAGGTTTGTTCATAGCTATAGCATTGCTCCCGCTTGAACACGAAGTGAAGAATCAGATCCTTTCGTTGCTGGGTATTTTGTTGAGTGCCGTCATTGCTCTCTCCTCTACAACCTTGGTCAGCAACGCCATGGCCGGTCTCATGTTGCGAATAACCCATGAATTCAGAGGCGGTGATTTCATCGAGGTCGATACCTTGGTGGGTCGGGTGACCGACTTGGGAATCTTTCACACGGAAGTGCAATTGGTAAGCCGTGATGTCGTAAGCCTGCCCAACCTGCTGCTCTCCCAAAAAGCGGTGAAGGTGACTCGAAGGGATGGCACCTTCATCAATCTCGCCTTGTCGATCGGGTACATGGTCTCTCATCAGGAGGTGGAGAAGGCTCTGCTGGAAGCAGCTAATCGTTGCAAGCTTACTGACAGTTTTGTGTTTGTCGAGGCATTCCTCGACAATGCCATCCGTTATCGTCTCTACGGCATGCTCAGTGAGAGCGGTGAGCGATTGAGCAAGACCAGCGAACTCCATAAGAGTGTCCTCGATGTATTCTGTGAAGAAGGGATCGAGATCGCCTCTCCGGCCTTAATGGACCGGAGGGAGTACGATACGGCAGTGCAGTATTTTCCTAAGGTCGGAAAGAACAACCAAACCAGCAAGGAAGCAACGACTGTTGAGGAGCTTGTGTTTGATAAGGCAGATGAGGCTCAATTCCTGGAAGAGCTCAAAGAAGTGCAAACACGTTTGTCAAAGAGTCTGGAAGAGCTGGATGCCAAGCAGAAAAAAGTCGTTGAAGAAAAAAATTGCCAGAATCGGAGAGGAGATCGTAAAGCGGGAGGAAAAACGGAAGGAGTCCTGATTGCCGGCGGCATCAGGACCTAGAGAGTGGGGCACCAGAGATTTTCGTCGATGAGGTTCTCGGGCAGAATAATATCGATTGGAACACAGATGGTCTCTTCGGGTGCCTGGTTGAGGAGCCCCTTCCGGTACAGCTGGTAGATGGCGGTATAGCCTTGGTACTCAGGCCTCTGGCTGATCAGACAGTCCACCGAACCTGCAACCATCGCCCTTCGGTTGTGTTCAACCAAGTCATACCCCACCATGGTCGTTTGGCTTTTTCGCCCCAGCAGCAAGACGCTTTGGGCAATTCTGTGGATGGCGTCATTGACAACGAAAATGCCGCATACGTCACCGTGTTTCCGATAAAAAGCGTCAAGTTCCTTGTCCATTGCCTGATTATGGGGAGCTTCCATTTCCAATACTGAGAACTCCGGCTTATCGGCGAAGTACTCGGCAAACCCGCGAGCACGCTCGATTGAATTGTAAGCCGCACGGTGAGTCTGTATGGTCAGCAGGGTCCCGCGCTTTTGCGTGAGCAGATGCATCATTCTGCCTGCGAGGAATCCTCCCCGATAGGGGTTCTGCACGACGCAGGAAACCGGACTTGTACCGGGAAGCGGGGAGTCTATAAAAGCATAAAACGGGATATTCTTTGTACTGAGGAGTTTTTGGGCGTCAGCAGGAACTACCGGAGCAAGGAGGAGAGCATCGATATTGTGCTTCAGCAAGGCCTCTCCACGCTCCAGCAGTGAACCGGCGGTCATTCTGTCAAACTCCATCATATCGATTCGCACAGCCAAGGGATGCAACTCCTTTGCAGCTTTCAGGATTCCTTCATAGATAAGGTTCCAATAGCCAAATTCGGAATGAAGCAGGGGAAGGAGGACTCCGATGGTAAAATCCTTGCTCAGCTTGAGATTGCGTGCATAGGTATTGGGCTGGTACCCATAATCCTCAACGATGCTCATGATTTTTTTAATGGTTTCGGGGGCGACTCGACCCCGCTTGTGCAGGACTCTATCCACTGTTCCAATCGAAACATGGGCCAGCTTAGCAATTTCAGATATTGTCATCCGTTTCCAGTTTCCTTTCTAGTCGCCCAGATACATTTTGTTTATCGATAACGCAATTATACCACAGAATGAAGTTTTGTCCATGCGGCTAAAACCCGCCTTATAGTGATGCGTTGCATTATCTCAACTCCATACTTGACAGAAACGTCTGCAGGATGGAATATATTATTATGCTTGCGTTAACGTAAACGCAAGCAATTAGCAACAGGTTCACTATACAGGTGGAGGATATAATGCAAAGACAGCCGTTGGCAGATTACGAATTTTGGTTTGTGGTTGGTTCTCAATTTCTCTATGGGAAGGAAACACTCGATCAAGTGGCCGCCCATGCCCAGATAATGGTTCAGCGCATGAATGCAAGCGGTCTGCTTCCTTGCAAACTCGTGTATAAGGCAACCGTGAAAACTCCCGAGGAGATTGAGCAGTGTGTCAAGGAGGCCAACTACAATGATGCATGTGCCGGCCTGATAACCTGGATGCATACGTTCTCACCATCAAAGATGTGGATCCGGGGGCTCGAAATTTTGCAGAAACCCTACTGTCACCTTCATACCCAATTCAATCGCACCATTCCCGACACCGAAATCGATATGGATTTCATGAACCTCAACCAATCGGCTCATGGTGATCGCGAGCATGCTTTCATTGCTGCAAGGATGCATACCAAGCGTAAGATCATTACCGGATTCTGGGAGGATGAGCCTGTATTGGCAAAGCTGGGCTCTTGGATGCGATCTGCGGTCGGTGCCATTGAAAGCCGCAAACTCAAGGTGGTTCGATTCGGGGATAATATGCGCAATGTCGCAGTCACCGAAGGGGATAAGGTCGGGGTGCAGATGCAGCTGGGCTGGCAGGTGAATACCTGGGGTGTCGGCGATTTGATCAGGGAACTGGAGAGCGTTACCGAGGCAGAAGTGGATGCCCAGATGCAAGGCTATCAAAGCCGCTATGAATTTGCGACCAAAGACTTGGAGACAGTGCGCTATCAGGCACGCGAGCAGGTCGCCATGCGCAGGTTCCTCCAGCGTGAAGGAGCCTATGCCTACACCAATACGTTCGAAGACCTGCAGCAGATGCGCCAGCTTCCCGGTCTTGCCAGCCAGGACCTGATGGCGGAAGGATACGGCTACGGTGGAGAAGGGGACTGGAAAGTCTCAGCCATGACCAGCCTGGTCAAACGAATGACCGAAGGCATGGACGGCGGCACCACTTTCATGGAGGATTACACCTATCATCTTGAGAAAGGGAATGAGCTCAGCTTGGGTGCTCACATGCTTGAAATCTGTCCTTCCATCACGACGGAAAAGGCCAAAATTGAAGTGCATGAGCTGGGAATCGGAGGGAAGGAACCTCCTGCCAGACTGGTATTTGAGGGCCATCAGGGTAGTGCAATCCTTGCATCCTTGGTTGATATGGGTGGTCGTGTGCGTCTCATCGTCAATGAGATCGAGGTGGTCAAACCCATCTATCGCATGCCCAATCTCCCGGTTGCCCGGGTGATGTGGAAACCCCAACCGGATTTGAATCAGGCAAGCCATTTGTGGATGCTTGCCGGTGGGGCCCACCATGCTGTTCTCAGTTACGATGCCACCGCCGAGATGCTTGAGGACTGGTGTGAGATCATGGGCATCGAGTTCGTGCACATCAACAACCAGACTACGGTCTCGTCAATGAAGCAGCAGCTCTTTCTTGCAGATCTCGCCTGGAAGCTCCAGTGACAAGGTAGATAAAGGGGCGTTAAAAAGGAGGTTCATTTGAACCTCCTTTTTTTCAGTGTCAAAGCTTACTTTAGATGTTGTACAGCGGCCTTTTCAACGGCAAGCCCATGTTTGTAGCGTTCCAGGAAGACATTGAATCCCTCGATATCCTCTTCGCTTGCTTCTACCGTAGACTTTTCTGCTGTCGCAAATGCTTCGCTGGCAAGAAAATCTGCAAGACTTCTATTCTGTTTCCCCACCATAAAGGATGCCAGCAGGGCGATACCCCAAGCTCCTCCCTCCCCAGCGGTTTTCAGGACGGAGATGGGGGTGTGAAGGGCGCTGGCCATCATTTTCTGTCCGACTTCCGCTGTTTTGAAGAAACCGCCGTGTCCGGTGATGGAATCGATGGCCACCTTCTCCTGTTCGAAGAGGATGTCCATGCCGATACGCAGGACTCCAAGGGCTGTGAAAAGTTGGGAACGCATGAAGTTGGCAAGGTTGAAGGTGTGCTTTGTCTCTCGTACAAAGAGGGGACGTCCTTCATTAAGATCGGTCATGGTCTCTCCTGAAAGGTAGTTGTACGGCAACAGTCCGCCACACTCCTTGTCACCTTCCAACGCCTTGAACAACAGCCTGTCGTACAGTTCCCCTTTGCTGAGGGAGAAGCCGGCTGTGGTTAGGACTTCACTGAACAAGCGCATCCAGTTGTCATACTCGCCGGTGCAGTTGTTTCCATGGCTCATCGCAACAAGCGAACCATCGGGAGTGGTAACCAGATCGATGAACTTGTTGTAGCTCTTGGAAAGTTCCTTTTCCAAAACGATCATCGCGAAAACAGAGGTACCGGCCGACACGTTGCCGGTACGCTTGGCTATGCTGTTGGTCGCAACCATGCCGGTTCCTGCATCACCTTCCGGGGGACAGAGCGGAATGCCTGCCTCAAAAGTTCCACTGGGGTCGAGTAGAAGGGCTCCCGTATCGGTAAGCTTGCCGGCATCCTCACCGGCTGAAAGAATGGAAGGAAGAATTGTTTCCAGCCGCCAAGGAAAGTGGTGGGCTTTGGTCAGGTCGTCGAAAGCCTCGACCATGCGTTGATCGTAGTTTCCTGTCTTGGTGTCGATGGGGAACATACCCGAGGCATCCCCGACTCCAAGTACTTTACGTCCGGTCAGTTTCCAATGCACATACCCCGCCAATGTAGTCAGGAAACCCAGGTCCTTTACATGCTCTTCCTTGTTCAGGACAGACTGATAGAGATGTGATATGGACCAACGCTCAGGGACCGGGTAATCGAACAACGTGCTGAGCAGTTCAGCTGCCTGGCTGGTCATGGTATTTCTCCAGGTCCTGAATGCAGTCAGTTGGTTTCCTTTGGCGTCAAACGGCAGGTACCCATGCATCATCGCGCTGATGCCCATTGCTTTGGTTCGGGTCAGTTTCACAGCGTAGTCTTTTTGGATATTGGCCTGTAAGGATGCAAAACAGGATTGTATGCCCTTCCAAACATCATCGAGTGAATAAGTCCATACACCATCAAGCAGGGTATTCTCCCAATCATGGCCTCCTTGGGCTATCGGTTGATTCTCAGAATTGATCAAAACGGCCTTGATGCGGGTGGATCCAAGCTCGATTCCAAGGACGGTTTGTCCATGAAGTATTTCTTCTTTGATTTGGTTGGTAAGCATTCTCTTCTCCTTTTAAATAATTATATCCCGTGTAGCGGATTATGGCCAGTAGAAGTACAAAAAAAAACAGCGGAAGAACTACATTCCTCCGCTGTCTTTGATGCTTTGCAGTCTACATTACGGTTCCATTTTTAATGACTGCATTCTTGTTGATGACAATAATGCCGTCATGGATGGAGTACATCGCGAAATCCCCTTCCTGGCGCGGAATATCGTCAATGCCGATTCTGCATCCATCCCCGATACGGGCATTCTGATCGATGATGGCCTTGCGGATGATCGTGCCCCGGCCGATGCCAATATTCGGTATTCCCTTTTTGGCATTGGCTGCCTTTTCGGCCTCGGTCTCATAGTAGGATGCTCCCATGCAATAGACCCCGTCCAACGAAGCTCCGGACTCAATGATGGTACGAACACCGATGATGGAGTTGACGATATATGCATTGGTGATGATCGATCCCTCACTGGTCAGTGAACTGGAAATATTGCAGAAGTTCACCTTGGTGGCCGGCAGATGGCGTCGGTGGGTATATATCGGCATCATCTCGTTGTAGAAGTTGAACTGGGGATTGATCGAAGCCAGATCCAGATTTGTCTCATAGAAGGCCTTGATCGTTCCGATGTCCTCCCAGAAACCGTCAAAAAGGTAGGAAGCTACCTTGCGTTGCTTGATGACATCGGGAATGATCTCCTTGCCGAAATCGGTTTTATCGTTGTTCAGCACCTCTTCCATCGACTTGGCATTGAAAATGTAAATGCCCATGCTTGCAAGGTACTCATTGCTTGCATCGACCGGCTTCCCAAGCGAAGCCTGCATGAAGGAATCGGACACCTTGTACTCACTGATGTCCAGATCGGGTGCCGGCTTTTCATAGAACTTGGTGATGATCCCGTCGTTGTCGCAACCGATGATGCCAAGACCTGTAGCCTGTTCACGGCTTATCGGCTTGGCTGCAATGGTAAGCTCGGCTCCACTGGCGACATGCCTGTCGAGCATATCCTTGAGGTCCATTCGATAGAGCTGGTCGCCGCTGAGGATGATGTAGTAATCTGCATTCTGGTCATGGAAATGCTTGAGGTTCTTACGAACGGCATCGGCGGTTCCCTGATACCAGGTATCGGTTTGGTTGGTCTGCTCGGCAGCCAGGATTTCAACGAAGCCGTTGCTGAACGTGTCGAAAATATACGTATTGGCGATGTGATTGTGCAAAGAAGCGGAGTTGAACTGGGTCAGGATGTAGATTTGCTTGATTCCGCTGTTGATGCAGTTGGAGATGGGAATGTCCACCAAACGATACTTACCAGCGAAGGGTACGGCAGGCTTTGAGCGGTCCATGGTAAGTGGATACAGTCGGGTACCTTTACCTCCGCCTAATACAATAGCGATAGTCCTTTCTTTCGAGCGCATACTTATTTCCCCCTTATGCTGGATTCATATATTGAACGATATGACCGGGCAGACCGTTCCCAGGTACTGTCCCAATGCATACATCGAGTTCTGATTGCTTGCATGGTTTTCTTTCCTTTGCTCCACCACTGAAGTGCCCGCTCTACCGCTTCAAGTATACCACGCCCGGTCATGGAGTCAAAGAGGATTCCAGTTCCTCCCTCTGGATTCTCATCCAGGTCGAGGATGCTGTCGGCCAAACCGCCGGTCCTTCTTGCTACAGGAAGCGTCCCATAGCGCAGGCTGTACAGCTGGTTCAGTCCGCAGGGCTCATAGCGGCTGGGCATGAGAAAAAAGTCAGAGCCGGCTTCGAGCAGGTGGGCTGCCCGGTTGCTGAATAAAATATTGACGGAGAGATTGTCGTGCCGTTGGCCGATCTCGACAAGCTTTTTTTCCAGTGCATGATCGCCGGTCCCCACGATGACCATCTGCATGGCATGTGTTTGCAGCATCTCTTCCAATGCACAAGGAGATCCTTCAAGCAACTCGACAAAACCTTTCTGCTCGGCCAGGCGGCTGATCATACTGAAGAGAGGGATGCTCTCATCAACCTCAAGACCGAATTCCGCCTGAAGTTCCGCCTTGGTAAGCGCCTTTCCCTTCTGCTGATTTGCGCTGAAGTGATGATTCATGAAAGGGTCTGTCTGTGGGTTCCACTCCTCGTAATCTATGCCGTTGATGATACCGGTCAGATCGTGGGCACGTTCGGACAATAATCCTTCCAGGTTGCAGCCGTACTCCTTGGTTTGTATCTCTCTTGCATAGGTAGGGCTTACCGTGGTGAGCTTGTCGGCAAAGACAAGACCTGTTTTGAGCATGTTTGTCCGCTTGCTTGAAGCGTTGCCGCTGAACATGCGGTCGTCAGGAAGCACGTCGCAACAAAGCAGTTCAAGACGTGAGAATTCACCTTGGTAGGCGAGATTATGAATGGTCATCAAGCTCTTTGTGTCGCGGAAGAACTTGTCATTCTCGGTCTTGAGCAGATAGGGGAGGAAGCCGCACGTCCAGTCGTGGCAGTGCATGATGTCCACCTTCCAGTCGAGCTCCTTGCACAAGAAGAGGGCTCCTTTATTGAGCAGCGTATACCGTCTGAGATTATCTACATACGGGGTGAAAGAGGTGTCCCCGTAGATGCCCTTGCGCTCGGTGAAGAACGGGTGACGCAAGAAGTAATAGGTAACACCATTGAGATTGGTCTGGCAAAATGAAACCTGTTCTTCAGAATCAAGCAATGAAAGTTCTCCGGTGACCGGTACCTCAAGAAAGGATGAAGCGTCGACGCTTCCATACAGCGGAAGCACAACCCGCACATCCTCACCTAACGAAGCGAGGGCTGTCGAGAGTGCACCAACAACGTCTGCAAGCCCTCCGGATTTGGAAAAAGGTACAGATTCACTGGAAACCATGCAAATATTCATGGCTAATTAGAACACTAACGACCAGCCATCGTCAAGGAGATTTGTGTGATATATAAGTGTCAACCCTCTATTTAGCGGTATGCCCTGCCTTCAAGCTCATCAATGTATTCGTTGGCGCAGTGGGCTGCAATGGCTCCATCGCTGGCGGCGGTCACCAACTGACGAAACACCGTGGTGCGTACATCACCGGCTGCATACAAGCCGGGAGTCTTTGTTTCCATCCGCTCGTTGGTGATGACATATCCACTTTCATCGAGGATGTTTTTGTCCAGCAAATCCGTTTGGGGAAGCATGCCGACGAAAATGAACACCGCATCAAACTCCCGTTCATACTCCTCGTTCTTTACAAGGTCCTTGAGGATCACCGAGGTGACCTTGTTGCCGTCACCCTTGATTTCTGTGATGGTGTGTTGCATGACCAGCTCGATGTTCTTGTTTCTATTTACCTGTTCAACCAGATTGTCCTGGGCACGGAACCGATCCTTGCGATGGACGATGGTGATGTGCTCGCTGAGCTTGGAGAGAAAAATGCCGTCGGTAAGTGCGGTATCGCCGCCGCCTACCACCAGAATTCTCTTGCCCTTGAAGAAAGGCCCGTCACAGGTTCCGCAGTAGCTGACACCCTTGCCGTTGTACTTCTCCTCGCCCTCGACTCCCAGGTGGCGATGTTTTGCCCCTGTTGCGAATATGACAGCCTTTGCTTTATAGGTTTCCCCATCGGCGGTCTCTGTAAGGAAATTGTCTCCTTCCTTGGTCAATTTGGTGACTGTTGCATAGACAAGCTTTGCCCCGAAGGCTTCGGCCTGGGCATGAAACTTCATCCCGATCTCGTATCCACTTATGGGTTGGTCAAAGCCCGGGTAGTTTTCAATCATGTCTATGTACATGGTCTGTCCTCCGGGAGCGATTGACTCGAGCATTGTTACTGAGCGACCGGCACGTGCTGCATATTGGGCCGCAGACATACCTGCAACCCCTGATCCGATGATCAGGACATCTTGTTCAATCATGTGTTTCCTCCAGTGATTTGATTGTTTCTTGTAATGCGATTTCTGCATCGCTCTTTCGTACGTAAGCCGGACCACAGTCCAGAGCCTCCGCCCCAAAGTCCTCGAACCGCTTCTTGCCAAGCGTGCAAAGTACGAACGAAAGATTGAGCTGTGCACTCTCGTCAACCGTATAAGGTTTTGAGAGCTTGGATGCAAGGCAGGCGGCATCACTGCCGGTCAAGAGTGCATCGGGATGCATTGCAAGCAGGTCCTCAATCTGGTTGATCTCAAGATCAAGATCAGGCGTCAGGCGCTTTCCGTTTTGGAACAAAGCCGTATAGAATCGCTTTTTCTTGGCATCAATGACAGCAAGGATGGCATGGGGATATGAGCTGATGCAACCTTGGTACGCTTCCAAGGTAGGAATTGTAACCATGGGAATGCCTGTAGCAAGACTGATGCCCTTCAGGGTGCTCATGGCGATCCTCAACCCGGTGAAGGAGCCCGGACCGCTGGTACACACCAAGAGGTCAAGCTCTTTCAATGTGATGGCGTTGTGTTTGCACAAATCGAGTATGGCAGGAACCAACAACTCCGAGTGCTTGTTCGCACTTGTCAGAACCCGCACTTCATACGAGTTCTTGCGGCCCTCTTCAAAACGTGCCAGGCACAGGTGCATGACCTCGGTCGAGGTGTCGCAGGAGAGGATGTTCATACGTCGGCCCCTTGCAGGGTGATTGTTCGTTCTTGGTTGGGCATAATACCAATATCGACATAAAGCGTCGAATCGGGAAGCATATCGGCAATTTTTTCACTCCATTCAATCAGGGTGACTCCATTGCTGTAGAGAAGCTCCTCGCCGCCGATCATCTCAAACTCTTCGGTTGAGCCGATCCGATACAGATCCATATGGTGAAGCGGTAGTGTTCCCTCGTACTCTTGAATCAAGGTGAAGGTCGGACTCACAATCGGTTCGCTGATGCCCAAGGCGAGTGCAAGTCCTTTTGCAAGAACTGTTTTTCCCGCTCCTAGACTACCACGGAGCGAGATGACCGTCCCCGGTTTGCACACTTTGCCCAAGCGATATCCGAATGCACGTGTCTCCTCTTCACTATGACTGATGATGGTCATCAGAGTGAATCCTCCAGATCATACTCGGTCTCCAGGTCGTCGGTCTCTTCCTTTCCTTGGATGAAGAAGGGTTTCTCTTTCTTGGTCTGTCTGACTACATCCTCGGTATCAACGAATTCTTGGACAATGGGGGAGGAGAGTGTATCTCCGCTCGCCTTTTCATAGTCCTTCATCAGCTGGATGATCAGCGGATCGTTGGGATCGATGGAACGGGCTGTCTCCAGATATTCACGAGCCTCGTCCCACATCCGGTCCTTCAGGTAAAGATACGCAAGATTGGAAATGAGCGTGATATTCTGATTATCCAGGTCAACCGCAGTATTGAGGTAATTCTTCGCTAATTCGCTCTTGCCGGTCTCCAAACTGCAGATGGCCAGCTCATTGTAGATGTCGCTTGTCCCCTTGCTGTTTGCAAGTGCAGCCAGCAGAGCCTGCTCGGCCTCCCGGTAGTTGCCCATCCTCCTCAGCGCCCAGCCTTTGAGGAACCATGCATTCCATACCTTGGGATTATCTGCAAGGAAAGAGTCCAGCAAGGCGACGGCCTCGTCTTCCTTGTTCATTTGAATGGCATCATAGGAACGCATCAAGGTCTGGTCGTCATTGAGCTTGGAATCGATGTCGTCCACAATTTTCTGCACATGCGCCTTTTTCTCATCCTCGGCGGCAAGAGAGAGGTATCGGTCAAGATACTCTTTTGCAATCTCAACATTTCCTTGATAGAGATGGAAAAAGCCGATTTCACTTAAGAGTGCTGCATCCTCTCCAACCACAGAAAGCCCTTCTTTGAGCGTTTCAAGGGCTTTTTGCTGATACATGTCGTACTGGGCACCCTTTGCAGTGTCCTCGGCGGCCTTCCGGCTGTACAGGGTTGCCAAGTTGATGTACGTCGCGCTTTGCTCGGCAAGATGGCATACAGTAAGAAACAACTCTTCTGCAAAGGGGAAGTTGTGTTTCTGTTCCTGGGCTATGGCGGCAATAGTGAGCTCTTGAATAGCATCGGGCTGCAGTGCAAGTACGAAATCACGGTAATAAGCGGCATGTTCATGTTCGTTGTGGTATGCAAGCACCTTGAGCATACCTGCAACGATCAATTCGATGGAGATGTCCTTAGCGGGATCGAATTTGTTGCTTCCTTCAGGCTTTTGCACGGGGATTTCAATGGTGCTGTCGAGATGGAAATTGTTGATATCCCGCTCCATGGAAGCGGGAAGTTTGATGAAGAGAATGTTCTTCAAGGCATCGTGTGTTTCTGACATGGATGAGTATTCCTGTATGCAAGATAAAACCTGCGGTGCCGTACCCGGAGAATGCTCTTGAACCATTGGTTCAAGGGGGAAACTAGTTACGCTGAAAATTCTGTTCCATTAAACCCCGAAGGAGTCGGATCAATGCAAATCAGCTATACCGCTACCCGTTTGTGTATGTTGAGCCAAGAGACTATGGCTCCAGGCGCACACCGCAGGAAAACTTGTCAAATATCTAGGCAGGTGACTGCTCTACCTACATGGTACAATAAGAAGGAGCTTTGGGAAAGGGGGTTCGGAAAAAGAAAACGGGACCAAGCGGCCCCGTTTACGGACAGTGTCCAGACTGATTGTTTCAGCTTATAGAGAGGGAGAATCCTCCAAAAGAGCATCCAGGTCGACTTCCTCATTAGCAAAGGCGTCTCCACTGGTGAATCCATCGGCGGCCTCCAAATCAAGTGCTGCGTCATCAAAAAGCGGGACATCATCCAGCCCTTCGATGGCGGAAAGATTTTCCATGGCATTGGCAATGCTTTCCTCGATAAGCTTGTTGCTGGAAGTAAAACTCTCAACATACTCTTCGAGTTCAGCGTTGTGTGCATGTACCAAATCAAACTTTTCTTGAAGTTCGGCTTTCTCCTTGCGGAGCATCGCGATCAATCCTGCAGCCTTCTTTGTCCGCAGTTCGAGCATTTTTACGGTATCAACAACTGACATGGTTCCTCCTTCAAACGACTAGACGAGTTACCTTGACTTATTTGCTCAAGGTATCCTTTACCTGTGCAACGAGAGCAGAGAAAGTAGCCTGGTCTTCAATAGCCATATTGGAGAGGGCCTTTCTGTTGATCTCAATGTTGGCGAGCTTCATGCCATGCATAAACTGAGAGTAGTTGAGACCCTCTGCCTGCACAGCTGCGCTGATTCTTGCGATCCAGAGCTTGCGGAAATCCCGCTTGCGCTCTTTGCGTCCGCGATAAGCGTACTGGCCGGCCTTGGCAACTGCATCTTTTGCAACGCGGTTGTTCGTGCTTCTGCGGCCATAATAACCTTTCGCCAGTTCAAGAATCTTCTTTCTTCTGTCCTTACGTTTCGTTCCGTCAACTGCTCTTGGCATCGCCCACCCCCTTACGCGTACGGAAGCATGGATTTGGCTCTCTTTGCTTCCATATATTCGAGGATTCCAGTAGCACGAAGGTTACCCTTGCGCTTACTGCTCTTCTTGGTGAGAATGTGGCGCAGACCCTGCTTCTTATAGCGGACCTTACCAGTTCCAGTGACGCGGAACCGCTTTGCAGCGGACCTTCTTGTTTTCATCTTGGGCATTGTTGTGCACCTTCCATCTTGCGCTCGCAAGGAACAAGATCCCCTTGGAGCAGCATATTCAATATCCCATGCGGGCTACTGTTGCAAATTGTCTTTCTTGGCTGAGACAGGACTGGTTTTGGCAGGGCTGACGATCATGCTCATCATCTTGCCTTCCATCAGGGCATCTCGATCAAGATTGAAGCCTACCCCATTTTCAGTAAGCTGGGCAAGTATCTTGTCCAAAACCACTTTACCGAGTTCGGTGTGGGCAAGCTCTCGGCCGCGGAAGCGTATGCTTACCTTGACCTTGTTCCCCTCAGCGAGGAATTCACCGATGAATTTGGACTTTGTCTCAAGATCGTGTCTTTCGATCTTGGGCTGCATCCGGATTTCCTTCATTTTGATGACACTCTGGTTCTTCTTGGCATCCCTGAGCCTTTTTTCCTGCTCATACCGGTATTTTCCGAAGTCGAGAATCTTACAAACGGGAGGGTTTGCATTGGGGGAAACTTCCACCAAATCCAATCCTGCACTCTCTGCAAGCATGACGGCGTCATACACGCTCATGATGCCTTTCTGATTACCATCTGCATCAATGACGAACACTTCTCTTGCGCGGATCTGTCTATTGATCCTCAAATCCTTCGTAGCCAATCGATCTCCTTGTGTTTTCGGTGAAAACCACTATGTGTGAGCTTTTCCCGGCCTACATGGCCGACGGAACTCAATATATCACAGGCACAAGGCTCGTGTCAAAGTATCTTCCCTCGTGCTCATGAAAAAAGGCCGCGGGACATTGCCGACGGCCTTTGCCAAGTTTCTCTCAGTTACGCTTGATTTGCGGAACCCAGGACGTTGATGTTCTTGTGCATGTACATCTTTTTCAGCTCCTCGCGGGCTGGACCGAGGTACTTGCGGGGGTCGAACTCGCCGGGTTTCTCTGCAAGCACCTTGCGGATGACCGCCGTCATGGCAAGTCTGCCGTCGCTGTCGATGTTGATTTTGCATACCGCGCTCTTGGCAGCCTTGCGAAGCTGCTCCTCAGGAATGCCTACGCTGTCCTTGAGCTTGCCACCGAACTGAAGAATCATGTTCACATACTCGACGGGAACAGAGGAGGATCCATGCAGGACAATGGGGAAGCCGGGCAACTGCTTTTCGATATCCTCGAGGATGTCGAAGCGCAGCGGAGGTGGAATGAGAACGCCATCGACGTTGCGGGTGCACTGGGATGGGACGAACTTGTTCGCTCCATGGCTGGTCCCGATGGAAATGGCCAGGGAGTCTACACCGGTGCGGGAGACGAAGTCCACGACTTCCTCAGGCTTGGTGTAGTGGCTTACTGCGCTGCTGACCTCATCCTCGATGCCGGCAAGGACACCAAGTTCGCCTTCAACCGTTACGTCGTGGGCGTGTGCGTATTCAACGACCTTTTTGGTCAGGGCAACGTTCTCTTCATAGGGGAAGTGGGAGCCGTCGATCATGACGGAGCTGAATCCATTGTCGATGCACTCTTTGCACGTTTCAAAGCTGTCGCCGTGGTCGAGGTGCAGGACGATGGGAATTTCACAGCCGAGTTCCTTGGCGTACTCACCGGCTCCACGAGCCATATTTCTCAGCAGATTGATGTTGGCATAGTCGCGGGCACCCTTGGAGACCTGAAGAATAACGGGGCTCTTGGTGGCGACACAAGCCTGGATGATAGCCTGAAGCTGTTCCATATTGTTGAAATTATAGGCAGGAATGGCATAACCGCCCTTGACTGCTTTAGCAAACATGTCTCTGGTATTCACCAGACCGAGTTCCTTATAGGATGTCATAGGTTGCTCCTTGTTCAATACGATTCGGTACAAATGTATCCAATCTGTGGAAACTGGTCAACCTGTATACAGCGGTTTATTGACCGTGCAAGACCTGCCTGCTACATTCTAGACGATGAAAACACATGTTCTGTTGCCATATCTGTTTGCCTTGTTGCTCACTGCAACACCTCTTGCATATGTTCTGCTGCTTCCTTCGCTCTTGTTTCTCACCGATGCAACGTACATGGAGAATGTATACGAGCCTCAAAGACTCAGGCTATCTGTGTCGATGCTTGCAAACGGGTACCGGCTTCGCACCATTGGCGTAAAAGCGGATGTGGATGAACAAACGCTGCAAGCAATCTTGGGAGAGGAGAACGGGTATGTGATATGCTCGCCTGTGATCACCCAAGCCTTGCAGGGCTTTGACTCAGTTGACTATGAAGGTGTTTGGGTGGGTATGGGAAAATCTGCATCGCCTGTTTTCGGCCGAATGATTGCAACCCATGCCGATGAAGGCATTTGGCAGAAGATTGTTGACAAGAGAAAATCAGAGATTCTGTATATTCGAGACAATGAGAGTCAGTACCGCCCCAGAGGTGTACCTCCAGACCTAGTACTGACCAAAGGGGAATCGGAGAGCGATGGGCAATTCACACAGAGAATACGCAAAGCCCTTTTGGTCAATCCTGTCATTCACCTTTATGTTCCAAGCATGGGGGAGTGGGCTTTGCCCCTGCTTGGCCAAGCTTCGCTGCTTTGGACGGTGGAGGGTTCGTACAAGCACGTAATTCCGCCTTCGCATCTGTATGGAGTAGTAGTCGAGGACTTGGTCCGGACTTTCAAGCAGGTGACTGAGACGGCGGCTACGAATATCCTTGCTGATAAACGCTTGCTCACTGCTCGAGAAATGCATGGAAGTTGGCTCTAATCTGCTCGATCAAGGCTTCGAGCGGGATGTTTCTCAGCTGAGCTGCAAATGAGTATATGTGTTGCATTGCAAGGGGTGTATTGACAGTCCCCCGTACAGGGTTGGGGCTGAGGTAGGGACTGTCGGTCTCCAATAGAAGGTGCTCGATCGGAAGCGAGACGAACAAGTCCTGCATGGCCTTGTTTGCCTTGTATGTCAACGGGCCTGCAAAGGAGAGGAAAAATCCTTGCTCGATTGCAAGACGGGCAAGCTCTTCACCGCCTTGATAGCAGTGAAAGATTCCCCGCCTTGCAAAGACGGTACGCCTTAGCAGTGCTATGAATTGGTCATCCGCTTCCCGATTGTGGAAAATTACAGGTTTTCCCATCGTTTTGGCGAGCTCGATCTGCCTCTGCAGAAGGTACTCCTGGTTCTCGACCGTTCCATACTTGTGGTAGTTGTCCAGTCCGATTTCCCCGATGGCTGCAACCCGGTTCTGTGCAAGTTGATCTTCCAATACGGCTAGCTGTTCATCCAGAGATTCTTTTGCCCCCCAGGGCCCGATGCCTGCACTGAGGTGGATGAACGGGTAGGGTGCAAGCAAAGCCGTTCGTTCGGCCAAGTCATCACAATCCAATCCAATTTCGATACCTTGCATGCAGGCCTGCTGCATCGCCTCAAGCAATGCTTCGATTTGTACGCCTTTTCGCTGCATGGAACGAAGATGGAAATGGGAATCTATGAGATTGGGAACAAGGGTATGCATGCACTCTTTATACCCGCTTCACTTTTTTGTTGCAAGGCCGGCATTCTTTCATGGATGGAGCAAGATTTGCATGATACACTCTGCTCTAGGACGGGAGGCCTTCTATGGAACGCGTTCTGATTTACTATTCACTCGATGGTCATACGCATTTTTTGGCAGAACAGGCTCAAAAGCTGCTTGGTTGCGATGTATATAGGTTGCAGCTTGCCAAGGATTACCCTTCCAAGGGTTTTGCAAAATACTATACAGCCGGCAGGAACACTGTCTTACGGTTTCCTCATACGTTCAAGCAACCTCTGCCCGACTTGAGCAGGTATGAGGTGGTGATATTGGCCACGCCGATTTGGGCGGGCCGGGTGTGCGCTCCAATGTATTCGTATCTTAAGCAAGCCGAGTTTGCGCACAAGGACCTGTACCTTATTGCCAACTGCAGCGGTGGCGATGTTTCCAAGTGCTTCTCCATCATCAAGAATATGAAGCATGACGGCCATGTACGTGGTGAGATTTCGTTCATCAACCCGAACGAGGCGACGTTCGGCAGCGATTCTGCACGGTTGAAAGCCTTCTGTGATGCTGTTTTGTTGAATAAGTCTTTCCAGTAAGGGGTGTGGAATGCATTTCGATGTCATTGTCATTGGTTCTGGTTTGAGCGGGTTGAGTGCTGCCTCTTTATTGGCTAAACGTGGTTTAACTATTGCCACCATCGATAAATCCTATTGTCCGGGTGGAAGCTGCGGTGCTTTCAAGCGTGGGGACGCAATTTTTGATCAGGGCTCTTCCATGCTCTTCGGCTGGGGAGAGAAGGGGTTCAATGCCCATCGGTTCCTCTTCAATTGTCTGGAGGAGCCCATCACCATTATTCAGCATGATCTGCTCTATTGTGTTCATTATGATGGGAAAAAAGTGAATTTCTATCCCTCTATTGCACAGTTCATAGATGAAGTTGCCACTCTGTTTCCCGGCCAGCGGGACAATCTGGTGCGTTTCTATGCGGACATGCAGAGCATGTATGAACATGTCATGGTGGAAAATCCTTCGTACACCACCCCTGATGAAGTGGACAAGAAGGTGGCCCTGAAGTCTCTGTTGCGTCATCCCTTCTCCTATATTCGGTTTCTCTCCTACATGAATGTGAGTGCAAAGGCACTGCTGTCCAAGTACTTCACCGACGAGGCAATCTTCAACTTCTTTGACAAGCTCACCTCGACCTATTGCTATGCAACGGTAGAGGAGAGTCCGGCGATTCTTGCCTCGGTGATGTTTGTGGACAATCATGCAGGGGGTAGTTACTATCCCGCCGGTTCAACCCTGCAATTGACAGGAGCTCTTGAAAAAGTCATCGAGGAACATGGCTCGACGATGATTGCAGAAAGGGAGGTGGTCTCGATCCTTTTCGACCATGGCAAGCCCAGTGGCGTGTTGCTCGATGACAAAACAGTACACACAGCCGAACAGATCATCTACAGCGGTACGGTCTGGAATCTTTATGGGAAATTGTTACCCCACAGTGAAACAACAAAGAAACAACGCATCTGGGCAGAGAATCAGGAGCCGACCTATCCAAGCGTTGTGCTCTATACGCTCGTCGACAAGGAAGCAGTCGATGATGGTACGCTTGCTGTGGAGATGCTGGTGGGCCGGCCCGATGCATTGGATGAGGAGGAGGTTACGGCCTACATTCCAAGCGTTGATGATAAAACCCTCTGTGCCGATGATGAGCATATCGTTCTGGCCATCGGACCTTCATTTGGAGATTGGGCTTCTCTTGACCCGGATGCATATCGGCAAAGGAAGGAGCGCGAAACCAAGCGATTGCTAGGCGTGCTAGCCAAGCGGTTTCCCACCATCAAGGAGCACCTCCGACATGCCGAGCTCGCAACGCCACGAACCATTGAACGATTTACGATGAAAAACGGAGGGGCGGTAGCCGGCCCCAAGCAGAAGCTGGGCAACCACATGTTCAAACGCCAGCACATCAGGACCGCCTGGGATACCCTGTTCTGCTGCGGCGAGTCGACCATGATGGGCACCGGAACCCCCACCGTCACCACCAGCGGCATTGCAGCTGCAAATGCCATACTCTCCAAACGGGGTCTTGAGCCGTATCTCTATCAACCAGATAGAAAAGAGTATGTGCATTTGATCAAAGCCCCATTTACAAGCGACCAGCTGTATGCCTCATCGAATGCACAACAGCGCGAGGTCCAACTGCTTGCAAGGCGTTGCCAGCTGTGTGAACATCCATCCTGCAGTCAAGGCACCGACTTGGATGTACGCGGCATCATGAGAAGGGTGACGGTAGGGAACTTTGTCGGAGCGAAACGCAAGCTTGGTGAATCCTCGGTTCAGAATCCAGAAACCCTGGAGCCGAACTGCATCAGAGAGGAGAAGGTGGCGATAGGGAAGGTGTGCGAGTATTTGAAGGATTGTTAAGTGGTTGTCAACCAAGCAACAAATATCCCCCCATGGTTCGAAAGACGACTCCTTCGGAAAGTGCTCGTTGTATGGAGCGTTGCAAGGTTGTTGTCGCTTTCCATCGGGGGATGTCATCTTCTGTTGCAGTGAAACCAAAGACCCGCTCAAAAATCTGAGGAGTCTGGAACGGTACGGGAAACTTTGAAAAGCGTTGCATGAATAAGCCGATATTGCTTGAAGGCTCGGCGACGCTCAAGAGGGCGGGATCGAGTAGCCAGGATGCACAGACGGCCAGACTGTGGTTTGGAAAATATCGAGGTGCCTGCAACAGGGAATCGGCAACCGACTGCTCGGAAAGTTTTTCACCTGCAGGAATATGGATGTGCAGCACATTGGTGGCAGAATCGGCTAGCAGGCGCAACTTTGAGGTGTCATACAAGGAAGGTTTTCGAGCGATGCTGCCGCTTGCTCCGTCAACCGCATGGGCGATCAGAGAGGTCCCTTCTTCTCTGAGCGTCGTCATGAAAGCTGCCTGCTCGGGATTGATTAAATACCCTGCACTATCACAGGCGATATCGGCTTCTGCAAGCGTAATACATTGTTCGCTGCGTTCTTGCTGATAGATGCGCAAGGGTGAGTTCATGCTTTTTTGCTCAAACTGCAATCGGCCCAACCGCAGAATTTTTGCACACAAATGTCGTGCAATCCAGAAAACCTGGGCAAAGCCCGTCTCCTGTCGGTGATCGTGTGCGTAGACCTCCGTCCAAAGACTGATATCCGATAACGTGGCAACCCTGACCGACTCTTCAATACAGAGGTCCCGATACAGATTGCAGACCTGTTCGTAACAACTTTGTATGAGAACCAACGGACAGACAGGACCGAAGGTTTGGAAGCCTTGCAGTAGAATCGTCCCAACCTTCTGCACGTCGCGCAATTTGATTGCTCTCTCAAGCTCTAGTGTTAGGGAACGTTTGTCAGCCTGCTTGGCAGCTTGCTGGATGTCAAGTTTCTGTTTATCTGTAAACGCAAGCTCTTCAAAGAATTTGTGGTACATGCTTTGAGCATGCACATCCGCCCGCCTTGGGTCAAGTTCTTTTCGCTGGAAGGTTGTCTGCGGCGGTGTTAGAATCGGAAGGAAGAAGGATGTGCAATGCTTGGTAGGATTTTCTCGCTCTACATGGATCGGTTTCCCTTTTTCCTGGAGCTGATGGGCCAACACATCGCAATTACGCTTATCTGTGTGTTCATCATCACCGTGGTCGGGTTATGCCTCGGTATCCTCATGACCAAGCATGTGCTGCTTGCAGGAATTGTTCTCCGTCTTACCAGCTTTCTCTACACCATACCGTCCATCGCACTGTTTGGAATTCTGGTCTCCATCTCCGGTATAGGGCTGAAGAGTGCGGTAATTGCCATTGTGTTGTATGGGCTGCTCCCCATGGTCAGAAATACGTATACAGGTTTGAAGGAAGTGAATCCTGATATTCTGGAAGCAGCAATCGGCATGGGCACATCCGGCTGGCAATTGCTTTGGATCATCAGGTTTCCCTTGGCTCTTCCCATAATTTTCAGCGGATTCCGTACGATGGTTGTCATGACCATCGCCTTGGGTGGCATCGCTTCCTTCATTGGGGCGGGGGGCTTGGGAAGGGCTATTTGGCGGGGGATTTCCACAAACTTTCCTGAGATGACCATAGCAGGAAGCCTCTTGATCGCGCTGTTTGCAATCATTACCGATTTGATTTTGGAAGTGGTGGAAAAACAGGTGCGAAAGCGATATATGGGTGAGGAGGAATCTCATGCGTAAGTACATGCTCTGTCTCTTGATGGTTGCATCCCTATTGGCTGGATGTACAAAGAAATCGGAAGAGGTTGTAGTCATTGCAAGCAAGCCGGTCACCGAGCAGTTCATCCTTGCCGAGATGCTGACGTTCCTCATCGAGGAGCACACGGATTTGTCTGTCAAACAGACGCTCGGCATCGGAGGAGGGACTTCGAATATACATCCGGCCTTGCTCAAAGGTGAGATCGACCTCTATCCTGAGTATACAGGAACCGGTTGGCTGTTCGTGCTCAAACAAGCTCCGATCCAGGACGCTGCTATGCTCTACGAACAGGTTAAGAAGGCGTATCACGAGCAGATGCAGCTGCATTGGAGCGGCTTGTACGGTTTCAACAACACCTACGGTGTGGCGGTTGCCGAGAGCGTAGCCCGGCAGTACAACCTGAAAACCGTTTCCGATTTGGCACAGGTGAGCGACAAGCTTGTGTTTGCCGCCAACCCTGATTTTCTGGAACGCGATGACGGCTTTATCGGACTGACCAAGACGTATGGTCTCACCTTTAAAGCGATTAAGGAAATAGACATCGGCCTGCGGTATGAAGCGGTGAACAGTGAGGGTGTCGATGTCATTACCGTATTCTCCACGGACGGAAGGCTCAAGGAGGAGCCGGTCATGGTGCTGGATGATGATCGCGGGTATTTCACCAGCTACCATGCAGCCACCGTGGTCCGCGAAGAAACACTCAAAAAGCATCCCAAATTGGAACAGGTTTTGGAAAAACTGAGCGGAAACATCAGCAACGAGGAGATGATAGCGCTTAACTATCAGGTGGAAATTGAGAAGCAGGATCCCAAGGTTGTTGCCAAGACGTTCCTCCAGCAAAAGGGATTGCTCTGATGGAGTATGCAATCGAGTTCGAGCACATCAGCAAGTCCTATACCCCTGAGGAGGTGGTCCTCAGCGATATCAACCTGGCTATACAGCAAGGGGAGTTTGTGGTCCTGCTCGGCCAATCGGGCTGCGGCAAGACCACCTTGCTCAAGTTGGTCAACAATCTGCTCGATTTTGATGCAGGGTATCTGCGTATCCATGGGAAAAAGCTCAGCGACTACAACATTGAGGAGCTCAGGCGTTCTATCGGGTATGCAATCCAACAAGTAGGTTTGTTTCCGCACATGCGTGTGTGGGAGAATGTCAGCTATGTGTTGAAGCTGCAGGGTGTGGATATCCAGCAGCGCAAAGAACGTGCAGAGCGGTTGCTGGAATTGGTAGGTCTGAAACGTGAGCTGTTGATGCGCTATCCACGCCAACTGAGCGGAGGGCAGAAACAGCGGGTGGGGGTCGCTCGTGCTTTGGCTGCAAATCCATCCATCATGCTCATGGATGAGCCGTTCGGGGCTGTGGACGAACAGACCAGAACGCAACTGCAGGACCAGCTCAAGCAGATTCACCGAAAACTTGGGCAGACCATTGTTTTTGTCACTCATGACATCCGTGAAGCTTTTCGTTTGGGAACCAGGATCGTGCTCATTCACCATGGAAGCATCGTCCAGGAAGGAACGGCCGAGGACTTGGTGTTCAGGCCGAAGACTCCTTTTGTACGGTCGTTTCTCGGTCGGCAGGGCTTCTCCGCTCTCTTCGATGAGGCTGTCCTCGATAAGCTGTATGAACGCGTCGGGCAAGGCAAGCAGGATATGCAGGCATGTCTTGCGTTGTTGGAGCAGAAAAAAAGCCAGAGTTGAACAACCCTGGCTTCTGGATACGGGAATCTTTACAGCAATCCAATCTCTTTGTAGTAGCGTGCAGCACCTTCATGCAAGGGCAGGCCTGCCAGATCCTTTACTGCTTCCTTAGGATTGACCTGCTTCAGCGGAGCCTGAGTGGCCTTCAATTCCTCAAAGTTTTCCCAGAACGTCTTGGTCATGTCGTATACAACATCGGCATCGACACGGGCATCAGTACAGACGGTGATTTTGATCGCCGAAGTCAGGACGTCGGTTGTCTGGCCTGGATAGGTATTGGCGGGAATGGTGTAGGCACCGTACCAGGGATAGGCCTTTTGCAGCTTCTTGATCAGGTCCATGTCGAGACTGAGCAATTTTCCGCCGGCTGTTGAAAGCATCTCGGTTACTGCAGCATTGGGAATGCCAGCCATGATCCAAGCCCCGTCAAGTTGCTTGTTGCGCATCAAGTCGATCGCTTCGGTGAATCCGACATACTGGACTCTCAATCCATCAGGATAGTTGACTCCGCTGGTCTTGAGGTGCAGGCTGGTCTCCACTTCCGTAGTCGAACCCGGAGCACCGGATGCGAAGCGCTTGCCGCTGAGATCGGCAAGTGAATTAATACCGCTGTTCTGTGTAACAACGACCTGGTTGGGGTTGGCATACAAGCCGATCATAACCCTGAGATTGGGGTTGGGTCTTCCCTCGAAAGCTCCGATGCCGTTGAAGGATTCATACATGATCGAGGTGACGGCGACTCCCAACTGGGCTTCTCCGTCGGCAATCATGTTGAGGTTGGCGATACCGCCGGCGCTTGCCTGTGCACTAGCCCTGACGGTATCAAGCTTGGTATTCCACAGGTTGGCCATTGCCGACCCAAGAGGATACACAGCCCCTGTGGTTGCAGCGGTCGGGAAGTTGATGACTGTCTTTTTAACAGGTTCGGCCGCTCCCTCCTGGGCTCCTGCGGCAAACAGTTGGCCCGAAATGAGCATGGTGATAACCAGCAATACTCCTACAGACTTTTTCATGCGATTCTCTCCTTGTTGTGTGCTTTCTTCTGTGTATATTGGATAGCCATAATGACTCCAACGAGCATGAGTGCGGCTAGATCGGTTACCAGTCCTGTTTCTATGAATAAGAGACCGGCTGCAACCATCACCAGGCGTTCAAGAATATTCAGCTTGCCTAATAAGTACCCCTGAAGGCCTGATGAGAGAGCGATGACTCCGATGGATGAGGTAATGAGCGCCCTGATGGTGATGAGCAAGGGGACCCCCTCGGTGCTTCCCAGCAGGAGTATTGGATTATCCAAGAAGAAGAAGGGGAGGATGAACCCGGTCAGTCCGAGTTTCACGGCAATGAGACTGGTTTTTGTTTGGTCGGAGTCGGCAATGCCGCTTGCTACGTAACTGCTCATTGCCACAGGGGGCGTAATGTTGGAAAGGCATGCATAGATGAGGCAGAACATGTGGGCGGCCATGGGAATCGCTCCGGTCTGGATAAGAACTGGAACAGAGACCGTCGATACGATGACATACGCGGCAACTCCGGGAACTCCCATGCCGAGCACGATGCTCATGAGCATGACCATCAAGCCCCCGAGGTACAGTTGTCCTTCACCGACAACCTTGAGGATGATGTATCCAAAACTTAGGCCCAGCCCGGTCAAGGAGACCGTTCCGATGATCACCCCGATGATCGCACAGCTCATCCCCACCGCTACTGCCGATCGTGCTCCTTCGACGGTAGCCTGCACGATGACGGCCCACGTCATGCGTGTCTCTTTTCTCAGCCAGGATGCCCCGATGGTGGCAAAAATCGCAACAACCGCGGCGAACAAGGGTGTATAGCCGAAACTGAGCATCCCGATAAGTACCACCAAGGGAATGATCAGATGCCCCTGCTTTTTCATAACCACCAAGGCGTTGGGTATGTTCTCCTTGCTCAAGCCGGAGAGACCGAGCCGTTTCGCTTCAAAGTGTACGGCAAACAGAAGGGTAAGATAGTACAAGAATGCCGGGATGCAGGCAGCAAGCAAGACTTTTGTGTAGCTTACCCCCATGAATTCTGCCATGACAAAGCCGACGGCTCCCATGATGGGTGGGGCGAACTGACCTCCGGTGGAAGCAACAGCCTCCACTGCGGCGGCAAACTCCTTCTTGTAGCCGGTTTTCTTCATCATAGGGATGGTTATGGTTCCTGTGGTAGCGACATTGGCGATGGCCGAACCGTTGATCATGCCTAAAAGTGCACTGGCCAGTACAGCAACCTTTGCAGGGCCTCCGGCAGTCCTGCCAACCAGAGTCAGGGAGATATCGTTGATGAATTGACTGAATCCACTGTATTTCAGGTATGCGCCAAAGAGGACGAACAGAAAAATATAGGTGGCGCTGACACCGATTCCAACACCGAAGATTCCCTGGCTGCCCCATATCATGTGGTTGAGTACACGTTTGACGCTGAACCCTACATGGCCGAGCTCGCCGGGAATCCACATCCCCAAAAAGTTGTAGAGCAGGAATATCAAACCCAGGACGGCAAGATTCTTGCACGCCCTTCGCCCCGCCTCGAAGATCAGGACCATGGTGATGCCTGCAAGCCAAAGGTCGGCATTGATCAGGTATCCACCACGTTTGGCTACTACGATGTAATTTTTCAAGAGATACCAGAACGTGAAGATCAACACACCCAACAGCACGATGTCCCAGACAGGGGGAAGTGTTCTCTTTCGGTTTTCTGAAGGATAGGTTGGAAATAATAGAAAGGTGAAAAGCATGAGAAAGAAAAGGTGCCACGTCCGCAACGACATGGCATCGATGATGCCTATGGTATTCGCATATACTTGAAATACCGACCATATAAGAAATAATGCAGTAATGACGGTTCCAAGCGGACCCGAGTATACCCGGAGCTTGCTATCCGATTCCTTCTTGTCCAGCAACTCCTGGGCAATGAGCTCTTCTTTGGTGAACGTTTTCTCTGTTGAACTGTGCTCCATGCTACCTACCCCAAACGTTCCCTTCAATCTAGAGGTTGTTTGCGCATTTGTCAATTTGGATATGCATTTTAATGCATAAAAATGAGAAAAACATACATATGTATGTAAATTTACATATAATATCGAAATCCTTTTTTAATGAAGATTGGTTGCATCCATGCTATAAATGAAGCTCAAGAGGGGACCGCATGCCATGGATTTTGTGATTCAGAGCAAAGAACAGCTGAAGGACTTATGGACTAACATCTACAATACCGAGGGCAAACCTGACTGGTCCCATATTCTACCTTATTATGACCAAGCCATCTATTTTTGTGACAGTGTCCAAAAAATCAACGGAATTGACGACTTCAAGGCCATGACCGAGCGCTTGATCGCCCGTTCGAACAACTTGAAGATGGACGTGAAGAATACGGCTTCCAACGGCAATGTGCTGTTCATGGAGTGGGAGATGAGCCTGAGTTTCAAGAAGTACCCGAACTCATCAGTTTTTGGCTGCAGCAGGGTAACCTTGAACGATGAGGGGAAGATCATCGAACAACGCGATTACTACGACTTATGGGGTGATATCTTCGATAATATCCCCAGGTTCAACAAGATGTATCGAAAATTCATGCATAAGAAGTTTGGTTGAGGAATGGTATGAGTAATCCCTATTGGAAACAGTATCAATGGTCGAACATCAGTGCCATGCTGAGGAACAACAAAGCCATACCCAAGCAGGAATCAAAGGATTTTGAGGGCAAATTGGTGGTCATAACCGGAGCTACTTCGGGAATCGGGTATGAGACAGCCAGACTCTATGCAAGTCATGGTGCAGCTCTTCTGTTGATCAACCGGAGCAAGGAGAAGTCGGAGAAGCTGAAGGCAGAGCTCGAGCAAGAATTCAAGGGTGTTTACTCTTATTTCATTGCCGATTTCTCCAAGTTGAGTGATATCCATGCCGCAGCCGATCATCTGGCTTCCCTTGAACAGGACATCACTGTGTTGATCCACAATGCAGGGGTGTACAATACGCACAAGCGTTTTACAGGCGACGGCATCGAGGAAGTGTTCCAAGTGAACTACCTCGCCCCGTTCATCATCACCTACAAGCTGCAGGACAAGCTGATGGGACAGCACCATGCGAGGATTCTCTATGTGAACTCTGAAGGCCACCGCTTTGCACTCGCAGGCCTCAAACTTGACGACCTTCGCTGGGATAAGCAGCATTACACAGGGCTTAAAAGCTACGGCTCGGCCAAGACAGCCCAGTTGCTCTCACTGTTTCCCTTCAGCCGAAATTTTGCCGGTAGCAATGTCACCATCAATGCCATGCATCCCGGCGATGTCCTGACCAACATGGGGGAGAACAACGGGCGGTTGTACAAGTTCTTCAAGCACCGCGTTATCAACCCCTCATCCCGATCTCCGCTTCTGTCGGCCCAGGCGCTCTACTATCTGGGGGTATCGGAAGAGGTGGAGGGGTTGACCGGGAAGTTTTTCAATTTCACTACGCTGGAAATACCTGCACCGCATGCGCTTGACCAAACCATAGCAGAGAAGCTGTGGCAAAAAAGCTTGGAATTGGGGCGCCTCTCAGAATGAAAGAATGTACATATAGGTACAAGCGTACATTATGTACATTATTAATTCATTATAATATAAGATTATGTGAGGCTCTTGCAAAATGAGGATTCATTGAGAATTTGAATCCATCCGACGACACTAATACCATTGATTAAGAGGAGCGAACCGTCCAATCAAGGGCTTCAAACGAGTAAATACGCCCGGTCCATCGATAATCGAGTGCAAGAAGACACACCTACCCCACGATAGGCGAATGCATCATTGCTCTTTGTGGTGTTACGCAGTTTTCTGGATGCCCGGCAGGATGCAATACTGCAGTATCTTGATTGCAGCAAGGCACAGCACGCCGGTCATCAGGCAGTGGGAGACCTTCTCCGTCCCCCTGACCATGATCTTCGGCGGAATAAGCCAATCCTTGAGGTGGGAGTTGGATCGTTCGACGGTCGAACGGATCCTGAACCGCTGCTTTTCAGAGGGGGAGAGGACCCGTTGCTGCTTGCGCCGCTTGTTCGGGTCGATGATGGGCATCCTGCCGTTTCCGATGATGAAGTCCTTGATGGGCTTTGCATCGTAGGCGCTGTCCATCAGCGAGTACAGGTGTTTGATCCGCTGCCCGGTCATCCGCTCCAAGGGAATCGCCGCTTGGCTGTCATGTACGTTGGCACCCGTGACGATGGTGCTGACGGGAATGCCGCTGTCGGTGACATCCAGGTGAAGCTTGTAGCCCTTCCAATAGTTGCGGTTGCCCTGGCTGTTGCGCTTGCATCCCCAGCTGCACTGGGAGTTCAATTCCTCGACTGCCTGTTCGGCAGTCTGGCCAAGTTGCTTCTGCAGAACGTTTTGCTTCTTGGTTTTCGACTCAGAGCCTTTCCTGGGCCTGCCGGGTTTCCCCCTCGGGATCACTTCCTTCTTCTTGTTCACGGCCTTCTCGCGCGCCTCGATGGCCGTGGAGTCCCGGCTGACATGACCCACGATGCGGCCGTCCAGATAGGAGCTTACCAAGGGGCCCAGCGCCTTCTCCATGAGTCTTTGGCGTGCATGGGATGCAAATTTCCTGCTGAAGGTGGCCTCGCTGGGTACGGAGGTGAACCCGCAGACCTGCCGCAGCGACGGATCGCTGAGCAGGCGGTTGCGAAGCGAGGTGACGGTGGGAATCTTGAAAAACTGTTTGGCCAAGGCTGAACGGATCATCGCCGTCTCATCATAGCCCTTGCGTCCGAGCAGGCTTTCCTTGCGTTCGCATGCAGGCATAAATTCCTCTATCACCTGCAGCATCTGGATGAACGTACGGTGTTCGGCGGTCACATACCCTTCGAAAACCTCTTGGATGTCGAAAGAAATACCGAATACCATCTGGCAACCGCCGAGGATTTCTGCTATGCTTTTCATGGACCTGCTCTCCTTCTAATTGTTTGTAGTTAATCATATTATAAAGGATTGTCAGGTCCATTTCTATACAAATCTTCAAATTACATGCTTGTTTTCATCTAGGCTGGGCTTCTGAAGCTGCCTCAGGCAGCCCGGAAGCATGGAAATGTCAGGCTTTTGCTATTTTGCAAGAGCCTCTATGTAATAAAAAGTTTTGCCGAAAACGGGAATCGAACCCGTACGCCCTTGCGAGCAAGGGATTTTAAGTCCCTTGTGTCTACCTGTTCCACCATTTCGGCTGATGTCTATTTGTCTTTGGTCTCCACGGTCTGAGGCAGGACGGCTGCATCAGTCTTGATCGGAATCAAGCGCTTGATGAACGGCTGTACGCCAACATACGTCTTCTGGAACTCGTCCTCACTTTCCTTCAAGGCTGCCTGCCAGGCCGCTCCGAAACCGGGACTGTTGATCGTAAGACGGTCGACAGCAAGTTGGTAGATCTGAAGCCGAGCGACTTCCTTGCGTCCGGGTTTCTGTGAGTACGTGCTCAGACTGATGCGTAGATTCTCGTTCTGCTTTTTCAGCTCTTCATTCTGTTCCTTCAGCTTGGCAAGTCCCTCACTTTCCAGATCCATGCGGTCGGTCAGCATCCTCTTCAAACGCTCGGTTTCCTTGTTGGTTGCAAGAATTTCCTGATGTCGTTTTGCGGACATGATCACCACGAGGACGATGGCCAGTACTACTCCAATTCCAAGACCGATTAGAAAGTTCTGCATGCGAATCTCCTCATCACAGCTCAAAAGGTACTCTAAGCATGGCTTTTTGTCAAAGGTGAAAGCGCAAGCAGCACCGCCGGATGCCGCTTGCTTTCATTGTTTTATTACCCGAATCGCTTTTCTACAGCTTCAACACTGTTCTCAATCGCCTCGGGAATGGAAACCGTGCCTTGGAAAACAGCCATATCCTTGAAACCGCTGCCGGTGAGCAAGGTGCAAACATGTACATCGGAGCCGAAGCGTTCGATGAGCATCCCGCTGTCTGCTGTCAAGGCCGCCCATGCGCATGCTGCCGCCGGCTCAACAAAAATGCCCGCTTCCTTGGCAAGCTCAAGCTGGGCGGCAAGAATCTGCTTGTCGTCCACCTCGGTCGCCCAACCATCGCTCTCATTGATGTAGCGCACCGCCATTCGACCATTGGCCGGGCTTTCAACGCTGATCGAGTCGGCACGGGTGGTGGCCTTTTCCAGGTTGGAGAAGTCACCGGTTCTCCATGCCCTGCTGATGGCATTGCTTTGTTTGCTCTGTGCACATACTATGTGCGGGATTTTCTTGATGAGCCCGGCTTGTTTCAAGTCGTAGAATCCTTTGTAAACACCTGCATAGATGCAGCCATCCCCAACGGAAACATAGACGACATCAGGCACCGTGCGTCCCATCTGTTCAAACAACTCGATGGAGATGCTCTTCTTTCCCTCGATGGTCATCGGGTTGTACGCCGTATTGCGGTTGATTCCCCCGAACTTCTTGGTATAAGCAATGGACAGTGCAAAGGCGTCATCATACGATCCTTTTACCGGAACCACGGTAGCACCATACAGCACGCTCTGCATCAGTTTGTTGATCGGGGCGGTTGCGGGAACAAACAGAATGATCTGAAGGCCGTAGGCAGCCCCTGCACAACTCATCGCAGCCCCTGCATTGCCCGTTGATGCCAGCGCAATCTTGTTCTGCTTGTGGGCAATGGCCTGGGCGGCTATCAGCTGGCTGGCCCTGTCCTTGAAGGAACCGGAAGGCAAGGAGCTGTCAAGCTTGCAGCTTACATTGGTGAGTCCGTATTGTGCACCCAGGCGAAGCGGTCTGGCCAACGGGGTGCCGCCGACCGGATAGACTTCCGGCGTAGGGACAGGGTAGGGAAAGAAATCATACATGTTCACATGACTCTGTTTGCTCAATTCCTTCAGGTCCTCGTCGTTGAGCTTGACGATCACATTGCCCTTTGGAAAGGATTTCCCGTCATTTTCTCCAGCACATTTCGGACACTGGTAGAAAACTTCATCGGTTTCGTAGACAGCGTGACAATCACAACATTCGTAGGTAAAACGCATACATCCTCCGTAAGAAAAAATGCCGGACACAAGGCCCGGCATTAATTATCCATCCTGGCTTATTTTGCCAGTACTTCCTTGTTGAATGCCTCAATCATAGCATCAATCTGCTCGGCGTAGGCAGGAATCTGCTTCCAATAGTTCTTGTCGTACCACTGGGCATTGATCTCCTCGTACGTCTTGCCCTGTTGCTCGACCCAGGTGTAGTACTTGAGGTTGTGTACGCGAAGTCTTTCGTAATAGGTAAGCTCAAGAGCTCCATCGATCGACTGGTGATGCAGGCAGCCGGCAAGGGCACGCACTGCAGCATACTCGTCAAAAGCGCCTTGAATCTCATTCTGCTCTGCAAGGCGTGAGGTGTACATCTCCGAACTGTCGGTCAAAACAGTGAAGATTACATCGTCGGCTTCCATTTCATAGTACTTGGCCATCTTGATGGCGGCCAGCACGTTGCCGATGCCACTGATGCCGTACAAGGGAAGATTCTGGATGTCCTCTTCACTCACACCCATCTTTTTCAAGTACTCGATGCCGGCCGGCTCGTTGAAGAGGCGGTATACATCCATACAGTCCTGATCGTCGACGGCAATGACCATGTCGGTGTTCTTCACATTGTGAACCCAAGGCACATGCTTGTCGCCGATGCCCTCGATTCTATGGCCGCCGAAACCGTTGCGCAGCAGGGTGGGGCACTGGACAGCTTCGCTGGCTGCAATCTTGAGGTGGGGATACTTATCCTTCATCGCATCGCCGGCTGCGAGGGTGCCGCCTGAGCCGGTTGCAGAGACAAAACCTCGGACATTCTCTGCTGCGACCTCTTCATCTTTCTCCAGTACCTCGAGAATCGATCCTCCTGTCACCGTATAGTGCCACAGGTAATTACCGAACTCCTCGAACTGATTGAAGATGACAATGTGTGCCCCGCGTTCTGCATCGAGCTCATGGCACTTGTCGAAGATTTCCTTGACGTTGGACTCGCAACCAGGAGTTGCGATGATTTCGCCGGCAACAGTCTTCAGCCAGGTGAAACGTTCCTGGCTCATCTCTTCAGGAAGAATTGCGATGGACTGACAGCCCAGCAGTGCACTGTTGTAGGCTCCGCCGCGGCAGTAGTTGCCGGTGGACGGCCATACAGCCTGTTGGTTCACCGAGTCGAAGTTTCCGCTGACCAAAGCCGGAGCGAGACACCCATAGGTAGCTCCGACCTTGTGTGCACCGGTGGGAAACCATTTGCCGACAAGGGCTAGGATGCGTGCCTTGACGCCGGTAAGTTCATGAGGAACTTCAATATAGTTTACACCACCGAAGGTTCCGCCGGTCTTGGTGGGCTCGTTTTTCCAAGTGATTCTGAAGAGGTTGGAGTTATCCAAATCCCACAATCCAACATGGGCAAGCTTTGCCTTGATATCCTCAGGTACGGTAGAAGGGTCCACCATCTGCTTGAATGTAGGGAGCACAATGCCCTTTTCCTTGCAGCGTTTGATGTTCTTTGCCCGTACTTCTTCATTGACATTCAAATTGATCAGCATGTCTTATCCTCCGTGGTGACACTTTGTTGCTTTTTCAGATTAGTCAAGTATACCGTAAAGAAGTAAAATGTAAAGCTATAATTCGTGAAAGTTGAATTTTAGGAATATAATTTGCGTTAAGTAGTAGTATGGAATAATATTTTTATCGAAAAGTACGATTTTATAGCGAGTGGATCATGCTCTTTTCTCCAGAGACTATACGCGTTCAGGCAAAAATTGGAGGGTAGACGGGTTCTCTGTCATGCGGTGTTTCCGATGTGTGGAGCTTAATATTTGTTGCGAAATGTTGCATTTTTTATTGACTTCTCTCCAATCTGGATTAGAATGAATAAGGGTCGGGCCGCATGCCCGACCAACCCTATAGGAAGGAGTCAATATGGGAGATATCATGCGCCCCGTTCCCTTCTCGGAACTTATCAGTCGTATTATCGGTGAGTACCGAAATCATCATTCCATTTTTGGTATTGCACAAGAGCAATTCTATCAGGATTCGGGGAAAAAGAGTTTCAGGGTATTCGGCCAAAGCTGCACCACAGCGCTCGGTCCCGCCGCCGGCCCCCATACCCAGCTTGCCCAGAACATCATCGCCAGCTATCTCGTCGGTGGCCGGTTCATGGAGCTGAAGACCGTTCAGGTCATGGATACCCTGGAGATCGACAAGCCCTGCATCGATGCCCGTGATGAAGCCTACAACGTTGAGTGGTCGACCGAGTTCACCCTCCCCAAGGCTTGGGATGAGTATGCAAAGGCATGGATCATTCTGCATATGCTGGAAGCTGCTATGCATAAGGGCAAGTTCGAAAAGCCCTCGTTCATCTTCAATATGTCCGTCGGTTACAACCTGGAAGGCATAAAGACGGCGAAGATGCAGCAGTACATCGACAGTATGATCGACGCTCATAAGGACGAGCGGTTCAATCAGTATCTCTCTGAAATGGAAGCAATGCTCGATGAAGGCTTGTTCGAAGGCACCCCCTGGGAGGGCTTGGAAAAGAAGCTCAAGGGCCTGAGCACCAAAATCAGTGCCAACATCAGTCCTTCGACAACACTGAGCACCATGCATGGTTGTCCTCCCAAGGAAATCGAGGCCATCTGCACCTACATGCTTACCGAGAAGAAGGTCGACACGTTTGTAAAGCTCAACCCGACGCTTCTCGGCTACGACCAAGTCCGCAAGATTCTTGACGACCTTGGATATACGTACATCACCTTGACGCGGGAGAACTTTGAACACGACCTGCAGTACGGCGATGCAATCGCCATGCTTCATCGGCTTGTCGACTTTGCCAAGAAGGAAGGCCGCGGATTCGGTGTGAAGTTGACCAATACGCTGGGCTCGGTAAACGACCAAGGCGTTCTGCCAGGCAATGAGATGTATATGTCCGGTCGCTCACTTCTCCCAATCTCCACTACGGTGGCGACGCTTTTAAGCAAGGAGTTTGCTGGAAAACTGCCCATCTCCTACAGCGGTGGTGCGACAGCTTTCACCGTAAAGCAGCTCTTTGAGAGCGGCATCAGACCAATCACATTGGCAACAGATATGCTCAAGCCCGGTGGGTACACCCGCCTCACCCAGATGGTGCAGACCCTGGAGAAAAGCAAGGCTTGGGATATGGCCGAAATCGACGTGGCAAAGCTAGAGAAACTGTCGACAGATGCACGCAGAGGCTCTTTCAGCGAAATAGACAAGGAGTTCAGAGGCGACGATACAATCAAGATCGGTGAAAAGCTTCCTATGTTCGACTGTTATGTAGCGCCGTGTCAGGTGGCATGCCCCATTCATCAGGATGTTCCTGAGTATGTTCAGCTGGTCGGCCAAGGCCGCTACGGCGAAGCTCTCGCCCTCATCTATGACAAGAACGCTCTTCCTGCCATAACCGGTCACATCTGCGACCACCAGTGCCAGTTGCATTGCACTCGTATGGATTACGAGGGGGCTGTGAAAATCCGTGATATGAAGCGTATCGCCGTGGAGAATGGATTTGAGGAGTTCAAGCAGCTTTGGGAAGGGGCGACTGAGAAGACAGCGGTCAAGGCCGCGGTTGTCGGTGCCGGTCCTGCAGGGCTCTCGGCTGCCTATTTTCT
Organism: Sphaerochaeta associata; assembly: GCF_022869165.1. Classification (NCBI taxonomy): domain Bacteria; kingdom Pseudomonadati; phylum Spirochaetota; class Spirochaetia; order Spirochaetales; family Sphaerochaetaceae; genus Sphaerochaeta; species Sphaerochaeta associata. The sequence continues at coordinate 2,173,613 of NZ_CP094929.1, read as the reverse complement.
CGCCCGTGCAGGGTTCGATACAGCGGTCTTCGAACGGGAAGAGAGCGCTGGAGGAGTTGTCAGGCATGTCATCCCCGGTTTCAGGCTTCCTGTCGAGGCCATTGAGAGCGATGTAGAGTTCATCAAGGCCCATGGAGTCGAGTTCAACTTCGGTGTTGACACCCAGGCAATGACTGTCCAGGCCCTCAAGGATCAGGGTTACTCATACATCTTCTATGCCATCGGCAGCGAGGTGGACAACGATATTCCCCTGGTAGGTGACAGAAGCCGGGTGCGACAGTCACTCTCGTTCCTCTCGGCGTTCCGTAAGGATCCCTCCTCCTTGAGTTTGGGTAAAAATGTAGTGGTTGTAGGTGGCGGCAATACCGCCATGGACAGCGCCCGTGCAGCCCTTCGTATTCCAGGAGTTGAGAAGGTTTCGGTAATTTATCGACGAACCGAGGCCGAGATGCCTGCCGACCACGAAGAGTACGGCCTTGCCAAAAAAGAGAACATCCAGTTCATCTTTCTTGCCAATCCCGAACGGTTTGACGACAACGTTCTTACCGTCAGAAAAATGGAACTGGGTGAGAAGGATTCAAGCGGTAGAAGACGCCCGGTGGCGACCGACGAGGTTTTCACCATCGAAGCCGATACCATGATCACTGCAATCGGTGAGCACGCAGATACTGCACAACTCACTTGGTATGGTGTACCGGTGAACGAGAAGGGTTGGCCGAAGGCTGATGATGAGACCAAGGAGTCCGAGGTCGAGAATGTCTATGTCATTGGGGATGCCCAAAGCGGTCCTTCCACGGTTGTACGTTGTATTGCCAGTGCGAGAAGTGCAGTCGAGGCTGCCATCGATAAAGTTCTGGGTCCTGAGGAGGAAGAGGAAGACGGCTGCGGTTGCGGCCACGACCACGACCACGATCACGATCACGATCACGATCACGATCACGATCACGATCACGAGTGCACCTGCGAAGACGGCTGCGATTGTGACGACGAGGACGACATGACAGACGAGGAGCGTGTTGAATTGGAGAACGATGAGAACGAGTTCTTCGCCGAGGTCGCCGGCAAGAAGAGCAAGATCCTTGTTTCCAAGCAGTTCGGAGACGCCGAGTTCGCCGCCACCGAGGCTGCTCGATGCCTTGAATGCTCATATCTGTGCAACAAGTGTGTCGATGTCTGTCCGAACCGAGCAAACGTCGCCATTGATGTCCGGAATACAGGCGTATTTGCCGACCCGTTCCAGATTCTTCACCTCGACGCCTACTGCAATGAGTGCGGAAACTGTGAAACATTCTGCCCTTATGACGGCGGCCCGTATCGCAAGAAGTTCACACTCTTCAGCCTGAAAGAAGACTTCGATAATTCAACGAACAGCGGTTTCTATGCCGAGGGTGAGGATATTCTCATCCGTCTCGATGGCAGGATCTTCAACTGCTCTTTGGACGGGGATGGAATTCTGACAGGCGATGAGGAAGGCATCACTGATGAGGTGGCCGCCCTGATCGAAGAAATCTATACTTCCTACAGCTACCTGCTCGGGTATGTGGAAGCATAAAGGAGAATGCTTTGGCAACAACGGTAATAACCAATACGACAGTCATGCAGACCCAGAGCCCTTTTACCGTGTCTGAAGGTGTTGATATTGTCATAGTTGACGATGTCATCACCAAGGTGGGTAAGGATGCTGCATTGAATCTGAAGGCTGACAAGGTAATCGACGGGAAGAACAAGACTGTAATCCCAGGCAATGTATGTTCACATCACCACTACTATAGTGGGCTTTCAAGAGGCATGTTGATTTCAGCAGGACCGCAGGAGGATTTCATCCAGGTCCTGAAGGAGTGGTGGTGGCGCCTCGACCGAGGTCTTGATGAGGAAGCTTGCTACTACAGCTCCCTGATCTGCTCCATCGATGCAATCGCAAGCGGGACCACCACCTGCATCGACCACCATGCAAGCCCTTCCTACATCGCAGGCAGTCTTGATACGATTGCCAACGGCATGGAGGAAGTCGGGGTTCGTGGCAGCACTTGTTACGAGGTGACCGATCGCAACGGCGGCATGGCGGAAGTGGAAGCCGGGGTGCAAGAGAACCTCCGATTTGCCATGGCCGCCAAAAACAAGCCGCTTGTACGCGGTATGATCGGCGGTCACGCTCCCTTCACCATTCCCGATGAGGGATTGAGGATGATGGGCGATGCCATGCGCGAATCAAAGGCCGGCATGCATCTGCATGTCGCCGAAGACAAGTACGATGTGGTATTCAGCCATCACAAGTACAATATGGATATCATAGACCGACTTGAAAAGTTCGACCTGCTCACCGACAACACGCTTTTGGTACACGGCCTGCATCTCAACGAGCGAGAGATTGTTAAGCTCAACGAGCACAACTGTTTCTTCGCCCACAACGGTCGCAGCAACATGAACAACAATGTGGGGTACTGCAAGAACATCCAGAAGGTGAAGAACCTGGTCATCGGTACCGATGGCTGCGGCGGCAATATGTTCGAGGAGCTGAAGCTTGCCTTCTTCAAGCACAAGGACGGCGGCGGTTCATGGTGGCCAAGTGATTACGTTGCGGCCCTGAATCGTGGCAACCAATTGGTGGAAGCATATTTTGATGGGAGTTTTGGAAAAGTGGAAGCCGGATACAAGGCCGACCTCACCATCTGCGACTACCATGCTCCCACCCCCTTGGTGGCGGGAAATGCAGCAAGCCATTTTGTGTGGGGAATGAGCAGCAATTGTGTCGAGAGTGTTATGGTGAATGGGAAGCTGGTGATGGAAAACCGTCAGTTTCCGCATCTGGATGTACCGAGAATCTACGCCGAGGCTGCCAAGGTTGCCAAGCGGGTATGGGAAAAAGTGGATAAAATCGCTCCCTGAGCGGGCGAGGATGATGATATGACCTATGGTCAAAGGGGAAATGCAAGATGACAATTCAGGAACAGATCAGGGCAAAAGCTGCCGAGTATCGTGATTACACGGCTCTCAATCTCTCGAAAATGGTACAGACCAAGAGCTATAGCTCCCAGGAAGAGGATGTCTGCCGCCTTATCGTCACCCTCTGTGAAGAAGCTGGGTTTGACGAAGTTCGTATTGATGGACTTGGTTCGGTGATCGGCCGCGTGGGCAACGGTCCGAAGAAACTCGCCTTCGATGCGCATATCGATACCGTTGAAGTCGGCAACCTGAAGAACTGGGATTTCGATCCGTTCAGTGGAGAGATCAAGGACGGAAAGGTGTGGGGACGTGGATCAAGCGATCAGAAGGGTGGTGCAGCTTCCATGATCACCGCCGGACGAATCCTCAAGGAACTCGGCTATGGTGGTGAGTATAGTGTCTATTTCACCTTCACCGTCATGGAAGAGGATTGTGACGGCATGTGCTGGAAGTACCTGATTGAAGAGGAGAACTTCCGCCCCGACTTGGTGGTTTCCACCGAGCCTACCAGCTGCCGCCTCTATCGCGGACACCGCGGTCGTATGGAAATCCGTGCCATCCTCAAGGGCATCTCCTGCCACGGCAGCGCCCCGGAACGCGGAGTCAGCGCAGCCTACAAGGCGGCAAAGGCAGCCTTGGCCATCGAGCAGCTTAACAAGGACCTGCAGCCGGATGCCGAGAAGTTCCTCGGCAAGGGAACCATCACTGTCAGCCAGATGGATGTGAAGGGGCCCAGCCAGTGCGCGGTTGCCGACTATGCCATGCTCTACCTCGACCGTCGTTTGACCTGGGGTGAGGATGCAGATTTGGCCATCAGCCAGGTCCGCGACTATATCAGCAAGGCAACCGGTGACGATCCATCGGCCATCGTCGTTGAGATGCCCAACTATGAGAAGATCGGTTGGACCAAGAAGGAGTACTCCCAGGAGTTGTACTTCCCGACCTGGAAAATCGATGCCGACCATCCGTTGGTAGTCGCCGGCGTGGCAGGACACGAAGCACTGTTCGGCAAGAAACCGGTCGTGGATAAGTGGACCTTCTCGACCAACTTGGTTGCAACCACCGGTCGACATAAGATTCCCGCCATTGGTTTCGGCCCTGGTGATGAGGCCCAGGCTCATGCGCCGAACGAGATCAACCGTGTCGACGACCTGGAGATTTGTGCCGCTTTCTACGCCATGCTTCCTTACTCGTTGGAGAAGTAGCAAGCTCGACGGTATAACCGGAAAGCTTGATATGGTATACTACAGCCACAAGGTACGCACCTTGTGGCTGATTGAAGTTTGAGTCTCTCCGTTGTATTTTACAAGAGACAATGGGGAACGCCGTTCAGACGCAGAAGGGGCTCTGCCTGATGTGGCGGTATCGAGAGAACCAAGGTAGTGGATTGGACCCCTTACTCTCCACTCCTTCCTTGCGGAACGCCCGCATGCCGAAGCCGAGTAACAGCATGATCGGCTCTCCATGGTTTCACAAAGCATTGGATACAGCCGCATCCTGCCTATCAAAGGAGATTCGAAGGCATGAGTTCCTCGCTTCTATTGAAAAACATCTACTGCCTCCAACCCACATTCGACGGTCCCCAGTATCATGGTGCCGACCTTTTGATTGTTGGGAACAAGGTGGAGGCCATCGCTCCCACCGGGAACCTGCAAGCCATAGGGAAAGTTCGTACGATTGATTGTTCCAAGCATGTGGTCATCCCGGGCCTGGTAAACACCCATCACCATTTTTACCAAACGCTTACCCGCAACCATCCCGCTGTGCAGAATGCAAAGCTTTTTGATTGGCTGAAATTTCTCTATGAGGTTTGGAAATACGTCGACGAAGACGCCGTGTATCATTCATCGCTCTTGGCTATGGCAGAGCTGATGAAGACCGGTTGCACGCTTACCACCGATCATCACTACCTCTATCCCCGCTCATTCAAAGGGGATCTGATGGGTCTGCAGTTTGAAGCGGCCGATACCCTTGGCATGCGTTTCAGTCCCACCCGAGGCTCGATGAGCTTGAGTAAAAAGGATGGAGGGCTGCCTCCCGATAGCGTCGTACAGACCGAAGATGAGATTCTTATGGACAGTGAGCGGTGCATCAAGACCTATCATGACAACGCCCCGGATGCCATGCATAAAATTGCACTAGCCCCCTGCAGTCCGTTCAGCGTAACCAAGGGCTTGATGAAGGAGACTGCAGCACTTGGCCGCAAGTACGGGGTGCGGCTCCATACCCACCTCTGCGAGACATACGACGAAGCCGATTTCTGCCAGGAGATGTACGGCATGCGTCCGGTCGCCTTGATGCAGGAGTGCGGACTTATCGGTGAGGATGTATGGTACGCCCATGGCATCCACTTCAATGACGAGGAACTGAAGATTCTTCAACAGACCAAGACTCACATTGCACACTGTCCTTCCTCCAACATGAGATTGGGAAGCGGCATCTGCAGGGTCAAGGAGATGCTTGGCATGGGGATCAACGTTGCTGTTGCCGTCGATGGCAGTGCAAGCAACGACAGTTCCGACATGCTTGCGGAAGTTCGTCAGGCAATGTTGCTGCAGCGCGTCCGCTACGGATCTGACGCACTTACTGCAAGCCAGGCCTTCTCGATGGCAACCGAGGGGGGAGCAAAACTGCTCAACTTTGGAAAGGTCGGAAGACTTGAGAAGGGATGGGCTGCAGACCTGGCAATTTTCGATGTATCGACACTTCCGTATGCAGGAAGCCAGAGCGACCCGGTGGCCAGTCTGCTTTTCTGCGGAACCAATCACAATACCGACTATACGATCATCAATGGGAAGGTTGTAGTCGACCGCGGGCAGCTGGTCGGCTTCGACGAACAGGAGCTTGCCCAGAAAGCGAATGCGATCAGCAAGCGGATGATGGAAATGGCTGCCAGAGGAGAGATTGTATGATTCAGGAATTTCTCATTGCTACGGATACCGAGGAAGCCCTCAGACTGAAGCGTAATAAAGTGAAGAGTGTATGGTACGCCGGAGGAACGGAGATCAATAGGCTCAATTCCACTGTCGAGGTAAAGTGTGCCATCAGCCTGGCGAAGCTAGGCTTGGATACCATTACCGACGAAGGTTCAACCATCCGTATCGGCAGCATGGTTACACTGCAACAACTGATCGAATCGGATCTTATTCCCCAGTGGCTCAAGGACGCAGCATCGACCTGTGGTTCTTTCACCCGCAGAAACATGGCCACCATCGGCGGCAACCTTGCCCTGATGAGCGACCACTCCTATCTCGCGCCGGCTTTGCTTGCCTCACGCTGCCGATTGCTGACAGCCAACCTTACCGAAGGCGGTGCGTACAGCGAGGACAACATCCCCATCAGGGAATACCATACCTATCATCAGCAGTTCAGCGGCACGCTGTTGCTGGCGGTAAGTCTCTCCAAGGATATCCGGTTCGTCGGTTCCAAAAGGTATGCCACCAGTGTACAGAACCGCAGTGCGGTGCATGTGGGCTTCGGGGCGACCCTGAACAGCGAGCAGGTCATCGACCATGTACGGGTGTTCGCCGCAGTACACGGAAGCGGCGTTCAGCGGCTCAGCAACGTAGAGAATGCCATCGAGAACGGCGAATTGACAACCCGCGAAGATGTCCAACTGGCTGTGCAGCACGCCCTTAAAGCTGGTGATGACAGCATCGGCAGCGCAGATTACAAGCGCTATATCGCCAGTGAAGGCATCGGCCAGCTCTTTGCCGAGTTTCTGAAGGGAGGCGTAAAATGAACAAGGTAGTCTTTACCGTAAACGGAAAAAAGCATACAACAACCTGTGAGGTTAATGAGTCACTGCGTTCGGTCCTCGTTCGCCTCGGGTATAACAGCGTACGCGACAGCGACGACCGAGAGGGGTTTGCAGGAAGTGATACCGTCATTGTTGATGATGTCCCGGTGTATGCCAACCTTATGCTGGCTCTACAGGCAGACGGGGCGGACATCCGCACCGCTGAAGGCCTGGGAACGAGCAGGAACCTCAACATCGTCCAACAGGCCATGATCGATGCAGGTGTGGTGCAGAGCGCCTACAATGCACCGGCAGCCGCCTTGTTACTCACCTGGTTGCTTGAGAGGGTGGATAATCCTTCCAAGGCACAGATCGATGAGGTGCTCAGCGGAATTTTCATTCGCGATACTGGGTATGAACACTACTACCTGGCGGTCAAGCTGGCTGTCGAGCGGATGCAGACCGGTTCCTACAAGAGTGAAATCTCCCCATCCTTCCGAGAGGAGCTTACCTATGTCGGCAAACCCAAATCTAAGGTGGACGGTCCGCAGCTGGTAGCCGGCGAGCCGAGTTTTGTCGAGGACAGGGTGCTTCCCGGATATCATGCAATGGTGTTGCTGCGCAGCCCCTATGCTCATGCATACATCACCAAGATCGACACCTGTGAAGCTCTGAAGATGGATGGCGTAGTTTCTATCATCACCCACGAAAATTGTCCTGATGTCTTCTACATGCAGGCGGGTCAGGGAAATCCTGAACCAAGTCCGCACGACCGCAGGCTTTTCAACCGCAAGGTCCGCCACGTCGGGGACCGGGTGGCGGCCATCGTGGCCGAGACCGAAGAGCAGGCCAGAGCCGCCCGCGATGCAATCAAGGTGGAGTATGAAGTTCTCAAACCCGTGCTGACCGTTGAGGAGGCGATGGAAGAGGGCGCTCCCCTGATTCACAACGGCATTGTCGAGTATCGCGCAGGAGCTCCCAAGGATTTGGACGAGTACAACAAGAAAGCCGATCCAAGGGATGGGAAGGTAATTTATCAGTTCCCCCTGCATAGTGATATCAGGCGCAACATCGCCAGTGCCGCCCATGGCCAGATTGGTGATGTAGAGAAGGGATTCAAGGAAGCGGATGTGGTTGTTGAACGGGCGTATCAGACCAGCCAAATCCAATGTACACCCCTCGAGCCGCATATCTGTTATGCCAAGATCGACGGTGGAAGGTTGGTGCTTCATGCTTCCACCCAGGTTCCCTATCACGTGCGGCGTATCGTTGCATGGGTATGCCAGATTCCCGAGAACAAGATCCGCGTCATCAAGGAGCGTGTCGGTGGCGGATACGGCAGCAAGCAGGATATCCTGGTCGAGGATTTGGTCGGCTATGCAACTTGGATTACGGGCAAGCCTGTTCTCTATCGCAATACCCGCGAAGAGGAGTTCATCGCCAACTCCACCCGTCACCCTATGCGTGTGACGGTGAAGATGGGCGGCAAGAAGGATGGAACGATTACCGCCGTCTATATGGACGTGCGTGCCAACACCGGTCCTTACGGCAACCACTGCCTGACCGTGCCGATGAATGCATGCTCCAAGACCCTGCCGCTGCTGAAAGTCGACAACATGAAGTTCGATGTCATTACCTACTATACAAATATCGCTCCTACCGGAGCCTATCAGGGCTACGGTGCTCCCAAGGGCAGTTATGCGCTGATGACATGCATGGCAGAGCTTGCCGAACAATTGGGTGTTGATTACTACGAGATGGCGATGAAGAACAAGGTCGAACCAGGCTATATGCTTGAAATTCTCAAGGGCCTCGGAGAGGGAAGGGAAGGCAATGTCGTGCCGGTCGGTTCGTGTGGTCTTGACGAAGCCCTGGTCAAGGGTGCCGAGATGATTGGATGGGGCAAAAAGGAGACTTCCGACGATCCTGATTGGAAAATCGGCAAGGGATTTGCCATGATCCAGCAGGGAAGCGGACTTCCCGGACTCGACCACTCCAACGCATGGGCGAAACTGCTCACCGATGGCACCTTCCAGATTTTCAGCGGTGGTGCAGACCTTGGAACCGGTTTGGATACCATCAGTGCAAAGATGATCAGCGAGGCCTTCTGTGTTCCCCTCGACAAGGTGACCGTCACCAGCGGTGATACCGACAGCTGTACGTTCGACACCGGAGCCTATGCTTCCAGCGGGACCTACTTCAGCGGCGGAGCATCCTACAAGGCCGCCCAGGACTTGAAGAACAATCTCCTTGATGAAGCTGCATATCAGATGCAGGAAAGCGTCGAGGATTTGGTGCTTCGAGCTCCCGGGGAGGTGTACAGCACCAAGACCGGCAAGACGCTCAGCTACGCAAAGCTCAGTCATGATGCACTCACCGGTACAGGCCGTGGACAGGTTATGGGTAAGGCTTCCTTCACCACAAACCACAACTCCATCCCCTACGGTGCTCACTTTGCCCAGGTCGCCGTGAATGTACGCACCGGACAAATAAAGGTGCAGAAATTCTATGCACTGCAGGATGCAGGCACTCCGATCAACCCGGAACTTGCACTCTGCCAGATGTATGGTGCTGTTCTCAAATCCATCGGTCATACGCTGTATGAGCAGATGATCCTGGATGAGAACGGTGTCTGTCTCAATCCGACGCTCAGCGATTACGGGGTACCCATGATCAGTGAGAAGCCGGAGGATTTCAAGGCAGTCTTGATCGACATCAATGATGAGGTCGGCCCTTACGGAGCCAAATCCATCAGTGAGATTGCAACCAACGGGGCGGCTCCCGCCATTGCCATCGCCATCCATGATGCTGTGGGTGTTTGGATGCGGAACTGGCCCTTTACACCGGAGAAAATCCTGAAGGAGATGGGAAGAATCTAGAGGATTCTTGCAACAAACTGCAACATTAAATCTAGACAACGGCACTCCGTCATGGTATAGTGCCATTGTCTGGATTTTTTTTTGAACAAAACCAATGGAGGTTCCACAACATGAAGGACAAAGCCACTATTAAGAAGATGATTGAGGAGCTTAAGACCCTCAAAACCGACAACATGTATCTCAATGACTTTTTCCATACTTGGAAGGAGTCCGATGACGAAATTGCTGCTGTATTCCAGGTAGCTGAAGTTCTGCGTGCCATGCGCGAGAACAACATTTCCACCAAAGTGTTTGATAGTGGCCTTGGAATCTCCGTATTCCGCGATAACTCCACCAGAACACGTTTCAGTTTCGCCAGTGCCTGTAATCTCCTTGGTCTCGAGGTTCAGGACCTTGACGAGAAGACCAGCCAGATCGCCCACGGTGAGACGGTTCGCGAGACCGCCAATATGGTCAGTTTTATGGCCGACGTCATCGGTATCCGCGACGATATGTATATCGGCAAGGGCTATACCTACATGAAGACTGTTGCCGAGGCTGTTCAGGATGGTTATGACGACGGCGTTCTTGAGCAGAGACCCACCTTGGTGAACCTCCAGTGCGATATCGATCACCCGACCCAGAGCATGGCAGACATGCTGCATGTCATCAATCATTTCGGTGGAGTCGAGAACCTCAAGGGCAAGAAGATTGCCATGACCTGGGCTTACAGCCCCTCCTACGGCAAGCCGCTTTCCGTTCCCCAGGGAATCATCGGCCTGTTCACCCGTTTTGGCATGGATGTCGTGCTTGCACACCCCGAGGGGTACAATGTAATGCCTGAGATCGAGGAAGTCGCCAAGGAGAACGCAAAGAAGAGCGGTGGTTCCTACAAGCGTGTCGATTCCATGGCTGAAGCTTTCAAGGATGCCGATATTGTCTATCCGAAGAGCTGGGCTCCTTTTGCCGTGATGGAAGAGAGAACCAAGATTGTCGAGCATGGGGATCAGGATGCCCTGAAGGCTCTTGAGAAGACCTGTCTTGCCAACAATGCCAAATTCAAGGAATGGACCTGCACTGAAGACTTGATGAAGTTGACCAAGGAAGGAAAGGCCCTGTACATGCACTGCCTGCCTGCCGACATCACCGGTGTTTCCTGCAAGGAAGGCGAGGTAGAGGCTTCTGTGTTCGACCGTTATCTGGTGCCCCTCTACAAGGAAGCCAGTTTCAAGCCGTACATCATTGCTTCCATGATCTTCCTCTCCAAGTTCCAGAACCCCTCTGCAAAGCTGGATGAGCTGCTTGAATCTGCAGTGAAGAGAATCAAATAAGTCAGTTGCTGCTGAGTCTGTATGAAACGAGCCGGGAGAAATCCCGGCTCACTGTTTTTCAGCGTTGTTCAACGAATTGGATTTTCAAACCGTTGGGATCGAGGACGTAAAAGAATCGCACATGGGGATTGGGAGCGAAGGGTCCATCATACATCGTCAGACCCTTCTCCTTGATTTTTTCCATCATCAGTTCAAGATCCTCAACGGCAAACCCCAGACTGATGCCCTTGCCCGTCTCCGGCGCCTGCCTGCCACTGTGATGGATCAGCTCGATCTGTGTTTGTCCGTCACCGAGGAAGGCTAGTTCGGTGGTTTCATTACTCTGTACCCGCCTGTTCAGTGAAAGGCCTACTATTTCCTGGTAAAACTCCAAGCTTTCTTTCATGTTGCGAACTGTAATCGTTGCCCATAAGAATTCCATGGTATCCTCCTACCGTATATGCTGCACTGCAAGATATGCAGTCGAAAAGGCTGCCTGCAGGTTATACCCGCCGCTTTCCCCATCATAATCGAGCATCTCGCCGCAGAAGAAGAGCCCTTCATTGAGGTTCGACTCCATGCTTTTTCGGTTGACTTCTGAAAGAGCGACTCCTCCGCTGGTAACCATTGCCGATTGAAATCCTTTCGATCCGGACACCCGCAGGGGCAGGGCGCTTACCAGATTAGCCAAGGCTTTTCGCTTTGTTTTATCCAGGGTTGCTGTGGTTGTATCTCTTTCAATGCCTGCCATATCGACCAGCGTTTGGGCAAGGCTGGAAATTATCCCGGTCTCCTTCAGTGCTGTGGTTATGAGTTTCTTCGGAGCGCTGAGAGCCCGAAGCAGGATTTCTTCAGCTTCGTGGTGGTTCGCACCTCCAATGAGAGACAGCCTGATCACATCCTGTTTCCTGACAAAGCGTGAGCAGCTGAGAATAGCAGGGCCTGAGAGCCCGTCATGGGTAAACAGCACATCGCCCTTTCTCTGTTCATACGCGGCTTTTTCCTCGTTGTGATACAAGGATACCCAAGCATCGCGGACAGAGTTTCCTGCCAGGTGTTTGAATGGATACTCCTCGATGCTGAGGGCAACCAAGGCCGGTTTTGGCGGCACTATGCTGTGTCCGAGTGTCTTGGCCAAGTCATACCCGCTTCCATCACTGCCGGTTCGTGGATAACTCATCCCACCGGTGGCGATGATGAGGTTTCGTGTATCATAGGCTGCATCGGTGGTGGTTATCCTGAATCCCGGATGCAAGGCTGTAATGGCTGTGATTTGCATATTGGTGCGGATGTGTGCCATGGAATGGCTGACCAGGAAGTCACGTACGTCGTGGGCGTCGAGGCTCTTGGGGAACACCTTGCCATCTGCACGGACAATCAGGGGAAACCCTCTTTGCTCAAACCACTCATACAGAATTTTAGTAGTGAGATTTTGCAAGGCCGGCAGGAGGAAGTTGCGTTGTTGCTTGTTCCCGAAATGAGAGAGGAAAGCCTCGACAGGCAGGGTGTTGGTAAGATTGCACTGACCACTTCCAGTGATCAACAGCTTTATACCCACTTCGTGTGAGTGATCAAGCAGGATTGCGTGTTCCGTCTTGAGGTTTGCTGCGGCGAAGAGCCCTGCAGCTCCTCCTCCAATGATGATTACATCGTACATATATATAGTCTAGCAGAGTCGCTCTCTTGTGTCTTGGTCAACCTGGTGGTATATAGCAAGCTATGAAGAGAATTGTGATGGTATTTCTATTCTCGAGTATGATCCTATTCTCCGCTTTTGGTGGAAGCGGGCTTGCTGTGGAGACGCTCTATCGGAGCAAGAGAGGTACTGTACGTTCATATCTTGGTACGTCCGACTACCAAGGGACTGAGTTGGAGCTCTTGCTTACCAGTAGGACGGTGGTGGATGACTTGTATGTCTTCAACTTTTTCGGAGGCTTCACCAAGGCTCTCTCCTATACAAGCAATGGCTCTGATATAGATGTCTCATCCGTTCCGCTGGGCTGGTTCTACGGGGCGGGCAATGCAATCCAAGTACCGTTTACAGATGGATCTGCAGCGGAGGTCAGTGTCGGCTACGATTCTGCATATCTGCAATACAACGGGGATGAAAGCAGGGTAGACCACCTTCGAATCGGACTCCGTTTCATTCAGACTTCCTTTGATGGTTTACAGTTTTCCTTGGGCTTGGAATACTCCAAGCCGCTGTGGGGAAGAGTCAGTGCCGATACTGGCATAGTCAAATACCGTTATACCGGCTCCGCCTTTGCTGTTCTTGTCGGTATAGGCTATCAGAGCTGGTAGTAGCTCTTGAACCAGCGCACAAATGATGTCAGTCCCTGCTCGAGCGGAGTGTCCGGCTTGAAATCAAAGTCCTCCATGAGGTCGGAGACATCGGCATAGGTTTGGTAAACATCACCGCTTTGCATGGGAAGGTACTCCTTCACTGCTTCGCGGCCTAGACAAGATTCAAGAATCTCAATGAATGAGCTCAGCCTGACCGGCTTGTTGTTGCCGATGTTGTATACCTTGTAGCGGTCCTTTGCCTTATTCTCCGGCGGTGGGTTGGGAATGATTCGCTCGATGGCGGCGATGATGTCATCGACATAGGTGAAGTCACGCCACATGTCCCCGTGGTTGAACACCTTGATGCTCTTGCCTTCCATGATGCGTTTGGCAAAGGAGAAGTAGGCCATGTCCGGCCTTCCGAAGGGGCCGTAGACGGTGAAGAAACGCAGTCCGGTGGAAGGAATTTGGTAGAGATGGGTATATGCATGTGCCATCAATTCATTGGACTTCTTCGTTGCTGCATAGAGGCTTACCGGATGGTCCACCTGGTCGGTGGTGGAGTAGGGAATCTTGCTGTTCAGTCCATATACCGAGGAGGAGGAAGCATAGACCAGGTGCTTGACCTGATGGTGCCGGCAGGCTTCCAGGATATTGAGAAAACCAACCAGATTCGACTGCAGATAAGCATACGGATTGTCGATGCTGTACCTCACTCCGGCTTGAGCGGCAAGGTTGATGACATAATCAATCGAATGCGTCTCGAAAATATTGTCCAACTCTTTCTTGTCGGCGAGATCGGCCTTGTAGAAATAGAAGTGGTCGCAGGCCAGCTGCCGCAGTCTTTCCTCCTTGAGACTCACTTCGTAGTAATCATTCAGGTTGTCAAGCCCGATGACCGAGCATCCTTGTTCCAATAACCTGCGGGTCAAATGAAAGCCGATGAAACCGGCTGAGCCGGTGACTAGGTATGTCTTGTTTGTATCGAGTGAGAGAAGGTTGGTACGCATGCATTGCTCCTTGGCCTTGGTATTGTACCGTAGAAGAATCGAGATGGGTAGAGGCAAAAGGAAGGACCTCCCATGCAGGAGGTCCGTCAAGAACAGGGCGGAGGCTCTTAGAGAGCGCCAAAAATAATCTTGAGCACGAACAAGCCGAATACAACCCAAGTCATTTTCGGGATCTCGTTGGTTTTCTTGGTCAACAGCTTGAGCAACACGTAGGAGACGATACCGAACATGATACCATCGGCGATGCTGTAGGCAACGATCATGAAAATGATGGTGAGGAAGGCAGGGATTGCTTCGGTCATCTCGTTCCATTCGATCTCCTTGACCGGGCTCATCATCATGACACCGACGATGATCAAAGCCGGAGCGGTGGCAGCACTGGGGATCGAACCGAACAGCGGTTCGAGGAACAGTGAGAGAGCGAACAGAACTGCCACAACCAGTGCAGTAAGTCCGGTGCGACCGCCTTCGACGACGCCGGCGGAGGACTCAACGAATGTCGTTACGGTGGAGGTACCAAGGATGGCCCCAACGGTGGTACCGACTGCGTCAGCGAACAAGGCTTCCTTGCAGTTGGGGATTGAGCCGTCTTTCTGGATCATGTCGGCTTTGGTTGCGCATCCGATCAAGGTTCCAACGGTGTCGAACATATCGACAAAGAGGAAGGTGAACATGATGACGATGAAGTCGATGCTCAGGATGTTTGAAAATTCGAAGGGGAAGAAGTAGGGGGCGGGAGGAATATACGAACCGCCTGCATACTTGGTGATTCCGAAAGGAATGCCGATGATGGTGGTGATGGCAATACCGATCAAAAGAGCGCCGTTTACCTTGTAAGCGAGCAGGATACCGGTGATCAGAAGGCCGATCATGGCAAGACCGGGGGCTCCCTTGAACCAGCCGGGATTGAGGGAGACCAAGGTGGCTCCATCAACGATGATGCCGGCATTCTGCATGCCGATGAAGGCTATGAAGAGGCCGATACCAACACCGATTGCTCGCTTCAAGTTTGCAGGGATGCTGTTGACGATGGCTTCGCGGATGTTTACAGCAGTAAGAATCAGGAAGATGATACCTTCCACGAATACTGCGGTAAGGGCGAACTGCCAGCTGTATCCCATACCCAACACAACGGTGTAGGCAAGGAAGGCGTTCAGACCCATGCCTGGGGCGAGGGCGAACGGCAGGTTGGCCAAGAGGGCCATGAGCAGGGTGGCAATTGCAGAGGCAATGGCTGTTGCTGCGAATACCTTTGAGAAATCCATTCCGGCGTCGGAAAGGATGCCAGGGTTGACGGCAAGAATGTAAGCCATGGTGAGGAAGGTGGTGATGCCTGCCATAACTTCAGTCTTGACGGTCGTTTTTCGTTCCTTGAGCTTGAAAAACTTTTCCATCGATGCACTCCTTGCAGATGTTTTGAATATGAGTATTCTAGCGCAAATGCTGCGTCTCGTACAGAAAAATCGTCGGATTTGTTATTTAACCCAATTTACTAGTACATTTTCAGCGATGTGGATAAATATAATTCCAATATTTTACTATATACTTAAAAATACCTAGGATTACTATCGAGACGAATTCTTATATGAAGAGAGCGATAAACGTTTTATTTTTCGCTTGAAGAATCCTGTCGAGGTGGTACACTAAGAAAAATACGTTGCAATATGTTGCACAAAGGAAAGCAAATGGATTCACTGGATATGCTCAAAGAGGTGATCGCTGCTGCCTCACTGCGAAAAGAAGCCCAACTCTGTATTACCAATGCCCATGTTTTGGATGTATATAACAAAGAGTGGTTTGAAGCTGATGTCCTGGTAAGTGAAGGGCGTTTTACCGGATATGCCAAGCCTGGAAAGGGGCGTGCACACACAATTGTGGATGCAAAAGGGCGTTATATGGTCCCAGGATTCATAGACAGCCATGTCCACATAGAGTCCAGCCATGCAACCCCGCAGCAGTTCAGCAATCTTGTTGTTCCCTGTGGAACAACCACCGTCATCGCCGATCCCCACGAGATTTGCAACGTCTGCGGACTTGATGGACTTTCCTATATGTTGGACGCCTCGGAAAAGACAGCCTTGCAAGCCTTTTTTGTTGTTCCTTCCTGTGTTCCAGCAACCACTTTCGAACACAGTGGAGCGGTAATGCTCGCTCCCGACCTGGTCAAGCCTTTGCAGCATGAACGGGTGCTCGGGTTGGGTGAGATGATGGATTACCCCGCTGTGATCAGCGGTTCTTCCTTGGTTCTGGACAAGTTGTGGGAAGCAAAGAAAGCGAAGAAAATCATCGACGGTCACAGTCCCGCCATCCACGGTTCGGATTTGGATGCATACTGCGCTGCCGGAATCAGGACCGACCATGAGTGTGAAACAGCACAAGAGCTGCAGCAGCGGGTCAGACGCGGCATGTATGTGATGCTGCGTGAAGGTTCTGCCTGCAACAACGTACTCGCCCTCCTGGGAGGGGTGAATGGGCGTAACAACAGACGCTGCATTTTCTGTACCGATGACCGTCAGCCCATGAGCATTCTCAGTGAAGGCCATATCAACAATAATGTCCGGCTCGCCGTTGCTGCCGGATTGGACCCGATCGAGGCAATCTGCATGGCTACAATCAACAGCTGTGATTGCTATCATCTCGGTGACAGGGGAGCCATTGCTCCAGGGCTTCGTGCCGATTTCAGCCTTTGCAACAACCTGACCGAGTTTGCGATGCATCAGGTCTATATCGGCGGCCGCTTGGTGGCCGAGGATGGAGCCATGCTGGTCAATGACGAAAGCCATCCGGATCAGCGGGTTCTGGGTCGAATGGATGTAAAGGACTTCACCCAAGAGCGGCTGAGACTGAAACTTTCGGACTCTCATGTGCGGGTCATCGACATTGTCCCGGGTGGGGTGGTCACCGAAGCGGGAGAGGCCGTGGTCACCGTAGAGGATGGGGTATGGGTGCATGATCCAGCTCAGGACATTGTGAAGCTTGCGGTGATCGAGCGGCACAAGGGGACCGGGAATGTTGCGGTCGCTCTGCTTCGCGGGTATGGCCTGAAGGGTGGGGCGATGGCCACCTCGGTTGCCCATGACTCACACAATATCATCGTTGCAGGTGACAACGACGAAGATATGAGCTTGTGCGTCTCCCATTTGATTGAGAGTGGAGGGGGAATGGTTATCGCCAAGCACGGAGCCGTTCTTGCCTTCTTCGCACAGCCGGTAGCCGGGTTGATCAGCATGGAGGACGGACCGGCCATCGCCAGGAATCTGGAGAACCTTCACCATATCGCCACCAAAGAGCTGCACGTCAGCAACAAGGTAGACCCGTTCATGACGCTGTGCTTCATGTCACTTCCGGTGATACCCGCCTATAAACTCACCGATATGGGTCTTTTCGATGTCCGCTCCTTCTCGTTTGTTCAGCTTGAGCTCAATAAATAAGGGTTCTTCCCTCTATGGAGCCAACGTATAAGGGTGTTTCATAGAGGGTGGTAAGCATTTCAGACGTCACCGTCTCCTCTTTCGTCCCGTAGCAGAGCAAGTGTCCCTTCTTGAGCATGGCCACATGGGTGGCCAGCTCATAGGCCAGATTAGCATCGTGCGTAGTGAAAAGAAGCGTTTTTCCTTTCTGAGAAAGGTCTTTGAGAATGGAGATGACGCGCATGCGGTTGGCAGGGTCGAGTGCACTGGTCGGTTCATCCAACAACAGGATGCGACTCTGCTGGGCGATTGAGCGTGCCAGCAGCAACAGCTGGTGCTCTCCTCCCGAGAGACTGGTGATCGGGCGGTCCTGATAGGATTCAAGCCCCACATCTTTCAGCGCTTGTACAGCAATCTCTGCATCCTTTTCTGTCGGGGTTCCCATCTGCGAGAGATAGGGGCTGCGTCCGAAGAGCGTGTACTCAAGCAAGGTGAAGGAGAAGTTGTAGTGTTCGCTTTGGGGGACCAGTGCAAGGTTCCTTCCCAACTCCTTGCGTCCGTAGTCGGCGAGGTCCTTGCCGAAGAGCGTGATGCCTTTGCCTTTGTTCCATCCCAGCAGGAGGTCGAGCAGTGTGGACTTGCCGGCTCCATTGGAGCCGAGAATGGCGACCGACTCTCCTTCTTCGACACTGAAGGAGACTGAATCGAGTGCTTTTGTCCCTCCTGGATAGGTATAGCTTATCCGGTCAAGCTCAAGTGCTTTCATGCCTTACCCTCCTGATGCTTGAGGGAGAGAATGACGATGAAGATGATGGCTCCCAGAAAACTGGTCAACAAGCCTATCGGGATCTCTGTGGGCAGCAACGTTCTGCCGATGGTATCACAAACCAGCAGAAAGAGGGAGCCGAGAATCATGGAACCGGGAAAGCTGTAGGAACTGTCCGATCCGAAGAGTTTTCGTCCCAGATGCGGGGTGATCAATCCTACCCAGCCGATAAGCCCGGTAATCGAGATGGTGAGCGTGGTTCCGATTGTAGCCACAACAAGCAAAAGAACTCGATCACGTTTGGGGTTCAACCCGACGCTGAAGGATGTTTTCTCCTGCAGCGAAAGCAGATTGAGTTTCCATCGATAGCAGAACAGGATGACCAGACACGCAGCGACGACACTGAGAATCGACAGGATTTGGTTCCATGATGCGTTCCAAAGTCCACCCATCATCCAAAAGGTGATGTCCTGCAGGTCCTTGGTTGGTTCGGCCACCAATTTCACGACGCCCAATGCACTGGAGAAGATGGCTGAAACGGCAATGCCGCTGAGAACGAGGCGAAGCAAAGCGCCTCCAAAACGGAAGCGCTGTGCCAAAAGATAGGAAGCCAACAGGGCGCCCAGTCCAAAGACTGTAGCACTGACTTGGACAAGAACGCTGCTGGCCGTGCCCAACACGATCATCAACGCCGCTCCAAACGCAGAACCTTGGCTAACACCCAAGAACCCTGGTTCAACCAAAGGGTTGGAGAACAGCATCTGAAATGTGAAGCCGCTTGCACTGAGCATGGCCCCTGCCAGCAGTGCCAGCAGGATTCTTGGAAGACGGATTTGCAGCAGTATGGTGTTGACCATCGGGTCGGCCAGGTTGGATGGGAAGGTGAAGCCGGCTTTGGGATAGCGGCCGGCGAAGAGAAAGAGTGTGGAGAGCAGGAAGGTGATCAACAACAAGAAGGATAATCGAATCCTTCGTCTTCTTTGCTCGGCTGCATAGGCCTGTCTGGCATTCATAGGGTATTGGATGCTACCGATGTGCGGTACAAGTCTAGCAGAACATCCAGTTTCGCTCGGTCATGGATATTGTAGAACTCTTGGTAGAAACGTTGTACCTCATACTCCATATCCACGTCTGCAAACAAGGCAGGGTAGGCTTCTTTTGCCAACCATTGCAGGCCCAGTATCCATGAGGCTACCGGTTGGATGTAGTTCATCATATCATGCGGACTGGCTTTCACATTTCCTTGCTTGAATGCATCCAAAAGAGACCAAAGCTCGGATGTTTGGACGGCCTTCAGATAGATATCGCTTGCATCCTTGTAACTGAGCAGAATCACCAGATCGGGATTCCAGGCCGCAATTTGTTCAAAACTTACCGTAGACCAGCCGTTGGCGGCTTTGTTGGAACCCTTCCACACAGGTATCGCCCCGGCGGTTTCCACCATCCATGTCTGCATCCAGGAATCCGGGGCGATCTTGTATGCATAGGCGGCGTCTGAACGCTCCGCCTGCAGCAGCAGGACGGTTTTCTTGTCTTGGGGCTTCAGCGACGCAACCCTGTCGGTGATGAATTTCACCCGTGTCTCATACAATTGTATCAACTGCTGTGCGCGGCTGGTGTTCTTCAACAGTTTTCCCAACTCAGACAATTCTGCTTTCCAATCCTCATAACTTTCAAGGTTCATGGTATAGTTGGGGATGCCCAGCTGGTCGAGTTTTTTAGCTGTGGATTCAAAATGGGTTGCTTTCATGAGTACCAGGTCGCTGTTCCTGCTGGCTATCTCCTCGGCGCCGGCAGTTTGACTGATGCGAGGTTTCTGGTCAAGGTCGGGTCTGATGAAGGCAAAGAAGTCACCCAGACCCTGATCGGTCTTGGGAAGGGTAAGATCCATCGATTGTACTTCTTCGAACAGGAACAGGGCATTTGCAGGCATATTTCCCGCCTTGCCGGCAATCAGGAGATGAGACGGTTTTTTTTCGAGCTTAAGTGTTCTGTTATTGGCATCGGTGGCCATGTAGTAGTCGGAATTAAGCATGCTCGACTCAGCGGCGGCTTGTGCGAAAAGCAAAGCGGGCAGCAGCAGTACGAGCAGAAGCAGGGAACTTTTCTTCATGGGAAGACTCCTTGGTGTTGCGAATGGTTGCATTTTACCATTGTATTTTTAAAAGTGCAATCGGATTTCGCCCATATGACGCGCTCTTTTCACCTTGATACCTTTTGCCATTCAGTTTACTGTTATAGTCAGTGATATAAAGGACCTGAAGAATGGAGAAACACGCATTACATCAGCGGATTCGTGCTCTTAGGGCGAGTTCCAAGCATTTGGCCGCCAGCTCCGAACAAGAGAGAAACGCTCTTTTGCTCACCATTGCCGAGAATCTGCGAACAGCATACCCCGCTATCGCATCCGCAAACGATGCAGATGTCAAGGCTGCACGGGAAAGCGGACAAAAAGAGTCGTTGATCAAACGCCTCATATTCTCCGAGGAGAAGTTGGAAGCTTCGCTTGCCGGCATACGCCAGG
The DNA here is from genome assembly GCF_022869165.1 of Sphaerochaeta associata. Classification (NCBI taxonomy): domain Bacteria; kingdom Pseudomonadati; phylum Spirochaetota; class Spirochaetia; order Spirochaetales; family Sphaerochaetaceae; genus Sphaerochaeta; species Sphaerochaeta associata. The sequence continues at coordinate 2,152,770 of NZ_CP094929.1, read as the reverse complement.
TGGCGCAGCTTGCAGATCCCATCGGGAAGGTGAAGCTGCGCAGGCTGCTCGATACCGGTCTGTTGCTCGAACAAGTCACCTTCCCCATCGGGGTCATCGGTATGATTTTTGAAGCACGACCCGATGCTCTCATCCAGATAGTGTCTCTTTGCCTGAAGAGCGGCAACGGGATTATCCTCAAAGGGGGGAGGGAGGCTCAGCGAACCAATACTGTTTTGGTCGATGTCATCAAGCACAGCTGTATAGACTCACATCTGGGAGATGCATGGTTGACTCTTCTGGAAAGCCACAGCGATGTGGATCAGATCCTGGGAATGGACGATGAGATCGACCTGCTCATCCCCCGAGGCAGCAACCAATTCGTCAAGTATGTGATGGAGCACACATCGATTCCCGTTCTCGGCCATGCCGATGGGATTTGTCACCTCTACATCGACGAGAAAGCCGATCTTCAGAAGGCTGTTGAAATCGCCTTCGACTCGAAGACCCAGTATCCTGCCGCATGTAATGCAGTGGAAACCATCCTTGTGCATGAGAAGGTAGCCGATAAGGTGCTCCAGAGTTTGGCAAAGCGATTATCGGAGGGCAATGTGGTCATCCATGGTGACAGCGCCGTCTGCTCCTACATCCATGCCATTCCATATGAAGAGGGCGATTGGCGGCGGGAGTACCTGCAGAACGAGGTTAATATTCATATTGTGGACTCGCTTGAGCGAGCGATCGATCATATTGAAGCATATGGGTCTCACCATACCGATGTGATCGTCAGCGAAGATTCCCAGGCGGTCAGGACCTTCTTCTCCCAAGTCGACAGCGCTGATGTTTTTGCAAACTGCTCGACCAGATTTTCCGACGGATATCGATTCGGTCTCGGGGCGGAAGTAGGTATCAGCACGGCAAAAATACACGCCCGCGGCCCGGTGGGTTTGGAAGGTTTGATGAGCACCAAGTATCTACTAAGCGGATGCGGGCAGGTGGTTTCCACCTATGCAGGTTCGGTTCCCAAGCCTTTTCTGCATGAAGAGCTCTCATGCGAGGGTCTCTCCATGCTGACAGGAGAGCAGCTATGAGCCGTGAGTTGCAGGATGTAAAGCGTATAGTGCTGAAAGTGGGTACCAACCTGCTCAGTTCAAAAGACGGTATCGACGAGCTCTGCATCGACTCAATCGTCGAGCAGATCGCCCTTTTGATGCAGAAGAACTACCAAGTGCTCTTGGTGACCAGCGGAGCCATCGGCATGGGTGCGAAGGAGTTGCATCTGAAGGGCCCGGTCAAGCAGGTTGCCATGCGTCAGGCCTGCGCCTCCATCGGGCAGCTGCTTCTGATGTCCAGCTACCGCAGGGCATTCAAGAAGCATGGTCTGGTATGTTCGCAGATTCTGCTTACCCGCAAGGATCTGAACAACCGTCATACCTATGTGAACCTGCGCAATAGTGTTTTCACGCTTTTGGAGCTGGGGGTTATACCCATTTTCAATGAGAACGACGTGGTCAGCACTGCAGAAATCGGTTCGGCCTTCGGGGACAATGACCGTATGAGCGCCATGGTTGCAAGCAAAATTGATGCCGATCTTTTGATCATACTCACCGATATCCCGGGGCTGTATACCGCCGATCCGAAAAAGGACAGCAAGGCTGAACTTCTCTCGGAGATCGAGGTGTTGGATGAGGACATCCTCGCGTATGCAGGAGGGGCGGGCTCGACGTATTCAACCGGTGGTATGAAGACCAAGCTGCTCGCCGCCAAAATCGCGGCGGTTGCCGGCTGTGCAACCATCATCGCCAGCGGGTATGAGAAGAATGCCTTGCTCAGGCTGATGGAGGCGGAAACGCTGGGAACCTATATTCATCCGGCCAAACGGCTCAGCCAACGTGAGCGTTGGATTCTCAACAACTCCCACCAGGGCTCCATCGAGGTTGATGATGGTGCGAAACAAGCCCTGCTCTCCAAGAAGAGCCTGCTGCCCAAAGGGGTGGTTCGGGTGCATGGGGTTTTCTCCGAAGGAGATGTGATTCAGGTGTGCTCTGCTGACGGGAAGCCGTTCGCCAAGGCTGTGCCCTATCTGAACAGTACCGATATTGCAAGTGTTGCCGGGCACAGCAGCAAGGATATCCAACGGATTCTGGGAACCGGTTACAAGGACATGATTTTCCGTCCTGAGGATTTGGTGTTGCTCGACGATGTTGAATAACTATCGGATTTACCGCAGAAAGCAAGAGCTCGGAAGGCGAATAACCCGGTTGCATAATACCGAGCAGCTTGCCGTCGGTATTCTCGATACAGGTAGTCTGGAGCAGTTGACCAGCTGCTTGGATTGGTACACAAGCGAAATGAATTTCAGCCTGCATGTCGTCACCCAGGAAGGGCGTTTTGACTTGACCGGTATGCAGGAAGCGTACAAGGATGTGACCTTCCTGGTTTTTACCAGCCATACATTCACCGGTGAAAAGGTCAATGCAGTTGCCAATGAGTGCAGGACAAACCTCTTTCTCATCGTTCGGTCCGACTTGCTGTTGGTGAAATTCGATGGTCCCGCTCTGTTGGACGCAATGGCGCAAAGCGACCATCCGGCTGCGTTTGCTGCTGTTGTTGCCAATGCCTACCGGGAAATCATCCCGTGTCGGAGGATGCCGCGCTTGGTCGAACGTGAATTGGATCCCGATTCCGGTTTTCCCAGTCTGGAGGAGAGTGTAAGTCTTCCCTCGCTCTATCCTTTCATGTGCCTTGGTCTGTACGACAGGGCCTTGTTTCAGCGGCTTCGGGGTTTTGACGAGGCTATTCACAGTGAATACTGGCAGGCCTTGGATTGGGGGCTTCGTTGTCACCTGCTCGGATACACGGTTGCAATCAACAGTGCCTTGATGATGCAGTTTCCCGATCGCGAAAGTGTCATAGAAGACCGCAGCGAGGCGGAAGGGTACCTGAGGTGTTATACCAAGGCCCTCTCCGTACAACAAATCAATACAAAGAATTTAGCAAGGAAGTACAAGGGCTTTGTCGACAAGGATGTTTATCAGACCGAAGTGAAGAAACGGATGCTCTGGTTGCAGAAACTTGACTTTGCCGGACTGTGCGCCCGTTGGCCCAAGGAGGATGTGTGAAGAAGGTTTTAGCGTTGATAGGCTTGCTTGTGGTGTGCGCCCTGCTTTCTGCCGCTTCCGATCCCTTTGCCTATCCGGTGAAAACTGTCATTCTGGATGCCGGACATGGTGGTCACGATCCGGGAACCTCCTATGCATGGAGCTTTGCAGGAGGAACGGTCTATGAGCGCGACCTTACACTGGACATCACCAAGCGCCTGTATGCGTTGTTGGCCGTCTCTCACCCTGATCTGCAGTTAGTCATGACTCGGACCGACGATACCTACCTCACCTTGGAAGAACGTTGCGCCAAAGCATACTCCCTTCCTCTCAGACCGCAAAGCAGCGCTCTCTTTGTTTCCATCCACGTCAACAGCGCCCAGGCCGGGGAGGCCTCAGGATTTGAGATTCTTACCAAGGCTCAGAACAAGCGCGTGACTTTTCTCGACGAGAAAACACCGATTGAGAACATAAGCCTTTTCTCATCACATTCACTGCTCTCGCTCAACCGATTGCTCAATCATCGTAATCTTGTAGTGGCTTCCAACTTTGAGAAGACCTTGTCCGAAAGGCTGATCACCAGTCGAAATCGGGGGGTAAAGGAGCGGGACATTTTTGTTCTGAATGCCAGTAGAATGCCGGCGGTCTTGGTGGAAGTGGGTTTCCTGACGAACGAGGAGGATGCGCGCAACCTTGTTTCACCCCAATACCGTCAGCGTGTAGCACAGGCTTTGGCAACAGCCGTCGAGCTTTGCCTCTGAAAAGGAGGTTCTTTTGCGCGACTATGATGTGAGAAGAACACTTGGTTCCCTCTACTCCCCCGACAAGGAACCCACTCTGGTTCAGGTTCCTCAACAGCTTTTCTGCATTGTCGATGGAGAAGGCAAGGCTGAGGAGGAATCGTATGAGCTGGCAGTCCAACTGCTCTTTGCAATGAGCAACACCTTGCATGCCCAGTTCGGCAGGCACCGGTTGTACCAAAGCTTTACCATTTCTCCGCTTGAGTGTCTGTGGTCGCCATTGGAGGTTGAGAACCGCCAAACCTGGCGTTGGTCTGCCATGATCGCCCAACCCGAGTGGCTCAGCGAGGAGCTTTTCCTTCAGGTGCGCGATCAGGTTGCCTTCAAGCAAGGCCTGTATACAGGTTCGGCTTACCTCGGTTTACTGGAGGAGGGCCTGTGTGTCACCGCGATGCATACAGGTTCCTACGAGGATGAAGGTGCAACCATGGAAAGGATGCAAATATTCTGCGATGAACACGACCTGAAAAGGGTCGGGACTTCGCACAGGGAAATCTATCTGGATAAAAACAGGCATACGCAATCCGAACTGCTGAGGACGGTCATCAGATTTCCCGTTGCAGCGCTGTAAGTTATTGTTCTTCCTTGGTCTTTCTGCGCTGGGCGACCAACAGGTCCATTTTCAGCTTTTTAAGTTTGGACGAGAGGCTTACCTTGTAGATATGCGGATTAATCTGGCGCAAGTAACTCTTGTGGAACGTTTCAAGGCTCTTCTGGGCGTATGCCTGGATTTGTTGCAGAGACGGTTTCTCGACCAATCGCCTGCCTTCCTGCATGACCATTTTCAGCAACGGTTCACACCGTGCATATTTATCGCTTTGCATCTCAAAGAAATCGGCTTCGGCGAAAGGATGGTAGAAGGTGTACTTCCTACCGGCAGTAATTTGCTCGTTATCCAGGGTGACAAGGTCGGCCAACGCCCCGCCTTCAGCATCATAGAATCGATAGACCTGCTTGATTCCGGGGTTTGTGGTTTTCTCGAAGCTGTTGGAGATTTTCATCGTAGGAACGATGCTTCCATCCTCTTTCTGCTTGGAAGCAAGCTTGTAGACGCCGTTCAGCGAAGCCTGGCTGCCGCCGGTGACCAGATGCGTTCCGATTCCCCAGCTGTCGATGGGTACTTCGTCGTGCACCAATGTTTGTACGATTTCTTCGGTCAGGTCGTTTGACACCACGATTCTTGCATCGGTAAGGCCGGCGTCATCGAGTTTCTTCCTGATCACCCGTGGAAGGTAGGAGAGGTCTCCGCTGTCTATGCGCACTCCGATGGATTTTCCTTTCTTTTGTTGCTCAAGACCGACGATGATGGCGTTGTCGATACCCGACCCCAGCGTATCGTAGGTGTCGATGAGCAGGACTGCATTGTCAGGATAGAGTCTTGCATACGTACGAAAGGACTCCAATTCACTGGGGAAGCTCATGATCCATGAGTGAGCCATGGTCCCGGCCACCGGAATATTGAAGGTCTTGCCCGCAAGCGTATTGCTGGTGACCTGACAGCCACCGATGAAGGCGGCCCGGCTGGCCGAAAGCGCGCCGTCGTTTCCCTGCGCCCTCCTCAGTCCGAATTCCATCAGGCTGCCGCGCTTGCTGGCCAGTGCCATTCGGGAGGCTTTGGTGGCTATCAGGCTTTGAAAATTCAAGGTGTTGAGCAGCAAGCCCTCGATGAGCTGGGCCTCGATGAGGTTGGTATGCACCCTGAGCAGGGGCTCGCCGGGAAATACCACCGTTCCCTCCTCGATGGCGAAAATATCACCGTTGAATCGGTAAGTCTTCAGATACTCGAGAAAGGATGGGTCGAACATGCCCAAGCCGCCCAGATACTCGATATCCGTGTCACTGAATTGCAGGGACTCAAGCTTGTCGACCAGGTCGTGCAGGCCGGCAAACACCACGTAGCCGCCCTCGAAGGGGTTGGTGCGGTAAAACATGTCGAAGACAACCTCGGGGTTGTGCTTGTTCAAGTAATACCCTTGCATCATGGTCAATTCATAGAAATCGGTTATCAAGGCGCTTGTATGCATTGTTTCTTTCCTCAGGCTCTTGCCTCGATCTTGGTGAAACCGGTATACGGCACCAAGGAATTGGGAATGAGCACCGAACCATCCTCGGTTTGGTAGTTTTCCAGGATGGCGACCATGGCTCGACTGAGGGCGATTGCCGTTCCGTTGAGCATATGGACGAACTGCGTTTTCCCATTTTCATCACGGTATCGGATGGAGAGGGAGCGGGCTTGGTAGTCGGTGCAGTTGCTGGTGGAGGTTACTTCGCCATATTCGCCGTTCTCACCGCGACCAGGCATCCAGGCCTCGATGTCAAATTTGCGATACGCAGGAGCCCCCAGGTCTCCGGTACAGGTATCGACGATGCGATACGCAAGTCCCAATCCGGAAAAAATCTCCTCTTCGATGGCCAGCAGCTGCTGGTGGTATGCATCCGATTGCTCGGGCAGGCAGTAGATGAACATCTCAAGCTTGGAGAACTGGTGTACTCGGTACAAACCCTTGGAGTACTGTCCGGCGCCACCGGCTTCACGACGGAAACAGTGGGAGAGCCCTGCCATTTTGATCGGCAGCTGTTCGCGTTCGAGAATCTGGTCGGCATAGTACCCGCCCAAGGTAATCTCGGCAGTCCCTACCAGACATGACCCGGTGCCTTCAATGGTATAGATGTTGCTCTCCTCGCCGCGGGGATTGAAACCAATGCCCGAAAGAATCTCTTCCTTGGCGATATCCGGGGTGATGAAAGGGGTGAAACCATGTTTTATCACGATGTCCATGGCATATCGCTCCAGGGCCATCTGCAGAATGACAGCCTCACGCTTGAGGTAATAGAATTTCGGTCCGGAAACCCTGGTGGCGGTGTCGAAATCGATGAGGTCCAACGTCTCCCCAAGCTGCACATGGTCCTTGGCCTTGAAGGTGAAGCGAGGGATGGTGCCTGAGAATTTGATGGCGGTGTTATCCTTGTCCTCTTTTCCAACCGGGGCATCGGGATGGGCGTAGTTGGGTATGGTCCGCGCTTGTTCGCTGAAAGCCTGCTCGGCTGCATTCAGCTGTTCTTCTACCGATGCGATGCTCTCCTTCAAGCCTTTCCCTTCAGCGATAAGGACCGCTCTGTCCTGGGGATCAAGCTTACCCTTCATTTTTTGGGCATTTTCATTGCGCTTCGCCCTCAGACTCTCCGCTTCCATCATCAAGGCCGAACGTCGCTCCTGCAACTCGATGATTGCATCGATATCGACGTTCATATTTCGTACACGGATGTTCCGCTCTATCTCATCACGTCTGCTTTTCAGCTCTTTCAAATCAATCATGCTGTTTCTTTCACCTCTTCTCTGAAATTTCTTGTGCAAGCAATGCCCTGTCTTCCATCGCTTTTGATTTCTCACAACTCGATTGTACCGCATGCATGACCACCGCGTCGAAAGCTCCTTCGGAAAGTGCCTGCATGCCCTCGATGGTGGTTCCTCCGGCCGAGCACACCATGGTGGCAAGCTCCACTGGATGGCTCTTTGAGCTTGAGAGCAGGGCATTGGTACTGTTCATCGTAGCACTGACGATCTCGAGGGCCTGGGAATAGGGAATTCCTCCCTTGACTCCTCCCATGCTCAGTGCATGGCAGAACTGAAGCATGAAGGCGATGGCCGAACCGCTGATGCCGATGAAGGCGGAGAACTGGTTCTCGTTCAGTGCAAAGGCTTGTCCGAAGGACTGGGCAATGCTCCTTGCATAGGCGATATGCTCCTCAGAGCAGTTTTGATGGGCTGCATATGCAGTCACCGCCGCTTTCTGGGATGCGGCGATATTGGGCATGAATCGAACAACCTGTTCGCTTTCAAGCTCCTTCGCCAAGACCGAAAGAGGTACTCCTGCTGCAATGGATATCCATGCCTTTTTACTGCTTTGCTGCTTCCTCAGCAAGGGATAGAGGGAGGGGAGTATCTGCGGCTTTACGGCGAGCAGGATGCACTCAACGTTTGCCAGCAGATCCTCTAGGCTGGATGCCGCTTCAATATCGGCGAGCTTGTTGAGGTCTTCCACCTTGCGAGGGTCGCTGTCATACACAATCGCTTTGCCGGGAAGGCTTCGGGCGATTGCTCCCCCCATGTTCCCGCATCCGATGATTCCGAGCTTCTGCATGCTCACTCCTTCCAGGAAAGGCGATGCAGCGTTCCCGTTGCGCTAAGTTGGGGAAACTGTGCCTGCCTGAGATATTCGTAGGTCGCGATGGCCACACTGTTGGACAAGTTCAAGCTGCGCGCCTCTGAACGCATGGGAATGCGTACACAGGTGCCTTGGTGATTGACAAGAATGGATTCGGGGATGCCCGCGCTCTCCTTGCCGAAAACCAGGTAGGTTTCTTCAGGGTATGAGACATCGGTATAGGAATGCCGCGCCTTGGTGGTGAAGAAGAAAAGGTTTTCAGATCCCTTCCGCTCCATGAACTCATCGATGTGAGCATACTCGCACAACGTCAACAGCGGCCAGTAGTCGAGGCCTGCCCGCCTGAGGTGTTTCTCGGAGAGACTGAAGCCCAAAGGATGGACCAGATGCAAAGTCGCCCCGACTGCTGCGCAGGTACGGGCTATATTGCCGGTGTTCTGTGGTATTTCTGGTTCAAACAGGACGATATGCAGAGCCATGGGCCTCCCCCTACGGCAAATCTACCACTTGCGGGGAATCAGTACAAGGTGGTCTGACTTAGAGCTGTATCAATTATCAACCTTGTAAAGCAAGGAGGTTTGTTCTAGACTTGCTTCAGTTTGGAGGTGCAGCTATGGCTGAGATGCTGAAAGCACTGGTATTGGGTATTGTACAGGGAATAACCGAGTGGCTGCCGATCAGCTCGACAGGCCATCTGCTGCTGCTGGACGAGGTGCTTCACATCAGTCTTGGCGACGATGCCAGGGAGCTCTTCATGGTCATCATCCAGCTTGCCTCCATTTTAGCTGTCGTCGTGCTCTATTTCTCTACGCTCAATCCCTTTACACCACATAAGGACAAGCAGCAGCGCAACGCAACCTACCTGCTTTGGGTAAAAGTCCTTATTGCTACCATACCCGCAGGGATCGCAGGGGTTTTGCTGGACGACTACATGGAGGCTCATCTGTATCGTTGGCCGGTGATTGCATCTGCCTTGTTTGCCTACGGGGTGCTTTATTTATTTTTGGAAAAGAGCAGCATTGGCAGGGCTTCAAAGCGGGTGACGGACCTTACATCGCTTACGTATAGGGATGCTGTGATGCTTGGCTGCTTCCAGATGCTTGCCTTGGTCCCCGGAACCAGCCGCTCCGGTTCAACCATACTGGGCGGGATCGTCATTGGCTTGGAACGGCAGGCAGCGGCCCAATTCTCTTTCTTCATGGCCATCCCGATTATGGCTGGAGCTTCTCTGTTGAAGCTGCTCAAGCTCGGTTTCTCCTATTCTGTACAGGAGTATGTCTTGCTCGCCGTAGGCTTTGTCAGTTCGTTCATCGTCTCTCTACTCTGTATCAAAGTCCTGATCGCCTATGTGCGCAAGCACGACTTCTCGGTCTTCGGCATCTACCGAATAGCCCTTTCCATCGTGGTTGTTGCCTTTTTTCTAACGGTGGGAGCCTAGTATGCTGCTGCTCATACTCATCTACCTTGCGTTCATCAGTCTCGGCCTTCCAGACGGTGTCCTGGGAAGTGTCTGGCCGGTCATGCGTCTTGAACTGGGGCTTCCCTTGGCGAGTGCGGGTTTGCTGGGTGCCGTCGGTTCCATTGGGACGGTTGCATCGGCTCTGCTCAGCTACCGCCTGATAAACAGATTCGGAACAGCGAAAGTAACTCTTGTCAGTGTATTGATGACGTCCTTGGCTTTGTTCGGATATTCGATTTCCTCGACACTGCCGGCTCTCATGCTCTGTGCAATTCCGCTAGGTCTTGGAGCGGGTTCTGTTGACTCGGCGCTGAACAACTATGTGGCATTGCACTATGAGGCACGGCACATGAATTGGCTGCACTCCTTCTGGGGACTGGGTGCAACTTCAGGGCCTATGGTGATGGCTCTGGTTCTCTCCCTGAATCTGAGCTATAGGGCGGGGTACCGTACCCTTGCTGCGTTGCAGATGCTGTTGGTCTTTGCCTTGCTTGCCTCCATTCCCTTGTTTGAACGACCGAAACAACACGATGAAACGGTACACAAGAGCAGCAAGGCAAAAGGCATCAAGCACAAGGCCCTACCGTTTGCCCTGTTGGGTTTCTTCTTGTATTGCGCCTTGGAGGTGTCCACCGGCCTTTGGGCGGTAAGCTATCTCGTAGAGGTGAAAGGCCTGGCTGCGACCCAAGCCGCTCTGTACGGCTCGTTTTTCTTCCTGGGGATTACGGGGGGCAGAATTCTCAGCGGGTTTGTATCGATGCAACTTTCCAATACCAAGTTGATCTATATTGGTTTGGCGCTGTGTTTGGTCGCTTTGTTCCTGCTGTGTATATCTCCTCTCTCGTTTGCAGGGTATTCACTCCTGGTACTGGGATTGGGATGCGCTCCGATCTTTCCCAGCATGATACACGAGACACCCCGAAGATTCTCCATCGAGGCAAGTCAACGCATCATCGGCCTGCAGATGGCCTCGGCATATGCAGGAAGTACGCTGACTCCTCCACTGTTTGGTTTGCTGGGATCTGGGATCGGCTTGCAGTGGATGCCGCTGATGCAGTTATGCATCCTGCTGTTGCTCTTTCTGTGCATGCTCCTGCTCGACCGCCTGACGAAGGTCCATACCCTCTGATTGTGTTTTCAAAAGAAGGATGTGGCTGCTTACACCGATTCCTACAACCAGAAGGATGAGCATAACAACAGGCCTTCTCATGAGGATTGCAGAAATGCCGAGCGAGCTCCACAGCCATATCAAAGCTTCCTTTTTTGTCCTCATCGGCACCCCTGTCTTGTTTCTATAGTGGGTGATGTAGGGACCGAACATATGGTTGTTCTCCAATGTTTTGGCCAACTTGGGACTTGAAACTGAAAAGAGCAGGGCTGAGAGAAGGACGAACGGGGTGGTGGGAAGAATGGGGATTACCACCCCGATACCCCCTACCGCCAGAGAAAGCAGGCCCAGGATAATGAAAAGCCATCGTTTCAGCATGCATCCTCCTCTGTCCCAGTAGAACATGATAGGTTAAGGATTGCAAGAAATTGTACTTGGTTTTACTGTTGTCTTAGGTTTGATGCTGATGATGTAGATGCTCACGCTCGTCCCGATGGCCGCAAGCATGGCGATGAGCAGGGGCTTCTGCAAGAGAAAGAATGTGATGGTCAAACTTACCCAAAGCATGGATAACACTTTTACTTTCACAGCCCTGGGTATGCCGGTTCCCTCTTTCCAATGCTTCAGGTATGGTCCGAATGTCTTGTTCTTTTCAAGCCAGAGTCCCAGTCCCCGGTTGGAGAACGAGAAGAGAACGGCCGCAAGCAGAATGAACGGGGTGGTGGGCAGGATGGGCAGCAGGATTCCAAGAAATCCAAGGGCGACACAGAGAAGGCCCAGTGCAGCAAGTAAGATTCGTAGTGCTTTATTCTTAACCAAGTGAATTACTCCAAATATGACGTTTAGGATAGTTTCATCTAATAATATAGGAAATAATTAATAATAGTAAAGTACTAAGAATTAAGAATTCGTGCCTGTATGGCAAACGTTCCTTGCAAGATAGAGTGAATGCCAGGCAGCCGGCAATCCAGGACTTACTCTTGTGACCTGGAGGAATTGTCTTCCAGCTCGTTCCTGCGTTCCAGATTGGTTGCCTTGATCACTTGTTTCCCCTCTTTCTGCAGCTTCAATACCACTTGTTCCAATTTTCTTTTCTTCTCAAAAGGATCCTCGAAAAGCTCTTCCTGCAACGGACGATCACCGCTGTACAGCTGATGGAGCCCAAGGCCTATGAGGCGCACCGGCTTGCCTTCACTCCATTTCTGCAACAACAGCATTTTCGCAAACTGGAAAATCTGCTCGGCGCTGTAGATGGTCGATTGCGGTGTTATCTGTACCGTCAATGTGGTGAAGTCGGGAAACCGCAGTTTCAAACCGACCGTACGGCCCATCTGTTTCTCCTCAAGCGAACGGAACATGATTTCGTGGCTCATCCACAAGAGCGTCTGCTCGAGAACCTGGGAAGTGGTGACATCCTCGATGAAAGTTGTTTCGGTGGAGATGGAGTGGCTTTTCGCCTCCTCCTTGAAAATTCCCGGGTCTATGCCGCGACAGGCAAGGTAGAGAAAATGTCCCATGCTGCGCCCGAACAATGTCTGCAGGGTTTGTTCGCTGTAGGTTCTCAGCTCTTGTGTGGTGGTAATGTGATGCTTTGCCAGAAGTTGTTGGGTTACCTTGCCCACACCCCACAGTTTCTTCAGTCCGACAGCATCGATGAATGCTATCTCCTTGCCGACCGAAACCCTGCACAGTCCGTCGGGTTTGTTGAAATCACTGGCCATTTTAGCGATGAATCTGCTTGGTCCTATTCCTACGGATATGGTCAGGCCCGTCTGGCTTTTTACCTTCTCCTTGAGGAGCTTTCCCGCTTCCCTTGGAAGCCCGAAGAGACGAAAGGTTCCACTCATATCCAAGAATGCCTCATCGATGGAAATCTGCTGGACATCACTGGAAAATGATTTCAGGATTTCCATCACCTGCTTGCTCATCTGGCTGTACCGCTCCATGCGGGGTTTCACCACGATGGCCTGAGGGCATAGCCGCAGGGCTTGGACCATGGGCATCGCCGAGTGCACCCCGTACGCCCGGGCTGCATAGCTGGCCGTAGCTACCACCGACCGTTTGCCGAGCCCCCCGATAAGCAGGCACTTGTCTTGGTATGATGGGTTGTCCAATACTTCAATCGCTGCATAGAACGCATCCATGTCCACATGAAAAATTACGGTTTCCATAGGCGTTACGGAGAAGGGGGTGTGTAGATTCGTTGCCGTTCCTCTTTGCTTCGCTTCAGAGCATCGGCAACCAAATGTCTGCAGACCTGCGAAAGGTCATACCCTATACCGGCCATCAGGGCGGGGTAATGGCTTGTTTCGGTCATGCCCGGTGATGTGTTGATCTCATTGAGGTATATCCGGGTGCCGCACACAAAGAAATCTACGCGGGCATACCCGTCGCCCTTTATGGCAAGGAAGGCTTTGCGTGCATACTCTCTGATGGTCTCTTCAGTTTCTGCATCCAAGCCGCTGGGTATTCTCAAATGTGCGGTATCGATCTGCCCGTATTTATGCTCATAACTGAGAAACCCGACATGTTCCTTGCCGGGATCCACCACCAAACCGGGTCCGGCGACGAGCAAGTCGTTGTCCTGTGTTCTCAGCACAGCTGTTTCGACCTCCATCAGGGGATGGATGAGTGGTTGCACCAACACCCGTTCGCTGTAGCAGCCTGCCAGTTCAACGGCACGCCCAAACGCTGCGATTTCACAGTTCTTCAAGGCACTGACGCCGACCGATGATCCGCTGTTCTCGGGTTTTACGAACAGGTCGGACCCAAAAGAACTGCGAGCTTGTGCATATATCTGGTCGAAACTGCCCTGCTGCAGTACCTCTTTAGTCACAAGCAAGGTAGGGACCGTAGGAATATGTTCGTTTGCAAACAGGCTGGAAGCCAGGTGCTTATGCATTCCCAATGCGCTGGAGACGGTATCGCACCCGCAAAGAGGGAGCTTGCAGAGCATGCAAAGCCCCTGCAGGTTGCCGTCCTCACCCCCATAGCCGTGGGTGGTGGCGAATACCGCGTCTATAGGCAGCTTGACATCATCCACAAACAGACCAAGGCCGGGTACTGCATGAATGCTCTTGTCGGTTGAAATGTGTTTGCTGACCTCTCCATGCTGCACATACCAACGCCCCTCGAGGGTGATTGCGATGAGAAGGACCGAGAAGCCTGCCTGTTTGAGGGCTTGATGCATCGCTTTGGCGCTGGAGATGGAAACCTCATGTTCGGTTGACCTTCCTCCATAGACAAGGGCGATGGTCATGGTTGCTTCTCCTGTGCGAGGCGCAGTGCCTCCCTGACTTCCTCTACTTCGTCCCAGCTGATTTTCTCATCCATTCGCTCGATGGTTTTCTCATGACCTTTCCCCAAGAAGAGCAGGGTGTCGCCGCTCTGGGCGATTGAAACGGCCTTTCGGATCGCTTCCCTCCGGCTCTCAATTTCCCACACCCTGCAGCTTGGATTGTCCATGAGAAAGCGCAAGTCGGAGAAGATTGCCTGGTTGCCTTCCCTGCGCGGATCCTCCTCGGTAAGGATGATGGTCGAGCAATACTTGTTTGCAATCCTGCCCATCGGCGAGCGCTTGGAGGTATCCCTCTCGCCGGCGCAACCGAAGACTGCAATAAGGTCTCCGCCCTCACACGTCCGTTTGGCAAAAAAGAAAATTCCTTCGTAGGCATCGGCGGTATGGGCGAAGTCTATGATGACCCTCAAACCCAGGGAATTTTCGATGAGATGCATTCTTCCTTTCACCGGCTTCAGCGACTTGATCAGGGGAAGCAGGGTCTTGGTCTCGAGCCCTGTCAGATGACTTGCACAAAAGACAGCCAGAAGGGCGTTTGTTGCAAGACTGGGAAGCAACAGGGGCGTCTGTATGCGTTGGCCCGATACATCGACCACCACCCCCTGATAGCCCAAGGACTCGATGCGAAGGGGTATGTCCTTGCCCAGTATGAGCGCATGTGTGGTGGGCCGGAGTGCAGTGGTGAAAGCTTCTAGTTTGGCATTGTCTGTACTGGTGAGAAATAAGCCTCCATCCTTCAGCGATCGAACCAGATTGACCTTCGCCTGGGTGTACTCCTCAAGACTGTGGTGGAACTCCAGATGCTCGCTGGTTACCTTGGTGACGATGGCGGCTTCGAACTCGATGCCCGCCAACCGGTCGAATGTGTTGCTCAAGGCATGGCTGGTACATTCCAAAACAACCTTTTTTACGTTGTTCTGTACGCAGCGATGCAAGAAGGCATGCAATTGGTCGGGTTCGGGAGTGCTTTGTCGATAAGGAGAGTCGACCTTGCCCGATCCGTCGTCCATGCTTACGGTGGTGAGCAATCCTGCTTTCACCCCGTTCATCCAAAGAAGCTGGTAGAGATAGTCGCATGTGGTGCTCTTGCCGTCGGTGCCGCTTACCCCGATGATTCCCAGATTGTCCTGCGGCCGGTCATACAGGGCTGAACACATCCGGGCGAATGCCGTGTGGGGTTTCTCGACTTGGTACCACAGGATGTGGGATGGAAGCGGCAGACGAGAGAGGTCCTGCCCGCTGATGATGCAGACAGCTCCTTGATTGATCGCCTCTTGGATAAAAAGATTCCCATCGGTGCGTAGACCGTTGAAGGCGAAAAACACGGAGTTCGGAGTACATTGCTTTGAGTGTTGGCTTATGGTTTGGATTTGTATGGATTCGCTTTGCATCGAGTCTTCGATGCCGATGACTTCCAATAGGCTCGCAAGGGTTTTCATGAGTGTATGGTACTTCACATTCAGAAGCTTTGCAAACAACTGGTGGCTTGTTGTTTCTTTTTTTGCTATGCTTGGTAACAGTGAGGTATGACGATGTCCAAAAAGGTGCTGCTTATGCTGCTTTTCATGATGCTGTGCATACCAAAAGCGTTTTCGCTCCCTTTGGATTTAGCCTCCGGCTCGGCCTGGGGTATGGCCGATGCAGGCCTCTCCCTTGACTATGAGAGCGACTCCTTCCTCGCAAACCCTGCCTTGCTTGGTTTGGAGAAGGACAAGGAAACATCTTTTTTGACATCTCTTCGCTTTCAGGATTCTCTCGACTTTTCCAACTATACCCTCTCCCCGTTCGCTTTGCGGTTGGAGAGGCCTGTCGCCGACTGGGCGATTTCCTTTATCTCGGGGAGTCTCGCTTTCTCGATCCAGAACCGAAACTCACTTGAGGATCGTCAGCAATTTGCAAATGCTTCTGAATATACGGGCATAAGAAATACACTGTTCCAGTTCGATTGGGCTACGTCCCGCTCAATTTTCTCCTTCGGCGTGACAGGGCGCGCCGTAGCCTCCAGTGAACGAAGCCTGGTCAGCATCAAGGATGACAGGATTCTGCTGGATTACTTTGTCGAGACCACCGTCGGCCGGTACGAAGCCGTGGACGATGTGTCCAGCGTCACTTTCGGCTTAGGGATATTGGTGGATTACCAGTGGTTCAAAATGGGAGTGGTCAGCGATCAGCTGGCTTATGGCAGCGCTGAACAATCGTTGGTGGTCAGTGTGGATTCCTTGCTGAAGACTCTCGATTGGGGGTTCTCATTCAGTTCGGCAACCTACGATGAAACCAATCAGCTGCATCTGCTGAAGTTCCAGGGAGCGTTGGACTTTGTCAACCTTGGTTCCGATATCGATCGAGAGGTGAGGCTGGGCGTCTCGGCAAAGTTGCAGTTGCTGCCCACCTGGTCGGTCAGCCTGCAGATGGGATATCGTGAGACTAAGCCGACTCCTTCGGATCTCCTGAAATTCTCATTCGCCCAAGGCAGACAGACAATCGCCCTCGATGTCCGCCTTGACACATTCAAGTTCACGCTTGCCTCCAGCTGGCCCACTGCGTGGTACACCAAAATTCCGACAGCAGAGCAGGCTGTTTTGCTCGTCGGCGCCACCTTGATTCTGTAGAATTACTCTACTTGACACACACGTATGACCACTATATAGTCAAACGGTAGAACGTTTGAACCTGTAAGGAGTAGAGTATATGTCCAAAGCACATAGAGGCAGTGGGATCAGGAGCGAAGTGAACCATGGACGTGGTCAGTGCCCCGTTTGCAAAAGAACCGAAGTCAAGGTTATGTATGAAGTGACCATTGACGGTCAGAAAACCAAGATTTGCAAGCCTTGCAATGCACACCTCAAGGCAACTGCATCCAAATAAGGGAAACTGTTGGAAATGAGACTGTCCTGTGTGGCAGTCTTTTTTTTCATTTTGAACCGGGAGCCGCAATGGACTTGCATGCACAGCATTGTTATCTGGTAGGAATGAAGGGCACAGGTATGGCCAGTCTTGCAGTCCTGCTCGCCCGCATGGGTTGCCGTGTACGAGGTTGCGACCGCGATGAAGTATTTTTCACCGATGCCATACTGGACCAGGAGCGCCTGATATGTGACATCGGATTCTCTGAGAATCTGTTGGAAAGCGACACCTCCCTGGTTATTTACAGCAGTGCCTATCCGCTTGACACCCCCGTTCTCCAAGCCGCAAAGAAAAGAAACCTTCCTCTGTATTCGTATCCGGCTTTCATAGCGGAACTCACCAGCCTTCAAGACAGTTATGCTGTTGCGGGCACCCATGGGAAAACCACCACATGTTCGGTTGCGTCCCATCTATTGAGGGAGGCCTCGGATTCTGATTTTCCTTTCTATGCAGTCTACGGTTCATCACAAACCGGCGGGCAGTACTTTCCTTATTACGGCAGCGAATGCGCGCTTTTTGAGGCTTGCGAGTATCAAGACCACTTCCTTGGTTATGATCTGAGGGCGGTTTTGGTGACATCCATTGAATTTGACCATCCTGACTACTTCCGTTCGTTGGAGGACGTCAAGCGTAGTTTCGAGGCTCTGATCGATAGGCTCAAAGGAGGGGGAATTTTCATCTACTGTGCAGATGATGAGGGAGCTTGCGGCCTGTCAGAGTATGTCGCAACCCATCGAAGGGACCTGACCGTTCTTGCCTATGGTTTTTCAGCCCCTCCTCCATTTCGGATCATGCAAAACGGGCCGGACCTGTATACGCTTGCTCTCCTACAGGACCGTCCCTTTGTTGTCAGGGCCAAGGCAAAAGCGCTGGTATGCGATCATATCGGGGCTCTGGTCCTTTCTCTTGCCATGCTGCTCGACCGTCCTAAGCCCAGGCTCTACATGCAGGACCAGAGCCTTATCACCGATGAGATACTGCCGACCTTGGCGGCAAGCCTTTCACGCCATCTGAGCTCCTACACCGCCTGCACCGGCAGAACCGAAGTGCTATTGCAGCAGGATGGGGTGGTCTACATCGACGATTACGCCCATCACCCTACGGAAATCCGAACCTCCTTGGATGAGCTTCACCAACGCTATCCCGACCATAAGGTCCTGGTGATCTTCTGCCCTCATACCGCAAGCCGGACGCTTGCTTTTTCACATGAGTTTGCACGGGCGTTGTCTCGGTGCGATGCCCTCATTGTGCAGGCTACGTATGCCTCGGCTCGAGGTGATGGTCCATCGGGCATGGACCCCGCCGAGGTTCTCGCCTGCCAGGCGTCCTGTATAAGTTCCTACGCAAAAGACGACTATACAGCCATGAGCCTAGCCTCCCTCTGGTTGCAAGAGCGGTGGTTGTGTATTACGATGGGTGCGGGCAATAACCGCAGCCTGTGCGAGCGTATCGCCCGTCAGAGAAGGAGTCTTTCATGAAGAGCATGACCGGGTACGGTTACAGTGAATCCGTAGGCGAGCAGTTCCAGCTTGCCGTGGAGCTGAAGTCGTACAACAATCGTTACTTGGATATCAATCACAATATTCCATACATGCTTGCCCCCTATGAGATGGAAATCGACAAATACATCGCCAAGGTCGCCAGTAGGGGCCATGTGGAAGTCAACATCCGTGTCAAGAACCTGTCAAGCGATGTAGCGTTGCACGTGGATGAGCAGGCGGTGAAGAACTACACCCAAGCCTTTGCAACGATTGCCGCTCTCTCGGGCAAGGCTCTCAAACCCCAACTTGCCGATTACCTGGGCAGCGAGGGAGTGCTGGTAAGTTTGAAGGGCAACGACAGCGAACGGTATCGCCTGGTTCTCTTTCAAACACTCGAGACTGCCTTATCTCAGTTCAATGAGAGCAAGCTGCGGGAGGGTGAGTCCACCAAGCGTGATCTCGCCCGGTTGGGAGGCATCGTCAACGACGGTCTTCAAGTGGTCAAGAGCCATGCGAATGAGTTGGAGCAGATGGTCAAGGATACCTTGCGTGCTCGGTTCAACGAGATGCTGGGCGACCAGAACTATGACGAGAACAGGATTCTGCAGGAAGTGGCGGTCATGCTTGTAAAGTATTCGGTGCATGAGGAGATCAAGCGCCTGGGGGTACACTTGAAGGAGTACTTCTCGTTGCTTGAAAAAGAAGAACCGGTAGGCAAGCGCCTTGACTTTCTCTGTCAGGAGATGAATAGGGAGATCAATACCATCGGCAGCAAGAGCCAGATGGTTGAACTGAACATCCAGGTGGTCAAGATGAAGGACGGCCTGGAGAATATTCGCGAACAAATTCGGAACATTGAGTAACGGGGGATTGTGTGCGTATTGCTATTAGTGGAAAGAGCGGTTGTGGAAATACCACGGTCTCGCACATGGTGGCTGAAGAACTGGGGTATCCCATGATAAATTTTACTTTCCGTACACTCAGCGAAGAGAAGGGCATAGAGTTCTGGACATTCTGCAGAATGGCAGAGGAGAGTGATGAGTTCGACCTTGAAGTGGACCGGCGGCAGGTTGAGATGGCCTTGGCCCAGCCGAATTGTGTATTGGGCAGCCGGTTGGCCATCTGGATGCTCAAGGAGGCGGACTTGAAGATCTACCTCACTGCAAGTTCACTCGAGCGGGCCCGCAGGATTACCCAACGGGAGGGAGGCTCCCTTGAAGAGCGCCTCGAACAGACAAGGCGTCGTGACGCCAACGACAGTGCACGGTACAAGCGGCTGTACGACATCGACAACAGCGACACATCGTTTGCGGACATGGTGATCGATACCTCCGCATTGGAAGCCGAGGAAGTTGCCCGGCTCATCATCAAGGAGGCCAGGGCCCGTGAAGCACGCTAGAACTACGCTTGTCATCATCCTCCTTCTGGGAAGTTTCAGCCTATGGGCAAGACCCTATGCAGGAGTTTCCCAATCGTTGATGTCAACCGGCGTGGAGGTGGGAATGCTCAGCAGAACCTTTGAGCAGAACTTGGCTTTGAGTCTGCCGACGACCCAGCCGTCCTTCAAGACTCCCAGCGTAGAGACGACGATGCTCTACAGGCTCGCACATCTCTCTCCGGTGATGATCGGCCTGGGTATGAAGGCCCGCATAGGATGGGAGTCGGACGTCGGCTATGAGCTGGGGTTGGGGTTTGCTCTTTCACTTTCCTATGAGTTCCTCTTCTCCAGGGGAATTGTCTTTGTGGAGGGCTCGTATCTGCCTTGGATAACCGCTCAAGGAACGGCAGTCGATCCGGTGGTTCAGGACATGGTCAGGCAGTATGTACGCTTCGGCTACCGTCAGGTTTTCTAAGGTCTGTACATTTTTAGGGAAAATCTCTATGATAAGAGAGTTGTATTATTACCGTCTTTTAGGGACAAGGAGTTGAACGGTGAGCATTCCATTGAACAGCCTTATTGATTATGAGGGCAATATCTATCAGATTACTTGCGTGGCGATCAAAGAGGCGAATATCCTGAGCAATCCCGGATGCGGCGGAAAAGAAATCGAGGAGAACAATGGCAAGATTGTCAGTGAAGTCCTCACGAGAGCTCTGAAAGGTGAAATCCATTTCGAAACACCCGACGAAGAGTAACGCATTCGAACACAGTATTTTCATCTTCGGCCCCACGGGGGTCGGAAAGACAGAACTTCTGCTGGATCTTGATCCGCAGAGGTTTTCTGTTATCAATGCAGATTCGATTCAAGTCTACCGCTATCTCGATATTGGTTCCGCCAAGGCATCCCAGGCGGTCCGCTGTGCCATTGAACACCACTTGATCGACATTCGCGACCCCTGGCAGCAGTTCTCGGTCGGCAACTTCATCGAGGAAGCCGACAAGGCCTGTCTTCTGATTCACGAGCAGGGAAAAATTCCTGTGATCAGCGGGGGAACCGCCTACTACTTCAAGCACTTTCTCTACGGGCTCAGTGAAGCCCCTCCCAGTGATGAAACCATTCGCAATGCATTGGCTCAACGTATTGAACAGGAAGGCAGGACCTGGGCGTACCAATACCTGCAGCACGTCGATCCCGTCAGTGCCGGGCGCATCCACCCCAGTGATATGTACCGGGTAAGCCGTGCTCTCGAGGTCTGGGAGACTTGCCGTCGGCCGCTGAGCAGTTTTTCCCTTCCTACCACGCCACGCAATGGCATGCGGCCCTTGGTCATAGGCCTCTATCGCCAGAGCGAGGTTCTTAGGCACAGGCTCAACCTCCGGGTGCAAGCCATGTTCGACGAGGGTCTGGTTGATGAGATCCGTGGCCTGTTAAGAATGGGTGCAGAGTCTTGGTGGCCCGGCCTTCAAGGAATAGGATATCGTGAATTTTTTCCAGGCCATGGAACACGGCGAGTGGTCTCATTCCATCATTGCCGACCAGATTGAACGAAACAGCCGCTTCTATGCGAAGCGGCAGATGACGTTCTTCAAGAGTTTTACTGATGCAAAGTGGTTCGATCCCGAAGATAAGAGTTCGATTCTCAACGAGATTGAGCGCTACCTTCAGTTCTCGAATAGGTAGGAACCACGATTTTTCCCAATGACTGAACCCCGACAGAGCTGATGTCCGTAATCTCATACCACCCGCGCTTACCCATCTCGATGGTGAATTGTTGCTCGAGACGGTAGGTGTATATTGGTATGCCTTTTTCCGTTTGCTCGGCTCTCTCGCTCTCATCCTGGTAGGAGTAAGGGGTGTAAAGAACGCCGGTCGCAAGGTAGGTGCTTTCATTGATTGCTCGTACAGAGATGTCGGCAACCCCATAGAGGAAGGTTCCTTCAAGGATGGCAGGCTTTCCTTCGCTGATCCAGCGGTTCGGATCTATCTGGGTGTTGATCCCCTCATAAGCCTGTCTTGTCTGTCGGGTGACAAACAGATTGGTCACCTCCATGCTTGCCGGGTTTTTTGTCTTCTTTGCAAGCGAGGCTTCCATTTTCTGCAGATCCAGTGCATTTTGGCCGGCATAGAACTCCTCGATCAAGGTAATAGGGCTCATGCCGGCTGTATACGGGGGAGTGAGTGCGATGCGGATGCGGCTGGTGGTGAAGTATGCTATTGCGAAAACACTAACCGCCACGGTGATGACGATCCAACCTTTCTTTCTCCAGAATATCTTGCGTTTCGCCCGCTTCTTTTGGGCATCCAAAAATGAAGCGCATGCCCCCACCTCATATAAATCCTCCCGCTTTTTGGCGTGCTCCAGGTTTGGAAGGTTCCACTCCAGCCGCTCGGTTTGCTCAAGGAAGTGCGAGAGCGCTTTCTGACTCTCTTGATTACCGGTGAAATCACGCATTTTTGTCAGGCTCAAGGACAACGTCTTGTCGATGAAGGCGGTGGTGGCTTTATCGAGGTTGACCGGGCATAGATTGAGCGGAAGCGGCCGGAAGGCATCCTCACGGGTGTTCTTATCGGCGAAGGGAGGAAATCCTGTGGCGGCAAAGTAGAGAAAGGACGTGAGTTGGTCGATTAGGGAGAAGGGGGCGTGTATGCCATGGTGAACCCAAGCTCCGATATGGAAGAAGCGCATCTGTTCGTCGGCACAGGATGCAAAGAGGTCTGCTACATCCTGGGGTAGAATGAGCAGGCTTCCATCCTCGACGCCCCATATTCTCCACAGCGGAAGGATGCCGCTGCTCAGGTCCAGAAAGGAGGAGGGCAGGAGCATCAGGGCCTTTGCCAAATCTCGTACCAAATGTAGGGCACGGTCTCGCTTTGTACTGGCAATCTGCTCGAAAGCGAAGATGTCCAACGGATCGAAATAGAGGCAGCGCTTGCCGTCGACCACCGTCAAACCTTTCCAAAACCAGCTTTTCAGTGCTCCATCTTTGTATACATACCCTTGCGCCTTTTCCCCTTGTAAAAGATAGGTGGGCAGTTCCATACTCTGTCCGCCGATGACGATCAGGCGCATGGGTTTTCCATCTATTTCGTGTTCAAAGGTTTCATTGGTTCGCATGGTGGGCTCCTAGTACGGCACTGATGTGCCAGACGCGTTTTTCATTCTCATCGGGTTCTGCACTGATGCTTGCATGCTCTCTTCCACGTAAGAACATCCCCAAGATATTCCAACCTTGTCGGCCCCACCTCTGCCTGCCGATTGCATCCAAACCGGCGGTGTTGCAGCTGCTGATGGTGTGCATGCGAAGACCCTCTCTTAGGCTGGATCCTTGCTTCAGTGTTTCTATAAATGCCGCAGCATGCTTTGCAGCCTCGGTTGCGGGCAGAAGGGCGTTTGCATTGGCCGATACGATGAACAGCACATTGTTCTGTGCATTGGTACAATGTTCAAGCACCTTTGCATACGTGGCAAGTCTCTCCTTATCGCAGTTGCCGCAGAGAAGGGCAAGCACCGGAACATCCGGAAAATAGCTTTGTATGAAGGGGAGGGTCAGCTCGAGTGCCGGCTCTTCGGTGAAATAACTGTCCTCGCTCATCACATGGCCGGCAAATCGAGTGTTGAGGTCGGCAGCCAGCGTGATGTCAAAGTGATGGATATGAGAGGCAATGGCGATGCTTTCCGACTGAGGGGTGAAGAGGAAGGCGGGCTCATGCTCAGCCAGCACTTCCTGATGCAAAGGACCGAGAAAAACAACCGTTGAAGGCTTGAGATCCTGGGCCTGCTCGAATGACCGATGCAGTGCCTCACAAGCCATGGAGTAGGAAGCGTGAGGTATCAGGATAGCGGTTGGCAACGAGCGTTTTTCGGTCGTGCAAGCTCTTCTTTTTGTGCATGCATCAAGCTTTGTACGGTCTTCCGGGTAAAAAATCATGTGGTGTTGGGATTCAAGCATTGTCATCTTCCAAAAGTAATCGTGCCAGCCTGGTTTCGTCCAGTGTTACACTTAAGTTTTTTTCCTGGGTTGGCAACACCAAGCCGGTCTTTCCGCCTTTCGCCCTTCTCAGGTGTTTGACCTGGGTGTAATAGAGGTCGGCTTTTCCCTCTTTTTTCGCCTTGCTGAATACGATGGCCAGATTTGCAGCATCGAGGAGGACCTCCAAGGGAACTGTTTTATTCTTGAGGTATTTAATGAAAACATACCCTCCGGGGACATCGCGGGTATGCATCCAGTAATCATTGCCTCTGGCATAGCGGCGGAGCAATTCGTCGTTCTCCTTTGCATTTCGGCCGACCAGCAGGGTGAACTGTCCGCTTTGGATGGTCAGGCCCGGAGTCTGATGTGCATCCTGCTGCTTGGTCAGGGATCCTGCAAGTTCGCGCTTCATCGCCCTGACGGCCGCCTGTTGCTCCATGGAAGGGTCGAGAAGTCGAGCATAGTGAGCTTCGCACTCATCAAGCTGTTCTTTCGCCTTCTCAACCTCGGTCAGGGCATTCTCATATGCACCCTTGGCTTTCTGATACTTATCGTAGTAGAGAAGGATGTTCTCCCTTCCCTTGAGTTTGGGTTCAAGTTCAATGACCCGTGTATACCCGGTTTCCCAATCCTCAAGTTCTATACTGCTCTGGTTGTCCTGCAAAAGATGTTGGTAGGCGCTGAGCAGGTCAGCCGTCTGTTTATGCCGCTCATACCCTTCACTGGCTTTGAGTGTGTGCATCTGACTGGCCAAGGTGGTTCTGAGTGTTTTCAGCTCGCGGTCGCGCTTGGCCTGCACCTTGTGCTGGAGTTCCTGAAAGGTCAGCTCGTTGCTTTGGCTGCCGTACTCCTGCTCGATCTGGCGATTGAACGAGGAGTCGGTACGAGGCCTGACGGTGAAGGAGTCGTCGACATCTGTTTTTGGCTCTCCCAACAAGAACGGCAGTCCGTTCTGCTCCCCTCTGCCGGGACGGCGGTAGAGGAGCTCCAAAATGATGTCTTGCTCATCGGTGATGATGATGTTGGCCCCCGGACCGCTGTAGAAACGCAGATAGAGATGCAGAATCGTACCATGGTTGTCCAGCTTGAGAAACACAAGGCGGTCACAGCCATGCTGGGAGACCTCGATCACCTTGGAACCTTCCACATTGGCTCTGAGAAACTGGATGAATCGCTGCAGCTTGGCCGTTTTCCCTTGTTGGGCGATGCTCAGGGCCTCGCTTGCCAGATGCAGACGGGAAAAAGGAGTTCCAAGCTCAGTGTAGAGCGTCCACCGACCAGCCTGTTGGTGGTAGAAGTTCCAACTCAGCGAGTGGAAATCGTGTTGGATGGTTTGCTGAAGCGAACTTCCGACCAAGGGAAGCTCCTCAAGGATGAGCGCTATTTCACGCCAGTTGAGACTCATAGGCACTCCGTATCTGCTCAAAGGCGGCTTTCACCCCGCCGGCGAGGTAGAATGATCCGCAAACCAGGATGGCATCGGTATCCGCAGTCATCTTGTACGCAGCCTTGAGCGCTTCCATGTTGTCTTCGATCAACAGAATCTGATAGCTGTGGGACCGTTGCTCCGCCAGGGTGTTGAACAACGCAAACATGCCGGTGATGTCACTCTTTTTATAGGTTCCGGGTCTGCTGATGATTATTTGCTGGAAATGGTCGAGTACAAGGTTTGCCATATGCCGGTGGTCCTTGTCCTCCAGAGCCCCGTAGATGATGGTATTCTTATCAGAAGAGCCATGCAATGATTTGAAACTCTGCAGCAGCGCCTGCAGCGAGTGGGTGGTATGAGCCCCGTCTACATACAGGCAGGGAGAGACGGCCAGCTGCTGGAAGCGGCCGGGAATCTGGTTCTTCTCGATGGCCGGCAGGACCTTGTCGCTATACAGTCCCAAGGTCCTGAGCACGAGCAGGGCGAGGGCGCTGTTTTGTGCCTGTACACCGCCGCGCATCGAAAGCAGCAATTGCTCCTTTCTTCCATCCTTCCATGCATACTGCACAAGCTCACCCTCGGTGGTGGTCTTGCTCGAAAGCGATTCGATGGCGTCGCAAAGCAGGTGGGTTTCACTCTTTTGCGCTTGTGCTTCGGCAAGGAAGACCGACATGGCCGCATCCTCTTCAAATCCGATGAACACGGGCACTCCCGCTTTTATGATTTTACTTTTCTCTGCTGCAATTTTCTCGATGGTATCGCCCAGGATTTTGGTATGTTCGAGCTCGATTGGGCAGAGCACGCATGCCTCGGGAACAATGGTGTTGGTTGCATCCAACCGTCCGCCCAAGCCGGTTTCGATGACAGCCCATTCACAGCCGCTGTTCTTGAAGAGCAGATAGGCATAGGCGGTGTAGAGTTCGAAGGTAGTCGGATCGGTCTCTCCCCACTGGTCTGAAAAATGAAATCCATTCAACTGTTCCTGCAGTTCTATTCCGGTCTGCACCAGCAGGTCGTCGTTGAAAAATGTTCCACTGAGGCTGAAACGCTCGCGGTAGTCCACCAGGTGGGGGGAGAGATAGAGGCCTGTCTTATAGCCCAAAGCAGTCAGTGCACTGGCAAGGTAGCTTGCAGTCGAGCCCTTGCCTTTTGATCCAGCCAGATGGATTTTCTTGAATGACAGCTCAGGGTGACCCAGGTAGGCAAGCAGGGAGTGCATGCGGTCCAAGCGGTACGTTCTGGTTGTATAATGCGTCGTCTGCTTCTCTAGATTGGTAAAACTCTCCATGAAGCGGACTACATCGTGAAAGCACGAAATTACCATGTAGTATATACCTCGTCGTAAACTGTAGACGCAACTCCTGTTTTGGTCAACGCAAATGGAGAGAATCGGAGCTTTCTCGCAAATGGGGAGAATCAGCCCAAAATCGCCGAGGGCGATATCGGCTGAAAGAGAGTATTTTCCTCCGTCCGGCCGAATTGAGCGGCTGCTTGGATGTACAACCGCAGCGTTTCTGCTGTTACGATAAAAAGATGCAGGGAGAAAACGATTTGAGCATTACACAATGACGCATAATGAATTTCTGTCACGATAATCTTGATTTTATGCAATTCTTCCGCCTATAGTATAGTAAGTTGTATTGTAATAGCGAGGAGATGAATATGGCACAGCAGAAACTTGCGCCCAAACCGTGGGATTTTCTGGACGAGTACCGCGGTACGGCTTTCCAAGGTCAATGGCCCACTATTGTGGAAATGTTTGAAATTTCGGTACGTCGCTATCCTGCTAATACATGCTTCACAGCCTTCGTTCCCAAGAAGGAATCATTCACGTACACCGAAGCGCATCAGCATGTAGTGAAGGTGGCCAACTACCTCGCTTCCAAAGGAGTGGGAAAGGATGTCAAGGTTGCAGTCTCGGGCAAGAACAGCCCCGAGTGGGCGATTGCCTATCTCGGCATCCTGTTCAGTGGAGCGATTGTGGTTCCCCTTGACAGTACCCTGAGCGATAAGGACATGATCAAGCTGATGGATTTTGCCGGGGTGAAGATCCTGTTCGCAGATCCTGAAAGGCTGGATAATTTCGATAGTGACAACAAGCTCGGCTTGACTGATACCATCAGCTTGGAGCCGACGAAAGAGTATCCATTTGTGCTGGACCTGGATGCGAAGGAAGTAAAACGTCACAAGGCTCAAAGCGAAGACACTGCTGCCATCCTGTTCACCAGCGGAACAACCGGCACTCCCAAGGGAGTCATGCTCAGCCATCGCAACATGGTGAGCGATTGCTACCTGGCCCAGGGCAACATGACCCTGTATCCCACCGATGTATTCTATGCCATTCTCCCCATCCACCATGCCTATACCATGATGGCTGTTTTCTTTGAGGCCATCAGCGTAGGAGCTTCCATTGTCTTTGGCAAGAAGCTGATCATCAGCCAGGTGCTCAAGGAATTGAAGGAAGGCGAGGTTACCATGTTCCTTGCCGTTCCCATGCTCTTCAACAAGATGATTGCAGCCTTGATGAACGGTGTACGGGAAAAGGATATTGTTCTGTATGGCATCATCCGTTTCCTGATGAGTGTTTCGGGATTGCTGAAGAAGGTTTTCAAGGTGAATGTAGGCAAGAAGATGTTCGGTTTCCTGCTCAAGAAACTTTCATTGGATAAGAACCGCATCTGTATCAGCGGCGGCGGTCCGCTGCCTGCCAGCACCTTCAAGATGTTCAACCAGCTGGGCATCGACTTCGTTCAGGGCTACGGCTTGACCGAAACCAGCCCGATCACCCATCTCAATCCGGTGGAGGCCTATATCGAGACTTCGGTCGGCAAGAAAGTACCTCAGGTTGAAGTGAAGATTGTAAATCCCGATAGTGATGGCAATGGTATCATTTATCTCAAGGGACCCATGGTCATGCAGGGGTACTACAATAATCCCGAGGCTACCGCAGAGGTGCTTGAGGATGGTTGGCTCAATACCGGTGATGTCGGACATCAGGACGCCCAGGGGTACCTGTACCTGACCGGGCGTGCAAAGAATATCATTGTCACCGACGGCGGTAAGAATGTATTCCCCGAGGAGATCGAGGACCACTTCCAGCTCTACAGTGAAATCGAGACCATCTGTGTCCTGGGCTATCTGACCGACAAGAAGACCAAGAGTGAAGGTATCCGTGCTCTGGTCTACCCGGCGCAGAAGTGGACCGACGAGATGGCAAAGCAGCATGGCGATCAGGCGAAGCAGAAGATTGAGGAACGCATCAACCAGATTGTCGCCGAGGTGAACAAGGAGCTGCAGTCCTATAAGAAGATCACCCGTGTAAATGTCATCGATGAACCGCTTGAAATGACGAGTACGAAAAAAGTAAAGCGCTTCGTAGTTGCACAAAAGTACAAGGACTAAGTATAGTATCAACTATGAACAGCAGTGTACGAAGTTTTCTGAAGGCACAGGCTCACACCCTCAAGCCGGTCGTCATGGTCGGCAAGAGTGGTTTGGAAGAGCGGGTGATAGCAGCCATGGACGAGGCCTTGGGCAGTCATGAGCTGGTCAAAGTGAAGTTTCAAGCCTTCAAGGATGAGATACGTCCCCTCGCAGAAGAGCTGGCGGTGAAGACCAAGAGTGAATTGGTCAGCATCATCGGCTTCATTGCAACCATGTATCGGGAGAGCGAGGACCATTTGATTCATATTCCCAAGGACTTGCTGAAAAAGGGCGAGTAGGGAAGGCTCAGGAACAATTATAAGGCATCAGGGCGAAAACTCTGGTGCCTTTGTTTTGCTCGCAATACAACGCAGGCCCGCCGTCCAACGGAGGCAGGGCCTGCATAGAGAAAATCCACCAGAAGGTGTATTCAATTCATAGCACACACGGTGGATTCTCACAATATATTTTGTTTATTCTCCACGATAACACGCAATGTCGAGCATATCGCACAGCTTTATCAATATGGGTCGTTTCTGCAGCAGCTTCTCTGCGTCCTCCTTCTTCCACAGCTGTTGGGCCAAAAGCATGAGACGGGGGAAGAGAAGGTACTCGGCCTGACGGGATGTGGTGACCTTCTCGGTCCATAAATTTCCCTGCGAGCCGAGCACATTTGCTCTGGTTTGCGCGTCCATGGAATCCGGTGTGCAGGAAAATCCGGCAACCTGCCTGAGGGTGCTCACCCCCAGGTTTCCCATCTCCTCCTCACTGTCCTGGTGCTTGTAGTCGAAATAACAGCCGGCGGTATTGGGACACATGATCACCTCATGGCCGCGCCTGCTTGCCTCAAGTCCTCCTTCGAGACCCCGCCATGACATGACTATCAGATCCTTGGGAAGGCCGAGCTGCTCGGTTCCTTCGAGCACCTCGTCCCAACCGATGGGGCGTTTGCCTGCTTTGTGTACCATCTCGCATACCTTGCTTGTCATCCAGCTTTGCAAGAACCGAGCATCGGTCAGACCCTGCTGTTTCATACGCGCTTGACAGCGGGGGCACTCCTCCCATGCCGTATGAGGGCACTCGTCACCGCCGATGTGAATGTATGGATCACTGAAGAGTTCGGCGATTTGGCTGATTGCATCCGAAAGAAAATCAATGACCTCATCGCTGCCGGCACACATGACCTCATCGAAAATGCCCCAGCGGTCCTGTGTTTCGTACGGACCGCCGGTGCATCCAAACTCAGGATAGGCTGCCAGCAATGCTGATGCATGGCCTGGAGTCTCGATCTCGGGAACCACCACTATATGACGCTTATGTGCATACTCCTGGACATCAAGGATTTCCTCTTTGCTGTACAACCTTCCGTATGTCCTGCCGTCGGAATAATTCAACTCTTTCCTCTTGCTGGCAATGCTCTCCAATTTGGGCCACCCGTCAAGAGGGATTCGCCAGCCTTGGTCGTCGGTGAGGTGCCAATGAAAGCGGTTGAGATGGAACAGGGAAGCAACGTCGATGAGTTTTTTCAAGAATTTCGGGGTGAACTGATGCCTGCTGCAGTCGATCATGAATCCTCGCCACACAAATTCCGGTTGGTCCTCTACCTTGCAACACGGCAGTTGATTACCCGAGAGCAGGGCTAATTTTCGAACGGTGCTCAAACCCCTGAAAGCTCCCTCGTCGGTGGAAGCCTTGATCACAATCTGAACTTTGCTGATGGTCAGGATGTACGCTTCCTGCTGCATGTCTGGTTGGTACTTGAAAAGTATATCCTCACCGCCCGCCTTGCAGCCGAAAAGTTCGAGGGCGAAGCGGTGCACCTCTTCAAATCCTTTCTCTGCTGCGATGGCGATGCGGGGATGAAGGCGGAAGCTGCCTTCCCTGTCCTCGATTCGAGTGGGTTGGGGAACGATGAGGTCGCTTGCTTTATAGCTATGATGTGTATGCATGGATTCTTGGTACCATGGCTTTGGCTGCAAGTCAAGTTCAAACGTTGTACAAACTGGTAAAGAGAATCTGCTTGACAGGAGCTTTGGCCGATGGTAGGCTTTGTTTGTACAGAGAGCGAACAAACTATTTGAAGTGTTTTTCGCAACCACCTAGGTCTTAGACCAAGTATACCGAGGCTTATGAGAATCAACAACAACAATTTCCAAAAGAATGCTAACACCTCATTGGTTGCTCAGCTCATCTGGAAGAGTCCAGGAATCAGCAGGGTCGACATCGCGCGTGAGTTGAACCTCTATCGTTCGACGGTGACCAACATCATTTCCGCCCTCATCGACGATGAAGTCGTCTATGAAGGGGAGGAAGGAAGCGGTATGAGCCGTGGCGGACGCAAGCCTATCATCCTCAGGCTCAATGAGAAATTCGGGTGTGTGGTCGGATTTGACATCCAGCCGTCCCATTACCGTGCCGTCATCCTCGACATTACCGGCAGCCTCTTGTTTCAAGACAAGGGAAAACTCCCCGAGGTGGATTTCGATGGTATCATCACCTACTTGATGGATATTGTCCTGAAGCAGATCGACAAGCTCGGCATTCCTCTTCTGGCAGTAGTGGCGGGCATTCCCGGTATTGTTGATGCTGAGAACGGGATGATCATCTATGCTGAACCGTTCGACCTCAGGAACTACGATTTCTACTCCTTTTTTACGAAGAATTATGATGTATTGGTCTTTGTTGAGAATGACGCCAACTGTACTGCGTGGCTGGAGATGACCATAAACCGAAATGTTAACCTGGGTGATTTCATGTGCATGATAGCCGACTACCATGAAGGAAGCTATCAATTCGGCGATCGTGCCGGTA
Source organism: Sphaerochaeta associata (assembly GCF_022869165.1). NCBI lineage: Bacteria > Pseudomonadati > Spirochaetota > Spirochaetia > Spirochaetales > Sphaerochaetaceae > Sphaerochaeta > Sphaerochaeta associata. The sequence goes on along the minus strand of NZ_CP094929.1, from coordinate 2,121,458 downwards.
TCGGTGTTGGACTCGGCCTCTCGATCGGTGGCAAGGTGTATCATGGATCCCACCACAGCAGCGGTGAAATTTGCACCTTGAGCTGGCGCGGCCACAACATCGGGCAGACAGGTTTGCCCGAGGACCTGTTGATCCGCTCGGTTTCCGATGAGCAGGCATGGAAAGTCTGGATGATCGACCTTTTCAGTTCTCTTGTACCTGTTCTCTCGGTCTTCGATCCCAGGGTGTTCTTTATTCACGGCAAACCTTTCTCGGATGAACAGAAGATCCGGGACTTGCTCTGTGATTCCTGCCCGCAGTTCCTGGATGTCTTGAAGAAGGTCAACTGCAAGCTCATTTTCGATACCCAGGATGAGTCTGTGGTTGCAAAAGGAGCTGCCATGATGTTTTTGCAAAAGTTGTTTGCAGTTCCCGAGCTTTCCGAGATTGAAAGTCGTACTCATTTTGATTGGGAGGATGTGATCGCTCAAGCGTATCCCATGAAAAAAACGTATAGAAAACCACGTTTGGAGGTTAGGAATGCCTAAAGTGCATACGCTTGCTGACGCGAAAAAGGAGCAGAGGAGAGCGTATTGGACCCTCGTTCTCCCCGGCTTTTTGGTGTATATCTCGGTCATGGCTTTTCCTACCATATTTTCCGTTATTCTCAGTCTGACCGACTACAATGGAGGCAGGCTCTTCGGTGGAAAGCCTGTCTCGATCGTTGGTTTCAAATGGTACGGCCGGCTGTTTGTGGATGAATATTTCTACCTTGCTTTGAAGAATAATCTTTGGATTGTCTGTGTTTCCGTTTTCGGCCAGATTCCCCTGGGCTTTTTTCTTGCCTATGTGTTGCATCGGGGTCTGGTGAGGAAGGGGGATTTCTTTCAGACGATGATCTACCTTCCCACTGTTATTTCCACCGTCGTCATCGGTATTTTGTGGAAGTCTTTCTTCGCCCCGTATGGAGCCTTTCCCGAGTTGGTACGGCTGTTCAACCCCGGCTATGAGTTTGGGATCAGCAGCAATCCCCTCCTTCCCGTGCTTTTTGTAATTCTTTGGATGTACACCGGCATGTATATGATCATATTCATCGCCAATCTGCAGAAGATCGACAGCGCAGTCATCGAGGCTGCTCGCATCGACGGGGCTTCCGAGGGGCAGACGTTGCGCTACATCATCCTTCCGGCCCTATCGGGGGTACTGGTCGTATCGGCGATCCTTGCCATCAGCGGGTCGCTGAAGAGCTTCGACCTGATCTATGTCATGACCGGCGGGGGACCGGCGAACCGGACCACCGTCCTCTCCATTTATATGTTCGACAAGGCTTTCAAGGGCGCTCCGAACTATCCGTTGGCCAATGCAATCAGTACGGTCATGGTGATCATCAGCTTCTCCCTCATCGGTCTTACCAAGTGGGTGGAACACAAATTTGGTGGGAAGGAGTAGGGTATGAACGATATCAAGGATACGAAATCAGTTGGTGCAAAAATCAATATGGTTTTTACCTACGCAGTAATGATTTTCTTCACGGTGATGGCGATCTACCCACTGCTGTGGTTGGTCATGAACTCCTTTAAGACCACCACCGAGTTTCAGATGAACAAGTTGGGTTTCCCCAAGGACTGGGTGCTGGTCAACTACAAGGATGCCTGGATTCGCGGTAAGTTTCCCCGCTTGATCCTCAATAGCTTCATCTACACCGGCATCACGATGGTTGCAACCTTGGTGTTCTCCTTCATGGCCGGGTTTGCGTTTGCCAAGATTCCCAACCGTGCAACCAAATTCCTTCACGGCTCGTTTGTCATCGGGCTGCTGCTGACACTGCAGTCGATCATGGTGCCTCTCTTTCTCATCATCAATTGGGTGGGGTTGTACAATACAACCCTGGGCGTCCTGATTCCGTACATCGGAATCGCCATGCCGATGGGCATTTATCTTGGTACGGAGTTCATCAAATCGATTCCCGATGCGTTGGTCGAATCGGCAAGAATCGACGGGGCGACCTATCTGAAAATATTCATTTCCATTATCGTTCCCATGGCGGCACCCGTTGCGGTTACCGTCGCCATCATGACGGTGACCGGGACGTGGAATGAGTTCATGCTGATCAATATTTTGACCAGCAGCGATGCATTGAAGAGCCTTCCTGTTGGTGTCCAAAAGTTTGCAGGGGCGCTCTCAAGTGACTTTGGAAAACAGTTTGCAGCCTTGGTCATCGGTCTGGTCCCCATGCTTGTTTTCTACTTGACCTTCCGAAAAGAGATAACCAAGGGAGTTGCCGCAGGAGCGGTGAAGGGCTGACAAAGGAATTTGTTTGACAGCCTATGTTGGGCATGGTAGCATTAGTTTGTACAAAGTATGAACTAATGAATTTTGGTACTTCACCCTGTATGGGGTGGTGGAATAGAGAAAGCGTGAGGATGCTTCCAAACGCAGGTAGAGTAGGTCATTAGGAGGTAGAAATGACTGGATTCAAGAGAGTTTCCGTATTGGCTCTTGCATTACTGATGGTCGTGACATCGGTATTTGCACAGGGAACGAAGGAAGATGCAGCAGCAGGCAAGCAGATTGAGCTGACCGTGCTGAACTACATCGACATGTCTGAACCAAACAGCGCAAATGACATTACGATGGTTTGGGACAAGTTCGAAGCTGAGAACCCTGATATCAAGATCGTTCGTGAGGATCTGTTCAACGAACCCTTCCATCAGAAGACCGAAGCGTATGTTGCCAGCGGTCAGGTGCCCGATGTACTGTACATGTGGCCCAGTGGGCGTTCGACCAGCCTGCACACCACCAGGAGTGTGAAGGATCTCAAGCCCTTCCTCGAGAAGGACGGCCTGTTCGACCAGTACAATCCCGCAACGGTTGCTCCGCAGTTCGCCGGCTACCTAGCCATGCTGCCCAACGGTGTTACCACAACGCACATGCTCTATGTCAACACCAAGGTGCTTCGCGACAACGGTCTTGCCATGCCCAAGAGTTATGCTGACATGAAGGCAATGGTTGCCCCTCTGAAGGCAAAGGGCATCGACTTGATCGCCATGGACAACATGGACGCTTGGGTAATGCAGAGCTGTCTCTTCTCCATGGTAGTCGGTCGCTTCGGCGGCGTCGACTGGTACGACAGACTTGCTGCCGGCAAGATTTCCTTCACCGATGAATGGTTCGTCAAATCTCTTGCCTTGATCGAGGACATGTACAAGTCCGGTATGATCAACCGCAACAGCCTGACCAGCCCCTACGGTTCATCCCGTGGTAGTTTTGCTACAGGCAAGGCTGCGTTCTACATCGACGGTGACTGGTCCACCGGTGCATTCCAGACCGATATCACCACCGGCAAGGCTATGATCAGCCCCGCATTGCAGCAGAGTGATTTCGAGTTGATGGTTATTCCCAATCTTCCCGGTGAAGTCATCCATAACTCCAACAGCGGTGTCATGGGAACCGGCTGGGGCATGAGTGCCAACATTCCCGCCGGCTCCGCCAAGGAAGAGGCTGCCTGGAGATTGATCAAGTACCTGCAGGGCGAGTATGTACAGACCTACCGCCTCTCAACCGGTGCTTCCTTCCCCTCCAACCTCAACGTTGATGTTGAAAAAGTCGTAAAAGAGAAGAATCTTGAGCCGTTCATTGCCAAGAGAGCTGCCTATTACGCCGCGCATACCCCGATCACCCCGGTTGTTGACGGTGTTCTGCACAGCGATGTGTACAACGTAATCAACGTAGGGCTGCAGGAAATCGGTCTTGGCTCAAAGACTCCGATGCAGGTGGCTGCTGAAGTCCAGAAAGCTTGGGATACCTGGAAGAAGAATCAGTAACTGTTTGTTTTGATTGCAAGGCAGGAAGGTTGTAATGGCCTTCCTGCTTTTTATCCGCCGAGTAAGGAAACATTTTTTCTTAGTTTTATACGTCTCAAAGTTCGCACATGCCTAAGCAGCTAGATCCAGACAGGTTTTCAGCCTCTCAGGCAGTTGCTTGAGGAATTTGTTCATCGCTTCATTGAGCTTTCCCGGTGGCATGGCATATTCAGAAGCGAGGGTCTCGACGAACAATGTCAACACCAGTTCAATGGCATGAAAGAGAGCAGTATCTTGGACCTCTTCCAGGAGTTGGTAGAACAGTTCACCGAAACCTATTTCATCAGAGTTCTGGCGGTTCAGCCAGGAGAGCATCGCATATTGGAACATGACTATGGCGGTGCTGGCATGGATTTCTGAATAATCCAGCGATTGGGTGCTCTTTTGCAGGCGCAGGAATGACTTGCAGGTATGGAACATTGTTTCTATCCCCCATCGGCTGCAGTAATATTCAACTATCTGGTCCTCTGACAGGCTGTTGTCTGTGCAGAGAATCGCCAGGTATTCACTCTTCTTGTTCCTGTTCCTGACGAACACGATTTTCGATTCTTGGTTGGGTTTCTCATCCTTGTTGATCAGTGAGATGGCAGCGGAGAACAGGAATTTCCTGCCTTTCGAGTCGTCATTTCCGGCCTTTCGGTCCAGTTTGCGCTGGAGCCTCTCCTCCTTGGCGCACATGCGGAAAATCTGGCTGAGCTTTCTCCTTTCTCCCTTGTAGAGATAATAGGTGGAGGAGTTTTTCAGCATGCAGATCACCTCGTATCCCTTGTCTCTGATGGCGAAGATGGTGACGGGGTTGGCGAACCACTTGTCGCACAGCAGGTACCGGGCCTGGAGATTCGCCGCTGCAGCGACATCCAGAAGGTCCAGCAGCGTGTCGTTCATCTTCTGTTTTGCCAGCTTGCGTATCTTGAAGCCAAAGGTTTCCTTTTCTTTGGCGGTAAGCCCTTTGGATCCCCTGAGCACCTTCGTATCGTCGCATGTGCTCATATTGCAAAAAGATACGGGAAGGACCGATACGCCATCGGTCCAGGCAAGGGTAAGCATCCTGAATCCCTTGTAGTAGCGTTTGAGGGCATGGTCCCAGTTCTTGGCGCTCAGCTCCACCTTCTTGGACCTGTTGCGACAGTAGCTGCTGTCATCGGCCACCAGGAAAAAAGGCTTTTGCACTCCCTTGCAATCGTTGCGGCATATCGGGCGGAAATCCTTGTCGATGATCTCTTTGGCCAGCAGGGAAAGGAACCGGTTCCAGTCCATCTTCATGGATTGGAGGAACCGATGGCATGTATCCTTTTTCACCATGTTCCCGTACTTGCGGGTTTTTTGATCCCTGTTCATGGATATTCCACAGAACAGCAGGGTAGACAGGTAGGAGAAGACCTTCCGGACTTCTATGCCCTTTTGTTTGTGTGCACCACAATGGCGAAGGATGGCTCCGACTTTAAATCTCTGGGAAAAAACACTGACTTGACTTGTAATGGCATCGGTATTGTTGGTAAAATCCCTCAACATGTTAGGCATAAGCTCCTTGTCTTGTATAGGTTTATAGTACATCCATTATACGAGATATTCGAGCTTATGTCTATATATTATATGTAATTATTAATTAATCTCCAAATTTTTCCTTTGCTTTTCATCCAAAATTCTAGGGCCTAGCAGTATGCGAACTTTGAGTTATACGTGTTAAAACAAACACCTGCAAGTTGCCCGACAGGTGTTTTGCTTTTATTTGCTGCTGCCGTACAAATCATACACCTTCAACTTCTCCTTGAACTGCTTGAGTGTCACCTTCTCATGGGTCTTGAAGAAGACCACCTTCTGCGCAGTAGGCCGGATGGCAAAGAGGTTGTCGCTGAACACACCCTTCAAGTCCTGCGCATCGAGGGCTACTTCGAAAGCAGGGTAGGTGCAGCTGACTGTAACGGCAAAGCCTCCGCTTGCCTTCTCGACCTGCATCTGCAGCTGGGGGTCGACAAGCTCGCAGGCTTTCGGCTTGTCCAGAAGCAGGCAGTTCTCCATGTACAGGTCGTCGCTTTTGAGCTTGAGATAGATGAAGGTTTTGTTTCGGTCCAGCTTGGGCTTCTTCTTCAAATCGATGGTGCACATGTGGGTGCTGCTCTTTGCTTCGATGGTAAGACGATACTCCTGCTTGCCGAGTTTCTGTGCATCAAAGGTGCTGAACTTCACCGAGAGTTTGGCATCCTCTATGGCCTTCGGCCCATCGTTGACGATGTAGACCTCGACCTTGCCGTCTTCCTTCTGATAGGCGATCGGAAGGGCGGGTGCATAGAAGCGCTTTGCTGCATAGTGAAGCAGTTTCCACTTTCCGGTATAGTCGATGGACGACCAGGAGGCCACCGGCCAGTTGTCATTGAGTTGCCAGAACAACGTTCCCATGCAATGGGGCATGGTGGTTCTCCAGTATTCAATAGCCATCTTCATCGCGACAGCCTGCTGCACCTGGCTGAGGTAGAGCATCTGCTCGAAGCTGGAGGGGAAACGGTAGTAGCGGCTGAAGTTCTCGATGATGATCGAGTTTCCCCGTGGATTCTTCTGATGGTGTTCCATCTCGACGCTGGTCAGGTTCCACATCGATGGTTGGGCATAGGTCGCGACGGTGGACAGCGAGGGGAAACTCTGGTAGCCGAACTCACTGACGAACCGGGGCTTAATCGAGTAGTACTCTTCAAAGCTTCTGCCCTCGTGCCAGACCGACCAGAAGTGCATATCCCCGCGCTTGTCGCTGTGCCAGTTGTCCGAGAAATCCCCTTCTCCGGCCGAGGGACTGCTTGGCCACCAAGTGCGGCCGGGATCGAGTTCCTTGATGACCTTGCCGACGACTCCTTCGTTGAGCCGGTCGTAATCGATGACATAGCGGTCGCGGTTCTTGGCCGACTCCTCGTACCAGCTGATGGCTCCCAAATCCTCATTGTTTCCGCACCACAGGGCAAGGCTGGGGTGATCGTGCAGACGAGGCACCTGATACCGTAGCTCCGCTTCAACGCTCGCAAGGAAGGCCCGATCGGAAGGGTACATGGAGCAGCTGAACATGCAGTCCTGCCACAGCAGGATGCCCTTCTCGTCACACAGCTCGTAGAAATCCTCTTTCTCATACAACCCGCCGCCCCAGACGCGGAGCATGTTCATATTCGCATCCATGACATACTGGAGCAGTTGTTCGTAGCGTTCTCTGGTCAGTCTTCCCATGAACGCATCAAGGGGGATCCAATTGGCTCCCTTGGCGAAGATATCCCTTCCGTTGACCGAGAACACCATGCCTTTTCCACCCTCGGCATCCTCCTCCGTCTTGACCTCAAGCGTCCTGAAGCCGATGCGTTTGGTCACCTTCTGAGCTCCTATGGCCAGCTCCAGCTGATAGAGTACCGCTTTGCCTTCTCCATTGGGCCACCATCGGTGCACCTTGTTGCACACTAAATGAAAGGTGATTTTATTCAGGCCGACCTTGGTTTCTACACTTCCCTGCTGTGTTGCGCCGGCACAGTCTGCAGTGCACTGAAGGTTCTGCACACGCCGGGCATTGAAAACCACTTCGACAATAAGGTCCCAGCTGTCATCAGGACGAGATTTTGTGTCGCATGTGACGCTCTCGATAAGACCTTCGTCGACGAACGCGAGTTGAATCGGTTCGTAAATGCCGAAACTCAATATGCAGGGACCCCAATCCCAGCCGCTGTGGCATTGGGTTTTTCGAACCAGGTTCCGATGTTTTGCAGAAACCGGATAAACCGAGTAAGGAATCGGGTAGGGAAGCTTCTCAGCAAGCGCTATGGCATGTGACTCTGCACTGGTGAAGACCAGCTTGATGGTGTTTTGTCCGCTTGTCAGCGCCTCGCTGACATCAAAGCGCCATCGTCTGAACTGGTTGTCGCAAAACCCGACCTGCCTGTCGTTCACCCACACACTGATGATGGTGTCGGCCATGGTAAGGGTGAGAACCGCCATCGTATCCGAGAGTGCCTGCTCCGGTACCTCGAAGGTTCTCTCAAGCACCCAATCACTGCGGCCGACCCACTGAATCTGCAGTTCCTGTGTTCCTACATAGGGATCGTTGATGACACCGCTTTCCAATAAGGCGGAGTGAATATCGCCCGGAAGGGTGCAGGGTATGTGCGGATGAGTGTGAAAATATTTGGTAAAAGGAGCAATGGTCTCTTGCGAAAGAGGAGAGAGATTCCAGACTCCGTTGATATCGAGTGTAAGCATGAAGGCGCCTCCGATTGCAGAGTATACCACACAGAAAGCAGCCTGCGTCGAAAAAGCTTGTGACCGACGGTACTGCAACCTATACTTGTGCCATGAGGGGAAAGCCGGAATCGAACGATCCTGTCTCACAACATGAGATACTCGGTATGCAAAGAAAGTCTCACATTCTCATGGCTTTTCTGCAAGCCCTTCTCATTACCATCGTTCTATTGCTGATAACCTTTACGCTCTACCAAGGGTGGCGCGAGCGGCTTGTGGAAAAGGGAAGGCAGGCAGGGCGGACCGAACTGCTGGGAATACGGAAAAATCTCTTTTTGCTGATGGGAAACCAGGAGATGTTCACCGCCTTGTTCGGCCAGAGACTGGAAGAAAGCCTTGCCGCGGGCTTTGATGTGAGCCTGGCCGAGGTTTCCTCGTATCTGGATTACCTGGAGCAGATCCACCCTTCCTTTGCCTTTGCAACAATTGCAAGGGAGAATGTGGTTGTCGATACCTACCCGAAACAGGTCCTGCATGAGGTTGGATTCGATTTGAGGACCCTGGCACAGTATGAGGATCACATCGGCTATACTTTGCAGGTACAGCAAGTCACTCTTGACGGACCACTCGATGCAGGGGATGACACTTCCTATCTGGTAAGCAGATACGCCTTGCATGACAACAACGGCGTCTGGGGTTTGTTGACCCTGCATTTCAATTTCCGCCAGATACTGTTGGAGGCGGGAGTCGAGGATGTGCGTGAAGGGTATACATTGTTTTTCACCTTTGTCCACGGATCTGACGAGCAACACTTCGATTGGGGTGAAGCAGCAACGACCAAAGCGGAAGCGGTAGTCATGGATCTCTCCTACTCCCTGCTTCAATGGCGGATGCAGATCGCCCCGCAAGGGTCATGGATTGAATTTTCCATCCCGCTTCTATTGTATGGAATCGTCGGAAGTTTTGTATCTCTGGGTGTCGGGGTTTTTGTGTATCTCAACCAGATCAAGTTCCAGATGATCAAGACCCGTTCACGCACCGACAGCCTTACCGGTCTGCTCAACCGAAGGGAGTTTGAAAAGCTGCTTCACCAGACCTGCAAGGAGGAGCAAGCCTTCGCCGTTGCCTTGATCGATATCGACAACTTCAAGGAAATCAACGATACCTATGGACACCTGAACGGGGATAAGGCCCTGCTTTCGTTGGTCGAAAGCCTCAAGAAGCATATCCGCATGAGTGATGGCATTGCACGATTCGGCGGCGATGAATTCATCATCCTCTTTCACGATTGCACCAATGCAGAATTCTGCAGAAGGCTGTTCCAAGCCATTCGCCATACCCGTGTCGAACTTGAGGGAATACAAGTCGAAGTGGCGATCAGCATGGGCGTCGCCCTATCAGAAGAGGGAAAGCAGGTGGATGCACTGATAGAAACTGCCGATCGCAGGCTCTATCGGGCCAAGCTGGAAGGCAAGGGGCGGATATGTACCACCGGGTGAGAAATACAAGACCGGGCTTGAGAACCCGGTCTTGTGTCGGTTGTCACCTATTTGGATTGCTCCAGGGCCAAGGTGACGGTGGTTCGGTCACACACCTCGGCAGGTCCGAAATACTGTACGGCTCCAGGGTAGGTGAAACAGGTCTTGCGTGCCCACTGAGCGCGATGCTCGGCAAAGTAGGCGAACGGCTTGCCTTCCAGTTCAACCAACGCCTTCTTGATGACGGGCTTCTTCGATCCGTGGCGGACTTCCATGTTCATCATCATGGTGATGGGGATGCCGCCTGCATTCCACTGCTCAGCAGGTGCGCAAAGGTTTGTGACTGAACTCAGGTAGCCGCTCAGGCCGGATCCAATGAGGCAGAAGGCATTGTAACCGAGACTGTAGCAGTAATCGGCATCAAAGTTGGTCGGGAAGGCACAGCGTCCTTCATAGCCGAAGAAGTGGGTCATCGCGCTGAATTTCCCGGTATAGCTTCCTTCAGCCTTCATCTGCTTGAGGCGGGTTTCGACCATGGTGGAGAGCAGCTTGTCGGTCTCGATACGCGATACCTGGACGTTTCCATGGGGGTCGCGGTCCATCAACAGCTGCTTCTGGATTTCATCGGGAAGAATGGAGAACACGGTTTGCGAGCTCTTGCTCAAACGACTGCCGACGAACGCTACGCGCTGGGCACTGTCGGTCAAGGCGTTGAAAGCAACCTCTTCCTTTGCCAGGAGGTGGTTGATCTCGTCGATCAAAGCCTTGATCTCCGGGATGAACTCAACCAGGCCTTCGGGAATAAGCACCACACCGAAGTTGTTTCCATCCAGTGCACGATCGCTCACCGTCTTGGCGATATACTCAACAATGCTGACCAGACTCTGCTTGTTGGCCTCGACCTCTTCACTGACCAGACATACATTCGGCTGGGTCTGAAGAGCGCACTCCAATGCGATGTGACTTGCACTGCGACCCATCAGTTTAATGAAGTGCCAGTACTTCTTGGCACTGTTTGCATCGCGCTCGATGTTGCCGATCAGCTCGCTGTACGTCTTGGTGGCGGTATCGAACCCGAACGATATTTCAATGGATTCATTCTTCAGGTCCCCGTCGATGGTCTTTGGGCAACCGATGACTTGGATACCGTGCTGCTTCTCCAAGAAATACTCGGCAAGCACGGCTGCATTGGTGTTTGAGTCGTCACCGCCGATGATGACCAAGGCGCTGATGTTGTGTTTCTTGCATACCTGGGCGCAGACTTCGAACTGCTCCTGTGTCTCGAGCTTGGTGCGGCCGCTGCCGATGATGTCGAATCCACCGGTGTTGCGGTACGGGGCGAGGAATTCGTCGGTGATGATCTGGTAGGAGTCCTGTAGAATGCCGGACGGGCCGCCTTTGAACCCGTACAAGGTGTTCTCGGGATTTGCAGCCTTGAGGGCGTCGAACAAGCCGCTGATGACATTGTGTCCTCCGGGAGCCTGTCCACCACTGAGGATGACGCCGACATTTCGCTGAGCAGTAACGGCTTTGTTGTCGCCTTCGGTAAAGGAGACTCTGCTCATGCCATAGGTATGCGGGAACAGTGCCTTGACGGCATCAGCATCGGTCGCTGCACCGGTTGGTTCTCCATACACGGCTTCGATGCTGGTGATATCCTTCCTGAGAATTGCGGGCAGTTTTGGCTGGTACGCATAGCGAACCTTCTGCAAAGGGGAAATGTCCATAATGAACTCCTATAATGTAAGTATCAGAACAAGCTAACCATAGAACAAAACGGCGGTGTGTTTCAAGCATAAACACTTGCTTGGCGGCCAAGAGGCTGGTATACAGGAGACAGGGGGCGGACTATGTACCAAGAGATTGCTGTCAATGATAGCTGGCGTTTTTATCCAGGTTTTGAGGATGCGTTCCTCCAAATCGAGTATGATTGTTCCTCCTGGAAGCGGGTGGATCTGCCGCACAGCCCCCACCAGTTTGAGATCGGGTATCGTAAAGAACTCTCATATCAGCAATTATCGACGTACAAACGAAGATTCTCGGTCAAAAAGGAAGCACATCAATTGCTCTCCATCCGGTTCGACGGCATCGCAAACAGTGCACGGTTTTACTGCAACGGAGAGCAGGTCGGCAGCAGCTTCGGCACCTATCTTCCCTTTACGCTTGAGCTGGGTTCGATGGATGAGTTCGACCTTACCGTAGTTGTCGATGCGACCGAAGACCCCGCATTCCCCCCATTCGGGGGGAGCGTGGACTACCTTGCCTTCTGCGGCATCTACCGCCAGGCAACGATGATTGTCAGAGAGAAGGAGCACATCACCTTTCTCTCGGTGACAAGCAGCACCAAAGATCGTGCAGAACTTCATGCAAGGGCGGTGCACAGTGATTCGTTGCGGGTGACAGCCTCCTTGCTGGATGGTGAGTCCTTGGTGGCGAGCGCTGAGACCGTGGTTGAAAACGGCTTGTTTCATCTTGTCTTCGATGCCTTGCAGCTCAGGCAGTGGAGCTTGGACGATCCCTATCTATATACGATTCGTGTGACGCTTGCAGATGCGGAGGAAAGAGTCGTTCGTTTCGGCAGCAGGCATGCGGAATTCAAAGCCGACGGGTTTTATCTCAACGGACGGAAGCTGACGCTTGTCGGTTTGAACCGCCATCAGGACTACCCGTATCTTGGGTATGCGGCCCCTCCAAGCCTGCAGCGCCATGATGCCCTGTTGCTCAAGCAGCTGGGGGTGAATCTGGTACGAACCAGCCATTACCCGCAGGATCCCAGCTTTCTTGATGCGTGTGATGAAATGGGGTTGCTGGTCTTCGAGGAGATCCCAGGCTGGCAGCATATCGGAAGCGGGGAGGTCTGGAGAAAGGCCTGCCTTGAGAATACCCGCTGTATGATCGAGCGCGACTGCAACCATCCCTGCATCATCCTGTGGGGGGTGAGAATCAATGAGTCACCGGATGACGAGCAACTCTACAAAGCCACGAATGCACTGGCTCGTCACATCGATCCCCATCGGCAGACAGGGGGTGTGCGCAACATCAAGCACAGTCAATTCCTGGAGGATGTCTACACCTATAACGACTTTTCGTATGCGGGCAAGGGCAGGGGATTGGAGAAAAAAACGAAAATATGTGCTTCGGGTTTCCCTTATCTGGTCACCGAATACTGCGGGCACATCTACCCCTGTAAGCGATTCGACCCGCCGATGATGAGAAGCGAGCATGCACTCAGGCATTTTCACATTCTCGATGCTGCAAGAGCCACCACCGGACTGTCGGGAGCAATCGGTTGGTGCATGCATGACTACTATACGCATGCGAATTTCGGAAGCGGTGACCAGATTTGCTACCATGGGGTTATCGATTTGGCTCGTAATCCCAAAGCCGCCGCATATGCCTACATAAGCCAGATGGAGCAGCAACCCATGCTGTGTGTGCTTTCCAGCATGGAAGGGGGAGACCACCCCAATGCCTGCCTGGATCAGGCTGTTGTGGCCACCAACTGCGAAGCGGTGCGGCTATGGTTCAATGATGAGGTGGTTGGAGTTTTTTATCCCGACTATAAGCAATTCCCCCACCTCGCCCATCCCCCGGTCATCATCGGCGACTTCATCGGTGACCGGCTCAAGGCTGAATCTTACCTGAATGCAAGACAGAGAAAGAGCCTCTCCCGCCTTCTTGGCAAGGTGGGCAGGCAGGCCGTAAAACTGACGCTTTTCGATACCCTCAAGATGGGTTTCTTTCTCGCAAGACACCGCAAGAACTATAGTGATGCAGTGCGTCTGTTCACTACCTATGTAGGCAACTGGGGGAGCAAGGAGGTATCCTGGCGCTTCGAGGGTCTGGTCGACGGCAAGGCAAAGGTGGTGGAGGTTCTCAAGGCAGGCCTCTCTCCGACACTTACGCTCACCAGTTCTGCGACCTCTCTTTCACTTGCTTTGCCTACCTATGATATGGCCGCCGTACAGGTATTGGTCTTTAAAGAGGGACAGGTTCTTCCATTAAGCTATGCCGCAATTGCCTTCACCGTCAGTATTGAAGGCCCGCTTGCGCTGGGCAGCCCTGCAACCAGCTGCACCATCGGCGGTAGTGCAGTCATTTACGTCAGGACGATCGGAAAAGCCGGAAAAGCACGACTGACGGTCCACTCGGTATTAGGTGACACGACCTTGTCTTTTACAGTAGGCTAGTGCCATGCTGAAGTTGTATGTTGATGCCGATTCGTGCCCGAAAAATCTCCGACAGGTTGTGCTGCGTGCAATCATGAGGAAGAACCTGATCTCATTTTTTGTTGCCGACCGACCGTTGAAGGACATTGAGATTGCGTATCAGGAGCATACCTCCGAGCTCAGGAAAGCCGCAAAAGAGGCGGGAGAGATCGATGAAATGGCCCTGCGGGCGATAAGGAGCCCAATCTCGATGGTCATCGTAAAACCGGGGATGGACAGCGCCGACGATTGGATCGTCGAGAATGCCTCGCTCCCGGCCCTTGCCATCACCCACGACATCCCTCTCGCGAGCCGTCTGGTCGAGAAAGGCCTTATTGTACTCGATGACCGCGGCAAGACCTATACCCGGGAGAATATGGCACAGCGGCTCTCGGTGCGGAATGCAATGACTGAATTCAGGGAGATGGGCCTGTTTGCCGAGAAACACGAACGTATGGGAAACAAGCAGATCAAGGCATTCAGCGATGCGTTCGATTCCCTGCTGACTGCAATGTTGAAGCAATAAGGAAGTATACGCTTCTTCAAGGGTAATGAAACGAACAGTCATGCTTCTCTATCATACGAGCTTGGAACGTGAACAACTGCAAAGCCGACTAGCGGCATTCTCCTTTCTAGAGCTGGATTGCCAAAAGCTCGATGGAAAAAGAACTGTCGAGTATGCTCTTCCGGTGATCTGCTTCGCCCGCGACCTGCCCAGAGCCCTTCTGTTGAAGCAGCACATCCTCTGCCCGTCGTTGCTCCTGTTCTGCCCCCAATCACTTATCGGGATGTGCAGTCTGCTCGAGGATGATCATTGCAGGACTAGAAGCCTCTCCTGTTCCACTGCGTCGCTTCAACATGCCCTGCTCTCCTTGACCGACGGCAACGAACCAGGCTCTGTCAGGGAACAGCCTGTCCTGTTGACCCGGCGCGAACAGCAAGTCCTTTCTCTTATGCTCAGCGGTCAGGACATGGCTTCCATCGCCCGTAGCCTGGGTGTCAAACGGTCGACCGTTGTTGCGCACAAGAAACACTTGTTCCTGAAAAGCGGGGTGCACACAACCAGTCAATTGGTTGTGTGGGCCATGCTCAAGCAGGTGTGTACCCAGTAAGATAACATGAGAATGAAAGTGAAAATGCAAGTGAACATGAAAACAAAAAAATAGCGGTGGAAGGTTCCACCGCGGTAGTGCTAGAAATCTGCGAGCTTGGGGGCTCTGGGGTAGGGGATGACATCGCGGATGTTTCCCATTCCTGTAATATATTGGACGGCCCGTTCGAATCCCAAGCCGAAACCGGCATGGGGAACCGACCCGTAACGTCTGAGGTCGAGATACCACCAATAAGCCTGCGGGTCGAGCTTGAGCTGCAGCATGCGCTGTGTCAGGACATCAAGATTCGACTCACGTTCACTTCCCCCGATGATCTCACCAAGACGAGGAACCAGCACGTCCATGCCCCTGACCGTCTTTTCGTCGGCGTTCAGCCGCATGTAGAAGGCCTTGATCTCCTTGGGATAGTCGGTGACGATGACCGGACGCTTGCATACGACTTCAGTCAGGAACTTTTCGTGCTCGCTCTGCAGGTCGCTGCCCCAGGCTACTGGGAATTCAAAGCTGGAGTTGTGTTTCTCTAGCTCCTTTACCGCCTCGGTGTAGGTCATGTGGGCGAAGGGAGACTCCACAATCTGACGCAGGGTCTGCTCCATACCCGCTTCTACAAACTTGCTGAAGAAAGCCATATCCTCGGGGCACTTCTCCAGTACCGTCCTGAAGAGATACTTGAGAAAGGCTTCCGCCACTTCCATGTTTCCGTCGAGCTCACAGAAGGCCATTTCCGGTTCAACCATCCAGAATTCGGCGAGATGGCGCTTGGTGTTGGAGTTCTCGGCACGGAAGGTGGGTCCGAAGGTGTATATGTTCTTCAGCGCCATGGCGTATGTCTCGCCCTCGAGCTGTCCACTCACCGTAAGGAACGCTTCACGGCCGAAGAAATCCTTGGAGAAGTCGATTTTCCCCTCTTCGGTCCTGGGAACATTGTTCAAATCCAGCGTGGTCACCAGAAATTGTTCGCCGGCCCCCTCGGCATCGCTCGCGCTGATGATCGGGGTGTTTACATAGGCAAATCCGCGTTCCTGGAAGAACTGATGTACGGCGAAGCTCAAGGTATTGCGCACACGTGCCACTGCTCCGAACATGTTGGTTCTTGCCCTGAGGTGGGATATTTCCCGCAGATATTCGATGGTGTGGCGCTTCTTCTGCAAGGGGTAGGTGTCAACCGGACACTCCCCGACCAAGGTGATGTCACTCGCAGCCATCTCAACGGCCTGGTCGCCTCCGGCGCTCTCGACGATGGGACCCTTGCAGATTACAGAACATCCGGTGGTGATGGAGGCCAAGGTATCCGAATTCCCAAGCTTGTCCTTGTCGATGACTATTTGCAGACCTTTCAGGCACGAACCGTCATTCACCTCAAGGAAGCATACATTCTTGCTGTCACGCTTGGTTCTCACCCAACCTTCCGCCGTGACGATCTCTGTCGATGGTGTTCTCTTGAGCAATGCTGAAATTCGTTCTTTCATGGGTCATGACTCCTTCTCGTAATTACGCCATTATGGTTTGTTTGGTGCAAAATAGTCAATATTCATCATGGTTTGCAGGGGGCAGGAGGTGAGGGAGCGTATTCTGGTTTGTATGACCTGTGTCGAGAGAGGATAATACAAGGGATAAAAAGAAGTTATGTTTTATTTTGACAGATTGACAAAATGTGATAAAGTGTATATAAAATAGATAGAATACTCCATGGAGGCCTTGCATGTATAAGACCATACCTCAAACATTTGCCCAAATCGTATCCAAATATCCTGCCTATGCAGTACAGATGAGTAAGGATAAGAATGGCATTTTTACTTCAGTGTCCTATTCCGAGCTCTCCAGTGAGGTAAACAGTCTTGCAGCCTCACTCGCAAAGCGGGGAGTGAAACGGGGCGACCTCATTGGACTGATCAGCGACAACCGCAGCGAATGGCTTGCCAGTGATCTGGCGATTCTCACTCTTGGAGCAGCCGACGTCCCTCGGGGCCGCGACGCAATGCCCTATGAAATCAGCTTCATTCTCAACATCACCGAAGCAAGGTTTTGCTTCGTGGAGAATGCGGTGCAGCTTCGCAAGATTGTAAATCTGCTGGACAAGCTGCCCGCCCTGAAACACCTGATCGTCATGGACCAGGAGTTCGACCAAAAGATGGCCGATGATGTGACCAAACCCGAGGATGTTGAAATTCTGCTCTATCGCAACTTGGTCAAGGAGGGTCGAACCCTTCTCAACGATCGCAACATTGCCAAATTCATCGAGGACGAGCGGCAGAAAGGTACAGAAGATGAGACCGCCACCATTATTTTCACCAGCGGAACAACCGGCGACCCGAAAGGGGTGATACTCACCCATAAGAATTTTGCCTATCAGCTGGAAGCAGTGCCCAAGCTCATTGAAAAGTTGGCACCGGGCCAACGATGGCTCAGCGTTCTTCCCGTCTGGCACTCCTTCGAGCGCATCCTGCAGTACATGATCATCAGCAATGCCTCGACCATCGCCTACTCGAAACCACTTGGTTCCATCCTTCTTGCCGACCTTGCAGTGGTCAATCCCCATTGGATGGGCTCGGTCCCCAGAATTTGGGAAGCCGTTAAGGCTGGTGTGTTCGCCAGCACGAAAAACAAGAGTCCGATCGCCAAAGGTCTGTTCGCGTTCTTCATCCAGGTGGCACGGCTGTACAGCCGCAACAAGGACCTGCTTCTTGGGGAAGTGGCGACGTTCCAAAAGCGCAGTCGATTCCTCGACATCCTGGTTTCGGTGCTCCCGACGATTCTTCTGTACCCGCTCTACAAGCTGGGCGACAAGCTCGTATTCTCCAAGGTGAAGCAAAAGCTCGGTAAGAATTTCATCGCCGGAGTCAGCGGAGGCGGCTCGCTCAGCGAGGGTGTCGACCTCTTTTTCGCATCGATCGGCATCAAGCTGCTCGACGGCTACGGCCTTACTGAAAGCGCCCCTGTCGTAGCGGTCAGACCGGTTTCCCACGGGGTGAAGCGCACCATCACCGCGTTGCAAGGAACAGAGGTTCGCATCGTAGATGAAGAGGGACGCGAGGTGAAGCCCGGTCAGAAAGGCGTCATCCTGGTGAAGGGACCGCAGGTCATGAAAGGCTACTACAAGCGTCAGGACCTCACCGATCGCGTTCTCTCCAAGGATGGCTGGCTCGATACCGGAGACCTTGGCATGTGGACGCACAAAGGCGAGTTTGCCATCTGCGGGCGAGCCAAGGATACCATCGTCCTCAGCGGTGGTGAGAACCTCGAGCCGGTTCCCATCGAAGCAAAGCTGTGTGAGAGCGAATTCATTGAAAGCGCCGTTGTCCTCGGACAGGACCAGAAGTATCTGGGAGCCTTGATTGTGCTGAATAAGAAGCGAATCGAGGAGTACCTTACCGAGAAGCAGATACCCTATCTTGCAGACAAGATCGCCGGTATGAAAGAAGTGAAGGAGCTTATCGAGAAGACGGTAGGTGAGATTGTAAACAGCAAACACGGCTTTAAGAGTTTTGAACACATTGTGCGGTTCCAGCTGCTTGCAAAGAGTTTCGAGGTCGGCAGGGAGTTGAGCGCCAAGCAGGAACTCAAGCGTTTTGAGATTCAGAAACTCTACCGGAATGAAATCCAGGAGCTGTTCGTCAGCTAAATGCCACTCACGGCCAAGGCTGCCGGTTTTCTTGCATTTTTTCTTTGTCTCCTATACTATAATAGAATATACAAGGAACCAGGGGTTGCAATGATCCAGATCATAGGCACCAGGAAGTGCAAGGAAACAGCCAAGGCCTTACGAGCCTGCAAGGAGCGAGCGATTGCGTTCCAATTCGTAGACTTGGCTGAACGCGAGCTCTCGGCGGGTGAATGGAAATCACTTTTTACCGCCAGCGACCCGCTCTCACTGTTGGACAGTGAGAGCTCTTACTATAAAAAGCAAGGTTATGCATTTCGTGAATTTGATGCCCGAGAAGAGCTTGTCGAGCATCCCGCATTGTTGAAGACTCCGATTCTTCGGTGCAAGGGTCGTGTACATGTCGGTTTCGACCTCTCTGTTTTAATGGAATGGGGAGCACAGTAATGCTGCACTACGCTGTTCTAGGCAGTGGTTCCAGTGGAAATAGTTATGTATTCTCCGATGGCACCACCTCATTGCTCATCGACCAAGGCTATAGTGTGGTTGAGCTCAGGCGAAGGCTGGACCGATTCGGCATTGATTTGGCGTCGGTGAAAGCTGTTTTTGTCACGCATCTGCATCCCGACCATGCAAAAGGGGTCGGTACGCTGTGCCGCAAGCAAAACGTAGCTGCCTACATCAGTGCAAGATCGGTGCAGGAACAGCCCGATCAGTTTGCAAAGCTTTGCATACCCGAAAAGCAGGTTGCAACCGTCGAACCTTTTGAAGTGGTATCAATCGGACCCTTCAGCCT
This sequence comes from Sphaerochaeta associata, assembly GCF_022869165.1. Lineage (NCBI taxonomy): Bacteria > Pseudomonadati > Spirochaetota > Spirochaetia > Spirochaetales > Sphaerochaetaceae > Sphaerochaeta > Sphaerochaeta associata. The sequence goes on along the minus strand of NZ_CP094929.1, from coordinate 2,102,218 downwards.
GTTCTGTTTTGCCACCAGCCATGACAGTGCCGGCTCCGTCGGATGGTTCATCACCTATGAGGACCAGAACCTGATGGTTCTGACCGATACCGGCCTTACCACCGACGAGCATATGAGTCTTGCCAAGGAGGCGGGCATCCTCTTTTTGGAAGCCAACTATGACAGGCGGATGCTGCAGACCGGGCCGTATCCCCTCTACTTGAAACGACGCATCGATGGTTCGTATGGCCATCTATCAAACGAGCAAGCCTTGTATTTCCTGCAGGAAAGCGGGTTTGCCGGCAAGCATATTTACTTTATTCATCTATCAGATGTAAACAATGATCCCGCCCTCTTGGAGAAAGCAGCACACCAATGCATCCAGACCCCATTTACGGTGTGCCATAAGAACCAATGGTATGGTCCACAGCCGGAGGCGCTATGAAGAAGAACCGCAAGAAAAAAGAAGAAAAACGTCAAGTTTGGTCGTATCGTACCATTCGAAAGCTGAAAAGGGAGGACGGCCTTACCATGAAGGCTGTCACCAGCTATACGATGGAGTCGGTGGTTGAGTGCACCGTCAGCAGGAATGCCAAGCGTATTGCACTGCGCACCTATGGAGAGGATGAGGGTGAGGTGACCTATGCCCAGCTCAAGGCCATGAAGGATGCAATCGGAGTCTTTCTCCTCGAGCATGGATTCGTTCGCGGCGACCGCATCGCACTCCTCGGTGAAAGCTGCCCCACATGGTTGATCGCGTATTTCGGCATAACAAGCATCGGATGTACGGCGGTGCCTGTGCTTCCCGATTTCTCGGCCAAGGAAGCGTGTCAGATATTGGCCCACTCCAAGGCCAAGGGTGTGGTTGTCAATGCAAAGCATTTTGAGAAGGTGATTCCGTTTGTAAAGGACAATCCATCGATGTTGGTGAGAATGGAGGATCTCTTCCATATTCCCGATCCCATCAGCAGTCAGCTGGTGGACCGCCAACAGTTTGCTGCAGCCCCCGGACGGGATATCAGGCGTCGCAAGCTGGACAAGAAGGCCGAGCAGCTCAGGCTCTCTTCGCTTGCCAGGGAAGAGGATCTCGCCTCCTTGATCTATACCAGCGGGACAACCGGAAACAGCAAGGGTGTCATGCTCACCCACAAGAATCTGGTGTGGAATGCAGACATCTCCACCGATGTATATGTGAATCTGAAACCCGGTGACAAGGTTCTTTCCATTCTTCCCATCAGCCATGTGTATGAATTCACCACCGGTCAGATTCTGGAACTGATGCGGGGTTGTGAGATTGTCTACCTGGGCAAGGCCCCGGCACCGTCGGTTCTGCTCCCTGCTCTCAAGGAAGTCCGTCCACGTATCGTCATGACTGTTCCCCTGCTCATGGAGAAGGTGTACCGCAGCTCGGTCCTGCCGGTGCTCAGGGACAACAAGAACTTGGAAAAATGGCTTAAGTATCCAGTGGTGCGGCGGTTCATCTGCCGCGTCATCGGCCGCAAGCTGAAAATGACGTTCGGCGGAAGGCTCAAGTTCTTTGGTATCGGGGGGGCTCCATTGGACCGCGAGGTTGAGCAGTTCCTCAGCGATGCAAAGTTCCCGTATGCCATCGGCTACGGTCTGACCGAGACCTCTCCCTTGATCGCCGGAGGACAGCCGAAGAAGCACTATGTCGGAGCCATCGGGAAATTGGTGGAACATGTGGATGTCAAACTTGAAAACCCCGATCCTGCCACGGGTGTGGGTGAGATCCTGGTCAAGGGACCCAACGTCATGCAGGGCTATTACGACAATCCCTCCCTCAACGCCGAGGTTTTCACCAGTGACGGCTACTTCCGTACCGGCGACCTTGGCCATTTGGACAAGCACGGCAGGCTCTCCATCAAGGGAAGAACCAAGACGATGATCCTGGGAAGCGGGGGTGAGAACATCTATCCCGAGCTTATCGAGGCGGTCATCAACAACCAGAGTTTTGTCACCGAATCGTTGGTGGTACCCGAGCACGGTGGCCTCATCGCCTTGGTCAAGATTGACTTTGATATGTTCGCCCAGAAAATGGCGATCAACGTCAACGATGCAAAAACCGAAGCCCTCAAGTACGTGGCCAAGCTTCGTGAGGATGTCAACAAGGAGCTCAGTGCTTTCAGCAGGATCAGTGCCGTCGAGCTGCAGGAGGAGCCCTTCCAGCGCACTCCGACCCAGAAGATCAAACGATTCCTCTACTCGAGAATCAAAGATGATGGGTCAAAGGAGAAACCACAGACTTGAGTCTTGAGCCGTTGGTGTGGTATATCTTTCGAAAGGAAAAACCATGGCAAACGTAGACATCAGGATTCGAAAGGTGGAGGCTCTTGCCACCCCCGATGAACTGTACACACAGTTCCCCGTGGATGAGGCAACCAGCGACTCGATACACCAGACTCGGCAGACTGTAAATGATATCATCCAGGGAAGGGACCGGCGATTGTTGGCAATCGTAGGTCCCTGCTCTCTTCATGACCCTGTTGCCGCACTCGATTATGCGAAAAAGCTGAAAACTCTCTCCCGCGACATCGAGGATGAGATGTTTGTAGTGATGCGCACCTATTTTGAGAAACCCCGGACGGTCGGAGGATGGAAGGGACTAATCCTTGATCCGAAGATGGATGGAAGCTACGACATCGGCGGAGGCATCGCCTTGGCCAGGTCCCTGCTGCTGGAAATCGTCAAACTCGGCCTGCCTGTTGGGTGTGAGGTGCTCGATCCAATCATTCCCCAATACATCGATGAGCTGATGAGTTGGTCGAGTATCGGAGCCAGAACCACCGAGAGCCAGATTCATCGAAATCTTGCCAGCGGCTTGAGCGTTGCAGTGGGGTTCAAGAACAGCACCAGCGGTGATTTGGTCACCGCAGTCAATGCAATCAAGAGTGCCTACCAGCCGGCCTCGTTCATAGGTATGGACGGGAAGGGCGCAAGCGCAATCTTCCGCACCACCGGCAACGACTGTTGCCATCTCATCCTTCGCGGCGGCGACCAGAGTCCCAACTACTATGAGGATGATGTAGAGAGTGCACGCCTGCTTCTTGAGAAGGAAGGCCTCGAGCCGGCCATCATCGTCGATTGCAGTCACTCAAACTCCCGCAAGAACTACGAAAGGCAGAAGCGGGTGCTGCGTTCGATCATCGATCAGGTGTGCTGGGGGGAAAAAGCCATCCGCGGTTTCATGCTGGAGAGCAATCTCCTGCCTGGTTGCCAGAAAATTCCCGATGATTTGGCGAATCTCAAGTATGGGGTTTCCGTCACCGATGCCTGCATCGGATGGGACGAAACCCAAAGGATATTGGTGCATGCTTGCGAATTGCTTCGCAAGGCTCGACTCGAAGGCGGTAGTGTTCAGCCGCTGTAGATAAGGGGGATGGTATGGTTCCATCTGTATTGGTTATTCTTGCTGAAGGCTTTGAAGAAGTGGAAGCGGTCACACCCATCGATTTGCTCAGGCGAAGCGGAGCGAAGGTTGTGGTTGCCGGCCTTGATGATTTGATGGTTAAAGGCTCGCACGGTTTGGTTGTCGGTTGCGATCGACTGCTCAGTGAGTGCATGGATGAAGTGTTTGACTGTGTGGTTCTGCCCGGCGGCGGCAAGGGTTCTCAAAACCTTGCTTCCTCCTTCAGTGTGATGGAGGCGGTGATTAAGACAGCCCAAACGGGGTATGTTGCGGCCATCTGCGCTGCTCCTGCAGTCGTCTTGGGCAAGACGGGGCTTCTTGAGGGAAAGCGGGTGACCGGGTATCCATCAACAGAGGAACTCTGCCCTGGTTTGAAACTGGAGAATGAGAAGGTTATAACAGACGACAGGCTGATAACCGCCCAGGCAGCCGGCAGTGCCTTGCATTTTTCCCTGGCTGTCATCGCAGCATTGTTTGATCAGAAAACTGCTGATGCAATCGCAGAGCAAGTAAAATTTTAGGGGTGGAAAGCATGGAGATTGGGTTTGACAACGAGAAGTACCTTTGTGAACAAAGGCACTTCATCCTTGAACGGGTGAAGCAGAGCGACGGAAAGCTCTATCTCGAATGCGGGGGGAAATTACTCTTCGATTATCATGCAGCCCGGGTGCTCCCGGGCTTCGATCCGAATGTGAAGATGCGGGTGTTTCAGTCATTGAAAGACCAAATCGACGTCATCATCTGCATCCACAGCGGAGACATTGAACGACGCAAAATGCGAAGCGACTTCGGTATCACCTACGACACCGATGTCTTCAAGATGATCGACGACTTCTCCAAGTGGGGTCTGACGGTCACCCGTGTGGTCATCACCCGCTTCGATGAGGAGCCGGGGGCTGTACACTTCAAGAATCTTCTTGAGCAGCGCGGTATTACCGTATACACCCATAAGGCGACACGCGGGTATCCCAACGACGTTGACCTGATCGTCAGCGACGAAGGCTACGGAGCGAACCCGTATATTGAGACCGAGCATCCTGTTGTCATTGTCACCGGTCCAGGCCCTGGATCGGGAAAGCTGGGAACCTGTCTTTCCCAAATGTACCATGACTACAAGGATGGCAGGCGCAGCGGCTACTCCAAGTTCGAGACTTTCCCGATCTGGAACCTGCCGATCGACCACCCAGTAAACATCGCTTATGAAAGCGCGACCGCCGATTTGGGGGACAAGAATCTCATCGACCATTTTCATGCCAGTGCCTATGGAGCCATTACGGTCAATTACTCCCGTGATTTGGAAGCGTATCCGCTGCTGAACAGGATCTTGAGTAAGATCACCGGTACCGATTGTCTCTACAAGAGTCCTACCGATATGGGTGTCAACCGCTGCGGGTTTGGCATCATCAACGATGCAGTGGTTCGCAAGGCGGGCCAGCAGGAAATCATTCGTCGATATTACCGTGCCGCCTGCGAGTATGTGCAAGGAATCGGCAGTAAGGAGACGGTGGAACGCAGTCGATCCATCATGGAGGGAGCGAAGCTTTCCATCAATGACCGGTCAGTTGTTCCTGCAGCACAAAAAGCTCTGGAGGATGGTATTGCCAGGGGCAAGGGCCTTAACGGCATTGTCTGCGCTGCTGCAATCGAACTTCCCGACGGGCGTATCGTGACAGGTTGCAACTCTCCGTTCCTGCACGCTTCCTCGGCATTGATTTTAAATGCTGTGAAGGTGCTGGCGAATATCGACCATGAGGTGGATCTCATTCCACCGGCCATTGTGCAGTCGGTGACCGCCATGAAACGTGATGTTCTGAAGGGCAGGGGTGTGAGCCTGAACCTGGATGAGGTGCTCATCTGTCTGGCTATGAGCTGTGCTATCAGCGGGGAGGCGAAGAAGGCTTCGGCAGTGCTTCCCCTCCTCAATGCTTGTGAGGTTCATATGACCCATATCCCCTCGTCCGGCGACTCTTCGGGGTTGCGCAAGCTTGTGCTGAATGTGACCAGCGAGCCTCGGTTTCCGACTTCCAATCTCTACAATCCAGCCTAGTTCAACCGAACAACCCTGCTAGGACGGGAAGAACCCCCAGGACGGCCAGGATGCGGAATGTATGCATCAGGACTATCTTGGGGGTTTGTAGTCCCAACTCGTCGCTGATGAGCCCCATTTCCTGTATGCCGCCTGGAGTGGAGGAGAAAAGGGCTGTAGCCCAGTCCATCCTGCAGACCTTGTGAAGGATGTAGGCGGTCAGGAAGGCCATTACAAAGAGTTCCAGGGTGAGAATGAATGAGGGAACGAGCAGGATGTTCACTTCCAAGAATGTCTGGGCGGTGATTTTACTGCCGATGTACGTACCGGCGAATATCTGTACGAGCACTTTCACGCTGCTCGGATACACAGCATTCTGCCTTGCCACGTTGAGTATGGCTACAGCAACGATCGAACCCAGGATGGCTCCGGCGGGAATCTTGAGAACGTAGAGAAGCAGGCCGCCGGCGAGAGCGCAGAGAAAGGTCAGCGCATAGTGGCGCAACGACTTCGTTTGTTTGTTCGCTCTCGGTATTTCGCTCTGATCGAGATGGTTGCCGGGCTGCTTGATTTTCAGCATGGCACGGATCATCGGTGGAAAGACTATGATCACCAAGGTGAGTCTGAAGAGCTGCAGCAGGGCGACATGTTCCATTACTGCACCGAAATCGGTTGCTACGAGGGCGAGGTCGGAGACACCCCCGGGAGCACAGGCAAAGAACGATGTCATAAAGCTGAGCGAGGTGAAGTGCTCCATCAGGAAGGCGAACACCAGGTTGGTCGCAAGCAGAACCGTGACCAACACGATGACCGGAAGGGCCATGGTCCTCAGTGATTGCACATCGGATCGGGAAAAACGGGTGCCGATGACCAGCCCCGAGACGATTTGCACGAGGATTCTCAATTCGTGGGGATAGGAGGGTACCAGGGTGGTGAAACTATTGAAAATCATGACACCCAGCATGGCTCCGACAAGAGCTCCTGCCGGGAGTCGGAGTTTTCTCAGCAACAGACCGCCAAGGGCTCCAACCACATGGAGTAGAACAAGTAGAAGTAAATTCATAAGGAATCCTTGCAATATATGATGAAGTAATGCTTGCAGTTGCGGTCACAACCCCAATCAGGTACTGATTGTATCACAAGTTTTACTTTGGAGGAACATTGGAAAGCTTATAGACTGCTTGACGTGCATCTATGGTACTGATACCTTCTAGATATGAAATTATCGACAAAAGGAAGATACTCCCTCCAAACCATGGTCTATCTGGCCACGTGCAGGGATAACTGCAGCATTCGCAGTATCAGTGAAGCCACCGGCATCAGCAGTGGTTACCTTGAGCAGCTGATGATTCCGCTTCGCCGTGCAGGTCTTGTGCAGGCTGAACGCGGGGTGCAGGGTGGATACCGTCTTGCCAAGGCCGATATAACCTGCAAAGAGGTGCTTACTGCCAGCGAGGGTGATTTCGAACCGGCTCCCTGTAAGAACTGCACCCGTACCGATGCCTGTAAGACGCATCAAATCTGGTCCTTGTTGCAAAGTGCCGTCGTGGATTTTTCCAATCAGGTGACCATAGAAGAGTTGGCCTCCCATCTGGTGGAGAGTGAGGCGGGGGGTGGTATATGAAAATTTCTACACGCGGCCGGTATGGCCTGAGGCTGCTCGTTGATATCGCCGAGCATTCCAATGAAGGACCGATCGCCCTGACGGTGGTGGCCAAGCGTCAAGCCTTGAGTGAGAAATATTTACAGCAGGTGGCTTTGCTGCTCACCCGCGGAGGTTTCTTGACTTCGGTGAAAGGTTCCGGCGGCGGGTATTTGCTCGAACGCAGTGCTGAAGCGATCATGATTTACGATGTCCTGGATTTGTTGGAAGGCAACATTGCTTTTGAAGAACCCCCTCAAGGTGAGGAGAATGCCATTGAACGGGTGATCCGGTTGCATTTCTATCAGAAACTCGACCAAGAGGTGAAGAAGGTCTTCGAGGGGTTATCGCTCAGTGAGGTCACCAAAGCGCAGTGGTTCACCTATGTTATTTAGGAAAGAGGGGCTTGACGAAGGAGCATCTTGTAATTACTATTATATCTACAAACTTACTAGGATATAACCCGTACCGGGAGGAGGCTGCTTAGCATGAGTGCACGCATATATCAGAATATCACCGAGAAAATCGGCAACACCCCTTTGATTCGACTCAACAGGCTCAACACAACCAAGGCGACGATCTTGGTGAAGGTCGAGAGTTTCAACCCTCTTTCCAGTGTGAAGGACCGTATCGCCCTGGCGATGATTGAAGGCGCAGAGAAACGCGGTCAGTTGAAGAGCGGCTCGGTTATTATTGAGCCGACCAGTGGAAATACCGGCGTTGGCCTTGCCTATATTGCAGCGGTGAAGGGATATAAACTTATCATTACCATGCCCGAGACAATGAGTGTAGAGCGCAGGAAGCTGCTTTCAGCCCTTGGTGCGGAGTTGATACTCACCGACGGATCGTTAGGGATGAAAGGGGCGATAGCCAAGGCTGAGGAAATCTCCCGCCACACCCCCGATTCCTTCATTCCCTCCCAATTCGAGAACCCCGACAACCCGAGTGTTCACTATGCCACAACCGGTCCTGAAATATGGACGGACAGCGGAGAGAAGGTGGACCTGTTCATAGCCGGGGTAGGCACCGGTGGAACCATCACCGGGGTCGGCCGGTATCTCAAGGAAAAAAATCCTTCGGTCAAGATCGTGGCGGTCGAGCCTGCCACCAGTCCCGTGCTCAGCGAAGGCTACGGTGGTCCCCATAAAATCCAGGGAATCGGGGCGGGCTTTGTTCCTGCCACGCTCGACCGTTCGGTCATCGATGAAATCTACACTGTTGAAGATGCAAAAGCCGGAGAGGCAGCCAGGCAGGCAGCCAAGCTTGACGGGCTGTTGGTCGGAATCTCCAGCGGTGCCGCTCTGAGCGCAGCCCTCACCTATGCACAGAGAGACGAGTGGGCTGGAAAAACCATTGTGGTTATGCTTCCCGATACCGGTGAGCGCTATCTTTCGACCTGGCTGTTCAGCGAGGCTTGAGAAGCGGCGCATCCATGGTATACTAGGGTATGAGAGAGCTGTTTCGATACCCTGATATCCAAGCAGCCCGTACGGTTGCATCCTATCGCCTGCTCAGCGACCAGGCCCTCCATGCCATGGCGGTGGCCCATGTCGAGCAGGTCTTGGAGTCCGACCGATTCAAGATTGTTTTTCGCAGTGGAAGCCAAAGCCGATTTCCCCATCTGAAAGCAGCCAGGAAGGATGAGCGGTTGTGGTGGGTCGTGGTGGAGGCTGCCATGTATCCTCATGCACCCGCCCTCTCCGCCGAAATCGCCAAGCAGGTGCTGAATCACGCCCGACTAGAAAAAGCCGTTGTCATGTATGCACCGCTCATGTTTATAAACACCAAGTCACAGAACCTCTCACTGCCCAGTCAGAACGGAAACTTTTCTGTTCTGTTCAATGGTTTCATCGAGGTGAATGCCCGGTCGCCTCGTGAAGGTAGGTAGGGACCAATCGACCATACCTGTCCTTGGTCGGGCCCCAGGTCAGGGAAAACCGTGCGGTGAGAGGAAAGGTGAAGATGTGTTCTGCGAAGAACTCTTCACTGCATGCGGCGATGCAGATACAACACGCCTCAGTCTCCCATTCTCCCTGATCCAGGGCCATACCAGAGTGCTGCAGCACTTGATGTACATCGGGTTCTAGGACGGGATCGACCATGGTTATGAGCAGGGGACTGGCCAGGTAGTGGGTCGCTCGGTCAATCAGTGTCGACGTTTGTTTTCCCAAACCCAACAGGCAGACCGCCCCGCTCTCATGTGACACTGAGAGCATTGCTTTTGTTTCGTCTTCTCTTGAGAGCTCGATGGCTACATCCAATACCCTGCATTGTTCTGTCTCCGTCAAGGATGCAAACACGGTGCCTAGGTTCTGATGGGCACCGAGGTGGATGTCTGCAAACGAGAAGGGGTAGAGCAGGGAGAAATCATCGGGCGGCAGTGAAGCTGCAATCCTGCCGATGAGCTTCAGCTGGCCCACATCAAAGAGATGCAGCAAAGCACCTCCTCGATGAACCAAGCGGTTGTAGCGGATGTGTTCAATGGTTTCCATGCAACGAGCCTCCCTTTTGCTGTACTGGTTCGCTTTGCTTGCATTAGCTTCAGCGCTTTGTTACAGTAGGCGCATGAGTGCATCCATTGATCTAGACGCAACCCTATTTTCAGGACAGACGTTTGCCTGGTCGAAGCAGGACGGAGTCTATCAGGCAGTGGTGGGGCGGCAGCTGGTCTGTTTTACCGAAAAGACCTTTGACCCATTGCTTGCTCAAAATGGAGCGCTGCGCCGTTATTTTGACATGGACTGGGAATACGGGAGGGCAGAGTCGTACCTGTCCTCCCTCGACCCTCATCTCGCTCGTGCAATACAGGCCTACAAGGGTCTGCATATCCTCAACCAGGATCCATGGGAGGTCCTGATGGGTTTTTTACTCAGCCAGAACAACAATATCAAGCGTATACGAGGCATGTATGAGCTGTTGTCCAAGCATTTCGGCACCCATGTCGAAGGTCCTTGGTATGCCTTCCCCCGCCCGGAGCAACTGATGAATGTCAGCGAACAGGATCTGCGGCAATTGGGTATGGGATTTCGAGCACCCTATCTGCTGGATGCAATTCAGAATCATGCACTCCTGCAAGCCATCCCGGACCTTGGCGATGAAGAAGCTTATCGTGCCTTGCAGACAATCCGTGGAGTGGGTCCGAAGGTAGCCCTTTGCATACTGGCCTTTGCCTTCCATCGTCAACAAGCCTTTCCCCTCGATACCTGGATGCTGAAGGTGATGAAGACGCGCTATCCCGGTCGTGATGCTTCATATTTCACCCCCTATGCGGCGCTCGCCCAGCAGTACCTGTTTCACTTTGAGCGTACCCAAGGAGGTCGGTTGTGATTGCCCTCTCTATTGTCGGCCTTCGGTTCGACCATCTGCCTCCTTCCAAGCAGGCCTTGTTTGCCTTTGAGGATGGCAGACTCAGCGAAGCTTGTGTGAAAATCAAAAAGCAAACCCAGAGCAAGTCGGTCCTGCTGCTGGCCACCTGCGATCGAATCGAGCTTTGGTGCGAACAGCCAAGGACCGGCACCGTGGAACCGCTGCTTCGCAGCCTTTCACTCTCGCCATTGACTTGGACAAGTCAGACGTATTCAATTTCGTCGCAGGAGAGTCTTCTGCACTGTATGTCTCTGGCGTGTGGATTGCTCAGCCCGCTCTTCGGAGAGGACCAGATCATCAGCCAAGTGCAACAAGCTTATACCCGCTCGGTAGGGGTGGGGTGCGCTTCATCGCTGCTCTCTTATCTTGTACGGGAGGTGATAACCACCGCCAAGCAGGTCCAGAGCAAGGTTGATCTTCAGATCGTAGATGAGAGTGTGGCTGAGCGCGTCTACAGCCTGGTGTCAGCCTATGAGAAGCAGCCGGTGCTTGTCATAGGAAGCAGCGCACTTGCCCGCTCTGTCGCCTCCTGCCTGGCTCGAAGAGATTTTATCGTATACATGACGATCCGCGATACAGAGAAAGCCGATCTTTTGGTTCCTCCCAAGGTTGAGGCAGTCGCCTATGAGAAGCGATTATCCTATCTGTCTCGCTGTCATGTTGTCATCAGTGCGACGAAGGGGATGGAGTACACCCTGACAAAAGAGCAGGTGGAAGGCACCCATCTCTATATCGATTTGGCACCGGTGAGGGATATCGACCCCGAAATCGAAGGTGTTGTACGCATCCAAGACCTCGATATTGACCTTCCAAGCCGTGAACGAGAGACGCAGAAAGCCCTCGGTATCATCGAAACGGCATGTGCTAAAACTGAACACTATCTGCACTATCGGTCAGCCGTACCGGAGTTGCAGAGTCTGGCAGTCGATGCAGCAAATGATCTGGTGTACCGGTTGCAGGCTCCGCTTAAGCAGGCAATGGCGGAGAATACTGATTTGGCCCAAGTCATTCATGAGACGGCCCGAAAAGCTTTCAGCCACTATCTGTATGCGCAAAAAAAAGAGCAGGCAAAACGCATGCATCTCGATCTTTCCATGCCGCTTGAGAACGGACAGGCCGGCTATTCCGGCGATCCCGCCGTTGTTATTGCACCCTTCCATACCTTGGAAAGGGAGGGATGGCGGCTTACAAAGCTGCAATTCGGCTCGCATGCGGCAACCCATATGGACAGCCCGGCTCATCTGTTGCCTGAAGGTTCGTCCTTGGACGAGATTCCCGTCTCCCGTTTCTTTGCAACGGCCTGTGTCTTGGATTGTTCGGAGGATTGCGACATTACAGTAGAAAAGGTCTCATGCATCGATTCGGACTGCGATGCCGTTCTCTTGTATACGAAGGGGAAGTCGTATCTGACCCAAGAGGCTGCGGCATACCTTGTTGAGCGCGGTGTAAGGATGTTTGGCTTCGACACGGGAAACTGTGACCGGGATGGGGACCTTGACTTCCCCATCCACCACACCATTCTCGGCTCCAACGCCCTGATTCTTGAGAATCTGGTGAACCTCGAACACATACTCCATAGAACCGTTCAGTTGACCGCCCTGCCTCTTTCCTACAAGCATGCCGATGGATCGCCGGCCAGGGTGGTTGCAACCTATGAAGCCTAGAACACGGTAAAGGTGTTGGAGAACGTTCTGCTCTCGCCTGCCTTCAGGTGCATCATGCCTTCCATCTCACTGAGGTCACGTTTTCGGGTTGCATCCTGGAAGCTGTACATCGGCTCGACGCAGACATAGGGGGCGTCGACCTTCTCCTTGGTCCAAATGACCAAGGTGGGTAGTTCCCCACGGTCTATTGTGACACCTGCCTTGCCATTTCGGCTTTTAAGGCTGACATACCGGCTCTTAAGGCCGTTGAGTACGATCGGGCCCTTGTCCAACTCCTCTCTGGTAAGCTTTAAAATGTCCTGGTCGTCCAAAAAGCGTTCCTGTCTTGCAAAGACGCCGTTGACCGGATAGAGCCTGTCTGCACTCTCCTTTTTTTCGAACTGGACATAGTACGACTCCAAGGGTGCATCGTTTCCGTTCATGTTCAAGCTGAAAGCCGGATGCCAACCGAATGTGCAGTACAGCTGCTCTTCAGCCTTGATGACAGCCTTGCTGGTATAGCCGTTCTCAAACAGGGTATGGGTTACCGTCAGGCTGAATTCAAAAGGGTAGAAGGCTCGTGTTCGATCATCACTGCACAGCACGAAGGTGGCTTCATAGGGTTTCTCTTGTGTTGTCTTGAAGTTCAGATCGCGAGCAAAACCGTTGACCGGCATGGTGTAGGTTTTTCCCTTTGCTTCCACTGTTCCGTCCGCCAGAGGCCCGGTGACCGGAAAGAGCAGGGGTGTGTGACGCGGCCAAAAGACGGGGTTCCCGTCGAAAATATATTGGACGTCCGTTTGAGTGTTGTACAGTGAGTGAATCTCGGCACCCACTTCAGAAATTTCCATCGTGAGGTTGTTGTTTCTCAAGGTAATCATGCAGTTTCTCCCTTATCGGCATCGTACGGCAATGTAATCCTTGTTGCAAGTTCCCTTAGGCAGAGTATTCCCATCTGTGGTATACTATAGGCAGTGGAGGAACCTGCATATGAGTACAAACGTTGTGTTTACAATCGGCAGACAGTTCGGAAGCGGTGGAAGACAGGTGGGGAAAACCTTGGCACAGAAGCTTGGCATACCCTTCTATGATAAGGAGCTCATCGCAATAAGCGCCCGCGACAGCGGACTGAGTGAGGCTCTGTTCTCGAATGCGGATGAGAAAGCCACCAGCAGCATCTTCTACTCGTTGGTGATGGGCAACTATCCTATGGCCAGTGGTGCATTGGGCGTTACGGAGATGCCTCTCAACGACCAATTGTTCCTAATCCAGAGCAAGACGATCAAACGCCTGGCTTCGGAGGGTTCGTGCGTCATCGTAGGCCGCTGTGCCGACTATATCCTCAGGGATATGGACAATGTGGTGAACGTCTTCATCCATGCAGACCTGAAAAACCGCGTCGAGCGTGCCGTCAGGGTATATGATGTGCCAGAAAACAAGGCGGAGGACATCTGCTTGAAAACTGACAAGCAGCGTGCGAATTTCTACAACTATTACAGCGACCGCAAGTGGGGTATGTGCCGCACCTACGATTTGAGCCTTGACAGCGGAAGGCTGGGCATCGAGGGGTGTGCAGAGCAGATCATCATGTTTGAGAAACTATACAGTGCACATAAGGGCCAGGTGATTTGATGCTGATCGACCTTCTGGACAATCTTGAATGGTATCGAGCACTTCATCCCGCCGTACAGACAGTCATTGACATTCTTGATCGCAGCCTTCCTTACGAGGATGCGGCAGGTCAGCATAGTGTCGACGGGCTTGGCTATCAGGTTTTAGCCTATGTCACCAATGAGTTGGGCAGTCTGCAGATTGCAGGCGAGCGTCAACTGCACGTAGTGCTCGAAGGAGAGGAGCTGTTCAGTCTACAGGATGAGAAACAACCTGTGGTGGTTTCTCATTTGACCACAGGTTCGTTCGTGCTGGTGGCAAAAGGTGAAACCTATCGCCATCAGCAGGTGCTTACCAGTGAGTGCGCAGTCAAGAAGGTGATTTTCAAATTACCTGAGTCTGAGCTCTGAATCGATCTCGTTTACGCCAGAGGTGGGAGAGCATGAATCGCTCTCCTTCTTTTTCGTCCCTCGCTCGGATGGCATCGACAAGACGGCGGTGTTCGGCTTGGGTTTTTGCAATTCCCCGGTCGTTGATGTTCTGAGCGAACAACAGGGCGGCTTCGCTGAGGTTCAGGCGGCTGTAGGTGAGTGCAAGCAGGTTGTTTCCGGAAAGCTTGACCAGTTCAAGATGGAACTGGTAGTGCAGGCTGCTGAAGGTCTGCACATCAAAGGCCTTGCCTCCCTTCCACAATGCATCCATGCGGTCGAGAATCTGGTCCAGGATGGCGGGGTCTGCTCCGTTCTCGCAAGCGAGGCGGATGGCCAGTGCCTCAAGATACGCCCTGACTTCGGTCAGCTGTTGGTAGTCGACCATGGTAATATCTTTCACGTAGCTTCCGCTATGGGCGACGATGACCACAAAACCGTCCTGCTCCAAGCGCTTGAGCGCCTCCCTGACCGGGGTGCGGGAGCAGGAGAACTCCTTGGCAAGGGTATTCTCCGAAAGCTTGGCTCCGTTTGGGAGCAATCCTTGGCGAATCTGATGTTTGAGATGGTTGTAGATTGTATCAATCAGTTGGCTTTTTGTCGTGTTGTCCATCAGTTGCAGTATAGCCAAAGCAATCCTGTGTGACTAGCATAGCCCAACAAAATTGGCCGCAGGCAACGGCTGCGGCCAAGGATCGAGCAAAAATTTGTTACTGGTCGATTCCAACAAGCTCAATGTCGAAAATCAGCAGAGCATTGGGAAGAATGGTCTCGGTCCCCATTTCACCATACCCGAGGCTGGGGTGAATCCAGGTTCTGACGACGCTGCCGGTATTCATGGCAAGCAGGGCTTCGGTGAATCCCTCGATCAACCCATTTACCGGGAAGTGTGCAGTCTGCCCCATATCATAGGAACTCTCAACCACTGTTCCATCGATGAGCTGGAGCTGGTAGTTCACCTCGACGGTGTCGGCGAGAACCGGCTTGTTTCCCGTTGCCGGGGTAAGCACCTGGTACTGAAGACCGCTTGGTGTGACGACGACTCCCTCATTGGATGAATTTTGTGCAAGGAAAGCTTCAGCCTCGGCCAGGTTGCTGACGGCA
This sequence comes from Sphaerochaeta associata, assembly GCF_022869165.1. NCBI lineage: Bacteria > Pseudomonadati > Spirochaetota > Spirochaetia > Spirochaetales > Sphaerochaetaceae > Sphaerochaeta > Sphaerochaeta associata. The sequence continues at coordinate 2,086,992 of NZ_CP094929.1, read as the reverse complement.
ATCTCGGCAATCCATTCCTGGTACTCCTTTTCAAGGATCTGCTGGTATTCAGTGAAAGCAACCTGCATCTCCGCGTCGTTCATCAACAGCTGATTATCGCAGGCATAGTCCAGAGCTCCCTGGGCGTACAGATCCCCGTTGACGGTGATTCCCTGGCCGGCCATATTGAGGGCGAGCAGGTAGCCGTACGTATAGCTGAATGCATCGGACAAATCCTCAGGCTTGGCCAAGCCGGTGACTTCACTGATACTGGTATAACTCTTACCGTAATCGGTATTGGCAAGACCTGCGTTCCAGACTTTCTCCTGGTAGTCGTTGACATTTGCGTACAGCTCTTCGAGAGAGTAGTAACCATTGGGGACTTCACTCAACGAATCCTTGTATCCATCGAGAGCTCCCTTTACATAGTAGCCGGCATCGAAGAACAACCCTTGGGAGGAGAAGGACTGGATCAGCAGATAGCCGTAGGTATAGCTGAAGCGGTCGGTCAGGCTCTCAAGCTCGGTTGCCCGCTCCATGCTGATGGAGTAGGGCAGGACACCCAGTGTCACCAAGGGGTTGATATAGCGGATGTTCATCGCCTTGTTGTTGTCGAGAACCACTTCCACATAATCACCTGCACCAAGGCTGGCGATTGGATAACTTGCATCGGTGTAGGATCCCGCCTGGAAGGTAAGATCCTGGTTATCGGCGCTTCTGGCAACCAGGGTTACCTGGCCATTCTGATTCATAGTAGTAAGGATGCGTACGGTTACAGCTGCTGGATCGCTTTCTTTCATACCCATCGCGAAGAGGCTTGAGGAAATGAGGATCATGGCCAACAGGGTCACGACCACCTTTGTTCGATTACTCTTATTCATAGTCTTTCCTTTTTGTAGGGTGGTTGCTACTCTAGCAACTTCCCCATACTGTACGTTCTCTCAAGTCAAACGTCAATGCTCAATTTCTCAAGATTACGCCGACTATATTTCTTATTGTACTATATTATCATCAGATACGTCCATTCTTGTAGTTTTGTGAACTTAAAGCGCATTGCCAATGAAAACATTGCATGGTAGGGTGACAGAATACTAAGGAGAACAAGGACCATGAGCACTATTACACGCAGTATTCCCAATGCACAGGACATACACCTTTTATATGAGACGGTGCGTATCGCTGCGCAGGCGAAACGCAAGGGGAACCACCCCTTCGGAGCCTTGCTGGCCGACAAGGACGGCAACATCCTGCTTGAACAGGAGAACAGTTATGAGGAAGGAGGCTCTGCAATGCACGCCGAAACCCTGCTTCTTTTCAAGGCAGGCAAGCTGTACGATCCGGCCTTTCTCTCCACCTGCACGCTCTATACCAATGCCGAGCCCTGTGTGATGTGTACCGGCGCCATGTACTGGACCAATGTCCGCAGGCTTGTCTTCGGCATCACCGAAGCGAAGCTGCTTGAGCTGACTGGTGCCGATGAACAGAATCCCACCTTCGATCTGCCCAGCCACGAGGTGCTTGCCCACGGACAGAAGGACATCGAGGTGGTGGGACCCACCGATGATAAGGATCTTGAACAAGCGATCATCGCCGACCATCTCTCCTTCTGGGTGCATTGATGATCGAGCTTCCCTATCTGCTCAAACATGAAAATATCTGCCGTTTGGAAGGCGGGAACATTCTCATCGGGGACCGCAGGGTGTTCCCCTTCGAAAAACGGTTTGAGGTATGCAGCTCTGTTGCTCAGGTCGCCCAAGCCCTGCGCTCGATGGTGACACAAGGGGGAGGTCCTCTTGAGGTTGCATTGCAGACCATGGTTTTCGTAACAAGACAGATGCAAAGCGGGGACCTCCCAAGCGGGTTTTCAACACTTGCCGATGCGGCTGACCAACTCATTGCAGCCAGACCGACCAATACGACCATGCAGCGGACCCTGCAAGGTTTGCTCGCCCAAGTACGGATGTTTGCTTCCGATCCTGATGAGCTTGCCCAAGCAGTAGGACGGCAGGTGCAATCCATACTTGACGGCTTTGACCGGTTGTATCATCAGATGGGACGGATGGGAAGTACGCTTTTGGATCAGGATTCGGTGGTGCTTACTACGTGTTTTGCAGAGCATACGTTTTTGCTCTCCCTTGCCTATGCACAAGAGAGTGGAAAGAAGATACGGGTACTGGCCAATGAGACCCGTCCCTATCTTCAGGGTTCGCGACTGACGGCCCCAAGCCTTGAGGAGATGGGCATCAAAGTGCAGGTCGTCACCGACGGCATGGGCGCAACGTTCCTCGTGGAAGGAAAGGTTGATGCATACATGACCGCTGTCGACCTTCTCTGCATGGATGGTACGGTGGTGAACAAGGTGGGGACCCTCTCCAACGCCATCGCCGCCCGTTACATCGGTGTCCCTTACTATGCCTTCAGCATCTCCCCCGACCAAACGAAACAAGGAAGGGACGATGTGAACATGGAAATGAGGTCTCCCAAGGAAATTACACGGTGCATGGGGCTTCCCACGACCTTGGATTCCATAGGGGGCCTCTATCCGGCATTCGACATTATCCCGCCGGCTTTGGTTACCGCCTTGGTGACCCCCAAAGGCATACTCAAGCCGGAACAGGTGAAAAGGAGCTTTCAGTGAAAGCAATTATTGGAGGAACAGGCGTCGATGCCTTGGACGGCATCCCTCTCAAGCGAACATTGGTACAAACCCTGTATGGGGAGGTTGAGCTGTTTGTCGGCGACCGATTGGTTTTTCTTCCCCGCCACGGATCGTCCCACTCTTTGCCGCCGCATTTGGTCAACTATCGTGCAAACGTTGCTGCACTTACCGAATTGGGGGTGGATCAGGCTATCGGAATCTATGCAGTAGGTTCCATTTCCTCGGCATTGAAACCCGGAGAAATAGGCATGGTTTCAGACTTTGTCGATTTTACCGGGGGATCGCGGGAGCAGACCTTTTATACCGGAGGCGAAAGCGGGGTGCGCCACATCCCGATGGACGATGTGTTCGATGCATCATTGAAGGAACGGATGCAAACACTGAGCCCCCGGCTTAAGGACGCCGGAGTGTATGTATGCACAAACGGTCCGCGGCTTGAGACAAAGGCTGAAATCCGCCTGTACGCTCGGTTGGGTTGTGATGTGGTGGGAATGACACTGTCCACCGAAGTGTCGCTTTTAAGGGAAGCCGGCATCCGCACGCTCGCTCTTGCATACAGCATCAACTGGGCTGCAGGAGTCGAGCAGGCGAATGTGAGCTTCATAGGTGATGAGCAGATTGCCGTTTTGAGGGAAGAGATGACTCAGCTGTGCTGCAAGACCTTGCTGATCTGATCCAACTGATACGGCGTACTCTGGTAGATATGGTAGTTCAGCCAGTTGCTGAACAGAAGGTGAGCATGGCCCCGCCAGCGCACCGTCACCTCGTCACCTTGATAATAATTCAAGGGTTTCTCCGGATTCAGTGCTGCTGCAAGGTCGCGTTGGTACTCATCATGCAAAGTCAGCTCATCGTACTCGCTGTGACCGGTGACGAACACCTTCCTCCCATCCTTGCTTGCTGCAAGATACAGCCCCGCCTCTTCTGAGTCCGACAAGACAATCAAGTCTTGAACAGAAGACAGCTTTGTCTCATCGACTGCCGTATTGCGCGAGTGCGGCGCCCAGAAAAAGTCGTCGAAGCCGCGGACCAGTGGGTGTCCTTTCTGCTTCACTGTATGGCTGTAGACGCCGGAAAGCTTCTTGGGAAGCAAATGTTTTTCGATGCCATAGTGGTGGTAGAGGGCGGCCTGGGCCGCCCAACATACAAAGAAGGACGAATACACATGTTCATCGGCCCACGCAAGGATCTCGGTAAGTTCCTTCCAGTAGGCTACCTCTTCAAAGGCAAGCGTCTCAACCGGGCTCCCGGTGATGATCAGGGCATCGAAATGGCTCCCTCGTACCTGTTCGAATGTCTGGTAGAAGGTCTGTAGATAGGAGATGGGAGTGTGTTTGCTTTGGTATGTCGCTGTAGTAAGAAATGTCAGTTCAACCTGCAAAGCGGTGTTTCCCAACAATCTGAGGAACTGCTCCTCGGTACGAATCTTGTTCGGCATGAGGTTGAGCAGAGCTATCTGCAACGGCCTGATATCCTGGTGAATGGCCCGTTCCTTGGTCATGAAGAAGATGTTCTCCTGCTTGAGCACTTCGGCGGCAGGCAGGTCTTGGGGGATTGTCACCGGCATGGAGAGCCTCCTATTGCGTCGAAGGCCTGGGCCAGGTCGTCGATGAGGTCCTGTGCGTGTTCACACCCGATGGAGAGACGGATGGTCGTGCCCTGTATTCCCTGGCTGATCTGCTCTTGGGTTGTCAGCTGGGAGTGGGTGGTGGTCGCAGGATGGATTACCAGCGACTTCACATCCGCCACATTGGCAAGCAGGCTGAAGAGCTTGAGCGAGTCGATGAAGGCTCTTGCCTGCTTTTCGGTCCCTTGTATGTCGAAGGTGAAGATGCTGATGCCTCCTTTGGGAAAATACCGCTTGTACAGCCCATGGTAGGGATTGTCTGCGAGCAAGGGATGCCTGACTGTTGCAACACCAGGATGCTTCGAAAGGAAATCAACCACTTTTTCTGTGTTCTCAACGTGGCGGGCTACTCGCAGGGCGAGGGTTTCAAGGCCTTGGAGGAAAAAGAAGGAGTGGAAAGGGGACAGGCATGCACCGGTGTCCCTCAGGATCACCGCCCGTGCCTTGGTGATGAAAGCAGCCCGACCGCAGGCCTGGGTGAAGCTAATCCCGTGGTAGCTGGGATTGGGTTCGGTGAGCGAGGGGAACCTGCCGCTTGCCTCCCAATCGAAGTTGCCGCTGTCTACAATGACACCCCCCAGGCTGGTTCCGTGTCCACCGATGAACTTGGTGGCCGAGTGCACGACAATATCGGCGCCCAATTCGATGGGTCGCACCAGATAGGGGGTAGCGAATGTGTTATCCACCACCAAGGGGATGCTGTGACGGTGGGCGATGACGGCCAACTGCCCAAGGTCGCACAGAGTTGCGTTGGGGTTGCCGATGGTCTCCACAAAGAGCGCCTTGGTGTTTTCGGTGATGGCAGCTTCTACCTCGGCCAGATTCGAAACGTCGACGAATGTGGTGGTGATACCCCACTCACTGAGGGTATGGGAGAAGAGGTTGTAGGTACCGCCATAGATGGTGGCAGAGGAAACGATGTGGTCTCCTGTTCTAGCAAGATTGAGCAGGCTGTAGGTGATCGCAGCCGATCCACTCGCAACAGCAAGGGCTCCGACGCCTCCTTCAAGGGCAGCAATGCGCTTCTCAAAGGCCTCCTGGGTGGGGTTGGTCAATCTGCTGTAGATGTTACCCGGTTCAGAGAGATTGAACCGAGCTTCGGCATGGGCGCAGTTGTCAAAAACAAAACTGGTGGTCTGATAGATCGGAACTGCTCTTGCTCCGGTTGCAATGTCCGGTTGTTCCTGTCCTGCATGGAGGGCGATTGTTTCGAAATGATGGGTAGCCATAGGTGTCTCCTGGTGTAAATATGCACGAACGACTGTTCGTGGGGTGCGTAAGACCAGAAGCGTCACATGTGGTCGACTACAGAGCCACAGCGAGGATGTTTTGCTTGTTTCATGAAGGTTCCTTGGAGTTTGTTTAGGCGAGTGCCATGTGGCACATCATAGGATCGGAAGATTCAGTTGCGCTTTGCATCTGCATCATGGTGTGCCTCCTCCAAGTAAAATATCCTACCGAAAGGCTGGATAATGCAGTAGTATAAAGTCCGGGTTCGCTTACGTCAAGGGGTTTGTAACAATTTTTGCGAAGTAGTAAAAAACCGGGGATTTCTCCCCGGTTGCACCTCTAGTCCTCGATGGCCATATAGGCATCGAATTCTGCAAGCATCGCTTTATCGGGATTTTTATCCAGAAGGCTGAAGACGATCATCAACAGTGAGGCGAGAATGAAGCCTGGAAGTAGTTCATAGACGTCGAAGAGTCCTCCTGAGAGCTGTTTCCAAATGATTACCGTAGCACCGCCGCCGACCATTGCTGCGATGGCTCCATTGCGTGTTGCCCTTCTCCAGAAGAGGGCTGCGATGATGACGGGCCCGAAGGTGGCACCGAATCCAGCCCAAGCGTAGCTGACAACATCGAAGATGGACGAGTTGGGATCCATCGCCAAAAAGATTGCGATGATGGTGATGACAATCACGGTGACACGACTTACAAGCAACGTCTCCTTGTCGGAGGCGTCCTTTCGGAGCAGAGCCTTGTAGACATCCTTGCTGAAGGCTGATGAGGCCACCAGAAGCTGGCTGTCGGCGGTGCTCATACTGGCTGCGAGGATTGCACAGAGGAAGAAACCTGCGATGAACGTGGGGAATATCTTCTGCATGCTGGCGATGAAGACTGCTTCGGCGGCACTCTGGCTGTCATAGGTCATGGGGAGGAGGAACAGCTTGCCGACAACACCGACGAGCAGGGCGGCCGCCATTGCAATGGTAACCCAGACCATGGCGATCCTGCGGCTGGTTTTTACCTCGGAGTTGCTTCTGATGGACATGAACCGAACCAGAATATGGGGCATGCCGAAGTATCCCAAGCCCCAGGCAAGAGCACTGAGAATCTGCAGGAATCCATACGTGGTTCCCGGAGGAGTTATGAAGGGGTTGATGAAGTGCTGTCCGAATTCACCAAGCTTTGCAAAGGTGTGTGCAGGACCTCCTACCGCCACTAAGGCAAAGAAGCCTGTTGCAACCAATGCAACAAACATGAGACTGCCCTGCACGAAATCCGTAGCGACGACGGCGAGGTACCCTCCCAGAAGGGTGTAGCCGAGGATGACCACCACTCCAAGAAGGAGGGCTGCATAATAGTTCATGCCGAATACAGCGGTGAAGAGCTTGGCGCAGGCCAAGAATCCACTGGCTGTATACACGACGAAGAATACGAGAATGATGATCGAGCTGACTGTCTGCAGTACTTTCGATTTGTCATGGAACCGGTTTGCCAGGAACTCGGGGATGGTGATGGAGTCCTTTGCATGGATGGTGTACTTGCGCATTCGTTTGGCTACAAAAAGCCAGTTCAGGTAGGTTCCCACCAGAAGGCCTACGGCTGTCCAGAAAGCTTCCTGCAAACCTGTAAAGTAGGCGAGTCCGGGAAGGCCCATCAAGAGCCATCCGCTCATGTCGGATGCCTCGGCGCTGAGGGCCGTAAACCATGGACCGATGGAACGACCGCCGAGGAAGTAGTCGCTGGTGGACTTTGTTTTGCGGAAGGTAAAAAAGCCGATGGCCAGCATAAGGCCAAGGTAGAGGGCAAAGGCGAGGGCTGTGATTAGTTGATAACTGTTCATGGAATATTCTCTCCCCATCAAAAGCATGTTGGTTCAGAATACCTGTTGTAAAACCACGTTGCAAGAGAAAAACAGAACAGAATGTAAAAATCATGCATAAATATGCACGTTTTTATTGATACCGTATGGTTTGCCACAACTCGTTGTACAGCTCCAGTTTCGATCCCAAGTCACTGATGTTGTCCGAATTGGACAAATCTTCGATTGAGAAGAAGCTATGTTCGGTTTTCATGAAAGCCGATGCGCCGGTATTGGTGGTAGGCGGAAGACTGAAGGTATCCAGAAATACTGCATAATTCTTGGGGTCATGGATGAAGTTGATGAAGGCGTGAGCGGCTTGATTGTTCCTTGCACCTTTGGGGATGACCATGTTGTCGATGTACATCATGCCGCCTTCAGGGGGGATGAAGAAGTCGATCGTGGACCATTTGTCGGCGCTGATCTCAGCAAAAACATTCTCCGGATAGGCATGTACTACGACAAACTCACCCCTGCTGAAGGCCTTGCCGAAGGACTCAGAGTCGAACTTAACCAGATTGGGTTTCCACTGTGTGTTGATCAGGTCGGTCGCCCTCTGAAGCTCCTCTATGTCGGTGGAGTTCCCGCTGTATCCCAGATGTTTCAGGGCGGCTCCCATTACCTCACGCATATCGTCGAGCATCGACATGCTGCCTGCCATACGTGCATCGGCGAAAATGGCCCAGGTTCGATCGTAGTCGCTTGGAACGCGTTCGGTGTTTACCGCAATGCCGCTGGAACCCATGAAGTAGGGGACGGAGTAGCGGTATGTGGGGTCATAGGCAGCTTTTTCCTTGAAGAGCGGGGAGAGGTACTTGAGGTTGGGCAATAAATTGTGATCAAGTTCAGCAAGAAGTCCCAACTTGATCATAATGGCGGTATAGTCGGAGGACGGGAAAATGACATCGTAGCCCTCGTTCCCGCCTGCCATGATTTTTGCAAACATCTCTTCGTTGGAGGCGAAATTGTCGATCACCACATCGATGCCGGTCTCCTTCTCGAACTGCTCTACCAGGGAGTCGGGTGTGTAGTAGGTCCAATTGTACAAATACAATTTGCCATTCCGACCGCTGGATTTCTTACAGCCTACACTGCTCACTATGAGTATGCAGACTAACAGTATGAGAAAAAACCGAGATGTTTTGTGCATGACGCACCTCCGAACGAAATGATGCCTCCAACCTTAGCTGCTTGCAGCCACAGTCTTTAGGAATTTCCTGAAGGTGAATGCGATGACCATGGTACCGAGAATCATAACGAACGACAGTGCGTTGATAACCGGGGAGACGCCGTAGCGAATCATCGAATACACGTACAGGGGTAAGGTACCCGAACCAGGCCCGGATACAAAGAATGTAATGACGAAGTCCTCAAGGGACATGGTGATACACATCAAAAACCCTGAGAGTACTGCAGGTATGATGCTGGGAATGATGACTTTGGTCAACGTCTGCCGTTCATTGGCTCCGAGGTCCCTTGCAGCCTCTACGGTGGAGTAATCGAACTCATCCAAGCGTGCAGTAACCATCATGAACACAAAGGGCAGGTTGAACGTCGTATGGGCTGCGAAGATGGTGAACATTCCCAGTCTTACCTTTACCGCAGAGAAGAAAATCAGCATTGAGATACCGATGATGACTTCGGGAAGGACCATGGGCAGATAGCTTACAGTGGTGATGTAGCTTCTGCCGTGGAAGCGGTACCACTTGATGCCGATGGCGGCAAGCGAGCCCAGTGCAGTTGCCGTAACAGCACTGGTCAGTGCGATGATAAGGCTGTTCTTGAAGGCAGCCCAAAGCGAGGGGCTGTTGAAAATCAAGGTCTTGTACCATATCAGCGAAGCGTGGTCCCATTGCATGCCCTTGGCGCTGTTGAAGGAGAAGAACACTACAACAAACAGGGGTATGAACAGAAAAACGACGACCAGTGCCAACATCACATAGGAAAATGAAAAACCGGATTTGCTTTGGTATTTATGGTAGTTCATTTGGTGCCTCGATGGCTGTGGTGTGCCTTGATGTTGTGTTCAAGCGCCTGTTGGGTGGTTTTCTTGGTTCCACCTTCTTTTTGCATCTGCTCCCGCTTGCCGTTGTAAAGCATCCAGAATACTCCGACCAGTGAGATCAGGGTGAGGATCATGGAGAAAGCAGAAGCCAGCGGCCAGTTTCTTGTCTTCGATACTTGATCGACGATGATGTTCCCGATCATCGTCGAATCCTTTCCTCCAACCAGCAGGGGTACGGTGTACGCTCCAAAAATGGGGATGAAGGTAAAGATGAAGGCGGTGCTCAGTCCGCTCTTGATGTTGGGGAACATCACCTTGACGATGGAGCCGAGTTTGGTGGCCCCAAGGTCGCGCGCTGCGTCGAGCAGGGAGAAGTCGAACTTGTCGATGGTGGTGAACAGCGGAAGGATGGCGAAGGGCAGGTACATGTAGATGAGTACCAGTACCACCGCCCCGTTGTTGTAGATAAGCTTCAGCCCTTGATCAATGAGGCCAAGGCGCATGAGCACGCTGTTGATGAACCCCTCTGTGGAGAGGATCGATATCCATGCATAGATTCTGATCAGTGAGTTGGTCCAAAACGGAATGATGATAAGAAAGAGCAGAAAGGTCTGGTGTTTGCTCTTTGCCATGGCATAGCCGCACGGGATGGCTATGAGAATGCACAGGAATGTGGAAAGTACGCTGATCCACAGTGTCCTGACCACAACCATTGCAAAGCTCGGGTTGAACATCTGCTTGTAGGCGGTCAGGGTGAACTCCCACTCCACACCTCCATACAGGCCTCGTTTCATGAAGCTGTAGAGTATTATTATACCCAAGGGGACCGTGAAGAAGAGGGTGAACCATAAGCCCATGGGACCACCATAGATGGTCCCCAGCAGTTGTTCACGTTCCCTTGGTTTGAGGGTCTTTTTCATCGGTCGGTATCCTTTACCAGATAACCGTCGGCTGCAGTCCAGCTGACGTAGACGGTGTCCTTCCATTCAATATCGGGGCCGTCCTCAAGGAACACCGTGTGTTGCTTGAAGACTTTGACCTGGGTGGAAGGCGCCTGCTCGAGCTTAACATAGAATTTTGATTGAAAGCCTGAATACACAGGTTCATCAACAACTCCCTTGAATGTGTTGAGCTCCTTTGCCGTTGTACGGGGAGGATTGGTGGAGATTCTCACCTTCTCGGGTCGAACCGTGAAGTCGAGATTCGCCCCGATCTCCTGCGGCTGGGAATCGGTAACCGATATTTCTCCTTGCAAGGCAGGAACATCGACACGAATCAGGTATTCCTCTTCAAACGGTTCGCATGAGAGCACCTTGCAGGGGAAACTGTTGGATTCGCCGATGAATTGGGCGACAAAGCGGGTTGCAGGAGCCTCATAAATCTCATAGGGGGTGCCAATCTGCAGTACTTTGCCTTTATTCATGACGGCGATGCGGTCCGAGACCGATAGCGCTTCACTTTGGTCGTGGGTGACATAAATGAAGGTGATTCCTACCTTGTCATGGATTTGGTCCAGTTCAACCAACAGGTTTTGCCTGAGTTTTGCGTCAAGGGCGGAGAGCGGTTCGTCGAGCAGAAGTACACTCGGCTCGTTGATCAGGGCCCTGGCAATGGCAACACGTTGCTTTTGGCCGCCGCTGAGCATGGAAGGCTTTTTATATACATGGTCTTCCAGCTGCACAAGGCGGACATATTCCATGACTTTTGCTTCGATTGTTTGCTTGTCCACTCGCCTGAGACGTAAAGGGAAGGCGATGTTTTCGTAGACGGTAAGATGGGGAAAAAGGGCGTAGGTCTGGAACACAGTGTTGGATTGCCGTTTGTCCGGCGGCAAGGGCAAGATGTCCTTGTTGTCAAACGCCACGCTTCCAGTATCAGGGTAATCAAACCCAGCGATAATCCTTAAGAGGGTGGTCTTGCCACACCCTGAAGGCCCCAGCAGTGAGAAGAACTCACCTTTGTTTATCTTGACACTCACATCGTTGAGTGCCTTGAAATCGCCATAGGAGCGGGAAACCCGTTCGACAGTAACTTCAACACCTTTCAATCTTTTCCATTCCCTCCACTCGCTTCAGGCATAGAATTTCCAAAACTTGAGGCCTTGGAGCCTTTACGATTCACTGCGAATATCGAATATTTATGAGCCTCTGTCAAGCAGTTTGCCTAAAATTTGCCCTACTTGGGAAAATAGAGAATAAAACCAATCAATGCAAATACTTATAAAAAAGAAGAGTATCAAGGCATGACGAGAGTCGCATAAAAAAACGAATTGTTTGTCAAGGCTAAACCAATATTGCGGTTCTGTCCAGCATAGCGAGCTTTTCTCGTGTGTATTCAATGGAGAAAATCGATGCGGACAACCTCCCCTGTATCCGGGTCCTCCCGATATACCGCCGGTCCTTCTTCGTCGTACCCAAACCATTTCAGTCGCGTGAATCTCAGCAGCTTGGCCTCCTTTGGGAAATTGAAGACCCTGCAATAATCAAAATGCTGTTGTGTCTGGATGCGCAGATCAAATGGCAACATTCTCAGGGTCTCCTTCGCATTGTACACGCACCTCAAGGTGTTTGATGAAGGACAGGCGTTTGTTGAACTTTATGCGAGGCGACGCATACAAGCAGTACAAGCGTATGCCTCTCATGACATAAGCGTAGGGCCTTCTATGCAAGGCGTCAAGATTAGGCTCTGATCAATTTTCAACCGAACCATCGATTTTTCAGTATTAGGTTCGCTGTGGCAGAAGCTGCCTTGGTCTTCTCAATGGAAATCAGAAGATGGTTCAAGCTGGCCGGTAAGCAAAGAAGGAGGAATAAAAAAAAGGATACCAACAATGCCGTTGGTATCACATCTACTACGCCAAAGAGGTCTCGAACCTCTGACCTACTGCTTAGAAGGCGCAATTTTAGGTTTATCAAACTTTATTAAAAGCTATCATAAGCGATTAATATATAATGAATTAGAGTCGATATAGAACAAGTGGTTTTATCAAGAACTATCAGCGATTATACATCAAAAGTAGGGGTTATTAGGATATTTGATGTAGAATTGGTGTAGTGGTTATAGCTATCGGTATGGATATTGATGTGATATTCTTATGTTTATGAATACATTATGCAGTCAGTTGGTGATTTCAACGATTACGGCAGTGCTAGCTTTTGCTAGCTCATTATATCTTGCAAGGAAAAAAGCTAAAGCCGAGCGATCATTACTTATTGAAGAATACGGACTCCAGAAAGGTAAGCATATTTGTGATATTCGGTTCGATGAAGAGTTTGCAATTTGCAAAGATTTGTCAGAAGTAGCACATTATCTTTCAGAAGCTTCATTCAAGATATTTCCTCAAATAGAGGATTTTGGAGGAAACGCTCATGATTTGTTAGTAGAGACTCAAAAACGTCATCATGAAGCATTGGAATGGTTGGAAAAGTTTAAGGAAAAGTTATATGGAAATGCACCGTTCCTAACTGAAGCATTATATGAAGACTTCTGGCTATTCTATACACATTGTGAATATTTGATACAGAACCAGCCATTGATGCAGGGTATAGAACCTGAAGAATTGAGTCTTGATTATTCGGATTCTTTTCTTGCTTATAGCTCTCAGCTAGGAAGAACAGACATCGAACTTAGTACTTTGGTAAATAAAGTAAGAAAGCATTTTGAAGATTTGGAATAGAAGATATGGAGCTCTCTGGTTTATCTATTACTCCATATCTGGCCGTTTGGGCATATTCAGGACTCTTTGGCGTCCTCCTAATAAAGACAAAACCTTGGCTCAAAAACCAAGGCTCTGTTAGAAAACTCTCTAAACTCTTCTCTTCTTTAGCTAGGAATATTTTGAGTGAGCTTGCTTACCAAAATCACCGAGTGTAGCGGAAAGAATGATTAATGGTTGTGTGAATCAGAAGAGCCCATCAAATGCATCCTCGTGCTCTAAGATTCTGCTATAACTATCCTTCAAAGAAGGGTGGTTGTATCTCTCGGTCATGCTCTCTGAACTATGGCCTGTAGTCTCTTGCAGAATATCCAAGGGAAGTACATTCTTCAAAAGAGTATTGTAGGTATGTCTGAAACTGTGGATTACCAGATTCCTTCCGTTAATCTCTATTTTTGCATTCTCCAAAGCTTTCTGAAATCTGTTCTGCAGCGTCTTTCCCATGATTGGTCTGCTGCCATTGCTCCCATAGAAAATCAAATCCTCTGGATCATGGAAAGGCGTACTCGCTTTCCAATGTTCCAGAATCTCCTCTGCTCTCTGGCTCAATACCACAACTCTGCTTTTTCCTGTCTTGGTGCTCCCAGTGGAATCATCGTTCTTGATGGATTCTTCAATCAATAAACCATTTCGCTTCTTGTCCTCGATTACATGCTTCCATTTCAAAGCTCTGGCTTCACCTCTTCTCATACCTGTTGTTGCCAGGATGAAAAAGTAATATGCATACTCTTCCTCCCTCCAAATCTTCGTCAGTGCTTCGAGGTCGCTCGGGAATAGCTTCTGTAGCTCTTCTTGGGAAAATACATCTCTGGTCTTTGGCTGAACCGCTAGAGACTCAACAATGGAAAGACAGTTGTAGGGAATAATGCCTTCTCGCTCCGCTTCTCTGAGAATGGTACGAAAGGCATAGAGAATATGATTCTTCGTCTGGTTGGACAAAGCTTCCCCTGTGTTCTTGCTCTTCAATGCTACGAGCCAGTTTTCAATCTCCACACGATTCAAGGAGGAAAGTTTGCGTTTCCCGAATTGGGGTAGGATGTAGTTGTCCAGATGATTTCTTCTCAATGTGGCATTGGTCTTGGAAAACCTCTTTCCCTTTGCCAGCTGACGTTTGATATACAAACATTCATCCCATACAAAGAACGTCTTGGCATACTCATTCAATGTTCTGTCTTTGCTGTCATTCTGGGCAAGGAACTTTTCCACTACGGCAACGGCTTCATGCTTCAGTGATTTGCCTGTGGATTTAGGTTTTCTCGTTCCATCATCATCGTAGTAGTAGAAGAACCAAACTACGCCTTTCTTGTTCTTGGCATCCTTGTAGCGCTTGAAAAGAGTGTATTCATGTCTCATGGTCTCTAGTTTTGATGTAGAATTTGATGTAAGTCAAGGGTGACTTGTTGACTGGGTAAAAGAAAAGATACCAGCCAACTTGCTAGTATCTTATTTCTAGGTAGTACTTTGTTTGTTTTACGCCAAAGAGGTCTCGAACCTCTGACCTACTGCTTAGAAGGCAGTTGCTCTATCCAACTGAGCTATTGGCGCACGTTTAAAGACACTGAAGTGTCCGAAACGTGGAAACCTTACCGTAAATCAGAAAAAAGGTAAAGATGCCTTGTGAAGAAACGTATTGGTACAGATACAATGGTGTTCCATTATATTTGGGCTTGCCTAATGGAAGAATAATGGGTATACTGTATTTACCTAGTAAACTACTAGGAATAAAAGTACTTGTTAGGAGGTACCTTCATGTTTACACAAGTTGCACTTCCCTATGGATATGCCGACCTTGAGCCACATATCGATGAACTGACGATGGTGACGCACTATACAAAGCACCATGCAGCCTATACTAATAATTTGAATGCAGCCTTGGATAAGGATGCAAGCCTGAAAGATCGCACTATCGAGGATATTCTTTCCAATCTTGACAGCATAAAGGATGAATCACTGCGAACGACAGTGCGAAACAACGGAGGTGGTTTTGCCAACCACAATCTGTACTTCGCGACACTCTCTCCGAATGCCAAAAAGAGTCCATCCGGAATTCTGGAGACGAGAATTAAAGAAGGATTCGGAAGCCTTGATGCACTGAAGGATGAGATCGGCAAGCAGGCAGCCGGAAGGTTTGGATCAGGTTGGGCGTTTCTGGTCGCTCATGCCGACGGCAGGCTCTCGGTAGTAAATACTCCGAACCAGGACTCTCCGCTGATGCAGAAAAATGGGGGGGTACCGATTCTTGGAATCGATGTTTGGGAACATGCGTACTATCTGAAGTACAAGAACCTGAGAGCCGAATATATCAAGGCTTTCTGGTCGGTCCTTGATTGGTCCGAGGTACAGAAACGGTACGAACAGGTGATCAAATACCAGTAGGTTCCACAGCCTTGTGAAGTCCCTTCTTTGTTGATGTAAAGGAGGGACTTTTGTTTGCATCAAAACTGTGTGAGGAATATACAAACTGTGAATTAATAGCAAACAGAGTACGGAAATATCCAAATATTGAGCGGAACAGTACAAATATATTAGTCTTTTAGTACTTGCTTAAGATTGCCATAACTCCTTACAATACCAGTGTAAACAGAACAAACGAAAGGAGCAAATCATGGATAAAAATGATTTACACAAGAAAGAAAGTATTGAATTCCTGATCAAGAACACCGATATGTTCCTTGATGCAGATTATAATAAACTCGCCTCTCATATCGAGGGCCACCGCTACTTTTTGGGAAAGAACCTGAATATGCCTATCACGTGGGATGAAGCAGTCTATTCCTGGATGAGCAACCTGTATGAGCCCATCAGCCAAGTGATGGAAACCTGGACCACGCAGATGAGCTTCCCCGGCAAAAGGAAAGCTGACCTGTTCTTCGAGGTGTGTGACCATCTGTACTATCTCAGTGTAGAGAAGCAGAAAGAAGTGAACGCATATGATGCAGTACTTGATTACAACGCACAGTATGGAAAGACCATCGGAAGAATTCTTGCCAAACTGCTGTCGATCAAATACGCAGCGTAATTAGATATATCTCCAGTTTATTTGTAACTTGAAAGGTGGCGTTGCCACCTTTTGTTATATCCAGACACCAAAGGCCGCTCGGAAGCGGCCTTTACTCGTGAAAAAAGGCAACCAACACTGGTTGCCTTCATGAATCGGGGCGAAAGGACTCGAACCTTCGATATCCTGCTCCCAAAGCAGGTGCCCTAGCCACTGGGCTACGCCCCGAAACTTTCTGGAGTATACGCACTTGAGAAGCAAAGCGTCAAGGGGTACCATAGGAAGCCTATGGACAAGAAACAACGCATGCAAGAGATATTTACCGTCTTGGACACACAGCTTCCCTCCGACATCCAGTTTTTGGAGCAACGTGATCCCTTCCGCTTTCTTATCAGCGTCATTCTCTCGGCCCAGACAACCGACAGGATCGTGAACATCGTCGTAAAGGAACTGTTTGCGAAGTATCCTGACAAAGCCTCGCTCGCTTCTGCTTCAGCTGAAGATGTAGAATCCATTATCTATCCTACAGGGTATTACCGTAACAAAGCAAAGAACATCATCGCCTGCTCGAAAGCCTTGCTTGGCCGCGGGCTTCCCGACACCATGGATGAGTTGATCAAGCTGCCTGGGGTAGGACGCAAGACCGCCAGTTGTGTCCTTGGCGACATCTACGGAAAGAGTGCCATTATTGTTGATACGCATTTTTCACGGGTGGTCAACCGTCTGGGCTTGGTGAATGCAAAGGACCCGGAGAAAGTAGAGAAGGAGATAGCCGCTCTCTTGGAAGAGGACAAGCAGTACCGGTTCTCCATGACAGCCAATCTATTTGGAAGAACAACCTGCCATGCCAAGAAGCCCGAGTGCGAGGATTGCCCGCTCAGTTCTCTCTGTCCGAGTCGAGATGCCTTTCTGAAAGCACGTTCCAAAGGGTGAGGTCCTCTCTCCGTTCCACGGTGAGAACAGCCAGGCTCACACTTCTGATCGTAAAGCTTTCACTAGGTACCGACACATGATCCGTGCCGAGGTGGATGCCGGAAATCGGATACTCGGTTCCCAATGCAGTGCGAATGTCGGAAAGAATTGTTGGATCGAGGGGGAGAAAGAGCTGCCCCTCCTCATACCTAAGCGTTCCATCGATGGTTATCGGGAGCCGGGGACAGGGCACAAAGGGGAGGGTGGATGAACAATCGCAGGGACCGAGGATGACGCAGGGCTCGAGACAGCAGAAACTGCCTTTACCGCTTATCTCGAACAACTGCGTCCTCAATTTCATCAACTTTGTTCTTAGGTCCTTACCCAACCTGAGGATGTAATAGCTTTCCATACCATAAGGATAGTCAAGCAAACAAAGCTCGACAAGGGAAAAAGTAGAAAAGATGCACCCTTTCTCTTTACACAAAAGCCGTTATCTGGTAATTTGGCAAAGGTTGAAGTCTCCAATGCGATAACCTTGTGGAACTGCTCACGGACAAGAGGTTGCCCGTACAAGGATAGCCGTGACTTTGACAGGCCTCGGTTCGGCCAACTAACGAATTATTAAGACAAGGTGGATATAGCTATGGCTCGTAGATGTGAGATTTGCGGAAAAGGAACGGTAGCCGGAAACAGTGTTCCGAGAAAAGGTCAGGCCAAGAAGCATGGTGGTGTAGGTCAGCACATCGGTGTAACCACGAAGCGCGTATTCCGCCCTAATCTCGTAACGATCAAGACTTTGGTCAACGGAGCTCCCCGCACCATTAAGATTTGCACTCGTTGCTTGAGGAGCGGAAAGGTCGAGAAGCTCGTATAACAGCAGTTGTTACGCAATCTCGATCGACAGAGAGCCCACTTTTGGGCTCTTTTTGTATATTCAGACGATACATTTGTTCAGTGAGTTGTTCATTATCTTGAAATGGGGGTCGTTGCTATGAGCAGTATCCGTGTACATGCAGTAGAGAGTGCCAACCTGGTATCGAAAGAGGGTTGTGAGAAGCTGTTGAGAATTTTCAGCCTTGGAAAGGAATCTCGGCAGATTTTTGTCCTGGCGCCACTTCGCGATACAGCTTTCGAGCTCTCAAGCCTCCTGATTTCGGCTAAAGAACACGACGAGCGGCTTTGGTCGCTGCAGGAGCAACGATTCTCCAGCTGGACGGAGCTGGTTGAGAACATTTTGACCGTCCCCGCCGGCAGAAGTGTCTTGGAGCGCATTACCCAGGGATTTGCCGATATTGAGGACATTCTCCGCTCAGTTTGGTTGGTGGAAGAGGTCTCTTCCGGAGTGCAGCGCTATCTGGAGAAACTCTGCGACAGCTGGATCGCCGACCTTCTCTGTCACTATGCTGTCACGAAGGGTTTTACCGCCGATCTTGCCGAGTATGCAACCCTGAATGCCGGCACCTCGATATCTGCGCAGCTGCTATTTGTCTACGGTCAGCTTCCCCAGGCGGAAGGCAGCGTCCTGCGGGACGGGAGAAGTGAATATGCCGCCTCCCAACTCGCCGGAGTGCTCAAGGCGCAGGGCGTCACCTTCTGGAACAACTCCTCGTTGCTGAAAAACGCCGATAGCAATGAAGTCCCCTCGGCCTTGGTCATCCGCTCTCTTTCATACTCCGAGGCGACCGAGCTCTCCTTCTTCGGTGCCCCGGTCATCCATCCGCAGGCCCTGCTTCCCGCCATCAATGAATCGATCAATGTACATCTGCGTTGGTGGGGTGATGAGAAGGATGAAGGAACCAGCATCAGCAAGGATGGAGAGGCGGAACAGCTGAATAAGGTAAAAGGATTTTCCATTATCCACGATATAGCCCTGATAAATGTGGAAGGCGCGGGTATGAGCGGGGTGATCGGCATCGCCAGCAGGCTGTTCACCGCCATGCGTGAGGCTTCCATATCGGTGGTGCTCATCAGCCAGGCCAGCAGTGAATACTCCATCTGCTTCGCTGTTCCCGCCAGCCAGATGGAACGAGCCTGCATCGTTGCAAGGGAGGCCTTCTCCCACGAACTGAGCGAACACCTGATTCAAAGCATCGAAGGAGAGTCGGGTCTGGCCATTCTTGCCGCTGTCGGCAAGCAGATGACCGGCCAGGCAGGAATTGCCGGCAAGTTCTTCTCATCCCTCGGCAGGGCATCGGTCAATGTGATAGCGATCGCCCAGGGTTCAAGCGAAACCAACATCAGTGCGGTCATCAAGGGCAGTGACTCCAAGAAGGCCCTTAGGGCCTTGCATGCCCGCTTCTTCCTCTCCAAGCAAGCCCTCTCCGTCGGCTTGATCGGGCCGGGCAATATCGGCAGCACCCTGCTTGAACAAATTGAGTCCGAGAGCCAGAGGCTGAGAGAGCAGTTCGGGGTAGACATCCATATCCGCGGTATTGCAAATTCCAAGAAGATGGTGCTGGACCAGGATGCAATAGACCCGGGGTCATGGAAAACTCGTTTCGAACAGGAAGCGGTCCCCTTGGACCTTGACCTTTTCATCCACCACATCGGAGCCACCTATTTTCCTCACTCCCTGGTAATCGATTGCTCCACCAGCAGTCAGCTTGCCCAGCAGTACGACAGTTGGCTTGAGATGGGAATCCATGTCATCACTCCGAACAAGAAGGCCGGCACCGCGCCCATGGCCTACTACAACAAGCTTTTTGACACCTGCCTGAGAACCGGGCGCCGTTTCTTATATGAAACCACCGTCGGTGCGGGGCTTCCTGTCATCTGCACCCTGAAGGACTTGGTCCAGACAGGAGACAGGATTCATCGCATCGAAGGAATTGTCAGCGGAACCCTGGCTTGGTTGTTCTCCACCTATGATGGTACGGTTCCTTTCAGCGCACTGGTCAGACAGGCCAAAGAGATGGGCTACACCGAACCTGATCCCCGTGACGATCTATCGGGAATGGATGTCGGACGCAAGACGGTCATTCTTGCCCGTGAGATGGGGTATGAGGTTGAGGTTGAGGACATTCCGATCCAGAGCTTGGTTCCAGAGGGGATGGCCTCGCTCTCTATCGAGGAATTCATGCAGAACCTGGAGGAGCTTGATGTATACATTGAACAGGCATACCATGATGCATGCGAGAAGGGTGAGAAACTCCGATATGTAGGCATCGTCGATGAGAAGGGAGCCTGCAGTGCATCGCTTGCCAGCTTCAATGGTGATCATCCATTCGCACAGACGAGCGGGACCGACAATGTGATCTGTTTCACCACCGACCGGTATTTGAGCCAGCCTTTGGTTATCAAAGGACCGGGGGCGGGCAGGGAAGTGACGGCAGGTGGAGTGTTCTCCGATATGCTTCGTCTTGCTGCATATCTTGGTGCAAGGATTTAGGAGGAAGAAAAAATGAAGTTTGTTTCAACCCGTGGCAAAGCGCCGGCGGTATGTGCCAGTGAGGCGATCATGCAGGGACTCGCACCCGATGGCGGTCTGTATGTACCGCAGTCGTTTCCTCCTCTGACGCATCTTGCAATCCATGAGATATCGAGCTATCCCGAACTTGCATTCGAGGTTCTCGCTCCCTTTTTCGAAGATGATCCACTGAGGGAAGATCTTGCAGAAATCTGCATGGATGCCTTCAACTTTCCCGTTCCCTTGGTCACACTCAGGGAGCAGGAGACCGTCCTTGAACTTTTTCACGGACCTACGGCCGCGTTCAAGGATTTCGGTGCCCGGTTTCTTGCTGCGTGTATGGAACGGATGCTTGCCAAGCAGCAGCGCAGGTTGACCATTCTGGTAGCAACAAGCGGCGATACCGGAGGGGCGGTCGCTGCAGCGTTCGCCAACCGCAAAGGCATCGATGTAAAGGTGCTGTATCCAAAAGGAAGAGTGAGTGGAAGGCAACAACAACAGCTTACCTGTTGGGGGGGGAACATCCAGGCCTATGAGGTGGACGGATCCTTTGATGATTGTCAGAAAATGGTCAAGGAAGCTTTCATGGACAAGGATATTTCCCTCCAATGGGGACTATCCAGTGCAAACTCCATCAACTTGGGACGTTTGCTTCCACAGAGCGTGTACTACGTCTTTGCATCGCACCTCTACAACCAGGCGTTCGGGAAGAAGCCGACCATCATTATTCCCAGCGGAAATGTCGGCAACAGCTGTGCAGCATTTTGGGCTCTCACGATGGGCGCCCCCATCGAGAGGATAGTCCTTTCGGTGAATGAGAACAGAACCATTCCCGACTTTCTCTCAAGCGGAACATACCAGCCCCGCGACTCGGTGCAAACCTTGGCTAATGCCATGGATGTTGGAGCTCCAAGCAACATGGAGCGGCTCTTCCACCTGTATCCTGATACCGATACCCTTGCACGAATGCTCACCGCTTACTCTGTGGATGACCCGACCATCGAGGCGACGATCAAGGAAGTGTATGGAGGGCTTGGATATATTCTCTGCCCGCATACTGCAACAGGCGAGCGCGTCAGACGCGATTACTTTGCCGGCCAACCAACCATTGTTGTATCGACAGCCCATCCTGCCAAGTTTGAACAGGTGGTCGAACCTTTGATAGGTACAACCATAGAGGTTCCTGAAAATCTGGCGAAGCTGCTGGATAAGAATGCTAGCTTCAAGGCGATAGGGACCGATTACAAGGATTTATTCAATTGATAAAGACAGGGCAGCGTTCGCTGCCCTGTCTTTCACTACCATCCAACCTACTTGCTGAATACTCCCTTCACCGTCAGCGTTGACGTGATTGCATCATCACTGTCGTCAAGCAGTGAATCATAGAAACTGACATCGAGGTTGGTGGAAACGGTAATCAAACCCAAGCGTTTTTCCAAGGCGAACGAGCCGGTAACCTTATACGCTTCAAGTGACGCCCTGAAAGCTTGGTCGAAGGATGCGGTAAAGTTGATTGTATCAAAGAACGTCTCTTTAATACCGAACTTGGCATCATATCCAAAAGAAGTGAGTGAACTGGGTTCCGTACTCCATGTTTGATCGAAGCCCAGCGAGAGTGTGTACCGACTGAAGTTCACGCTCCCCGAGAGTGCATAGCCAAGCTCCCAGAAGGTAGTTCCATCCGCTGTTCCATCGACGGTGTGTTTGGTAACATAGGAATCCTTGGTTTTCGCCCCGAAATTTGTCGTAACAGAACCAATCTTGTACCGAGCGCTGCGCCATCGCAGTTCCCCGGTATGAGATAGGGTGGTATCGTTGTCGGTCGAGGTTTTGATGGCCGTCTCGGTCGCTGCATCGGCCGCATCCTTTGCCAGGGCTTCAGCATTGGTAGTCTCATAGGCAAAGGTGTAATCGAAGCCCAAGGTTCCTAAAAGCTTGTGCTGCGGAGTATCTACGCCGGCTTGCACGGTATGAACGATGTTGGAGATATCGGCTGCAGTGGGCGTAGAAGTCGGAGCCAGATCGGGTTTGACCAAGGCAATGATGTCGTTGAACAGGATGTCGGCGATATTGTCCATCTTGAAGGAGTATCCTCCACGGAAGGAAAAATCCCCATACCGTTGCTCTACCGTTGAGCCGAAGGTGAACTCATCGGTGGCCAACGAGGAGCCCAGGCTCTTATAGGTGGCGTCGGTCTTACGGATCCAGGCTTGGATGCCCAGCTTCGGCACCTTTGCCTCCACTCCGTAGCTGATGCCCCACAGGTCCTTGTCGACGATGCCCGAGACCAACCCATTGGAAGGCAGGAAGTAGTCGAGAATCGGGAACACGGCGTGGATCTTGTCCAGGTACCCTACATAGGTATCGAGGTCGGGGCCTCCCTGGTTTTCAAGGTCGGTTGCCAACTGATTCACATCAACGATGGTCCCCGCATTCTCATTGTACAGACTCAGCGAGAACGAGGCATCCACACTGAAGTACTTGTTGGCGTGGCCTGTACTCAGCCCGAACACCATGTTCTGATCGGGAAGAATGCCGCTCAAGTCATACAAAGTCCCGATATCCGATGTTGCTCCGCTTTGCTTCAAGTCGGTGTATCTGCCCTGCAATGCGCTTATGAAAGAGACGTTGGTTTGCAGGTACCAGGCTTTCTTGACCTTGATTGCAAACTGAAACCCGAAGAAGTTCTGCGGCCAGGCAACCTGATAGAGTCCCAGGTCGGTCAGGCCTTTGCCTACCTTCAACTCCAAGAAGCCCAAATCAAGGCCGATCGAGGTACCCCTGAAGAGCAGGTCCTTGATGGTCTCCTTCTGGAATGTTGTTTTCTGATCACCGAACTGGTACGTCAATGCAGGTCCGAAGGACGACACCTTGACCAGAAACTGGTTATTATTGTCGAACTTTCTGGGCACCTCGTTGGTGTAGTCGAACTCGTTGGCGAAATCGATGGGATTATAGAGATTGAGAATGTTCTGCAGGTCGGCCTGCAACGTGTTGGGATAGGCTTGGGTAATATCGAACACTGAAACAGTATCCTTCAATGTTCCCAGTACCTCCAGCCCTATAGGACCGGCTTTTAGGTAGGCATCGCCTCCCAGTTCGAACGTAGGGTACAGCTGGTGGTCCTGATCGTTCAAGACTGTGGTGATATCGCTCGTATTAGCACTCTTTCCCAAACCAAGAATATACTCAAGCGACGTAAGTACTCAGGAGGCTTACATCAGGGCTTAAAACACTCCCATCTACCACCTCTTAGTGCCCTCTTTTAGTTGATATAAATATTAAGAATGCAAGCAATTATTATAGACTTTTATTGTGATTTAGTAACTGCTCAGGTGTACTCGTCCGATCCTAAGCAGAAAGGTCTTCTCGGTTGTTGTTAGCTGGCTTGAGAAGAACCGCATTCTCACCATGAAAATCTGACTCCCCGAACCTTTGAGAATTCGTGCTACTTCCTTGTAAATAAACGAGTTCGGATTGTAATTTGATGCTGTTCTTGCTATACTATCTTCAAGTGGAGATAGTAATTAGGTGAAGTTGGAAAGCTCTTGGAAGAAGGAATTGGAATTGCTCAATCGCAAGATTGACCGTATTTCCGCGACCAACGAGAAACTGGTCCAGCAGGGAATCAAACAGTCTTCCCAGCTCTCCGAGCTCCATGACCAGAACAAGACCCAGTCCCGGGTCATCGAAGAGCTTTCCCGCACCGTCGGAGAACTCAAGCAGGCCATCGACGAAAAGGATGCACGGATAGCCGAGCTTGAGCAGCAGAAGAACAAGAACAGCACCAACAGCAGCAAGCCGCCATCAAGTGATTTCTAACACAAGCCCAAGCCTTCCTCAATCAACAAGGGCGGACAGGGTCTCAAGAGGAAGAGCGGCGGCCAGAAGGGCCATGAGGGTTCGACCATGAGGCTCAAGGATGAGCCGGACGTGGTGCTGCAGTGCCTTCCCTCCGACTGCATCGCCTGCAGGCATGCCAAGAAATGCAAGGCCCAACGGTCCGTCGTCGAGACCAGGAACGTGGTGGACGTGCGCATCACATCGGAGCAAAGCCGGTACGAGTGCGTCCAGGTTCTCTGCCCCTGATCAGGAAAGACCCTGAAAGGGAGCTTTCCGGAAGGTGTGAACACCCATCTGCAATACGGCACCAACCTCAAGGTGATGGTCGCAGCCCTCTCCTCCTTCGGCATGGTCGGCGCCTCGAGGATCTGCGAGCTGGTGGAGGTCCTTGCAGGTGTTTCCCTCACCGCCGCCACCGACAGGGTAACGATGATCACCGTCAATCCCAAGCGGAGCGTGGAGGCATCGTTGCAGGGGGCGTGGTCGCACACGACTGCTGGAGCTCCTACTACAATGACGCATTCAAGCATGCAACCCATGCATGCTGCGGCGCACACATAGACAGGGAACTGGAGGGCGTCATCCAGAACCACAGGCAGGGATGGGCAAAGAGCATGCAGAATCTGCTGGCCAAGCTGTATAAGACCAAGAGCAAGCTTACGGCGAGGGGGCAGGCCAGCGCGCCGAAGAAGCTGGTGCAGGAATTCTCCGCCGGGTACGACAGGATCCTGGAAAGGGGGTTCTCCAGAAACCCCTACCAAGAGCCGAAAGAGAGAAAGCGGGGAAAGCCCAAAAAGGGAAAGGTCCTGTGCCTTCTCGAAAGACTGAGGGATCTGAAAGACGATGTGCTTCGGTTCTTCACCGACTTCCGGGTTCCGTTTTCCAACAACATCGCCGAACGGTCCTTCTGCATGAGCAAGCTCAAGATGAAGACGGCCGGTTCGTTCCGCTCTGCCGATGGAGGGTCGAACTTCTGCTGGATATTCTCCATCATCGACACGGTCAGGAAGAACGGTGGAAACCCGTTAAAAGCCTTGGAACAGCTGTTCAACAACTCATTCTCCCTGGCTTTCTTCGATTAGATTCTAATTGGGATACCTGAGTAGTTACATTTGCGCCTTGTTTATGGATTGCTCAGAATATTTCAAGAATTATTCGTATAAGTTCAACATATTGGTGAATATAATGAGAAAGTCCTTGAATTGTACGGAAATCTACGTTATGTATGCGCTTTTCAGGTTCAGCATGAGGTTTTTTTGAATCTGGACAGCAAGCAGGCCGGAATTCCGGCCTGCTTTAAAGGTGTTTTCTCAGCTATTCTGCTATACAGCAAGCAGGCTTGCTTCGTATCGCTATCGGGGTGACACTGCCCTTGCCGAATACAGCCTCCATACCTTGGATGTATTGATTCAGCTCATGTTCTCGTACGTAGGCTTGGATGGTTCCGGCAAATCCACCGCCGTGGACTCTCACTGTGGCTTCGCTGCCGAGCAGGGACTTGGTCATGGCAATGGCAAGACTCAAACCCTGCTCCTCGGGGAAGAACGAGGGGTAGAGATTCTGCAAAAAGCAGAAGGAACTTTCACCGCTCTGCCTGACCAGGGACAGGTAGGAATTGATGTCATCGTTGGCGAGTGCCTTGAGCATGTTCTCCACTCTCGCATTCTCTTGGAAGAAGTGCATAGCCCTGAGGAGACAGCGATCGTTGCTGAGGGTCAGTCGAAGTTCGGGCAAGGCTTGGAAGAAGGTGTTCCGGTCAACTTGCCGCAGGTGGTCTTTGCCAAAATATGCTGCCACCTTGCGCATCTCGATAGGGACTGAAGCATACGCGGGAGTGAGGTCGGCATGGTTCCCGCCGGTATCGACGATGCACAGGTGATAGCCTTGCTGTGAGAACGAGTATTGGATCGGCTCGATGACAGGCTTTTGTTCATCGGCAAAATCGATGCCGATGATTCCCCCATAGGCGCAGGCCATCTGGTCCATCAAGCCCGAAGGCTTGCCGAAGTATGTGTTCTCACTGAACTTGCCGATGATGGCCAGGTCGACAGGAGAAAGGGCATCGTCGTTGTACAGGTGATTGAAAATAGTACCGCACAACACCTCTACGGCTGCTGAAGAGGAGAGCCCGGAGCCCTTGAGCACCCGGCTGGTGGTGTTGGCCTGCCAGCCGCCTATGCGTAAGCCTCGCTTGGAAAAAGCAAAGGCGATGCCGCGGACCAACGCCTCGGTTGTGTTCTTTTCGCTTTCCACCACCTCCAGGTTGGAAAGGTCGACTTCCACTGCAGGATATCCTTCACTGGTGAGTACAATCTTTTGGTCATCACGCATGGTCACCGCGGCAATGGTATCGAGGTTGATGGTGGCCGCGATTACCCGACCCAGGTTGTGGTCGGTGTGATTGCCTCCAAGCTCTGTACGGCCGGCAGTGGAGAACAGCGATGGCGAGGCTTGGGAGAACAGGCTCTGATGGGTCTCGACAAGGCGGATGAAACGTCGATCCATATCGGCCTGATCGAAGGCATCCCCATACAAAGAGGGGTAGATTTGGTGTAAAAGTCCTTGTTCAACAGCGTGTTTGGTTGCCATGGGTATCTCCTAATGTAGTATGCTGCGATAGTGGATATCGCTCTGTTCCCTGAGCTTTCGAGCAGCTTGCTCAGCAGTAATATCGCGTTGGGGCATTGCCATCATTTCATATCCTACCATGAATTTCTTGACGGTGGCACTGCGAAGCAAAGGCGGGAAGTAGTGCAGGTGCATGGTATGGGCGGGGTAAGCCTTCCCGTCGGTGGGTTTCTGGTGGAATCCCATGGAGTAGGGGAAGCTGGTTTGGAAGAGATTGTCGTAACGGATGCCCAGCTGCTGCATCGTCCAAGCCAAGTCGGTTCTTTCCTCATCGGCAAGTTCTCCAAGGCTTTGGAGATTGCGTTTGTAGGGAATGATCAGGGCTTCATACGGCCAAACAGCCCAAAAGGGAACGACAGCCAGAAAATGTCCGCCCTGCACGATGATGCGTTCCTTGACTTCACATTCATACTGCGCGTAATCGAGAAGCATATGGCTCGCATGCGCTTCGAAGTAGCTCTCTTCGTTGGTAAGTTCCTTCACAGGAATGTCGGGAATGATCTCCTCGCTCCAAATCTGTGCATGCGGATGAGGATTCGAGCAACCCATGATCGCTCCCCGGTTCTCGAATATTTGTACATAGTTGATCATGGCGCTGCTGCCGAGTTTCTCATACTCGTCCTGCCACACGCTCAAAACTTTTTCAATATCGGCGATATCCATGCGTGAGAGGGTGAGGTCATGCCGAGGTGAAAAGCATACGACCCGGCATCGTCCCTTCTCTCCGCTGGCCTTCAAGAGGCCGTTGGGCCCCTCTTCGATGCGGTCGCTTGGAGTGCTCGGCAGCAAGGAGGCAAAGTCATTGTCAAACACATAGACATCCTGATATTCAGGATTGCGCACCCCCCCTGATCGAACATTGCCCGGACAGAGATAACAGGTGCTGTCATATCGGGGCAGCTCCTCCAGATTTGGTTTCTCCACTTGTCCGTTCCATGGGCGTTTGGTTCGGTGGGGAGAGACCTTCACCCACTCTCCAAGCAGTGGATTGTAGCGGTTGTGCGTATCGAATTGTAAATCCATAGGTGGTTGATTCCTCTTGCTTTCTTCAATGTACACGTGTACACTACACCTGTGATAACGCTTTGTCAACAAAAAATGGGGGGGCTGGATGCGGATAACCCGTGATAGCGTAGCGACGCTCGCCGATGTCAGCAGTGCAACGGTTTCCCGAGTCTACAACAATCCCGACTCTGTCTCCGAGGATTTGAAAAAGCGCGTGCATGAAGCGGCGAGAGTGCTTGGATATGCGCCCAACACCCTGGCCGCACAATTGCGGCGCAAGGGTACCGGCACCCTCGCCTTCGTTGAGTTCAACAAGACAGGCAGACCCTATTATTGGGGAAGTTTTCCCAGCTTTGATTGGTTTTTCGGCAGGGCCGTACGTGGTGTACAGAAGGCCCTGGGGCAAAGCTCCTGGCAATTACGTTTCTATAAAGTGGGCCGTAAGGAGGAGCTGAAGGCGCTTCAAACGCAGTGCGACGGGATCCTCGCCTATGACGTTGACACACGTGAAGAGCTGTCCATGTTCGAGGGCATTACAATCCCGTATGTGCTTTCACACCATCTCGGTGAGACCGCCGGCGGATGCAGTGTCCGAACCGACAACCTGCATGGAGGCATGTTGCAAGGCCGATACCTGCAGCAAAAGGGATGTACGAAGCCGTTGTATATAACCGGCTATGGAGAGAGCGTCCAGCCTCATGCAAAGCGGTTGGAAGGCTTCTTAAGCGTCTTTCCCGATGCTGTGGTGATTAACACCACCATAGGTTCGCCCACTTGCATATCATCGATACTCGATCAGGTGGAAGCATTGCTTGCAAGAGAGGACATCGATGGGGTTGCCGCTGTAAACGACCTTACTCTTTTCGACCTGCTGATGCAAAGCACTCTTGCTGTTCCTGCAGTGGGGTATGATGCTTCTCCCTTTTCAACATTACTCGGCAGCAAGGTGGCGAGCGTGGACATCCAAAGTTTTCAGCTGTATGAAGAAGCAACGCACAAACTGCTGTCCATGCTCTCAGGCCGGATCGAGCCGGGCACCACCGTTCTTCCCTGTTTGGTCATCGAGGGTGAGCAACAGGAACAATTTCTTCCATGAGAAAACCGGTTTCTGTGCTGGGGGTGTATGCTTGGGTTGCACCTGTTTCACCGGAAGGAACGGGCGGGGAAGCGTATGGTACGTTTTTATAGGTGTGTTTTCCTGTTCTTTTCGTTCCATACTTCAGCATTCGATACAAGTGAAGCGAAGTCAAGAGCTGCCCATAGGCTTCATACCGAAGAAAGAGCCGTCTGTGACGTTTGGTGGTTCCTACTTTTCCCTCTGCCAGTAAAAGATGCAGAGCCGATCTAACTTCCTTTTGCGTCCAGCCCGAAAGGGTTCGACTGAAACTGTTGTACGCTTTCTTATAGGAAAGCAGAGCCGAGAGTGAACTGGGGCTGTAGTGCAAGGGATGAACGGCAATGCACCGCAGCAGAGCGGCCTCTCCCTCGCGTTCGGTGTAAACCGAATGCCTGCACACATCACAACCATTGCAGAATTCGAGCTCCTCACCGAGTTCTGCGAGCAGGCTCTGCCGATGACACGCAGTGGTGGATGAAAAGACTGCCGCCAGGCCTTCTTTTTCAGTTCCATCGAGCAGGACGACCGCCCGGCTATGGTTGCCGTCACGGCCTGCTCTTCCGCTCTCCTGCAGATAGGAGAGGGCGTCACCAGGCACCTCCCGGTGGATTACTGTTCTGATATTGCTTTTATCCACACCCATGCCGAAAGCATTCGTTGAAAAGAGTACGCCTTCCTTTTGGTTCTCAAACCACGCTTCCAAAGCTTTTCTCTGGTTTGCATCCAACCCAGCGTGATAGTACCTGCACGGGATGCCGGGGTGGGAGCGAAGAAACGCATTGCAGGCAAAATGCGTACCTTCGCGGGTGTTGCAAAACACGATGGCCGGACGTGAAAGGCTGTACTCGAGCAGGGTGGAGAGGGTGTGGTCCTTGCAAAGAGTACGAAAGACATGGTAGCTGATATTCGGTCGATCGCTGCTGGCTCGAACCACATGGGGTTTGTGTTTCGTGAAGATCAGATGATTCAATCCTTCGACGACCCCATCGTCGGCGGTTGCGGTAAAGCAGAGAACCTGTTTGATTGGAAGAAAGGCGATCAGGGGACCGAGGGCGGCTAAAGCCGGCCTGAAGCCCTCTCCCCAACGGACGATGGTGTGGGCCTCGTCGATCACCAGCAGGCTGATCCGATGACGGGCGAGCTCTGCTATGACCGAGGCCTGGCCCATACACTCTGCATTGGTGATGACCACCTTGCACTTCTGCAAGGCAAGGTCGTCGAACAACCTCTTTCTCAGTTCTTGAGTCTGCCCTCCCTGAATGGCAACACAACCAATTCCTTTGCTGGTGAAACGGCGTACCTGGTCGTTCATCAATGAGAGGAGGGGATAGACGATGACGGTAAGCCCTTCGACGAGCAGGGACGGGAGCATGAAGCACAAGCTCTTGCCGCTGCCTGTCGGGAGGGTCACCAACAAGCCGCTGTGGTCAGCCGACTGCCGATCGAGTTCAAGAATTCGTTGGATGACGACATGCTGAAACGGCCTGAGCGTTTGAATGCCGAAAACCTCTTTGGCAAGCGTATGAATGGTTGCTTCGAGCTGCATACCCACTAGGAGTCCTCGACCCCGGTTTGCTTCAGCTTCTCTCCTCGGTGCGGTCGTGGGCCGGAGGCAGGGGAGGGCTGATCGTATCCAGATGCTTGAGTACTTCGCCGTTCAAAGGGTGTGAGATTGCCTGGAGGGAGGGCATGAGCTGCTCTGGGCTGGCTGCTCCGAGAATAGGTGCGGTGACAGCAGGATTCGCCATCACCCAGGCGATGCCGAGGGTTGCCGGGTGTAAACCCAAAGAGGCGGCATATTCGGCAAAAGAAGCACCTACTTGTTCATAAAAGGGTCCTTCATACCGCACTTTGTACTTTGGATTCTCAACGAGGCGACCGCTGCTTTTCCCGTCGGCCTTGGCATACCTTCCGGTCAGCAGTCCTCCGGCAAGCGGGCTGTAGGTGATCACGCCCATGCCTTCGGCTTGCGCCATGGGAAAAAGTTCGACTTCGGCCATACGCTTGGCAAGGTTGTACATCGGTTGGATGCACTGCACCCCTACGAGATGTTTAACATCGCTTGTCCTCAGAAGACGTTCCACCTGATAGGCTGCATAGTTGCTCACCCCGATGCTCAATACCTTTCCCTCCCGTACAAATGAGTCAAGGGTTCTGAGCACCTCCTCCTCGCTTGTACAAGGATCGTAGTGGTGGAGGAAAAATACATCGACATAGTCGGTACCAAGGCGCTTGAGGCTCTGATGGAGGGATCTTCGCAGGTTTTTTGCCGAACAACCCTTGTCATTGACCCCTTCACCCATCGCCCCGTAGGCTTTGGTGGTGACAACGACCTTGTCTCGTTCACCGGCAATGAATGAACCCAGATACTCTTCTGCCACCCCTTTCTGATAGACATTTGCACAGTCGAAGAAGTTGATGCCACTCTCCCTGCACATGCTGTACATCGCATGGGACTGCTCCTTGTCTGCACGTGAGCCGAACGACATGGTGCCGAAGCACAATTGTGATACCATGATGCCGGTTTTTCCCAAAGGTTTGTAGTTCATCGCATCCTCCTGTTTCAGTCCAGCTCAAGAAGACCGGCCGTCAGTGAGACCGCCAGCTTCTCCAATCGAATTGTCTCGCGCTTGAAGAGTGTTTGTTTCTTGATCATCGCCTCAAGGGCGGGTGAGGGAAACACCTCATCGACCCAACGCTCGGGAATGCTTCGGTCTCCATACAGGCCTGCTGCAAAGCCCCCATAGAGGGCGCAGACAAGCCGTGCATTCTCCCCCCTCATGACCAGGGCCTTGATACCTTCCTCGTATGAGTCGAAGGCTATGAGGGTGTGCATGACAACCAACAGGGTTGTAAGAACGAAGGAGCTCTGTTTTGCGTCATACACGGCAAGTGGTTTCTGGTTGAGGGCTGTGTGCAGGGCGGCGATGATACGCTCATCCAGGCGGTTGCGCTTTGCCAGATCGGCCAACTCACCTACAAAGTGGAGAGCATCGTCAAACTCATCTTCGATCAAGGAGGCATAGCCGTAGGAGAACAGCAGCGCCGTCTGCAGGCAGAGGTCGCTGCTGCTGGTGATTTGGCTTTCCGCCTTGAAAAAAGCAAGCCATTTCTTCTGGGCTTGCGATGCTTTCAGAATCCCGTGGATCGGAGTGCGGATCAGCGCAAGGCTGTGATCGGCCTTGGAGGCTTCAGTTTGCAAAATGTGACGGATATGCTCGCCCGGTCCCTCGCCTTCCTGAATGTACTTGCGATAACTCGCTTTTACATGGTGCACATCACAGGCCTTGTTCGCTGCGATGCTGAGGGCGAGCAAGGCAGGCAAATCACTGACTTCGCTTGACATTCCGCACAATGGCCTGATTTCCTCGAGCGTATAGACTTCCTCTATCCCCTCGGGACACAAGGCCTCTACCTCGCTGTATTGCATGCCATCGGTCTGGCTGCCCATCCCATCACCTGTGAACCATCCTGTAAGGATTGCGATCGAGCGCTCTCTGCTGTCCATCACCTCACTCCTGAAATCACGATATAGCAATGTGCAACAAATTACGAGAGCTTTTGCAGCCGCTTCCCTTCAAGTTCGCTTTGCACCAGTTTGAGGTCCTCGGGAATGTTGATATGCTGCGGGCACAAAGGTACGCATTGTCCGCACTCGGTGCAGGAAAGAGGTCGCTTGTCGTTCTCCTTCGGATTCTCCCACTGGCTTCGTACCACCTCGTACGAGTCGAACATTCGAGCCTTGTTCCACAGGGCGAAGTTGCCCGGGATATCGACGCCGAAGGGGCAGGGTATGCAATACTTGCATCCTGTACATCCGTTGCCGACCCTGTCGCGCATGGTTTGGCCTATTGCATCGAGGGTGGAGCGTTCCACCTCCGTCAGGGGCTTCGGCGAATTGAATGTTTCCAAATTCTCACGAACCTGCTGCCTGGTGGACATGCCGCTGAGAATCACCTTCACATTCGGATGATCGGCTACCCAGCGAAGTGCATAGGATGCACTGCTTGCACCAGTATTAAGTTCGTTCAATCTCGCTTCAAGATCGGGAGGAAGGTTGGCAAGCGATCCTCCTTTGATGGGTTCCATTACAATGACCGGGATGCCGAGTTTGGTACTCAGCTCATACCCTTTGTCACCCGCCTGCTCCTCGGTATCGAGGTAGTTGTACTGCAGCTGGCAGAAATCCCAGGTGCGGGAAGCGGCGATATATTCGAAATCCTCATAGATGGAATGGAACGAAAAGCCCAGGTGCTTGATCCTGCCGTTTTTCTGCTCCTCTTCCAGGTAGGAGACCACCCCGAGGTCGACCATGCGTACATACGCCTCCTTGTCGATGGAGTGAATGAGATAGAAGTCAAAGTAATCGTGTTGCAACCGTTCAAGCTGTTCGGAAAACAGTCGCTTGGCGTCATCAAGGGTATGTACAAGCCACTGAGGCAGCTTGGTTGCAAGCTGGTAGCTTTCCCGCTTCAGTTGCTTGAGAAATGAGCCAAGGAAGGGCTCGCTCTCGCCGTTATGGTAGGTATAGGCAGTGTCAAAATACGTTACGCCGTTTGCATACGCTTCGCCGAGCATGGCGGTTGCTTCAACTCTATCGATGCTTCCATTCTCTGTCATCGGCAGGCGCATCGCACCGAACCCTAAAAGGGAAGTGCTCAAGCCTTCTGTATTCCACGTTCGTGTTTCCATCGATTGCTCCTTTGTACGGTATCTCATTCAGCATAGCATAAAACCTGAAAAAAATGGGTATATGATGGGTGGATTTCTTGTCAGCAGAGGCTTCTGAGCGTATGATGGTCAAGGTTTGCCAAGAAGGAGGAGGACTGTGAAATACAAAAGAAACATCGGTTTGGCGTATGCTTTCTCATTTTCTCTCAGTCTTTCCTTCACCCATGGCATCTGGATGATCTATCTTGCCGGTAAGGGTTTCTCCCTCGTCCATCTGGGTTTGCTTGAGGCCTTTTTTCATGTCACTTCATTTCTCATGG
The DNA here is from genome assembly GCF_022869165.1 of Sphaerochaeta associata. NCBI lineage: Bacteria > Pseudomonadati > Spirochaetota > Spirochaetia > Spirochaetales > Sphaerochaetaceae > Sphaerochaeta > Sphaerochaeta associata. The sequence goes on along the minus strand of NZ_CP094929.1, from coordinate 2,053,020 downwards.
AAGTCCCAACCGGATCGGTTGCTGATATCTGGGGCAGAAAGGCAAGCCGTATTGCCGGCCGCTTGTGTTACGGCTTGAGCCTCATATTCATGTTCCACGGTACTACGTTCCTTCTGCAGGTCGTCGCTTTCATGCTCAGTGCCCTGGGGTATAATTTGGAATCGGGGGCGGGGGATGCACTGCTCTATGACTCGCTTTTGCTCGATGGGGATGAAGGGCGGTACATCAAGGTGAAGGGAAACGATGAGCTTATCAACCAAATCGGTTCGATCCTTTCGTTTTTACTTGGCGGATACCTCGCTTCCCTGAATTTCGGCATCGCATTCTATGCAACCGTCGGCTCGGCCGTGCTTGGTTTCTTCATTGCACTCTTTTTCATCGAACCCGAGCTTGAGAAAGCAGAGATTCAGAGGAAAATGTCGTTGCCGGGAAGTGTGCTTTTCTCATTGAAGAGCCAGATTCTGGACAGCGGGAAAGTATTCAGGAAAACCCCTCGAATCGGCTTCTTCATTCTCTTCAGCGAGTCGTTGTTCGCCTTCATGGTCTGTCAGTTCTTTTACTTGCAGAATCATTGGACGAATCTGGGATACAGCCCGGCGATAATCGGTATGGTTTTCTCCCTGCATGCAGCCATTGCAGCGGTTTTTTCGGTGAAAGCCCATGCCATAGAAAAGATAATCGGCCAAAGAGGCCTTTTGGTATGTTGCCCGCTCATGCTTCTTCTCACCCTCTGGGGAGTGGCGCTCACCCCCTATTCGATGGTTTTCTATACACTCTCGGCTTCCATAGAAGGACTGTTGATCCCCACCATCTCCACGTACCTGAACCAACTCATTCCCTCAAGGTTCAGGGCGACGATTCTCAGTTTCCAGAGCATGGCGTACAGCCTGTTCATGATCGCCATCTTCCCTTTGGTGGGATTGATCGGAAACCTTGCTTCTCTCAATCACGCCTTCACTCTGCTCTCCTCGATTGCCACGATGTTGGTCATCCCCTACTTGGTGATGCTTTCCAAGCAGAAAAGGTAAGTCTGTACTTCTTGGCAGGAGCGGGGCAGTCTGCTATTATGGGGCAATGAAACTGTCAGAACGCATGATCAACAGCCTGCTCAGGACATTCTTCAGGCTCTTTTTTCGTATCGACCGAAGCGAGCTTGCCAAGGTTCCCCAGGCCGGTCCTCTTTTAATGATGGTGAACCACACCTCGAATCTGGAAGGACCGATGCTCTATGCATTCCTCCAGCCTCGGCCGTTGCACGCACTTGCCAAACAGGAGTTGTGGGAACAAAAGTTCATGGCCTACCTGATGAATATGTGGAAGAGCATTCCCGTCGACCGGCAGAATATGGGTAGAAGTACCATGGATGCCTGTTTCAAGGTCCTTGAGGACCGGCATATTCTGGCCATCGCCCCTGAAGGGACGCGAAGCAAGGATGGAAACCTTCAAGAGGGCAAGGGCGGGGTGGCCTTCATCGCACACAAGAAGGATGTTCCGATGATTCCGGTGGCAGTCATGGGCTTCCCCTCGTTTTCCAAGAACATCAAGCGCCTCAGGCGCACTGTGATCACCATCAAGGTCGGAGAGGTGTTTGAGATCGTTCAAAAGGGTGGGCGCATTGATGCAGATACCCGCCAAGCCCTTGCCGATGAGATCATGATGCGTTTGGCGATCATGATGCCCAATGAGATGAGGGGCCACTACAAGGACAAGGATATTGTCTTTACACTTACGAGGACACTCAAGGCTTGAGTTCCCTGCTGGTTTTCTTAAGTCCTTGGTACACCGCTTCATGGATGAGGGACAAGCGCTTTCTGCGCCCGCCTTGCTGCGGACTATGCTTTTCAAAGCGTATAGGCTCTCCGACCAGGATTGTGGCTCGCTTCCCCCTCGGACTGTACCGTGTGTTGATCGAGCCTCCGCAGAGCCTGTTGTTGATGTCCAGGAGATTGAGGGCGACTTCGAAGAGGCGGTTTCCCTCCTCTCCTTCATCCAGATAGGAAGGATCGAGGTATTCAAGTATATCCACCACCTGACTGATTCGTAAAAAGTGACGGGCTTGTTCCTGCTCGTAGGCTGCCTTGGCCCCCTCGACCAAGGCGTGTGGGGTTTCCTCTTGGTTGAACAGCGTATCCTCACCCTGATAACGCAGCCTGAAAAGCCGGTCAAGGATGGTCCCTTGTCCTGCCTTCAGGTGCGCTTGCTCTTCTCCAAGTGCAAGCAATGCCTCACAAAGCAGATTCCTTCGGGTGATGAAGTCGGGATCTGAAGGGAGGACAAGGCCGAAGAACGATGCCACCAGGGCCAGACTCTTGTCGCAGGCTTCTCCCAATCGTTGCCGGTTCCCGGCCCGGGTTAGGTCCAGGCCTGTCTCCTTCTTCCAGCGCTCGAGCAGGGCGTCCAGACTATCCCTGTAACGATATCCGACTGCGATGGGAAGGATGCAAACATCCTTGCCGCTCTCCAAGGCCCAGGAAGCGAGGTTGGCCACTCCCATCTCAATCGGCTCACAACGATGGCAGTGATACGTCACCTGTCCTTCGGGGGCCAAGGCGATGGGCCATCTTCCCTGTTGCACTTCCCTGCGCAGATAGTGCATGCCTTCCTTGTTGTTTCCTCGATTCTGAACGGCGACGAATCCGAGACGCGGGAAGAGGAACTTGGTGGCGTTGCCCGCCCAATTGAGTACATCGCGTCCGTATAGGAAGCAGAGATGACTCTGTTTCACCGCAACCAACAGGGCCGGGGCGTCCTCCTTCGCTGTATGCCTGAAGGCAAGGATGAGGCTCTGCCTCCCTTGCTTGAAGGCTTTGACCTCCTGCCCAAGCACGTGTGGGTTCGCAATCCTGAGCTCATTGATGCCGAGGGCCGACCTCACATACAATGCTCCTGCAATGCGGCTGAACCAATGGACAGGCTTTGAAAAGTGTGGTGTAGGGAATTGCTTGACTGTACTCACGGCGCTTCCCGTGTTGCAATCAAGTGCTCGTAGTAAGCCCGGTCGATGGGATAGGTTCTCAGAATCCAAAGTCCTGCAAGATACCACAGCAGCGGCAACGGACCGCAGATGAGTATGATGCCGATTTGTGCCAGCTCGGTGATCTGTTCGCTATGATAGCCGAAGAGTGCAAGAATCCATCCGTTCAAGGCAAGGGCGAGTGCTTGTCCGAGCTTGCTGGAGAAGGTCCACAAGCTGGAGAACACTCCCTCCCGTCTTCCTTTGTTTCGTGTTACCGCATCGTACTCGACAATGTCCGGAAGTATGGAGTGGGGCATCACATAGTGGGTGGAAAGACCCACTCCTGCAAAACCCATGACGATGACTCCGAATGCGGGCCCGAGCGATTTGCCCAACAGGCTGAACAGCATGACCGCTGCGGCCATGATGGACATACCGATCATGTAGCACGCTTTCTTGCCGATGCGCTTGGAGATCTGAACCCAGATCGGTATGCAGAGCAGGCTGAAGGAGAGCAGGGCGACCAAGGCGAGTTGGAAGAGCCCTTCGTTGCCGAAAATGTAGGCGAAGTAGTAGACCAACGCCCCTTGGATCATTGAAGTGCCGGTGATGAAGAACGTCCAGGGAAGCAGGGCCGAGAGAAATACCTTCTCCTTCATCACCTCCACGAACGTGGTTGCAAATCCCTCCAGTTCACTGGTTCCGGTATATGTGGGTTCCTTGATGGCGAAAATCGTAGCCAAGGTGGAGAAGAGCATGACAGCTCCCATGAAGGTACCCATCATCGACCATCCCACGGAAACATTGCTGAACATGCCGATGATCGGCATCACCAATGCGGCCCCGACAAAGGTTCCCACCACCGCAAAGCTCATGCGGTAGCCGGTGAGAATGGTGCGCTGGTTGTAGTCCTCGGTAAGCTCGGGAAGCAAGGCTGCGTAAGGAATATTGACCAGCGTGTATGCCGTATTGAGTGCGCAGTAAAGAAACGTCACATACACGAACAGTCTCATTTGGCTGGAGAGCTGCAGGGGAGTGAATATAAGGCCCATGCAGAAGAAGGAGATGATCGATCCTATGAACATGTACGGCCTTCGTCGTCCCCAGCGGGTGCGGGTGCGATCGGAGACATAGCCGGTGATCGGGTCGGTGATGGCATCCCAGATCTTGCCGATCATCAATGCGGTTCCGGCAAGAGCCGGAAGCAGACCCACAACGTCGGTGAGATAAAAAAGCAGGTAGAACCCCATGATGGTGAAAAACAGATTACCGCCCAAATCCCCTACACCGAATCCGAGTTTGGTGCGCATGCTAAGCTTAGTAATGATGTACCTCCACTTTGTATGCAGTGTACCTCACCGAATGCCGCTTCTCAACTACGTTTTGTTCAAGGTTTCGGATTGTCCAGGACTCCCATAAAGAGCGGGATGTTCCTTTCCAAATCCAAAATCGCATAGAAAAAAGGCCTGTCGAACAACAGTCGCAGTGTTTCTGTTGGTGCCATGCTGGTCGCCTTCATGATGACTGCGGTGACGGCGGCGGCTTCCGTTCCTGTTTCATCGACTCGGATGAATGTCTTGTGCAAGACCTCGTCGATGACCGCATCCGGTCTGTTTGAGGCAAGCATGGCCGAGAAATCAGCCAGACTTGCATCGAAGCAGCGCTTCATTCCCAAACGCTGAAGTTCATCGACCAAGCCGTCGGCATAATTGCTTTCGAATTTAGGAAAGGATAGGGTGATGTTCTCGTATTCTGCCTGCTGGAGATACGCAAAGAGGGAGGAGGAAAAGCCCGCTCTCTTTTGCGTATCCAAGAATGTGTACACATCACCGCCCTCATCAGGAAGAATCGCCGTCATCGCATACCGCTCGTTCTTGTAGGGCAGGTAAAGATAGGAAGCTCCATTTTGGTGCAGGTACCTGTAATGACTTGTCTGATTGAGGAATGGTGAACGAATGTCTCCTGTTTTGGCATGGAATGTCATATCCCGGGTAGAGCGCTCCTCGAATTCATTTCTCCATGCATCCTTGAAGCTGATGGCATTGATGAGGTAGAGAATCACATCGGGTTGAACCTGATCGATAATGCCGTCGATGGCTCCCCTTGTTGCGTCGCTGACCCAGTCGTTGATGACTTTTGTGCTCTTCTGTGTATGAAAATCAAGATTTCTTGCTTCAGCTTGGTAGTTTTTCCGTACACGGGAGAGAAAACGCGAAGAGAGATCCATCCTGTCGTTGAGCCATAGGCTGTTGGCGATGCTCAGCTCCTTTCCCGCCGACTTCAGATAGGAAAGGCTCGCCTGATTCAAATCCTCGACAGTGAGTGAGGAATCGGTGAGGACTGCGAGCATTTCCTGTTGGGTGGCTCCAACCGATCCATTGGCGGTCATGCCGAGGGCGAGCAGTACCGACAAGGGGGAAATCATTCGATTCCGGCCGGCAACGTCGGCAGCGAAAAAGAGTTTGTCGGAGAATGCTTGAACCGATTGTGTAAACAATGCAGTCTGTTGCTCACCCGATAGGGTGGTTCCTTGTTCTTCCTGCAACGGCATGGCAATCGCGGAAAAACCGATGAGAAGCAGTAGAAGACTTAGGGTGCACGTGCGCATATGGCCCTCCTGTTTGAGACAAAGTGTAGCATACTCTGCATGATTTACCGAGACTGAAGCAACGCTCCATAGAATTCACACACTTGCGCCATAGTCTCAAACTACAGGAGCGGGTAAAACGTGAAAACTCTGAAGAAAAAGCGTGTTCGGATTCGGGCGATTGTGCAGTTGGTGTTCTTTGTCTGGGTGGTAGTGGTGATTTCCCTTGGAACGGCGGCAGAACGAGGAGTTTCGCTTCCATTCACCCCAAGTACTGCTTCTTTGCATGCAATCTGTCCATTCGGTGGAGTGGTGAGCGCATGGAATTTGATCACCGAAGGTACTTTGGTCAGGAAAATTCATGACTCATCCGTCGTTCTGGGGGTATTGGGCATCCTGCTTGCCCTCCTGTTCGGTCCGGTCATCTGTGGATGGATTTGTCCTTTTGGAACCTTTCAGGAGTGGGTGGGGCGCATCGGGAAGAAACTTTTCAAGCGTCGCTACAATACGTTCATTCCTTACAAGGTAGACCGGATTTTGCGATTGCTTCGTTATGTTGTGCTGGTTTGGGTGCTGGTGATGACCAGTGTTTCGGCAACCTTGGTGTTTCAGGCATATGACCCTTATTACGCACTTTTCTCCTTTTTACGCAGTGAATTCTCGCTTACAGGAACCATTATATTGGGCATCGTGGTGCTGCTTTCTCTCTTTGTGGAACGTCCGTTCTGCAAGTATGCGTGCCCTTACGGAGCCTTCTTGGGGCTTTTCAATAAAATCAGAGTCTTCAAAATCAGACGCAACGAGCCGACTTGCATCAGCTGCTCCAAGTGCAACCACGCCTGTCCGATGAACATCGATGTACAAGGCGGCTCGGTTGTGCGTTCGGCGCAGTGCATTTCCTGCATGGAGTGCACCAGCGACCGTGCGTGTCCGGTTCCTGAAACGGTGATGACCGGGTTGAAGTCCGACAAGGCTATGGTGTCGACAAACAAGATCGGATTGCTGACTGCAGGAATCTTGGTGGCAGGCATTCTCTTGTCTGTTGCATTGGGCTTTTGGAATACGACATCAAGCAAGCAGCCGGCACTGATAAAGAGCGGTGAATTTGCAGGCCTTGCAAATCCTGCCGACATCCGAGGATCGTATACCTATCGCGATGTGCTCAAAAGCTTTACGATTCCCGAATCAGTCATTTTGCAGGCGTTCCAAAGCTCATCACTGGACGAACGGTTGGGAAATTTGGAAACGCTGTGGGCTTCGGTGATTCCCGAGGGAAAGGAGGTCGGAACCGATTCAATCAGACTCTTCGTCTCTCTCTATACAGGAATACCCTATGAAGCGGAAGAGACGACATTGCTGCCCAAGAGCGCCATCGAGGTGTTGATCAGCGAAGGCAGGAATACCGATCCGAACTTCGAGCGATACACCCGTGATGCCGTAGCCCTTCCTGCAGGACTCTCAACCCAGCCGGCTGCCGCCAAGACCGAGGATCAGGGTGCTGCCATTACCTTTACCGGCAAGACGACCCTCGGGGATCTTCTTATTGCAGGCTATCAACAGGAGGACATTGAGGCCATTCTGGGTCCGATGAAGAAGACTGATGCCATCAAGGCGATTGCAGAAGGACAAGGGTTGAGTTTCTCAGAAGTTAAAGCAAAAATTCTGGAGCTTTAGCCTGCCAAGGCAAATGAGAGGGGGATGGTCAGGACGCCCAACAGTGTGGATGTCAGCACCATGGTACTGGCGAACTGGTTGGGCAGCCCGTAGCGAAGCGGCAGGATGCTGGTGAACATGGCCGAGGGCAGGGCGGTTGAGACCAGCACCACGGTCCTTGCCAAACCGGTCAGACCGAAAGCCAGGACTGCAACATAGCCGATGAGGTACCCTCCGACAAAGCGCAGCAGAAGTGCTCCGATGAGATTCCATGAGAACGTATATTGTATGGTTCTTATTGAGACGCCAAGGGCGAAAGCGGCCAGAGGTGAGGCCGCTTCCCCTGCGAAGGTGAAGGTGTTCACCAAACTTTGCGGCATGGAAAGCGGTGTCAAGCGAAAGAGAAAACCCAATGCCACAGACCAGAGGATGGGGGAGTGGAGCATCGAGAGGAAGCTCTTTTTACTGAAGCCTCCGGTTATGACCATGATGCCCAGGGTGAACATGAACATCCCCTGCACCTGATCGTAGATAAGAATGAGATTCATGGCTTCCAGGCCTCCCCAGAGCTTCATCAGCGGGATGCCTAGAAAGCCCGAGTTCATGAATACCAGGGGGGGGACTGCACTTCGGATGTCCTCTTTGGCGAGCTTGGCCCAAAGGAACGCAGCGGCAAACAGGAGAATGCATACCACTGCGGAGGCTTTTGCCATGTCGGCGATCGCTTGTCCGCTGAGGTTGCTCTCTGTCAGGGAGATGAAGATGAGCGCCGGCAGAAAGAAGTCGGAGACTACCTTCACTAAATCCTGCACCTTGATGGAGTACAGTCCGCTGACAAGATATCCACCCAGAACGACCAAAAGTATAGGGAGCATCTGAAGAAACGATTCGGCTATCATGGGAGCAACTATAGGAGAAAGGGCACAAGCTTGCAAGCTCTTTTAGTCTCTTCACAGAAATGGGAATCGCCGATGTTTCTACTGCGTGTTTTCAGGGCGAAAGGGTGATTTCTCATAAAAAATGCATGCACATACTCAATGGTTTCTTGATTCTCGGTTCTCTTCGGATATACTGAACCCACACCGATGGTGTAAGGAGCATCATGCGAAGCACCCGCTCATATAGCACGTGGAAGGCACTGCCGAACAAAGGTGTGCATACGCAACGTAAAATTCATGTTGCCTTGCGGCTCATGCTCTTGGGTCTTCCTATCGTCTTGATTATCATCCTGGCATTTTTTCTCTTCTATACACGTCTGTATTCCCTGCTGGATGCAGAGAAACAGACCCAATATGAGAGCCGTGCCCGCCAGTGTGCAAACCTCATCACCTACCAGATATCGTCCGACCAAAACAGGCTGGCATCACTTGCCCATTCGCTCTCAAATCTCACGATCCAGCAAAGCCTCGAGATTGTGGAAGGCTTGGACAATGCAGCTCTCACCCTTATCACCGAGAATATTCCATCGGAAGTGATGCCTTTCGCCGTTGATGCGCTTTCCGTCGTTCACCGCTTCGCATTCCTATCGTCCGATGGAAACCAGGCACTTCTGCAACTCAAGCTCGACCCGATTCTCTACCAAGCGATACTCGAGTGCCCGGAACATGCAAAAGCTTCCCGTATGATCTGGGCGAACGAGCGCGGCGAAATTATCTGGCAGTCCAAGTCAGAAGAGCAGCTGTTTGAGGACAAGACGTTGGCGACTTTGTTTCCCGCTTGGTCGGAAGGGATGACGCAGAGTTTGCTGATGAAAACCGATTCATCGTTTGTCGCCATTATCCCGCTGGGAGATGGAAATGGGTACTTTGTCCTGGAGAGCCAAGACCGCTTGCTGGAAATGGCCTATCTGACCATTCTGCAGGCCTCGCTCTCCATGGCCGTCCTTGTTTCTCTACTGTTGCTCTCACTGCTGTTCTATCTGCTCTACAAGGACTATGTATACGAGCAATCGCTTATGCATCTTGCGTTTGAGGATGAGCTGACCGGACTGCCCAACAAGAACCATTTCGTCCAAGAAGCGGCGCAGCTGCTTGGGCGGGCACGTAGTCCGTACGCCGTCATTATCCTTGACATCGGCAAGTTCAAACTGATCAACGACCATTTCGGATACGCCTTCGGGGATTCCATGTTGCTGCATTTTTCCAAAGTCCTGCCCCGTTATACCACCAAGGACGGTGTTTGTGCTCGACTGAGCGGAGACAAGTTCATTCTTTTGTGCAGTTACCGGGAGAAGGAGACCTTGGAACGGAGAATCAGCGTGATAACCGAAGAACTCAAGCGCTTTTCATTTCCCGGCTCTTCGCCCTTCCAACTGGATATTTTAATCGGGATTTCCCTGATTGAAGGCAATGCGGTTCCTATCAATGCAGCAATCGATAGGGCTCTCTTCGCGCTTTCAGCCTTGAAGGAGCGTCAGACGAGCGGGAGCCTTTACTACGATGAAGTATTGCGTTCAGAGCTGCTTGAGGAGAGCGAGCTTGAGAAGGTCTTTGCCAAAGCAATCAAGGACGGTGAGTTCTATGTGGTGCTCCAGCCCAAGTACTCGCTGCAAACCCGCCGGCTGGTAGGCTGCGAGGCCTTGGTTCGATGGGACCATCCAGGCAAAGGACGTTTGGCTCCCTCTCAATTCATCCCGCTTTTGGAGAAACATAATCTCTTGGTGACCTTGGATATGTTCGTCCTGGAACAGGTGTGCACCCTGATCAAGGGGTGGCAGAACAAAGGACTGCCGATTTTCCCGATCTCGGTCAATCAATCGCGTTCCTACCTCTTCAATACCCATTATGAGCGTACGTTGGTCGATTTGATCGACCGCTATGGAGTTTCCCACCAACTCATCGAATTCGAGCTGACCGAGAGTCTGTTCCTCAACGATGTGAAGCACTTGTCGCTGGTATTGGCCTCTCTGCGCAGCCACTCCTTCCTGGTTTCCATAGATGATTTCGGCAGCGGGTACTCATCGCTTACCATGCTCAAGGATGTGGGCATCGATGTGATCAAGCTTGACCAGGGCTTTCTCAAGGGGACCGATGAGCACCATCGGGGGAAGGTGGTCGTACAACACGTCATCGCCATGGCAAAGCAGCTGGGCATCACAACCGTCGCCGAGGGTGTCGAAACAAGTGAACAGGCACAGATGCTCCAGCTGCTGGGCTGTGATGTGGTGCAAGGGTACTTCTTCAGCCATCCTTTGGAGATATCAGAATATGAGGCGTTGCTTATCGATGACCGTCTCCCTTCCTCCTGAACAAGGAGAGGGTTCCGAATCCACCTACGATTGCCGCATAATACCCGAACTCATACCACCATCCGGCATTGTTTGCGGCAAACATGCGTACGGCGGGATTGAATAGGCGGACAATGAGTGCTATCGGAGCCATCCAACCATGCCAGACGCCTAGAAAGAAACCGGCTGCCTTACTGGTGGGAGTCATTGTCTCAGTGGCAAGACATCCTGAAAGCAGTACAACCAATCCAAGAACAAGAACAATTACCAACAGTGATTTCTTCATGGCCGACCTCCTATGATGGCAGCGATTCTTTTTTGTGCACGGCGTGCTTCAGGGATGGGGAAGAGCGGGTAGTCATGATTCATGCGTTTCCCCTCGTGGTATTCGAGCATGGTCGCCTCCTCTTTTGCCTTCCTCCAGAAAGAGCGGGCATCGGCAAGGAAAAGCTCATGCGTTCCGATGAAGAGGGTCGTCGGCGGCAGATCGGCAAGAGAGCCGAAGAGCGGACTCACCCGCCAATCCTTGGCATCGGTGTCGCCTCTCCAAGCCTTTCCATAACGCAGCAGTTCTTCTTTGCTGAGCATGGGATCTTGCTTTTGAAGGAATGACGTGGAGGGATTGGTAAGCTCGATATCCAGCCAAGGTGAGATGAGAATGAGGTGTTCGAGGCTTCTTTTTTGTTTTTCATCCATACTCTGGGCGAGAGCGAGGGCAAGTCCTCCGCCCGCCGAATCGCCCATGAGTGTGATGTGCTCACTCTCCTGCATCAGGAAGAGACGAAGCAGGGAGGGAAGAACCTCATCGACATGATGGTCTGGAGCCTTGGGATAGATGGGGACGATCATGCGACAACCAGAGAGGCGTATCAGCCTTTCCAGAAAAATCCAGTGTGCAAAGGTAGGTTGCTCAACATATGCGCCGCCATGCAGGAAGAACACAAGATTTGCAGCTTGAGCACTGCCGAGACTGAAGACCTGCATATGTTCGAAGGTAAACTCCTCAACGCTGACAAGCAGGCTCAATCCAAGGGGAAGGGTATAGCTTTGGCGACTGATTTGTGCCAGTTCTTCAAGACTTTTATGGACAGGAACCAGGCTTTGACGGACTCTCAAATAGAGCAGTTGCTCGCTCATGAAGCTGGAAGCACTTCGCTTCTCCCTTACTCTCACAGCAATGGAAAAGGCTGTCAGAATTCCAAGGAACAGCAAGAGAGAGCGGATATCCATAGGTCAGAGGATGAAGAAGCGCAGCAACGCTTGGTTGAAAAGATGGGTGAGGGCATGAGCGAGCATCGCGTATTGCAATCCCTTCTTCCAGTACAAGAGACCGAAGACAAACCCCAACACCCCATTGAGCAACAAGGTGCGCATCAGCAAAAGGGAGGTAATCTCGCCAAAAGCCATTTTGGTTGCAGGAAGGTGACCGAGAGCGAAAAGCAAGGCGGCGATGAGGTTGGCAATCAGGTAGAACCAAGCAGGAATCGGCTTCTGTGCTCTGGTTCTTCCTCCCAACAAGTCCAGCATGAACACCAGCAGCGAAAGGAAGAAGAATCTCAGCATGATCTCCTCGATGATGCCGCCATACAGCATGGAGAAGAGCAGGGATACGAGGGTGAAGGATTCCTTGGCATAGGCCGCCTGTACCTGCGCTATTCTCGGTGCAAAGATGTAGTAGTCGCTGATCATCACCAAGGCGCAGCCGAAGCCGACCAGAATGGTGTACAGGCTCTCTTTTCGCTTGAAGGTAAAACTCTTGAGCAGTCCGGTTTTCTCGGCAAGCAGGTATCCCAGATAGGAAAGAACCAAGGTATAGATCAAGGCTATTTGGATGATGGAAGCAAAGATAAGGAGTGCCGTCGGTGCTTGTACGCCGGCAACTCGCATGGCGTTGATATTCGTCATGGCGAGATAGATGCTGCATACCACACCGACTGGCAGCAGTTTCAATCCAAAATGCAGGGCTTTCGTGTGAATTTTCATGACATTCTCCTTGGCTCTGACTGTATCCCAGCTTCCCTTCGATGGCAAGAGAAGAGGACTGCAGTGCAGTCCCCCTCTCTATGATTTTGGATGATCAGCGAACGAACGTGAAGGCATCGTTGGGAGCATCATACTCTTGTGAGGCAATGCCGTTTCTCTCGGACCCGCCAAAGAATGAGCGCATCGGCAGCATCTCCACGGTGACAGTGCCTCCCCCTGCAAAGGTCAGCAGGCCCTTATGGACTGCGGCGCTTCCAATCGGTGTATCCCCGGTATAGGGATCGGAGCCCCAGACTTCTTTCTCGATTCCGCCGGCAGGAAGGGTGACTTTCATTCGTTCAGCGGTTTCCAGTCCGAGCTCTCGGATGGAAGTGGACCACTCTATCGAAACTCCACCGGTTGCCTCCAAGGTGATGTGACGACCCTGCTCATCAACAAACACAAAGCTCAAAGGCCACGACTCATAGCTGCTCGATACCACTCCGTTGCGAAGCAAACCGCCGTAATGGGTACGCCCATCGGTGATTTCTATGGTTACCGCACCACCTTTTTGGAATGTGATCAAGCCCATGTGTACTGCTGCGGTGCCGATGCTGCTGTCGGTGGTGTATTCTCCCAATCCCCAGATGCTGCCTTCGAATCCGTTGGGGGGAAGTTCAAGCGTAACCCGGTCCCCGATGATATGGGTGAAGGCTTCCGGGTTCTGATCCCAGGCTGCCAGTGAAGGCCGTTCGCCCTTGACCGTTTGCGTTGGAGAGGCTTCTTCCTCCTCTTCAACCATCTCGGGCTCATCTTGGCTCGCCTCCTTGGAAAATTCCAAATGCAGATTTGGTCCTCCCGGACCGATTTCAAACCCTCCGGACGTACAGCCGATGAACAGACCGATGAGCAAAAGAATGCTCATCACCCTCAATGCACATGTTTTCATTCCTACCCCCTTACGTTGATGCAGGGCATAGCACAATTCACGATGCAGGGACTTTTTGTACCAAACCCCGACAATTGCTACTGACGGTATCAGCATACTCTGCAAATTCCAAATCCGAAAGAGTGGCAACTGCGCAATTTCAACAATTGTCCTTGATAGAAAGGTCGGTTTGCATCACACTTGTCCCAGGAGAGAAATGATGGAACTGATACACAACAGCGATGGACGACTTGAACAACTGAAACAGTATTTGGGACTTCTTTGTACCGGCACAACGGATAAGCAAACATATCTGAAGTATGCGCCGGTGTTGGAGAGCGCCACTGCTTTCGAGGCCAACAGTGCATTGGAATCGGTACTTTCCCAAGCCTCCGATGTAACGGTGCACACAGTCGCAGTCGCTCGTTTCATTCGTTCCATCGGCAAAGGTTTGGAAAGCCAGAAGCTTGAGGTTTATCCAAAGGACTCGTTGTTCGCTGCTTTGGATGAGGAAAACCAGTTGATTGTGCATTCCATGGAGGCGTTGCAGCTTCTCGCAAAGGATCTGCAGAGTAAAAAGAGCACCGACCTTTCGCCTCTGCTTGAACGCACAGCCTCTTTCACCCAGATTCAAGATCATTATGAACGGAAGCAGAATGAACTGTTCCCGCTCTTTGAGAAGGCGAGCACCGAGCACAGCTGTGTCAAGTTGATGTGGTCCATCCAGGACACGGCCCTTGGGTTGCAGAAAGAGGTGCTTGCCTACGATGGAAAGGACCTTGGCAAGCTTTGGAAGGTCTTCGGGCAGTTTTATGTACAGGTAGGAGTATTGAGTTATCGGGAACAGTATATACTGCTTCCAGTCGCATACCGGGCTCTTGCCACACAGAAAGATGCCCCAAAAGAGTCTCTGCAACTCAACAATTTTGTAAGCAGGACCGGTTCCTTGTCGCAACAAGAATTGGAACGCATTTTCTCGGTTTTGCCGTTTGATATCGCTTTCATCGGCAGCGATGACCGTCTGAAGTTCTATTCAGACCCTCCCCATCGCATTTTTGTACGTACTCCAGAAGTCATCGGGCGCCTTGTACAAAACTGCCACCCTCCCAAGAGTGTGGGCACCGTCCAAGCCATCCTCGACTCCTTCAAGGAAGGAAGGGAGGATTCGGCTGAATTTTATTTGATGATGAGAGGGAAGTTCATCCACATCCAGTACTACGCAGTGCGTAGTACTGATGGTCGGTACCTGGGGTGTATGGAAGTTACCCAGGATGCAACACATCTCAGGTCTCTTAGCGGCGAGAAGCGGTTGCTTTAGAATCGAAATATTCGGCGAGCAGTGTGCAACAGGTGTTCTCTTGTGCCTTGAGCACACCCATTTCGCGAATGGCATTTTCCGGTGAATCGCTGGCATGAGCGGCATTGACACGGATGTTGGAGCCGAACTCGCGCCTGATCGTGCCTGCTGCAGCCTTGTTCGGATCGGTTGCACCCAGGATTGTACGAATCTTCTGTACAGCGTCCTTGCCTTCATAGACGAGAACCATGCACTTGACCAAACCGGGCTTTTCGAGATCCTCGGCTTTGCAATCGCTGGGCTTCAGGCCCGCCATGAACTCGACAATGCGTTCGAACTGCTCCTCGGAGTACTTGTCTCCGAAGCTGGTGGTCAGCATATCCTGCATCTGGACATCAAGGTGTACATTGAACTCATGCTCAAGCAATTCCCGCGCCTGCATGCCGTAAATCGGGGCAAGCTTGGCCTTCAGACCTTCTTTTGTGGGGCCGTAGAACTGCAGTGCCTGTGAAACAGACATTTTGAGGACCTTGATGCCGACGATTCTCAAGCCGCTGCGACTGAACATGTCGATGATCATTCCCGGTCTGCTCGACGCATACTTCCAGTTGTCCGGTTTGATGATGACCAGTGTACGCTGGACATCGGCATAGTACTCCGGTGGTCTGTTGATCACGATATTGCTCTCTTTTGCAAGCCAAGGCATGAAAAGGGCAAGGGTTTCATCCGCTTCACCCTGAGTCTGGGCGGTGATGACGGCAGGTTCGAAGTATCTGATTTTCTCCTGGCTTTCGTCGGTGAAAATCAGGTCGGCATAGGTATCGCGGATTGATTCACCGATGACCGTCTCAACACTTCCGGTCTCTTTCTGAAAGGATCCGACTACCGTCGCAAGTTGTTCGCAAGGATTCTCACCACGGAACAACAAAAGCAGCGAGCGGTGACGTACACCAAGTGATGGACCCATGCTCTGCTGGATATAGTCAGAGAGTAGATCGGATATCTTGAAACCTTCAACTTTCTTTCTATTCTTGATGATTGATGCAAACGCTCCGGCGATGTGTTGATCCATTGCGACCATCTGGGCCCCAACGAGTTCCAGGGAAATGCGGGAGAGGAGTCTGGAGAGTACCCCGCCGGTTCTACTTTTCGCTACCGTGTAGGGTGTCACCAGAACATACGATAAGGACTGTTCCATGAGCAGCCTCCTTCTATGGATGTCTGTACGTCGTATCCTACAAGGCCGGTGGTGGTTTTGTCCATCGGGTTATGGGAAAAGGGACTAAAATACTTCTATTTGGCAGGACCTCATCGTCTCAAGTGCAGCCTTATGAGCCTGTATACTGGTTCCGGCGCAGCACGCCCCATCCACCAGCACCGTCAGCTCGGGTTGGAAAGCCTTAATCAGCAAGGCATTGGAAACAACGCAGATGTCGGTGCAGACACCGGCCAATTCAACCCGGTCGAGGTTTGATTGCGAGGCAATCCAGCCGGCAAGTTCGACTGACCCAAAGGTTGGTTTCTCAAAACAACGGGCATGTTCGAGCAACGGCTTGAGTGCGGGCACCAAATGGTGTCCCTCTTCTCCCTTTATGCAGTGCTCGACCGGCAGATGCCGGCCCTCGTTGGTTGCAAGGTAGTCGCTTTGATGGGTATCCAAGGTGTAGGCGAGCGGACCTTGATGGCTCTGGATCTTGGCCGCGATTCTGTCGACAACCAACTGCGCTTCCTTGCTGCCGAGGCTGCCGGTGACGAAATCCTGTTGCATGTCGATGATGACAAGCAGAGAATCAGAATGAGACTTTGAAGAGTCCGTGGACATTGCAGTAGGCATATACATCTCCATGATCCTTATCGGTGAATACCGTAGCAGCCGCTCGATTGCTCTTGATGTCGCTTCTCCTGACCGTTTGCTTTGTTACCAGGACGATGCAGGTGATTTGATGGTCCTCACTCTGCGGATGGGGTTTTTTACCCACCTCGACATACAAGAGACCGTCCCGACGTGTAATGACTGGCAGGTGATACTCGTCGGCTTGATCTTCCGTTTTTGCCGTAAGAAGTTGCATGCTTTGAGCGCAACAGGTCAGCGAGTGCCCACCGTTATCGATGAGCTCCACCATTGAGTGACAAACAGGACAGCGATAAAAAAGAAGTTTCTTTGCCATGCCTATAAGGTACTGAGGTTGGGCGAAAGAGAAAAGGGGGTGAGCTGTTTTTCACATTCAATGCTTTCTTCATACCCTTTGCATACTTTTCTCATATTTGGTCCCTACGCTGTAGCCATCACAGTTCCTAATATGGAGGAAACAATGAAGAAATTACTTGCAGCAATACTCGCATCGTTTGTTATGATGACGCTTCCTGTTTTTGCAGGAGGAGCAAAAGAACCTGAGCCGGTGCAGAAAAACACTTTCTCATGGGTTGAGGACGGGGGCGTCGCAGGTCTGCCTGGTGTCAACCCGCTGAAGGTCAGCGGAAATATCATCACCGCCGGAAGTTCCACCGTATATCCGTTGTCGGAACGGATGGCCGAGCGTTTCAAGCAGGAAGGATACAGTGGAGTAATCACCATCGACTCGATCGGCAGCGGTGCAGGTTTTGAACGGTTCACTGTTGCAGGAGAGACCGATATAGCCAATGCCAGCCGTGCCATAAAGGCCAAGGAAATCGAGGCGGCCAAGCAAATAGGCCGTAATCCCATCGAGTTCCGCGTTGGCACCGATGCTCTTGCAGTGGTCGTGAGCAACCAAAATACGTTTGCAAAGAATCTGACCAAGGACGAGCTTGCAAAGCTGTTCAGCACGGCTTCCACTTGGTCTGAAATCAATCCCGCCTGGCCGAAAGAGAAAATCCAGCGTTTCATCCCCGGCACCGACAGTGGTACGTTCGACTACTTCAGCGAAGAAGTTTTCAAGAACAATCCCCAGCCGATGCTTTCAGCGCAGAATCTGCAGCTCAGCGAGGATGACAACATTCTGGTCCAGGGCATCAAGGGATCTCCCTATGCAGTCGGATTCTTCGGATATGCCTACTACGCTGAGAATGCAGACAGCCTTACCATCCTCTCCATCAATGGAGTGGAAGCAAGCAAGGCCAACGTGGACAACGGAACCTACCCCTTGGCAAGGCCGCTGTACATCTACAGTGACGAGCAGATCATGAGAACCAAACCCCAGGTTGCCGCTTTCATCGACTTCTACCTCAGTTATGTGAATGAAGAGGTCATCGGGGTGGGGTACTTCCCCGCCAACGAAGACGAACTTGAGAAAGGCCGCCAGGCATGGCTTAAGGCGATGAACGGTACGTACTGAGCGATTATTCCCACTAGGTCCAAGGCCGCCTCAAGCGGCCTGCGGCCTTCTTTAAAAGGATGTTGCACCTATGCTGATAGATACTCCTCAATTTGGAAAGAAACATCGATTGCATGAACGGATCATTGAATCGGTCATGTTTCTCTTCGCCCTGTTTTCCATGCTCATCACCGTGGGCATCGTTGTAATTTTAACCAGGGAATCCTTTCTGTTCTTTTCCGACCCGAAGGTCAACCTGGTCGGATTTTTGACCGGCAGGGATTGGCAGCCGATGATCGATCAATTCGGCTTTCTCCCTTTGCTCAACGCAACGTTCACCACCAGCATCATCGCAATGCTGCTCGGCATTCCCGTCGGCTTGTTTGTCGCTATTTATCTGGCCGAATATGCAAACGACCGCATGCGTGGAATCCTCAAGCCTACCCTGGAAGTTCTCGCAGGCATCCCGACCATTGTATACGGCTACTTCGCCCTGACCTTCATGACACCCCTTTTACGGTCGCTGTTCGGCCAAAGCCGGGTGGAAATCTACAATACAGCGTCGGCTGGCCTGGTCATCGGCATTCTTGTCCTTCCCATGATCGCCACCATGGCCGAGGATGCAATCAGCTCGGTGCCCAAGGAGCTTCGCCTGGCGGCCTACGCCCTGGGTGGTACAAAGATAGAAACCACCTTCAAGGTGGTCATCCCGGCGGCGCTCAGCGGGCTCTCTGCAACCTTTTTGCTGGCTCTTTCACGTGCCATCGGAGAGACGATGGTAGTGGCTCTTGCTGCCGGTGCCGGGCCGAAGCTGACAGCCAATCCCTTCAAGGCCGCCGAGACTATCACCGGCTACATCGTGCGAATCAGCGGAGGGGATGTAAGTTACAATTCTGTTGATTACAACAGTATTTTTGCGCTTGGATTGGTGCTCTTTCTCATCACCTTCACCTTGAATCTGGTATCGAGAAAGGTTTCCACCATCTTTCATCAGGAGTATGAATAATATGCAAAGTTCCCTGGCATTCGGCAGTGAAGAGAACGTCCTCTCCTTGATGGAGAAACGAAGGAAGGTTTCATTGATTTGGCAGGCGGTGTTTTTGCTGGCCACCTCCCTGGCAATCCTCTTCCTGGTTCTCTTGTTGTTTTCAATCATCGATTCAACCTTCGGATATGCCGCCCTTGCATACGAGGTTGAACCTTCATCGCTTGTGGAGGGCAGGCAGCATCTTTCAGAGTTTTCCCGCCTTCAGTTGGAGGAGACAGCAAGAAGTCGGCTTTCAAGCGGAATCCTCAGAAGGGTGGAGTATGAAAAGCCCATCGCCGATCGTAGTGATAAGGATCTCACTGCACTTCTCGAGCAGTATGTTGTCAAGCCTAGTGTGCTCAGGACCTGGGGCCTTTGGGAGTCCTTGACGAACCAAGACGAAATAGAGATGTACCTGCAGGAGCAGGATCAGGCCGTTTTAACGTTCAAGAATTGGCTCACATTCGACTTTTTGTTCGCCGATCAGAGTGCGAACCCGCTCTATGCAGGTATTCGAACTGCACTGTTGGGCTCGCTGTGGATTATACTCATCACCTTCCTGTTTGCCTTTCCAATCGGAGTGGGTTCGGCAATCTACCTGCAGGAGTACGCCAAGCCCAACAGGCTCTCCAGGCTGTTGCAACTCAATATCTTCAATCTCAGTGCCGTACCCTCGATCATTTACGGTCTTCTGGGTTTGGCGGTCTTTGTGCGGGCCATGGAAGGGCTGACCAGCGGTTCGGTGTTTTCAACAACCGTCGATACGACCGCCAATGGAAGAACCATCCTCAGCGGCGGCTTGACGTTGGGACTTTTGGTGCTTCCCATCATCATCATAAACACTCAGGAAGCCCTCAAGGCGGTACCCGACTCGCTGCGAATGTCCAGCTACGGCATCGGGGCGACCAAGTGGCAGACCACCTGGGGCCAGGTATTGCCGGTGTCCATCGACAGGATTCTCACCGGGACGATTCTTGCACTCTCCAGGGCGCTTGGAGAGACCGCTCCCTTAGTGGTAATCGGTGCCTCGACCTTCATCAGTGTCGATCCATCGGGCATTTTCTCAAAATTTACGACCCTGCCAATACAGATCTACCAATGGTCGGCCCGACCACAAGGGGCGTATCGCAATGTGGCGGGCGCTGCAATCATCGCCCTCATGATCCTGCTGATGATTCTCAACAGCAGCGCAATAATCATACGAGACAGACTATCCAAAAAGAAAAGGATGGAAGCATGAATACTACCAACTTGGCAGAGAACCTGCTGACGGCATTCCCCACGCAGAGCATCGCGGAACCTGCCAGAACAATCATACGGTTGCAGGATGTCAACATCCGTTACGGAACCTTCCATGCAGTGAAGGATGCGAGCATGGATATCTACGAACATAAGGTTACAGCCTTCATAGGGCCTTCGGGATGCGGCAAGAGTACGGTGCTCAGGAGCATCAATCGTATGAACGATCTCATCCGCGGTGCAACCCTTGAAGGAAAGGTGCTCTTCAATAACGAGGACCTGTACAGCAAGGATGTTGACCCTGTACTGATCAGGCGACGCATCGGCATGGTGTTCCAAAAACCAAACCCTTTCCCCAAATCCATCTATGAGAACATCGCCTGGGGGGCTCGGGTGAATGGGTACAAGGGAGATTACGATGAGCTGGTGGAGACCAGTCTTCGTTCTGCAGCCTTATGGGATGAGGTGAAGGACAAGCTCAAGCAGAATGCCCTGCGCCTGAGCGGAGGTCAGCAGCAGCGGCTCTGCATTGCGCGGACCATTGCAGTGCAACCACAGGTGATACTGATGGATGAACCGGCTTCGGCATTGGACCCGATCGCCACTTCCAGGATTGAGGAACTCATCCTGGAGTTGAAGCAAGCCTATACGATTGTCATCGTCACCCATAACATGGGGCAAGCCAGCCGGGTCTCCGACTACACCGCTTTCTTCATGGTGGATGCGAACAGGACAGGGTATCTAGAGGAGTATGAACAGACCGAGCAGCTGTTCCTCAATCCGGTGCACAAAAAGACGGAAGAGTATATATCGGGTAAATTCGGTTGATCGTAGGAGGTTTGAAATGGATGAGAAACATACCAGCATGCTTGATGAGAAAATGCGGTTTTTCCAGGAGCTGTTGATTCAGATGGTCAATAGGGTTGAGGAGTCGATCCTTTTGGCTCATGCGGCATTCAGCAACCATGACGAGGAGTTGGCCAAGAAGGTCATCGCCAACGACTGGTTCATCGACCAGCTGCAGGAGATGGTGGAAAACGACGGGGTGCGCCTGCTTATCAGCGAGGCTCCCTACGGGCATTACATGCGCCATATCATCGCCGGTATGAAGATTGTGTCCAGTCTGGAGCGAATGGGAGACCATGCCGCACACATGGCAAAAATGACACGTGGAGAAGATTTTCCCAGATTCGCCCCGTTTGTCCAACGGATCAGCGAAATGGCCCTGCTGGGAGCAACAATGACCCGTCGTGCAGTGGAAGCCTTCATCGACGTCAAGGCGGAGAAAGCCATTGAGGTTGCTGCGATGGACGACCAGATGGATCGATTGCGCGATGAGTTGAATCGCGACCTGTATGCATTGAAGCCGGAAACAGAGCAGGAGATGGAACGCATTCTCAACCTCCACTACCTGACCAAGGAGATGGAGCGCCTAGGCGATCATGTGACGACCATCTGCCGTTGGATAGTGTATATGGAGAAAGGCCAACGGCCCAAGCTCAACGGACCGAAGTTGCAGAATCCAGCCATTCCTCGAGTCTGACGGGCTATTTGCGATACAACGATTCGCTGCGCTCCTCCAACCGGGGGAGCTCGGAGCCGCTGCGGGGCAGCCTCATGATGAAGAGGCTGCCTTTTCCCGTTTCACTGTGAACCTCGATGTTGCCATGGTGTAAAGCGGTGATGTGCTTGACGATGGAAAGACCAAGACCGGTGCCTCCCTGGCTACGGCTTCTGGCAGTATCCACACGGTAAAAACGCTCAAAAATACGCTCTTGGTCTTCAAGAGGAATCCCGATGCCTTCATCCTTGACGGAGAAGGTGGCTGACATATCATCCACTTGGCAGGCGAGCAGGACATGGGAGTGCTCGGGTGAGTACGTCAACGCATTGATGACGAGGTTCGTCAATGCCTGGGTAAGGAGCATGCCGCTGCACAAAAGCTCATAGCCCAAGGGGTTGTCAATCTGTGTTGAAAGGGTGCTATGCTTCTCTTCGAACCGGTAGTTGCAGCTCTGTACCGTCTCTTCGATGATTTGTTCTATTCTGGTCCAAGCCATAGTGGGATGGGCATTGGCCTGTTCGAGGCTGGAGAGCAGCAGCAGGTCGTCGACGATGCGTTTCATATTGCCTGCCTGCCTGTGGATTACCTGGGCGAAGCGTTGGTACTCCTGATCCGTCTTTGCCTGCAGCAGGGCTTCGGAGAAACCGGTTATCGAGGTGATGGGTGTTTTCAGTTCATGGGAGACATTCGCCACAAAATCCTTGCGTATCTGCTCCAGCCGTGTCAGTTCAGTCATATCCTGGATTGAAACCACCAACGATCTGGTTGTAGTACGGGCGGTTGAAAGCGGCGTACAGAGGAATCTGAGTGTTTTTGCTTTGCGTCTGCCAACCAGGACGGCACTTTCCCCATAGAGATGCTTGAACTGGGAGACGGTCAGCGAGGTGGTGGTTCCCTCGTCCTTGCACGCGTTGCAGGCTGCAAGCACCGCCGAGGATGCCACCACTTCACCAAGCCTGTACCCCGTCGGGTCGCCTCCAAGGAGCTTGGCCGCCTCCATGTTCGCCACTTCAATAGTGAGGGTTGGGTCGAGCAGGAGTATTCCCTCGTGCAGGTTGTCCATAATGGTTTGAAGACGGTTGTGAGAGGTTTCAAGGCGTTCACGATTGGTCTGAAGCAAGGAGGCCATGTGCTGCAGTGATGAAGCCAGGTCGGCCATCTCCCTTGGGCGTTGGATCGAAAGACGTTCGTTCAAACTGCCTTGGGCGTACTGCTTGGCCAGGGCTTGAATTTTCTTCAGTGGTTTGGTCAGCAGCATGATCGATATGGTGGTTATGCAGAGCAGAAGTAAAACAAGAACCGCCAGATTCCCTAAAAACATACGCTGATACGTTTTTCTATATCCGCCAAGCTGGTTCAGTGTTTTGGAAACCCTCAGAACGGCGATGGAGGGATGGTCTTGTATTGAACGTGCATAATAGAGGACTGGAAGATTTTCGGTGGTGCTCGAACGCTCACTGTATGCACTTCCCGCCGTCAGCGCCTGTTGCACTTCCTTTCTCCAGAGGTGGTTGTCCAGCTCTGCGATTTCGTACTCCGAATCGAATAGTACATGTCCGTCCTTTGCGATCAAGGTGATTCTGGTTGCCGTGGACTGCGCATATGCATCGAAGTGGCCTTCTAACCATGGTTTTGTGTATTGTGCTGTCAAATTGGATAGATATTCGGCATTTTCCTCCAGCTCTGCATAGGTGGATTCATGAAGGGCTGCACTGAAAGCACGGTTGGAGAGACTGTAGCTGAGGGCGAGGCTTAAGGTGAGGATGAGAAGGGAAGAGACAAGCAAATTAGAACGGATGCTTGAGAATTTCATGGTACCAACTCCCTGGCAACGTAAGGATACTGCATGAAAATACTGTAGCAAGGATGTACAGGGGTAAACAAGAAGCAAAGCCGTAATTCACAGTTTTCTCATATCCTACACACACCTTCCTTCTTTTCTTGTTTCATGCTATGGTTTTCTGACAATAATTCCAGGAGCATGCGATGAACGTCAGTGTGCAGGAAAAAGAACCTGCGTACCTCTATGATACTCCGCTTTTGCATCAATCATCCTTTTGGTCACAAGTAAAACAAAAACAGGGTTTTGAAACGAGGGCTTTTGATATAAAAGTCCGTTCGGAAGACTTGCAAGGGTCTCCCGCCTCAGCGTACGTATTGGACGATGTCCTGGTGCAGCTGGTGCCGGTCAACAGGGAGCAGACCATCGGGTATGTGCCGTATGGTCCGGTTCTCAGTCCCCAAGAGGATCGGATGGGCCTCTTTTTGGAGGAGTTGTCGATGAATCTGCAGGAGAAGCTGCCCGGTCATTGCATTCTTTTGCGCTATGACCTTCCCTGGCGGACCATCTGGGAGGATGAGGACTTGAGTTTGCCATTGCAGAACCTCAGGTTGAACTGGGGAACCAGTCGGCGAAGTCTGCACAAGTCTGTCTCCAATCTGCTGCCAAGCGATACCATGCTCATCGACCTCAGGCCCCGTGAAGAGGAAATTCTTGCAAGGATGCACCATAAAACTCGGTACAATATCAACCTGGCCCTACGAAAAGGGGTTGAGGTACGTCAAGTCGGACACGATCACCTCGACACCTTCTACGACTTGTACCGCGAGACGTGTGAACGCAACCGCATCAATCTGCATGACCGCTCCTTCTTCGAATCCTTGTATGGGCCGACCGATGAGAGTGCAGGAGTCGTCCTGCTGATGGCCTTCCATGATGGAGTGCCGCTCAGTGCGATGTTCCTCAGCCGTTCAAAGAATCGGGCGACCTATCTCTACGGCGCCTCCTCTTCGCAGATGCGCAACACCATGAGTACCTATGCGCTGCAGTGGGGTGCCATCACCCTGGCAAAGAGCTGGAAGTGCAGCGAGTACGATTTGTTCGGAGTATCACCGTCAGAGGACCGTGACCATCTGATGAGCGGACTCTACTCCTTCAAGAAAGGCTTCGGGGGGAGTCTGCTGCATCGCATGGGTTGTTGGGATTTTGCCTACAACGCCGAGGACGCCCAGAATCTCTTCGCCTATGAGATGGTGGGCGAGGGATATCACCAGAGCTGAAAGAGCAGGCGAACGGATCCCCCGCAGATCATGCCCAGCTCAGAGGCTTTCGAATTGGACAGGTCGTACTCGATTACCGTATTCGAGCTGATCGTTTCAGCGTCCTCGATCGCCTTCGCTTCAACAGCTCCGCCTCCGACGGTGCCCTCCACCGTCCCGTCCTCGAATACCGCAAGCTGAAAGCCAACTTCGCACGGGGCCGAGCCTCGCTTTGCGATGACGCGGACCAGACAGAACTTTTGTGTGGTTTTCGCCAGGTGTACGAGCAGATTTCGATCCAAGTGCACTACTGAAGCCCCCGTACGTGCTGTTTGAATGATTTGGGCGAGGATGGAGACGGCGATTTCCCCGGCGGTTACTGCGTTGATGGAAAGACCTATCGGAGTATGGACGCTGTCAAGCTGTGCTTGGGAGAAACCCCTCGCTTTGAGGTTGCCAAGGGTTGTCGCCACCTTCGCCTTGCTGCCGATCATCCCGACATAGCGATGATTCAAAGATAGAATTTTCTCCAGACAGAGTTGGTCGAAGCTGTGTCCGCGCGTTGCTATGACGAAGTAGGGTCGAATCCAACCGTGTTCCGCCTCCAATGCTTGTTCAAAAGGGAGGCACAGGCAGGTAGCCGAGGGAAATCGTTTTGGATTGCAGTACTGCTCCCTCTCATCGATGACGGTAACCCTGTAGCCCAGCCGTGAGGCGAATGCCACCAGTTCCAAGGCGATATGACCTCCACCGCAGACAACCAGCTCAACATCGGTCTGCAGCATTTCCTCAAGGATTTCTCCGCTCTCTTCTCTGCAGTCGCCGGCAAGCAATCGAAAGCCGCTGTAGAGTGCTTCACTGCCCACATGGGGACCGCTGATCAATGTTTTGCGCTTGACATCCCCGTTTTTCAGGGCTTGGAGCAACAAGGAAAAGTAAGTATCGGAATTCATCGGTACAACAGCTCCTTCATGGCTTGGATGGTATATTCAATCTCTTCGGTGGTAGTGGCATAGCCGCAGCTGAAACGTATCGTTCCTGTCTGCAGTGTTCCCAATGTTGTATGGGCAAGGGGTGCACAATGCAGGCCGTAGCGGGTTTGTATGCCGTACTCTGCATCGAGGCGGTAAGCGAGTTCGGCCAGGTCGAAATCCTCGACGGTGATGCTGATCACGCTGGTGCGCTCTTCCATGGTTGCCGGCCCGATGACCGTAATACGGCTGTCGGATAGAAAATAGGAGAGCAGCTGACTGCAACTGGTTCTGTCCATCATGCCCTGCGTATTCAAGAAATCCAATGCTGCAGAGAGGCCTGCTATGCCGACAATGTTCTGCGTCCCCGCCTCAAGCCTGTCCGGCAGCAGGTCGGGCATGGCAAAGCTTTCACTTCTGCTGCCCGTTCCTCCTCCAACCGAGGGAGTAACGCAATTTGCAAGATTGGATGAAAGAACCAAGCCGCCGACTCCCTGAGGTCCTGCAAGTCCCTTGTGACCGGTGAACGCAATCGCATCGATGACCCCTTCTTCAAGGCGGCAATCGACGGTTGGCGTCCCCTGGGCGGTGTCGATGCAGGTCCAGAGGCCCAGCCGATGGGCGGCTTCCCCCGCCTCCCTGATGGGCTGGATGGTTCCTGTCACATTGGAGGCGCTGGTAAGAAATAGTGCCTTGGTTCGGGCACCCACCAGCTCAGGCATCGCTTCGACGATGATACGGCCATCCTTGTCACAGGGGATGACCGAGTAAGGGATGCGATGCAACACAAGAGCGCGCATCACAGCATTATGCTCCACCCCACTGACCAGAACATGGTCTTCCCGGGTGAGCAATCCTGCCATCAAGGTGTTCAACGCAGTGGTGACATTCAATGAGAACACCACATTTCTGCTGTCGGTGCATCCAAAGAGGGTAGAGAGCTTGCTTCGGCAAGCGATGACCAATTCCATCGCTTGCAAGGCATGGTTGTAACTGCCCCTTCCTGGATTTGAAGCGTTCTGAGAAAGGTAGGAACTCATCGCTTCAAGAACGCCGGGGGCTTTGGGAAACGAGGTGGATGCGTTGTCCAAGTATATGCGTCGCATAGGGGCAGTGTATCCCAATGCGGCGAATAAATCCATTGAAGTTTTAAAAAATTAATGGATTATGCCCGGTTCAGGAACCCGTCAAGCACTTCAAGCACAGCTCCTGCTATGGCATACGCCTTCTCACTGACGGTGGTATGGTCGGCCTCAGCCCCGCGTGGATCAATGTCGGCAACCTTGAAATGTTCGCTTACGTACAGCCCTGAATTGAGCAGACCCCTGAGTTTGCCGTCGATGGGTGCCGTGATAGGCTCTGTATCCACGGTTGCGATCACCTGGCCTGCATGCACCAACTCTCCGATGGTCAGATTGGAATTGAAGATGCCCGCTTTCGGTGAATGCAGCACTCGCTCCTTGCCAAAGCCGTCCACAAGGCCTGGGATTCCTGTATTGGGAATTGCACTACCGGCTCTGATGATGCGACCAAGACTGTGCCCTCGTTTGGTTTCGATGACTACATCCGCATCGACTCCGGCCTCGAATCCAGGGCCTAAAGCGATCACCAGCGGGGCATCACCGATGCTGGTTCCCAGATTCCGTTTTGCCATGATTGCATCCACCAGGCAAACGGGCTGAATTTCCTGCAGACATTCCATGGTCGGGTCGGCGAGGATGGGAATCGTGTTGACTTCAAGTAGATTGAAGGCCTCCTTGATGTTTGCACACCGTCTGCCCTGGATGCCTTCAACCACGACTGTTCCCGCATACATGGCCTGGGCGAGGCTGACGGTCGTGCGGATGACCGAGGGTTGCTCGGTTTCCAGGACGATTACACGATAGCCGCTTCGATGGAGCCTGAGAATTACACCGGTCGCCAGATCACCGCCGCCTCGTACCAGTACCACTTTCCTGCCCAGGTTTCTCAGGCTGCTTCCTGTCTTTTGGTGGAATACCTTCATGATTTCGGCGATGACTGAAACAGCGATTTCCTGGGGTGTTTCACTTCCAATATCAAGACCGATGGGGCAATGAAGCTTGTGCAGGGCTTCGGGGTGTCCTGCGAACGAGGCTGCAAGTTTTTTGGCCTTATGGCGTGAGCCAAGTACGCCCAAATAGGTGATGTCCCGCTCGAGCAACAGTCTTGCAGACTCCTCATCGAAGGCATGACTGGCGATGACGCAGGCTGTGTGCCGATTGATATGCATCTCACTCAGCGCCTCCTTCAGCGTCGGTGCAACGATTCGGCTCTTTGCAAAGGGGAAGAGCTCTTCAGTGGCAAACGCACAGCGCGTTTCCACCACCTGCGTCGGCAAGCCCACTGTGTGTGCAAGATGGGCAACCGCCTGATTGACATGGCCTCCTCCGATGAGCAACAGGTTGTGTGCTTTGACGGGTATGCTCAGATGACATGTCCACGAAGGGGTCTCGATATAGCGGGGGCTTTCATCCTCAAGGGCCTTCTTTGCCTGCTCCAAGAAATTGGGGTGCACCTCTCCGATGGTTGCTCCTCCTTCACACAGCCCCATGAGGGAAAGTGAGGGGTGAAGCTGGATGCCCATCACATGGTGAAGTTGATGCTCTTCCCACGAGCGGAACTGGATGAAAGCCTTCTGAAGGCTCTCACTCGTGCAGGCAAGGAGCAGCAGATGCACCGTACCTGCATCCTGAATCTCGCCCTGTTGGACGGTGAACATGAGATGGCGCGACCGCTCCTGCGTGGACAGGAGAATCAGTGCCTGACGTTGTGCGTAGGCTTCCGTTTCGCCTCCACCGATTGTACCGGTGATGGCACCCTCCCGGTCGACCACCATCGTGCCTTGGCTTCTGCTTGCCGATCCTTCGGTTTTCAGGATGATGACAAACACAAACACTTGATTGTGTTCACTCAAATATGCTGCTTGTTGCAGGACGGTAGTATTCATGGTGCCTTCCTAAAGAACAGGGTATTGGTTTGTAGCGATCCGAAGAACATGGGGATGGTATTCAGTGACCCTGAAAGGGTATGCATCGTCTTTTCCGATGTGTTTTCGGCTTGGTTGCAGAGAATCAGGGTTTTTCCAACCGCCCCTTTGAGGAATCCTCTCTCGTGGTGCAGCAATGTCAGGTAAGCCTCATCGTCGGCTACCCCCTGTTCGTCACGATTCCAACCGAAACAGCACTCGCCAAGTGCTTGTCCCCAACCGGACATGCCCACCACTATCAGGGTTGTTGTGGTGAAGTCGACAACGACCGGGTCGAAGTCGGTGTGAAGCTTCAAGGGCTTGCGGCGGGCTCCATCGGCCTCAAGCAGGAGGACATCGTAGGTCTTCATGAGTGCTCTGAGATGGGCAAGCGGTGGGGCAATGGCTTTCTCTGCTTGAACGCCTGCATAGAAGACGCGCTCTGCACGCTCCGCTCTATAGCCGAGAATTCGGTCATCGGTGAAATAGGTGTCGCAACCGTAGGCGCGATGGGCTGGAAGCTCGAGCTTGGTGGTTGTGGAGACCAGGACCCGCTTGCCTTGACGTGCGTAATATCCGGCGAGCTCTATCAGGGCGGTGGTCTTTCCTCCGCTGCCTGTGATGCTGATGCACCGGTATGCATCATCGATGTAGGCGCATAGGGCGCCAAGAAGTGTAGCCATGGCAAAAACTGTAACACTGTCGGCCTATAGTTGCAATAAAAGAGGATTTCTTTCATCACTATTCGAATTTCGGTATCGTTGTATGCTTGTGGCATGGAAACAGAACCAAGAGAGACCGTTGGTGTCGATATCGTGGATACTCGGTATGTGATGTGCATCCTGGACAGCCGGGGCATGGACCCCCGCTATTACCGTGGAAGGGTGGACACACCCCTCGGGCAGGCGAATTTTTTCAGCAAGGTCGGTGGCAGGGATGTGATCATGCCTTCCTCAAGTCTTGCAGTGCTGGCAATGAAACTGCTGAAAGAATCGCAACTGGTGGTCAAGGATGAGGACGAACACTATGCTGTGTGGGCTGATGCGGGAATAGAGCGGGGCGAGCGCATGGCACGTTTTGCAGCGCTGCTGTTGTACAGGAATCGTCATCCATCCGATTCGATCAACGACAAGCAACGACAACAACTCATGCTTTTACAGGACGCAGAACTTGCAGGTCTGCTTTCGGTGGTAGAAACCAGTCAGACAATCATACAGGATGTGCTGTCGGGAAAAACGGATGGAAAAACCTATGCCAAGGCATTGGGCAATGAGGTGAAGAGCCGTCAGGACCCGGTTATCAAGGCAGAAATCCAAAAGGAGCATGCATCTTCGCCGTTTGCAGATGGAGACTCCAGCTTTCTTGCAAAACTGTATCGAGAGCTTGAGAATCTGCAATGAATTAATTTTCCTTATAGGAATACCCGATGCCCCATATGGTCTTGATCCTGCTGCCGTAGGCTCCCAGTTTTCTTCGTATGGTTGCAACCTGGACGTCGATGGATCGGTCGGTTACCGGGTAGTCGCTGCCTTTGATCCGGGTGATCATCTGGTTGCGGGTAAAGACTTGCTCAGCGTTGCCGGCCAGCAGGTACAGCAATGAGAATTCAGTGGCGGTAAGTTCGACCTCCTCATTGTCCACCAGACACAAGTGCCGGCTTTGGTCCATGACCAGACCGGCATGGTGTACGACCGAGGGGCTTTGCACCTGGTCCGAACGCCTGAGGACCGCTCTTATTTTACTGTTCAGGACATTCATGCTGAAGGGTTTTGTCACATAGTCATCGGCTCCAAGTTCCAGCGCGGTGATGATGTCGCTCTCATCACCTTTTGCCGATACAACGATGATGGGGGTGGTGTCGTTCATAACGAAACGAAGCGTCTTGATCAACGACAAGCCGTCCATGACCGGCATCATCATATCGAGGATGATCAAATCAACACTCTCCGAGGAGAGAACCTCCAAGGCCTGCTTTCCGTGTTCGGCCTGAAGCACCGCGTAGCCGTTGTTCTCAAGGGTGTAGCGTTCAAGCTCTCGAATATCAAGGTCGTCTTCCACTACCAGGATTGTGTTCATACAGCAACGGTAGTACACAACGCTTCGGGAAGGCAAGACTGACATGCAATTTTCATAGATTATTCATATATGAAAACAGGACGCCCGAAAGCGTCCTGTCTCGAAACTATATGCTTTGCTTTAGCGCGGGATGGCCAAAATGGTGGCCAACTCGGGATTCTTCTCAATGTTCTTCTCCAAGTCCCGTTCACGGCCCTTGTTCACATAGTCCTTCTCTTCGAAGGTATAGTGGAAGTTGGTGTGCACATCGTAGGTCCCATTCATCAAGGCATAAGCGTCCTCGGTCATGACCAGCTCCTCATCGGTGGGAATGACCAGAATCTTTACCGGTGAATCATCGGTGCTGATGACAAACTCACCGTTTCGGCTGAAACAGACCTCATTCTTGTGTTCATCGAGCTTTGCCCCGATGGCCTCGAGTCCCTTGCAGGAGCCAAGGCGGATATGGCGGGCCATCTCTCCAACACCGGCGGTGAAAACGATGGCGTCGAGCTTGCCTTCAAGCAGGGTCGCGTAGCCGCCGATGTACTTCTTCAGCCTGCGGCATTCCATGTCGATGGCAAGCTTTGCACGAAGGTCTCCTTCCTGGCTGGCCTTCAATACATCACGTCTGTCGCTCTTGCCGCACAAGCCGATCAAACCGCTCTTCTTATTCAGTGCGGTATCCATCTCCTTGGCGCTCATTCCGGTGTTCTCCATCATATAAGGAATGATGGCCGGGTCGATGTCACCGCTGCGCGAGCCCATCACCAGGCCTTCAAGCGGCGTCAGTCCCATGGAGGTGTCCACACATACGCCGTTCTTCACCGCACAGACGGAAGCTCCGTTGCCGATATGGCAGATAATGACGTTGGTATCCTTGTTCTCCTTGCCCAAGACTACGGCTGCACGCTTTGCACAATAGAGATGGCTGGTTCCATGGAATCCGTAGCGGCGTACGTTGTACTTTGTGTACCACTCGTAGGGAACTGCATACATGAAGGCTTCATCGGGCATGGTCTGGTGCCAGGCTGTATCCAGGACAATGGCCTGGGGAACATTGGGCATGGCCTTGCGGGCCGCCTCAATACCCATGATGTTGGCAGGCATGTGCAACGGACCGAGGGGGATGACCTTCTTCAGTTGCTCGATTACCTCGTCTGTTACCAGTGCGGACTGTTTGAATACCTCACCACCATGGAGCACCCTGTGACCTACGGCTCCAATCTCCTTCAGGTCCTGGATGACGCCGTACTCGTCATCGAGCAACATGCGGATGATCAACTCGATGGCTTCCTTGTGGGTGGGGGAGGAAAATTCAGCGTGGTACTCTTCCTTTCCGTTGGCTTTATGCTCAATAGTGGAATACTCCAGTCCGATTCGCTCTACGACGCCTACAGCAAGAATATCCTTGTTTGCCCAGTCGTAGACTTGGTACTTGGCAGACGAGCTGCCGCAGTTCAGGGTCAGAATTACCATGAAAGACTCCTATTGTTCGTATGGTTTACCTGTATGTATTGGAATGTTGATTAGTTCCACGTAAATAAATCACTATTACGGAGAATAATCAACCTGAAGCAAAACAGGAAGTGCTAGTTCTTTTCCTATCATGAAGGTAGCTCTGCTTTGTCTGTTGGTTTTACCGATTTCGAGCATTTTTGGCCGGCAGACGCTCGATCTGACGTTCACTCCACAGTCTGGATACTATAAAAGCGTGTATGCCTATCAGGCAAACGGTCTTTACTGGGAGAGTGAACTCAAAGCTGACCTGAAAAAGGATCGCTTTGAAGCGAGAGTTGCCCAGGTCTCGTACCAAGGATTCTCCTACACCGAAAGTCGCAGCCTCGACGGGTATCATTTCCTGCCCGGGCAGGAGTGGAGAAGCTTTGCGTATGACAGGCCGAATATCTCTGTTTCACTGATGAGCGACGGTGATGCGCAGCAAGCGGTCCGCATCAAGGCAGGCTCTTTTACCACTCTCTATCTCGATGGGCCGGATGCATTGCACCTCGATGATTTTGCCTTGGTGTGGGACAGGCATTTGCTAGGACGAAATCTCCTGGTGCAGTATTGTTTTGAGTCGGAAGCAGCATCCTGCTTGATTGAAGGGCTTTGGGGGGAGTATCGCAGCTTCACTCTCTTTACGTCCATGGCTCTCAATGTGGGACCTGTGCAGTTGGAATGCAGTTTCAACAGTTTTTCTTTTCTGCGAAAGCTTGGTGCGGGCATTCAGGTCAAGAAGCCGGGCTTTGTCTTGCGTCATACTTTGTCTTCACAGCTTGGGCTTATGCCCATCCACAGCGGACACTCGCAAACCATGCATACTGTCTTGTCAACAGAAGCACAATATCTGTGTCTTGGTATGGGGTATGAACAAATTTTTTGGGTTGATGAGATGGGAAAGCGTGAGAAAGAAAGAGAGTTGTCCCTGTTCTTCAAAGGATCGGCGATGCAGATCGGCCTGGTTTTCTCTTCCGATGTCGAATCCAAAATGCTTCTGGACAGTTCCCAGTCCCGACTTTCGTACCAATCTTCCAACCTCTCTGCTGTGTTTGTCTTTCAGCGCAGATCCGGTTCAGTCACGCTTCGTTTTGATCCCCGAAAAGGGTTGTCGATCACGTATGCCTTGCGTCTTGCCATCGACCGACGTAGTGAATCTCCTCCTCCAGCCTGACATGGTGTTTCTCGAAAACCTCTTGTCTTACATGCTCGATGAGCGCTCGTACATCGGTGCTTGTGGCCTGTTTGTTGGGGTTGATGATGAAGTTTGCATGCCGGGATGATACTTTTGCCCCCCCGATGCCCAAGCCCTTGAGGCCGCACTCATCGATGAGCTGGCCTGCATGCATTCCTTCCGGGTTTTTAAAAATGCAACCGATGCTGGGATGTTCGTACTGGCCGTTCTGCTTTCGCTTTGCTTTCACCTCATCCTTGCGTTTTCTGGCTTCGCTGGTCTGCGTGATCGGGGTAAGCCGGAAACCCGCTTCATAGATGATGATGTCTTTTCGGTTGGAAAAGGGAGTATTGCGGTAGGAGAAATCATCGCGGTGAATCTGTTTTCGGTGCAGCTTCCCATCGAATGTCATGTAATCGACATAGTACAATACATCCGAGATGTGCATGCCGTGTGCCCCGCTGTTACCGGCGATCGCCCCACCGACCGTACCAGGCAGCCCGCCGAGCAACTCCAGACCGCCCAGGCCGTCCTCGATGGCCAAGTCGATGGCCCGGTCGAGCAGAAGGCCGCTGCGCACACAGAACATCTCGCCTTGAACGTGTCGGCGCCTGAGGTGGGAGGTGATGATGGTAAGACCTTCGATGCCGTCGTCGCTTATCAGGCTGTTCGTTGCACCGCCGAGTATGGTGATCGGGATGGAGTATTTCCTTGCATGGTCGAGCAGAGCCCTGAGTTCCTCGAAATCAGAAGGGTAGGCGGCCAAATCGGCCTTGCCTCCGGTATGGATGCCGGAATGAGCGGCCAGTTCAACCTGCTCGATGAGCAGGTGGTCAAGGTTGATTTTTTCATCGCTATTGCGTACATTGGTATGCATGGAGTCATCTTACCCCCTTTTTCAGGGGTGGGCAACCTAAAGGAGCTCTGCATGTCTGTCCTTCTCTACAATACGATGAGCCGGCAGCTGGAACCATTCCAGCCTATCAAGGAGTCTGAAGTAGGACTCTATTCCTGCGGCCCGACCGTATATAACTTTGCACATATTGGAAATTTACGAACATTTCTGTTCGAAGACCTGCTCAAGCGTATGCTTCTCGTCTCGGGTTTCAATGTGAACCATGTGATGAACATCACCGACGTCGGGCACTTGACCGGCGATGGGGACGATGGTGAAGACAAGCTGGAAAAAATGGCACATAAGACCAACCGGACGGTATGGGAAATCGCCGCTTTCTACACCGAAGCATTCTTCAAGGACTATGATGAACTGAACATGATCAGACCAGGCACCGTCTGCAAGGCCACCGACCATGTAAGCCAGATGATTGATCTGATCAAGCGGCTGGAAGAGGGCGGGCACACCTACATCAGCGGAGGCAATGTGTACTTCAGCATCGACTCCATCCCTGATTACGGAAAGCTCGCACGCCTGGACCTGGACGCACTCCGGACTGCTGTTCGTGACGATGTGGAGGTGGACGGGAACAAGAAGAACAGCAAGGACTTCGTCTTGTGGTTCACCAAGAGCAAGCACGGGGAGCAGGCGATGATGTGGGACTCTCCTTGGGGCAGGGGCTTTCCCGGCTGGCATATCGAGTGTTCAGCGATGAGCATGTACTATCTGGGTGAGTCGTTTGACATCCACTGCGGAGGCATCGATGCCATTCCTGTGCACCATACCAATGAGATCGCCCAAAGCGAGGCGGCTACCGGCAAGGGGTGGGTCAATTACTGGTTGCATGGCGAATTCCTGCTTGATGAAACGGGTAAGATGAGCAAGAGCAAGGGGGATTTCCTTACCCTGAGTCTGCTCAAGAGCAAGGGCTTCGAGCCTATGGACTACCGGTATTTCTGTCTCGGCGGCCACTACCGCAGCCAGTTGAAGTTCAGCTTCGAATCGCTGTCGACCGCTCGTACGGCCCGCCGCAACGTCTATGATCGGATCCAAAGTCTCTTGAATCAGGGATCCAGACGGATTACGCTGGAGCGCGATGAGGCCTTGGCATACCGATCGGCATTTCTTGAGCACATCCAAAGTGATTTGAATACTCCCCGCGCCCTTGCCGACCTTTGGGGGGTTCTCAAGGACGATGGGCTGTCCATAGATGAGAAATACACGCTTTGCCTGTTCTTCGACCAAGTCTTTGGCTTGAAGTTCGACTCCATCACCAAAGCCGAGGAACAAACCTTCCCTCCCGAGGCTATGGCATTGTTGCAACAGCGCCTTGAGGCGAAGAAGGAAAAGAATTGGGCTCTGGCGGACTCCTTGCGTTCAGAATTGGATGCAATGGGCTATGTTGTCAAAGATACACCTTCGGGAAGCTCTTTGGAAAAAAAGATGTAACTTGGTTACTGGTGAGTTGTTAACGTTATGGAAATACAGAGCAACGATGAGCGAGCGTTCAAGCAGGTCTATGTAGAGGTGTTCCCGATATTGATGCGCGTGGTCTACCATGTCACCAATAATCAGGACCTTGCTGAAGAGATTTGCCAGGAAGCTTTCATCAGGTTCTTTGACAAGGGGATGGAGTTTGCCACACTTGATGATGCCAAGTATTGGTTGATCAGGGTGTCGAAAAACCTTGCCATCAACCAAGTGAAACGGAAAGCCCGGGAGATGGGGATGGTGGAAAAACTGAAAAAGTTCCCCACCATACATGCCAATACTTCCGATGGCGCCCAGGTATTGGTGGAAAAGGAGACCCGCAAACTCGTACAGGAGGCAATAGACCAGCTTCCTGAGAAGTTCCGGCTTGTCATCGTGATGAAAGAGTATACCGATATGGATTACAAGCAAATCGCGAGCGTGCTCCACATTTCTGAAAGCAACGTGAAGGTACGAGTCTATCGGGCACGTAAAATGCTCGAGTCGATTCTCAGCCAGGAGTAGAGTATGTGTGTGGATGACGAACTGTTGAATACCTATCTTGACGATGAGTTGCAGGAGCCTTGGAAAACCCAGGTTCAGGAACATCTTTCCTACTGCAATGCCTGTCGCCAACGCTTGGAGCAGCTGCGCTCATTGCATCAGAAAATCTATGATGCCAGATTGCGTGATAGTGACATCCAGGCTCGCCAGGATCGGGTGCTGGCCTACTTTGAGAAGACGCGGTTTCCGTCCACGAATAAGAAAATGCACATTTTTCGGAAAAAGATTCAAATCAAATTGGTTCCGGCTCTGATTACAAGCGCTGCTGCGTTCGTGGTGGTGTTCATTGGTGCTTTCATGTTGTTCGGCACACAGCCCCAGATGGGACAGGAAATCCTTCCTGGGGTTGTACAGCCGATAGATAGTGCTCACATTCGGCAGGTGACCGATGTTCAGAAACCTTCGCTCGATTCATTCAGTCTGGAGCAGATTGTTCAACATCTTGACGCAATGGGGTATGCTGTCAAGTTGGAATTGAAGGCGGTGACTCCTCTCGAATAAGAGATAAATCCTCTCGCTCTCATGTTTGAAGGCTCTACATTCACTTGTAGAGCCTTCCCTATTTTGCTACTATGAACAGACTCTTTTTTCGAGCAGGAGGCAGTGTGTGAAGGCAGTTGAATTGTCCAAAGCCTATGATCCCAAATCGTTTGAGGATCGGATATATCAAGCATGGATGGAGATGGGTATGTTCAAGCCCGTAGCAGGGCAGCAGACGCCGTTCACCGTGGTAATGCCTCCCCCCAACGTAACCGGCATCCTGCATATGGGACATGCGCTGAACAACTCCCTGCAGGACATCCTCACCCGTTACTACCGCATGACCGGCAGACCTACCCTGTGGGTGCCGGGCACCGACCATGCAGGCATCGCCACCCAGCACGTGGTGGAGCGCCAGCTTGCCAAGGAGGGCCTTCGAAGACAGGACCTTGGACGCGACCGGTTCCTTGAACGTACCTGGCAGGTGAAAGAGAAGCATCACGGCATCATCAAGCAGCAGCTGCAGAAAATCGGCTGCAGCTGTGACTGGGAGCATGAGCGGTTCACCATGGATGAAGGACTCAGCCAGGCGGTGCGCGAGTGCTTCGTCACCCTCTACGAACGCGGTCTCATCTATAAAGGCGAGTATCTGGTAAATTACTGTCCCAAGTGCGGAACAGCCCTGGCCGACGATGAAGTCGAATACCAGCCGGTCAACGCATTCCTCTACGATGTACGATATCCCTTCAGCGATGGAAGCGGGTTCATCACCGTCGCCACCACCAGACCCGAGACGATGTTCGGAGACGTCGCCGTCGCGGTCAATCCCGAAGATGAACGTTACACCCATTTGGTGGGCAAGCTGCTCGATCTCCCCTTGACAGACCGTAAGATTCCTATCATCGCCGACAGTTTCGTCGACAAGGTCTTCGGCACCGGTATGGTCAAGATCACCCCCGCCCACGACCCCAACGACTGGTTGTGTGGAAAGCGGCATAACCTGGAGAAGGTGAATGTTCTGAACCCCGATGGGACACTCAACGAGAACTGCCCGTACAAGTACCGCAACATCAATGCAAACGAGGCCCGCTCTTTGGTTGTTGAGGACTTGAAGGCCCAAGGCTTTTTAGTCAAGGAAACGGCCCACGACCACGATGTAGGCCATTGCTATCGTTGCAGTACGGTTATAGAGCCGTATCTGTCCAATCAGTGGTTTGTCAGCATGAAGGGTATGGCCGACAAGGCCCTCCAGGCGTGGAAGGATGAGAAAATTGTTTTCTACCCCAAGCGTTGGGAGAACACCTACAGCCACTGGCTCGAGAACATTCATGACTGGTGCATAAGCCGCCAGCTTTGGTGGGGCCACCGCATTCCCGTATGGGAGTGTCAGGAGTGTCACGAGGTTATTGCAGCCAGACAGGACCCGACCGAGTGTCCCAAGTGTCACAGCATCAGGCTGGTTCAGGAAACAGACGTCCTGGATACTTGGTTCAGTTCTTGGCTCTGGCCGTTCAGTACCTTGGGCTGGCCGCAGAAGACCGACGACCTTGCAACCTATTTCCCAACCACCACCTTGGTCACGGCCTATGACATCATCTTCTTCTGGGTCTCCAGAATGATCATGGCCTCCTTGGAGTTGATGGGGGATGTCCCGTTCCGCGATATCTACATCACCGGTTTGGTGCGCGACAAGCAGGGCAGGAAGATGAGCAAGAGCCTTGGCAATGGCATTGATCCGCTGGAAGTCGTCGACCAGTACGGAGCCGATGCGATGAAGTTCACCCTCTGCTACATGGCTACCCAGGGCCAGGATATTCTCATCGACATGGACTCCTTCAAGCTGGGTTCCCGCTTTGCGAACAAGGTGTGGAATGCAGCCCGCTTCCTGTTGATGAACCTCGAGGGTGTTGCATTGGTCGATGTCTCATCGGTACAGCTTTCCACCATGGATAACTGGATCTATCACCAGCTCAACGAGGCTGCCCGGAAGGTGCAGGTCGCATTGGAGAGTTACAAGTTCAGCGATGGTGCGCAGGCTGTCTACGATTTCTTCTGGAATGATTTCTGCGATTGGTATGTTGAGAGCGCCAAACGTGGCTTGTACAGCGAAGATGCAGAGGTGAAGCAGCGTCAGGTTGCCTTGCTTCTGGACCTTCTGGCCGAGTCGATGCGGTTGATGCACCCCTTTGCCTCCTTCATCAGTGAGGAAATCTACCAAAAGCTGCCCAATGTGGAAGACCGGTTGATCAACAGCACCTATCCTTCCTACAGTGCCGATCGTGTCCATGGTGAGGATGCAATGAAGGTTGCAAGGCTGCAGGAAGCGGTCACTTCCCTCCGGGCATTGCGCTCCGACCTGGGCATCGCGGTCGATCGGAAGATCCGGGTGGTCGTCAAGTGTGACCCATCCTTCTTCGCAGCCTCCTTCTTCGAGGAGCAGAAAAGCCTGATGGCAGGCTTTGTCGGTGCCTCTTCGCTGGAAGTGGATGCACAGGCCGATACCGATAAGGCTTTTCCTGTCGCTGGTACCGGATATGAGATGTTTGTATTTGTTCGTGAGGCCATTGATGTTGAGAAAGAGGTGGCCAAGCTGAGTGCAGACATCGAGAAGAACCGCAGGAGCCTGGAAGCCGTTCTGGCAAAACTTTCCAACGAGAAGTTCATCTCCAACGCAAAGCCGGAGGCGATTGAAAAGGAACAAGGCAAGAAGGCTGAGTTCGAAGAGAAGATGGAGAAGGGTGAAAAGCACCTGGCATTGCTCAAAACATTCCTGTAATACATCCGGTGCTCCTTCGGGGGCACCGATTTTCTTTCCTGGCAAGGAGGTTGCCATGGAATTTCATGCTGTTGTTGCGAAAAGACGAACGATACGCGACTTTATGCAGGTACATGCGTGATTGGAATGAAGAAGCCCAAGTCCAACAGGCCTGTTGTCGGGATGCTGTTTCCAAGCAGTATGTGATGCAACTGTTGTGAAACAGAACAAGTACTCCTTGGAAGAGAGAGTACATTGGAATAGGTGGTAGAAAAAATGGCGCCCAGCAAAGGACGCCATACAAAAGAGAGCGGTTTATTCGCCTTTCTCTTCCTGAATCTCTTTTCTGCGATCTTTGCAAAGTTTGGCAATTTCTGCGAGAGCCTTTCTTGCTCTTGCTGCCGAGACCTTTACTCCTTTCTCAGTGAACTTTTGGTTCTCTGCGAGGTACGTTTCATACTGCATGACAATCTGTTCGTGAATAGTCATTGATTCCTCCATGTGTCTAGGTTACCTAATTCTATCACGCTTTTAAGCGTGTGCAAGGGAAAAACCTGCATATAACGCGTTAATTTAGGGTTTTTTTAGGAAATAATACGTCCTTTCCATATAAAACCCTTGCCACTGAGGCGAAGAACCAGACCATTGAGGTACATCAGAACTACCAGCAGAATCGTCACAGGACCGAAACGGCCCGCCTGAGAGGAGAAGCCGAAGTATGTTGCACATCGTTTCCAGGTGGTGAACAGCAGTAAACAGCCAACCGTCGAACCAAGAAAGGGATACAGAAATGCCTGGTCCGAACATGCAAGCACACCATACACCACACCGAGAATCGGGGCGAATGAGAGGAGAAGCAATACAAGTACGATAAGGAGAATCAATAAAAAGCCAAGCAGCCCTTGCTTGACCACTCCGTTGATGGAACGTTCAAGACTCTTCCAGCCCTGGGAAAAGGAGGTGAACATTTCACACTGCAGGGCACGCTGCATCGGGGCGAACAGTTGCCTGTGCCCCCGCTTGGCACATAAGCGGGCAAGCGCTACATCGTCGCAGATCTGGCCTTTGATCAATTCAAATCCTCCCAATGAAGCAAGTGTTTCGCGCTTGATCAGCAGATACTGCCCGATGGCCATGGAAAAAAACGGCCACTGCAGCGTTGCCTGGAAGCGGAAAGGAACAAAGAGCGCAGGATTGAAGAGCATCACGCTGACCAACACTTCTATACTCAAGTTCCTTGCGATCTGCTTGGGATAGCCGCTTATCATCGCTCCCTTCTGGGAGTCGAGCAGGGCAAGGCCGTAGGAGATTGAGTCGGGGGTGTGGCGTGTGTCGGCATCGCTGAAGAGGATGTAGGAACCCTTGCTTGCCTCATACAGCTGTTGCATGGCAAAAAGCTTTCCACGCCATCCTTCCTCCAAGGGTTTGCCGCTGATGAGGCGGATGCGGCTGTCCTTCTGTTGCATGGCAAGCACCAGAGAGGCCGTTGCATCGGTGGAGTTGTCATCCAAAACCAAAATCTCCAGATTTCGGTGCTTTTGTTTCAACAAGGATTGTACGCACTCCTGGATATGCAGTTCCTCATTGCGGGCAGGGATGGCAACGGTTACCAATGCTTCACAGTCAAACGCTTGCATGCCTTTGGTAATCCGATCGAAATACCGTCGATTGCTTGTATAGAGTAGAAACGACCAGAGCCCTACGATGAGGATGATGGTCGAGAGCAGTACATTCATAGCTTTGCTTGCACCTCTTTCAGATATGCGTCGAGAGTGGGGTCGAATCGGTAGAGTGCTTTCGCTGCATCCAGGTATCCCTTTGCAGTACTCCACTCTCCACGCTTCATGCTGACCACACCGATATTGCTGTACAGGCTTGCCGTATCCCATCGTGAGAGAATCGACACTCCATCACGAAGGAGTTCCAGATAGATTTGCAGAGCCTTGTTCACGTCTCCTCCTGCGATCGAGGGGGCATAGAGCAGACTGCTGGCCTTCATCAGACGGGCATAAACCTGGTCGGGATGCTGCTTGTATGCCTTGTTGATCTTGGAGTTGCTGCTGATGCCCTTTCCCAGGTTCCTCGGGTTGATGAGATAATGGATTGAATCGATTTCCGCCTCAAGGATGAGGCCGAAAAACGAGTTTTTTTCCAATGCCGTCAGTAATTGCTCAGCCTCCTTGAGCAGCTCTTCGGAGCGATTCAGATCCTTGGGTTCCACTTCAGTGTACAGGCGGGAAAGCAGGGTGGCCGCACGGATATCCAGCACCGTCTGTTTCTCCTTTTCGAGTCCGATTCCCGGCAGGCCCGTTCGAAGCTCCTCTGCTTTGCGATAATCACCTTCATTGCGCACCACATCGACATACTGCACAAAGGCGGGGAGATCCTTGAGGAAGGAAAATTCGTCGACCAGTGCCCCGCTTGCAAGCGGGCTGAGCATACAAAAGCACACTACCAGAGAAAGCAAGGTTCGCTTCATATGTGCTATTTAACCACAGTTTCCCGACGGATGATATAGCCTTTCTCGATTGCCTTGTCGGTTTTCAAATACTGCATCTTTCCATGGTCGGCTTGATCAATCGATTGGAAATTCTCATCCAGTAAACAGAATGCATCGTCTTCAATGCGATAGAC
This sequence comes from Sphaerochaeta associata, assembly GCF_022869165.1. Taxonomy (NCBI): domain Bacteria; kingdom Pseudomonadati; phylum Spirochaetota; class Spirochaetia; order Spirochaetales; family Sphaerochaetaceae; genus Sphaerochaeta; species Sphaerochaeta associata. Next base: position 2,010,765 of record NZ_CP094929.1, on the reverse strand, counting down.
ATCGCTTGCAATGTATTCGATGGTCATTCCTGTCCGTATCTGGTTTTTCAGCTCGAGGGCAAATACTCCGGGCTCGACCTGCTCTCCGATGAATCCGCAAAAGAGGTAGTCCCTCAGGTATCCTTGTTCGGTACTCTTGTCGATTCCCTGCCCCATGGTTGGATCAACAGGGCCATGACCAAAGAAAAAGCCGGTGGAGTATTCGCGGTGGCTGATGTCGAACAGATCCTGACGGAACATTTTCCAACGCTCATCGCCGGTTTTCAGGGCGTCAAGGGCCTTGCGGTAGGCCCGTGTCACCACAGCAACGTAGTAGCTGCTCTTCATCCTGCCTTCGATTTTCAGTGAGTCGACTCCTGCATCAACCAGCTCCTTGAGATGGTCGATCATGCACAGGTCCTTGGAGGAAAGAATGGTGGTATATCCATCCTCTTCAATGACGGGGTAGTACACACCCTTGCGCTGCTCCTCTTCTAGTGCGAGCTCCCCGCTTCTCAACAGCTGATAATTCCATCTGCATGTATGGCTGCAATCACCATGGTTGGCGCTGCGGCCCGCCAGATGGCTGGAGAGCAGACAGCGCCCTGAATACGCCATGCACATCGCACCATGAACAAACACCTCGAGTTCAAGGTCGGGGTTGGCATCCTTTATGCGTTTGATATCATCAAGCGGGGTCTCCCTGCCCAGAATGACTCGGCGAAATCCCAGCTTGTGGTACATCGAAGCACTGCTGGAGTTCGTGCAGCTTGCTTGGGTTGAGAGATGCAGTTCAACCGATGAGCCCAGTGCATCACGCAAGATCGGCACCAGACCGATATCGCTGATGATGAAAGCATCGAACGGCCAGGTCTTGATCAGGGGAAGCTGCTCCTTGAGCAGGGCAAGATTTGCCTCGTCGAAGAGCATGTTCATCGTACAGTAAAGACGCTTGCCGGTTTCAGCCTTAAGGTTTCTTACCTGCGTCAGGTCGTCAGCAGTGAAGTTCTTCGCATTCGAGCGAAGGGAAAAGTCGGAAAGGCCGAGGTAAGCTGCATCCGCCCCATAAGCAAGGGCAAGACGCAGCTTCTCGAGATTTCCAGCCGGACTGAGCAACTCAACGCTCACGCAACGCCTCCCTGACAGCTTGTGCAACCGCTGCGCTGATGGCTGCGATTTCACCGGTGTTGGGTTGGGCAGCGAGTGCGCCGATGCTCTGCATGGGCTCGCGTTTCCCATCCTCGGGGAAGGCGAGTGCGAGCACCTCTTCCACTGAGCCCACCAAATGGAAGGTAATACCTTTCTTCAGGTTCTCGTCAAGCTTGTCAAGATCGCGCTTGTTGAATTGGGGGATGATGATCGTATCGATCTTGTTCCTTCTTGCTGCAAGCACTTTCTCTTTCAGCCCACCGATGGGCATGACCTTGCCTTTAAGGCTCAGTTCCCCTGTCATGGCAAGATTGGGAGCCATCACCTGGCCGGTGACCAGGCTGTAGAGCGCGACCGTCATCGTAACTCCGGCAGACGGTCCGTCCTTGGGTGTCGCGCCTTCGGGTACGTGCAGGTGGATGGCATTGTGCTCGAACCAGGATGGGTCGATCTTATGCTCGGTGGCATGGGCCTTCAGATAGGTGTAGGCAATGCTTACCGACTCCTGCATCACTTCCCCAAGCTGGCCGGTGAGTTTGATCTCTCCCTTGCCCGGAGTGTTCTGCGCTTCGATGATCAGGGTGTCCCCGCCCATGCTGGTCCATGCAAGGCCGATGGCCATACCGGGGCGGTCGGCCTTCAGGATCTCATCCTCGACGAACACGGGCTGACCGAGGAACTCGTGAAGCAGCGTATCGTCGATGACGATCGGCAGGACCTCGGGCTTGTTTTCGATCAGGCGCAGGGCTACCTTGCGGTTGATCTTGTGCAGCGACTTCTCGAAGTTTCTCACCCCTGCCTCCCTGGCATACTCATCGGCAATCTTTCTGAGGATGGCCGGTGTGTATTTGATCTCCTCCTTGGTCAGGCCGTGCTTCTCCATCGACTTGGGCACCAGGTACTTCTTGCCGATGGCAAGCTTCTCCTCACTGGTGTAGCCCGAAAGCTGGATGATTTCCATACGGTCAAGCAAGGGGCGGGGAATGGTGTCCAGCGTGTTGGCCGTACAGATGAACAGCACCTCGCTCACATCGAAGGGGATGTCCAGATAGGTATCGCGGAAGGTCGAGTTCTGCTCGGGATCGAGGACTTCGAGCAAGGCACTTGCAGGGTCTCCCTGATAGGAGACTCCCATCTTGTCGATCTCATCGATGAGGAAGACAGGATTCTTCGCCTTGGTGATTCTCAGGCCTTGGATGATCTTGCCCGGCATCGCCCCGATATAGGTCCTTCTGTGGCCCTTGATCTCGCTCTCGTCATTCATGCCGCCGACTGAGAAGCGGAAGTATTGTTTCTTCAATGAGCGGGCGATGGATATACCTACGCTGGTTTTTCCGACTCCCGGAGGACCCACCAGACAGATGATGGAACCCTTGGTATCCTGCTTCTTCTTGCGAACCGCCAAGAATTCCAGAATTCGGTCCTTGACGTCCTTCATGCCGTAGTGGTCCCGTTCGAGGATTTTCCGGGCGCTGTCGATGCTGAAGTTCTCCGGCTTCGGCTCCTTCCAGGGAAGGTCGCTGATGATCTCCAGGTAGGTGCGGCTGATGGAGTATTCGGGGCTGGACGGGTCCATTGCCTCGAGCCTGCTCATCTCGCGGTCGACAGTCTCCTGTGCTTCGGCTGAGAGGGGAAGTCCCTTGAATTTCGCCTTGAGACGGTTGATCAACTCAACCTTGGGGTTGGTCGATAAACCAAGCTCCTGCTGAATGGACTTCAGTTCCTCGCGCAAGAAGTAGTCACGCTGGTTCTTCTCAATCTTCTGGTTCACCCTGGCTTGGATCTTGGCCTGCACCTGGGCGATGTTCTGTTCGTTCTTGATGAATACCAGTACCTTCTCGATGCGCCTGCGTACCACCAAGGTTTCCAGGATCGCCTGCTGTTGCTTGCGTTCGACGTTCAGGATGCTTGCAATGAAATCGGCAAGCTTGCCCGGATGGTCGATATTGACCATGTTCAGCCGCATCTCCTCGCTGAAGATCTGGTTGTTCTTGGTAAGCATTTTCATCTCGGAAAGCAGAAGCCTGGTCCAAGCGCGCAGTTCCTCCGGTTCATCCTCGATGTCCTCAAGGTATTGCACCTCGGCTACGAGATACGGTCCGCTGGGATAATACTGCTTGGTCTCAAAACGCTTGAGCGTCGAGATGAATATGCTGATGCCCCCGTCGGGGAGCTTGATTTTCTTGACGATCTTGGCAACGGTTCCCACCGTGTAGAGATTCTCATGGGAGTACTCTTCGTTCTCGTTCTCTTCCTTGACGAGGAGCAAGCCCAAAAAGCCACCGTGTTTGATGGCCTGGTTGACGATTTCCACATCCTGGTTGTCGGTTATCATCAACGGGGTAAACAGTCCGGGAAACACAGGGTTTCCCGTTACCGGGAGAATAAACAAATTATTGGGAAGCAGTTGCTCGATCGGCATCAGTTCCTGTTCAGACATAGCGCCTCCATATGACAAATACATTCGGGCAGGAAAGCCACCCGCCCGAACTAAAGGTAATCAAACTTCTTCCCAAAGGAAAGTCTCTACTTCTCTTTGGAAAGCCATTTCACCCCAAGATAACAGAACGGGGTGTCCAGAAGGGCGAAGAGAACCTTGAACAGCCAATAGGGAATGATCAAGCTGAAGACAAATGCGGCGGTGAATTTCGGAGTTGTCTGATAAAATGCAATAAACATAAATATCACGGTGTCAATGAATTGGCTCGTTATGGTACTCAGGTTGTTTCTCAGCCAGAGCCGCTTTCCCTTGCTCAGTTTCTTGAACAGCAGAAAAATATTGACATCGACTGTTTGACTGATGGAAAAGCTGATCAGTGAAGCCAGGCTCATGCGCATGCTCATGCCGAATATCTGACGGTATTCGTCCTGCAGCTCCCAACTGGGGTGTGGCTGTATCTGCACAAACAGTGCCGTCGAGGCAAAAAGAACCACCAGCATGATGATGGAGTAGTTGACGAACAAGGTAGCATGGCTGTGTCCCTTCACCTCGCCGACTATGTCTGTAATCAGAAAGAGGACCGGCATGAAAAAAATTCCCACCGAGACTCTCACCCCGAACAAGCTTATGATTTTACTTCCAACAGTGTTGACCAGTACCATGCCCGTTATGTTAAGAGCGAAGAGTAAGAGCTCCTTTTTATCCATTGCTGATGTCTGACTATCCATGCTGTCCTCACTTGGCGCAAGTGTAGCAGAAAGGAGGAACAGGGTCAAATAGGGACATGAAAGGAAGCTTTTTTCTCAGTTTTTTAGTACACTGAGAGCCTGAGGAGTCGGACATGAGATTAGCGAACAAGCGTGTGATCATCACCGGAGGAAACCGGGGTATAGGCAGAGCCATAACCGAGCTGTTTGCCGCCGAGGGTGCAAAGATTGCGCTTCTGGTACGAAGCGATGTTTCACCTTTCATCCAAGAGCTTACTGACAAAGGCTGTACCGTGCTGGCAATCAAGACGGATATCACCGATTACGAACAAGTCAAGCAGGCTGTTGATTCGGTCGTTCAATTGTGGGGAGGACTGGACATCCTGGTCAACAATGCGGCGGTCATCTCACGCGAAGGGGTCTTGGAAATGACCTTGAAGGCGTGGCATCATGTGATGAATGTAAACGTCAATGCTGCCTTTTACTGCAGTAAAGCGGTAATTGGATATTTGAGTGAACAGAAAAGCGGTACAATTTTGAACATTTCTTCCGTCGCGGCAAAGTGCGGTGATATCACCGCAGCCCCGGCCTACGGGACATCCAAAGGAGCCCTGACCACCTTGACCCGCTCGCTCGCACGCCAGCTTGCACCGTACAACGTGCGCGTCAACGCCATAGCCCCCCATGCCATTGTCACGGAAATGAGTGCACAGTGGTCGGATGAGAAACGGAAACAGGTTGTCAGTGCCATTCCATTGGGTAGAATGGGTAGGGTTGAGGAAGTGGCCAATACAGCACTTTTTTTGGCAAGCGACGAGGCCCTGTTCATAACCGGGGAGACCATCAATATCAATGGCGGATACTTGATGGACTGAAAAAAAAAGCGGGCACACCAACCGGTATGCCCCTTGCAACGAAAATGTCTTCAGTCCCACCCTTTCCCTCTTGATGTACCCTCTTATGCTCAGCTTGCGAGGTTGGGGGTGGAACCAAAGACAACAGTTCAATGTTCTAGGCCAAAACTCCCGCCTGGATCAAGGCCTTTTTCAAAAGCTCCTTGCTCTCGACGCTCATCGGGCCGACCGGTGCAAAACAAGGACCGGCGTCGATTCCGAGCAGCTCCAGGCTCTCCTTGAGGATGGTGGGGTAGGAACCCAGGTTGAAGGCCATTCTCACCGGGGCGATTTTATACTGCGCCTCAAGTGATCCAGCCACATCCCCGGCAACATACTTGTCGTATATATCAGCCATGAGGCGCGGGGCGATGTTGGCGCATGCCGTGATGGCCCCATGCCCTCCGTAACACAGACAGGCGTGGATCAAGGTGTCGCGGCCGCTGAGCACATAAAAAGGTTTTCCGCCCTGATAGGTATTACGGATGTATTCGCTGGTCAGGGTGAAGTCTCCGCTGCTGTCCTTGACTCCCACGATATTCTTGATCTTGGAGAGCTTTACAGCAGTATCCACACCGATGTTCACATTGGTCTTGCCTACGTTGTTGTAGAGCAGCATCGGCAGTTTGGTGGAAGCGGCAATATCGGCGTAGTGCTGATAGAGTTCGGCCTGGGTGACACTGATGAACATGGGCGTCAGCACACTGATTGCATCGGCCCCCGCTTCCTCGGCCATCTGTGCATACCCGATCGCCTCGGCGGTTGTGATACCGTTCACCCCTGCATAGACGGGGACCCGTCCCTTCGCCTCGTCGATGCAGATTTGGAAGGCGTCGCGGCGCTGTTCGGGAGAAAATCCGTAAAATTCCCCCGAGGTACCGACGACGAACAGTCCGTGCACCCCTCCATCGATCATATAGTTGACCAGCTTGCGCAGACCTTTCTCATGTATCTTATAGTCGGCTGTCAACGGGGTCACCATTGCAGTGATAATTCCTTTTGCCTCGAAATTCATAGGTGTATGGTACTCCTTCACTATTGCAAGAACTCTTCGTTCTTCTTTATTTCATAGGTTTTAAACAGATCGGTTCTCTTGATGGCCTCAATGAGGTTCTGTTCTTCTTCGCTCATCTGCAGGTCATCGAGAATGGAGGCTGAATCATACAAATGCTCCGCTTTTCCCGTTCCATAGACGATGGTGGATACCTCATTGAAGGAGAAAACCCACTTCATGGCAGCATGGGCAAGCAGTGTTTTGTTTTCAATTCCTGCTTCCTTGGCCATTTCGAAGAGGGCTCCTTTCATGAAAGCCTCACGGGCGATCACTCCCATACCGTTCTTCGCCGCTTCCTTGAGAACACGCCGGGAACCTTGATGGTCGGCTGCGTTGAAGTTGATGTAAACCACATCGAAACTGCCGGTGGAGATCTGCTTGAGGTAGGTGCTCTCCCCGCTGAAGGTGTCGGCGCATGCCCAGCGGATGAGACCTTCCTTCTTCAGATGGTCGATGTTACAGGAGATTTTCGCCAGGTATTCAGGATCGTTCTCAAGTGCGCTTTTCATGAACGCAAGGTTGAAGAAGTCGATGCTCTCGCGTCTGAGCAGCTTGAGGATTCTTACCGCCTCGGCCTTCAGCGTCTGGTAGTCGGCCATCTTCTTGTTGTGCTCGTCGTAGGTGTAGACAAACCCTTCCGGACGGGTCTGGATGTAGACAGGGTAGGGAGGGGGCAGTTCAAGGAAATTGCGTCCCAATGCATCCTTTTCCGAGTCGTGGGTGACGTCGTAGAGATTGATGCCCAAGTCGTAAGAGGCCTTGAGGATGTTCTTTCTGTTCTCTCCCCCGAATCCGGGGAAGATGTAACCGGGGGTGATGGCCTTTTCGAAATCCTCGTTGAATCCTCTGGACTTATGGTTGGGCAGATACTCATGACCTCCCATGCTGATCATGGAAACGTCGATGCCGCATTTTCCAAGTGGTTTATATTTCATGGTTTACTCCTTAGCTGGCTACGCCATACACCAGGTTTGGCAAGAAGAGAATGACATCGGGGATAGCCAGCAGCAGGATACCCACGAGAATGACGACGACAAAGAACGGAATGCTCTCCTTGAGGTACTCGGACATCTTTACCCCTAGAATGCCGTTTACAATGTACATGGCTATTCCTACCGGGGGAGTGAGAATGCCCATGGTGACGATGATGCTGGTGACCACACCGAACAGGACAGGGTCGATGCCGACGGTTCGGACGATCGGCATGAGGATCGGGGTCAGCAACAGGATGACGATCGAGCCGTCCATGAACATGCCGAAGATGACATACAGAAGGAATATGATGGCCATGACCACGAATTGGCTGTTGGTGAAGCCGGTGATCAAGGTGGTCAGCTTCTGGGGAATCTGGTCCATGGGAATGCCGTAGGCGAAAATTGCACTCATGCTTATCATGAACATGATGCCTCCGATATCCCTGATGGCTTCCTTGAGGGTGATGATCAGGCTCTTGATTGTCATTTCCTTGTAGACGAAGAAACCGATAATGATGGCATACACACACGCGAAGGCTCCAACCTCCGAGGGGGTGAAGAGGCCCAGTCTCAGGCTTCCGATCAGCACAATCGGAAATATCAGAGCCCAGATTGTCTCTTTCAGCGAGCCGGCGATCTCCCTCAAGGATGCACGATGCTCTCGGGCCCTGGGGAACTTGCGGATGCGGGCGGTAATGGCGACGGTGAGCATGAAGGCTGCCATCATGATCAGGCCGCTCATAATGCCTGCCGAGAAGAGTCGTCCGATGGAGACCTCGCCTACGGTGCCGTACAGGATCATACCGACTCCCGGAGGAATGGTGGAGGTGATGAGGCTGGTGAAGCCGATGACAACGGCAGTATAGCCCTTGGGATAGTTCTGCTTGAGCATCTCAGGTCCCAGGATTCGGGCTTCCATGGCGGCGTCGGCATTGGAGGAGCCTGAGCAGCCGCCCATGAATGTGGACAGTACGACGCTGACTTGCGCCATGCCGCCTCTCATGTGTCCGGCTACCTGCATGGAAAGCTTGATCAGGCGGCTGGTGATACCCGAGCTGTTCATCAAGCTTCCTGCGAAGATGAACAGGGGCACTGCCAGCAGCGTCACACTCTGGGTTTGGCTGATCGGCAGTTGAACAATGGTAGCCAACGGAAGCTCCATATGCTGGAGGAAATAGAATACTCCGGAGATGCCCAGGGAAAATCCGACAGGGACTCCGATGAAGAGCAGGAACAGGAATATGAGTAAAACTACTATCACGGGTTACCTCACTTCTGCAGAGCCGGAGGCACTGTCTTTTTTCAAAAGATCGCGAATTTTCAAGCTGGTGGTGATAATCATGAAAACCGAGGGGATGGGCATGCTCAAGGTCGCCCAGGTGTAGCTGAGAAAGGGAATGCCTTGGAATGTCCGGAACCGGGATGAGTAGGCAAGGTAAAACCCATAGTAGACCATCAGCAGCAGGAAGATGAGGATGAGTATATAAATGAACAATTGCAGGATTTTCTTGGTTTTGGGTTTGAGGAACTGTTGGAAAATCTCGACGTTTACCATTTTGTCGTCCCTGAGGGCGGTGTCGGCTCCTACATAGACAGACCAGGTAAACATGAGCAAAGCAAGATCGAGCCCCCAGTTGATCGGAAAGCCGATCGTCCTGAGGATTGCTGCAAAGGTAAGGATGAAGACCGTAGAGATGAGCAGGACGGCTCCTACGGCAAGTTCGATATCGCAGAACTTCTTATAGGCTTTTGCTAAGCGGTTCATGATTGACCTCGTTGGGAAAAGATGACATTGGCCTGCAACCTTCGATTGCAGGCCAAGAAGACTATTGGAGCTTATTTGCCCAGTTCAGCGTAGACTGCGGCCTTTGCAGCATCCAAGCCCAGTGCCTTGTAGGCAGCTTCGCCGGAAGCCTTGAAAGCGGCAACATCAAGAGCGCTGTGCGGGATGTAGGTCATGCCCTGGTCGATCATGAACTGGCGGTCGGCTTCAGCATTCTTGAGCAGGATGTTGGAAGCAACCAAACCGGCCTTGTTGCACTCTTCGATCAGGATCTGCTGATATTCGGCGGGAAGCTTGTTGAACCAAGCGGCACTGACGACCATGACGTTCAGCTGGAAGATGTGCTGGGTCTCAACAATGTACTTGGCGACTTCGTAGACCTTCAGCTGCTTTGCAGCGGCATAGGGGAGTTCGCAGCCATCGACAACCTTGGTCTGGATGCCGTTGTACAGCTCGCCGTATGCAAGGGCGACAGCCTTGCTTCCAAGGGAGTTGACGGTTGCAAGCCAAGCCGGGGCATTTGCAGTTCTGATCAAGCTGTTGCGCAGCTCTGCGGGGCTCTTTCCAGGCTTGTTGGTGAACACGTTGCGGAATCCCTGGACCCATGCGTAGGAAACGACTTTAATCTGGTGCTGCTTCTCGAGCTGGTCGACCCAACCCTGCACAACCTTGGATTCGAGCAACTTCTCTACATCCTCGATCCCTGAAAGGAAGAACGGCATGTACAAGATGCCCCATTCCTTGACATAGTTGCCAAGACGGGCGGGGTCGGTCTGCCAGCCAACGTTTGAGCCGAGGCGGATCTGTTCAAGAACGTCTTCCTCGACACCGAGTTGGGCGCTGGGGTAGACTTCAATCTTGAGCTTGCCGTTGGTTCTCTCTGCAACAGCTTTGGACCACTGCAGATACTGCTTGTTGAACGTGTCCTCCGGGGTGAGAACATGACCAAATCTCAGCACATACTCTTGGTCGGCCTTGGCTTCGACCGTTCCTTGAGCGAACAGCGGCATCAGCAGCAGGGCTGCAAGTGCCATGATCAGGATACTTTTCTTCATAATAATCCTCCACGATGTATTGTTAGGGCCATATAATGACCCTTGAAGCAGAATCTCAGGCGTAAAAGGAGGTGAGTGATGTAAGATAGGTGCCAGCCAATGCCTTTACCGTATTGTTCAGGTGCTGGTCCATCAGTTGTTCGCACAAATCTGCATCACGTTTTTCCAGGGCATCCAATATTTTCAAGTGATCTTGACGCGAATTCTCCTCGATTGACGCACGGTTTTTGGTGAGGTTTCTGGTGAGTTTCATCAACGATGAAAGCTTGAAGGTGAACTCCTTGAGGTAGCGATTGCCTGCAAGCTCGATCAGGTAGTCATGCACTTCATTGCCGACGGCAATCGCCTTGCTTCCCCCGTCTTTCTCGATGTCAAGGTTTTCAAGTTTTTCCCTCAGCTCCTTGATTCTCGCATCCATATCAGGACTTTTGGAGAAACAGGCATACCGGGCACAGGCCCCTTCTATTGCTCTTCTTGCATTAAAAATTTCCACCACATCCTGGAACGAAAACTGACGAACCTGATACCCGCGGTTTTTTTGGACTGAAATCAAGCCGAGTATGACCAGCTTGTTCAGGATTTCCCGGATGGGAGTCCTTGAAAGACCGTATTCACTGCTGAGATCGCGTTCAACCAGCCAAGAGCCGGGGAGGAACTCCTCGGAGATGATGCGTTGCTGTAAATCGAGTAAAACTTCAGCTTTGGTCATGGTCCCTCCTCGTAGTATCCCAGTGGTATACCACAAGAATACCATGGATATGCACGCTGTCAAGAAGTTTTTTGCGAAAAGGAAAACGTGAAGTGCCAACACAAATCTGTTGCATTTTGTTGCAGTCGTGCTATGATTGATGCGTAGACTCCATGTCTTCAGAGAGTAAGGAAGGAACCTTTATGGATAGCAAACTTATTGTAATCGCCATCGGTGGGAACTCGTTGATCGAGGACCCCAAGCACGTCACCGTCGAAGCCCAGTACGAAGCTGCACGCAAGACCGCAGCCCATATCGCCAAACTGGTGCAAGCCGGCCACAGGGTGGTCATCGCCCATGGAAACGGTCCGCAGGTCGGCTTCATTCTCCTCAGGGCGGAATTCTCACGCTCCATTCTGCACTCCGTTCCCCTGGACAGTTGTGTTGCCGATACCCAGGGCGCAATCGGGTATCAGCTGCAGATGGCATTGAAGAATGAGTTTACAAAAATCGGCATGAACCCCGAGGTTGCGACGGTGGTGACCCAGGTGGAAGTCAGCGACAACGACCCATCCTTCGGCAAGCCGACCAAACCTATCGGCTCCTTCATGACCAAGGACGATGCCGACTACCACAGCCAGCATGATGGTTGGGTCTGCGTCGAGGATGCCGGCCGCGGCTATCGCAGGGTGGTTGCCAGCCCCAAGCCGAAGGCCATCGTCGAGATTGAGACAATCCGCACGCTTTTGGGCAACAAGGTCATCGTAATCGCAGGCGGCGGCGGTGGGATTCCCGTAGTGCGTGATGAGGCGGGCATGCTCAGCGGACGGGAGGCTGTCATCGATAAGGACCTGGCTGCCGCCTTGATGGCGAAACAGCTCAACGCCGATTTGTTCGTCATCTCCACTGCTGTTGAGAAAGTGTGCCTGAATTACGGCAAGCCCAATCAGAAGACCTTGGATACCATCACCACCGAAGAGGCCCAGCAGTATATTGCTGAAGGGCATTTCGCCCCCGGCAGCATGTTGCCCAAGGTTCAGGCCATCGTCGATTTCGTTCGCTCCACCGGCAATGTCGGATTGATCACAGACCCTGCCAATCTCTATGGAGCTCTTTACGAAGGAAAAGGAACGAAGATTGTCCGCTAAACAAAAGATGTTCCCCAACCTCCGCAGTGCAGTAATCAGCATTGCGGTGGTTGCTCTTCTGCTCACCTTCGCTGTGTTTGCTATCGATCGAAACAACGTCAACCGATTGGGAGGCTATCACAAGAGCGCTCTTGCCGAATTGCAGAAGGTCGAAGCACACCTGTCTCTTCGGCTTGGGTACGCAACAACGCTCTCCTCGCTGCTTGGGCAGGGAGAGAATGCATCGAAGCTGGCCTCTTTGGTTGCCCTTGCCGGACAAGCTCGGTCGGCTGGTGAGATAAGTGAAACCTATCTGGCAATGGATGCCGTACTCGCCTTGTTGCAGAAGGAACTCTTTGCCGATGCAGCCTATCGTACCTATGCACCGTACTTTGAGAAAATGTATGAAGAGGAGCTGCTGCTAACCGAGGTGTTGCTCTCCTATCATGCGAAAGCCGACTACTACAATCGTCAGAAGCACGCCTTTCCCGCTGTATTGACAGCCAACCGGATGGAAATGAAGGACCTACCGCTTTTTGCGTTTTCTGCGGCCTTGAAAGGACGACCCTGACAGGTAGAGAGGAAGCAGTACCGCGATGGTCCGGATGTTGTCCTGCTGAGCAAAGGCCGGCACCAGGAACTTAAGGACAAGCAGTACGAGCATGATGGCAGAGCAATAGGCGGCGAGCCTGGAGCCCTGCTTTTTTTGTATGAGCAAGGCATAAGCGCTTGCAAAGAGCAGCGGATTCAGAAAGAGGATGTTTTCATTGAAGTAGGTCATGTCCATGTCGGAGAAAAGCATCATGAAGAGCAGCAACGACCCCAGCACTCCCAAGGCAAGGAACAGCAAGCCCGATACGATTCTTCTCAGCACAGGAAGTCTGCTTCCAAGGAGGAGCAGAAGCAGGGTGGAAGCGATGCCGAACAGCGCGTACGCCCAATCGTAGTTGACCAAATCATCCGAAACCGTGAAGCGGATGCCGCTGTCTCGCCTGTCCTGCAGCACCTGCACCTCGTCGACGAGCCTGGTTCCGTCCGGGTAGGTGAAATCCACAACCGCCTGGTGAAGTTTCTCAGGCAGGAACAACTCTTCATAGCGGTCCAGGCGTGTATCGATGATTCTGCTTTGCAGGGTGTCAAGCACCCAAAAGAGGGCGGGGCTGTGGATCATGTTCCTCGCAGTCAACTGACGGTAGCTGCCTTGGCCGGGCTCGTTCTCGGCCCATGCTCTGAACGCACCTTCGGTTGCAAAGTCGATGATGTCCCTGATTCTTGTCGCACAATTGTCAGAATAAAAATGATAGAGATAGGTGCTGTACTCGGTTTTGATGTGTTTTTGCAGGAACGTGATGAGGGCGAACTTTGCTTCATCGGTGAGATTGAGCTCAACCAGTCGGACATCGCGCTCTTCATCGATTGCTTCCTGGATGCGCCAGGTCGCTTCGCTTGCCACGACATAGTAATACATCCTGCCCCGGGCGAAATTCAGATAGAAGTGTTCCTGTTCATAATCGAATATTCCCCAGTCATACATAATTTGGGTGCCCGACGGTTGCTTGACGATCAAGGCGGAGTGGCCGAACCAGGCATACAGAGGGTCTCCCGGTCCCACCGTCAGCAGCGATACCGATGTGCGGTCGACCCAATCCGCCTGATTGGCTGCCAGGGGTTTTGAAAAATCAACCTTGGAAAGTTCTTTGGTGCTGTCGAAGGGCTGCTCCACCTGTTGAGGCCGTATGCTGTACGCAGACAGCATAACCATGCAAAGCAACAACCATAGACTGAGGATTGTCCGTTTCATTGTCGACAGCATATCACAGAGCTGCACCACTTCCAACCAGTTGATTTTTTGCCCTCTTCCTTCTACTCTAGACGGTGGAGGGTCCATGGAGCGCAACGTATCGTCTTTGGCAATTGTTTTGCACAGTCAGCGGTACGGTCAGCTGAATCGGCGCCTGAAGTTGTTGAGTGTGGACTATGGCATCATCGATGTCATCAGCTATGGGGCGCGTAAATCTTTGAAGTCGGTGAAAGCCGAGGTGTTCACCGATGCTCAGTTTTTCCTCTATTATAATCCGGTGAAAAAGGACTATACGCTCAAGGATGCAGAGGTTGTTGCCACCCACGACGATATTCGCGACGATTTGGTTCGTACCTATTGCGCCCTGTTATTCTGTGAGCTGGTGCTCAAGACCAACGGAGGGGAGAGTGCAGGGGAGTATCAACTGCTCAGCACAGCCTTGGATCTGCTTTCTGAAGCTCCCTTGTACAGCGATCGGATCCTGATCCAGTTCATCCACCGGTTGACTGACTTGCTAGGCCTGCGCACCGATTTGTCCAGCTGTCCCATCTGTGAACGGGAGTACGGTCAGCAGGAGGTGCTCTCTTTCTCCTCCGCGCTCTCTTGTCCCTGTTGCAGCGAATGCGCTTCCCTTGAATCGAATATGTTGCTGCCACCGGGGGCTCGTCGGTACTTGGTGGCAACTTCCTCACTGGGGTATGAAGAGAGTGTTCTTGTCGAGCTCAGCCCGACCGCCACCAGTCGAATCAAGAATTATCTGCTCAGGTACGCCCAGATAATCACCGGTGGAACACTCAAGACCCTGTCTGCAGGCATCCTGCAAGGAGCGGCAGACCAATGATCGGCAAAATAAAAAGAAAGGTTGTATATACATGGTTTGGAAAAAATCACCCGTCTCCGCTCAGGAGATACGGCGTTTGCATGAACAGTACGGTCTGGATGTGCTCAGTGCCTCCATTCTGGTCAGAAGAGGACAGACCTCCAGCGAGCAGGTAAAGTTTTTTTTGGAGCAGGAGCTCACGTATCTGCACAATCCCTTCCTTTTCGATGATATGGAAGAGGTGGTCGACCGCATCAATGAAGCGGTTGCCGAGGGAGAGAACGTATGTGTCATCGGCGACCGCGATGTGGATGGGATCACCAGCACCGCCTTGTTGGTGCAGGAACTCAGGGACATGGGCCTGTCGGTGACGTACCAGCTTCCCGAGGGCGATGATCCCTACGGCATGACCATCAAGGGAGTCGAGAAGGCGCATGAGGACAAGGTGACGCTTATGATCACCGTCGACTGCGGCATATCCAACTTTGACGAAATCGCTCATGCCCACAGCCTCGGCATCGATACCATCGTGCTCGACCATCACATCAGCGGCGATACGCTGCCTCCGGCCTTGGCCATCATAGATCCGAAAATGCCGGGTTCAGGGTATCCTTTCGAGCATTTGGCCGGATGTGGTGTTGCAGCAAAAGTCATATGGGCGTTGCGCTTCAGCAAGACGGATTTCTACCGTGAGGAGTGCATTCTTCTGCACGCCCAACCCGGGCACGACACCATAATCATTCAGGCGATGCGAATCCAGAATCTTCTGGTCATCGACCGGGTGATCGAGGAAGTCAATCCCGGCTTGCTCTCCCCGTCGCAGAGCAAGGCTCTCTCCTTTCTCTCCTGCGGACTTCCCATTCTGGTTCTCGATGCTCAGGCGGAGTTGGTGCAGCTCAAGCAGGCTTTCGGGAAAAAGATCGATATCCACCTGGTGGAGATGAGGCCCCAGATGGAGGCTGTTATGCCGGTCATGAAGAACAAGGGTTTGTTCGCCCTTTCCAACCTGAGCCGTGCCATCAAGTATTCACCGTTCGGCAGGGATGAACTGCAGGTGCTCTACACCCTGTTTGTAGCCTACTGCATGAAGAAGCATCCCAGTCTGGACAGCGATTATGAATCGATTCTCGACTTGGTCGCCATCGGTACCGTCGCCGACCTGATGCCGATGGAGGATGAGAACCGCATCCTCGTCAAACGGGGTCTGAAGGTGCTCGCCCAAGGAAGAAGAGAATCCTTGATGCCGTTGTTTTCCATGCAGAACCTGTTGGGAAAGCAGCTATCCACCAGTGATATCTCCTGGCAGATCAGCCCGGTGATCAATGCATCGGGGAGAATGGGCAAGCCTTCGGTTGCCTTGGAGATGATGCTCAGCAGCGATCTTGGACAAACCGAGGAGCTGGCCGGTCAACTTCTTCGGCTCAACAAGGAGCGGCAGAAGCTTGGCGAGGAGTCCTGGGATCGCTTGTTGAAAATGGCGAAGGACAGTTTCGAGGCCACCGGTTCCAAGCTGGTGGTGGTTGAGGATTCCACGCTCTCGCGGGGAATAACCGGGGTGATGGCAAGCCGATTGCTCAAGCAGTTCAACGCTCCCGCCCTTGTGTTGGCGACGGTAGCGGAAGGAAGGGTCAGCGCATCCATGCGAAGTCCAGACTCATTCAACGCGCGCGATTTCCTTAGCCGGTTCAGTGATTTGTTTCTTGATTTCGGCGGACATGCCTGTGCAGGCGGCTTTTCCATGGATATTTCGCAGCTTCATAGTTTCAAACAGCGGGTCATGGATGAGATCGACACCATGGACTGCCTGCCTGATGAGGTGGAGGAAGTCAACATCGACTGTACCCTGCCTGAGGCGTATATGACCCCTGACATCATCAAGGTTGTCGAATTTTTTGAACCGTACGGGGAGAAGAACCCTCCTTTGGTGTTGTTGATGGAAGGAGCGGTGATCGAGAACATCCAGATTATGAACAATAAGAACGGCTCGGTGCAGCATGTGAAGATGACTCTTGCCTTCGGCCAGTACAAGTGGCCTGCCCTGTATTGGAATGCCGCCGACCGTATCGGCAGGGATTTCGATGTAGGAACGGCGGTGGATATCGTCTTCAGACTTGGAAGGAATTACTTCAGGAACCAGGAAACGCTGCAAATTACTGTTCTGGACTTAAAGCCTTCTGTATAAAGGGCTGCTTGTACTTGACACGGTGAACGTCTTTCGGGCATTCTGATGCAGGTGAAAACGAACCCAGTAATCGGGAAGGGGGGTGATTAATATATGGCATTCGTAAAAGTAGACGACAATGAACCTCTTGAAAAGTCGATCAAGCGTTTTAAGCGCATGGTTGAGAAAGAAGGTATCATCCGCGAATGGAAAAAGCGGGAGTACTTCGAAAAGCCCTCCACCATCCTCAACAGGAAGAAGAAAGCGCTTGCTCGCAAGCAGATGAAGAAGGTGCGAAAGCTCCATGGCTCAAAAGGCTTTTAATCTTTAGGTGAACCGCCGGTCTCCGGCGGTTTCCTCATTTTGAGGGTACTGCATCGTCTGGTTGCGTTCTGAAACACAAGCAATTCTTCCTATCCGGAAACATTTACCCTTAATTTTTATCAATACGTCAGATTTTGTAAAATAAATTAGACAAAATGCATATTTTTGGTGTACAATCGACTCAGACAAACGTTCAAGGGGTTCCTGCCCCTTAGTAAACAGCAAAGAGAGGAAAGTAACGCCATGCTAATTCTGATTTCTGATGCCTTTGATGCTTCACTGCCTGAGAAGCTCAAACCGTTCGGCGAAGTTACTACGGACAAGAATCGACTGGGTGAGGCACATGTCGTGCTGGTGCGCAGCAAGACCAAGTGCACGAAAGAGTACATCGACCAAGCCGTCAATCTTAAGTTGATCATCCGCGGTGGTGTCGGTATCGACAACATCGACAAGGCTTATGCAGACAGCAAGGGAATCATTGTCCGCAATACTCCCAAATCCTCGGCGATTGCCGTTGCGGAGCTTGCCTTTGCCCTGATGCTGAGCACTCCCAATAATCTGGTAGCCTATCATAATGGCATGAAACGCGGCGAATGGCTGAAGAACCTCAAACGCACCGAGTTGTATGGAAAGACCTTGTGCCTCTTTGGCATCGGCAATATTGCATCCAAGGTTGCCGAACGTGCAAAAGCATTCGGCATGACCGTTGTGGCGTTTGACAAGTATGTCTCCTCCTCCCCCTTGGCCCGAATGGTCCCCACTGCCGAGGAAGCAGTCGCTGATGCGGATTATATCTCGCTGCACCTTCCCTTGACCGATGAGACTCGGGGCATGGTGAACGAGAAACTGATCGCCCACTGTAAAAAGCAACCGGTGGTCATCAACACCGGCCGCGGTCTGTGTGTGGATGCCGATGACATGGTCGCGGCCCTTGAGAAGGGAACCGTCGCTTGGTACTGCACCGATGTCTATCCCACCGATCCACCCAGTGAAGACTATCCGATCCTTAAGTCCGAGCGGGTGACGCTCACCCCGCATGCCGGAGCCAATAGCGAAGAGAACCTCGGTCGTATCAGCGATGAGGTATGTGAAATCATGGATGAGTTGAAGAAGGGAGGAAAAATCTGATGGAACGTAAAAAGAATTATTTTGCCGGCCCCTCGGTAATGCCGGTTGAGGTGTTGGAAAAGCTTCGGGACCAAATGGTTGAATACAACGGCCAAGGGTTGTCAATGATTGAAGCAAGTCACCGCGGTGGCATGTTCGAGGATATGTACGATGAGTGTCTTGCCCTTTTCAAGGAGCTGCTTGGCATAAGCGACGAGTACGATGTCTATTTCCTCGGCGGCGGTGCCACCTTGCAGTTCACCATGATTCCGATGAACTTCCTCCGACCCGGGACTGTGGCCGATTACATCCGCAGCGGCACCTGGGCGAACAAGGCTGCCGATGATGCAGCCCTTCTTGGCAATGTACACTATTACTACGACGGCAAGGCAAACAAGTATACAACCCTTCCCGATGCGAAGACCGTCAAGCCGAGCAAGGATTCCAGCTATCTCTATCTCTGCTCGAACGAGACCATCGGGGGCATCGAATGGCAGGACTGGCCGGATACCGGCTCTGTTCCTCTCATTGCCGATATGTCCAGTGATATTTTCAGTCGGCCGGTTCCCGTTGACAAGTTCTCCATGATCTACGGTGGTGTGCAGAAGAACCTGGGACCCGCAGGGGCTACCTTCATCATCATGAAGAAGTCCATGCTCGAGAGGCAGAACTCCAACCTTACCGCCTACATGGACTACAGCCTGCACAGCAAGGAGAAGGGGTTGTACAACACTCCACCGGTTTTCTCCATCTGGGCGGTTAAGCTCGTGCTTGAGTGGATCAAGGCCAACGGCGGGACTGCGGGCATGCAACAGCGTGCCATCGAGAAGAGCAAGCTCATCTATGATGTCATCGACTCCTCTTCCTTCTTCCACAGCCCTGTCGATCCCGCCTTCCGCTCGAAGATGAACCTTGTGTTCCGTCTTCCCAGCGAAGAGCTTGAGGAGAAATTCCTTGGTGAAGCCAAGAAACAGGGAATGCTTGGACTGAAAGGCCACCGGTCCGTCGGCGGTCTGCGTGCAAGCCTGTACAACGCACTGCCGGTCGAGGATGTGGTTGCACTGGCTCAGTTCATGAAGGAATTCGAAAGGAAGAATGGGTGATACGATATGAAAGCTAAGATGGACGAGACGAACAAGGCGATTATCAGACAACTGTGTGATGGACGCAAGCCTTTCAGTGCCATCGCTGAAGAGCTCAGCATCACAGAGAATACTGTTCGCTCCCGAGTCAATAAGTTGATCGATGAGGGGGTATTGCAGATTTCCGGCTTGATCAACCCTGAAACCATTCCGGGTCTCCAGGTGGTGATGATGGGTGTGAAGCTCAAGACGCTGGATCTGGAACGGAAAGCCAAGGAGTTTTCTGAACTACGTGGCGTAATCTCCGCTGCTGTGGTTACCGGTCGCTACGATCTTATCGTCCAGTTGGTACTCAGTGAGGAGGAAGGCTTGAGCCTGCTCGATTTTTTCAAGTTTGAGCTTGATAAAATTAGTGAGATTTCCGAAGTTGAAACCTTCGTTGTATACCAATCCCATAACTTCAGGATTCCTTATATCCTGTAGAAGTGCGTTTTACGGATGCGGGGTGTCCTTCGGGCACCCTTTTTGTTTGCCCTGGTGTCAAGAATGAGCAAGCTCACTGGAGAAAGAGTAATAAACATGGTATAGTGATTTCGACTGTGCCGGAGGGCACTGCTTAGTTGTATGAGTTGAGGAGAGAAGAATGGCAGACCTGTCTACATCATATCTTGGATTGAAGTTGAAGAACCCCCTTATTGCAGGAAGCAGCCCCCTGACCGCATCACTGGACAACCTCAAGCGTTGTGAGGACGCAGGTCTTTCTGCTGTAGTATTGAAATCCATTTTTGAAGAGCAGATTGACCTGGACAGCGATTCTGTTGTTGATGGAGCGCAGGATTACCTTGCCCATGCGGATGCGTACGGTTTTGTGAAGAGTGCAAGCATGGAGCGGCACATTGATGCGTATTTGACCCTGCTCGAGGATGCAAAACGTACATTGGAGATTCCTGTCATCGCATCGATCAACTGTCGTCAGAGCGGCAGCTGGATCGAGTATGCCAATCGTTTTGCAGCCTGTGGCGCCGATGCCATCGAGCTCAACCATTATGTGGTTGCCGCAGATGTTGAGGTCGACGGAACCGCCATCGAGAAAGAGTATCTTTCCTTGGTCAAGACCGCCCGTAAACAGATCAAGCTTCCCCTGAGCCTGAAGATGGGACCCTCCTTTTCATCCCTGGCAAACATGCTTCGTCGCTTCGACGAGCTTTCCATCGATGGGGTGGTCCTGTTCAATAGATTCTACAGCCCGGACATCGACATCGATAAACTAGCCTTGGTGCCTGCGCAGATGCTCAGCAGCAAGGACGAATATGCACTTTCCTTGAGGTGGACCGCTCTGATGAGCGATGAGGTTCGCTACGATATTTGCGCCTCCACCGGAATTTATAATGGCGGCACTGTAGTCAAGCAGTTGCTTGCCGGGGCCAAGGCCGTTCAGCTGTGCTCCGTGCTTCTGAAGCAGGGGCTCTCCTCTGTAGCCAAGATAGAATCGGAGTTAGCACAGTGGATGGATTCACACTCCTACTCCAAGATTTCCGACTTCAATGGAAAACTCGCACAGGAGCGTATGCCCGATCCAGCGAAATGGGAGCGCGTGCAGTACATGAAGTCAATCCTGGACGCACAAAAGGGTTGAGCAATGGATGTAACAAAGTATAAGGATATCGCCCCCTATCGGGGGCAGGATGTTCGTGACGCCATAAAGCGCGTTCTTGAGAACAAGGATGCCATGTATAAGATGCTGGCATCCCTTGGTCCCGCCGAAACTGCGGAACAGCAGAAAAAACTGTCTGACAGCGCCGCCTACATTGCAGGTATCTTGGAAAAGGTTGAAACCTACGACGATTTCCAACAGCGTATCACTGCTGGCATATTCCTGCCCATCATCATTCAAAAGAGTGTAAACACCTTCTCGTTCAGTGGTACCGAACATACAAGCAAGGATCTGGCCTATCTGTTCATGAGTAACCATAGGGATATCGTACTCGACTGCGCCCTCATCGACCTGGCTTTGTTGAAAGGGGATCGCATGCCATGTGAAATGGCCATCGGGGACAACCTGTTGACCAATCAATTCGTCACCGACCTTTTCAAGCTCAACGGAGGAGTCACCGTCAGGCGGACCCTGCCGATGCGCGAGAAGTATCTGGAGTCTATCCGCCTGAGCTCCTATTTTGTTGAGTTGATTTCAGAAGAGAACAAGTCTATCTGGGTGGCTCAGAAAAGCGGTCGAGCAAAGGACGGGCTTGACATCACCACCCCGGCGATCATCAAGATGCTCCATCTCTCCCAGAAATCAAAGGGAAGAAGCTTCAGTGAAGTGATCAACAGCTGTCGCATAGTCCCGGTGGCGGTAAGTTATGAGTACGATCCCTGCGACCTGATCAAGGCAGGGGAGGAAGTGGCCCGCATCAAAAGCGGTGAACACACCAAGAAGCGGTACGAGGACCTTATCTCCATATCGCGTGGCATGAAGGGGTACAAGGGCAATGTCCATATAGCATTCGGGAAGCCCATCCAAGGTGAATTTGAGAACTCTGACCAGGTTGCCCAGGAAGTGGACCGGCAAATTCACCAGCTCTACCGGCTCTGGCCCACCAATTTGTTTGCGTATGACTATCTGGAAGGCACCAACACGTTTGCCTCCTCCTATCAGGATTTCGACAGCGAAGCGTTCCTGTATCGGTTCAAGGGTGCACGGGAGGATGTCAGACTCTATGCACTGAATGCGTATGCGAACCCAGTGCGGTCCTTTCTTGCAAGCCAGGCATAAGGCAGCGGCTCTCTTGCTGTTTCTCCTCCTGCTTGCTTCCTGCAGCAGGGAGGAGCTTGTAATGCTGAATCTGCAAGCCAAGGTGGAGATGCAGGTGCAGCCTGTACAAGAAAGCAAGGAGCAGTTGCTCACGCTCTCTTTTGCCCTGACAGGAGAGCCGAGTCAAAAACAGGTTCATATCGTTGCCGGCAATCAGAAGAGCACGTGGGTGGTGAAAGCCCAGGGAGATGAAAAAGGCCGCTATACCATCGGCCCGCTTTCAATGGGCAGGGACGTCCTGCTTCCCCAAGGGCGATGGGACCTCTCAATCCTCAGCGAAGACGGACAGACGGTAAAAGAGTCCTTTGTTGTCAGCTATCAGACACCGAGAGATTTGGTTGCCTATGATAAGGCCACCAAAACCATTGCACTCGACGATGTGAGTGCAATGCTCACTCTCTATGGCGATACGGACACGCCGCTTTCGGTACAGCAGTTGGAGCCGGAAGCAACCTATGTCTTGGATGAAACCGTCAAAAAAGCCGTAGTATATTTGGAGCAACAAGAAACAACGTACATCATCAGCAACTAGGTACGCTGCACTGCCTTCATCAGTTCGTTTTTGCCCAGCCGTACGACGAACGTTCTTCCGTGCGGACAGGTGGGTTCATCGAGGGCGAACACCTTGGTCAAGAGAGAGACGGCCATCATTCTGTCGACACTGTCTCCTGCCTTGATCGCCGCATGACAAGCCACAACAGCATACAGTCCTTTTTCAACTTCCTGGGCATCTCCGGTTGTTTTTTGGATGAAGGAAATTACGTGAGACTCGATGTTTCGATACAAGGCGGGAAGCGAAGTAATTTGCCACAACAGGTCATCCGTTCGTTCCAGCTTGATGCCTAGGTTCAGATAGACATCCTGACTTTCCAACAGATAGGCGTCTACGTCCCGTTCCACTTCGAAGGAGAGGGGTATCATCAACTGCTGTACATGCTTCTTTTGCCTGACTTCATCAAAGATCAACCGTTCATGCGCCGCATGCTGATCGACCAAAAAAAGGTCGTCCTGTTTTTGGGCTACCAGAAACAGGTTGAATGCTTGACCCAGATACACAAACTCCTGCTCGTCTTCCTGCTGCGCCCAGACATCATCGGTCTCGGTGCTTCTTGAAGCCTGCATGCGGTTGCCTTCAAGCAGTTCCTTCGCTTTCTGGAACCACTCGCTGTCAAGCGGTGCTTTCTGTGAAGGGGTCTCATAGCGGCCAGGACGCTCGCCTGCGTGGTGGCTCTGATGGGCTGCCGGCCTTGATTCATAGAGCGGGGCGAGCAAGGGAGCGTCTTCTGATTCCATCTCCTGCTTTACCAACCTGGGAATGCTCCGCTTGATCTGACCGGCGATCATGCTCACCACCTGATGATGGATCTCGGCCTTGTTGCGCAGTTTCACCTCCCGTTTGGTCGGGTGAATGTTGAAATCCACCAAGGTTGGATCCACATTGATGAACAAATAACAGTACGGAAACGATCCACCGGCAAGCAACTCCCCATACCCATAGGTGACTGCCTGCACCAACGAGTACTCATCAATCGGTCGATTGTTCACATAAATCTTGATGTGAGAACGGTCGCTTCGTGAAAGGGCGGGTGAAGAGCAGACCGCATACAGGTCGAACCGCCCCGCCGTATCATAGAGCTCCAGCATCTCCGACGGTATAATGTTCTGATTGAGGGAAAGAACATCCAATACCCGTTGTTTCCTGGTTGTTGGGACCAAGTCGACACGTACCGTCTGATCGCTGATAAAGCGGAAGGCGCGTTCGGGATAAGCCAAGGCTTTTTCCAAAAGAACAGATCTTGCCATGGTAGCTTCGGTGGAAGGGCGTTTGAGGAACTGACGTCTGGCCGGAAGTTCCTTGAACAGGCCCTGGACGGTCACCATGGTGCCGATGCGCGGGCCACCGGGAAGCACCGCCTCCTTTCTCCCGTTGTCTACGGTGATTTGATACGGGTCTTGGCCTTGGAAGCTGCTTGCTATGGTGATTTTGGATACTGCGGCGATGCTGTACAGTGCTTCGCCGCGGAAGCCCATGCTCTTGATGTGGTATAAATCATCAAGCTCACGGACCTTGCTGGTGGCATGGCTTTCGCACAAGAGAGGAAGGTCCTCAGGTTCTATACCTTCGCCGTCATCGATGAGCTTGATTTCCTCCAATCCTCCATCGGTGACACTCGCCACAATGGTTTTCGCCCCCGCATCGAGGGCGTTGTCCAAGAGTTCGCGTATCACCGAAGCAGGACGTTCTATGACTTCCCCGGCAGCAATGCGTTGGGCTACCAAGGGGTCGAGCAGTTGTATCTTCATACCAAGACTCTATCACAGAAGAAGCACAAGCGCAAAAGCTAGAACGCCTTGCTCAGCTTGATTCGTGCACTAAGGCTCACCATCGGTATCGTATACGCCGCAGGTGAAGCGGGGTAAGCGGCTCTTGCTGAAAGGTTGAACGTACCGAAATCATACCCTGCATAGAGATAGCTGGTTGCATAGGTCCCGCCGAAAAGATCGGTCAGGGCAAGGGAACCTGAGAAGACGTCTTGAAGTGTTTCCAAAAGGCCGAGGTTTGCAAGGCCAAAACCGAAGGTAAGCTTGTCGAGCTTGAACCCCAGCGAGAGTTGACTGTAGTCGGCGCTGTGTCCTGTGCTCAGCTTTGCAATGGCAAAGGAGCCGGTCAACGGAACATTCCAGACGGCCTTTGTCTCGAACTTTGCACCTGTATACCGAATATCGGTAAGAATTTCAAACGCTGAGGAGTAGGAAGTGTCCATAGCGGTGTAGGCAAAATCATTCACCAACATAGTATGGTTTTTCCCGTCGTTCACTGAAGCAAGAATCTTTGCTGTGAACTGGTTGCGTTTCACAGCAAAACCCACACCCAGGGAGTAGTTGGGGAAGAAGGTCGCAAGCGAAGTGTCAATGAACTGATCGGTATCGATGGCAGGGTAGACGGGCAGGTACCCGTGAGCCTGCATGATTGCACTGAACTGAGTGGTTCTTGTGTTGATGACCGGAAAGCGGAAACCCAACAGGGGATAGAGATTCACCGTCCAGGACGGATTGTTCTCAACCTTTGCAAGAGCTCCTACGGCAATGGAAAGTGGATACCCGTTGGAGGTGTACTGCAGGATGGAGGAGCCGAATTGTGCTCTGTTTGCCAGAAGATTTGTAAAATATAAATCATCGAAGGCGGTGATCAAGGTGAAAGGGCCTGTCTTGATCTGACTTTGCAGGACCAACTTGCTGCTCTCTCCGAATTGGGGTGCAGTAAAACTGGTCATATCGCTGACGATGCTTCGATTATGGTCAAGTGCCAGATAGAAACCTGATGTACTGTAGCCGATTCTCAGTTGGTCGAAGTAGGAGAACATATAGCCGATGCGACCAAGAGTTGAGACAGGAAACGGGGTTGCATTGCTGGTCAAGGCGGTGAAATCCTCTGTCTGCACATACGACTGCAGGGAAATGCTGAAGGGCCCTTTGGTATAGAAGGGCTTGATGGTCAGTCGATGGCTCAGAGTATTGGAGTTTGTTCCATCAAACTGGAACCGATAATCGGCTGTCACACCGAACGAACCCTGCAGTCGGTTTGCATCGGAGGAGGAAATAAGGCTTGAGGAGGTGATGGAAGCAGGAGCTGTAGTAGTGACCGGCGTCTCTATGACAGGCTCTTCTTGTTTCTCTTGCTCGACATTCTCCTGTTTTACATCATAGGTGAGCTGCAGATACTGCTCATCGGATGCCTGGACTCCAATGATCGCCTCCTCAAGCTCCTCGCTCTGTTTTTCCTCGATGGGTATCGTTGTGTCCAGTATCTGCTCGACCTGACTTACCGAGGCGATCGTCAGCTCGGGCTGTACATCCAAGGGGATGGCTACCTCAAGTGTCTGGGTCTCGGAAGTTTGCTGGACAATTACAACCTGGTCCTTTTCAGACACCACCGTAAGCTGTGACGGTATGGAAGGGACCTGGACGGCGATACTCGCCTGTACGGTGGATGGGATCTCTGGGACCATAGGTCGTACAGTAACGACGATTCTTGAAGATGGGGCCTTGAGTATGCTGGAAGTGATGGTTCGTACCTTCTCTGGTACGGGAATTTTCTGTACATCGACAGATATCACCTGCACCTGTTCTGGAATAAACGGCTTTTGCAGGGCGACAGTCAAACTGCTGACAGGTTCGGCCAAGGGGGCGACCACAGGCATCTCAACTTGCGGTTGCTCGATCACCAATGGACTGGATTTTGCCTTGGCTGCCAGCGGGGTAGGGGCGATGATGGGCTTGGAGAGTTCCTGAACTATCTGTCGGGCAAGCATCATATCAGGATACGTTGCGTAGGTCAGATAGTAGCCGATTTCAATCTGTTGGGGCCTGGCGCTCTGCTCCTGCATGAACAATTTGTCAAACGGACGAATAGTGCGGGTGAAACCCGTCAATGAGTTGTAAGAAGAGACGGTTCCGGTAAATGCAGTGACACTCTCCTCGTTCTCCGATGTGATGACCAGCATCTCTCCGTCACCTTCCAGGCGGTGTCGAGAAACAGGGGTGGAAACGGTCAGAATACCGCTATCCATATCATACGTATTGAAGGTTGCCTTTCCTGAGACGAGATAGATGTCGGACTGTTTGCTGGTGAGATTGCCGGTGACCAGCAAGGACCCTTCGTAGACATTGATGGTTCCGCGGGGGGTGATGATGAGAATGGGGGTGTCCGGATTCTGGATGATCCATCCTTCTCCGATTTTGCTGGCGTTTTCACTGGTTGCGTCAAGCCGGTTGCCTTGGCTGTCATAGAGCTTCAGTGCGCTGATGTCACCATCACCGATGAAGACTGAATCATCAGCATACAGGTTACCGATGAGGCAGGCGGCCAAGAGAAGCAGACCAACATGCTTGCATAACCGATTCATATACACTCCCTACACTGAAGTTACAGGATGGATATCCTTACTGCAGTATCTAGCTTATACGTAACTTGGGCTTGTTCATCGTATAGAATGCTCAGTCCAAGATCAAAAGAGTACGGTTTGACTTTGACTACTGCAGTGGCGGAAAGCGTTACATTGTTGAGTGTCCGCAGGCCCTCGAAGAACCGTTCTCCTGTAGTTGTAGGATAAAGCTTTTCATAGCTCAAGTCCAGCGAAACGATGTTGAATAACCGCTTGTCTATGCGTGCATTTGCAATAAATCGATAATCATGGTAATCACCTGATGTATAATTACTTATCATTTTTGCCCTGAGATAGACACCCTCACGGACAAAGTTCAGGCCCAGCATCGCATCCAGGCGTGACGTTCCAAGCTCAATGACCAGTTTTTCCAGATCCTGGGCGGTTCGCTTCTCAAAGTTCGAGGAGAAGTACTCTGCGTAGTATTTGCCGAAGGTAGGAACCGTTACACTGGTGTTGAAGATAAAAAAGCTTTTTGTATGTCCCCACAGTCCATACCGATAACCGAATGACGGTTTGCTCTCTCCACTGTCGGGAGTCTGGACAAGGAGATCGGTGAAGAAATCCATATTGAACCAGCCCCATGAGACAACCGGCAGCGAAACATCCAAGGCGATGAGTTTGCGACCCAACAACTGCCGCTGTTGCTCATCAAGCAATCTCGGGCTTTGGGCGAACGAAAGACCGATCTGCAGGTCGGCGATCGCCTCGTATTCGGGATACTCACTCAGTGGTCTGGAAAACAATCTCCAAGCCGTGAGGGTAGGTTTGAATACGTCGTTGGTGATGAACTGAAATCCTGCATTGGGGATGCCAAGCAGCCTTCCGTCAAGCATGAGCTCCAAGCCCGGGCGGGTGCTGCGAATCGCAACACTATGGTCGAAATACCCATTTACCAGAGCCCCGTCGCCGAGTGTGATGCCCAGCAGCTTGCCGAACCTCAGATAGAGAGAATCGTAGCGCTCCCCGTACTGGATAGTACGGATGAAACGGCTGTAATGCTTGAGGACGTCGACTGTATATTCGTCAAGACTCTGTTCTTCGCTTCTTGAAGGAACTTTCCAATCGGAGAAATCCAGGGAAACCCCAAAAGGTTCTGTTTCATAGGCGCCTTTTATCTTCACATCGAACTGGAAGGTGAATCTCCCGATGCTGAAGTCGGGCATGTAGGAAAGGGCGAAAAAGCCATCGCTGGTTGCCACACCTTCAAGCAGTCCGGTCGAGCCTTCGGTTCCTGTGATCGGCCATGAACCATCGGTGGTGGAATACGAGGGAGCCTGGTTTTCAGGTCCGCCGGGAATCATTGACTCCTCTACAGGCGTGACACTGTCACCCTCGCTTTCAGCACTCAACGGGAGGGTTGCAAGCAGGATCATCAGTAGAAGCAGACCAAGGCGCTTCAGCAAAATATCACCCCTCCTTCCTAGCTCTATCATCACATATACTTGGTATGGATGTAAACAGGCCTGAGAGTCACAAGTTACAGCCTGCCCGTAAATTGGTGGGCGTGATAGATATGCTCACGGCTTAGTTTGTCAAGACGACAGAGGTCGCCGATGATGGGTTTGAGACGTGCTCTTATATTGGTTTGGTCGTAGGGACAAACGGGCTTTACCACCGGCAGGTCATAGGCATCGGCCAGGCGTCGGGTGACAGCCTCATGTATCTCTATCATTGGCCGGATGATATGGATTTTCCCATCGAAAAACGGCTGAACCGGCTGCATGGTGGAGAAGTCTGCACGGAAGCAGAGGTTCATCAGGCTGGTCTCCACCAAATCGTCGAGGTGATGTCCCATTGCCACCAGCTCTATATTGTGCTCCTCGCAGTAGTTGAAAAGGACTCTCCTGCGATTTCTCGAACAAAGGTAACAGTTGAACTCACCGTTGAAGGATGCAGGATATTGGTGTTCATCAACTATGGAAAAATCGTAGCCCAGGTCGGTAAAGAAAGTTGTAAGCTTCTCCCGGAAGGCCTCGGGGATCGGATGTTCAATCCAGTTGATCATCAACGCCTTCAGTTCGTACTTGATCGGCAGCCACGTTCGACGAATCGAAAGGGCCAGGGCCAGGGCGAGACTGTCCTTCCCTCCCGAGGCGGAAAGCAGTACGGTGTCATGTTCGCGAATCATCGA
Source organism: Sphaerochaeta associata (assembly GCF_022869165.1). NCBI lineage: Bacteria > Pseudomonadati > Spirochaetota > Spirochaetia > Spirochaetales > Sphaerochaetaceae > Sphaerochaeta > Sphaerochaeta associata. The sequence continues at coordinate 1,981,729 of NZ_CP094929.1, read as the reverse complement.
GTAGGTATTGATGGCCTTGCCGGTGTGTTTGATGAAACGCATCACCCAGGGGGGGATGTCGCCATCGATGAGCGTGCGATACGAAAGTGTATTCATGCAGTCAGAGCTCCAATGCCTCCAAAACCGCTTGCCGCGGAATGGATGAGGGTGTGAAGATTCTGAATTTTCTCAGGCTTTTTGTAAAGACCCTACCGATATCATAGGAAAATATCTGGTCCAAATCATGGAAGTGCTTAAGTACGCTCCCTTCACAGAGTATAGGAATATCGGATTCGAAGGTGATGGGTTCGGGGATGTCTACAATAATGTGGGACTCGGGCACGCCAAGCCTTCCGGCAAGCTCTGCTTCAAACTCCATCCGTTTTGTCAGGTCTTTCGTTTGTTTTTCCAACTCCCCCTCAGCTTCGAATGCTTTTTCGTAGCTGAGGCGGTACAGGCGATTATCCCGTACTGCAGCGAACAGTGAAGCATTGGACGACGGCAGCAAAAAGAACTGCTCGTCATCCAGCCCGTAAAGGTCTTCTCCATCGAGACTTCCATCTGCGAAGGAGAGCAGGATGGCTTTCTTGATCATGGCTGTCGCACTTCGGGTGGTTTTATGCCAGTACACATTGCGATACATCAGGTACTTGCTGAACAGCAGGTGTTCCACCGAACCCATGGCTTGCTCGCTGACGGCCAGCTTTGTATCGACCACTGTAAGTTGGTCGGTGATGTAGGAGACATCCTGAGTCCCATAGGGGACGCCGCAGAAGAATGCATCACGGTTTAAATAGTCCAGCTTGTCCGGATCGAGGGTGCCGGAGAGGATGTTGCGGTACAGCTCGATCTCCTTGTCGTCGCACGGCAGCCGCTCATCGATGATGAGTCCTACCTGTTCACCCTGAATGCCTGCCTGCTTGATCGCCTTGTACAATGAGCCCTGTTGGCGGATGAGGCTGTCAGCGATGGCTTCATGGCTTTTCAGCGGCAGCTCCTTCAAGGAGTGTGCGAAGGGAAAGTGACCGATATCGTGGAGGAGGCATGCACAGAGGAAGGTTTTCATGCCCTCTTCGGTACAAGGGAGAACCGATTTCCCGTACATGGCCTGCTTAAGGAGGCTGGAGAGGATCAGAAAACCGACATGGTAGACTCCCAGGCTGTGGTCAAGCCTGGTGTGCACTGCACCGGGGTAGAGGTGAAAGGCCGGGCCGAGCTGCTTGATCCTTCCCAGCTTTTGAAAAACAGGGTCGCCGATGATCGGTTTGAAGGAGACGGGAAGGCGGATGTCCTTCCACAAGGGGTCGCGGATGCTGAACTGTTGTTCGCCGTAAAGGCTGCTGAGCAAGGAAGTATAGGTGCGCTGCATGCCTAGATAGTAGAACAGTGCTCCATCCGTGTAAAGCGAAAGAGAAAAGAGTGGCATCGCAGGTGCAGCTCGGATTAGAATGATTGCATGTATAGTACGAGGAGCTGTGTATGCAAACCTACTTGATCATCGCCGATGACTTTACCGGAGCCAATGATACGGGGCTGCAACTTGTTCGCCGTTCAGTCAAGGTAAGGGTGCAGATCGGTCGCCCCGGACTGCTTCCCCCGTCTTACTCCTTGGTCCTCGACACCGAATCGCGAAACCTATCCCCGCAACGGGCCAGGGAGGCTGTACAGGCCTCGCTTCTTGATATGGATATGGCCTCATTTTCAGTGGTGATGAAGAAAATCGACTCCACCCTCCGGGGCAACATAGTCGAGGAGGTGCGCGAGGTGGCAAAGCGTATGCAGGCCAGTATCATTGTAGTTGCAACCGCCTTTCCCGACATGGGGCGCATCTGCAGGGACTCGGTGGTCTACGTCCATGATAAACCGCTGCGAGAGACCGAACACGGCAAGGACCCCCTCAAACCGGTGACAGAGGATAATCTGTCAAATCTCTTCAGCCCGTTCAACAGAGTGGTCCATCTGAGTGTGGATACCATTCGAGCCCGTTCCTGGCCGATGCTTCGCGACGGTGTGGTGGTATGTGATTCAACCACCAATGAGGATTTGAACCTCATTGCCGGGTGGGCGCTCTCCTTGAACCAGAAGGTGCTTTTCGTCGGAAGCGCCGGCCTTGGTGAAGCCCTGGTCAACCAACACTACCCATCAAAACCGATACTTGGCTTGGTTGCAAGCTTGAGCGAGGTGACCCGCAGGCAGGTGCTTTACGCCCAGAACCGGGGTATCTCTACAGTCAGTGTGTCGGTTTGCGACCTGCTTGTGCAGAAAGGCATCCACAGCTATGCCGAACGGGTCAGACTCTTGCTCTCCCAGAACAAGGATGTTCTTCTGATTGCCTCCTCCGTATTGGAACACTCGGAGTATAAGGCCTCGATTGAAACAGGCCGTGGACTTGGGCTCAGTGAAAGCCAGGTGGGCAATGCAGTCCGGCTGGCTCTGAGCACCATCGCCAAGGAGGTGATGGAAACCCATGAATTGGGCGGACTCTTCCTCACCGGCGGGGATACTGCCTTTGGCATACTTGAGTTGCTGAAGATCAGCGAAGTGGAGATCAAGGGTGAGGTTCTGTTGGGTCTTCCCCTGCTTGAAGTAGTAGGGTCGAAGTATGCTTCGCTCAAGCTTGTGACCAAAGCCGGAGCATTTGGGGGCGACGATGCGATCGCCTACGCCCTGCGGGTATTGCGGGAGCTATAGGAGTGACTATGAAACGATTCGGAATAACCATCGGGGACCCCTGCGGGATCGGTCCGGAGATTACGTTGAAGGCATTGCATGCTTCTTCACAATACCAGCAGCATGCCCTGCTGTTTGGAAGCCGTTCCATCCTGGATCACTACAACAAGGCCCTCGGATACGGATTCGCATTCAATGCCATAACCACCATCGCGGAGTGGAAGGAAGGAGTTGTCAACATCTTCGACCCGATGCCGCACGTGAAGGCCGAGGACATCGAAATCGGCAAGGTAACGGTCCTTGGCGGGGAGCTGGCATTCCAGAGTGTAGTCTCATCGATTGAATTCGCCCTCAGAGGGGAAATATCATCGGTGGTCACCGCTCCCTTGAATAAGGAAGCCTTGCATCTGGCTGGACACAAGTTTGCCGGCCATACTGAAATTTTTGGCGCATACACCCATGGGCCATCCTACGCCATGCTCCTGTGGAGTGAGAAGCTGAAAGCCATCCATGTCTCCACCCATGTATCGCTTCGACAGGCGTGTGACGCCTGTACCAAGGAGCGGGTGCTCACCGTCATCCGTCTGGCCGACGAAACGCTTAGGAAGGCTGGATATGAAAAGCCCCGCATTGCGGTGGCAGGGCTGAATCCCCATGCAGGGGAGAACGGCTTGTTCGGCACGGAGGAGCTTGAGCACATCATCCCTGCCGTTGAAACAGCAAGGGCCCAAGGGTTGGCCGTGGACGGGCCCATCCCTCCTGATACCGTGTTTCTCAAGGCCATGAAAGGCTCCTACGATGTTGTGGTGGCGATGTACCACGACCAGGGACACATTCCCTTGAAAATGCTTGCATTCGACAGCGGGGTGAATATCACCGTCGGTCTGGATGTAATCAGGACCTCGGTCGACCATGGGACGGCCTTCGATATCGCCGGCAAGCTCATCGCCAGCGAAAAGAGCCTGCTTGAAGCAATCTCCATCGGAATGAAGCTTTAGTACTGCAAGCATAGAAAAACAGAGAGAGGGGCTCCTCTCTCTGTTTGGGATGATTCGGCCTTATTTCACATATGGAATGGAGTAAGGACCATCGCTGAGCCAGATGATCTTCAACGCCCTTCCGTTTTCACGCTCTCTGATGATTTGGAGCAGTGTTTTCACCACTTCACTGTACTCCTTGCTGTCAGTCAAGGTTGCGGCATTGATACCAGGCAGTCCCGGACCATCGGCTTTCGTCAGCTGGGGGGCAAAATAATAGTAGTGATCCAGAGGAATCTTTTCAAAAACAGGCGCCCACTTCTGAACCTGCCACTGGTCGGGAAAGAACGGCCAATCCTTGCTGTGCAATACCTGAATCAAAGCCTCAGCCCCGCAAAGGGAAAGAATCGCCAACACGGTCTTGTACGTGATCGAGCCGATGATGTCCTTCTTGTCGGTGAAGTTTGCGATGCTGATCAGATACCCATCCTTCTTCAGCGCTCCGATGGAGGCAAATGCAGCCTTGGCACTCTGGTAGTGGTTTATGCCGACAAAACCGCCGTGGGTGATGACAATGTCAGCCTCCTCGGCGATGGGTACCTTGGCATATCCCTTGACCATTTCGAAGGCCGCGAGATGGGCGGCCTCAAGATCGCCGGCATACACTCCGGTAATGGCAAACTTGTGGTCGAGTGTCACATTGACGATGAAATCGACCCCTGCCATCTTTGCAAAAGCCAACGACTCTTCATGGACGGGGTTTCCTTCCAGGTTGAGGTCGCGGGAATCCGGATGGCCCATCAAATCCGCCCCATGAAAGAGGAACGTGCCGTGTTCGCTGATCAAGCCGGGACATACAGACTTTCGCCCTCCGCTCACCCCTGCCATGAAGTGACTTTCCACCAATCCGGTAAGAATCTTCAAGTCGGCGTTCACATAGCTGCTGTTTATCTTCACCTCGCTGCCACGTTCGGTCTTGCCGAGGTAGGTGAGAATCGACTCATCCTTGCAGTCATGGTTGACGACGGCGATGCCGCTCTCAAACACCCAGGGATCGATGATGCGCTCGATTTCTTCGGCTGTCATCGGACGGTGGGTGCCCGTGGCGATCAATACGGTGATATGCCGGCTCTTGTATCCCGTTTCCAACAATGTGGTGAGAATAGGAACCAAAATGTTTCCTTTTCCCTTGTAGGGTACCGGTCTGGTGTTGTCCGAGATGACAATGACGGCAGTGGCATCCTTGTTGGCATCAAGCTTCTCCTTGGCAATGACCGAAAGGGGCTTGCTTTTAATGGGAGCATTGAGTGCTTTCTGAATGGCAGCCTCGGGATCGGAGAGGGCAGGGGGGGCCGACATCCCGTAACATACCGTGGTATCGGGAAGCAGTAGATCCTTGTTTGCGGGATCTATCGGATTGTGTACATGCATAAGGTCCTCCTGAGACTAATAAAGACGAGCAGATGCTCGTCTTTATGATTAATTGTATACAAACGAGTGCCTATAGCTTAAAGCTGTTGGCCTGTTGCGTCAACCTGAACGGAAGCGGTGATCGCGTGCTCATTGACAAGCCCGCGTTTCAGCTCCCAACGGTAGAAGAAATCCACCAGGAACGGAACCAGGATTGCGGTGACGATGATCGCTGCTGCGACCTGAACGGTGGCCTTCTCAGCAAACGGCAGCCAGGAAGGATCTACTGCTGCAATGGCTGCAGGAGTGGCGATTGCATTGCCAGCAGTGGTTCCAACACCGGCTCCGACGGCTGCAGTTCTTCTCATCTTCTTGGGTACCAACCACTTGTACACAAAATAGGAAGGAACGCCAGTGACGATAAGGGTCATAAGACCAAGTAAAATGCCGGGCACACCAGCCTTGATGATGGTCTGGAAACTCAAACCTGCTCCGAGCGGGAAGGAGAAGGTGAAGATCGCAATAAACATACCGGGCTTGAGGAAGTCGCGGAACTTGTCATCAAGATTGCCCAGAATCATACCTGCGATAATGGGAACGATGACGGCGACCAAGCTCATCAAGGGAATGGTGGCAACGCCGGCGATTCCCATGAACATCATTTCGAAGAAGGGCCCGTCGTTTGAAGAGATGACTGCGATGGCGCCGACATCCGATTCATCGCCGTATTTGGAAGCAAGAGCGGTGAAAAGGCCGCCGTTGGAGTTGGACATGGCCGAGATCATGGCGAGCGGGGTAACCCCAAGCAGTGCTGCGCCGGGTCCTGCAACCTTTGCAAAAAGAACACCGATGATAAGACCGAAGAACACCTTGCTGGTGTTCAATACAACACCTTTGTACAGGGAGATCCCAGCTGTTTTCAGGTTGATCTGGGCTCCACTGCAGAAAAACAGAAGCGCGATCAAGGTCAGCGCCCCGGTTTTAAAGAAGGCTGTTGTGAAACTGCCTATATTCAATGCTCCTGGAAAGAATGTGTTGAAAATTACGCCTAGAACCAAAGGAACCACCATCATGCCGCCAGGAATCTTGTTGATCGTGTCAAAAATCGGTACTTTTCCCATCTTCATGTTTTGCTCTCCTGTTTGTTTTTGTTGTCTCATTGACATCTTTGTGTATACAATACCATGTGATTGTATAAAGTCTACAAAAAAGTATTCTAGAAGTTTGTATTTTGTTTTGGGAGTATGCATGGAAAGTTTACATGAGTTGAAAATGAATAGATTGAAAAGAAATTGTATACTGCTTGCAGCTCTATTCTTTTCGTGTTTTCCTCTTCTCTCAAGTCCAATTCCCCTGCTTCCTCTCGACCAGAACATCGGACAGGTTATTGAAGCCGAACCGAATAGTATAGAACAGACGGCAAAGACTGCACTGAGCCAAAGCTACTCCCTCTCCTGGATTGAAACCTACATCCCATCCTCTATGAGAACAGGCTTTGTCTTCACGTATGACCGTCTTCTGGCCTCGCTGCTTCCGCTTAAGCAGCTGCAGGTTGCCGCCTCCATACAGCGAGGCCATCTCTTTGAAATCCCCTTCTGCTACCATGAACCGACCTATGGCTATGGCAGCATGACGTGGATGCTGAATGAGGACGGGCATTTTGTGCTTCTCTCTCTATCGGTGCATGAATGAAATTGTAATCACTTTCGTAAAATCCTTTTCTTGCCTGCCTCTCAATCAATGGTAGAATGAAGTATAGCTTTCTCTAGGAGGTTTTTATGAAACAGTTTCTGGTAGGTGCCTTATTGATCCTGTGTCTTCTCAGCCCTCTTGCAGCCCAGGGGTCCAAGGAGGATGGGCAGGCAGCAAAGGAATTGGTCGTGTATGCAAGCGTTGATGAAGCGAATGCAGTGAAGATCCTGGATGCCTTCACCAAGGATTCGGGTATCAAGACAAGCTTCGTCCAGCTCTCAAGCGGACCCGCCCTCACAAGAATCCAGGCCGAGAGCGGCCGCCCGCAGGCTGATGTCTGGCTTGGTGCTCCGAGTGACAACCATGTGATCGCCAAAACACAAGGTTTGACGATTCCGTACAAAGGCGCGGCCTTCGAAGCACTTGGTGCAGAGTTCAAGGATGCCGAAGGGTATTGGAGAGGGTTCTATATGAATCCGCTCTGTTTCGGTGTGAATACCGTTGCCCTTGCCAAAGCCGGTGCAACGATGCCCACCAGCTGGGCGGACCTGCTCAAGCCCGAGTATAAGAATCTTATTCAGGTTCCCACCCCCCAGGCGAGCGGGACGGCAACCACCATGGTCTACAGCCTGATTGAGATCATGGGAGAGAACGAAGCGTTTGCCTACATGGCGAAGCTGAACGCAAACATCCAGACCTACACTTCAAGCGGAACCGGTCCTTCAAAGGGTGTGAACGTCGGTGATGCCGCCATCGGTATTCAATTCTCTCCGGCATTCTTCCAGATGAAAGCCAACGGGCAGCCGATTGAGATTGTCTTCCCGAAGGAAGGTTTCGGATTTGAATTCCCCGCAGCCTCGATTCTCAAGGGGGCAAAGAACTATGAAGCAGCGAAAATCTTCATGGATTGGCTGGTAAGCAAGAAAGGCCAGGATGTCTTGAAGTCCACTGGCACCTACTTCTATCCGGTCATCGATGATGCCGAGATCGATCCTGTCATGCCTGCATTCTCCACCCTCAATGTGGTTGGCGTCGATTTGGCCTACTACAGCTCGCGCAAGGCTGAATTGGTCGAACGCTGGGTCGGTGAAGTACTTTCTGCCAAGAAGTAAGTCTTTTCACGTTCTCCGGTGGTTTCCGCCGGAGAACCCTGATTCGAGGTTTTCATGAAACAACGGCTCATCTCCTCGTGGCATGATTTCATACGGTTAAGCAAGGACCCCCTGCTCTTGGGGGTGATTCTTCTGCTTTTGATCTCCTTGGTCCTGTTCATCATTTATCCCTTGTATAAAGTCGTCGTAGTGAGTTTTCAAGTCGATGGGTCCTTCTCCTTCAAGAACTTCACCGATGTGATGACCTACTCCAACGGCTACTACCTCAAGGCCTTGTTCAACTCACTGTGGATGGGAGTAGCGACGGCGATTCTTGGAACCTTCATCGCCTACATATTTGCCTACTCGTTGACACGGGCGAACATCCGGGGCAGAAAATTCTTCAATCTGATCGCCACCATCCCCATTATCAGCCCTCCGTTCATCGGGGCTTTGGCGGTGATCATGCTCTTCGGCCGCAATGGCTTTGTAAGCTCGACATTGCTTGGCATGCAGGATGCCAATGTGTACGGCCCCAAAGGCCTGTTGTTTGCCCAGGTTCTGACCTTCTTCCCGGTTGCCTACATAACGCTGCGTGGAGTTTTGGAGTCGATCAGCCCGACACTTGAGGATGCGGCCATGGATCTGGGAGGCAATCGCTTTACCATTTTCCGCAAGGTCACCCTCCCGCTCTCCATTCCTGGAATTGCCAGTTCAATGCTGGTGCTCTTTGTCGAGTCGCTTGCAGATTTCGGCAACCCACTCGTGTTGGCCGGCGCCCAGTTTCCAATCCTCAGCGTCCAGGCCTATCTGGAAATCACCGGCATGGGAAATTTTGCCAAAGGGGCGGCTCTTGCCTTCATTTTGCTCGTTCCATCGGTTTCAGCCTACCTGTTGCAAAAGTATTGGGTAAGCAAGAAGCAGTATGTGACGGTGACGGGAAAACCGACGCAGTCAAGCAATGATGTGGTCAGTCCCAGGGCCCGTTGGATGTTGTTTGCCGTCTGCTGTCTCATCGCGGCATTCATCATCCTCGTCTATGCGAGCATCATATGGGGAGCCTTCGCCGAGTCGTGGGGAAACAGCAACAAGCTTACCCTGCAGAACTTCATCTATGTGTGGCGGGTTGGCTTTGAATCGGTACTCGACACGCTGGCAATTGCCGGGCTTTCGACTCCGCTTGCAGGAACGGTGGGCATGGTCATTGCCTTCCTGGTTGTCCGCAAGCGTTTCTGGGGCCGCAAGTTCATGGAGTTCTCCTCCATGCTCAGCTTCGCCCTTCCGGGTACTGTGGTGGGTATCGGGTACATCCTGGCGTTCAACAAGCATCCACTCTACCTTACCGGCACGCTGCTCATTCTTCTGCTTAACTTCATTTTCCGGTATCTGCCGGTAGGCGTGCAGGGCGGAGTCGCCGTTCTCAAGCAGATCGACCCCTCGATCGAAGAGGCTGCAATCGACCTTGGAGCGGACAGCAACAAGACATTCCGCAAGGTAACGCTTCCTTTGATGATCCCTGCCTTCTTCAGCTCCTTGATCTTCAGCTTCGTACGGAGCATGACAGCCATCAGCGCCGCAATTTTTCTGGTCTCGGCGAGGTGGAAACTGATGACGGTGCAGATCATGAGCCAGGTGGAGAGCGGGCGCATCGGGGCGGCGGCTGCCTTCAGCCTGATACTGGTTGCCATCATTTTGGTGGCCATGGCCGTCATCAAGCTGATCCTGCGCTTGAAGTATCACACCACCAGCTCTATTCTCAGCCATTAGGAGTCCTCAATGAGTGTAACCTTAGTAAACGTAACGAAAATTTTTACCGATCAGGATGACAAGAACAAAGAGTTCACTGCGGTGGACACGGTGAATATTGAGATCAAGGAGGGTGAGATGGTCACCTTCCTCGGGCCCTCGGGCTGTGGAAAGACTACAACGCTGCGCATCATCAGCGGATTTGAGAAACAGACCAAAGGCGATGTCTTCATTGACGGTCAATTGGTCAACGACCTGCCTGCCAACAAGCGCAACTCCTCGATGGTATTCCAGTCGTATGCAATATTTCCCCACCTGACGGTGGAACAGAATATCGGCTTCGGGTTGGAGTTGAAAGGTATGAAAAAAAGCCAGATCAAGGAAGAAGTCGATACCATCATGGCAACCATGGGTTTGTCCGCCTTGGGTGCACGTCAGCCCAGTCAGCTTTCAGGCGGTCAGCAACAGCGCGTCGCCTTGGCAAGGGCTATTGTAACCAAACCCAGGGTTCTTTTGTTCGATGAACCTCTCTCCAATCTTGATGCGAAGCTTCGCGATCAGATGCGTACCGAAATCCGCAGGATTCAGCAGCAGTTCGGGATTACCAGCATCTATGTCACCCACGACCAGGACGAGGCGATGACGGTCAGCGACCGCATCATGGTAATGGACAAGGGGAGAATCCAGCAGTTGGGAACTCCGTTTGAAATTTACAGCCGGCCCACCAACCACTTTGTCGCCGATTTCATCGGCAGGGCGAATTTCTTCAAGGGGATGGTCAAGAAAATCGATGCCGAGTTGACTATGGAGGTCAACCAAAAGGAGTATCGTTTTCCCTCGTTCAACAAGGATGTAAGGGTGGGAAAGCGTGCAACGGTGGTCCTGCGACCCGAAGGCTTGAAGATCGAGCAGCCCAATGACCAAGCCTTTTTCAACGGGGTGGTGCAGGAGGCAGTCTATTTGGGATCTACGGTGGAGTATGAGATAGCCGTAAAGGGCAGAACCGAACCGATTGTAGCCATCTCATACAATCCTGTCAAAGAGGGACTGCATAGGGTGGGGGACCAGGTCGGGGTAAGTTTTGATGCCATCAGTGCACATGTGATCAGCTAGCCGTTACTCCTGTTGCTTCTGAATGACCAGCACGAATTCACCGCTCTCTTGAACCGGTTGGATGTGCTGGTTCTCTTTTTCACCCAGATAGGCAAGCAACAACGCCATGTCCGCATCCAGTTCATCAAGATTGAGGACAATGGTGGTGTCCCTGGGTTTCACGATGATTTGTACATGTTCCATATCGGCTTGGTCGAGCAGGGGTCCTTCCCATTCGCTCTGATCGGGGTTGACAGGAGGTACTTTGCTGTAGACACCGCAACCAGAGAAGAGAAGGGTACAGATACATAGCAGTGCAAACATGTGCCGTATTGCATGCTTTTTGCGCTTCATCTGCTTCCTCCCACCTTTAGAACATTCCACTCATTGCTAAAACAATCAGGATTCCAAAAGATTACAAACAGAATTGAGGTGGCCAGAGCCGACAAAATGCGCTACAGTAGAGCACTATGCGGAGGGGGATATGGCACTGATTCGGCTTGATTTTTTCTCTGATGTTCTGAAGGTTGACACTGCTGTGCAGGTGATAGTACCACAGAGATGCGAGCGCAGCCCCTCCATAGGGCAGCCGCCCTACAAGGTGCTCTACCTCTTGCACGGCCTGAAGCAGAATGAGACCAGCTATCTGAGAAACTCCCGTATCGAGAGGTATGTGCAGAACTTGGATCTTGTGGTGGTATTGCCGTCGGTGGGGCGCAGTTTCTATACCGACCAGAAAAAAGGCTATCCGTATTTCACCTACCTGACTGAAGAACTACCCCGCCTGCTTTCAACACTGCTTCCCATCAGTACCCGGCGTGATGATACTGCCATAGCCGGCCTTTCGATGGGAGGGTACGGGGCGCTTAAAGCGGCCTTGACCAACCCGATGCAGTACGGCTATGCCGCCAGTATGAGCGGGGCCCTCGACCTTGTCTCATTGGCAAACCGTATGAAGGATGAAACACTGCCGTTTCCAGCCGAGTTCGAGAACACCTTCGGCCCCTTGGAGTGTCTTGCAGATGGCCAAGACGACTTGTTTGCGCTTGCTGCAAAGCTTGGAAAGGTGCGGCCCCGCCTCTATATCACCTGTGGGACCGAAGACTTCTTGTATCAGGACAACATCCATTTTGTGAAGACATTCGGTGAACGCCTGGATATACGCTATGAAGAGACGGCCGGCTCCCATACCTGGGCATTCTGGGATGCAGCGCTGCCTGGGGTGCTCTCAAGCATGTTGCAGTGAGGGAATGGCTGTGTAATCGACCCAGCGGTCGTCGAGGGTGAAGATAATATCGGCTTCACACCAGCTGCTGTAGGTGTACAGGGCTTTAAGGATTTCCAACCGTATCGCATCAAGCTGCAGCAGCGGCCGCTCCTCCTTCAGGTATACATACATCAGTACGTTCAACGTTCTTCCCTGTTTCGATGCATAGACTTCTGCTTTCAAGAAATCGTGTCTACGCACAAACTTGTAGGCGATTTTCTCCAGAGCAGATTGAGTCGAACGTGCAGGCGCCGCCCCCAACAGCTCCTTGCTGTATTGGATCAGATCCTTGGCCAGAAGCGGAATCATGCAGAATAAGAAGGCCAGGGTCAAGGCTGGATCGATGTAACGCATCAAGGCACTGAGGGAATATTTGGAGGCAATGTAGGCGACCAACATCGCCAGCAGGGAAGCAAGACTGAGCAAGGTATCGAGCAGCCACGCTTTGCTTTCGGATCTCAATACGGGACTTTTCAGGATTTTCGCCTCACGTTTGAGTATTGCATACACCACGGCGCAGACCACAAAAGAAAGGCCTGCGATCGGCAGAGCGATATCCACCGATATAACGTATCCACCGGAAAATAGTGAGAGAAAGGCCGAAGACCCGATGGTCAGGACCATGATCAACAGTGTCAGCGAGCGCATCACTAAAAAGAAGGGTTCAAAGGCCGCAAAGCCGAAGGGGAATCTGGCATCGTCACTTTTAAACAGCAGTGATACAACATACCCCGAACCAAGAATGAACAGGCTTTGAATGAGTGAGTAGAGTCCGTCGAGCAACAGGGAGCGTGATTGGGCCAGCTGTGAAGCCACCACTCCTAGAATGCCGAAGAAAAGACACACAAAGGTTGTGATACGCAGGATTGTAATTTCTCGTGTTTTGGTTTGCATATGAGTTTTTCATAGGCCCGGCACAACCATGCATATTCCTCTGAATACCAAGTCTGGACACGCAGTATTCCTGACAGAAAGCGGGAATAAGGAGGTGATGTGCTGAAAGCTATATAACTATTATACGAGAAACTTGTCGATGCAGCAAGGTCCCGGCACCTCGATGAGTATGAGTTGAAGAGGCTTTATGTCTTGCAAAATTAAATAGGAAACAGTATAGTTATTGATAACAATTCCTAAAACTTCTTTCTCCGAGGTAAGTATGCACCACACTCGTTCGATTCGTTTGCTTTTTGTGCTCATCGGAATTTTATTCATAACCACATCCTGCACAAAACAGGAAGAGCAACCTCCGCTCGTGGTAGAGGAAGTTGCTGCAGCAACCGATTACACCCAGATTGTCTCTTCAGCTGTATCGGTACAGACCAAGGCCTTGCGTGACAAGGTGGTTGGCAGCGCAGCGATTCAAGGGCAGCAGGAAGTGAGCGTCAAAGCCAGAACCAGCGGTGAGATCAAATCGATCCACGTCGCCTTGGGCAGTACGCTCCAAAAAGGTGATGTCCTGATCGAGCTTGATGACAAGGTGGCAAACCTTACCCTGAGTCAGCTTGAGAAGCAGAGCGAGAACGCCCAAAAAGAGTTGGGAGTCAACGAACAACTCTATGCGAAGGGCGCCATTTCGCTCTCTGCACTCAATCTCTCACGATCGGGCGCCGATGGTCTCTCGGCCCAATTGCAGAATGCTCGCAACAATCTCTCCAATATGAGTATCACAACTCCGATAGACGGGAGTGTTGCAGAAATTTCCAAGCTGGTTGTAGGGGATTTGCTGCAAAGCGGTACCCAGGTCGCCCGGATTGTCGACCTTGCCCATCTACGCGTTGTTTTGGCGGTAGGGCAGTCCCAGCTCTTCTTGATAAAGGAAGGGGCGAAGGCTGAAGTGGTCATTTCCACTCCCACCGAGGATATCACCGCTGAGGGTACGGTCAGTGCCATCAGTGCCTCCAGTGACAGCAGAACCGGCAGCTGGACGGTGCATGTTGACTTTGATAATCCAAGAGTAGATCGAATAAAGGCAGGTATTACTGCCCGGGTAACCATCTTCAACCCCGACGCTCCGGTCTACACACTGGTTCCCAATGCGGCTATCGTCAATAGGAATGCCAAGACCTATGTCTTTGTTGCAGAGAATGCCACGGCACAATTGGTGGAGGTTCTGATCGTCGACCAGTTCGGAGACCAGACTGCTGTACAGAGTGTGGACGACACCTATGATCTTTCCGATAAAAAAGTGTTGGTCAGTGCACTCTCACGTCTTGTCGATGGCAGCTCGATCAGCAGCCAGAGCTTGTAGGAGAAGGGTATGGACGACAATATCTCCCGCTTTACCATTGGGAAATTTTCTGTGACCAAACCAGTGCTCATCAATATCTTGATGATCACCGTATTGGCTCTTGGTCTCTTTTCTCTGATCTCCCTTCCCCAAGAGCAGTTTGCCGAGGTCCCCTTCTATTGGGTCAATGTCATCGTCCCGTATCCGGGAGTCGCTGCCGAGGACATGGAGGCCTCGGTAACCATCCCTGTGGAAAATGCGTTTCAGGGCATGGATAGACTCAAACAGATAAGCTCAACCACCAGTGAAGGACTTTCTGTGGTGCGAGTGGAATTCGATGACGGCATCGACGATCAACTCTTCAAGGCCTTGTTTCAGGATGCCCAGACTCGATTCAGCCAAGTCACGTTACCCGACGGCACCCTGCCTGCAATTCTCGATGACTTCTCATCTTCCGACTTCCTGCCGGTCGTCGAGGTTATTATCAGTGGTAATCTGCCCTATCAGGAATTGAGGGAACAGGCTCTGGCTTTGCAGAACGAGATTCTCAAGGTCGGCGATGTCGCCGATGTCCAGATTATCGGATTGCCCGAGCGACAGATCCAAGTTCAGCTCGATCCGACCATGCTTGCATCCTTGGGTTTGAGTGTAAATGAAGTAGTCCGCTCCATTAGCGAGCAGAATCGTTCAGTGCCCAGTGGAAACCTGACGACCCAAAGCCGTGAGTATCTGATCAGGACCCTCGGTTCGATTCGTGAAGTCGATGACATAAACAGTGTAATCGTACGGCGGTCCAACCAGGGCGAGGGAATCATCAGAGTCAGCGATGTCGCTCAGGTTGTCGACGGATTTGAAAAGGATACTCCCTTCAACCGGTTCAACGGCAGTCCCTCGGTGAGTCTGAGGGTAACCAAGGTGGTGAAGGGCAATTCAGTGGCGATTGTCGACAGGGTACGTTCCATTGTGGAGGAACAGCAACAGATCAGCGGGGCCAAAATGACGCTCTTCAACGACTCCACCGTCCAGATAGCCTCAAGTCTTTCCGTGCTTTCAAGCAACGCCCTCATGGGCTTGGCCCTCTTGGTGATCATCCTCGGGCTGTTCATCGGAGTACGAAACTCCTTGATTACTGCCTTGGGCATTCCGGTAACCTTTGCCTTGACGTTCCTTGTCCTCGACCTGCTTGGGGAGACGATAAATACCAATACACTCTTCGGCTTGGTCCTGGTGCTCGGCCTTATTGTCGACCATGGCATCGTCATTATTGAGAACTCCTATAGGTTGCAGACTTTGGGCTTGAAACGCCACGAAGCGGCGATTCTTGGAGTCAATCAAGTTATCTGGCCGGTCATTGCAGCAACCGGCACCACCGTTGCAGCCTTCCTGCCGCTGATGATCATTCCCGGTACAATCGGCAAGTTTCTTCGTGTCATCCCCCTGACTGTCACCATCGCCTTGATCGTAAGTACGTTCGAAGCATTGTTCTTCCTCCCTTCCCACTATGCTGAATGGGGACCGAGAGAGAGAAATATTGTACGAAAACCAAAGAAAGATAGGTTTGGAATCTTTGTAGGGCGATATCGGATGTTTTTGGAAAACCTGTATAATCGCAAGGGTTTGTACTTGGTCATCCTCCTCCTGATCACTGTTGGAGTGTTCTCTTTGGTCGGAACACTCAAGCAGGACTTGTTCAGTGCCGAGGATTACAGCTATTTCAACATTGAGATCACTACACCGCTTGGTTCGACATTGGACCAGACAAACCGT
Organism: Sphaerochaeta associata; assembly: GCF_022869165.1. Classification (NCBI taxonomy): domain Bacteria; kingdom Pseudomonadati; phylum Spirochaetota; class Spirochaetia; order Spirochaetales; family Sphaerochaetaceae; genus Sphaerochaeta; species Sphaerochaeta associata. The sequence goes on along the minus strand of NZ_CP094929.1, from coordinate 1,965,811 downwards.
ATTGTGCAGAGCTATGAGGAGGTACTGCTGGGTAAGGTGGGCAATGGTGAGATACTCTCCATCAGCAGCAATATCGGTGGGTCCGGCAACTCACAGACAACGACGCAAGCCCAGATTACTGTCGATTTGGCCGAGAAGGACCAAGGTCGGCAGAGAAGCATCGAAGCCATCATCGATGAATTGAAGAGAGAGACCTACTACCTCAGCGGCTCGGAGCAGGTGCTTTTCACCAAGGCTCAGACCGGGCCTCCCACCTCAGCTGATTTCAGCTTCAGGCTCTCAGGCGACTCCTACCAGCCGATCATCAATGCAGCTGCTGCGCTTTCCAACGCGCTCGCCTCGATCGAGAATGTCTCGAACGTGCAGAGTGATTTCGTGCCGGGTAATCCGGTTCTCCGTGTTGAAGTCAACCAGGATCAAGCAAGCCGCCTGGGCATTAGTGTCTCCACCATCGCCGGGTATCTGCGTTCCCGCTTTGACGGCGTCACCGTAGGCACATTCTTCCTGGAGAATGAGGAGATAGACATCATCGCACAGTTTGCCGCCAAGTCAGCCGATCGCTTCGAGGACCTCGAACAGATTCTTATTCCCACCGACGATCTCAGATTGGTTCCGCTTTCAAGTGTGGCGACCATCAAGCTCGACAACTCTATCGGTTCCATCCGCCGTGTCGAAGGCAAGCGTGAGATCACCATCACCGCCGACGCATCGGGTGATGTTGATCAAAAGGCGGTCAACTCACAGATTCGGCAGCTTTGGGATACGCAGCTTGAAGCCCGGTATGCAGGGGTTGACTTGGTCGTGGGAGGGGAGTTTGCAGACTTCTCCAACCTCTTGATCGATATCCTGAGGGTCTTTGTCCTGGGTATATTCTTGATGTATCTCATACTGGGGGCACAGTTCAACAGCTACAGCCAACCGTTCTTGATTCTCCTCTCCGTCCCTTTCGCCTTCATTGGAGTCGTGCTCTATCTGTTTGTATCGGGAACCCCGCTCTCAACTACAGTCATCTATAGTGCCGTTGCCCTTGCAGGCGTTGCGGTCAACGATGCAATTGTTCTTATCAGTTTCATCAATGATCTGCGCTCTGAAGGCAAGTCGGTACGAGAAGCTGTCTTCGAATCGGCAGTCACCAGAATTCGACCGATTCTGCTTACCAGCTTGACCACTATTGCAGGTTTGCTTCCAACCGCCATCGGTATCGGAGGGTATTCGGTGGTCTGGTCGCCGATGGCCAGCACCATCATGGTGGGCCTTGTATTCTCCACCCTCAGCGCCCTTTTGATCATCCCCTTGCTCTACGGCGTTCTCTATGACCGAAAACCCAGGAGTGCAGCATGAAAACTAAATTTCTAATTCTCTTGATAACCAGTCTTGTATGTCTGCCTCTTCTTGCAGCCTATCCCGACCTGTCGGTACAAGGACCTCCCTTGTTGTCCTTGCCTGGTCTCGAAGAACAAAACCTTGAGGACTTTCTCTCGGTTTGGTCTCCCTACCAAGGGCCTTCGCTCCAAAGCCTGGCACCAACCTTGCAGACTTTGGTACAAGAGACAAGCCTCGATGCCAAACAGCTTGCTACGGTGGTAGCCATCCAACAGGCACAGCTGGACTTCGCCCTTGAAAATAGAAAGCCGAAGATCGGCATCTCGGCAACCCCGTATTCCTATACCGACTCTACTACACCCACAGGACCCGGTTTGACACAGAGAACACAGAAGCATACCTTTTCTGTAGGATCCTCCCTTACCCAGAACCTGAGCACCGGTGGTTCGGTGAATCTGAGTGTGAAGCAAAGCTCGGCCTATGAGGGATTTTCTACTTCCGCCTGGACGCACACACCCTCTGTTTCACTCTCCGTCTCGCAACCGTTATGGGTGGGGGAGACGATGTTGGACACAGGCTACCAAGCCAAGCAGCTTGAGAAACAACAGTTGGCTCTTCAGACGACGCAGGGTTCCTATAAGGCTCTTTCTTCGGCCATGGTCCTGCAGAATCTGAAACTGCTTGCCTTGCGCCAAAATCTGATGGAGAATCGCTATCTTATCGCGGAGCGGGCAAACCTTGCCTATGAACAGGTACAGCGAGCTGAAGAGGACCTCAAACAGGGCCTGATCAGCGCTCAAGCCTATGAGAGCAGGTTGTTGTCCTACTACCAGAGTGTTTCTGTCTATCAAAACCTGAACCATGAGATCGCAGAACTGGAGAAGACCCTCTCCCTGACATGGGCGGATGCGCTGCCAAAGGACCTGACGCTCTCACAATTCAATCTCGAATCCATGATCGACCAGGCAACCAAGACAGATGTGATGCTCACCAGATATCTGCTTGAGGATGCCGACTACCAGAAAGCAGTGAAGGAACTGCGTAGTGCAACGTTGGACAGCGGTTTCTACGCTCTCTCTGATGCACCTCAAATCCAACTTTCCTTCCAACTCTCCCCGTTCTACAGTCCTGCCGCCAATACATCGTTCTTCGAATCTTTCAGCTCGATGTTCTCTGATTCCAAACCATTACTCTCTTTTTCCATCGGCTTCAGTGCAACCGACCTTTTCCGCCGTTCCTCCGATCTGCAGCAGAATAGTGCCGAGCAGGCACTGCTCTCAGCCAAGGCAAAGGTGGAGCAGGCTTATAAAAATGCCGAGGCCGAAGTGAGAGCCATACAACAGGATATGTTGACCTATCGGATGAATCTGATTCTGCAGTTGAAAGAGTATGAGCATAAGCAGGTTGCATTGGAGACCGAGCAGATACGTTTCTCTGCAGGAATTTCCGATCCATCGGCTGTGCGTCAGAAGGAACTTGATGTCATGCAAACTGCATTCACCGCACTTGGAACGCTGCGTGAGTTGGAGTACCTGTTCCTAAGGCTGTCTCTCTCAGCAATGATCTCGTAATATATGGCGTTGTTCGTTCTTGTTGCGGTACATCGCTTCATCGGCAAGGTGGAAGGCTTTTCTCAGGGAAATGCCTTCAGCCTTGTCGCTGATGGCATATCCGTAGGCGATGGAGATGGGATGGACTCTGCTTTCATTGGCCAGGGCAACAGATGCAAGGAATTTTTGCTGAAAGAGATCCGGGTCCGGCTTCTTGGAAAGTGGAAGAATGACGGCGAACTCATCACCTCCGATGCGAAACACCTTTCCCTCGGGCTCAAAGAGTTTGGTGAGAATCTGCGCAACGCAAAAAAGAAGGCTGTCCCCTTCCTGATGACCCCAAACATCATTCGTGCTTTTTAGGTTGTTCACGTCGAACATAAAGATGGCACTGTCCCTTTCATGGTATTGGCGTGAAAGCAGCTCCTGTTCGAAGGCCTCACGGTTACGCACTTGTGTCTGCATGTCGTAATCGAACCGTGCTTCCTGGACGATGAGATAGTATAAGAGCAACGAAACACCAACGGTACTGAACACATAGATTTCGTCCCGTGTAGCCAATTGAATAGTCGTGGATACAATCGGCAGTGTGTACACAAAGCCGAGGAGAAATTTCGAGGGAACCACCCGCGTTTTGTTGATCTGCAACAATCGTATCAGTATCCATCCATAATAATAGGCTGAGAAGGCGGTGACAAACCAAAAATACGGCCCCCTCTGGTAGGTGTTGCTGGTAAGTATGGTGAAATACCAACCGCTTTGCATGGATAAGATGGAAATCAGGATATTCACAACCATGGGAACAAACAGCCAGAGTTTCTTGGTAAACGACCACGCAGAGCAACCTAGGTAGAAGAGGATGACCATGGGGACAAGCGGAGTGAGCGCATAGCCCAGGGCGTAGCTCAGGTAATGTACGGCCAAGGCAATGTTGCCTGCCTTCGAACTCATCAGTCCGGCTATGATTTCCATGAACAAAAGCATGATGGTGATGACTGAGGCAAAGATATAGTACCAATTCTGACGGGACCCCGAGAGATGACGTTTCGCCAAATAAATGGTGAAGAGCAGGGGGAACATACTGAAGACGTTTACGATCACCACTGTTTGCATGCAGGAGTCCACCTGCTCTCATCCTACACAAAACAATGGTATTTGCCTATGAAAAACGTGAGGCAGGAATTAAAAAAAGGCACAAGAGAACGCTCTCTCGTGCCTTTTCAGTGGATTGTAGAATTACATCTGCCAGTGAAGACCTGCAGAGAAGGTCAGTGATGCAATATTGTTCTTGGTGTAGGGCAGGACATTGTCGGTCCAGGTATCCCCGACATTCTCACTTGTTCCATTGGCTGTTCCACCGAAGAAACGGGCGTTTGCAAACAAGGAATATCCTTCTTTAACCAGATAGCTCATTCTCAGCGATGCATCGAGGATGGAGCCTTCGAACTCGAAATCAGCGCCGTTGATGATGGCCGAACTAGCATAAGATCCTGCGATGTCTGCACTGAGGGTAAGACCGAAGGGGAACACATATTCACTGTAGATGGCGAGGGCGGGAACCAAGCCGACGTTCTGGCTTACATAGAGTTGATCATTGGCTCCATCGATTTGCTTGAACTGGATTGAGGCATTTCTAATCTGCAGAGCCAAGCCGACACCCAGATATGCATTGTCATACTTGCCCAGCAGGTCGTAGGTGTACGTCATGCGGTAGAAGGGGAAGCTGTAGGTCAGTTCCATGGGAGTTTTATCAGCAAATGTTACGGCTCCAATTGTTACAGCATCATCGAATCGTACAGTAGTCTTCAGCTCCAACGGCTGGTAGGTGAACCACAGTCTGTGGTTCTTTTCGATGGTCGCACCCACTGTGTACCTGCTGAAGGGGTAGAGGTTGTTTTGGCCTCCCTGCTTGATGAAGTCGAACTCCGAATTATTTGCACCGTTCTGGTAGGTATGGTGCACCAAGGCGATGGTTCCCTGTTCTGTCTCTACAAAGGGTGTGAAAGAGAAGGCGGGAAGCGAGAAAGAGATGAGGGCGAGAAGCAAGGCGGTTGTGATAAGTGTGCGTTTCATAGGTCCTCCTGATTGATTGGTATAAATATAGATTATTATAATATTGTTGTCAATATAATAGAGGTAAATATGTTGTATTGTGTTGGTTAATCATTGCTTGGTATTCATCTTTGCTCATTCTTTTAGCTATATAGTGGTGATGCATGAAAAAAGATTGAGAATCATCAATCGATGTTGTATGCTACAGGTAATCGAAACGATGATTTCTTCCCTCCTGGGGTACAACTTTGGTAGGAGAAGGTATGAATACACATCACGAGAAAGAACGCGTACGAAAGACTACCGTGGTATATCTGGTAGTCATGGCTCTCGTTGTCGTCTTGATTCTCATTGCGATTCCCAATCCGACATTCAAGGCAATAGCCAGCATCCTGGTTGTTTTAATCTGCGCCATAGCAATCATCATCCAATGGATGTTGTTGGGCAAAAGGCCTGAAAGTGACCAAGCAGCGGTAAAGCCGGCCGAGATTGTAGAGCAGCAGAAAGATGAGCGTGTCTCCACCCAAACCGGTGCCCCGTGTGAAGTCGGCGGACAATACCACTGCAGCGAACATCCAGAGCGCAAGGTGTCCATGGAAGAGGGCAAACGATTCCCACCCTGCAGAGGAGATAACAGAGGCCACTCAGCCACCTGGATTCTGGAAGCTTAGGCTTTTCTCCAAACGGATCTTAAAAAACAGCGCTCCCGAAAAGGAGCGCTTACGTACGTCAAGGAAGCTACTAGGCTTGCGGCACAGCGTTCTGTTTGACTTTTTTGCCTGCATGCCGCTGATAGAGCACTATGACTACCAAAAGAGTCAGGCCGATTGCATCCTGCACCACGTTGGCGGTAATCAACAGCAAGGCACCTGCAAATGCAAGAATGCGCAGAATATTGTTCATATTGGTGAATAGATACCCTTCGGTCGCCATTCCGATCATACACACACCGATGACTGCAGTGATCGAGACCCTTATTGCAATGAAGGGTGTGGTGTCGATGAGCAGCAAGGCGGTGTTGTAGATGAACATGTAGGGGACGATGAAGCCGGCGAGCGAGAGCTTGACCGATTGCAGTCCCGTCTTCATGGGGTCGCCTCCACTGAGGCCTGCCGCTGCAAAGGATGCAAGGGCCACCGGTGGGGTGATGTTGGCGAACATTGCAAAGTAGAAGACGAACATATGTGCAGCCAGCGGGGGGATTCCCAGCTTCACCAAGGCGGGAGCCGCCATGGTTGCCGTGATCAGGTAGGCGGGAATGGAAGGAAGCCCCATACCCAGGATCATGCAGGTCACCATGGTAAGGAGCAGGGTCAGCATCAAATTGGATTGACCGAGCTGGATGATGGCATTGGCCATGTTCAGGCCGAAGCCGGTAAGGCTGACCACTCCGATGATGATGCCTACCACGGCACAGGCAACCGCCACCGAGACTACCGATCGGGTGCCCTCGCTGAAAGCATCCAGGATTTGCTTGAAGGTCATCCGCGTGGACTTGCGGGTCATGCTGACGACTATGGTGGCGACAATCGCCCAGAATGCGCTGAAGATGACGGTCGCACCGCTGAAGAGCAGCATATAGAGTAGAAATGCGATGGGGATGAGCAGGTGTCCGCGTTCGCGCATGACATCGCCTACCTTGGGGAGATCTTCCTTGGGAATGCCTTGCAGGTTCTTTTTGGACGCCCTGAGCTGGACCTGTACGAGGATGCCCAGGTAGTAGAGGAGGGCGGGAATGGTTGCACTGATTACAATGGTTCCGTACTTTACCCCCAGCATTTCAGCCATGATGAATGCTGCAGCCCCCATGATTGGAGGCAGCAGCTGCCCCCCTACGGAAGCGGACGATTCAACTGCACCGGCAAATTCCTTGCTGTAGCCGGTTTTTTTCATCAGGGGTATGGTAAATGTGCCGGTGGTGACGACGTTCGCCACAGCGCTTCCGTTGATCGAGCCGAGGAAACCACTTGCAATGACGGCGACCTTTGCAGGTCCGCCCTTGGTGCTGCCGGCGAATGCCAGGGCGAGGTCGTTGAAGAACCTTCCCATCCCGCACTTGTTCATAACGGTGCCGAACATGATGAACAGGAAAATATAGGAGGCGGCAACGTCGACGGAAGTGCCGTAGATGCCTTCGGTATTGATGAAAATGTGGTTGACCAAGGCCCGCCAATTATACCCGCGATGCATAAAGATACCAGGAAGGTTGCGTCCAACCAGCCCGTAGAGCAAGAATACCAAACTCAGCACTACCAACGGCCAGCCAGAGATTCTTCTGCTGGATTCCAGCACCAATACGATGAGAATCGTTCCCATCACGACGTCCATCGTGTTGGGACTGCCCATGCGGTTGATGAAGTTGATGTAATCGACCCAGACATAGACGGCAACCGATACGGATAAGAGGGCGAAGAGAATATCGTACCACGGGATGGTCTTTCGTGGTGCCTTCTTGCTGAGCGGATAGAGAAAGAACGTCATGAACAGCATCATCGCTACATGCAGCGAGCGGTGCAGGTGCGTTGCCGGGTAGCCTATGAAGGAGGTGATGAAGTGATACAAGGCGATGCCGATGGTCAAATAGTAGACAAGCTTCACCAGCAAAACGTGGTCAAAGGTTCTGGTCTTTGACTCTTTCTCAAACTTTCCAAGCAGTTCATCCTGCTTAGCTTTCATATTGGGATTCATTTCGTCAAGCGTAATCTTGGCCATAGCGTTCTCGTTCCTTTGATAGAAAGTTCTACCGGAAGGTGATGCTCAACGTCCTCTCCGGTAATGAAAGTGGTTTGCCCCAGTGTAATGGAAACCAAGGCTGTTTGGGAATGTATCCATCGAATGGTATCGAATTGCTGCTGGATCGAGCGCATGACGACCATGCCGTCTTCAACAGTAACAACACCCTTGTTCTCCGGGATACCCGCGCCGAAACCAGCGACCGAGATGGTGTGCAAAAGAAATGTTTCATTCGCTTCGATGGTGTACTCCTCGGCCCAGGGGATATGCTCGAAGGAGTGGATCCAGTGAAAAGAAAGCTCATCGCCCTCTTGTACCGGTTGGGAAAAGAGGACCTGTCCTGTCTCTTGGTCACTGAGGACAAGGTGCAGGTCAGGTCCCTGAAAGAAGTATGAGAAGAGCAGGGTTCCCATCAGCAGGATGAGAAGGACAAGTACCAGTACCAGTACAAGCGCTCTGCTCTTCATCGTCAAATTTACATGCCTACTTCGCTGTAATAGCGCTTGGCCCCTTCATGGAAGGGAATGTCAACACCGATGTGACTGTTTGCAAGGGTGATGTGCTCCTTGGCCGTTGCATGGGCTGCCTGGATGTCGCCGATATTCTCGAATACACCCTTGGTCAGGTCGTAGGCCACCTCTTCATCGAGGCTTGCATTGACGATCATGATGTTGCGAACCGTAGCGGTGACTACATCGCCCTTGGTGTCATAGACATCGGCAGGGATGGTTGCCTCGACAAAGAACGGATATTTTGCCTTCAGGTTGGCAAGGCCTTCACCTTCGATGGGGATGAGGACGATCTGGCTGGTGGTTCCCAGTTCCATGATGGTGGCGTTGGGAATTCCGCTGGTTACGAACACTGCATCAACGAGGTTGTTCTTCAGCTGTGCAATGGCTTCACCATAGTTGAGGTAGTCGACCTTGCTGTCGGCATAGGTCATACCGTGGGCTTCGTACATCATTCTAGCGTTGAGTTCGACGCCGCTATTGGGGGCTCCGACTCCGACTCTCTTACCCTTCAAGTCGGTGAACTTGGTGATGCCGGTGCGGCTGGTGGTAACCAGCTGTACGTAGTTGGGATAAAGTCCGAGCAGCGCCCTGAGCTCGGTGGCGGGCTTCTTTCCCTCGTATGCACCAAAACCCTGATAGGCCTGCGCGACGGCGTCACTCATGGCGATTGCCATCTCAGCACGCTTTTCAAGGATCAGGGTGATGTTCTCAGCCGAGGCTCCGGTAGCCTGGGCCGACGATTTGTAACCGAGCTTATTCTGGAAGACCGATGAAAAGGCTCCACCGATCGGGTAGTACAATCCACTGGTAGGACCGGTAGCGACGGTAATGAAGTGCTTGCTGCGGTCCAAACCCTCAGTTTTGGCGGTTTCAGCCTGGCCGGCTGCAAAGATGTTGACAGCCAGAAGCAGTACCAAAATGGTGGTAAGGAACATGTTCTTTGTATTCATATCATTCTCTCCTGTTGGTATGATTGCAGGGAAGAAAGGCCTGCTCCTTCTTGCGTATCTTGAAAACATGATTATAAAGATGCATAGAGTTTGCATCAATATGCAATAGTAAGAATACTAGTAAGATTATTGGGAAATCAAGCGAAAAAGGAAGGCCAGTGGTAAAACAAGACGCAAATCGCTACTATTGTCGCATGACTGTACAGCAATTCATGCACATCGTAGAGATGCGTACTAAAATCATCAGCATGGGAACCTTCTTCTGTGCAAGCATATATGCACTCTCTTTGCAAGGTTCCCTCAATGCGGCCAACGCGCTGGTCATGGGCCTTGCGACACTTTTGGTCGATATGGGGACGACCGGATTCAACACCTTCTTCGATTACTGGCGGGGTACTGACAATATAGTGCATACCAAGGAACAGGAAAAAGTCTTGGTTCATGAGGGTGTCAGTCCCTTCATGGCTCTGCTGGTCTCGCTTGTGCTTTTCGGTTTGGCCGCACTTTTGGGACTCTATCTTGCGTGGATGACAAGCTGGAAGTTGATTCTCGTCGGAGGGGCGTGCATGCTGGTAGGCTTTTTCTACACTGCAGGGCCTTTCCCCATTTCAAGAACTCCGTTGGGAGAGTTGTTTGCCGGCTTCTTCCTGGGAACAGTCCTTTTTCTCATCACCCTTTATGTCCAGGATGTCCCTCTCACAGCAAGAAATCTGGTGACGACCCTTCCGTTTCTTCTGCTCATCGCCATGATTCTTTCTGTGAACAACGGCTGCGATTTGGTCGGTGATACTGCGAGCGGTAGAAAGACACTCTCCATACTGCTGGGAAGCGACAAGGCTTTCGCTCTCATCGCTTTTGAAGGTTTGGGAGCCTATTTGCTCTCGTTCCTATTGGTGCTGCTCGGCTTCCATCCGATCACCCTGGCCTTTTGCCTGCTTCCTTCTTTCGCTCTCTTTGTCAAAGCCCTTGCAGGCGTAAAGAAAGCAGGCCTCGATGCCGGGCACAAGTCCATACATATGCAGTTCGCTTCCAAAAGCTATCTGCACTTTTGCCTGGCATTTTTCCTGGCTTATGTATTTAATATAGGGTTCTCTGCTCTGGCTTCTTGATGGTTGCAGCAAAGATCGAGTTGATCACCCCCAGTACGGCCGAAAGGGTGAACAGCACCTCGATGCCCAGGGTTTTCCAGATGTATCCGCCAAGCAAGGCGATCATGACGCTGATCAGGTGGTTGACGGAGATGCCGGTTGTCAGCGTTGCGGTAAGCTCCTCGCGGCTAGTGGACAGGTCGCGTACGTACACGTTGGTAGCCATGCTCGCCAAGCTGATGATCGAATCCAGTACAAAGTTGACGCAGACCACGATGAAGGCGATGTGCATGGGAAACAAGCGGTGGGCATAGCCGTACAGGATGCAGACCACAACCAGGATCAGGGTGTCGGCAACCATGATTTTCTTGTAGCCGAGCTTGTCCACCAATGCGCCGATGGCGGGACTGAGGAGCATGCCGAAGACTGCGCAGACGGCCAAAAGCATGGCGATGACCGATGTGTCTGCACCATAGAAGAGAATGAGGGCGTAGGGAGCAAACGTCAAGAATATTTGCTTGCGGGCTCCGTAGAAGATTTCAAGCATGTAGAACTTGTTGTATTTCTTGTGATAGTACAGCCGTGAGCGTTTCACCTGCTTGCCCTTATCCTTCATGCTCAAGGCGATCATGGTGGAAAGCAGCAGCAGGATGGCGGCGATGAGAAAGACGATGCGAAAGCCCAGAAGGGAGTCGCGCTGATAGCCAAGGCTTGCCAGTACGACAAACAGCAGCGATACCAGCATGTAGCCGATGATGTTGCCCCCATGGCTGATGGATGATGTAACCCCCAAACTGGCTCCACCCTTGTCGCTTTTCGCATAGGAGAGGGACATGGAGCTCTTGATGGGCATCACCATGTGTTCGCCGGTGCTGAACACCACCATGAAGAGAATGACGATAACCTTGCTTGAACCGAGCAGCAACAGACCCAAGACACCACCGAGCATGATGGCCGTTCCGATCTTGAATACCTTGGTTTCGGACAAGCGGTACATCCATGCAAGGATGAATACCAGCATAAGGCCGGGAAGTTCGCGGAAGAATTCGACTATGCCGCGCTCGAACTCGGAAATCCGGACGATTTCAGCTAGATAGTTGTCCTGGATTCCCCGATAAAACCCGTAGGCGAGGCCGGAAAACAGAATCGTGGCCAAGAAGGTTTTCACCCCCTTGTCCCCTGAATAGATGGATGGCTTTTTTGTGTGCATGGCAGGTTCTCCCGTTCCCATACAGCCGACTATGCTTGGAAACGGGAAGGATGTCAACAAGGTTTTTACTTCTGTCCTTCGAGAACCTTGTTGATATCGGCAAGAGAGCTTCCAAGATGGGCGAGCATGTACGCTGCAGCTTTCTGGTTGTCCCGCTCTTCAATGGCCTTGATGACCAACTCGTGCTCCCGAATCGTGTTGTCCGAGCTTGTTTTTACTGAAATCGACATAAGCCGGTAACGCTTGAGCTCCATCGCCATCAGTTGGTTGATTTTCAGAAGCAGGGGATTGTGCGCCATGCGGCAGATCTGGGTATGGAATTGCTCATCGAGCTCGGCGAGGGCTGTTACGTTGCTGACCTTGTTCTCTTCGATGAACTGCTCGTGGATTTGCTGCAGGACCTCAAGTTCTTCATTGCTTCCACGCTTGATCGCCATGCGGACCTGCAGGGTTTCAAGCGCCTCACGCACCTCGGTGGTATCCTTGAGGGTGGGGGCGACTTCGATGAACCACGAGCGGATGGCGTCGTAGTCGTGTCCTTGGTTGTCCTTCACGAACGCACCCTTGCCGGAAATCAACTCCACATAGCCCTCGGCCTGAAGCGAGCGCATCGCTTCACGAACGGTCGAGCGGCTGACGGAGAGCATCTCGCAGAGCTTGACCTCAGGAGGCAGCTTGGTTCCCACCGGATAGCTGCCCTGAAGAATCGACTCACGGATCGAGTCGATGACTTGGGTGGTGACTGATATGCGTTTTATCTCTTTCATGATGTTTGTCTGACAACAGACTAGCATGGAAAAGGGACAGAGTCAAAGAAATAGTGGAAAATTTACGGTTGACAACCAAGTATTTCATGGTAGACTCAGTAGTGGAAGGTCTAGATTGTCTGACAATCTGGCATCGTACAAAACTTTGGAGGTTCTACTTATGAAACGAATGTTGCTCGTCATGGCCGTACTTATGCTCGGTCTCACATTGGCCTTTGCCCAAGGCGGTAAGGAAGCAAGCTCCCAGGCAGAGAGTGTAACACTTACCGTCTACTCGCCTGGTAACGTAAACTCAGTCCCTACTAAAACCATTCTTAAATACAAGGAGCTTGTTGAAGCAGCCTCGAATGGTTCCATCAAACTGATCGCCCACCACAGCGGTGAACTTGGAAACGATGCTGAAGCCCTGCAGTCGACCCGCATGGGAACCATCGACATCATCTTTGCAGGAACCAGCGGCTTTACCAGTTTCTACGACAAGGCAAAGATCCTCGACCTGCCGTTCCTCTTCGACTCCGCCCAGGACGCCTATGAGATCGTCAACAGCCAAATCGGCGAGCAGATTTTCGCCGACCTCCCGAAGTCGGGGCTTGTCTACCTCTCCGAAGGCGACAACGGCATGCGCCACATTGCAACCACCAACCGCCCGGTCAAGAGCGTCGATGATGTAAAAGGCTTGAAGATCCGCGTCCCGACCAGCAAGATGTATCTCGATGTCTGGAGTGCACTCGGTTCAACCCCTGTCGCCCTGGCCCTCAACGAACTTGCAATCGCCCTGGCCAACGGAACTGCAGAAGCACAAGACAACGCAACCTACCACTTGGTAGCCAATGCGACGTATGACGATATCAAGCACTACAGCTTCATCAACTACATGTGGATGGGCTGCACCATGGCCATGAACCAGAAAACATGGGACAAGCTAACCGCCGATCAGCAGAAAATCCTCAAGGAACAGGCCATTGCCGCAGCCAAGTACTCCTTCGACACCATCGAGGAAGACAACATGACAGCAACTGAAACCCTGAAGAAGGCCGGTGTCCAGTTCATCGAGAATCCGGACATCCAGAGCTTCAAGAACAAGCTCGGCGGCGCTTCCTATTACAAGCAGTATGCTTCCGAGGCTTGGTACGACCAGGCAATCGTTGATGCAATTCTCGCAAAATAATGGTATTTCTTTGCAGAAGGGCGGTCTTTTCCGCCCTTCTGTCTGTACATGACAGGAAGGTAGTGCATGCAATTGGTGAAAAAACTGCTTGATCTCTTTGTCCGCCTGGTCTCGGTGCTGCTCATGTGCCTGGTCTCAGGCATCGTACTTTTGATGCTCAATGAGCTGGTGCTGCGCAATCTCTTGGGAAAATCCTTTCGGGGTATGACCGAGATGGCGGGCTTCATGTTTCTATGGATGGCCTTTTTGGGGGTCATCGTCCTCTATGACCAAGACCGGATGATTAGCCTGGATATGTTCTTTGTCAGGACGCATGACAGGTTGCATACCCTATTGTGGGTCGCCCATAAAGTGGTGGCTGCCTGTTTGGGAACCATCATGGTGATTGCGTTCTTCGGCTTGTATCCGTATGTAAGTACCGAGTATTACTCCTCCATGCCGACCTTTGCCAAACTCTGGCAGTATGTCCCGATGGCCATTACCGGGAGTTTTCTCTGCATCAAATCAATCTACGACCTTATTGAGAAGGCAAGAGGGGAGGGAAGCCGATGATTCTGTTCTTTGGAAGTTTCGTTGTATTGTTGTTGATCGGAGTGCCCATCAGCATTTCCATCGGTGCAAGCGCTATTCTTGGCTGTCTGAACCTCGGCTACCCGCTGATGGTCATCGGTCAGAAAATGGTCAGCGGCATCGACTCCTTTCTGCTTATAGCAATTCCTCTTTTCATTCTTGCAGGCAATCTGATGAATGCCGGCAAGATAACGGAGAAAATCTTTGACTTCGCAAAACGCTTGGTCGGCTGGATCCCCGGCGGCCTGGGTCATGCAAACGTCGTCGCCAGCCTCATTTTTGCTGGCATGAGCGGCAGTGCCGCCGCAGATGCCGGAGGCCTTGGCACCATTGAGATGCAAGCAATGACCAGCAATGGCTATGATGAAGAGTTCTCAGCCGGTATCACAGCCGCCTCTTCAGTTATTGGCCCTATTTTTCCTCCTTCCATTCCTCTCATCATCTACGGCTCGGTGGCGTCGGTCAGCGTATCGCAGCTCTTCATGGGAGGGGTCATTCCTGGTTTGTTGATGGCTGTCGCCTTGATGGTACTCGTCTACTTTTTCGCTGCGAAGCGTAAATATGAACGTACACCATTCAATATGCGGCTATTGATCAAGCAGTTTTTCGCATCTGTATTGTCGATTATCACGCCTTTAATCATTCTCAGCGGGTTTGTATTCGGCCTGTTCACCCCAACCGAAGCTTCCAGTGTTGCAGTTGCCTATGCGTTGGTGATAGCACTGTTCGTTTATCGCACCCTCGATTGGAAATCCTTCAAGAAGTGCCTGCTTGAAAGTGCCATTACCAGTGCCAACACCCTGTTCATCATCGGTACTTCCATGTTGTTCAGCTATGTGTTGATCAAGGAAGGCGTTTCCGCCCAGATGGCTGATTTCATTCTCGGCATCAGCGACAACCCCTATCTGATTCTCCTGGTGATCAACATTCTCCTGCTGGTTTTGGGCATGTTCATGGAACCCGGTGCGATCCTTACCTTGATGTTGCCGGTCCTGCTTCCCATCGTAAAGGCTCTGCAGATCGACTTGGTCCACTTCGGGGTGGTCATGATTCTCAACCTGATGATCGGCCAGGTGACTCCTCCTTTCGGCGTCTGCCTCTTCATCATCGCAGATGTATCAAAAATGTCGTTGAACCGGATGTACAAGGCAATTCTGCCGTTCATCATCCCCTTGGTGGTTGTTCTGTTCATCTGTACGTATATACCGTCTGTAATTACGTGGCTCCCCAATACGCTGCTACACGCATAAAAATTAATACGTTAAGGAAATATCATGAAAGACCCATTGTTTGATGTCTCAGGAAAAATTGTCGTAATAACCGGCGGCCTCGGCCAGATCGGTGCTGAGTTTGTGAAGGAATTTCTCCGTCGCGATGCAAAAGTTGCTGTCTTCTCCCGATCGGCAGACGTGCAGAAAGCCGAGAAGGCACTGTCCAAAGAGTTTGCAAACCACCACAATCTCCTTTTGATCCAAGCCGATATCACCATCAAGGCTTCCATCAACGCCGCACTCGATGCCGTTGAGAAAAGTTGGGGTACACTCGATGTGCTGATCAACAATGCCGGCATCGACACCCAGCCAAGCGCCCCTCCCGAGGTTTCCGGTCCCTTCGAAACCTTCCCCGAGGAGGTCTTCCGCGAAGTGGTCGAGACCAACCTTGTCGGGACGTTTTTAATGACCCAGGCCTTCGGTGCTCGCTTGATCAGGGCCGGCAAGGGCGGATCGATCATAAACGTGGGCTCCATCTACGGCATGCTCAGCCCGGTGCAGGATATTTATGCGTACAAGAAAGAGATGACCGGTGTACCCTTCATCAAGCCGGTTGCCTACAGTGCAGCAAAGAGCGGCATCTACAACCTGACCCGCTATTGTGCAACCTACTGGGCCAAGCAGGGCATCCGGGTAAACACGCTTACTCCATCGGGGGTGTGGCGTGAAACCCAGGACGAGCACTTCCACAAGAACTATCATGCGCGCATGCCGATGGGACGAATGGCCAAGGCTGATGATTTCAACGGTGCTGTCGTCTTTTTGGCAAGCGATGCCTCGACCTATATGACCGGCTCCAATGTGGTGGTCGACGGGGGATGGACAGCATGGTAGATTCGACACCCTCGGTTGTTTCGGCACTCATCACGCCGATGAGAGAGGATCGGAGCATCGATGCCGTTGCTTTGCAGAACCTCGTGCAGTATGAAATGGACCATGGCAGTGAGGGCTTCTATTGCTGCGGGTCATCCGGCGAGGGGTTGCTTTTGAGTGTGGAAGAGCGAAAGCAGATTGCCACGCTTGTCAGCGAGGTGTGCAGGGACAAGGTGCCTTTTTATGTACACAGCGGCTCCTTGGGGACTCGTGAGGCGATTGATCTCTCAATCCATGCTCAGGAAGCGGGGGCGAAGGCTGTCTCCCTCATTCCTCCAATTTATTACCACTATTCGCAGCAAGAGGTGGAGAACTACTACCTTGATGTCGTGAATGCCGTGGACCTTGGGGTGATCGTGTACAACATACCCCAATTCACCGGCATCTCCTTCTCCAAGGATAGTGCGGTCATGCAGCATGAGAAGATCATCGGCGTAAAGCACACCTCGATGAATCTGTACGACCTTGAGCGTTTGGGACAGGCTTTTCCCAAGAAAATCCTCTTCAACGGCTTCGATGAGATTTTCCTCTACAGCCTCGCTGCAGGAGCACAGAGTACCATCGGAACAACGGTAAATGTGTGTCCATCGCTCTTTGGTGCGATCCGAGAGGATTTTTTGGGTTCCAACATCAGCGGTGCCCAGCAAAAACAGCATCTCTTGAACAACTTCATTGAATCTGTGGTGAAAGAGGGAATTTTCCCTGCGGTCAAGTATTGCATGACCTATCTGGGCATTCCCTCCGGACCATGCAGAAAGCCGTTCAAGGAACTCGACCACGGAGCCAGACTGAGAATAGAGGGAGCATTAGCGCGCATTGAAGCATATCTTTAGTTGAAAATTCGGTGTATCCATCGTAGCGTAGAAGTATGGAGGCTCGTATGGATACACAGAAATTCGGCTCCCACCTTGAGGGGAAACTGGTAGTTGTCACAGGAGCAAGCAAGGGCATCGGCAGGGGCTTGGCCCAGATAATCGCCGCCGAAGGCGCTGTCGTCGCCCTTGCCGCCCGTGACACGCAAGCCCTGGCCGAGGTGAAAGAGACAATTGAGAGCAACGGGGGAATGGCGTACACCTTTGCCTTGGATCTCAGGCGGGTTGAATCGATTCGAGCGTGCTTTGAGCGCATTGAAGCACAGCTGGGATCGATCGATGTTCTTGTGAACAATGCCGGAATGGGCAATCCCATTGCAGCCGAGGACATAACAGAAGAGGATTGGGATTGGATGATGGATCTCAATCTCAAGGGAACCTTCTTTTGCTGCCAGGAAGCCGGGAAGCGGATGCTCAAGCAGGGAAAAGGCAGGATCGTCAACATCTCCAGCCAGGCCTCGGTCGTGGCCATCCCGCATGAAGCAGTCTATTGCGCTTCCAAAGGCGGACTGAACATGCTGACCAAGACATTGGCGGTGGAGTGGTCGGGCAGGGGAGTTACGGTCAACGCCGTAGGCCCGACGTTTGTCTATACACCAGGAACGGCCGAGCGCTTGGATGATCCGGCTTTTCTCAATTCGGTTCTTTCCAAGATTCCCCGCGGCAGGGTCGCCACCATTGAAGACGTTGCTTCGGCCGTTCTCTATCTTGCAAGCGACCATGCAGACATGGTTACCGGCAGCCTGCTGCTCGTAGACGGTGGCTGGACTGCCCTATGATCGGTGGAGAATAGGTAAAGATTCGCTTGTCTCTCTTGAGTTGGCATACAGACAGCTGTACCATCGAAGCATGATTTATGTAGTTGAGGACAACAGTTCCATCAGGCAAATCATCAAAGTCTACCTTGAATTGGCCGACTTCCAAGTTGTCGAATTCGAGGGGGTGAAAGGTGTCGTGGAAAGTCTTGCATTCAAACATCCCCGGCTTTGCATTCTCGATGTCATGCTCGGCGACGGCAACGGATTTGAGCTTGCCAAGCAGATACACCAGCACGACCCGTCCATTCCCTTTCTTTTTCTCACCGCCAGGGAGTCTGAGAGCGATAGAATCACCGGTCTGGAACTCGGTGGCGAGGACTACGTGATAAAGCCATTCTCTGCAAAGGAGCTGGTGCTGCGAGTCCAAGCCATTCTCAGAAGAGTCGAGCAGCCTCATGGAGAAAAACAGTCATCTTCAATGTGGGAAAAGGATGGCCATACCTTGGTTCTCGATGAGCAAAAGCATGAGGTGCTGGTTGACCGGCTGCCGGTCTCCTTGACCGCCCTCGAGTGGAAACTGCTCTCCTATCTTGCACTCAATGCACCGGTTCTCATCAAACGAGAGCGGCTGCTCGGCCAGTGCCTTGGCTACACGCACGATGGAAGTGACAGAACGATCAACACCCATATGAAGAACCTTCGCGCAAAGCTGGGCTCCGTCGAGTGGATTCAGACGGTACGCGGCTTCGGGTATGCATTCAGTGGAACCAAGAAGGAGCGCTAGGATGCGAAAGCCTTTCTCCCTTGCGGCGTTGAATCTGGCTCTGGTCATCTTGAGCCTCTTGATTTTCGCCTTGGTCCTATCGTTTTTCCTCTCCTTTGGACTCGATGCAGCCCAAGCCTCCTGGCATGCAAAGGAGGAGGCATCGTTGAATGCCTACATCGTCGCCCAACTGCTTGATGCACAACAGCCTGTTACCGCGGACACCGCCTCGACGCTCTTCGGTTCCTTGCCGTATGCACCCACCTATCTCTATGTTACCGACAGCCTCGGTCAGCTGCTCTACTCTTACCGCAAGGCTGAACGAGGAGCGGGCAGGGGCAGGGGACTCCAATTCGGCTTGGTCGAGAATCTGACTTGGCTGGAAGTGAAATCCGGTTCGGGCGAACTTCTCTATCGTTACGCAGTCAATCTGCCGACTTTCTCTGAAATGGAAGGCAACGCTTCCTTGCTGGCAGCGGCCAAGCGCATACTCATCCGGGCGTTGTTGATTGCACTGATAGTTTCGACGCTGCTGGCTTTCTTGTTTCTCAAACCGTTGAAAAAGCAGAGTCGGAATCTTGCCCAGGCTTTGGACCGGATGGCAGGCGGCGAGCGAACTGTAGCTGTAGAGAGCAAGCACGTCGTGGAGTTTGACATAATTGCAAATGCAGCCAGGACGTTGCAGGAAACCTTGAAGGGTGAAGAAAAACTGCGTAGACAGTGGGCCGAGGATATTGCCCACGACCTCAGAACCCCGGTTTCTGTACTCAAGGGCCAGCTGGAGGCGGTAGGGGACAATGTCCTGCCCTTCAATGAGGAGAGGTTGGTTCTTCTTCAGCAGGAGACGGTGCGCCTTGAGTCCTTGATAGACAGCCTGGCCTTGCTTACCAAGCTGGAATCGCCTGATCTGGTGGTACATACGAGCATGATCCATTTGAAGCCTTTTTTGCACACGTTCGTACAGCGGTTTGAGGCAGAGGCAGCCAAGCGTGATATGCATATACAACTTCCTTCGGACGACGCCCTGCTCGATGCGGACCAGCAATTGTTCACCCGTGCCATGGAGAATTTGATGAGCAATGCCATCAAGTACGGTCTTGAGCATAGTATCGTACAGGTACGTTTCACCAGTAATGCAGAGAAAAGTGCTGAAAGCTTGACCATAGAGAATGAAGGAACCATAGAAGAATCCTATCTACCTCGTCTTTTCGATCGTCTCAGCAGAGGCGAGGCCGGCCGTAGCAGTCAGGGTTCGGGTCTGGGACTCTCGATTGTGAAAGCCATCGTCCAGGCACATCGGTGGACGATCGAAGTAGAAAGCAATACAACAACCACATTCACTCTTCGCTTTACCTAATCTTTACCCATCGTTGAAACAGACTGAATATTGGGATGCGACCATAGAGTCAAGAACAACAAACAAATTGACTGGAGGTCAACAATGAACAAGAAACGAATTCTTATGGTATCAATCCTTCTTGTGGTAGTCGCAGCAATCGCATTTGCAGCTCCGATGCAAAGAGGTGGCAGGGGTACAGCCGTACAGACCCGCCCCGCACAGATGGCATTTCAGGCTCGTCCCGCCCAGATGGCACAACAGGCGGTACAGCAGAGACAGATGCTTCAGGATTGCATCCTCGAAGATGGTGAGATTCCTGAAGAGCTCAAGGCGCTTGTAGAAGAGCGCAGAGCAGAAGCTGCTGCAAGGCAGACTGCAAACCGTACCGATCAGCTTGGTGGTCAGATGCGCCAGGGTGGAAGAAGCAAGGGCGGCAGGTGGTAGTCACTACCGTATTGCACGATGGGGGAGAACGGGCAGCCGTTCTCCTCATTTTTATTTGCATGCCCGACCTTTTGTTGGCTGAATCTGCGTGCTATGATGCTGCTTGTGGAGGAAGTGATGGCTAAAACACTCATTATCTACGCAACAAAGTATGGAACGACAGAAACCTGTGCTACATTGTTGCAGAAGCACCTGCAGGATGGCGCAGTACTTCAAAATCTTGCACAGCAGTCAAAAGCAGACCTGGATGCCTATGATACGGTTGTCCTTGGTGGTGCGGTGTATGCTGGAAGGGCCAACGGGAGGCTCAGAAGGTTCTGTTCAGCCAATGAACAGGCTCTGCTTTCCAAGAGACTTGGTTTGTTTCTGTGCATGATGGAAGAGGGCGATGGGGCGGTCAAGCAACTTGAGCAGAACTACAGCCAGGCACTGCGTGAAAAGGCCTTGGTGATGGATTACTTCGGCGGAGAGTTTCTCTTTTCCAAAATGGGTTGGCTGGCCAGGAAAATCATCAAGATGATGAGCAAGGGCGACGAGGATGTGCATAACATCAGAGAGGATGCCATCAAAGCCTTTGCAGAGGTGTTGAACCGCTGATCTCAATGTTTTGCCGAAGCTTTGCGGAGGCGGTTGTTGATTGCAACCCCGATTCCTTCTTCAGGGAGAAGGCTTCCTACCATGCAGCGTAGGTTCATGGAATCGAGGTGGCGAATCGCCCAGTACAGACGGCTTGCCGCCTCTTCCGCATCCTCTTTCTCACTTACATACACCACCGGTCCCTTGAACGGGACACGCTGTTTTTCAAACAGCAGTACTCCGACATCGCTTTGGTCTTTATAGAGGGTGACATCGTCAACCAAGTAGAGCGGGGTGGCGGGGGCATAGTGGCTTTCCAATAAGCCCGGGCTCTCCAGATTCGTATCGGTAGGTCCGACCTGTTTGGATACCTTCACCTCGCCAAGCAGAGGCTCGAGCTCCTTCAGCCCAATTTTTCCCGGTCGAAGAATGGTGGGGACTTCGGTGCACAGCGACAGCACGGTAGACTCAATCCCAACCGTACAGGCACCTCCATCCAGTATTGCATCGATACGCTCTCCCAGTTGCTCCTTTACATGTAAAGCGGTAGTGGGACTGGTGTAGCCGAAGCGGTTTGCACTGGGAGCTGCGATGGCTTTTCCGCTGGCCTTGATCAGGTTCAGTGCCAATGGATTGGAAGGCATGCGGATGGCGACCGTTTGGCTGTTGGCCGTTACGATTGCAGGCACCGAGGGGTGCTTTTTTAAAATCAGGGTCAAGGGACCGGGCCAGAAGCGATCCATGAGCAGCTTTGCTCTTGGATCGAGATCGACCACCAAGCCTTCAAGTTGATCCAAGCCGGCGATATGTACGATCAAGGGATCGAAGAAGGGGCGCTGCTTCGCTGCAAAAATACTTTGCACCGCTTCCTCATTCAAGGCATCGGCGCCAAGGCCGTAGACGGTCTCGGTGGGGAAGGCGACCAACTTGCCTTGTGCAAGCAACGCAGCATATGCATCGATAAGCTTGGGCAGCTGCTCGCCGGGCTTTGGGAACGCTTGGATGTAAGCGATGGCATCGGACAGTGTATGAAAGAACAGGGTGATGACCGAGGACGTGGCAAGTTCAAGGGGACAATAGAAGGAGAGATTAATCCCTTCATCAAGTAAAAATGTCCCTGTTTTGTCTGCAACGCTTTCAAAAAGGGCTTGTTCGGTCGCCTGCAGGCAGGAAGAGAGAAACGGGTGAGCTTTGCACAAGAGCCGGGCCTCGTCCCGGGCGTCGTTTGGGTAGGCGAGAGCAACATTGCACTGCTGTGCCAGCTTCGTCAACGATGCAAGGGCATTGCTTTGCTGTGCCAGCAGTTTGGGTGTTACAAAGATGGTATTCTGATTATGCATTCTCACTTTCCTCGCCTTGCAAGAGTACCGCAAAGACCGAAGGCAAGGCAAGCCGGTTTGTGGTACACTCCTGGTATGACAATCAGAGCGTATACCGAGCTGGATATCCCGGCGATGACCGAAATATGGAATGAAGTGGTCGAGGAGGGCAACGCTTTTCCTCAGAATGAGAAGCTCAGCAACCTGAACTCGTCTGTATTCTTTGCCGGCCAAAGCTATACAGCGGTTGCCTTGGAAGAAGGCAAGCTTGCGGGATTGTATATTCTGCACCCGAACAACGTCGGCAGAGTCGGCCATATTGCCAATGCATCGTATGCGGTGAAGAAAAGCATGCAGGGCAAAGGCATCGGAAAGGCCTTGGTTGAGGACTCGCTGAAGCAGCTTTCCAGCCTCGGCTTCAGAATCCTTCAATTCAACGCCGTCGTCGCCTCCAATACCCGGGCTCTGGCCCTGTATGAAAGACTTGGTTTTGAGCGATTGGGGACGATCAGGGGAGGGTTTGCAATGGATGACGGCAGTTTTGAGGATATCGTGAGCATGGTGTTTTACGCTACCGGCTCATGATTCTCCCGGGAGACTTTTCCACATAGTCTCTGAACGTGTTGAGAAATCGTGCTGCGGGGGCACCGTCGACCAGATCGTGGTTGAAATTCACAGAAATATGCATGATCTCCCTGATTTGTACAGTATTGTCCACGACAACCGGTTTTCTGAAGGTGCTGTCAAGTGCGAAAGATACGACGTTGGGACCTCAAAAAGAAACATGGCTTTGCGTTTGATAAAATACTTGATGTGTTTGAAGATCCTCGATTACTTGAATAGACTGATTGGGAGCACTCCTCACTTGAAGAAATGCGCTATCAGTGCATCAGACATCATGGCAATTACTTGCTTATATTGATAGTATATACTGATAGAAATGGTAATATCAGGATTATTTCAGCAAGGGAGGCCTCTCCAGGGAGAAAAAGGCTGAGTGTGTGTATGAAAACCAACGATGAAGAAGCGAGTGAGATCGATTTCTCCGATATTGCAGAAATGACCGATGAGCAACTGGCCCAACTGCAGCCTTCTCACTTGCGAAATCCAGCAAATTATCGCCCTGTAAAGAAGAAGATCAGCATCTATGTCGAAGCTGACGTGCTGGAACATTTCAAATCAAAAGGCAAGGGATATCAAACCACCCTTAATCGTGTGTTACGGCAGAGCATGCTTAGAGAGGCAGAACCGCACTATGGAACCCATAAGCCAGGCACTACAGACGACAAGCCTTGATGCATCTCACTCCCCGATGATCTTCACCAGCACATGCTTGGTCCGTTTTCCATCGAATTCATAATAGAAAATCTGCTCCCAGGTACCGAAATCAAGTGATCCTTTGGTTATGGCAACTACGCTTTCGCGTCCCATGATGGTGCGCTTGAGGTGTGCATCGGCATTGTCCTCGTATCCGTTGTGCCTGTATTGGCTGTACGGTTTTTCCGGAGCCAACTTCTCAAGCCAGACTTCATAGTCGTGGTGCAGACCGCTCTCATCGTCATTGATGAAGACACTTGCGGTGATGTTCATGGCGTTTATCAAGACCAATCCCTCTAGAACACCGCTTTCAGTCACGGCTTGTTGCACCAGGTTGGTTATGTTCACCAAACCCCTGCGTGAAGGCAGATTGAAAAACAGCTCTTTACGAAAACTCTTCATAGATAAAACTCCTCTGGTTGCACTATAGGATAGGGAAGCAGCGCTCTTAGGTCAAATAGTGCGCCCAAGAAGAACGTGGGTATCTATAATATGAAAGTAATCACATTAAAATTGTAGTAATACATTGGAGACCGATTAATTATCCATTGCAATCTAAATAGATACCTTGCTTTATACATTTTACAGGTTTAGTATAGAAACAACGATCTTCAGGAATATATTACAACATTCATTGGATGTTTAAAGGTATAGATGCAGGTTTTTCGTGCACTGTCCCTGTTTTTTTCCAAGGAGGTCCTCATGAGCGATCGACACACGGCGATCCAGTCAATTGTAGACTCTCACCGCACCGAGCGTGGAGCTCTATTGTCCATTCTGGAAGCAGTCCAGCGTACCAGCGATCACAACTATCTGAGCAAGGAAGAGTTGGTCCTGGTTGCAAAGGCGCTTCAAGTACCCCTCTCGACAGTCTATTCAGTTGCCACCTTCTATGCATTTTTCAATCTCAAACCACAAGGTGAGCATGTGATCACTGTATGCAGGGGGACAGCCTGTCACACCCGCGGATCAAAACCGTTGTTGCTTCAAGTCCTCAAGCAACTGGATCTGCAGCTGGATGAGGATGGGACGGCTACCACTGACGATGTACGGTTCTCCGTGCATACCGTGGCGTGCTTCGGTCAATGCGCCATGGCTCCGGTTATTGCAATAGATTCAGTCATCCATTCCCGTGTAACGGAACAGAAGCTTACACAAATGCTTCAGTTGCTGCTCGAAGGCAAGGAGGTCTCATGAACAGACTATTGGACAGACTCCAACACGAAGGGCAGCAGAGCATGTACCCAAGCCATCCAAGCATCGCAGTAGGGATGGGGACGTGCGGAATAGGAAGCGGAGCCGCCGAGGTATATGCGGCATTCAAGAAAGAGATGGAAAGTCGGAATCTGCATGTAAGCCTGCGCAGTGTAGGCTGCTTCGGCTGCTGCAGCGAAGAACCATTGGTCTCGCTCTACCTGCCCGCCAAACCCTTGGTATGGCTGTCAAAGGTGGAGGTTGCCGATGTTCCTCTCATTCTCGACAGTCTGGCCGAAGGTGAATACTTCAAGCCCAAGGCCTTGTGTAAAATTACCGAGTGGGATCATCATCTGGCGTTTCACCCCTACGGGGAGGGGTTTGAAGAGCTCATGCATTGGCATGAAGTTCCTTTCTTTCACGCTCAGAAGAAACTGGTGCTGCGTGATGCAGGCCTCATCGATCCTGCAAACATTGCAGAGTATGTGGCCGTCGGCGGGTATCGCTCGCTGGAGAAAGTTATTGGGGGGATGAGTCGAAGCGAAGTGCTTGCTGAAGTGAAAGACTCAAAGCTTCGCGGACGAGGAGGTGCTGGCTTTTCCACCGGCATGAAGTGGGAGTTGATGGCCAAGGAACCCGGAGATTCCAAGTTCCTCCTCTGCAACGCGGATGAAGGCGATCCCGGTGCCTACATGAACCGCAATGAGATGGAAAGCGATCCCCACATGCTCATCGAAGGCATGGCCATCGCCGGTTATGCCACCGGTGCACAGGAGGGAATCGTCTACGTACGCGCAGAATATCCACTTGCAGTCGACCGGCTGCGCGTCGCCATCGACCAAGCCTACCAGATGGGTTTGCTCGGTGACGATATTCTAGGACGCCGCTTCAGCTTCAATCTCTCTGTGGTGGAGGGGGCGGGAGCGTTTGTCTGCGGTGAGGAAACAGCTTTGATCGCCTCCCTTGAAGGAAAAGCCGGAAGGGCGAGGGTAAAACCTCCCTTCCCATCCCAAAAGGGATTTCTAGGTCGTCCCACCACCATCAACAATTTGGAAACCTGGTGCAATATTCCCCTTATCATAGGCAAGGGAAGCGCATGGTTTGCCAGGATCGGCAATCCTGCGAGTCCGGGGACCAAGGTGTTCTCACTGGTAGGGAAGGTGAAGAATACCGGCCTGGTCGAGCTGCCACTTGGCGAAAAGCTTACCACCCTCATCTATGAAGCAGGAGGCGGGTCGGTCAACGTAAACAAGAAAATCAAGGCCGTGCAAAGTGGAGGCCCCTCGGGTGGATGCATTCCTGCACGATTGTTTGGCAGCAGCATCGACTACGAGAGCCTTGGTGCTCTGGGAGCCATCATGGGATCGGGGGGAATGGTCGTCATGGACAGCGACAACTGCATGGTCGACTCCGCCCGGTACTTTTTGGAGTTCACCACCAAGGAGTCCTGCGGCACCTGTACGCCCTGCAGGGAAGGTCTGAGCCAGGCTCTGGCTCTGGTCTCAGGCATCTGTGAAGGAGAGGGTAAGGAGGAGGACCTTCAGACACTCAAGGAGCTGGGCCTGCATATCAGCGACACCGCTCTGTGCGGCTTGGGCCAGTCTGCAATGAACCCGGTGTTGACCACCCTCAACTATTTTTCCGAGGAGTATGAGAGTCACATCAAACGGCACAAGTGTGAGGCTGGAACCTGCGAAACCTTGGTGGGGGAGCTTTGCTCCAACTCCTGTCCGCTTACCATGCGAATCCCTTCGTACATCGCCCTCCTGAAGGAAGACCGTCTTGTTGAAGCCTTTACCTCCACGTTGGAGGACAACCCTCTGCCGGGCACCTTGGGCCGCATCTGTCACTTTCACTGCCAGATGCGCTGCAGGCGCGACGACCTGGACGGTCCGGTGCATCAGGGAGAGTTGCATCGCTACCTTGCCGATACCCTGTACAAGATGGGGCAGGAGCAGGATGTATATCAGGGGCTTTTGGGAAGGATGCCTGCACAAACCAACAAGCGTATTGCCATCATAGGGGCGGGCCCTGCAGGATTGTCGGCAGCCTTCTACCTCAGGAGGCTGGGGCACGAGGTGACCATCTATGACGAACACCAAAAGGCCGGAGGAGTCCTTCGCTACGGCATTCCCAACTACCGGCTTCCCAAGGAAGTGTTGGAGAAGGAACTTGAGCTTTACACAACGCTTGGCGTTCGCTTTGCCTTGGGTAAGGCACTTGGCCGTGATGTTCAGTTGCCATCTCTTCAGGCTGACAGCGATGCGGTGATTCTCGCCTTGGGTTCGTATCACCATGCAAATCTTGACCTGGCTGGAAGTGAAGGCCCGGGCTACCTGCAGGGAACCGAGGTGCTCAGGCTTCTCAGTGAAGGGCAGCAAGCCGATGTGGGCAGGCAGGTCGTGATTCTCGGCGGCGGCAACGTTGCCATCGATGTCGCCCGCTCCCTGTGGAGAACGGGCTGTAATGTGACCGTAGCCTATCGCCGCGGCAGGGATGAGATGCCCGCCAACCGAAGCGAGATCGAGGAAGCGTTCGCTGAGGGCATCACCTTTGTGTTCGATGTAGCCCCCTCGCAGGTGTTGCGCGGTGCAGATGGACGGATACGAGGTCTTGAAGTGCATCAGCTGCAGCTGGGCAGCTACGACCTCAGTGGAAGAAGGCAGAGGACGGAGAGTGAGAAGAAGAGCGTCCTTGACTGCGACACCGTCATCGTAGCCATAGGAGAACGCGTTGACACGCCGCTGCTGACTCGTTTGGGACTTTCCGTCTCCAAGCATGGGTACCTCGAGGCGACGCACTACGGGTATAGAACGAATTTGGAAAATGTCTGGGCGATCGGGGATGTGATCACCGGTCCTTCCACGGCAGCCCAGGCAATGGGGCAGGGCAAGGAGGTTGCACGCATCATAGACAGGACGCTGATGGGCATCGACCGTTTTGATACGCTTTTCACCACCTTTTCCTACGACAATACGGTGGGAAAAACACTCTATGAGGGGAAGGCCATCAATGCAGTAAAGCTGGCACCCAAAGATCGTCACCTCTCTTTTGCCGAGGTGAATCGTGGGTACACCGGCCGTCAAGCCCGCATGGAAGCCGCACGCTGTCTGCGTTGCGATATCAAAATCCAGGAGGTGAGCAATGGATGAGCAGATGATCAGCTGTACCATCGATGGAAAACCCGTCACCGTTGAACGAGGTACCCGTATTCTCGATGCCTGCCTGGCTGCCGGCATCAAGGTTCCTACGCTCTGTTACCTTAAGGATGTAAGTTCCCATGGTTCCTGCGGTGTGTGCGTGGTGGAGGTTGAGGGAGCAAAGCGCTTGGTGCGATCGTGCATGCACTCTGTAATGCCGGGCATGGTGATCAAGACGCAAACCGAGCGGGTCCTCCATGCCAGGAAACTCAATCTGGAATTGGTATTGGCCAACCATCCGCTTCTCTGCACCACCTGTGAACGCAATCTCAACTGCGAACTGCAGGCACTCAGCCAGCAGCTTGGTGTAAGAACAAGCAGGTTTCCCAGGACAAAAAAGAAATTCGAGGAAGTTGATGCCACCTCTGCATCACTTATCCGCGACCCGAATGCCTGCATACTCTGCAATCGCTGTGTAGAGGTGTGTGCCTCAATGCAGTCGGTCTCGGCGATTCAGCTGACAGGACGCGGACTGAAGACGAAGGTAGCCACCTTCTACGACCAAGGATTGGGAAACTCGGTATGCACCAACTGCGGGCAGTGTTCACTTGTATGCCCGACTGCGGCCATTACCGAGAAAAGCCAGGTCCAGCAGGTCTTTGATGCGCTTCACGATCCATCGCTGACCGTACTGGTCCAAACGGCTCCTGCCATCAGGGTGGGGTTGGGTGAAGCAATGGGGCTCGGAGAGGGAAGCTTGGTCACCGGCAAAATGGTTGGTGCGCTCAGATCCCTGGGCTTCGACAAAGTGTTCGACACGCAGTTCACCGCCGACCTTACCATCATGGAGGAAGCGTATGAGTTGATCCATCGACTCACCCATCAGGGACAGCTTCCCATGATTACCAGTTGTTCGCCGGGGTGGATCAAGTTCATCGAGACCTTCTATCCCGAGCAGGTCGGGCATCTCTCCTCCTGTAAATCACCCCAGCAGATGTTCGGCGCCATCGCCAAGACATTCTATGCCGAGCAGGCGCAACTTGATCCCCGTTCTATCCGGGTTGTTTCAATCATGCCCTGTACGGCAAAAAAGTTCGAGGCTGGTCGCAGCGAAATGGACAGCTCGTTCTCGTATTGGAAGGAGCGAATGAATCTTTCAGAGGAGGACCGCTTCTGTGATGTCGATTGGGCTCTCACCACCCGTGAGCTTGCCAAAATGCTCAAGATGGTGGGCATCGATTTCGCCTCGCTTGGAGAAGGGGAGTTTGACGATCCCTTGGGGGCCTCCACCGGAGGCGCCGTAATTTTTGCATCATCAGGCGGGGTGATGGAAGCTGCGCTGAGAACCGCAGTTGAGAAGCTGACCGGAAGTGTCCTGCAAGAGGTTGAGTTCGCCTCACTTCGCGAGCGAAAGGGAATTCGAGAGGCCGCCCTGCAGATCGGCGAAAGTACGGTCAAGGTGGCGGTAGCCAATACCTTGGCCAACGCCCGGGTCCTGCTTGATCAGATCAAGGCAGGGACAAGCCCCTATACCTTCATCGAAGTGATGACCTGTCCCGACGGCTGCCTTGGGGGTGGAGGACAACCCATTCCAACAAATGACGACATCCGGGCAAAGCGTGCTCAGTCGATCTACGAGGAGGATAGAAGCAAACCAATACGGAAGTCCCACGAGAACCCTGCGATCAAGGACCTGTACGCACGGTTCTTGGACCAGCCGTTGTCGCAGATGAGTCACCACCTGCTGCATACAACGTATACCAAGCGCTTGGAATATCCGTTTGACTGAGTGTCTGTTACTGCTTGTTCAGCTGCCTGAGCAGATACAGCAGGTAGGCCGCACAAATTCCAATGATCAAAAGCAGCAGGACCCCTTCACTGCTGCTTTCTTCTACAGTGATGGTTCCGCCGATATTGAACAGTATGTGAAAGAGGATGCCAGGGATGAGATTCCTGGTCAGAACCACTAATAGAGCAAGGACGAGGCCGATGGCTACGGCCCCTGCAATCTGGACGGCAAGCTCGCTTGCATCGTAGCCGCGCAGGATATTGACAATATGTCCGATACCGAAGGTGATGCCGCTGATGATTACCGCGCGTTTCCTGCCTTTGCCCTTCTCAATGGCCTCAAGCAAATAGCCGCGGAACAACAACTCCTCCACAAAGCCAACGTTGGTCATCAGCAGCACTGCAATCAGGATATCCGAAAAAGAGAGGGATGAATCGATTCCTCCAAGGAAGCCAAGGCCAACCAAGGCTGCAAGGGGCAGATAGTACAAGGTCCTTTTTGCATTGCTTTTGGAAAAGCTGTCAAAACCTACAGGTATTCTGGTTTTCGAGTAGAAAAAGAGCACCATCGAAAAAACGGTCAACAGAAGACTGGTAGCGAGATTAGGAATGCCTCCAAGTGAATCTCCGATATTGACTATGGCGATGTACAGGGCGATCCAGAAAACTGCATGGGTTACGGGTTTGCTTTCAAACTTGCGAAACATAGATGCTCCCAATATATAGCGTAAGATATATAACCGATGTAATATATCATATTGAAACAGATATCGATGGTCAATACAGAAAATGAATCATCATGAAAATAGCTCCTGCACAGATTTGCCAGAGGTTGGATCATCCACTATTACTTGCATTTTCCCTTGAATCGGTTCATGCTCGAGTTGAGAAAGGAAGTATCGATGGGAATCAAGGAGATAGCCAAGGAAGCCGGTGTTTCAGTTGCAACGGTGTCTCGTGTGTTGAATGGGACAAAGTTTGTAAGTGAGGATCTGAAGCAGCAGGTACTGGCTTGCATAGAAAAAGAAGGGTACGTAGCGAACCATGTTGCCAGAAGCATGGTGCTCAAGAAAACCTTCACCATCGGCCTTATCATTCCTGAAGTCTCGGAGCTCTATCATCAGATGGTCTTCTCACAAGCTGAACACGTGCTGGAAGAGGCGGGCTACAAGGTATTGGTTTGCCGGGTCAAGGACACGGTATCCAGCGTCCGCGTTTATTTGGACCTCCTGCTTGAGAACCGGGTGGACGGCATGCTGTTGATGCATGAGACAAGCAACCCCAAGGTGTACGACCAACTGAAAAAAAGTCAGATTCCGATTGTTCTTGCCGGCATCGACATCCCCGACCTCCCGTTTCCCCAGGTTCGGATTGATGACTTCCAAGCATCCTATGATGGAACGAACTATTTGCTCTCCCTTGGCAAAAAGCACATCGCCTTGATCGGCGGCTGGGGTTACTCGGTTGGTGACAAGCGCCTGCAAGGCTACAAGACCGCCTTGGAGGAAGCGGGACTGTCTTTCGATCCAGCATTGGTGGTACCCGGCAATTACACCGTCGAGTCTGGTAGTGAGGCCATGGAGCGGCTGTTGGCAAGCAAAAAAACGTTTGACTCGGTGTTCGTCCTCAGCGATGAGATGGCCATCGGTGTAATGAGAACTGCATTGGATGCCGGTCTTCGTATACCACAAGACTTGTCCGTCTTGGGCTTTGACGGTATTGCCTTATCAAGGTTTCTCAATCCAACACTTGCTACAGTCAGCCAGCCTATTATACAGATAGGGGTGCAATCGGCCACTCATCTGCTTACGCTCTTACAGGGAGAGAAGGTTGCGCCGGTTACCTTGCTTGCCCATAGAATCCAGACAGGAGACAGCGTCGGGTAGGGTACAGCAGTATCTGTTTGACATAAAAGACAATGAGAAAGCCAGATGCAGTGATAGCAGGAAAAAAATGAAAAACTTTTCTTGACGGGAAAACGTTTACCTCATACAATATGAGTACGCATGTCGAAGGAAAGAACTATGAAACTGACCATTCTGGGAGCTGCAAGTCCTCGATTTCCCTTACTGTTGCACTCCTTGCTGAACCGAACGGAACTTGTGTTTGATACAATCCACTTGTACGATATCGACACACAAAAGCTTGCTTTGCTTGACCGCACGCTTTTAACCCGCATACTCGCATCTCACCGGAATACCATCCGCATCGTGCTGTGCAAAACGCTTGAGGAAGCGTTGGAAGGAGCCGATTATGTGTTCTCGTCCATCAGGGTGGGAGGGCAGGAACAGAGAATCGCTGATGAGCTGACCGCAATGAGGTGTTCGCAGATAGGGCAGGAGACGGTCGGAGTCGGTGGATTCTTTCTTGCATTGCGAACCATTCCGGTGGTGCTGCAGCAGGTACGTCTGCTCGAGAAGGTTGCACCCAAGGCAACATTGATCAATTTCACCAACCCTTCGGGCCTGGTAACCCAGGCGGTTCACTCGCTTACAGGGTTCCGGAAGATCATCGGCATTTGCGATGCGCCCCAAATGGTTGCAACTTATGCTTCAGAGATCTACGGCTGTGATGCAGAGGATGTATTGCTTCACTATTACGGAATCAACCACCTTGGCTGGGTGTACGGGATGCAGCTCAAAGGTAAGGAGATGCTTGGAGACCTGATCGATACCAAGTTGCCACTATTCTTCGAGAAGGAGCCCTTCTATCAAGATTTGGAATCTCATATCAGAAAAACACGAACGATTCCCAATGAATACCTGTACTACTATGAGCACACGAAAACGATCGTGGAAAACCAGAAAAAGTCTCCGCTGAGCCGTGCCCAGACCATCAAGATTCTGGATGAGGAGCTGTATAAGGCTCTCGGTGCAGGAACAGTGGATGCACTTGATGCTTTCAATCACTATATGGATGCAAGAAACGGGTCCTATATGGCTTTGGAGTCGGGTCGAGACCGCTCCCTTCCTGTCTTTTCGCTATTGGAACAACACAATGCCAACGGCTATGATGCTATTGCATTGGATGTACTCTCTTCGGTCATGGGCATCAGCAAGAAGCCATTGATCCTCAATATACCGAACAACGGCTTTGATCCGGCTTTGGCCGATGACGATGTCATTGAAGTCTCAACACTTCCCCGGGACGGATGGTTTGCTCCCATCGGAACCGCTTCAGCTTTGCATCCGTCCTCTCGGGCACTGCTGATGCAGATGAAGAGCTATGAGCGCAAGGTCATCGAGGCCGTCGCTTCGCAATCAGAGAGGAATGCCATCGAGGCACTGGGAATGCACCCCTTTGTCGGCGCCGATGCAGCCTCTCTCTACGATTGTATGAGGACAGGACGATGAAAGACCAAACCGTCCTCACCGTCGGACCCATCTACTGCGATCTCCTGCTCGAAGGGTTTACCGGCTTGCCCCAGCCGGGAGAGGAGATGTTTCTTGACTCCTACACGCTGTCGGCGGGAGGGAATGCCATTGTGGCAATCGCCCTTGCCAAACTCGGCCTGAACAGTGCATTGGCAGCCTCTGTGGGTGACGATGCCTTGGGAAGCCAGCTGGTGCAACTTCTCAGGATGGAGCATGTAGACACAGCAAGTGTGGTCACCATGGAGGGGGAGAAGACCAATCTCAGCCTGATCATGCATGGAAAGACCGACCGCTCGTTCCTTACCTGGGTGCAAAGCCGTTGTTTACTTGAGAAATCACTTGCTAGTCAGCTCCAAGCGATGACCGAGCAGTCGTTCAGGCATGTGCATATCTGCTTCGAGTATCTTGGCCTTGCTTGTGTGCAACGATTTATTGCCGTTCAAAGAGGGAAGGGTGCCTCCTTTTCCACTGGTCTGGGGTATCAGGATAGTCTACAGTGGAGTGAAGAGAGCAAGCACCAGGCCCGGCTTGTCGATTGGGTGTTTATGAACCTTGGCGAGGCCAAGAGCATTACCGGCGAAAAGGACTTGTACCCAATCATGCAGGCATTGCAGGCTTTTGTACCCATTCCAGTCATCACTCTTGGCGCTGATGGCTGTTGTGCGCTTACCAAAGAGGGTGATTTGCTGCATAGTCCGGCATTTGAGGTGACGGTGGTGAACACCACAGGCAGCGGAGATTCCTTCGCTGCGGGCTTCATATATGCCTTGGTGCACAATGCAAGTTTACAGCGTTGTATGCAGTACGGCTCCTATCTTGGATCTCTTACCGCTTCAGCAAAGGAGTCTGTGTCCCCTTTGATAACGGGTGATTGTATGGAGGCTTTCTGTGAGTAGAACACCTCATTACCTGTATAAACAGGAACGAAAGGCCGCCCTGTTCTTCCTCCTGCCGCTGCTGGTGGGGTTGGGTGTCTTCTACTTTTTTGCATTCTTTCAAAATGTCTATTTCAGCTTCACCGACCTCGGTTCTTTCGGAAAGCCCCGGTTCATAGGTCTGGAGAACTACCGGCGTCTGTTCGCAGATCCCAAGTTCCATCGCTCGCTCTCCAACACCTTGATGTATGTAGTGTTGTGCGTTCCTGCCATTGTAATACTCTCTACCCTCAATGCATTTCTTCTCTCCAAGCTGCAACGCATGAGCACCATGTTCAGGACCTTGCTCTTCCTTCCCGCCATCACCATGCCGGCGGCGATCGGCATTTTGTGGCGTTGGTTGTTCAACTATAAATTCGGCTTGATCAACGTCCTGCTTAATGCACTCAAGCTTGAGAGTGTGGCATGGCTTAGTGAACCTGATGTCGTCTTATATTCTGTCAGCATCGTTCTCATCTGGTCCATGCTGGCAACGCAGATGGTCATTCTGCTTGCCGGGATGCAGAATATACCGACCATGTACTATGAGGCTGCTCTCATCGATGGAGCAGGCACGATGCAGTCTTTTTTCCGCATCACCTTGCCTTTGCTCTCCCCGACACTATTTTTTGTCATCACCATCAGCATCATCAATGTCTTTCAAATCTTTGACTTCATCTTTTTAATGATCCGCTCGACCTCCTTGGCGATCCAGTACTCCTCATCCTTGGTCTACTACTTCTACGACCGCAGCTTCGTAGCCTTTGAGAAAGGGTATGGGGTGGCTGTGAGCTTGGTGCTTTTTGTAATCATCCTGATTGTGACGATTTTCCAGTTTGTCATGCAAAAAAGGTGGGTGCACTACTCATGATGAAACAACAAAAATCCTTCTATATACCCGTACTTCTCCTACTCAGTTTCGCTGCCCTGCTGACAGTTTTCCCCTTCATCTGGATGCTGCTCACTTCTTTGAAGACCTACGAGGAAGCAATCAGGATTCCTCCTCAGCTGGTTCCTGAAGTCTGGCAATGGAAGAATTACCAAATCATCGCCGCCAAGTTTCCCTTTGCTCGATTGTATCTCAACACGTTCATTGTGGTGGCGCTGGTGGTTGGGGGAAATCTGGCAGTCTGTGCAATGGCTGCATATGCGTTTGCAAGGCTTCATTTTGCAGGCAGGGATGTCCTGTTTATGCTGGTACTCGGCCTGTTGATGATTCCCGGACAGATCTTCCTGGTTCCCCACTATCAGATCATCACTTCCTGGAGGCTTTCCAATACCTTGTTCGCTCTCGCCTTGCCCGGGATATTCCGCGTCTTCGGTGTGTTCTTCCTCAGACAGGCCTTTCTCACCATTCCCAAGGAGATGGATGAGGCGGCTCTGGTGGACGGGTGTTCGTACCAGATCATCTTTGCCAGGATTTTGGTACCGCTTGTACGTTCGGCCATGGTGAGTCTGGGAATTCTCATAGCACTGTGGACCTGGACCGACCTGATGTGGCCTCTGATCATCAATCGATCCTTGGACAAGTTGACGCTCTCTGCAGGTCTTGCCTTCCTCATCGGGGAGCACACCACTTATTACGAACAGGTGATGGCCGGGGGAGTGATCTCTTCGTTGCCCATCATTGTGATATTCATTTTCTTCCAACGATACATCATTGAAGGAATCGCCTCGACCGGCGTGAAAGGGTAGGAGGACATATGGTGGATTTTTTAGTAATTACGGCACATCCCGATGATGAAACGGCGGTTGCAGGTCTTCTGCTCAAGGCTAAGAACGAGGGATACACAACCGGCTTGGTCTGTTTGACGAAGGGCGAGAGCGGTGGTTTCGCCACCAAAGAGGAACGTGTCAAGGAGTTCAATGATGCAGGCAAGGCTCTTGGCCTGGACTTCATGCGTATCCTCGACTTTCCTGATGCCGGAATCGAAGTGACGGAGGAGGGTGTACAAAGCCTCATCCCGATTCTTCGAGAGTGCGAGGCGAGAACCATTCTTACCATCCATCCGGATGACTATCATCCGGACCATCGCGCAGTTTCAGCTCTGGTCGACCGCGCTGTTTTTGTATCGGGGTTGAAAAAATACAGTACTGACGGCAGGACATGGCATCCCTCCCAGGTACTCTTTTTCTCCCTCGATCCAAAACGCAATGCAAAGAGACCCGATATTGTCCTGGATATCAGTGACGTTGAGAAGCAATGGAGGCAGGTTATCGCTTCCTATCCGTCACAAGCGATCGAGCCAATGTTGGAAACTTGGGCCAGGTACCACGGAATGTTGGGTGGCTTTGCCCTCGCCGAGGGATTGTACCATCAGCAGCCCCTCAGGTTGGAGGATGCAGGAAGCTTGCTCAATTCGAGCAAGAGTGGACGGTGAATCGGTGTCCCCTTCAGTGGGAACACAGACAAATAGGAGGATTTCAAATGAAAAAGGGTTTCGTATTGGCGCTTGTGCTTCTTATCGGTGCCTCGTTTGTTTTTGCCGCTGGTGCAAAAGAACCGGCAAAAACGCAGTTGACACTTGCACTCTGGGATGAGTACCAGAAACCGGCGATCCAGAAGATCGTCGATCAGTACAATGCATCACAGGACAAGGTCGCCGTTACCATCGAGCTCACCCCATGGGGCAGCTATTGGACAAAACTTGATGCAGCGGCGGGCAGTAAGAGTGCACCGGATGTGTTCTGGATGAACACCTACCTTCCCAAGTATGTCGCAGGTGGGATTCTCCAGCCCCTTGATGAGTTCATCGCACGCGATAAGGTCGATATGAACAACTATGTAGAGGCCATGGTGAAGATGAACCAATACGAAGGCAAGACCTGGGGCATGCCCAAGGGTCTCGACTCCGTTGCAGTCGCCTTGAACGTCGAGCTGTTTGAGAAGTACGGTGTCGCTCTTCCCTCCGAAGGGTGGAGTTGGGCCGATATGGTTTCCATTGCAACCAAGCTTCGCGATGCGATCAAGAAAAGCGGCGGTGATGAGTATCCCATTCTTATGGAACTCGACGCCCAGCCCTCACACTTCAACTTCGCCCACCAGAGCGGCGGGTATGTGATCAGTGAAGACTTCTCAAAGTCCGGGTACAATCTCAAGGAAACAACCTTGGCATACCAGCGTGTGGTCGACTTGATGGACGGCGGCCTCCTGGCTCCCTACGTAGTGCTCTCCGATACCAACGGTACCGATCTTTTCCTCTCGGGAAAGGGTGCCATCCTCTATGTGGGTTCGTGGAAGAGTGTAGTTCTTGAAGAATCCACCCTTGGAAAGAACGGCAAAGTCCGTTTGATCACCATGCCCAACCAGGAGGCTGGAAACACCTCCGTGCTTGGCGGATTGGGCTATGTCATCTCCGCATTCACCAAGGACAAGAATGCTGCATGGGATTTCGTGAAGTTCATCACCGGTGAAGTAGGCAACACCATCCAGGCCGAGGAAGGCATTGACATTCCCGCCTACAAGGCGGCTCAGCCCAAGTACCTGGAAAACTTCAAGAACATCAATGTGGACACCTTCTTCAAGGCTGCCGAACATGCTGTCCCGTTCCCGGCCGGCCCTGATTTCAGCCTATGGTTTGGAATCGTAAACGACCATGTCGCCCAGATTTTCGGCGGCAAGGTCTCCGCAGCCGAAGGGACTGCCGCCATTCACAGCCAGATGCAGGCGATTTTGGACAAGTAAGTCCATAGGTACGAGAATAGTTACATGATATGGGGGGCGAAAGCCTCCCATTTGCATGTTGATCGATGGAGACAGCCTTCCATGTCCAGAGTTTTCATTTCCAAACAAGTAAAAGCGTGACTATTGAGGAATGATTGGGATGATTCATCTTCGGGCCAGTTCGGAATCCTGGGCTTGTCGCCCTGAACTTGAACTCCGATGGTTGGACTTGTACACTGTAACTATGTTCTGGTATGCGACCGGGCGTTGTGGTTGTCCGAACAATAAGTAAACCTTTCGTGCCTTCGATTACTCATTGACATCTTGTCGTTCACCTATTGCGGACGTATGCCAACCACCAACCAACAGACTATAAAAGAAGGTTTTAAACAGATGCAAGCAGCAGTGTATGAATCGTACGGTCCTCCTGAAGTGGTACACCTCTGTGAAGTTCCAATCCCAGTTTGTAAGGATGACCACGTATTGGTGCAAATCGGGGCATCGTCAGTGAACTCTGCCGATGTGCGGACGAGGGCATTGGACGTTGCAGGTCCTTTGAAAGTTATCCTGCGACTGGTCATGGGTTGGAAAAGACCCAAACAGCCGATTCTGGGTACTGTTTTCTCTGGTAAAGTGATAGCGGTTGGATCGTTGGCAACAGATTTCCAGGTAGGCGACCGGCTCTTTGGTTGCACCCCGGGTCTTGGCTTCGGTTGTCATGCCGAGTATGTCGCCGTCCCCATCAAAGCGGCAATGGCCAAGTGCCCCGTCAAAGCTTCTGATGCAGAGTCGGTGTCATTGGTCTTCGGTGGAACGACAGCGCTCTTTTTTTTGAACAAAGCCTCATCCAAGATTGGGTCTACATTACTGGTGTATGGAGCCTCGGGGGCGGTGGGCTGCATGGCAGTACAAATTGCCAAACGTATGGGTTTTCGTGTGACGGCTTGTGCGAGCGATATGCACCGCGAGGCCGTGCTTTCCTTGGGGCCGGATGCATTTTTATCCTACACCAATAAAGAGCTCGCTGATTGTTCCACTCGCTTCGATGTTGTGTTTGATGCTGTTGGAAAAATGCCGGCAGCCGAGAGGAGACGACTTCTATCCGACAAAGGTATCTTCCTAACGGTAGGAGGCAGCAGCGTTGCCAAGGAGACCAGGGATCAATTGGAGCAACTGCGCCAATGGTTCGAGGAGGGAACGTTGAAACCGATTATTGACAGCACATATCGGTTGCAGGACATAACAGCAGCTCACGCACGAGTCGATACCAAACATAAGGTGGGTAGCGTCGTAGTGCTGATGGATGATCGTTCATGATCGCACAATAGTCGGTATTCGATGGTTCTCCCGTCTGTCAATGTGGTATACTCGATGCACTGGAGGCAGTATGAAAATCCTGGCATGCGCAGATATCCATATGGGCAGAAAGCCTGAATTCGCTCAATCCGGGCACAGTAGTTGGGATGCCATTGTGGAGAAAGCCCTCAGCCTCGCTGTCGACGTTGTTGTGTTGGCAGGCGATGTGGTTGAGCAGGAAAAAGCCTGGCTTTCGGTATACGGCCCCTTGCTCAAAGGATTGCAGACGCTCAAGGAAGCAGGCATCAGGGTCGTCGGGGTGGGGGGCAATCATGACTGGAACATCTTTCCCAGCCTGGTGCAGGACAGCGATGCCATCACGATCCTCGGCCTTGGCGGGAAATGGGAGAGTCTGGACATCGGGTGTGTCCGATTTCTCGGCTGGTCATTTCCCTCAAGCCATGAAAAAGAGAATCCTCTGAAAAAGTTTCCCAGCGATTTGCTCAATCCCTCTCTCATACATCTGGGATTGCTGCATGCCGACTACGGCACTGCGCTCTCTGCCTATGCACCGGTCCAAGAGCAGGATCTTATCCGAAGCAAGGTGGAACTGTGGATGCTCGGCCACATTCACAAGAGGGGAAAAGTCGGACAAGCACAAGCGTATTACTGTGGTTCTCCCTATGCACTCGATGTGAATGAGATGGGCGAGCACGGCGTCTATCTTTTGGAAACGGAAGGGGACCTGCACTTCAAGCCGCCGCTCTTCATTCCCCTTTGTCCCTATCGCTATGAGACCTTCATCGTTGATGTAAGCGGCATCGAGGATGCCGATGGGATACAGAAACACCTTACCAAGAGCATCCGCAATTGTATACACGAACTCAAGTATGAAGGGACGCTGTATGTGAAGGCTGTCTTCACCGGCACGCTCAATCCTTCTCTCAACCTTGGGCAGGTCATGCAAAAGATCGGGGACGACGATGCCTTCTTCATAGAGGAACAAGGTGTTGTCGCCTACTTGCTCGATCGCTACGAGGACCAAACCGAGCTTGCAATCGACTTGCATCAACTGTCGAAGGGAAGCGGGCCCGATGCCATGCTTGCCAAAAAACTGCTCGATCCAGTGCAGTTGGACCGATTGGCGAGGCAGTATCAAAGCCTCAACGAAGAGAGCTGCAACAGCTCGGCGTACAGCAGGCTGGACAGTTCAAGCCTGAGTTTGGAAGAAGCTGCTAATCTAGCCAGGCAAGCCGGCATGCGGCTGCTCCAAGCGATGATAGTGCAAAAGCAAGGAGAACGATAATGGCAAAACAGCATCAATTCACTTCGTTCTCCCTCTTTCGCGCTCCAGGCTTTCCCAGCCATACTTTTCCGGATTTACGCTCTCTCCACGGTGGTCTGAATGTCGTTCATGGACCAAACGGCGTAGGCAAGACCACGATGGTTTCGACCATGCGCGGCCTGTTGTTCGCATCGGATTGTCCGAAAAACCTGGAAGCTGAGGCCCTTGTGATGTCGGGAGGGCAGACGTGGCATCTGAGCCTTTCACAGGGCAGGCTCGTACAGAAGCGTCTCGATACAGGAGAAGAGATTCGCCTGCCCGGACGTAATGATGAGTATGCGGATGCCTACTGGTTCCCGTTGCACGAGCTTTTGGAATCTGTGGGTTCTCAGGGTGTATTTCTCCAAGCCATCCAGAAAGAGATGCAGGGCGGGATCGACCTTCAGCTCGCGCTTCGGCAAGCCAAAGGTATTGCAGCGTTCTCCAATGGGAGAATTAAGCTTGCAAGCAGCGTTACGGAAGCTTATAAGGCTTATGATGCGATCCGAACCGAGTTGCAAGCAAATGTTTCTCTGAAGACCGAAATAGCCCGACTTGAACGTGAGTTGTCTCGTCAGGCTTACTTGCAGCAAACCTCTGAACGGTTGAAATCGGTGCAAGCGTATCTCCAGACGCTTGAGAAAAGACGGGCTCTGCTGGCCGACCTGCAGGGGTATGACAGTACTCTTGCCCTGCTGAATGAGCACACGTTCAAGGATGCCCGAGCATTGCAAGCAGCCTTGGAGCAAGCCGATGAAGCGGTAAGGGAGCGGCAGGCCTCCATCAAGGTCGACCAAGCGGTTTTGGACAACCTTATAGTCGACCCTGAATTCCTCGCCGACCCCAATTTTATCCAGGTCATTACCGCTCGGATCGATGCAATCAAGGAGCTTGAAAACCAGGTACGCTCGACTGAAAAGGAACTGCAGAGTACCAAGAGTGCCTTGAAGGTGTGTGAAGAACAACTTTCCTGGCTGGTGAGCCAGGCACCGGACCAAGGAAAGTTGGTAAGCATGGTGGAAAAGCTTGCCAAGCTTGCTCTTAGTTGCGAACCGCTTCGTTGCAATCTCGCTGCCTCGCAAGCCCACCTGCGGCAACTGGGGGAGCTGGTCGAGGTCGATTTGCAGGAAAAAGAGAGACTGGAATCTTTGAAGACAACACTGCTTCTTTGCATCGAGACCCTCGGCAGTGTGAACTCCATGCCGAAAACCAAGCGTCACTCCCGTAAAGTACTGCTTCTTGGCACAGTCGCCCTCTCCTTGTTCGGCTCGCTGCTATCCATTACCTTCTCCCCGATGCTCGGTTTGCTCGGAACCTTGGCAGTCGCCATTTTCGGACTGGTTTTTTCCAGGAACATACCCAATGAAAAGTACCAGTCGCTTCAAACTTTGCTGGCTTCCTATCAGGCCAGGCTGGAAAATCAGCTGGGTCACTTCGCCCTCGAATCTTTTGATGTTGCAGGCGTTTCGAACCTGCTTAGGAAAGTCCTCGCCAGGATGGCCGATCTGGAGCGCATGGAAGGGGAGAATGTGAGGCGAAGAAACGCCGTACAAACCCTGGAGCAGGCAAAAGATGCTTATGATGCCTGGCTTGATGAATGGGAACAAGCGAGCAGGGCTCTCAACCTGACCAAGGAGCCGGATCTGCAAGGCTCGCAATTCTTCCATCTGTCTCCTCTCCTCAAGGATTGGGTGCACGCAGTCAGTGCCCACGATCAGAGTGCTGCACAGGTGCAGCATGCACGAAAGCAGCTCCAAGCAGCGGCACTTGATCTGGCACGGCTGTGCAGGTTGCAGGAGACCGAGGTTGTCGATATCACAGCCGGCTCGCAGAATCTGATACACACCATCCAAAATGCATCCAAGCTTCAAGACCGCTTGCAAAGCCAAAAGGAGCTGCTTGTACAGGAAGAACAGAGGCAGGGTACCGTTGCATCGGATTTGCAAAAGCTCTTCGAACGGCTTAAGCTTGCCTCAGGCGACCTGCAGACTCTGGAAAACCTGCAGAGTCAGTATGAACAGTATCGTGGGCTTGAAGATCAAAAGCGTGGGTATGAGCAATCACTCAATACCTATCCGCCGGAGATCATTGAGTTTGCTGCAAGCACCTCGCTGGACGAAGTCATGGATATGGTCTCCGATGCAGAGGCCGAACTCGGGCAGCTGGAGGAGCTGCGTGAAGAGTACGGGAGAAAGCGGGAGCGGTATGATTCGTTGTGCTCGGATACCAAGTTGGAGGAAGCCCTGTTCAGCTACGAGGCGGCCAAGGAGGCTTTGGAGGCCCAACGAAGAGAGGAAGTGCACGAGCGCATGGTGTACACCCTCTTTGAGGAGGTGAAGCAAGAGTCGGAATCGATTCATGTACCGCAGGTGGTCCGCCATGCGAGTAATTGGTTGCTGCGTATTACGGCAAACCGCTTTTCCCTTGGTATGGGCAACGGCACCTTCAATGCTGTGGATACCACCCTGGGACGAAGCTTCTCCCTTGCCGAGCTCTCCAGTGGTACGAGGGTGCAGCTGCTGTTTGCAGTGAGAATGGCTTTTCTGGAGATGCTGGAAAGCGGGGGTGAGTATCACTTTCCCGTCTTCTTTGACGAATTGATGGCCAACAGCGACGACCAGCGATCGTTGGCGATTGCAGAGGCCATTGTTGAGATTTCCAAGGACCGGCAGGTTTTCTATTGCACTGCACAACTTGATGAGGTGACCAAGCTTCAGGATGTGGCAAAGGGGGCGTTGCAGGTGATCAGGTTGGAGGATGTAAAACGAAGCTATCGTATCCAAGAGAGTCCTTACTCTGCGGTGAAGGTGGATACGTTGTCCGTAATCGATCCTGTGCAAGACTATGATGCGTATGCAAAGGCACTGAATATTCCGTCACCGCTTCTGTACGAGCCGATAGGGAGTTTGCACAGCTGGTATCTGTGCACTGAAAGCGAAGAGCTGTATGCCCATATGAAGCGGGGGTTTGTCAATGCTGGGCAGGTGGCAAGGGCAGGAGAACAGTACCGGCAGCGCCTGGCCCTGGTTGCACAAGCCCAGCAGCTGGCTCAAACCGGAAGGCCGAAGGTGTTCACTATCCATGATTTGTCCGACGATGATTTGAAGCTGAACCGAAGCGCCGCCTACTACGAGGCCCTGCAGATCTTTCTGCAGGAGGAGCGTAGGACAGGCAACGATGTACTTCAAGCCATTGAGGCAAAAGTTCTGAAAGGTTTTCGGGATAATGCCAGGGATGCCCTGTCTTCATTCCTCTATGAGAAGGGGTTTGCCACCGATGATGCGCCTTACACGGTTGCAGAAGTCTTGAGCAGGCTCTGTCTCAACCATCCGGATCTGTATATCGACAGCGAGAACCATAGGATTGTACAACGGTATCTGAAGAGTCTGGATCTGGAGAATTAAGGTTCCTTTTTCCCTTTTCTTGTCGTATACTCTGCCTCATGTATCGATCTACCATCCGTGCCTGCTATTTGGGAAACTTCATCGGAGCTTTGACGTGCAACCTGGCCCCGCTTTTATATGTGACGTTCATGCATGAGTTCGGCATCACCTTCGAGCAGGCCGGAAGATTGACGCTGCTCAACTTTTTCACCCAGATTGTCGCCGATTTGGTCTTCAGTCGTCCGGTGGACAAGTGGGGGGTGCGGCCGTTCATCACATTGGGCCACTTCCTGGCCTTCATAGGGTTCCTCTTGCTGGCGTTCGCCCCGACGCTTTTTCCATCAAATCCCTATCTAGGCTTGATGGTGGCCACGGTCATCTACTCGATCGGGGGCGGCCTGTTCGAGCTTCTGCTCAGTGCAATCGTCCAATCGATACCGAATGACTCGAAGGAGAAGGCGATGAGCCTGCTTCACTCCTTCTATGCATGGGGATTCATCGTCGTAGTCATTGGAACAACACTGATGATCAAGCTGCTGGGCCGCAGCAACTGGCCCATACTGGTGCTTATCTGGTCGGTCTTCCCCCTGATAAACTTCTTCAACTTTCTTCGTGTTCCCCTTGCACCTGCGGTAAGTGAAGAGAAACGTACGAAAATTCGGGAGCTTCTCAGCTCACGCTACTTCTTGTTCGTGGTGCTGGGCATCGCCGTGGGTGGAGCCACCGAAGTCTCCATGTCACAGTGGACAAGTGCATTTGTGGAAGCATCCCTGGGGCTTCCCAAAGAGGTCGGCGACCTTGTGGGGCTGTGCCTGTTCGCCCTCCTGCTGGGTACCATACGTGCTGTCTATGGCTCGTGGGGGGACAAATTCCCGCTTTATAAGGCCATGCTGGCAGGCAGTATTCTCTGCGTTGCCTGCTACTTGATAGCTGCGTTCAGCCCGCTTCCTGTCATCAGTCTCATCGCCTGTATTTTTGCAGGTCTCGGCAGCGGCCTCCTATGGCCGGGCTCGGTCGTCAACGGGGCCAATCGATTCCCTTATGCAGGATCCTCGCTCTTTGCCTTCCTTGCCGCCGGCGGCGATGCAGGGGCGGCGTTCGGCCCCTGGCTCATCGGCCTTACAGCCGACGTCACTCCCACCCTCGTACAGGTGGCCCCTT
The DNA here is from genome assembly GCF_022869165.1 of Sphaerochaeta associata. Taxonomy (NCBI): domain Bacteria; kingdom Pseudomonadati; phylum Spirochaetota; class Spirochaetia; order Spirochaetales; family Sphaerochaetaceae; genus Sphaerochaeta; species Sphaerochaeta associata. The sequence continues at coordinate 1,921,118 of NZ_CP094929.1, read as the reverse complement.
GGCTCAGGCATCTGACGCTTGAGGAATCAGCATTGAGAAGCGGCATGCTCATCGGGGCCTTGTTCCCCGTTCTGATGGTAATTTTTCTTACAAGGATGAAGAAACAGGCACAAGTGTAGTTCGGTTCTTGACCAAGGCGAGCATCTCGTCCGCTGACCGAAGCCTGCGGCTGATATCCCGGGCCAGGTTGAGGATGAGCATGGTATAGGTCTTCAGATTGATCAAGGAAATTTTATAGAGATCCTTGTTCGACAGGGTGATGATACGGGTTTCACTCTGGCTGATTACCGAGGCGGCACAGCTTTGGATGTCGATCAGCTCCATCTCCCCGAACGAGTCGCCTTTATGCAGGGTGGTGATGATTCTGCTCTGCTTTTTATTCGACTCCGATCGGCGAACGATGGCTACTTCCCCTTCAACGATGAAGTGCACGCTGTTGTTGCTCTGTCCCTGTTGAAGAATCGTAGTGTTTGGAGCAAAGGTTTGCTCCTGCAGAAAACCCTTGATCAACAAGAGGTCCTCGTCACTAAGTCCTCCGAACATACTGTGTTTGCAGAGAAATTCATTCTCTAGTGTGCATTCGCTCATGCTTTATCGTACAGGTGATGGAACACCGGCGCAAGTTTTGTGCCCTAAATTTCGACGATTTTAAGAACAAACATCGCAATACCGATACTATTACCATAGTATCCAACGACAATTTCTAGACTTACAGACTCTGTTGCAGTACCCTTTAGCAAGGGTGTCTGGCTTCGATTTCATTGCAAGAGAAGGAGTCCATCGCCGTGCTGTATTATGTTCAGAACAGTGTAACCGGTATGCTTTTGCTTGTGATCCTGCTTTATTTTTTCCTCAAGCAACAAGGCAGGCTTGAAAAAGAGGGGCGGTATTTTCTAGCGCTCTGGGCAACCAATTTTGCATTATTGGCATGTGAGCTCTGCATTGATATTCTTGGCATCTCCGCTCCGACAGCGTCTTTGGCTCTCTTTGTGGCGGTGGTCACGGCGATATTCTATACGCTCAATCCAACGGTAGGCGTATTCTATTTTCTCTATATACAGCATGTCGTCGGCAAGCGTACGAAACGATGGTTTTTGTTGCTGCTTGTTACTCCCGTCCTCTTTGTCGCCGTGACTTCGGTGATAAGCATCCACACTGGATGGTTGTTCGTGGTCAACGAGCTCTCTGAGTACAGCAGGGGACCATACTTCTTTCTGACCGTCATCAGCAATTACTTGTACTTGGTGCTTGGACCCATCTACCTTGTATTCAATCATAAGCAACTGGAACGAAAAATATACAGTACGTTGCTTGTCTTCCCATTCCCGGTTTTCATTGCAGGGATATTGCAGGTCATGTTCTACGGGTTGGAGGTGTTGTGGATCAGCCTCGCCATCTCGCTTTTGATTCTCTTTTTCAACGTAGAGGCAAACCAAGTCAATCGTGATTACCTGACAGGGCTGTTCAATCGCCGGTACTTTCAAAAGGTGGCTGATCTTGCATTCTCCAAAAAGAAAGGCATCAACCCCCAATGGGCCTTCATGTTGGATATCAACGGCTTCAAATACATAAACGATACCTTCGGCCATGCCCAAGGTGATGAAGCTTTGATGCGCATTGCCCGCCTCTTGGAGCAAGCGGTTCCAAGGCATACAGTGGTAAGCCGCTATGGCGGTGATGAGTTCGCCCTGCTCACCCCGGAACTTCCCAAAAGCGAAATTGCCCGCATGCTTGAGAGGTTGCAACAAATTCTCACAGAGTCCAATGCGGCAGGAGAGTGCCCGTATATGCTCACCCTGAGTGCAGGATGTGCTCCATTGATACGCGAGCAATACCCCAATCTCGATGCCTTCCTGCAACAACTCGATGCGAGCATGTATAAAGCAAAACTGGAGAGCAAAAAAGCGGATGCTGACAAACATTCTGTGATATTCCATATCTGCAAGTGAGGAAACGTCATAGAAGATTTATGATTTTCATGACATTTTCCTGTAGCATCAGTTGCCGTTTTTTCTCGACATGAGTATTGTTTAGTTGTTTCCACGAGTAAGGAATAATTATGTCCAAAAAAGTACTGATACAGGCAGCCCTCTTGCTGCTTCTTTTCTTTCCCCTCTCTGCACTCTCCGCCATTACCTTGGATGAAGCATTGCAGGCAGGACGAGCCAACAATCTTTCGCTTACCAGCACAGCCATAGATGTCAATGCTGCAAAGCGAGATGTCGATACCTCTTGGAATTTGTTCATCCCCACAGTCGATTTGACACTTTCCAATGTTGGGAATGGTCCTGTTTTTAAAGCATTTCCAGGGGCAACTGCTGCCAATACCGGACTTGGGCTCAGCCTTTCTGCGACGCTCACCCTGAATCCAGCCGTAAAGAGTAAATTGGATTCTTATCATATAGGATACCAGATTCAACAGGTGACGTACGAACAGGCAAAAGCGGAGGTGGAACGTACCATCACCAAGCTTTTCTACTACCTGCTGATGGAAGAACAGAACATCGGCGTTCAGCAGGCAAATCTTGAACTGGCTCAGAAGCAATATGAAGAAGTGCAACTCAAGTTTGAGCAGGGATTCGCCTCAGAGCTTGAAGTGCTTTCCAGCCAGTTGGCGGCCGAACGGCTCAAGCCTTCACTGCAGCAGGCTAAGAACCAGTACGCTTCGAACCTTCTTACCTTGAAAGCAATGCTTGGCATGGAGTTGGATCAGGAACTCGTGGTTGAAGGAGAGATTCCCTCTCTGATCAAGGAGCTCGAGGTGCAGGATTTGAAGGAGTATTTGGAAAAGAGCTACTCCATCGCACTGATTGATTTGAACATTGCTCAGATGAGAATGACGCAGAAACAGAATCGCGAACAGGCCTTGCTCCCGACCATAATGATAAAGGGTACCTATGATATCTCTTTGTGGAGCGAAAGGAATCCGATCAACGATTTCAGCGATTCCGCTACCTATACTGTTGCACTCAGCATTCCCCTCGACGGATTCATTCCCAACTCCCGCACAAAGGTAGGCCTTGCCAAGCTGGATGACTCTGTACAGAAGCTTGCCCTCCAGCGACAGCAGGCGGTCAAGCAACTGGAAGTGAGTGTAGTGGGGCAGGTGCAGAGCTTGAACATGCTTGCCAGTCAAGCAGAGCTTGCCACCCAGAGTCTGGAGCTCACCGAGAAAGTCTATATCATGAACCATATTCAGTATGAGAGCGGCTATATCGGAAGGGTGGCGTTGGAGGAAGCCCAGAACAATTTGCTCGGAGCGCGACAGCAGGTTCTTGCTCTTCAGTTCCAATATGTATCCTCTCTCATCGATCTTATCTATGATTTGAATATCCAACACCAGTATCGCACGAAGGAGTTGATCTAAGTATGAAACAGAAGCATTCAAAAAAGCATATTGCAGGCTTGATTGTCCTGATTATCCTCATAATTGCAGCCACTGCCTTGGTGGTTCTCAATCCCTTCCAGTATCTGAAGGCACTTCAGGCCACACCCGTTGCATCTGAGGACGACGGTCCTGTGGAGGTAAGCGTGCGGGTGATGAAGCTGGAACATGTCGACCTTCAGAACACCATCGTCGGAAACGGCAACGTAATCGATCCTTCCTCCATCGATGTCTACAGCGAAGTGACCGGAACGCTCACCTCGCTTGCCGTGAAGCTCGGCCAGAAGGTTGAAAAGGACCAGGTTATCGCCACGGTCGATCCTTCCAGGGCTGGAGTAACCTACAAGGAGAGTGTGATCAAGTCCCCTGTTTCGGGAACGGTTCTGCTGCTTCCTTTTGTACAAGGGTCGGTCGTTTCCGTGCAGGCTCCCGTTGCCCGCATAGGTTTGCTTGTGGATTTGGAAGTAGTGCTGGATATCGCTGAGCGACATATTGGAACCGTGGGAATCGGGACCAAGGCCCGGCTCTCCTTCAAAGCCTACCCCGGCCAAGTCTTTGATGCCGAAGTGATCAGGCTCAGCCCGGTCCTCAATCCCGCCACCAGAACCTTGGAGATCACCTTGAAGGTGCAAGACCCTGATCGCAAGGTGAAAAGCGGTATGTTCCCCTCGGTGATTCTCAATACCGAGCGTCTTGAGCAGGTTGTAGCGATTCCTCGCTCGGCCCTGCTGTACTCCGGCAGTCAAGCCTACACATTCACCGTCGGCTCCGATGGTCTTGCCCATAAGAAGTTGATTGAAGTGGGCCTGCAGGTTGGCGATTTGGTACAAGTCACGAGTGGCCTGTCCGTTGGAGACACGCTGATTGTACAAGGGCAGAGCCTGATGACCGAGGGTACGCTCGTGCGTATCCTGCAGTAAGGAATGCAAGCATGAGTCTAACCAATACTGTAGTTCGCCGCCCCACCACCATTATCATCATCTACATTCTGCTTACGGTGCTTGCCTTGGTGGTCTATCCCAATTTGTCGGTTGAACTGTTTCCTGAAATGGACCTGCCCATGGTCATTGTCTACTCCTCCTACCGGGGGGCAAGCCCTGAGACTATGGAAAGCAGGGTCACCAAGCTCATCGAGAGCGCCGTCTCCAATGTCGGGGGTATAAAGAAGATCAGCTCCACCTCATCGGAAGGCATTTCAATGGTCATGCTTGAGTTTGCCTACGGCACCGATTTGGATAAGGCAAGTCAATCGATCAACGACAACATCAGCCTCTATACTGAAATGTTTCCCGAGGATGCAACCAAACCGACAATCTTCAAGCTGAATACCAACATGATGCCGATCATGAACATTGCGCTCAGCGGCTCAAGCGGCCAGGATGCCAATGAACTTCGAGTAGTGTTGGAAGATATGGTGCAAAGCCGCCTTGAACGTGTTGCAGGAGTCTCTTCAACCGCCATCAACGGCGGTCAGGACGCTTTCGTCCAGGTTGCCGTCGACCAGAACCGCTTGGAAGCTTATGGCCTTACGCTCTCCCAGGTGGCCTACACGCTCAATCCCCAAAACTTCCAGATCGGGGCTGGTACCCTCATAGAAGGTGACCTGTCGTATCTCTTACGCACCGACGCCCAATTCAACTCCATCGAGCAGATCGAGGATGCCATGGTGGCAGCCTACCCCAAGTACGATGCGAAGGGGAATGTGATAGGTTCCAATGTCGTACGCCTCAAGGATATCGCAACAGTTTCCTTCGCCTACCGCGATGCGACCAGCCAGGTGTACATCAACGGGGAGAGCGGGGTTTATCTGTCAGTCAGCAAGGAGTCGGATGCCAACAGCGTCCAGGTGGCAAAACGGGTAAAGGACGTCATAAAGGAGTTGAACAAGGAACTGCCCAAGGGGATGAGCCTTGAAGTCATCGTCGATAATACCGAGATGGTGGAATCGACAATCAACAAGGTGTACGAAAGCCTGCTCTACGGCATAGTCCTGGTCATGGTGGTGCTCTTCATCTTCCTCAGAAGTGTCAAGTCGACCTTCATCATCGGAATCTCAATACCGATATCGATGTTGCTAACGGTGCTGGTGATGTTCTTCATGGGGTACTCATTGAATCTTATGACCCTGACAGGCTTGATTTTGGGTCTTGGCATGACGGTGGACGGGTCCATCGTTATTCTGGAGAACATTTTCCGCTATCGCGAACGCGGTGCAAAGCTGCACGCCGCAGCCATTCTCGGTACCAAGGAGATGATCGTCTCCATTACCGCCTCCATTCTCACCACCGTTTGTGTGTTTGTACCGATGGTGTTGCTCAGAAGCAATCTGGAGATGCTCGGCGAAATTCTCACCCCGATGGCGGCGACGATCATCATCAGCCTTTTGGCCTCCCTTGTGGTTGCCGTCACGTTGATTCCGGTGCTCACCAGCTCATATGTGAAACTGTATACACGCAAGCAAAAGCCGCTTAAGCTTCGCCTGCTCAGATTCATCGACGACAAGGCCGAAGCTGCGTTCGAAGCTCTCGACCGCGGCTATAAGCGCGCCCTCGCCCTGCTTCTCGATTATAAATGGCTCACCCTCATTCTGGTCATCCTGATCATGGTACTTACATTCCAGGCCTATCAGGCGATGCATCAGTCGCTCTATCCGACCATGAGCGAGACATCGGTCTCCTTGAGTGTCACCCTGCCGCAGGGTACAACGCTTGCAACCACGGAAAGCCTGTTGATGGATCTCCAGGAAAAAGCCGAACGGGACATCAAGGGGTACAAGGACATCACCGTTACCGCCGGTGGGGGCGGGATGTTCGGCACCGGGGGAACGAACGGCGGATCGCTTCAGATCTCCCTGCTCGATGAGGAAGGCGCCGACTCCATGCAGGTTGTCCAAGAGAAGTTGAGGCGATATTTCGACCTCTATCCTGCCGCCGATTTTTCGTTCAGTCAGGTGTCCATGGGCTTGGGCAACCTCAACCCGGTTGATGTAGCAGTGAAGAGTGACAACCTCGAGCTTGCAGTAGCAACGGCCGAAAAGATTCGCGATCTCATCGATGCAAACCTGAAGGGAGTCACCGAAGTCCGTACCGATTTCAGCAAGGGCCTTCCTGAACTGAGGATCACCATCGACCGCGAGCGCGCCTATGCCTACAACCTGACGATGCAAACCATCGCCAGTGAGATCAGCAACAGTGTAAACGGCATTACTGCAACCCAACTCAAGGAGAACGGCACCGATACCGATGTGGTGGTCATGCTGGATAAGGATGACCGTTCCAGCGAGCTCGATCTCAAGCGCATCTTCATCCGCAATGCTCTTGGAGAGAAGATCAGCTTGGACAACCTTGCCACCATCGAGCGTTCCACAGGTCCTGTGTCGATCAACCGCGAGAACGAGATGAGAACGGTGCATGTAGTCGGCGGTCTTGCCCCCAACTACGCCGCAAGCCAGGCGGAGTCCGACATCAAGTCACTTCTGGAAAAAGAGTTGCCCCTTTCGGATGAAGTATTCATTGAATATGGTGGTGACTTTGCCGACATGACTGCCATGTTCAGCCAAGTCGGCTTGATTCTCATCCTCGCCGTCGTACTGGTTTTTGGAGTCATGGCAAGTCTTTTCGAGTCCTTCAAGAACCCCTTCATCGTCCTGCTTTCGATGCCGCTGATGATGGTTGGTGTTGTCGGCATCTATTTGATCACCGGTGAGACCTTCAGTCTGATCAGCGCAATCGGAATCGTCATCCTTGCCGGTATCGTGGTCAACAATGGTATTGTCTTGATAGAGTACATCAACCTCCTCAGAAAGCGCGGGCTTCCCATCAGAAGAGCCTGCATCGAAGCGGGCGGAAACCGACTCAAGCCGATCCTCATGACCAGTCTGACAACCATTTTCGGCATGATCCCGCTTGCCTTCTTCGGCGGGCAGGGAGCGGAGCAGATCCAGCCCATCGGACAGACCATCATCGGAGGTATGGCGATCAGTACGCTGATGACCATCTTCTTCACCCCTGTTCTCTATATGCTGTTCAACAAGGACAAGCAGAAAAAGGATGTGGAACGAATCGAGAATTACCTGGAGGAGGTGTGAGATGAGAAGGGTCGAAATAATTGCAGCCCAGGCAATCCTGGACGACGTTCTGCAGGCTCTTGAGCACTATGAGGTTCCCATGCATTACACCATCATCCCCACCGCACACGGGAAGGGCAACACCATCCCCAAGTTGGGCGATGATGTTTGGCCTGAAGAGAACTTCATCCTCATCATGTATTGTGAGGAGGAGACGCTCGGTGGTATCGAACAGGCCCTTGAGCTGGTGAAAAAGAAGTACGACCATGAGGGTATCGGGTATTTTGTTCTGTAGGAGGGAAGGTGAAGGTTCTGCTTTTCATGCTTCTTGGTTTGGCGGTCGCTGGCGGGGCATGGTCTCAACCCTATGAGGCTCTTGAGCACATCGACCGGCTTGTTGATCTTTCCGGTATCGTCATGGTTGCCGATACCGGGGAGGTCGTATACCAGAAAAGCTTTGGTTTTGCAGACCATCAGAGCAAAAAGGCAATCGATGAGCATACGCTCTTTCCTCTTGCATCGCTGACAAAACCTTTTACCGCCATGGCAATAGGTCTTCTTCAGGAGCAAGGCAGACTCAACCTCGATGATCCGATCGCTGAATATCTGGTGCAATTTGCTTCGAATCCCACCCTGACGATTCGACATCTGGTTGAACATCGTTCCGGCCTTATCCGGGACCTTACCGATCAGAGGGTGATTTCCCCCTATGAACTCATAGAACTCGAAGACTTGGTCGATGCCATTGCAAAGGCACCGATGAGAAGCAAAGCAGGCAGCACCTATCAGTACAGCAATGCAAACTATCAGGTGCTTGCCCGACTGGTCGAGGCGGTCGCCGATCAAAGCTATGAAAGCTACCTGAAAGAGTACATCCTGCAGCCGGCGGGGATGGCTGCAACATGCGTGCTTGAGGACTTCGGTCCTCCCGAGCTGGCTAAAGGGCATGCACACGGCAATTTGCTCGCCGGGTATCACTTCAGCCATGCCTACGGGTCGGGCAACCTTGCCTCAACAGTCTCCGACCTATACGCGTTTGCAAAAGCCTGGAAAGCCGGGGTTTTTGGTGTTCCTTCCAAGCTCCTTGGGTGGATGCACGGTTCCCTGCAAGACCGGGCATATCGTGAGCATACCGGGCACTTGGGCTCGGGATATGCAACCTGCCTGCGGTTCTTTGAGGATGAGGATCTGGTGGTCATTGTGCTGCTGAATACCCGGTTCCCCGATGTGTTGGAACTTGTCGATGCCCTCAGTGCCGAGGCCTTGGGACTTTCAATCAACCATACGGACGGCAGGGAATGGGATCCTGTTGGGTCCTCACTCGATCGGACCGTCTTTCAGGGCGGTGACGGGGATTCGCTGGTATTGCAGATGAAAAACGGTATTCTCATGGTACAGCCGATGCAGGGAAGGCCGGTCTATCTGAAACGGGTGGGTGAGGGTGTGTATTGCGATCTTGAGCACCCCTTGTTCACCCATCACCTTTTTGCAGACGAATCAGGCTCTCTTTCAGCCTATGAAATTCGAGGTTTGGTTCGTTCAACACGCTATGAGAGGGTTTTTTAAGCGTATTGTAAGCAATAAAATGTGGAAAAATACGATTTTAGGGCCTTCCAAACCTTGACGGTATGCCATGGCTCCTATAGCCTATAAAAACCCTAGAGTTTTATGGGAGGACCACATGAAACAACGATTGACGTATCTCGGATTTTTCCTTACCCCCTTTATTCCTGTGATCTTCTACGTGGTTTCCGCCGGGACCGGCTATGATGCTTATGCGCTGTCCATTGTGTTCGGCGTCTATGCATTTGTGTTGGTCTGCAACCAGTTTTACCTGGCTTCGCAGCCAGCTTTCCTGCTCAAACTGCTTTCAGCAAAGCAGGTGAGGACCTTGCACAGCACCTCCCCCCTGTTGTTGTTGGCATTGGGAGGAACACATGCCCTGCTCAAGCTGAATGTCGGTTTCACCCTCTCAACGACACAAGCTGTGATCGGGCTTCTTGCCTTTGTGCTCTTCTTTGTCGGAATTCTTTCGGCTTTGATGTTGTTTGCCAATACCATCCTGACCAAACGCATGGCTTTCGCCGCAATCAGGACCAACGTTATGACAAAAGGCGGCTTGACTCACCAGAAAGCCCGTGCAATGCACAACCTGATGGTTCCGACCGGCCTTCTGGTATTGGCCCACGTCGTACTGGCGTCCACGTCCGACTTTACCTACAACCCTTGGGGGATGTCCATGCTGGTGCTTTGGATGGTCTATTCCCTCCTGTCGTATCTGAACTATCGGCTTTCAGGCCGAAAGAGAAGAGGAACGTGATTATGAAGAAACAGCTGACCATAGTGTTGCTTATCGCCTTGACGCTGCCGTTGACAGCCCAAATTGTTCCAAGTGCTTCCGTCGATCCGAAGGTTGACGGGATTTTCTCCAACCAAGAGTACCCTGTTGTTGAACAGTTGCGCGGAATGACGATGGGCTACGCCCTGTCCGGTGACGGACAGACGCTCCACTTTGCCTTGCAAGCGCCGACCAAGGGCTGGGTTTCCATAGGGCTGGGGTCGAACAGAATGCAGGGCGCCCATATAGTCATCGGCTTCGATGCACTTACCAGCCAGACCATAAGTGAGGAGACCGGCAGGGGCCACAGTCACAGCCCGTCCAGGGACAAGATTGTCAAGCAGCAGGCGATCAAGGAGAGCGGTAATACAACCACCCTGGAATTCTCGGTTCCTGCTTCCCTGTATGCAGGCGGTAGTGAGCTCAGGATGATTCTTGCGTACGGGACACGGGATGACCTCAGGAGCAAGCACAGTACGTATGCCTCCCACACTATACCGTTCACCAAGTGATGCGCATTGTGCGTGAACGGGCACGCAATCTTACTTTGCAGCTTTGAGAAGGTGGGGTATACTTGCTTGAAAAAGGAGTACCCGCCATGCGCCTGCAAGAGATCCAAATGCGTGACCCGTTCATTCTCACCGACTGGAGGTCGAATTGTTACTACCTGTATGGGACTACCGACAAGGACCCCTGGAAAGCGGAGGGTGTGAGCTTTGAAACCTATAGAAGTACGGACTTGGTGCACTGGGAAGGTCCTTTCACCATTTTTACACCGCCACTAGGCTTTTGGGGGACGCATAACTTTTGGGCTCCTGAAGTACATTTTCATAACGATGCATACTACCTGTTCGCCTCATTCAAATCGGTAGAGAACCGTAGGGGAACCCACATTCTCGTTTCCTCATCACCACTGGGACCGTTTGCTCCTGTTTCCCCAAAACCTGCTACTCCTGCTGCCTGGGAGTGCTTGGACGGTACCTTCTTCTTGGATGAAGAAGGCCAACCCTGGATGGTGTTCTGCCACGAATGGGTGCAAACCAACGATGGAGAGATTGCGGCCCAGCGGCTCTCTGCCGATCTTTGCCGGCCGGTGGGGGAGCCCGAGCTTCTCTTTAAGGCCTCATCGGCTGTTTGGCCGAAAAAACTTGCCCGCCGTGATGGATCGGGCATCATCGATGCCCGGGTAACCGACGGGCCGTTCATGCATCGCACCAAGGACGGCACCCTTCTGATGCTCTGGTCCACCGTCTCCGAGACCGGGTATGCCATGGGCTATGCCGCCAGTTCTTCTGGAAGACTGCAAGGACCTTGGCTGCAACAGGAGAAACCCCTCATCCAGTGTGACGGAGGTCATGGTATGATCTTCCGCTCCTTCGAGGGTGTGCTGTATCTGACCTACCACAGTCCCAACAAGACACCGAATGAGAGACCGTTCTTTGTGGCATTGGAAGAGCGGGATGGGGGTTTGGTATGCCGCTAGAGCGTAGGACACTTGTAGAGGCGCATAACCCCAAGGTGCATGCGTATGACCCTGATGCGTTTCTCAGCGTGGGAAACGGCAATTTTGCTTTCACTGTCGATTGTACCGGCCTGCAGTCCTTCCTGCATCCCAGGGAGGGTAAAACTCCTCTGTGCACGATGAGCTGGTGGGGCCTGCACAGCTATCAGGGCAAGGAGAATGCCCGCTACGACCTGCTTACACTCAAGCAGTACGACTGTGACGGCCGTAAAGTCGGCTATATGACCGATTCGACCGGCCAGGAGGAGCTGTTCAACGACCTGAGAGTCAATCCCCACCGGTTCAATCTTGGTCGTATTGCATTGAAAGCGAAAGACACCGACGAAGAGACGTTTGTCACTTCACTGAGGCAGATCGACCAGTGCCTGGATCTGTACAGCGGCCTGATCACCAGCAGCTTTGTCTACAGGGGAGAGCCGGTCAGAGTCCAAACTCTTTGTCATCCGACCCAGGACCAGATCTCGCTCAGTGTCGAGTCGCCTCTGATAGCCAACGGCATACTTTCAGTGGTGCTTCACTTTCCCTATGCCTCGCACACGATCAGCGGATCGGATTATACAAGAGATGCTGATCACAGCAGTGTCCTTTTCTCCGAGACCCAATTCGCCCATACCATCAAGCGCAGCATGGACAGCACCAGTTACGATGTTCTCATCAAGGCCTGCACGCAGTGTGATATGAAGCAAATCGGGCGGCATTCGTTTGAACTTTCCTCCACCAATTTGGTACTGCAGGCAAGTATTCTTTTCAAAAAGAGCGATGATGAGTCTTCTCCGACCGTTGATTCTTTCGCCCGGACCAAGTCACTTTCTGCAAATCATTGGGCACGCTTTTGGACCGAGGGGGCCTTCATCGATTTCTCCCTCTCCACCGACCCTCGGAGTGGGGAGTTGCAACGCAGGATGCTGCTTTCCAGGTACCTGCTTGCAATCCAGTGCAGCAGCGAAACCCCTCCACCGGAGACCGGACTTACCTGCAACAGCTGGTATGGAAAGTTCCATCTGGAGATGCATCTGCTGCATGCCGCCCACTTTGCCTTGTTCTCACAAGCCGAACTCTTGGAGCGTTCATTGCATTGGTACAAGCACATCCTCGGCGGTGCATACGAGCGGGCGAAGTCCCAGGGATACAAGGGTGCACGCTGGCCGAAGATGACCGACCCAAGCGGCAATGACAGTCCATCCTCCATCGGGACGCTGCTCTGTTGGCAGCAGCCGCATCCGATTTTCTACGCATCCCTGTTGAGAAAAACCCATCCCCGGTCCACCCTGCTCAAAGAGTGGATTGATGTCATCGAGGCTACGGCCGCCTTCATGGTCGATTACCTTCAGTACGACGAAGGTAGGGATTGCTATGTACTCGGTCCTCCTGTCATCCCGGTACAGGAGAACCACAGGCCTGAACAGACGCTCAATCCCACCTTCGAGCTCTCCTATTGGCGATGGGCGCTCCAGGAGGCTGTAAGCCTGCTCAAGGAAGCCGGCAGGAGTGTGGATGAACACTGGCTTGCCGTGCTTGACAAGATCGCCCCGCTTGCCCATGACGGGAATGCCTACCTGGCCCAGCAACATTGCACGGACACCTATGGAGCGTATGCCTACGACCATCCTTCGCTTTTGTTCAGTCTCGGTCTGTTGGACGGCAGGGATGTGGATAGGAACCTGATGAACAACTCGCTGGACAAGGTCCTCAAGCATTGGAAGCTCAATGAGCTCTGGGGCTGGGACTTCCCCCTCATGGCTATGACCGCGGCACGTCTCGGTAGGGCAGAGGATGCTGTAGATCTTTTGTTGATGGACTCTCCCAAGAACACCTATACAGCAAACGGGCACAATGCACAGCTGCCCAAAGCAGACCTGCCGCTCTACCTGCCGGGCAACGGGGCCTTGCTGCTGGCTCTCGCCCTCATGGCGGGTGGATGGAGAGGCGAGTCATCTCATGCGCCTGGATTCCCGAGAGAGGGATGGGTGGTAAGAACGGAGAACTTGAAACGATTCTGGTAGCATGAGCTATCTTTTTCTCGGTGAATTCGGTAAGGTAGCGCCAAGGTAGGACGTATGAAGGCTGTTGTGATTCGTTTGTTTCGCTTGTTCTTTGGATTGTTCCTCTATGCTGCGGGTATTGTACTCACCATGCAGGCCCACATCGGCTATGCTCCGTGGGAAGTGTTTCATGCAGGCCTTGCAAAGGTGTTGGGACTGCAAATCGGAACTGTTTCCATTTTGGTTGGATTGGTCATCGGCATTGCCGTCATGCTGTTCGGGGAGCCGCTGGGCTTCGGCACGGTATGCAATATGGTGGTCGTAGGTTTGTTCATGAATATCCTGCTGGGAAGCGGGTTGTTTGCCGAACTTTCCAATCCGGTGTTGGGTGTCGTGCAGCTCATCGCGGGCTTGTTCGTCATCTCTCTGGCTTCCTACTTCTACATCTCATCCGGTTTCGGGGCGGGACCCCGTGACAGTCTTATGGTCCTGCTCTCCCGCAAGACCAAGTTCTCCGTTGGGACCTGCAGGGGGGCGATGGAAGTCAGTGTCACACTCGTAGGTTTTCTCATGGGAGGCCTCTTGGGATGGGGGACGCTGCTCAGTGCCGTTCTTATCGGCTTTTGCATCCAGATCACCTTCAAGGTGCTGCTCTTTGATCCCAAGAAGGTTGTGCATGAGGATTTTGTCTCAAGCTATCGCAAGCTTGGATTGTTCATGCAGGCCCAGAATATCAACAAAAAAGTGTAGAAGTTAAGAAAATCAACAAAAAAGTGTTTATATATTAAATATCAATAGAAAATTGTTGATTATATGGTTCGGTATGCTATACTGATGCTATGCAATACTACGCATTGGTAGGCGATATACGACAGTCAAGGCAAGCTTCCGACCGAAAGGCCCTGCAGGAGCTCTTGCTTGAAACCCTGAATGCGCTCAACAACAGGTATTCCCAGCATATGGCAGCCCTTCTGATGGTCAATGCAGGCGATGCTTTTCAGGGTCTGTTTCTCCCAACGGCCCCGATTCTCCAGATTTGTGATGGTATCAGGTATGGACTGTCGGTGCAAAGCGGAATACGAATCGGTCTTGGCTTCGGTGCCATTGAGACGGCCATCGATCCCAAGCAGAGCATTCTTGCCGATGGTCCGGCATTCTGGAATGCTCGCACTGCTTTGCAGCAGGTGCAGCAAGAGGACTACTATGGTACACGCACCCTGGCCTTCTGCCTTAAGGACAAGCACCTTGAGTCAGTAAAAAGGCTGGTGAACCAAGTGTTGGTTCTGCATGACCAGGTCTCTTCAAAGTGGAAGAACACCCAGCTCGAACTGGCAAGGCACTATCTGCTTACCCATGGATTTGAAAAAGTCTCCCAAACCCGGCTGGCCAAGGAGATGGGCCTGAGCACCCAGCAAATAAACACTACCATACAAGCCATGGGTTGGTTTGCCTTTCTGGATACACGCAGAGAGACCGAGCAAGTCTTGTTGCAAGTCGTAGGAGGAAATAATCCATGAGCATTTCCCTGTTGGTACTGCTGGCAATGCATGTACTAGGAGATTTCTATTTTCAATCAGACAAGCTTGCACTCAGAAAACGCCAAGAGATCACAGCCGTTTTCATCCACTCGTTGCTCTATACCATCGCTTTTCTGCCCATGGTCTTCATCTCTTCTTGGTATGTGTTCCTCATTCTTGTACTTTCGCATGCCGTTATCGATTTCCTGAAATATGTGCTGATGCATGTCACCGCCCGCAATTCGGTTCTCTTTATTCTGGATCAACTCGGCCATATTGCAGTACTTGCAGGAGTCAGTGTATGGGCGTTCCCCGATTTTCCCATGGAAATCAGGTATGTTTCTGCACTGCGAATCATCGTTCTGGTGTTGTGGGTTGCAAAGCCGGTCTCAGTCTTGTTCTCCGAGCTGTTCGGAAGGTTTCGGCCGTTGCCCGGCGAAGGGACGGAGGGTGCTGGAAAGGTAATCGGCTATTTGGAGCGGCTTATGCTTGTCCTGCTGTTGATTATTGGACAATATGGGGTTATCGGGTGGGTTATTGCAGCGAAGACGTTGGCTCGAAGCAAGCAGCTTTCCGACTCCCAGGCGTTCTGTGAGTACTTCCTTGTCGGTACGCTGTTCAGCATTCTCTCAACCATATCCCTGTTTCTTGTTCTGTATCGCTGGTGATCTCAATGAAGAGAGAGATAAAGGGTCGAAGACCTTCGGCCCTCGACCCTCCTTGCATGGTAAACGCTCTACTGAATCAAGTTTCCCAGCTTTTCAATCAATACAAGCAGCTCATCCAGGTGCTGATGGGTCACCATGGGGTTGAGCAGGGTGAACTTCAGATAGGTCCTGCCTTGATACACCGTCTGGCCGATGACCACCTGGTGGTGATGGAGCAACTCCCGTCTCACCTGCTTGTTCTTCTCACAGCTTCCTTTGAGGCGGAATACCACACTGGAAAGCTCGGGTGCAATGGCCAGTTCAAACCGGTCATTTGATGAAATCGCTTGTGCAAGATACGCGGCATTCTCGATGCATGTGTCGATGATGGAGGCAAAACCGTCCTTGCCTCTGCACTGGAAGGCCATCCACACCTTCAAGGCATCGAAGCGGCGGGTTGTCTGCAGGCTCTTTCCTACCAGGTTGGTATAGCCGGCTTCTTCATCTTCTTCCCGGTTCAGGTAATCGGCATGCAGGGTGAAAACTTCAAAGAGCGAGCGGTCTTTTATCAGGATGGCACCACAGCTGATGGGCAGCAAAAACATCTTGTGAAAGTCGACGGTGATGGAATCGCACAACCCAAGATTTCCCAAGCGGTCCTGGTACGTCGACGACATCTGTACTCCGCTTCCGTATGCAGCATCTGCATGCAGGTAGATATTGTACCGGTCGCACAGCTCCCGAAGCGTATCAACCGGGTCGACCGAACCATAATCGGTCGTACCGATGGTTGCAACAACGCAGAAGGGAAGCAGACCCTGCTCGGTATCTTCGGCAAGCATTGCTTTCAGTGCGTTCACATCCATTCTGCAAAGGTTGTCAACCGGCACCTTGCGAACAGCGTCGTAGCCGAGTCCAAGCAGATGAGCACTTTTCTCCATGGAGAAGTGAGAGACTTCGGAGGTGTAAAGCCTGAGCTTCTGATAGCAGGAGGGCAGGCCTTTTTTCTTTACGTCATGACCAAGGACGGTGTTGCAGTACCAGTCACGGGCAAATGTCAGTGCGCTGAGATTCGATTGGCTGCCTCCTGAGGTGAAGACCCCGTCGGCATCGTCTCCCAGCCGGTAGAGCTTGCATAGTTCGCTTACGACGGCAACCTCCACTTCAGTGGCGATGGGAGACTGGTCCCAGCTGTCCATCGACTGGTTGAAGGTGGATAGGATCAACTCGCTGGCGATCGACTCCAAGAGGGCGGGGCTGTGAAGGTGTGCCATGTAATTGGTCGACCAGGTCCTGAGGAAGTTGGGAAGAATGGTCCTCTTCACTTCGTCAAGCACAGCCTCCCAGCCGCATCCTTGCTGCGGCAGAATGGTCGCAGCCTCCATCAGGTTTTGCAATTCTTCGACACTGGCGCCTTTGTAGGCGCCGGTATCGGTCACCGAATCGGTGACGGCCTGGACTGTCTGGTCGATTATCGAGCGGTATGCGTCCTTGGACCGCGCATCAAAACCCAGGAAATACGGCAGCTTATCGGTGTGAGTTGACATCTGCATCCACCTTGCGGATTGCCTTCTCGGCGATATCGAGCATGAGTCTAACCTCATCCTTGGTAACGTTGAGGGCGCACAGGCAGCGCATGACAGAACCGTACCTTCCACCTTTCTCCATGATCAGGCGGTTGTTGAAACACTCTTTCTGTACTTTAGCGGCAATGACGCCGCTTTGGGGCAATGATCCAAGCTGGTCCTTCTGCCCGTGAGGGTCGACAAACTCTATGCCGAGCATCAGTCCTTTGTTGCGGATGTCCCCGATGATGGAGACTTCCTGCATCAAGGCAGTCATGCGGTCGACGATCATCTGGCCTTTCTCAACAACTTCAGCCAGGAATTCAGGCTTGCTCACGCGATTCATGACAATAGTACCTGCAGCCATGGCAAGCTGGTTGCCGCGGAAGGTCCCGGCGTGTGCACCAGGCTGCCAGGCATCAAGGTCCTTGTGATAGATGACCACGCTCATCGGCTGGGAGCCACCGATTGCTTTGGAGGCAAGAATGACATCGGGTACAATGTCGGCATACTCGAAGGCAAAGAACTTGCCCGAGCGTCCGATTCCGCACTGGATCTCATCGACTATCATGGGGATGTCGAGTTCCTTGGTGACACGGCGCACCGTCTGCAGGAATTTGATAGGAGCCGGGACGACGCCTCCCTCACCCTGGATGGTCTCAAGAATAACTGCGGCAGGCTTGGTGATACCGCTTTCAGGGTCCTTGAGCGTTCGCTCAAAGACTGCACAGGCGGCATCGACGCCCGCTTCTCCGCCAAGACCGAACGGGCAGCGGTATGAGTAGGGGTAGGGGAAAAAATGTACATCGGGCATCAGGCCGTTGACCTGGCTTTTGGCATTGAGATTGCCGGTGAGGGCGAGGGCTCCGTGACCCATGCCGTGGTACCCGCCGCCGAAGGCGATGACCGAAGAACGTCCGGTTGCAGTCTTGCACAGCTTGATCGCTGCATCGACGGCATCGGTGCCGCTGGGGCTGCAGAACTGGATTTTACCATTGGTTCTCAATTCTTCGGGAAGCAGACTGAAGAGAGTCTGTACAAAGGTGTCTTTGATCGGAGTGGTTAGGTCCAGGGTATGAAGGGGAAAGTCGTTGGTCAGAAGGTTGATCATTGCCTGATTGACTTCATCGTCGTTGTGTCCAAGGGCTAGTGTGCCTGCACCACAGAGAAAATCGAGATATTTGTTGCCCTCTACGTCGATAAGGTAGGAGCCTTTAGCTTGTTTGATTGCAATGGGGAACTTGCGGGGATAGGTACGTGCATTGGATTCGGTTTGATTCTGACGATCAAGATAGAATTGGTTGGTAGATTCGTTCATTACCCTTATTCCTTCTATACCATGGTGTTATTTTTGTCTAAATATACTATTTAGCCCTTTCATATAAAGTGTTTCCAACCCTCTCTCAAGAGAGGTGAAGGATGTTCTTATCTGCACATTGGAACCCAATGCGCAAGAACCGATACTACCAGCTTCTTTCTAAATTTACTAGTGATTGTTTGGCATTTGTCTAGAAATATCGAAAAAGTTCCCAAGCGGAAACCTATGCAAAAAATTTGTGAAGTTTTCCGTAAAAGACTCTAGACAAAACTACAATATTGGTGTATTAGTTAGCTAGTACAGTAGCAAATTAGGAGGCATGCATGGCAAGCCAGGAAGTATCAGTACATGAAACGCTTGAGACAGCAGGGGACGTGGTCGTTCGGATGACGGGCATCTCGTTTGCCTATCAGAGCAAGAAGTTGTTTTCCAACTTGAATCTGGAGATCAAGAGAGGAAACATCTATGGATTATTAGGGAAGAACGGGGCGGGCAAGACCACCTTGCTAAAACTGCTCAGCGGACAGTTGTTTGTTCAAGATGGAATGGTGGAAGTCTTTGGACAAAATCCGCAAAAGCGTTCCCCCTCCTTGTTGCAGGAGATTTTCTATCTGCCTGAGGAGTTTCCGCTACCGAAGATGAAAGCGAATGAGTATCTGGCGATGCTCAGTCCGTTCTATCCCCGCTTCGACCACACCATGTTTGGTGTGTACTGCAAGGACTTCGATGTTGATTTGAATCAGCGGCTCGATCAGATGTCGCTTGGACAGAAGAAGAAGGTATTGCTATCCTTCGGTCTTGCATCGAACACCGCCCTGCTTATCCTTGATGAGCCGACAAACGGCTTGGATATTCCTTCCAAGCGGCAGTTCAGACAGACGGTTGCATCGGCGATGACCGAGAACAGGACGTTCATCATCTCAACACACCAGGTGCGTGATATGGAGAACCTCATCGATCCGATCATCATCCTGCATGACGGTTCGGTTATTTTCAACGATGCGGTAGCCAGTGTATCGGACAAATACGTGCTCAACCTTACCACCAGCGAACCCGACAGGGAGAAAACGCTGTATACGGAGAAAGTACTTGGCGGCTGGATGGTGCTCAGTGAGCGCACCGACGAGAGCGAAGGACAGCCTTTGGATTTGGAAACCTTGTTCAATGTGGTGATCCAGACTTCGAAGGGAACGATGGGAGGTGTACGATGAATAGATTGCTCGCTCTGATGAAACGGGAGTGGAAGACCGGTCAGAAGGACTACTCAACCTATGGGTTGGTAATTGTATTGCTTCTGTTTGCTTTTGAGACCATGCAGAGTCTGGTCGCCCGATATACCGGTTCCTCCTTCCCGATGGAAGTATATTCCGAGATGTTTCCCGGCTTTTTACTCCTTGGCGGGTTCATTACCACCAGCCTTATGTTCAGTGAGGACATGTTCAGCAAGGATGCCCAGCACAACTGGCTGATGCTTCCTGCAACGAACTTGGAGAAGTTCCTGTCCAAGGCCGTGGTTTCGACTATCGCCTATCCGATCGCCCTGACGTTGTTGTTCTTCTTGACCAGCGTGGTGACCGAGCCGATACAGCTTCTAATTTTCGGCAGCCCGATGGGTTTGTTCAATCCGTTCACAGGCAACGAGCTTTGGTCGCTTTTGGCTCAGTACTGGGTATGGAATTCGGTGTTCCTTCTTGGTGCAACCTATTTTCGTAAAAGTCACTTCATCAAGACGGTGCTTGCCGTCGGGGTAATCGCCCTTGCACTCGGAGCCTTGGCTCTTCTGTTTACCAGAATACTGTTTGCAATCAGGTTCGGTTCCTCGCTTCCGATGTTTGATTCCTTCATGTACTTCGATTCCAGGTATCTGGAGAACTCCCTCGCATCACTGAAGGTGTTCACCGGTATCAGCAAGGTTTTATACTACGCAGCACTTCCTGTTTTCTGTTTGGTGACTGCGTACTTCAGGGTTGAGGAGGTCCAAGCAACAGATGCAGTTTAATACACTCTCTCCCATCTATCTGCAAATAGCCGAGTACATCCATGACCTCATCCTCAATCGAGTGTGGGAGGATGGACAGCGAATCCCCTCGGTACGCGATATGGCCATGGAGTTGGAGGTGAATCCCAATACGGTGATCAGGACGTATGCCATGCTGCAGGAGGAAGGTACCCTGGAGAATCAGCGGGGTATCGGATACTTCACCGCAAAGGATGCACGGGCTCTGGTGCTCAAGCAGCGCCGCGAGAGGTTCATCAAGCGTGAGTTGCCGCAACTGTTCTCCACCATGGAGACGCTGGGCATTACGTTGGAGGATTTACAGCACTATGCACACAATGAGGAGATACACCATGAAGTCCAAGCTAAAGAAGAGTAATACAATGTTGATCGGTGCGGGAATCTTTCTCGCAGTCTATATGCTGATATCCATCCTGTTTGGAACGTCCCTTCTGAGTAAGGCGGTAACCAGCGCTCCTGCCAATTCGGTTACCCAGGTGACGGTAGTAAAGCATTGGTAAGACCGAACCAACTCACAGACAACACACAAGAGGGCCTATCGATTGGCCCTCTTGCTACGTAATGAAGGTCAAACACACCGGAGCCTGCAGTTCAAACCGTTGAACAGCTGAAGAGAGAATTCCCGTTTGCTGGTCAATTGCATGCACCGTTATCGAGTTGCCCGAAGCATTGCCGCACAAGAGATAGGCACCTGATGGATCGATGCAAAAGTTCCTCGGTTCAGACTCCACTTTGCAATGGCCGAGCAGGGTAAGAAACCCCGATGCTTGGTCAGCAGCATACATAGCAATGCTGTCATGGCCACGGTTGGAGCAGTACAAGAAGCGCCCGTCAGGCGAGAGGTGGATGTCTGCTGCAGTGTTCTCATCTGTAAAATCAGGGGGTAGGGTGCTGATCGTTTGCACCACGCTAGGTTCAGGTCCTAGCTGGATCACCAGCACTTCGCTTGAAAGTTCTCCCGCAACAAAGAGCATGGTTTTGTCCGTTGAGATGGCCATATGCCGTGGTCCGGTTCCCGGTGGTACTTGGATATACTGTTTTAACGTGAAGCAGTCCTTATACCAGATTATCCTGTCGAGTCCCAAGTCGGCGACCAAGACTGATGAACCTTCATCCGTCCACAGGCTGCTGTGGATGTGGCTTCTCTCCTGGCGTACAGGGTGAGTTCCCTTTCCCGCAAAGTTTTCTGTGTAGTTGCATTCATTAAAACGAAGACAGGTGAAGGTCCCGGTGGCATAGTTTGCAACGGCCAAGCTATCGCCGGAAGGATTGAGAGCTAGGTGGCAGGGAGAGCCTCCAAGGCTGCGAACACAAAACATCTGCTCACAGGTCAACGAAGGGGAGACGCGAAAGCCGTACACATGACCGTCGTTTTCCGTTTCGCTGACTGTATAGAGTATATGTCTCTCACCATCAAAGCATTGGAAGGTGGGTTGTTCAACTCCGCCAAAGCCAGTGAGGTACTGAATAAATCCCGTCTGTTCGTCAAAGGAGCAGAACATTATTCCCTGTGTATCCGATGAAACCCTGCTTCCTGCTATCAGTGTATGCATAGCTCATGGTAGTAGCCATCTGCAGAAAATGCAAATACCTTCGCTGAGGAAGTTCCCTGCTCTAGGCAATAGACAAAAGAGGTGATAGGCTGTACACACTATACAGATGTTGAGGTGATGGTATGGAGCTCAATCAACAACAACGTGATGCAGTTGCGTATGCAGGACCGAAACGCAATATATTGGTGAATGCCGGGGCGGGTACTGGTAAAACCCGCACAATTATTGCACGAGCGGCCCAGCAAGTCATGCAAGGGACGCAGGCTGACAGAATCCTTATCGTTACCTTCACCAATCGTGCAGCCCAGGAACTTCGTCATAGGTTGGCACATGAGGTAGGGACTTCTGGAGAAGCGGTGCAGATGGGTACCTTTCATGCCTTCTGCCTGAAGGTTATGAGTCAGCTACCCAAGAGTTTTGATATCAGCGGGCTGAATATCATCGATGCAGACGACCAGGACAACCTGATGAGCATCGTACGTAAATCCCTCATCAAGCACCTGGAAGGTCCGAAAAGAGGCTTTCCCAGCTCCGACCATCTACTGTCCCTGTACTCTTACAGCCGTAATACACTGCAACATACAGAAGACTATCTTCACGAACAAACAGACTTGGATGATCAGCAGATAGAGCTAATCCTGCAGATGTTCAGCCTGTACCAGAAGAGGAAAGAGGAGCGCGGGTATTTGGACTATGATGATCTGCTCATCAAGTTCGATGAGGCACTGACAAAAAAGCCTCCCCTGCGGCATGCAGTGTGTTCGCTGTTCGATGAGGTGCTGGTTGATGAGATGCAGGATACCAATCCGATCCAGTTCAACATTCTCAAGCACTTTTGTGCTGAGAAGGTGAGGCTGTTTTGTGTAGGCGACCCTGCACAGTCCATCTATCGGTTCCGGGGAGCAGAGTTCTCCCATATGATGGAGTTCGAACGAATATTCGGCGACAGTATTGCATTTGCGCTTTCTCTGAATTATCGCAGTTACCAGGAAATTCTGGATGTATCCAACTGGCTCCTTTCGTGTTCATCTTATTCCTACCGTAACAATCTTGTGGCGAACAGGGGCAGGAACGGGAACTTGGTGCGTCTTGAGGACTTTGAGAACCAAAGCGATGAGTGTTCCTGGATCGCCGACCAGGTCGTAGGCTATCAGGAGCAGAAGATTCCGCTCTCCGATATTATGGTTCTCTATCGTTCGAGCTACGAGGCCAAGACGCTGGAGGCCGAGCTTATCAGGCGCAAGATCCCCTACCGGTTCATCGGTGGGTTGGTGCTTACCAAGTCCGCCCATGTCCGGGATGTGTTTGCCCTGTTGCGCTTGGTACGAAACAGCACCGACGACCTTGCTTGGATGCGGTATCTGCAGTTGTTTCCCCGAATCGGGGAGATTACCGCCGAGCGTATCGTCGGCAATCTGCAAGATGCCAATTCAGTCGTGCAAGCGCTTCAGGGTGCGGTAGGAGAGGGCCATCCAAGTGTAGAGGCTCTCTCTGCAGCGATGAAAGCAGGACCCAATCCTCAGAAGTGCATCAAGGCGGTAATTCAGCAACTGAGTCCCCTGTTGGCAGAACGGTACGACCACTGGAAGCAGAGAAAGCAGGATTTGGAACTGCTGGAGAAAGTGGCTCGTACGTATACCTCCCTCGGCCAGTTCATTGATGATTTCACCCTTGAGCCGATGCATGGCACGCAGTTGAGCAATAAGAGCAATGACGACGCTCTCACCCTTATCACCGTCCATAGCGCCAAGGGAACCGAGGCTCCCATTTGTTTTGTTGCTTCCGCAGTTCCTGCTCAGTATCCACATTCCCGTTCCCTGGGTAATCTGGAGGCGGAGGAGGAAGAGCGCAGGGTGCTCTATGTAGCCCTCACCAGGGCAAAGAATGAGTTGATCATCACCCGCTATGCAAAAGCCAGGAACGCCATGTGGGTGGACTCTTCTCCTGCCGTAGGACAAGCCTATTTTCTCGAGTCAGTGCCCCCCGACTTGGTACAAACAAACCTGCATGGCTATACCAATAGGGGAATCAGCTCATTGAGCAGCTTGAGGGATGTATATTAGTAACAATTTTTCTGTGGAATACCACTCATTCTGAAAGTCATTGAGTTTTTAGGAAGAAAACAACACTTTTTAAGTGAAGAGAGCTCTTTGTCTGCACCTGGTTGCTATAATCCCTGCCAATTTTGAATGGTAGGAAATCAGATGAAAACATGGAAATTGGTAGTGATCATTGCTTTGTTGCTTGTAGTGTTCACTGGATGCAGTGAATCGATTGATGAATTGGGAAACAGACAGTTGACGGTTATCTTCGACGATCAGGATGCAGACATCAGTGTTGATCCTGCGTTAAAAAAAAGTCTTGAACATCATAGGCGCCAATAAGGTCGGGTCATTGCCGACGTCTCCCCAGAAGACAGGCGCCTCCTTCGGCGGTTGGTACACGCAGACCAACGGAGGGGGGACTGAGTTCAATGCATCCACTCCCGTGACCGGTGATATCACCGTATATGCGAAATGGAAACATACGGTTACGTTCGATGACCAGGATGCAGACACCACTGTCGAACCTGTGTCCAGAACGGTGTTGTACACTACAGGGACTGATATCGTAGGGTCATTGCCGACACCACCGGTGAAGAGAGGTGATACGTTCGGTGGATGGTACACCGAAGTCAAAGGTGGTGGGACTGAATTCAATGCCTCTACACCGTTGGCGGGCGACATTACCGTCTATGCAAAATGGATACCTGATTATGTTCCTGGAGATACCGGTCCTGCCGGTGGGATAGTGTTCTATGACAAGGGAAAGTATCGTGATGGATGGAGGTTCATGGAGGCCGCTCCTTCTGATGTTACATCGGAATTCAACCCAACATGGGAATATCAACACATTTTCGGGCTCTACCGAACAGAAGCCGATGGAGTCAACCTTGCAGTGGGGACGGGGACTGCGATAGGAACCGGCAAGGCAAACACAGAAGCGTTGGTCAATGCAATGGGAACCACAGCCTATTATGTAGGTGATGATTCTACTGAAAATACAGAGTATTACGCAGCAAGGACCTGTAGCCTATATGAGTATGGAGAATATGAAGATTGGTTCCTGCCAAGCAAAGATGAATTGAATGCCATGTACGAGAATCTCTACGATATTGAGGTGCCTATTGGTAATTTTACCGATACCTATTATTGGAGTTCCTCAGAATATCCAAACGCTCCAGGGTATGGTAACTCTCCATTCTATGTTTGCATTCAATATTTCCTGAATGGAAGTTCATTGATGAACCCTCGGCAACAAAGCATGTACAGGGTTAGGCCTGCTCGAGTTTTCTGATAAGCGATTCTCCAAGGGAGCACAGGCAGAGGGTAAGAAGACCTCTGCCTGTTTCGAATGATGCAGAAGAGGCTGAAATGCAAATGCATTTGTGGTTCAAAAAATCGAAAGAGGGTTTTATCCTTATGGCTTCCGGCTCTTCATGTTTTTGCAATTACGGTAGTGTGACAACCGGGACAGGAGATTTTAATTTTCCCTTTTCCTTTGGGCACTCTATAATGCCGACCGCATTCCCTGCAGATGAAGTAGCAATACGTCTTTCTGTTTGCATGCACCTCTTTCCTGAAAGAAAACCATGCTCTCGGCTTCTTTGTGAGGTTGAGGAACTTGTCGTTTTCAAGCCTTCGTTTCGTGGTGTTTTTGGAACTTGTTCTGAATGTTACCAAAACCATGAGTGCAAACGCTACCATCACGAGCAATTGGAAGCCTGGAATAAGCGACAACCCGATAATAACAAGGCTGATGATGTATAGGACTCTGGACAGCTGATCAAACCCATATCGTCCGTATGACCACTGTTGCAGGGATTGTTTGAGGTTATGAAGGAACTTTTTCACTTTCCATCCTTTGATTTATCGATTCTATCTCATGAGCAAGACGGCTTTCCTGCAGGCCTGCCTGTTCAAGAGATACTGTAGCATGGTTGATAACGTCAAGGATAAAGTATGACATATATTCTGGTTCTTTCGTACTCTCAAAGGGTTACAAACTTGTGATTACTTTTGGCCTGAATTAAAAAAACCAGTCCGAAGACTGGCCTTACTGGGCGCGATTGGGTTTGAACCAACGACTTCTACCGTGTGAAGGTAGCACTCTCCCGCTGAGTTACGCGCCCGAGTTACTTTGACAATAATACGGAAATATTATGGTGCTGTCCAGAGGGGTTTTGCAAATTTGCTTACAACGTTTTCAAATTCTCAGCTGATTCCTATAAACTATCTTTACACAACAGGGGTGATTGCCTGTTTCAACCAAGCTTCCCTGGTCAATACACTCGTATGACCTGTACGCTTTTCTCCCATCAACGGCACATCAAGACCCTCGGTTGTCCTGAAATACGTAAAACCACATTTCTCCTGGACACGCTTTGATTTACCGTTGCCCTCATAATAGCCGCACCAGATGGCTCTCATGTTCAGGTCCTCGAAACCATGACGGATCAACTCCCTGACAGCTTCCGGTATAATACCGTGACCCCAGAAAGGCTTGCCAAGCCAGTACCCAAGCTCGCACTCATCGTCTCTGTCCGTCATATCGGTATGACCATTCAATTTCAGTTCAATTGCCCCGATCGGCTTTCCATCGCCCTTCAAACACACGGCATATGCCTCAGGTGCAGAGAAGACATGCGTAATGACACTTCTGCTTTCTTCGACGCTTGTATGCGCAGGCCAGCCGGCAATCGGGCCGATATCACTATCCTTGGCATAGGCATACAAGCTCTCTGCATCGCTCTCCTGCCATGGACGAAGCAGCAACCGTTCTGTTTGCAGCACCATTTTCAATACCTCCCTCTGAGCTTTCTTGGCTTATTTGCCTAATCATGGCGAAAAATCCGAGCAACGTATAGGCTGCAAGGCTTCATTAAGAATCGACAAACACCCCAATCCCTACTAGACTGGAACAAGGAGGGTGGTGTGGAACTTATAGCATTCTGGTTGAATATTGCAGGATTTTCGTTGTTGTTCAGTACCTTTTTCTTGACCTACGTATCTCGCAAGTCAAATCGTCACATCATGTTCGACCAATACCTGTGGTACATCGCCCTCACGTGGATTTGGTATCTCTTCCAATTCATCGGCTTCGTCTACCAAACCATGCTCGAGCGCAACAACCAAACCATCCTGCTGGTGATCACCATCGTCAGGTACGTATTCACCATCCTGATGTTCCATAGAATACCACTGTTTCTCGACTCCATCATCACAGGACAAATAACCGAATTTTCAGCAAAAGCGTCGAAAGTCATCGGGTTGGCAACCTTCTTGCTTGTCATTTTTTTGGTAATGATCGGCTCTCCTGCAGTCGGTCCCTACGTGAGTGCAGCACTCAACGCCCTGGTGGGTACCGGCTTTCTGTACACCCTCATGCAAATCAAAGGGCAAAAGACGTTCAGTGCCACACGGATGCGTTCATTTCTCGTCATCTCCAGCATTGCCTACCTGCTCTTCAGCCTCTATACCATCATATTCAGCATTGCGAATACCCGGCACCAGCCTGCATTCGATGCAACTGTGACTGCCTTGTACATCATCGCCTGGTGCATCAACGATGCAATGGTGTACCTAAGGGAATTCTCCTCTTTAGGAACAAGGTATTCAAACCCGATCGACACCTTCCAAAAGCAGTACAAGCTCTCCGAGAGGGAACAACAAATTGTGCGGTTGCTCGTGGATGGCAAGTCATATAAAGAGATTGCCTATGAGCTGTCCCTCTCCCCGAGAACCGTTGAAACCCATGTGTATCGCATATTCAAGAAATGCTCGGTTAGCACCAAACTGGAGCTCATCAATAAAATGTACCCCTTACGTACAACTACGTAAGCGGTCATACCAGCCGATTACGTAACAATTCGGACTATTAAACATCTCTATCACCACGTAGTGTCTGAGTCAGGAGGCACCCATGAGTGAAGAGATACTACTGCTGTCGGCACCGCTGGTGGTCCTTGAACTGATCCTCAAGCTGGTATGCCTACGGGATTGGATGCACCGGGACCGCTTCAACGGACTATCCAAGACCGCTTGGTTGCTGATCTTCCTGTTTGTGAACCTGTTCGGCCCGATCGCCTATCTGGTATATGGGAGAAAGCACCATGGCAATGATTGAACTCGATTCCATCAGCAAACGGTATCGAACAGTCCAAGCCTTGAAAAACGTATCCCTTTCTGTACGAGAAGGGAGCGTCTTTGGATTCCTCGGACCCAATGGTGCAGGCAAGACCACGCTGATCAGAATCCTGGCCCGGCTCATTGAACCGACATCGGGAAGTTTCAGCATCGACGGAAAGGCAATGCACCATACAAAACGGCTTGTCGGATATTTGGCCCAACAGCCCACATTCTATCCTTGGATGAGTGCAAGGGAATTGCTCAGGTTCTCCGGTACGCTGTATGGAATGTCTTTTTCCGAAATTGAGAAGCGAATCGATGAGCTGTTGCCATTATGCGGAATCCAGATGGCGGCAGACAGGAGAATCGGTGAGTACTCTGGGGGAATGGTGCAGCGCCTGGGCATCGCCCAGGCGATACTGCACAGACCAAAAGTCGTACTGCTCGATGAACCGGCATCGGCCCTCGATCCGATCGGGAGAAGGGATGTGCTGACTCTTATCGGCCGCCTGCGAGAAGAGACAACGGTGTTCATGTCCAGCCACATCCTCGAGGACA
Organism: Sphaerochaeta associata; assembly: GCF_022869165.1. NCBI lineage: Bacteria > Pseudomonadati > Spirochaetota > Spirochaetia > Spirochaetales > Sphaerochaetaceae > Sphaerochaeta > Sphaerochaeta associata. The sequence goes on along the minus strand of NZ_CP094929.1, from coordinate 1,892,483 downwards.
TCCAGCGGGTGTGTGACGAAGTGGCGATCATCGCAGACGGCTCGATTGTCCTGCAACAGAACATACAAGCACTGCTCGGCTGTCATGCACGACCCTTGATGCGTCTTCAGTTCAAAGATTCCTTTACTGCTTCAACCTGTAAGGCATTGCTGGCCGATCTCTCGGTAGAGAACTCCATCGAAGAGGCGACATGCATTGTCATAAGCGAAACCGACTATCACGCCAAGCATGCAAAGATCATGCGGATGCTGAGTGACCATGGCCTGCAGTTACTGGGCCTCTACAAGCAAAACGCCACACTCGAAGATGTCTTCATGCATCACATCAAGGAGCGAAATCATGCATAACAACCTGAGCATATTGCTATGGAAGGAACTTACCGAGGCCTTTCGATCCTATCGAGTTCTCATATGGGTGATGGTCTGCGCCTTCTTCGGTATACTCTCCCCGCTCTCTGCCTACTACATGCCCGACATTTTGGCCATGATCGGCTCGACACAGAATATGGTACTTACGCTGACAGAAGTCACCTATCGGGATGCTGTGGACCAATATGTAAAGAACTTTACGCAGATTGGTTCGATCGTCATGATATTTCTTGCCATGGGTTGTGTTGCAGGAGAGAAAAGCGACGGTTCCTTGCAGTTTTTGATGGTACGACCGATAACCTGCCGATCGATTCTCTTCTCAAAGATGCTTGCACTCATGGTCATGGAACTCCTAGGCATAGGGGTTGCAGCGATGCTCTGCAACCTCTATGGCAGGTACCTTTTTCCAGCATTCCCATCAGCGCTGTTCATGCAATCGAATCTGCTACTTCTGCTGTTTCTCCTGGTCGTCATAGTCATGACCACAAGTCTCTCTGCAATGGTCTCTCGACCGGTTGCAGCAGGACTTGCTGCCCTGGGCCTTTGGTTGGTGTTCAGTATGCTGGGATCACTTGGCGGCACAGGATGGTACTCCTTCACCACATTGGGTTCGGAGATGATCCATGTGGTGGAAGGTTTTGCGATATCATACAAGCCGTTCGGATCGGCGATACTGGTGATGATCGGGAGTGTCATCGGAGGGCTGTGTGCACTCAGATGTTGGGAACCCTCCCATTGAATGGGGGAAATGGAGCGTTGCATATGGAACATGTCGTGTATCTGGAAGCGAAAGAGAAGGAACTGGAAAAGCTTGCAAGCGGAGAAAAACAGATGATCGTCCGCGGTGCTGCAGGAAGAAAGCTGCCCTACGGACGCGTAGTGTGCGGTGAAGTGCTCTGGTTCATCGAGAACAAGGGCGATGGAATGGTCCGAGGCAAGGCCGTCGTTAAACGTGTTTTCAATTCGGAAAAACTATCAGCCTCGGAGGCCCTGCAGCTCATTGAAGAGAACCAATTGATGCTTCGGCTTTCCCCTGCTCAGATCAAGCGTTGGGCAGGCAAGCGATATCTCGTACTGATGGAACTTCAAAACTTTGAACTCATACCTCCGTTTGCCATTGATAGAAGCGACTTTGGAAATATGGATGACTGGTTGCCTGTCAAGACCATAGAGCAGGTAAGGGTCTTGAGCTTGGAGAAAACAGTCACATGAATTGCACGAGTATGCATACGATTCACCGCACATGGTTGTTCATCATGACAACTGTAGTGCTTTGTCTTGTGATAGCCCTGTTCTCGGGCAGTCTTCTATTCCATCAGACAATCAAGAAAAACGCCACTCTGGTGGATTTCGAGGACTATCTACGTCAATTCATACCGCATCTGATGGAAAAATTTTCCATTCCTGGATGCAGCATATCGCTCGTTCTGAATGGTGAAATGGCATACAGCGGGGCCTTTGGATACGCGGACATGGAAAGCCGGAGGCTGCTTTTACCAGACACACCCATGAGTGTTCAATCGATCACCAAATCGGTGACCGCCTGGGGCGTCCTTGCGCTTGTCCAGGAAGGGCTTCTTGATCTTGATGTTCCGGTAACCGAGTATTTGAGAACCTGGGACTTTCCCAAAACCCGATATTCTGTGGAAAACGTGACGGCCGGAACCTTATTGAACCATAGCGCAGCCATGCCCCTGGGTGACTTCAACGACGTGTACGCCCCCGGTGAAGCAATGCCTTCGCTCAGACAGACACTTACAGAGCAAGCAGGTATGAAGGGTGAGCCCGGGGAATTCTCGTACTCGAATGTAGGCTATCATGTCCTTGAGCTTCTGATCGAAGAAATCACAGCAAAGCAATTCTCTGCGTATATGCATGAGAAGGTGCTCGCCCCGCTTGGCATGCACGCATCGTTCTTTGAAATACCGGATTCCATGAAAGGATGTGTCCCTACCGGATACGACCTGCAGGGCCGGCCTGTTCCGGTCTACCTGTATCCTGAAAAATCGTCGGGTGGGTTGTTTGCAACAGCCGAAGATATTGCACGATTCGCAGCAGCCTCAATGAAGGAAAACCCCGTACTTACGGCACAGCAGGTGCGTAGGCTGTACAAACCTGAGCACACCGACATCGGTGTGTACTCCCTGGTTTTCGATGCCTACGGGCTTGGTCACTATCTCGAGCGGCTGCCCAACGGAATGCTCTCGGCCTCCCACGGCGGGCAGGGAAGGGGAATTATGACGCATGTGCAGATGGTGCCGGAAACCGGCGATGCAATCGTAATCCTGACAAACAGCCAAAGAAGTTGGCCGTTTATCGCACACGTGCTCACACAATGGGCCCGATGGAGGGATTTCGGCACTGTGGGCATGACGCACATCCTATGGGCGCACTATGTAATGAGCGGCTTCATTGCACTGCTCTTTAGTGCAAGCATGCTGCTCGTATTATGCGCTGTGCTGTCGCCGAGAGAAGAGAAACGGAAAGGCATGGGTACTGCAAAGGCCCTTGCCGCCCTGATTCTCATCGGAATCGTTCTCTGGTGCAAGGCCCAACCGTACCTTCTTGTGAGCTCGGTGTTTCCCGTCCTTTCAAAGTGGCTTGGATGGGCTGTTTTGTGCGTATCGATGTCTCTGTTGGTATCGGCACTGCTGCCCATTTTTACAGATCGAAAACTATGTAGTTATCCATGAAGAGGTTAAGGAGGTTGTAGGTTGAAACAGAAGCGTTATAAAAACATCACAGGCTTTATGGTACGATTCACTCTTGTACACGTACTTACGTATGTGTTCTTTGGTATAGCGTTCATGCTTCTCAGTCGTTATTTCGACTATTTTGCCTACCAGAGAGTCTTTTACGAAGTCATGAAGCCGTCGACCGCACTCACCGTCCGTTTAGCCCCGCTTGTACAAATTGTTCGGGGTCTTCTGCTTGCCTTCGCCCTCTATCCCTCTCGAGCAGGCTTCATCGGCGTCCCGTCAGGTTGGATACGATTGTTTGCCTTGCTGTTTGTGCTTACCAGTATTGGCTCGGTCATCACGGGACCTGGCTCAATTGAGGGACTTCTCTATACGTACTTTCCCTTCAATCCTCTCATCGGCTATCCGGAAATCGCCCTGCAGATGGGCACGTTCTCCTATGTGTTTTGCAAGTGGCAGGGAAGAAGTCAGGTGTATTGCCAAACAGATCCACAATGAACCAACGCTGTCGGCTTCACAGCCGGCAAAGTTGGTTCTCATCATGTATCTCGTGAAGGCAGTCTACAGACTACTGATGGTATTCCTCCAGACCGTCTTGACGGACAGGCATACTTCCAACCCGCTTAGTCCATGCTTTTCAATACCCATGGTTTCTGCATGGCCGGCAAATCGCCAGCCTCCCCGCAGTGCCAGCATTGTATACTTTGTAAGGTCCAGCTCCAGTCCAACGGCAAGGGAAGCAAATGATGAACGACTTGCTTGAGCCCTGTCATACCCTTCATCGGCATCGACATCCTCCAGGTATCCGACGGTAATTCCTCCAAGAGCCAGACGAAGGAAAGGATGGATGCGTTTGTCGGGGTAGGCGGTGAAGATGAACTCCGTTCCCGACATCAAGGCGAATGCCGCCTCGGTATTTGCTATCGAAACGCCCAAGTCGGCATGCTCGAAATTGGAGAGCGGATTGGCACAGACAAAACCTCCCAGGGAGAACCAAGGCGAGAGTTGAAGCCCATAGGAGAATTCGGCCTGCAAGGGCCACTCGTCTTGAATGAACGCCGTCCCTCCTCCTGCGTTCAGATAACTTACAAACGAGAAGGATGCAGGACGGGCATCAAGCATCGTATGTGATGCGAAGGCAAGGCTGCCATAGAACACGATTACCAGAACCATCAAAGCGGTTTTCAATGTTTTACACATAATCAACGTACTTCCTTATACACATATAGTTTAGAGATTGTTCTCAGGAACCAACGAATCGAGCAGGGAAACGAGCTCTTGTTGCGTGTATGGCACACCTTGGACGACAATCAGTTCGATATCACCAAGGTGTGCAACATCCTCAAGGGGATTGCCGCCCAGCACCAGCAAATCGGCGCGAAGTCCTGCTTGGATTGAACCGAATTCATTCTCTGCCTTAAGGCATTCTGCTGCACGAATCGTAGCTGACGCCAACGCTTCCCATGGACTCATACCCAATGCAACCAATGAACCCAACTCCTTGTGCAGCGAAGAGCCTGCGACCACGTTCAGCGTTCCGCTGTCGGTGCCTGCTGCAATCGGAGCCTTGGCCTTGATAAGGGCTTTCACGATCAGCTCAAAATCCTCGATATGCTCCGAAGGCAGAATCTCATATCCCTTAACATTCTTCTTGATAAGGGTGGAAAATGACTTGATGGAACGTGTCCAGATGCTGCGATTAGCCCTTGGAATATACCCTGTCCATCGATCTGCCTCGATGGCATCGATACGCTCAGGCCTTACAACATGCTTCCACACCTCCAGGGTGGGGACGTTCCAAATACCGGCTTCTCTCGTGCGGGCGGCGATCTCATCGAGCCTGTCGGGGCTGATCTTCAACTCTCCGAATGGATTGATGTATCCAGTGAGATGCTCGATTGAATGCATCAACGAGCCTTCGAGCACTGCTTGAAGCGGTACTTCATGCGGAACATGGCCCACCACCGGTAGCCCGATACTCTTCGTCTCTTCTGCGATGCTGTAGAATGCAGAGGTGCCAAGCTTGTTGTAAATCTTGAAATAGTCAAAACCAGCCTCATCGGCCATTTCAACGGCAAGCTTTCCTGCCTCGGCCGAATGGGTGTTCATATAGAGTGATCGATCGAAGTAGGCCCCTTTTCTTGTCTCATGGATGGGACTTGCCTGGTAGATCCAAGGAGAGAGCACCTGTCCATTGCGGATTGCATCACGAAGCTCGAGATGGTCGCTGAAGGCAAATCGCTTGTCCGTTCGACCCCCCTCTGTCAGGGAGGCCATATTGCGCACCGACGTTACGCCGTTGGCAAGAAACAGCAGGGGGTCCAATGCATTGAACAGCAGATGTACGTGGGCATCAGCAAGACCCGGGACTATCCACATACCCGAACAATCGACAATATCTGCAGTCAAAGGTATCCGTTCATAGTCGGTACCTACATAGACGATTGTTTTGTCTTCGACGATAACAACGCAATTCTCAATGACTGTGTCTGGTTCGGTCATGGGAATCACGGTTGCATGAACGAACGCCTGGGCAGCAGGCCGTTGCTTCGGCCTTGGAAGGTCCAGGCGAGCAGCCTTGGGTCCTGAAAAACAAGAAGTCATCAGCAAAGTTGCAACGACAACAAAGCCAAACACGCCATTCTTACATTCTCTCCATTGCATACGGTTTTTCTCCTCACTCGTAACGGAGTGTAGAGTAGGGATTATGAGTGGTTTTCACTATCGAATATGTGTATGAGATGGCCATTTAGCAGGTACGTATATAGTTGTAGATGGCAGGATTACTCGTCAGAGCAGCGCATTCACTAGATTAAGTACCCGCTTACCGAGAACTCTTTCCCTGTGCCATGCAGGGTATGATTATCGTAGATTCTGAGAGAAGTGATTCTGATTATTCTAGAAAGAAAGCGTTCTATACTGCCCATTCAACCACTTGCGTTTGATTTGTGTGAAAGAATGAATGTAGGTTTTACATGCGGATTCTAGGGTTTGTAGGGCATCGAAGAATTTCCTGAGCATATGAGAAAGTTTCTATTGGTTGGAGATCATGGATACTACAGGAATATTCACAGCAATATAGGTAATAAGGAGTATCGTAAGGATGATCTTCTCTGATGCGAGGAATCGTATAGGTTTCCAAAACTCCTTGCCAAACAGATATCTGTGCCGAGACAAACCATAGAATCCAAGTAATACGACTCCCGCCAACAGAATGTACATCTGAAGGTTCAAGTAACTTTCATACAATAAGCCAACGAACTCCAAGAGCATTTTGACCATGATGAAAATCAAAATCCATGTTCCATAGGTGTTCAATTCATAGTCCTGTTGTGAGCGATATATGCTCTTTGCGAGAATAAGGAAAGCGGCAAGTGTAAGGATATTGATAACGAGTATACGTATGCTTAGGAACAGAGACTTCTCTGCTTCGATTCCTCTGAGCACGGGAATGGTTTGTGGTATGTATTCATATAGGGCTAGTATGAGTACAAAGAGAATAAGTGATAAAACCCCAGCTCCTGCAGCAAGTTTCCTCATACCGACCTCCGAAGTTCCAATGCGAAGAATATTATTTCATCCTGCGGTACACCATTGCGTAAGACATTTGATAAAATACTAAAGAATAAGTTCCTGGACAAGGATTCTCTCTATTGCGTGAACCTGAAGCCTCAATATATTTAGCGTGTGTATCAGGCAAGAAAAATCAAGAGGTATAAATTGTAATAGTCATGTCCATAGGATATGATTAGTGACGATTGGACTGATACCAGGATTAGAAATATTGCGATAAAGAAGGCATTGAATGAAGAAAGGTACAGTGATTTCTATAGTTCTTCTCTTGATGGTGATAAGCCTTGCAGTCGCTGTGCTGATATCCTGTGCTGATGGGATTCCTGCTTATGCCGTACATTTTGATTATCAGAATGGAAATACAGCAGTTCAAGAAACTGAGCTGAGAAACTCAATGCTTATTGAGCCGATTACACCTTCACTAGAAGGATATTCGTTTGGTGGTTGGTACACGAACAGCTATTTTACACCCGAATCGAGATGGGATTTCAGCAGTGACACCGTCTGCTCGGATTTGACCCTCTATGCAAAGTGGGAGTTTACTGGCTTGAGTGATGCTTTGGAAGAATCTTCCTTTTTAGTCGGAAGCATTGGACCCGCTGGAGGCCATGTATTCTACGACAAGGGATCGTACAGCAATGGTTGGCGGTTTTTGGAGGCAGCCCCGAAAAAATATGAATTCAGGAAGGTATGGGGCGGGTATGGGATACAGGTGCAGACGGGCATAGAAATAGGGGCAGGTAAAAGCAACACAGAGGAAATTGTGACAACATTCGGCCATGCCGAACCGTATGACATGAAGACCGACTATGCTGCGAAGGTGTGTGCCGATCTGGTGGTCCTTAAGGATGGTGTGTTGTATAGCGATTGGTTCTTACCGAGCAAGGATGAGCTAAACCAGATGTATGAAAATCTCAAGGAACATAATATAGGAGATTTTTCTGGCGATTGGCATTGGAGTTCTTCGCAGTTCACCATGGGTTTCCCCAATGACCGTGTAAAGTATGCATGGTTCCATCTCTTCGGCAATGGTACACGAGGTTTCGGTGGTCGATATAAAGATTATTGGGTGAGACCTGTACGAGCATTTTAATGAATTTGTCTTTGTGTTGATTTGACTTGGATAGGAAAGATCAACTCTTCTTGTTTTTAAAAGGAGTGAAGCCTCAGATTCGCTTGTAGTAGAAAGCAAGGTATCACCATGGGCGAGGTGGAGTCTATTGTCAAATTGTCATCTGCTGATGCCGAGTGTCACCGGTATGATGTTTGTCGTGGTTCTGTCCCTTCTTGCACCCTGCATGTACTCATGGTAGTCTATGCTCATCATTTCATTCGGCAGGATGGGTATGTATTCAATACTTCCGGTTCTCTTGTTGTTCATTCTTGGATTTCTCTTGCAGCGGGGAAGCACGTTGACACAGACTTCGGTTGCAGGAGCAAAACGAATAGTCAGCGATCTTGCGCTTCCGGCTCTCCTGTTTCAGGCTTTCTCTTCATTGGAAATTGAGAGCAAGTATCTGATTTTGGTTGTGACCATATTCCTTGTCTGTCTTCTCATGGTCTTGTTAGGCAAGGCCTTGGCAAAACCCCTGCACATGGAAACCCCCTATTTCCCGCTTCTGCTTGGAGGGTTTGAAATGGGAATGTTGGGCTACGCCTTGTTTCTGAGTGCCTATGGAAGTGAACACGTGGGGAAAATGGCCCTGATAGACCTGGGTCAGGTCCTCTTCGTATTTTTTGTCCTTATGGCGTTCTTGATCCGCGAACGTGACGGTGCTCATACAACCAAAGCATTGTTGAAACAATTCATCACCTCTCCGGTGATTCTTGCAATTTTTGGCGGTATTGTGGTCAGTATCATAGGCCCGTGGTTTTCTCCCCATCCCGTATGGACTGCCATCGACGAGGGCATCTCCCTGCTTGCCAGTCTGACCACACCCCTCATTGCCCTTTCCATCGGGTATGGCATCCATATCAAGAAAGAAGGATTGTCTTGGTCACTGAAAACGATCATGGTAAGGAAACTTGTCTTGTTGGGCTTGGCCTTGCTGATCAACCACTTCCTGATCGACCGACTTCTGGGTATGGATACCATCTACCGCTATGCACTTCTTGTGATGTTCCTCACCCCGCCGCCCTACGTAGTTACCATCTATATGCGTCCCAACGACCCCGTGAATGCAGGCTATGTAGATAATACGCTCTCTCTTGACACCCTTGTTTCCATTTTCTTGGTGATGGCGGCCGTTGTCCTGTACCGGTAAAACCAGACCGCCGTTTTTTAGGTTTTGCCGTCGCAGTCATATCGCAAGTGTACACAGCAAAGTTGAGGTTCAAGCATATGCTCTATTATTCACTGAAAGTATTCATATCGGCTCTCGTCATCGTCTCTGTCAGCGAGGTTGCCAAACGCAGCTCACTATTCGGAGCTCTCATTGCATCTTTGCCTCTGACATCATTGCTTGCAATCCTTTGGATGTATAAAGATAACGTGGAGACAAAGAAGATTGCTCAGCTAAGCCAATCCATCTTCTGGTTCGTATTGCCTTCGCTTGCATTCTTTCTGGCGTTTCCCTTCCTGCTGACCAAAGGCCTTTCTTTTTGGGTGAGCCTGGGAGCATCAGCTACGCTGACGATCGTAATCTACTTCGTCATGCTTTGGATTCTCAAGGCTTTCAATATCACGATTATGTAAGACTGCAGCAACATGCTGTATATCAATACTGATACGCCATGCCTATATAGGTTCCAAATCCCGATCCACTCTCAAGGGAGATTGTATCAGTAGTAGTAGAGGATCCGCTCTTGGTTGTTTTTGAGACACTGAACGGAATACTGAGTCGGACACCACCCAGAAGAACCAAGTCGTTGTTCAGTTCGTATACAGCACCAATTTTCGCCTCTATCTTGGAAATCCGAGAGGTTGACTCACTACTTGAGTCTTCGTAGGAACTCTGCGTATAGCCATAACCCAAGGCGGTTTCCAACGACAAATCACGGTTTAATATATGCTTTACAGTACCCATGAGGCTTCCCGTGAGCACCGATGTAGGATCACCTTCCAAGGAGAGTATCGAGGTTTCGAATGTCGGCGTGGATGATCCAACACCGAATTGATAGGCGATTCCGAAGCGACCGGAGGTGGAACCATAGCTTGCACCCTCAAGTGAGACTGCAACCTGATTGAAAACAACCTTGTAGCTGTCTTCACTGTACGTATCATTCATAATGGAGATACTGCCACCAATATACGAGGACGCAAAGGCCAAGGAAGCAGAAGCGAGAATAAGAAGAACAACCGATACACTACGTTTCATACACTACTCCTGATAGGTGATAATTGCTATATAATTAGTAGGCATTATACTGTATCAAAGAAGAATGTCCAATAGCATAAGGTTGTTACTAAAACCATACTAAAATGAAGCTGCTAATCCACAACGGCCAATTGTTGGTTCATGTATGCAATTCTTTGCTTGATTATCTGTTGGGTATACTCGCTTTTCCAATTCAGCTCAAATCCATGCACCGTTCCCTTGGTCTGGTTCATGGTAACTTCCACACCTGCGTCCTGCAGTTGTCTGGCGTATTCTATTGCTTCATCACGCAGGCAATCAAACTCATTTGCTTCAATATACGCTTTGGGCAATCGTGCAAACGATGGAATTTGCATGGGGGAGCAATACGCTTGGGTGGTCGGGTTTTTGCAGTAGAGATTCCACATTTTTTTGTTCTGCCGTGCATTCCAGATGGGAGTATCAATAAACCGTTTCATGGAATCGGTTTGCTGCCTTGCATCCAAAACCGGATAGATGAGCATCTGAAACAAGGGTTTGGTAAGGTTTCTGTCCCTGATCAGATGGATGAGGGAAGCAGCCAAGGCCCCTCCGGCACTATCGCCGCAAAGGGCAATTCGGTCGGAATCAATGCCAAGTTCGCCGGCATGGCCGGTTATATATGCATACGCTGCAAAGCAGTCCTCAAGTCCATGGGGAAACCGATGCTTGGGGACCAAGCGGTAATCGACAAAGAGAACTTTGATATTCGAACCAAGCGCATATTCGCACATCAGCTTCTTATGAAAATCATTGGCGGGCAGGGCGAACGCCCCGCCATGCAGAAACAGAATGCATGGGGATTTGTCGTTAGCGGTATGAGGGCTGAATAGTTCCATAGGAAGTGTATATCCATCGAAGCTTTTCAGCGTGAGTTTCTGACATTTGATGGTACTTGGAACACTCTGTTTTGCGTACAAAAAGCGGGTCATCCTCTGAAAGAGAGGCAGCAGTGGAGCATACATCGGTACACCGATGTTGATGGTTCGATAATCCTTGTGCACCGGATACTTTGTTTTCATAGGCCCTCGCTTTGTTTGATAGTACGACTGATGGTTCTCTCAAAGCAAGGGAGACTGTTCAGCTTCCAATCTCATATGCGCGATATGCATATGCAAAATGATACCCAAGCTTTTGGGCCAGATGCAGGGATGTGGTTGTATGGGCATCCCAGGAGGGGAATAGGCTTCGCTGCAGGCAGCTTAGGATGAGACTGGCACAGCAGGCGGTGGCCAGTCCCTGCTTTCTATACTCAGGATGTGTATCGACTTCGATTTCGATTCCCTTCTCATAGAAGTAGTACGATGAGGCACCGCTGACAATGTTCCCGTCCTTGAGCACACAAAAGCCAAGTCCATGTTCAGCATACCGGTCATAGGTCGGATAGAGTGCGACCAAATCCTTTGACCAACTCTCACTCAGGCACCTATGGTACAACTCTTCTTTGATGGGCTGTAGCGCAAAGCCGGGTTTCAGTGAATCGACACAATGCTGCAGGGTTGCTGTATTGAAGCTGTGCTCACTCTTTTTCAGTGCATAGCGTGTAATTGCTTTCGCCCGGTTGCCATAGGCTGTTTCAATGAGCTCATTCCACCTATGATCGGGTCCAACCAGGATAAGGTATGCATCAGAGCGCATGGCGGAGATGTCGGCAAGCAAAGCTTCGGAGGGTTGTCCGCCCAAGACGGCATAGTCACCAAGTATGGCTATTGCACTGTATGGCCTGCTTTGGTTGTCTGCAAACACCGAGCCCATGCCGCTATACAGGCATGCATCGAAGAAGTGGCTGTTCTTTCCTGCAAACAGGGGCTTGGCCAAGCCGGGGTTCCTTAGTGTTTCCATACAATCATGACAATAGCATAGCCGCATACTTTTTCAAGCACCATACGTTGTTGGGAATGCATTGATATGCCTCAAGGGTTTTTTCACCTGAAGTCAAAATTCCCCTAGTCGAGAAGGAAGCCGCTTCTTACAGGGTGTCCTTGGGGGTGAGCTGAACGGTGATGGTATCGCTGTATGTGCCTGCAACCAGGTTCTCTACCGCGTGTTCCTGTACTTGGGTGACATAGATGTTCTTTGTATACGTTGCATTGGAAAAGCCTACCCAATCCACCGAGTCACCGGGTTCTATGATGGTAGAATCGAAGAGGAGTTTGTATCCGATGGGTTCCAGATTCTGTTCTTCCGTGTGCCGCATCTCAAAAAAATCGGTAGTGGAGTCACTGCTGAAGGTAAGGGTGACTCCGGCAGGATTGCCGGCTTGGACATTGGTGACGACTACCTGGGCTTTGGCAACATAGGCAGCGGCGGTGTTGTAAGCTTTGTCCAGGTCGAATTGCTGTTGGATTTCGACGATTGAGAAATCGAAGACAGGATCGGTGGGATCTTCATAAGGAACTGCAACATCAGGCGTAACAGTACCAGACCCGAGATAAGGCTGCTGGGGAACAGGTTCTCCGTCGGCTCCGGTGACAGGGGTGAAGTCGGTATTCCAAAAGTCTTCATTTTCGGTCGAATAGGAAACGACGAAGTTTCCCACAGTGCCACTCTGATGCGTGTAGGTTCGTTCGGGAATAAATACAGTGTCCGGATTGTGGGAGATCAAGAAGAAGTCTATGGTGATCAAGCCGTTCATCGGACTATTGGTGGGATTGATCGGATTTACATTTCCCTGGTTGAGATTCGAATTATATAATTGCGATCCGTATCTGAGAATGGCAACTCCATGGAAGCCAAGTTTATCGTTTTTATTGGGATTCCATGTTGTCGGCCCTCTGAAAACAAACTCGTTGGAGATGTTTGAAAGCAAAGCGAACGACCTGATTGTCTGTCCCTGCGTATCGATGGTGAACCGACCCATGTGCATCGCCATCATGTTTTGGTAGTGATTCGTGCCTGTCCCACCATACTTGTTCACATAGATGGAGTTGTAGCTTTCGAGCTTCAAAGGGTAGGTAGAGTAGGTAGCTATGACACCGAAGACAAGAAAAGATGGAAGAAGCAATAGAGCTATACATACGCCTATTTTCTTCTTTCAAAAACAATACATTTAATGGTTAATAATTGCAAGATATCATACTATCAGATTAACAATAATGTCTGAAAGATACAGTGATGTATCACAAATTGTCTTGACAGAAAACAATTGCTGTATGGCACTGGATATGCAAGATGCAGAGCAAACCTCTAATCAGGTACGATGTTTTCTGTCCCAACCAGTATTGCTGGGAGAACCCCCATGCTTGCGTTTGGGAATGAACATACCTGTTCTTGCTTGATACCGCAGGTACTCCTCTCCATACCTGATCGACAGGTCCCATTCCTCAAGAAAACACCACACTATCCAGATGGGCGTATACAGCACAGCAACCAGGATGAGAAACGGAGAATCAAGCAAGAGTGCGGTCACATACCAAAAAGCCAGCTCGCCGATGGCCTGCGGATGACGGATTTTCTCATAGATACCCCGATAGAGCTCATGCTCTTTCTTGGGAACGAGAGTCTCTTTTCCCGCTGCTTTGAGTGCACTGACCAAGAGCATGCCGGCAGGCAGGGCCAAAGCTGCGGCGACCGCAACGCTGATCGGGTAGGGCCATGGGAACGTCGGCGACAGTGGATCGGAGGAGACGGGCAGAATGCGGTAGAGGATGAAATTGATGAAGGCAATACTCATGCATACCGAACAGATCAATCGGTAACGGGCTGCAAGCCGATACGCCTTCTCTCCTTTCGTTCGTGCCAATCGAGCGGGACTAACTGAAAGACCGTAGAAGAGGGAGAACCCAAGCGAACTGATGAGTAAGGAAAGCAAATTCAAGCAAGAGGCCATGGTGTTGCAACTCCTTGCTTCAGTGTATACCCTCTGCTGCAATTTGGCAGTGAGAAAACCCCTCCTTTTCCCTAAAAGAGGGGTTGCTCATCCAGCTTATTGCTTGAACATTGGAGGTCCGAACCCTTCAGGGAAATCAGGCCTTTCGCCTCCAAACCCTTCGGGAGGTTCAGGTCGATTACCTCCAAATCCCATGGAGCGCAAGGCTTCTCCAACATGGGAGACCCTTGAAGTTATTTCAGCTTGCAGCTGCTCTCCTCCATCATACACAGGTTGTCCCAATGCAAGGCCGTTGAAATGGTTTCCGTCGGTGAGCTTTCCACCGACCAATAGGGTGAATGCCTGGCCGGCTTGCAACTCATCAGAGGCAAGCAGGAGGGCTTGGCCTTCTGAATAATACGAAGGGATGCTGTAGGCCAGCACGTGTTCGTTCTGTGCATTCAACAGAGACAAGGCAGCCCCGGATTCCAGTTTTCCACCGTAGGTAATTACATAACCTGATGTCTCTTGTGCAAGCGGAGTATTGTTTGCAGCACCTCCGATGGCAACAATGGTACCACCGCGATAGGTGAAGTTCTGATTGTTGTCGCAATCTATTGCAGTTTCCGGTGCACGGGAACCGAGGGCGATGATGGTCCCGCCGTTGACTTCGACGGTTCCGTTGGAATCGAGGCCGTCGGCTTGACTGCTGTAGGCGAACAACAGGCCGCCATTGATCTCTATGCTGGAGCCGGCGTTCAATGCATCGTCGGTTGCGGAGACCTGGATCAGGCCGCCGTTGATGATCAGGTGCTCTTTTGCCTCAAGCCCCTCGGGACTAAGCGACTCATCCTCGCTCACCTCATACGGCTTGCCGGTCGTGGTAAGCGTAATCACACCATTGTTGATGATTACATTGGGAGTCGGGTCGTCGCTCGTCGTTGCGGTCTCTGCATCCTCATCCCTGTCCCAGCCTGCAGTGAGGGCCTTGCCTACGGATGTGATGGTAAGGGTTCCCCCGTTGACTACCGCAAAGCCGTTTGCAGTGCCTTCTTCCTCCACTCCATTGACCTTGATGCCTTTGCTTTCCTCTCCGTAAACCGAGCCGTTCGCTTCAATGGTCATAGACCCGTCATCCATGATGAACGCCTTATCAACACTGATGGCATTGCCCTCTGCATTTTCTGTCGTCCTGAGATGCACATTGCCGCCCAGAATTCTCAAGGTTCCATCAATTTTCAGAACATGTTTCTTGTATGCACTGGCCTCAAGTGATCCATTGCCCGAAACTATTACATCCCCCGCTGCCGTGAGCACCCCTTTTTTGCTGTTCTCCGGGGTATCTGAGAGTATGTTTACGCTTGCATCGGCGAGGACGAGAAATGCCTTCTCTGAACCTGCCAATTGCAGGGCGGGAAGCGTGGTGCCGGTAATCTTGACCCCGTTCAGTGTTACCATGTACGGAGCCTGGTTGTTTGCAATTACTACCGTGCCATCCATCTGTCCACTAAGGATATAATTAATGAGATCGCTGCCATCATGGGTGATGGTGAGGTTTCCTTCCTCTGCCCAGGTTGCCGATACTCCCTCAATCACCGCATCTTTCTGATTTACGTCAATGTACACCGCCTGAAAACTCGAAGCATCCACGATGTCCTGCTCATCATAGTATGTTTGAGCTTGAAGCGGAGAAGAGACTGAAGCCCGGTAAGGTGCGGGGTCGACGGTAAAGATTGACGATGATTCGACATCGGCAAGCGTCGATTCCTGTGCGATGATTGTCTGGTTGGATGCAGTAGTGCAGCTAGTGAACAGCATAATCAGGATGAGCAGCATGCTGATCACAATCTTTGGTTTTCCCTGTTTCATTGGAAGTCTCCCTCTAGGTTAAATGTACGCCAATATTCATGATGGTGGAGCTATCCTGCAAGGGTATTATTACCAACTCCACGAATCTCCAACAACTCGCCAACAACTCTGTATAGTTCTTCAAGTGATTGAATGCAGAAGATAAAAACCTTTGCATAATACTTGCCACTAGCAACTAAATATACTATATTCGGAGCGTTACCAGAGGAGAAGTTGATGAAAAATCTTTTAATAATCGGTGGGGTTGCAGCCGGAGCTACTGCTGCCGCCAGAGCTCGAAGACTTGACAACGATGTCACTATTACCTTGTTGGAAGCAGGAGCGGACGTATCGTTTGCCAACTGCGGGCTTCCCTATTATCTTGGAAGGGACATAGCCTATCGTTCATCGTTGATCCTGGCGAGCGAGGAAACATTCCATGACCAGTATCGGGTCAAGGTACATACCAATACCCAGGCTCTCTCCATCGACCGAGAAACCAAGCAAGTCAAGGCACGCAATACCCAGACCGGTGAAGAATCACTATTTCCGTACGATGCACTCATTCTTGCCCAGGGAGGCAAACCCATCGTTCCCCCACTTCCCGGCGTAGATAAGAGTCATGTTTTTCAGTTGTGGACGCTCGATGACATGGACCGCATGGATCGATACATCACCGAAAAGGAGCCCAAAAAGGCGGTCGTAGTCGGAGGCGGTTTCATCGGCCTTGAGATGGTGGAAGCACTATCCAAGCGCGGCATAGCTGTTACCCTGGTGGAAATGGCCGGCCAGGTCATGCCCAACCTTGAAGGGGAGTTTGCCGGCATGCTTACCAAGGAGCTGCAGGACTATGGCGTCAAGCTGAAATTAGGCAAGTCGCTGCAAGCCGTGGAGGATACCTGTGTACGGCTCAACGACGGAACTGCCGTAGACACTGATTTTGTCCTGCTTTCAGTAGGAGTAAGGCCTACCCTGCAACTGGTAAAAGAGGCAAACCTTGAACTGGGCTCCTGCGGCGGCCTTAAGGTGGATGAGCATCTGCGCACCAGCGACCCGTCCATTTATGCAGCCGGAGATATGATTGAAATCCATCAGACAGTATCTGGAAACACGGTACGCCTTCCTCTGGCAGGTCCGGCCAACAGGCAGGGACGCATTGCCGCAGAAAATGCACTAGGAGGCGATCATGTGTACAAGGGGGCGATGGGTTCCTCCATTGTAAAAGTCTTTGAGGTTGCAGCAGGTTCCACCGGTTTGAGCTTGAAGGGAGCCAAGGATGCCGGCTTCGATGCCGATGCGGTGGTTGTACACAAGGCCAGCCATACCGCCTACTATCCGGGATCGGAGAAAGTGAGCCTGATGTTGATTTGGGATAAGGCATCGAAGAAGGTCCTTGGAGCCCAGGTCGCCGGAAGGGTGGGTGTGGACAAGCGAATCGACGTATTGACTACAGCAATAGCAGGCGGACTGACCATCGAAGACCTTGCAGAACTCGACCTCGCCTACGCCCCTCCGTTCAACTCTCCCAATGGTCCGGTGAACATGGCAGCCTTCACAGCCATTAACAAGCAAACCGGTTTCAGCCCCTCCATCCTTGCCCAGGAGTTTGAGCAGTTTGTACTTGAACAGACTCCGATCGCCATCGATCTTCGTGATCCCATCAGCTACGCAAAGGCGAACCTGCGTGGTACGAACAACCTCAGCCAGAACGTGCTGCGCGAAAACCTTGACCGGATACCCAAGGAGCACACCATTCTTTTGATCAGCGATGACGGTCAGAAAGGCCACGTTGCCCTCAGAATGCTCAAGGGAGCCGGGTTTGACAAGGTGTACAACCTCAGCGGCGGGTATATCAGTTTGGAGCGCCATGCTCGGGCAGTCGGGTTCGAGCACCTGAGTGTGGGCTTGTTCCCAACCGAGAGAAAGACCGTCAATGAGAGAAAAGAAGACGCTTCAGAAGGCTTGGGTACAGAGAGTGCCTGTGAAGCCGATGAGCATGGTCCGCTTATCCTCGACGTACGTACGCCGATGGAGTTTGCCATGGGAGCGTATCCGGGAGCGATCAACGTAGGATTGGACAGTCTTGCTGAGTGGGCACAGACGATTGAGGATAAGAATCGAGAGATTCTCATCTACTGCGCATCGGGAGCCCGCTCCAGCTACGGCATGCGCATGCTCAAGCAGATGGGCTTCACAAACGTGGAGAACGGCGGCGGCCTGCATGACATGATGGCACGGCGCTAAGAGACTGTAACCATTTGCCGGTGCTTTCAGGTGAAGGCACCGGCATCCGTCTCCCGAACAAACATATTCCATGCCTTTGCAGCCGTCTTCGAATCGGATGCATAAAAGTTGAGGATGCTCAAGGCTTTGAGGGTGATGAACCTGCTTGGTTGCTTCACCGGCTCAAACTGTACATGAACCTTTCCTGGATGTACAAGTTCCAAATTCCATACCCCATCGAGCTGTTTGTTCACCAACCAAGTTACTGCTTTTTCGATGTTCTCGTTCCAGGGAATGTCAGCTCTTGCTGCGAACTCAAGAAATCGAAGCAGGTCGTATCGATACCGATGAGGAAATGCCAACCGGGTGTATCGCCGATCTTCACCGATACAAAGATTTCTCTCATACAACCATTGCAGGGCTGCATCGATGATGGTTCCAACTGATTCCGCATTTCGGGTAGAGCACATGTAGGAATAGAGTCCTTCCAACACACACAGGGTGGTATGAGGGTCGCTTGTCAACGACTCATTGTCCCAGCTGAAGCCACCGTCACGTTTATGATGGGTGAGTATGCAGGAAACAAGAGGCGATAGGCGGGAATCTTTGGGGCAAAAATAGGATGCATACTCCAAGAACATGCCATTCACAGCCATATCGCTTGGCAAGTTGCTCTTTGCGAAGTTCAGTCCGCCATCGGGAAGCTGGCATTCACTAAGGGCTCGTTCAACCATTTCTGCAGCTATGAGATTTGACGGTGCAAGGCAAAGGCTCTTCAGGTCGCAAAGCGTGTAATGTGTACTGGTCCACTTGGGTTGATAGTACCAAAGCCCCCAATGTCCGCTTGTATTTCTTGCAGAAAGCAACTGAGACCCAAACCCCTCGGTCTCAATTCTCTGTTGCAGGTGCTCTAGAAGCATTCCTTCACTTTGCAGAAGATCTCTGTGAGTCTGATATTGGATTGAGACATCGCCACCAAGAAGCCAAGAAAGTACTCGATGCATTCCTCATCTCCTTGCATCACAATTACCGTAGTGTGCGTCACTCTTGTCGTTGGAACCTTAATAGATGCTCTTTAGCATACAAACCGCATATCATTGTTGTGCCCAGCGCATAGGTACTTTATAATCCTACCATGGCTTATTCCATTCTGATAGTCGATGATGAGGCTGTAATTCGTGAAGGATTGAAGCAGGTAGTCTCGTGGCAAGCTCTCGGATACTCGATCGCCGCTGCGGTTGCATCCGGTGAAGATGCATTGCGTTTCCTTGAAAAGGCTGCTGTTGATGTTGTTCTCGCTGACATACGGATGCCCCGTGTTTCAGGCATTGAGCTCGCCCGTCTCATCAAATTGAACTATCCAGAGACCCGTGTCGTGATTCTCAGTGGTTACGACAATTTTTCCTATGCCCAAAATGCAATTCGCTATGGAGTGTACCACTACTTGCTCAAGCCCTGTGCAGAGGAAGAGATTGTAGACGTATTTACCCATTTACGTGATGAGTTGGATAAGATCCGAACAAGAAAGGCCTCTTTGCAAAAAATGCAGAAGATCATAGTCCAGGAAGAGCTTTCTCACCTTATTGCAGGAAAGATGCAACTACAGGATGCAAGGGAGTTCCTCTCCTGGAAACAACAAAACAAACAGTGTGCCGTTGCGATGTTGCTTCTGCAGCTGCTCCCCACAGAGCAGCTGTTCAAGGCGGCGGTTAATACGGATATAGAGTCTACTTCTTTTCCCCGATATGAAATGTTTGAACCGTATCTGGATTTGGAAGATCTTGTAGTACTCAAACTACACAATCAACGCTATCTTTGTATTTTTACCTGTGAAAAAGCGGTAGCAGAAGAGAAGATAGCTGCGCTATTTCAATCTCTGAAGGCACATACCTCCCAAGAATTTCCCGTGGCACTTATGGGACTGGGATGTACCGTCGACAATCTGGATGGTTGGCCTGATGACCAGCTTTCCCTATGGCTTTCCCAAGCGGACGCATTGTTTTGGAACGCGTCGATAGGAGAGGTTGGCACCTTAGCGTATCATCACGTCCGTTCTGATGCTCAGTACATCACTCTGCCTGACCCTGTCCAATTGGCAAAGGAGATGTGCATTCACAAGAAACAAGGATCCATTCAAGAGAAAGAGCAGCTGTTTGAAACGCTGGAAAAGAAGCATTTCAACTCGGCAATGGCGTATCTTACGGAGTATATGAGCGCTCTGAAGGCATCAGTTCTCGCCTGTGGAGCCTCCTTTGACTCCATTTCCCAATACTTTGATTCTGTACTTCCCTTATTTGAATATTGCCTTACGGCTAGACGGACACAGTATCTTGCCATCATGCTCGGACTTCTTTCCTGCCAGAAGATTGAAAACCACAAGAGCACCTGTTACAGCAAAAGTATTCGCGATGCCCTGCAACGCATCGATCAAGGATTTCAGAATGTCATCAGTCTTGATGAACTTGCTCGAGAACTCGGCCTTACAGCCACCTATCTCAGCAAACTGTTCAAGCGTGAGGTCGGGGTCAATTTCAAAGAGTATCTTCTGGAAAAACAGATTCATGAAGCCAAACGATTGCTTCGGTCAACCAACGCAAAAATATACGAAGTAGCAGCTGCAGTAGGGTTCAACGACCAACACTATTTCAGCGACGTATTCAAACGTTGTACATCTCTCACTCCGTTAGAGTATCGCAAGGTCGGCCACGATGAATAAGCGGTTTGTGCCCCTGTCATCCAAACTCGGCATCTCTTTCGGTCTGCTCATTATCTTGGTCCTGCTTTTCGCCAGCTTTATCACCTATTCTCGGATAGAGACGGTCATCACCGAGAATGTCGATGCCAATCTCGATACTTCCAGCGCTCTCATCGCCAAAATTGTAGAGACAAGCATTGAAAACAAACGGGGTGAGATCATCAAGGATCTTATTGTTGCACAGCACTATATAGGGGATGACATTGCAGTTGGGCCTTCTGTGAATAAACCCCTGCTGGCCTATGATCCGATACGGGAAAAGTCCTATGAGCTCCAAGCGCCGTCTCTTTTCATTGCATCAGAGGATGTCTCACTCAATCATGGCATCGTTGATCAAATTGCACAGAAAACAGAGGGTGTCGCATCCTTGTTCGTACTGACCAAAGAAGGGTTTCTCTGTGTTTCCTCCAGTGATCGATCGAGTAGTACGTATCACGGTATCGGATGGCTTATCCCCAACGATTCGTCCATGAATACCTTGGTGATGCGTGAGGGTACGTGGTACAGCCGCGATTACGACTATATCAACAAGGAGTGGGTGTTCACAGGGTATCAACTCCTGTATGAAGACGGCAACGTAGTGGCTCTGATGTATACCTCCCAGGCACAGGTCGACATGCAGGCCCTTCGGGAGCAGCTGCTCAGCGTTCCTGTTGGTAAAGAAGGCGTTCCCTATATTGTCGACTATCTCGGCCGGGTGGTTGTGCATCCGAAGGAAGAAGGGAAGCAATTGATGAATCATCAGGATATCGTCAATTTGGTATTTCAAAGGAATGGCCGCATACAATACTCACAGATAGATGCAGAGACCGGAAAGTCAACCAATCATCTGGCTTACTTCAAATATATCTCTGAAATGAACTGGATTGTGATCGTCGGTTCTACCATGCACGACTTCTATGGCAGCCTCTATGCAATTCGTAGTATCTTCATCGTAATATTCGGTATCTCCCTCATCGTTGCCCAGGTATTGGGTTTTCTGATCGGACGGAGAATTACTAAGCCCATCACCCTCATAACCAAGAAGATCAAAGAACTCTCCGAAGGTGAGGTAAACCTGCTCAGCTCACTCTCGATCGGGTCGAATGATGAAGTAGGAAGGCTCGCCGAATATTTCAATACCTTCGTTAAGAAACTGAAAAATATTAATGATTTGGAACGCCACGGAATTGACATAATGCTCCGTGATTCCCAAATGAAAGCCTTGCAGGCTCAGATCAATCCTCACTTCCTGTACAATACGCTGGAGACGATTCGATTCATGATCAGCATGAAGGATGATCGGGCGGTGGAGATGATCAAGCTGCTTGCAAAGTTGTTCAGGATTTCCATGGGCGATGGGGAGATGTATGTAACGCTGCGCAAGGAGCTGGAACATGCGCAGCTCTATATCGATTTGCAACGCTATCGGTATTCGGACCGGTTCAGTGTTGTATGGGATGTCGAGGAAAAACTGCTGGACCTGTATACCTTGCGATTTATTCTGCAACCTATTGTAGAGAATAGCATTCTGCATGCGTTCAACGAAATTGGGAATGGCGGGATCATCACCATCAGAGCCCATGAAGTGGAAGAAAAGGTACACATAACCGTCATCGATAATGGACAGGGCATCGATGAGCAGACGCTTATGCGTGTACGCTCCGATCTTAAGGACAGTGCAAGCATCCATAGCGTTGGGCTGCGTAACGTTCGTGACCGCATCACCCTCAACTTTGGCTCGCTGTATGACCTGAAGATTACGAGCAGCCAGGAAGGAACGATAGTTGTCATGGTGCTGCCGTATCTCCCCTTGAAACCGAAGACTACCTACATCAGTGAAAACAGTAAGCCGGTATTTCTCTATTAATTTCATAATTATATACGTAAAAGTGCAAAACATCCTACAAAATGTCTACTTTCTCTCCCTAGTCAACCACCTCTGACGTGGTAGTCTTTAGGTACGAATTCATAAAAAAGGAGAAAGTTATGAAAAAGCTGACTATTTTGTTGGTAGTGATGTGCCTGTTGGCACCTACACTGCTGTTCTCAGCGGGTGCAAAGGAAGCGAAATCCGATGAAATCACCATCGCATTCTGTTTTCAGGATCTTGAGACGGAATTCTGGGTAGCCGGTCACAAGGCTATTACGGAAACGTTGCGTGAAAATGGGATCAAGGTAATTGAAAAGAACGCCAACGAGGATGCCAACCGACAGCTTGAGCAGGTCAAGGACGTCATTACCCAGGGTGTTGATGGTGTAATCATTATTCCCCAGGACGGTGAAAGTGCAGTAACGATTGCCAAGGTTTGCAACGAAGCCGGCGTTCCCATCGGCGTGTTCAACAGACCTCCTTCAGACCGCAGTGCAAAGAATCTGGTTGTTGTAGCTAACAACGAAGTGATTGCCGAAGCAGCAGTTGAGCACATGGCTCAGGAAGCTAAGAAGCTTGGCCGAAAAGTGTATCCCGCCATCATGGTCGGTGACCTCGGAGATCCGAATGCTGTCGGCAGACGCCAAGGCTTCATGAATGTCATGGCAAAGTATCCTGACCTTTGGGCTCAGGCTCCTGTTGAGATTCCAACCAAATGGGATGCAAACGTAGCCCTGGCTAATCTGCAGAGCGCCATGCAGGCAAATCCGAAGATTGACTTCCTGTTCACCTCTTCCGACTTCCTCTTCCCTGTTATCAAGTCCGTTCTTGCTCCGTTGGGCAAGTGGAATCTGGTAGGCGATCCCAACCACGTCATTCTTGGCGGCCTGGACGGTGACGTAACCGCAGCTAGACTGCTTGAAGAAGGCTATTTGGATGCTACAGGTGTACAGAACCTCTTCTACGAAGCTGACTTGATGCTTGAAGCAATGCTCTTGGCAATCAAGAGCGGCGAAAAGACTCCCGACAAGTGGATGGACGATCCTGGATTTGCATTGACTCAGGCTAATCTTTCAACCAAAGCCGAGGAAATGTGGGGTTGGGTTCTCTATAAAGAGAAGAAATAACTGTGAGATGAGTGTTTGAATCGATGCCGAGAGGGCATGTGAGCTCTCTTGGCATCGTTTGAAGTAAGGAAAGAAGTCGTTATGAAACAATCGTTGAGAAAGCAAAGGCCGGATGAAGGCACTCCCATGATGCAGAAGACCGCGCTTACAGCAAGTTCCCGCACGATCACTATGCATGCAAGTTTGGCAAAACGCCTGCTGCTTTCAGAATATTTCGTCCTCTATCTGACAATACTCTACATTTTGGTATTAACCCCCATCATTCCACGTCTCTGGCATCCGATGAATATCCAGAACATACTCTCAAACATGTGGCCTTTGCTTGTGGTTGCAATCGGTCAAACGTTCGTCCTGATTCTAGCAGGAATTGATCTTTCCCAGACTTCGGTAATGGCTATGTCCAGCGTAATCGGTGCAGTGGTCATGACCAGCAGTGCCGATCCCATCCTCTTTACGAAATCACCGCTTTGGGGAGTATTGCTCTCCGAGCAGGGAGGCTTGCTCGGAGCAAGTGCCTTTGCAGTTCCCGTGGGAATTCTGGTCATGCTCGCCGTCGGCCTCTTCATCGGCTTTCTCAACGGATTTTCCGTTGCATATTTTAAAATGCCGCCATTTATCGTCACACTGGTTTCTATGATGCTCTTCTCGGCAATGGCGATATATCTGACCAAGAGTGAAAACATCAGGCATTTGCCGCAAGCATATTTGCAAATCAGCAAGACAAAGGGTTCGTTTATTTCAGGATCCTTGATCATTGCCCTGTTTTTGGCAATCATCGCCCATATTGTCCTGACACGAACCTTATTTGGAAAACGACTGTATGCAGTAGGTATCAACACCACTGCTTCAGAGATAAGCGGAGTACCGGCAAAAACCACCATAATCGCAGCGTACATGCTCAGTGGAGCATGTGCAGCAATAGCCGGAGTACTCTATTCCTCCCGTCTGGAGATGGGAAGGCCCACACTGGGCAGCACCTTGTTCATAGATATTGTCGGAGCCAACATCATCGGTGGTATCAGTCTCGCCGGAGGGAAGGGGAAAGTTACCTGGACGATTTTCGGCGTGTTCTTCTTCATCATTCTTGCAAACTCCCTGAATATGTTGAACCTTTCATTTTACATCATCGATATGGTCAAAGGCTCAGTCATCCTCGTAGCTGCTCTGTTGGATGTAGCAAGAAACAGCATTCGCAAGTCGCAGATGTAGGAGAAAATCATGGCAGACGTAGTATTCAGTTATAAACACATAACCAAACGATTTTTTGGCGTGCATGCTTTGAAAGATGTCTCCTTCGAGCTGGAGCGGGGAAAAATTCTCGGACTGGTAGGGGAGAACGGTGCAGGCAAGTCCACATTGATGAACATCATGGGTGGTGTTCTTGAACCGGACGAGGGCGTCATGCAGTTGCATGGAGCACCGTATACCCCCAAAAGCCCTCTCGATGCATCTGCACATGGCATTGAATTCATTCACCAAGAGTTGAATCTCTTTACCAATCTCTCGGTTTCAGAGAATATCTCAATCTCCAAATTTCCTTGCATCCAGAAGACACCGTTCTTCAACAAGAAGCAGATGCGCTTTT
Organism: Sphaerochaeta associata; assembly: GCF_022869165.1. Taxonomy (NCBI): domain Bacteria; kingdom Pseudomonadati; phylum Spirochaetota; class Spirochaetia; order Spirochaetales; family Sphaerochaetaceae; genus Sphaerochaeta; species Sphaerochaeta associata. The sequence goes on along the minus strand of NZ_CP094929.1, from coordinate 1,867,310 downwards.
GCTGCAAAGAGTTGCTGGACTCACTGCATCTGGATATTTCTCCCAATATTCTTGTGGAGAATCTTTCGCCGGGCGAACGGCAATTGGTTGAAATAGCAAAAGCCCTAAGTACCAATGCCGACATTCTCCTCTTTGACGAACCAACAACTTCGTTGACGGCAAAAGAGACCGAGAACCTGTTCGCCATCATGAGAAGATTGCGTGATGAAGGAAAATCCATCATCTATATCTCCCACATCCTCTCGGACGTCATCTCCCTGGTTGACGATATAGTCGTTCTTCGTGACGGACAAGTCATTTGCGGCGGTCCCATTGAAGATTTTCCAATTCATAGAATGATCAACCTGATGGTTGGCCGTGAGATAAGCAACGTGTTTCCCGAACGGCACTCAACAATCAAGAGCAATGTGATTCTAAAGTCAAACAAGGTCTCGGAAACCGGTATTGTAAGGAACATCAACATCAATGTGCGGGAAGGGGAAATCGTAGGAATGTTCGGGCTCATGGGTTCGGGTCGTACTGAGTTTGCCCGCATGGTGTTCGGTGTGGATTCCTATCGGGAAGGCTCCATCATGGTGCAGGGAGAGCCTCTTCCCAAACACAAGCCGCAAGAGAGCATCAAGCGCGGACTGGCCTTCATCACGGAAAACAGGCGCGAAGAAGGGTTGTTGATGGATTATCCGATTCTTGAAAACATCGCCCTCGTATCACTTCCTGACTTCTCGGCTCCTATTACCCGTTTGGTGAACACAAAGCGCTTGTCCAAGGAAGCCCAAGAGATTGGAACCTCCCTTCACCTTAAATGCACAAGCTTGAAGAACCAAAAGGTGAAAAGCCTTTCAGGGGGTAATCAGCAAAAGGTGGTCATCGGCAAGTGGCTGCTCAAGCATCCTTCGCTGTTGATTATGGATGAACCTACACGAGGTATCGATGTGGGAGCGAAGTATGAAGTGTACGTGATCATGGATCGATTGGCTTCGGAGGGTACAGGCATTCTGTTCATTTCCAGTGAAGTAGAGGAACTGATGGCTATGTGCGATAGGATTATTGTATGGAGCCAGGGTGAGGTGATGCATGAGTTCCTCAGGAAGGATTTCAATCAAGAGCACATCATGCGAATAGCCTTCCGACAGTCCTTGGAGTATGGCTCAAACGAAAAGGCGGTGGCAAATGGACAGGACTAAGGTGATTAAATTCACATTGAAAAATTCGACGGCAGTACTCTTTGTTCTCATTTTCATTATGTTCGGCTTGATAGCACCCCGCTTTTTTACGCTGAAGAATTTCCAGAACATCATGAGCAATGCATCGTATATCGGAATTATTGCAGTAGGAATGACCTTTGTCCTTCTGACAGGGGGCATCGATCTGAGCGTGGGCTCGACTATGTACCTCTCTGCAGTGGTGTGTGGAAAACTCATCAATGAGTTTCAGGTTCCTGTAGTGCTGGCTGTATTGCTCAGTCTGTGTGTAGGTTTGATCATCGGTATGGTGAATGCGTTCGCGATCACCAAGCTCAGGCTCGTGCCATTCATCACCACCTTGATCACCCAGACGGTAGCCCGAGGTTTTGGGTTGTTCATCACCCGCTCGGTAGCTGTCAACTACCCCGACAGCGTTACGCTGATGAGTACTTCAAAGGTGTTGGGATTCATTCCCCTGCAGATATTCATTTTCCTGGTAGTGGTATTGATCGCCGCCCTGGTGCTCAATCGAACACGCTACGGACGCCAACTCTACGCAGTCGGAAATGATTTGGAGTTTGCCAAGAAAGCTGGAATCAAATGCGACCGTCTCATTGCAAGTACGTACGTGATCAGCGGCTTGTTGGCAGCACTCGGTGGCTTTGTCACCATTACGCAGATCGGACGTGTAAATGCAGGATTTGGTTCCGGTGAAGAATTTGATGCAATCGCTGCTGCAGTACTTGGTGGAGCCAGCCTCTTCGGGGGAATTGGAACGGTATTCCCCGGTACCGTTTTAGGCACCGTGATGATCGAGATGATTCAGGCCGGCTTGGTATTCGCAAATATCGACATCTACATTCAGCCCATCATTATGGCGCTCATCATCTTCATGGCAGTGTTCATCGACAGTGTTCGAACAACACAAATCCACAAACTTGAGCGACGTAATATTTTGAAGGCTTAAAGCGAGGTCACAGCATGTATGTACTTGGACTGGACTATGGAACGGGTGGCGGAAAAGTCACCCTCGTCGACGCACAGGCTGCTGTCAGAGCCTATGCGTTTCAAGAGTATCCCATTTTCACCGATCACCCGGGTTGGTCTGAACACGATGCAAACACGTACTGGGAATTAGCATGTACGTTGATTCCCCAAGTTCTTGCTCAGGCGAATGTGCAGGCAAAGGATGTACAGGCAATTGCCATCTCTTCGGCCATGCCAAGCCTGGTGATGGTGGACGGGCAAGGAGAACCGGTGGCGAGGGCATACAATCTGATGGATCGACGTGCCATAGAGGAAGTGAATGCACTACGTGAACTCCTCGGTGAAAAGAGGATATTTGAAGTGACAAAAAACAGGTTGGATGACCATCCTATGATCGTCAACCTGCTCTGGGAAAAACATCATCGGCCTGAGGTTTTCAAGCGCATCCATAAAGCGCTTTCCATCGATGGCTTTGTGACGTACAAGCTTACCAACCAGTATTCTGCGCACTACTCGGGTGCCGCCTTCTACGGGGTTGCCTATGACCTGCTCAAGCGGGAATTCAATGCTGAAATACTGAAGGAAATCGGTTTGTCAGAAACGCTTTTCCCTCCGCTTTTCCGTTGTGAAGATATTGTCGGTGAGGTAACCGAGGAGGCCGCAAAGGCGTGTTCACTCGTCCCTGGAATTCGTGTATGTGCAGGGCAGGTGGATTGCAACGCAGGGTACAGCGGAGCCGGTGCCATAGAAGTGGGGGATATCCAGATGAATCTGGGAACCTGCGGCAATTTTGGCATTATTCACGATGAACCGGTATTTCATGCATCCATGATTGCCTTCAATTATACAACGGACTCAGAGAAAACTTTCATAACCGTTCCTACTACCACAACAGGCGGTCACCTTATCCGCTATGTGCGCGATACGTTCTATAAGGCGGAAAAACTGCAGCTTGCTGCACAAGGAAAGGACGTCTATGACCTGATCAATGAGGATGCATCTGTAGTACCTCCAGGCAGCGAAGGCTTGTTGATACTTCCTTACATGATGGGTGAGAGAACCCCGATTTGGGATGTGTATGCCAAGGCGGTGATGTTCGGGCTTTCCTTGCATCACGGCCGCGGGCACATAGCAAGGGCGATGATGGAAGCGGTTGCGTACGCCTTGTACGACTCCTACTCCTTGATCAAGCAGACCGGGGTCGAGATGCACTCTCCCATCGTACTCAATGAAGGCGGTGCGAAAAGTGTGCTCTGGCGCCGCATTATCACCGATGTATTCAATTGCCCTACCGTGATGGTTGAGAACAGGGTGGGAGCACCGTATGGTGATGCGCTGCTTGCCGGTATCTCCATCGGCATGTTCAAGGATTTTTCCATAGCAAAGGAAAAAGCCGTCTATGTAAGTCCCATGGAACCCAATATCGAAGTTCATCACATGTATATGGAATATTTCAAATTATATAAAGAGTTGTATGGTCATGTGAAACAGGATTTCCGCACACTTGCGGATTTGACCAAGCGGTATGCAACAACGTAAAGGGGTTTTGTATGGAATTGGTACGTAAGCTACGAGCAAGAGAAGAAGCGGGAAACCCAATCTCGGTAGGCATTGTGGGATGTGGACAAATGGGGTCTGGCCTTGCCCATGCAATACACAACGTGCACGGTATGAGAATCAGTTCAATAGCCGATATCGACACCAAACGGGCGGTCGAGACGTTGGTTTCGCTTGGATGCGACCGTAGTGATATTGTTGAAACAAACACCAAGGGTGTTGCAGAGGATGCTTTGCGCCGTCAAAAGCGTGTCGTGACCCAGGACGCACTGCTCATGCCAAGGCTTGATGGGCTGGAAGCAAATGTAGAGGCGACGGGCGTCACCGATATAGGAGCGCAGGTGGCCTATCAATCCATCATGCATCAGAAGCCGATAATCATGCTGAATGTCGAAACAGATATCACGGTAGGCTGGTATTTGAATACCCTGGCTCGTACGCATCATTCTCTGTATACCGTAGCATCAGGAGATGAGCCCGGCGTATGCAAAATGCTGTATGAGCAAGCCTTGTTGATGGGATTTGAAGTAGTGATGCTGGGTAAGGGCAAGAACAACAAAATCAATTTCCATGCAACTGCCGACATGGTCAGAGAGGAAGCTCTCAGCAAAGGAATGAATCCGAAAATGCTGGCGGCGTTTCAGGATGGGACCAAGACCATGGTTGAGATGGCAGCAGTCAGCAATGCGACCGGTTTGATCCCCGATATTCCCGGCATGCATGGGCCAAAGGTTGAAATTGATCAGTTGACCAGCGTATTCATTCCGAAAAAGGATGGAGGAATTTTTGAACAGGCCGGTCGAGTGGACTTTTCGACAGGTGCGATAGCCCCCGGTGTATTTGCCATTGTGTATACCGAAGACAAGCGTATGCAAAAAGAGATGAAATTTATTACCCGGGCGGACGGCCCGTATTATCTGCATTTCAGACCGTACCATCTTTGCGATCTTGAAACCCCGCAGTCAATCGCTGAGGCGGTTTTGCTCAACGAGGTGACCGTCACCGCTGAAGCCATGCACTCGGAAGTGGTATGCAAAGCAAAAAGGACGATTAAGGCCGGGGAAGTGCTGGGTGATATCGGTGGCAATGACTGGTACGGCCAGTTGATGACCTATGAAATGGCGAGAGCTGTCCGTGCGGTTCCCATAGGCATAGGCTCAAAAGCAGTTGCCAAACGCACGATCGAGGAAGGTTCCATCATCACCGAGGATGACGTTGCATTGAATGATTCCACCTTCATCTATCGTCTCAGAAGGATGCAGGATGCCCTCTACAAAGGAGGCAAATCATGAAAATGATGCAGGCGGTGGTCGTTGAAAACCCTATGGTTTTCTCGGTTCAACAGGTCCCCGTTCCAAAGACTCCACGCGATGGCATGCTGGTGAAGGTAGAGGCCTGCGGTCTCTGTGGTTCAGATTTGAGGACGTTGCGCTCAGGCCATAAGAACATAACATTCCCTTGGACCATCGGACACGAAATTTGTGGTACGGTCTTTGAGATAGGAGAAGCCTGCATTACGTCGTTTGAGGTTGGTGACCGTTTGGCGATAGGTCCGCTTGCCTACTGCGGCGAATGTGAGTTCTGCAGGGCGGGACGCTTTGAATTGTGTGAAAACCAAAGAGAGATCGGTCAGCAATGGCAGGGAGGACTTGCCGAGTACGTTGCCATCGATGCCGCTTGTATAAAGCTTGGCAATATCCAAAAGGTACCACAAGGCATGCAGAGTATTCACGCAGCAGTAATCGAACCGATTTCATCCTGTGTGCATGCCCAGCAAAAAGCAAACGTGACGCTCGGTGACACCGTGGTGATTTTTGGAGCAGGACCGATAGGGTGCATTCATGTTGCACTGGCGAAGGCACGAGGTGCCTTTCAGGTATTTCTCATCGACATTGATGAAACTAGATTGCAAATGGCGGCCGCCTTCGGGCCTGACCGATTGATCAATGCGCTCGAGGTAGATCCGGTAGAGACTGTGTTGTCGATGACAAACGGTACAGGCGCAGAAGTGATACTGGTCGCCACGCCGGCTCCGAAAGCAAGCGTACAAGCTGTTGAAATGGCCAAAAAGGGTGGTCGCATCGTACAATTCGGAGGCTTGCCGCATAACGACAGCAAGCCCGGTATTGATATGAACTTGGTGCACTATCGCGGTCTCACCATACTTGGAACATCCACGTTCGCCCCCTCCCACAACAAGATTGCCTTGCAATTGGTTGAATCGGGCTTGATTCCCGTTGACAAGTTGATAACCCATGTATTTGCCCTGAAGGATTTTGAAAAGGGAGCTCATCTTGCACTCGAGGGCAAAGTGCTCAAAGGAGTGTACCTGCCATGAAACCATTACCGTTTTTACAGCAAGGAGTTGCACAAATAGCGTTTGTCGTCGAGGATCTCGATAAGACTGTAGAAAACTATTACAACCTGTTCGGCATAGGTCCTTGGCACTTCTATACCTATGAAAAGCCCATGGTTTCGCATATGACGAGAAACGGGCAACCGACCGAGTATGCGATGCGCGTGGCTCTTTCGTACTTCGCTTCGATGCGCATTGAGTTGATCGAGCAACAACATGGTGACACGGTGTACAACGAGTTCATCCAGGAGCATGGATATGGAATCCACCATTTGGGAATCTTGGTTGATGATATGCAAATTGCAATAGCCATGGCGGAGCAAGCGGGCTTTACGGTAACCATGGATGGTGCAGGCTTCGGCTTGGACGGAGACGGCCACTATGCCTATTTGGATACGGAAAAGGCCATCGGAACAACGTTGGAGCTCATTTGTCGGCCGAAAGGAAGACGTACACCTGAACGGATATATCCAGCAGAGGAAGCATGAAGTACAGTTATTTTCAACTGACGTTCGGCCAGGATGAAACATACCTTCATCCCGAAACGAGCTATGAAAGACTCAAGAAATACGGATACGATGCAATCGAGCTCACTCCACCCAAAGGTAGATACGGAAAAGGCATAACGCTTGAACGCTTTGTAACGGAGCATCAGCGTTTGACCAAGGAATACGGCCTTGGTGTCTCCTGCTTGAACGATTGCTGGGGCGAGGCATGGGACCCGTATTCTCCGCATTACAAAACACTTACTGATGTTGACGGAGCCAAAAAAGCAGTAAAAGAAACGAAAGAGACCATCGACGTGGCTCATGAGCTCGGTTCATCATTTGTAACCGTTGCAGTAGCCATTGCCCATGAAGTGAATGCAAAGAATGCTGCTAGGGCGGTGGAGGTTGCAGTTTCCTCTCTGCAGGAACTGTGCGTATATGCAGAAAAGCAATCGATCAAGTTGGTCTTTGAAGCCACCAACCACCTGGAGATGGGGAAATTTGTCAATACGGTAGCAAATCATAAGCGGCTGATCGAGAAAACCGGCTGTTCCAATTTGGGATTGCAATTGGATTGGTTTCATGCAGGCTTTGAGGAACTGAACTGTTACGAGGCAGTAGTGGAAGCACAACCGCTTCTGTGGCACTTGCACTTCCGCGATACCAACTCGCTGACTCCAGGCTATGGAAATACCGATTTCAAAGCCATCATGCGTGCCTTACTGCGATACGGCTATACCGGTTTTTGTACGATTGAAAGCTCTCCCATGGTTGTGGATGGAGAAACTGCGGTGCACGACGGCATTACGTATCTAAAGTTTTGTGAACATGTCGCCTCCTTGCAATTGTCTTCTGATTTTCCAAATGGATACACTGTGTAATACGCAGGCAAACTACTGATACAAAAAAGCTGCTTCAGGAAGTACTGAAGCAGCTTTCTCTTATACACGTACTATCGATGCCGATAGACCTTCCATCCAAAGTATTTGCATAGTGCCTCCTCCAGAATATCGGCAACATGTGACCGTACCATGGCGACATGGTGCTCATAACCATTCATTACAATATGATTCATAAGCGATTGCAGGTTGTCGATGGCACACACGGCAATACCACCTGACATCGCGCATGGATCATCGGTGAAGTCACCTTCGCCCAGATATGCGCGGATTTGACCGGTAAAGTCATCGGTTGAAACTCTGAGATAGGTCATCGCACCTTTTCTTACCTTGCCTTTCACCGCTCCGAAGCAATTATCCTTGCCCAACGAGGTTCCCAGGACATCGAGTTCGGAAATCTCAATGTCATCGGTGCCGAAAAAACTCTTCGGGTAGTTGGAACAGTGGGTATTGATGCACTTGTTGCGATCATCCCCATAGTTGTTGTTCCAGTCCAACAGGGCGGAGGAGTTCTCTGATGCCAGGGTCAGGGCAAGCATGCTCAAAGCACCGGCTACATCGACTTCACAGGCACAGGGGACTTTGGATTCACCAAGCATGCTCATGGTAAGACACGTCGCACAGCCATAATTCTTCTGAATGGACGTCCAACACTGGATTGCAGCCGCATCGATACGATTATCACGAATCCATGTTTCGACGACTACACTGTATTTGGCCTGCTTTACGATGTTCTTGTCAGGAACAGAGGAGGGAATGGTTCCGTATGCTCTGATTTCAGCAAGTTTCTCAACAACCTTGGGATCATCATCGGCTAACCGCAGGGCGTCGAACAGAATTTCGCTATGATCGACCGTTACTACGGTAACACCCGAGCGCTGCAACAATTTCTCGCTGACACGCATGGTCTGGAAATCTGCAGGACGTGCACCAATGGCTCCGATTCTCGCCGTATTCAATCCACGTACGACGCGACAGACCCCGGCAAATTTTAATATATCAAGCTTGAAGCTTTCCGACTCCACGTTGCATGTATGCAAGGTGGTATTGGTAAACGGTATACCATATTGCACTAAATTATTGGCAACCGAGAGCTTGCCGCAGAAGGCATCCCTGCGGTGAGCGACGTCAACCTTGTCCAATTCATCATCCTCGGCATGCAGCAGCACCGGAACGCCCAACTTTGATTCATTGATAGCTGCCACGATGCCAAGCTCAAGCCCGAAATTCGGGAGTGTCACAATGATTCCGTCAATTTCCTTTGCATGCTTGAGAAAATGGTTTGCACAGGCAATCCCATCCTCGGTCGTCTCAACACAGCCGGTCGGTGTTGCATCCTCAGGCATGATGCAGGTGGCAAATCCCATGCTTTCAAGTGTCCTCAGGATATGTTTCTTTCCATGAACGGCCAAATCGGTATTAAAGAAACCCCTGGTACCGACGATTACCGCAAAGCACAATGTTCCGTCTTTCATTGAAGACCCTCCTAACGTAAGGAAAGTCTATCATGGAATCGGATATATGCAACAAAAATTCCACTAAAAAATATTAAATATGAAATATATGCCAGTAAAAAACATTAAATAGGTATAAAAATCAAATAAAATTTCAATAGAAGATAAGAATAATGAAATAAAACTTGCATAATCAGCATAACCGGAGTAGGCTTTTATCAGGGAAGAAGGAGCTGCTATGAAAGTCGCTGTATTTGAGAAACCAGAAACAATACATGTCATTCAAAGACCCTTGCCGGCATGTGGACCCGACGATATCATCGTCAAGGTACATGCCTGCGGTATTTGCGGTGGAGACATCAGAAACTTCTTCACCGGATTGCGCTATGGCATTACCAGCCAAGTCATGGGACATGAGTTTTCCGGGATTGTAGTGGAAAAAGGAGCCAATGTTACAAGGTTTACCCTTTCCGATTGTGTAGCAGTCGCCCCCGATGTGAGCTGTGGTACATGCTGGTACTGTACGCATGATCTGATCAATCTCTGTGAGAATCACAGGATGATCGGAACTCATTGGCCTGGAGGTTTCGCCGAGTATGTACACCTTCCCCAGGAAGTACTCGATCATGGATTTGTCCATCATATCCCCGAAGGGGTAAGCCTTACCGATGCCTGTCTTTCAGAACCGGCATCGTCCGTCATCGCAGCGCAAGAACGTATCGGTCTTGCCAAAGGGCAATCCATACTTATTCTTGGAGACGGACCTATCGGATGTCTGCATAGCGAAATCGCCAAGTCACTCGGGGCAAAGACCATTATTATCGCCGGGCGTTCCCGTTTGGAAGCCGCCTCGGCATTCGGCCCTGATTGTCTGCTCAACTATGAGAAGGACGATATTGTGTCCGTTTGCAAACAGCTGACAGACAACAGAGGTGTAGATTATGCCATCTGTGCGAATGCCTCAACTGCGAGTCAGCAAATTGCCGTCGATGCGGTTCGTAAACGGGGGAAAATCGTACTGTTTGGTGGGGTGCCTAAACAAGAGCCCTGGACGAGATTGAATAGCAATACAATACATTATAATGAACTAGAAGTTATTGGAACATTTTCGTATCAGAAAAGACACCACGTGGCTGCCTTGCAGGCACTGCAGAAGGGAACCCTGCATCCTGATTTGTATTTTACCAAAACGGTTGGCTTGGATGACATCGTGGAAGGGTTTATGGCGGCACAACGAAGAGAAGCATTGAAGGTACTGGTAAAGCCGTAAGGACACACAGGGAGATACACGTATATGCATCAATATGATCAGAAATTGCTTGAACGAGAGCACACAGGGAATCCAATCCGGGTCGGCATTATCGGCGCAGGTCAAATGGGAACCGAAATCATAACACAGATTGGTGAAATGCAAGGTATGGTGGTAGGTGTTGCGGTTGATCTTACCGCACAAAAAGCCATTCAAGGCTTCGAATCAATGAAAAAGAAACCTGTTGTTGATACCTGTACCAGTGTGAAACAGGCAGAAGAAGCGGTGAAAGCAGGGCATGCCGTGGCAACGAACGACTATCGGCTTGCTACAAGAAACCGTTTCATCGATGCGATAGTCGATGCAACCGGGTCTACAGAAATGGGTGCAACCATCAGCATGGATGCGTTTCATCACAAGAAGCATGTCATTATGATGAATGTTGAGTGTGACGTTACGATCGGCCCGATTCTTCGGCAGTTGGCCGAGGATGCCGGAGTTGTGTACAGCCTGGCAGCCGGGGATGAACCGGCGGCGATTATCGAGCTCTATCGGTTTGCAACGGCGCTTGGCTTCGAGGTGGTGGCAGCGGGTAAAGGAAAAAACAATCCACTGAACATCTATTCCAATCCCGACATCGAGCGAGAGAAAGCGGAAAAACGGAACATGAATCCCCATATGCTGTGTGAATTTGTAGATGGTTCAAAAACAGCAGTGGAAATGGCTGCAGTGAGTAATGCCACCTCCTTGGTTTGTGATGTACGGGGTATGCATGCAGCACAAGCAACCGTGGAGCAGTTGAAACATGTATTCATCCCACAAGAGGATGGAGGGATTCTGAACAAGAAAGGTGTTGTGGACTTTGCCATCGGTGTTCATCCAGGCGTATTTTTGGTGATCACCACGGATAATGCCCGCATTCGTGAAGGCTTGGTGCAACGTGATATGGGAGAAGGACCGTATTACACATTGTATCGACCCTATCACCTGTGTTCAATCGAAGTACCGCTCACCATAGCCCAATGTGTTCTCTACCATGAAAGCAGCGGCCATCCGAAAAGCCAGCTGACCAGCGAATGCATTACAATTGCCAAACGAAATTTGAAGGCGGGAGAAGTCCTCGATGGTATCGGCGGGTATTGCTACCGTGGAAGTATTGAACAGTACACTGTAGCCAAATCTGAACGATTGCTGCCGCTTGGATTGGCGAAAGGGTGTACATTGAAACAGGACGTCCCCCTCGATACACCGATAACGTACGATATGGTTGCATCGATTCCCCAAGGGATGCATGTGTATTTGCGGAATCTCCAAGATAGTAGATTGGGCTAAAGGAGCACTCATGCTGATAGGTTTGGATATCGGTACGACAGGGGTAAAGGCGGTGGTGTTCGATGACTGTGCAACCGTGTTGTCATCTGCGTATGAGGAGTATGCGATTGTATCTGCAAGTGATGGAAAAGCCGAACAGGATGCCCTGGATGTATGGAAACGGTCACGAATGGTTTTACTGCGGGCAATTGCATCCGGCGGTGTTAAATCGGTGGAGGCTATCGGACTCTCGGTCCAAGGTGATGCAATCATCTGCATCGATCGGCATGGTAATCCACTACGCCCGACACTCTTGGGTATGGATTACCGCAGTGCTCCTTCCGCACTTGCGTTTGCTGATGCTTTTGGTGAACGAAATCTCTATGAACGAACGGGAATGCGATCTCATGCGATGAACAGCATCACAAAAATTCGGTATGTACGAGAGGCATATCCTGAAGTTTTTGAAAAAACCTATAAATTCGTAACTTACGCAGAGTTCATCGCAATGAAACTCTGTGGTGAGTGCGTATTGGACGCTACGATGGCAAGTCGGACCATGGCTTTCGACCTGCACACCCAACAGTGGGATGAACAACTACTCGATTTTGCGGGAATTTCGAAGTCCCAACTAGGAACTATCCAAGAGTCGGGAACTGTAATCGGTCAACTCTCTTCCGATATTGTCAGAGAAGCAGGACTGCAAGGACGGCCTCTGGTCTGTACAGGGGGGCACGACCAGTGCTGTGCCGCCCTGGGAGCCGGAGTGGTCGAGCCTTCCTTGGGGGTGGTTTCTACAGGAACTGCCGAGGTGATTTCAACGTGTTTACCGGCCATTCTTACCAATGACGGCATGTTTGATAGTTGCTTTCCTTGTTATCGGCATGTATTGAGGAATACCTATTTTACATTCAGTTTGAATCATGTAGGGGGCATTCTTCTGCGGTGGTTCAAGGACACCTTTTGCGCAAAGGAAATACAGCAAGCCCAGCGGATGGGTCTTGGTATCTATCAATACTTGGATTCAATCATGGCTCCAAGTCCCCAAGAACTATTCATTCTTCCGCATTTCAACGGAAGTGGAACACCGTATTGTGATATGGATGCTACCGGTGCAATTCTTGGATTGAGCCTATCGACGGGAATACCTGAACTCTATCGGGCACTGCTGGAGTCCCAGACGTATGAATTAGCGTTGAATCTTGAAGCGTTCGCGAAGTCGGGAATCTCCATCCAAACGCTGTCTGCGGTCGGAGGGGGAGCGAAATCATCTGAATGGGTGCAGATAAAGGCGAATATCCTCAACCGACCGGTGAGGGTTCCTGTTTGCAGTGAATCTGCTTCCTTGGGTGCTGCAATCCTTGCAGGATCGGCGGTAGGAGTGTGGAAAGATGCCCGTGAGGGTGCCGACCATATGGTTGGATTTCACAAAGAATATGAGCCTCAATCAGATATGACGAGACTTTATGGCGATTTGCTGGCACACTATAAAGAGATTTATCCTGCGCTGCGAAAGCTCAGGGAGGGGAAGTGATGTCGATGGAAATGCAATTGGAACATATGCCGCACTCTTGTGCGCTGCAGATGCAGGCTATGTACACCACCTTGAAAAAGGCGGAAAAGAAAGCTGCCGATTATTTGATCAATCATGCAAAGGGCGTAAACAGACTGAGCATCCAAGAGTTTGCCTTGGAAGCAGGTTGCAGCGAAGCAACCGTTGTGCGTCTCTCCAAAAAACTCGGCTATGAAGGGTTTCCAGAACTGAAGCGTGATTTCGCCGCCTATGAGAACTCTTCGGAAATTCACGAATATGGAAATATTTTGGACAATGATGCACCTCTTGATGTGATGCGCAAAGTTTTTGAGGCATCGGTGCAAGGCCTTGTAGACACACTAAATATGTTGGACCATGACTCGTATACACGTGCATTGCAAAGTTTAATAGGGTCACAAAGGATTCTGTTTTGCGGGCTGGGTGATGCAGGTGCTGTTGCAATGGAGGCCCATCTCAGGTTCTTGCGTATCGGGGTGATGTCCCTGCATTCCGCCGACCCTGACACACAGCTGATTTTAGCCAGCCAGCTGCAGAAACATGACACAGTGGTCGCCATCAGTCATTCAGGGCGAAGCAGGCAGATCATGGATGTTGTGAAGGTGGCCAAAGACCGTGGTGCCACGGTCATTCTCCTGACGAATTTTCCAGTGAGCCCGCTTAGTAAAAAAAGCGACATTATCCTGCAGACAGCTGTCTTTTCCAAAAATATCACGGGCGAAATAATGTCCAAGCGTATAACAGCACTCTGCATCATCGAAAGCCTCTATATCAATTTCATGCTCCATGCCAAAGGCTCCTTTGCAGAGACCTTGAGAGTGGCGAATGAAACGATAGCAATCAACAAACTATAGGAGTGTGAGCATGCAGCGTTCTACCACTTGGTGTGTCGATATACCGAATTGGAACGAGGGAAGAAGAGACGATCTTCAGTTTGAGTTTCCTGATGGTCTGGCACAATGGTATCATCATGGAGGCGATGACGTTTCCGTGAAACGCTTGCGTATCTGGTACAAGCAGTTTTCCATTACGCTTCTGCCCACAAAAGGCCTTTCGGTGCTGGAATGTTCGATTGATCAGACCCCTCTTTTTTGGGAACCACCTGTAGAAACTCTTTGCAGTCCTGAACAGCTCGATTTGTCCCAAGGGCTGCTGATCAATGGGGAAAAGACGGAAGGTACAGCTTGGATTTCGCAATTCATGGGCGGCATTGAGATGTTGGGTCTCGATACGTGGGGAATGAACTATCGAGACAGTGAAGGTGTTCTCCATGTCTTGCACGGCAATATCTCTTCCATTCCTGCGCTCGATATCAAAATTACTCCAGGTTCTGATACTACACTGCACATATGCGGTGTGATGAAGGTGTATGACCCAATTGCTCTGCTTCCACAGCAGGGGCAGACACCCTTATGGCAGGTGACGAAAACCATTGAACTTCGATCGGATACCAACGAACTGGTTATCGATGACCACATAGTAAATGTCTCATCGCGTTCCGCCTTTGCTGATTGGGGTTACCATGTACAGCTGAGGCCGAAGGATGGGTGTTCGTATATCATACCTTCAGGTCATATTGAGGAGCGTTTTGGACGCCCTGTCCCCAGTGACCATCACATCTGGAAACGTGCTCGAAACATCACAGAACGTGAAGAACGGGGCTATGTCCATACGCAACTGAAGGCTGAGAAGAATCTGGTGCAGGGCCTGCTTTTGTACCCGGATGGGTCCGGCATCGGCATGCGATTCCCTCACGCTCCCTATACCATGGTGTGGAACTCCTGCGGGGGAGCGCAAAGCAAGGAATTCCGCTCTGCAGACGATCGCGAGAACATTCTCATTCCCAAGCCTTGGGATGGCGTGGGACCTGAAATCGGGGCAAGCGATCTTGACCATGGCCGGCGTGTCGATCCCGCTGTCGTGCAAGAGCATCTTCAACCGGGTGAGTCCATTCGCTTGAGGTTGAGCTTTACGCCTCTAGATTCCTCGCAGGTGCTAACGTGGAAACAGGACATGCAGGATGTGGAACGTAATGCGTATGACGATGATCAGATTTCAGCAATTGCATCCCACGTTTGGGAGACTGCACTCCATGAGATTGAGCGATTGAAAACCTATTGTGATCGAAAAGCGTTCATAACGTGTGTCCGCATGCTTGCAAACCATCAAGGCCGGGTGTTTACCTGCGGAGTGGGGACCTCTGCGGTTGCAGCCAGAAAATTGGCGCACAGCCTCTGCTGTGTTGAGATTCCTGCAATGTTCTTGAATCCTGCCGATGCTGTCCATGGCGCCTTGGGAGCAGTGCAAGAGAAGGACTTGGTCTTTTTGATCTCAAAAGGGGGAGGGACGAAGGAGATTGTACAGCTCATCCCATCCTTGCAGGCAAAACAGGCGACTATCATCGGCATAACGGAGAATGCTGCATCCACCCTTGGGTGTTGCAGTGATATCCTGTTGCATGTTGCCATCGAGAAAGAAGCAGATACCTTCAACATGCTTGCAACAACCAGTACCTTGACTGTCATAGCCTTGTTCGATGCTCTTGCGATTGCGGCCATGCAGGTGTCGGGTTTTACCAAGGAGCAGTTTGCCATTATCCACCCAAGCGGAGCTGTCGGAGACCGATTGTTACACAAGCACTAGAAACGAGAAGATGGCAGTGCTATGACGGGATATCGACTCGTTCCACCACCTGTTCGCCGATTGTTCCATCCCGCTTGAGAGCATACCTGAAGATGGTGATGCGGTTGCTTGGTGCATCGTAGGTGAACACATACCAGACAGGCAGGGTGTTCTCGATCAGACTGTCACGACCATGAAAGGATTCACAAACGAATTCATGATTTGTATCGGTATAGCTATACAGCTTGTGATTAATGTGCAGATGCCCTCCAAGGTAGAGGCCGACCTTGTTCTGAACCATGGTTTTTACTAAAAGAGCCCGCTCGTGGGGATCCTTGAGCGAGAAGTAGAACATATCGGGTCCACCGTAGAGGGGAACATGGCCGCAAAAAATCTTGGGATTGGGATCGCTTTGTACCGCACGCATCAGATTATCAAGTTGAAGCTTGCCCAAACTTGCATTGCCTGTGTCCAGCAGATAGAAGGACAGACCCTTGTAACTGAAGCGGCGGGTGGTCAAATCGTCGATGTACGCTCTGAACAGCGCCCGCCCATTGTCTCGTACATCATGATTGCCCGGTACAGCGTACGTTGCAAGTCCACGCGCTTCGAGCGAATCGAGGAATTCGCCATACAATCGATACTCCGACTCCAAGGAGTATGCAGTCCCGTCACCAAGGTGCAAGCCGAAGGCAAGCTGGGTGGGATAGCCCTCCAACCATTCAAAAAACTGGTCAAACGCCCAATATACGCCTTTTTCGGTCCTGCCAAAATGCAAGTCGCTGAACAGCAGGAACGAGAAAGACTCCCTTTTTTCGGAGGTGTTGATCGCCTGATCGAACGAACCACCTGGATGGTTGAACTCAATTCTTGAAATCAGATTGTCTGAGCAACTGGAAAAAAGCAGGAGACAGGTTGCTAAAAGACAAAGCAAGCGGTTCGTATTACTTCTTCGGCTTGAACTTGCCATAGACACCTACCTCCTTGGACGTGATAAGGACCGCTTCAGGGCTTACATCGGAAAGTTGCATGGAATAGGTTGCTCCAATTTCAAACTCATCACTGATGGATACAGTACATGTGGAACCCAGGATGGGGCTGATCGACTGGCAGGCGTACTCAAACAGGGTATTGGTCGTGCTAAATATGGTCACCTTGCAACGATTGAAGCATGTATAGCCAATGCTTGCTGCCAGATAAGGACTGGCATTGAAAAGGGGTCTCTCAAGAAAGGGAAAAAACGAGGTGCTCGCCTGAAGTCCCAATGCATAGGAAAGCGACAGATTCTTGAGCGTGAAGCCTTGTTCATAGCCTATAATAAAATCGGTCAGTATGGAGTCTGCCGTGCCAAGTGAGGTGTGGAAATACGAAACGATTTTAAAATTCGGTGCGATCGTTCGGAGCCCGTAGAGGCTGATATCATGTACCGGCAATCGATTTCGGTAGCCGATGGCAAGCGAATACGGACTGCTTTCCAAGTTGACTACTGCCGATATCGACGGAGCATGTTCTTTCACTATTGAATCATGTCTTCCGATTTGAAGAGTGATGTCCTGCATGGTAAGCGATGATGCAAAGCATGGATAGCCAAGAACAGGAAACAGCATAAGGAGACGCAGGAGAGTCGCAAGCCGGCTTCTCCATCCGAGTAGTCGTTTTACATACCGGATTATTCCTGTTTTCATGGTGGAATCAGTATAGTTCAGCATGGCTTACAGTCAAGAAAAAATGCAGAAATGTGATAGTGGAATTATCAAATTCTGTGTGAATTCAAGGAACATATATGCTATACCCATGAGAGGAGGCGATGAGATGACGCAGCTCTACGAACAGCTTTTCAGACGAAAATCCTTTCACAGGTTTACAAAACCCTTCAAACCGTTGACAACCGAACAGTTGGATACGGTAAAGCAATACTTTTCACTCTGTGAGCCGTTGGTCGAGAATATCAGGACGCTGCTGTGTATCGTGCCCGTCGGTCAAACAACATGCAGACAGGGTGAATATGCGCTGCTGCTCTACAGCGAGCGAAGGGATGGGTATTTGCAGAATATCGGCTACCTTGGTGAACAACTCAATCTCTTTTTGACCAAGGAGAATATCGGAGCCTGTTGGTACGGAATGGGCAAGCCGAAAGAACGCGAATATGAGGGTTTGCACTTTGTCTGCATGCTGTGCATTGCCAATCAGGATGAGGGGTGTTTCCGTACGAAAGAGGCCAAGCTGAACCGATTGGATGCCAAGGATATTTGGGAAGGTGAGGATGCGTACCATCTTGCACCGGTGGTGCGAATGGCTCCGAGTGCCTGCAACACCCAACCGTGGTTGGTGAAAGAGCAGGACAATACGTTGTCAGTCCATCGCGTGTTTCGCAAACGAGGCATTATTCCTCCATCTTTGGTTCCCTATTACCAAAGCATCGACATAGGAATTTTCTTGTTTTTTCTTGAGGTGGCGATGGAACAGGCCGGCCTGCCGTATAAACGGACACTACTTTTGCAAGAACCAGTACATACAGGTCCTGTTCTTACTGCAACCTATCTAGTGAACATCTGAAAAATATCGTAGGGAAAAAAAACCTTGCAGGTTTCTTGAAAGGTAGTACACTACTTCTGATTAGTTTCAGTTGCTACTCACCGTGTAGATAGTCTGCCCAGCAAATCCTGCTTCATGCATCAGCAAGCTAAACAAACCCTTTCGATAGGGAGGGCATAGTGCGTTTGAATGAAGGAGTGGGTTATGCAGAAATCTCGTCTGATGATTGTTGTTGCGTGTTTGGTGGTGATCCCATCGATGCTTTGTGGAGCAAGCTTGACCATCACGGAGATTAGGGCGAATACGCAGATACAAGGTGCAGAATTTTCTCTGAATCTTGGTCCTTTGGCTGTAACCGGAGGCATTGATGGAATCTTTTTGCAGGCGGATCTCTTCGATTCGCTGGGCATTGCAGACGGTGATAGAGTAACCGCCTCTGCTCAAGGAATGATCTTGATGCCGACTGTAGGCGTGAAGCTGTTTCTCGGCAAGAAACCCGCCCGGATGTTCGTAAAAGCAGCCTTGTATAACATTATTCCCGTAATCGATGCAGAATTCTCAGTGGGTGACCACTCTGTGATAAACCAACAAGATGTTGATGAAATACAAGAACGGATCGACGCACTCTATTTGTACGGTACGAAAATCGGGCTTGGTATGGAGTATCAGTTCAACAAGCATCTCGCTCTCGTAGGAGAGGCAGGAATACGTTCCAACTCTGCGTCATTTGATGTGCTGAAATTCTTTGGAACGGAGAGTCCAGGTACCGAAGTCCGTCTCGATGGCATGCTTGCCCATACCTATACTGCACTGGGGATAACCTTCTATCTCTGAGCAGTGAATGCAAGCATGCATTGATGGATCCTACTACGTATCCTCAGTAGTTTCCCAAACCAGGATGTTGTCAAATGCGACACGCACTCCGCCTTGGGTGTATAGGCCGATGCCCCCGCTCTCAAAGCTTGAGTCTTGGTGAGAAAAGACTTCTGTGTTATTTATCAAGAAGGTGAGTTTCTCGCCTTCGTAGGTGACTTTCAACGTATTCTTTGCCTGCGCTTTAATGATCGAGGTGTAGGTCCACGGGCAGAAGTTGATTCCTTGGCGGTCGACGGCTTTTCCTGCAAGGAAATACCCCTGGTCAACAAGAAAGAAAAAATAGAAATTGTACGGGTCCTGCAGCCTGAACAGCAAACCGTACCCGGCAGTACTTTTTCCAGTTATAAGCCTGGTATCGAGTTGGAAGGTACCGTCTTTGGAAGACAGGTCCAAATATGCATAGAGCTCTTGGTTCTCTGTATGCAATACATACTCGCCGTCGACTATGCTGAAATTGTCATCTATCGGCCAATACATTTTATTCGTATCGAATGTCTGCCGGTAGACAAGGCTCTCTTGCGCACCAAGCTTAAGCATGCCTATACCCAGCACAACAAGCAAAAGTAGGATTCGTTGTTTTTTCATTGCAACTACTCCTGTTTATCTTGGAAGGTATGGACAGGCGGCATACTGCTGCCTGTCCAGATGGTGTTCAGTCGGCGAGCAACACGATTGCGTCATGAGGTGCAAGAACCAAGGAACCGGTAATCGGAGTTCCTGAATTGGTCTGTGTATCGTAGCGTCCTCTGATGCGCCTGATATTGCTCCTGTTCAAGCCTCCCTTGATCTCATTAAGGGATAGTGTCTTCTCCTCATTGGAGGCATTGACCAAAACAATTCCGTGCTCGAAGTCACGTCGGTACACCCCGCAATCGGCAAAGGAAATTCTCAGATTGGACAGTTCCACACTGCCGAATCTCGGGACATTCAGATGGTACATGACCGAGCCCCTGCCCTTGACCGTCGTATGGTAGGATGCACTGCCGCTGCTGCCGGCTAAATTGGAGGCAAAGTCATAGTTGCCCATCCAATCATTATTGACTGCAAAACTTACAGTTGGCGACTCTGTGCAGGTTGTAAGGATATTCCAGTCAAATTCGATCAACATCTGTCGGCTGTCCGCAGTCTTGTTGCTCCCTTCATACAATTTCAGATACTTGGTGGAACGGTTGCCCAGAATGATCGGTTTGGCCTGTCGATACACCTCCTCCTTGTTCAACACCAGGTGTTCACGCTTACCGAGGGCCTTTCCAAGCCATCCCTTGTTGGCTGCATCGGTGGTGCTCCATCCTTGGTTGTCGACCAGCATCTCGTCGAATAGGAAAGGAGCACTTCTTCCATCTACAAGGGCGAACTCATAGAAGGCATCGGTCAACAGCGCTGTTCCCAAAGCAAAGCGATGAAACGCCATGTCAGACTGTGTAGCTTCCCGCTTGTCATTGGGTAGAATCCAATCCTTATACACCGGGGATCCCTCGAGGACTATTACAGCTGGAGCGTGGTAGAGATTCTCCACTCTCGCGTAGGAGTCGAGGAATTTTCCCCATTGGCTCTCATTGAACTTATTCTGGTCCAAGTCGAGGAACCATGCCGTGTTGTAATTTGTCATGACCGCCCCATTGGCAAAGGGTGCAAGGGTGGCATTAAATTCGTTTCCACATAGGATCATCTCATCCCAACCAACCTGTTCACGAATGTTTCTCATCATCGTAAGAGTGGCCGCCGCAGTCATTTCAGTAATCCAAAGCGGACTCTCGTCCTTCTTAAGGTTGCGATTGTAGTCGGCATCAACCACCTTCTTTGCGATTATGCCGGGTATTCTCCAGTTTCCCACGGTAATCGGTTCCTCAAGGAATACACCTTCCCATGTACCGTCCTTGAGTCTTTGGTCGATTGTTAACTTTGTCCAGTACTGAAGGAATGTCTGGCCCTTGTCGTTATACGGACAGAAAGCAGATATGTTGAGGGGGATTTGCGCCCACTCTTCATTGTCGTTGATCACCTCGCCTTTGGTACTGGTCAGAAACCAATCCTTCGATATGCCTTGCGCATACATTTGTTCAGCTGTCAGCAAAGGATGGTAAGCTATGTTGCGCATATCCTTGGCGAGGCCGATGGTGTGTGTCTGGGCGGATGGAAGCAGGACAATGTTTGGGTTGATCGCCTTCAGGCGTTTTGAGAGAGCAGGGTCGTTGTATAGATAGAATGAGCTGAGGCCGGTGACAATATCGCTGAGGGCCAACTGTTTCTCAAGGTCGAAGAGGCTGATCAAAGGGGTGGGTCCTTGTGCCGATCCACTGCCGTCATGAGCAACCCATTCCCCGTACGTTGTAAAATTATTACCCAAACGGGGGAAGCGTGCATCAGAGAGGTGTTGATCAAGCGACTGGGCGACCGTGACTTGTTTTGAAAGTTGAAGATTGCTGATTTGGAGTTTCACCTCCTGGTTGAATGCAACCTCAAGGATGTAGATGTCGTTGTCCGCCCCGGTTTTCACTGCCCCACTATAGTGGCCTTCCTGCACTTGATACCCGGGGATGGCAATTGCCGAACGTTGAAGATGGGGCTTGCTTCCAGAATAGATCCTTATCCACCCAAGGTTCTCTTCCTGCTTTGGGTTGTCCAGTACCTTGTAGTCGAAATCAAGGATGATGTTGGTATTGGCAGGTAATTGGACCAATTGGGTGTTTGTCCAAAGCTTTACAAACCCATGAGTTTTCATACTGTTTCCAGAGATGGAGAAATCGCCTTCACTGTGAAGCATCGGTGAATGGGTATGCACCATGTTTTGTCCATTCTCATGTGCTACGACCAAGCCGCTATCCAAATTCTTGATTTGAATGTCCGAAACTGCGATGGACCCGTTGCTGATAAGGTTCATCAACAACTGATAATCATCGTACTGCTTCAAGGTAGCGGTGAAACTGGCCCTGCCGGTGCTTCCTGCCGGTTCATTAAAATAGATGCTGGATTCGACCCAGTCGTTCCTGTTTGCACCGGTTTGTGAATAGAAGATTGTTTCAAATCCCTCCCGTGTAGCTTCCAAGACCTTGTAGTTGTAGCTGACTTCGTACCGACCGTTGGGCTTCAGGGACAACTCTGCCGGGTTGGTTTTGTAGAAGTCGATGTACATCTGTCCGCCGGGATGCGTTCCGGTTATCCAAGTGTCCCCACTTTCGGTCGGAAAGCTGCCCGCCGGTCCGAGTGAGAACCCATGAGCAGGACCGCGATTGGACGTGGTGAATTGCTCGGTGCCCAAGACTTCGTATTCCCTGCCATATCCTGTGGCGTTTGGTTGTAGGGAAAGAGGAGACGTCGCCAACTTTGTATAGGTTGGTGAGTACAGCAGTGCGGGGTCAGTCCCTTGTTCTGTGTGTGAGCAGGAGTTTAAGAACAGCAACAGCAACAGGACTGCGAGCACTAGTAGGGCTTTCTCCCTTGCGTGTGCATACGTGTCCATAGTTTGCTCCTTATAGTGTTAGTTATTGGGCACAAATATTGAAACGTCAAGTAGTTAGCCATGCTTTTCAGGAGAACTGAGCTCTCAAGAAAGTGATGTGAAATACATGGATTTGCTGCATTTCTCTGATAAAGAAGGACAGAATCCTTTAGCGCTGAGAATTCATAAAGGAATGAGAATAGTCGGAATTATCACCTCCAATTTTTTTCGTTTCACGTAGGGTATCTAGCAAACCAAGCATTAGATTAACCGAGCATAGGCTAATCCATGTTACACTAAAAGAAATATTTTCAAGGGGTTGCGATATGAAACGCTTTCTCATGTGTTGTTTGGTTCTCGTGTTCCTGCTTGTTTCTCTCGGTGCTCAATCACTCTTGGTCTCGTTGGTAGGCACCGGATTGGATGCATTGAATACCCAGGATGGGATACTGGTAGAGATTGACGGAGAGCATGTGTATCTTGGAGGCTCCACACTGGGCTCCTTGAAAAGAACCTTGAGGAATCATGATTTTCAACAATTGTCGTTCGATTATCGTCTTGAGCTCTACGAACAGGCTAAAGTGGGCATTACATGGCCTGCCTTCAAGAATTTGTTGGTAGGATTTGGTAGTGGTTCAAAACTCCAGGGTGACCTTGGAGGTCAATTGTTCGGCCAGATTGCCGATTGGACTGCTGCAACCACCATCGGGGTGGGGTTGGGCACCTATCTGATCGATCTCTTTTTCATCCAGCTCTTAGGTGCAGGGTCCTCAACCTTTGATGACCCCTTGAAAGATTTCGCCGTGGGCACCATGGCCGTAGGGGCGGTTCTTTTAGTGGCCGAACGATTGATCCAAGCTGTTTTACCTATTCCCTATGGAACACGGTACAACAAGACGTTACGGAGTGGATTGGGTGTCACTAAGGATGGAGGCGATGCCTTGGCGATGAGTTTGGCGGTAGTTCCATACTTGGAAACGCACCAAAACCCAAGCTTGTCTTTGAAAGTCTTCGGAACCCTTACGTTCCCCATATAACCTTTACAAGGTATAGGAAATGCCTGCCGCCACCTGCACATCGACCTGATGGGAGCTGTCCCATCGATTGACGACATCGATGCGTGACCATAAGGAAATGGGGAGTCTCTCTGCTCGATAGGAACCCCACAAGCCTAGTCGCAACGTATGGATTGTCGGGGAACTCGGGGTGGTGATCGCCTCCATTTCACCAAAAACAAACTCTGTGTCTTTGGTGGTGGCCCCATGTGCCATATAAAAGACCTCACCTCCTGCTGAGCATGCACCATTGCCGTTCCATTCTGCCTGTAGCAAGCCCACCAACGCATCACCGCCGTATTGATAACCCAAAAACTCATAGTGGGGAACATATCCGTAGTATTGATCCCTCTCTCTGGTCATGACGATGAAGTCGACATGATCGCGCAGATAGAGATAGGGGTCGGTATAGACAAATTCGGAAGTAAGAGACCAGTAGCCGGTTTCTCGAGGGAACAGTGTGCGCAAACCAACTTGATAGGCCATGGCATTGGGTTGATCGTTTCCCTCACCAGGAGCTGCCACTTGGTCAATCACCCACGTAGCATACATCGCAAGGTTCGGCCGAAGGGTATAGGTGACGGTTATATCGGCGATTGCATTGAACTGACCCCGGTTGCTTAGGTTGTGGTAGATGAAGAGGGGATTCAAATACTTCATATTGAAAGTGGTATCCTGGTACATGACATTCTCGGAAACTTCAATGCGCAAGGGGGGGATGGGGGTAAATTCAAACCGATGCGCCAAAAACATCCGTACGGTAGGCACAGTCTTATCATCGGGGTAATAGGGATCTCGATTCTTCGTAATATACCCGGGAGGGTCCATGAACATGATGAGGTTGGTAAACTTGAACTGCTTGGAAAACAAGCTGAGCTTCAAAAACTCATGGTATTTGATATGGTCGTCGATGATCAGGTTCCCGGTTGTTCCATAGCCCCAGGAGATTAAATCGCGGCCGAATTGCAGCGAGTAATGCTCACCTCCAAAGGCCAGGAAAGCCCTGCTTGGAGTGTCGAAATCATGAGTCCCCGATTTTATGAGGTTTGTTGAAACGTGAGGACTGAAGAGCAGGGTGTCGCTTGGTGCATTGCTATCAGGATCTTCGGTGGCGAATCGATTGTTCTTGATCCCGAAGTTGCTGTACAGGTAGAACTGATCTCCTATCCAAGCCTGGCCGTCAACGATGGCAATGGGGCTTCTCTTTTCATTTTCATAAAACCAATCGTCCTCTTTTGCAAATGCAGTTGCATTGGTATGAGCATACCCTTCAAGATTCAGCTGCAACGATGATACTGCAGAGAAGCTTAAAGCGGGGGCCACGGTTGCCAAACCAAGTTGTGCATGCACTGCATCGTAGCGAATTTGACCGGTGCGGCTGAGCCTTGCTCGATCAATTTCACCAACCATGAGCAGAAGCTCTTGCATGGTCCAAGGTCCGGACGAACTGGGCATTGCCGATCCCTGCTCAATACAGAGCAAGGAAATTTCCTTGTAGATGGATGCGTTGGAAGAAACAACGGTATGAGCATTGGAAGCAGAAATTTGGACAGAATTAAAAATAAGTACAAGAAGTAGTAAAAGACAGCGATGAGATATTCGAAATATACGCAATTTATCCACCCACTTAATCATTACCTATAGTATAGTTTCCACCATAGCATATTTATCACAGCTAGAGGAGATTCTCAGTATGAAAAGGCAGACTCTTGTCCAAAGGGTGCTTTTGTATGTGATCATGGCGTGCGCCCTGTCGGTCGCACCTCTTTCAGCAGTTCCCAACGGGGCCCATTTTATTTCCCTCGATTCCTGGTTGTATGAAGCCTTGGACTCTTTGTACCTCGAATCAGCAAAGGTAGTCCCCTTTACGGCCCGACCCTACACCGTAGATGAGTACCAGTACTACCTCAAGCATATCGAGAGCAGCGAGCTCTCAGAGAGCGGACGTCATACGCTCAAGAGTATCCAAAAGGAACTGGTTGTTTCCGCACTGTATAATGAAGAGTATTCGGCTTTTTCTTATAGTGCCATCATCTCCCCTGAGTTGTATGCCAACACCAATAAGAAGCTTATTTGGGACAATGCTTATCAACACTACCTGAACAAGTACGCATACGGGTACACCGAAAGGTCGCCGATCCTTTCACTTCCCATCCAGTTCTGGGGAGGGGATGCCTTCTTTGCTGAGGTGGATATAGATATCAAGGAGCAACCTGGTGTAGGTCTCTATCCAACAAGCTCTTTCAATCAACCTGCCACCAATGCTCCCTACGTGAATTGGGGAAATATCCCGCTGGGTTTTGATCATATCTATCATCACTTCCCTGACAGCTATTATCTAAGCTACAGCAAACCCCACTGGAGCTTCTATCTGGGATCAGGTGAGTATTCCATTGGAACAGGAAGAACGGGCAATCTCATTCTCAGCAAGGACGCCGATAAGATTCCTGCGGTGAGGATGAGCTGGTACAACAAGATATTCAAGTATAACTTCTCCTATCTATCGCTGAATCCTGGTTTGGGTAATTCTGGAAAGTATGCACATGAGAGTGACGGTGTCAGCATGTCTTTAGACCTATCAACTCTTACAAGTGGTTATAATCAAAATATTTATTCTACCAATCCTACAGGAACTGACTTTAATGGATATATGGATACCGGCCTCTACCCATACAAGGGATATCTGACCCACTCCATGGAGTTCCGCTTCCTCAACGAAAAAGTGTATGCCGCTGTTACTGAAGCTGCTGTGTACGCACGAGCTGTGCCTGAACTCTTTACCTTCATGCCCCTGGCTTTCTGGCACAACACAAACAACGGGGAACAGACCAACTCCCTGTTGGCATTGGATGTGCAGGCTGCAATCGGCAAGTACGGATATCTGTATGCTTCGGGTGTACTGGATCAGTTCACCATGAGTCATGAGAGTGACAGTCTCGATCCTCCAGCCTACGGGTTCATCGTCGGCGCCCTGAGCAGGACTCCCGCTGGGAAGGGGTATATCACCGGAGGTGTTGAGTATGTGAATACGAGCGATTGGCTGTACACCCACAAGTATTGGCTTCAGACCCCTACGGTCACCCAGCGCAACACTGCAATAACCAGAGGTGGTTATACGGTGAGAATGCTTGGATACAGCGAGGGAAACGACTACAGCCAACTGCACCTGGAGCTTGGATATACAGAATTCGGTCACTACAATCTAACAGCATCCTATAACTACGGGGTGAAGGGCCCCTATGATGTATTCATGCGCTTACCGCAGAAAGATGGTGAAAATATTGTGCGACCTGAAGGTTCCAGAAAAAATTGGCCTGATGCCATCCATCACCAAGTCGGAATCAAAGGGGAATACCAATTACAGGATGCTTTCACCTTTGGGATGCATCTCTATTACACCCATGTGACAAACTATAAACATGAGGCAGGCAATACCATGCAGAACCTTGAGATGTCAGTCGGGGTGCGCCTTGATGTTGGTGCCTTGTAAGGGCGGGTGTTCAAGAGAGAATTCAGCCCAAGGAAACTGCTGAATTCTCTCAGTATTTTGTCGTAATTTGGGCCTGAAGGGTAACAGTCCGCTGGTTGGATTTGCATTGTATGCTATACTCCTGTCCATGAAACATTCCCGCACAATAATCTCTGTAGTGGTTCTCGTAGCTCTGGTTCTTCTTGGAGGCTGTGCCACCAAGATGGAGGTGACAAACCCGCACCAAGGTGACATAACCTATCTCTATAAAAACCTTCCCAAGCTTCATGTTGATTTTTTCCATGAGACTTCAAGGACAGACTTCAAAAACGCATATGTGGATGCAGTGCGGCGGACGGAAAACGCCTCCGATATCGACCTGTACTTCTCTCTCCGTGAATTGGCATCCTATGCCAAGGATTCCCATACTTCGGTGGGCCTAACGCAAGAACTTGTAGCACAGCTCTCGGCCATACCTGCCCAGTTCTCCTATGTAGAGGGAGCGTGGAGGGTGAGTGTTGTAGAGCGCATGCATGAATCGTTGCTGGGTGGCGAAGTCATCGCCATCAACGGCTTTCCGATGAGCGAAGTAGAAAGGCTTGCATCACCGTTGTTCAGCCACGACAACCAGGTGTGGCTGCGGCATTACCTCTCCCAACAGCTCAACCTGACAAACCTCTACACCTACTTGGGTATTGCAACATCTCCGACCGAGGTGGTGACGCTTACCGTCAAACCCCGCTCCGGTGGTAAAGAAGAGACTATCTCTTTGCAGAGCGTCTCGGCCAACGAGTACGGCATGTTGAGCTTTGCAACGTGGTATCAGGCCCATCCTGAAACCGGGGCAACCAACGCGC
Source organism: Sphaerochaeta associata (assembly GCF_022869165.1). Taxonomy (NCBI): domain Bacteria; kingdom Pseudomonadati; phylum Spirochaetota; class Spirochaetia; order Spirochaetales; family Sphaerochaetaceae; genus Sphaerochaeta; species Sphaerochaeta associata. Next base: position 1,839,420 of record NZ_CP094929.1, on the reverse strand, counting down.
CGTATCGGGCTCTGTTGCTTGAAGAGAAGAATACACTCTTTGTACAGTACAACGTCTGCATGTCGTATGAGGAGCATCCGTTGGATGGGTTCATCAAGGAAATCCTTGCCCTGATAGAGTCAGCTTCATTCGACCACGTGATGATCGACCTGAGGTACAACAGCGGGGGAGACTCCCGCCTGCTGGAACCGTTGGTGGATGGGCTTGACGTATTGCAGGAGAAACAAGGTTTCAGCATCGATGTGTTGATAGGCGAGGGAACCTTCTCCTCGGCTCTGATGAATGCAATGCACTTTAAAAAACGGACCAATGCACGACTGGTGGGAGAGCCCACCGGAGGCAGTCTGAATCACTACGGTGAGATCAAGCAATTCTCCCTGCCGGGCAGCGGTATTCCCGTCACGTACTCGACCAAGCATTTTGTGATGGACAAAACGTATCAAACGGGATCCCTGATCCCTGATCTTGTCATTGGCAAGACTGTTGATGACATCCTTTCGGGAAGAGACACCGTCGTAGAAATGTTACTGCAATCCTATTAGAGAAGTGCAGTCAGGCCTTGGAGCCTCGCTGCTCCTTTTTGAATGGCGATATAGCCCTTGTCGCTGATGGAGATCTGTGGTTGTGCATCCTGTCGTTGGGTGCTCAACCACAAGGAGTCCTGGGCAACGACTGCCTGGCACCGTTGGATGAACAGCGTAAGCGGGTCAGTGCTTGTTTCATACTCGCCTAAGACTGTATTGACATCCTTGGCTAGGTCGGCTGCATACGCTTGTGTATCCTCAAGCACCGATTCAGTCAAGCTCTTATCTATTGCAAGTAATAGAGCGCACATATACAGTGAGACTTCCAAGGCAAGCGGTCTGAACAGGCGCAGTTGCAGAGTCGAGGATGTCTGACCGAGAAACATGCTTGTAAGATTCCCGAATTCCGCATAGGCCTGTGCAATATCGGTTGCAACCTCCCCGATCGCTTCATTGACAGCATCCAAACGTATTTCATTGGTCATACAGGACCCTCCCGTCCCAAGTATGGTCTGCTTCCTCTCATCTTGCAAGTGGGCGAATTGGTATGGGATTATCGCTTTGCTTGGTCATACACCTCCCCGAGTGCTCTTGGAGGCTTGTTGGTCGAGGAGAAGAAGAGCAACAGAACCAGCGTAACAATATAGGGAAGGGTGAGAACCAAATCCCCGTATGAGGAGGGGAGGCTGAGTTTCTGTACAAGGACATAGCCTCCGCTGCGGGCGAAGCCGAAGAGAATACAGGCGAGGAAGGTTGGCCCGATCTTCCAGGAACCGAAAATGTAGGCGGCGATGGCAAGGTATCCGAAGCCCATATAAATGTTCGGAGAGAAGGTGGTTGAGATGGAGTAGGCGAAACACATGCCACCAAGACCCGAGAGCGCTCCACTGGCGATTACCGACCAGAAGCGAACCTTCTGTACGTTCCCACCTGCTGCCGCGAGGGCGTGCGGGTTGTCCCCGCAGGCACGGATATGCATTCCCGTCGGAGTCTTGTACAGCACATACGCCATAAACAGGGCAACCACAACGATAATAAGCTCGAAGGTGTAGAAATCGGTGAAGACCGCTCCAAGAATCGGGATTCGCGAGAGCAGCGGGATGGTTGCTTTGGGGAAGACTTCCAACAAGAATTTGTTGGAAGGTTGTCCAAAGAATGAGGCGTTGATCTGATTGGCCAAAAAGGCGGTTAAAGCAACACTGAGCATGTTGATTACGACACCGCTGATAACCTGGTTTGCCTTGAACTTGATGCACATAAGGGCATGCAGAAGGGCAAGCAGTGCTCCCCCGACCATGGCAAAGCCGAGTGAGGCGTAAATGAGTACGGTGGGATCACCGCCGAAGGTCCTGCTCAGAATTGCATAGCTGAGACCCCCGAAAAAGGCTCCGAAGCCCAACAACCCTTCCAAGGCAAGGTTTGTGATACCGCTGCCTTCGCTGTAGATGCCGCCGATGGCAATAATGAAGAGAGGCAGTGAGAAGGAAAGCCCTTCAATGATGATGGTGTTCATAGCTTCAAACCTCCTCGGCTTCCTGTTGGAAGCGATCGGCAAGGTTTCTGAAGAAAATGCCGATGGCACTGAAGAGCAGCAGGATACTGGTGATCAACGCTGCAATTTCCCGAAGCACCTGCATGCGCGATGACATATAGGTGGTACCGCAATCGAAAATCATAACCAAAAGTGAGGCAAAGAAACTGCCGATGGCACTGGTATTTCCCAGCAAAGCGACTGCAATGGCATCGAAACCCAGTGAGGGAAGCACTCTAGGCTGGATGGAGGCATTGCTGCCCAAATAGTAGGATACCCCTGCCAGACCTGCCAAGGCCCCGCTGATGATCATCGTAAAAACCACGGCTCTTCCTACCTGGATGCCTGCATAGTTGCTTGCCTTGCTGTTGCTTCCCACAGCCTTCAGCTCGAAGCCGAAACGAGTGCGGTCAAGTACGAACTTGATTGCAAACACGGCAAAAATGGCAAGTGGAAATACCAAGGCGATCTCCATTTTCAAGTTTCCCACCGGATAATCGAACAACGTGAGGCGGGCGTTCTGAGTGACCGCCACCGACTGACGGGTGATGGGGTCGATGAATCGGGTTTGGATGAAGAAACTTACCACATAGCTGATGATATAGTTCAGCATGATGGCTACCACCACTTCGTTCATATTGAAGCGATGCTTGAGATAGCCGATGAGCATACCAAGTAATGCACCTGACAGGGCACCGATAAGGACAACCAGGATTTTTGCAACAAAGGGGTCGAGATTGGAGTATCCAACCAGGACGGTGGCCATGAAACCTGAGAAAACCATAATGCCGGAGACGCAGATGTTGAATATCCCGCATTTGAGTGCCACGGCAACCGAAAGGGCTGCAAAGACCATCGGGGTGGTGTAGTTGAGCAGGCTCATGAAATCGGTGAGCTGGCTCTTTCTTCCGGCATAGCGGGGTTTGGCCAGGATTCCCGCCCCTTGGAGAATGCTTCTATACGCTTCCCATGGATTCTTGCCTAAAAGCAGGAGCAGGATGATTCCTGCCAAGAGGCTGAGAACGATACAGAAGAGCGACGTCCTGAGCAGCTGATGCCTGCCCTTGCCGCAACAGAGGATGAACAAACGCTTGATCAGGCTAGTTCTTTTCAACATGCACCCCCATCATATATTCACCGACCTGAAGTTTTGTCAGTTCATTCGCTTTTCGTATGGTCTGCACCTTGCCGTTGTACATGACCAAAATGGTATCGGCAAGCTGCAACACCTCATCGAGTTCCAACGAGATCAATAAAATGGCTTTTCCTTCGCTGCGCAGGGAGTTGATGCGGGTGTGGATAGCCTCGATGGCACCCACATCCAAGCCGCGGGTGGGCTGGACGAACATGATCAGCTTGGAATCGAGATTAATCTCCCGTGCGATGATCGCCTTTTGCTGGTTGCCTCCGCTCATGCTTCGCACCAGCGTATCGTTGCCTTTGCTGGTCCTGATATCAAACGCTTCGATAAGGGTGTTGCCCAACTCATTCATCGCATCATGTTGCAGGATGCCCCGCTCATTGCTGTACGGGCTGCGGTAATACTGCTTCAGACAGAGGTTTTCCCTGAGATTAAAGTCGAGGATCAAACCGACGGCGTGACGATCTTCGGGAATATAGCTCAGTCCGGCCTCAATGCGCTTGCGAACGGATGCGGTCGTGATATCGTTGCCCTGCAGCAGGATTCTGCCGCTTTTTATGGGAATGAGGCCTGCTATTGCATCAGCGATTTCAACTTGGCCGTTGCCGGACACCCCGGCTATGGCAAGGATTTCACCCTCATGTACGCTAAAACTGACTGAGTCCACCAACGTAATATGATCCTGCGAAACTACACTTACATTCTCTACCTTTAAAACCTCGGCTCCTTTCTCATGCTCAACCTTATCCAGGGTGAGCGAGACGTCGCGGCCGACCATCAGGGCGGACATATGCTGGACCGATGTAGTGGCGACTTCCAGTACATCGATGAGCCTGCCCTTGCAAAGGATTGCACATCGGTCTGCGATTTTCTTGATTTCATCGAGCTTGTGGGTGATAAGAATGATGGTCTTACCGCTGTCACGCAGGGATTTGATGATGAGAAGCAGCGACTCAATTTCCTGGGGAGTCAAAACAGCGGTCGGTTCATCAAAAATAAGAATCTCCGCATTACGGTAGAGCATCTTCAGAATTTCCACCCGCTGACGTGTGGATACCGGCACATCCTCGATTGTATCCCTGGGATTGACCTCCAGATGATAGTGCATGGACAACTGCTGTACCTTTTCGTGGGACGACTGCAGATCTACAATGGGGAACAAACCGAATTTTCTCTTTTTCGGCTCGATTCCCATGATGATGTTCTCAGTGATGGTTTGGTTCTCAACCAACATGAAGTGCTGGTGGACCATCCCGATGTTCAATTCATTTGCCACCAAGGGACTGGTGATATGCTCAGCTTTTCCTCGAATGAAGATTTCGCCTTCATCCGGGGTGTACATGCCAAAGAGCATGCTCATCAGGGTGCTTTTTCCCGCTCCATTCTCGCCAAGGATGGCAAGAATCTCACCCTTGCGTACCGAAAGAGAGATGTCATCATTCGCAACAATGCCGGGAAATCGTTTGGTGATATGCCGAAATTCTACAAGGTTTTCCACGTCGGTATGCCTCTTTGCGATAGGGACCCGTGCCTGAGGCAGGCACGGGTGTATCACTCGTTTTCTTAGTTTACCTTGAACTGCTCGGGGGTGAAACCACCGAAGTTGGAAGCAGGAACAATGACAGCCTTCTGCACGAGGGCATATGCCTCATCGAGCTTCTGGATGGTGGAGGGAGCGAGCTGGTTGCGACCGGCTTTCTTGACGAATCCAGTGGAATCGGTGTCAGCCTTCAACAGCATGTTTGCACCCTTGAAGGTTCCTTCCTGGATCTGGTTCAGAACACGCTCGACATTCAAGCTCATCACCTTCAACACACTGGTCAGGATGATGTTGCCGCTTCCTACCGTTCCATCGTCCCACTGGTCGACGTCGCAACCGATGACCTTCAGCCTGCCGTTGCTCTCCTTGGCTGCAGTGAACACTCCATTGCCGGTAGCTCCTGCTGCAACGAAAATAATATCGACGCCCTGGGCGAACAGCTGCTGACCGATGACCTTTCCGGTTGCTTCATCAGCAAAGGAACCTGCATAGTTTCCCCCTACATTGGCTCCGGTTACATCGGTGCCGGCACGGGAGGGGAGTTCAACAATCTGGACGTTGGTACCAAGTTTCTTGTTTGCGTAGATGACGCCGGTCTCAAAGCCATACTGATAGTTGACGTTCGAGGGGTAGGCTACACCATTGACGACTGCGACCTTGTTGGTCTTGGTCTCAAGGGCGGCGGCAACTCCTGCGAAGAAGCCTGACTCCTGCTCGGCAAAGGTCATGGCGTAGACATTTGGAAGCTCAACGGTGTTTCCCTTTGCATCGGTGGGGTAGGTGTCAACAAGAATGAACTTGGTATCAGGGTTCTCCATGGCCAATTCGCCGATTCCGGCAAACTGGAACCCGGTGCAGACCAGTACATCGTACTCAGCTACGACATCGGCTGCCGCCTTCAGGGCAGCTGCAACATCTCCGCTGGGTTCGCGGATGGCGGTCGCCTTTGCAGTAGGATGATTCTTTACGAATGCAAGAATCCCGTTGTAGTTGTCCTGATTGAACGAACCGTCATCGACTCCCGAAGGGGTGGTGATAATGGCAATGTTCAAACCTGCGGCTGCCGGTTTTGTTTCAGCAGCACCTGCTGCGAAGAGCAAGCCAGTGATAAGAACCAGTGCGATGAATCCTAAAACTCTCTTCATAACCTTCTCCTTACATAAACATAGCATCAACCATTATAAAAGATGGTTGTTGGTTAACCAAGTTCAAACATTCAGCCGAGCAAGTGCTTTGCCACCTTCTCGGTGGTCGGGTGTTCGATGATACCCTTCTCGGTGATGATGGCCGTGATCAAGGATGCGTCGGTCACGTCAAAGGCCGGGTTGTAGACCCTCACATCCTTGGGTCCTGTGCGTTTGCCGAAACCATTGACGACTTCCTCGGCATCACGCTGTTCAATTTCGATGTCGTCTCCCTGTTTTGTTGCGAGATCAAACGTTGAACTGGGGGCGGCAACGTAGAAAGGAATACCGTAATGGTTGGCAAGAATAGCGACACCAGATGTACCGATCTTGTTCGCAGCATCGCCGTTGGCGGCGATACGGTCCGCTCCTACGATGACGGCATTGATCTTCCCCTCCTTCATGACCAAGGAGGCCATGTTGTCACAGAGAATGGTGACATCGAGGCCGCCTTTTGCCAGTTCATAGGCCGTAAGACGGCTGCCTTGCAAGAGCGGCCTGGTCTCATTCGAATAGACGCTGAATCGATAGCCCCGTTCATGGCCGAGGTAGAGCGGGGCGAGGGCGGTCCCGTAGCCGCTGGTGGCCAAGCCGCCTGCATTGCAGTGGGTCATCACACCCCAATGCTTGGACTTGTCGAAGAGCTTGAGTCCGTGTTCCCCGATTGCAATGCTCATCGCCTGGTCCTCGGCAAAAATGGCATTACTCTCGTCAAGCAAGGCTTTGAGCATGAGACTCCGGCTGATCTCCTGCTTTCTCAGCTCTGCATCAAAACGCTTTTGCATACGCTCAAGCGCCCAGAACAAGTTTACAGCAGTAGGGCGGCTTGATGCAAAATACTGCTTCAGCGCAGTAAAGTCATGCGCCATTGCCTCAAGGCTGGGGTAGGCTTGCCGGGCAAGACATACGTACATCCCGTATGCTGCAGCGATGCCGATGGCCGGGGCTCCTCTCACACGAAGCTTCTTGATGGCCTCATAGATTGAGTCACGACTGTCCAAATACAAAAACAGCTCCTCCTCAGGGAGTTTGGTCTGATCGAGCAGGACCAGTCTCACTGGATCATGCTGTATACTGACAGGGATGGTTGTATGCATCTGCATCTCCTTACGTTTTATAGGTAGAGAACTGCCTTTGCGCAGTCACAATGGTCTTGGTCAAGTGTTTTGGTACTAAAGATATTGGTAATGACCTGCATTACCGCTTCCTTTGCTTCTGATATCCGCTTGCCATGGTCGATGTGGGCAAGATTCTCGTTCTTGATTCCACAAGCCATGTTGGAGATAAGGCCGATGGCACAGTAGCAAAGCCCAAGTTCCTTTGCAAGAAACACTTCCGGAATGCCGGTCATGCCGACCAGCGTTCCTCCTGCTTTCCTGAGCATGGCGATCTCCGCCCTGCCTTCAAAGCGGGGGCCTTCGGTGCAGACATAGACACCACCGGTGTAAAAGGGCACGCCCTGTTGCTTTGCAGCCTCTCCAAACAAGGTCCTGAGGTTCTTGCAGTAGGGATCGCTCATATCGGTATGGGCGACCTTCTGGTTTGAACCGTCAAAGAAGGTCTTGATGCGGCTTGTCGTATAGTCGAGGAAGTCTTCGATAACCACGATGGAACCTTCACTGATCGAAGGGTCCATGGAACCACTGGTAGCCAATGCATAGACATAGGTTATACCTTCCTGCTTGAGGGCGGCCATTTGGGCGCGATAGTTGATGGCATGGGGCGGTGTAGTATGACCGCTCCCATGTCTGGGTAAAAAAAGTATCTCCTCTTCTTCAATTCTGAAACGATAGGTTTGAACCACGCCAAAGGCGGTTTCCGTTTGAAATGGCCCTTGCAGATTGGGCAGCGACCCAACTCCGGTTCCTCCTATAATGGCTTTATTCATGCAAAACACCTTTTCCTGTTATAAATCTGCGGCATCGGCAATGACGATGTTCGGCATGTCATTGCTATCGAGGCCTGCTTTTTCCGTAGTAATGATGTGATCGAAATCCTCAATATGGGCGAAAACATGGTGCGAAAAAGCACTGAATTTCGTCGAATCGACCATGAGAATGCGCTTTTTCGACCTGCCCAGCACCTTGCGGTTGATGATCGAGACATCCCGGTCGAAGGAGGAGACTCCCGCCTGTGATACTGCACTCGCCCCTATCAAGGCCGTGGAAAAGTTCATCCGCTCGATCTCCTCCAATACCTCCGGGCCGCACGTAATGCCGTAGTTGTGGTCAAGTTGGCCCCCGATCACAATGGTCTTGATCTTATATTGCAACAATTTGGGTACATGATAGATGCCGTTGGTGACCACCGTGATGTTCTTGCCGGCCAGAAAGCCGATCAGATAGTTCTCCGTCGTTCCCGGTCCTACATAGATGAACTCATTGTTCTCAAGCAGGGAGGCGGCTTTATTGCAAATGAGATACTTTTCATCGGCTTGGACTTCCAGCCTGGTTACCACCGAGTGCTCCGCCTCTTCAGTGAGCCTGACACCTCCCCCGTTGAGCAGGATGATTTTTCCTTCCTCCTCAAGCTTCTTCAGGTCGCGCCTGACAGTGGGAAGTGATACTTTGGTCAAATCCAAAAGCTCGTCGATGTACGCGATTTGCTTCATCTTGATGTAGGAATAGATTTGGCTTTGCCGAACGTAGGGTATCATGCAGTAAGGCTCTCCTTATCTCAATTGTACACTTAAACAGCAGGGAAATGTGCAAATTCTCCATGCCAAGGCAGGCAGACTGGATTCGTCTGCCTGCCCGTACCTGCTTGGTTACTGATAATCCGATCCGCTCAAGTAGCGATAAAAGGCGTTGTTGACATACAAGGTACGTTCCTGTACTTCCAGAGCGCTGAGATTCTCCAGCGTGTCAATGAGGTTCTGCTTGGTTTCCACAAGCGAGAAGGGATGTATGGAGTATCCGTTTTCTTCGAGTACGCAATCGACGATTTCCTGATATGCCTTTTCATCGGCTTGGAAGGTAGTGCTGTACAGCGGCTGCCACCAGGCACCCTTCAGAAGTGCCACATTGCTGTTCTTTGCCTGGTTTGCATCATTCTTCTTGGCGTAGGTGTTGATGAGGGAGTCGAACGCAAGCAGGTCCTCGTGCGTATCGAACTCGAACTTGGCATCGTATTCAACGGCATAGGCCAGATAGAGGTTTTCTGAGAACTGCAATACCATATAATACGGACTCGGCTCGGGTACCGGGCCCCAGTCGAGCAGGTATTCATAAATGGATACCTTGGGCTCGATTTGCAGTTTTGCGTCGATTCCCTCACTGTTGAGCAGCACCGTCAACTGTTTGAGATGGGTTTCATCGCTGTGCCCGTACTGGATTGTTCGCGTGGTGAGGAAACGTGCATCATCAGCATCCTTTTTAAGGTTGTATCCGGTGGAGGCGCGCTTCTGGACAGCCATCGCTCCGATTGCATCCAAGTTGCCGTCACTGAAGAGCGTGTAGCCATCGAAAGCGTTGGATATGTGCATGAGGATGTCGCTGTCGCTCAATCTTCCAATATAGTTGCGGCTTATTCCGGTTGCATTGGCCACACTCATCAAGAGGTTTGCGGCGGTTTCGCTGGAGACATGGCGTGCACCCAGTAAATCCTTCGCCGTCGATGCAGGAAGGAGGTGTGCATCAAGTGAACATGCGACATACCGACTCAAATCAGCGGGAACTGTTTCGGTGATACCGTAATATGCAAGACGCTCGCCTGCCTTCTCTGTGGTGTATGTCAGGGCCAACTGGCTGAGATCCGCACTCTCGACCAAAGCCTTGAAGATGTCCTTCGGCTCTGAAAGCGAGACTGGTTTACCGGTGATGGCGGTAAGTGCAGCGCCGAATTGTTTTGCCTCCAAACCGCTTGCGGGTAGCTTTATCTGGAAATACTGCTCCAAATATGCAGCATTGGATGGATCGCTGAAATGAGCTTGTTCGCTGATCCCCACACCAAAGAGTACGGCCGCAATCAGCAGCATGCCAATACAAAGAATACTTTTTTTCATTGCAGACTCCTTTTGAATCACCCCGATTCTGATACACTGTAGCATCGAACCATTGAGTTGTCTAGAAAAATCAAAAAATGAATAAAAATGATTAATAAGTGAAATTATGTGAATTATTACCCTCTGGAGAACGCTGGGGAAATTGCTCTTTCGATGCGATACTAGCAAGGACGGTCAAGCATGATGGCCCCCGAAGGGCTACACTCTGGGTAAAGGACGATAGTGACGATGGATGAGTTTCAAAAGCAAGCGGTACTGAGAATGCTCTCGTATATCGAGGACCATCTAGAAAATCCGATCACTCAAGCGGAGCTGGCCTCTGCTGCAGCGTATTCCCCGTGGCATGCCGACCGGCTGTTCAAGGAGGCAACAGGATGCGCTCCCTTCTCGTATATCAGGAGCAGAAGGCTGGCTGCCGCCGCCCATGCACTGGGTACGAGTGACCGGAGCATCATCGATGTTGCATTTGAATTCGTATTCGACTCGCATGAAGGATTCACGCGTGCCTTCACCAAGCAGTTCGGTATGAATCCCTCAGCGTTCCGCAAAGCTCTTGCCGCCTATCATCAGAGATCCGCCCTTACAACAGAAAGTGAAGGAGAATCACGTATGGAGACTGTTTTTGTCCAGGTTGTTCAGCGACCGGAACGGAAAGTGGTGGTGAAGTATGCCCATAAAGCAACCCATTACTTTGCATATTGCGAGGAAGTAGGGTGTGATATTTGGGATACCCTCGGATCAATCGAAGGGGCTATGTTCGAGCCGATAGGAATGTGGATGCCCAAGAACATGAGGAAATTGGGAACTTCGGAGTATCTGCAGGGTGTGGAGGTTCCTCTTTCGTTCACCGGTCCAATTCCTGAAGGGTTTGACATCATTACTCTTCCGGCATGCACGATGATGGTGTTCCAGGGTCCTCCTTTTGATGAGGAGCATTTCGAGAAGGCCATCAACAACCTCTGGGAGTTGATGAAGACCTACGACCCGACCTTGTATGGGTATCAGTTCTCCGATGAGGATGGTCCTCGGTTCCAGCTCGCACCGCTGGGCTACCGCGGCTATATCGAAGCCCGGCCGGTACGTCCTCTCAACAAGGCTTAATCTGGAGGTCCGCCCCTTTCCCGGTCAGGGAAGGGGGCTTTCACTCTGTCTGAGTGACGGTTCTATATCAAGCAAGGAAGCCAGGGAGGTGAAGAATAGCTGCTTCCACGCAAAATTCCCTTGAAGCGTACACCACATGTACTCATATCCGGTGAACATGTAGGCCGAGGCGGCATACAGGCTCTGGGGTGAGCTGGGATTCCGTATTTGTCCGCTTTTCTGTCCTTCTGCGATAATTTGGACAGCTATCTCTTCAAGACTCTTGCGTACATCCAATGCTCGTTGTCTGCGCTGCAGGTTGACGATAAGCAGCTGGCTGTTCAAATCCGAACCCAGATCCATGAAGCTGGTCATAAGGTAGTCAAACAGATGTTGGATTTGTTCCCAGCTCGAATGGATGTGGATCATCTGCTTGAGCATCGGGGTAAGGTTATCGACGATGATATCGTACAGCTGGAGTAGAATGTCCTGTTTCGAGGTTAGGTGATAATAAAACGTAGTTTTTGTGATGTCGCATGCAGTGCAGATGTCATTGACCGTGACAGCCTCATACCCCTTTTGTTTGAACAGTTCGCCGCCTTTGGCGATGATGTATGCCTTCATGTCCATCTTCACTCACCCCTTGCTTGCTACTTTACCAGAAGAATCTTTGGGCAACAAGGCGGGTAAATAGATAGCCTGATATCGATAAAATAAGATTGACATAAAGGTTTCTTCTTGGTATGGTGAACTAAGGTAATAAAATACATTACCGCGGTAATACTAGAATAGTATTCCTGCTACCAACCTGATGGAGGATTGTCACATGAAACTTTTGGAACAGACACGCATTGCATCCATGAAATTGCGCAACCGCACCTACATGGCTCCCATGGGAACCCAGACAGAGCCTGATGGTTCGTTTTCCGACCGCTCCATACGCTACTACGAGGAACGGGCGAAAGGTGGTTTTGCTCTCATTATTACTGGTGCCAACCAGGTAACCATGCAATATGAGGCGAAGGCATGCAACGTGATCGGTACGGCTAAATCATTGGAGCAGATGAGCTTTCTCTCTCGCAGAGTGCATAACCATGGAGCAAAGCTGTGCATTCAGTTGACTCCGGGCCTCGGAAGAATGCAATTCACCACCGCCGATGTACGTCCGTATTCTGTCAGTGAAGTCGATTCCTTCTGGTTCCCAGGTTTGAAGTGTAAAGCGTTCAGCAAGGAAGACATCCAATTTTTAGTCCAGAAAATGGGAGAGGGTGCCGCTTTTGCCAAACGCGCAGGTGCCGACGCTGTAGAGCTCCACGGCTATGGCGGGTATTTGATGGACCAATTCCAGTCCGTTTTATGGAACACCCGTACCGATGAGTATGGTGGAAGTTTGGAAAACCGCATGCGTTTCTCGGTCGAGTGTGTAAAAGCCATCCGACAGGCGGTAGGTCCTGGTTTCCCGATTCTCTATAAATTCACCCCGTATCACGGTGTGGAAGGGGGAAGGGAAATCGCCGAAGGCATTGAAATGGCCAAGATTCTCGAGCAGGCCGGTGTCGATGCCTTGCATGTGGATGTCGGCTGTTATGAAGCTTGGTACAAGGCGATCAACACCGTCTACCAGCCTCCTATGGTGCAACTCCCTGTTGCAGCAGAGATCAAGAAGCATGTCGGAGTTCCTGTGCTCTCTCAGGGCAAGATGCAGAACCCCTCGGATGCCGAAGCCGCATTGCTTGATGGCAAGGCTGATATGATCGGGCTTGGCCATATGGCGATCGCCGATCCATACTGGGTGCAAAAAGTCAAGAAGAACAAAACCTACGACATCACCCCGTGTATCGGGTGTAATGAGTGTCTGTATGCAGGATTCAGTGGAAAAATTCTTCATTGTGCAGTAAACCCCCTTGCTTTTGCCGAGGATTACTATCCGCTCGGACCGGTAGATCCTGCAAAGCGTGTGCTTGTTGTAGGTGGCGGCCCGGGAGGAATCACAGCGGCCTTGACTGCATCCGAACGCGGTATGCAGGTCGAGCTGTGGGAGAAGCGCAATGTACTTGGTGGCTTGCTGTTGGCGGCAGGCGGACCTGTTTTCAAGAAGGACGTGAAGGACTATGTGGATTTCTTGGTTGGAAAGCTCTATCGCAGCAACGTGAAGGTTTCGTTGATGAAGGATGGCAGCGCCGAGGAAATTTTGAGAGGAAACTATGACAAGGTCATCTTTGCTACAGGAGCAACGCCGGTGATGCCTCCGATAAAGGGAATTGACCAGGACTGGATTTGTGGAGCAAACGATGTGTTGACTGCAAAGAAGGGCTACGGCAGGAAGGTTGTAGTCGTTGGAGCCGGCCTCGTCGGTTGTGAAACCGCCTGTCATTGTGCCCAGAAGGCTGAATCGGTGACGATGATCGAGATGCTTCCTGAGATTCTGATGACCACCAGTCACTGTAAGAACAACGACCAGGCACTCAGGCAATTGCTTGAAGACTGCAAGGTTGAGGCGATCACCAGTGCAAAGGTGCTTTCCTTCGAGAATGGGACGGTTGTCTATGAGAAGGACGGCAAGAAGCATTCGATTGAAGCCGATACCGTTGCCATTGCAGCAGGTTACAAAGCAAATACAACCTTGTACGATCAGCTTTCTGATAAAGTCGATTGCGCCTTGGTAGGCGATGCCGAGAATCCGGATAATATTCTCAGTGCCGTTCATCATGGCTACCATGCAGTGCGTTGCATGTAAAAAAACCGGACGTATGTTGAAAGGTGCCGGGAATCCGGCACCTTTCTTAGGTTTTGCGCTTCAATGCCCGGATCTGCGATGGTACAAATGCCACCAAGGGTTTGGGAAGTGAGTCCAACGTACACCACCGATACTCGGAGAACTCTGAGATATAGGGTGGGTTCACCATCCCTTCCAGATGATAGGAATAGACCTTGTAGCGGAAAAAGGGTAGGGTCAGACTCCAAATCAAACGAAGCGCCGAAGGGTCTGATACCTTCATCCCCATCTCCTCAATCGACTCTCTCATGGCCGTACGTTGATAGGAAATCATTCCTCCAGGAGTATAGCCGTCCTGTTCATCCCAGCCGCCGCCGGGAAACGACCAGCGGCGGTTTTGCGGATTCATGCTTCGTTTTCCAAGAAGGATGGAAACCTCCCCCTTCTCGGTATGCGTCCAGAAGATGATGCCTGCGCCGTGGTACGTGCGTAATCGATTCATATACATATAGTACACAATCCCTGCAGCCGAGGCTATGAAAGACATACTTATTGTGCTGATAGACACATTGATGATATTGTCAAATTGCAAACATGAATTACACTATGAATAATCTGTAATGTTTGTTGGAGGTTTCCATGAAATACCTCGTTCGAAGCATTGCCCTTTTCGTGATTATTCTCGCCTTGGTCGGCTGCAGCGAGGCTGCAGGAGAAGCAGAAGTGAGCTTGGAAGCCGTCATCGATACGGTCTCCCGCTCAACAAGAAGTTCTGATACTGAAGTTTCCAGAAACATCACGCCATCCACATACAAATCGCTCTAACCTATTTTGCCCTCATCCGCAAGGATGGAGCAGTGATTCCCATCATTGATGAGGATGCTCCCGAGGTATACGGCTTCTCGGGTCGTTTTACAACTCCTTTGCTGCTGGGAAGAAAACGAATTCCCGTTGGTGAATATACCGGCTATGAGATGCGATTCACCTATCTGGAGATGGATCTTGAGTGCTCGTTCAGTGTGCCGTCCTGGTCAACTGATGCCGATACAACTAAATTGACAAAACTTACAAGTAGATCAGACCTATCAGGTTTGGAGTACGATACTTCTACCATTCGTCTGTATTTCAATGATGATGGAGCTTGGATGAAGCGTGATATCATCGTAAATACTGCAATTAATGCTGAGGATCCTCCGCAATGGCAGTGGATGAGGGCAGAGCTTGAAAGTAATGGGTATACGTCATTTTTCCTGCATACACGTCCTGTTTCTGTTGGATCTGGTCCTATTCAGGTGATTAATCTCTTTGACGATCCTGATTTCTGGGGCAGTTCGGACATTTTGACCATTCGTAGTGGAGAAACCGTCGGCGGGGGTATGCGAGCATATATTACCCCCTTTTCCATTTCCAGAACTACAAAGGTTGTGCTTACTATAGATATCAGCAATTCCTTTAACTTCTGGGAGGATACAACTTTGGCCTTCCATAATAGTTCTGATAGCGTTGTCAAGCTTGATTTCGGACCGTCATGCAGGGAAGTACCGACTGATCCAGAACCAATAGTGACCTATCAATTGGGCGACAAAGGCTTCCACCCCTTCATGCCATCATTCAGCCTGGTGAAAATACCTTAAGCATAGGTTCCAAGAAAGAGTTCTCTTGCTGTATTTCTAAAAGATTCAGTGAATATTCACCCTTAAAAGTGAATATTCACTTGTTATTGGTGAATATTCATAGTATTCTTACATCGGTATCCTGGAGGTCTTTCTATGGTATATGAAAGTGAATCAGTTGAGTTTAAACAGTCCCTTACCGAAGATATTGCCAAGGAAGTGATTGCATTTGCAAACACTCATGGCGGTACAATTTACCTTGGCATCAATGATACTGGAAAAGAAATAGGAATCAGTAATCTCGATGCAGAGTACAACCGGCTTTCAAATATGATTCGCGATGCAATCCTGCCCGATGTAACGATGTTTGTACAGTATGAGCTGTTGGAAAACAAGGTAATCAAGATATCGGTCGAAGAAGGAATCAAGAAACCATATTTTCTCAAAAAGCATGGTATAAAGCCTTCCGGTGTATATGTAAGACAGGGAACTGTCACTGCTCCAGCATCCTGGGATCTGATTCGCCATGCGATACATCTATCAGACGGTGATTCGTTTGAGTCAAAACAAAGCTTACTTCAGGACTTAACGTTTGATAGTGCTTATGCTGAATTCAAGAATAGAAACGTCGCTTTCACGCACGACAAGTCTTTTGCATTGGGATTGCGAGGATCTGTTCAAGGCCACTATACAAATCTGGCGCTCATACTATCCGACCAATGTACGCATTCTGTAAAGATTGCAGTATTTGATGACACAGCAAACACCATGTTTAAAGACAGGCGAGAATTCAACGGTTCTATTTTCAAGCAACTGAATGACTCCTATACCTATTGCATGCTCAATAATAGAACTGAATCGATTATTCGTGGTTTGCATCGCATTGACGCAATGGAGTATCCCCCGGAAGCGATACGGGAGGCCTTGTTGAATGCCCTTGTCCATAGGAATTATAGCTTTAGTGGAAGTATTATCATCAATATTAATGCAGAGCGTATGGAGTTCATTTCGTTGGGAGGTCTTGTACCTGGATTGACTACCGAAGATATACTCAATGGCATATCACAACCAAGAAATCCGTTGCTTGCACAGATTTTCTTTCGCTTGAAACATATAGAGGCGTATGGAACCGGCCTTCGTAGAATTTTCGATCTGTATCGTGATTGTGACAGAAAGCCTACGATATCAGTAACGGAAAACTCGTTTCGAATAACACTGGCGAATATGAATTTTGCAAAAAAACATGCAGGAAGTGCCGAAGAGGTATCAGATGACGCCCCCGGCAAAACTCTCTATATAACCGACCAAATGCGTAAGATTCTTGACTATGTAGCTACAAACCAAGAAATCGACGAAAAAGCTGTGATGGATTTGCTGAGTATACAACGAACTCGAGCATATTTGATTGCAAAGAAAATGACTGACATAGGCTTGCTGCAAGTACAAGGACGAGGAAAAACCAAGACGTACAGGCTTGCGGCCAGGAGCCATTGAGATGTCTTTTCCCTCACGATTTCAGTATCTGATTCACATAATTTCATGCTAAGGTATGCAAAGCAGGGAACAGGAAGTGTGGCTTGCCCGTTGCCTGCAAACGAGTCTATCTGATTTGCAACGGGGAAGAAGGGTATGAAGAAAGCATACGATGTAGTGGTGGTAGGAGGCGGCATTGCAGGTCTGACTGCGGCAGCCTATTGTGCCCGCGCAGGCCTGTCGGTGCTGCTCTGTGAGAAGCAGGACAGAACCGGAGGACTGGTCAACTCCTTCAAGCGTAATGGCTTTGTCTACGATCAGGGCATCAGGGCCATAGAAAACTCCGGCATTGTGTTTCCCATGCTCAAGCAACTGGGTATTGAAATGAATTGGGTCAGAAGCCTGGTCACCCTTGCAATCGGCAGCGAGAAGGTAATCGTTACCGACACGGAGAGCCTATCCGAGTATCAGAAGATGCTGGACAGGTTGTTTCCCCAAAACATTGCCGATATAGCCTTGATCATGGATGAAATCAGAAAAATCACCCGCTATATGGACGTTTTGTACGGCATCGACAATCCTCTCTTTCTGGACAACTATCAGGACCTCGGATATGTGCGAAAAACGCTGCTGCCCTGGCTTATGCGGTATTTGGGCACCATCGGGAAGATCGACAGGCTCAATGAGCCGGTAGTTGCCTATCTGGGCAGGTTCACCAAGAACAAGGCCCTCATCGACATCATCGCCCAGCACTTCTTTGCCGATACCCCCACCTTCTTCGCCCTCAGCTATTTCGGCTTGTACTGTGAGTACCAGTATCCGAAGGGGGGGACCGGAAAGCTTACCGATGCACTCTATACTTACTTGAAGGAGTATGGGGTGGATGTTCTGCTCGATTGTCCGGTTACCGCCGTCGATATTGAGAAGCACACCCTGCTTGACGGTATTGCTTACAAGAAGCTGATCTGGGCTGCCGATTTGAAAGCACTGTATCGAAGTGTTGATGAAAAGCAGCTTTCAACCAAGACGCTTCGATTTAAAAGAAATCTTGAAACAAAGCACGGCGGGGATTCGATTTTCACCTGCTACCTTGCCGTCGACCTGCCCCCTTCCTACTTTGAGCGGTTGTCCACCCCCCATCTCTTCTATACCCCTTCGCTGGTAGGCCAGAGTACGGTCGACCAGACTGCATTGGATGGAAGCTGTCATGACAAACAGAAGATCAAGGCCTACCTGAAGGCCTATTGTGCAGCCACAACATATGAGATTTCAATTCCCGCTCTTCGCGACGGTTCTCTTGCACCAGAAGGCAGGACAGGTCTTATCATCAGCACCCTTGCTTCCTATCAGCTGTTTGAAAAAATCGAAAAGGACGGGTGGTACGAGGAGGCGAAGTTCTTTGTACAGGATTGCATGCTTGAAGTTCTGAGTGGGGGAATCTATCCATCCCTGTCCGAACATGTACTGGACGCTTTCTCGGCAAGTCCTCTCACCTTGTCCCGATTGACTGCGAACAGCGAGGGGGCGATCACCGGCTGGTCTTTCACCGAAGGGGAGGTTGCCGTAGTACATTCACTAAAACACATCACCAAATCAGTACGGACATCCCTGCCTGATGTGTTGCAGGCGGGGCAGTGGACCTTCAGCCCCTCGGGCCTGCCGATCTCCATCATGACCGGAAAGTTGGCTTCCCAGGAAGTAATCAAGCAACTCAAGCGCTCTGGAGCATAGGATGGATAGGGAAAAAGGATTTGCCTACTGCGGCCTTGCCTGCTGCCTGTGCAGTGAGAGAGAGCATTGTGTCGGGTGTCGAAACGATGGTTGCACGGGCAAGGACTGGTGCAAGCACTTTGTGTGTTGCAAGGCACGTGGATACACAGGATGTTGGGCCTGTCCTGATTTCCCTTGTGATGCCCTGATGTTCGCTAACCCCCGCATCCGGGCCTTCGCCTCGTTTTTGCAGAGGCACAGCGAATCGGAACTGGCGGAAATCCTGGAACACAACGAGGCCGAGGGTTTCGTCTATCACTATGAAAACAAGCTGGTCGGTGATTATGACAGCCTTGGCGATGAGGATGCGATTCTCTCCTATCTGGAGCACTCATTGTAGCTGTTTTCTCCGCTGATCCATGCTATGCTCAATCCATGATCGAAGCGCAGAGAATCATAAAAACGGCTGACAATCCGGTCAATAAGGCCGGCTCGTATGTCGTGTATTGGATGCAGGCCGCCCAACGGGTGCGACAAAATGAAGCACTTGCATTTGCCATCGAGCAGGCAAACGCCTTGAAAAAGCCCCTGGTTGTCTACTTCGGCCTGGAAAGGAATTTTTCAGCAGCCCAGAGACGTCACTTCCAATTCATGCTGGAAGGCCTTGCCGAGGTGCAGCAGACGTTGCAATCGCTTGGCATCCCA
Source organism: Sphaerochaeta associata (assembly GCF_022869165.1). NCBI lineage: Bacteria > Pseudomonadati > Spirochaetota > Spirochaetia > Spirochaetales > Sphaerochaetaceae > Sphaerochaeta > Sphaerochaeta associata. Next base: position 1,820,200 of record NZ_CP094929.1, on the reverse strand, counting down.
TTTTGGGTGCATCATGATGGAATCCTTGCGGGCCTTGCAAAGCTCATGCCGTCGGTGTGCGTCCTGGTGACCGACCGGGCATACACACGAGCCGAGCGTCTTTGGCGAAAGCAAGCAGCTGGTTTCAGCCTCTGTCCCTTCTACGAAGTCGAGACAAATGTCATCGTGCCCCTTGAAGCTGTGTCGGATAAGGAAGAGTATTCGGCGGCAACACTCAGGCGCAAGATTGAAAGCATGATCGCCTATTTCGCCCAAGCCATCGAAATTGAGGCACCTCATCTCTGTGCTCTTTCGGAGGAGCCTCCATTTGATCCAATAAAGCTGTCGAACCTTTCACAGGTCTTGGATTCGCTCTCCCTTGACAGCAAGGGGGCATCCTGCCCCCACCTCAAAGGAGGGGAGGCTGAAGCGCAGAAAAAACTCGCCTTGTTCGTCGAGTCCAAACTCGACGGCTATGCGACCTTGCGCAACGATCCATCGAACAGCCACGGTTCCGGCCTGAGTCCCTACCTGCATTTCGGGCAGATCAGTGCGATCGATATCTACCATGCAGTGCATGACACCAACCTTGCCGATGCACGGGTGTTTTTGGAAGAGCTCATTGTGCGAAGGGAACTTGCCTATAACTATGTCTGGTTCAATCCCCTATACGACTCCTTTGAAGGACTGCCTGCCTGGGCTCGGAAGAGCCTCTCGTTTCACGAGCAGGACAGAAGGCCGGTGCTGTATACGTTTGCCGAGCTGGAGCAGGGACAGACCCATGACCCGTATTGGAATGCAGCACAGAGGGAGTTGACCGAGCTGGGAACCATGCACAACTACCTGCGCATGTACTGGGGAAAGAAAATCCTTGAATGGAGCCCCACTCCCAAGGAAGCATTCAACCGTGCCCTGGCGTTGAACAACACCTATCAGATGGACGGGCGCGACCCCAACGGTTATGCCGGGGTTGCCTGGTGCTTCGGCAAGCATGACAGGCCTTGGGCCGAGCGGGCGATCTTCGGCAACATCCGTTATATGAACGACAAGGGATTGGAACGAAAATTCAATATGAAGGGCTATCTTGCACGAATCGAGCAGGAAATTGTGCTTAGGAACCAACTTTCCTAAGGTGTTGCACCTCCACCACCAAGGCCCCTTGGTCGTCCTGCACCAACCCGAACACCACCAAGGGCCACAAGGTGGAGAGCAGTGGATAGAAGCGTTGGTAGAGGTCGGGAAACAGAACTGTTTCATAGAGGGCCGTCTCATCCTCGAAGGAAACGAAGCTCATGCTCTGTCCGCCTTTGGTCATGACCTGCTTCTGGGTGATTTGATAGCCGATGAGATTCACATAGCGCCCCCTGTGCCGACCAAGCTCTGAAGCTTTTACCCGCTTGAGACCCTTCAGATACTGCGACCACAACAGCAGGGGATGACTGGTGCGCAAAAAGCCCAAGGCCGAGAACTCACGATGCAGTTCATCCTCGGTGCGTTTGACCTGCACCAGAGCCCGTGTTTGTACAGGTATATGCTTCTCGGGTGAGAAGAGTTCCAATTGGTCGGAGGACGTATTTCTCACTGCATTGGTGAGCAGGATTCTCAACTGCTCGCTGCGCCGGTACTGTGGTCCCAGGCTGTCGCAACAGCCGCTCTCCACCAAGGATACCCAGTCCTCGCGGCATAGGCTGAGTCTTGAAGAGGCATCCTTGAGGTCTGTGAACGGGCCTCTTTTCTTTCTTTCCTCCAGAATTTGTTCTCTTGCCTGCCAGGTCAGGTTGGCAACGGCCATCAGACCGATGAACAAGGTATTTCCTTGGGCATGGTAGAGGATCCTGCTATGGTTGATATCCGGGCCTTCCACATGGATTCCCATTCTCCGTGCCTCGCTGATGTAGGCCTGGCTGCGATAGTAGCCTCCTTGGTTGGACAGGACGGCGGCCATGAAATGAGAAGGGTGGTGAACCCTCAGATATGCGCTTTGGAAGGAGACCATGGCATAGGAGGCTGAGTGCGGCTTGCAAAAGGAGTAGCCGTCGAAGCTGAGCATCATCTCCCAGATTATCCGCGTCGTCTCTTCGCTTACATTATTGGCACTGCACCCGTCGAAGAACTGCTGGCGGTAAACCTTGAGTTTTTCTCCTCCGGCTTTCTTGGCGATGACCTTGCGCAGCTTGTCAGCATCGGACTCGCTGAAGCCGGCAAGAGCGACAGCGGTCTTGGACACATCCTCCTGATAGCAGAGGATGCCGTAGGTCTCATCAAGGATGTAGGCAAGCCTGGGATGCAACGGTTCCCACATCTTGCCGCGAAGGCGCTCGACATACTCGGCGATGAACTTGTTCGCCGCAGGGCGGATGATCGAGGAGTGGATGACAATGTGCTCGAAATCCCCGCGGCCGGTTTTTTTCTGCAGCTGCCGCATTGCCGGCGATTCTATGTAGAAGACTCCCATCGAATCCCCTCTGGCAAGGGCGGCGATGGTGGGAGCGTCCTCTGTGGGGTGCCACAACCGCTGGTCGATATGGATTTGCTCTTCCTCCAGGTTCTCCAACGTGTCGCGGATGACGGCAAGTGAGCGGTTCCCCAAGAGGTCGATCTTTACAAATCCCGCCATCTCGGTCCCTTCCTTCTCCCAGGCAAGCAAGGGGTACCCGTCACTGCTCAACCTCAGCGGTGCATAGCAGTAGACCGGCCTTGGGGTGATGACCAAGCCTCCGCAGTGCATGGAGATCTCCTTGGGCAGCCCTTCAAGCTTCGTTGCTATGCGACAGATGGTCTGCCACAAAGGATCGTCGAGGTCTTTCAGGCCGCTGATGAACAACCTCTTTTCAGCCTCACTGATCTGTGTATCACTGAGGCCGAAGCAGCGTCCTGTCTCCCTGACCGCCCCGCGCAGCCTGAAGCTGTTGTGGTTTGCCACCCGTGCACAGTGCTCGCGGCCGAACCGCTCAAAGACGGCGGCAAAGACTCCGTCGCGCTCATCCCAGGCAAAGTCGACATCGATATCGGGAGGGTCGAGGCGGGAAGGGGAGAGAAAGCGTTCAAAGTACAGATGATGGGCCAAGGGATCGACATTGGTGATGAACAGGCAATAGGAGACGATCGAGGCGGCCCCCGAGCCGCGCCCGCATGTGCGGCTGCTCATCTGCACGATATCGTGCATGACCAAGAAGTACGGTGCAAAACCCTTGCTGCCGATGATGTGCAGTTCATAGGTGATGCGTTCCAGTATGGCATCATTGACCTCCCCATAGCGAATTTCGGCACCACTGAGGACCCGTTTTTCCAGCTCCTGTGCCGAATCCTCAACCGGATAGTCGGGGAAGATGAGTGATGATGGGAAGGGGTTGTAGGCCGCCAGCTTCCTTGCATTGTGTACCGCCTCGGGCCAGCACGAGAAGGCTTGGTTCCACTTCTCAGAGTCGAGCAGAACGTTGCTGGAAACCGCGCAATCTTCTTTTTGCAGTGAACCGACGGTCTTGTGCAAGGCCATGCAACGCAGGATGCGATGGACCTCCTCGTCCTCTTTTTCCAGCAGCAGGGCATCATCACAGGCAAGCAGGCGAAGACCGAGTCTTCGCGCAGTCTGAACGGAGGCAAGACAGGACGGGGTGACAGCTGCATACAGGTCGGCCTTGCTTTTGGCAAGCGTTGCGAGCAGGGTCGGGCTGCTTGTGGCAAGCACAAGCCCCTCGCTGTCTGCAAGCAAGGAGGGAAGGTAGGAGAAGGCACCATCTTCTGCACGCTTGGTAAGCAGCAGGCACAGCTTCTCATACCCCTTCTGATTCTGCACGAAGGCATGGATTTCGCCATCTCCTTCAGTCAGGGCTGCTGCACAGATGAGCTCGATATCGCACCGCTGGGCTTCCTCCCTGCAGGCAGGGTACCCGCAGAGGCTGTCTCGGTCGGTTACGGCGACCTTTTTCACATTCCATTGCTTGAGCCTGTCGAACAGAAGCCTTGGCTGCATGGTCCCCCACAAGAGGGAGTAACTGGTTGTAATGGAAAGCCTAGTTTCCATGGCAAAGGGCCGTTGCATGGGTGAGGATGCCCGGCCCGAACCTTTGGCGTACCTCGTCGATTGAGTGTTGCAGCGATTGCTGTTTCTGCAGGACATCGGGGATGAACAGGTCTGTTTGTCCGAATACCGGTCCCAATTCAAACAGCTTGATGGTGAAGGCTAAAAGCCTGACCCTGCGTCCCATCGCCTGCATTGCCGCCTGAAAGAGCGAGGTCTCTATCTCATGGTCGTATACCCACTGTCCCTTGGTCCGCCTGGTTGCCTCACTGGTTCTTCCGTCACTCCAAAAGAGCATGATGTGGACCGCCTGGCAGCCCATGCTCTCCATTCTCATCTGCAGGGCGGCATCTTCGGCTGATGCGAACACGGCGGCCTTGAGCTCGTCAAGACTGAGAATCGGCTCAGAGAAGTTGACCTTTCGCAGAATGAAGCGCTTGTTCATCACACCTTTTTGCAGTGATGAGGTGTCCAAGCCGCGGGCGGCGTCGCGCAGGGCGAGCCCGCGTCTGCCGAGAAAGGCAATGATCTGGTTGTCGTCCAGGGCTGCTATCTGGCCGATCTGGGTGATGCCTGCCACCTCCAGCAGCCTGGCGATGGCACTTCCCACCCCCGAGAGCAGACCGACATCCTGGCTGGCCAGAAACGAGGCTTCCTCACCCTCACGGATGTGGGCCAACCCACAGGGTCTGATCGCCCTCGTCCCGATTTTCGCCACCAGCTTGTTTGAGGCTACGGCCACCGCACCTTCAAGGCCAAGCTGTTCGCGGATCTCCTTGCGAATTTTCAGGGCGCTGTCCATCACAGGACCGAAGAGGCGGCCTGTTCCCTTCATGTCCAGATAGACATGTCCGCCTTTGTCGCACTGGATGTCAGGCGAGTAGGATGCCACCAGGGAGGCAATGGCGCTGTCAGCCTTGGCCGCCGATTGGGTGTCGGGAGGCAGTACTTCCAGAGCGGGAAGCATGCGCTGGGCTGTACTGACCGGCATGCCGACGCGGATGCCCTCCTCCCAAGCCTTGCGGGAGGCTGTGATGACCACCCTCCTTGCTGAACCTTCGAGGGCTATGGCGAACGGACGGGTTGCAAGACGCGGCTGCTTTGCGATGGCAACCGCTGCAGCGAAGTCTGTTATGTTGACGTGGACAATGCTTGCTTCTGACTCATGCATGCCTCACCTCCGCTTGCCGCAAGCAACTCTCTGAGATGCTTGGCATTGGCAACCGCCTGTCCCCTGCGATGGTTGTTGAAGTACACCAGGATCGTTTGCGACCCTACCGTCAGTGAGAGAACCCGTTCCAGCAGGGCTTTCAGTTCGCTGTCGCTGTACAGATAGTCATACCTGCTTGCTGCATCGGAACCCCACCACGTCTCCTTGTTTCTCCCGTGCAGGCGCAGGTAGGCAAGTGATGAAGTGGGGACATCCATGACAGGGGGGTTGCCTTGGATCTGGGGAAGGTCGAGGGAGACAAAGCAGACCCGCCGCTCCCTCAGTGAATCGAGGGTCCGGTTGTTGTACCACCGACTGTTGCGGAACTCCACTGCCAAGGGAAGCGGGGAAAGGACCCTGAGCAGTGAGTCCAAATACTTTCTCTGGTCGACCTCATAATGGAAGGAGGAGGGAAATTGCAACAACACTGCATCCAGGACATTGTGTGATAGAAGCGGTTCCAGGGAACGACGGAACAAGGTTGCCTGTTCCCTCCACTGCCGGGCATCGATGACATGGGTGAGGCTTTGATGCGCCTTGATGGAAAACCTGAGCGAAGGTGCTGTCTGATGCATCAAGGCAAGCTGGGCGGCCTCGGGCATGCGGTAGTAGCTGAAGTTCAGTTCAACGGTGGGAAACAGCTGTGCATACGAGGCAAGAAACTCCTCGCTCTTGGTGCCCTTGGGATATACGGGGCCCACCCACTCGGTATAGCTGTAGCCTGAAGTTCCTATCAGAATGGTACTCATACTTCAGATATACTATATATATGTTAAGTAATCAAGAGAAACTAGTACCCGCCTACCTGATCCCTGCCCCGTTCTTTTGCCTGATAGAGGGCTTGGTCGGCACGCTTGATGAACTGCTCGATGGTCTCAATACTGTTGTTGTACATGGCACAACCACAGGAGATGGTCATGTTCCCAAGCGATTTCCCCTTGTGCATCACCGAAAGGTTTCTCACTTTTTTTACCAAGGCTTGTGCAAGCAGGACAAGTTCCTCCTTCTGAGCCATGGATAGAAGGATGGCAAACTCATCGCCTCCATAGCGGCAGACACTGACGGTGATGTCGAAGTGGCGGATCATCAGGTTGGCAAGTTCGGTGAGTACGGCATCGCCGGCATCGTGGCCGAAGGTATCGTTGAAGTGCTTGAAATGATCTACGTCCAAAAGAATGATGCCCACTGAAGTTTTTGAATCTTGAACTCGCTTCAGCTTGTTTTTCAACGTCTCCTCAAAGTACCTTCGGTTGAACAGACCGGTCAGGTGGTCCCGGATCGAGCTTTCCTGCAATTGTTTCATCTGAGTTTTGATGAGTTGATTGGCAATAGTGCTGATCATGGAGACAAAGAGGATGAAAATGAAAAAACTCGGCCAGTTCTGGGTCTGCAGGATCGGGGTGTTCAGAACGACAAGGATCAACAACAGGCTGTGGGCGGCGATGACGGCAAGCGTAGCAGCAAGAGGAAGAAAGAGGCTGGAGATCATGATGGAGCCGGTGACATACACCAAGGGGAAGAAATCGCAGAAGAGCATCTGGGAGTTAATCAGAAAGGAGCCCCATGTGCCGAAAAAAGTAACGGCAACAGTCAGTGAGGCGCTTACGGCATACAGCCCCATGTGCAATACCAGCATGGAGGCGAGCAGCATGGCAAAGAGCAGGAGCAGCAAAAGGACATAAGCCATCTTGTCCGGGTTCTCATAGGAGAGGGGGGCAAGGACTGCAAGCAGGGCGATAAGCACAATGCCAAGCATATAGGGGTGCAATCGTTTCAGCAGTAGCGGTCGGAGATCAAGGGTGCTGTTCTGCATGAAATTCTCCTCACTTTCGGTAAATACTAGCACAATCCATGCAGTTTACCTAGCTTCAAAGTAAAGCCTTTTATAATACAGAGTCTCAATAAGTACATTTTCAACTTGTAATCCTTGCCGGTTGTGTCATACTACAACTATGAGAATGTATTTTCGTGAAAGAAAAAGGAGGACCAACCATGGCAGATCGAGATGGGCGTGACGACACAATGAAGAAACCCTTGACTTCAATCAGCGGCCGCCCTATTGCACAAAATGAGAATATCCAGACAGCCGGCAAGCGTGGACCGGTGACCCTGCAGGACACCTGGTATTTGGAAAAAATGGCGCACTTCGACCGGGAAGTCATACCCGAGAGGCGCATGCACGCCAAGGGTAGTGGAGCCTTTGGTACATTCACCGTAACAAAGGACATCACAGCGTGGACCAAGGCGAAGATTTTCAGTGAAGTCGGTAAAAAGACCGAGGCCTTTGTCCGATTTTCAACAGTGGCAGGTGAGCGCGGTGCCGCCGATGCAGAGCGCGACATCCGTGGTTTTGCCATGAAGTATTACACCGAGGAAGGGAACTGGGATCTGGTAGGAAACAACACCCCGGTGTTCTTCTTCCGAGATCCTATGCTCTTTCCCGATCTCAACCATGCGGTCAAGCGCGATCCCAGAACGAACATGCGATCGGCTCAGAACAACTGGGATTTCTGGTCCGCCCTTCCTGAAGCCTTGCAACAGGTGACCATAACCATGGGCGACCGGGGCATTCCCAAAAGTTACCGGCATATGAACGGGTATGGCTCGCATACCTACTCATTCATCAATGCAAAAAATGAGCGGGTGTGGGTCAAATTCACACTCAAGACCCAACAGGGCATTGAATTCTTGACCGATGCAGAAGCTGCGGCAATCGTTGCCAATGACAGGGAAAGCCATCAGAGGGATTTGTTTGAATCCATTGAGAAAGGTGACTTCCCCCGATGGACCATGTATGTACAGGTTATGACCGAAGAGCAGGCTGCAAAGCATCCTGACAATCCGTTCGACCTGACCAAGGTCTGGTACCACGGTGAGTATCCTCTTCATGAAGTAGGGGTGCTGGAGCTCAACAGGAACCCGGACAACTACTTCCAGGATGTCGAGCAGGCAGCCTTCAACCCTGCAAACAGTGTTCCCGGCATAGGCTATTCGCCGGACCGCATGCTGCAAGGCAGGCTCTTCTCCTATGGTGATGCCCAGCGCTACCGCCTGGGGGTGAACCACTACCAGATTCCCGTCAACCGCAGCAAGGTGGACACCAATCATTTCCATCGCGACGGCGCAATGAGAATGGATGGGAATTTCGGCGGCAGCGTGCACTACAACCCCAACTCGTATGGGATGTGGAAGGACCAGAACAAACTGACCGAACCCGCCTACGATGGAGGAGGCCCTGTCGACCACTACGATTATCGTGAGGACGACGACCACTACTATGAGCAGGCTGGAAAGCTCTTTGGCTTGATGAAGGACGATGAGAAGCAGCGGCTATTCGACAATACCGCCCGTAACATGGAGGGAACGACGATCTTGGTGCAGAAGCGGCATATCAGGCACTGCTACCTTGCCGATCCTGCGTACGGGGAAGGTGTTGCAAATGCGCTGGGCATTTCAATTTCCGAAGTTGATATGCAGGATACGTACGGGGCCAGAGGCTGACGTTTTTCCTCGTTTGTATACTACTCTATCCTGCAGTCCAGAATGACTGCAGGATAATTGCTTGTACCAACAAAGATAATTTGTCATACTGCCTGTAAAAGGGGTGGAGGTGGGTGTGAGTCGGTACAACGGTATGTTTTTTTGTGATGTGGATGGGACTATTCTCCCTCATGGGCAGCGTGAGATTTCCCCGTCTTTCTTTTCCTTGGTACACGAAGCTAAAGACAAGGGCTATTTGTTCTGCATTTCAAGCGGGCGTTTTCATCTCTCATTACTCCCACTATTCGAGCAAGTTGAGAATGAGGTTGTCTTTTCTGCTTCCAACGGTTGCAGAATTCTCTATCAGGGTCAGGAGTTGATTCCCAATCATACCATCCATCCCACCGATGCAGAGCAGATTACGACTTCCCTGCTCGAGCTGGGAGCAATTCCTTTGCTCTCGGGCAAGCATGCCATCCATCTTCCCTCCGCATCGCTTAAGATGGAGCAAGACAAGGGGTATTTGGCTAAAGGCTTTACCAGGACCTTTGATGTATTTTCAGATATCGATGACGAAATCCTGCAAATCACCGGTGTATGCCGCCTGAACAAGGAAGCGATACTCAGAGAGAGTCGAAGGGCTTGGGAAGATTCCTACCATGTAGTTACCACCGGCAGGGAGCTTTTTGACATCTGCCCGACCAGTAAAGGGGATTCATTGGTCTCCATCAGTTCTCATTTTGGGATTCCTCGTGAGAACACATACGCCTTCGGCGACGATGAGAACGATATCCCGATGCTCCGATCTGCAGGCAAGGGCTACTTGATGGGTACGGCGCATGACAACCTGAAAAAGCATGAATTCGAGCATTGCCACGATTTGGTCGGCAGTATTGCTGCAATTATTGAGCAGTTCTGATTCATGCAGTTCTTTGGTTATTATTCTGGTACTTCAAAAATACATATGCTATTGTATTACTAAGTTATTTATGAGGGGTTTTATAGGTGCTTATTCCACTCATGGCCGAGGTTGCAGGCTCTCTGCTGCTTATTGCAATTCTTTTTGTGATAAGTGCCGGTCTTCTTGTGCTCCTGCTTGGCGAAAGACGGAAAAACCACCATGACCCTCTCTTTGTCACAAACCAGATTGAATCGTTGTTGCGTTTCATGCCTGAAGGGTACATCGGAGTGGATAAGCAGGGAATAATCCAAGAGGTGAACGAGACCTACCTGGTGATGACAGGGTATGCACGCGGCGACCTGATTGGGAAAAAGATCTGCATGTTGCTCGCTGAGGAACGCAATGAGACCCTTCTCTCCCAGCTGAAAACCATCGAGTTGCAGAAATCAGTGCTGCTTGAAACCGAACATCGGTGTAAGGATGGCTCTTTTCTTCCTCTTGAGGCGTCTGTTACTGCATTGGGGTCGGAACATCCTGCTTTCATGTGCTTTTATCGAAACATTTCCCAGCGTAAAAAAGACGAGCTCTCCCGTAAACACTCCACCGATTTGCTTCGATATGTGATTGAACACACAAGAAGCGCTGTGGCAATCCATGATAAGAACCTACGCTATCTGTATGTAAGTCAAAAGTACCTGGATGAGTACGCTCTGAAGGATGCTGCATCGATCATCGGCAGACATCACTATGAAGTCCTGCCCGATCTTCCCCAGAAGTGGAGGGATGTGCACCAACGAGCCTTGGCCGGAGAAGTGATAAGCGCCGAGGACGACCCGTATGTACGGGAGGACGGCAGCGTTGAATATACTCGGTGGGAGTGTCGACCGTGGTACACAGAACAGGGTGAGATTGGGGGTATTATCATCTACACCGAGATGATCACCAAGCAGAAGCAGATCGAACATGAGCTCAGGGAGGCGAAGAATTATCTCGAGACCCTCTTGAAGTACGCAAAGGCACCCATTGTCGTTTGGGACCCAACATTTACAATTACGTTGGCCAATCAGGCGTTTGCCTCCTTGTTTGACCAAAGCATGGACAAGGTACTTGGAAGCAAGCTTACCGATTATGCCTCACGTCTGCCTGAAGCGTATCAACAGGATCTATTCAGACAGCTTCAGAAAAACCTTGTCATCTCCTCGGCTGAGCTGGTATTGACGGATGGCAATGCAGACAGCGTTACCTATATTTGGAATGCGAGTCCCATTTTCAATCCTGACACCGGTGAATTGCTGGCGACCATTGCACAGGGTCAGGATATCACGCAACGAAAGGTGATTGAGATGGAAAATGCCGGGCAGTTGGATCAGCTGAAACGATGGTATGCTGTGATGGCTCATCGCGAAGACCGCATCATGGAGCTGAAACGGGAAGTGAATGCAGTGCTGAGGGACGAGGGAAAAGCGATTAGGTATGCATCAGTGGAGGGCGCTGGTGATGCATAAGGTGAAAATTCTTATTGTTTCAGCTCTTCTGCTATGTGTATGTACGTTCTTGACTGCAGCAGTCGACAAATCAACGTTTTTAGCAAGCCTGGACGAGAGTGAGAAGTTCTTTATTGCTTCTCATCCGGTTGTTACCGTCCTGTTCGACCCTGCCTGGGCTCCATTGGAATACCTTGACAGTGACAACAACCCGGTAGGCATGTCCAAGCAGTATTTGGATGAGATTTCCACCATCACCGGGCTTTCTTTCGAGCTTGATGTCTCCTTGAGTTGGCAGCAAGGGTATCAGAAGCTGCTCTCCGGTGAGATAGATATGACTGCTTCGATCAGTCCGACCGATGAGCGAAGCAAGTATTTGGTCTTTACCGATTCCTATATAAGTGCACCATTAGTCATTGTTGCAAGGCAGGATGTAGGGTACATCGGCAGCCTGGACGAACTGCAAGGACGTAAAGTAGCCGTTGTAGATGGATACTCGAGCAAGGAATGGCTGAGGACGGACTATCCGAATCTTGACACTGTGCTCGTCGACACCGTTGAGCAGGGTCTTCGCATGGTGCAAAAGGGTGAAGCGTTTTGCATGGTGGAAAATCTCTTGGTAATCAACCACTACAGTACGAACCTTGGTCTTACCCATGCAATAAAGGTGGTTGGCAGTACGCCCTATGTGCATGCTCTTTCCATGGGTGTTCATAAGAAGATCGTCCCGCTCGCCTCGATTCTCAACAAGGCAATCCAGGCTATTCCTGCAACCGCACGCCAAAAGATGTATGAGAATCATCTGCCTGCTCAGTATGAAAAGACCATTTCACCCGATACGGTGAGGTGGCTTTTCGCCATTACCGTATTTCTGATACTCATTTTGGTTTTCTGGATCTGGACTTTGGTTCGGGAGATCAAGGGAAGGGAGATCGCCGAGAAAGAGAAAGAGGCGAGCCAACAAAAATTTGAGCAGCTCTTTTCCGGTGCTCCGATGCCATTGGCTCTTATCGATTTCGACGGCAACGTTTTGGCTGTAAATCAGAGATGGTCTGCAGTCTTCGGGTTTCAAGATGTTCAGATCACCCATGTCTCAGCTTGGTATGAGCAGGTATATCCCGATAGTGCATATCGAAAAGCCATCAGAAAACAATGGGATGATTCCATTGTCAAAGCACAAGCGACAAACAGCAGCTTGATACCACCGCTTGAGTGCCTCATTCAATCACAGAACGGCACCTCTCATACCATGGAGGTTTCAGGAACGATTCTTTCAGACAGCATTCTGGTTACGTTCTTTGATATCACTGAGCGCAAACATGTACTGGAGGAGATGAGAAACCTTCATAAGGATGCTGAGCACAGTCGTCAGATTGTCCTCAGCGCCCTTGAAGATCAGCAATTGCTGCATCAGTCCTTGACCCGCAGCAATGCAACCCTCGATGCCGCCATCAACTCGATGCTTGATGCTGTGTTCATCATCGATGTAGAGAGCAGGTTCATATTGATCAATAAAGCGTTTCTCACATACTACCGATTCTCCTCACAAGCTGAATGTCCAGCAGACCTTGCTTCATTCACAGGGCTGTTTGAGACATATGATGAGCAAGGCAGGAGGATGGATTCCCATCGGTGGTCGGGTTTCAGGGCGCTGCAAGGACAGTCGGGAACCACTGAATACTCGGTCTATAAGAAGTCCAGCGGTGAGCGCTGGGTAGGCAGCTATAGCTTTGCACCTATTTATGACAACACTCAAACCCTCTTGGGCGCTGTTGTAGTCTGCAGGGATGTCACCGACGAGAAGGCGTATGAACAAAAGCTATTGTTTCAACGCAATCATGATTTTCTTACCGGATTATACAGCAGGGTGTATTTTGAAAATGCCCTCAAGCTGGAGCGCAATAACGTCGGGTTTACCCTGCTCATCGTCGATATAAACGGCTTGAAACTTGTCAATGATTCATTCGGTCATGAAATGGGAGACTCGGTATTGAAAAAAACTGCCCAGTTGATGAGCCAGATGTGCAGCGACGACAGTATTGTGGCTCGCTATGGCGGTGATGAGTTTGTCTTCTTGCTGCATACCAAAAGTGCCGATGAGACGGAAAGCTTTATCCACCGCCTTGAGGATGCTGCCAAGCAGGTCTCCATTGAATCCTTTCATCTCTCGCTGTCCTACGGGTATGCCACCAGAACCTCGTTGGCGGAGGATGTTCAACAGGTGATGAAGCGGGCCGAGGACATGATGAACCGCAACAAGCTCTATGAGAGCAATAGTGCCAAGAACAAGTCCATAGGTTTGGTGATAAACTCTCTGTTTGCCAAGAGCAACCGAGAGTCTGCCCACTCAAAGCGCGTCAGCTCGTTGTGCGCATTCTTGGCCGAACAACTTGGGTTGCCCGAACGGGAGGTCAATCGCATGCGGGTGGCAGGTCTCATGCACGATATAGGAAAGATCGGGGTTGAAGAGGCAATTCTTAACAAGCCTGACCGACTCACACCCGAAGAATGGGAAGTGATGAAACGACATCCAGAGATAGGCTATAGAATACTTTCCGCATCCAGTGAATTCAGCGACCTCTCATTGGCCATTTTGGAGCATCACGAACGCTGGGACGGCAAGGGTTACCCAAGAGGTCTCAGCAAAGAAAGAATATCCAAGCAGGCGAGAATCATCATGATAGCTGACTCCTATGATGCCATGACCAGTGAGCGATCCTACAAGAAGCCATTGTCAAAAGAAGAGGCGATCGAGGAAATAAGGGCTTGCTCAGGAACCCATTACGATCCTGCAATCGTGGAGGTTTTTCTTGCAAACATCCATGCATTTGGAGGCAATTCCAGCTAGATTTCAGGAGATTTTTTAATGGATTTGAATTGTTTATGAGCTGTTTAAAAAAAGATATGTGTCCGAGCACAATGTCTTGCAATTCAGGAATCTTGTGCTAGTATGTAAAAGAAATCAGTGTGTGACATACTACTCAAATTCCCGACCTAATTATATCTAGGTCTCCTCGTCTTCCTGTTCGTCATCTTCTTCAGACTCCATTGGCTTCTCAAGATTCACTATCTTTCCCTTCCAATGGTACTCTATCTTTAAGAGGCTGAAGATCAGCCTCTGGGCCTTGGTGGGCACCGTCCACAGGTCCTTGTAGGTGCCGGTGAAGTGGATTCTGGAATAGGTGGACACCTTGTTCAACATGTCCTTGAAATCCCAGTACTTCCTGTTCCTGGGCTTGATGGCCGAGACCTTGCCTCTCAGGTCGTTGAGCAGAATGAGGGTGATGAAGTTGACGAAAAGCCTGCCCTTCATGGTCTTCTCTGTGTGCACGTTGAGCCTGTTGCAGTCCAAGAGGTTCTTCATGTCGTCGAAGTGCAGCTCGATGTCGCACCTGCGGTTGTAGTGCCCCAGGGCCTTGGATGCATCCTTCTGTGCATTGGTGAGGATGATCCAGAACCCGCTGTAGCCGTCGATGTAGGCATTGACGGCCTCCTCGTTCAGGCTGACCTTCCTTCCCCGCTTGGGGGTATCCTTGACGGTGAAGTAGGTGTCGTACAGGTTCCTGTGCTTCTCGAAGGCATCCCCGCCTGCAAGCTCCTCCTCGCACTTTCTCAGCTTGAGCATCAGCGATGCGATGTCCTGCTCCTTCCTGACGGGGTCGAAGTAGACATGCCTCCAGGTCCTGCCGTAGGACTCGGTCTTGTAGTCGGTGACGCCATAGATGTAGGACTTGTCGTCCTCGGGATTGCGGATGATGTTGGCGGGTCTTCGGATTGAGGGCCTGACCTTGTCGATCAATTCCTTCTGCCACTTGAGGCTGGAGGGGACGGGGATGGTGAACTTCTGTCCCTTATCCGCTATGTTCCTGAGGTTCGCCTCGCTGTAGAAGCCCCGGTCGCCGACCAGGTTGATGTCCTTCACATCGAGCTTTTCCAGGCTGCGCAGCACATGGTCGAGGACGAGTGAATCGGACATGCTCCCGGGCAATTCCGAGTACCAGAGAGGGACGTTCGACGAGTGGGCGCTGAGCAGGCCGAGGTTTATCTGCCTCAGGTTCTCGTGGTCCCGGTTGTACCCCCGCTCCACATAGGTGTTGTTTTTTCCATAGGACGAAATCGAGGTTATATCGAAAAGCAGTGCCTTTTTCTTCGCCTGCTTGGCAATCCAAAGCTTGAAGAAGGTGTTGCGCCTGTCGTCGGACAGGGAGGCAAGCAGCTCGCTGATCCGCTGCGAGCAAAGGGCGTTGCCGTTGAAACCACGATCGTTCAGCCAGTCCTCGGCTCTGCTGAGGGCCTTGCCCTCGCAGACGCTGTACCGTGCAAGCTGAAGGATGGCATCGGCATCGTCGGCTCCGAAGGCTTCCTTCAGAACAGGCTGTATGCCGACGTCCTTGACCACCTTGTCCAGGATGAGGTTCTGTCCCATCAGCGTGGTTTTCGAGACAAGCGGGTTCTCGGCCTTGGCGGCTTCCTTCCTGGCCAGGTAGAAATCGTTGTATATCTCGTTACCATCCGGACCGAGTCGGCCGATGCACTTTCGCTTGTGCTCGCCGCGCTTCTTCTCGCTGTTCCAGAAGGCCTGGTCCTCGTAGAGGTAGGTGACACCGTTCTTCTTGTTGGTGACACGGATGATTTTCGTCGGTTTTGCATTGGCATCTATCATAGAAACAATTATACCTATGTTTGGAGCTTTTGTCACGCACTTTCCGACATTATCTGCAACTATTTAAAAGAATTATCTAATCCCTAGATATAACTGAGACGGGAATTTAAGATACTAGGGAGATTTTTGCATGAATAGTTTGCATCGAAAGAAAGTCTGGAGGGAAAACCTTGGTTCCTATGCTTTTTTGGTCCCTTGGCTTTTGGGCTTTCTGGTATTGACCTTGTACCCAATGATGTACTCGCTCTATCTTTCGTTTACGAAATTCAATATCCGTACCCCACCTGAATGGATAGGACTGCGCAACTATTTGGTGATGTTTACAGGAACCGACGCGCTTCCCAAGGATGAGCGGTTTTTGAACTCTGTGTTCGTTACCTTCAAGTTTGTGTTCATCTCGGTTCCCCTCAAGCTGGTCTTTGCCTTGGCGGTAGCCATGCTGATGAACAAGAAGCTGAAGATGATCGGGCTCTATCGGGCCCTGTACTATATCCCGACCCTGCTTGGTGGTTCGGTTGCAATCGCCGTCCTTTGGCGACGGTTGTTTGCCGGCGATGGTTTGATCAACATGATACTCAGCGGTGTGTTCGGCCTGGAAAACCTTCCGGCTTGGATATCCAATCCCAAATATTCGCTGTACACGTTGATCCTGCTGGCTGTTTGGCAGTTCGGCTCTCCTATGATCATTTTCCTTGCAGGCCTGCAGCAGATCCCGCGCGAGTACTATGAAGCATCGAGCGTCGATGGGGCGGGCAAGGTTCGTCAATTCCTAGCCATCACCCTGCCTTCGCTTTCTCCCATCATTTTCTTCAACTTTGTCATGCAGATGATCAGCGCATTCCAATCCTTCACGCAGGCATTCATCGTAAGCGGAGGATCAGGAGGACCTTTGGACTCCACCATGTTCTACAGCCTGTATTTGTATATCAAGGGTTTTGGATTCTCGGAAATGGGGTATGCAGCGGCCATGGCATGGGTTCTGTTGATCATCATCGCCGGCTTGACCGCCATTTCGTTCAGAGCCTCGGGAAATCTTGTTTCCTATGGAAGCGGGGAGTAGGGTATGCAATCAAGGAAAACACTGTTCAACCGACTTGTACTCAATGCTTTCATTGTTGCCCTGGGCCTGGGCATGCTCTATCCCATTCTCTGGCTCATTGGAGCATCATTCAAACCCAGCAATATGATTTTCACCGACCCCGGCATCTGGCCGAAGGTTTTCACTGCACAAAATTACAGCGAAGGCTGGAAGGGCATCGGCATCGTCGGGTTCAATACATTCTTCAAGAATTCCTTCATCATCTGTCTGCTCAGTGCCTTTGCAAACGCCATTTTTTGCTCTCTTACCGCGTATGCCTTCGCCCGGTTGAGATTTGTCGGGAAGAAGTTCTGGTTTGCCGTCATGATGATCACCCTCATGCTGCCTTCCCACGTGACTACCATCCCCAGGTACATCATGTTCCGTAATTTCGGGTGGATCAATACGTTTCTGCCGATCATCGTACCCAAGTTCTTCGCAACCGATGCATTCTTCATTTTCCTCTTGGTACAGTTCATCAGGGGTCTTCCTCGTGATATCGACGAGTCGGCACTCATCGACGGATGCAGCAAGTTCGGCATCTACACGAGAATCATCATGCCCCTTACGGTACCCGCCCTCATTACAACGCTTCTTTTCTCGTTTCTCTGGACGTGGGATGACTTCTTCAATCAGCTGCTCTATCTTACCAGCCCGAATCGGTATACCGTCCCGATGGGACTCAGGTTGTTTTTGGACTCCTCGGGTATGTCTTCGTGGGGACCGATGTTTGCCATGTCAGTGCTCTCGCTGATTCCGGCATTCACCCTGTTCTTCTCCCTGCAGAAGTATTTTGTCCGGGGTATCGCTACTACTGGAATCAAGGGATAAGCATTGTCCCTTATATTTAGGAGGATTTCCATGAAAAAAACCGTATTGGTTTTGCTTTTCGTTGCACTCAGTGCATCCGTGGTCTTTGGTGCAGGCACCAAGGAACAGTCCGCAGCAGATGGTGGACCCACCACGATTCGTTGGGCGTACTGGGGAAGTGGAGAGCGTGTGACTATCAGCCAGAAAGCCATCGAGCTCTATGAATCCCGCAATCCCGGCGTCAAGGTGAACCCCGAGGTATCCGGTGGAGCAGGCGACCATTTTGTGAAGGTCGATACTCAACTCGCCGGCGGCGATGGTCCGGATATCATCCAGATGGGTGGAAACATCCCCGACTATGCCAGTGTGTTGCTTCCTTTGGACAAGTATGCAGGTAATTTGCTGAACACTTCGGTCATCGACCCCAGCGCAGTTGCAAGCGGCACCATCGGCGGCAAGCTGCTTGGCGTCTCCACCGGTGTCACCATGCCCGCTCTTGTCTATAATAAGACGTTGCTCGAGAAAGTCGGAGCTCCGCTTCCCAAGACTGCCATGACCTACGACGAGTTCCGCTCGTATCTGATGACGCTGAAGGGCAAGCTGCCTTCCGGTGTCTATCCGATGCAGGACATCGGAGTCATGTCCACCAACTCTACACCGTTCGGCTACTGGACCCGCTACAACGGGACCCCGCTTTACTCTGCAGCAACCGCTTCCACCGCTGTTACGGCAAAAGACGCCCAGAAGTATCTCGAGCTCTTTGCCGACTACCGCAAGAACGGCCTCATTCCCCCGCCGGATGTAGCCGCAGGTTTTGCAGAGAGCAATGCAGACTCTTCAGCTGTTATCGCAGGCAAGGTCGCCATCGGCTACCTGTACACCAACCAGCTGAGCGGCTACCAGGCTGCAACCACCGATGAAC
Source organism: Sphaerochaeta associata (assembly GCF_022869165.1). NCBI lineage: Bacteria > Pseudomonadati > Spirochaetota > Spirochaetia > Spirochaetales > Sphaerochaetaceae > Sphaerochaeta > Sphaerochaeta associata. The sequence goes on along the minus strand of NZ_CP094929.1, from coordinate 1,801,652 downwards.
TTGCGCTTATCGAGTTCCCCGGTGCCGCCGCCACCAAGGCCCTTTGGCAGGCTCCCAGTCAGTTCTATACAATCAACAAGGATTCCAAGAATGCCGATGAGACCATCAAGTTCATCAACTTTCTGGTGAACGACCCTGAAGCAGCCTTGATTCTCGGCAGCAACCGCGGAACCCCCGCTTCTGCTTCCGCTCGTGCAGCTGGTTCTTCCTCACCGGTCGACCAGAAGATTCTTGACTACATGCAGGTGGCAGGTCCTCATACCTCTCCTGAGACCGACCACGTACCCAATGATACCGAGTTCAACAGCACCCTCTTCCTGATTTATCAGAGAGTGGCCTTCGGTCAGATTACACCGGCACAGGGCGGCCAGCAGATCTACGAGCTTTTGCTCCGCTTGATCGCCAAGTAAGACTATTCCTACAAATGGGGGGCTGCAATGCCTCCCTTTTTTCTGTTTGCAATCTTGTTGTTTTACTACCGCTCTTTTATCATACAAACAGGAGCGGATGATGAGTGAAGTAAAAGGCTCAATGGTAGGTACTGCTGGTTGGTTTGCTCTTATTCTCCTAGTAGTTTCTCTTACTGCGCTCGCTCCCATTCCCTCCAATAGCCAGGCCTTGACGGCAGAGCATGGAATCATAACCGTTCCTCAACTTGACGGAAATCGGCGCTTCAGCTTGGAGGGTGATTGGTTGCTCAAGCAACCGGGAGAAGAAGAGCATTTGCAAAAGGTCCCTTCTGTTGCCTGGAAGCAGGGGAGCGGCACCTACAGCCTCACGCTCCTCTGGGAAGGCGGTCCGACACAGTTCGAATTTTTTACCAATAATGTAGGGACGAGCTATGAATTATGGTTGAATGAAAGCTTGGTTGGTAGTTCAGGAAGGTATTCGCCTGTAGCCGAACAAAGCCGGCCCTCTGCAAAACCCCTCATCCATGAGTTTGTGCTTTTGCCCGGAAGCAATGTATTGCAGGTAAAGATCAGCAATTTCGTACATCCTCGGGCGGGATTGTGGGAAAAGGTGTATATTGCACCAAAGCCTCTGGCGACCTACAGTTATCAGCGAAGGGCGGCTGTGGACCTTTTCATGTTCGGACAGTTGTTTCTGTTTGCACTCCTGCAGCTTTCCTTGGCGATCTTTTCAACAAAGAAAAGTTCTCATGTATGGTTTGCACTCGGGACGTTGCTGGTTGCCTTGGGCAATATCATGCGCAACAACATCGCCATCTACACGTTGCTGCCGAACCTTGATTATCTACTCTTCAAACGCGCTCAGATCATCACGTACTACCTCGCGTCAGGTTTTTTCATCTATGCATTTCACAAGCGATTTCCATCTTCAACTGTCATCCTCTTGGCACGCATCTTCTTTTGGGGCTGTATCACGATGACGGTGGTAAGCCTGTTCCTTCCTTATGAGGTCATCTACCCGTTGGCGATAGGGTTCTTTCCTATCATGTTCTTATTTCTTATGTATCGGGTGTGGGTTCAATTGGGAACCTATCGAAGCTCCTTGCTTCATCGTTCGAAAGTCAGTGCCATTCTGCAGATAATCGCCGATATCCTCTTGGCATATGGTATGAGTCATGACTTTGTGGGTATTCTCTTGGCACGGTATGACGTTCAGATGATTCCCTATATGACCTATCTCTATGTCGCTCTCTACACCGTAGTCCTAGCCAGGGATTATATCCTCGCAGACAAACAAACCGAGGAGGCCAAGAATGAAATCATCAAAACTGCGGCACACCAGAAACAACAATTGGCCAATGACCTGCATGACGGGGTAGCTCAGATGCTTCATGCCCTTGACTTCATGACCGAAGGACTGTTGCAGTCGAACCATATCGATATGAAGATCTTGCAGACCATCCGTAATACCAGCAAAGACGCTACCAAGCAGTTGAAGCACGTTATTGACGATTTGAATCCCATACGATTCGGAAGTACTTCCTTGGAGAGTGCATTGCATACCATGGCCGACCGCATGCAAACCTCCTACGGTATAGAGACGCTGTGCAGCACCAAGGGCGAAAGCCTGAATTTTGATGTACTGCTTACACAAAATCTCTATTATGTGTACAGCGAAGCGGTCAAGAATGCCCTGTCGCATGCAAAACCCACCTATGTCAGCATGGTGCTTAAAGTAACCGATGTGGCTATTCTTGGTTCAATCGAGAATGATGGGGTCGATGGAGCAACGTCCATTACCATCAACCAAGGCCATGGTGTTTCCATTATGCGCTACAGGATTGAGCTCTTGGGTGGTATCTTCGATGTTATCAGGAAGAACAGCCATACCCTTATCGTAAAATTTCAGATTCCCAGGAGGAAACGAGATGATTAGCGTCATGCTTGTGGATGATCATGCAATAATTCGTGAAGGTATGAAGGTTTTGCTCGCCAGCGATCCCGAAATTTCCATTATCGGGGAAGCGGGCAGCGTCAAACAAGCAGTTGCCAACATGGATTTGATACGCGCCAGCAATGTGCTGGTGCTTGATATGTTCCTGGAGACGGAGAGCTCGGGCCTTGGCTTGCTCAAGCAATTGCTCCACGAAGAGCAACATCCCGCCATCCTCATTGTTTCCATGTTCACCAATGCAGCCCTGGTGCGACAGTGCCTTGGCCTGGGAGCCAAGGGGTATGTTACAAAAGGGGATGCCTCCGACTATCTTGCAAAAGCCATTCACACGGTTTCCGAGGGAAACACGTTTATCAGTCCCACCATTCTCGCTTCTGTGATGTTGGAAGAGCCTCCTTCGCAGGAAGATCAGGTTCTGGAGCTGTTGACGCACAGGGAGCAGGATATCTTGGAATTGCTGGGAAAAGGCTACACCACCCGGCGGATGTGCGAGCAGCTTGGGATCAGCACCAGCACTGTAGGAACTCATATGGAGAACCTCAAATATAAACTTCATCTGCAGGATAAGAACTCCCTCATCCGGTTCGCAATCAAGCGTGAGGAGGAACGGGAGCAGAAAAAGCGCCTGTTTTCTACATACCGCTAGAGCCATTCACTCTTTTTGCTAGGGAAACTCATAGAACGTACGATGATGAGAATCCCCTTGGGCATGCATACTGGAGACTGAATACTCTACGGGTCAAGGAGAAGCGATACGCACCGATGATCAAAGTTGTGCTGGTCGATGACTATGCGTTTGTCCGAGAGGGCTTGAAGGTATTGCTCGGATGCTACAAAAGTCTTGAGGTGGTGGGTGAAGCCGATGGATCGGAGTCCTTGTTGCACTTGTTTGCGCAAGGTCTTCTCTGTGACGTAGTGCTGCTGGATCTTTTTCTGGATGGTACGCCTTCCGGCCTTGATGTGATTACAACGTTGTGCAATCTTCCACGAAGCCCCCAAATTCTCATGGTTTCCATGTGTACCGACCAGGTTCTGGTCACCGAGTGTCTACGGTTGGGGGCTCGTGGCTTTCTTGCAAAGATGGATGCAGCCGAGCATATTGGTGAGGCCATTCAAACGGTTTCACACAACATTCCTTATGTAAGTCCTTCCGTGCACTCCGTGCTTTTGGACAAGTTCGACAACCAATGCAAGCCTGATCTTGATGAACTTACGCCACAGGAGATGGAAGTGCTCGGCCTTCTGGGAGAAGGTTACTCAACCAGACGGATGGCAAAAATGTTTGGAATCGCTTCCCGTGACATCGATGATCATATGGAACAGTTGAAGACAAAGCTCTGTTGCGATGATGATGGTGCCATGCTTCATTTCACCAGTCAGCGAAAAAAAGTAGACTGTTTTTAAGAATCAGTGACTACGACACTCTGTGTCACACTTGATACAATACACTGTCATCAGGAGGCAGCCAATATGCCACAGATGACAGCAGAGACACTTGTTGAGCGGATGAAAGGGCTTCCTGAGTTCATTCTCCCCACTTTCGGCAGTTAAATAACACTTTCCCTATGATGAAGGTCTTTGCCATGTTCGACCATCTGGGGACGACATCCATTACCATGGCGGGAGGGCAGCAGTTGTTGATACAGACCACGCTTCCTCCCGAGGTAAGGAAAGTCCTGTACTATCTGGTACCCCCCTATGAGAAGGCTTTTGAAAGGAGCATGTAAGCAGAAAGCCATCTCTTGAAAATCACTGTCAGGCATCGAGGAAACCATCCATGCAGGGGTGGCAATAGGACATGCCATTGGGCATAGCTGCCATGGATGAAAAAGCCTGGATTGCAAGAAAACCCAGTCCTATCAGCCTCCCAGGATGGCTAAGAGGACCGGGCTGGCAGGGAAGCTCTGTCCATTGTCTCCTTGATATTGGAGGTAGGTCCGATTACAGCAGTTTTCAGCACATGGGTTTGGTTATTCAAGATTCTGGAAAGTCTTACTGCCGAAAGTGGGTTTCAGAGAATATCGGAGATACATTCCCAGCCCAATTGTTCTCTTTGAATTTAGGGACTCTCGTCAAATCCAGCCACGAACCGTTCAGGCTTTCTTCCGATCGTTTCGTAGAGTTGCAGTCCTGCATGATATCGGGTGATAGCATCAGCTAGTATCTCTTCACCCTTGGCTGTAAAGCGATACGAATCAGGGGTACTCCTGTCTTTCGTGAAAAACCGCTCTTGAGGCGGGCAATCTGATGCTCGCACCTTAGGAAACAGAACTGAAAAAGAGTAGGGTGCAGACTCATCGTCTTTCATAAGGCTAATGTCTACCGCTACTGGATCATAGCCTGCCATACCAAGGGCGAAACCTTGGTTCTTGATGATTATATCGGCTTCATAGGTGACACCTTCGACTGTGTATGTCTCGGTGATACGTTGGCCCTTCTGCTCATAAATGGGGGTGTACTGCATGATGACTCCTTGTGTAATTGATGGTGGGCTGAGATTCTGTTTGTACCAGCTCATCAAAAGGCCTCCTGGTTTGTCAGGAAGCCTTCACACAAGGGAGAAAGACAATGGCTCATGAAGACTCCTTTTAGCAAGTTGTTTAAGGACGCTGCAAGTTGGAACTAAATCACGTCGTAACCCAAGTATATACCCGGTACAGTCAAACAGACAAGAAATCTTTCGAGTTTCTGCAAGAAACCTGTATTCAAGTTAAAGACGGTTTGTATGCCGAAAAACATGTATGTACGTAGAAAAACACTGATAGAAAGAAAGTATGTCTAAAAGAAATATTAATAATCTAAAAGTTATAAAAGATTTATGTTGACCGGTTTATAAAACCGGTTTAGTATTAAAGTGTACCGAAGGAAAATGGACTCTATAGTGGCATTTTCACGGTAACAAACAAGGAGAAATAATCCATGAAAAAAAGCTTGCTGATCGCCCTGTTGATTGTCAGTGTGGCAATGAGCTCGGTTCTGTTCGCCGCCGGAGCCCAGGAAGCGACCCCTGCGAAAGAAGTGTATTTTTTGAACTTCAAACCCGAGATTGCAGATGTCTATGAAACCAAGATTGCCCCCGCATTCGAAAAAGAAACCGGCATCAAGCTGAAGGTTGTCACCGCTGCAAGCGGAACCTACGCCCAGACGCTGAAGAGTGAAATCGCCAAGAGCAATCCTCCGGTAATTTTCCAGACCAATGGACCGGTAGGCCTTGCAGAGAGCAAGAACTATACTGCAGATCTGAAGAACACCGAGTTCTACAAGATTCTCAGTGACAAGACCATGGCCCTCGGTGACGGCGAAAAAGTACTGGCAATCCCCTATGCAGTGGAAGGCTACGGCATTATCTACAATGATGCCATTATGAGAAAGTATTTTGCCCTCCCCAATAAGGCTGTCTCAATCAAGAGCGCCGACGAGATCACCAATTTCGCAACCTTGAAGGCAGTGGTCGAGGACATGACCAAGAACAAGGGCGCTCTGGGAATCCAGGGAGTCTTTGCTTCGACTAGTCTTGCCGCAGGCAACCAGTGGAGATGGCAGACCCACTTGGTAAACGTTCCTCTTTACTTTGAAGTACGTGATGCCAACATCGCCATGGGAAGCAAGGTGCCTGAGATCAAATTCAGCTACAGTGCCAACATGAAGAACATTTGGGACCTGTATCTGAACAACAGCTCCACTGCTGTCGGCTTGCTCGGCGCCAAGAGCGTCGATGACTCAATGGCTGAGTTTGCACTTGGTCAGGTTGCCATGGTCCAGAACGGCAACTGGGGTGCAGGCCAGATTCTCGGTGTCAAGGGCAACAAGGTCTCCGACGCCGACATCAAGTTCATGCCCATTTATACCGGGGCGGCCGGTGAAGAGAAGTACGGACTCAATGTAGGAACCGAGAACTATCTGTGCATCAACAGCAACGCAAGTGTCGAGCAGCAGAAAATGGCCGACCAGTTCCTCACCTGGCTCTTCGCAAGTGAGACAGGCAAGCAGTTCGTAAAGAACGATCTGATGTTCATCACTCCGTTCAACACCTTCAAGGACAGCGAACTTCCCACCGACCCGCTGGCCAAGGATGTCATCCGCTGGATGAATAAGAGCGGCGTCTCCTCCATTCCTTGGGCTTTCTCCATGATTCCTTCGGAAGAGTGGAAGAACCAGTTCGGTGCTGCACTTGCTGATTACAGCGTGGGCAGAAAGAACTGGGCCGAGGTTGAGAAAGTTGCTGTTGACGCTTGGAAGACCGAGTTCAAGCTCACCAATTAACTCATCGTTTACCAGGAATATCCGCCTTGCCCCAGGCAGGGCGGATTCTCCATTTGTCTTGGGAGTCTGTCATGCAAAAATCCATTCAGAAATACTTTGCACTCTTTGCCCTACCTGGACTTATTTGTTTTGCCATCGCATTCTTGATTCCCATGGTGATGGGGGTAGTCCTTTCTTTCTTCAAGTTCACCACCGTAACCGATGGAACCTTCATCGGAATTGATAACTATAAGCGTATATTCATCAACAACGATTTCACCAGCGCCCTTTGGTTCACCGTCAAATTCACTGTGGTTTCGGTGATCACCATCAACCTCGGGGCCTTCACCCTTGCCATGCTGCTTACACGGGGCATAAAGGGAACGAACGCATTCAGAACCATATTCTTCATGCCCAACCTTATCGGCGGCATCGTGCTCGGCTGGATCTGGCAGGTAATCATCAATGGAGTGCTTCTTCCCCGGGGAGTGACAATAGTAAGTGATCCCAAGTATGGCTTTTGGGGCCTGGTTGTCCTCATGAACTGGCAGAACATCGGCTACATGATGGTTATCTACATTGCAGGCATCCAAAACATATCCCACGACCTTATCGAGGCAGCCCAGATCGACGGGGCGAACAAGGTGACCATGCTGCGTTCTGTCATCCTGCCTTCCATCATGCCTTCCATTACCATCTGCTCCTTCCTCACCCTTACCAATGGCTTCAAGCTTTTCGATCAGAACCTGGCTTTGACCGCAGGCGATCCTGGCAAGCAGACCGAGATGCTGGCACTGAATATCTTCAACACCTTCTACGGCCGAAGCGGCTTCGAAGGGGTGGGACAGGCCAAGGCGGTGATTTTCACCATCATTGTTGCATTCATCGCCCTGACTCAGCTGCGCCTTACCCGCAGCAAGGAGGTGGAAGCATGAGCCTCACCAATACCAAACGCAACCATCTAATTCTGACGATTGTTCTTGCACTCCTTGCATTGTTCTTTCTCTCTCCCATCCTCATTGTCTTCATGAACTCCTTCAAGTCGAAGCTGTTCATCTCCAATGAACCGTTTGCCATGCCCAGCTCAGCTACATTCAGCGGAGGCGAGAACTACATCAGCGGATCACAGAAAATCAAGTTCTTCAATGCATTCGGATACTCGCTGTTCATAACCGTCTTTTCCGTGATCGGCATCTCGCTGGTAACGAGCATGCTGGCTTGGTATCTGACACGGGTCAAGACTAAATTCACTACCTTTGCCTACTACCTGTTGGTATTTTCCATGATTGTTCCCTTCCAGATGGTCATGTTCACCATGAGCAAGACTGCAAACATGCTGCACTTGGATAATCCCATCGGGATACTGGTCCTCTATATTGGATTCGGCGCAGGCTTGGGTACGTTCATGTTCAGCGGCTTCATTAAAAGCATTCCCCTCAGTCTGGAGGAAGCGGCGATGATCGATGGTGCCGGACCGGTGAAGACCTTCTTTCTGATCGTATTTCCGATTCTCAAGCCGACTGCCATCACCGTAGCCATCCTCAATACCATGTGGGTCTGGAATGACTACCTCCTGCCGTATTTGACCATCGGTACCGAGTACAAAACCATCCCGGTTGCCATCCAATACCTCAGAGGCGGTTACGGAGCCGTTGACATGGGGGCGATGATGGCCATGCTTGTATTGGCCATGGTTCCAATTATTATGTTCTATCTCTCAGCCCAGAAGTATATTATTCGCGGTGTGGTGGCAGGTGCTGTCAAAGGTTGATTGCAAGTATGAATAGCAAGTATATTCGGAATGCAGGAATACTCCTGCACATTACCAGCCTGAGCTCGGATTACGGGATCGGTGACTTGGGAAGCGAAGCCTATCGCATGGCTGATTGGATTGCTTCCACCGGTGTCGGACTGTGGCAGGTTTTGCCCCTCGGCCCGACCGGATTCGGTAATTCTCCCTATGCGCCGAGGTCCACGTTTGCAGGGAATGAACTGTTGATAAGCCTGGAGCAGCTTGTGTATGAAGGCTTGCTTGATCAACATGATCTGCATGATCATCCGGCCTTTGCACGCGACCATGTGGATTTTGATCGGGTCATCACCTGGAAGCTTCCACTGCTCAAGAAAGCAGCACGTGCCTTCCTGGACAGGATCAGCCTCCAGCATAAGGCTTTTCAGGAGTACTGCGCCAAACAATCCTTTTGGCTTGAGGATTATGCAGCCTTCATGGTCCTGTATGAGACCTATGCCGATGCACGTTGGTTCAGCCATTGGCCAGTAGCGTTGAGCAAGCGTGAACCCAAGGCCTTGGATGCTTTCAGGGTGGAAAACCACCAGAAGCTGGAAGAGTGGAAAGTCCTCCAATTTTTCTTTGAGTATCAATGGAACGCCTTCAAACTCTACGTCAACGCCAAAGGGCTGAAGCTTGTAGGGGATGTGCCGATCTTTGTCGCCGCCGACAGTGCCGACACTTGGAGCAACCTGCATCTGTTCAAGACTGATGCCCAAGGCCGTTTCAGTGCAGTCAGCGGCGTTCCGCCTGATATATTTTCTGAGAGCGGACAGCTTTGGGGCAATCCCGTCTATGATTGGGATGTTCTGAAAAAGGACAACTACGGATGGTGGATCAAGCGGCTTGAGCGACTTTTCACCTTGACCGACATTCTGAGAATCGACCATTTCAGAGGTTTTGACGCGTATTATGAGATACCTGCTGGAGAGAAGACGGCGGAGAACGGGACTTGGGTTGCAGCAGGGGGAGAAGAATTCTTCAAGGTTGTACGCAGCCATTTCGGACCGGTATCCATCATTGCCGAGGACCTTGGCTTGATGAATGCCTCGGTTGAACGCTTGCGCGATGATAACGGCTTTCCAGGAATGAAGATCTTCCAATTTGGATTTTCCCTGAACGACAAGGGGGAATGCAATTACTACGATGACTTTTTGCCGCACAACTGGGATGAGAATTTCGTAGCATATACAGGCACGCACGACAACAATACGACACTCGGATGGTTTACATCCCTTGCTGAACAGGTCAAGCAGATGGTGCTCGCTTATCTTGGCTGCCGTGAGGAAGAGGTGGTCTGGGCCATGATCAGGGCCTTGATGCTCAGCCATGCACGATGTGCCGTCATTCCCATGCAGGACCTTCTTGAAAAGGACGGTCGTGCACGATTCAACTATCCATCCTCATGCAACGACTCCAACTGGAGCTGGCGCGTCGAGAAGGAAGAGTGCACCGATACCATAGCGGCAAAGCTTGCTCATTTGGTGCGTATCTCGGCGCGGACCGGAAAAACCGGTGATGATGCTTGATCCCATCATCTGTGGGTGATGATCATGTTCCTTCCTTTTCAAGGTCGGTCTTTTAGGGACCGACCTTGTTTTATGCCGTCAACTCTTGGTAGAGTGTCGTATGATCTATATGGGAACATGCTCATGGAAATACAGTAGTTGGGAAGGCTTGGTCTATGATGCGCAGAGCAGGGAGGACCTGCTCGCCCAATATGCAAAGCGCTATCGATCGGTTGAAGTCGACCAGTGGTTCTGGTCGTTGGGCAGACAAAGCTACGGACTTCCCGATCCCGATACCGTCCTTGCCTACGACCAGGCCACCGACAAGGATTTCCGTTTCACCGTCAAGTGCCCCAACACGTTGACACTGCCTTTTGCCTATGGATCGACAATAGAAGCGAATCCTTGGTTCTTGGATGCAGAAGTGTTCTACCGTTTTGTCGAGCGGTTGGGACCGCTTGTTCACAAGATAGGACTTTTCATGTTCCAGTTCTCCTACCTCAATCAGAAGGCATTCAGCAGCCGAAAAGAGCTCGAACAACGATTGGAGCACTTCATGGGCATGCTTCCCGACGGTCTCGCATATGCGGTGGAGATACGCAATCCTACATGGCTTGACGCAACGTGGTTCGATTTCCTGGCAAGGAATGCCCTGACTCCGGTTCTCTTATCCGGGTATTGGATGGACAGTTTGGAAGAACCGCTCAAACGTTTCCTGAAAACCGACATTCCAACGCTTTGCATCAGATTACACGGTGATGACCGCTCGGGAATCGAGCAAGAGACGGGAAGCAGGTGGGACAAGCTCGTTGTCAATAAGAACGGAGAGCTTGCCAGCATCGCCCCGCTGTTGGTCGAGCTGGCCAAGCAGGGCCGGGTGGTCTACATCAATGTCAACAATCACTACGAGGGTAGCGCCCCTTTGACGATCGAAAAGCTTATGAAGTACCTCTCAGGAGTGTACGAATGACCTTTTGTGTGGTAGGGTGAAGGCGAGAAGAGGAGACGTGGATGCATTCCATCGAGAGCCTGCTTGCAACCCTTGCTGTCAAACGGAGCTTCGGATCGAAAGAAAACGACCAGCTTCTCTCGTTCTGTGAATCGTATAGCGCCTCCTTGGGGTATGAGGTTCAAAGCCAGGACGTATCCTCGCACTCGTGGGGTGGTTCACTCTCCTTCATCACCCTCTGTGAAGAGAGTTGCACCGTTCTTCCATCCCCCTTTTCCCCTGCTTGCACCTTGAAGGCCCCGCTGTTGTTTGCGTCCAAGCCTTCGATGCTCTCTTCGTTGGATGCACGATCTTCCATCTTGGTGTTGCACGGAACGATTGCTTCACAACCGATTGACAACCCCACCTTGCTTTCTCAGCTTGTAAGCACGAAGGCCAAAGCAATAGTCTGTCTTACCGGTTCCCATGCAAGTACCGGTCTCTCCCCGTTTCCGCTTATCAGAGAAGCAGGTTTTCCCATTCCCAGTTGCTACGCCCCTGCCTCTTTGCTTGAGTCTTTGCTGCAAGCCAAGGAGGACCGACTCATCGTTCCCCTCCAGATTTTCAGTGAGGTGAAAGCGTGTGAGGGCCGGCAGTTGCTGTGTTTCCTTCCCGAGAAGAGGCCGACCCTGTTGGTGACCGCTCCTCTGGACAGTACCCATGCCGGTGCCGGCGCCCTGTTCCATGCAAGCTCGATTGCAGTCATGCTGCATCTGATGAGCCAAAAGTTGAATCCTGGTGTTGCTTTCCTGTTTTCCAACGGCCAAGCCTATGGCCGGAAAAAAGGAACGGCTGCATTTCTTTGTGCGAACATACAACCGTGTGAAGAAGTAATCAGCTTGACCGGTCTGGGATGCAGGCAATCCCAGCTTGCATTCCAAGGTCAAGAATCTTCTCTTGCTTCGTATTTACAGGCTCAGGGTCTGCCGTCAGTCAACACTCTGCTGCAGCATTTTGACTGTGGACTGCCTGAGGTGGTACTGACTTCGTCCAATCAGAATATGCTCTCATGTGTACGCGATACTCAACTCGATACCCGTTCCTGCATCGATTTGGAAATCCTTGCAAAGCAGACACAAGCCATTGGTGATATACTTGTTCACTACAGGAGGCCTGTATGAAAGCCCAAATATTGTACATATCGCACGGCGGCGGCCCTATGCCCATTCTTGGTGACAGGTACCACCTGCGAATGGTGGATTTTCTGAAAGGGCTGTCGACCAAGCTGAAACGACCCGACGCCATTGTGGTGCTCAGCGCCCATTGGGAGTGTCCGAAGCCCACGTTGCTTTGTGCACAAAACCCAAGCTTGTTGTACGACTACTATGGGTTTCCCGAGGAAGCCTATCAACTGCGTTATCCATCACCTATGGCTGTAGATCTTGCAAACCATATTGCATCGTTGTTCGAGGATGCCGTCCTGGATGATACGCGTGGTTTCGACCACGGTATGTTCATCCCCCTGAGCTTTCTGTACCCCGATGCAGATATTCCCACAACCCAGCTTTCGCTGCTCTCATCCCTGTCGAGCCGGGAGCATTGGAACATGGGGGAGGCCCTCAGACCCTTGCTCGATGAGAATATTTTATTCATCGGTTCGGGATTCAGCTTTCATAATATGCGTCTGTTCTTTCAGGATGACGACAAGCAGAACCATGCGTTCCAGGAGTTTCTCATCAACACCTGTACTGCAGACCTACCGATTTCCAAACGAGAGGAAGCCTTGGTGGCTTGGCAGCAAGCTCCCTACGCCCGCTACTGCCACCCCAGGGAAGAGCACCTGCTGCCGTTGCATGTCTGCTGCGCTCTTGCCGGGGAGAAAGCCGAATTGGTGTTCGATGATGAGATTCTCAAACGCAGGTCAGTCGGCTTTCTTTGGAGGTAGCAGCAATGGAGGACCGGACGGTTTGGCAGGTTGATGCATTCACGACATCCCCTTTCAGCGGCAATCCTGCAGGGGTTGTCTACCCCTGTGACTCGCTCACTGCCGAGGAGATGCTGAAAATCAGCAGGGAGTTGAACAACAGCGAGACCGCATTCATTCAAAGACTCGACGGTTGTGATGTGCAGCACATCCGCTTCTTCACCGTGAAACAGGAAGTACCCCTCTGCACTCACGCCACGGTGGCAAGCTATCATGTGCTCTCTACCAAACTGGGCTTGAAGAGCGGGGAGTACCGCATGCAGTGCAAGGCTGGTTTGCTTCCTGTCAGTATGGAGAGTATGCCTGCCCATCCCAGAATAAGGGTCACCCAAAAAGAAGGTCATTTCGGTCCCCTGCTTACCGAAGAACAGATTATGAAATTGATCGAAGCATTGCAATTGAAGCCTGCGTCCTTTTACAAGGATCTTCCTGTGCAGATTGTCTCCACCGGCAACGCTAAGGTGATGGTCGGCCTGAAAAACAAACACGAACTGGATGCACTGTCCCTTCGTCGTGAGGTGTTGATTGCACTGGGTGAAGAACTTGGCGTTCCTGGGTTCTATCTCTACACCTTCGACCAGGCTGATGAGCAGATTACCGCCCATACCCGTATGTTCAGCCCTGGAAGCGGGGTTGAGGAAGATCCGGTTACCGGCAATGCAGCAGGAGCCTTGGCGTTGTATTTGAGTAGATATACCAATCGTATGCCCGAGGGGCGGGCATCTTTCATGCAAGGGGAGGCGATGGGGCGTCAAGGTGTGGTTTCCGTTATCGTGAACCAGCTGTATGCCACGGTGCTTGGACAGGCATGCACCGTGTTTGAGACACACCTGTTACTATAGGAGGAAGGTCTATGCAGAAAGAGAACCAGTATGCGAATGGACAGGTCCAGCAAAGTCAGTCCGGCAACATTCTGACCTACTATTTCAAGACGGGCATTGTCAAGGCGCAAGGTCCGCTGAAAGAGAATCTGATGGACGGCCAGTGGAACTTCTACCGGGAGAACGGGATTCTCTGGCAGGTGGGCAACTTCAAGAAAGGGGTAAAGCACGGCTCGTGGGTGAGGTACAACAAAGTTGGTGCATTGGAGTATGAAGCTCACTTCGAGGAAGGCAAGGAAGTTTCAAAGCGCCTCTATCACTAAGGTTTTCGGCAGTAGATACTGCTTAATCACACAAATCGGTTGCCTGGCAACCGGAAAAAGGAGTGCATGATGAACAAGAAAGGATTGAAAACAACGGTTCTAGTGTTGCTTTTGTTCTGCCTTTCGTTGAGTTTCCTGGCATCTCAACCCACCATTGAGATTCCCAGTGCTCAGAACCTCGTCATTCTGGCCACCACCGATTTACACGGTAATGTATGGGGGTTCAGCTATGAGAATGACAAGGACACCACCAACAACGGCATGGCCAGAATCGCCACCTATGTAGAGCAGGTGCGACGAGAAGAGAACAATGTCGTGCTGGTCGACAACGGCGATACCATCCAAGGCAACATCATGACCGATGACCTGTACAACAAGCGCGAGGGGGAGCACCCGGTCATGCGTGCGATGAACCTGCTCGAGTACGATGCCATGACGCTGGGCAACCATGAGTTCAACTTCGGCCAGAATCTTATTTCCCGCATCCAAGCGCTTGCCAACTTCCCGATTCTTGCAGCGAACCTTGCCAGGGTCGATGGAACCATGGCAGCCAAGCCGTATACCATCATCGAGCGGTCAGGTATAAAAATCGGCATCATCGGTCTTACCAATCCCAACGCGCCCCGCTGGGATGGTGAGAAAACCGATCCGTTCATCTATGCACCCGTAGGACAGGCCGCGCGCAGGGTGGTGGACATCATCAAGGACAAGGTCGATGTCATCGTCGTAGTCTCGCATGTGGGGATCTATCCAGAATATGACGAGGAAGGCGGCAGCGACGGAGCGAACAGCATCCTGGAGCTTTGCCCCGAGGTTGATGTCCTGATCGTCGGCCATGACCATAATGCGATCAAGGAAATCCGCAAAAATACCGTCATAGGCGGAGCGAGGAACCTTGGAAGGGAGGTGATCCGCATCGATCTGGCACTCAACGAGAAGCGCGAGATTGTCGACCGAAAGATTGAGCTGGTCGATATGGCTAACTATGAACCAAGCGATTTCATCCGCAAGAACGCCTTCATCGCCGAAGCACACAAGGCAACAAGGGACTTCATCTCCGGTGGTGCTCCCTCGGCTGATGGAAAGCCAAGCGGCGGCATCTTCGGTAAGGCTTCTGTTGATTTCCAGCCGAAGAATGAGATTCTTGGAATTCCCGAAGGCAAGCTTCGCGATACCGCGGTCATGGATTTGATCAACACCGTGCAGCTGATGAACAGTGGTGCCGATGTTTCAGCCGCCGCCCTGTTTGCCGACACCAGTGATATTCCCAAGGGTGACATCAATTATGGAACCATCTTCGGCATCTACAAGTACGACAACACCCTCTATCGCGTTGAAGTTACCGGTGCCGAGCTGAAGGCCTACATGGAGTGGTCTGCAGCTTGTTACAACCAGTGGAAACCGGGTGACATCTCGATCAGCTTCAATCCGGAGAAACCCGGATACTTGTACGATATGTTCAGTGGAGTCGACTATGAAATAGACCTCTCCAAACCGGTGGGAAGCCGCATCCGCAATGTGATGTTCAAGGGAAAGCCGCTTGCCAACGACCAGCGTCTTACCCTGGCAGTCAACAACTACCGCTACTCATCGGCTCTGAAGGCCCAAAAATTGGTGGCAGGAACGAAGGAGTGGGAGAGTCCAAACTCCATCCGCGACATGCTGGTTGAGTACATCAAGGCACAGGGTACCATCACCCCAAAGGTGGACAACAACTGGAAAATCACAGGTGTAAATCTTGCCTCGCCGTATCGCGACCAGGTGATCAAGATGGTCAACGAAGGCAAGCTCGAAGTACCGTATGCCAAGTCGCTGAATATCGATGAACTCAAGAAACAGGGTGTAATCAAGTAGGAAGCAGAGAGCATCGATACATCGATACATTGGAGGCGGCGGCAATGCCGCCTCCGCTTCGATGCAAGAAAAACCCTCACCCGAAGTGGATGAGGGGAGAACTTCCATAAAGGCTTCACGATTCAATAGGCTCTTCCTCGAATGCCTTGTTTCTGCGCTTTTTGACGGCATCGGTGAGAAGGTACTCAATTTGCCCGTTGATCGAGCGAAAATCGTCATCGGCCCATTTCGCCAACTCTTCCCACAGTGATGACGAAAGACGCAGCAATACTTGCTTCTTCGCTTTATCCTTTGCATCCATACGTCATCATCCTTTCCCGCTCGATTAATAGAGTGAGCCGCTGTTTACAATAGGCTGGACATCACGGTTGCCGCACAGCACAACCATGAGGTTGCTCACCATCGAAGCCTTGCGCTCTTCATCAAGGGTGACCACGCCGTTCTTGTTCAACTGCTCAAGGGCCATTTCCACCATGCCGACAGCACCTTCCACAATCTTCTGTCGTGCAGCAATGATGGCCGATGCCTGCTGTCGCTGCAACATGGCTGCAGCAATCTCCGGTGCATAGGAGAGGTGGGTGATCCTGGCCTCGATGATCTGTAGCCCTGCAACTTCAACCTTTGACTGAAGTTCACGCAGCAGGTCCTGCGCTACTTCCTTGCTGCTGCCGCGCAGAGACTTCTCATCCTCATCCTCATCCGAATCGTAGGGAAACAGGCGTACGACGTTGCGGAGCGCCGAATCACACTGGATGGAGAGATACTCCACATAGTTGTCTACGCTGAACACGGCCTTTGCCGTATCGACAACCTTCCAGATGACCACCACACCGATGATGATCGGATTGCCCAATGCATCATTGACTTTCTGCTTGTCATTGTTCAACGTCATTGCTTTCAGGGAGATTTTCTTCTTGGGGAACTGGATGGTGTAGGCCGTAGTGGTTTTCCCGCCCTCAGTCTTTACCTCGGGTTTGGCCGTTGCACTTGAAGAGTCGGGACTCGAAGCCGGATTTATGGCACTGACAAACGGATTGACCCAGAAAAAACCCTCTTTCTTGAGCGTGCCGTAGTACTTGCCGAACAAGGTGAGCACCAACGCCTCATTGGGTTTTACTATCTTGAGTCCGGCGTACAGTACGGGACCGACAATAAAACCATAGAGCGAGCTTGCCGTCAGGACAAGAATGCGCAGGAGTGTAGGCATGTCGGCTGCCACACCGTAGATGAAGAGAAAGAAGCAGAGAATGATCAGGGCAGTGTTGATCAACAGGAATGCCAGTCCATGTGCAGCTGTGTTCAATACTTTCTCTTGGGAATAGACAGGTTCATTCATATGAACGCCTCCGATGTGATTCATAAAGATATTAAAATGATATCAATTAGATAATCCACTCTTTGTAAGGTTTTGTCAAGCGGAGTGCTCACGCAAGATGTGTAAAAGGTGTGTTCCATCTTTATAATATGTTTTATGAAAAGGGTAAATTCTAATGCAAAAGACACTATGCCAAAGGGCTTTATCCATACTTCGTACGTCTTCCCCAGTGAAATGCTAGGCTCTGTGTGCATCACTCCCTTTTTCTGCTATAGTATGAGAGAATAGCAACAAGGGAGAGCCTATGGAGAACTGGAACATTCATGATGCCGAGAAGCTGTACCGAATCAATGATTGGGGGAACGGCTATTTTCATATATCGGAAACAGGCGAGGTCGAGGTCAGGTTGAAGGACAAGTCTCCGCAATCGTCCATCAGCCTGCTCTCCATCGCCAAAGGATTGCAGGAGCGGGGGCTCAAGCTTCCGGTGCTTCTACGCTTTTCCAATATTCTCGATGATAGGATCCAACACATCAACGAGAGTTTCCTGCATGCCATACAGGATGCCGGCTACCAAGGAACCTACCGCGGGGTCTATCCGATCAAGGTCAATCAACAACAACAGGTTGTCGAGGAGATTTGCAAATACGGACAGCAGTACCATCACGGACTTGAGACCGGCAGCAAAGCCGAACTCATCATCGCCCTTGCACATATCGATGACCCTGAGGCGTATATAATTTGCAACGGGTACAAGGACGAGGAGTACATCGACCTGGCTCTCAAAGGCTTGCAGCTGGGCATCAATACGGTGTTGGTTGTCGAGATGCCGGGCGAGGTAGGAATCATTCTGCAACGTTCGCGCGCCTTGGGCATCAAGCCCAACATAGGGCTGAGAATGAAGCCCTCGACGATGGCAAGCGGACATTGGACGGACAGTGGGGGGGATCGAAGTGTCTTCGGGCTGAATACGACACAGGTCATCCAGGTCGTCGACCGGCTCCGCAAGGAGAACATGCTTGACTGCCTGAAGCTGCTGCACTACCACCTGGGCAGCCAGATTCCCAATATCCACGACATTCGTGTAGGTGCGACCGAAGCGGCCCGGTTCTATGCCGGCTTGGTGCAGGAAGGCGCTCCCATGGGACTTTTGGATATCGGCGGCGGGTTGGCCATCGACTATGACGGCAGCCACTCCAACAGCCCCAACAGCAGAAACTACACGACCAAGGAGTATTGCGACGACGTGGTCGAGGAGATTATGACGATCTGCAAGGAGGAGAAAATCAGCCACCCGACCATCATCAGTGAGTCGGGAAGGGCCCTTGTCTCCTACTATTCGGTTTTGTTGATGAATATCCTGGATACCAACGTCTTCTGGGATGGGAAGAACGGGGAGGAGGTTGTTTACGACCAGATGCTGATGCCTGCACTGGAAAATCTGTTGTATGTACGCACCATGCTCAACGAGAAGAATGCCCAGGAGTGCCTCAACGACCTGAACTATTATCGCGAGGAGATTCGTAACAAGTTTCTGTACGGCAAGGTCAATATGCGCGAAAGGGCGGCCGCCGAGCATGTGTACTGGTCGATAGTAGCCGAGATCCAGCAGAAGTACGGCGATATCCATGCAGCGGAAATTCAGAAGCTGGAACACCAGCTCTCCGACATTTACTACGGAAACTTCAGCCTGTTTCAATCGCTTCCCGATGTGTGGGCGATCGATCAGCTGTTTCCCATCATGCCGATCCACCGCTTGGAGACCAAACCCGACCGCAAAGCCGTCTTGTCCGACATCACCTGCGACAGCGAGGGGAAAATCGACAAGTTCATTACCGCCAAGGGAGTGAGCGACACCCTGGCCCTTCATACGCCAAAAGAGGATGAAGACTATATCCTCGGTGTGTTTTTGGTAGGTGCGTACCAGGAGACGCTCGGGGACCTGCACAACCTTCTCGGTGATACCAACGTCGTCTCCATCACCTACGAGGATGGAAATTTCAGCCTTCACAACGAGCTGGAGGGTGATACGGTGGCCGATGTGCTCAGCTATGTCGAGTACGAACCCAAGCGTTTGGAAACCATGATTCGTACCAAGGCTGAGAAGGCTGTGCAGGAAGGCAGGATTACCGTGCAGGAGCGGAGAAGGATCATCTCAGCCTATACAGCGGGCCTGAGAGGGTATACGTATTATGAAACAGACCAAGAGGAGTAAAGAATGCAGAAGAAACGCTTGATGATCATAGGAGCCGGTGGAGTCGGCAATGTGGCTGTGCGCAAGTCAGCCCGGATGGAAGATGTTTACGAAGAGATTCTACTCGCCAGCAGGACCAAGGCGAAGTGTGACGCCATAGCAAAGGAAGCGGGTCCGGTACCTGTTCGGACCGCCTGCATCGATGCAGACGATGTTGATGCATTAGAGCGCCTGATCAAGGAGTTCAAGGCCGATATAGTCCTCAATGTAGCACTGCCGTACCAAGACCTGACCATTATGGAGGCGTGCCTGCGCTGTGGGGTGCATTATGTGGATACCGCCAATTATGAACCAAAGGACGAAGCGCATTTTGAGTACTCCTGGCAGTGGGCGTACAATGAGAAATTCGAGAAGGCAGGCCTGACAGCCTTGCTTGGCTCGGGCTTCGACCCCGGGGTGACCAATGTATTCACCGCCTATGCCGCCAAGCACTATTTTGATGAGATGCACTATCTGGACATCGTCGATTGCAACGCAGGCGACCATGGCAAGAGTTTTGCCACGAACTTTAACCCTGAGATCAATATCCGTGAGATCACCCAGCCGGGAAGGTATTACGAAGAAGGGACATGGAAGAGGACCCAGCCGCTTGAAATCCATCAGAACGTCGATTATCCCCGGATTGGATCCAAGGAGAGCTACCTGCTGTTCCATGAAGAACTTGAGTCGCTGGTGAAGCACTTCCCGACGCTCAAGCGTGCGCGTTTTTGGATGACCTTCAGTCAGCAGTACATCACCTTTCTACGAGTGCTTGAGGAGGTCGGGATGACCAGCATCGAGCCGATCAACTACCAAGGTATGGAGATCCAGCCGTTGCAGTTTCTCAAGGCTTTGCTTCCTGAACCCTCTTCCTTGGGACCGAACTATCAGGGCCAGACTTCAATAGGATGCCAGATCAGAGGTGTCAAGGATGGAAAGGAACGCACCCTCTTCATCTTCAACAACTGCAGCCATCAGATGGCGTATCAGGATGCCAAAGCCCAGGCTGTCTCCTATACCACCGGAGTTCCTGCCGCTCTTGGGACCAGTTTGGTTGCACGAGGGATTTGGAAGAAAGGGGGCGTATGGAATATGGAGCAGTTCGATCCCGATCCGTTCCTTGCCGAACTGGGACCACTCGGCCTGCCCTGGGAAGTCGTAGTCGATGGCAAGCTTGCCTTTGGAAGGTAGGCGATGTTCGATACCAACCAGATAAGCCATACCCCCGCCTTTGTCCTGGACTATGGGCGCTTTGAGAAGAACCTTCAGCTCATCAAGGACCTGCAGCAGCAGGTCCCGGTCTCTTTTCTCTTCGCCCTGAAGGGCTTTGCCATGCATGCGGTCTTTGCCGAGCTTGCAGAGACTGCATGCGGTGCCACCGCTTCGTCGTTGAATGAAGCACTCTTGGCCTCGCCTTATTTCGGTGAAGTCCATGCGTATGCTCCGGTGTATCAGGATCGTGAGTTTGAGACGATTGCCAGGATTGCCAAGCACATCACGTTCAATTCTCTCTCGCAATATGAGAAACACAAGAACGATTGTCCAAACGCCAAGAAAAGCCTGAGGATCAATCCCTTGTACTCAACAGTGGAAACACCTTTGTACGATCCCTGCGCTCGTGGATCGCGTCTTGGCGTGCTGCCCGAGGACCTTGAGGTGCTGCCTCATGGCATCACAGGCCTGCATGCACACAATCTCTGCGAAAGCGGAGCCGGCGAGCTGGAACAAACACTGGTCTCCATAGAGAAGCATTATGGACACCTGCTGCCCTTCATCTCGCATCTTAATCTGGGAGGAGGGCATCTGGTTACCAGAAGAGGGTATGACCTGGAGCTTTTCAAGGCGATTCTTACATCCTTCTCCCTGCGCCATCCTCATATCAAGCTCTACGTGGAGCCCGGTGCGGCATTTGTCTGGGAAACAGGGTACCTGGCGACCAGGATAGTGGATATCGTGCAGAACAGGGGCATTACGACCTTGATGTTGGACTCCTCGTTCGCTGCACACATGCCCGACTGTCTTGAGATGCCCTATTGCCCGGTGGTAGTCGGGGCGAAGCTCACAAAAGAGGGTGGATATAGACTGGGTGGCTGCAGCTGCCTTGCCGGCGACTGGGTGGGTTCCTATGAGTTTGAGAAACCTCCCAAGGTCGGGGACATGCTCATGCTCTGTGATATGATGCACTACACCATGGTAAAAACCACCATGTTCAATGGTATTGCTCTTCCTGATATTGGCATAGTACGCAACGGTCTGTATCAGATTGTGAAATCCTTCGGCTTTGATGACTATCAAAGACGGCTCTCGTAGGAGGCTGTGATGCAACACTGGTTCTTGGACTCTGAATTCCCCAATGCCGATGCCAAGTCTGCTGCATTTCATGTAATTCCCTTCCCTTTGGAGGAGACTGTTTCCTACATGGGAGGGACAAAGGAGGGGCCGCGGGCCATCATCGAAGCTTCCTCACAATTGGAGCGACTGGTGGAAGGGTACGGGAATCCAGGCAGCCTTGGAATTCATACAACAGACCCGATTCCCGCCAACGGTGGGGTTGAACATTCGATACAGCTTGCAAGCAGCGCGATGCAGAATGCCCGGTTCTGGAATGCCATTCCCGTTCTGCTGGGAGGGGAGCATTCGGTAACCAATGCAGCCTTGGATATGTTGTTGAGCAGTGGTGAAGTCGGAGTGCTGCAATTTGACGCCCATATGGATTTACGCGATACCTATGAAGGAAGCAAGTTCAGCCATGCTTGTGTCATGCGGCGTGTGGTGGAGGCGGGAATCCCTCTCTTTCAAGTGGGAATCAGAAATTACAGCGAAGAGGACTTGGCTGCAAGAGAGCAGTACAAGGTAGGGTATTACGATGCATCAACGCTCTATCGAAGAAAGGATGCATCGGGCTTGACCCTTCCTCCTACCTTTCCCAAGAAGCTTTATATCACTTTCGATGTGGATGCATTTGATGCATCCCTGATGAGTGCAACTGGAACGCCCGATCCCGGTGGGCTTTTTTGGTGGGATGCCGTCACCCTGCTTGAAAACCTGACTGAGGGAAGGACAATCATAGGCATGGACGTGGTGGAGCTGGCTCCGAATCAACTCCACCATCCTAGCTATACCGCAGCCAAGCTCGTCTATTTCTTGATGGGTTTAGCGAGCAAGCGCAACACCTAGGGCTTTCGCCTCCTCGAGGGCGTTCTGGTCGGGAGTATCCAAGGCGATTACGGGCTCTGCGGCCAGAATCGCTCCGCTTTCAACGGTCGTTTCTTTCCACAGCCTCATCCACTCGCCGTCCCCCCATCCGTAGGAGCCGAACAGAGCCACCTTTCTCCCTGCAAGGTGTTCCAACAGCGATTCAAACATCGGCTCGAAGACTTCATCCTCCAAAGCCTCGCTGCCCATGGCAGGGCAGCCGAAGGCAAAGGCATCGTAGCTGTCCAGCATATCCGATGAGAACATGCCTGCACTGATGACCTTCACCGACGCTCCTGATTCCTGTGCGCCCTCGACCAAGGCATTTGCCAAGGCTTCCGTATTGCCCGTACCACTGTAATACACAACTGCAATCTTTTTCATACCTGTATCCTTCTCACCGTCAATTCCTCGAGCTTCTTTCCTCTTTTATGCATCTCGAGGTACAGACGGGTGCATTTCTTATATTGTGCGAATACTTTCTTCGCTTGCTGTACATCGGTATACACCTTCCAGCATCCATCACATTTGCCGTCACAGCCTTTGTTCCGCATGAAGGCTTCTACATCGGCGGCGGGGTAACCGAGAAACAAACCTATCTCGTGGGGGAACTGGGCCTCATGCTCGAGGCGGTGCATCAAATGACCCAACGACTCTCTCAGCGGGCAGAGAGGATATCCCAAAGGACAGAGCAGGTGTTGGACATCCTGTTGCATCAGACGCTGCTCCAAGAGTTGCGGACGATGAACATACATCAAATACAAATCCTTCTTCTGCTGCAATATGGTGACCACCACACCCTTGGGATTCAGCTTTATATTCCATTGCTCAACCGACTGCAGCAAATCCTCGATATCGGTGGTCCTACAGCTGATAAGGCTGCCCACCTTCAGTGACGCAAGGGTGGGGGCTGCAAAGCGTATGATAAGTTCGTCTGACACGGCCTTCCTCGATGTATAATAGGTTAGCCAAGGCTAACAACAACTCATTTGTACACAACCCGAAGGATTTGGTCAATACCTATAATAATAGTAGGAATTAAATTTTCGTACCATCGACGACGCCGACGAGCTTTCTCATCTTCTGCGCCAAGGAGGATGCAGGACCGAAATGCTTGTTCGCCTGGTTGTGCGCCCAATGGTAGAGCACGACGGCATCATCGAAATTACCAAGCTTGCGGTAGCAGCGACCGATATGCACCAGCAGCCCGATCTTCTCAGCCTCGGTGGCAAACTGCTCATCACTGTCCAAATACGATCGTACGACCAGGTAGTGATCCAGTGCCTGCCGGTACTTTTTCATTTTCTCATAACAGTAGGCAAGTCCGCACCGGGCCATGACCGCCTGGCTGGAAACGGAACCGGACAACTCCTCCAGCAGGGAGAGAACATGCTTTCTGATCACCAATTCCTGTGAGTAAAGTTCCTTGGCGTGATGGATATCCGCCTGCAAACAAAGGACGTCGATGTAGAGGTCGTAGCTGGGGCCGTTCTCCTCCGACCAGCTCAGGGAGAGCAGTTGCGTTGCAATTCCCTGTGCTTCCTCACTCTGGGAGTCGTCAAGATAGGAGAGCCCAAGGGCCACAAGTGCTTCCAGGGTTCTTTCATCCTCGTCGCCGTAGAGGTTCTGATTGGTCTGATAAATCTGTTGGGCGATCTCCAATTCACTTGAGGTGTCACGAGCCTGCAGATAGGCCATGTTCAACTCGCTCATCAGCACGACATACTGCGCATTCATCGGTCCGTTGGCATTGAAGTGGGCGATGCGCTGCTTCTCAAGATCGGCAATCTGCTGATGGATCTTGGCAAAATAGATTGGGTCATCGAGCTCACTGGTCAATAAGAGTCGTGCAAAATAGTTTTCCATGTACTCAGTATATACATCTTGTATGCCGATCAACAAGCGTTTCTCAGGGTTTGCGGGCTCGAAGAGCCAGGTAGCAGTCATGTACGTAGCTGTCCATCATCATACAGCCGCTGGTGTCGGTATAGAGGTCTGTGATGGAAAAGCCGCAATCGGTCACCCCTCCCAAGAGGTCTTGGAGGGTGTGACTGAATTCCACGGTATCGTGTTTCTGCATTCGCTTTTGAAGCTGCTTCTCACTCAGGCTGGACAGGTCTGAGTAGGGAAGGGTGTATTTGACACGAAGTTTATTTTTTAAAGCTTGTTTCTCGTCGAACATATACAGCACAGGATTGGTGACGGAAGTAAGAAAGTACCCTTTCGGCTTTAAAATCCTGTAGCAATGGCGGTACATGGCCTTCACGTCGTCGATGAAACAGGAAGAGGTTGGGTTATAAATGAGATCGAACGAAGCGTCCTCGAAACATGAGAGGTCTCTCATATCACCTCGAACCAATTGCATGGAGAGGCCTAGTGTATCGGCATAGGAGGCATCCTGGGCAAGTTGCTTTTTGGAGACATCGAATACAGTCACTTCCGCCCCGGCCAAACTCAACAGTACAGCCTGTTGGCCTCCGCCCGATGCCAAGGCGAGGACCCGTTTACCCTTGAGGTCGCAGACCCAGGAAGGAGGGACTTTCTTGAAAGGGGAGAGAACCATGTCCAGGTCTCCCTTGCGCGCCCTGTCGATCTGCTCCTGCGTGCAACCATCGGTCCAGATATTATTATGACCGACCTCCCAATCCCAGGCTTTAGCATTTTGCTCAACATATGTATCCATGGCCAGACCATAGCATACAAACACATTCGATGCAATGAAGCAAAATTCAACTAGTTTTCCAATAAAAAGTTAGAAGCCAATGGTGTATAGACGAGCACGTTCTCCACCTGATGGGAGAGCATCAACCGAATTGCTTGCGAGGTGCAGGAAAAAGGAGAGAAGGACGGGAGCTCGGCAATGCGGGCATTGCGAAACAGTGTAACATGGGCGGCAAACGAGGTATCGGATATGGGCACACGGCTTTTTATCAGGTGCTCAACCAACATCGATTGAAGATGCAATAGCTCCACATTACGCTGGATACCCAGCCAAATGACGTCTCCCCCGCTCTTGGTAAACCGTCCGAGATGAGAAAATTGCAGATTGATCGGAGTGTTTGGCAGCGCCGCCACAATCTCTTTGAAGAGCGGAAGCAGCCTTGGCTCCTGGTTCCCCAGAAAACTAAGTGTAAGGTGCAGGTTGTGTTTTGCGCTTTTTCGGCCTTTCTCAAGCAGGGGTACAAGCGAGTCCTGGATGCTGGAAAGCCTGGACAGCGTCTGCTCGTCGAAGGTGAGTGCGTAGAAGAGTCTCATGGCTTGAGTATAGGCTTTCGCGATTGGAAAAACCATACTATTATTGAAACAAGAGGAGACAAAATAGTATGCAAATTGCACTCATCGGGGCGGGTAGTGCTCAGTTTGGCTTGGGTACGTTGGGTGACCTGATGCAGAGTAAAAAGCTCTATGGGAGTACCATCAGGCTTGTGGATATTCATGAGAAGGCCCTCTCTACTGTATGTGATACGGCATCCGCCTTTATCGAGGAGCACAAACTTCCTTTTACCGTGGAGGCGACAACCGACCGCAAGCAAGCGTTGGCAGGCTGTGATGTAGTAGTCATCTCCATCGAGGTGGGCAATCGTTTCGCCCTCTGGGATGAGGATTGGACGCTTCCCCAGCAGTACGGGATCAACCAGGTCTATGGTGAGAACGGGGGACCCGGGGGAATATTTCACTCGCTCAGAATTATCCCGGTGATCATGGATATCTGCGACGATGTCGTTGATATCTGTCCCGATGCCTGGGTGTTCAACTACTCCAATCCAATGACGGCCATCACCACCACTGTTCTGAGAAAGCACCCGGCGCTCAAGTTTGTCGGCCTGTGTCACGAGATTGCAAGTCTTGAGCGGTATCTACCCTCCATGTTGCACACTCCCTTCTCCAATCTGGACCTGCGCAGCGCCGGTCTGAATCACTGTAGCGTACTGCTTGAGGCACACTATCGCGATTCAGGCAAGAATGCCTATCCGGATATCCTTGCAAAAGCTCCCGCTTTCTTTGAACGAGAGCCCGGTTACTCGGATATTCTTTCCTACGTGCTGGAACATCAAGCAGAGTTCGAAACCGAAGGGTCGACCACTCGCTCCTTGCCTGAAGGCATGAAAAGCAAGAAGGCATGGGCCGACCGTACACTGTTTCGACATATCCTGGAAACCTACAAGCTTCTGCCTATCACCGTCGACAGCCATCTGGGTGAATATATCGGATGGGCGGGCGATGTCGCAGACCATAAGGGAATCAAGGACTTCTACAGCTTGTACCGCATGATGCTGGCAAGAACCAAGGTGTCCATCGAGTTGAAGGTGCATGAGCGTCTGGTCTATATCCTGGAAGGAATTCTCGACAACAGCGGGTATGAGGAGATTGCGGTGAACATCATGAACAACAACCTTATCAAGGAACTGCCGCCCTGGGTTGCCGTGGAGGTTCCCGCCCGTGTCTACGCCAAAGGATTGAAGGGAATCGTATTCGACTCCTATCCCAAAGGCTTCGCTTCCCTGCTTCGCTCGTATTGCGGGGTGTACGATCTTACCGCCGAGGCCGTCCTGCACAAGAAAAAGGAGTACGTCATCCAAGCCTTGCATGCATGTCCGATGGTGCACTCTGTTGGCAATCTATCCGAATTGGTCGATGGTATGATTCAGAGGCAGAACCGTTGGCTGGGTTATTTGAGTTGAGAAAGAGGAAGGCCTCCTTGGAATTCCAAGAAGGCCTTTTGTAGTAGCGGCAAAGGGACTCGGACCCCTGACCGAACGGATATGAGCCGTTTGCTCTACCAACTGAGCTATGCCGCCGTAACAACTCTTGCACTATAGCCAAAGGCCTTTGGTTTAGTCAAGAGGGTTTTTATCCCTTTTTTCTGTAGCAGTTCCGTGCTAGAGTAGTACCCATGGAAAAACAGCAGTATGTATGTCCCAAATGCGGTTGTACCCACTACGAGAGCGACCGCTTCCAGGCTACAGGAGGCAATTTTGCCAAGATTTTCGATGTGCAGAACAAGCGGTTCGTAACCATCAGTTGCAAACAGTGCGGATATACCGAACTGTTCAAGCAAAGTGAGCAGACCGGTTGGAACATTCTCGATTTCTTGACCAACTGAACAAGGAGCTAGTATGAACTCTCTTCTCTTGAACAACCAAGTAGCCATTCCGGTTATTGGATATGGAACCTGGCAGATAGCCGATGGCCGAGAGGCCTATGAAAGTGTCAGGTATGCCTTGGAGACCGGTTACCGGCATATCGACACCGCCGCAGCCTACCGCAATGAGATAAGCGTAGGGAAGGCGATTCATGATAGCGGTATTGCACGGAGCGAGATTTTTCTGACCACCAAATTGCATAATGACGACCACGGCTATGAAGAAACAAGAAAAGCTTTTCTTGCAAGTCTGTCCGACCTTGGAACCGAGTACGTCGATCTTTACCTTATTCACTGGCCCAATCCCATTGCATCCAGGGAGAACTGGAAAGAGGCGAACAGCGGCAGTTGGAAGGCGATGGAGGAGTTCTACGAACAGGGCTTGGTCCGCGCAATAGGCATCAGCAACTTCTGTGAACGGCATATCGATGCTTTGCTTGAGACGGCAGGCATCACACCGATGGTCAATCAAATCCGGCTTTTTGCCGGTGAACAGCAATCATCTCTGGTTGCCTATTGCCATAGCCTGGGAATGGTGACAGAGGCCTACAGCCCCT
This sequence comes from Sphaerochaeta associata, assembly GCF_022869165.1. NCBI lineage: Bacteria > Pseudomonadati > Spirochaetota > Spirochaetia > Spirochaetales > Sphaerochaetaceae > Sphaerochaeta > Sphaerochaeta associata. The sequence goes on along the minus strand of NZ_CP094929.1, from coordinate 1,773,396 downwards.
TGGGTACCGGTGCCTTGCTTACAAGTCCGCTTATTCAGGAAATTGCATCGGAAGTGAAGAGGAGTGCAGCCCAGGTATGCCTTCGCTACAACCTGCAGAAGGGACATGTGATTCTCCCCAAGTCGGTAACCCCCTCCTCGATCAAGCAGAACCTTGAGCTTTTCGATTTCACCCTGAACGAGAACCAGATGAAAAGCCTCGATGAAATGCCGAACATATGCGGGCCGACACGTAATCCCGATGAAGCTCCGTTCTAATCCCTCTTGCTTTCAAGCTCGTGTATGAGTACTCTAGTACCATGACTGGATTCTTTCTGAAAAAAGCGTTTTTCGACGGCTGGGACAACCTCATTTCGATGGTTGTCCTCAATCTTGGGTTTCTCCTGCTTCTGCTCGCATTCATGGGCAGCATGTCGCTGATGGGTACCAATACAGTCCTTGCTTTGCTGGCCTTGTTGGCCAGTGCAGGAGTATTCTCCTTCTACAGTGCCGGAGCTGCAGCTTCGACGCACGCCTATGCAAAATATGAACGTCCCGGCTGGGAAGGTTTCAAGCGTGGCATTCGCGAATCGTGGCGCCATGCCCTGTTCTATTGGCTGTTGATCGTACTCGATGCAACCCTCATCCTGTTTGTCATTCCATTTTATCTCAGCTACGGCAATGCAATCGGTATGTTGCTCAGCGTCCTTCTATTCTGGTTGTTCATGGGCTTGACCCTGGCATTGTTTTACTACTTTCCCCTGTTCTTTCTCATGCAGGGCGACAGACCGACAAAAACACTGAAGAAAAGTTTCATCATTGTCTTTGACAATCTCTTTTTTACTTTGTTCTTCGCTGTCTATCAGGTGGTCAACCTGGTGTTTTCAGCACTGCTCGCCGGTCTTGCCCCTGGTGTCACGGGCATGCACCTTGCTTCCAGCGATGCTGTGAAGCTCTTGATGCTCAAGTACGACTACCTGGAAGAGCATGCAGATGCCGATAGGAAGCACCTGCCTTGGGATGAGCTGCTGTATGAGGAACGCGAGTGCGTCGGTCACCGTTCATTGAAGAACATGATTTTCCCTTGGAAGGATTGACATGGGCATCGAGGTGGAGCTGAAAGCACATGTACGGGACCCGATAAGCCTGAAGATAGAATTGGAGGCGCTCAAGGGCATCTCTTCACCGCGCTGTGAGTACAAGGAAGATGTATACTACTGTCTGCCGAACGAGGATGCCCTCTTTCGGCTCAGAAGGGAGAGCAGCGGATCCACTTTTTCTGCGTTGGAAGGCCAGCTTGTTTTCACCAGAAAATACAAAACGCTGAAGGACGGCATCGAGGTGAATCAGGAACTGGAGTTCACCTCACATGACAGCCAGTTTGAACAGGCCCACGCCTTCTTCTTGTCGCTGGGATATGAAATCTACATCCGCAAGACCAAACGGGGTTACGCGTACTCCTATTCGATTTCCAGCGAACTACCCGCATTGCATCTTGAACTGGTGGAGGTCCCCCCATTGGGATGGTTCTTGGAAATGGAGTTCGTTCTCACCGATGAAACGAAGGTCCCCGTAGCGAGGACCTTCCTGCTAAACATGCTTGAAATGCTCGGCATCGACCAAGCCGACATTGAAAGCAGGTACTATATGCACCTGCTTGCTTCTCAGTCTACCGGATAACGCGGTACATCCTCGACCACCAGATATTTGCTGATGCATCGGATCAACACCTCGTGATCCTCGACGTCCCTCAGGCCCGAGACCATTGCAGCTGCAACACATCCCACACCCTCTACAAAAATCGGGAATCCACCGCCGCACGCAACAAACAGGGCTGGGTCCAATCCGCGCTCGGCAAGAGTCGCCCCCCGCTTCTTCAAGAACAAGGAGTAGCGAAGCGTACTCATCTCAAAATGCTGGACGGTGCGGAATTTGCGGTCTATCCACCCGTCATTACCCAGATTGGTTCCCTCAAGGGCATAGTGGAACAGTGTCTTCCCACTCAGTGCCTTGATGGAGATGGCAATCTTCAAGTCATTGTCCATTGCATCGGCAACAAAGATTTTTCCCAGTTCCCATGCATCCTCACAGGTGAAGGTCTCAAACTTGAGCAGTTCTTCCTGTGCCATCAAGATCGCCATTCTCTCTTCCAATTCCATTGCTCACTCTCCCGGGAAGCGGATACCCCACTGAGAGCGCAGTGTATCCATCACTTCCATGACTTTGATGATTTCGCTGTGAGGCATTTGCTTGCACTCAAGCTCTCCTTCCTCGATTGCCTTTCGGCATGCTTCAACCTGGTGTTCGAAGCCGGTAATGAACTTGAAAGGCTTGTAAGTCTCCACCAGATTGTAGTCTTTATCGTAGACGTTGATCCCCTCGCAATTGTTGATATTGAGGAATTCGATGAAACCCCTGCTGCCGAAGATGGCTCCGCGACGGTCCGATGTGCTGACCATGGAGGAGTGCAATACCGCCATCTTGTCACCTTTGAAAGTGAGGGTGATGGAATTGGACTCATCCACTCCGCTGTCGGTCTTGATGCAGCTCGATTCTATACTCTCGATGTTGTTGCCGAATACCATCATGGCAAAGTTGATGGGGTAGACTCCGACATCCAGGAGGGCTCCTCCGGCAAGGGCCGGATCGGTAAGCCGTTTGACTCCCTTGACCGGATAACATAAGTTTGCAGTGAGTGCGTGCGGTTCCCCGATGACCCGACGTTCCAGAATTTGATCGAGCACCAGACGCATGGGAAGGTAGCGTGTCCAAATGGCTTCGGCTACGAGCAGTTTCTTCTCCTTGCCATAGGCAAGCACCTTCCTGGCTTGGTCCGCATTCATGGTGAAGGATTTTTCACACAGCACATGCTTGCCTTTCTCAAGGCACATCATCATATGTTCAAAATGCAAGGAGTGGGGGGTGCATACGTACACGAGATCGATCTCAGGATCACTGAGCATCTCCTCGTAGGACCCATAGGCTTTGCGTACATTCCATTTCTGGGCGAAGTCGCGTGCTTTCTGCAAATCGCGAGAGGCCACAGCATGCGCCTCGACATGTTCCATTTCACTGACCGTAGCGGCCATTTTGCGAGCTATATTGCCGGCTCCTAGAATTCCTAGTTTCATATGGCTCCTCCTGCCTACCAGTATAGGGGCAACAGAGGGTCTTGAAAAGTCAAATCATCACGGCATTCAATTGGGATGCAAAGGAAAGCAATCCGACCAAGGCGAAGAGCGAGGTTGTGTGCATGCGGGAATCTTGTTTGCTCACAAGGGCAACGATGGACCAGAGGCTGAAAAGCAAGGCCCTGGTCACACTCTCAAAGCTCAGCGAAGAAACCAGGGAGAGAAGAGGGAGAATGGCGGCGAGAGCCAGGCTGACCTGAAGCGAAAGCTGGGTTCTGCCCAACAAGAAGAGCAGGCACAAGGCAACAAAAACCAGGGAGAGGGATTGTGTCAGCTGTAACTTGGTGCTGTCAAAGAAGGCTGTGATACTGAGATTGATGAAAGCTAAAGCCAGAATCTTGCTTATTTCCTTGAGATTGGCGAACACAAGGCTGCTTCGCTTGTCACGGTGCATGAAGTGATGGAGGGATGAGAACACGAAGACCGCCGCCATCAGGGAGAGGGCGAGCAGCAAGGAGAGATTCACCGTGTCTGATTTCATCATGCGCACGATGAAGGAGGCCAACAGCCAAACCGCAACAAAAGCGGAGGCAATGTCCAGAATGCCATTGAAAATGGAGAGTGGATGATAGGCTTGTTTGGGGCCGAATGTATCAGCATCGTACTTGAAATTGAAAGCCGTACCATTCTTCAGTTCGGCCTTGAAGGTGAGTTTCTGCACCGATTGGGCATGGTCGGCTATCTCCAGCACTTGTGTCTTGAATTCAGAAAATACGTTCTGTAGATCATCCATGTTCAACTCCAGAATTTATCGGTCTTGATTTCTTGAATCAAGGCATCAATTCGTATGCTAAGCTCATCAAGAATTACCTGACAAGCCTTGTCTCGATCCACCTCTGCCAACGAGAGGGCAGCATTGAATTCCATCGGTTTGCCCATATTTGCATAGTAGTTGCGGCTTACCACCGTCATGGTTCTGCCTGCCGCCCGACTGACTTTGCTTCTTACCCTTCGTTTGGGGGCTATGAGCCCGATGGGTATGACAGGGCAGGGATAGGCGAGGTATATCTCTGCAATGCCTCTCTTGAATGCCATCAAGGTTTCCTGTGTATTCAAGGCACCTTCAGGAAATATGTACACGCTTTCCCCCTTTTTCAAGTAGGAGACGGCCGTTGCAACCACCGCTTTACGGTCCTCCTTGGTGAGGGCCCGTATCTGCTCGGTCCAGCCGAGAAATGAACCGACTACCGGAATTCCAAATCCGGGTCCGATGACAATGTGCATAATGTCATCGGCCAAGGTGGTCACAAAGTGTACATCACTGCTGCTGAAATGGTTTGAGCAGAAGATTTTCGGACCTGCAGGAAGTTCGCACTCCTGCCAGGTCTGGAAATCATAGGAGAGGGCAAGGATGATTTTCACCACCCTGCGGTAGGTTCGGTGCAGAAAAAGCCGAAACGCATTCATTGCGATGAGCCCTTATAGGTAGGAAGCCAAAGCATGCGATCGAGTGTCGGATCATAGACTTGGTGGGCATCGATGTCGTACACATCGCGCAGCAGGGTCTCGGTGAACACCGTCTCGGTCGGGCCGTAGGCTACGACCTTTCCTGTTTGCAGTACCAAAGTCGTCTGACTGTAGATCTGCACCAGCAACAGGTCATGCAGTACGCATATCACCGTATACCCTTTCTCTACCAGACGGCAGAGCAGTTCCATGATCGAGCGCTGGTGTTTTACATCGAGGTGGTTCACCGGTTCATCAAGCAACAACACCTTTCCTTGTTGACAGAGGGCACGAGCCAGCAGAACACGTTGCAATTCGCCTCCACTGAGCTCTGTTACCAGCTTGTCCCCAAGGTGTACGATATCACACTCCAAGAGGGCCTGCTCGACGCTGCGGCCGCTGTCTTGCCCCCCGTAGGCATACCGTCCCATGCTGACGGCCTCGGTTACCGTGAAGGCATAATCGAGTTTCCCGTTTTGAGGGACAAAGCCCAGGTGCTTGGCCAGCTCCTTTTGATTGATGGTTGCAACGTTCCTGCCTTCAAGTAAAACCTTGCCATCGATCGGCTTCAAATGTTTATAGATGAACTTGAGCAACGTAGACTTGCCGCTTCCGTTGGGCCCGGTCAGGGCGATGAAGGATCCTTTGGGGAAGGCAAGGTTCAAATCCTCAAAGACCGACTGGCTTTCATAGCCGCCGTACACGTGGGAAAATTCGAGGCTAACCATAGAAGTACCTTCCTCTGCGAAGCAGGTAAATAAAGAGAGGAACCCCCAACAAACTGGTTATGATACCCACGGGAAGCTCTCCCGAGGGCAGTAACATTCTCGATATGGTATCACTGGAGAGCAAAAGCAAACCGCCCAGTAAACTGGAGGGAAGCAGCAGGTGTCGATGCTTCGGCCCGACCATAAGCCGGGTTGCATGCGGTGCCATCAAGCCGATGAACCCGATTACACCGAAGTAGGAGACACAGAGGGAGGTGGAGAAAGAGGCGAGCAGCAAGAGGCCCAGACGGGTTCTTTTTACCGAGAGTCCGCCTGCTCGAGCGGATAGCTCGTCGAGCAGGAGCATATCCATACTGCGGTGCTTCAAAGAGAGCGGAATGAAGAGGACAATCCAAGCAATGAGTACCACAACAACCTGGGCATAGGTGCTCATTGAGAAACTTCCCAAAGTCCAGTAGAGAATTCTTTGGTACTGCTCCTTGTGAAGGAACATGAGCAACGTCATGGCAGATGAGAGGATATAGTTGACTGCGACCCCGGTAAGCAACAGTGTGGTGCTGCTGCTTTTGCGACGTGAAGCGAGTCCAACGATGCACAACGTTGTACCAAGCGCTCCCACCAGTGCACTGACAGGAAAGCCGAACAGAGGGGCCATGCCGATGAAAAGGGCAACGGCAACGCCGAAGGAAGCTCCCGAGCTGATTCCCAGAATAAAGGGGTCGGCCATAGGATTGCGCAGAGCAGCTTGAAACACTGCACCGCTGAGACCCAGGATTGCTCCGGTGAAAAAGGAGGAGAGAATTCTGGGAAGCCTGAGCTGAAGAATGATGTAAGCCTTATTGGCCGGTGCAGTTTTTCCCATGAGAATGGATACAGTATCGGAGAGACGAATGTTTGAAGGTCCGAGGGTAAGGGAGAGCAACATTAAGAGTAAAATTGTCGCTGTCAAGGCTGGGACCAGCATCCGCCTCATTGCATCTGCTCCTGATGTATCAGATTATAGAGTTCCTCCAGAGCCTGGGCGCTGCGGGGGCCTTGCCTGCTGATGAGGTCTGCATCGAAGATCCTGATGGTGCCGCTCAAATCTGCATACGGTTTTGTGGTGGTAAATTCCTTGAGCGTCTGCTCCCCTGTCTCCCCCCATCTGGGACTGAGCAGGATTACCTGGGGATCGTGGGACATCAGAAGCTCTTTGCTGTATGTCCAGTTTTGTGCGTCATCAGCTATGTTGATGCCTCCGGCAAGGCTGACCATTTCACTGAGAAACGTCCCCTTGGTGGCGCTTGAATCGAAAGAACCGAAGTCCAAGGCTACATAGACGGTAGGCTTAGCTGATTGTTGAGTCTTCAGTACAACGTTGCGTACTACATTTTGCATGGAAAGGATCATCAACTCGGCTTCGGCGTCCTTGCCCGTACGACGGGCAATTTCACGGATGAGGGTGTAGGTCCCTTGAAAATCCTGTTGGGTTTCGAGGGTCAAGACATCGATTCCTGCTTTCTTAACAGCATCCAGGAACTGTTCGGGTACAAATGCGCTGCTGATGACCAGATTCGGCTCAAGAGAAAGAAGCATCTCAAGTGAAGGGTTGTACAACGTCCCCACCGAGGGAAGCGTAGTTGCAGTCTCGGGATAGTTGCAGTAATCGCTTCTTCCGACCAATAATTCACCGGCGTCCAAGGCGAAGATGGTCTCGGTTACATTAGGTGAAAGACTGACAATCCTCAACTGCTGTTGCTCCATCGGTTGTTCCTCGGCCCCTCTTGCTGCAAGTCGGGGAAGGATGAGGCAGAGAAATAAGGAGAAAACGAGGAGAAAGTGTTTGTATGAGTGATTGTGCATAACGCCCCTTCATAATATGGGCATGGAACATACCCTGACCTATACTCCGTAGGTCGTCGGAAATTATCCATGTCAGGTCTCCTGGCTCAGGCATACCCAGAATCTGCGACTTCCCGCATTACAAATTCTTGCAGTGTCTCTTTTTGCAGATTCCCAGCCTCTACAGTGGCGGGACCGCAGGGGCTTGTACCCCTTTCCCTTGGCATGGACAACCTTATCCTACGGAGTTGTCCAACCTTCTGTCAAGAGTTAGCATGGTTGACCACAACCGGCCTCTATATTACTATCCGCCCTATGATGTACAACCAAATTGAGATCTATACCGATGGTGGGTGTCTAGGCAATCCGGGGCCTGGCGGATGGGCGTATGTATTGAAGGCTGATGGAGCATTCGAGAAAGAGTCAAGCGGCAGCGAACGTGATACCACAAACAATCGTATGGAACTCACTGCGGTGATCGAGGCGTTGAAGGCCTGCCGGCCGCTGGGAGCAAAAGCCATTGTGATCAACACGGACAGCCAGTATGTGAAGAACGGCATCACCAGTTGGATCAAGAAATGGAAGGTCAACGGCTGGAGGACTGCAGCCAAGGATCCGGTGAAGAATAAGGAATATTGGGTGGAACTCGACCGTCTCAATGCAAGTCTTCCCGTCCAATGGAACTGGGTGAAGGGACATGCGGGCATCGAGGGCAACGAGCGGTGCGACCAGTTGGTACGTCAAGCGATGGATGCCTTGGTATGAAGTCCAACTCAACAAGCCTGTGGGATTTGTACATCTCGTTTTTCAGGATAGGAGGACTGACCTTCGGCGGCGGCTACGCCATGCTTCCCATGCTTCAACGTGAGGTCATCACCAAACACAATTGGGTGACCGAGGAAGAGGTGCTGGACATCTATGCCATCGGGCAATGCACGCCGGGCATTATTGCAGTTAATACCGCCACCATGATCGGATACCGAAAACGTGGCATCGCTGGAGCCATTGCTGCAACCTTGGGCGAGGTGAGCCCATCGCTTCTCATCATCACGTTGCTGGCGACCATCCTGTTTCATGTTCAGGAAAATGTCTGGGTTCAACATGCATTTGGAGGCATACGGGTTGCAGTTTGCGCCTTGATAACACAATCGGTACTATCGCTTGCAAAAAAAAGCCTGATCGACCTCCCAACCGTTTTGTTTTATCTGGCGGTGGTGCTCTCTACATTCTTTTTGTCGGTATCACCGGTAGTAATAGTGCTATTCGCCATCTTTTTCGGCTTGAGTGTACAGGGCGTAAAACGGAGGGTTCGATGATATATCTTCAGCTGTTCTGGGAGTTCTTCAAGATCGGACTCTTCTCCATCGGAGGAGGTCTGGCAACCCTCCCGTTTCTTTATACGCTTGCCCAGACGCATCCCCATTGGTTGACGGCAAAGACCATTGCCGACATGATTGCCGTAAGCGAGTCAACACCCGGTCCGATCGGGATCAACATGGCAACGTTTGCCGGCTATCAGGCTGCAGGTGCATTGGGTGGTCTCATAGCCACCTTGGGGGAAGTAACCCCCAGCGTGATAATTATTATTTTCATCGCCCGGTTCTTGGGTAAGTTCGATAAGAACCTCTACGTCAAGGATGCCTTTTACGCATTAAGGCCAGCGGTGGTGGGCTTGATCACCTTTGCCGGATTGAGATTGTTGTCGGTGACACTGTTTTTCGAGCACACTCTCAAGGTGAAGGAAGCTGTATTGTTCGCAGTACTGGTTGTTCTGGTGTTACGGTTTAAGAAGGTGCATCCTCTGATCTGGATAGTGATCGGAGCTACTGCAGGTCTTCTGCTTGCCCTTCCTTCGTAAGGAAGGAGAGGGCGAGTGCATACCAGGAATTATCTCCTGACAACCGGCTCAATACCGTCAAAGCCCGCTTCTCATACGCTTTCTCCTGCAACAGGCCGAGGGCCAGATGCTTTGCACTTTCAGTTTCGTTCCAAGTGAGAGCAGCTTCCATCACATCAGCTTGTGTCTCATACGATGCACGATCGAGGGCGAATATTCGATCGTACGTTTCCAGCGCTTTTGGATACTCCTCCTTCTGTGCATGTGCTTGGGCTTTCAGTAGTAAAAATGAGAGATTGAAGCTAAACGTTTCAAAGGCATTTTCACTGAGTGAAATGACCTGATCATAGTCACCTTGGAGAAAGAGCGAGAGAAGGTGGTTGTAGCGATAGGTATGATTGTTGCTATCCTTGTCGCTTGCCTCGGCAAACGACGCGCCGGCAGATGCAAAATTGCGAGATTGCAACTGCTCATACCCCAGTCCTGCCAGTCTGGCCGCCTGATAGGATCGGCAGGAGACGAGCAACAGTGACGAACTGAGTACGAGCAGCAGAAGTTTTTTCATCAGTTTTCTAATACAGTCTTCTCAATCTCCCTCACCTGTGAGCGGTAGAGGTTGGTGATTGAACTTCCGTAGTCGGCCACCAATTGTATGATGTTGCGGGGATTGTCGTGCTCGTCCTTGCCGTTGAGCCGGTCACCGGCATCACCGAGGCCGGGGAGGATGTAGGCTGCGTCGTTAAGCACGGGGTCCATCCACAGGGTATACACTTGGGCACCTTCAATGGCTCGGGCGATACGCAACGAACCCTTCAGTGCGCTGATGACATTGATGAATTTAACCGACCTGGGCTGAACGTTGTTGTCCTTCAGGTACTTTACGATTGTCACCAGTGAACCTCCGGTGGCATTCATCGGGTCGGCGAAGATCAAGTCCTTGTCGTTCAAGGATGCAAGATCGAAGTAAGACTTGTCCAGATCCAGGATATAATCCATGTTGGACTCCTTCTTTGAATCATCACGCTTGATCTTGAACAGAGCGAAAGGAGTGACGAAGTCGTTGGAGGAGTACTCCTGGATCTCCTTGCTGAGAATCATGCTCGGCAGCAACGCCCCCCTGAGCATCACGCACATGACGCTGTTGTGAATGAACGAGTCGACATCAGGAATTCTATGCACTGCATAATTGCGTACAGGATCGGTGACCGGAGTCTTGGTGATGATCGATCGTTTGGTAGGGAGTGCGGCATCGGCATATACATGGGAGAAGAGCATCTCATACGCACGCTGGATATAGTAGAGGAACTCCTCATGCCCGGTTGACGGATCGCGAAGCTTTGCTATGAGGCGGCTGGCCTGGCCGTGCTGCTCCTGGGGCGTCTCGAACGAATACACGTGAATATTCGGTTCTTCGGCACAGATGTTCTTCAGAAAGCGACCGATTTCTCCAGCGCTTTCGACCAATCCTTTGCGGGCTTCCTCAAGCTGCATCACATCGCTTGCACTCTCAAGAATCGAGCAATGGTACAAAGATTTCTTGTACAGCTCATCGACATGTGCAATCTTTTCTTTATCCGAATCCTTGAGATACCCGTCAAGGTCTGTGGCATGAAGGACAATTTTATTCATCAGTGCTTTTCTCCTGTTTCGCTAGCGATTCTACCCGATGACCGTCCTTTTTACAAGGAAGGGTTCACTCCTTCACAAGCACCGGCACCTCCCTGTCTGCCAAAGTAGGTAATTTCAAAAAAATTGCTATAAAACAATCGACTAATTTTGCAACAGTGGTGCAAAAAAAGAACGATTGTGTTAGCATGACCCTATCTTCTGTTGTGAGGTGAACCATGAATCTAGTATTTCTCGGCCCTCCGGGTGCCGGAAAAGGGACCATTGCGTCCGAAGCAAAGAATCACTTTGACATCCCCCATATCTCCACCGGGGATTTGTTCCGCAGCCACATCAAAGGCGGCACCGAGTTGGGTAAACAGGTGCAGGCCATCCTTGCAAGCGGCGACCTCGTTCCCGACTCTGTTACCATCGCCATGGTGGAGGACCGATTCAAGCAGGACGATGCAAAAAAAGGGTTCATTCTTGATGGATTTCCCCGGACCATCGCCCAGGCGGATGCTCTTTCAAAGATGAAAAACCTTGATTTCGTGGTGAATTTTGTGCTGAACAGAGACCAGATAGTTGCCCGCCTGAGCGGGAGACGGATGTGTAAGTCAACAGGAAGAACCTATCACATTCTGTACAATCCTCCGAAGGTTGAAGGCCTTGACGATGAGACCGGCGAGCCCTTGATACAGCGCGATGACGACAAGCCTGAGGCAATTCTTAACAGACTTGCCGTGTATGAAGCACAAACCGCCCCTCTGATCGAATATTATCGAGAGCGCAAGCTTTTGCTCGACATCGATGCGGCACCCTCTCCCCTAGAGGTTCTGGCTACTCTGATCGAAGCATTGAAAAAGTAGATTATCGGCTCTTCAGCGATTCCCGCCGGATGATACGGTAGGGAATCTCCATATGGACGCTTTCCAAGGTTTCCTTGTTGATCATTCTAAACAAGGCCTCTGCGGCAAGGCGTCCTTTCTCTTTTGCGGGTTGGTCGACGGTCGTCAGTTGGGGCATGATGCACGAGCTTTCATCGATGTTGTCGAACCCTACAACCGACATGTCGTCGGGAATACCGAGCCCTGCCTGTTTGCATGCAAGAATGCAACCGATTGCCACAATGTCACTCATTGCCACCACGCAGGTCGGTCGTATCTTGCGGGCAAGGATTTCTTTACCAATCCTGATCCCATCCTCCATGGTGCATTCACTGACCAACACCTGCGATTTCTGCAGCTCAAGGCCGACTTCGGCCATGGCCCTGCGGTAACCGCGCATGCGTTTATTAGGTACGCTTTGATCTTTCGCAGGTGATGCAAAGGCATCCTCTGAAAGGCTTACAAGAACGATATCCCTGTGTCCCGCCTCCAAGACAAGGCGCATGATCTCAAAGCAGGCCTGCTCGTCATCGATGTTCACACTGGGCATCTGTGCATCGGGAGTTCCGTCTATGGTTACATACGGGAGCAGGCGTGTCTGCATCACCGAAACAATCTCCATTTCAACCTGCATGCCCATGGTGATAAGTCCGTCCACCGCTGCACTGCGCACTGCCTCGGTGATGCTCTTATGCAAGGGAGGGATGAGGGTGAGTGTGTAGCCGTACTTCTCGCAGACATTGCCGATACCGAATATGACTTGCAGGGTATAGGGATTCTGCAGTGAAAACTGAACCATCTGGGGCAACAGGAATCCGATGCTCAAATGGCGGCGCAGTGAAAAGTTCCTGGCCATCGGGTCGGGAATATATCCCAGCTTCTCGGCAGTTTCCAAAATTTGTTGGCATGCCTTTTCACTGATCCTGGAAGGGTCGTTGAACGCGAAAGAGACCGCCGTCTTCGAGTACCCGCTCTCACGGGCGATATCCTTGATCGTCGGTCGCTTGGTCATTGTCACGTTCTCTTCCATAGCCATCCCGTCCTTGTTCAGCTGATGGTATCCTAGCACAAAACATACTACAGGGAAACCGTGCAGGTTGCATCAGGATAAAAGATTGTATACACTGATACTAAACCGGTTTTCTTCAACAGTCAACGATAAAGAGGGGTAGTCTATGGATCCAAATGGTTGGAAGTTGGGAGTGGACAGCAAAGTCTCCTGGGTGTATGTCGAACCCTTGTTTCCCAAGAAAGGAGAGCAGGTCGTCATACGAATACAGACAGGTGCAACCGATCGCGTACATACTGTGCGTTTGGTCAGTTTCCAGCTTGGCCGGGAGAAACAGATCGTCCTCCATAAGGTACGACAAAGCCCGTTTTCCTTATATGAAGGTTCGGTCAAGGTGCTGGACGATCCGATTTACTGGTACTTCATGATTCAAGCCGAAGACCGTGCCTATTCATACAGTACAGCAGGTCTGAAAGCATCCGTACCACCGCTTCGAGAGTGTTTTTCATTACGGCCAGGCCTTCAGGATGTTCCCTGGGTAGGCGGAGCCATCTGTTATCAGATATTCCCCGATCGCTTCAAAAAAGGCGGTTCTCATACCGGTGCAATACCGGGTGAATACAGCTTTGACGGCGGGATTGTGACTGTACACTCCTTTGATGAACAGCCGCTTGAATATGAGAGCGGGCGATGCCTCGATTTCTTCAATGGTGATCTGGCGGGCATCGAGGATAGCCTCGACCATTTCAAGAAACTCAGCGTCGATACGCTGTATCTGAACCCGATCGGAAGAGCCCGCACGACACACCGTTACGATTGCACCGACTTTTTCCATGTGGATGAGAAGCTCGGAGGCGATGAGGCGTTTGAGCACCTGTGCAACACACTGCATGCACAGGGGATGAAGATCATCATCGATATCTCCATCAACCATACAGGAACCGAACACCCGTGGTACAAGAAAGCGCTTTCAGATCCACACAGTGAGGAAGCTTCATACTACTACTTAAACGAAGACGATTCGGTTGCCTGCTGGCAGGATGTCCCGACACTGCCTCAGCTCAACTATACCAGTGAAGCGCTGCGTGATCACATCTACCGCGCCCCTGATTCTGTTATGAGATCCTTTCTCAAGCCTCCGTATCTGCAGGATGGCTGGCGCCTGGATGTCTCAAGCGAAGTAGGAAGAAGAGGAGATGACCAGCTGTGCGAAGAGATATGGAGAGAGGTGCGGCTTGCTGTAAAAGAAGAGAACCCCCAAGCATACCTGGTGGGGGAGGATTGGGTTGACTCCACCCCGTTCTTGCAGGGCGATATGTGGGATGCAACCATGAACTACCTGGGAAGCAGCCGACCCATGCGATCGTGGATGGGGGAGACCGACCGGTATATGACCGATGGATGGGGTCATCAACCTGCAAAGACAAGGCCGTTCACAGGAGATGAGTTTGCACAGGCGCTGCAAAGTCACCTCACCGGCATGCCGGGTCAAATGCTGGGCATGCAGATGAACCTCATCAACAGCCACGACACCCCCAGACTCTACAACAATACCGAATTATTCAATTGGCCGTTGTACCGAGGCCTCGTCCGACTTCTGTATCTGTTGCCGGGTATGCCGAACATCTATTACGGCGAGGAGATTGCACTGGCCGGCCCGTATGGGACGGTTGAACGGGCACGCTATCCCATGCAATGGGACGAGAATGTATGGAATCACGATTTTTTTGCCCTCTACACCGAATTGGGAGAGATGCGAAAAACCTATGCAGATACACTCAAGCGGGGCGGTTGGGCTGTTGTGGCAAGCGATGAACATACACTCACCTTCGCCAGATACGATGCAGCTCTCGCCATCGTCTGCATACTGAGTCGTGCAGAAACCGATGTCATCGTAACATTTTCCAATGCCATGCTCTGTCTCTCCACATTGATAGAGGGCATGAAGCAGCAGGTGCGAATCAGTACCGAGGAAGTACAGGTAGCGCTTGCACCGTGTGAATCGATTCTCTTTGTCGCAAAACGCTAGCTTTTTTACAGGATGCAACAAAAGTAAGAAATTTTGTTGCATCCTGCTTGCTTTCTTTTTAGATTCTGGTCACACTATATTGCCAAAACCCTCTCAGGAGTCGTGTAATGGCCTACTTTTTTGACGAACCATCCAGAACCTTCAGTGAATATCTGCTTGTGCCGGGATATTCGGATACCAATTGCATTCCATCCAATGTTTCGCTGCGGACCGCTTTGGTTAAATACCCCGAAGGTGAACAACCGTCACTGAGTTTGAACATCCCCTTGGTCAGCGCCATCATGCAATCGGTAAGCGGCGAGCTCATGGCCAAAGCCTTGGCCAGGGAAGGCGGGCTGAGCTTCATCTACTCAAGTCAAAGCATAGAAGACCAAAGCGCCATGGTGGCAAGAGTGAAAGCGTTCAAAGCGGGTTTTGTTCCTTCCGATTCAAATCTCAGGCCCACCCAGACCCTCAAGGACCTTATAGCCTTGAAACATGCAAAAGGACACTCAACGATTGCCATTACCGATGACGGCAGTGCAAACGGTATACTGCTTGGAGTTGTTTCTTCCCGTGATTGGCGGCCGAGCAGGATGAGTGAGGATACTCCGATTTCCTCCTTCATGACCCCCTTTGAACGGTTGGTCTATGCTCGTGAGGGGGTGACGCTTTCCGAAGCCAATGACATCATCTGGGAGCACAAGCTGAACAGTCTGCCGATTGTAGACGCCTCCAATCGATTGCGATTTTTTGTATTCCGCAAGGACTACGACAGTCATAAGGAAAACCCGAATGAACTGCTTGACAAGCATAAGCGCTATATCGTCGGTGCAGGCATCAACACCCGCGATTATCAAAACAGGGTTCCCGCCCTGATAAAGAGCGGAGCCGACGTATTGTGCATCGACTCCTCGGAGGGTTTTTCCGAGTGGCAGAAACGTACGCTTTCCTGGATCAAGGACCAATATGGGGAATCGGTCAAGGTAGGGGCGGGCAATGTAGTCGACAAGGAGGGCTTTCTCTTTCTGGCAGAGAGCGGAGCCGATTTCGTAAAGGTCGGTATCGGCGGAGGCTCGATATGCATCACCCGCGAAACAAAAGGAATCGGTCGTGGACAGGCAACCGCTCTGATCGAGGTCGCTCAGGCCCGTGACGAGTATTTTAAGAAAACCGGCATCTATGTCCCGATATGCAGTGACGGGGGGATCGTGCACGATTACCACATGACCCTTGCCTTGGCGATGGGAGCCGATTTTTTAATGCTCGGCCGCTATTTCGCCCGCTTCGATGAAAGCCCGACCGAAAAGGTGAATGTGAAGGGCTCCTACATGAAGGAGTACTGGGGCGAGGGTTCTGCAAGGGCAAGGAACTGGCAACGGTACGACTTGGGAGGAGACGGAAAACTGAGCTTCGTCGAGGGTGTTGACTCCTATGTCCCGTACGCCGGTCCGTTGAAAGACAATGTGCAGCTTTCGTTGAGCAAAATCACCTCAACGATGTGCAACTGTGGTGCCTTGAGCATCGCCGAGCTGCAACAAAAGGCAAAACTCACGTTGGTTTCTTCCACCTCGATCATTGAAGGCGGGGCGCATGATGTCCTACTCAAGGACTCCAACGATATTCCAAAAAAGTAAGAATCTTACAACTTCGTACACTAACTGTGCTATAATTGGCCAATTTTATCCTATTGGGGTGTATGAGGTATGAAAGAAGTCCAGAGGAAGGTCAATGAAGGAGGGGCGTTCCTCTCGATCAACAATCTTCCTGGCGGTGTGGGTGTGTATGAGCTGGGTGACACCATCAAAGCGACGTATCTCAGTCGCGGTTTGGCAAAACTCCTGGGTTACAGCAGTGCCGAGTATCACATCTACACCGAATTACATCTGCTTGACGCGGTCCACCCTCAGGACAGGAAGCGTATTGGTTCGCTTTTTTCGAGAATCAAGAAGAGCCATCGAGAAATCGATACGGAATTTCGCATTAAAACAGAAGGGGAGCATTGGATTCGCCTTCTTGGACGCTTCGCTCGATTTCACGGACAATTTCCTGTCTATTACTTTGTTGCCAGCGATACCACCGAAGCACATCAAAGCAGTGTGTTGCTTGAACAACAGAACACCCGCCTTCACTTTGCCTTTACCCATTCAACGTTGGAGATGTGGGAGTATCATGCAGCTACGGACCGGGTGACCACGCTTTCACGCTCCATTCTCGGCGGACATCCACCCATACACATCTCTGATCCTGCAACGTATGTGCTGAAGCAGGAATTGATTCATCCATCCTTCGAGCAGACGCTGAAGCAGGATTTCGAAGACTTGGAGAGAGGCATCGCTCCCGATTCCATCCTGCGTGTGAAGAACAAGCACGGTCTGTACCGATACCTCCGATGCAGCTATTCGTTTTTAAAGGATAATGAAGGGAACAACAGCAGTGCCATCGGAGTGTTTCAGGATGTTCATGACGAGATTGAGACCCGCTTGCAGGTTTTGGGGAAAAACAAGGCTTTTTTCGCTGCATTCAATCTAGAGAGCGGTCGTCCGGTTCTCGCCGACAGTGCTACCAGAAAAATCATGCAGGGTCGGACTAACCTGTATGAGGTCTTTGAGCAGGTACTGAAAACCAGTGTGGAACCTTCATATTTTCATTTGTTCAGCGAAATATCCGATGCTGAAACATTGCAGAAATTTCTTTTATCGGGGCATAAGGAGTTTTCAACCGAGGCTCGGATGCAGCATCCTTCCTATCCCGAAAAAGGCTATCCATGGGTGCGTTTCACCCTGAGTATCGCTACTTCCACCGCTCAGGCAATTGGATACATCTCCATCCAGGATATAGATGTAGATACGATGCGACAGCAACAGTTGATTGAACGGTCTCAGCGCGATTCCCTTACAGGCTTGTTCAATCGCAGTTCACTTGAGGAGATGATAACCGACAGGCTTGAAAACCAAGATAGTGTCGGAGCGTTCTACCTCATCGACATCGATGTATTCAAGCAGATAAACGATACCTACGGACACGACCGTGGGGACAAGGTGCTCAAACAGATAGCAGAGATCCTGCTGTTACACTTTCCGAGCGAAGCGATCTTCGGCAGGCTCGGCGGAGATGAATTTGTCGTATACCTTCCCGATAGTCACGGTGAAGTCTACAGTCATTCCTTGGGAGCTTCGTTCTGCAATGCAGTTGCACGCAATACCGCCTTGGAAATTGCATGTACCTGTTCGGTGGGGATATGTTACAAGAAAGAAGAAGCAATCGGGTTTGGGCAGCTCTACCAGAATGCCGACCTTGCACTGTACAGAGCGAAAGAACAGGGTAGAAATCAATGCGTGTTGTATGACATGTCCATGGATGCAGCGAAACCCTTCACCTGGACGAACCACGAGTGGATTCTTGACAACCTGCCCGATACAATCGCCCTCAGTGATGCTGCAACCTGTGAAATGTTGTTTCTTAATAAGGCCGGCAGACAGAGGTTCGCCCCCATGGGAGGGTACCTTGGCAAACCATGTTATGAGGTGCTCTTTGACAGACAGGGCATCTGTCCGAATTGCATGACCCATGATTTGAACTATGATTCGTACCGACTGTGGGTTTCCACCTCCGACGATGGAACGAGCATGCTGCACAAGGAAAAATTGGTTCAATTTCATGACCGTCCTGCGAAGCTTACCGTGTTGGTCGATCAGGTCAAGCAGGCGCAGGATATCTCTTCCTTGAATTTTCATGGGCTTCAACCACAAAGAACAGACTTGCCTGCTTATTTGGCAAGCCTGCACTATGG
Organism: Sphaerochaeta associata; assembly: GCF_022869165.1. Taxonomy (NCBI): domain Bacteria; kingdom Pseudomonadati; phylum Spirochaetota; class Spirochaetia; order Spirochaetales; family Sphaerochaetaceae; genus Sphaerochaeta; species Sphaerochaeta associata. The sequence continues at coordinate 1,755,093 of NZ_CP094929.1, read as the reverse complement.
GGGGGAAAGCTGGGATTATGACATCGAATGCGATGTGCTGACCATATTGCGTGTTGAAAAGCAAAAGCCGATGAATTTTCAGTTCCCGCTCTTTCTCAAACAGGGTGGTTTCGTGTCATGCATGCATGAAACGGATGCCTTGCTTGTACGCGACGCTTTGAAAGCAAAGGTACTTGATGGAAACGGGGAGCCGATCATCGTCAAGTTGCGTACCGATGAAACATCGAGGCAGTACATTCCCTGCATGCTTACCTGCTTGTATGCTGTTGATGACCAAAAGAGGGTGAGGCGCATCGGTGGCCAGATCATTGAATTTGCAGAGTATGGATTCAGTTGCCGTAAACCTGTCATGCCATCCATTCTCGGTCAGCTGAGTGTTCCTCTTCTGGTCTTCGGTTTTGACAACGAACCAACGTTTATGTATTGCAATCAGCAGTTCCTGCTGAAAATGGGCTTGGATGAGGATTTGCTTGAATCCAATCCCTTCCTCTGGCTTGGACAGCAGGATCGTATGCAATTTTTCCAATACCTGCGGACGTTGCTCGATAGAAAGCAAGGTAGTGGCTCATTTGTCTTCAAGGATCAGCATAATCGATACTTCAACCTTGTGCCTCATGCCGGACCTCTGTATGGAAGAGAACAGGTGGTGACACTCATTGTCCAGGATGTAAGCAGGGAGCGCCATCTTCTGGCCTTGAACCAACGCATGCAGCCTTATGTGGAACAAGCCCTTCAGGGCATAGCCGTGTTCCATGTTGCATCCGACTCATTGCAGGTGCAGTACATCAATGAGACCCTTGCACGGTTTTTGGGATACGAGCGAAATGTGCTTTTGGAAATACTGCATGGCAATGCACTCTCGCTTTTTCATCCAGAGGATTGCAGCCTGTTGCTGAGAAACATCGAGCAGATGTGCCTGAGCGGCAAATACGGGTCGCTTAGGCTTAGGCTGAGAACCAAGGACCAGAGGATTTTCTGGAGTGAGATAACGGTCAGGCAGGTCGGTGTCGTCGGTTGGGGGCAACCGTTCAGCCTGCTGTTTGATGACATCAATGAAGTCATGGCAAACCAACAGGAGAAGAAGCAGACCTTGGACCGATTGCACTACGCACTCAGCCATAATCTGCTTACCGGTCTGTACACCCGGCAGCGCTTTTACGAGGAAACCCGATTACTGCTTGATCAACACCATGGTACTGGCTATGTGATGGTGTACTGGAACATCGAGCGATTCAGCATCATCAACGAGTTGTTGGGATTTGAAACCGGCAATCAAGTTCTGCAACTGGTGGCTGAATCGCTGCGCTCGTTCATGAAAGATTGTGGTGTATATGCACATCTGGAAAGTGATCATTTTGCTGCATGCATTCCCAAGGAATGTTGCGACCTCGAAGCCTTGTCCCATGCCATCGATGTGGAATCGATTTCCCAAAGCATCGGCTACACGGTGACGGTGGTTTTCGGCATGTATGAGATTGATGATGAGAGTGTGCCGGTAAGCCAGCTGCTTGACCGCGCCCATAGCGCTGCAAAGGAGAGCAGGCAGAGCTACCTCAAGAGTTATGCCTTCTATAACCCGGCATTCAGATCAGATACCTTCAATGAGCAGGATGTCCTCAATGAGATGCATCAAGGATTGTCCGAGGGCCAATTCACCTTCCATCTCCAGCCGATTTACGATGTGCACAAAGAGCATGTCGTCTGCGCAGAGGCCTTGGTGCGTTGGGTGCATCCCAAGCGCGGGATCATAGCCCCTATTCAATTCATACCGGTTTTCGAGCGTTACGGGTTCATCACCACCTTGGATCTGTATCTATTGGATGCAATCTGTGCGTTTCTCGCCTCGTGCCAGGAAGAAGGGGAGCCTGTCGTTCCGATTTCCTTGAACCTGTCCCGCATCGACTTGAGCAACCGCAATATTGTAAGCCATATTACGAATACTGCTGAGAAGTACCGGATCGACCACCGCTTGATTCACTTGGAAGTTACCGAGACGGCCTACATCGACAACCCCGACCAGATGTGCCAGGTCGTCAAGGAGCTGCAGGGATTGGGATTCACCATTCTCATGGATGACTTTGGGACCGGGTATTCATCGATGAACATGCTGTACTCGCTTCCTTTGGATATACTTAAGATCGACCGGACATTCATCCAAGCTCTCGGGGAAGGCACGCGAAGCCGCTACATCATTGCATCTTTGATCGAGTTGGGCAAAAATCTCAGTTTTCCTGTCATCGCCGAGGGCGTGGAGACCGAAGAGCAGTTGAACTGCCTCAAGGATCTGGGATGCAACCTTGTTCAGGGGTATCTGTATTCGAAGCCGGTTGTACAAGCTGAATTCAGACAATTACTCAGAAAAGGTTGACATCGGTTCAATCTTTATGATACGTTCACTCTCGTCGGCCGGATAGCTCAGCGGGAGAGCGGTTGCCTTACACGCAACTGGTCGGGGGTTCAAATCCCTCTCCGGTCATAAACGTACCTTCGGGTGCGTTTTTTATTTGTAGTTGCCTCTCTGCATGAGATTGGGTATAGTGACCTAGGCGAGGTTGGGCAATGCAATTGGATCTACTCATTGGATATTTCTTTTGCTACGCTGTTATTGGATACATAGTAGAGGTGCTTTACTGCTCTTTCTTTGAAAAACGGTTGGTCAACCGCGGATTTTTGCATGGTCCGTATCTTCCGATCTACGGGTTCGGTTCGTTGATCATCATCCTGCTTTTCCAAAACCACTCAGTCCACCCCATGCTTGTTTTCATCCTGACATTCCTGTTGACAAGCCTGCTTGAATATGTGACGAGTTTTCTCCTTGAACGGCTCTTCAATGCAAAGCTATGGGATTACAGTACCTATCCCTTCAATCTTCACGGCAGGGTCTGCCTGCTCAACTCAACACTGTTCGGCTTGTTGGGTCTGCTGGTCATCTATGGCATACACCCCTTTGTGTTCTCTTTGATGCATGCATTGGATCCCCGGCTTCTTGACACGATGTCGACCGTAATCGTTGTGGTCATCAGCATCGACACCACCAGTTCGGTATTCAGAATGGCTGCATTCCAAAAGCAGCTTGGGGATTTCCGAAAGAAAGCCCAGGAGATCGAGGATCGAATGGCCCTGCTCTCCAAGCTTACCACAAACAAACCTTTGGAACAGTTGAAACTTCGCCTGGATGAGGAACGTGATGAATTGAGGCTGCGCCTTGAGTCAGCCTCCCGGAGAATATTGGATGCATTCCCCTCGATCACCAGTGTGAACGAGGAGAAACGGCTTCAGTTTGAAACACTGAAACAGCATACCAAAGAGTGGAGACAAAGGCGCAAAGCATTCCTGAGGAGGCATACAAGACGTGACTGACCTACAAAAGAATCGTGAAGAAATTCTCTCTGATATAGCAAAAGCTGCATCCACCTATGGACGTAATGCAAGGGACATCACCTTGATGGCGGTGAGCAAGACACATCCTTTTCAAGCCATGGAGGAACTTTTTGCGTGCGGGCAGCTGGTCTTTGGTGAGAATCGAGTACAGGAAGCGCAAGAGAAGCTGCCTTCCGGGCGACCACAAGGCATGCGTATACACCTGATCGGGCATTTGCAGACAAACAAGGCGAAAAAGGCTCTTGAACTCTTTGACGCAATAGACAGCGTCGACTCCCTCAAGCTTGCTCTCAAGCTTGAGAGCCTTGCCTGCAAGTCATTGCCCATCCTCCTGGAACTGAAGACTGCCCCCGAGGAGAGCAAGAGTGGGTTTGAAGATGAGCATGCTTTGTTTCAAGCCTTGGAAACAATCTCCTCCTTCAACAAAGTCAGCGTAAAGGGGTTGATGACCATCGGGCCTTTGGCAGGGAGTGAAACAGAGATACGAAAAGCATTTGCATTGCTGAGAACAACGGCGGAACGGGCAAAGCAGCGCTTTCCAGAACTGGATTTCTCAACCTTGAGCATGGGCATGAGCAGCGACTACCGCTATGCCATAGCAGAAGGTTCCACCTTGATACGGGTGGGAACACGACTGTTCGGCCCAAGGGAGGGATGATGCGAACCTTAGTCCTCACGCTTTGCCTGGTCCTCCTTTGCTGTTCGCTTCCTCTTGCAGCAGAACCGTTGAAGGATTATGTCCCGTACGAGAAGGATGAGTTTCCTCTCTTCACCTATAAGCTTCGAAGGGCTGAAACCCTCTTTCTGGGCTCACTGGTCATTACGTTGCCCGTAGCGATGCTTGTATACTCACTCGCCCAAAAGACCAACCTGATCGATCCTCCTGCAAGTGAATTGCAATCGCTATTGGTGCAAGGGTCCATCGCGGCTTCACTCTCCTTGGGAATCAGTGTGGCTGACTTTATCATCGGGGAAGTGGGGAACACGTGATGGCGGTGAAGGAAGAGATTCTTGCGTTGGTGGTTGATGCCATCCAAGAACCCAGACGACTGGATGCCTATGTAGCCTCCAAACAGGAGAAGGTTTCGCGCTCGCAGCTTTCAGATGAGAAAACACAACTCTACCTCAATGGAAAGCCGGTCAAGAAAAGTCGGCTTGTCAAGGAAGGCGATCGTATAGAAGTACACTACCAAGAGGCCTGCTTTGAGGGAATCGTCGCAGAAGACATCCCGTTGGATGTATTGTACGAGGATCAGGAGATGTTGGTCATCAACAAGGAGCAGGGGATGGTGGTGCATCCTGCAGCGGGAAATCATGAGCATACGCTGGTGCATGCGCTGCTTTTTCGCTATGGCCAGGATTTCTCCTCAGCTCTTGAGGATGATGAGGAAGGCGAGGTGGAAAACACGGAGCTTTCCGTGCGACCGGGCATCGTGCACCGTCTGGACAAGGACACCAGCGGGGTGCTGGTTATCGCCCGTAATCGGCAGAGCCACAAAAACCTGAGCGAACAGTTCAAGGAGCGGACGACGCGCAAAGTCTATATTACTCTGGCGAAGGGTGTCTTCAAGGAGAGGACGGGGTCGATCAGGACGAATCTCAAGCGCGATGGCAATGATCGAAAGAAGTTTACCACCTGCTCAAGCGGCGAGGGCAGGGATGCCCGTACCGATTACACCGTCCTCAGGCAGTACAGGGACTTTGCCTTGGTGCGCATAGAATTGTTTACCGGCAGGACTCATCAGATACGTGTACATTTCAAGTCCATCGGACATACCCTGCTTGGAGACCCTCTCTACGGCAAGGCTGAAGGTTTGACCTTGATGCTGCACGCCCTCCTCCTTGAGGTTGCCAGTCCTTCGACGGGCAGGAGAATCCGTTGTACAGCCCCCATGCCCGAACGATTCAGGGTGCTGCTTAAGACTGCTCCTCGTCCCGCCAGTGCTCGCGTTCGGTCTGGATCGTTCCCAACTGCAACAGGTCGTGATTGAACATCCGCTCGATGCGGATTTTGGATGCAGTCCCATGCCCTGGAAATATGAGGGTATTCTCATCCAAACCCATCAATCTCTGGTTGATTGAATTGATCAAGAGCGCTTGTTCCCGATACCCGGGAGTCGATCCGATTCTCCCGCACATCAGAGTATCGCCGGTGAAGAGGGCATGGTCTATTTTAAAGACCATGCTGTCAAGTGAGTGTCCCGGTACATGAATCACTTCAATTGCCAAGTTGCAGAGATTCAGAATCTGCTTGTCCTCGACCGATTGGTAGGGAAAGTCATACGAGCTGAACGATGAACCATAGACGGTGACATCGTAGATTTTCTTCAACGTTCCGAGTCCTTCCATATGGGATATGTGGCGGTGTGTAAGCAAGACATGTCTGAGGTTGTACTTGTTCGTTTCAATGAGATTGATCAGTTCCGAATCCACGTGGCCGGGGTCGATCAAGAGGGCTTCACTATGCTTCTTGGATGCGACCAGATAGGTGTTGCAAAAACCAACGACGGAGAAGTGCTGATAAATGTTCAACGGCGTGCCTCCTCGTAGTTCGAATACCGCAGTGAGACACGTCTTTGGTCCGTATGGACAAAGTCGGCTTTTTTCAAGTTGCAATCCTCGAAGGAAGTATCCCTGAGATAGCTGGAGTTGAACGTGGAGAAATATAGGTCGCAGTCGTTGAAATTGCATCGAAATGTGTCGACACCACAGAAGTTGGTGTGGATGATGATGGATCCTGAAAAATCACAATCTATCATTTTGCTGCCAGAAAATACTGCATAACGGCTGAGGATATTGTTGAAGGTGCAGTTCTCGAACAGACAAAAATCGAAGAAGGTGTTCAGCAGTGTTGTGTGGGAAAAATCTACATTGCGGAAGGTACACCATGCAAGATTGGATGCGATCAGTTCCTTCTTGGGTAGTACCAAATCCTCGAATTCACTGCCGGTGAGAGAAAAATCCACCATGTTCGTTTCACTGAGCAGCATCTGGATGCAGCGTGCCTGAAGTTCCTCTTGATTGGGGGAATGACGATAGCAATACGGGCCGTCTTCGCAGATGTAGGTGCGGCAGCCCGGGTGGGCGCAAGTCATAAAATTAAACATAGCTTAACAGTATCAAATACGCTTAGGTTGTCAAGAGAAGGTTTTGCAGATACAGTACATTCTGGGAGTACACATGGAGCAACATATCGGCCTGATTTGCAGGGGAATAAACAATATCTACACAGTCGAGGAGAAGGGTGTTTCCTACTTGTGCCGCATCAAGGGCAAGCAGCTTTCCCAAGTAATCGAGGAGTACAACCCGCTTGCCGTGGGTGATATGGTCAGCTTTGTCCCCACCAATGCACATGAGGGTCTGATTCTCGACCGCCTTCCCAGACGCAACAGTTTTCAGAGGTGGAATACTAAAGGCGGCAGCAACCAGACCGTTGTTGCCAATATGGATCTGATCGTGTGTGTCACCAGTGCCGATACCCCGCCGTTCAGGCCCCGGTTCATCGATCGTGTCATCGCCTGCTGCCAGGATGTCGATGTCATGATTGTGATGAACAAATGTGATTTTCCTCTTACCGAGGATGAGTACGAACGGTTCAAGCTCTATAAGACCCTTGGGTACCGTGTTTTGGGTGTGAGTGCAAAGACAGGTGAGAACATCGAGAAGCTGTACAAGGAGCTGGAAGGAAAGACCGTCGCTTTTGTCGGACAGAGCGGTGTAGGCAAGTCTACGTTGATCAACTGCCTTCTTGGCAGCGACCAACGCACCAGCGAGGTATGTGAAAAGTATAACCGTGGAAGGCATACGACCAACCATTCGCTGTTGATCAGCGGTCCTTTGTTTACGGTTGTCGACACACCTGGTGTTCGCGAGATACAGGTTCCCCATCGAGATAAGGCGACGCTGCAAGAGGCTTTCATCGAGTTCGCCCGGTATGCGAAAAACTGTGAGTATGAGAGGTGCCTGCATCAGGATGAACCAGGGTGCAAGGTGAAAGAAGCGGTTGAGGAGGATAAGATCCACTATGACCGCTATGAAAGTTACTTGAGGATGCTTGCCTCCCTTGATGACAAGGCCCCGCTGTGGGCGGGCAAGAATGATCGCTCCAATTCCTGGCGTACGAGAATGGATAAGGATGAATCACAAGAGTATTGAAGAACTGGGTTTTTACCAGGTAGTTAATCAGATGCAGGCTCATTCACGTTCCGAAGAGGGACGGGATTGCCTGTTGGAGTTGTCGTTTTTAACTGAGCAGGCGCTGCTTTCCAAGCGACAGGAAGAAATTGCAGGTCTTATCACGCTGCTCGGATCTTCTTTGGGCGGTTCTCTGCTGTCGTTTCCCTCCATCAAGGCATCCTTGGCCCTCTTGGGTGATCCGGTCAAGGCATTGGAAGGACCGGATTTGGTCGGTATCGCCCACTATATCGCCAGCTCCGAAATCCTGCAGTCATTTTGTAATCAAGCCCTCGATGACGGGTCTTCCTTTGAACCCTTGAAGGAGTTGATGGGGCGGTCTTTCGATGAGAACCTCAGACGGATCGGTCGGCATATCCTGGATGTGCTGGACGAGTCGGGTCAGGTGAAGGAGTCACATCCTGCGCTCAGACAGCTACGCAAGGAGGTGGAGGCCCATAAGAACGAGCGTTCACGCTTCTGCAGCCAATTCATCCATACAAACAGGGAAGTGGTGCAGACCGACCAGGAGGCATTGCGTGACGGCCGTCTGGTTATTCCTGTACGCAGCGATAGAAGGTCCAACGTGCAGGGTTTCATCACCAGCAGTTCTGCGACCGGCAATACCGTCTTCATGGAACCGTATCCCTTGGTGGAGATGAATAATTCCGTGGTGATGGCACAGAACCAAATTCTTATCGAAATCGCAAAAATTCTGAAACAGCTCAACGATGAGGTTCGTTCTTGGCGAAAGGAACTTTCCGATCTTGCTTTTCGTGTAGGGCAAACCGATGCCAGGCTGGCCATCGCAGAATGGGCAAGGGAAAAACAGTGCAGTCGTACCGATTTGGAGATTACACACTGCACCCTGATCAAGGCGCGTCACCCCTTGCTCGGCAAAAAGGTCGTTCCCATCACCATGCAACTCGATTCGGACATCAGGGCTGTGGTAATCAGCGGACCGAATGCCGGAGGAAAAACGGTAACCATCAAGACGGTGGGATTGTTCGCCCTGCTCAACCAATTCTGCGGATACATTCCCGCGCAGGAGGGCAGTGCACTGCCCGTCTTTGATGATATCTATACCGATATCGGGGACGAGCAGTCCATCGAGGCTGAACTTTCCACTTTCAGCGGACACATGAAGCAGATTGCCTACGTACTTTCCAACATGACAGGGCGCTCGCTGGTAATCCTGGATGAGCTGGGAAGTGGAACCGACCCTGTGGAGGGGTCCGCAATAGCACGGGCAACCCTGGAGTACTGCCTGCAAAAAGCGGCTTTGACCTTGGTTACCAGTCACCATGGAGTCCTCAAGCAGTTTGCCTACGCCAAGAAGGAGGTGATAAATGCCTCCATGGAGTTCAATGACAATTCGCATCTGCCTACCTTCAGGATCATACAGGGACTCCCGGGTGAAAGCCATGCACTCGATACTGCACGGTTGATGAAGCTTCCCCGGGATGTCCTTGCGAAAGCCGAACAGTACCTGGGCAGTGAAGCTGTGCAAATCGGTACTATCATAAAGGACTTGGAAGCCAAAAGGCGCGATCTTGAACGGCAGGAGACTGCCATGCACAAGCGGTATCTTGCGCTGCAAAGTGAAGTGAAAGCATTGCAATTGAAAGAGCTGAGGATCAAGCAGCGTGAGGCTCAGCTAAAGAGGGAACAGTCCACCGAACTGGCCCGATTCATGCAAACCAAGCGCAAGGAGCTGGAGAATCTGGTTGCCGAGCTGAGAACCGGCGAGGTGACCAAAGACAAGACCAAACAGGTGAAGACCTACCTTGAGGGTCTCTCCGAGAAACTGGCGCAGCAAGAGGAACAACTGCAGCAATTCGAGGATGAAATCGAGTTCCTCAAGCCCGAGGAGGCGCAACGGCTGGAAGTTGGAATGGATGTGTTGTGCGGCAGTGCAAAGCGGGAAGGCAAGATATTGGAAAAAAAGGGCAGGAACAGTTTTGTGGTCGCCATCGGCACCATGCGCATGACCCTCCCGTCGTCCCAGCTCAGCCTGCCCAAGCGGGTGGACCAGAAAGTGTCGGTACTCTTCCAAAGCAGTGCGCCGGAGCCGAAATTGGTTCTGGATGTCAGGGGCCTGATTCTCGAGGAAGCCTTGCATTTGCTTGACCAGCAGATAGAGAGCGCCCTGGTGCACGGCATGAGCACCTTCTCCATTATTCACGGCTATGGGGATGGAATTCTCAGCAAAGGAATTGGCAGCTATTTGAAAAAACACCGTTCGGTGCAAGACTATCGTTTTGCTCTTCCAGAGGACGGGGGAATGGGTAAGACGTACGTAATGCTCTAGATTGCAACCGCCTCTCTTTACATGAGAGGCTTTTTACTGTATTTAGTAAATTAGTAAATTACTAAAGGACATTATGGATAAGAAAGCTTTAAGAAAGCAATATGAAGAGATGAGACACCCGATGGGGTGTTTTATGCTCACCTGTTCAATCAGCGGCGAGCACTATATTGGTGTTACCAAGGATCTGGATACCATCAAGCAACGCATCTTCTTCAGACTGTCGGTAGGGGCCCTGGCGAATCTTCCGAGCCTTCAGGCTGCCTATGCGAACCATGGAGAGGATGCATTCACCTTCAAAATCCTTGAGTTTCTCCCACCGATGGAAGAAACGGAGGCAATAGAGGAGAATCTAGCGATCCTGTTGGAGTTGTATAAGGAACAGGTTCTTCAAGCAAAGGAGATACGTGTATGAATATTCCTACAACACTCAAGCACAAGCCGGTCATTGTAGTCCCGAATTATGAGAATGTGGATGGTGCTATGGCACTACAGAGCGACGCAAAAGGACTTTCGGTCGGCCTTGCCCAATGGAACGACCGGGGAAACATCGAAGCCTCTGCAAAAGTGTGGCGCCATACCGGAGAGAAATGGTCACGCCAAAGCGAGGAGCTGCCGCTGCACCGTGTCCTGGATCTGGCGATATTGGTGTGCAGAACCAATTTGTACTTTCAGGATGCCTATCGGTTACCCAAGTATTACGATCCCGCCCAAACACGAATTGACCGGATACCGATGCAGGGTGATGCGATGACGGTTGAGGTATGTACGGACAATGAGATGATCGATACCGATATTCGCCTGCTTGCCGATGTGGTCTCCCGGGAAGGGGAGCGCTTGGGAGAACGGTTCGCGTTGCTCTCATCGCTTTTGAAAACCATGGGATACTGAGCTTTCTTGCACTTCTGTTTTTGTGATGGTACCATAGGGGTATGAGAGGAGACAGGTATGTCTGATTATATGAATGGAACGGGTATCCAATACCATTTGCATATCAAGGAAGGCGATGTAGGCCGCTACGTTATTCTTCCCGGCGATCCAAAGCGTGTTCCACTGATTGCAAAGCATTTTGATGATGCGAAACAGGTGGCTGACACCCGGGAGTATGTAACCTATACAGGGTTTCTGGACGGGGAAAAGGTTTCTGTCACTTCCACGGGAATCGGAGGGCCTTCTGCTTCCATAGCCATGGAAGAGCTGTATAAATGCGGCAGTGACACCTTCATCCGCATGGGTACGTGCGGGGGCATCGCCCTTCCGGTCATGGGCGGTGATGTGGTTATTGCAACCGGTGCTGTACGCATGGAGGGAACAAGCCGCGAGTATGCTCCGATTGAATTTCCCGCCGTAGCCAGTTTTGAGGTCGTGCAGGCTCTTGCCGAGGCTGCAAACATGCTCGGAAAGAGGAGCCATATCGGTGTTGTGCAGTGCAAGGACTCCTTCTACGGTCAACATGATCCTGCAATCATGCCGGTCAGCTATGATTTGATCAACAAGTGGGAAGCCTGGAAACGCTTGGGCGTTCTCGCTTCCGAAATGGAAAGTGCAGCTTTGTTTGTCGTGGCAGCCCGTTTGGGAGCGCGATGCGGCAGTGCGTTTTCGGTGGTGGGAAACCAGGAACGTGAGATACTGGGTATGGACAATCCAAAGCTTCATGATACCGAGGATGCAATCCGGGTGACAGTACAAGCCCTACGCAATCTCATCGCAATCGACCGTGCGCGCTCTCTTGCTTGATTGGTTCTTTTTTGCTTTCAAAATAACTGATAAAGGATAGGGCAGGGCGTAAAACCCTGCCTTTCCCAATGCGGCGTAACAGTTGCTCGCGTGATAGAGTTCGTAGGTTCCGCAAAATGGATAGTTCCTGCCATGCATGCCGAGTCTTGCCAGAGATGCAAGCAGCTCTTCGTCTGTGAGTTGCTGTATAACCAATGTCTTGGTCCGGTACACTTGGATGCGACCCTGCAGAACAAGCTGCAGGCAATGAGGCAAGAGCAAATAATCGATTAGATTGCATGTATGCGCTTCGGCCCACTGCTGCCATGCTTGCAGACAGTGAAATGCGTCGTCTGCTGTAGCAAACAAACACCGTCGGGTTCTATAGGTAAGTAGGTAATACATCCGCCTCCTCCTGAAGGGACAGGTGCATCACCAGCTCTTTTGCTTCAGTAAAGGGAAGCTGATTGCAATTTCAGGGCATGAGTATGCTGTTCAAGCAAGCGTTGCAGATTTTCTTCCGCCGTTGCCTGATAGTAGGCATCGATACTGAAAAGCTCAAGGCCGATGGTTTCATACTCTTGTTGCAGTACCTCGTGCTCATAGGTGCCGAGATCCAAGGAGAAACGGATTTTCTGTATGTCCGATGCCAGGTCCTCGCTCATAACCAACAGGACCTTATTGCTTTGCAGGTTTTTGATTCGCAGCAATCCACGGACTTTTTGATTGGTAAACAAGTGGGAATATCGATCGTGTACAAGCATGAAGGCATCGTATCAAAAGTGGGACAAGTATGCAAACCACAATCACACTTGCATCCTCAATTGTGTGATTTGCTTCATATAATGGCAAATAAAATTCATATTACCGTGTTTACTGAGCGAAAGTATGCTGAAATAGGTTGAATTTTCTGTATCATTGCTGGATAATTGTCAGAGTTTGTCCAGAAGGTATGGGCTTTGGTTTGATTGCACAAGTCAGCGTTATCCCGTATCATTATGCACACAGTAGAAGGTAGGAAATCAGATGGCTCAACAAATTCAAGATTTGGTTGCTTCCATCCGCAAGGATGGGATTGAGGTTGCCCAAAAAGAGGCAGCCCAGATTATTGCTGATGCGAAGGCCCAGGCCGAAGATTTGATCAGAGAGGCGAAAAAAGAAGCAGCCTCATTGTTGGAGAAAGCACAGAGGGAGATCGACACTCGGGACCAAAGCGCACGTTCCAGCCTGCAACAGGCCAGCCGTGATGTGCAGCTCTCGCTCAAGAAAGCCATCACCACCCAGTTGGATAGACTGCTCGTCGAGCAGGTCGAGAAGGCTTATGCTTCAAATGATTTGGTTTCACTGATTGCCAGTGTCGTTGCTTCCCTTGGCGATGCCAAGCAACACGAAGTACAGTTGAGCCGGAAAGACTTTGATGCACTTGCCAAGAGTCTTGCTGGACAGTTGAGCGATGCCATCAAGGCCGGTCTTGAAATCAAGCCGGTTGCCTCCGTGTCTACTGGTTTCAGGATTGCCGCGAAGGATGGCGCCTCATTCTATGACTTCAGTGCAGAAGAGACAGCGGCGCTGCTTAAGCCATTCCTCTCTGCTGCAATCGAAAAGATCGTCTTCAGTTCGGCGAAGTAAGGAGACAACGTGGCTTCCTACTATTATCTGGTTGCGACCTTGCCGACGTTGCGCTTGGACGGGCCGCTTTCGTTTTCCACCGAAACTTTTCTCACGCTATGCAAAACGCAGGTCAGTGAACGGCACTACCACCTGCTTTGCATGGCTTTGAGCGGGGAGAAGGCCTCTCACCCTTTCTTGAAGGCGTATCAGCACTTCGAGACGATGGTGAACAAGGAACTGGTGGAACAACGAAGTCGAAAGCTGTCCCTTTCCGACCCTGCTTATCGCAACGATGCGGACAAGGAAGGAAGAATCAGCGATACGGTCCGTCAGGCCCTTGCCCAAGAGAATGTACTGGAGGCGGAGTTGCTCTTGCTAACCTTGCATTGGAAATTCTTGGACGAGCTTGCAACCTTGCATACCTTTGACATAGAGGCTCTCTTGAGTTTTGCACTCAAGTTGAAATTGCTTCAGCGAAAGAGTCTCTTTACCCGTGAGGAGGGAAATGCCGAGTTCAAGCGTCTCTTCTCCAATATTCAAACTGAAATAGCGAATAATTAGTGGAGTTTGATATGGCAAATACAAGTGGACGTGTTCTGGGCGTCAATGGAAACATGGTAACAGTCGAATTTGACAATGCCATCTCCAAGAACGAGGTAGGGTATATTCAGGTCGGTTCCGACCGCCTCAAGGGCGAGGTAATCCGCATCAACGGAAATACCGCCGCTCTTCAGGTGTTTGAAATGACCAACGGCATCAGTGTAGGCGACCGTGTTGAATTCACTGACGAAATGTTGAGCGTGGCGCTCGGGCCCGGTCTCTTGCAACAAATCTACGATGGTCTGCAGAATCCTCTTCCCCAGCTTGCCGAGCAGTGCGGCTTTTTCCTGCAGCGTGGCGTCTACCTCGATGCCATCCCGAATAAGAACTGGGATTTCACCCCGACCGCCGGCGTCGGTGACACCCTCTATCCCGGCGATACCTTCGGCACTGTTCCCGAAGGGTTGTTCACCCATCAAATCATGGTGCCGTTCACATTCGCCAATGTTCCCTACAAGGTGCTTTCGATCAAGGAAAAGGGCTCCTATGGGGTGCGTGACATTGTCTGTGTGGTTGAAGACCAAAAGGGCGCAAAAAAGGAGCTCTCCATGGTCTTTACCTGGCCTGTAAAGAAGGCCATCAAGCTTTACGAAGAGCGGCTTCGTCCCGATGAGACACTGGTTACAAAAATCAGGATCATCGATACTTTCCTGCCTGTCGCCAAGGGCGGCACCTACTGTACTCCCGGACCATTTGGAGCAGGAAAGACTGTTTTGCAACATATGACCAGCCGTAATGCCGATGTGGATATCGTAATCATAGCAGCCTGCGGTGAACGCGCCGGTGAGGTCGTTGAAGTACTTAAGGAGTTCCCCGAGCTCACCGACCCGAAGACCGGTCGGTCCTTGATGGAACGAACCATCATCATCTGCAATACTTCCTCCATGCCTGTAGCCAGTCGTGAGGCTTCGGTGTATACAGCGGTCACAATCGCAGAATACTACCGGCAGATGGGTTTGAACATTCTTCTGCTTGCCGATTCCACCAGCCGCTGGGCGCAGGCCATGCGGGAGATGAGTGGAAGACTTGAGGAGATTCCAGGTGAGGAAGCCTTCCCTGCCTACCTCGAGAGCAGGATTGCAGAGTTCTATGAACGAGCATGCAAAGTTCGACTCAAGGATGGACGCATTGGTTCCGTCACAATCGGCGGAACGGTAAGTCCTGCAGGCGGTAACTTCGAGGAGCCTGTCACCCAGGCTACACTGAAGGTTGTCGGTGCCTTCCATGGACTGAGCAGGGAGAGAAGTGATGCACGTAAGTATCCTGCCATCGACCCTCTCTCCTCATGGTCGAAATATGAGGGTGTCATCAAGGGAAGCAAAGTGGAGTATGCTCGACGCATCCTCTTCAGGGGTAGTGAAATCAACCAGATGATGAAGGTTGTAGGTGAAGAGGGAACTTCGGTCGTCGACTATGTAACGTATCAGAAGGGTGAGCTCCTGGATGCATGCTATCTTCAGCAGAACTCCTTCGACCCGGTCGACTCCTCAATCCCTATTGAACGACAGCGCTACTTGTTCGACTTGTTGTTCAAGGTCTTGGCAAGCGAGTTCGCCTTCGATGACAAGAAACAGGTTCGTTCGTTCTTCAATACTATCAGGCAGCATTTCCTGGACTGGAACAACGTTCCTTTCAAGGGAGAGCGATTTGCTCAGATTGAGAAAGAAATTGAGACGCTCTACAAGGGTAAACAGGTTGCTGTTGATCCTGATGCCGAGAAGCTGATCTAAGGGGTTGCAGATGCAAAAGGTATATTCAAAAATTGAGTCCATTGTCGGTAACGTCATCACAGTCCGTGCAAAGGATGTACGTAATAGTGAATTGGCTATTGTAACTTCCGGTTCAGTGCAGAGTTATGCCAACGTCATCAAACTCGACAATGATCTGGTTTCGCTGCAGGTTTTCAGTGGTGCGCAGGGAATTTCAACCGGTGATCAGGTTCGTTTCCTTGGAGTTCCCATGCGTGTCTCCTATACCGACAATCTTTTAGGTCGTGTGTTCGACGGTACCGGCACTCCTCGTGACAACGGCCCGTCCATGACCGAGAATATGATCGATATCGGCGGTCCTGCAGTAAACCCGGCGAAGCGCATCATCCCGAGAAACATGATCAGAACCGGTATTCCGATGATCGACGTATTCAATACGCTCGTAGAAAGCCAGAAACTGCCGATTTTCTCTGTCAGCGGAGAGCCGTACAACCAACTGCTCGCCCGCATCGCCATGCAGGCTGAAGTTGATTTGATCGTTCTTGGCGGCATGGGATTGAAGTATGATGACTATCTGTTCTTCAAGGATACCCTGGAAAGCAGTGGTGCAATGAGCAGGACGATTATGTTCATCCATACTGCAAGCGACCCGACCGTTGAGTGCATGCTGGTGCCGGACATGGCTCTTGCAGTAGCCGAACGCTTCGCCCTCGATGGAAAGAAGGTTCTGGTACTGCTTACCGATATGACCAACTTCGCCGACTCCATGAAGGAAATGGCCATTACCATGGATCAGGTGCCTTCCAACCGCGGCTATCCGGGAGACCTTTACAGTTCACTTGCTTCCCGTTATGAGAAGGCTGTAGACTTCGAGGGTGCCGGCTCGGTTACCATCCTGGCTGTTACCACCATGCCTGGTGACGACGTAACCCATCCGGTTCCAGACAATACCGGGTATATCACCGAGGGGCAGTACTACCTCAAGGGCGGACGCATCGAACCCTTTGGTTCGTTGAGCCGACTCAAGCAGCAGGTAAACAAGGATACCCGTGACGACCATCGTTCCTTGATGGACGGTATGATCAAGCTCTATGCTTCGTACAAGGAGTCTGTTGAGAAGAAGTCCATGGGATTCATGATGACCGAATGGGACGACAAACTCCTTAAGTATGGTCGTTTGTTTGAGTCCAAGTTGATGGATTTGAGTGTGAATATTTCTCTTGAGCAGGCATTGGACCTGGGTTGGGAGATTCTCTCTCAGTGTTTCGAACCGAATGAAACCGGTTTGAAGAGTGACCTTATCCTCAGCCGCTGGCCGAAGAAGTTGAACGACTAAGGAGCTTGCATGGCCGTCAAACTGACGAAGAACGAGCAAAAACTGCAAAAAGACCGATTGAAGCAATACCAACGGTATCTGCCGACCCTGCAGCTGAAAAAACAACAGCTGCAGATGGTCATCAGGCAGATTGAGACCGAGGTTGCTTCATTGCGGGTAAAACAGGAGAAGCTGGTTCAGGATATGCAGAGCTGGATCGCCGTTTACCATGAAAACTCGGCATTCAGCGCTGAGCACAAGGTTGAACAGTTGGTGAAAGTCGACCGGGTGGTTCGTACCAAGGGAAATATTGCAGGGGTTAACATTCCTGTTTTCAAGGAATTGACGTTTGTTCCCATCTCCTACGATTTGAGGGAGTTTCCCCTGTGGGTCGATAAAGGATTGGAAAGTCTTCGTGATTGTGCCCGGTACGATGCCTTGATATCAACTTTGGAACAGCAGATCAAGTTGCTGGGAAGGGAGTTGAGAACCACGAGCCAACGAGTCAATCTTTTTGAGAAAGTAAAAATTCCTGAGGCGAAAGATAATATCAGACGCATTGGGATTTATCTGGGAGATCAGCAGACTGCTGCCGTCGTCCGGGGTAAAATCGCCAAGAAAAAACTGGTGCAGGGGGCCTGATATGATAGTACCAATGAAAAAAGCCTATATCATTGTACAGGCGCATAATGGTCGCTCCATGCTCAGGGACCTGAGAAAAGCCGGGCTCCTGCATATCGACACCCAGCAGGTCCGCAATGATCGGATTGAAGGGCTTGAAAAGACGTATGACCAGATCAGCCAAATTCGCTCTGCCATTGCAGATTTGCAGGATAAGAAAAAACCTAAGGAGCAGCTGACGCTCTCTGATGAAGTCTTTGCCGAAGTTGCGGAACGCTATCAAGGACTCTTGGAGAGTAGAAAGAAGCTTGAAGAGCAGATTTCTCATGACAAGATTCAAATTGAAGCACTAAGTGCCTGGGGTGATTTCGATCCCGATCAGGTACGTACACTTGCAATGCAAGGAATCAAGCTGTATTTCTATACCATCACCAAGAAAGACCTGGAAAAACTAGACGCTTCAATCCAGTACCTTCCCTTGGCTCCTGTAGGCAGTCTGGAGGCCATTGCAACGGTTGGGAGTGAACTTCCCTCCGAGGTCTCGGCCACTCGTTTCTACCTTCCGGAGTATGGGCTTGGATTTCTGCAGAAGAGGTTCGCCTCGGATCAGAAGCAGCTTTCGCACATTGTTCAAAACCTCAAGCATGGCGCAGAATATCTTGATGCTTTTGCCCTGCAACTCAAGAAAATCGAGATGGCGATGCGTTTTGAACGGGTGGGTGAGTCTTTACAAGCAACCGAGGAGTTGACGTGGATTTGCGGATATCTGCCAGAAATGGAAGTTGAGAAATTCACCAGTCTTGCAGCTTCTCATCAGTGGGCTTATCTGCTCGATGATGTTTCAGAAGAGGACACTCCTCCGACGTTGGTCAAGTATGCAAAGGGTCTTGGAATCATCAAGCCTGTGTTCGATATCTTGGGCACGGTACCCGGATATCGCGAGAATGACATCAGTACCTGGTTCTTGCTCTTCTTCACCCTTTTCTTTGCCATGATCATCGGAGATGCAGGCTATGGCTTGATTTTCTTGGGTGCTGCAGTGGGTTTGCATGCAAAGCAGAAAAAGGCAACCACCTTGGTGATGCTCATCTATGTACTGAGTATCGCAACACTGGTGTGGGGGAGCCTGACAGGAACCTGGTTCGGTTCCAAAGCAATCTTGGTCGCTTTCCCCTTCCTTCAGAACTTGGTAATTCCTTCCATCTCGAACTATCCGGAGCTCTTTGGCTTGACTGCGGTGGATGCGCAGAACCAGGTGATGAAGTTCTGCTTCATCATTGGAACTGTTCAGCTTTCTCTTGCGTGCATTATGAACATCATGCACAAGATTCCCAAGAAAGACCTCAGTTTTGTCGCCGATATCGGGTGGTTGATCGATATCCTTGCGCTCTATTTCATCGTCCTGCAACTGGTTGTGGGAGAACCTGCGGATGTAATGCTGATATTCAGCATTGTAGGAATTGGTTTCCTTTTGGTTGTCAGCTTCGGAAGTCAAGCTCCTGGAGTGCCTTTTCTGAAAGGGTTCCTCAGCGGGTTGGGTGGTTTCTTTACCACCTTTCTCAACACCATCAGCGCCTTCTCAAATATCATGAGCTACATCAGGTTGTTTGCGGTGGGTATGGCATCGGTTGCGATTGCTCAAAGTTTCAACAGTATGGCAAGCGGCATGCTCAGCGGCTGGGCTTTACCGGCCGGTATTCTGATTTTGGTTATCGGGCACTCCTTGAACTTGGTCATGGGTTTGCTCAGTGTGGTCGTACATGGCGTACGTCTCAATCTCTTGGAGTTCTCCGGCCAGCTAGGAATGGAGTGGACCGGAATCGCATATGAACCGTTTGCACAAACGGTGGAAGAAAACTGATCGTTGTTTGGTAACAACTAAGGAGAAAATCATGGCAAATTTGGAATTTATCGGAATGGCTTGCGCTTTGGCTCTTTCTGCTCTCGGCTCCGGTCTCGGCGCAGGTGCAGCTGCACAGGCGGCTGTTGGTGGTTGGAAGAAGTGCTATGCCAATGGAAAGCCTGCTCCCTTCATCATGGTTGCGTTCGCTGGTGCCCCGCTGACCCAGACCATCTATGGCTTCTTGTTGATGAACTTCATCGCCGCCGCCATCGCAGCAGGCGCAGCTTCTACACTTGCCCTCGGCGTTGGTGTCTTTGGTGGTCTTGCCATCGGGCTTTCAGCCTGGATGCAGGGAAAGGTTGCAGCCAATGCCTGTGATGCGCTTGCTGAAACCGGCAAGGGAACCGCCAACTACTTCATCGTTATCGGTATCGTTGAGACCGTGGCACTCTTCACCTTGGTCTTCAGCCTGCTCGCCCTGCAATAAGCAGCTTACCAAGCAACGGTTCATGATAGAGAGCATCCCTTTCCGGGATGTTCTTTTTTATGAGGAACGATGCCTGCGTTCGAAATCCAGCAGCCAGGCCTTTTTCTCCAAACCTCCCTCATAACCTACTAAAGAGCCATGCTTGCCGACTACACGATGGCAGGGAATGAGCAGGGCCAATCGATTGCGGTTGTTCGCCATCCCGACCGCCCTGCAGGCCTTTGGATTGCCGATTCTCATGGCAATTTCCTCATAGCTTGCCGTTTGGCCGTATTCGATGGAAAGCAGAGCTTCATACACTTTCTTTTGAAAGGGGGTCCCTCCGATCAACAAGGGAAGGGTGAATGCTTTTCTGCTTCCGGCAAAATACTCATCCAATTGCAGATGTGCCAAATCAAGCAGATGATGATGTGCTTCGACTTCCGAAGCCTCTCCATGAAACGAGAGTTCGACGATGTGCGTGTCACTGCATCTCAAATAGAGAGGGCCTATCGGGCTGTGATATGTTCTTTCGTACTGCATGCCAATTACTGTACGGTACCATCCCAAAGTTGGCAAGGTATCAGGTCAACGACGCTTCTTGTAAGGAATTTCCATTCGGTATATCCTAGCATTCAGGTGAGGTGGCAATGATTCACGACAGTCTCTCAAATCTTATGCAGTATGCTCCGATACTCGATGGTATCGATCAGATTTCAAATGTTCTGGGAAACGCCTACGAAGACGGGACCTATGAAATCGGCAGACTCCTTGTGAAGGTGGAATCATATGTTCCATCCACCTTTTCAGGCAGCTTCAGGGCTCATGAATCGGCTGCCACTGTGGTGGTGATGCTTGAGGGAGAAGAGTTGTTCGGCCTGACATACAGCGAGCGATGCAAGGGAATCGCCAGAGATGAAAAGGGTTGGTTGGCCATCGACGACAGTCCCATCAAAGCTGTGGTGACAGCCAAAAAGGGTATGTTTACCCTGTTTTTACCGCGTGAGCCGTATGCCTTGGGTATTGCATGCACGAATTCACCTTCTGTGGTAAGACGAATGACAATTGTTCTACAACCGTAGGCATGTACTTTACAATTGTAAAGTGTTTGTGTACGATGTACGAGGAGATGCACAATGACAGGTGATCATCAGGTAATGATCGGGAATGCAATGCTCGGCAAAGGCTTCCCTGTTCTTATTCAAACGATGTATGACAGCGCCCTTCCCAAGGAGGGAGAGGCCCTCGATGAACTGCTCAGACGTATTGGAAAGCTCAATGCAATGGGTTGCGATATTATTAGGTTCTCATATCCTTCAAAGGATGACCAAGATTCGTTCTCCTATATATGTAAACGAAGCCCTATCCCTGTAGTGGCTGATATTCATTTTGATTACCAGCTCGCCCTTGACGCCATAGCATGCGGATGCCAGAAAATCCGCATCAATCCCGGGAACATCGGGGCAAGGTGGAAAGTCGATGAGGTGGTCAAGAGTGCAAAGGATCATAATGTCGCCATACGCATTGGTTTGAACAGCGGCTCCCTTCCCAAAGGAAACGATCCTGTGCCGACTTTGATGTGCAACACCGCCTTGACGTATCTCTCGTGGTTTGAGCAGGCGCATTTCTACAATACGGTGGTTTCCTTGAAAGCCAGCGATACCGAGGTGACGCTTGAGGCGAACCGTCTCTTTGCAAAGCTCAGTGATTATCCTCTGCACCTCGGTGTAACCGAGGCTGGGTCGGTTGTCAGTGCAATCACCCGCTCGACATGGGCTTTGGGACAGCTTCTCAGCGAGGGAATCGGGAATACGCTTCGAATCAGCATCACCGGTGACATTGAGACTGAAGTACAGGCGGGTGTCGAACTGCTGAGGACCCTTGGCTTGAGAAAGAAGGGGATCAGGGTTGTCAGCTGTCCCCGTTGCGGAAGGCATAGTTTTGATTCCCAAGGATTCCTAGAGTCCATCGAGTCTGATTTGCTGATGATGGACAAGGATTTGACAGTAGCCATTATGGGTTGTCAGGTAAATGGGCCCGGGGAAGCCAAAGCAGCTGATTTGGCCATCACAGGCATCGGTAATAGTATTTTTCTCTATGAGAAGGGTACGTTGATAAAGAAAGTGACGCAGCAGGATGCTAAAGCTGCTTTGTTGGAAGCCATTGAACATGCTTAATACATTGATCATCAAAGGTGCGAGAGAGCACAATCTGAAAAATATAGACCTTGAATTGACCAAGGACCAACTGATCGTCATCAGTGGGATTTCCGGCAGCGGTAAAAGTTCGCTTGCCTTTGATACCATTTTCGCCGAGGGACAGCGGCGGTACGTCGAAAGCCTCAGCTCTTATGCGCGTATGTTTTTGGATCGAATGGACAAACCCGATGTAGATTACATGGAGGGGTTGAGTCCCGCCATCGCCATCGAACAGAAATCGACGCACCGCAATCCTCGTTCGACTGTTGGTACGGTTACTGAAATATATGACTATTTCCGTCTTTTGTGGGCTCGTGTCGGAGAACCCCACTGTCATGTGTGCGGTCGTCCTATCAGTGAGATGAGCGTCGATCAAATTATCGATGCCATTTTCAAAGCCCAGGAGGGGACAAAAATCATAGTCAGTGCTCCCGTTGCCATAGGTAAGAAAGGGGAGTTCAAGAAGGTCTTCGACGATGCGAAAGCCTCCGGGTTTGTGCGTGTGAAAGTGGATGGGCAGATGGTAAGTCTGGAAGACCCCATCAAGTTGGATAAGCAGTACAAGCACTCCATCGATGTGGTTGTCGATCGCTTGATACTCAAGAGCGATATCCGAACTCGTCTTGCCTCCAGCATCGAGACCTGTATCGAGATGACCCAAGGATTGGTTAAGATTACTTTTCTGGGTGCAAATGATGAGGAGCATGAGGAGATCTACAGTGAACGCAATAGTTGCGCCCATTGCGGGATCACCATGCCTGAACTTGAACCGAGGTTGTTCAGTTTCAACAATCCCTTCGGAGCATGTCCTGAGTGCAATGGTCTGGGTGTCAAGACTGAATTCGATCCTGATCTAATCATTCCCGACTACTCGAAAAGCTTCAATGAAGGGGCGATAGCCACGATGAATCCGGATGCCCAGTGGTCTCGTTCGCAATTCGAAGCCCTTGCAAAACATTTTCATTTTACCTTGGATACTCCATTCGCAGACTTAAGTGAAAAAACCATCCAGGCAATACTCTATGGAACCGAGGAGAGGATTTTCGTTGAGTATACCAGGGAGAAGTCGAGCCAGACGTATCGCGTGGAAAAGCCGTTCCCCGGTATTATTTCTGATTTGCAACGTCGTTATTATGAGACGAACAGCATGCAGATTAAAATGTGGATGAATGGATTCCAAACCTCGAAAGTGTGTCCAACGTGTCATGGGGACCGACTTCGGGAGGAAGCCCTTGCAGTATCGATCAACGGCATGAACATCATGCAGACTACGAGGTTGTCGGTAAAAGAAGCAAATGCCTTTTTCCAAACATTGACACTTACCGAGAGCCAGCAACAGATTTCCTACCAGATTCTCAAAGAAATCCGCAGTCGCCTCTCATTTCTGCGTGATGTCGGATTGAACTATCTGACCCTCGATCGCAGCAGCGCCACGCTCAGCGGCGGTGAAGCACAGCGCATACGACTAGCCACGCAGATAGGGTCGGCTCTCAGCGGAGTGCTCTATGTACTGGATGAACCATCCATCGGGCTGCATCAGCGGGATAATCAGAAGCTGATCGATACCTTGAAGCATCTCAGGGATCTGGGCAATACGGTTCTGGTCGTAGAGCACGACGAGGCTACGATTCGGGAAGCCGACTATCTTGTGGATTTAGGACCGGGGGCCGGTGTACACGGCGGCTATATCACCGCCCAAGGGAGACCCGAAGAAGTTGCCCGTAATCCAAACAGCATAACCGGTCAATATCTAAGTGGTGCCTTACGTATGGATATCCCCACAAAACGCAGGACGGGCAACAAAAGTGTGATTCGTGTCGAAGGGGCTAACAAGAACAATCTCAAACACATCGATGTGGAGATACCGCTTGGCAAATTGGTTGTATTCACCGGAGTAAGCGGCAGCGGCAAAAGCTCTCTGCTCAATGAAGTGCTGCTTCCTGCGGTTCGCAGGCAGCTCTCCCGAAAGAATCCTAATTACGATGGGTTTTCCTCCATCTCAGGGGTGGAGCATCTTGATAAGGTGATCAATATCGATCAGAGCCCGATCGGAAGAACGCCAAGGAGCAATCCCGCCACGTATGTCGGTGTATTCACGGCGATCCGTGATCTCTTTGCCTCTTTGCCCGACAGCAAGGCCAGGGGGTATAAGAGCGGGCGTTTCTCCTTCAATGTCCAAGGAGGCCGCTGTGAGAATTGCCAAGGTGACGGGAATCTGAAAATTGAGATGAATTTCCTGCCGGATGTGTATGTAACCTGCGATGTGTGTCATGGAAAGCGCTTCAATAAGGAAACGTTGGCTGTAAGATACAAGGGTAAAAATATTCATGAGGTTTTGGAGATGACCATGGAAGAGGCGAGTGGGTTCTTCTCTGCCATTCCCAAGATCAAGCGCAAGATAGACACCCTCATTTCCGTAGGTCTTGAGTACATCAAACTCGGTCAAAGCGCCCTCACCCTCAGTGGAGGAGAGGCCCAACGGGTCAAGCTGAGTCTTGAGCTCTCCAAGTACGGGACGGGAAAGACCTTGTATGTTCTCGATGAGCCTACTACAGGTCTGCACTTTGCCGATGTCAAGAAATTGATGGAAGTCCTTAATCGTTTGGTGGATCAAGGCAATACCATTCTGTTGATCGAACATAATCTTGATGTAATCATGCAGTCCGATCATGTGATTGACTTGGGTCCTGAAGGCGGCGATGGCGGCGGTATGGTTGTAGCAACTGGAACTCCTGAGCAACTTGCCCTATGCAAGGACTCCCACACAGGGTATTATCTTGCTCAGATGTTCCATGAGAAAGGCTGAACGAAAACAAAAAAGGATTGTCTGTGTTTTTGCCCTGATTTTCATCATGGGTTCTGTTTTACATGCACAGACGGACAATCTGATGCTTGCACTCAGCATCCAGCAGGCCGATGAGGGAACATTGCAGGAAATGGCCCGGCTCCGGGATATCACTGCTGCAGATGTAAAAGATTTGCGACAGCAGTTGCTCGCCTACCATAATCTGGATGTCGCATCCATCCCATTGCAGGAAGGGAAGGATAGACAGTATGAGATGACCATCCTCCATGCCGATGAGCTGTCCACCGACGGTGCTTCCTCACTCGTCCAATTGCAGGGAAATGTGGTGATCTCATTCAAGCTGGAAGGCGAGAGCAAGGAAAAAAGGTTATCCGCACAGAAAATGCTCATCGATCTTGAGCATACCATGCTCAGTGCGCAAGGATCAGTATCCTACGAAGATCCGACGATTGACAGTGCTCTGCAAGACGTCGACGCCTCCATAATCACCCTGGATTGGTCGAATTCAACCCTTTTTATCAGGGGAGCGACTACGCAAAGCGAGAAAACAAACAGTGAGGACCAGAAGATTACGCTTTTTACTTCTGGAACGCAGATCACCTATGACGGAAACGCTTCAAGCCTTCTCTATACTGATGGTTGGATCGGCACCAGGAAGGAGGAAAGCCTCTCCTCGATCAGGGCGAAACAGATGATGTTCCTTCCCGGTGGAGATTTGATGGTGCATCGGGCATCGTTGCATGTAGGGCGTGTGCCGGTATTTTGGACTCCGTTTTTCTTGTTTCCGGGAAATCGGATGACGGGTAATCCCGCCATGGGGTTTGCCAGTGAACGAGGGATGTTTGTTTCCACGAGTTTTGAATTGTTCGGCACCAATCCAAAACTCTCGGAAAGCGAGAAATCAAGCTTTGCCAGCCTGCTCTCTGCATCCAACAGCCAGGCCTTGTTTCCCGATGGAATCCTCTACACCCCAAGAGAACGTGAGACTGGATTTCAGAGCTGGGCGCGCCTGAGCGGCTCCTACCTCACATTTCTCGCAGATGCATATGAACTGGCTGGACTACACACCGGCCTTACCGGTCATATCTCTCTTTTTGAGAAAAAACTCAGTATCGATATACATGATTCTCTCGCCCTCTATGCTGATGGCAAGGATGTCCTGGCTGCTTACTCTGATGTGCCTGTTTATCGGTATTACGGAGAACATACCCTCAAGCTCGACACAAACCTCCTTGATGTCCGCCTTGATCTTCCTTATTACTCGGACCCCAAGGTGAAACGTCTCTA
The DNA here is from genome assembly GCF_022869165.1 of Sphaerochaeta associata. Lineage (NCBI taxonomy): Bacteria > Pseudomonadati > Spirochaetota > Spirochaetia > Spirochaetales > Sphaerochaetaceae > Sphaerochaeta > Sphaerochaeta associata. The sequence goes on along the minus strand of NZ_CP094929.1, from coordinate 1,729,059 downwards.
TGCCAATCGATTATCCATGTTCTCCTTCGATGCGCCCTTGGGAAAGGCACAGGAGTTCCCAACTGATTTCAACAATGACATTACCAGTTATACCTGGAAACTTGCCGGTTCTTTCTCCCTTCCCAAGACTACGCTGTCTCCCTACCTGAATTCACTGAACATTTCAAATCTCAGTGCACAGGCAAAGTGGGATTGGCAGAAGGAGGACAGTACATATTCCTATGTACTGAAGAACGTAGTCATCCCCGAACTTCAGGCGAACATTTCCGGTTCTCTGCTTTCATTATCTTCACCCATCGAAGCAAAGAAAGCGGAAAAGGTTCAAACGGCCTCTCTTGAGCTTCCTCCGCTGGTTCCCAAAGCATATGAGACAGGTCTGTCTGATGCACAAAAAAGTAAGGTTGGTGCAAACCGGAACCTCTCTTTCACCTATTCAATCGACCAGAAACTTACTCACTCCCTCACCGCAACCACTACCGCCCTCGATTGGGAGGACGATGCGTATCTGTACAGCTTTACCAAAGGTTCTTTCGTCCTGTCAGCTTCACCGCACACGCACATGCTCAAGCTGACCCAGGAGATCATACCCCAGGTCAGTGTTGTTGAGGACCAGAGCAAGAATGTGTTTTATAACCAAGAGGTGCAACTGTTCAGCGTCACCAAGGCCGAACTCCCCGCCCTCGGGCTCTCCTATACACTCAGCCAACGCTTATACCGCTTGCAGGAGACACAGACAAGAACCTCGACAAATCCTGTAACGGTGATTGTGGACACCAAAGAAGAGGAATACGCTTTCACCAAGGATACGGTAACCGTTCATCAGCTTAAATTTGAAAGGGCGGTGCCGCTTGGGAATGGCATGCTCACACCATCTGTGACAGCCGGTCTGTACCCGGTCACCCAATCCTTGCTTCCCATGCTCTCCTACAAGAACGGACCATTTCTTCTTTCGGCCTCCTATCGTTGGACGGAGCAGGATCAGGTCTTGAAGAAGGATGCAATGTTCGGCCAGGTACGGTATACCCTTACAGCCTTCACCTTCCAAGTCGATGCCAATTATGATTTGAAGGGAAATCCCATTCGTACACGTGATGCGCTCAGTGTAAAGCAAAGCATGAGTACTTCACTTTTTACCAACAAGGTAAAACTGTCACAAATCGTCTCTTACCAAGGCCTTACGACAAAGAATATTCAAGATTGGATTGAAAATTTGACATTCAAGGCTGAAATTCCTTCGGTTGCCCTTACCTATGTGATGCAGGGGCAGGTCGGTACGCTTGAACCGCAAAAGCTGAGTGCAACCATCAGTGCAAAACAACTGTCATTCAGATTGTGGAAACGACGCATCGAATTCAGGCTCGGTTTGGATGCTTCCTTCAATTTCCATTTCCAGGACCGGTATGCCAGCAGTCTGGATGTGGTGGGCAGCGTCGGATTCAGTATTGCAGAGTTTTTGGATTGCAACCTAGCGGTAAAGAGTTCGAATACCGGCTTCTTCCGGTATTATGACGATCAGGGATTGTTTTCATTCCCGCTCTTATGGGAGGACCTGCTCAGAAGCTTTGATATGAGCGGAAACGGCCGTTACCTCACCCAGTTCAACCTGAGTTCGATCTCGTTCGATTTGGTCCATTATCTGGGCGATTGGTCGTTGAATTGTAAATACACCGGAAGTGTTGTATTATCGAACAATCAATACAACTGGGTTCCTACAGTATCGGTTTTCCTTACTTGGAATACCATCCCGGAGTTGAATGTAGAAGAGAAGTGGACGCAATCCAACCAAGAATGGATTCGTACACAGGCAACATAGGATTGCGAATGGAAAGAAGTGTGGATTTCTCCAGTGAAGAGCAGATGCAGCGGGTTCTCGGAATCAATGACCGGAACCTGCCGTATATTGAGGCTTTGTTGGGTTGTGATATGTATGTAAAAGGCAACACGGTCTCCTGCCTGAGTAAGGATGAGACGGTCGTCAACCGATTCCAGCAATTGATCGCCCGCTTGCAACGAGTCTCCGAACAGCAGCATTACTTCAGTGAATCAGAGATTTTCATGGAGTTTCAAAGTCTGAAGCACGCTTCGATTACCTTGGACGAGGTGCTGTTGCCGCAAACGGATGCGAAACCGTACATTTTGGTGCATAATCGCTTCGCGTATCCCAAAGGTCCTCGTCAGGAAACATATATCAAGAGCATGGAAGAGAACCAGATTGTCTTTGGCATCGGGCCTGCCGGTACCGGCAAAACCTTTTTGGCGGTAGCCTACGCCTTGAGCCAACTGCTCTCGGGAAAACGGCATAAGTTGATACTCACCCGTCCTATTGTGGAAGCGGGTGAGAATCTGGGATTCCTCCCCGGAGACTTGGCCCAAAAGATCAATCCTTATCTACGACCATTGTACGATGCAATGGAATCGATGATCAGCGTACAGAATATCAGACGTCTTGAAGAGAATGGAAGCATAGAAATCGCCCCTCTGGCGTATATGCGGGGTCGCTCGTTGCAGAATGCCATAGTCATACTGGATGAAGCGCAGAACACCACAAGGGAACAGATGCAGATGTTCTTGACACGCCTAGGGGAAAATTCCAGCGCCATCATCACCGGCGACATCAGCCAAGTGGATCTGCCGCGCAACAAGGACAGTGGATTGGTACATGCCATGCATATTCTCAAGGATATCGAAGGCCTCGATTTTGTTCTGTTTGATTCTCGTGATGTGGTTCGCTCAAGAATAGTAAGCCATATCATCGACGCGTACGCGCAAGATCTCAATCAACAGAAGCGGAGCAGCTTATGAAAGATCAGCGATTGAGGTTGGGTGAGAAACGCAAACCGAATAAGTTGGAGCGACAAATCTCCATCGCCCTCATCATCCTGATTGTCGTTTTGGCCATGTTGGTTCCCCTTTTCAGCAGCAAGTCGGCTGATAGTCTATTGCAGGACAGGGGACGGATGCATCAGGTTGGAGAGTTGGCTGAGGACGATGTATATGCAACTGAAAACTTCTCCTATATCGATGAGAAGCGCACCCAGGCTTTGATTCAAGAAAAGCAGAGGGCGGTAGCGCCTTTGTTCACCTTCTCCCTGCGCTCTACCATGCTCAGCCGCCAGCGAATCGATTTGTTCATTGATCTTATGGACAACGGAGAAGATGGTGCAGAGTCGTTTCTCGCACAGACCCAGCTGACTGACACTGGCAATGTCATTGAGCGGCTTCGTTCATTTACAGAATCCGACCGATGGTTTTTCCTTCAAGCGCTTGAAGAAACAGCCGAAGTCATTCTTAAGCAGGGGTTGTTCTCTGCATCAGATCTTGCAGTAATCGAGGCAGAAGGATATGACTCCTATGTGCTGCAAAATACCGTTTCGATGCAGGATGCGAAGCTGCTGGAACCGCAATTGGTTTCTACGGTCTTCACCAAGGAGAATCTTGCAACTGTCTTGATTTCCTGGCTGGATGGGTACCGCAAGGTGCAGCAGGCCTTCCAGCCGTATCTGTTGGTGGATGCTCTTTCATGGTTGTTGGAAGAAAATGTAGTCTATGAGGAAGTTCAAACACTGACCGAGCGGCAAAAGGCTGCGGATTCCGTTCAAAGCATTGTGGTTTTGGTCGAGCGCGGCGAGAAAATCATCACCAAGGACACCGTCATCACCGAACAGCAGTTGGCTTTGCTGGAGGCGATGGGCAATCAGGCCTTTCAGTACACCATTCTTGAAATGATCGGAAGGGCTGTTTTCATCCTGCTCGCGACAAGCGTATCGGTCTATGTTTTTATTCAATTTTTGTATGCTGAAAAACGACTCTACCTGTATTTGAACCTGATGCTAGCATCGGTAGCCCTCTCCATGCTTGCCATGTATGCAGTATCACATCTTTTGCACACCCAATCGATATTGTTCCTTGATTCATTTCTTCCGATTCTCTTCGCACCGATGTTTACGGCGCATATAACCAGTAAGAAACGTCTTGGCTTGGTTGCCGCCTTTTTATTGTCCTGCTATGCTTCGCTGATGCCTCAGGCTTCCGCAATGACTTTCTTTTTCAGCCTTACAGCTGGAGGAATCTGTTTGTACTTCTTCCGATATACCTTCAAACGACTGGAAGACCTGTTCAACTGGTTCTATGCCTGTGTCATCTGCAGTTTTGCCGCCCTGGCACTGAACTTGCTGGTAGGACTTCCTCTGCAGTCGGTTCTTCCTCTTATCGGCGGTATGCTTCTGAACGTTACCATCAGCTTGGTATTGGTTGAGGCCCTTGTTCCCTTATGTGAACGTGGGTTCAACATCCCTACCGCCTATCGACTCAGCGAGCTGGCGTTCACGGACAGTCCCGTTCTTGACCGACTTGGGACCGTCGCCCAAGGAACCTATAATCATTCACGCTATGTCTCGGATCTTGCATATCAGGCCGCAAAAGCCATCGGCGTCAATGCCATGCTTGCTAAAGTCGGCGGCATTTATCACGATATCGGCAAGTCCGATCACCCTGAATACTTTATTGAGAACCAGGGAACAGAGAATAAACATGATGACATCAAGCCGAGTTTGTCGGCGGCAATCATTAAAAGCCATGTGAAACTCGGCCTGGAAAAGGGCAGGGAGGCGGGACTTCCCCAGGAAGTTCTGGACATCATCGCCCAACATCACGGCAACGATATTATTCAGTTCTTTTACAATGAAGCCAAGGAGCAGGCCCTGTCGGCGGGTGCCGAGGTCAAGGCTGATGATTATTCCTACACCGGTAGCCCACCAACCTTTCCTGAATCGGCGATAGTCATGCTTGCCGACTGTGTTGAAGCGGCAAGCAGGACCATCAAGAAACCCAACCACTCCAAATACCAGAAATTGGTACATGCGATCATCATGGGTAAGTTCGAACGGGACCAGCTCAAGGATTCACAGCTTTCACTGACCGATCTTGACCAAATTGAAGATGCTTTCGTCCAGACCTTGATCGGACGGGACCATCACAGAATCGATTATCCGGATGAACCGGATCAGAAATCAAGGGGAGAGTAGGAGATTGGAAACGTATTATATTGATGTGGCGTATGAGCAGGATGAGTATGAACAGAGTGCAGGGCAGGCTCTCGTCATAGAACGGTTGGAACAGGTTTTAACAATGTTGGAACAACCAGGTTGTGAATTCTCGGTCAGTTTTGTCAGTGATGCCTCCATGCAGGAATTGAATCGTACCTACAGGGGCAAGGATGAACCTACCGACATCCTTTCGTTCGTCCAGGAAGACGATGTCGAGGATTTTACTTGGCCTGAGGTTGTTTTTGAGGAAACCGGGTCGCTGCCACAAGAAATTCAGGTTCTCGGAGACATGGTTATTTCTCTTGATACCTTGAAAAGAAACGCACTATCCTTTAGTGTAGAACCAGATGAGGAGCTGCATCGTTTGTTGATTCATGGTCTTTTGCACTTATTGGGCGAGGATCATGCTACCAACGACCCTGATGAACCAATGTTGGTGAAACAGGAGCAGCTGCTGCAGCAAGTGAGGGGGAGCAAACGTTGAGCTTGCCATGGAGAGGTCTGTTTAGGAAAAGTCTGGACGGCAAGGATCGTGAATTGCAGTCCAAGGTTGATTTGGAAGAACGGCAGACCATGATAGAGGGTATACGGGAGCTGAGGGATAAGACAGTCAAGGAAATCATGGTTCCCAGAGTTGATGTCCAGTTTATCAGCAGTGACATCAATTTGGATGATTTATATACGATCATCCAGGAACAAGGGTACTCCCGCTATCCTGTGTATGAACAGACGATCGACAACATCGTCGGAGTCTTGTACGCCAAGGATATTCTCAGACACGGCATCACCAACGGCTTCAATGCAAAAGCATTGATGCGTAAGCCGTATTTCATTCCCGAAAGCAAGCATCTCGATGATCTGCTCAGGGAGTTCAAGCTGCGCAAGGTGCATATTGCCATCGCCATCGATGAGTACGGAGGTGTCAGCGGGATTGTCTGCATGGAAGACATCCTTGAAGTCATCGTCGGTGAAATCCAGGATGAGTTTGATGAGGATGAGGACGATGGAATCTGCAAGCTGGATGACAATACCTTCGTTGTAGAGGCGCGAACTTCCATCGAGGAAGTCAATGAATCAGTCGGTCTGCATCTCTCTGAAGAGGATTTTGAGACAATCGGAGGCTATGTCTTTGAGTTGTTCGGAAGAATTCCACTCAAGGATGAGTCGGTCGAGGATGATGAGGCTATTTTTACCGTCGAGGACATCGATGGGCATAAGATCAACCAATTGAAATTGGTGGTTAAATCATAAGTATATACGTTGACCCTTAGAGAAGGAAAACAGTATATTAATATCGATACACAACAAGAATTCCCGGAGGAACACAAACAATGAAAATTGCAATTAATGGTTTCGGAAGAATCGGACGCAATGTTTTCAAGGTAGCTTTTGAAGACAAGAACATTGAGATCGTAGGTATCAATGACCTGACCGACCCCAAGACTCTTGCGCATCTTCTGAAATACGACTCCACATACGGAGTATATGCCAAGAGCGTTGTCGCTTCAGAGAACGCAATTGTCGTTGATGGCAAGTCCATTCCTGTCTATGCACTGCGCAATCCCGCAGAACTGCCCTGGAAAGAGCTTGGAGTCGATGTAGCTATCGAATCCACTGGTGTATTCACAGCAGCCGAAAGCCCGAAGGGTGGTTACAAGGATCACATCAAGGCTGGTGCCAAGAAAGTCATCCTCACCGTTCCCGCCAAGGACAAGATTGACCAGACCATCGTTTGCGGCGTAAACGACGATAAGATCGACCACAGCCTGCTTGCGTATTCCAACGCTTCCTGCACCACCAACTGCTTGGCTCCTCTTGCCAAGGTCCTGCAGGACAACTTCGGCATTGAACGCGGTCTGATGACCACCGTCCATGCCTATACAAACGACCAGGTCATGCTCGACCAGCCCCACAAGGACCTCAGAAGAGCAAGAGCCGGTGCTGTCTCCATCATCCCCACCACCACTGGTGCCGCCAAGGCTGTCAGTGAGGTGATCCCCGAGCTGAAGGGCAAGCTCAACGGCATGGCAATGCGCGTACCCGTACCCGCCGGTTCTGTTGTTGACTTGGTTGTTCTTCTTGAGAAGGATGCCACCGTTGAGGAATTGAATGCTGCGGTGAAGAAGGCCGCTGAAGGCGCAATGAAGAATGTGCTTCAGTACACCGAGGATCCGATTGTTTCCCACGACATCGTCGGCAACAACCACTCCTCGATCTTCGATGCCGCTCTCACCATGAAGATGGGTGAGAGAATGTTCAAGGTCATCAGCTGGTATGACAATGAGATGGGGTACTCCACCCGTGTTGTCGACCTTGCAAAGAAGTTGGTGAAATAACGTTTATAAAACATTTGGGTCAGGCCTGTTTCATAGCAGGCCTGATTCGCTCATTAAGGCTGTAGAAACGATTTTATCCTGCCAATCAAAAGAGGAAACCTATGATTCTTAATACTATTCGGGAGTGTGATTTCTCCAACAAGAAAGCCTTGGTACGTGTAGATTTCAATGTGCCGTTGAAGGATGGAGTGGTAACAGATGATACCCGTATCCAGGCAGCTCTTCCTACGATCAACTATTTGCTCGAGAAGGGCGCCTCGGTGGTGGTGATGAGCCATTTCGGAAGACCCAAGGGAAAGAAGAACCCTGAATTCTCCATGGCCCCCATTGCTAAACGCTTTTCTGAACTTCTGGGTAAACCCGTGGTGCTTGCCAAGGATGTTATTGGCAGTGAAGTCGCCGCTCAGGTCGCCGCTTTGAATAAGGGTGATGTACTGTTGCTTGAGAATGTCCGCTTCTATGCAGAAGAGGAAGCAAACGATCCTGAATTTGCAAAGAGTCTGGCCGCTTTTGGTGATGTCTATGTCAACGATGCTTTCGGCACCGCCCACCGTGCACATGCCTCTACTGAAGGAGTTGCACACTACCTGCCTTCCTATGCCGGTTTCCTGATCGAAAAGGAAGTCAAGTTCATGGCTCCGCTGCTTGAGAATCCCGACAAGCCGTTTGTGGCGATAATCGGAGGTTCAAAGGTCTCCAGTAAGATCAGCGTGCTTGAGAGTTTGGTCCGAACCTGCAATACCATTGTAATCGGTGGGGGTATGGCATATACGTTCCTTGCCGTCCAAGGTCACAGCATCGGCAAGAGTTTGGTTGAAGAGGACTACAAGGAGACTGCAGCCTCCTTCCTTGCGAAAGCAAAGGAGAAAGGTGTACAGGTCATTCTTCCTGTTGACCATCTCTGCGGTGAAGAGTTCAAGGAAGATACTGCTGTAATCAAGGTTGACAGCGCCGACATCCCCCAAAACTTGATCGGCATGGATATCGGGCCGAAAACCGTCGAGCTAATAGTTGCTGCGGTAACAAAGGCTAAGAGTGTTGTGTGGAACGGTCCAATGGGTGTGTTTGAGTTCAACTCGTTTGCCAACGGGACGCTTACCGTTGCAAAAGCTCTTGCGCAAAGCAGTGCAACAACCGTTGTAGGTGGAGGCGACTCAGTGGCAGCCATCAACAAATTCGATCTCGCAGATAAAATCAGCCACGTCAGTACCGGCGGTGGCGCCTCCCTCGAGTTCCTCGAAGGCCAGGTGCTTCCTGGTATCAAGGCTTTGGAGAAATAAGATGAGAAAACACTATATTGCAGGCAACTGGAAAATGAATATGACCCCCAGCGAAGGCGCCGCCTTCGCCAAGGAGTTGGTAAGCGCACTGAAAGGCTCGACGACGAAGGTCATGATCGCTCCTCCGTTTGTGACTATTCCTGCTGTTGTTGAGGCCGTGAAAGGCTCTTCGATTATTGTCGCCGCCCAGAATATGAGCGACAATCTCAACGGTGCATTTACCGGTGAAGTGAGCGCACTGATGCTCAAGGACCTTGGCGTGAATACCGTCATTCTTGGCCACAGTGAAAGAAGATCCTTGTACGGGGAGACCGACCAGTTCATCAATAAAAAAGTGTTGTTGGCGCTTTCTCAGGAGATGGATGTGGATCTGTGCATCGGTGAGACGCTTTCTGAACGAGAGGGTGGTAAACTTGAGGAAGTCTTGACCAGACAGGTTACTGAAGGACTCAAGGGTGTATCCGAGCAGCAGATGAAGCGAATCACCTTGGCCTATGAGCCGGTTTGGGCTATTGGAACCGGGAAGACCGCAACTCCCGAGGATGCTGATGCAGCTCATGCTTTTATCCGCTCTCTTATTGCAAAACTCTATACAAAGGGTGTTGCAGAAGAGCTCATTATACAGTATGGTGGTTCAGTGAAGGCTTCGAATGCGAAAGCCTTGATGTCCAAGGAACATATCGATGGTGCATTGGTGGGTGGGGCTTCACTTTCTGTGGAGCAATTTCTTCCGATTGTCAACTTCGATAAGTAAGTAACCGGAGTAGAGAAATGGGTGTTTTGAGCATTATTCTGTTGGTCTTATTCGTGATTGTCAGCCTGCTTTTGATCTTCCTTGTTGCAGTACAAGATGAGCAGAGTGAAGGCTTGGGTGGCATTTTTGGTGGTGGAAGCAATACCGCCTTTGGTTCACACGCAAGCAGTGTTGTAACGAAGGCCACGGGGACGCTTGCCGTACTCTTTTTGGTACTGGCTCTCGTAGTAGCCTTTGTCAACAAGACTCCGTCTCAAGACAAACTGCTCGACTCCGTAACCACTGAACAGGTACAGCAGACAACCGACTGGTGGAATGCCAGTGAAGCTGCAGCCGCTGGTGAAGTACCCAGTACCAACTAGGACGGTAGCAACGTTCTAACTAGTGACTACCGGCCGCGTAATTGCGGTCGGTAGCTGTTTCAAGGGAGGTATCATGCGAGTTTGTGTCCTGTATGCACCAGCTGCAAAAGGCAATGAGAAGATGAAGGCGATAGCCAAAGCGCTCAGTGAGGGGATTTCAGCCCAGGGGCACCAAGTGGACGTGCTTGATATGACCCTTGAGACGGGTAAAATCGTCTCCTTTTACGATTATCTGATTATCGGTACGGAAAGCCCGACCTTCTTTGGTGGAAAAATCCCAAACTCGGTGTCCGGCTTCCTGAAAACTGCAGGCAGTATTTCCGGTAAGCGGTGCATGGCATTTATTACCAAGGGTGGAGTACGATCGATGAAAACCTTGCAGACACTGATGAAAGCCATGGAGAAAGAGGGAATGTTCCTCAAAAAGAGCGAACTGATTTCCAAAGTTGATTTTGCCAAGGCTGTTGGCAAACATCTACAGATTTGATTGATTCTCTTCCTGTAAAAGAGTACCTTGTGAGCATGAAGACCCTAGGAGTATCGTATATGAAACGTAGAGCAATTGTTATCGCAGTCATGCTGCTTGTCGGTTTTCACCTTGTTGCCGCCACTATCGGAGCACCTGCTGCAACCGTCAGACTTACGAAAACCACCCCGATCAGCATGGCTGAGCTTGATGCCGAAGTTGCTGAATATCAACAGAGTGCAAAAACGGCAGGACAGGATCCCTCCACCATCGATCCCCTGCAGGTTTTAAACCTTCTTATAAACAATGAACTCTTCCGTCAAGGCGCAGCCCGTGATGGAGTCAAGATTACCGATAGTATGATCGATAGCGCGTATGCTTCCCAGAAAGCAAATTTGGAAGCATCCTACGGGCAGAACATCAGCGATGAACAGTTCTCCGAGGTAATCAAGAACAACTTCGGATCGGTGGAAGCATATCGCAAGATGGTAGGTGAGCAATTGATGGTGGATTCGTATGTCAGGCTGAAGAAGGCCGATGTATTGAACAAGCCTGTTTCAATAACCGACACTGAAATCAATAGTTTTTATCGGAAGAACAGGACTCAGTTCGTAAGTCCTGAGACTGTAAAGCTCAGCCACATCTATATTCCCTTTTCCGCCGACCAGGCAACCAATGACAAGAATAAGGCGACGTTGGATGAGGTGGCGGCAAAAATCAAGGCTGGAACGATGACATTCGAAAAGGCTGTCGTCGATTATTCGCAGGATGCACAGAGTAAGAATAAAGCCGGTGATATCGGCTGGCTCACCATGGACAACACCGATGCCCAGGCCGGGCTCGGCGATGCATTCTTCGATGTTGCCTTCACAACCGATGTAGGGACCACGAGCCCGGTAGTCACCTCGCTGACCGGCTATCACATCCTCAAGGTGCTGGCGTACAATGAGACCAAGATTCTTGGACTTGATGAACCGATCAGTCCCAATACCACCAGTACGATTCGTGATTACATCAGAAGCGAACTTACTTCCGCAAAACAACAGGAGACATATTATCAGGCCATCAATGGTTTGGTTGATGATTTGCGTAAGAGCGCCACGGTGAACATCCTTTACAAGAAGTAATATGAAAACGAGACATAAAGCACGAGAATTGGCACTGCAGACACTGTACGCCATGGATTTCAACAAGGAACTCGACATTCTCCACATTCCCGCCATATTCAGCGGGAATACGGAGGAAGAGTATGAGCAGCTTGAGGAAGAGGTTAAACTGTACGGCATGTACCTGGTTCGCGGGACGCTGGAGAACCTCGTCGAGATAGATGAACTCATCAGTAAATACTCTCTGAACAGGCCTCTGGAGCGTATCGACATCGTCGATCGCAATGTGTTGCGGATGAGTGTATTCTGCCTGCGTTACGGGGATATCCATCCACACATCATCATCGATGAAGCTGTAAAGCTCAGCCAGGATTTTTCAACAGAAGTGAATTATAAGTTCATCAACGGAATTCTTGATACAATGCAAAAACAGCTGTTTCCCGTGAAGGAGCATATCAGGCATGATACGTTTGAAGACTGAAGAACAGATCAAAAGGATTCGCGAATCGTGTCATCTGACCGCACGTTTGATGCAGCAACTTTCAAGTTTCATCGAGCCGGGAATGTCCACATGGGATATTGATCAGTATTGCTATGATTTCATAACCAGGCACAAAGGTGTTCCAGCGTTTCTCCATTATGAAGGATTTCCGGCAACCGCCTGCATTTCAGTCAATGAAGAGGTGATTCATGGTATTCCGTCCAAAAAAACCATAGTCAAGGAAGGAGATTTGGTTGACGTCGATCTGGGGATCAACCTTGATGGTCACTATTCCGATATGGCACGGACCTTCATTATCGGGAAAACCAAGGACGAGTACAGAAAACTATGTGAAGTCACCGAACAATGCCTGGTACTTGGAATAGAAGCGGCCTCTGCAAAAAATGCAAGAATCCAGGATATCGGCGCTGCTGTGTACAAGCACGCCACCAAGCACGGCTATGGTGTCGTTCGCGACTATTGCGGTCACGGTGTAGGGTTGGATGTGCATGAGGAGCCCGAGATACCCAACTACACATCATCGTATCTACCAAACCCCCGCCTTCGTGAAGGAATGGTTTTAGCGATCGAGCCTATGATCAATCTGGGTACCCACAAGGTGAAGGTGCTGGCCAATGATTGGACGGTAGTCACCCTTGATGGGTTGCCATCTGCACATTTTGAGGATACTGTTGCGTGTACACAAAATGGGCTGGAAATCTTAACAGTAGTCTGAGAGCCGAGGAGAAGCTATGGTAATCAAGGAATTCATCAGTTGTGACACAATTCGCGACAGTGCATTGAAGCTTGCGCATCAGATGTACAAACAAGACCGCTTTGTGCCCGATATTATCTACGCTTCCTTACGCGGCGGTGCATACATGGCCAACGTGTTCAGTGAATATTACAAAATGGTTCGTATCCGTGAGCAGGGAAGACCTGTCTTTTATGCTGCGGTTGTTGCCCGTTCCTATGGTTTTTTAAGAAGCCAGACAAATGTCATGGTCGATGGTTGGACCTATTCTCCCGAACATTTGCGCACCGGTGACAAGATTCTGCTTGTCGATGATATTTTTGATACCGGTAAAACGGTGAATGCCCTTGCACAGATCATTATGCAGAAAGGCATTCCCCGTGAGGATATCAAGATTGTCGTGTTCGACTACAAGGTGCCGCTCTATAAAAAGGAAGAACCGCTTCCAATCCAGCCGGATTACTACTGCAGAAAACATATTCTCAACAGTCCTGATGATGAACGATGGATTCATTACAACTGCCACGAGTTCCTTGGCTTGAGCTCGCAGGAAGTCGATGAGCAGTTCACCGATCCGGAGGTCAGGGAAATTCTCCACGAAGTCCGGGGCGATCAGTAGAGAGGAAACAGGTACTGTAGAAATGTGATGAGCGCCTGAGTATGCGGTACGCTTTGAGGTATTGCCATATAAAATGGCGTAGAAGGTTCATACCTGCTTTGAGTCAAATCAAGCAGGTATTCTTTTTCTTGGCCATCAATTGATTCAGCAACTTTAAGAAATGGGGCAAGATGCTCCAGCAGCCCGGGTCTTTGGGAAAGCAGGGTGGGAAAGTCGAGCATCGGCAGCCCTTTTACATAGTGCTCGACTACATTCAGAGGAGCTATCAGGGCGTCGAGTTCCTTTGCAGCCATATAAGCATAGATTTTAGAAAGGCTCGACTCCACATAATGGTCGCTGCTGCCAAGTACCACATACAGAGAATCATCGACGATGATGCGTTCATCAGATTGAATGGAGAATACTGAAGCCAGCTCCGATTCGATGCGTTTTGCCTCAAACACATCCTGGTCGTCGTTTGCAACAAACAACTGGAGCACGATTGTTTTTGTCCGTTGGATAAGCAAGTCAGCCACATAAACAGCAACAAGCAAACCAACAAGTAGTAGTAGTATTTGGATGATACTGGGTCTCTGAAACCGTTTCACGCGTATGTTGCCTCACTTTTCCATTCCACGTATGATACTATCTATCTTCATCAATGAAAAGCGAGGTATATCGGTGGACATCCAGACAATCTTCGACCCTGATAACGCAGTGTGGTCCTTTCTGATGAAGCTCTACTCCCTCGCTCTGGCCGGGTTGCTCTGGTTTATCTGCAGTCTTCCCATCATCACCCTGGGACCTGCAACAATAGCTCTATTTACGTATTGTTTTGCACTCTTGGATGGTCGCGAATCATATCTGTTACGGACATTCTTCTCAACGTTTGCTTCGTCTTTCAAGCAAGGGATTGTCGTTACCATCATAGTGCTGGCCGCAACGGTATTTTTAGCCTTTGATGCGTGGTTCTTTCTTAATACGATCCCATTTCTCTTTTTTGCTGCAGTTGCTCTTTACGTATTGTTGTTGTTTCCGAGTCTACATATCTTCGCCCTCATGAGTGTGCAGGAGAAAACGATAAAGGAACATTGTACACGAGCGTTCATCCTTTCGATCACCCATATTGCCACAACCATTACTGTACTTGTAGTGATAGTACTTTGGTTTTTAAGCATATACGCTCTTCCTGCAACAATTATCTTTTCAGCAGGACCCGCTTGTATTGTGGTTTCCATGTTTCTCAGATTGTTGTATAAACGGATTGGCGCTTATGTAATTAATTAAATCTATATAAGCAATTATCTGTTTCACAGTAAGGCATATGTTTAAATTAGCTTAATATATATAAAATTATACATAAATATTTAACACATTTTAACATGGTAATTCACAAATTTACTTTGACATATGGGCCGGTCCAACGTAGACTGTCTCATGGGATAACCCCACACAAGGAGAACGTTAGATGAAAAGATTTGTACTTTTGTCGGCAACCTTGCTTCTCGTAATGGGCATGGTGTTTGCAGGAGGCGCTGCAGAAACAAAGGCAGCACCCGCTGCTCCAGCTGTTTCGTATGAAGTAACCGAACCGATTACCATTGAATGGTGGCATGCACTGGAACAGCAGTATTGGCCGTTGGTTGATGAGATTGTTGGTGGATTCAACACCACCCATCCCTTGATCAAAGTCGAAGCCAAGTACATCGGCAACTACACAACACTCAATGAGACGTTGGTTGCGGCCCATGCAGCAGGTACCGGCCTTCCTGCCCTCAGTGCAGCAAATACTCCGTATGTAGCAGAGTATGGCAAGGGTGGTTTGACTGAGAATTTGACTCCATACATCAAGGCTACCGGTTACGATATCGATGATTTCGGTTCTGGTATGATTACTGCCACCAGCTATGAGGGCAAGCAGGTCACCGTTCCGTTCCTCATCTCAACCCAGGTCATGTACTACAACAAGACCATGGCTGATAAGGAAGGAATCGTCATTCCTGCCAAAATCGATGACATGGAAGCATTCCTTGCAAAGGCTACCAAGAAAGCAGCCGACGGCACAACCACCCGCTGGGCCACCATCATTCCTGGTTGGGACCAGTGGTATTTCGAGACCTTCTATCTCAACAGCGGTGTAAAGATTGTGAACGATGATCGTATCAGCACAGATCTTGCCGGTCCTGCTGCAACCGCTCTTACCAAGAAGTTCCAGGATTGGGTCAACAAGGGTTACACCTACTGGGCTTCAGGTACCAGTGCTTCTTCCAACATGAGACAGAATTTCATCGACCAGAAGGCTTTCTCCGTCATTCACACCAGCTCGCTGTATAACACCTATGTCAATTTGGTGAAGGACTTTGAAGTTGGAATGGCATGGCTTCCTGCGGGCGATACCAAAATCAGTGAGATCGGCGGCAGCGTCCTGCTCATCCCTGCAAAGAACGACCAGAAAACCAAGAATGCCGCATGGGCTTTCCTGCAGTACCTGATCGGAAAGGATGTCAACATGAAGTGGGCTGATGGAACGGGTTATATTCCGACCAGAAACTCCGTGCTCACCTCGAGCGAAGGTCAGGAGTTCCTGAACAGGAAGCCTGCTTTCAAGGCAATCTTCGATAATCTCGATGAGATCAATCCCCGCATTCAGCATCCGGGTTGGAACCAGTTGGCTACCATCTGGAAATCCTACCTCGACCAGATTATGATTGAAGGAGTTGATGTAGACAGTCACCTGACGATGATGGCTGAAGAGATCAACGAAGTCCTCGAAGACTCTGAATAGGCGTATTTGCATTACATTGCCGTCCGGTGTAAACCGGGCGGCATTATCTCTTTTCAATTGGATAAGGATACACAATTACAATGAAACAGCAAAAATCCTTGCATAGACGAATACAGGAAGGTAAAGATTTAGGAACGGTATTACCTGCGTTGTTGTTCCTGGGTATATTTGTCTACTATCCGGTAGTACAGGTGATACGCATCAGTTTCACCAACTGGAATCTCATCAACGACAATTATTCGTATGTCGGGATGAAAAATTGGATCTGGCTGTTCCAAGGGTCAGGTACAAAATATCTGCTCAATTCACTGAAAGTAACAGCCTTATATACCCTTGGGGAGCTTGCCATCACCATAATCGGTGGCATGATGTTCGCAATCATACTCAATCGGATCACCACGAGTTTTTCAATAATGCGCGCTTTGGTCTTCTTACCAAAATATGTGGCCATGTCCAGCGCCGCTGTCGTATTCATTTGGATACTCAATACCCAAAACGGTATTTTAAACTATTTTTTGGAACAGATAGGGCAGAACCGGGTCAATTGGCTTGGTGATAAGAATAGGGCCCTGGGCTCCATTCTTATGCTGACAGGTTGGAGAACCGTCGGCTATGGCATGATGATATACATAGCATCGATGCGGGGTATCAGCAAGAACTACTACGAAGCAGCTTCCATTGATGGTGCGAGTAAGTTTGTACAGTTCACCCGAATCACGTTGCCGCTTCTTTCGCCGACAACGTTGTTCCTCTTTGTCACAACATTTATTTCAGCGATGAAGGTATTCCAATCGGTTGACGTCTTGACCGGAGGCGGTCCCTATAGGTCCACTGAAGTGATTGTGTTCATGATCTACAAATATGCAATGGAAGACTTCAGAATGGATCGTGCTTCCACCATTGCAGTATTCTTCTTCGTCGTCCTGCTTGCAATTACCGCAGCCACGATGAGGATTTCAAACAAGAGGGTGAATTATGACGCATGAACCTCTTTCCCAAGAGCAGGCGATTTTGCTCAACCAAAGGGCGATTGCGAAACGCAAAGCAGCAACCGTCCTTCAATATGTGTTTGCTGTCGGTGTTACTCTCTTTATGATTTTCCCGCTCTACTGGATGTTCATTACCAGCGTAAAGTCACAGGAAGAGGTTTTGCTTGCACTGCCTACATTCTGGCCCAAGGAGTGGCATTTCGAGAATTACAGTAACGTACTCAGCCGGGCAAATTTCAGCAAGTACTACTATAACACCATTGTGATGACGGCAGGCATTCTGTTCAGCCAGGTGGTAACGGGAGTATTGGCTGCTTATGGGTTCTCAAAGGGCCGATTCAAGGGGCAGAAGATTTTGTTTCTTCTCGTTCTCGGAGCTTTGATGATTCCTCTGCAGGTTACCTTCATCCCCTTGTACATAATGTTCGCCAATTGGAAATTAACCGATACCTTTTTGGGCCTTATTCTTCCCGAGATGGTCAGCCCGTACTACATCTTCATGATGCGTCAGGCTTTTCTTACGGTTGATGATTCTTATATCGAGGCGGCTAAGCTCGACGGCATGGGAAGACTTGGTATTATCACCCGTGTTTTGGTTCCGATGTGCAAGTCCACCTTGATTACCATTACCTTGGTTACGTTCACGAATGGCTGGAACTCGTATTTCTGGCCGAAGATCATAGCCAAGAATGAAACAAGAAGGGTGTTGACGGTTGGTCTGGTTCATCTGCGCAACACA
This sequence comes from Sphaerochaeta associata, assembly GCF_022869165.1. Classification (NCBI taxonomy): domain Bacteria; kingdom Pseudomonadati; phylum Spirochaetota; class Spirochaetia; order Spirochaetales; family Sphaerochaetaceae; genus Sphaerochaeta; species Sphaerochaeta associata. The sequence continues at coordinate 1,711,364 of NZ_CP094929.1, read as the reverse complement.
TTCGCAGGACTCGATACGATGAATAATCATGAGATCATGGCTGGTGCCGTGCTCGCAGTTCTTCCCGTAATTGTCCTGTTCTTCATTTTCCAAAAGTATATGCTTACCGGTTATGAAAAAACCGCAATGAAATAAGGAAGGTTTATATGAGAGTCTTCGCACATCGGGGATACAGCGGGTTGTATCCTGAAAACACAATGTTGGCGTTCGATAAGGCACGAGAAGCTGGATGCAAGGCAATGGAACTCGATGTGCATCTCTCCAAGGACGGGGAGCTGGTCATCATCCATGATGAGATGCTAGACCGGACAACCAATGCAAAAGGTTTGGTCTGCTCCCATACTTTGGCTGAATTACAAGCTTTCAATGCCGGCACGGAGGAACAATTTCAAGCCATTCCCAGTCTTGATACGTATTGCCGGTGGGCGAAGCAACATGGGATTTTCACCAATGTAGAGATTAAGACCAATTTGATTTACTATCCTGGCATTGAAGAAAAGGTGTTGGCTTTGCTTGAGAAGTATAATTTGATTGAGCAAACCCTGATAAGTTCTTTTAATCATGGCTCTGTTATCAGGATGCGTCAACTGTGCGAAAGTATGCAGTGTGCTTTCTTAGTCGGCGGCAGGGGACTTGCCAATGTCGGCAGCTATGCAAAGAATTTCAAGGTGGAGTACTACCATCCGGATGGAGCTTTTCTCACGAAGGCTGCCGTTGACGAGTGTAAGGATCAAGGTGTCGGGGTAAATGTGTGGACGATCGATGACTTGGGGCTGTTGCATAAGATGATTACCTGGAACGTCGATGGTGTGTTCACCAATCACTGTGCTCCCGTCCTTGCTCTGCTGGGAGAAAAGCATGCATAAGAGACGATTTCTTTCTCTCATTCTCATAGTCTGTATTTCAGTATCACTGTTCGCATCGGTGCATCTGACCAGGGAGAACGGTGCTCTTGCTCTCTATTTTCTTGATTTAGAGGTAAGTCCTGAAGCTGTTGACAAGAGTGGCGACTCTACGATTCTCATCAGTCCGGAAGGGAAGGTGATGCTTCTTGATAGCGGCCACCCTGAGAGTGCTCATTTGGTTATAGATGCCTTGGAAGCGCTTGATGTGAAGACTATAGACATCTTTGTTGCTTCACACCCGCATATCGACCACATTGGAGGTTTTCCACAGGTGGCTGCAAGGTTTGCGGTGAAGCAGGTGTATCGTTCGTCTCTTGAGTATGGTACCAATGTGAATCAGGCAGCCCTTCAGGCGATGGAGCAGTACAACCTGCCGGTCACCATACTCAGTGAAGGTGATTCTTTCATGTTTGGTGACTACGTCAAGGTGGATATCTACAATCCTCCGAAGGAAATTACGTATCCGAAGAATTACCCTGACAATTCCACCCAATTCATCAACAACCAATCACTTGCGATGAAACTTACATATGGAGAGTCGACGGCTTGGTTCTCGGGTGACCTGTATATGGCGCAAGAGCGCACTCTGATTACCAAATACGGTGAGCTGTTGCAAGCTGATGTGGCGAAAGCAAATCATCATGGCGGTGATACCTCGAACAGCCTGAGATGGATCAAGAACCTCAACGCCAGGATCGTTGTTGCCATGCATGACCAGCTCGACAGCATGACCGTCTACAACAACTACAAGCGCTATGGAGCAGAGTATCATCTGACTCTCAACGATGGCTTGATCAAGGTTGTAATGGATGACAAGAAGAATTATCAGGTATTTGATACCAAAGATAGCTGGATGAACTAAAAGCCATCAAGAACTAGAAAAAAGAACACCCCAGGGAGGAATCCTTGGGGTGTTGTTACGTTCCCTATAATGTACTATATAGGGTGAAGTCTTGATATTCCTCAGATTGGCTGGATCTACCGTTGTTACTGCTATCTTGGTTGGCTGTATCAACTTTAATTCCAATTTTAAATAAACCATTTTCATTCGTTGCAATTAATAAGGTATCTATGCCTGAATTACTGCCTAGATACAATGTGCTTACAATTTCAGCAGAGAATAAGTATTCTCCGTATCCACTACGAATTGAATTAGTTGATGTTACGTTTGCTGCGATGGAACCTTTGGGAAAACTATACACAAAAAGTGCATCATTTTTACTAGATGATTTTGTAATGATGTGAGTATTTGTTGTTCCTTCTGCCATATACATAAACCCATGCACATCATATGTTTTTGCAGCATCATACATCTCGACGAAAGCCCCGGTGGCTGTTCCTCCGTATAGTTCCCCAAGTGTTGTTATGATGTAGATGTTAGAAGATGTATCTATGGAGAAACCAGCTAAACGCTTATCGCTAAAAGTAGAAGGTAATTCCTGTCTAGTGGTGCCATCATAGAAAACATGCCTGTATATATTCTTTGTGGCATTATCAACAAAAGAAATTATTACTGGAGAAGTAGTACTGAGAAGAGACTGTTCGAAACCCGATTCTTGAATAACTGATACTAAACTGTAGCCATCCATTTCCGGGAAAGTGATTTTTGAGGTTGTTGTTCCCGATCCATACTGTCCCAATGCATATAGTGTTTTGGTTGCATCAGCAGCTGAGGTTCCTTGCAACATAACCAATCCATTGGGATATAAGTTTACGATTCTAACTGTTTCACTTGGATCGAGAGCCCCATCTGTTGGAGTGATCACGGTAACAGAATTCGGACTACCAACATTAAAAATATTGATACTCACAGAATCTTCATTTGTCAGATATGCGACTTCCGTTGAAGCAGTATCGTAAAATGTCGATTGAATGATCTCATCTTTAACACTGGATTTAAGAGGATCATTGGGACTTTTGTAAATTCCTTTAGTAGTAGAGTAATACAGAACAGTTTTCGTTGCATCAAGCCCTAACAGCTGTTTATACTGTATCCCCACAGGCTTGGTGGACTCGCTGATCTGCCTGAACAAACCAGCTGAAGCATCGGCATTACAGCCAGTAATTACCAGAAGTGCTGCAAGAATTGAAAAAAGAATACTATATGTCCGCTTTGTCTTCATGGTTGCTGCTCCTATTGTCTATATGTAATGGAAAGCGTGAGAGGAATGAAGCCGGCAAGGGCATTATCCTGTTTGAGTGCATCGTCGTAGTTGAACTCAGGAATCAGCCAAAGCCCGGTAGTCAATCCAAATCCCCAATGATCGCCGGGATACCAAGTAAGTCCAACCTGCATATTGGCGAACAGAGTCATCAGGGAGGCATCGTTGTACTTGATGTACGCCCCGCCGAGGCCGAATGAAATAGGAAGGTCCAATTGGCCTTGGACCGGGAAGAACGAATATTTGGCATAGAAGGGAACAGCGGTGAAAAGCATGTTGGATGCCGAAAAGTTGAAATCGTATCCGATCTCACCACCGATTGCCGATGTAGGGGAATTGAACACCTGATAACTAATAGCTCCATAACCACCGATCTTGGCACCGGTATTGCCCTCTCCAAGACCTGCACGGAACTCATTGTCCTCAAAAAAATAAGTGAATGTGGGAAACGATGTGCCCAGGGTAAAGGAGAACATCTGGTTTCCCTTGTCATAATAGGGAACGGCAAAAGCCGACGTGATGGCTATAGACATCAATACTACAAGCAGAAGGAATTTTTTCATTCAATACCTCAATGTACGTAGAGAACAACTCATATGAATGTTCCGTTACAATAAGCGTTGGTAAGACTATACCCGATACAAAGCGGTATGCATACCTGCTTGCAGTATAGTAAGTGTCTAGCCGAAAGGCAAATCCCATTGTAGGGTTTGTTGCCAAAAACAAACGTTTTAGGGTACTGTACTCTTTGAACGTGAGGAGAAAGCGATGCAGATACTAACAGGAAAAGAAGTAGCGGAAAAAGTATACGAAACACTGCAATCCGATTGCAACGCATTTGTGGAGAAGTATGGTTTTCCCCCAACGTTGGCTGTGATTCTCGTAGGGACCGATCCGGCAAGCCAGAGTTATGTGCAGGGCAAAAAACAGGCTTGCCTCTCTCTTGGGTTCGGCCATCGCGATTATCATCTCGATGCAGAAACAAGCCAAGATGAACTGCTTGAGCTTATTCATACATTGAACAATGATCCTTCGGTCCATGGTATCCTCGTACAAATGCCGCTTCCCCCTCATTTGGATGCCGACCTGGTAATACAGAACATCAAGGTGGAAAAGGATGTCGACGGATTTCATCCGCAGAATGTAGGAAATCTTCTGATCGGAAAACCAGGCTTTATCAGTTGCACGCCGCTTGGTGTATTACATATTTTGGATTACTACGCCCTCTCCTGTGAAGGAAAGCATGTTGTCGTGCTTGGCCGCAGCAACATCGTAGGCAAGCCCATGGCGAGCCTGTTGATGCAAAAGGGCAGGGATGCAACGGTAACCATCTGCCACTCCAAGACGGAAGAGCTTGAACAGATTACCAAACAAGCCGACATTCTCATTGCAGCCATTGGCAAACCGCTGTTTGTGACCGAATCCATGGTCAAAGAGGGCTGTATTGTCATCGATGTCGGAATCAATCGTGTAGAAGACCCCAGTCGAAAACGTGGCTATCGACTGGTCGGGGATGTGGACTATGAACACGTTGCTCCCCATTGCAAGGCCATTACTCCGGTTCCCGGTGGGGTCGGGGTCATGACCATAGCCATGCTCATGAAAAACACTATGCAAGCAGCTTTACAGCTTGCACAGAAGGAAATGTAATGATTCATACCTATTGGCTGGAAACCTATGGTTGCCAGATGAACGTAGCTGAAAGCAATGCACTGGAACTTCAGCTCAAAGGGGCAGGACTGGTGCCGGCAGAAAAAGCAGAGGATGCAGACTGCGCCATACTCAATACTTGCACGGTGCGCAAAAGCGCCGACAACCGCATATGGGGAAGACTCGGATTCTTCACCCATATAAAAAGTAAAAAGCCCTTGACCCTGATTGTTACAGGCTGCATGGCTGAACGTCTTCAAGAAGACCTGAAGGATGAAGCCCCGCAAATCGATTATGTAATTGGTACCAACGACAAACAAAGAATCGTAGATATTCTCACATCAGTGGATGGGAAAATGGACGAGCACTCCCACTCCTACACCTTCGGCACCTCATATTATCAGGAAGGTGAATTCAGTTCCTACATCCCCATCATGAACGGATGCAACAACTTCTGCGCCTACTGCATTGTTCCCTATGTGCGTGGCCGAGAGGTTTCACGTCCTGTTGAAGATATTCTGAAGGAGCTCGCATTCCTGGACTCAAAGGGTGTCAAGGAAGTGACACTGCTTGGACAAAACGTCAACAGCTACCACTACATTGAAGCGGATGGGCAGGTCGTCAACTTCCCAAAGTTGCTGAAAAGAATCTGCAGTGAGAAGAATTCCATCAAATGGATACGTTTTGACAGCCCTCATCCCAAGGACTTCTCACAGGAACTCATACAGGTGATCAAGGAAGAAAAGCAGATTGCCAGACACCTGCACATGCCGCTGCAAAGCGGCTCTTCACGCATTTTGTCCTTGATGAACCGAAAGTATTCGCGTACACAGTTTCTATCGCTCATAGACGATCTGAGGCTTGCTGTTCCATCCATAACGTTCTCCACCGATGTAATGGTGGGCTTCCCCTCTGAAACAGAGGAGGAATATCAGGAGACGCTTTCTGTCCTCTCGCATATGCGGTGTCTTGAAGCTTTCATGTATTACTATAACCCTCGTGAAGGCACAAAGGCTGTTGAAATGCAGGAGCAGATCGATGAGGAGGAGAAGGGAAGGCGGCTTCAGGCCATGATTGAGTTCCAGCATGCTATCTTTGCCAGGGAAAAACAAAAACGGATTGGCTCGATGGTTGAAGTACTGGTAACACAGGTTTCGAAACATGACCATAAGAACATGCTCGGAAAAACCGAACACAACGAAATGGTGGCTTTTCCCTCTACAGCCCGCATAGGGGAGTTTGTCGTTGTTCAGCTGACGTCTCTCTCCGGTAATACCTATACGGGTGTACAATGTCCCTAGCATAAGGAGTCCAAGGGTGGCGGAGAAAGAGGCGGTCTTTGCAAAGAAGTTTGAAATCCTCAAGGCGTTGATTAAAAATTCCCGATCGACGGTCGTGCTTACCGGCGCCGGCATCTCCACGCTCTCGGGCATACCCGATTTTCGCAGCTCCTCGGGAGTGTACGCCACCACGTGGAAATCTTACCAGGTGGAGGAGATCCTCAGCATCTCTTTTTTCAAACATAATCCGGAAATCTTCTATGCATGGGCCAAAGAATATTGGTACAAGCTTGATGATTATAAACCAAATACGGTACATACAGCTTTGGCTCTGCTTGAACAGAAGGGATACCTTGAAGGTCTCTTCACCCAGAACATCGATATGCTTCACAAGAAAGCGGGAAGCAGGAAATGTTATGAGGTTCATGGAAGTGCTGAGCATCATCACTGCACCAACTGCAATGCATACTACTCCTACCACTGGGTTGCACCAATCGTACTAACCGGACAGGTTCCACGATGCACCGAGTGCGGTTCTGTGATCAAGCCCGACATCGTGTTTTACGGAGAAAACCTTGATGGCTTCACCCTCAGCAGAGCCTATGAGATGTTCAATCATGCCCATCTGTGCCTGGTTTTGGGTTCCTCCTTGGTTGTTCAACCTGCAGCATCTTTTCCTGCATATACCGTGCATCGGGGAGCCCCGTTGGTTATAGTAAACGCACAAAAGACCAGCTTTGATGGTTCGGCCACGCTTCGGTTTACAGACCTGCAGCAATTCTCTGAGGCCCTTGAAAAGTATTTGGTTGCCTTGGAACCTCGAAAACTATTGGTTTGACTTTCATTCGTGTGCATTTGGCCGTACAATAAAGCACATGAAGGTACTGGTAGCAGACGACGAAGGCTCTCATTTGTGCACTTATACAATGAGATACGCTGGGCCTGAGTCTTGTAGCATAGCCTTTGATGGTATCCGCGCACTCTAGGCAACCAAAGAAAAGCAAGAATCGGGGAGGGAGAAATCCCTCCCTTGATTATTTGTTCAAGTATGAGTATAGTTTCATTACCTCGATGGAGTAATCCAAAGGGGGTGTTTCGGTTTCGACTGGCGGAAGATCAGGCCAGTGGCTGCAAGCGGAGCGCCAACTCCTTAAACTAGCAAAAACATTTAACTGCCAAAAAAGAAGACGAAGTCTCCTTCGACGCAGAATACGCCTTCGCTGCTTAACAGCACGATGACGTACAGGTCCGAATACTGCCGCTCTTAAGTATCGGTTCCCTGTAAAAGCAAGGGCTTACCCGCTCTAGTTCCTATGGAGAGAGGGGACACTAAAGTAGGATACAGAGGATGGACGTCTTGCCGGTGAACCCAACGTCCTCTGGAACATTTGATCACAGGCTAAGCTTGTAGACGTCCCTGGGTGGCACGTTAGGACGGGGGTTCGAATCCCCCCACCTCCAAAACACCGAAACCGGATTACTCACCAAATGAGTGGTCCGGTTTCTTTTGGAATTACTCTATGAAACCTTGTGTATGACCACAAGAAAGGATTTGTATGCTACTTCCCATCCTTGCCGTCGTCGGCGGCTTGATTGTCCTGGTTATCAGCTCCGACCGTTTTGTCGACGGAGCTGCAGCTACTGCTCGGTTTTTTGGAATGCCTTCCTTACTCATCGGTATGGTGATTGTCGGGTTTGGAACAAGCGCACCAGAGTTGGTGGTATCGATGCTTGCTGCAATGGATGGTAATCCTGGCCTCGCCATCGGAAATGCCTATGGTTCCAACATCGCAAACATTGCCCTGATATTAGGCTTGACTGCATTGCTCAATCCCGTACAGGTCAGTTCAAAAATCTTGAGAAAAGAGTTGCCGATTCTTACTTTCGTTACTTTGTTCTCTGGATTTCTCTTGTTGGATTTGGAACTATCCTTGTTCGACGCAGCATTGTTGCTTCTGCTGTTGGCGCTTCTGATGATTTGGACATTTTTCAATGGACTTAAGAAAGAACCTGATGCTTTGGCCGATGACATCGAGCGAGCTGTGCCTAAACCGATAAGTCTTCGGCGGGCCATGCTGTACCTGGTATTCGGTCTGCTCTTTTTAATTCTAAGCTCCCGTCTTCTCGTCTGGGGCGCTGTCGAAATTGCACAAATTTTTGGAGTGAGTGATTTGATAATCGGCCTGACAATCGTTGCGGTCGGAACGTCTTTGCCTGAATTGGCCTCCTCGATCCTTGCAGCCAAGAAAGGTGAACACGATATTGCCATTGGAAATGTCATCGGCTCGAACCTGTTCAATACAACAGCGGTAGTCGGTGTTGCCGGTGCGATTAAACCGTTTACGGTTGACAGCCTTGTTCTCAGCCGTGACATGGTGGTGATGACCATACTTACAATATCTCTCTTCATCATCGGCTACGGCTTCAGGAAGAACAGACAAGGCCGGGTGAACCGATTCGAAGGGGCCGGACTGCTGATTATGTATGCAATCTATACAACGGTTTTGATTTTCACCGCCTGATCAGAGTCCTCAATTCAACGGCTTGCCATACGTCAGTGCATATTGAAGTCGATCCAGTAGTTTGAATCCTTCCATTGCATGATCTACTTCCATCTGGTAGCGTTTGATATCATATTCAACCCTGCGAATCTTGCACTGCACACTGCCATCTGAAAGCGAGAGCAGAGCATAGCTTGCACGAACATCCCCGTCAAAAGAATACCCGACTGCACCTGGGTTGATGAATCGAATGCCGTTGCGTACGAAGTCGGCATGGATATGGGTATGACCACTGAGGACAAGTTCTACTTTCTCATCGGATAATTGCTTTGCAAATGCAGGTGAGAACGGTTGGTTTTGATAGATTCCTTCATCTACGCTGTACGGTGTTCCGTGGCAACACAAGACAGACAACCCTTCAAGCTCCATCCGTTTTACAGTAGGAAGGGTTGCGAGGTGTTTTTTCGCCTGCTCGTGCATGCGGATATGAGCATATTTGATGAGTTTGAGCAGATGTTCCTCTTTGGAGGATGTTCCGCTCAACTCAGCTATATGTTCCAAATTTTCATCGGTGTTGCCCTTGATGGCGACTATTGGTTTTTGTTCCATCAGCAGATCGTAACAAAGCTGTGGGTCCAAACCCATGAATATGAGATCTCCAAGAAAAATTATACTATCAGCGCCGGAGGCCTTAGCATCTGCGAGTACCGCTTCGAAGGCTCGTAGGTTTCCATGGATGTCACTGAGCACTGCACACTTCATCTTGCTACCTCCTCTGTGGTATATGCAAATACTCTACCATACGACCAAGTGCAAGAAAACCTTTGCACCCGCTCCTATGCACAATTTCTTGCTTTCAGAAAGTTTAGGACTCATTGCAAAAATACCGAAAGAGCAGTATTGTACCCTCGGTGAGGGTGGTGTGAATGAAAGCTCGCTCGATTCGTGCATTTTTACAGAAGGAACCTGTTTTAAGCATTGCCTTGGTTCTGGCGTGCATTTCCCTTTTTTTCGTGCCACCTAGTATGGGGTATATCGATTATATTGATTGGAAAACCCTTGGCTGCCTATTTGCCTTGATGCTCGTCGTCGCAGGTTTCAGGAAAATGTATCTGTTTACCAAGCTATCAACAATTCTTTTACGATATGCACATACACCCAGACAAGTAAGCATGATTTTGGTGGGGGTGACCTTCTTCTCATCCATGCTGGTGACCAATGATGTCGCCTTGATCACCTTCGTTCCGTTGACGATCGTTGTTTTCTCGTTATGCAAAGAGACTAGACCGATCCTGTTCACCGTCATACTGCAGACAGTGGCTGCCAATGTCGGCAGTTCTCTTACGCCGGTCGGTAATCCTCAGAACCTCTTCATCTATTCGTATTATCACATCGGACTTGGAGATTTCTTTCTTACCATGTTCCCATATGTATTTTCAGGCGGTGTCCTGGTAGGCCTCCTGCTACTCTTCATCCCCAAAGTCTCTCAGTCCTTCACCCTTCAGGTGCAGGAGACTCCTTCAATTGCCAAGGGAAAACTGATTCGATATACGCTTCTATTCCTGGTATCACTGGCCGCAGTATTTGATTTTGTTTCCTGGCCTGTTGCGGTCCTCATAGTGGTGGTTGCAAGTGAGAAGCTGCTCCTCAAGGATGTGGACTATTCTTTGCTCCTTACCTTTGTAGGTTTCTTTGTTTTTGTTGGTAATATCGGACACCTCAAGCAAGTTACCGACTCCTTGACAAGGTTATTGGAAAAACGTGAGTTCTTTGTATCCCTTCTTGCCAGCCAAATTATCAGCAATGTTCCTGCAACATTGTTGCTCGCCCAATTTACCGGCAATGCTACTGAACTCTTGAAAGGTGTGAATGCAGGAGGATGCGGCACCCTGATTGCATCCATGGCCTCGGTGATTTCCTTCAAGATTTTCGCCCACTACGAAGCCAAGCGAACGATTGTGTACCTAGGCTTCTTCACCATCGTCAATATACTCTTTGTCCTCTTGTTCCTGTTCATCCACTTGTTCTGGTGATAATGCGAACCCTTGCCCCAGCAATGGCAATATATTGTTCTGCTGTGCAAGGGCGACACTTTTCAAGCCGCGCTGACTTAAGTGCGTATAGAGATCACTCAGTTGCTGACTGCTGTGCCCGATGGTCATACGCAGTACATGTTCATCGACCGATCCCCGGAGTAGGGTATTAGCCATGTGTCGCAGGCTATGAAAGCTAATGTTTCTTTCCGCCAATGCAGATTTTGTGAATAGGGACGAACGTACAAGTTCCTGGGTGAATCGTTCGCTGAAGTAGTGGCTCGATACCACAGAACCATTTCTTTTGCTCCAGAATACCAATGACGGCATGGTAACGAATGGATTTTCCAATGCCAACTCCTTTAAAGCGGTGCACAGGAACTCAGGACAGGGGACATAACGCGTCTTTTTCCCTTTCGGTGCTTTTATTCCCGCCCTGTCTGCATAGGCTTGGTCAATGGTAATCATCTCACATCCAATAGCATCATACCTGAGTGCTCTCAGTTCCCCTGAACGCATTCCAGTCAGAAGAGCTACCAAACAAGCCAGATATATTCGTTTTTCACTCTTTTCTTTTGCATACTGCATGAAGAGAGCAAGTTCCCGCTCGCTAAGAATTCCCCTGGGCGTATGAATGCACGGCAAGCCTGCAATGAAGAGAGAAGTGGAAGATGGGATGTAGCCTTTTCGTTGTGCTTCCCGCAGTGCGGTTGAAACAGCTGTCATGCATATGTTGATCGTTGCATGATGTAAAACACCTTGTTCAACCAATTGAAGCTGCAATTGTTCAAGGATTCCTACTGTTACTTTAGAGAGTAACAGATTCTTGTCAAGCAAAGGAAACACATGGTTATCCAGGAGGTTTTTCCGTGTTCCTATGTAATCGATCGAGATACTGCCAGGTGATAAAGTATTTCTACGCTTCACATACTCACTCTCTTCCCAGGTATAAAAGTCCTGTAGGTAGGAGAGAAGTGTTCGTTCCTGTTTCTTTTCGAAGATCAATCCTTGTTCCAAAGCCTTTTGGCAGATACGAATAGCTTCATCCCTTCTCTTGATTGGGGCTGTCTCAATAATCCCAAGAGCCTTGCGCAGCGTCTCAACGCTTTTCTTATTCGTGCGTTTCCCGGTTGTTGGATCACGAAAAAGTGCATAATAATAGACTCTTTCACCTCGATATATTCTACAAAGCGTGTAGGGTGCAGGGCTCGCCATTGTGTATCTCCATTTGGACTATTTGTTCAACTTATTGTTCAATCGTATCAAATTTTTGAATACTATTAGAAACATTAAAAATATTTATATCTATATAATATAGTAGACTAAAACTTATTCTGTGTCGAGATTAATCTTATACATACTTACTTATATAGAGTAAGTATGTATAGTTATGTATAAAAATATATTTATATTATATATAATGTATATGCATATAAATTGTAGGTAATATCCATTTTTTTTATATAACATAATCTACCAAATTAGCAGTATATATATTTGATTATTGGATTTTATTTAACTATAAAATATTAAAAAATCCTTAATATAATATTTCTTGTGCTTAAAAACATATATATAATACTGGATGGTATATAAGATATATTCTATAATCTTGCATATTAATACATATACATAAATTTATACATTCCTACTAGTTATTTATGACATATCTATACATTATGTAATTTATAAATTCAATCTATCACCTTATCAGCAGTATTGATTCTTATAATTTTTTCTATTATAAACATTAGAAAATTTTTTCTTACATTTGGACAGAAAAAAACACCAAGAAATTGCTTCCTTGGTGTTCTCTTATGACTCCGATTGGATTCTTTTAGTACTGTAGCTGCTTGACTTCCCTGCGCATATCCCTGTTCAAATCACGTTCCTTGGTTGCGGCACGTTTGTCATGCAATTGTTTACCACGGCACAAGGATACTTGCACTTTCACCAAGTTGCCTCGAAGATAGATGGAAGTAGGGACGAGGGTAAAGCCTTTTTCTATTACCTTGCGCTTGAGCCTCTTGATCTCACTCTTGTGGGCAAGCAGTCTTCTGTTCCTGTTAGGGTCATGGTTATGGATGTTCCCATGTGTGTAGGGTTGTATGGTAAGTCCTACCAGAGTCAGCGTCCGGTCGGTGACTGTTACATAACTGTCGGCAAAACTAAAACGGCCTTCACGCAACGATTTCACTTCAGTACCCACCAAAGCAATGCCGCATTCCAAATCTTCTATGACTTCATAATTGAAGTAGGCCTTCTTGTTCTTCTGAAGCGGCTTGAATGTGTTCTTATCTTGTTTCATTTATTCATACCAGGCAACACGGAAACCGATGAGGTCTCCGCATGCATCGGGATCGACAACTCCAACGGTATTGGATGAGATGCTCTTCGCATCATTGAGGTAACTTCCACCTTTCACGATCGGCTGCGGGGGAAGACCGAAACTCCGATGCAAAGCATGAGCTTTCTGGTAATCCGTAATCCTTGCCAACGGAATATGCGTGGTTTGCGTCAGTTCCCAAACACCACCAAGTAGAGCAACCGGCTCCTTAAGCTGTGATGGAATAGGGGAAAGTGAGGCATCGAACTTCAAATTGTCATGACTTGCTGCAGCAAGCGTCCACATGCCCTCGGAGGGGAGGAAAACGGTTTTTCCGGTTTTCTCACTCAGCCATGCGCAAAAAGCTTGGGCGGCATAGTAACTTACATTATGGATGGGTCTATTGGTCACAAAAATAGTTGAGGGTGAAATGCCGGCCAAATATGCTTCATCGACCAAGCCTTGTTCTATAAGCGAGGAAAGATTGCCCTTCGCCCACATCGGATTTTCTTCCAAAAAAAGAGCCCATTGATATTGGTTGACCTCATAAGCAGATAGTGCAAAAGCAGGGGTGGTCATCTGTACACCTGCCTCATTGATTGCCGGATACGTATGTTCTGTGGAGCGTCCCATTACAAAACTCGTCTGAGGATACACGTACCCTGGAAGCACGAAGTCACCGGCGTTGAGGGATGTTTCTTGTTTGCGTATCGTGGGGGTTGTAAAGGACATTCCGACTGATGAAGTACCTGTTGTAAATAGGCTTTCTGCCGAGACGAGGATTTCCTGCATGAAGGAAGTCCGGCTTATCTGAGATGATTCAAGCGCCTCTTTGGCTTCTTCAAGCATGGTCTGATTGGAACTATATAAAAGAGCAAGCTCGAGTGCCTGTTGTGCCGTGTCTTGGTGGACATCCAAGGCCTTCAGGTCTGCGGCCAAATTGGAGTACACCGGTTCGTAGCGGGTAACCGCGTCGTACGAGAGAATGGCGCCGGCAGTCTGGATCTGTTCAAGATCATAGGAGATGATCTGTTTCTTTTGGTCGTCATCCAATTGTAAAGCCGGAACACCTACCTGCTTGGTACGATGAAAGAGCCAGGTCAAGAAGACCGGGTGGTCGACATCAAGCGTATGGGAAGCGTAGGCAACACCTCCCTTCATGTAGGTAACCTCATGCTCCCCGCTGCGTACGAAATATTGGTTGTCTGCAGCACCCAGATAGGTTCCATCGAGGACTACACCGCTCTCGGAGAGTGGGGCGGTGAAGGTGACGTACCGACCACCCTTGAGAATACCAGGGAGGTACGCAATACAAAAAAGAACAGCAAGGATGCAGATGGTGTAGAGAATAAGGAGATAGAGGCCGGGTCTCATCGAAAAAAGAACTGGCAGCTTCACCTCTTCTACATCAGGAAGAACGATACGTCTTTTCATACATAGTAAGGTAGCGGTCCGCCCTTGGCTTGTCAACTCAGACCTATTGTGATAGCGTGCTTGCTATGGAACAATTGTTGAGTTTTATCGAGCGAAATACCATACGGTTTCTCACTCATAGGAAAGCCTTGAAAGCCTATGAAGTTGCAAACAAGCCCAAACGGACCTTCATCGGTGAAGTAAAAGGTTGGGCTGATGCTCTCGTTTTCGCCGTATTTGCAGTGTTGCTGATCAACCAATACATTTTCCAACTCTTTGTCATCCCTACGCCATCCATGGACGGAACGCTCAATGTCGGCGACCGTGTGTTTGTAAGCAAGACCATCTATGGCATTGAAGTCTATCCAAGCGGACCGAAAATCCTATCGGCGAACAGACAAGTAAACCGCGATGACATCATCACCTTTTACAACCCCGAGTACAAATCCAAAGGACCCTTTTTTGACATCCTCTCGCAAATCATCTACATGGGGACCTTTTCTTTGGTAAACATCGACCGAAACGAGGACGGCAGCATCGCCGAACGACTGTATGTGAAACGAGCAATAGGGATGGGATTGGAACATGTCCGTTTCAACGACGGCAATATTGAGATCAAGCGCGCCGGGTTCTCCGACTATATCGATGACCAAAGTTTTCGGACATCACTCTCCTTGGTCGACGGCCCTCACCGCAGCATCGATGCCAATCTGTACAACGGCATCAAGGCATGGGGTTCTTTGTTCGGTTATCAAGAAAAGGGTGTGGACATGAACAGTGTACCTTCTTATTTGAAGAGCAATTATGCGCTGGTCCAAAACGACAACTATCCCGATGATATGTATGCCTTTGAAATGGCGAAGAACCGGAGCAAACATCTCTTCGACCCTTCAGACAGCAGTGCAAGAAGTGCTAGTGTCTCCATGAAAAGAGGCATCTATATTCCGCAAGGTTCTGTATTGCCGCTCGGCGACAATAGGGACAACAGTCGCGACGGCAGATACTTCGGTCCCGTCTCCCAAAAGAAAATCAACGGCAGCGTGAGATTTCTCTTTTGGCCTCTCAGTAGAATCAGGTACATGGGGAACAAATAGTGCTCAGCTTTCCCTCCGATGGAGACCTGTCACTCTATCTGCACATCCCGTTCTGTACCACCTGTTGCAGTTATTGTGCCTTCTATTCAGAACCAATCAATGAAAATACTGCATTTCTAAACGCCTATGTGGATCGACTTGAACAGGAGATTCTTGCAGTCGCTTCCAGAGTGGAACGTTTTGCCACAATTTTCATCGGTGGCGGCAATCCAGGCTCACTTTCGGCCGAGCAATTACGAAGACTGCTTGTAGCCGCTAAAGCCGGTCTGAGTGATGAAGTCACCGTAGAGATGAATCCCGAAACTTTTTCTGAAGCGTTCTTCGATGTATTTTCAGAAGGTTTGGTTACCAGACTGAGCATGGGCATCCAAAGCATGGACGATGCTACACTGAATCGGTTGGGTCGTAATGCCAGACGATGTGATAACCTTAGGGGCATCAATCTTGCACAGAAAGCGCATGAAGCCTATGGCATTGAACTTTCCTTTGATCTGATGGTTTGCCTTCCAGGGCAAACCGTCGACGATGCAATCTCCGACCTAAAGGAAGTTCTCACACTCAGCGAGGCCGATCACATCAGCCTCTATTGCCTTACGGTGGAAGAGGGAACAGAGCTTGCCGAGCAGGTCGGCCTCGGTACAACAACAGTCTTGGATGAGGACGGTCAGCAGAACTTTTTATCAGGGATTTGGGCAGAGCTCGGTCGTCTGCACTTCGACCACTACGAAGTTTCAAACTTCTGCCGCAACGAGAAGAAGAGCAGACATAATATGGTGTATTGGAAACTGGATGATTACCTTGGACTTGGCAGCAGCGCAGCCTCAACGATCAGGGAAGGAACCGTATCACGCCACTATTCCCAAGTACAGGATTTGCGCGATTATGCATCTTCACCCCTCTTCACCGGGTACGAGGAAGAGATTGTTGATTCAAACCAACAAATGGAGGAGTACCTGATGATGGCACTGCGAACCAATACGGGCATTGACAAGCAGGTATTTCAGGCACGGTATTGCAAAGATTTCGATACACTTTTTTTACCAGTAATTTCCGCCCTCGATTCCTCTTGGTTCAACGATGCAAAAGATCTCTTTGTATTGACAGAATATGGATTTATGGTACTTGACGAAATCCTGCTCCGTTTGGCCTTGGTAATCTCGTAAGCCCTTGACCGCCTCTACCTGTTGTGATAGCTTAATTGGGTTGAGATAATTCACGCATTCTATAAAGTTAAGAGGTTCAATTATGTCCGGCCATAGTAAATGGGCTACAATCAAACACAAGAAGGGTATCGCCGATGCAAAGCGCGGTCAGAAGTTTACAAAGCTGATCAAGGAAATTTCCGTTGCAGCTAAAATGGGTGGTTCAGACCCTGAAAGCAACGCACGGCTTCGTACCGCAGTCCTCAAGGCTCGCGCAGAGAATATGCCCAAGGACAATATTGACAGGGCAATCAAAAAAGGTGCCGGGGAACTCGACAACTCCACGTATTATGAACTCACCTACGAAGGGTATGCTCTTGGTGGAGTTGCCTTGATTATCGATACACTGACCGATAATAAGAACAGAACAGCAAGCGATGTTCGTTCGACACTCACCAAGAACGGCGGCACCCTCGGTGCAACCGGTTGTGTCTCCTACATGTTCCAGACCAAAGGCATCATCACCTATGATGCAGGCAAATACAGCGAAGAACAGATTTTCGAGGTAGCCTTGGAAAACGGGGCCGATGATGTGACCACCAGCGATGGAGTCATAGAAGTCATCACCACTCCCTCTGATTTTGCCAACGTCTTGGAAGCTATGCAGGGTGCCGGTTTCGAGCAGGAGAGTGCTGAGGTTGAGAAGGTTGCAGACCAGACCGTAACACTGGAAAGTGAAAAAGCCCGCAAAGTACTCAAGATCATCGACAAACTCGAGGAACTGGACGACGTCCAGCAGGTCTCCTCAAATCTGGAACTCCCCGATGATTTTGAGGACAGCGACGAAGAATAACGCATGCGAATCCTAGGCATCGATCCAGGATATGCACAGACAGGCTGGGGTGTTGTCGAATCAGATGGACAGCATAACCGGCCTGTTTCGTTTGGTGTCATAAAGACTTCCACGACGCAACCTGACAGTGAACGAATTCATTTCATTGCCAAATCAGTAGGGGAGTTGGCAACCAAACACAATGTTGCCATCTGTGGGATGGAAGATATTTTCTTCACCAAGAATGTCAGTTCCGCCATCCCGGTGGCAAAAGTCATCGGTGCATGCATTCATCAACTGTCCTTGCTGGAAATTCCAGTACGGTTGTATAGTCCGCCTACTATTAAAACGGTGGTTACCGGGTACGGTGGTGCCGAGAAACATCAGGTCCAGGAGATGGTCCGCATCCTGTTGGGCTTTGATAAGATTCCCAAGCCGGACCATGCGTCGGATGCCTTGGCTGCAGCCTTATGCCTCGCTGTATATGATTTTACCCAGATAAGGATGAAATTGTAATGATCAACGCAATCATTGGAGATGTAGTTCGAGTACAGGAAGGTGAGGTTATACTCCGTGCAGGATTTGTGGAGTACATTCTTTCTGTCTCCGCACAGACCACAAGCAAGCTCAGCAACCTCGGCATTGAAGAGAGGAAGGGTATACGGGTACTGACCGTCCTGGTGCATCGAGAGGACAGCATGTCGCTGTTCGGTTTCTTTGATGAAGCCGAGCGCGAAGCGTTTCTGCAGCTGCAGACCGTCTCCGGAATCGGATCCAAGCAGGCGTTGAAAATACTCAGCGGCATCAGTGTCAGGCATCTTGCGGAAGCCCTCGATACCGGGAACCTGAAACTTCTTTCCTCAATTCCGGGTATCGGCCCTAAAACAGGCCAGAAAATGATTCTTGCTCTTCGCAATGTGCTTGTTTTTGAGGATGAACGAAGCAAAGCCGGTGTACAGCGCAACCAGGGCAAAGCCAGTGCATGGTCTGACATTGTCAACGCATTGGTCGATATGGGCTATGATAGACGCAAGGTTGAGGAAGTAATTGATTCGCTGAGCCAGCAGGAAGCTGAAGCAATCGGGAAACTCAGCCACCATGATGCAGAACAACTGTTGTTTCGCAATGCTGTCAAATTGCTTGGGTGATAGGAGAGGGAATGGACACACACCAAACTGAATTGAACGACTTGATACAAAGCTCTGTTGTCTCCACCTCCTTCCAACAGGAGGCGGACAAGCAGGAGAATATCCTTCGGCCGAAAATGTTGAAAGACTTTCAAGGCCAACAGCGGCTGAAGGACAACCTGGCAGTATTCATTCAGGCGGCCCGGGAGCGCAAGGAACCACTTGATCATACGTTTCTTATCGGCCCTCCGGGACTTGGGAAAACAACATTGGCAAGCATCATTGCCAATGAAATGGGAGCTGAGATCAGGATGACCAGCGCACCGGCGTTGGATAAGCCAAAGGACCTTGCGGGTATTCTCACCAATGTCACCGAGGGATCGGTATTTTTCATCGATGAAATTCATCGACTCAAGCCGGCTCTTGAAGAAATGCTCTACATCGCCATGGAGGATTTTGAGATCGACTGGGTGATCGGGCAAGGTCCTGCAGCCCGCACGATGCGCATCCCTCTGCCTAAGTTCACCTTGGTGGGAGCAACCACCAAGGCCGGTTCAGTATCCAGCCCGCTCTCATCACGCTTCGGCATCACCTGCCACATCGATTTCTACAATGAGGCCGAGCTCGCATCAATCATTCATCGATCGGCGGAGATCATGGCCGTACACATTGACAAGGATGCCATTGCGCACCTTGCCCGATGCAGCCGAGGAACCCCGAGAATCGCAAACCGCCTGCTCAGAAGGCTTCGGGACTTTGCATCGGTTATGGGGGACGGAAACGTAACCATCCCCATAGTCGACCATGGAATGGAACGACTTGGCATCGATACCAACGGCCTTGAGACCCAGGACCGCAATATTTTGCGAACCATCATTGAGTTTTACGACGGTGGACCGGTAGGGGCTGAGACGCTTTCGATCAGTGTCGGGGAAGCCATTGAGTCGCTTGAGGATTTTTACGAACCGTACCTGATTCAAAAAGGATACCTCAAGAGAACTCCCCGTGGACGAATGACCACTAAAAAAGCTTATGATTTGCTGGGTATTCCCTGCAAAAGGAACATGGATGACAATCAAGGAATACTCTTTTGACCTGCCCGAGCACCTGATAGCACAGACACCGGTCGACCGACGAGGCACCGATCGTCTACTGGTGCTCGACAAGCAGACTGGAACCATAATCGATGAACAGATGACCAACTTTTCCTCTTATATTGAGAAAGGAAGTGTTTTGGTTATAAACAACAGCAAGGTACGAAAAGCTCGCGTGTACGCCGTAAGCGAAACGGGCAGTCGCGTGGAGTTTCTTTTCTTGGAGGAGAATCTCGACCACAGCTGGAACGTCATGGTCACAAAAACCAAGAAGCAGCATGTAGGCAAACACTACACCTTCAGTGATGCCCAAGGAAGCTATGTCCGAACCGGCTGCATCATCAAGGCCAACGATGACGGCACCAGAACCATCAGGTTCGACCAAATACTGGATGAGATGTTTTTCACAAAACTCGGGCATGTTCCACTCCCTCCGTACATCAAGCGCGATGACAGCTTTGCCGATGAGAATCGATACCAGACCGTGTATGCACAGAAGGAAGGGTCGGTTGCCGCACCGACCGCGGGGCTTCATTTCACCGATGAGATACTCGCTTCGGTTCGGGACAAAGGTTGCACCATCGTTGCAGTAACGCTGCATGTTGGACCTGGAACTTTTCTTCCTGTCAGGACGGAAAATCTTGAAGATCATCATATGCATTATGAGTCCTATGAGATCTCGCAAGAGAGTGCACGCATCATCAATGAGGCGAAGGCGCAAGGACGGAAGATTGTTGCCACGGGGACGACCAGCGTAAGAACCCTGGAGAGTGCCTTCAACACCGAAACCGGTTTGCTGGAACATGGGCAGGGTCGGACGAATCTCTTTATCCGACCCCCCTATGCATTCAAGATTGTGGACCAGCTACTGACGAATTTCCACACCCCGGAATCGACTCTCTTGGTCCTGGTCTCCACCTTCGCCGGGAAAGAACTGATAGACAAGGCTTACAGGCATGCTGTTTCCGAGTCATACCGATTCTTCAGTTACGGGGATGCGATGTTCATTTGCTGAAAAGAATCTCTTGGATCTGAGCAGCTATCTCCTCTTTCTTCAAAAGTCCGTCCAAGCGAACAAGGGTAACCGCAGGGTCGAGCGAGCTGAAAATGCGTTCGTAATTTTCCTTTACTTTATGCAGGAACTCCTGCTTCTCGAAGAGTTCGGCCTCGTTTCCCCTGCTGTTGATTCTCCTGAGGCACTCCTCCACCGGTGTGTCGATGAAGAAAACATACTGGGGGGAGGGGAACTCATTGAGGCTCGCAATCTTTTTAAAATCACATTCCACCCCTTGATAGGAAAGTGAAGAGTAAAGATATCGATCGGATATCACCAGTTTACCGGCTTCCAAATCGTGTACAAGCCCATATACCGGATTATACAGGTGGTCCTCCCTATCGGCTGCATACAACATAGCCAGCGCCAAGGGGGTGGTAAGTATCTGCTTTTGCAACACCGATCGAACCAAACGCCCGATAGGTTTGTCGGTTGGTTCGAATGTTGCACGGCACGGGCGGTCCGACCGATCGCACGCCTCTGCAAGCAGTTGCATCTGCGTGGTGGTTCCGGCCCCGTCCAAACCCTCAAAAACGATAAAATTGGTCAATACTGAAGGCATATGCATATCTCCTATCATGACTGTATGGTACGGTAAAAGCGAAGCAAGGTAAATGAGTTTTTCATCCCAGCCTTATCAAACTCCATCGAACCAACATGAAAAGAGGTGCCCAAGATTTCGACAATGGGCTATACTGGATGAAAGGTGAGATATCATACAACTCTCAAAGACATTACGGTTTCGGTTCTTGTTCTCATAAGCTGTGCCATTCTTTGCCTGTATGGAATGGTCAACCTGGGTATGGGAAATCCAAGCCAATATATTGCCGACCGTCTTCTGCAATCCTTCGATGCAGGAAAACCTGTCTCCTTCAAGGCTGAGAGTATCGACCGAATGTTCCTGAAAACGCTCATCATCAACAATCCTTCTCTGTCTCTTTCTGGAGACTCTTCCGTTACCGCATCCCACATTGAAGTAGCGGGGGGTCTTCCCGAGTTGCTGAACTCGTTCTTATTCGGTTCCAAGCAGATTTCAATTTCCGTTGAAAAGCCTGAAGTGCGTATTGCAGGCACCCTGGACCAATTGTCTTTTGAAGGCTCAGCCTCCTCCTCGCCTCTGAAAACCTGGTTGGAATCAAACACGGTCTCCATAGATTTCAAGAATCTTCGTGCTTCAGTGGATGTACCAGATTTTACTGCAGATGTAGAGAATTCCTCAATCACTTTCCTGCTGGACAGCAAGAATACCTTTCCCTCTGTCAGAGGCAGTATTTCTGCCTTTGATTTCACAACACCCTTGGGGAAAGGGATGTTCGATGAATCGGATCTGAGTCTTGACGGTGCAGGAAATGCCTTGGTCAGAGTCAGCAAAGTCAGTTTGCTGGGACAGGGCTTGGAAATCTCATTCAACCAGCTGGTGGCTTTGGGGGCACTTGATTCACTTTCGTTTTCCGACCTCGGTACCTCGATAGACCTATCGTTGTCCGACTTGACGGTCTCGGCGGAACCATTGAATGCTTCTGTTCCCACACTCTCGGGCAATATCCAACTCAAGGATGGCGCCTTTGACTATACAACACTCTCATACGACTTGCTTTCAGTTGACTATGGCCGGATTCATGTTCTTTCGCCGACAGCGACCTTTACTGCGCGAAAACAGGATGAAAACCTGTCTTTCGGTCTTGCTATCAAGCAGGGATCGCGCTTCACGGCTGTGTATGGACAGGAGCTTTCACTTGAGCTGGAGAGCCTGCTGGCAAACGCACAGTATACAGCCGATGATACCTTGAAACTCCAACTTTCACTGGGACGTATACAGTATGCGGATGATGCGCTTGCTGCAGGTCTTACCGGCGTATACGTCGAGGCCAATGCAAATCTTGATGGCTTGAGACTGATGGATATCGAGCTGAGCCTGCAAGCGAATGCTCAAGCCTTGTTCCAAGAGAGGGACATATTCATCACTTCACCGCTCTCAGCATCGTTTGCATATCGAGAGGACGACACATCGCTCAGCAGCTCGGCCCTGTTCACCAGCTTGAACTCTTCTTTTACGACAAAACCACTTTCGGCTCGATTCTCCTACCAGTCAAACCGACAAACCAGCCAATTGCAGGCTGAACTTGATTATCAGGACAAGCTGTCAATCCGATCGATCTACAATCTGCCATCCTCCTCCGAAGGCACCTTCCATATTGCCTCTCGTCTGGATAATTTCCCCTTGAGCATCCTCTCCCCGATGTTCGAGACGTATGCACCGTTCATCAAGCCTTACTACCAGGAAGGAACAAATCTGATCGGAAACATCTCCTTCCAGTCGTCGAAGGGGGGGGGGAGCATACTTCCATTCGATGGCAAGGCCGCCATCGAGTTGGCGTTGCTCTCGGCGAAAGTGGGCAAGGTTGAACTGGATGCCGGATTCACATTCCTCGCCGATATCCAAGGGGACTCGATTCTCGTCGATGCCATGACGCTTGCCAGCAGCGGCTATCGTCTTGTTTTTTCGGGCTCAACCGAACTCAACTACTGGTTGCCCCGTGGAGGATTGGACCTGTTCCGCATCGACGATGGTCAGCGCATGCTTTCCATCAATTTTTTAGACATCCCGCCGTCAGAATATCGATTTAATGTCACCACCCCCTTCGAGCCATCCCTGCTTGTAGAAGGGACGATCAGCAGGGAAGCCTCCAAATACATTGTAGGAAGTGCAGACTTCTCTGTCTTCTCAACCACGTATCCCTTCACCTTTCGTCTTGATACAAGTACGCTTCAATTCTCACTCGACCAAATGGAGCATCTGGGCCTGACGGCGAATCTTGCTCCTCCGCTCATTACTTCCTTGAAATTCGATGGCCTGCGGCTGCCGGATTCTGGATTTTTTGCTCTTGCTTCAATTTACGGCGACTTGGAAGCAGAATACTTCAACCTTCGTGATTGGCATGTGAGAAGCAGCCGGCTCGCCCTTGAAGGGGTGCAATTCCAAAACAGGTTGTATGATGTCAATACATCACTTACTGCATCGGAGCGGGAGCTTTTACTTTCGGACCTTATGCTGAAGGAAGGCGAGTTTGTATTCCCCGGCAGGCTCAGCTATCGGGGAACCGATTTTGCAACACTTATCCAAGCCTCCTTCCTTGCACCATTCGAGGCTGTTTTCAGCCTTGATGCGCAAGAAAAGAGAAAAATCTCCATTTCACTCCTAGGAGAAGCGGACCGGATAAGCGGAGCCATAGAGCTCTCTGCGCTTCCCTTGGACCGATTCTCAAAAACCCTGGAAAATACCGTAGTTACTTTCTCAGCGGTCGGGTATTCCGATTTCAAGAGTACGGCGAGTGTTGACGGACTTCTGGATCTTGCACGCGGCGATGCCATCTTCAGTTCCAAACTTGCATTCAACCAGAATGCATTGAATTTTTACGAATCCAGACTCACCATGCCTGATTTTTCCTATGAAGGTGAAGCTGTAACGTTCGATGGAACAATGCTTGGTTCCTCCGGTAGATTTGAACATATCAGGCATCTCTCCTACAATGATCAGATGTCACAGCTTAGCTATGATGTATCCATCGATCTTGGAACCATGCAATCGATATTTACACTTCCAGCAGCCCTCAAGCCGATACTCGGCGGCAACCTTATGGCAAAGCTCAGCATCTCCGATGTTCTTGTATATGGAGAAGGAGGCATCAGCGACGGCACCTATTTCATCAATCTCGACGATGGCCTGCTTTCGATCGGCGGCGACCATCTCGATCTCACCTATGCACATGCAACCGGACAATTGAAGGCTGCACTCAACAAATCCTTCGGTATAGGGTTTGCCGTTGAAGGTTCTGTTTCTGATTCTGATTTCGGGTTGAGCATCACCGATATCCATATGCCTCTTCCTTTTTTGAATCGAACATTCCTCAAACCGATTTTTTCCTTCCTTGACGGTGTGGCCGAAGGGGAGTTGTTCATTGCCAAAACAGAGGACGGGTTCAGGCCGTATGGACAGTTGTGGGTCGACTCGGCCCGGATGCAACTCTTCTGGCTTCCTCAGGACATCATCACAATGAAGAACGTGAGTGCGACCAGCGATGGAAGCCGTGCCATCACAGCGCGTGTCCCGTTCTTCTCCACCAACAGTGTTACCGGCAAAACCATTGAGGGATATGGATGGCTCGGTGCATCCTTTGATGGTTTGCGCTTGGAAAACTACGAAATCCATGCAGATAGCGGCGATGAGAAGGTATATGTATGGATACCCATGCAGGGATTCGATGCAGATATTAGAACGTATGCCGGCGGAACGTTCAACTTGTTCGGTGTTGGATTCGAAACATGGCTTGACGGGAAGGTCACCATCCAGGATACCACGATGACCTTGGGTATCAGGGATTTGCCTGATTGGTATATTGCGAACAACCTGACTACGACCAATTTTGATGTAGTTACCGGCAAGAATGTTTCCTTCTACTACCCCAATACCCCCAATCCGTTCATAAAAGCGACCATAACGGAAAACCAGAATATTTCATTCTTGTATGACCACATCACCGATGAGTTTGTTGCCGACGGTACGCTTTCCTTCAGAAGTGGTGAAATCTATTATTTCCAGAAGAACTTCTTCATAACCGAAGGGTCATTGGCCATCCATACCGATGCCTTGACCGGCAGGAATCAGATTCAACCAACCATCAACCTTCGAGCAAAAATGACCGACTTCGATGCTCAGGGCAATCGCGTGGATATCTTTTTGGTGCTGCGTGATTCCGGACTCTCCAACCTCAATCCACAATTTGAATCGATTCCCTCCAAGGATGTGAATGAGATTCTGGAGATCCTGGGCCAGTCAATCCTGCCCACCGGAGCATATGGAGAGGTGAACCTGTACAGCGTCGTGAGCCTTGCGGCCGCTGCCACCGATGTTGCCGAGAGGCTCGGGTACATAGATGCAAGTCAGACAACCGCCTTGACCGAGTCCATTCGCATCTCTCTCGGCCTGGATATGTTCAGCATTCGCAGCAATATTTTGCAGAACATTCTGTTTGATGCACTGCCGGGAAGCAACATCGGAGGAACGCTTACTCCCTTGGCTCGGTATCTGAACAATACGTCCATCTTCATGGGCAAGTATGTGGGAAGACAGTTTTTCCTGCAGGCTCTTGTGCATCTGAGCGCCATGGACCGTTCCCGGGTGAAGCGTTCGTTCATTTCACCCGACATCTCCCTCGATCTCGAGCTCTCGCTGGATTGGGTGAACCCGCTGGGGACATTCTCCTTCTTTACCCAACCCAACGAGTTGTCGTTCACTAATATTTTGGATACCATTGGCTTTAGTGTAACCAAACGAATTGTTTTGCGTTAAACACGTTTATAGAGGAGACATCATGGACAAGCGCCTTACACGCTTTCTTGTGAGCATTGTGCTCATTTCAGCCCTATCTTTTTCATTCCTTGCCGCCGCTGATACCGACCCTTGGTATGTCGGAAAGCGTATTGCATCCTTTTCCAACAGCGGGTTGCAGAATGTAAAGGAGAGCGTTGTATTGGATATCCAGTACAAGTATATCGGCAAAACTTTCAGTGATGCAGTATTTAATGAGTTGCAGGGTGAACTCTATGGTCTGGAGAACTTTCTGTACTTCCTTGCCGATGCCCAGAGGACAGGGGAGGGCAACAACGAACTGCAGATTGCCATGACGTTTTATGAGTTGCCGTATATCCGTACAGCAACAATTGCAGGGAACCAGGGCATCAAGACGAAGGATATAGCAGAAGTTTTGCTCGCCAAGGAAGGGTTGTTCCTGGATGAGCAGAATATCGAACTTTCCAAGCAAAAGATTGTCTCCTTGTATCAGGAAAAAGGTTTTGCCGATGCAACCGTTGAAAGTGAATATACCATCGATGAAGCAAGCAATTCAGCCGATCTTACCTACCGGATTATTGAAAATCAGCAGAAGCGCATTGGACAAATTGTCTTCGAAGGCAATGAGAAGCTTTCATCCGACATGCTCTCCAAGCAACTCTCATCCAAGCAGGTCAGTTACTTCAACTCAGGGTATTACAATCCACTTACCATAGAAACCGACAAGCAAAAGCTTATCTCCTTCTACCAAAGCAGAGGCTACATCGATGCTGAAATCATGGATGTACGAACCGAGGACATCAGCACCGATGACGATGCCTACACGCGACTCAGGGTTGTATTCACGGTCAAAGAGGGAGAACAGTGGTTCTTCGGCGGCATCGAGGTTGAGGGAAACACGGTCTTTACCGATGAGCAGTTCCAGTCGCTCATTTCCATGAAGCAGGGTTCGGTGCTTGATGTATCGCGCGTGCAGCGTGAAATCACCGCGGTCACCGACCTGTACTGGAACAACGGATACATCTTCAATCTGATCTCAAGCGATCTTGTGCGTAGTGACGAGGACAAGACAGTCACCTATATCCTCAAGGTGCAGGAGAATCAACAGGCAGTCATCGAGGATATCCGCATCGAAGGACTGACCAAAACAAAGCCCTATGTATTCGAGCGTGAACTAACCTTTGCAAAAGGTGATATCTTCTCGAAGGAAAAACTGATCAAGAGCGCCCAGAACATCTACAATACCTTGATCGTTACCGATGTGCAGTTTGATATCATCAACGGTACTCAGGAAGGAAGCGTCATCCCCGTATTTACGGTGGTGGAGGGCAACCAGATGGATATCCAGTTTGGTGCAACCTTCGGCGGCAACGTGGACGGGTTCCCCGTCTCAGGCTTCCTGCAGTGGTCGGACAAGAACCTCGGTGGTACTGGACGAGACCTTGCCATCGCCACAAACCTCAGCCCTGATACCCAGAACATATCCATTTCATTCACCGATGGATGGTTCGGAAACAGGCGTTGGTCGAATGGACTCTCCTTCAATTTTGAACGCAGTGTCAAGGATTCTGCGTTGCAGCGGGGTATCGGCAGCAAATACTACACAGGCCACGATGAGATCTCCATTGAAGAGAATCCGTATCCCTATGGGTATGACAGTTACGCCAGTTACCTGGCAGCCGACCAAGCCCTGCCTTCCTCACGCTATTTGATGAGCTATACCTACTATCGTATTTCCTTGGGATACAATACCGGCTACACCTTCATGTTCCAACCTGGTTCGCTGAATGTCGGCGGAGGCATCACCGTCGGACTGAACTACGCCCAGTACGACGATAATGTATATGATCCGTATGAGAGACTTATCAAGCTCTACCACGATAAATGGCAGTTCAGCAATCGCCTCACGCTCTCCTTCGCCTGGGACGGGAGGGATTTGATCGAGAACACCAGCCGTGGTTATTACTTGAGTCAGAGCTTCACCTATGCAGGAGGCATCCTCGGGGGACTTTCCAACTACATCAGGACATCAAGCTCGGCAAGCGGCTATCTTACGCTGTTCACTTTTGATTTGGATGAGAAGCCTGCCAATGTTGTGTTTGGAGTCACCACCAGCCTCAGTGCAATGCTCCCGCAGTACTACAAGCACTATGATACAGACTCCTGGAATTGGTACGATGCAAAACAGGGAGCCACCCGCTACGAAATGCTGTACATCGACGGGATGAATACAGGCCGCGGATTCAACGTGGTTTTTGACCAGGCTTATTTATGGGACAACCAAGTTTCCATCAGCTGGCCGCTTGCCCACAATGTACTCTCAGCCGAGGTATATGCAAGTGCCACCGGTGTGAGCACGGATCTGAATACCATCGGTGCATCGGATTTGGCGTGGTACTTCTCTGCAGGGGCCGGCATAAAGCTGAAGGTTCCAGGTTTCCCGCTCGGCTTGTATTTGGTTAAGAATGCAAGCTACATCGATGATGCATTCTCGTGGGTCGGAGGAAATATTTTCAAGGGTAAGAGTGATGAGAGCGGGCTGAAACTGGTCCTCGCCATTACCACGACGTTGTACTAAGCATGGAAAAAGAAGCAGAGAAATTGACTCCGATGATGGTACAGTACCGTCAGATCAAGGAGCAACACCAACAGAGCATCCTTTTCTTCCGTCTCGGTGATTTCTACGAGATGTTCGAAGAGGATGCCGTCGAGGTTTCTCGTCTTCTCAATCTCACGCTAACCAAACGCAACGGTCAACCGATGTGCGGAATTCCCTACCATGCAGCAAAAGTCTACATCAAACGTCTTTTGGAAGCAGGTAAGAAAATCGCCATATGCGAACAGACTGAGCTGCCTGACGGCACACGCCAGCTTGCCAAACGCGAAGTGGTGCAGGTGGTTACACCCGCCACTGTGGTGGAAGAGGATTTTTTGCAAGCCGACCGGGACAGTTTTGTCCTCAGTCTCTCCTTTCAGAAACAAGGTTTTTCCATAAGTTATGCCGACATCACCAGCGGACAATTTTTCCTGCGCTTGGTCGATAAGGACAATCGGTACGCCATGCTGCTCAGTGTACTGCAGCAGGTCAACCCACGTGAAATCTTAGTAAATGAGGATGACTATTTCCTTCATCAGGACTTCCAAGCCCTGATGGACGGCCATCCGGCCATGGTCACCAAACTTCCCTCCTGGCACTTCAGTATTTCTGAAGGATATCAGAGGCTCTGCAATCAGATTGGATCGGCTTCGCTGAAAGCATTCGGACTTGAAGCGAAAGATCCGATGCTCAGCAGTGCCGGGGCATTGCTGTGGTACCTTAGGGAGACGGCAAAGACCAGCCTCAACCAGATTGAAGGATACACCGTCGTCCCCGAATCGCAATTTCTCCACATCGACGAGGCAAGTCGGAAGAGCCTTGAACTCTTGACCAATCTCGCAGACGGATCGGAGAAGTACACCCTCTATGCTTCAATCAATGCAACCTTGACCAGTATGGGAGCAAGGCAACTGAAACAATGGATTGCAAGTCCACTTACCGATATTGCAAAGATTACGTTCAGGCAGCGTTGGGTAACACTTTTATATGAAGACCGCGGCGAACTGGCCAGAGTTCGTTCACATCTGAAGCAAGTACTCGATTTACAACGTCTTTCCAGTCGGTTGGCCATGCACCGCCATGTGCCCAAGGATTTAGTAGGTATCAGCCAAACCATCCGCTCGTTTTTCAACCTTGCAGATGGCAGATACCAAGAGTTATTGGGTGATGGCTTGCAGGAAGAGACACTTACGGCACTTGCTGTTGTTGCCAGACGCATTGCTGATGGCATAGCCGACGATCATCAGGGTCCCTTCGAGGAAGGGAAAATCATCGTCTCAGGCTTTGATGCTGAACTGGATGAACTCAGAGCGGTAAAGGGTGGCGGCAAGGCTATTTTGGATGCGTATCTGGATAAGATCAGGGGGGAAACCGGCATTACAACGCTCCGTCTCTCCTCGAACAAGATCCTGGGCCACTATATTGAAGTCTCCAAGGCCCAGGCGGACAGAGTTCCGGCCACATTCTATCGGAAACAGACTCTCGTCAATGCCGAGCGCTTTACCAGTGATGAACTCATAGCATGTGAACAGAAAATACTTGCCAGCTCCTACGAAGCCGAAAAGCGGGAACGGCAGGTGTATGAGACGTTGGTTGAAGAGGTGATGAATCTGCAGCAATCCCTCTTGTCGATCAGCCGTTTCCTCAGTGATTTGGACTGTCTGCAGAGTTTTGCATCTACGGCCGTAACGCACTCCTATTGCAAACCCGTTTTCACGGATGAGGATGTGTTGGAGTTTGAGGGTGGCAGGCATCCAGTGGTTGAACAACACCTCGGAGCCGGTCAGTTTGTTGCCAACGATCTCGTAATCGGCAGTACCGGTAAACGGTTTTGTCTCATAACCGGTCCTAATATGGCAGGTAAATCCACGTTCCTCAGGCAGACAGCACTTTTAGTGTTGCTCAGCCAGATCGGCAGCTATGTTCCGGCTGCAAAGGCCCGCTTGGGGATTGTAGACAAGCTCTACTGCCGGGTAGGTGCAAGTGACAATCTGGCTCGAGGCGAGTCGACATTCTTGGTGGAGATGCAGGAAGCCGCCCACATTCTGCGCACCGCCAGCAGAAACTCCTTGGTCATCGTCGATGAGCTCGGAAGGGGAACCAGCACCCAGGACGGAATGTCCATCGCATATGCCGTGATGCAACAGCTACTGCAAATGCAGGCAAAAACGCTCTTTGCCACCCACTACCATGAGCTGGCCAGAATCGACACCTCCGCCATCCAGCTGCTCACCCTGCAAGTTTCGGAGCAAGGCGGGCAGGTGAGGTTCCTGCGAAGGGTGGTGGAAGGAATCGCAAACTCATCCTATGGTTTGAATGTTGCGCGTATGGCTGGTATCGGCAGGGATGTCCTGACCCATGCCCGAACATTCCAGAAACAACATTTCGCCGAGTATGATTTTATTTCCGTGCAACCGGATTTATTCAGTGCAATCAATGAGGATTCGCCGCAGCACATATATTACGATGAAAGTGAACAGGAAGCATTGCATCGATTGCGTTCTTTCTCGATAGAGCAGTCATCGCCTTTGGAAGCGCTTCTGTTTCTGAAAGGATTACAGGAGATGCTGCAAGCAAAATGACAACCATTGCCTCTTAAGGGGTATGTGGTGTTTGACATGCAATGCCCTCTCCGATGCTCCACTCTGCTCAGGGTGCAGGAAAAAGCTCGCTTCACTTTCTTATGCACAGCTCTATGAGCACCGTTGCCCAACCTGCGGCACGCCTGTTCTCGATACGGCGTATGGATGTGATTTCTGTCAGGATGCACTGCTTTCTTATGGCGTGTATGATGGGATTCTCGAGCAACTTATTACGTCATACAAGCATGCCGGCAACGTTCAGGCAGCCTGGCAGTTGGCAACCCTCTTTGAGCCTTTAGTGAGAAAATTCGGCTCACCGATACTCATTCCCATCCCATCCTCAATATCGGGAAAACGGAATCTGGGATTCGACCACATGGCACTGGTGACAGCCATACTCTGCAGACGATTACATCTTTCATCCGTTCGATTGCTCGCACAACAAAGACATGATTTGTACACACTGTTGACGCGAAAACAGCGTCAACAGACAAACAATCTCATACTAAAAAAGAAAGCCTTGAAGAACATGCAAGCCTATTTCCAAGACGGCACCCACAACTTTCTCATTCTCGATGACATCTTCACTACGGGTAATACCTGTAGGAGGGCACGCGAACTCATACAGACAACAGGAGACGTTTCTGTCGGAGTATGCATATTGGCTCGAGCATGAATGCAAGAGCCAAGGGACGTTGCATGAGCACTTGTATAGCAACGATATGACGTTGATGGCCGCACAAGCGGCCATCACACTCCTATTCTCTATTTGAAATTCTCGTTGTACTCTTTCTCGAGATCTGCTTTGGTTTCAGCCATTACTTTGTTGACATCCATATTTGCGATAAGCAGCTTCTCAACCATCTGACGAAGAATCTCCGTCCCCTTGGGAAGACTAATTACACTGGCTTGGGGTTGGACGTATTTCAGTTGGTCGATGGCAACCTTCCATTGAGGATTCGCGGCGTAATACTTTACAAGATCGGGATGCTTGCTTGCAGAGGTGCTGTTGGGCATGTATCCCGTTTTCTCGGCAAGATATGCCTGGCTGTCGGTACCGGTAAAGTACTTCATGAACTCCCACGCCGCCCATTGTCGCCACTTGTCGGTACTGGGCATTGCAAGCACCGATCCTCCTACCGGCACACCATTGCGAACCTGTCCGGGGATGAATGCTGGAAGGACTTTGAAGGTCGAGCGGTTCATCACATTGCCCATTGAGCCGGTGGAACCGAATACCATGGCAACCTTCTTGTTGAACAGGTCGTCATGAGAGGTGGAAGGAACAGCACTCTTATCCTTGAATACCATATCCTGCCAGAGTGTAGCTGCAGCTACCGTAGGAGGTTCGGTCAAATGCACTGCAAACGTTTCGTCGCTGATTTTTCCATCAAAGGCGTACACTGCACCTTGGAAATACCAATGGGCTGTGGTGGCTCCCATCGTAAAGCCGACACCATATTGGATTGTTTCTCCATTGGCATCGACTTTTGTCAACCTCTTGCAATACTCACGGAATTCATCCCACGTAGCAGGGGCTTTTCTGGGAAGTCCGGCCTCCTCCAGCATATCCTCATTGATATAGAGCAGCGGGGTGCTTCTGAGTGCCGGAAGTGCATAGAGGTTTTTATTATAGTAACTGTCGGCCAGCAGTCCAGGTATGTAATCGTCAAGGAATGCTTTCGGCTCCTTTGCCACAAAGGCATCAAGATTTACCAATACCCCCTCTTTCGCAAAAATCTGTAAATGGGGTGAATCGAGCAGAACAAGATCGGGTACATCACCGGCGGCAAGACCGGCTTGCAACTTCTGCAGGATTTCTGCATAGGCGCCTTGGAACTGAGATTCGACGATGATGTCGCTTCTTGATGCATTGAAGCGCTTTACAATCTCTTCCTGGGCTTCCCCGGCTACTCCGGTCAGGCTTCTCCAGTAGATGATTTTGATTGGTCCACTCGGTTTCGCTTGCTCTACCTGACCTGCGGCCGATAAACCGGTGGTCACGAACAGAACCATCGCAATCAATAGTACGATAGCAACGTTTTTCTTCATCTTGAACTCCTCCTTGAACTAACAAATCGGTAAAATACCGAATCTCCTTTGGTTAACCTTTGACGGCGCCGGACGCAATTCCTTCGATTAATTGCTTTTGTGCGAAGAAGTAGATTATCAATACAGGCACAAGAACAAAAATTGATGCCGCCATCAGATGTTCCGGGCCTATTGCATATTCTGCAGAACGTATCATTGCAAGACCGACTGGAAGTGTCCGCATGTTTTGCTTGGAAGTAACAATCAACGGCCACAGGTATGCGTTCCACTTCTGAATGAACAAATAGAGCAGCAAGGTTCCAAAAACAGGTTTTGAAAGGGGGAGGGCGACATGCAGCATGATTTTCAGATGGCCCAGACCATCTATTTCAGCAGCATCGTACAGGGAATCAGGAATGGTCATGAAATACTGTCTCAACAGGAAAGCCCCGAATACATTCGCTATATGGGGCACTACAATGCCTTGATACGTATTGATCCATTTTAGTTTCGCAAGAATCACATAATTGGGAATCAAGGCGATTTGGCCGGGAATCATCATGGCAGCAAGCATCAGCAAGAAGAAGAAATCCCTGTATCTGAAACGGATTCGGGCAAATGCATAGGCTGCGAAGGATGAAGTGATCAAGCCAAAAAGTACGCCT
Organism: Sphaerochaeta associata; assembly: GCF_022869165.1. NCBI lineage: Bacteria > Pseudomonadati > Spirochaetota > Spirochaetia > Spirochaetales > Sphaerochaetaceae > Sphaerochaeta > Sphaerochaeta associata. The sequence continues at coordinate 1,677,527 of NZ_CP094929.1, read as the reverse complement.
GCGGCTGCAGTCACGATGCTGTTTATATAAAAACGCCCGAAAGGAGCAGTCTGCCACGCAGTGACAAAGTTATCCCACCTGACTACTTCAGGCCACCATATGGGCGGAAAGATTGACACTTCCTGGGGACTCTTGATTGCCGTGATGAGCATCCAGACAAAAGGCATTCCGATACCGATGGTCGCCAGAAAGAGAATACTGTGTGTAATGAATTTGGAGGCAATCTTGTATAATCGGTTCGGTTGAATCTGATTCACTTGCATACCGCCTCCTAATAATGCACCCACCGTTTTGACAACCGGTTCTGAATCAGGGTGATGAACATGATGAATACAAAGAGCATCAGCGCCAATGCCGATGCATAGCCGGTTCTGAACCATTGGAAGGCATTTTGATACAGAAAATGAACAACAACGTTGGAGGAGTTCAACGGCCCTCCCTCAGTCATGATTCGCACGATGTCGAACGCTTTCAATACATTGATGAATCCTGTTATCAATAAGAAGAATGTGGTAGGAGAGATCAAAGGAAAGGTGATATGCCAGAAAGTCTGGAAGGGATTTGCTCCATCGACCAAAGCTGCGTCGTATATTTCCAAGGATATGTTTTTAAGTGCTGCAAGAAATAGAACCATATCATAGCCTATACCGCTCCAAATCAAAACGATGATCACCGCCGGCAGCGAATGTGTAGTGCTGTGTATCCAATCGATCATCGGAAATCCCAAAGGTTTCATTACTACTCTGAGCAGACCGTATGTAGGTTCAAAAATCCAAGCCCAGACCATGGCAATCGCAACATTGGCCGTGAATGTGGGGGAGAAAATAATTGCTCGGTACACCGAGCTTCCTTTCACCTTCTTGTTGAGCTGGGCTGCCAGATACAAGGAAATGGCCATTTTAACGATAACGGTGAAGAAAGCCATCAGAAGGGTGTTTTTAACCACCAACCAGAATACGGCATCATTGAACATGTCTTGATAATTCTGAAAACCCAGGAATGTTTTTCTGGGTGAAATCATATTCCACTTGAACAGGCTCAAGTAGAAGCTGTAGAAAATGGGCCAGAAAATGAAAACACCCAGTAAAATGAAAGTCGGTGCGGTAAAGCCAATAAAGGCATACAAATCACGTACTTCCCGCTTGGACATGCCATGCAACAATCTTTTACGACTGAACGGTGCCACTCACCACCTCCATGTATAGTTTTCACTATCGGCAAGACCCTGCACATGATAAGTATATTCGACATTTTTACTATTGTGTAAATTTTATGTGCTTAGAATCTGCTTAAATTTTTCTCTTAAGGCGAATGACAGGCATTACATGCGGAATCTGATGCACTTTCTTGAAGAAGAATCCCCATGACGCTGCAGACATTGGTTGCTGAGTTGACAAAAATGAAGCAAGTGCTTACTATGCAAATCAGGATATGTTTGATTATTGGGGGATCGCTGGCAGGCGTATCCCTTTTTTATGAATTTTTAGGAATTATATGTTAGCAACAGGAATACAAAAAACCAATTTGTTCATGGAGTATGAACCGCTGCTCGAGGCGATGGGGATTACTCTGGTAGACATCAATCGCATTGATCGGGGAAAAAGTGTCACCGTTACCATGGTGATAGTCGCAAAAGAAGCAGAAGTGAGCGTTGACCACTGTGCAAAGGTCTACCGCCTTGTGTATCCACGTATGGAGTTGCAGCTTGGAGAACGTGATCTTCAGCTCGAAGTCAGTACGCCTGGACTGCAGCGAACGTTTAAGGATGTGTACGAGTTCGGCTTGTTTACGGGCAAGCGAGTCAGAGTGTATGATACGAGCAAGGAAGCGTGGGTCAGTGGAATCATAGCACAGGCCGACCAGACTTCCGTACAGCTCTCACAGGTTTTTATTGAGGATGCAAAAGAGATGATTGAGACTATGTCTGTAGCTTTTTCCGACATCCAGAAGGCAAAGCTCGACTATAGATGGGAGGACGATTCACATGGCAACTGAAATAGGTGACGCTATCCGGAGTATGGTAGCGGAAAAGAACATTTCCGAAGAGCTGGTCATCAGCACCATCGAGGACATACTTCGCGCAGCGTATAAACGTAAATTCGGTACCGATGAGAATGCAGTCATTGAATTCAGTGAAGACTACATGTCGGTCGAGCTTGCCAGCCGCAGAAAGATTGTTGACGATGACAACTGGTACAATGAGGTTACTGAGATTCCTCTCAGCGAGGCCAAGGAGATTCATGAGGAGTGTGAGATCGGCGACGAATTGCTCATTCCGGTCGATCTCAAGGAGTTCGACCGCATCAGCGTCCAGAGTGCAAAGCAGCGTGCCCATCAGAGCTTCAGGGACATCCAGAAGGATACCCTGTACAGCGAGTACAAGGCCAAGGAAGGACAGTTGATCATCGGCTACTATCGCCGGCAGCTTCCCAATGGCGATATCTATGTGGATATCGGGACCACCGAAGGATTGCTCCCCAGAAGAAACCAATCCAGTCGAGAAAGCTATGGCAGCAACGACAAGATCAAGTGCTATGTGGAAAAAGTCGAAAAAGCAGAACGTGGACTTCGCGTCGTCCTCTCCAGGACCAGCCCCGAACTGATTCGCAAGCTCTTTGAGGTCGAAGTTCCTGAAATAGCCCAGAACCAGATTGACATCATCAAGATTGTTCGTGAGGCGGGATATCGCTCCAAGGTTGCTGTAGCCAGCCGTAATGACGATATCGATCCGGTCGGTGCTTGCGTCGGGTTGAAGGGAAATCGAATTCAGACTATCATGAGTGAGATAGAGGGAGAGAAAATCGATATTCTGCGCTATGACACGAATCCTGCAAACTATATCCGCAACGCCCTGTCGCCCGCTCAGGTCAAGGATGTCGTGATCATCGATAAGAACATTTATCATGCAGTAGCGATTGTCGAGGACAGTCAACTCTCTCTTGCCATTGGAAAGCAGGGCCTCAATGTTCGATTGGCAAATAAACTGGTCGATTGGATGATTGATGTGAAAACCCAGGCCCAATTCGATGAGATGGATATCGCCAAGGAAGCCAGGTTCAGGGCTGAAAGCATTTTCGGTAATGGTGAACCAATCTTTGAACAGGAACAGATACCTCAACAGGAGTTCGTTGCCACTGAAGTGGCTGTTGAGGCGGAGGCTGAGAGCTTTGTCGAAGAGGATGAGATTGCACTTTCTGAACTCCCCCTCGATTCCATGTTGCTCAAGAAGCTTCAATTCCACGATGTATATAGTGTTGAAGAGTTCATCAACCTCAGTGACGAGGAGTTGGCAGGGTTCGGTGATTTGAATGAGGAAGAGATCATCGCAATCAAGGACACCATCAACGAGTATGTAGATATCGTTGAGGACGAAGAGGATGGAGAGACCGAATATGTCTGCCCCAATTGCGGTGCCTCCATCACCATGGATATGACCGTGTGCCCCAGCTGTGGAACAGGTCTGGCATTTGAGGTAGAGTAAAACCATCCAAGAGGAAATAATGACGGAAGAGAATAATAAGCCCAAAGCAACATTGATCAAGCATGTAGTAACTCCCTCGGAGCAGAAGGAAGAGAACAAGAGCCCCGCCAAGGAACAGGATGCAAAACAGAAAGCCCCCGAAAAACGCCGGGTTGTGGTTGTAAAAAAGAAAGTGGTGGTGGTAAAGCCTCAGCCTAAGAGCGACTCCGATCAGAGTGCATCCGAGAGTGTTGTTGAATCACCCAAATCGGATGAAAGTACCAAGTCTCATGAAAAACAGGGCACCCAGCATCGCCTGGGCGGGGTGCGCAAAACAACACGTCCTGCTTCTGATAAGCTTTCCGCTTCCCCGTTGCATAATGGTCCGGTTGTGATCAGGCCGACCAATCTTCCGCCGGTACCCAATCAAGGCCTAACGGTCAAGGATCATGCCGAAATGCAGAGTCGTGGACCTGAGGCTGCAGCTGCCCAGCAGCCACCGGTACCTTCCAACGGACCTCGCATCGCCGGAACCGTAGGTGGTAGACCTGCACCTGGAACACGCCCGCCGTATCAAGGTAATAGGCCTTCAAGCGGTTATCAGGGACAGAATCCCCGTTATCAGGGCCAAGGCGCTCCTGCAGGTCAAGGCTATCAGGGACAGAATCCCCGTTACCAAGGCCAGGGCGCTCCTGCAGGTCAAGGCTATCAGGGACAGAATCCCCGTTACCAGGGCCAGGGTGCTCCCGCCGGTCAGGGCTATCAGGGACAGAATCCCCGTCCTTCAACTCCTTACCAAGGAACGCAGCCTCCTCGTCAGGGTGGCTTTCAGAACCGGCCTCCGTATCAGGGACGTCCTGCTGGTGGAGCTCCCGGACAAAGACCTTCGGGTCCCGGTGGTTTCAGGCCCCAGGGACAAGGCGGCTTCAGACCGCAGGGAGCAGGCGGAAGACCTCCATTCGGTCAGCGCCCCGGTGCAGGGCAAAGACCTGGTTCAGGAGCTCCCGGCTCTCAGGATATGGATACGCTGAATCAGAGAACTCCCAAGAAAACCTTCACCAAGAAGAAGGATCAGGCTTCCTATAAGAAACGGAATGCCGAGGAAGAGAAAGAGTTCCAGATTCAGAGAAGAAAGGAGCAGGCTGCTGCAAAGCTCGCATCGGTTCCCAAGGTTGTTGATATGATGGAAGTAATCACCGTCAGCGATCTTGCTAAAAAGATGAACTTGAAGGCGAGTGAAATCATTGCCAAGCTCTTCAAGATGGGCATGATGGTCACCATCAACCAACAGATTGATTTCGAGACTGCTGAAATCATCTGCAGCGAGTACAACTGCCAAGTGCATCTTGTCTCCTTGTACGATGAGACCTTGATCGCCAGTGAACCTGACAGTGAGGAGAACCTGGTCTATCGTGCCCCCATCGTCACAGTCATGGGCCACGTTGACCATGGTAAGACTAAGCTGCTCGACGCCATTCGTTCTACGAAGGTCGCCGAAGGGGAATTCGGCGGGATCACCCAGCACATTGGTGCTTACAAGGTGAATCTGCCAGGCAAGGGCGAGGTCGTCTTCCTCGATACTCCGGGTCACGCCGCATTCTCCATGATGCGTGCCCGTGGTGCACAGGTAACCGATATCGTCATTCTGGTGGTTGCCGCCAACGACGGAGTCATGCCGCAGACCCGTGAAGCCATCGACCACGCAAGGGCTGCCAATGTTCCCATCATCGTCGCCATCAACAAGTGCGACCTTCCTGAAGCGAAGCCCGAACGTGTCATGCAACAGCTCTCCGATTTAGGACTGATGCCTGAGGATTGGGGCGGGCAGACTCTCTATTGCCAGATTTCTGCATTGAAGAAACTGGGTATCGATGAGCTTCTTGATACTGTTCTGTTGCAGGCTGAAATGCTTGAGCTCAAGGCCAATGCTGATTGCAGGGCTGAAGGCAAGATTATTGAAAGCCGCATCGACCAGGGTCGTGGTATTGTAGCTTCGGTCTTGATTGAAAGAGGAACACTCAGGCAGGGTGATCACTACGTAGCAGGCATCTACCCCGGTAGAGTACGTGCAATGTTTGATGACAAGGGACGAAAAATCGATGAGGCCGGTCCATCAACTCCGGTTGAGATCATTGGCTTGAGCGATATCCCTGGTGCCGGTGATCCGTTCCAGGTGACTGAGGATGAGCGCCAGGCCCGCCAGGTTGGTGCCAAGCGTCAGGAACTGGAACGCCTAGGTGACAGCCGTAATGTGAAGAAGGTCACCCTTGACAACCTCTATACGAAAATCAAGGAAGGGGCCATCCAGGAATTCAATGTCATCATCAAGGGTGACGTTCAGGGTTCTGTGGAAGCATTGCAGGGTTCGCTTGAGAAACTTTCCAACGATGAGATCCATCTCAATGTCATCCGTGCGAGTGCCGGTGCCATCATTGAAAGTGATGTCACGTTGGCAAGCGCCTCCGATGCACTGGTCATCGGCTTCAATGTAAGGCCGACTCCCCGTGCACAGGCTTTGGCCGACCAGGAGAAGATTGAAATCCGCAAGTACAACATCATTTATGATGTGGTGGATGATATTCGCTTGGCGATGGAAGGCATGCTCAGTCCTGAAGTTCGTGAGGTTGAGATCGGTACCGTCGAGGTCCGTGACACCTTCAAGGTACCCAGGGTCGGCACCATTGCCGGTTGTATGGTCACCAAGGGTAAGATCAAGCGCAATAGTCTGGTCAGGGTCATCCGTGACTCCATCCAGATCAACAGCGAGATGATCAAGATTTCGAGCTTGAAGCGATTCAAGGACGATGCCAAGGAAGTTGCAGAAGGCTTCGAATGCGGCGTCGGTCTTGAGAACTTCAACGACCTGCATGTCGGTGATATTCTTGAGGTTGTTGAAACCGAAGAAATCGCCCGCAAGCTGGAAAGCAATGTGAAAATATGAGTGAATACAGTCAAAAACGTATAGAAGCAAAACTCTCCGAGGCGATCAGCACGCTGATCGTCAAAGGAGAGATCAAGAATCCGCTGCTGAGCACCCTGTGCTCGGTCAGCAGGGTTCAACTTTCGGTGGACAATGCATTTGCCACCGTCTTCATCTCGAGTGTCCTTGACGATGAATCCTTGCATGCAAGCGTTGATGCCTTGCAGAAGGCAAGTGGTTTCATCCAAAAGCGGGTAGGGGCTTTCCTGAAAACCAGGAATACTCCGGTATTGACCTTCAAGGCCGATATCTCCCTCAAAGAGGGGCAGAAAATCAATGCCCTGATCGATACACTGGTGGAAGATGGGAACAAAAGCTAGCATTCTTCTCATCAATAAAAAACCGGGTCTTACCAGTTTTTCGTCCCTCAATGATATCAAGCGTACCATCGACCCTAAAGTGGGTCATGCCGGTACGCTTGATAAGTTTGCCCGCGGGCTGTTGATTGTATTGACTGGGAGCATGACCAAGCTGAATGTTCTCTTCTCAACAATGGATAAAAGCTACCGCGCTGAAATATCATTCGGATCGGAAACAGATACCCTCGATCCCGAAGGGCAAGTCATCGCCACTGCCACCATTCCTAGCTTCGAGGAAATCCAACAGGCAATTCCCTCCTTTCTAGGGTCCATCGAGCAACAGCCGCCGCAATACAGCGCGTTGCATATCAATGGGAAGAGGGCCAGCGACCTTGCACGCAGCGGAAAAGAGGTGGAGATGGCAAAACGTCCCATCACGGTATACAGCTTCGAGCCGGTTTCGTATGATAATGGTCTTCTGGTTGCCGACATCCATGTTTCCAAAGGTACGTACATCCGTTCCTTGGCTCGTGATTTGGGAATTGCCACTAAAAGCCGTGCACACTTGATAGGCTTGGAACGAACAAGCATCGGCCCCTTTTCGCTGAGCGAAGCCGTCGATGCCAAACTTACCGAGAGCCTTGTTGCTTCGGTCGCACAGACCGATGAGCGGCTGAAGCGTGTTGAATCGGTAAGCATCTTTGAAGTGGCCGACGAGGAACTCTTTCGTATTGCCAACGGCTCGTTTCCACGCGCTGTGAAAGTAAGGCGTCAAAGCGAACATGAAGTGTATGGTGCACTGTACAGTAAAGATGGAGTACTCCGTGCTGTAGCTGATATGAAGGAAGGACGGATCATTGCACAAATACATCCGTATCGCAAGGAGATAGTAGGATGAAACGATACGATTTCATGCATCTTTCGGCGTATCCTGTATTATGGCAACAGAGCATGTCTGTCTGCATAGGTGTATTTGATGGATTGCATAGCGGTCATCAGGCTATCATCAAACGATGCGTCGACCTTGCCAAAAAGCAGGACTTGCAAAGCATGGTCATCACCTTCGATAAGAATCCCAAGATGCTGATGAAAACACAACCCTACCATTCAAAATTGGCCAGTGATGCTCAAATTGATGAATTACTTGAAAATATTGGGGTTGACCATCTTGTTGTCATTGACTTTTCTGCTGATTTCAGTAAACTCACAGCTGAGGAGTTCCTCACTTTGGTATGTGCTTTTTGCCAAGTCAAAGTGATGGTTGTCGGAGAGGATTTCCGCTGCGGTGCCCCGGCTTCGAGTGCCGGACCTGTTCAGCTGCAGGAATATCTAGCCCGATTGTCACCGGGAGCCCTTGTTGAGATTCCCCCGTTTGTATTAACAACGAATGGAGAAATTACTTCAAGCAGCCTGGTGCGTAAAAAACTTCTTGAGGGCGCTTTGGAAGAAGTCCAAAGTATGCTCGGCAGACCCTATGAGTTGGATTTGGTGGCGTATCCATCCAAGTTCATTGAAGAAGGTTTGCTGTATCGAACTGCATCCTTCATGCAATTGCTGCCTCCAAGTGGCGTGTATGATGCCTTGCTTTTGCTTTCAGATGGTTCTGTCGTGGAGGTTCATGCCCGCCTTGGTGAGGATGAACTCTTGATAGTACCTGATAAGGCGATGTGGGATTGGGTTGCTGTTCGTACAAAAAGACTTAGCTTTCAGGCTAAGAGGAGTATTTCATGATCTCTAAGGAACAGAAACAAGAAATCATTGCCAAGTTTGGCGGTGACGAAAAGAACACCGGTTCGACCAAGGCTCAGATTGCCTTGCTTACCGCTCGCATCAACGACCTGCAGCCCCACTTCAAGAGAAATCCGAAGGACCATGCAGGAACCAGAGGCTTGCTTCTGATGGTTGGTCAGCGCAGACGGCTCCTCAAGTACCTGAGGAATACCGATATCGAAGCCTACCGTTCTCTGATTGCCGAACTCGGCCTGAGAAAGTAGTCGTGGTGTCGCATTCGTAACATAGTATGAATAGCTCCGATGGCTTTTCAGGCCGTTGGAGCTATTTTGTTTATATAACGTGTAGAAAGAACTAAAAGAACAAAGAAAGGAACAAGAAGTATGGAAGTTAAGAAAGTATCTGTACGGATCGGCGAATCCGACCTGGTGTTTGAAACCGGGAAAATCGCCAAGCAGACCAGTGGTACCGTGTATGCTCATTATGAGGGTAGTGCCGTTATCGCCACCGTCTGTTGCGGAAAGGAGCCCAATGAAGCTCTGGATTATGTACCCTTGAGCGTAGAATATAATGAAAAATATTATGCCGCAGGCAAAATCCCCGGTGGTTTTCTCAAGAGGGAAGCCCGCCCCAAGGATAAGGAAATTCTGGTAAGCCGCCTCATCGACCGTCCGATGCGCCCCTTGTTCGACAAGGCTTTCGGCCGTGAGATTCAAGTGGTTCCCACCGTTGTCTCCTCTGATATGAACAACACTCCCGACATCATCGCCATCAATGCCGCCAGTGCTGCGGTGACCATCAGCGACATTCCCTTCAACGGACCTATCGCTGCGGTTCGCATCTCCATGGTGGACGGAGCATATGTCGTCAATCCTACATTCAGTCAGATCGAGCGCTCCACCTTGGATATCGTCGTTGCAGGAACCCGCGACGGCATCACCATGGTCGAGGGTGGTGCAAAGGAAGTGAGCGAGGAAGTGATGCTTGAGGCAATTGCTACTGCTCAACCCTTCATCACCAAGCTTTGTGATGCACAGCTTGAGCTTAAAAAGATTGCGGGCAAGGAGAAGCTGCCTGTCCTCACTCCCACCGTCGACCTTTCCTGGATTGGTCCGGTCCGCGAGTATGCCCATCCCTTGATCAAGGAAGCTTCCTTTGTCAAAGGAAAGATGGAGCGCTATGCAGCTCTTGCCAAGGTCCAGGCTCAGGTGCGTGAAAAATTCGAGGATTTGATCAATGAGGATGCAAAGCGCGACGGCCAGCTTTCATCGTTGTTCGAGGACCTCGAGTATGAGATCCTGCGTGCATCAATTCTCAACGACGGCAAAAGAACCGACGGGCGCGCAGTAGACCAGATCCGCCCCATCACCTGTGAAGTAGGCTTGCTTGATCGCACCCATGGTTCAGCATTGTTCACTCGTGGGGAGACCCAGGCATTGGCTGTAACCACCCTCGGTACAGCAAGTGACGAGCAGATGTTCGACACCATTGATGGAGAGAAGAGTTTCAGCTCCTTCATGCTCCACTACAACTTCCCTCCGTACAGCGTAGGTGAGTGTGGAAGGCTCAGTACCGGTCGCCGCGAAATCGGCCATGGTCACTTGGCCCAGCGTGCTCTTGAGGCAATTGTTCCTGCAAAGGAGTCCTTCCCGTATACCGTGCGCGTCGTCAGTGAGATTATGGAATCGAATGGTTCCTCTTCCATGGCATCGGTTTGCGGTGGTTGTCTCTCCCTCATGGATGCAGGCGTTCCCATCAAGAAGCCTGTTGCAGGCATTGCAATGGGACTGATCACCGAAGGCGCCGATTATTCGAAGTACGTTGTGCTCAGTGATATCCTCGGCGAGGAGGATCACCTCGGCGACATGGACTTCAAGGTTGCCGGCAGTCGCGATGGTATCACCGCGTTCCAGATGGATATCAAGATTGCAGGAGTCACTCCTGAGATCATGAAGAAGGCTCTTGAGCAGGCTAAACAGGGCAGAATGCATATTCTTTCCATCATGGAAGGCGCCTTGAGCAGCTCACGCGAGGAAATCAGCGAGTATGCCCCCAAGATACTCACCATGAAGGTGGATGAAGAGAAGATCGGAGCTGTCATCGGAACGGGTGGAAAAACGATCAAAGCCATTGCAAGCCAGAGTGGGGCTGAGGTGAATATTGCTGATGATGGAACCGTCACCATCTATGGAAGAAATAATGCTTCTGCACAGTTGGCGAAGGAACTGGTGAAATCCATCGTCGAGGAACCGGAAGTCGGCCGCATTTATGAAGGGACAGTGAAGCGAATCATGGACTTTGGTGCCTTTATTGAAATCCTGCCGGGTAAGGAAGGCCTCTGCCATATTTCCAAACTTGCAAAGACTCGAGTCCAGAATGTAGAGGATGTATTGAAGGTAGGACAGGTTGTTCCGGTAAAACTCATGGAGATTGACCGTCAGAACCGCTTGAACCTCAGTTACATCGATGCAATCGAGACAAAATCGAAGTAAGATGGATACTGGTTCAATCAAGGTTCATGTAGTCAAGGTAAGACCGGAAGCACTGCTTCCGGTCTATGGTACTGAACTGAGTGCCGGTGCCGACCTCGCCGCCTGCCTTGATGAGGATTTGGTGCTCGGCAGCGGTTCCTATGCAAAAGTACCCACCGGCTTGAGCATTCAACTACCGCAGGGGTACGAGGCGCAGGTGAGACCGCGAAGCGGCTTGGCTGCAAAGCATGGTTTGACTGTGTTGAACAGCCCGGGCACCATCGATGCTGATTACCGTGGTGAGGTCTGTGTACTTCTCATAAACCATGGCAGGCAGGAGGTGCGTATCCATCACGGTGACCGTATCGCCCAGATGGTTATTGCACGATGTGAACAAGCAACCTTCTCTGAATCGATCAGCTTGGATGCAACAGAACGGGGAAGTGGAGGCTTTGGTTCGACGGGAGTATAGCTTTGGCTTCATCCGCTCGTTTTTCGCTAGTATACCGCCACATAGGAAGGGAGTATCTGCTCTCTTTTCTTGTGGCGTTCTTTTTCTTCTTTTTTATTTTTTTCATCAACCAGATTCTGCTCATAGCCCAACGCATCCTGCTCAAGCAGGTGGATTACCTTGCAGTACTACAGCTTGTCATGCTTTCCATCCCGCAATTTTTATTGTACACCTTTCCCTTCAGCTCGCTGACTGCGAGCAGCATGGTCATAGGAGACCTTTCAGGCAACAACGAGATTCTAGCCATTCGAAGCAGCGGTATCTCCCTCAAGCATGTATTCATCCCCATCATTGTCATTTCCTTGGGTTTCTCCCTTGTAACCTTCTTTACCGCTGATAAAGCACTGCCTTGGAGTACGAAGAAGTACCGTGAGTTGTACACCGAGCTGATGCGCGACCTTCCTACGCTGGAGCTGAGGGCCAACAGCACCAATACCATAGCCGATACAGTCATGGTCAACAAAGAAGTGGAGGGGAATACAGTCCATGACATCGTTCTCTTTGAAACATCCTCGGCACGACAAGGACAGATTCTCAGTGCACCGAAGGCAGAAGTCTCCCTGTACGATCTACAGTCCTTCATCTATCAGCTCAAGCTCGATGACCCTTTGATTCTCAAGAGCGAGTCACAAAGTGGCTGGGCCCTCTCCAAGGCTGAATCAGCCCAGTTTTTTCTCAACTTCTCCGGTCAGATCGCCAGCATCGCTTCAGCTCTCCCTTCACAGCTTTCCGTCAATGAGCTGAGACAGAACATCCAGACGCACAAGCTTGCCCTTGATGAGGAGAAGAAGCGGTATGAGGAAAAAATCAGACAAGCCGAACTCTCTCTTGCAGAATTGGTCGAACAATCAAAAATGGATTCCCTCGTTCCTGTCTCCCGGATCGCGGAGCTGCAACTAGAATTGGAGCGATTGGAAGCCCAAAAACCCATCAACTTCTATTATCAGTACTATCGTGCGGAACTGCATAAGAAGTTCGCCTTGAGCGCTGCTTGTTTCATGCTCGTCTTCCTTACATTCTCTCTCTCCTTCTTTCGTGTCAAACATGGCAGACTTATCGGCTTCGGTTTATCCATGTTGGTTGCAGTGCTCTACTGGTATCTCTTGTTTTTTGCACAGATGCAGATTTTCTCCATCTCAGTAACTCCAGCCTTCCTGATTTGGTCGCCCAATCTCATCATGTTCATCAGCGGATTATTGCTTTTGCTGCATGCGAGGCGTTTATGAAACTCATCGATCGATACATAATCCGTACCATTGCCTTGGTTGCATCAATCACCTTGCTGCTCTGTACCTTGATGTTGCTCAGCGTCGATCTTTTTGCAAACCTGGACTCTTACCTTACCCGTAGCATTCCCTATCCGGTTATTGCCAAATTGACGCTCCTCTATGCGCCTGAGGCGGTACTTTTTGCACTTGGTCCGTCTCTTTTGTTTTCAGCCTCCTTTTTCCTCTCTCAATTGCAGGCCAACAACGAAATGATCTGCCTGCTCGGCAGCGGACACTCCTACAAGAGAATCGTCATTCCCATTCTGCTTCTCGGCATTATGTTCTCCGCCCTCCAGTTCGGTTTCTCAGAATATGTCCATATTCCACTCAGCAAGGAACGGGAAGCACAGGAGGATGCACTCTTCGGCCTAAGAAGCACCTATGATAATCGCAATATCACCTTGCGTGATCCAGAAGGAACGTATGTCGTCCATGCCCGTCAATACAGCGAAAAGGAAAAGCGTCTGGCTCAAGTCATGCTGGTGCTTATTGATGAGAAGGGCTCGCTGCAATCACGCATCGATGCCCCATGGGCCTATTGGGAAGAGGAGAAGGGCCTGTGGAGATTGGAGCAGGCTCGAGAACAGGCGATTGATGAATCGAGCATGCTCGTCAACCAAACCGATCACCCTGCGTTGTATGTCGATGCGTTCACCCTCCATCCTTCATACTTCAGGAATCTCTCCAATGACATCAAGACCATGGAACTGAGGACGGCATACCACTACCTTGCAAGAATCGCAGACCTGGATCCCAATCGGTATCCCGAGCTTGCCACAGACTTTGCCAAGCGTATTTTGGACTCGCTCACTCCGCTGGTCATGTTGTTCATTGCATGCGCAATCAGTTATAAATACAAGAAGAATGTGTTGCTCTTCTCCATCATCACGAGCCTGGGTTTGGCGGTAATCTACTATGTAGTGCAAATGGTCACGCTGATCATGGCCAAGCAGGCGGTTATCGGCCCTTTGTGGGGTATGGTAATCCCCATGATTGTGATAGTATGCATTGCGCTGGCAGAACGAGCCGCAATACGATAGAGGATAGCTATGAAGATATTTCAACAGTTGCACCAGGACACCACCAGCAAAGCCCGTCTAGGTCTTTTAACACTCGGACACGGCCAGGTGGAAACACCTGTTTTTATGCCGGTAGGCACAAATGGGACGGTAAAGGGCATGTTTCATGAGGATGTCAAGAAAATCGGGTACTCCTTGATCCTGGGAAATACCTACCACCTGTATTTGAGACCCGGCCTCGAAGTACTCTCACAATTCGGAGGACTGCACTCCTTTTCCAACTGGGATGGCAATCTTTTGACCGACAGCGGCGGATTTCAGGTGTTCAGTCTTTCAGGACTTAGAAAAATCGGGGAGAAGGGAGTAACCTTCCAAAGCCATATCGATGGGTCCAAACATGTATTCACCCCTGAAAGTGTAGTCGATACGCAGAAAATCATCGGATCGGACATTGCCATGTGCCTCGATGTCTGTACTCCACCAGAGATCAATCATCGTGCAGCGACCGAGGCGATGCATATCACCCATTCCTGGGCGAAACGGGCATTGACTCATCGGAAGGAGCTGGGAGAATCGTTCAAAGGCAATCTGTTCGGCATCGTACAAGGCAACTTCTATGAAGATCTGAGAAAACAAAGTGCCGAATTTTTCAATGAGATGGACTTTCCTGGCATCGCAATCGGTGGATTAAGTGTAGGGGAGACAAGCGAGCAATTCGTTCATTATCTGCAGTACACCGCCGATTTGGTCACCCGTGAAAAACCCAGGTATGTGATGGGCATCGGCAGTCCCGACTATATTCTGGAGGCTGTGGAGAACGGCATTGACATGTTCGACTGTGTGTTGGCTACCCGTATGGCCCGCAATGGTGCCGTATTCACCGATGACGGGGTAGTGACGCTTAAAAAGGCGATGCATAAGTTCGACCAGCGTCCCATCGAGGAGCGTTGTAATTGCCGTGCATGCACCCAGTACAGCCGTGCCTATATGCACCACATGGTCAAGACAGGAGAGATGCTCGGCGGCATGCTTGCCACCGAACACAACCTTACCTACTTTTACCGCCTCATGCAACAAGTCAGGCAGGCGATCAGGGAGAACAGATTTGCATCCTTCAAGAGAGACTACCTTGCACGATTCTACGCAAAGTAGAAGGACGGCGAGAAACAGTCTGCTGATCATGGTCTGCACTTTGCTCAGCAGACTATTGGGAATCATCAAAGCACGGGTGCTCGGCTCGGTGTTCGGGGCCACTGCGATTGCAGATGTAATAAACTTCACCTTCAATATTCCCAACAATTTTCGCAAACTTTTTGCCGAAGGGGCTGTCAATGCCGCCTTGATCCCTGCTTTCTCCTCCCTATTGGGTCGAAATGAGAAACATCGTTGTGTCCGACTGTTTGCACTGTTGTGTACATTCCAGAGCCTTTTGCTCATCCCACTGGTGCTGGTATCCTATTTCTATGGTGATGGCTTGATAGCATTTCTCAGCGACTTCGATGCGAACCAGGTTCGATTGGGAGGAAGGTTGCTTCCCTTCTTCATGGTATACCTGGCCACCATAAGTCTTGCTTCCATCTTCAACGGAGTATTGCAGGCGCACGAGAATTTCCTGCATGCCTACCTCTCTCCGTTGCTCTTTTCGATTTGTGTCATATTCGGGGTATGGTTTCTATCTGATCGGTACGGTGCGATGAGCATGGCCTATTCCGTACTTGGCGGAGGGCTTTTACAGGGTAGTTATTCATACCTGATGGTCAGGCGCTACGAATATCGGTTCAAACCGATGCTGAGACCGCAAAACGCTCCTTTCAAGGAAGTCTTGGTTGCATGGGCTTTGGTCTCCCTGGGTATGGGGATGCAGATTATCACCCAGATGGTAAGTTTCTTATTCGCTTCCCATTTGAGCGAAGGCAGCGTTACGGCCTTTACAAATTCCACGATTTTCTATCAAACACCGTATGGGATTTTCTTCAATGCCATCAGTGCGGTAAGCCTTCCCTTGATGAGCCGGGCAGCCGCTTCCAACAATGCTCCTTTATTGAGAACCTATACACGAAACTCACTGCTCAGCCTGTTGGCGCTTTTGCTGCCCAGCTCCATCATTCTCTTCTTTCTCAGCCGGGAAAGTGTCAGTGTAGTCCTGCAGACTGGCAACTATACACTCGCCGATGCAACGCTGACAGCCTTGGTGCTCAGGCCTTATCTGGTTTTCATGGTATTCAGCGCATGGTATGCCTTGATGCTGCGTCTTGGGTATAGTGCAAATCGTCACGCGCTTATGACTCGAATTGTTTTTTTGCAGAATCTGCTGGATATCGCCTTGATGTGGGTTTTCCTCAAGCTTGGTTTGGACATAGTATCGCTGCCGCTTGCCAACGGCATCGCCTACACCCTTGGCTTGTTCATATTGTTCTTTCTTTTGCGTGACTTGTTCCCGCTTACAAAGGAAGCCCGGTTTTTCAAGGGGCTTCTCAGAATCGTATTGGCAAATCTACCGGTTCTTGCATTTTGTATCTTCTATAAAAATCTGGGATTGCAATGGCATGAAAGCGGTTCAAGCTTTGCAAACCTTGCATATCTGATGCTCATTGGATCGGCCGCCCTGGGGATAATGCTCCTCTCCTACAAAATTGCACGCATTCCCCTGCTGTCACTGTTGCGTTCCAAGAAGCATGGCGGCAACCTGCAAGGCGACAACCTCATCCACCTTGACTGAGAGCCGGTCGAAGGTCACCAAGCCGTTCAGTTCCTGCTGTACATCGGAAAATTGCGTGTATACGGAAGCGGCAAGGCCTTGTTGCTTGGCTGGAACAATCTGATTGGCATAGAGGTCGAAGAACGCTTCTCCAAAGGCTTTGCGGTCGGAGAATTTCTTGTAGCCGAAGATTTTTGTCTGCTCATCGTGTCCGATTTCACGGTATACGTATCCACCGAATTCAGAAAGGATGACAGCCCTGCCGTTGGAGTCGGGAGTATGACGATAGGCTTTGAAGTAGACGTGGCGTGAGCAGAAACCGCCGATTTTTTGATCATACCATCCGCTTGCAGGATCTATGGTACGAGAGCTGTCCAGAGACTGCACCAAATCCAGCATTCGTTGCGTATCGAACTGGCCCCATCCTTCATTGAAAATGACCCACATGGCTATACTGACGCAGTTGGAGAGGGTTTGAATCATCTGTGTCAATTGTTCTTCAAAATCCTTTCGATACTGCTCATCCTGACTTCCCAATAAAGGATAGAGAGAATCGGGGACTGAGAATCTTTTCAGGAAGAGGGGACCGCTCATAATCGGTTGGAACGGTTTTCGCCCTCCGCTTACCATGTCCTGCCATACGAGCAAACCCAGTCTGTCGCAGTGGTGATACCAACGAAGGTTTTCGACCTTGGCATGCTTGCGTACCATGTTGAAACCCAACTTTTTGATCAACAACAGATCGTCGATCATGGCTTGGTCTGAAGGAGGCGTATAGAGACTGTAAGGCCAATACCCTTGGTCGAGGATGCCATGATGATAGTACGGTTTGCCGTTCAGGTACAATCGACCATCTGTGACCGAAAAACTGCGAAGGCCTACATAGCTATGAACGCAATCATCGGCCATGGTGACGGTGAAGGTGTATAAATACGGATCCTCGGGGCTCCAAGGATGGACTTCATCCACCTGGCAGTTGAGACGCTGGCCGCTCAATCCCTTCACCTTTCTTGATCCATCAAGGTATGAGACAACAACCTCAAGCCCGGATTGGTCGGCTTCTACGGTTACATGCCAACATCGTTGTTCGAGATTGCTTGCGATGACCAACCCTTTGATGTAGTGCCGGCTCACCTGTTCAAGCCAAACACTTTGGTGGATGCCGCTTTGTCCGCTGTAAAAGATTCCCGAGGCCTCCTGGGCCTGTTTCCCACGGATGATGCTTTGGCTGTCACAGGGATCGTTGACCTGCACGATCAATTCATTGTCCTGCTTCACCGCTACGGTGATGTCAAAGTGGAAGGGGAGGTATCCCCCGCGATGGCTGCCGACGCAAACACCATTGAGATAGACAGTGCAGCTGTGGTCTACGGCCTCGAAATGTAACAGCGTTCGTTTGTCTGTTTCCAGTGACAAACGGAAGGTTCTTCGATAGGTCAACGTCTGGTTGACGCCAACGCCCCTTTCCATGCCGGAAAGCCTGGTTTCAGGGGAGAAGGGTACCAATATTGAGTAGGGGAAAAAGTCTGGGATTCCCGGATCGTCCGTTATAGCACACTCCCACATCCCATTGAGGGAAACGTAGGAAGCACGTACCATTTGCGGTCGGGGGTATTCAGGCAATAGGTGATCGGCATCAATGGGATAGCGGTTTTGCATGCAATCATACTACCATGGACAATACAAAGGCCCCAGTCTTTTTTTCAACCGGGGCCTTGAATCGGCTAGAAGTCCAGAACGGTAAGTTCCTTTACGGTGAAATCGTAACTCTGCTCGTTGAGGACAAACGAGAACCGTTCACCCTTTTGCCGGTTGAGCAAGGCTCTTCCAAACGGGGCTGAAAGGTTGATGATGTTCTCATCGGGGTTCGACTCCCACGGTCCCATGATCGTATAGGCTATCTCCTGATCCTTGGTGTGGTCGAAGAGCACAACCTTGGTGCCGAAGCCAATCTTTTCAGGATCGACCTTATCCTTGGTGATGACCGTTGCCCGGTCAATCTCCTCGGCAAGTCGACGCAACGTATTGTTCAGAAGGCTTTGCTTTTCCTTACCGTACTTGTACTCGCTGTTCTCCCTGAGATCACCCATTTCACGCGCCATCCCGATTTCACGGGCGACTTCAGGCAGCTCTACGTGCTGGATGTACTCCAGCTCCTTCTTCTTGGCGTCCAAGGAGGCCGCCGTGCAGAAGAGCCCGGTTGGAACAACCGATTCCTTGTCGATGGGCATCAATTCGTCAAAGAACTTGAAGGAGGGATACTTCTCGCTGATGGCATGCTTGATCTCAATCTTTTTGCCGCCGGGCAGGTCGAATACATTTGCTACAAGGCTGTATATCTTCTGGGCATTTTCTTCCTTGCCCTGCTCGATGTACTTGAAAATGTCCTTCTCATCGAAGAGCAGACCCATCAAGGTCTTTGCATTCTTGCGATTCTCCTGGACGTCCTTCTTGTTATCGATGCAACGGTTGGTATAGTCGAGCAACTGCAGTTTGGTGAAGAGCAGTTGCTCCTCACTTATCCCGGCCTTGGCCCACAACTTGGCCTCTCCGTTCTTCAGTAGATAGAGTAGGGTATTGCCTTTCTCTTTGAAGTTTTCGACAGCATCCTTATAGATTCTGATAAAATCATTCGTCTTCTTGTTCTGTCTGAAAATATCTGGGATATATCCAGTCAGATAGTAGGGGAAAAGCTGTGCCAACACCTTCGGCCAATTGGCGACTTCATCCACGACATGGTCGATGAAGCTCTTTTTCAGCTCAGCGTCCTTGATTGCTGCAAAACAACTCTCGATGTTTTCAACTCTCTCATAGAGCATGGCAAATGTCAGGTTCTCAGGCTTGTTGATGAAATTCATGTTCTGCTTCTTAACCAAGTCCTCAAGCAGGAGGAATGAGCTGAAGGTCATATCGTTTGCAATCACAATAGGTTTGAACGCACCATTCTCCTCAAGGAACATATCACTGAAATACTTTACCATCTCAAAGAAGAAGTCACTTTCAACATCACCTTTGCTCGCGATGAAATCCTTAAGGCTCTTTATTTTATCGTAGAAGTCCTTCTCTCCTCTGAACACAGAGAGCTGCTTCTCCTCGTAACTGACGGGTGTGGAGCGCAACAGATAGGTATCCGTTTCGTTGTTGGAAAGGTCGAAGAGGGGATTGGTCATCAATACCTTCTTTGCCTGATTAAGCCAGGGAGTCCACTCCTTGGCATCCAGAATGGAAGGAACCAGTTCGTTTTTCATCTCCTTGAGGCTTATTTTCCCGCCGTTGCTGGCCATCAAGGTGTTCAGCGTCCACGTGATGTCTTCCTGAATTTTCTTATTCAGCTTTTCACGAGGCAGAGCACTCTTGAGAACCCAGATATGACTCTTGGGAAGGGCCTGAAGGCTCTTGAAAGCCATGGAGGTTGAGAGTCTTGATCCTTCCTTGGTACTCTGGCCTGCAAAATCAACGATTACATCATTCTCATCGATAAATCGGATTCTGCCGATACGGTTGGTACTGTTCTGAAAGACGAAGGTCCCCTTGTCAAATGCGATGTTGGTCTCGAAATCTTCAATGCTGTGAAGTACATCCCGGGTGAAATTACTGGTCAAGGCACTGCTTTCCAGGCAATTCTTCAATCGTGAATGGGTCTTGTACTTTGTCTTGTAGCTTCTGATCAGGTTCTCGCGGGCAAAGGTGTCCTCGCGATCGAGAAAAAGCATTTTCTTCTGACATTCAATCTGGCGGTCGATGTCATCCTTGTTTGCAAGCTCAAGGTCGCGCAGCAAGGCGATTGCGGTACTCTTGCTGATGACCGACACTTGGTCGGCTACAGACATGAAGTATCCGAAATTCTCCCCTTCAAGCTCGAGCATTGCCGCAAACAGGCTGCGCACCGACGATACGTCCTTTCGCTTGATCAAACGATGCACGGCCTTCTTGTAAAAACCGATCGCCTTGTCCTTGGAACCTTTTTGGTTGGCATGGACTGCCAGATAGCGGACGATGTCCACTTCCTCGTAGTCGACTTTCACCAATCGTTCCCAAAGGGCGAATTTCTCATCCTCCCTGCCAGTCTGTTCATAACTGGAGGAGAGAAGGCGAAGGGCGTGCTTGTTTTCACTGCGGCTCAAGATCTTGGCGCACAGCATCTCAACCACGTTCCACTTCTTGTTCTCCATAAACATCTCAATCAGATTGAGAAGCTGGAGATAGTCATCAGCACCTTTTCGTTCCAATTGGATGGAACCACTGATGTACATTGCAATGATGCTGTTGCGCTCCCGCTCAGCGAGGTGCTTGTCACATAGGTTTTTAGCCTCGGTCTTCTGCTCCTCATCCAACTCTTTGATTTGGGCATCAAGAGTCTGAAAGCTGTTGACCGTATAGGTTTGCACCGTAGTTCTTGTCCACTGCTCTTCTTTCAGTAAGTTCTCAATCTCCTGGAATCCCATGGCTTCCTCCAAACATATTTATCCATATTCTCAGACGTAAAAGAAACCGGGCAGACCGGGTCATAGTCTGCTCGGGTTTGTCATTTCAATCAACTTACATTACTATACCATGCTTTGAAAAAACTAGCAATTGATTTTCAGAAAGGCAAAAAACATATTAACAGATATATAGTATTTATGCGATAAATGACATTGCAAAACCTCTTTCTACCTGCTATAACTGGAGTATGGAAAAAACATCCCTGATTATCGCACCAAGCATGCTTTCATCTGATTTTTCCCGTACCGCCGAGGAAGTGGAAAGCATCAACAAAAGTGGTGCTCAATGGGTTCATCTCGATGTCATGGACGGCATGTTTGTACCCAACATCACCTTCGGCCCCAAGTTCATCAAAGACTTGCGTCCTCACTCCGATCTGGTTTTTGACACCCATCTGATGGTCAATGAACCTGAACGATATGTTGCCCACTTTGCGCAGAGCGGCAGTGATTACATTACCGTGCATGCCGAGGCTTCGGTGCATCTTCACAGGACGTTGCAGATGATCAAGGACAGCGGATGCAAAGCCGGCGTATCGCTTATCCCTTCCTCCTCGGTCACGTCGATTCTTCCGGTCCTGGACATGGTCGACCTTATCCTCATCATGACTGTCAACCCCGGATTCGGCGGCCAGAGCCTGATTCCTTCAACCTTGGAGAAAATCAGCGAACTGGCTTCAATCAGGGAGAAGAAAGGATACGACTATTTGATCAGCGTCGACGGCGGCATCAATCTGTCGACGGTGGGAACCATTGCAAGACTGGGAGCTGATGTGGCTGTCTGCGGCAGTGCCTTTTTCTGTGAACAGGACCGTTTTTCTTTTGTCCAGGCGATGGTGGAACACGCAAGGGTATGAAAGCTGTTATCCAACGGGTAAAGCATGCTCAGGTTGTCGTTGATCGGGAAGTGGTGGGCTGCATCGACCATGGCTTGTTGGTGTATTTGGGGATAGGCAAGGGAGATTCGAAGCAGAACCTATCCTGGTTGTGCCGAAAAATTGTCAAGCTTCGTGTTTTTTCCGATGAGATGGGCAAAATGAACAAGGCGTTGGATGAAGTTGGTGGACAACTTTTGGTAGTCAGCCAATTCACCTTGCTTGCCAACCTTCGCAAGGGAAATCGCCCCTCATATGATGATGCGGCCGACCCAAAGGAGGCAGAGGCCTTGTATGAAGAAGCTCTCCTACTCTTCAAATCGATGGGATATTCAGTGGCCGCCGGCCGCTTTGGTGCGCATATGGACGTTTCGTATATGAATGACGGACCGGTTACCTTTGTGTTGGAAGCATGATGTGAAGCAATTACGACTTGGCCTACCCTTATAAGGGAAAGGGCTGATAGAGCCTGAGGAGCAAACTATGGCAAAGAATAAAGAAGCGTCGTTTCCGATAGACCTCAACCAGAAGCGTGAGGCTTTGGAGGCAGCAAGGATCCAGATCGACAAGCAGTTCGGCAAGGGTTCGTTGATGAAGTTGGGTGACAGCGAGGAGTCCTTGGACATCGGATACATTTCCTCAGGGTCCCTGTTGCTTGATGAAGCCCTTGGAATAGGGGGATACCCTAAGGGTAGGGTCATCGAAATCTACGGCCCTGAAAGCAGTGGTAAAACAACCTTGGCGCTTCATGCCATTGCTGAAAGTCAAAAAGCGGGGGGGATTGCCGCCTTCATCGATGCCGAGCATGCGATGGACCCCAGTTATGCCAAGAAGCTTGGGGTGAACATCGATGAGTTGTGGATCAGCCAGCCTGACAGCGGTGAACAGGCCCTTGAAATTGCCGAGTCATTGGTTCGCAGTGGTGCGGTGGATGTCATCGTTGTCGACTCTGTTGCCGCACTGACCCCGCAGGCGGAAATCGACGGGGATATGGGCGACAGCCATATGGGTCTGCAAGCTCGTCTTATGAGCCAGGCCCTCAGAAAGCTGACAGGACTGCTCTCCAAGAGCAATACTACCATAATTTTCATCAATCAGATTCGCATGAAGATCGGGGTAATGTTCGGCAATCCCGAGACGACCACCGGTGGTAATGCCTTGAAGTTTTATGCCTCGGTCCGCATTGAAGTGCGAAAGATTGAATCGCTGAGCAAGGGCGCTGATGATATCATAGGTAATAGGATCCGTATCAAGGTCGTCAAGAACAAGGTTTCTCCTCCTTTCAAGAAGGTGGAACTGGATCTTATGTTCGGCGAGGGCATCAGTTACATTTCCAGTGTGCTCGATGCTGCACTCAAGTATGAGATGTTGGAGAAGAGTGGATCCTGGTACTCCTACAACGGTGAAAAAATCGGGCAGGGCAGGGACAAAACCCTCGATTTCCTTAAAGATAATCCTGATATCGTTGCTGATCTGGATGTGAAGCTCCGTGCTCTTATGTTCCCTAAGAAAGTGAAAGAACCAAAAAACGGGAAGGAAGCCACGAAGGAAAAGGATTCGTCGGTATAAGTGACCCGCACAAGCGCTCTTATTGAGCGCTTCCTTGTCATGGAGCCCCTGCTTGGGTATACTCATTGCAAGGGTGATGGCAGTGTTGAATCAAGATAATCAAAAAGAGAATACCGGGGGTGGGAAGACATTTCATACCCCCATCTTTGATGGTCCTTTGGACCTTCTGCTCTTTTTGATTCAAAAGAGTGAAATCAATATTTATGACATTCCCATCAGTGCCATAACCGACCAGTTCCTTGCCTTCTTGAAACAGGAAGCGTTCATGGAACTGGGCGATCTTACTCAGTTTTATAAAATGGCTGCCGATCTCCTGTACATTAAAAGTCGAATGTTGCTGCCTGTGGATTTGGAGTTCGACGAAGAGTACCAGGACCCCAGACAGGAATTGGTCGAGCGCTTGCTGGAGTATCAGAAATTCCGAAAATACACCGACTTGTTGACCAATACCTCTGGTTCGGGGGAACTGTTCATCAGTCGCAAAAGCTCTCAATTCAGGTTGCCTTTCGGTGACGAGGAGTTGTTTGCCGAGGTATCGCTGCAGGATTTGCTCGCAACATTTTCACGATTGATGACCACTATTACACCGAACAAGGTGTTCAATGTATATGAATCGGTTACCGTCAATGAGAAGATTGCCTTGATGCAGGAGTTGTTTGAGACCAAGGAGTATATCAGCATCGAGGATATCATCATCCACCTGGATACACCGTTGCACATCATCTGCTCCTTCATGGCCATTCTTGATGCATGCAAGCTTCGCATGATCACCTTGGTGCAGACCCAACCTTTCGGACCCATCATGATTCGTCGTCGTGATGAGGCCTTTGCGATTGATTTCGACCAGTTTTATGACGAGGATTCCGACTTGGATTTTGAGGAACTTCCCGCTGCTGCGATAACAGACGATGAAGAACTGGAATTTTTTACAGAAGATTCCGAGCAAGATGCAGAATCTGATTGTACAACTACTGACGCCGGTCGGGTTTTTCTGTATGATGATGAAAGTGAGGAGGAGCAAATCTTCCTTGACGATGATGAATAGGAGCGTTGGTGGTGGATAAGAAGAGGCAAACCGGCAATGATTTGCTGGGTCAAGGCCCCCTCTTGAGTACAGAGGCCCGTTTGGTGGAAATCATTCTCTTTTTGGAGAATGAACCGGTGAGCTTGGAAAAATTGATGAAAATGACATCCTTCAGTGAGGAGACAGCCAAGGCTGCTCTTGCACAAATCAAGGAGCATTATGCACTCTTTCTCCATGGGCTTGATCTTGTTGAGAGCCAAGGTTCGTATCATTTCCTTCCATCCTCCGATTTACACGATAAGTTGCGCTCTTGTTACGGCAAGCGTGTCGACAGGCGTCTTTCGCGTGCAGCCTTGGAAACTCTCTCCATTGTTGCCTACAGTCAGCCGATTACCCGCAGGGAAATAGACAATATCCGTGGGGTGGCCAGTGACACCATCATCAGGTTGCTGAGAGAGCGTGAGTATATCAAAGTGGTTGGCCGAAAGGACGTTCCCGGTCATCCTTGTCTGTATGGAACGTCAAGAAAGTTCCTCTTCGAATTCAACCTGAGCAGCATAAGCGCTCTACCCAAGCTTTCGGATATTGACCGTTTGCGGTTTGAAACGGAGACGACACAGGAGATTGAAACAGAATGAAATTGGAATATCCGATTCGTCTACAGGCCTATATGGCCAAGAGCGGTTGTGGTTCAAGAAGGTTTTGCGAAACCTTGATTACCGCAGGCAGAGTTACGATCAATACCAAGCGGGTGACCGAGCTTGGTACCAAGGTCAATGAGGAAGATGTAGTCATGGTCGATGACCAGCTGGTCGAACCCGCCGACAGGACGTATTACTACGCCCTCTACAAACCGCGCGGATATGTCTGCACAAACTACGACCCCAACGAGAAGCTGTATGCCCGCGACCTCATCGACATCGCCGACAAGAACCTGCTTTTCCATATCGGAAGGCTGGACAAGGAGTCCAGCGGCCTGATTCTCTTCACCAACGACGGAGATGTCGCCCAGAAGGTGATGCACCCGTCCCGGGAAATCGAGAAGGAGTACCTGGTAAGTTGTTCTACCGAGGTGAGAAGGGAAGACCTGGAAGAAGCTTTGAAGGGAATCTATATCGATATTCCCCAGCCGTACCGCATCAAGCGATTTGAAATTCTTTCCAAGAAGTGGGTGAAGATCATTCTTACTGAAGGCAAGAATCGTGAAATCCGTAAGATTTTCAGCTACTACGGCTACGATGTCAAACAGCTTGTGCGCATGAGAATCGGCTGCATCGAACTTGGCGACATGCAGCCGGGTCAGTATCGTGCAGTATTCCCCTCTGAAATCGAGGCCATGCTCAAAGGGGAGACAGAACCTGTAAAGAAGAGGAAAGTCTCATGGTAGTTGCAATCGATGGACCAGCGGGGGTGGGCAAGAGCACCATTGCAAAAATGATTGCTCGGTCCTGTGATTTTTATTATTTGAATTCCGGCTCGTTTTACCGTGCCTATACCTACCTGCATATTCAACTGGGCAAAGATCCGATGGATTTTCCTTCCGTCCTTGAGACTGCGAAACAGCATGTCCTTACTGTGGGGGATGGGCGTATCTGTGTGGGAGGAGAGGATGTGGAGGACAAGCTCCATACCAATGAGGTTGACCGGTATGTTGCGAAAATCTCCGCGTATCCTCCACTGCGCGAGCATGTGAACGAGCAACTCAGAAGAATTTCCAAAGACTTGGATGTGGTCGTCGAAGGCAGGGATATTACTACGGTTGTGTTCCCCGATGCCGAGCTGAAGTGCTACTTTGATGCCAAGGCTGAAGTCCGGGCAGAACGCAGGTTCAAACAGCATCCAGACGGCCCTTCCTATGAGACGGTGCTCAAAGAGATCAAGGAGCGAGACCACATCGATAGAACAAAGCCTGTAGGGGCTTTGCAAGTGGCCGATGGAGCGCTGTACATCGATACCTCGTACTTGACTATGGTGCAAGTTTGTGAGAAAGTGTTATCTGCTATTTTTACGCTTAAGGCGAAGTAAATAGGTAAATTTAGGATCAGGAGAAATCAAGTGGCTGAAGAACAAGAAATGGATGAAAAGAAGACCAAAATGCAGGATATGCTGCAGGAGGAGTATCTTAAATCTCTTGATGGAATCGAAGACGGTCAGCTCGTGGCCGGTACTGTTGTCCAGGTAAACAACGAGTATGTATTCGTGGATGTCGGTTACAAGAGCGAGGGTCGCATCTCTCGTGATGAGTTCGCATCTATTCCCGAAGTTGGTGAGGAAGTAAAAGTCGTCATCATCAATAAGGAAGGAAAGGGCGGTCAGATCGTCGTTTCCAAGAAGCGCGCCGATTTCAAGGAACGCACCGATGAACTGAAGGCTGCTGCTGAAAGCAGATCTCCCGTTTTGGGCAAATTTGAGAAAGTAATCAAGGGTGGCTTCGAGGTCGATCTCGGAGGCGAGTACAAGGGGTTCTGCCCCCTCTCCAAGGCTGACGTTGTGAGAGTCGAGGAACCGGAAACATTGATCGGAGTAACTGATTACTTCATCATCGACAAGTTCCATGGCGGCACCAAGCTCAAGAGCGTGGTGAACAGACGTGAGTATCTTGACCAGAAAATCAAAGAAAATAAAGAGAAGTTCTTCTCGACCGTACAGATCGGTGACGTCGTCGAAGGTGTGGTTAAGTCCTTTACCTCCTTCGGGGCATTCATTGACCTTGGTGGTTTTGATGGACTGTTGCATATCAATGACATGAGCTGGGGCCATGTCACCCGTCCTAAGGATTTTGTCAAGAAGGGTCAGGTTGTACAGCTCAGACTCATCAACATCGATCCCGAGACGCAGAAGATCAACCTGTCGCTCAAGCACATGCAGGAAGACCCCTGGACGACCTTCGAGCAGAAGTACAACGTCGGTGATACCATCAAGGCACCGGTAACCAAGATTACCACCTTTGGTGCATTCATCGAGATCGAGCCCGGCATCGAGGGCCTTGCCCACATTTCCGAGCTCTCCTGGACCAAGCGGGTCAACAACCCCAAGGACGTCCTGGATGTCGGCGATGTCGTCGAGGCAAAGGTTCTTGGGTATGACTTGGACAAGAAGCGTGTTTCCTTGGGTCTCAAGCAGCTTGAGGAAAACCCCTGGGATACCATTGTGGAGCGCTATCCTGTCGGCATGACACTTTCCAAGCCGGTTGTGAAGATCACCAACAGTGGTGCCTTTGTAAATCTCGAGGAAGGTATCGACGGCTTTTTGCACATTGATGACATTTCCTGGACCAAGAAAGTCAAGAACATGGCTTCCTTCTGCGCCGAAGGTGATGTGATCGACGTTGTGGTAATCCGTGTCGAACCGGACAACCGCAGAATCCGCCTTGGCGTGAAGCAGCTCGAGGGCAATCCCTGGCAGACTCTTCGTCACGACTATCCGAAGTTCAGCACCATCAGCGGTGTCATCACCAATGTGACTGACTTTGGCGTATTCGTGAAGGTCATGGGTGACATTGAAGGACTGATCAGCAAGTACAACTTGGTCGGACCCGATGAAGAGTATACCGATGAGGCCCTCAAGAAGTTCAACGTTGGTGATCCCATCACTGCCATGGTTGTTGAATGCAACCCGACTACCCAGAAGCTTTCACTCTCCATCAAGGAGATGGTCAAGCGTTCCCAGCAGTCCGAGATTGCAAAATACATCCATGAGGATGATGACAGTGATACCTTCTCCCTTGCAGACATGATGCGTTACAAGGATGAGGATAGGGAAGACAACTAAGGTTGTGTTCCACCATACCAGGCGGCACACAGCCGCCTGTGTTTTATACCCTTGATAACGGAGATGTATGATGAGTAAGAATAAGAAGGATTCAGCTGAACTTACCTTGACTGAAAGAATCGAAGGATCATTGAATAGCTTTTTGGCCCGTAACAAGAAGGTAGCCATCATTGTCTTGGCAGTCGTAGTTATCGGTCTGATTACACTTGGCATCGTCACCTCGGTCAATAACAAGAATCTGCAGGCGCAGTTCAATACTATTGACCTTTTGGAGACTGCTTATTCTGATCTTCAGGTCATGGGCTCGGAGGATGAGGGCTATCAGGCAAAGTACGATGAACTCGTTGCCGGCTTGAATGACCTTTCCGTGAAAGGCAAAAAGTATCCCAGCCTTAAGGCTCAATACCTGTTGGGTATGGTGGCTTTTGAGAAAGTGGAGTACCAGAAATCGCTTGACAGCTTTGTCTTGACGTACTCGAATGCAGGAAAGAACTACCTTGCATCACTGGCTCTGACCAACGCTGCAGTAAGTGCTGAGGAACTTGGTAATGATTCCTTGGCTCTCGAGTACTATACAAAGGTCATTGATGAGTTTGGCTTGTCTGCCGCAGAGGCTCCAAAGGCTTTGTTCGGTCAGGCTCGCCTGCAGGAGAAGAGCGGTAATACCGAGCTCGCGAAAGCAACGCTCCAACAGCTCGCCGACCAATTCCCAACTTCTGAGTTTGCCAAGATTGCAACCAATAGACTTGCACTTTTGTAGGTAAACGGGGTAGGGTAGTTTAGAACCCACCGTGAAGAGAGGAGACAGATGCCATGAAGATGAGAAATCACATTCTTCGTATGGTGTCTGTCTTTTTTCTTGTGTTGATGCTGGTGGGGTGTGGGATAATGACTGTATTCTCAATCGATTACTCATTCGATTCTATTACTACTACATTCACATTTACAAATCCTGATAATATACTCAGCTGGATCAAGCAATCCACAGGGCCCTCTCTCTTGCTTGCATACATTGTCACTGATGAACCGGCAAATCCTACTATACTCTCAACAAAATTCAATTCAGAATTCAGAAGGAATATTGTTGATGGCAGAATGATTTCTTCCGGATCTGTAATTTTAAATACCACATCAAATAACAAAGAATACACGTTATACAAATTGTCGGATTCAAACAGTAATGAATTCAATGCACCATATTTCTTTTCTACTGCAACAAATCCTTTGAATCCTGACATCCAATTTTCTGTATCTCTCACTTCAAATAATACATTGCAATTCACTGTGATTTCCGGCTCCTATACAAATCCAAGCCTAGAGTTAACCAGGTTTAATGGAGAATCTTTTATTACCGTACCGAGTGAAGTAGCAGATTTCCCAGACTATGTAGTATCGAGTACTGCTGTAGGCTCTTTATATATTCATGTCTATGCTGCCATCAATATCTCAGAAGGTGATTTTTCCAATAAATATTGGACACGCCTTGAATCTGTCGCATCGATTCAGCTTATATAATAACCTCAATAGTGTACCTACTCTCCTACAGTAGTGATTTTGTATAAAATGTAAATAATATATATTCTGTTAACTAGAAACCCTACCAAACAGAATCTGTTTGGATTCATCCGGTATTACTCGACAGTAACCGACTTGGCCAGGTTTCTTGGCTTGTCCGGATCGTTTCCCTTAAGGACTGAACAGTAGTATGCATAGAGCTGGCTTACAATGACACTGAGAACAGGACTGAACAATGGATGCGTCTGAGGCAGCCTGAAAATGGCATCCGCGGTATCATCGAAGGTATGGACATCCTCAAAGGTAATTACCAACGCTGTAGCGCCTCTTGCTTTTACTTCCTTGATGTTGGAATCCATCTTTGCATACAAGGATGGTTGGGTGCATAGTGCAACAACCAGCGTAGAAGTATCAACCAAGGCGATAGGTCCATGCTTGAGTTCGCCGGCGGCAAATGCCTCGCTGTGTGTATAGCTGATCTCCTTGAGCTTGAGGGCGCTCTCAAGACTTATGGCAAAATCAACCAGCCGTCCCATGAAGAATACTTTTGTTTTGTTGAACTGGCTGGCTGCAAACCGCTGTATATCTTCCTGCCTGTCGATGAGCAACTGTGTCTTGCCAGGCAGTTGATCGAGAGCCTCCAAAAGCCCCGATCGTTCCTGTTTGGCAATCAAAGAAGCTATGGTGAAGAGACTCAAGAGCTGTGTTGTAAAGGCCTTTGTTGAGGCTACAGCGATTTCCGGACCGGCTTGGGTATACAGGACCCAATCGGCTTCTCTGCTGAGCGTACAGCCCACTACATTCGTCAGGGCGATCGTCGGAATACCCAGCTCCTTCAACAAACGAAGAGATGCAATGGTATCGGCGGTTTCACCGCTCTGGCTGATAAGCAGACATACTTCGCCTTCCTTGCGGATATGGGGCCTATATCTGAGTTCACTGGCTACAAGCACTTCCACCGGCAGGCCGGCAACCTGTTCAATCACATAGGAAGCAACCATTGCAGCATGATAGGCGGTTCCACACCCGGTTATTAAAAGATGCTTGCAATTTTCCAAGAGATTTTCGATTTGGACGGGAAAGGACAATGAACCATCCTTATATCTGGCCCGCAAGGTATCGCGTAGTGCTTTGGGCTGTTCGCAAATCTCCTTGAGCATGAAGTGTTCGAAACCGCATTTCTCTGCAGCTTCCATATCCCAGTCGATCGTCTGAATCTCCCGCTCGATCTCATCCCCATCAAGATTATAGATGTGGACTTCATGCTGAGTGAGCGTGGCTACTTCCAAATCCTCTAGATATTGAACCCCCCTGGTGTGACTCAAAAGCGGAGGAACATCACTGGCAAGCATTGTGAAATTCTCCGCCCGTCCTATCACCAAGGGACTATCCTTTCTTGCAACAACCAACAGCTGGGGATGTTGGCTGCACGCAACCGCGATGGCATATGAACCTTCCAGCCTTTTTACCGTCTCGGTCACTGCAAGAAGCAAATCGCCGTTGTAGTGGAAGTCGATCAAATGAGCGATGACCTCGCTGTCGGTCTGGCTAGCAAACGTAACTTGGTGTTTTTCAAGCCAAGCCCTCAGTTGGGCATGGTTCTCAATGATCCCGTTGTGTACAACGGCAATGCTCTGTGATACATCGGTGTGTGGATGGCTGTTCAGGTCGGAAGGCTCCCCATGAGTCGCCCACCTTGTATGTGCGATACCGCACTTACCGGCAATCGGCTTTTGCTGAACCAAGAGCTCCAAATTGGAAAGCCGTCCCTTAATCTTGCGGATTTGCAGGCTTTTATGCTCATCGACCAAGGCGATACCAGCAGAATCATAGCCACGATACTCCAGCTTGCGAAGTGCTTCCAGCAAAATGGAGGAAGCTTCCTCAGATCCGACATACCCCACAATACCGCACATACAACACCCCCAACAGGACAGGTTACTGCTGTAGTAGCATGATTTATGCTCTTTTTGCTAGAGTTTTGGCGTCATGAACCAGAAAATTCCTTGTTTTTCATAATCGAACACGAGAGAAAATAGCTTGCAATCAAACCCGCCAACGCTGCAACCGGTAAAGCAAATGCCAGGGAGACAGGCATAGAAGGACCTTTCTGGAATGTAGAAAGAGCCGACCCAATGGACATCAAGCCGATCATGACCAAAATATAGTACAGCCTGCTCTTCTCAAAACCAAATTTCAAGATCAAGGGGTAATTGATGGCAACAAACAAGGAGCCGAAGGTGAATTGGGTGACGGCATTCGACAACATCGTCTTCAGTTCCAATACCGAAGCTGCAAGACCGACGATCAAAACCAGCAGTATCGAGACGACGATGGAAATAAGTGCCAGCACATACTTACTCTTCACAATTTGGATCCTGGAGAATGGAAGGGCGCACGCATAGGCTTCCCAACCGTCATTTTGGTCATAAGCCAGGGTGGTAAAACCCATCAGCAGCGGCATCATGGTTGCCATTACCGTATTGACCAACCCACCCTGCACTCCTGCAAGAACAACAAAAATGGCAATCGCAAAAAGCATTATCAAGTTGCGCTTGCGTATCAGAAACACATCCTTGAGCAACAAAGCCATCATGCAGCGCCTCCTTTCCTGGACAAAAGAATGATCAATTCTTCCAAGTTGAGCCTTCTGGCTTCAACAAACGAAGGCACATCCTGTGCTCTCATCAACAGCTCCACCTGGAACGATCCGTCGCGCCTTGCCACAATCGCATCGCTATCAATATCGGCTTCCATCTGATGAGTTGTCTGTACCAATCGGAACTCATCGAGCAATTCGTCCTTTTCACGGGTGAACCGTATCCGCCCATGTTCCAAGAACGTGACATAATCACAGAGCTTTTCCAAATCACTGGTGATATGACTGCTGATAAGAATCGTATGGCTCTCATCCTCCCGGAACTCTGAAAGAATGGTGATAATTTCATCTCGTGCCAAGGGATCCAGACCGCTGGTTGGTTCGTCCAGAATCAAGAGAGAGGCCTGATGACTGAGTGCAACCGCAAGCTGGAGTTTCACTTTCATGCCTCGTGAATACATTCGATACTGCTTCTTCGCATCAAGCTGGAACTGCTTAAGCAACAGGTCATACCGAACTTGATCCCATCCATGGTAGGTTTGTTTCAATACATCAGACAGCTGTTTTGCATTCATAAGACTGGGAACCGAAGCATCTTCCACAATGAAACCAATGTTCTGCCGGATCTCTGTATCCTGACCGATCGCATGAGAACCCAAGACCGAAAGGTCTCCTGAATCAGGAAACAACAAGCCGAGCAGCAGTTTTATCGTGGTGGTCTTGCCGCAGCCGTTCGCTCCAATCAAACCATGCACCGTTCCAGTGGCTATATGCAAATCATTAATATCCAAAGTGAATGACCCGTAGGATTTTTTCAGATTCGAACAGTGTATTGCGCTCTCCATCTTATCGTTCTCCCTCTGTAAGTAATTGATACATCATTCCAAGCTCCTCTTCGCTGAGCCCGATGAACTGGGCAAGCAAATGAATCGAACGCATATGATCCTCGATTTTTTTCAAGTATTCCTCTTTCAGTTGTTCATGGCTACGCGCTGCAACATAGCTTCCTTTAGCAGCGATGGTCTCGATGTATCCTTCCCGTTCAAGTTCGTCATACGCACGTTTGGTGGTTATCACACTGATGCGCAGTTCCTTGGCAAGAGCTCTGATTGAAGGCAACAATTCGCCTTCCTTGAGAATGCCAGACACTATCTGGGTACGCATCTGATGGGCAATCTGCTCGTAAATCGGGTCCTGATTGGTATTTGAGAGGATAATATCCACCCTGTACTCCTTCTGTATATGTACAGTATATACAGTTATAACATCATGTCAAGAGGCTTTGCCTTTTCTGTTCTCAAGATTGCCGTTAACAGGTATACTCGTACACATGATTGACTTCACCTATGAAAAGAAAACCACCCTTCAGGATGCCCTGATGCAGTTGTTTGCAATTGTCACCCTGCTTCGCAGCGAGCAAGGCTGTCCCTGGGACAGGGAGCAGAGCCCCAAACAAGTCTCGACACACCTCATCGATGAGACGTATGAATACCTTGATGCAGTGCTTTCCGATGACAAGGAAGGACAGAGCGAGGAGCTCGGCGATGTACTTCTCAATGCAATGATGCTATTGGAAATGCATCAGGAAACAGATCCTGCTGCCGGCATCGAAGCACTCAATCTGGTGTGCGAGAAGTTGATCCGCAGGCATCCCCATGTCTTTTCCGACCAGAAAG
This sequence comes from Sphaerochaeta associata, assembly GCF_022869165.1. Lineage (NCBI taxonomy): Bacteria > Pseudomonadati > Spirochaetota > Spirochaetia > Spirochaetales > Sphaerochaetaceae > Sphaerochaeta > Sphaerochaeta associata. The sequence goes on along the minus strand of NZ_CP094929.1, from coordinate 1,643,577 downwards.
TTGCAAACAGCAGTGAAGTGATAGATGTATGGAATGCCATTAAAGTTGATGTTGAAGGGAAAACCCATCAAAAGGATGATTTCTTCAGTCGTGTCCCCCCTTCCCTTCCCCCCTTGGAAATGGCCAATGAAATCCAGAAGAAAATCCGCAAGGTAGGCTTCGACTGGCCCGATGCCCAAGGAGTGTTCGACAAGGTGCAGGAAGAGCTTGCTGAAGTCGTTGAAGCATATAGGAATCCCCGCGATGAGAGGGAGGATCTTGAGATGGAATTGGGAGACCTGCTTTTCTCAGCGGTGAACCTTTGCCGCTTTTTGGGCTTCAATCCTTCCTTGGCCCTGCACCGCTCGAATCAAAAAATGAGGAGTCGGTTCAATGCCCTCTACCAACGAGCGCAAGCTGAAGGCGTGCAGCTGAACCAAGAGAACCTTGCTGAGATGGACCGGCTTTGGGAAGAGATCAAAGCCGAGCGGCGTTTACAGCATGAGGAGTGAGCGATGATGGAACCATTGCAGCCAAACCGTACCAGCAAACGGGAAAAGAGCGCCATTTATGAAAGGATTGCTGTGGATATCGCCAAACGAATCGCCAACGAGGAGTTGGCCGAAGGGGTGAAATTATCCGGGAGAACGCTGCTCAGCGGCGAATACGGAGTGTCGCCTGAGACCATTCGGCGCTCCTTCGCCATTCTCGAGGAGCAAGGCGTGGTGGAAGTCATGCACAATAGCGGTGTCAAGGTAAAAAGCCGCAAACAAGCAAAGACATTTATCGAGACCTATGACAAGCACGATGAATCGAAACAGTTGCTGCAGCGCATGCGTACGCTCCTTGATGAACATGAAGCCTTGGACAGAGAGTTCTTCTCCCTTGCAAAACAGTTGTTTACGATCAATTCCCGCTTTGCAGAGTCCAATCCTTTCCCGGTCTTCAGCTATACAGTCAATCAATCGAGTACAGTTATCGGCAAATCCCTGGGTGAGCTGCATTTCTGGCAGGAAACCGGTGCTACGGTGGTCGCAGTAAGAAGAGAGGGTGCAATCACCCTCTCCCCTGGCCCATATTTCGGCCTGCAGGCCGATGACATCCTGATGATGGTTGGACCTCAGGAGGCCCTTCCACATATCGAACGATTACTGAATTGAATGTTGTTCCTTCATGAGCGAAGTGAAGAAAGCAGGATAGGAGACTTCCCAGGAACCGGCGAACAGGGCCCTTCTTGTTATACGCAGACGGCTGGCAAGTGCAAACTTGTCAGTTTCGCTGCCAAAGAGCAGTTTTACCAAGTTCTTCTCACCTTCCAAACGGACGGAGAACAAACCTTCGGCTTCCTTGCGCACAACCACATCCTTCAATTCCTGGTTGCAGAACGATTCCAATATCAAACGGCTCTCTTCATCCGCACGGGTCTCAATGGTATAGAGACTGCCCTTCAGATACTTCGCCAACGTCTGTTTCTTGTCGAGTCGGAGAAAGATCACTTCTTTAATCTCATACCCGGCATTCAGGGCCAAGCTCAGTTTCTTCTTGACTTCAGATTCAGTCAGGCCCTCGAAATCAATCAACTCGGCAAGCATCACTTCCTCATCTCCTGCGATGCCGACAGAAAGCGGATTGACAAATTCAAGCTTGGGTTTGGGATTGAATCCCTGGGTGAACTGCACCCCCACCTTGGAACGCTGGAAAGCCATCTCAAAATTGCGCATGGCATGAATGTGACTTATATAGAGCGATCGGCCGAACCTTCGGTAGGTGATCAGAGCCTGTACCGTCTTCTCCACCGTCTCCACCTTCGGCTCGACTGCCAAGGTCTTGTTCCTGACCTGTTCGAGTATCGGGTCCTTATGCGTGGTATCCATGACTTCGGTGACCTTAGAACACACACCGCAGAGATGGTTGCATGATTCAAAGCACCGCTCGGTCAAGAGCAGGCTCTTGGCCATTTCATACTCATCCTTGAGGAATTTCTTGCTGACCCGCATGCTCACCGAGTCCCAGGGAAGGTCCTCGTCCAAGCCGTATGGATCGAAGATGCAGGTATCAGGGTTGTAGGAAGCCTCCTTGATCGCCTCCATCCACAGCTCTGCCTTCAGATGCTCGTCCCATGCATCCAGACGGCAACCCTTGCGATAGGCAGATTCTATGACCTCCGCGTACCGCTCATCACCGCGACTTATCAACCCCTCCAGATAACTGATATTGGGCTCATGATAACTCACCTTGCACCCTCTGATACGCTCATTAATTGCTTTCTTCAGTGAAGAGAGCTGCTCGTATGACTGCTTGGGCGTCAGCTGGCTGCACCATTGGAACGGTGTATGTGGCTTGGGGATGAAGGTCCCGATGTTGATGTTCATAGACAGACGCGTAGCATCGAAGATGGCACCGACATAATCGACGATAGCCTGGTTTTCAACCTCGCGGTCGACGAAGGGAAGCCCTATCATGAAGTAGAACTTGGCAAGCTTCCATCCCCTGCTCTTCGCCTCTCGGGCGATTTCAATGACCTGCTCAAGAGGAACCTCCTTATTCATGGCACGCTGCCAGGCTTCCTTTGGAGTTTCGATGGCAAAGGTCAGCCCGCTTTTACGGACTTCGGAAAGCTGTTCCAGAATACCCAACGAGAAGGAATTCACCTTCAGACTGGGAAGTGAGAAAGAGACATGTCTCTGTGAGTACTCGGTGTTGAGTGTTTCAATCAACTCCTTTATGTACGGATGGTCCCCGCTGGATAGTGATGAGAGCGTCACCTCACGATAGCCGAAATCGCTTACATGCTGTTCGACCTGCTCGGCCATGGTGCTGTACAGCTTCTGCCTATATGGCTTGTAGTATTGGCCTGCATGGCAGAAACGGCAGCTGTTGGGACAACCGCGCATGATTTCCACAACCCCGTTGTCCTGGGCGACCTTGAAGTTGGGAACCACATAGTGACGATAGGTATGCTTCCCGGGTGTTGCAAAGGTTGTATCAATGAAACGGGATGCCAGCTTTTTGCCCTTGTACCAAAGATAGGGAAGCTCTTTAAGCAACGCAATCTTCTCACTTCTGCTCTTATGCTGCTTCTTTGCTTCGAGCAAAAGTCCGGCCACTTCTTCCAGTCCACCCTCCGCTTCCCCGATATAGACAAAGTCCATGAAAGGAGCGAATGGAAGTGGATTGGTTGCAGCGGGTCCGCCGCAGATGACAATCGGATGCTCGTCGGTTCGGTCGACGGCGTGCAGGGGAATCAAGCCAAGTTCGAGAACCTGCAAAATGTTGGTGGCACAGAGTTCATACCCGATGGAGATGCCGAGCATATCGAGCTCGGAAAGCGGCTTCTGAAGATCCAAGGTATACAGGGGGATCTGTTTCTGTCGAAGCAACTTTTCAAAGTCATGGGCAACGGAGAAGACTCTGTCACAGTAGACCTCTTCCATGTTGTTGAGCAAGTCATAAAGAATACGCACTGCATTGTTGCTCATGCCAATCTCGTACAAGTCAGGAAAGCAGATGGCCGTATACAGATTCACCTTCGAAAGGTCTTTCTCTCCATAGTGGAACTCCCCACCCGTATAGCGGGCTGGATTTTGAATCATCAACAGGTCATCGGCGATAGTATCTACAATCTGCATAGCATAATCCTTGTTCATGGTAATGTGTTTGCCAAGCTTTGGTATTTGTTTGCCTGAACGCGCTGGTCGGCTTGGCTGGCGAACCGGGCAAGGGCAGTATACAGGTTTTTCTTCATTGTGCCATCAAGAATCCTGTTCTCATACGATAGAGCGAACACGAAGTAGTCATAGGCACGCTGGACACCGTTCTCCATGCTGGAGGCATACTGCAGCAGGGTTACCGCATGCTCGTCCGAAAGTGAAGAAAACGCTTGTTTTACCAGCGAGAAAGAGGCCTTGGCTTCCACTAATACCGTTGCATAGGCGAAGCTGTCGATGGTCTCCTTCAAATACGTGGTAAAGATTCTATGGGCGTCATCGGTCCTTGTCCTGGAAAGCAGCGCCTGATACAATTCTTTTGCTGTCCGCTCATCCAAGGCCTGTTTCTCTTCAAGCAGCAGACCCATGTCGATGACAAGTTCGGCATCCCCAACCCGGTTGCCCAACAGCACGGCAAGCTGTGCAGCCGCTGCCGAAGCACCCTGTTTCCCTGTCATGGCCAGATACAAGTGCAGGCTCGATGCAGCTTCCTTAAGTTTTCCAAGACGTTCCTGGGCCAATGCAACATAGTAGAGCGAGCTCTTTTGATAGGTTGCAGAGAAATCATCGCTGGCTGCACGCTCGAGTTTCTCAAAATCACCTTGCAGGGCAAGCTGGTCAAGCGAAGGACCGTTTTTCCTGCAACCTGCAAAGAGCAAACAAAAAGAGAACAGAAGAAGGGTGCAATAACGCGATCTCATCATCCTCTGTTCTCCTATCACTATGCAAAAAAAACAAGGCAGGCAATAAGCCGGGTTCTGTATCTGATGATCATCTATCCACGCTTCTTGTTACCAAGACGCTGTAGCAACCTACCCGCAGGCTCAAGGCGGACCACCCAACCTGCTGCTTGATTTTGCTCCTGACGAGGCTTACCCTGCCACTTCTGTTGCCAGAAGTGCGGTGGGCTCTTACCCCACCATTTCACCCTTACCGATCGCTCGGCGGTATATTTTCTGTGGTGCTCTCTATAGCGTCGCCGCTCCCGGGTGTTACCCGGCATCATGTCCTATGGAGCCCGGACTTTCCTCAAGCGGCCTTTCGACCGCCCGCGATCATCTCGCCCACCTTGTAAAAATCCTAGAGAAGGTCGTCGAATTCACTGGAATCGACAAAGTCGGCAAGGCCGCCCTCTTCAATCTCAATATCCTCGATTCTCTTGCGGAACTGCTCGTCGGCACCCTCAACCTCTTCATAGTAGAGGATTCGGCTGCAATACGGACAGAATTCAATCTCCTTTGCCGAACGAACAACATTGACGAACTGGATGGGAAGCACAATGTGACACCCCTGGCAAACCAAGCCATGGATGGGAACAATACCCTTTCCCTTCTTGTTCTTCACAATATTGCAGAACTTGTTGTACAGGTCTTCGGTTATATCGCCGCTGATGTACTGCTCGCACTTGGTCTCAAGCTTGGAAAGCTGGTTTCTCTTGTCGGAGAGCAAGGCTTCGATTTTACTGGCCTCGTTGTCCACTTCCTGTTTTTGCAGCATCATCAACTGCTCTTTCTCGGTAAGACGGTCACTGAATTCGTGAACCTGCTTCTCCTTGACATGCAGTTGCTTGAGCAGACTCTGCTCCTTTGCAGATGCATCCTTGATTTCTTTCTCGAGCGCTTCAAACTCGCGCTGTGTAGAGATCAACTCCATCTGCTTCTCGGAGTTCTCACGGGCATGTACTGCATCATCATACTGGATGCGCAGGCTTCTGAGATCATCCTTGGCTGTTTCACTTCTGGCATGTTCATCAATATATTCCAAGTTGATCTTGTCCAGCAGTTCCTGCTTGACTTTCAGATCTCTGGGCAACTTGACAATCTCATCCTCAAGGGCAAACCGTAAGGTCAGGTCCTCCTGCAATTGGCTGAGCTTTGCAAATACTTCTGCTTCTTCCATCATCTTCTCCCTGTATCTCAAATGAAATCCTTCAATTTTCTACTACGCTTGGGATGCCTGAGCCTCCTGAGAGCCTTCGCCTCAATCTGGCGGATACGTTCCCTGGTCACCTCAAAATACAATCCAACTTCCTCCAGTGTCAATGAATATCCGTCCTCGAGGCCGAATCTCATCTTCAGGACCTCCTGTTCACGTGCAGGAAGGGTTGCAAGCACATCCTTGAGCTGTTCCTGAAGCAACGAGTATGCGGTCTGAGTGGCTGGATTCTCCACCTCCTTGTCCTCGATGAAGTCGGAAAGCAACGAGTCTTCCTCTTCGCCCACCGGGGTTTCCAGGCTGATCGGTTCACGGGCGACGTTCTTCACCGCCTTGACCTTGCTCTCCGTCCAGCCGAGCTTTTCAGCAACTTCCTCGTCGGTAGGTTCACGACCAAGCGATTGCATGAGCATTCTCGACTCCCTGACCACCTTGTTGATCTGCTCGATCATATGCACAGGAACGCGGATCGTACGGGCTTGGTCGCTGATAGACCGGGTGATCGCCTGCCGTATCCACCAGGTTGCATAGGTGGAGAACTTGAAGCCCTTGCGGTACTCGAATTTCTCTACGGCCTTGATCAAGCCGATGTTGCCTTCCTGAACCAAATCAAAGAAGTGCAGGCCACGGTTGGTGTACTTCTTTGCAATGGATACGACCAACCTGAGGTTGGCCCGGATCAATCGGTCCTTGGCATCCTTCATCATCTTCTGGCCGTACTTGATCTTGGTGGAGTGTAGCAGGATGTTATCGCATGTCTCCTCGAACTGATACTCAATCTGTCTCAAATCCTTCTCTGTAAGTTGAAGTTCACGGATCAGATCCTTGATGGTATCGCTGGACAGATGGAGTTCCTCTTCGATTTTTGCACTTCGGGACTGGGTTGCCAGATCGCGTCCGAGCTGCCTCAATTCCTTGGCCGAAGAAATATGCAACTTGTTCTCAAGCTGCTGTTTCTTCTCCTTATAGGAACGAATCCTATTCTCTGCATCGACGAAATCGTGAGTGAAGGAGGTGATTTCCTCGGGCTGCAAATCCACTTTCGCAAGTTTCTTCAGCAACGTGATGCGCGTCTTGATCAACGCCTCATCATGCAGTACATCCTCTCCGCTGCTGATCATCTGCTCTTTCTTTGCAATATAGTTCTTCAGGCCCGCCTGCACATCCTTTATCTGTTCCTTGTAGAATTGGGTGAACCGCTTCTGGTTGGTGACAAGCTCCTTGTAGTCCTTGGCGTTGTACTCTTCTTCCTGGCCTTCAATCTTGGTATTGAGCGTCTTGACGATCTCATGGAAACGGGTGATTAAAACCCCGCTTTCCTGAATGACCTCCTTGATGATCAAGGCACCGTCTTCCATCTTCTTGCTGAGCTCAACCTCTTGGTCTGCAGTAAGCAGATTCTCCTTGCCGATCTCACGCAGATAGAGGCGAATAGGGTCATCACCACTTGAATCACTCTTATCGGTTCCCAATATGGTGTTGTGACGGATGTGTTCGATGTCGCCGTCGTGGTCGTCAAGACTGGATATATCTACAAAGTGGTCGCTGCCACCTACCGTATCATCATCGGTTCCCATGCCGCTCCAGGCATGTTTCATCGAGGGAGACTGCTCCTCATCATCATCAAGGACAGCATCATCTTCCTCATCTTCGTCATCACTTTCCTCGCCGCCGCTTTTTTTTGCTTCAGGCTTATCATCGTGATGGCCGGAAAAGTCATCAATCAGAGCGTCAACGGAAAGATCGTCCTCAAGGTCGTCCTCAAGCAGGTCGACATCGTCCGGCTCATCATCCAGGTCGGTATCGATTTCATCCTCGGACGGTCCTTCGGCGTAGAGACCTGCAGCTGGAGCCTCATCACTTTCGGTAACGATTATCTCCAATTCACTGAGGGTCTGCATGATTTCATCGACAGCCTCATCCGTGGCATTCTGTGTACCAAGAGCCTTTCTGATATCCTCTTTCGTCACATGTCCGGTCTCTGCTGAACGCGCCACCATGTCCTTGACTATGGCCTGCGAAATGTTTTCATCAAGCATCTGTATTATCTACCTACCCTGTTTAAATATCCTGCTCGAGAATTCTCTTGAGTTGAGCAATCTTTGCATCAATCTCCGTCTTTTCCCGAAGCAATTCCTCAATTCCTTCATCCCCGGTACCATCCAAGAGACTGATATCCAAGAGCCGTTTATTACTCAACCGCTTTTTCTCGTACGTCCTCAATTGAATCCGATTCACCGCTTCATTGAGCACTCGTTGGGGAGCAAGCTTGAACTCCTCCATGGTAAAGGATGAAGCGACATCGCTGCGAAGCTGCTCATCATCTATCATTTGCAGGATGTATTCATCATGCTTGCCGACTTCTTCTCTCGCAGCTTCCTCCAATACGTCATACAGTGCTTCTGCTTCTGTATCTTCCAAGTCCTCAACAGCAATCTTATACCGTGTCTGCAGGTATAACTCCCTATTATTGACCAATGTCAACATCGCATACAAATCCACGGAGATTGTTGCAGGATTGAGTGGTTTGACCCGCGTCTCTCCTGTTGCCACCACCGTTTTCACTGCGGCAGGAGCATTCCGTGAATAATCGTCAAGTATCGACGATTCGTCAACATTCAAAACTGCTGCCAGTCCCTTGATCAGATCTTGCTTCTCAATAGACGACACAGTAGCGTCCAAATATGGTCTCACAGCGTTAAATACCGCGGTTTTGCCTTTGGGCGTCAGTATATCATACTGGTTTACGGCATTGTTTACAAGATAACGAAACCCTTGCTGCGGCTGTTGTAATGCTCTTTTCAGAGCCTCCTCACCCTCATGCTGCACCAACTCTGATGCATCCTTCGCAGAGCCCAGGGTGAGAACCGAATTCTCCATGCCGATATTCTGGGCGATCACCAGCGATTTTGCCGTTGCACTCTGTCCCGCCCGATCACTGTCAAAGAGAATTTCAACGGAGGTGCAGTAACGGCGCAGCAGCTTGGCCTGCTCTTCGGTGAAGCTGGTCCCCAAAGGAGCCATGGCATTGGTGAAGCCGCTCTGGTGCAAAGCCACCACATCGAAATTTCCTTCGCACAGGATGGCTTTTTGCCCTTTTTTTATCGTATCGAGCGACTCATAAAGACCAAACAGATGGTGTTTCTTACTATAAATTGCTGTTTCAGGGGTATTGATGTATTTTGCTTTTGAAGTGAAGGTAAGGTCCCGGCCTCCGAAGGCCACCGTCTTACCCTGCCAGCTGCGGATCGGAAACATCAGCCGGTCGCGAAACAACGGATACGTTGGATTGTTCTGGCTGAACAGACCGCTTCTTGCCAAGAGTTCGTCACTGTAATGCCGTTTTGTAAGAAAGGTATACAACCAGGAGCTGTCCTGTGGAGCATAGCCGAGATTGAAGGTTTCCCACATGGCCTCTGACACATTTCGCTCGCGCAGGTACGCCCTGGCATGCTCGCCTTGTGGTGATGATGTAAGCAAAAAATGGAAGGAGCCTGCTATCTTGTCGTATAGGTCGTACAGCGTTTCATTCAGATCCCTGGACTTCTTATCCTCCGGACTCTCCTCTGCAAGTTCGACGCCGGCCTTCTTTGCAAGGATTTTTACCGATTCAATGAACGGGACCTTCTCCATCTCCATGACGAAGTCGAACATGGACCCGCCCTTCTTGCAACTGAAGCAGTAGTAGAAGCCTTGGTCGTCGACTACGGAGAATGAAGGCGTCTTTTCCTGATGAAAGGGACACAGGCCCCAAAGCCTGCCTCCTCTGGATGAGAGGGTTACATAGTCTGAGACGACTTCACTGATGGGAATGCGTGCCTTGATCTGCTCAAGGACTGAATCGGACACTTTTGCCATAGGATGCCCTACAAACGGATAATCGGTTCTTGTCCGGTCTGCTGACGGAGAATCTCATCGATTTCCGTTTTTGAGTAGACCTTTCCTTTACCGATTCCCGGGCAAGATGCCTTCTCTGCTTCCCAACTCTCTTCGTTTTCCATTACGCTCCTCCAGAAAGGATAGGTGCGACATTGTCTGGGTCTCGCTTCGTAGACCGAACAACCCTGTTTCGTAAGGAAAATACAGTCGTAATTCTCTTTTTCCAGCAAACTGACCATACTGAATGAGCCCATGTTCACCAAACGGCAATAGGTGCGGATGAAACGTTCTTCGTCCATCGAAGTGAATGCGCAGAGCCTCTGTAGATCCTCTTGGGAAAGGAACACATAACCGGGCTCACAACTGCAACAATAATTGCAACCGGAAACACAGGTAAACGCCAAGCCTTTCTCATAAAAACAACGCATCAGCACCTCTTTCATCATAGAGAACGGAAAAGAGGCCTTCCTCAAAGAAGAAGGCCTCCAAGTGGAGAGAGAAGGATTCGAACCTTCGAAGGTGTAACCAACAGATTTACAGTCTGCCCCCTTTGGCCGCTCGGGAACCTCTCCATGCCAAAAGACAACCGTACATTACAAAGTATTGTATCTTTTGTCAACCGCTGATAGAAAAAAACTGACATCACTGAGTTTTTCGCATGGCTTGACAGAGAGTTTTTCTGTCGGTATATTGCAACAGTCCAAGCCGACTTAGCTCAGCGGTAGAGCACGTGACTTGTAATCTCGGGGTCGTCAGTTCAATCCTGACAGTCGGCTCGCAAGCATATCAGAAATTCTGGTATGCTTTTTTATTGTTTTCAGTCAAGTTCACGCATCCGTGAGGAACTGCGGATTTTCAAACTCGGTTGCAGGATGATATCATCGCACTTTTTTCCACCCAGGATGAGTTGTAGTTGCTCAAACGCCCTCTTTCCCAGTTTCTGAGGGTCCTGGTGAATGCTGCTCAACGACGGACGTGCAATTTCTGAAAGAAATGAATCGTCGTATCCAAGAATGGAAACCTGCTGGGGAACGGCGATGTGCTGTTCATCCAGAGCCTGCAGGACGCCTGCTGCAACCGCATCGTTGCAGCAAATGATCGCATCGAAATCCCTCAGTCTTGAGAGGAAATCCCTCGCTGTTGCATAGCCGCTTGGAAAGTCATAGCCGGTCATGCAAATCAACGATTGATCGAGAGGAAGCGAAAATTCCGCCAGAGCCCGCCTGTATCCTTCGAGGCGGTCCAGTGATGAGTAGCTGCCGCGGTTCGGATGGTCGAGATACGCGATCAAGTCGGCTATACTCTCTTTGGGTTGCTGCCAGAAACTGGCAAAGAAGGCAATATGCCGATGATTGCCCCTGAGCAGGTACTTGGCTGCAATGTACCCGCCTTCCACATTATTGTAATAGATATGACTTGCTCCCTTCAGGTAATCTCTCCGATACACGATTACCAGGGGAAAATCCGGGTCGAACAAATCTGGAAGCATAGCAGCCGAAGAATCGGAAAGAGGACAGAACAGGAGGGCCGAGATACCAAGGGAGGCGGCACGCATGAGACACTGGGCCTCCTGCTCGGCGCTTCCATTCGAGGAGTACACTACAACATGACAAAGCATCTTGTTGGCCTCCCTCATCACGCCTTCGACAACCGCCGAAAAAAAGTGGTTCTCCAGACTTGGAACTATCAAGGCCATCAACGAGAGTTTCTGCTTTTTTACAGCGGGAACATATCCTAGCTTTTTCATTGCGTGACGAATTAATTTTTCAGATTCAGGATCGACATTTCGTGCATGATTGATAACCCGGGAGACGGTTGCTATGGAGAGCCCCGCCTCCTTGGCGACATCGGTGATCGTTACTTTCTTCGTGTTCAATCCTGCGCCTCCTCAATCAAAAGACCGGCACCACAGGCTGCAAACTTCGAGAAGAATCCCGGAAAAGAGACATCGGCACACTGTGCATCAGTAATGACAACCTCGCCTTCCGCGGCAAGACCGGCGGCCACCAATGCCATCGCAATACGATGATCGCCTGAAGATGAGACTATTCCACCCTGAATAGCAGTCGGGCCATCCACCACCAAAGAGTCCTGCTCAATGTGCAGTGAACAACCGAGCGAATTCAATTTTGCAGTCATTTCGGCCACCCGGTCAGTCTCTTTCTGCCTGACATGCTCCAAATTGACAAATACCGTCCGCCCTTCAGCCTGGGTCGCAAGAACGGATAAAGCCGGAAGGGCGTCGGGAATGTCTGAAAGATCGATGGTCAAGCCGCCCTTCAGTCTTTCTCCTCCGACAATGTGCAGTTCGCTCTCATTCTGCCTGTACACATTCGCCCCGAATCGGGCGAGAATATCAACTACACGCTTATCCCCTTGGGAATCGGAGAAGTCCAGACCGGTAAGCACCAAATCCGACCGGGTAATCGCAGCAGCAACCAACGGAAAGGCGACTGCAGACCAGTCGGAGGGTATTGTAAAATCACCCGATTGATACTGCTGTCCCCCTTCAACAACAAATTGCGTATAGTCCGCTGGATTTGCCACCTCTATACCAAGACGTTTCATCCAATCGAGCGTAAGTTGAACATACGGTTTTTCCAAGGCGTTGACGACCTGTATCACCGTTGTACGCTTCGCCAGAGGGGCGGACAACAGCAGACTTGAGACATATTGGCTGTTTTTACCCTCGATGGTCACCGTCCCTCCTTGCAGGACTCCCTTCACCACCACAGGGGGGCAGCCTTGGCCTCCCCTGGTAAGAAATGCCGTGGCGCCCAAAGCATTCAATGCGTCGACCAAAGGCATGATGGGCCGTCTTCGAATCTGTTCATCACCGGTGATTACCGTATAGCCGTCCACCAAGGAGGCCACCGATGTAAACAGACAGGTAGTGGTCCCCGAGTTCCCGGTGTCCAACACATTGGAGGGAACCTGCAGGATGCCTCCCCTTCCCTGAACAACCCAACGATTCTCTTCTTCCTTGACAATCGCCCCAAAGGCACGGCTTGCTGCCAGGGCACTCAGTCCGTCGCCGCTTGCAAGAGGATTCTCTATGCACGTCCTGCCACCGGCAAGGGTGGCAAGCAGCACCGAACGGATGGTATGACTCTTCGAACCTGGGACTTGGAGGCTCCCCTTCAAGAAGCCGGGTTTGACATGTACATTCATTTGGATTTCCTTCGACGATTGAAAAGATTGCTGTTGGTAGCAAGGGTTATCAACAAGAGGAGCAGCAGAATCATGGTAATCGGCCGGCCGAAAAGAGCAAGAAGCTTGTTGTCTTCACTGGATGCCAGACTCACTGCCCTTCTGAAATTGGAATCCATCATGCCTCCCAGCACGATGGCAAGTGTCATCGGAGCCACCGAGTAGGAACGACGTCGCATGAAGAAGCCCAGGATTCCGAATAGGAACATCAAAAGGACATCGAAGCTCCGGTTGTTAGCGGCAAACGAGCCGATGACGCACAAAACGGTCACCAACGGCAGCAGGACCCTCTTGGGAATGGTAAGCACCTTGCTGATTCTCGGCGCCGCCAGATAGCCCAGCAACAACAGGAAGAAGCTTCCCACAAAACCACCGGCAAGAATCGCCTGGAACATATCACTGTTGGTCTGGATGAACATGGGTCCCGGTCGCAACCCGTGCACATAGAACACCGAGAGAATAATCGCCGTTACGGCATCACCGGGAATAGCCAACGTAAGCATTGGTATCATCGCCCCGCCGATACAGGCATTATTGGCAGTTTCACTTGCGACGATACCCTCAACCGCCCCCTCGCCGAAGGGAACGGATGGATGCTTGACCACTCGTTTTGCCTGACTGTAGGCCAAGAAGGCGGCCACCGGGCCTCCGGCCCCGGGCAGTGCCCCGACAAAAACGCCGATGGTGGCATACCAGAGTGAAAGAGGAGCGTGACGAAGCAACTCTTTGAGCCGTATCGGGGTCTTGGACATTTTGGCTACTTCCCCGTCCTCAAGAGAAACTGAGAGGCTCATCAGCACTTCGGAAAACCCAAACAAACCCACCAGTGCCGGAACAATATTGATACCGGCCTGCAGATTGCGAATTCCGAAGGTCATGCGGGCGGTACCCATGACCGAGTCGATGCCGATCATGCTGAACAACAACCCCAAGGCTGCGCTGATCAAGCCTTTGGAGAACTGCTTGCTTGTCAGCGAACCGACTGTTGTGAGGCCGAACAAGGCCAGCAAAAAGTAATCCATGGGAGTGAACCGCAAGGCAAGGGATGAAATAGGCTTTGCCACCAGCAATAGAGCTATGAAGCCGAACAATGTCCCAATGAATGAGTACATGATGGCGTACGACAGCGCCTGGTATGACTGCCCGCGTTTTGCCAAGGGGAAGCCGTCGAGGGTGGTAACCACCGATGAAGGGGCTCCTGGGATATTGATCAGGATTGCCGACAGCGCTCCGGAGAAAACCCCGACCACATACACACCCATGATGGTGGCAAGCGCATCGGTGGTCTGCCACGAATAGGTGATGGAGACCAACAGGGCCGTTGCCATGGAGACCGATAAACCGGGGATTGCACCGACGAACAAGCCGGCGACCGATCCAACGAAAACCAGAAGAACAAACCTGAAATCAAAGGCGAACGAAAGAATTCCCAACACATCAACCATTGCATTGAACTCCTATGGCAGCATCACATGCAAAAGCATGGCGAATAGCAGATACAGCACCACAGGAAAAAGGATGGCAATGCTGATGGTCACAACCCATCGTTTCTCTCCCAGATACCGAATGATGAACAGCAAGAAAAGAGCGGTGCTGACCAAAAATCCAAGCAGGCCCATACTTGCAATGTAAAGAGCGGTTGCTGCAACCATTACCAGCGTTGGTTTTCCTTGAAACTTCCCCGATTCCTGCGGGCACTGCTTCGCTCCCTGTTTTATCACAGACAGGGAGAGTGGAAGCAAAAACACGGCTATCAACAGTGGAAACAGATACGGTGACTGTTTCCACTCAACTTGAGCCTCTGCATGATTGACTAGTGAGTACACGATAAGACTGACGGAGAGCAGGAGAAATGCAATGCCCTCATAGCATGTCATACTGTGCTTGTGGTGCGTGGTCATTGGAGCTCCTAGTAATGCAACTTCTTGATGCCGAACTTCTCAGGACTGATTTTTGCAGCTCCGTTGTCATACAACAACCAAGAAACAAGGGATTCCCACTCGGTGAAGAAGGAGCGCATGGAAGCCTCGTCCGGGTACTTCTCATACAGCTTGTCCAATGAGTTTTTCGCAACAAAGTCCTTCCATGCCTGCTCTTGGACCGCCTTGGAGGCAGCTTCCCGAAGAATCTGGACAACAGTGGCAGGAACATCGGCTTTCACAAGCAAGGAGAGCGGAGTAAAGGGATTGCCCAGATACTTCTGTGAACCGGGAAGAATCTCATCGAGCGTCGGGACTTCGGGATGTGCCTCCAATCTCTGGAGTGCAGAGATTCCCAACAGTTTGAGATCCCCGCTTTCCAAATATCCGGTCACCGTTGAGTAGTTGGAATTGGTAAACTCAACCTGTCTGCCAAGAACGGCTACAATGCAGTCGGCACCACCGGGGTATGCAGTCAAGGCCATGTCCAAACCCATTTTGTTGTAGATGAGCGCCTGGACGTGCCCAGAACCACCAGGTCCTGTATAGGACATTTTCACCTTGCCGGGACGGCTCTTGATATCGTTTACCAAATCCTGCAGCGTTTGATAGGGTGAATCCTTATGGACAACAATTACTTTAGGATCGTTGACTGCAACCATGATGGGGGTGAAATCATCATAACTCATCTCACTGAGCCCCATGACACGTTGGGTTCCCAATGATTCAGCCGTAAAGAGAACGGTATATCCATCGCTTTTTGCATCGAGCACCGTCCGTGCCCCGATGGAACCGCTCGCCCCACCCTGATTGATCACCGTGATGCTCTTGCCCAGATGCTTTTCCAGTTGGATGGCCAACTGCCTTCCACTGATGTCGGTCGTCCCACCCGCTCCGTATGGAACAATCATGGTGATGGGTTTTTGTGGATATACCGGGGAAGTTTGCTCGGCAACTCCTGCCGCAAACAATCCAAAGGTGCAAAAGAGCATAAGAGCGATGGTAATTCGACGATTCATGGAAGCCTCCTAAAGTGTATTGTGTAAATTACCATTTAGTATGCAATTTCTTGAGTATTTATGCAATAATTATTCGTTAAAAACCAGATAAAGAAATATATTTTATAGTGGATAAACAAATAGAAAAGGTTTTCTTTTACATCGCAATCTGTAAATTTTCATTTAAATGCACAAAATAAAACCTGAATACAATACCAAGCACACTATAATTATTGTTTTTGCAAATCAGGACGAAGTCTTTCCGCCCCATCCATGAACACCGCCTTGGTTTTGTCTGTATGGAAGTTGAGGATGAGAAGCATGCGGATGACGCGCTCCAGCATCCCTTCAATCTCAAGCTCCTGCATGCAGAACAACGGCGTGGTGCTGCAATACCCGCCTTTTCTCAGGCCGGTTGCTGGATTTCTGCTCTTCAAATCACTGGTTTGGGTGATCAGAAGACTCGCGACATTCTCTTCATCCAGATTGTTTTGCTCAAGAATAGCCTTGTAGAGCCTGCAGGCGGCAGCTTCTATGTATAGCGGTTCATCCTTTGCTACACAAATCGCACCACGAATGGCACATATGGTTGGTTTATGCATAGTACTCCTCATTCAACTGATCACCAGCCCCTTCTGGAACAACGTCTCCAACAAGGCCACCACAAAGCCCAAGGCAAGTATGCAGAACATTCTTGCGATGGTAAGGAGCACTGATGAGACGGGAAATACGCGGTCGCCTGCCCATACGATACAGGAGAAAACCAATATCCAGACACCGAACAGCAAGCTGGTCCAGCTGATCAAATACAAAAAGAACTGCAAGAGAGTGACGAACTCAACGGTTACTGAAAAAAAACTGCCTAGCAGGTACACAAGAAAGAAAAACAGATACAAAAGGAGTGTATAGGTGTGTACCCGGCTGGAAAATGCCAGCAATCGTCTGGTCTGCAACATACACAGAGAATAGCATCTAGGGCAGCTTGTCTGCAACCGGGAAGCTGACAAACAGTACCCCCCCCTGTTTTGCAAATACATCCAGGAAGGAATCAGTGGTGCGGTTTGAGAGCGAAAGGGTATCCATCGACAATCGATGGTTTTCCAAAGGCCATTGCAACTGCTTTGCGGTTATAAACGCTTCCTTGGTGAAACTGGTTGGGAAAAGACTGACATGCCGCCCTGCCTTCAGACCTTCGAAACGCTGGTACCCGCGCACCAGATGTACTTCCTCGTATCCAGTATACCAAAGATCGGGGGGGCCAAACCGGTCGAACAGGCTGAATGTTGCAAACAGGTGATCCATTCGAAAGCCTCCTCCACCCACAAGACAATACGAGTCATACCCCATGCTGATCGCTTTCTTGATTGCCAACTCGGTATCGCTTTCGTCTTTGTCACGAAGACTTCTTTCATGGACCCGGTTTTGGATTTCATTTGAAAGGGATGTGGAGTCAAAATCGCCGACACACAGGTCGACATGCGTGCCGAGCTTGCGTGCTGTATCATACCCGCTGTCGGCGGCGATGACGTAATCACCCTTCTGCACCAATCCAAAAGGAATGGATGCTGGAGCACCGCCACCTGTATATATAATTGCTTTACTCATATTTTCTCACTTTATGTTGCGTATCTGGCAATATTGGAATAGTATATTACCACATCCATAAATCAAAGAGGTTACAGCATGTCCAACGTTGCTCAACACTTGGCCCAGTATGCACTCAAATGTGCCGATATCATGATTCCTAAACCAGGAACCGACCTGACCAAATGGGCTGTCGTTGCTTGTGATCAGTATACTTCAGAACCCGAGTATTGGGAACAAGCAGCCGAATATGTAAAAAACGATCCATCCACCCTGCACCTGATCTACCCGGAAGTCTACCTGGAGGAAGCAGATCCCGAGAAACGCATCAGATCAATCAATTCTGCGATGCAGGATTATATTAAAAACGGTATTTTCACCACCTATCCAAACTGTTTTTTCCTTGTCCATCGTACAACGGACAATTGTCCGAATGGAAGATGGGGGTTGCTGGTCGCCCTGGATCTGGAACACTACGACTATGCCAAGGACTCAAGAACCTTGATCAGGGCAACCGAAGGGACGATTCTGAGCCGCATCCCTCCGAGAAAGGAGATCAGGCGCAACGCTCCGCTGGAGCTGCCACATATCATGGTGTTGATAAACGACGAGAAACGTTCGATCATCGAGCCGTTGACAAAGAAAACCGAGCAGCTGAAAAAAGCATATGATACTGAATTGATGGCCGGCGGAGGGCATCTCAGCGCATGGGTCGTCGACCGGCAGGAGGACCTTGAAGCCATTGCACTGGCAGTAAAAGCCATGCATGACGCCTTGGACCCCTCCAATCCCCTGCTCTTTGCCATGGGCGATGGAAACCATAGCCTGGCAACGGCGAAAAGCTGCTGGATGGACATCAAGCAACCCTTGAGCGAAGAAGAATTGAAAAACCATCCTGCCCGGTATGCACTGGTGGAACTGGAAAACATTTTTGATCCAGGCCTCGAATTTGAACCAATTCACCGCGTTCTCTTCAATCTCTCCAAGGAGACGTTCCTTCAAGAGATTGCCAAGGTATGCACCTCGTATGTTGAAAAGAAAGTCCCTTCCAAAGAAGAAGTGGTGGCACAGATCAATGTGAACGATGGTCTGCAAAAATTCGGGTACTGTGATGCCGATGGATGTTCGGTGTTCGTTCTGCAACAGCCAAAAGCGTCCATTGCCGCAGGCACACTGCAGCTTGTCATCGATTCGCTGCTTGCACACAAGCTTGCAACTGTGGATTATATCCACGGCGTCGATGTGTCTGCTAATCTCGGGCGGAAAAAAGGAAACATCGCTCTCATTCTTCCCGATGTTTCCAAGGCCACCTTCTTTGATACCATCATCAAGGATAATGCGCTTCCGCGGAAAACCTTCTCCATGGGAGAGGCGCATGAGAAGCGATATTATATGGAGGCTCGACGCATCCAGAACTAAACAAGCAGCTGTGACGCATCGTAAGCGCCGCAGCGTACAAGCTCATAGGGCGCTTTCGTGCAATCGATCAGGGTGGAGGGAGTATCCCTTCCTCTATCCGGATCGATGACTATGGCCTTTACTTTCTGCTTATACGTAAAGATGATATCGGTTATATTGGTGATGGTGAAGCCAGTATCATTGACACTGGTGGAGTAGATGGGCCTGCCGAGTTTGGTGAGGATCGTCTGAATGAATGGGTCGTTTGGAACCCTGATGGCGGTACTTTGCCCGCCCTCGTGGTTTTCCAGAATGACTGTCAGTGCACAAGGCCAGTGTTTTTCCAGAATCGGCGGTACCTTGCAAAGCTGATGCGCCTGCTCCAAGGTGGCAAGCACGATGAATTGGTGTTGTCCGGTAGTCTTCTTGAGAGCACACAATTTGTCAAAAGTTGTTGCATATCGGCCGCTCAAGCCATATATCGTGTCACAGGGGAGAACCAAGAGATTATCCTCCTGCAAATACCGCACCACCCGATCAATGGTGGAATCCACCGTCTTGTAGAGCAGCTGCGCTTCCTCAACCATCCAACCCACAATTCTATCTCCGTTTACGTTCAAGCAATGCATAGCATATCGTAAGTAGGGTTGATAATGCTAGTGCCATAAGGAAAACGAAGATGGTTGGCAAACCTTCAAAGGATGGGCGGCTGTAAGGCTCTCCTGCGGTAACAGGAGCTGCCATGGCCAAAGCCTCATCACCAAGGTCGAAATAAAAGACTTGCTCGCCCTCACGTTGGTAACCGTATTTGAAGGCGGCGTCCTGGATTGCATCGCGCTCCCCCATCCGCTCCCGCTGCATGGTCAAGGAGTCTACCTGCAACGAAAGGACTTGCTGTGAATAGCGCAGGCGTTCGATTTCCTTGCGCAGGGCCTGGTTATGGAGAAAACCTCCCTCCCCGAAGACGGAAAGAAGCAACGGGAAGGATATAGCTAGGCTCAAAGCGAATATCAGCGGGAATTTTCTTGTCATGCAATCCTTCAATCTATATAATAAGTATGATACTATAGCTATAGTATCGGTGTAAAGTTTGCTTGGAGGTTGCGATGTCTGAAAACAAACACTATGGACGGCAAATCATTTTGAGTTTGTTCCTTACCGTTTTTCTGTTGCTTGCAGTCCTGTATCTGGCATCTCGATTCCTCCTTCCGTTGTATGACATCAATCAAGAGATGTTGTACGGACTCTTGGTCAAGCTTTTTCCCCTGCTCATCGGTCTGGTAATGATTGAAATCGGTGTCCTTGTGGCACGCCGCAGGGATGAGGATTATGCAGATCAGGTGGATAAGCTTCCACCCAATGCCTATGACAAGCCGTTCTACACGCTTCCTCATGACGATCCCGCCCATTTACACAGCGATCAACTTGCATTCGGCCAGCAAAAAGTTGAATCAGTGTCTCAGAAAGTACAACCGGTTGAAATTCAGGAAGAGAAGCTGGAAATAGAACCGGTCATCAAACCTGTCGTTGCGATGCCCCGCATTGAACGGGATATCGAAGTTCAAAAAGTCGTAGAACCCGCTGTAGCAGAAGAACCCGTTGCAGAACAGATCGTCTACAAGACAGACTTCGCTTCAATTCTTTCTGTTGAGCTTGACAACTCCAAGGACATGGATTACGACCTTACGTTGGTGTTGATAGAGGTCACCGAGGGACCGGCTTCCCTGATAGCAAACAAGCTCATGATGCAAAGCGGGGAACTTGCTTACAGTTTCACCCTCGAAGGCGGCAGGATTGCCATGGTCCTTCCCTTCTACAATGCAGACGAAGCCCGCTCATTCACCCTCACCATGATCGAAAGTTGCAAGAAGGAGTTCTCAGGCTCATCCTTGCAGATTGGATTTGCATCACGCAACGGGAGAATGATCGACAGCAATCAGCTGCTGCATGAAGCTGAGGCCGCCTGCAACGTGAGCGAGAATTAACTTTTCAGCGGAATATCAAAACACATACGGTCTTTGGTCAGAATTGACGGCCCGAAGACTTTTTTTGCATCCTTGAGCAAGTACTTGAGTTCACGGTCGCTGTAGCGGGGACTGTAGTGTAAAAGGCCGAGCTGCGCCACCTCCGCCTCTTTGGCAATCCTCGCAGCATGTTCGGCCGTCATATGCTTTTTCTCAAAAGCCGTCTCAGCCATATCGGCGGTGAACATGCCCTCGCAAAGCAACAGGTCGCTTTTTCTCACATGATCTGCGATGGAAGGAAGATAGATTGAATCGGTTACGTAGCTGAATTTACGCCCTTCCCGCTTCTGGCCCATTACTTGGTGACTTTCTACGACCGTACCATCGCCCAGCGTTACCGCAAGGCCCTTTTGCAGCCTGCCCCACATCGGACCCATGGGAACACCCAGTTGCCGCGCCGTATCAGGGTGGAATTCACCGGGGCGGTCCTTCTCCTGCATGACATACCCTACACAAGGTTTTGTATGGTGCAACGGGAAGGCGGAGACAGTGAAATCCTCTGTCTCGAGGATGACTCCCTGCTCTGCAACCTTCACGATGATCTCATAATTGATGTACATATCGAGAATGCGCCGATTGGCGTCGATATACTCCTTGAGTTTCGCAGGACCGTAAATGGTAAGAGGCTCATTACGGTCGACCTGGCTTGAGAGCATCAGGATTCCTGGAAGGCCGGTGACATGGTCTGCATGCATATGACTGATAAATATGGAGTGGATTTTTTTCCATTTGAGATTCAACATCTTCAGCGAAACCTGGGTTCCCTCTCCGCAGTCAAACAGAAAAAGCTCCCCGTCCCGGCGAACCATCGCGCTGGTAAGATACCTATTGGGAAGAGGCATCATGCCGCTGGTCCCCAGAACAAATACTTCAAAATTCATGCAGTCAGTATAGCTGAAAACCGTAGTTAGTCAAAGTGTGTACAGGAAAGAGGTTCAATTACCTTTACCCTTCTGAGGCTCCACTGCACTGAAATCATGCTGACAAAAAGCAATACCAAAATTATTGACAGGATGTCGGAGGCCGGGATGGAGATGGAAAAATCCAATAGATAGTAGGAAAGGGAGGGAATCGACTTGTCAGCGATGTACGAAAGCAACGGACCGAGGTTGCTTGCAAGCAACATCCCCGCCATGGTTCCTGCAAGGATGGATACCAAGGTGACCAGCATGACCGTTGAGAAATAGACCTTGCGGATGAATACTCTTCTTGCCCCGAGGAGCGTAAGCATCGCGATCTTGTGCTTATCGTCCTCCACCAGTTCCCGGGACAGTTCACTGATGAAATAACCGCAAAGAATGGCAACAACAACCATGACACCCAACACAGCCTGCCGGCTTGTATTGAGGTTGGTTGCCACACTGTAATTCTCCTCATCCCAGGAAGTCACCGAATATCCCTGCATCTGAAGGTCGCCCTTGATGCTCTGCATCCGTGATTGTTCCACCAGCAGCTCATAGTACGTCTCTTCCTTACCCCCGAAGAGCCGATGCACGAGCTCGTAGTCGCAGAATACAAGATTGGCATCGAGCTCCTGATATCCGGAGTCGTACAGATTGTGTATCACGCACAATTGGGGCCGTATGCTGTTCTGACTTACCAGCATGAGGGCGACCCGGTCATTGACCGTGACACCCAATTCTTCGGCCAAGGTGGTACTTATCAGGATTTGGGGAAGATTGGTTGCTTGTCCAGCCTCCGGGGTTCCCATACTGAGCTGTTCCAGCCTCATTTCATTGAAATACTCAGAACCTACGCCCTTGAGCCGTACCATCTTGTTAGCCTCGGGGCTGTAGATGAGCGCATGGCTTTGTGCTACCAGTTGTGTATCCAAAAGGCCTTCAATCGGACCAAGTTCCAGACCGGTATGCTCATGAATCTGCAAGTGCCCGTTCCCTAGCAGGGCATACTTGTCGGCTATGCCGCGACTCATGGACACGACAAATATCTGGGCAAAGACCAAGGAAGCTACGACCAAGCTGATCAGCAGAATGTTGAACAGTATTCGTTTTTTTGCTGCTCGACTTCCTCGATATCCAAGCTTTCGCAGGACCATGAGGTGAAAGAGGGAACCTTTCAAGCATCCACCTCCAGATTTCTGTTATGCAGATGGTACACGAAGTCACAACGAGCTGCGAAAACGTTGTTGTGGGTGATGAGCATCAGAGCCACCTTGCGCTCTGCCACCAAATTGAGCAGGAGGTCCTCCACCAGCTGGGCGTTCCGTTCATCCAGCGAACCCGTTGGTTCATCTGCAAAGATTACCGCAGGTTCATTCACCAAAGCCCGTGCAATGGCTACCCGCTGGCGCTCACCTCCTGAAAGCTGGTCGCTGGTATGGTACAACCTGTCAGCAAGCCCGACGGTTTGCAGTAGGTTCAATGCACGTTTTTGTGCCTCTTTCTCCGAACAACCGGCGATCATGGCGGGAATCTGCACATTCTCAAGGGCATTGAAATCATCAAGCAGGAGGCTGCTTTGGAAGATGAAGCCCATCCGCCTGCAGCGCAGCATGCTCAGCCTCACGTCATCGAGCGTCGAGAGTTCCCGATTCTCAAAAATCACCTGCCCGCTGTCACACGAAAGCAACCCTGCGCTTATTTGCAGAAGCGTCGATTTTCCGCTTCCGCTTCGCCCTGTGATAGCGACACTGGTGGAGTCGGACAGTGAAAGATCCACCTGCTGGAGAATGTGGATGGGCTGCCCCCCCCTGAGGGTTGCCGGAAAGCTTTTGGAAACCTGCTTCAGGGATAATACTTCAGATGACTTCATCATGCGCAAACATCTCCATAATATCGGCTTTCAGAATTCTATGCGTTCCTTGAAAGGAAGCAAGCATGCTGAATACCAGGATTGAGACTACCAAAAACACCACTTCGTACGTTCTGATCTCCAATATCAGGTGCACACCCATGGATTGGTATACGACATTGGAGAGCATGGGGTAAAGGGCTACGGCCGAATAGGAGAACACCAGGCCAACCACGCAACCGATGAGCGTAACCAAAAGGGATTGCAGGACAAAGAGTGATTGCACCTGTTTTTTTGTCAATCCCATCGACCTGAGCATTGCTATCTCTCGTTGCTTGGCCAAAAGCAATCGCCTGCTGCTGCTTCTGATATGTACCAGAATGACCAACACCATCAGAAAAAGCATGAGGGTCATCATCTTTTGCTCGAGCTCCATGGCACCGTACAACGATGCATTCAACTCCTTGTAGGTGGCGACTTCCTCATACCCCAGATCAAGGATGTGCCGTTTTACCTCAAGGACATCGTTCTGTGTAAAGATTCCAATCTTCAGCTGAACGTCCGGATTCAAGGAAAGAAGCGTCTCTATATCACAAAGGAAGGTCGCCCGATCGAAATCATAGCTGCTTGTATAATAGAGGGAGCCTATCACCATGTTTTTCTGGCTTGGTATAACAGTCGCCTGTCGACCTTTCTTGAGCAGGGTGACCTTGACCTCATCCTTGAGGGCATGGGTTCTGCTGTTTGAGTAGGAGGAAGCAAGGAAACCCGGCACAAAGAGTTCTCCCCGATAACTGTTCAGCTGCGAAAGAAACCTGCCTTCAGCCTCCAATCCCCTGATTCTTCCGGCAACCGTATCGCCGGCTGTCGCCTGCGTTATGACAGGTATGTCTGCGTAGATGAATGCGTTATCAACGGAGGCGAGGGCTTCAATCTCATCTGCAGCATGCCTGGCGGCAGCTTCATCGCTTGTGGAGAGAACAACCTGCAGGTCGAAGGATTCAAATGTCCGGATATCGTCGAACTGGTCCCGTTGAAGGGCTTGCATGAAAGACAAAACCGCTATGATGGCGAACAGGCAAAGGCCCAGACCGATGGTAATACGGATACTGGTTCCCCTGTGCCTATTCTGCTTGGAGAAAGCATAACGGGTGCAAAGCAGAAGAAGTACCTGCATATCAATAATAGGAGATGGAGAGGACACGCTTTCCATCAACGGCATAGGTTACATCAGCATATGGATTTCCCTCGCTGTAGAGAGTCTGTACGCTGCTTCCGTCCTCGTTGTACCGGATTGTCTTCACCACGCGTCCCCCAAATGATTCTGTAGATACGACAAGCTTTCCCTCATCATATGTCTTGATGGTCATCCTGCCGTCCGCTTCTGTGATTCGCTCTTCAATAACTGTTCGATGTTCATTATACCGGTATTCGACGAGATAGGAAGGAGTTTTGGAGGAAACCAACAGTGCCGATCGATCATACTCTTCAAGAGTTTGTACCTCTCCACTCTTTCTCAGGATGGAGAAACCTCCATCCTCATAGGTGGTCACTGAAACCTGTTCCTGCTTTTCATCACCTATCCAATATTCTCCAATGGTTCTTCCATTCGCTAGGGTGGTAAACAACTGTCCCCCATCCTTGTCTGAAAAGGCGAAGTAAGCCTGGTCCTTGAACATGCCGAAGGTACGCATTTCGCTCAGGTTTTCGGCGATGGTGATGATTGAAGCAAGTGAGTCACTGCTGTAGCTGTAGAGCCTGGCCTGAGAAAGTCGGCCGTCGATGACGGTGGTCGCCTGCATGAGACGGCCGTCTGGTGCATACTGATAATACGTAACGTCCTGTTCTGACTGCAGTCGCATCAAGAGCGAATTTGAAAATACCTCAATCGTGTCCGCAGTACCGTCAGCATAGCGCGTTACCAGTATCTGATCCTCTTCGGATTCAAACAGCTGTTTTGTCCAGACCAATCCTTCAGGCCCGTGCAGCTGAGTCTGATTCGGAAGGTGTGCAAGATAAAAAGAGCCCTCACCTGTCCACTCTCCCTTGTCCTGCCCGATGCTGTTGGATAGCCGCATGGAGATTGCAGGCAGGCCGGAAAGACAGAACAGAATCGTGCAGGCGAGCAACAGGCGTTTCATCTTAGTCGGTCAACCCGACCAGCGTATCAAGGAACTCATCCTTGTCAAAGGGATGGATGTCCTTGTATGTCTCTCCGGTCCCGACAAATGCGATGGGAATATTCTGTTTCTCACCGATCTGCACAAGTGCTCCACCCTTTGCAAGACTATCATATTTGGTGAGAATCAAGGCATCAAGCTTCACCGCCTGATTGAAAAGCTCCGCCTGGCTGATCCCATTTTGTCCGGTGGTAGAATCTATGACCAAGAACTTCTTGTAATGAACGTCCTCGATGCCCCTTCCTTTTACGATTTTGTCGATCTTGGAGAGCTCTCTTAGAAGATTCTCCTTATTGTGCATTCTTCCTGCAGTATCGACGAGTATTAGATCTTCGCCCCTTGCTTGGGCCGAGGTGATGGCATCAAACACCACAGAACCCGGATCACTGCCGCTTTTCTGCTTCACAATCCTGCAGCCAAGCCGCTGGGCGTGAACTTCCAATTGGTCGATGGCTGCAGCGCGGAATGTATCGGCTGCGGCAAGCAGGACCTGCTTTCCTTGATTTTTGTAATACTGGGCTAGTTTTGCTATCGAAGTGGTCTTGCCGACCCCGTTCACTCCGAGAATCAAATAAACAGTCAGGCTCCCTTCTTCCAGACCCGGATCGAAGATACGGATCTTATCGGAAAGCAAACGTTTTACCAATATCTGCAAATCCTTTTGGGTTTTTGGTTTCTCGCTCTTGGCAAGTTTGCGAACCTCGTCAGAGATTTGGGTTGCGAGCTTTGCCCCCAAATCTCCTTCTATCAGAAAATCCTCAAGGTTCTCGAAGTAACCTTCATCAAAGGTATTCATCCCGAAGAGCGCTTTCAGTTTCGCTCCAAATCCTTTCAGCATATAAATCTCCTAATCTATCATCAAAAGCTTGAACCTGATCGGGCTGCATACGAAGCAAGTTCCATCACCAAGGCCACACCGGATACCAAGGCAAGCGAACTGGTGGCAACCAAGCCCACCTGCCAAAGAGGCTCTGTGGAATTGAATGTCTTGGACAACGCAGTACAGCCTACATAGGCTCCAAACAACAAGATAGTATTTCTCAGACGTTTATAAAAGTCCTTTTGACTCTCCAACACAAGAACCTCATCGGAGAGAAGCACAGGTTGGAACGCCACTTCCAACTTTTTTACCGGAGTGTCCAACTGTATGATCCGGTTGGCAAACCCATCCTTGGTACCTGTCAGGACCAACGGGTATGACGGGTCTGCAAGTGAAATGGAGAGACCGATGCCCGCTTGCCGGCCATCTACAAACCAATTGGCTTTGCCACTGGTGGAGTTGATCTGCAGTACAGGATGCTTTATTTTTTCCAAGGAAAAGGACAGGACCTTGATTTTTTTCGGCTCCAGGACAACCGACAGAAGCGACGTCTCATACCCTTCAGCTGAGATCAGCAGTTCATGTGCACCACTATCAAGGAAAATAGGTGAATCGGCAACTGCTTCCTTCGCGCCATCAACGAATACAGAAAAAGCACCAATGCCTTTCTCAAAGAGCAGGGCTCCTTGGTCGGAAGCCGCAAACAGACGAAATATCTGCTCATCCAACTCAGAGCCCAGGCTCTGGTAGGAGCCATACTGTACCAATCGGTCAAGCAACAATATCCGATCAGTGGATACAAATTCGATCCGTATCCGCTGCAGATCACCCAACTTTTCGGATTGAATCAAGAAAAGCCCATCGTACAGGCTATGTTGCATGAACCAAACAAGGGCCTGCTCATCGGAGCGGACCAGAGCGGCAAGGGCCTCGTCATACGCCTCTATCGTGTATTCACACGTGCGGATGTTCGGCACGTCGCCAAGCTCTTGCTGCTCTACACGCAAAGCCGTGTTCAGAATACCGGCGTCCTGTTTGCCGTACGCAGCATGTATTGCATCAAGTCTTTTCTGTTCCAGGCTTTTCTTCTCTTTTTCCAGGAGAACTTGTTGCTGCCGTGCATCCAAATAGATGGATGAACCATAGGTACCGGCCGAAGTGGAGACCACCTCGGCCAAACCCTCCAGATTTTCATCGAGAAGGACAAGACCGATGCGAAAGATCGGCCCTGCCTCCCCAACACCGAAAAGAGGAACCATGATTACTATAAGGAGTGTCAGCAAGGCTGTTCGCCTGGCCATAGGCTACTCCTCCTTTTGGGCCCATTGGAGATAACCTTCAATAAAATCCCCGATTTCTCCATCCATAACCGCCTGGATATTGCCTACCGTTACACTGGTCCTATGATCCTTGACCATTGTATAGGGCTGGAACACATAGGAACGAATCTGGCTTCCCCAGGTAATTTCCTTCTTCTCGATGGCGTCCTTCTGGTGCTCCTTCTCCTTCTCCTCACGATAGTACTCGTAAAGCCGGCTCTTGAGCATCTTGAACGCAACATCCTTGTTCATTACCTGGCTTCGCTCATTCTGACACTGAACCACAATCCCTGTGGCATAGTGGGTGATACGCACCGCACTGTCGGTCTTATTGACGTGCTGCCCCCCGGCACCGCCGGCACGATAGGTGTCCAAACGGTAGTCCTCTGGCTTGAGGTCGATCTCAATGGTGTCATCGATGACAGGAGAGGCATAAACACTGGTAAAAGAGGTGTGTCTGCGTTTTTGCGAGTCAAAAGGACTGATGCGGACCAAGCGATGTACTCCAGCCTCGCCTTTGAGATACCCGAAACTATAAGGTCCGGATACCTTGATGGTGGCACTTTTGATACCACCCTCATCCTCCAACAAGTCGAGAACCTGGCTCTTGAAGCCGTTGCGTTCGCAATACCGAAGATACATGCGCATCAACATATTAGCCCAGTCGCTGGCCTCGTTCCCCCCTGCTCCGGCGTGAATGGTCAAAAAGCAATCATTCTTGTCAAACTTGCCGTCAAGCAGCGTTTTCAGCTTGAGTTGGCTGTACTGTTCCTTCAGTTCCTTGATCTGCTCGTCTATCTGAGCTTCTTCCTCAGGATTCTCCGGTTCATCTGCATAGATTTCCAGTAATTCCGACATTTCGGAGATGGAATCCATCAACTCTTTCCACGGATAGTATGAATCCTTAAGGCCGTTCAGCTCTGCAAATAACTGCTCGGCACCCTTTCGGTCATCCCAAAAGCCGGGTTCAAGGGTTTTTGCTTCCAAGACCTGGATTTCAGAGAGCATATGATCCGGGTCAAAGCCGCCTCCATACGGTATAGGCTTCTTCTTTAACACTTTCAAACAGGGATTTATTCTGGAAAAACATGGGCTCACTCCTTAGAGATGGTTATTTTCGTTCCACCCTGAGTCCAAGGGTAATTTTTTTCTCTGCTCCGCTCTCCAATTGGATGGGCCAGGAAGTCATGAACAACGTATGTTGATACAGCTGTTCCACGCCGAGGACGGTGGGGATTTCAATAGTATAGTCTTCTTTCAGTAAGGTAAAGCGGGTATCGGCTACCAATGTCAGGGAGGTGCTGTTCGGTTCATCATACATCCGGATGGATTTAACCTGTTTGAGGATAATCTCATCATCCTCATGCAGAACATTCTTCTTATTTTCGAGTTGGAAAAAAGGAATGGGATTCTTGAACGATGCTATCGAGAGAGGTATCTCGCAACCATACCGGAAACTGACCGGATGTTCGCTGAGATTGGTCAGGGTAACATCAAGCAGAACCGTATTCTGCCGAATCTTGAAGTGTTTGGAGAGTCCAACCTCCCCTCCGATGATTGGAGAAGCATCAGTGGTCGCTATTGCGCGAAATTCTGTATTTCTCCGATCGAGCACAGAAAGGTTGTACACCGTCGTGCTCATATCAAGACAGGATTGTTCGTCGGTCTTTGCATATTCATCGAGCACTGATTCAAAGGGAAGAAACACATCGCTGAACAAGCGTTGTTTTCTGCCTTGCAGCGCAGGATGCTGATTATGCAGACTGCTTCCAAATCCCTGAAGCGGGGAAAGTGTGTCTCCATAATTGTAAAGCGATGGGAGGTAGGTCAACTCGGCAAGGCTTCCCCCCTTGGAATCGATGACGCAACTCAGGTATTTGCCGATTACCAGGTACTCATCCAATTCATCGTGGTCGAAGTCGGTGACAACAGGATAGGAAAAATCCTTCAATGCTGAAAGAACGCTGTCCGCTTCACTGATGTATCTCCAAAACAGCTTTCTCACCGAGCTTCGAAGCATGGTTGCATTTGCATCACAAAGATACACCGTTCCCGTTGAAAGCTTCTGTATCAAGTGCTCCAGACGCTTACGGACATCCTTATCCTTCTTATACGTTCGGGCTATTTCGACCATGGAGGTGTATCGTCCATACAGATACGATAAACTCTCGTCTTTGACAAACAGGTCGTTGATGCAACATAAATCGGCTTTGGTGGAATCGAAGCCGTACCACCCTGCCTGCAGATACCCTTTTTGAGGGAGCTCTTCCAAAGAATGGGCTTCCTCGATGCTCTGTGAACCGTACTGCAAGAGCATGGTGAACAAAAGGTTTGTTTGTTCCTCCGTAATGCCGCCCTGTAAAAGCTGGTCGATATTTATCATCGCCATTACAAATGGGGGTTTTGCTTCGAACATCGAACGTACTTGATCAAGCAGGTTGCCAAAACCAATCTCTTTCTCGGCAAACTTGCGAATGAGTGAATTGATGGTGGAGCTTGTCGGAATTACCGAAATGGACTTTCCCATCTCCTGCATGGAGAAAGGCTCCGTAAACTGTTGTTTGGGTTTGTCGCAATCGTATGAAGAGATTACCAGTGAATCAATGCAACACAAATTCATCGTATTGATGTAGTGTGGATTGAAAACCTGGGCATAGCTGAACAATGTTTTTGAGCGTTGTCCATACCGTTTGCGCAAGTATGTAGTGGTAAGCTCGATTTGATTGGATCGATCCTTCGGGGAAAGCAGGCTGAGAATGCTTTGGTGATAGGAACCGGTAAGCAGCTCCACCTTGCCTCTTCTTGCAAGATCGGCAAGCAAAAGGTTCACCGGCTGTTGGGTCAATTCCAGCCACTCAAGCACAGGTACTCCCAGTGATAATTGAAGTACCGCCCCCTCGCTATGGTGTAAAAGTGTCAAAAGAGGCTTGAATACAGCAGTAAGTGCCCGCTCGAATGCGGGCACTGGTACACCTTGGCTAAGTTGACTGTAGGCACCTATCAGTACTTTCATCCCTTACCGCTTGATAATTATCTTGGTCGGACACGCCTGGGCAGCCTCTGCTATCTGGCTGTGCGGGAGCGTCTGATCAAAGGTAGAAAGAAATCGATCAACCTTGCATCCGGATTCAGGATATTTGGTTTCACAAATCTTACATCCTATGCACCCAACCGTACATTGCTTGCGAACCTTTCCACCCGGCTCATGACTATTGCAGTCGATCACATACTCACTATCCTCATAGATCATCTGCATGACCCCATTCGGACAGATGGTGACGCACTTCTCACAGCTGATGCAAAGTTTTTCATCGACAATGATATACCCATCCTTGTCCTTGGAGATAGCCCCAACCGGACAAACCTTGATGCAACTTCCCAAATGCATGCATCCGCTTTTGCAATTATTATCGCCGGCAAACAACAGGGAGGCTGCATTGCAGTCAAGCAATCCTTCGTAGGTGTAGTCTTTTACCGTAAACTCCGTATTACCCTTGCACATTACATGTGCAACTTTTCTACGGTTGTCGCCGCTGGCTTCAACCTTGGCTCCCATGATTTCAGCCATTTTAGCGACCAGGGAAGGACCGCCGGGGCTGCACAGACCGATTTCCGCTTCACCCAAGGCGACAGCGGCGGCATATGCATTACATCCGGCATATCCGCAGACACCGCAGTTTGCACCGGGCATAATAGGTTCAAGGGCGAGAACTTTTGGATCTTTCTTGATGGCGAGTTTTTTCTCAGCATAGGAAAGACCGAATCCAAACAAGCCGCCGAGGACGGCCACCACTAAAATCGCAAAGAGAATATTCACATCTCCCCCCTTATACCAAATGCAGGTTGGTGATCAAGGACTTGTCGAAGGCCATGAATGCCAAGGCCATCAAACCCGCACTGATGAAAGCAATCGGCATTCCCCGATACGCCCTGCGTACCGGTTGCAGATCGAGGCGCTCACGGATATTGCTCATCAAAACAATGGCGAGCGTAAAACCGAGACCCGCGGCAAGACCTGCCGTAAAGGCTTCCATCACATTATAGTTGCTGGAGATATTGATGATCGCAATACCAAGAACTGCACAGTTGGTCGTGATGAGCGGAAGATAAATACCTAGTGCCTTGTACAAGGCAGGGCTTATTTTCTGAACCACCATCTCAAGCAGCTGCACCAGACTTGCAATGACCAGGATGAAGGTCAGCGTCTGCAGGTACTGCAGATTGAAAGGAACCAACAGAAAGTAGTAGATAGCCCAGGTTACAACCGAAGCTACCGTGGTAACAAAGGTAACCGAAGCACCCATACCGATGGCATTCTCACTGTTCTTGGAGACACCGATGAACGGACAGAGTCCCAAGAACTGCACGAGAATGAAGTTGTTGATAAATATAAATGTTATTAATATTGCAATATAGCTCATGTTACCTATCCTTCTTTCGCAAGGTGTTCCAGTCGAAGAAAGCCTTCAAGAATCCCATCAGCAACAAAGCACCGGGTGCAAGAGCAAGAACTCTGATTGGATTGTCATAGAACCAGGGGATGTTGATGACACCAGCGAAATTACCTACCGGGAACAAGGTGATCGTGCCTGAACCGAACAATTCTCGGATAAGAGCAATCAGGGTGATGCCGAGAGCAAATCCGATCGACATGCCGATTGCATCAAGAATTGAGTCAAGCACAGTATTTTTACTTGCAAAAGCCTCGGCCCTGCCGAGAATTATGCAGTTTACCACAATTAAAGGAAGGTAGACTCCCAATGCACTATAGACAGCTGGAACAAAAGCATGCATCACCATTTCTATGATGGTAACCAAACTCGCAATGATGACAATATAGGCAGGAATATGAATGCTTGCAGGAATGACTTTCCGCAAGGCCGAGATGAAAATATTGCTGAACAGCAAGACAAACAAGACACCTGCCGACATACCTATGGCATTGGAGACCTGACTGGAAACACCAAGGACAGGGCATAGACCAAGGACGATGACGAACACCGGGTTCTCTTTGAATATTCCTTTTGTAAGGAGGCTCTTGCAAAATGAGGATTCATTGAGAATTTGAATCCATCCGACGACACTAATACCATTGATTAAGAGGAGCGAACCGTCCAATCAAGGGCTTCAAACGAGTAAATACGCCCGGTCCATCGATAATCGAGTGCAAGAAGACACACCTACCCCACGATAGGCGAATGCATCATTGCTCTTTGTGGTGTTACGCAGTTTTCTGGATGCCCGGCAGGATGCAATACTGCAGTATCTTGATTGCAGCAAGGCACAGCACGCCGGTCATCAGGCAGTGGGAGACCTTCTCCGTCCCCCTGACCATGATCTTCGGCGGAATAAGCCAATCCTTGAGGTGGGAGTTGGATCGTTCGACGGTCGAACGGATCCTGAACCGCTGCTTTTCAGAGGGGGAGAGGACCCGTTGCTGCTTGCGCCGCTTGTTCGGGTCGATGATGGGCATCCTGCCGTTTCCGATGATGAAGTCCTTGATGGGCTTTGCATCGTAGGCGCTGTCCATCAGCGAGTACAGGTGTTTGATCCGCTGCCCGGTCATCCGCTCCAAGGGAATCGCCGCTTGGCTGTCATGTACGTTGGCACCCGTGACGATGGTGCTGACGGGAATGCCGCTGTCGGTGACATCCAGGTGAAGCTTGTAGCCCTTCCAATAGTTGCGGTTGCCCTGGCTGTTGCGCTTGCATCCCCAGCTGCACTGGGAGTTCAATTCCTCGACTGCCTGTTCGGCAGTCTGGCCAAGTTGCTTCTGCAGAACGTTTTGCTTCTTGGTTTTCGACTCAGAGCCTTTCCTGGGCCTGCCGGGTTTCCCCCTCGGGATCACTTCCTTCTTCTTGTTCACGGCCTTCTCGCGCGCCTCGATGGCCGTGGAGTCCCGGCTGACATGACCCACGATGCGGCCGTCCAGATAGGAGCTTACCAAGGGGCCCAGCGCCTTCTCCATGAGTCTTTGGCGTGCATGGGATGCAAATTTCCTGCTGAAGGTGGCCTCGCTGGGTACGGAGGTGAACCCGCAGACCTGCCGCAGCGACGGATCGCTGAGCAGGCGGTTGCGAAGCGAGGTGACGGTGGGAATCTTGAAAAACTGTTTGGCCAAGGCTGAACGGATCATCGCCGTCTCATCATAGCCCTTGCGTCCGAGCAGGCTTTCCTTGCGTTCGCATGCAGGCATAAATTCCTCTATCACCTGCAGCATCTGGATGAACGTACGGTGTTCGGCGGTCACATACCCTTCGAAAACCTCTTGGATGTCGAAAGAAATACCGAATACCATCTGGCAACCGCCGAGGATTTCTGCTATGCTTTTCATGGACCTGCTCTCCTTCTAATTGTTTGTAGTTAATCATATTATAAAGGATTGTCAGGTCCATTTCTATACAAATCTTCAAATTACATGCTTGTTTTCATCTAGGCTGGGCTTCTGAAGCTGCCTCAGGCAGCCCGGAAGCATGGAAATGTCAGGCTTTTGCTATTTTGCAAGAGCCTCTAAGTTCTTTCATATTGGCTTTCACTTTGCACCTCCAAGGCTTTTCACATACTCGCTGCCACCGTTTATGGCCTTTGCAACTGCTGTGAAGGTCACCGACGAGCCGCTTACAGCTTGGGCCTCACTATCGCCGAGCATGGTTTTATTCGTCGGTACCGGCTTAGCAGCACCGGTTCCCTTGAACTTGTCCATGTACCCTGCTTCCTCGGCTTTCTTACCAAGTCCAGGAGTCTCGGTATGGGTTAAAAGCTGAGCAAACAGCATTTCACCTTGTGTGGTATAGGATGCAACCAAGGTCATCTCACCGCCATAGCCTGCACTCTTCAGTCCCACGATGTAGCCGGCAGTCTTGGAATTGTCGGAAAGCTCTATAGCATACGTTACATATGCATGGCCACTGACTTCTTTCTGCTCACCAATCGTATAACCGCCGCTTACCGCCTTCAGGGCATTGAGACGTTTTTCAGCGTCCATTTTGATGATGACCGGCTCTGTGATGGAATTCGTCAAGGCCAGGGCGAAAGCACAGACGGCACAGATAGAGAGAAGGATCAGGGCATATTTAATATTCTTGGTCATACTTTAGCCTCCTTCTGTTTCTTGCGCAGTTCTCGCGTATCGCCGAATTTGCGGGGAATGATATACCTGTCGATGGTGGGGGTCAGGATATTCATCAGAAGAATGGAGACCGAGACGGCCTCGGGCATGCTGCCGAAATATCGGAAGAGAAAGGTGAAGAAGCCGCAACCAAGACCGTAGACTATCTGACCCTTGTGACTGATGGGGCTGGTGACGTAGTCGGTAGCCATGAACAAGGCTCCCAGCATCAGACCACCGGAGAACATCGAGGGGAAGAAAGACCCGCTGAAAGCTCCATTCGCCGAAGGAATACCTCCGAAGATCCAAGAGAAGACACCTACACTCAACAGGTATGTTACCGGGATATGCCAGGTAATGATTTTGGAGACCAACAGGAAAATACCACCGATCAGCAGAGCCAAAGCACTCACTTCTCCGATACAACCGGCTACATTTCCCAAGAAGGAGTCTATGCTGTAGGCACTGAACCCCGTCACCGAGGAGATGGACTGTGCAAATGAAGTGGCCGGATACGAGGCTCCTTCCAAGAGGGCGTTTGCATCCATGCCAAGCGTTCCCGAAGCAATGGCAGTCTTGGCAAATCCGAGAGGAGTTGCAGAAGCCAAGGCGTCAGGCATCGCAGATGCAAGTGTTTTGGGGGTTACATAGCTGGACATAGGTGTCGTGAAAGAGAAAAACACGAACACACGGCCGGCAAGAGCCGGGTTCGCCCAGTTGGCTCCCAAACCTCCGAACACCCACTTTGCAACAAAAATTGCAAAGGCACTTGCAAGGAAGGGAATGAACAACGGAACCGAAGGACTCATATTCAAGCCGACCAACAAGCCGGTAAGGAAGGCTGAGCCGTCCCACAAGGTCGATTCCTTGCTGACTTTCCCCAGCAAAAATTCACAGAGCAGAGAACTTGCAATGGCAACCGCCAAAACAAGAGCTGAACGCAAGCCGAACACATAGACACCCCACAAGGTGGCCGGTGCCAAGGCCAGCGATACAATCCACATAATTGATGCAGTATCCGTCTTCGCATGAAGATGTGGTGAAGAGGAAACCGTCAAGGTAGGTTTATTCATTTCTTCTTTCTCCCCAGTTTCTTTCCAGTCTTCATGGTATGCACGAGCGGCAGGTGCGCCGGACATACATAAGAGCAGCAACCGCACTCCTTGCAGTCCATAAGACTGGTCTGCATCGCCTCTTCATAGCGACCATTGTCGATCAGGCGATACAGCCTTGCCGGCATCAATCCGATCGGGCAGGCTGCAACACAGCGCCCGCAGTTCAGACACGGTGTAGTACGGACCTTTTTCTGAGGAGGCAGAGCAAGCAGTCCGCTGCTTCCCTTGGTGATGGGGGTTTCCAAATCGAAAAAAGAGAAACCCATCATAGGTCCGCCGCTGACCAGTTTTTCCGGTTCACTCGAAAAACCACCGCAGAAGGCGAGCAAGTCGCTTACCTTGGTTCCCACCGGAGCCAGGATGTTCTTGGGGTTGGCAATACACTCTCCGGTGACGCTGATCACCCGTTCGTAGAGACTCTTGCCCAATACGATTGCTTCATAGATTGCATTGCAAGTGCCGATGTTCGCCACAACGGCACCGACATCAAGAGGAAGTTTCCCCGAAGGGATTTCCCGTTGGATGGTAGCCTTGAGCAACTGTTTCTCATCTCCCTGGGGATATTTGACTTTTAAACCTACGATTTCAATCGGGTAACCCTTCTGCTTGACGATTTCTTGCAGATGGGAGATGCAGTCGGGCTTGTTCATCTCGATACCTACGATAACTCGCCGAGCTCCGGTGATCTTGGCGCATATCATGGCTCCCTCGAGCGCTTGTTCGCCTTTTTCGAGCATGATGCGATAGT
Organism: Sphaerochaeta associata; assembly: GCF_022869165.1. Classification (NCBI taxonomy): domain Bacteria; kingdom Pseudomonadati; phylum Spirochaetota; class Spirochaetia; order Spirochaetales; family Sphaerochaetaceae; genus Sphaerochaeta; species Sphaerochaeta associata. The sequence continues at coordinate 1,606,903 of NZ_CP094929.1, read as the reverse complement.
CGGCGGTCAGGTAGGGCTCACACTCCACACCATTGACAACAAAGGCTTCCACCTTCTTGTCACGGGGAACAGTGAACTTTACATGGGCTGGGAAGGTGGCTCCGCCCATGCCCACAATGCCCAAATCCTTGATTTTAGCAAGCAAATCTGCACTGCTTTGCTCTTTCCAATCGAGCTCAACGCTTTCCTGATCGGGTTGCTCGGCATCGGGAACTATCACAAACGCATCGCATTGAACGCTGTTTGCAAGGTTGACCCGCCTGACTTCCTTGATAACGCCGTTGACAGGTGAGTGGACATCAGAGCTGATGAACCCTGCACTCTCCCCTATTTTTTCTCCCTTGAGCACGGTATCGCCCTTGGCTTTGAGGGCTTTCGCCGGTGCACCTAGGTGCTGTGACAGTGCGACGATCAACTCCGACGGCATGGGTAGTCTTTCGATCGACTGGGAACGGCTGAATACCTTCTTGTCATCAGGATGCACACCACCCTTGCTGAACGTAGGTACTTTCTGCATGCATAACGCTCCTTATGTAGATGATTATCAGAACAGAATGAGAATTTTAGCAAATACAGTTCTATTGTACAAGAATTTCAGTATAATGAGAACCATGAATCGAGTATTTAAGTATGCCTTCTGGAAACTGAAGGGAACGAAGGTATATGCACTTGTCGGTAAAAGCGGTACCGGTAAAAGCTTCCGTTCCAAGTTGGTCGCCCAGAAATATCGTATAGATTTAATCATTGATGATGGTCTGCTCATCCGTGGCGATCGTATTCTTGCAGGGAAGTCCGCGAAGCGGGAGGAGAATGTCCTATCGGCTGTTCGTACCGCCGTATTCGATGATTTGGAACATCAGAAGCAGGTCAGCGATGCACTGGCGAAGGAAAAGTACCATAGGGTGCTGATCATCGGAACCAGTGAAAAAATGGTATATAAGATTGCTTCAAGACTCAATCTACCCCAGCCGGAGAAACTGTTTCGCATCGAGGATATTGCCACCAAGGAGCAGATTGAGACCGCAATGCGCATCCGTTACTCGGAAGGCAAGCACGTAATCCCGGTTCCCTCCATAGAAATCACCCGCAACTATCCGCAGATCGTCTACGATTCCATGCGAGTCTTTCAGAACAAGAAAGGCCGCAAGGTTCCCTTCAAACGGAGAAATGTAAGTTTTGAAAAAACCATCGTACGACCTGAATTCTCAAAGTACAGCAAAGTGACCGTCAGTGAAGCGGCCCTTACGCAAATGGTTGCCCATTGCCTGGACGAATTCGATTCGCAGATCAAGGTAAAGCGCGTACAGGTCCAGATAAAACCGGAAGGCTATGCCCTGACGGTCAAGCTCAGGGTGCCGATGCAACACCAAATCTCCACCACGCTGGGAGAACTGCAGGAGTACATCGCCGACAGCTTGGAAAAGTACGGGAGCATCTTTGTCTCCAGCGTCAACATAGAAATCGAGGAATGGGGCTAAAGGTCATGCACCTCAGCACTGGTCTGAGCTGCAGGCAGCTCGGAATGCGCCTGTGCACCTGCAATAGCCATCGGGCTCTTCTTCGGTCCCCGTTTTCTGGTTCTTCGCTTCTTCGCCCCTTCGGCTGACACCTCGCCCCTGGGCTTGCGCTGAGCGGCTGCTGCAGGCCTGCGACCGGGAATACGATTGGCAGGGCGCTGCACACGGACACAGTTGCGGGGAGTCTTGAATCCTCGCTCGCACAACAGTCGTTCGCTGGCAAGCTCAATATCATAGTTGGACGGAGTCATGGGGCTGATCAGCACCTTGATCTGCCTGAACGTCTCCTTGAAGCGCTGGTCGATTGTCAGCTGTTCATCGGTAAAGACGATCAAAGGATCAACGAGAGCCTTGATCATGTCTGCCAGCTGAACTTCAGCGCCTTTCCCCTGCTTTGCAAGCATTACCTGCTTGTCCATCTCCTTCAGGCTCGACTGCACCTGTGGATAACTGCTGTAAATGGAAAAGGCCGGCAGCATGAAAACCAGAAGCTTGTATCGCTTCAGCTCATTGAAAATATCACAACTGTGACCGCTGGCCAGTATCTTGTTCACCTCTTCGGTCAGCCGGCTTGTAGAAACCCGCGAAAGTTCATTCGAGTACTTGCGGATGGCCATTTTAATGCTCCAACGCAAGGTGAAACCGGTTGATACAGAGTACTTGATCGCCCGGATCATCCTGACCGGGTCCTCTTTGAAGGATTCATCCAAGTCAATAATTGAACTGATGCGTTTTTTCTTGAAATCCTCCATGGCATGGTTGAAATCCAGCAACTGGCCGCTGGTGGGGTCGTAATAGAAGCTGTTGATGGAGAAATCGCGGCGTTTTGCATCCTGATCGATGGAACCGAACACATTATTGTTCCCGTCCAAAGCCTCCTCACCGCTTCTGAAGGTGGAGACTTCCAAAACCTTGTCCTTGAAAACCAGATGCACCAGCTTGAAACGCTTTCCTATGATTCTGGCATTCCAGAACATTCGTTGGATCTGTCTTGGTGATGCACTGGTGGCAATATCAAAATCCTTGGGAGTGGTGCCGAGCATCATGTCCCGAACGGCACCACCGACCAAATAGGCCTCCGCACCGCTGGCTTGGAGTTTCTTGATCGCCCATAGGGCATCCTTGTCAAGCAGGCTGGCTTGGATCTTATGCTCGGGTTGCGTATAGATATTGGCAACAGGCAGGGTCTTTCCTAATTCGTCTTGTTTGTATCGTATCAGCATATTGCTCTCAAATGAAGTTGTATAGTGTGGAAAGAACCGCGTATTGCAGTGAACAAGCGATTCGTTATACACTCTTTGTACACCATCCACTCTAAAAACACAACAGGAGTATGAATCAATGAGCGACAAAACAAAGGCCGGAAGCATCATCGAACCGAGGGTTCTGAAAGGGTTCCGTGACTTCCTGCCCGCTATGGAAATCCCCAAAAAGGCGATTATCAGCAAACTGGAAACCCATTTCTCTTCCTATGGCTTTGTCCCCATTGATACACCGGTGTTGGAATATACCGAAGTGCTGCTCGGCAAGGGTGGTGGTGAGACAGATAAACAGATATTTCACTTCAAGGACAATGGAGAGCGTGATGTGGCTCTGCGTTTCGACCTCACCGTACCGTTCGCCCGCTTTCTCGCCCAACATCAAAGCGAACTCGCCCTACCCTTCAAGCGGTTTCATATAGACAAGGTATGGCGTGGCGAGAATCCCCAGAAAGGAAGATACAGGGAGTTCACCCAGTGCGACTTTGACATTGTAGGTGTCGATAATGCGGAGGCCGACTTTGAGATTCTCTCAATGATGGACAGCTCCTTCTCTGTCATGGGAGTCGAGAATTATCAGTTCTGCATCGCCCACAGGGGTCTGTTCAATGCCTTCCTCGCCCATTTGGACATACTGGACAAGAGCACCGAAATTCTCAGGACCGTGGACAAACTCAGGAAAATCGGCAAGGAAGAGGTAGCTTCCCAGCTTGCAGAGATTACCGGCAGCAGCGAAAAAGCGAACCAAATTCTTGCTTATATCCACAAGGAGAACGAGAACGAGAGTTTTTTGGAGACGCTTGACCGCTTGAGCTCCCTCGCCGGCAATGAAGAAGTTCACACGAAACGGATGAGGGCCATCCATGCCTATCTGATGAAGGCGGGTATAGCCGATCACTTCGTATTCGACCCGTCCATCACCCGAGGACTTGACTACTACACAGGCATTGTCTATGAAACCTTCCTCACGCAACTGCCGAACTTCGGTTCGGTATGCAGCGGAGGAAGGTACAACGACCTGGCAAGCCTGTATACGAAGGAGAACCTTCCCGGTGTTGGTTCTTCCATCGGACTCGACCGTCTTTTGGCTGCACTGGAGGAACTGGAAAGTCCCATCGTGCAGTCCACCAGTTCGGCCGATGTAGCCATTTTCAACACCGATATGGCTGGCTTCGCCTATTACGACCAACTTGCCAGGTCCCTGAGGAAGGCAGGCTTGAGAGTCTGCGTCCATCTCACGGACAAGAAGTTGGCAGCCCAGTACAAGTGGGCCGAGAACAATGCCATATCCTATGCCATTCTTGTAAGCAAGGAAGAGGAAGAGCAGAATCGGTTCACCCTGAGACATCTGGCAAACCGAGAAAACCATCCCAATCTGACGCTGCAAGAGGCGTTAACGATACTACAAAGGAAATAATTTGAAAGACATGAAACATTTGCCGGTGTATCTCCATCGGCAGGAAATCCTTGATGGACTTGCGAAGAACCAAGTCATCATAGTCGAAAGTCCAACCGGAAGCGGCAAGACTACGCAAATCCCCCTGATTCTTCACGAAGCAGGCTATGCAGACCAGTTGCAGGTCGGAATAACACAACCCAGACGCATTGCAACGCTCAGCGTCAGCGATTTCATCAAGCGCCAGGTCGGCAAGGACGACGGTTTTGTCGGCTACAAGATGCGTTTTGAAGACACTACTACATCCAACACCCGCATCAAGGTCATGACCGACGGCATTTTGCTCATGGAGTTGAAGGCCGACCCGTTGCTTCGTTCTTATTCAGTGATTCTGGTAGATGAAGCCCATGAGCGTTCGTTGAACATCGATTTCATTCTCGGCCTCTTGAAGGAAGTCATGGCACAACGCAAGGAGTTCAAGGTCATCATCTCCAGCGCAACGATCAATACAAAAGTATTCAGCGAATTCTTTGACAATGCCCCGATCGTCAGCATCGACGCCCGCATCTATCCCGTCCAGGTAATCTACAAGCCGTTGGAACGGGAGACGCTGGATTATCAGATCCAGGCCATCACCGGCATCGTCATGGCAGAGGCAAGAAAACATTCAGGCGACATCCTGGTGTTCATGAGCGGAGAGTTTGACATCACGACTTGTGTCAATGCACTGTATATGGCCGATCCCGATCATCTGCTTGAAATCTATCCCTTGTTCGGACGATTGAGCAAGGAGGAGCAGGAGTCGGTCTTCAATGAGACCGGAGCGGGCAAGACGAAGGTGGTTGTTGCAACCAATATTGCTGAAACCTCGGTTACCATCGACGGAATATCAACGGTCATCGACTGCGGCATTGCAAAAATCAACTTCTACAATCAGAAGGACTTCACCTCTTCCCTGGTTCCGCTGCCAACCAGCCGTTCGAGCTGCGAGCAACGCAAGGGACGTGCAGGACGTACGAAAGCGGGCGTCTGTTACCGCCTCTATAGCGAGGAGGATTACCAGAGCAGGCTCCCCTATGGAACCGAAGAAATCCTGAGAACCGACCTCAGCGAAGTCGTTTTGAGGATGAGCGACCTTTCCATCTACGACTACGAGCACTTTCCCTTCATCACCCGTCCCAAGCACAGTGCCATTGCCAGCGCCGAGGACACGCTTCGTTTCATCGGCGCCATCGACGAGTACCGCCGACTTACCTCGGTCGGATCATTGATGTGCCGCTTCCCCCTGCTGCCCCGCCATTCACGGGTGATTGTCGAGGCGATGATGAACCACCCCGAGGTTCTCGAGGAAGTGCTGATCGCTGTCTCCTTCCTCTCCACCAAGACTCCATTCCTGTTGATTCCCGGCGAGGAGGAGCAGAGTCGTGCTGCCCACAAGCGTTTCAACAACTCAGAATACGGCGACTTCGTCTCATATTTGAACATATATCGCCAATACACAGCGAACACCGGCAAGGAAGCAAAACAGAAGTTCTGCAAGCGCAGCTATCTCGATTTCCAAGGAATGCAGGAAATCGTCCATGTCAATGAACAGCTCGGAGAGATATGCTCGGACATCGGTTTTCCCATTTCCAGCGGAGGGACTGTGCGCGAATACCTGAGTTGCATCGCCAGCGGCTTGATGCAATATGTATGCATCAAGGCGAAAGGCAATATGTACAAAAGCCTGACTGCAGACCAGGTGTTCATTCACCCCGGAAGCGCATACTTCAAAACGCTTCCCCAATTCATCATCGCCGGCGAGATCGTTCAGACCAGCCGACTGTACGCCCGCAGCGTAAGTCCGCTGGAGAAGGCATGGCTGGATGACATCTCCAGCGAGCTCTATCCTCGGCTCACCGCCCTGGCCAAGGGTGAAAAACCTTCCCGCAAAGAGGAGCGCGAAGAGAAGAAGGGAAAAGCCGAGGAAAAGGGAAAGGCTACCATCACAGTCTACAAGCGCACCTACCCGACCTTGGTCATCGGAAAGAAGAAGCAGAAACTGGTGGCCGTCATCCCGCTCGAAGACCTCACCTACCTGGTACAGGCCAACGAGAAGGCCCCCAAGCGTCCCAAGAACTTCCCCGCAACCCTCATGCACCAGGGATTCTATATTCATTATGGTGATAAGTTCTTCTCTATTTTGGAATTGCAGGGTAAACTGAAGATCGATCAGGGTATATTGGACAATCCTCCGTCGGGAGTCTACACCATAGAGGATGCGTCGACCTTGGTAGACAACCTGATATGGTTGCTCGCATTCACCAAGAGCAAGAAAGAGCGCAAGCAGCTGCATTTCACGGCCTTGGAAGAGAGCGGCAACGGCAACTATCGATTCACTGCCGTTGAAGACTGTTTCGATGCCTTGGACACTTCGCTGTTCACCCTGCTTCAGCTCGCCGACTCTTTGGAGGCGGCAGGTCAAAAAAACCTTGCCAAGCGGGTGGACAAGGTCTATGGAACACTATTGAAGTTGGTCGAATGACCTAGAATATCGGTTTTGCAATGACGAGGTGCTGGATCAAAGGCATCTCAAGCGGACGGAGCACACCCTTTCCCTGTCCTTCCAAAAGGACAAACAGGACTTTGCCGTCCGCTTTTTTCTTGTCCTTGAGCAGATGGTCTCGGAACTCAATCCAATCGCCGCGTCCGATTCGATGTTCGATATCGTAGCCATAGCTCTTGAACAGCTTGGTCGCACCGATAGCATAAGCCTTGTCGGTGACCTGCATGGCGATGCCGGCTTCCAATGCCCGGCAGGTTCCCCACGCAACGGCCGCCCCGTGACTCCAGGAACCAAAGTGCGAGGAGGATTCCAAGGCATGAGCAAAGGTGTGCCCGAGATTGAGCATCTGCCTGATACCTTTCGTTTCGGTTGGATCCTGCTCGATGTACCATTTCTTTACTTCCAACGAAAGCTCCACCAACGTCGCCAAGGTTTTAGGTTCCCGGCTGAGAATCTCATTTTTCTTGACCAACAGAAACTTGTACAACTCCTCATCCTGGCTGAGCAAGGCATGCTTGATCACTTCAGCCAGACCGTTGAGGAACTCCTTGTCGCTGAGCGTTCTCAGCGTATCGATGCAAATGAGGACCTCGCCTGCGGGATAGAAGGAGCCGACCATGTTCTTCATGCCGCGAAAATCGACTGCGGTCTTGCCCCCTACTGCAGCATCGACCATGGCAAGCAGCGTGGTCGGTACGAGGGTAAGCCTGCAGCCGCGCATGTATACCGATGCGGCAAAGGCGGAGAGGTCGCAGACCACTCCACCACCGAAACCGATGATCCGACCATCACGAGCCAACCCTTCGTCGAGACAGGTTGAAAGAATACGCTCCAGCGAGGATAGATGCTTCGAACTCTCGCCGCTTTCCAGTACTACATGGGCGGGAGGAAGTTGCTTGAACAGCTTGGCCGTATTGGTATCGAACACCCACATGACTGCGCGGCCATACCCTCCGAGATGGTTGGCTAGATCCTTCAAGTCATCTGCAAGCAAAATATCAGTAGTTTTCCCTTGGTCGAGTACGGCTGTCGTCAGTTTCTTCATAGCCTTGTTATACCCTAGAGCAAGGGGTTAAGACAAGGACCATTTATGAAGCCGTGCTTGCAAAAATCCTTGCATTGTCGCACAATGTGGGCCATGCACGAGATACGATATTTTGACAATGCAGCCACCACCAGCATAAGCGCAGCCGCACTGGATGCTTATACGAAGGCGGTTGAGCATTATAGAGGCAATCCATCATCCCTTCATCAGGAAGGAAGAGAAGCCAAAGCCTTCCTTCAGCAGACCAGGGAAGATATCGCAGGCCTGCTTGGCGTGGATGCAGCCGCCCTTACCTTCACCAGCGGGGCCACCGAGGCAAATGCCATCATCCTCAGCAGTCTGATCTGGAAGGAACGCAAGGGCCAGGTCATCCTCAGCGGCATTGAGCACCCTTCGGTCTCCGAGTATTCCAGGCTGCTCAAGCAATTGGGATGGAAGGTGACTGTTCTTCCGGCCCCCAGGGGTTTTGTACAGAAAGAGGATTTGCAACGGGCCTTGAGCAGTGAAACACGGATGGTGAGCATCATGCTGGTCAACAATGTCACCGGCTCGATTCAGGATGTCGGTGGTTTAGTCGAGGTTGTCCGTACCTTTGAAGCAGGGCATAACAACCGCAAGATCCATTTCCACACCGATGCGACCCAGGCCTTGGGCAAAATCAGGTTCGACTTGAAAAGCATGGGTGTGGATAGTGCCGCCTTCAGTGCACACAAGCTTCACGGACCCCGAGGCGTCGGAATGCTGTACAACACCAACGCCGGTATAGAGAGCCTCTCCCGCGGAGGCGCCCAGGAACAGGGACTGCGACCGGGGACGGAGAACCTGGGCGGAATAGCAGCTATGCATCAAGCCATCAAGGAGGCCTTCAGCAACCTGGAGGAAAATTTTGAGCAAGTGAGTTCACTGAATAGGTATCTGAGGGATCGGCTCACATTCCTGCCCGTCCTCTCCCCGCCGGAGAACTGCTCTCCCTACATTCTCACCCTATCCCATCCAACCCTTCCCAGCGAAGTGTTCACCCGCCTTCTCTTCGACCAGGGATTCTGCGTTTCCAGCGGATCCGCCTGCTCGAACAACGCCAAGCAGAAATCACAAGGGGTGCTGTCTGCCATGGCTTTTTCGCCACAGCTTGCAAAGAACAGCATCCGCATCTCATTGTCGAAGGATACGACGGAACATGACGCCGAGGCCTTGGCACTAACCATCACACACCTTAATTTGGAGCACGCATGAACGACTCTACCCTGTATTTAGTCAGATTGGGAGAAATCTCCCTCAAAGGATTGAACCGCGATTTTTTCGAGAAGCGACTCAAGAACAACATCAAGAGCAAACTCAAGGGATACCGTACCCAGGTTTCTAAACAGAAAGGCCGGATTTTCTTCGAAATCGAGAACAGTTGCCCCAGGGAAACCGTCGAAATGGCCTTCAGCACCACCTTCGGTGTTGTCGGGTACTCTCGATGCCTCCGTTGCGCAAAGGACATCGAGGTAATCAAGGAGACGGCACGAGTTTTGTTGCAGGACGAACCCTTTTCCAAAGGGGTGGGAACCTTCAAGTCGATCACCAAGCGGGCGGACAAGAATTTTGAACTTAACAGCTACCAGATAGACTGCATCCTCGGGGAGGTGGTACACAGTGAATACCCCGATCTTACCGTCGATGTGAAGAATCCCGATATGACGATCAATTGCGAGATACGGGACAAGGCATACCTCTTCACTTCTGCAAAGAGCGGCCCTGGAGGACTACCCGTCACTACAGCGGGCAAGGGCATGCTCCTGCTCTCAGGGGGAATAGACAGCCCGGTGGCCGCCTACCGAATGGCCCAACGCGGATTGAAAATGGAGTGCATCTATTTTCATGCCTACCCGTATACCAGTGAATTGGCCTTGGAGAAGGTAAAGACGCTGGCTTCCCTGATCGCCCCCTATCTACAGGGAACACGACTGCATGTCGTACACTTCACCGAGGCTCAGCTTTGGATCAAGCAACACAGCCAAGAAGATGAGACCACCTTGATGTTCCGAGCTGCCATGATGAAGGTTGCCAACGCCATTTCCGTACAACAGGAGGCAATGTGCATCGTCACAGGGGAAGCTCTCAGCCAGGTAGCCAGCCAAACGCTGGAAAGCATGTCCTTCACCGACAGCATGAGCGAGCAGCTGGTGCTCAGACCTTTGGTCGGCATGGACAAGCAGGAGATCATGAATCTGGCGAAGAAAATCGGAACCTACGAGACTTCCATCCTTCCTTACGAGGATTGTTGTGTTATTTTCAGTCCCAGACACCCGTTGGTGCGTCCTGACAAGGAGATAGAGACACAACATTATGTACAGATGGAAATCGAGCCGTTATTGGAGCAGGCAATTAAAACTGCCCAGGTGTTTGACTTTGGACCCGATGGGAAACTGCGTATTCAGACAAATTGACATATAGTGTCTAAAACGGGAGAAGGCTCACTGTACCAACTCCTTAAAATTACGTATGGTTTGTGTATTCGGAGGCTTCTCGGTGAAAATCGGCTTGGATGTTGGCTCCACTACCATGAAATGTGTCGTGCTCGATGAACAGCTGAACCTTGTTCATCACGAGTACCGCAGACACTATTCACAAATCCCCCAAACCGCTGTCCAAATGCTTACTCCACTGCTTGAGAGCCTTGGACAGACAAAGGTCTGTCTTTCGCTTTCAGGTTCAGCAGGGATGGGGCTTTCCCAACAGCTGAACCTCCCGTTCGTCCAGGAAGTCTATGCCACCCGTATCGCCATCCAGCACTACCTTCCTTCCACCGACGTAGTAATCGAACTCGGTGGGGAGGATGCAAAAATCCTGTTTTTAGGAAAGAACATGGAGGTGAGGATGAATGGTACGTGCGCTGGCGGTACCGGTTCATTCATCGACCAGATGGCCAGCCTGCTACATGTCGACCAAGACCAAATGGATGTGCTGGCTCATCAGGCAAAACAGAGCTATACCATTGCTTCGCGTTGTGGTGTCTTTGCAAAAAGTGATGTCCAACCACTTATAAACCAAGGAGCAGACAAGGCCGACATAGCTCTCTCGGTTCTCCAATCGGTGGTAAACCAGACCATAGCAGGGCTTGCCCAAGGCCGTCCAATTACCGGACAGGTGGTGTACCTTGGCGGACCTCTGACCTTCCTTTCCTCACTGCGCAAGGCGTTCGACGAAACGTTGAACCTCCAGGGAATCTGTCCGGAAAACTCCCTGTACTTTGTGGCCTTGGGAACAGCCTTGGCCAAGGAAGAAACTTCTTTTTCGCTTTCGGACCTGGTCTATCAGCTTGAGCATTATCGTGCAGACAAGGCGTTCACCTCCATTCCGGCGCTCTTCGACGACCAAGAACAGTGGCAGGCATTCAGTGCCCGCCACCAGAAGGCAAAGCTTCAAAAAGCGGACCCGCACAGCTACAAAGGCCAAGCCTTCCTTGGAGTGGATGCCGGTTCAACCACGGTGAAAGCATGCATCATCGATACCGAAGGCCGGCTTCTGTACAGCCGCTATCAACAGAACAACGGTAACCCGGTACAAGCGGTGAAAGAGTTTCTGACCAGCTTCCTCACAACCTATCCCGATATTCAGCTGGTGAAATCCTGCAGTACAGGCTACGGAGAACTCTTGATTAAAAACGCCTTTGATTTCGAATATTCACTGGTTGAGACGATGGCACACTACAAAAGTGCACATACCTTTCTGCCTGAGGTGGACTTCATCATCGACATAGGCGGTCAGGACATCAAATGCTTCAAGATCGTGGACGGAGTAATCGACGACATCTTCCTGAACGAGGCGTGCTCGTCCGGATGCGGTTCGTTCCTGCAGACCTTCTCCAATGCTCTTGGATACTCATCCCAGCAGGCGGCACAGCTTGCCCTGAAAGCGAGGAATCCCGTCGACCTCGGCAGTCGGTGTACGGTTTTCATGAACAGCTCGGTCAAGCAGGCTCAGAAGGATGGGGCCAGCGTTGCAGACATTTTTGCAGGGCTCGCCATCAGTGTGGTGAAGAATGCGCTGTACAAGGTTATCCGGACGACGGACCCATCCCTGTTGGGAAGACACATCGTTGTGCAGGGGGGCACCTTTCTCAACGACGCAGTGCTTCGTTCCTTTGAAATGGAACTCGGAAGCGAAGTCATCCGAGTCGATGAGGCGGGACTGATGGGAGCCTATGGTTGCGCACTGCATGCAAAACAGCAGCACGATAAAGACCATAAGGCTACGACCACCCTCTCACTTGCCAAGCTCTCCTCATTCTCCCACCGAACGCGTACCGTCCACTGTAAGGGATGCACCAACGCCTGTCTGCTTACCATCAACAGCTTCGACTCGGATCGAAAGCTGATCAGCGGGAACAAGTGCGACCGCATCGTACGACCCGACAGCTTTGTCAGCAATCCGGAATTGCTCAACCTTTATGCCTTCAAACAGCAATACCTGGCCGGCCTTGCAAGCGAAAGAAATAAACGTGGAAGGATCGGCCTTCCTTTGCAGCTCTCCTACTACGAACAGCTGCCCTTCTGGCATGCATGCCTCTCCAGTCTGGGCTTCGAGGTTGTAGTATCCGAGCCATCCACCAGACAGACCTACCTCAGGGGGCAATCGACGATCAGCAGCGACACCATCTGTTATCCGGCGAAGTTGATGCACGGACATATCCAACAGTTGATAGATGCAGGTGTTGAGACCGTATTCTACCCTTGCTCGAGCTATAATCTCAAGGAGGAAAAGGGCGACAACCACTTCAACTGTCCTGTTGTCGCCTACTACCCCGAGGTGCTCAGACACAATATGCCGGCCCTTCTTGAGCAGAAGGTGCTTTTCATCAGCGACTACCTGAGTCTTGCCGATGAGCGTTTTTTGCCATTGCGCCTGCATGAAATTCTCTCCAAGCATTTCATTCTTGACAAGAAGGAAGTGAGGCTGGCATGCAAACTCGGTTACGAGGCGCTGAAGAAGTATCAGAAGGCTGTGAGGGCGCAAAGCCTTATCATCATCAATGAGGCGAGAAAGCGTGGATGGCCGATCATGGTGCTTGCAGGACGGCCCTACCATGTCGATGGTGAAGTCAACCACGGCATCGACAGCCTGCTGCTGCAGTGCAACTGTGCAGTGCTCAGCGAGGATGGAATCAGTCATTTGGTACCCAAACAAAAGCGTACGGTGCTCAACCAATGGACCTATCATGCAAGGATGTATGATGCCGCCCGGTATGTGACGACCCAGGCCGATATGCAGATCATCCAACTGGTTTCCTTCGGCTGCGGACTCGATGCAGTCACCAGTGATGAGATCAGGGACATCCTCAGGCAGACGAAAAAAATCTACACCCAGATAAAAATCGATGAGATTGCAAACCTTGGAGCGGTGAAAATCAGGATCCGCAGCCTGCTTGCAGCAATCGGGGAGACGGGCTGCCAATGAGTACCGTATTCACCAAAGCAATGAAAAAGGATTATACCATCCTCATACCCAACATGTCGCCGGTTCATTTCAACATCGCCAAGGAGGTCTTTGCCAATCACGGTTACAAGGTCGTCCTGCTTGAGAACCAGGGGCCGAACGTCATCCGCGAAGGCCTCAGATATGTACACAATGACATCTGCTATCCAGCCCAGCTCGTCATCGGCCAACTCATCGACGCGGTCAAGCACGGCAATTTCGACACAAACAAGATTGCTTTGGTCATCACCCAGACCGGAGGGGGCTGCAGGGCGAGCAACTACCTGTTTTTGCTGCGCAAGGCGCTGCAAAAGTGTCAACTCTCCCACATCCCGGTAATCAGCTTGAACCTCAAGGGGATGGAGAAGAATCCCGGCTTCAAGCTCACCTTTTTCATGCTGTTGCAGGCGTACAGCGCATTTGTCTACGGAGACCTGCTGATGGCCCTTTCCAATCAGGTACGACCGTACGAAGTGAACAAGGGCGAAGCCGATGCCCTGGTCAAAACCTGGACAAGTTACCTCAGCGAGCGATTCGCCCATAACAGGGGCTATATCGGGTATGCAATGAAACGCAATCTCAATGAGATTTGCAAGCAGTTTGCCGCAATTGAGGTCAGGAAAGAGACCAAGATCAAAGTCGGTATTGTCGGCGAAATCTATATGAAATACTCGCCATTGGGCAATAACAACCTCCAGGCGTATCTCGAAGGACAGGGATGCGAGGTCATGGTACCATCCATGATGGGATTTCTCTATTATGGGGCGGACAATGCCATCATCGACAGGAGCTACTATGGAGGACGCAGGATCAGCAGCATCATCACCCAGCTTGTGCTCAAGCAACTCTTCAAGGTCGAGAACATGGCACGCGAGGCAATGCAGAAATCCGGCAGGTTTACCGTGCCCATTCCCTATACCGAAATGAAGCAACTCAATGACGGCCTGATCGACTACGGGGTGAAGATGGGAGAAGGCTGGCTTTTGACCGCCGAGATGCTCGATTTGGTGCATGCAGGCTACACCAATATCGTCTGCACCCAACCCTTTGGCTGCCTTCCCAACCATATTTGTGCAAAAGGCATGATCAGGGCGGTCACTGAACGTGCCCCTGAAGCGAACATAGTACCCATCGATTACGACCCATCCGCAACCCATGTCAATCAGGAGAATCGCATCAAACTCATGCTTTCCATCGCAAAAGAGAACCTTGATGGCAGAAAAAGTGGAGAATAGGGCTATCTCCTACTATTCTACTTCCATTTCTTTGGTTACATTAATGCTATGAGAATAGAACGCATTGAACATCCACAAGACCTATCACAGCTTGTAGAGCAGGACATTGTCCAACTCTCGGTGCAAAAAGCAGGTACTCTTTGCATCGCTCTTCCTGGGGGAAGAAGTGCACAGTACATCGTCAAAGGGTTGCTCTCTGTTGACAAGGACATCCAGAAACGAATTCGTCTGTATCTGGTCGACGAGCGGCTTGAAGGCGAGCATAATCTGGACACGCTTGTGCAAGCCGGCCTGACGGATGCCTTTGCCCTGTCCCAGCTTTCCATTCCCGTTCCGGGAGAAGAGCTACCGCCTTCCCTCTTTGATAGGGTATACTTGGGTGTAGGTGAAGACGGCCATATTGCATCACTGTTCCCCGGCTCCTGGCCCGAACAGGAGAAGGTTCAGGTCAAAGTCATAGACCGGAGTCCAAAACCGCCGAACAGGCGGGCCACGTTCACCTTTTACGGATTTTCGACACTTGCGGCGCAGTCAAGGATAGTCATGTTGTTTTTCGGAGAGGGAAAGCGGGATGCTCTTGCAAGGCTTCTCGGTGGGAAAGAGCAAGCTGACACGCTTCCCTGCGCATTCTTCAGGGACAAGCGGTTTTCGACCCTGATCATTACAGACTTGAAGGAGTAAGAAGGCCATGAAACGAATCATCATCCAATACGGCGGTACCGGAGACCTTGCTCTGAAAAAACTGTACCCCGCCTATCAGAACCTCATGGAAAAGCAGTACTCATTCTCCGTCCTGGCACTTGGACGACGTTATACCACCCGTGAGGAATTTCTCCTGAATTCCGTATCTCCTTCTGCACCAGCGTCCTTTACAGACAACCTCGACTACCTGTACTACGACATGGCTGATACTGATGCAGTATCAATTCTCACGAAGAAGCTGAGGAGCATGATCGAGGGAAGTGATGAAGTGGAGTTCATCTACTATCTGGCTCTGCAGCCTTCTCTGTATGAGGATGCGATTCACCAGATCAAGGCGATTGATGCAAGTCTTGACTGCTACTGTACGCTCACCAAGAAAATCGTAGTGGAGAAACCCTTCGGTTTCGACTTGGAAAGCGCACTCCGTTACAATGAAATTCTTGAAAAAGCATTCACGGACAAGGAAATATTCCGTGTAGACCACTACCTTGGCAAGGAGTTCATGCAGAATTTACTGCTCATGCGTTTTCACAACGACATCATCCGCAGAATCTGGGATAATCGCACCATTGAATCGATTCAGATTATTTTTGATGAAACACACGGGGTTGACCAGCGCCTGGGCTTTTATGAAAAAATCGGCGTAGTACGTGATACCATCCAGAACCACATCATGCAGATTGTCACCTACCTTACCATGAGTGAGCCGGCCAGCCTCTCCCCGGAGGACATTTCAGTGGAGAAGGAAAAAGTGCTGCGCTCCATCTCCCCCGTCAGGGAGTTTCATATGGGAAGGTATGAGTCGCTTGGGGTTAACAGCGGACATGTGGTGCAGACCCCCACTTATGCAGCACTGAAGCTGTTTGTCAACACCTATTACTTTGCCGACATCCCCATCTATGTACGCACAGGCAAGATGCAGAAGGAAGCCAAGTCACTGATCTACATTAAGTTCAAGAACACCACCAAGGAGGTGATGCACGACCAAAGCATCGCAGAGAACGGAGTGATCATCACCATCCATCCTGAACTTACCATCGATATCAGCATGAATTTGAAGATGCCGAACACCAGTTGGAAGTCAAAACCGGTTCGGTTCCGATTCAATCAGAGCGAGACCTTTGGAGCAAACACACCCGAAGCCTATGAGCAGATAGTCCAAAAGATCCTGATCGCCGACAAGAGCCTCTTTCCCACCATGAAGGAAATCACCGAGTCCTGGAGAATTGTGGAACCGATGCTTGAAAGCGACTTGGTGGGTGAAGTCTATCCGATCAGGACCCTGCCTCGTTTTGCCAGCCAGCTTGCCAAGGACAACCATTTCACCTGGTTTGATGAAACCCAGATTGCAAAGCCTTGACAGCTTCAGCTATCGATCGCCCCAGTCCCTGATCGGAGGCGAGGACTTCGAAACGCAGCAGGTTGTCCTCGCTTTGGCTCAGTCGCTGGAATACTTGGAACCAGGATGCGCTCAGCGTCGCCCCTTCATCAAGACCATAGCGGTAGAGGGTCGCTCCGAGACTGTTGCCCCGGCTGTCATGCGACACCGCCTTTGCACCCTTTGACAGCAAATAAAGCTGAACCTTCTCAAGGAAGGCCGAACGGTCTTGCTCATCCGTAATAGAGACCGACCATTCACGTTCGCGGTAAAAGGCATCCTGCAAGGCTCGGGCCGTCTCAAACAGAGAGGGATTCTTCTTGTATGCCTTGAGAATCAACAGCGTATAGAAGAGTGTGTTCTCCGAGGCGTACCGGGTGCCGTCCATCCCCTTGAGTTGATAATAGTAGTGCGCCGACTCCTCGGCTGCGCACAGGAGGAAGTCCGTCCGACTGCTGTTCATGCGTTGCTTGACCGCAGAATGCCCAGGTTGTACAATAGCGACCTTATACCCCCTTCTCCGCATTTCAAAAAGCAACGGTGGGGAGGCTTTCACATCGAACAGGAAGGTGGGTTCGCACCCGTCCTTGTTTAGATTGACAAGTTCATCGGCAATGCTGAGCAATACCAAGGAAGGAGAGAGTTGCCGTCCTTTGTACAATACGTCCATGCGGTCCCCATCCCCGTCATAGGCGAAAAACAAGGGCAGCGGTTTGACAGCAAGGAAGGCCTTTGCATCCTGCATGCTTGCTTCAATGCCCGGGTTGGGATCACCTTGGGGAAAATTGCCGTTGGGAATCAGGTGGAGTGCCGAGTAGTGAACACCAAGTTCTCCAAGAGCCCGCCCTATCGCACATCCTGCGCTCCCATGCTGGAAGTCACAACCGACCGACAGGCCGCTGACATCACGAGAGCCGACATTTGCAAGCTCCGCCGAATACGTGATGAACGCACCGAGCGTGTCCAACATATGGACGCTGCCCTGCCTGCCGATTTCGTTGATAGGCTCATTCGCTTCGTAGAGCTGCTGTATCAGCTCAAGACCTCCTGCAGGACCATGACCCATGCTTATCACCTGCAGATTCGGTCCTACAAGTTTCATACCCAGATATGATGCGGGATTATGACTTGCCGTCACCATGACAGCGGCTGCATCGATGTGGGAAAGACAGGCATAATAGAACTGGCATGTTCCTATGGGGTTCGGTTCCAGAAGCACTTCAAGCCCGGCTTTGCAGAACACTGAAAGAAGCTGTTGCTGTAATTCAGCTCCTCCAAGTCTTGCATCACGGGCAAGAACGACCCTCATTACCTTGAGGGTATGAATGAAATAGAGGGCCAGAGCAGCACCGAGGCGCTCACCTTCAGTGCCTGCAAAGGCCTCTCGCTTTCCCCGGATATCATGTGCTCTGAACAATGTATATCGCCCGTTCATGCCCGAAAAAGGGTTCCCTGCCCTACATTCTTGCCGCTTTCCTTGTCGAAGAGGTTGAACACCCCATGACCGAAGGAGAGTCCTACGCTCTTGCCCACCTCGAAATCGATGTCCCCGAACACTACGGAATGGAGACGGATGTCGTCCATCGAAAGGGCGATGATGGTTTCCATGCCAGAGGGAAGCGAGCTCAGAACCTCCGCCTCGGCGTCGGCCTTCATCTGCGTGACTGCAATATGCTCCGGTCTCAATCCCAGAACGATGGCCTGCCCCTGACGAACGGCGATGTTCGTTTTCGGTTGGAAAACCAGGCGGACCGTATTGGTGAGCTTGAGTACAATGGGCTTTTCCTGGTCCACCAACCCATCGACGAGGTTGATGTTCGGAGAACCGACGAAGTCGGCGGTGAAGGTGTTCGCAGGTTTCCGATACACTTCCAAAGGCGGTGCATACTGCTGCATATACCCGTTCTTCATGAGGCAGACCATGCTCGAGAGCGTCATGGCCTCAAGCTGGTCGTGGGTGACGTAGACGAAGGTCGAGTCGGTTTCCCGGTGCAGGCGCTTGAGCTCGGAGCGCATCTCCATGCGCAGCTTTGCATCGAGATTGGACAGCGGTTCATCCATGAACAATACCTTCGGCCCGGTTGCCAGCGTCCTGGCGATGGCAACGCGCTGCTGCTGGCCTCCGCTGAGCTCGGAGGGATAGCGGCCGGCAAATTCGCTGATCTTGAGCATGGCAAGCAGCTCTTCCACCCTTGTCTTGATTGCTTCCTTGGACCATTTCAGATTCTCCAGTCCGAATGCGATGTTCTTGTAAACGGTCATGTGCGGCCACAGTGCATAGTTCTGGAACAGAAATCCCACGTCGCGTTTGTCCGGTGGGACATCGATGCCGTCCTCACTGGAAAACACCACCTTGTCGTTGATGGTGATGATCCCTTCGGTGGGCGTCTCAAGACCGGCGATCATCCTGAGGGTGGTGGTCTTGCCGCACCCTGAAGGTCCGAGCAGCGTGACAAAGGAGCGGTCTTCGATAACCATATTCAAATCATCAACGGCAACGAACTTCCCGAACTTCTTGGTGATATGTTTCAATTCAATTCTTGGCATGGGTGACTCCTCTTAGTTGTTGCCGATTCCCTTGTCGATCGAGGCACCGGTAAGTTTGTTGATCAACAGGTTGAATCCTACGACGATGACGACGATCATCAGGTTGATGGCGTTGGCATACTGGTTCCACCCCTTTTCGTTGTACTGGAACAACAAGGTGGTAAGAATCCTGGTGGACGGTGAAACGAGCAGGATGAACAGCGAAAGCTCACGCATGCAGCTGATGAACGGCAGCAGGTAGCCGCTGATGAACGTGGTTTTCTGGATGGGGAAAATAATCCTGGTCATCCGCTTGAACCAGCCGACACCCATGATCGTTCCCGCTTCCTCGATTTCACCGGAGAGCTGCAGCATTGCATTGATGCCGCTGCGCGATGCGAAAGGAAGGTACTTGACCGCTCCTACGATGACAAGAAGCCAGAATGAACCATACATGGCGGGAATCAAGCCTCTGCGTACGGCGAACATCGAAAGGAAAATGGCACCGAATGCCATTGAGGGCATGAGGTACGGGAAGAAGGTAAGGTTGTTCACCCAAGTGGAGAGTTTGGAGCCTCTGCGCTTTGCGATGGCGTAGCCGCTGAGCATGCCCACCGTTCCTGCAATCAGGCTGATGATGATTGATAGCTTGAGGCTGTTGGTCAAGCCGAGCCAGATGGATGGATTGCGAAGGATTCCCGGTTCGCTGTTTGCAATGTCCGCCCTTCCCTTTCCAATCCAGAACTCGGAGGTGAAGTTGGAGAAGGAGTAATCACCGGGTGCCATAATGAAGGATTCAATCGCAAAGGAAACAAGCGGAAGGATGGCGATCATCATCAGGATGGTAATCAAGATCACGGTAAGCGGAGTGCGCGCTTTTCTTAAATTGAAGAGGCTGATGTTGGAGCTCTTGCCGGTGATGGTGGTATAGCTCTTGCGTCGACCGGTGATCCATTGGTTGAGCATCAAAATGCCGACTCCGATGACAATCATCACCAAAGCCATGATATACCCGTAACCGGGATTCATTCCGTTGAGGGTTCGGTACATCTGCGTCGTCAACACCTGGTAACGCACCGGACTGCCCAGAAAAGCCGGAACGGCGAAGGCACTCATCGTGGAGGAGAAGACTAAAAGGAAGGTGGACAGCAGGGCCGGTCTCACTATGGGTAATGTTACTTTCATCATGATCTGCATCCGATTGGCATGCAGCAGCATGGCTGCTTCCTCAAGGTTGGCATCCATGTTTCTCAGAATTCCGCCGATGAGGATGTATGCGAATGGTGCATAGTGCAACCCCTGAACTACAACGATGGGGAAAAGGCCGTATGCAAACCAGTTGGGAGTCTCCAACCCGGTGAATACGGTGAATAGACCGGGGGCGCCCCCGATTCGTGAGTTGCGAAAGAAATTGAGCCAAGCCATGGCCAGAGTCCATGCCGGCATGATGTAGGGAAACACAAACACGGTGGAGATGAAGGCCTTGGCCCTGATGTTTGTCCTGGTTACGGTCCAAGCAAAGAAACCACCGATGATGATGGCAAGGACACAAGAGAGAAAAGCAACCACCATGGTGTTTACAAACGGCTCATAGAACGTCTTCTGACTGGTAATCCCGCTGGCGAACATTTTGGTCCAGTGATAGAGCGTCAGCGAGCCAACAGGCTTTTTCACGAAACGGGCTTCACTGGAATGGACCGTAACGGTATCAAGTATGATGGTCAAAAGCGGTACGAGGGTCAGATACCCCAGCACCACGAGCAGCACCACCAGAATGATGTTATGAGGCTTCTTGAAAAAAGCCTTTATTTGATTGAGTTTGCTTTTGGCACTCATGTGTATGTTCCTTTTCAACAAGCCTGCAGGAAAACCTGCAGGCTCCTAGCAAATACAGTGGTACGACTAATAAATATACTGATTGAGGAACTCTTCCACCTCTGCACGGTTGTCGAAGCAGTAGGCGCCCTCTTCTTCAACCAGAAGCGGCATCCATACCTCGAAGGGGAAGTCGATGTCTTCCTGAATCGGGTTGTTGGGATTGGCACTGTAGGTTCCACAGTCGGATCCCCAAGGAGCAAATCCTTCCTCGGTGAACAGATACTCGATGAACAGCTTTGCTGCATGGGGGTTCTTGGCACTCTTGGCCATCAAGGCATAGAGGCTGTAGTAGAAACCTGCAAACGGCTCCATTTCCATGGCCGGCTTGAGTGCGAGATTCTTGCTGGTTGCATAGCGTGCCTTGGAGAATACGAACAGGCCCACCGGGGGATTCTCACGCTTTTCATTCTGTCCCTTGATACCGACATTCTCGGCAATCGTGGTATCGCTCGTACCTACGATCAGGTCGTTCTCGTAGATGGCCTTGATCCATTCAAACCCGGCATTGGGGGTGGTAAGAACAATATCCTTACCGAAGTAGGACTTGTAGGCGTCGGCAATTTTCTTCGACCAGTAGTCATTGGTGATCATGGTCAGGAAGTTGGCGTTAACACCCTCTTGGAACGGATTCTTGAACTGAAGGAGACTCTTGTACTTGGGATCAGCGAATTGCCAGATGTTGTAGTACGGGCTCTTGTCCAGTCCTTCATCGTTGTAGATGAACACCTTGTTGATGGCGAAAGCCTGTAAAGGATTCTGCATGGAAGCAGGAATTACATTCTTGAGCGTCGGCGGTACATAGTTGTACAGGTAACCGGGCTCGATAAGCTCCCCGACGAGTCTTCCAGCATCCTGGGCAAGTACGAAGTCAGCTCCGCTGACGCCTGCCTGTGCCTCCTTGGCAACCTTCTCGATCAACTCAAAATCCTTCAGGTTTGAACTCTCAACCTGGATGCCGTAGAGTTTGGTAAACCCTTCGGCTGCCTTGGCGATACGGCTGGTGGTTGCATAGACAACGACCTTTCCTTCAGCCTTGGCCCGCGAGACCAACTCATCGTGAGTGAGTTCCTCAATAACAGGAGCAGGAGCGGCAACAGGTGCTTCCTTCGAGCCGGTGGCGAACAAAGCAATCGGCAGGAGGGCTGCAATGAGAACCAATGCGAGCAGTTTTTTCATAAAGACTCCTTTGGGCGGGAGCACACCTGTCTCCCCACCTACAACCACTATAGCATCAGACTCGACGGCGGCAAATGAAAGGTTCTTGTGGTTTTTACCATCAGTTTTAGCTGGAATACAATATAGCCACCAAAAAAGAGACAACTCTTTTCTGATGGCTATATTTTCACTCTATGGAACCGATTAGATCAGCACGTGCATTTTTTCCTTGATCGCATGCAGGTTGTCGTTTCCAATCTGATTTGCTTTGCGCGTACCCTCGATGATCAAATCCCTGACTTCAGAGCGGTGGGCCTCATAGTAGGCTCTCCTCTCGCGAATGGGATCGAGCATGGCATTGAGCACTTCATTGAGGCGCTTCTTGCAGGCGACACATCCAATCAGGCCATTTCGGCATCGATATGCGATATCATCTGACTCCTCTGGATTGAACACACAGTGATACTTGTAGACGTTGCATATTTCCGGATGCCCTGGAGTCTTCGCGGTGATTCTTGCAGGATCGGTAACAGCATTACGCACCCGCTCCCACACTGTTTCGGGGGTATCGGAAAGATAGATTGCATTGCCAAGGCTCTTACCCATTTTTGCATTGCCGTCGAGGCCTGACAACCTTCCCACAGCGCTGAGCTTCGCCTCGGGTTCAACAATCGACGTGCCGTACATATCATTGAACTTGCGAACTATCTTTCTTGCGAGCTCTATATGCGGGACCTGGTCCTCACCAACCGGAACAAGGTGCGCATTGCAGAATGTGATATCGGCAGTCTGGCTTACCGGATACCCGAGAAAACCATAGGTAAGGTCGGCATAGCCGTAGTTCTTCGCCTCCGTCTTGATCGTTGGATTGTGCCTGAGCTGGTTGACCGTCACAATCATGGAGTAAAAAACCGTCAACTCCGCAATCGAGGTGACCTGACTTTGCTGTACCAAGGTAACCTTTGCAGGATCGAGTCCTACTGCAAGGTTATCCATTGCAACATCATAGATGCTGCTGTTGATAAGCTCGGGATGCTCAAAATGAGTCGTGAGCGCCTGCACATCTGCCAGAAGGATGAAGGTATCGTAACTGTCCTGCAATTCCACCCTGCTTTTCAACGAACCGACATAGTGTCCCAAGTGCAAGCGGCCGGTTGTTCGGTCTCCGGTTAGAATTCGTTTCTTGGTTTGTTCCACGAGGCTCACTCCTTCTCTTGTGGTTCCTGGACAGGAATCGACGAAGAGGGAATGTTGACCCGCGTCATGGTATGCTCCATGTTACAGGAAGGGCAGACGGCTGGAGCCTCATGTTTGTCCAAAGACTGGACCAGTTCAACTCGTGCTTTGCAAAGCTGGCACTCGTACTCATAAGAAGGCATTGTATGTATCTCCTCTATGGCTTAAAGCATGCCGCCCAGACTTTGTCTGAGAGCTTGCATCTGCTCTTCGCCCAATTCCATTTGTTTGATCGTCACCCGATCATCCTCTATTAGAAACATCTTCATCAAGTCTGCGATCGTATAGGGAATCTTCTCCCGCTTCAATCTGGCAAGGTATGCAGTACGTACCATCTGAGACAACGTCGAGGCAAGCCTTGTCGTATCCATGGTGATATATGCATCCAAAAAATACGAACCCGTCTCATCCGAATTAATCAAAAGCAGCATCAGCTTTGCCTGTCTGATCACGGTATCAGGCAATCCGAGTCCTAAATCAAAGAAGGTTTCGGGATGCAGAGAGTACACTGCAATCGATGATTGGGCCATCTGCATCGCCGTCTGGTCATCAATCAGCCGGTTCTTCACTGCAAAGCTCGCATAACTCTGTTCATACGAGTCATTGGTGAAGAGCAGCTTGTCATTCTTTGGAGTATACAGCGAGACAGGCCCGTTCTTCTGGCTGAACCAGATAAGGCCGTCGCTGTTGCCCTTGCGTTCCAACTCCTTGGCATAC
The DNA here is from genome assembly GCF_022869165.1 of Sphaerochaeta associata. Taxonomy (NCBI): domain Bacteria; kingdom Pseudomonadati; phylum Spirochaetota; class Spirochaetia; order Spirochaetales; family Sphaerochaetaceae; genus Sphaerochaeta; species Sphaerochaeta associata. The sequence goes on along the minus strand of NZ_CP094929.1, from coordinate 1,582,854 downwards.
ATCATGCCGGTATTTATGAGAAACTTCGGATAGTCCCCTTCCACCACCCCATAAGCCGAGAGGGAATCAGGTTCCAAGGGATAGGCATCGGATGTAGGTCTCAAGGAGAGCGATACCCGTCTGGAACGGCGGGCAAACTCCTCGAGGTCAGAGAAGGCAGTTAGAATGAGTTCAGGCTCCTTGCGGGCATCGACGGTCACTACAATCACATTCTCTTCTCCCATCGATTGGAAGTCATAATAGGGCCTCCCCTTATCTGCCACCGTAGCGCAGGAGGAGAGGATCAAGACCACCAAAACGAAAGCCGATGCAATTTTGCAGAATCTAATCATGCACCTATTCCTTTTCTACCGCCAACCTCACCATGTGATCACCGCAATCAATTGCCTCTCCATCAAGTGTAGCAAAGCTCATCGAATTGGACAATGTTTCTTTTGCAATAGTCTGCCCGAAGTGCTCGAAAACACGTTTGACCACATCATCACCATCCCAGGTCAGACGGATTCGGTCTGAGACCTCGAACCCACTCTCCTTGCGGAGATTCTGGATGGAACGTACGATATCGCGGGCAATACCTTCCTCGAGCAACTCTTGAGTGACCTTGGTATCGAAACCAACAGTCAATGAGCCGTCATTGAGGACCTTCACGCCTTCAAGTTCGGTACGCTGCACGATGATCTCGTCCTTGGAAATGGCAATCTCACCCTTGCTGTAGACAACTGTATGGCTCTTTCCATCGAGCATGGATGCAATCACCCTGCCGTCAAGCGCAGCAATAAGAGCGGCGACTTCCTTCATATCCTTGCCGAGCTTGCTTCCCAGCACTTTAAAGTTCGCCTTGGCACTGTAGTCGACCAGTTCCGATTCATCCGAACTTATGTGCACTTCCTTGACATTGAGCTCTTCTGCGATAATATCCTGCATCGAAAGCAGAATCGCCCGCTCATCTTCCTCACGGTCAACGAGAAACACCGTCTTCAACGGCTGACGAATCTTCAGATTGTTGGAAGCGCGCAGCGACCGTCCCATGGCTATTGCCTTCTGGGCCAAGGACATCTGGCTCTCCAATGCAAGATCACGTTCTTGTTCATCATAGTCGGGGTACATGCACAGGTGGACACTCTGCTCCATATCGCTGGTGCGCAGATTCTGATAGATATCCTCGGTGGTGAACGGAATGATCGGGGCAACAGCCTTGATGAAGGTCATCAAGACCTTGTACAGGGTATCGTAGGCCTGCTTCTTGTCCGTATCATTCTCCCCTTTCCAGAACCGTCTGCGGCTGCGACGGATGTACCAGTTGTTCAGGTCATCCATGAACGGGACGAAGAGCGAGCAAGCTTTTTGGATGTCGTACGCCTCAAAGGCTGCTGTAACTTCCTGAACAAACCGTTGCATGGCACTGGTAATCCATCGGTCCATAGGATTGGTCAAATCCTCAAAAGCCGTCTCAGATGGTTCATACCCATCGATGTTGGCATAGGTCACAAAGAACGAATACGCATTCCACAGGGGAATGATAAGGGTCTTGAGCACTTCCTTGACCGAATCCTCGCTGAATTTCAGGTCTTCTGCACGTACTACGGCGCTGTTCATCAAGGCGAAGCGAAGCGAATCAGCCCCATAGAGTTTGACTATCTCCATCGGGTCGGTATAGTTGCGTTCGCTCTTGCTCATCTTCTTGCCTTCGGCCGTCAAGACGATGCCGTTGGTGATGCAGTGCGTGAACGCAGGCTTCTCCCACAAACCGGCGGCAATGACGGTGAGGGTATAGAACCATCCACGGGTCTGATCAAGTCCTTCACAGATGAAATCTGCGGGGAAATGCCCTTCAAAGTACTCCTTGTTCTCAAACGGATAGTGCTGTTGGGCATAGGGCATCGAACCCGATTCAAACCAGCAGTCAAGTACATCGCCGATGCGTCGCATGGTGCCCTTCCCGTCGGGACTTGGCCAGGTAAGATCATCGACGAAGTGCTTGTGCAGGTCGTCCACTTTCTTGCCGCACTTGGCCTCGAGCTCTGCGACACTGCCGATGACTTCGATATGGTCGCTGCCGTCGCACTTCCAGACAGGAATCGGATTTCCCCAGAAACGGTTGCGGCTGATTGCCCAGTCACGGGCGCCTTCGAGCCATTTGCCGAATCGGCCGTACTTGAGATGCTCAGGCATCCAGGTGATCTGGTCGTTGGAACTGAGCATATACTGTTTGATCTTGTTGATGTCTACGAACCAACAGCTCATGGCGCGGTAGATCAAAGGCTTCTTGGTGCGGTAGCAGAACGGATAGGAGTGCAGGTAGTTCTCACGCTTGACCAGAAGATTGTGATCCTTGAGATAGGCAATGATGTCCTTGTCGGCATCCTTGACGAACCGCCCCTCGAAGTCGGGGACTTCACTGGTGAATCGGCACTCCATGTCCACAGGGCATACTACAGGAATTCCACTGCCTTTGAGCACTTGGTAGTCATCCTCACCGAATCCTGGAGCGGTATGGACAATACCGCAACCATCTTCGGTTGTTACATAGTCGCCGTTGACGCAGACAAAGGCTCCCTGATCCTTCAGGCCGGCGAAGTACGGGAACAGCGGCTGATAGCGCATCCCCTTGTAGTAGGAACCCTTCTGTTCGTCCACGATCTCATAGGAAGCCGGATCCTTGTAGTAATGCTCAAGGCGGGCCTTTCCGAGGATGTAGTAATTCCCATCGGTCTTGTCATGCACCTTCACATAGTCGACATCCGGCCCGAAGGCCAAGGCGAGGTTGGAGGGAAGCGTCCAGGGCGTGGTCGTCCACGCCAGAAAGTAGGTGTCTTTCTGGCCGTCGACGGCAAAGCGCACGGTTACAGCCTGGTCGACCACATCCTGATACCCGCCAAGGTTCACCTCAAAGTTTGACAGAGGACTTGCAAGGGCTGGACTGTAGGGAAGGATGTTATATCCTTCATAGATGTATCCCTTTTCATAAAGGGTCTTGAAAACCCACCAGATCGATTCCATATAGTTGGTATCCATGGTGCGATACCCATGGTCCCAGTCGACCCAGCGGCCCATGCGATTGATGGTGTTCTGCCACTCCTTGGTATAGCGCAGGACAATCGAGCGGCACTGCTCGTTGAATTTGGCCACACCATACTTGACGATGGCTGAATGACCGCTGATGCCCAGTGACTTTTCCATCTCATACTCAACAGGAAGGCCATGGCAATCCCACCCGAAACCGCGACGTACGCGCTTGCCTTTCATGGTGTGATACCTTGGGATTGCATCCTTGATGGTTCCAGGAACCAAGTGGCCGAAATGGGGAAGACCCGTGGCAAACGGAGGTCCGTCGTAGAACACATACTCGTTCTCCTGTGACCTCGATTCAATCGATTTCTTGAAAATATCCTCTGCCTGCCAGAACGTCAAAACGTTCTCTTCCATCTGAGGGAAATCCACTTTGGTGTTTACTGGACGAAACATACTTACTCCTCGCATCTATGCAGTCGCATGAATGCCATTCTATTCATATCCGCTAGAAATGACAACCTTTGTATGCGGTTTTTCCCGTTGACGTTCTTTGGCATGCACGCTACTGTTCGAGTATGAACGTCCTTCCGATTCCACCTGTCATCCGCAGGTTTGCCCAGCACTTTGCCAATGCAGGATTCTCCCTCTATATTGTGGGAGGAGCTGTACGCGACCATCTCTTGGGCCTGAAAAGCGAGGACCACGATTTTACCACCGACGCCCTGCCGAAAGAAGTGATGAAGCTGTTCAAGCATGTGATACCGACCGGTATCGAACACGGCACGGTTACCGTGCATTTCGAGAAGCAAAGCTTCGAGGTCACAACCTTCCGAAGCGAGGCCGAATACCTTGATGGAAGGCATCCCAGCTCGGTCAGCTTCATCCCAAGTCTTGAGGAAGACCTCAAGCGGCGTGACTTTACGATCAATGCATTTGCAGCCGACTGTCAAAGCGGACGCATCATCGATCTGCATGAAGGAAGAAAGGATCTGAAGAACAGGACGATCAGGGCGATCGGAGACCCCCGGCAGCGTTTTGCAGAGGATGCCCTGAGAATACTGAGGGCCGCCCGTATCGCAGCAAAACTCAACTTCTCCATCGAGGAGCGGACCTTGGCGGCCATGGGAGAAATGCGGGAAAACCTGAATAAGGTGAGTGCAGAGCGTATACGCGATGAACTATTCAAGCTGGTGCTCGCCGACCATCCGGGCAGGGCCCTTGCCTACCTCAGGGAACAAGGCGTTCTTACTGTCATTCTTCCGGAGTTCAAGGGATCCGATGGATTATACCAAGGCGGGATGCACCACGAGGATGTACTTTCCCACTCCATTTCCACCTGTCAGGCCTCGGTGATGTACGCGACATCCTTGGAAGTGAGACTCGCTTCACTGCTGCATGACATCGGCAAGAGCGAAGTGGTTGTCCCAACCGATGACCGCAATACATTCAATAAGCATGACGTTGCAGGTGAGAGAATCACCCAATCCTTGCTCAGACGTTTGAAAGCAAGCAACGAGCAGGTCAAGTTGGTTTCCCATCTGGTCCGCCATCATATGTTTGACTATCAGAGCGACTGGAGCGACAGCGCCGTCCGTCGTTTCATCACCCGTGTCGGCTTGGAGTTCATTCCCCAGCTCTTTCAGCTCAGGATTGCCGACCAAATCGCCATCCACGGCAAAGCCGATACTTCCCTGATTGATGAATTGGGTAATCGCATCGATGCAATCATCGAGGCACGCGACGCCCTGTCGATCAAGGACCTGGCAGTGAATGGAAACGACCTGATGAGCCTGGGAATTCCCAAGGGCCAAAGGATCGGGGCCACCCTCACCTATCTTTTGGATACGGTTCTCGACGACCCCGGACAAAACAACCGTGAACAGCTGCTCGATCTTGCGCAGAAGTATCAATCATTGCTGGGTTTCACCAGCTGATCATAGGCGAGTTTTGCTGCCATCTGCTCTGCTTGTTTCTTGTTCACTCCGCTGGCAGGCCCGAATACCTTGCCGTTTACATCGACTTCAACAAAGAAGGTGTAGTCATGTTCCGGCCCGGTTTTCTTCACCAGTGTGTAGGAAGGAACTTTACGCCAGCGTTTTTGCATGTACTCCTGCAGGCTGGTTTTATAGTCACGATGATAATCATCGTCGAGCACCGCCCTGATCTGCTGTTCGAGATACCGCATGACAAACGATTTGGCAGCTTCAAAACCGCTGTCCAGATAGCACGCGGCGAACAGGGCTTCCATGCAGTCGGCGAGCAGGGCCTTCTTGTCCCTTCCTCCGGTATTCTCCTCACCCTTTCCGATGAGAAGGTACTTGTCGACATGAAGCTTCCTTGCAATCATCGCAAGACTGTCCTCACTGACTACAACGCTTTTGATTTTTGAGAAATCCCCCTCGGCTTTTGCAGGAAGATTCCTAAAAAGCCAATCGGCGACACACATGCCAAGCACGCTGTCACCCAGGAACTCGAGTCGTTCATTATTGTCTACCATCTCTGAAGTCTCATTGGCATAGGAGCGATGCGTAAAGGCCAGATTCAGCAATTCAAGATTCGAGATGATAATGTGGCTTTCCCTGATAAATACAAGAAGCTCCCGCTCTCTATCTGATGAGATGGCGGGAGCTCTCATGAAGAGTGTACTCTCCATTGAACTAGATTGCCTTAGAGCTGGGTTGCAAGGAAGTCTACAGCATCCTTAACCGTTTCGAACTCATTGGCCTTCTCATCAGGGATGGAGATTCCAAGTTCCTCTTCAATGGCGTACACCAATTCGTAGGTATCCAGGCTATCTGCTCCAAGATCCTTTCGGAATGAGGCCTCCATGGTGATCTTGGCATCATCGATCTCCAGCTTCTCTGCAATCAAAGACTTTACTTTTTCAAAAACTTCTTTGCTATCCATCTCGCTTCTCCTGAGTATTACTTATTTGTCCTGCAGCTCGATGACCTGCACGCCACGATAGAATCCGCACTTGGGGCACACGCGGTGAGGCAGAACCATATTTCCACAGGTACCACACTGGGAGAGCGTGGGGGCAGCAAGACGCATGTTGGCAGCCTTTCTGGAAGCGGCACTTGCCTTCGAAGTCTTATATTTGGGTGTTGCCATGTTGATATCCTCTTACACTATGCAAAATTTTGACACGTATGGAAGAATAACGGAAAACCCCTAAAGCGTCAACAACTTGATTCGATTTCTCATCATTTGTACGACAAGGGGGGGGACCATCGGGCTGATATCGGCTCCGTAGGCAGCCATCTCCTTGATGGCACTCGATCTAAGCTGAAAATATTTAGGGCTGGTAGGCATGAACAGGACTTCCAGGGCTGCGTTGAGCTGCTTGTTGGTCATAGCCAATTCAAACTCGTAGCCGAAGTCGACCAGAGCCCTGACACCCCTGATCATAACCCCTACCTGATGGTCGCGAGCAAAGTCTACAACCAAGCCGCGATAGCTTACCACTTCGATGTTCTTATGATCTATAAGTATTTGACGCAGCATCTCCATGCGTTCGGCGGGGGTGAACAGACATTGCTTTTGCACATTGTCCGCTACTACGACATAGAGTTTCTCGTACAGACGGGCACTGCGTTCAATGATGTCGATGTGTCCGTTAGTCGGGGGATCGAAAGAGCCTGGAAGCATGGCTGTCCTGCTGGGAATACTCATTGTTTGGTCGCCTCCACGAATTTCTTCATCTGTTCGAAGGATTCAGCATTCTCCCAAACCACCCGTCTGAGAAATGTATACGTACCGTCTTCTTTAGTCTCAACCACCGCAAAGGTTCCCCTTCCGATGTAACTGACCTTCTGGTTGTCGGCCAACGGTTGCTCTGCGGCAATCTGGTTCAATACACAATCAAAATGACAGAAGCCGCCTTCAGGATGTGTCAAGGCGCTGGCGATGACATCAATGACTTCACCGCAGATTTTACAACCCTCAAGCGGTTCGGCCACTCTCTTGACGGGAACCTGGGGAAGATTGCTGTGAAATACTTTTTTACCCTGTTCAGGCAGAAGGGTGTTCTTGGGTTTATTGACACTCTCTTTCTGTGTCTGTTTCGCCTTGGACTGCTTCTTGGATCGATTGCGTTTGTCCTTGCGGCCTTTCTCCCGTTTCATCTGCCCTTGCTCATTGACTGGTTTCTCTGCTTCCATCTCTACCTCGCATAGACTAGCCTACCTTGTTTTGCAAAGGAGGGCAATACAACAGAAAAGGACGGCAACCTGCCGTCCCCTTGAATACGCGTGTCGAACAACCTTTAGGCGTTCTTCTTGCGGATAAGTTCCTTGACCTTGGCCTTCTTGCCGACCTTGCCACGGATATAGTAGAGCTTCGCTCTTCTGACACGGCCCTTGCGGATGACTTCAATCTTTTCGATACGGGGGGAGTGCAAGGGGAAAATCCTTTCCACACCTACGCCGTAGGAAATCTTGCGGACAACAAACGTTCTCCGAATTCCACCATTATTCTTGGCAATAACCAGGCCTTCGAAAACCTGAACACGCTCATTGGTACCTTCAATAATTTTGAAGAACACTTTTACGGTATCGCCAACGCAGAAATTTTCTGCATTTTCCTTCATCTGTTCTGACTCAATAGCCTTAATAACATCCATCGTCTACGGTCCCCTTCGCACTATGTTCTTTCAATGCATTCAAAATCTTTCTGGAGTTCGCATCCAAGGATGCCGTCTCCAACAAATCCGGCCGATGTGACAAAGTCTTCTCCAACCGTTTCTGCAGTCGCCATTGGCCAATTTTGGCATGATGTCCGCTCAATAATACATCAGGGACACCTTTTGAGCAATAGGTCTCAGGCCTTGTATATTGGGGATATTCGAGCAAATTATCATGAAAACTCTCCTCCGAAAGTGAGTCGCTTGATATCACACCGTCCAGAAGACGATAGACTGCGTCGACAATCACCAAGGTGGAGACTTCCCCGCTGCTGATAACATAATCCCCGATACTAATCTCGTCATCAACATATAGGTCAATCACACGTTGGTCAATACCTTCATAATGACCGCAGATGAAGACCAATTCGTCTTCCTTGCTCAGGATCTCGGCATACTGCTGGGTGAAGCGTTTTCCAGAGGGGGAAGCATACACGACCCGTTTGGACTGCGCCTCGATGGAAGAGAGTGCCTTGCACAGTGGATCAGCTTTGATCACCATGCCTGCTCCTCCTCCATAGGGTACATCGTCACAACTCTGATGCTTATCGGTGGCAAAGCGGCGGAAGTCAATGATTTCATACTCCACAAAGCCGCTTTGCACAGCCCGCCTCATGATTGAATTTTCGAAGAACCCCTCCACCATCTCGGGAAAAAGGGTGACTATCTGAATCTTCACGAGAGAATCCAGGGAGTCTTCAACTCAATCGTTCGGTTCTGCAGATCAACCTCTCCAATATACTCCTTCAGGTAGGGTACCATATAGAGTTGGTCTTCAGCCGTACGAACTTCCAACAATACGGCCTGAGCACCATCCATACTGCTGACCACTTCTGCAAGAGCCTTGCCTTCATGCACCAACGTACAACCAATAAGGTCGGCAACATAGTACTGTCCCTTCTTCAGAGGGGCTGCCTTGCTGCGTTCCACCATCAGGTGCTGACCGTTCAGGGCCCTTGCAGTTTCAGGATCATCAAATCCCTCGAACTTCATCAGGGCCTGAGAACCCATCATCCTGAAACCTTGTATCGTGAGGCGCTGCTCTGCACCATCCTTTGCACGCAGGATGACCTCCTTGAGTTTTCCAAGGTAGGAACAATCATCATTGTGCGGATGAATTTTCACCTCACCACTAATCCCAAACGGGCTCTTAACGGTAGCAGTCCAGAGCAACTCTTCCATACGTCAGTCCAGAATTTCGAGCACGGCACGCTTGCCACCCTTGGTGGCTGAGGCACTCAGGATTGTCCTGATAGCCTTTGCAATGCGGCCTTGCTTGCCGATCACCTTGCCGACATCCTCGCTGGCGACCTTCAGCTCAAGGATCGTGGACTTTTCGCCCTCGACCACATTGATGCTGACTTCGTCAGGGACATCAACCAGTGACTTTACAATGTATTCAACAAGATCTTTTTCCACAACCATCTCCTGGAATTATTCCTGGACAGTTCTGGTTACAGTTACACCATTTCTGTTGAGCAGGCTTTTTACGGTATCGCTGGGCTGTGCACCCTTGACGAGCCATTCCTTAATCTTTTCGACCTGCAGTACAACCTGCTTGTCCTTCTCGGCCAAGGGGTGGTACTGACCAACCTCATCGAGGGTTCTGCTCTGGGTGTTAGCCCTGGAGTCCATCACCACGATACGGTAGTCAGGTCTCTTCTTGCTGCCAAATCTCTTCAGTCTCATGCTTGTGCTCACGTCAATTCCTCCTACGAATTCAACTCTACATACCCATCTGTTTCAGCATTGCAGCCTGGTATTTTTTATTTTTTGCAAACTTCTTCATCGTAAGTCGCATTTTCTCAAACTTTTTCAGCAAACGGTTTACATCCGATACAGTGGTTCCGCTGCCGGCAGCCACCCGTTTACGTCTGGTCGGCCCCATTATATGGTAATTCGCACGTTCCGCATAGGTCATGGAAAGAATAATTGCTTTCTCCCTGCGAATTTCCGCCTTGTCGATGTCATCCTCGCTGATCTGTCCCTTGGCTCCGGGTATCATCTCCAGCAGCTGCTCCATCGAACCCATCTTGTCCATATTGTTCAATTGATCAAGGTAGTCCTGCAGGTCGAAGGTGTTCTTCGCCATCTTCTCCTGCATTCTGAGTGCATCTTTTTCGTCGATGGCACTCTGTGCCTTTTCCACCAAGCTGACGATATCGCCCATGCCAAGGATTCGGCTTGCGATGCGCTCGGGATAGAACGGCTCGATGTCATCCATCTTCTCACCGACACCGATGAATTTGATGGGCTTTCCGACAACCGAACGCAGTGAGAGTGCGGCACCACCGCGGGTATCACTATCGAACTTGGAGAGGATGACACCCGAAATACCAACCTTCTGCTCAAATTCCTGGGCGATGGCAACGGCATTCTGGCCGGTCATGGAGTCTGCGACAAAAAGCGTTTCATCCGGCTTGATTGCATCACGGACCTTCTGGATCTCATCCATGAGAGTCTGATCGAGGTGCATGCGTCCGCTGGTATCTACAATAAGGATGTCGCGTTGATCTTTCCTTGCCTGGGAAAGGGCTGCCTTTGCAACCTTGGACGGGTCTTTCTCCCCTTCAAGGGTAAAGACCGGTACACCGACAGATTCACCGAGAACCTGTAATTGCAGGATGGCTGCAGGTCTTACCAAGTCGGCTGCAACCAACAGGGGACGCCTGCCCTCTCGCTTGAGCCTGGCTGCCAGCTTTGCACTGGTGGTGGTCTTGCCAGAGCCCTGCAAACCCATCATCAATATGACGGTGGTGGTATCGGGACCTTTGAGTAAGAGTTTCTGGTTCTCCTCATCCCCGAGCAGGGCAACCATGCGATCATAGACGATCTTCACGAACTGTTGACCCGGGTCGACGGCCTTGAGGACTTTCTCCCCGAGAGCTTCTTCCATGGTCCCATTGATGAAGCGTCTGACAACCCGCAGGTTCACGTCAGCATCCAGGAGCGCCACCTTGATTTCTTCAACGGCATCCTGGATGTTCTTCTCGGTTATTTTGGACTTGCCGGCAAACGTTCGCATGATGCCGGAGAACTTATCGCTTATTGAATCAAACATTACCTTACTCTATTATGAATTTCACTCAAGTTACATCTTATACCGTACAGCAGTCTTTTCTGTCAAGAACCGCCAAGAGACTGGCCTTCCTCATCGAACGAAACAGCCTGTTGCTGCTCGTTGAGAATAACCTGCTCGCCTTTAAAGTTTCCGATACGGTAGCTGACCATCGTAGATACCCCGGCTTCCATCTGGGTTACCCCCAGCAGAGTCTGGCTTCCCATGACGGTATGCTTGTTGTGAGTGATGATGATGAATTGGCTCTTTCGGGCGAATTCCTCCAGTACCGAGAGAAAATATCCGATATTCCGGTCATCGAGGGCTGCATCGATCTCATCGAGAATACAGAATGGCGATGGCTTTACCAAATAGGTTGCAAACAATAGTGCGACGGCGGTCATCGATCGTTCTCCACCGCTGAGCAGGGCCAGGTGTGTCAGTTTCTTTCCCGGAGGCTGTGCAAGAATGTCGATTCCGCTCTCCAAGACATTCTGGGGGTCGACCAGGGTCAGTTCGGCGCGCCCTCCTCCGAATAATCGACGGAACATCTCCTGGAAATTCTGACTGATCTGCTTGTAGGATGCCAGAAAAAGCTCTTCACTGCGGCTCTTGATCTGAAGCACCACAGAATCCAGATCAGCCTTTGCCTTGTTCAGGTCATCCAGCTGTTTGGTCAGAAAGTCATACTGCTCCTTGACCTCGCCGAACTCCTCCTCCGCCATTTGGTTTATGTATCCCATCCCATCTATGCTTTTTCTCACTTCGTCCAAACGGGCCTTGAGAACGGGAATGTCAGCTGTTTCCTCGCTCATCCGGCCTTCGAACTCTTTCAGACTCTTTCCATAGTTGTCAAAGAAATTGGTGTACAAGGATGCGACATTGCTTGCAAGCTGGTCGATCTGCAGCTCAAGCTTCTCTTTCTCCGACCTGAGGTTCTGAAGCTCTTCATAGCGCTCATTCTTCTGGTTTTGCTTTGCACGGATCTGGTTGCTCTGCTCTTCAATGACCAGAATCAACTCTTTCAGATCCGCATTCAGTGAAGCAATGCGGCTTTTACTCTCCTTCACCTCGCCTTCGACACTACGGATATCCTCCTGTGTCTCATAAATCCTCTCTTGAGCGGTTTCAGCCAGTTTGAGGGCATCCTTGTATTGGTACTCCTGCTCGGTGACCGAGCGCTGCAATTTGGACACCCACTCCTTGGCTGCACTCTTTTGGGAGAGCAGCTGATTCATGGCAACCTTCTGGTCGCCGATGGAGTCTTGGTACCGTTCGATCTCCTGGGAAAGCCGTACGTTTTCTTCTCGCAGATAGGCGATGCGTTCACGATTCGACTGCACCTGTTTGCGTATGGAAAGCATTCGATCATCCAGACGATGTTTCTCCGAAATCGTACCTTCGGGGCTGATGAGCTCGTCAAGGAAGGACGGTTGCATGGCCTCATACGTCTGAAACAGGGTTTGTATACGTCCAAGAGCAATCCCCAGGCTTTGGTGGAACTGAATCTGACGCTCAACCAGATCCTGCGATGAAAGAGCGGTATGAGTAAGCTGCTTGAGGAATTGCATCTGTTCCTCAAGAGTTTTCTTCACGTGCTCGATGCCTTCAACCAGGTCGGCTCTTGCTGCCTGCTTTTTCTGCAAATTGTACCCGCTCTGTTTCAGCTTCTCCTCCAGCTGGATGACGATGATATCGGTCAACTCCTTGATTCTCAGCGAGAGTTCCTCAAGAGTCTCATCCAGACGAAGATTCTTCGCCTCCAAACCGGCAATCTCCTCATTGTGGCCCAAGAGCATGGCACGGGATGCATCCAATGCTTTTTGGTTGCGTGCCATCTCCTCCTCAAGTTGAACAACTGATGCATCAATGTCGGCCATCTCGTCCAACTTTTGGTCGATTTCGGAGGTGTCGCGTTCTATGTGCTCCAATATAACCTGGCTTCTGGAGGCTGCTTGATCCTTTTGCTGCAGAAAATCCCGGAAACGCTGGGTCAACAAGTCCAGCTTATCCGCCTTGCCCTTGATGGCTTCATCCAGTCGCTGAAGCTCGGTCTGCATTGTTATGCGTTCGGACCCCAAAGTGCGAAGCTGGTCCTGCATCTGCTCGATTTCCTGATCACAGTTGCTGAGCGAGCCTTTCTGAGCTTCATAGTCACGCTCATGGCGTTCCTTTTGCTCAATCTTGCTCTCCCTGAGCAACAAGTACGATTTAAGGGTTGAAAGCTGGACATCGACTTCGAGGGAGAATTGCTCTTTCTTGAGATTCCGATAGGAGATTGCCTTGGCCGCCTGATTCTTCTTGGTCTCGTAATTGCGCTTCACTTCCTTGAGGATTGTTTCAACCTGCAAAATATTCTCATCGGTCTTGGCTAATTTTCGCTCGGCTTCGATGCTTTGAACCTTGAACCGCGAAATACCTGCCGCTTCCTCAAAAATATAGCGCCGGTCTTCTGGCTTGGAGGAGAGAATCTGGTCGATTTTCCCCTGTTCCAGGATGGAGTAGGCGCTCTTGCCTACTCCCGTGTCGTAGAAGAGCTCGCGAATGTTCTTAAGAAGAACCCGATTACGGTTCAGATAGTACTCACTCTCTCCATTACGGAAAATACGGCGCTTAATCTCAACCTCAGCCTCTTCAATACCAAGGTGACGCTCCTCGTTGGAGATGACCAGGGATACTTCTGCAACCTGCAGGGGCTTGCGAGTATCGGTGCCGTTGAAGATGACATCTTCCATGCGACCGGCCCGGAGTGTTTTTGTTGATTGTTCGCCGAGCACCCACTTGATGGCATCGACAATGTTGCTTTTTCCACATCCATTGGGGCCAAGCAGGCTGGTAATTCCATCTGAAAATTCCAAATTCACTTTGTCCGCAAAGGATTTGAAACCATATATCTCCAGGCTTTTTAGAAACAAAATTCACCCTCTCTATGCTTGACGCAGTAATGGGGGGATTATAGCATAGGTTGTTCGTCGGTAAAAGTAGGAGGAAAATGTGCAAGAGGCCCTGTTGTTTTCATTCGAAGAGGAAGCGCAGGTAGTATGCGGCTTGGATGAGGCCGGCAGGGGACCGCTTGCAGGCCCTGTTGTAGCCGCTGCAGTCATTCTTGGTCCGGATTTTCCCACCCACTTGCTCGACGACTCAAAAAAGTTGAGTGAGAAACACCGGCTTGAAGCAGAAATTGTGATCAAGGAGAAAGCCCTCTACTGGGCAATCGGAATTGCCACTGCCAAGGAAATCGATCGGATCAACATCCTTCAGGCCTCCCTTCTGGCCATGCAGCGAGCCTACGAGAAAATCAGTTCAAAAGTTCATGTTGATGTAGCACTTGTCGACGGCAACCAACGGCCGAACCTTGACTGTGCCACCCGGGCAATAGTGGGCGGAGATGCTCTGGTCCCGCAGATTATGGCTGCAAGCATTTTAGCCAAGAATCAACGGGACCGCTACATGGTGCTCTGTCACCGAAAATGGCCTCACTACAACTTTGCAAAGCACAAGGGCTATCCAACCTCAGAGCACCGAGAGGCTTGCCTGCTCTATGGGTTGTCCCCCATTCATCGCCGTTCTTTTCATATTGAACAGAAACAAAACAAAGTACAGAAGCAGGCAACCCTCTTCTAGAGAAGCCTGATCATCGGTACATATCGTATACCGTTCCTTTCCTGCTCGGCAGAGCTCTGCTTGAAGCCCAGGTGTGTATAGGCAGTGACTGCAGAAAGCGCTGCATTTACACTGACCGCCGCCACCTTTTTGTCTCGTTCTTTGCAGATTTGCAGCGCCTGCTCAACCAAAGCCATTGCCAAACCCTTACCCTGATGTTCCACCTTGGTGAACAACAGGCAGATATGGGAGTTATTGCGTAGTTCTATCTGAGAAGCGAGGTCTCCATCCACGAAGGCAACCAATCCAAACCCGCCGTCTGAGAGCCGGCTTCTCATCGCCTCTTCTTCAATGAATGCATAGAAAGTCTGTATTCCCTCTTGCGTATAGTCAGGGGCAAGGGCTTGGTCGAAGACCTGCCTGACCAGTGAACAGACTGCAGGAATATCAGCTGCCTGCATCATCCTTATTTCCATCGATGCCTCTCCTGCTAAAGGAAGGCAGCCTTTCGGCTGCCCACTTGGTTTATTTCTGCTTGGTGTTCTGCTTGATAAAATCCAAGGATTTCTGCAGTTCCTTCAAGAACTCTCCCAAATCTTCCTGATAGACAATCAGTGACTGCCTGATGAACTTATCACTGTCAGGAGTACCCTTGCTCTCTACCAAATTGAGGAACATGTCCCCGTAAATGTTCTCTTTCACATTAAAGAAATAGGTCCTGTCATTCTTGACAAGTCTCGTTGAATACACTTCTCCACGCTGTCCCACGCTCATAACCTCGCTTGTATCGCTATGCAGTACTTGTAACAGGGTTTATGCTCCTCTGTCAACTACAGGTACTTGACGAAGAATTCAGAATACTTTATAAAAACACCGTACCGAGCAACTGCGCCTATCGTATAATGGTATTACCTCAGCCTTCCAAGCTGAAGAAGCGGGTTCGACTCCCGTTGGGCGCTCAAGCAAAACCCACACAAGTGCGTGTGGGTTTTTTTGTCTTGTGCATTTCGCTGGTATATCGCATATCAATAATTTGCTATAGTATTGAATTGTACTGGAGGATTCATGGAACTCTTACTTAAACGGTATGCACAGCTTATCATCGACGTGCAACTCAAGCTGACCGAAGGTGACAGCCTTTCGATCAATACCGAAGCAATAACAATGCACTTTGCACGCCTTTTGGCCAGGCAGGCATGCCTGACAACCCGCCAAAGCGTAACCATTGTGGAGACCAATCATGGGAAGGTAGTCCAAGCTTATCCGATAGAACCCGAAGAAAAAGAGATTTTCCGGCCGCCTGTACACACCTCCGTCATGTGCCATCTCTTTGATTTGGATACCATCCCCTATCGAACTGATACAGATTTTGCTTCAGTTGTCGTCGAAGTGACCGCCATCGCAAAGTTCGGGCACCTCAGCGACCCGGTATTCCTTGATCGCCGTATTGCCGTCCCCTGGGCCAATGTGCCCTACCCCGGCCTTACTTGGGCGGCAGGGCTGCTTGGCAGGACCGCCACTGAAGAAGAAATGTGGAATCTATTCAGCATGCTCTACCGCCTGGACAGCGGTTGGAACGTCTCATTCTGGGAGGAGCAGGGTAATGTGTTGGAGTATCGCAAGAAGGCGTTGAACAAGCTTGGACATGGCAGATTCACATTCGTATCAGACGGCTGGCAGCTTGAAGCCGAGCTTGCCCGTGATACGCTGTGGGCCGGTGGGAGAACGACATTGGCCAGTAAACGATATTTCATCCCTACACTGCCGGTCCAAAGCCTCCATGCTGCATTGGATTGCACATCAGCCAACGGGACTTTTGCATCATCCCGGTCTTTCTATGTGTTGGGAACCGAGGTGACAGGAGCTTGGTTTACCGTCAAGAATGGTGAAGTGATTGATTGGCAGGCCGATGCAGGAAAAGAGGCACTGGCTGCTTTTTTCAGCATCGATGAGGGCGCAAGACACGTCAGTGAAATCGCCCTTGCGGACAATGACACCATCGAGAGCCGATACCTCGAGAAATCGATTCATCCGCATTTTGCCAAGGAAATCACCGCAACGATTATTCTCGGTGGATTCTCCTTGGACACCCTTACCACCCACAGCAACGACGACGACATCAAGCAGAGCAAGCTCAATGAATCCTTGGTGAGACTGGAAATCCCGGTGGGAGACACGCATCTCTCAACAAGCTTACGAACCGATGATGAGCAAATCCATGAAATCATGATCGAAGGGATATACAACCTTTAGGAGCAAACCTATGGACCAGAAACTTATAGAATCATACGCCGAGCTTATTATTAAGAAAGGCATCAATCTCCAAAGCGGAAAGAATGTACTCATTCTAACAGGCCCCGGGACCTATTACTTTGCCCGTGAGCTCAGCAAATCGGCCTATCGTCATGGTGCCACTTTTGTACAGGTTCTGCTTGACGATCTTGATGTACTGGCATCGCGCCTGGCATCCCAGAATGAAGATCAGCTTACGTTCAATCCCGCATACATGAAGGCTCTCGACTATGAAATGTGCACCGAAGGCTGGTCCTACATCCGCATAGACGCAACAGAAGAGCGGCTCGATCACGCCGAGCTCGACCAAGCGAAGAATCAAATCCTGGGAAAGGCAAAGCGCAGGTTCCATGAAGCACGCAGCAAGAAATTGATGCGCAGCCAACTTGCCTGGTGTGTCTGTTGTGCACCGGGCCCCCTGTGGGCAAAGCAGGTGCTGGGACAACAGGCTGCCACCGAGGATCTGATGGATGTACTTAAGCCGATTCTCCTGCTCGACCAGAGTAATCCCGGCCTTGCCTGGGAACAGAAGAAGGAGATGCTTGACCGTCGCAGGAATCATCTCAATGAGCAGGGAATCGATACGCTTCATTTCAAGAGCAGCAAGACCGACCTTACCATCGGCTTTACCGACCAGGCCAGATTCACCGGTGGAGCCGATTCAATGCCGGACGGCCTTCAATTCTTTGCAAACCTTCCCACCGAGGAGATTTTCACCACTCCCGACCGTATGAGGGCAGACGGATATGTGACCACCACCAAACCGGTGAATGTACTCGACGTAAAAACCGAGGATGTCCGCTTTGTCTTCAAGGAAGGAAAAATGGTTGAATACAGCGCCCGCGAAGGAAAAGAGGCGTTGGATACCTTCTTCTCAATCGATGAAGGGACACGGCGCCTGGGTGAAGTGGCTTTGGTCGACGAGACCAGCCCCATCGCCCAGAGCAATCTTATCTTCAACTCAATTCTTCTCGACGAGAATGCCTCCTGCCACCTCGCCCTCGGAGACGGCTATCCTACTGCTTTGGCGAACGGAGCGATGCTGTCCACTGATGAACAGCTGCACGAGGCCGGATGCAATACCAGTCTCATGCACATCGATTTCATGATCGGTTCAAAGGACATGGATATCGACGCCACGACTCGTGACGGGAATACCTTTGCTGTGATGAGAAAGGGTGTATTTGTCTTTTAATTCAGATCGCTGATCAAGCGAAGGCCATCGAGTGTGTGCATCGCTGAGAGTTGGTTGATTCGGTCGATCAAGGGAGCTATGGTCTGGCTGAGACCTCCGGTCGCAATGACGAAGACCTCCCGACCCAGCTCCTGCTCGGTACGCTCTATGATGGCCTTCACCATGCCTGCATACCCGAACATAATTCCGCTTCTGATTGATTCCTGACTGTTCCGGCCGATGGCTGTAGGAGGCACTTTCAGTTCAACCTGTGGAAGTTGGGCGGTATTGCCGAACAGGGCGTTGACCGCGGTGACAAGTCCCGGGGCGATGGAAGCGCCAAGGACAGACCCATCGCTGTCGACAGTGGTCAACGTAAGAGCCGTACCGAAGTCCACAACCACTACCGGGTGCTCGGGATACATATAATGCGCTTGGGCGGCATTGGCAAGCAGGTCGCTGCCTAATTCTGCAGGTATCGTCTCTTTTCTCAGTCCTGTTTCCACTTTGTGGTCAACCATGAGCGGCTGGACGTCGAAAAGCCTGATGATGTTCTTCTGCATGGAACGGGTCAAGTTCGGTACGACCGAACTGATGACCGCCCGATTGATATCGTGCTTGTAGAGGCCGGCATGGCTCATCAGGCTGTCCAGAACGACGAAGTATTCGTCGCTGGTCTTCTTCTGGTCGCTGTAAATCCGAAACGACTGCACCCACTTCATTCCGTCGTGGACAGCAATGACAATGTTAGAGTTCCCGATATCTACTGCAACCAGCATGGAGCCTCCCTAGAGCGCTATCGAATGGTGCGAACCACTGTACTTCTCATCACGAAGAGCCTTGATGGAACTGTCATTGAAATAATCCTCAAAGCCCATCAATCTGTCAATGACCCCGCTTGGAGTGAATTCAATGATTCGGTTGGCGATAGACTCGACGAACTGGTGGTCATGGCTGTTGAATAAGAGCACACCGGTGAAATCGATCAGTCCGTCGTTGAGAGCGGTAATGGCTTCCAAGTCCAGGTGACTGGTCGGTTCATCGAAGATAAGGCAGTTCGCCTGCTCCAGCATCATACGAGAGAGCACACAACGAACCTTCTCCCCGCCGCTGAGTACGGTACAATCCTTGAGGGCTTCATCCCCGCTGAATAGCATGCGTCCAAGGAAGGAGCGGATATAGGTATCGTCCTTGTCCTCACTGAATTCGCGCAGCCAGTCGGTGATGGATACGTGTTCGGTGAACAGGTGGCTGTTGTTCTTAGGGAAGTAGGAAAGACTGGTGGTCACCCCCCAGGTGAATGTACCCGCGTCGGGTTCCATATTGCCGGTCAGGATCTCAAACAATACAGTCTTGGCATAGTGGTTGGGTCCTACAAAAGCAACCTTATCGCCGTTGTTAAGCACCAGATCGAAGTTATCGAGCACCTTCTCACCGTCGATGGTCTTGGTGAGCCCCTTGACTTCCAGAATGTTCTTGCCGCATTCACGCAGTGGTTTAAAGGCTACATAGGGGAATCTGCGGCTGGAGGGCTTGATGTCGTCGATGGTGAGCTTGTCGATCAACTTCTTTCTGCTGGTTGCCTGCTTGGCCTTTGCCACGTTGCTGGAGAATCGAAGGATGAACTCTTTCAACTCCGAAATCTTCTCTTCGCGTCGTTTCTTCTCATCCTTCATCTGCTTGGCGGCCAACTGGCTGGACAGGTACCAGAAATCGTAGTTGCCGACATAGAGCTGGATTTTTCCGAAATCGATGTCTGCAATATGGGTGCAAACCGTATTGAGGAAGTGACGGTCGTGGCTGACTACAATCACGGTATTGTCAAAGTTTGCCAAAAAGTCCTCGAGCCAGTGAATGGACTCAAGGTCAAGGTGGTTGGTCGGTTCGTCCAGCAGCAGGATGTCGGGGTTCCCGAACAGCGCTTGTGCAAGCAGGACACGAACCTTCACGTTATCCTCGACGTCACTCATTTTCTTCTGTTGCAAATCGGTGGAGATGCCCAGCCCATCGAGCATCTGGGCCGCCTGGGCCTCGGCTTCCCAACCGCCCATGTCTGCGAAGTCCCCCTCGAGCTCGGCGGCCCTCAAGCCGTCCTCCTCGGTGAAGTCTTCTTTGGCATAAATGGTATCCCGTTCCTTCATCACTGCATACAGCTGTTCATACCCCATGATGACGGTTTCAAGAACGGTGTATTCATTGAAAGCAAAGTGATCCTGCCTGAGAACAGCCATTCTCTGGCCGGTCGAGATGATGATCTCTCCGGTGTCCGACTCGATTTCGCCGGAGAGAATCTTGAGAAAAGTCGACTTGCCGGCGCCATTGGCACCAATGATGCCGTAACAGTTGCCGGGAGTGAATTTTATGTTGACTTCCTTGAAGAGAACCTGGGTTCCGTAGGAAAGACCGATATTTGAAGCTGTAATCATAGTGTGCGGTTCCTTATGCCTAGTATAGCGATAAAAAAGGGCAACCTACAAGGTTGCCCCTTCCTCATTCGTTTTAGTTCCTAGGGGAATCGAACCCCTATTTAGAGACTGAGAATCTCCTGTCCTAACCATTAGACGAAGGAACCGATGCCTGGGATGGAGGGATTCGAACCCCCAAAGGCAGAACCAGAATCTGCAGTGTTACCATTACACTACATCCCAATTTCAAAATCCTGTGGTAGAATACGGAAATGCGTATGCTTTGTCAAGGGGATGGGGAAAATTATTCCTACTCACCGTGATAGAGCTGCAGCACTTCCACCGGATAGGGCGCAAGGGCCTTGTCGTAATTGAGAAACGGCAGTCCGATGACACCCATAAAGCCCTCAACCTTCGCACCGTGCTCCTCGAACATGGATGCAGCGGCTTTCAGAGTACCGCCGGTGGCGATGAGGTCATCGACAAACAGTACGCGGCTATCCTTTTGGATATCCACTTCCTGGACACAGACTACATCACAGCCGTATTCCAGCTCGAAACTCTTGGTAAACACCTTGTTGGGAAGCTTGCCCATCTTGCGCACAAGAATCAACGGCAGGCCAAGGCGCTGGGCAAGCGGGGCGGCAAAGATGAAGCCACGCGCTTCTACTGCAGCAATGGCATCGATTCTACGATGCTCACAAAGCTGATGCATCCGATCGATGCAATACTGAAATGCTTCAGGCACTGCAAGAATACCGGTGATATCGTAGTAGAGGACTCCCTCCTTGGGGAAATTAGGTACCTTTCGAATTACACTGTCCAAATCGTAATGTGCGTCCATAGGGCCTCTCGTCATGAATATTGTTTTTTAAATGCAGTCACCCGAGCACTTGCCGACTCGGAGTAATCACCTTGTATGCCATCGGCCAGATAGCGGTACGCCAACGCTGCTATCATGGCACCGTTGTCCGTACACAGTTTAAGGGATGGAAAGGAAACTTCATAGCCGCCTTTTTTCAGTGCTTCCAATTCAAGCCTCAGGTAGCTGTTTGCAGCAACTCCGCCTCCGGCACTCAGCCGTTTCAGTCCGGTCTCCTCCAAGGCAGCTCTGACGCGCTTGATAAGCATGTTCACAGCGGCGCGCTGGAACGAAGCGGCAATATTTTCAGGACTCTTCTCACTGCTGCCATCCCAAAATGCATCCAGTTGGTTGATCGCAGCAGTCTTCAATCCACTGTAGGAAATATCGTAGGGGTGGTCCTTGGAATGCAATGTCGGACCAGGAAAGAGAAAGGCAAGAGGATTGCCTTTCTTCGCAAGCCGATCGATGGCTATGCCGCCGGGGTAGCCGAAACCGTAATGCTTGGCAACCTTGTCGAAGGCCTCACCGATGGCGTCGTCGATGGTTGTACCGAGAACTTCAATCGCATCATATCCGTCAACCCTGCAGATGACCGTATGACCCCCGCTTACCAACAGGCCCAAGTACGGATATTCAAGCGGATGCTCAATCTGGGATGCATACAGGTGTGCACGGATGTGATCGATGGTGATGAAAGGAATGTCCAGGGAAGCCGAAAAACCTTTTGCAAAGCTCAAGCCAACCAACAAGGAGCCCAGGAGGCCGGGTCGGTTGGTAACAGCGACCGCATCGATGTCATGAGGCTCTAGGCCGGCTTTCTGCAGTGCGGTCTGTACGACCGTACCGATCCACTGGGTATGCAAACGCGAAGCAAGCTCGGGAACCACTCCTTCGTACGGTTTGTGAAGTTCAATCTGGGTGGCGATGATATTGCTTAGGATGGTGCGTCCGTCCTCCACGACTGCTGCAGAGCATTCATCGCAGGAGGTTTCAATCCCTAGAACTCTCATAGGGAGTCATCCTCATCGTCGTCGAACTCGTCAAGAAAATCATCGTCGTCAAGAAAATCAAAGTCCTCGTCATCGAACGAAAACTCATCCTCGCTGACCAGCGGGGCGATGTCACTGAGTTGCAGGCCATACTCCAAGGCGTCTGGAAACATGTCCAGCAGGAACTGGGCAACATCAGGTTGCCAGCTCAATCCCACTTTGGTTCCAACGCCATGTTTTTCAGTATTCAGCAAAACAACCACCTCCTGGGCGACAGCATGGCTGAACAATGGATCCGTTTTCAATGCACTCCCTCTTCAGTCGTAAGCGTACTAGACAAGAGCCTTAAAGGTCAAGGCAAGATTGGGTCTCTACATTTACAGAAATACCATCTTTACCTTCTTCCCTCTTTCGGGTAAAATGCACCTGTTTTACCTAGCATGCCAAAATAGCTCAGGGGTAGAGCAGCTCACTCGTAATGAGCAGGTCAAGGGTTCAATTCCCTTTTTTGGCTCTCACGGTTCCTTCGGGAACCGCTTTTTTTTATATCCTAAGACAGGAAACCCGGGCCGAAGCCCGGGTACCATACTGTTTCAGCTCGTTTACTTCGCCTTCTTGGCGGCAATTGATGCCTGGGCTGCAGCAAGACGTGCGATGGGAACGCGGAACGGAGAGCAGGAGACATAATCCAAACCGACCTTGTCGCAGAATGCAATGGTCTTGGGGTCACCGCCATGCTCGCCGCAGATACCCAACTTGATCTCCGGATTGGTGGAACGACCAAGCTTGGCAGCCATGTCTACGAGCTTGCCGACGCCATCGATATCGATGGTGGCGAACGGATCGTAGTCATAGAACTGCTTGTCAGTATCGTTCACATAGGGACCAAGGAAGGAAGCTGCATCGTCACGGCTGAAGCCACAGGTCATCTGGGTCAAGTCGTTCGTACCGAAACTGAAGAACTCCGCCTCACGGGCGATTTCATCAGCGGTAATTGCAGCTCTGGGTACCTCGATCATGGTTCCGATCTTGTAATGCACCTTCATGCCCTGCTCATTGAATATCTTCTCAATGACTTCCAGTGCATGCTTCTTGCAGAAGACAAACTCCTTGTAGTTGCCTACCAAGGGAATCATGATCTCGGGAAGTACGTCGACACCCTTGCGCTTGACGTTGATGGCCGCCTCAATAATAGCCCTCACCTGCATGCGAAGAATCTCAGGATAGATGATGGCCAGACGACAGCCACGGAAGCCGAGCATCGGGTTGAATTCGTGCAGAGCACTTGACTTCTGCGCCACTTCCTCGACCGTCAGACCCATCTGCAGCGCCAATTCATGGCGGCTGGTGTGGTCGTTGGGAAGGAACTCATGAAGCGGGGGATCAAGCAGGCGGATCGTAGCGGGTCTTCCCTCGAGTGCAAGGAAAATCGCCTCGAAATCGCCTCTCTGCATCGGAAGCAACTCGGACAGGGCTTTCTCGCGTGCAATCAGATTGTTTGCAAGAATCATTTTACGTATCGACATGATTCGGTTTCCACCGAAGAACATGTGTTCGGTTCTACACAGGCCGATTCCTTCAGCACCAAAGGCCACAGCCATCTCGGTATCGTGGGGGGTGTCGGCATTGGTGTACACGCCAAGTCTCTTGACTTCCTGCACATATGCCATGAAGGTCTTGTAGTTGTAGAAGAGGTTGGATTCACTCTCCTTCATATGGCCGTTGAGCACCTGGACGATTTCCGAGGAACGCACAGGAATCTTGGTACCGTAGACAGCACCGGTGAATCCGTCGATGGACATATAGTCTCCTTCGCTCAGATTCGTGCCATTCACTTCAAGAGTCTTTTTCGCTTCATTGATGTGGATGTCCCCTGCACCGCTGACACACGGACAACCCATGCCACGTGCGACTACCGCTGCGTGACTGGTCATACCTCCACGACAGGTCACTACGCCCTTTGCAACGGCCATGCCACCGATATCCTCGGGGCTGGTCTCTGCACGGACTAGAATAACGTCCTTACCCAGGGCTGCCATCTCCTCGGCCTTATCGGCGGTGAAATATATCTGGCCGCAAGCACCTCCGGGGGAAGCATTCAATCCACGGGTCACTTCATTCAAACCATTATCTCTAATATACTTGGCATCGAGAATCGGTGCGAAAAGCTTGCCGAACTCACCCGCCGGAACTCTTGCAATTGCAGTTTCCTTATCGATCAAACCCTCTTCAACCATCTCGACCTGAGAACGGAGCCAGCTGAAAATCGTGCGCTTGCCGTTTCTGGTCTGCAGCATATACAGCTTCCCTTCCTGGATGGTGAACTCGATGTCCTGCATGTCCTTGTAGTGTTTCTCCAAAATGGAACGGATGCCTACCAGTTGGTCATACACATCAGCGTTGACCGCACGCAGAGTCTCAATGGGCTCGGGAGTACGAATACCTGCTACGACGTCCTCGCCCTGGGCATTCATCAGGTATTCACCGTAGAACTGGTTTTCACCGGTTGACGGATCACGAGTAAAAGCAACACCGGTCCCGCTGGTGTCACCCATATTGCCGAACACCATGCTCTGGATATTGACAGCGGTTCCCAGCAGTCCGCGGATGTCATTCATCTGGCGGTACTTGTTTGCACGCTCGTTGTTCCAGGATTTGAACACTGCGTTGATGCTCTTGAAAAGCTGGTCGATCGGGTCGACCGGGAACTCTTCACCGGTATAGCGCTTATAGAGGCGCTGATAACGGGCGATTACTTCCTGCAGGTCCTTGCTGTCGAGTTCGGTGTCCAGGCTCTTTCCCTTGGAATCCTTCACATCCTGCAGGGCACTCTCAAATTCGTGGTGGGGAACACCCATGACCACATCACCAAACATCTGCATGAAACGGCGATAGCTGTCCCAGGCAAAGCGTTCATTGTTGGTCTTCGCAATCAAAGCCTTTACGCTGGTGGGATTGAGTCCGAGGTTGAGGATGGTATCCATCATACCGGGCATGGACTGTGCAGCTCCACTGCGAACGGAAACGAGCAAGGGATTTTCGTTGTCCCCGAGCTTCGCTCCCATCAAGGTTTCAAGCTTGGCAAGGTTCTCAAGCACCTGTTCTCTCAGGCCCTGAGGATAGGCTCCCTCATGGGAACTATAATACGCACACGCTTCGGTGCTGATCGTAAAGCCCGGAGGCACAGGAAGACCGATGCTGGTCATATCGGCGAGGTTTGCACCTTTTCCGCCGAGCAGCTCTTTCATTTGAGCCGTTCCTTCCGCCTTACCGGAGCCGAAAAAATAGACATACTTTGTTTTTTTCTCTGCCATACTTGACTCCTGTTCTTTCTCTATACTTGACGAACAAATCCTATCTGTTCGGCGCTGTACTGTCAATCAAATCCGCGGGTAAAACAACAATTATAGGTATATCAAGTTCTTATTAGATAAATATTTGTTCAATTGGTTTTTGGAACAATATTCCAATTTTCCTGGATACAAGATACCGATTCCAACAAGAAGACATCATTAAAATTTACGGCTTTTTGCAAGTTTTTCTCTACAATTCATGGATTACTAAGTTTCCCTTTGAGGAACCAATAGATTCCGCAAAAAACTGCAACAAACAGCAACAAAAATAACCCGTCCTCATCCACATAGGAATTGAACGGGTGTATCAGTGTTTACTTAAAGTCAGGGCTGCTTGCCGATGTAGGCAAGAATACCCCCATCCACATACAGGACATGGCCGTTGACGAAGTCACTGGCCTTCGAAGCGAGGAAGAGAGCCGGACCCTCAAGGTCCTCGGTGTTTCCCCAACGCTCGGCCGGTGTCTTTGCGACGATGAACGAGTCGAACGGGTGTCGGCTGCCGTCGGCCTGCCGCTCGCGCAGAGGAGCTGTTTGCGGGGTGGCGATGTACCCGGGCCCGATGCCGTTGCACTGGATGTTGTACTTGCCGTATTCGCTGGCGATGTTGCGGGTAAGCATTTTCAAGCCACCTTTAGCAGCGGCATAGGCACTGACCGTCTCACGTCCGAGCTCACTCATCATGGAACAAATATTGATGATTTTCCCGCTCTTGCGCTCCATCATCGAAGGCAGTACCGCCTTGGCGACGATGAACGGAGCGGTGAGGTCGATGTCGATGACCTTGCGCCAGTCGCTTGCGGGCATCTCGTGCATCGGGATGCGCTTGATGATGCCGGCGTTGTTCACCAGGATGTCGACCGGTCCCAGATCCCTTGCAATCTGTGCATTGGTCTTCATTACGGCTTCCTCGTCGGTTACGTCACATACATAGCCTTTTGCTGTGATCCCGGCCTGCTTGTAGGCTTCAAGTCCCTTGTCCACCAACTCTTGAGTAATGTCGTTGAACGCAATCTTCGCCCCTGCCTGTGCGTACACACCGGCGATTGCAAACCCGATCCCGTAACTGGCTCCGGTCACCCAGGCCACCTTTCCCTTTAGGGAGAACATTTCCTGCATATTTGCCATGGTTTTACCTCAAATCCTGGGTTGCCACCCAGTCCATATCCGTATAGGTGCGGTTCTCGCCGCACATAGCCCAAATGAACGTATAGTTGCTCGTACCTACCCCGCTGTGGATGGACCACGACGGATTGATCACCGCTTCCTCGTTGCCTACAACGATATGCCTGGTCTCGGTTGGTTCGCCGAAAAGGTGGAACAACGTCTGCTTCTCCTTGATGTCGAAGTAGAAGTACACTTCCATGCGGCGTTCGTGGGTGTGGGCGGGCATCGTGTTCCACACACTACCCTCATCCAGCTGGGTCAGGCCCATTGAAAGCTGGCAGGTATCCAGTACGTCGGGGTGGATGTATTGGTTGATCGTGCGCTTGTTGCTTTCGGCCGCACTGCCGGCAGGTACATGCTTGGATTCGGCAAAAACAATATGCTTGGCCGGAAACACCTGATGGGCGGGGGTGCTGCTCATGTAGAATTTGGCCGGATTCTTGGCAGCCTTGCTTGCAAGGCTCACCTGCTTGGTACCCTTGGGTAGATACAAACCATCGAAGTGTACAATATTGTAGGTCACCCCGTCAGCCTCCACCACCCCATCACCGCCGATGTTGATAATCCCCAGTTCCCGTCGCTCCAAGAAGTAGTTCACGCCGAAGTCCTTCATCGGATCGATGTTCTTGGCAAGGTCGAGCTTGCCGGAGACCGGCATGGCACCCAGGGTGACAATCCGATCGATGTGCGAGTACACAGCACTTACATCATCGGCCTTGAAGATGTTCTGTACCAAGAATTCCTTGCGAAGCTCCTCGGTGGTCATGTGCCTGAAGGCCTCTTTTCCTGTTGAATAACGAATGTCCATGTAATTCCTCCTACTCTGAAAGACAATCCGGCCGCTCGAATGACAGCACCCTGTCAAGGTACGACCCGATATTTTGTGCATCACTGAAATATGAACCGAGATCCGACTGCAAGACATACTGCATACGGCGAATCCCTCCAAACAAATGATAGGTCAACACACCTTCGATGTGATCATACTGCTGTGATTCCAACAACGAAAGCAGTACAGCATGCTCCTGCACAATTTCTTTGAAATTATGCATTTCCACAATGTCCAGCATACGAAAGCGTGTGTAATAGACTTCTGAATCCTGAATGGCATCCCAGAACAAGGGGAACCCCACTTCATCAAACCACGTCTGATGCAGTTGAGAATCCAACGCGTAGAATGCCGCAGGCTCGAATTGGTCGCTTGCAAGCAGTATTCCTTGGTTGCGCAGCGAATGATGGCAGCGTTCCAAGGCGAACGGGTCGGCTTTCCGGGCAAAGTCGATGAGGACCTTGGTCTCAAGGACGGTGCGCATCAATATGATCTGATAGATGTGGGAAAATTTCAGCAAGGTGGCACGCACACCCTTGTAAGGAACAAACTCCAGCAGGCCTGTATCGCACAGCCGTTCAAGTGCGACATGCACAGGAGTCCTGCTTGCCTCAAACCGCTCACAGATGTCCTGCTCCCGCATCAATTGTCCGGGGACAATGTCCAATCCCAGTATTTCCTTGCGCAAAGAGGCGTATACATGATTCGCAGTATCTTTTGCCCGCATGGTACTCCTTCTTCCCATTTTGCATTCGAAATATATTTTTCGCATGCAAATTATCCATTTGCATCCTAACATGAAGCAATTGACCTGTCAATACGAAAAAACCGGACACACGTGTCGCCCGGTTTTTTCAATCTATATGGATACACCCTGCGGTGCTGTTATGCAATATAGCTTTCCACCATCTTGCTCTTCGAAGGATTCCTCAGCCTTTCAAGGGCTTTTTTCTCGATCTGGCGGATACGCTCCTTGGTAAGGTTGTACAACTCTCCGATTTCCTTCAGTGACATCGGGGTCTTTCCCTCAAGGCCGAAGCGAAGCTCTATGATCTCGCGTTCCTTGTCGCTGAGTGTGGCGAGCAATGATCGCACATCTTCTTTCAAGGAAGCATCCATCAAGGACTGCTCGGGATTCTGCGACTCATCCTCGATGAAATCACCGATGTTGCTGGTGCTTCCGTCATTGAAGACAGGTGCATCGAGGCTGATCAAATCACGGCTTATGGAAAGCAGGTTGGAAACGTGCTCGGGTTCAAACCCCGTCAAAGTCCCGATATCCTCCATGGTTGGGTCATCGGTGCTCAAATCTTTCATAAGGGAGCGTTGCGCTTTCTGGATCTGCAGCAATTCATTGGTTCGGTTCAGGGGCAGTCGCACCGCCCTGCTTTTCTCATTGATCGCCTTCATGACCGACTGACGGATCCACCACACGGCATAGCTGATGAAGTGATAACCCTTGTCGGGATCGAACTTGCCCAAAGCCGTCATCAGACCGATGTTTCCTTCATTGATCAGATCGATCAAAGGCATACCCTGGTTCTGATATTTCTTGGCTACATTCACCACAAACCGAAGATTGGCTTCGATCATACGTTTGCGGGCGAACTCGTCACCCTTCTGGGCGCGTTTGGCAAGCGAAAGTTCCTCTTCGGGTGTCAACAGCGGGATGCGGTTGATTTCCTTCAGATACATACTCAGAATATTTGCATCGTCATAAGCGTAAGAAGCATCGTTATTGGTAAGCATGGCGCGTTTCGTTTTCATCTTGCATTCTCCCTTTTGGGTCGTTGTAAAAGTAGATGCAACTAGCGTGCCAAGTTTATAAATAGTTTTATTATTTCTTTTTTAGATAGGCTTTTATATATTTTCTAAAAGTATTAGCTGGTACATTTCACCTGCTGAAGGTAGGAAAAAAGGCTGCAATGTGGTTCATTTTGACACGCCTGATGAAAACACATGGTTTTCCGGCTCATTCTGACCCAAAAACCTTGTACTTGTTCAGCCAACCGACCATTTTGGTTCAAAATCGCCCACAAGCCACGGGAAATCGAGCTCGATGGAGGCAAACCACTGACTCAGATTCTCCCGGGCAAAAGGAAGTTCACTCTGTTCAAGCTCTTCTTTGAGCATCTCGTATTCCATCTTCAAAAAATCATGAATCATGTCGCCTTCGCTGAGTGAACAGGTAATACGTCGCTTGCCCATCAGGTACATGGCAAATTGACGGCGGAAGAAGTCGAGCCAATCCTTATCCGGATTGTGCATCTCGTTCCCCCTGATCAAAAATACATCGATGAAGCAGTTGAGGCTGCTCGCAAGGTCCTGGGACTTGGCGAACAGGTGAGCAAGCGTATAAAAGTGTCTCCAAATCTGCTCCAAGCTGGATTCGGCACTGAGAAACACACAATCCATCTGTTTCATAAGCTGGGTATTCTGTTCTCGCTGTGCTTCCATTTCACATTCCCTTTTCATCGTACACTGAATATAGTAAAGGCTCCTAATAACGGCAAGCTTTGGAGCGACGTTTTTTCGCACTGCGCAGGTTCTGCACAGGCTGCGCGTAGTTTGCATAAATCAGCTTGCCTGTCTTGCTACTTTTGACTATATTATCTGAAGCGAAGGCGAAGCCCTCGTTATTACACTACCACATTTAATTATGGTTGGAGGAACATACAATGACCATTAAGCCTTTGGCAGACAGAGTATTGGTGAAAATTGAAGAGGTGCAGGAGAAGACTGCAAGCGGTCTGTACATCCCTCAGACAGCGCAGGAGAAGACCCAGATCGGCACTGTTGTTGCAGTCGGTGAAGGGACTGAGAAGGTCAAGATGACCGTCAAGGCAGGAGACCGCGTGATGCACGACAAGTACAGCGGAACCTCTGTGAAAGCCGACGGCAAGGAGTACTTGATCCTTGGCATGTCCGATATCCTTGCAATCATCGAGTAGCATCAACAGATGCCAGAAGCAGGTGGGAAGCAGTTCCCACCTCTTTTTTTGCAATTTCTCTACGCTCTCTTTCCAGCTTCAGCTTCTCTCATCCATAGAGAAAGTTCTCGATCTTGTCACACATCCCTGCCGTCAGAGTTTCCGGATGAAAGCTTTCAGGCAAGGCACGAAGCATGTACACCCCGTAATTCTTCGTGATGACCCTGCTGTCGAGAATCAGCACCACCCCCCGGTCGGCCGTACTCCGTAAAAGTCTGCCGAAACCCTGCTTGAGTTTCATGGTCGCCGACTGCAAGGCAAGCTGATAGAATCCACTTCCACCCATTTTATCTATGGCTTCGCATCGGGCCTTGAACACCGGGTCGGAAGGAACGGTGAACGGAAGCTTGACGATTATCACCATCCGCAGCGTGTCACCCGGAGCATCCACGCCTTCCCAGAAGGAGGAAGTGGCGAACAGCGTACTGTCCTGCTCGGCGATGAACCGATTGAGCAGGGTGTAACGGTCAAGCTCGCCTTGGCCCAGCAACGTGAGGCCGGCTTGTTCAAACTGTGCTTCCAACATGCCCTTGACCTTCTTGAGCATGACATAGGACGTGAAGAGGACCAAGGAGCCTCCCCCGGCACTGTTCACCGCATCCCAGATGGTTCGGGCCAGATAGTTGATGTACGGCTCCTCCATCTCTTTCGCTGGAAGCGGGGCATCGGATGGGGTGAGCAGCATCAAACGGCTCTTATAGTCGAAGGGAGAGAGGAAAATCCCTTTCAGAAACGGACGGCCTTCATCATACGGAAGCCCCACCCTGCTCCCCCAGAATGCAAATTGGTCGCTCAAGTCCAGGGTGGCCGAAGTGCACACCACCGTATCGAGCTTGGTGAAGAGAGCATCGACGAGCAACGGAGCTATCGACAGAGGTGTGATGCGAACCTGGACGGAGCGGTCGCGGTTGTTCGCCTCTGCATTGAACCAGTGCACCTCATCCTGCCACAGCTCAAAGTTGCAGAAACGTGTAAGCACTTCGCTCATGAGTGATATTCTACTCCCGCGCACCTTCAGCTCGGTAATTTTTGCATCCAACTCTTCAGGAACCTTGTTGTGTTCAAGAAATACATTGATTTTTGCGGCCAGCCGACCGCTTGCTTCCGCCACCGAAGCAGCTGCTTTTACGAAATCGGCCAGGCGATGCTGCTGTTCGGCCTTGATCAGGACAGGCTGGAAATCGTTTTTCTGAAAAACCGCCAGCAAGTATTGGTCCAAGGTGCCGACCTCCTGCAGGAGCAGAAGGATGTCATCCTGGATACGGTCGATGATATCAACTTCCGTACTGTACTCACCCAGTTGCTCGAGCAATGATTTGTTGTTGTACCTGCCGGTACGCTGGATGCGGTGAATCTGACGCAGCATCTCCTTGGAGCTGTATTCATCGGTGAAATATTCGGTTGCATTCGCTTCAATATTGTGGGCCTCGTCGATGATCAGTCGATTGAACGGGGGGAGAATCATCTCCTCGCTGTAGTCTACATCACTGATGTGCCTGCTCTGGGCGTCGGTGAAGAGCAGATGGTGGTTGCTGACAATGACTTTCGCTTCCTTGGCCTTCGCCTTGGCCTTAAAGAAGAAGCACTCCTTGAAGTATTCACAGCTGTGATTAGGACACAAATCGCCATCACAGCATATTTCTCCTCTCAGCTCGAAACTCAAACGTGAGGGATAATCGGCAAACAAACCGGTCTGAGTGCTTTTCATCCACTGCCCTATCTGATAAAGCTCGCTTTGCGGGTCTTGGCTGAGCAGGCTGGATTCGCTTCTCGTCTGTACAAACCTGAGAATGCATACATAGTTGCCCCGGCCGACGGCCAGAGCTGTTTTACATGAAACGCCGAGATACCGGAAAAGCATCGGCAAGTCCTTTTCATAGAGCTGTTTCTGCAAGTTGATCGTGCTGGTTGCGATGACGGTGCGCTCATCCGGACTGCTCATTGCATGATACAAGGCAACCGCAAGATAGGCAAAGGATTTACCGATACCCGTCCCGGCCTCGATGGCTGCGAGGGCACCACTCTCATAGCTTTCCCTGACCAGCTCGGCCATCATGAGTTGGCCTTCCCGGTATTCATACCCGGGAAAGTGTTTCTCAAGCAGACCCCCCTTGTCGAAGATCTCGTAAATGTCATGCTTCGTCAATGTGATATTCCTGTAGCTTACGGTGCAAGGTCTTGCGCCCGATACCCAATACTTCGGCCGCCTTCGTCTTGTTCCCTGCACATGAGGCAAGGGTGGAGATGATCAGTTGTTTTTCTGCTTCGGCGAGGGTGATCCCAACTTCAAGTGATACGCTGCTGGCGTTTTGTGCCTTGCCGATATGAACCGGAAGATCCTCGACCTCGATGATGGAGGTTCTGGCAAGCACTACCGCACTTTCGATACAGTTGCGAAGCTCACGGATGTTCCCCGGCCACTCATACCCCAACAAGGCCCGCTTGGCCTGGTTGGAAAAGGCCTCGATGCTCCTTCCGTTCTCACTGTTGAACTGTTGCAGAAAACTGGTCATAAGCAGGGGAATGTCATCCTTGCGTTCGCGCAAGGGAGGAACATCCAGATGCACCACATTCAAACGATAGTAGAGGTCCTCGCGAAAGTTCCCCTTTTCTATCTCCTTGGGCAGGTCGCGGTTAGTGGCACAAACTATGCGTACGTCAACGGTGATTGATTTCTCTCCGCCCACCCGCTCGAACTGCCTCTCCTGCAGCACCCTCAGTAGCTTGACCTGTGTCTGGGCGTCGATTTCCCCGATTTCATCGAGAAAGATCGTTCCCCCGTCGGCAAGCTCAAAGCGCCCTTTCTTCTCCTTGACCGCCCCGGTGAAGGAGCCTTTCTCATGACCGAACAGTTCGCTCTCCAAGAGGCTTGCCGTAAGGGCTGCACAATGCACCTTGATGAAAGGGCCCTTGCTGCGGTTGCTCAGCTCATGGATCGCATCGGCGACCAGCTCTTTTCCCACCCCGCTCTCACCGGTGATGAGCACCGATGCCTTGGTCGGGGCCACCTGGCTGACGGTGTCCATCAACTCCACCATTTTCTGGCTCTTGCCGATGATGCGGTCGTAGCGATTGCGCGCCTTCAGTTGCTGGACCTCTTCCTTCAACCGTTCATGCTCGGCATAGAGGTCGGTATCGGAGAGAGCTTTCCTGACGACCAGCGACAAACGGTCCAAATCCACAGGCTTGGTGAAGAAGTCGACAGCACCGCCGCGCATCGCCTCGACAGCTGTTTCTATGGTTCCGTGACCGGTGAGGATAATCACCGGCATACGCGGATACGCCCCGATGATTTTTCGCAGCAGGTCCTCTCCGCTCATTCTGGGCATTCTCAGGTCGGTTATGACCAAGTCGACTCCCATCTTGTTGATTTTGTCCCATGCATCCTGACCATCGGTTGCCTCGATGCTCTCATAGCCTTCCAGTTCCATCGCCATTGCCAAACCGCTTCTGATATTCTTTTCATCATCACAGATGAGGATGCTACGCTTCATAGTCTGCCTCCGCCATGGCCTGACTGTCCAATGCAAGTCGTTCACTGCGGGGTACGGGGAAGTAGAGTGTAAACGTCGTACCCTCGCCGAGTTTGCTTTGGACGGTGATATCGCCTTTGTGTTCCTTCATGATCTTATATACTACGGTCAACCCAAGGCCGGTTCCTGTCGCCTTGGTGGTAAAATACGGTTCGAATATTTTCAGTTGGGTCTGCTCATCCATCCCGATTCCGGTATCGATGACCTTCAACAAGACTTGGTTTTGGTCATGCCTTGCCTGCAGTATCAACATCCCGCCGCTCTCCATGGCATTCATTGCATTCTTGATGAGGTTGAGCAGAGCCTGCTTGATCAGATGCTCGTCAAACTCCAGCTTCGGCAGTGAGGTGGGAAGATCCAGCTTCAAATGGACATGGTGCTCGCTGAGTTCGGGAATTACAAACTTGACAACCTCCTCAAGGGTTCGTTTGATCTGTCCCAAACGCAGCCGGGTATCCATCGGCCTGACGGCAAAAAGAAAGTCGACCACGATCGAATTGAGCCGGCTGATTTCTTCATCGAGTACATCCAAGTACCGCGCCGCATCGTCGAGGGTAAGGGATTCCTTACGTCCGAAGGCTTTGCGAAGCAACTGCAAATGGATCGCCATGGCCGCCAATGGGTTCTTGATCTCATGCGCCACCCCGGCCGCCATGGTGGTCATGGAGGCCAGGTTCTCGCTTCTGCGCAGTCTGGCTTCGTTGGCGTTATGCTCGGTGACATCGCTGAGCATTACCACATAGGAAGAGCGGTTGCGCTCGGAGCTGCTTTTGTAGGAGAAGACGGTTACGGCGATGGTCTGCAAAGTGTCACCCTTTTGGAAGGTGAACTCATTGTCCTCGTCGCTTTTCTTCTGCTGCACACTCAGATTGATGTACTTCAGTACATGCTCGTCCTCCAGGACCTTCGACAGGGCCATCCCCTCATAGGAACGGAATCGTGCCATCGGAACAAGATTGCGGCAGTTGGAGTTGGCATACAGGACCGTCAGCTTCTCGTCGGTGAGAATGACTCCGTCGTGAATCGATTCCAGCACATTCTCCAGCATCTCGACATCACTTGCCTGGGAACGCAGGATGTCGACTATCTGCTTCGTATCGAGCTGGTCGATCTTCTGAATCGCCCGCTGGACAAAGTTCTTCATCGCTCCTCCATCATTCGATAGTACAGGGCCTCAAGCATCAATCTTCCATTCTGATTAAACAACTGGCTCTCGGAAAAGCTGTTGTTCACCAAGGACGAGAGTCTGTATGCCAGGTCGGCCGAAAGGGTTCTCTCCTCCAAAGCGACGGTGAGCAAATCCAAGAACGCGCGCAACACATACTCATAGCTGTCCATTTCTTCGACATTGGTCAGCAGTTGCTGCAAATCGGTGAGGCTGAGGTAACGCCGGCTCTGCACCGACGAGTAGAGCATGCCTGCAATCTGGCGATTCT
The DNA here is from genome assembly GCF_022869165.1 of Sphaerochaeta associata. Lineage (NCBI taxonomy): Bacteria > Pseudomonadati > Spirochaetota > Spirochaetia > Spirochaetales > Sphaerochaetaceae > Sphaerochaeta > Sphaerochaeta associata. The sequence goes on along the minus strand of NZ_CP094929.1, from coordinate 1,547,464 downwards.
TCTGCAGGTCCATGCCCCCGCCTTCCAGATAGAACTGCTCAAGGCTCTCATACTGCCTTTCATGCAGGTAGTACGGCTCCAAATATTTCAATACCGCTTCCTTTCCCAAAGGGGGAAAAACATACCTGCGGACACGGGAGAGAATGGTGCTCATGATTCGGTTGGGGAATTCGCTGATAAGAAAAAAGTAGGTATCCTCAGGCGGCTCTTCCAGCATCTTAAGCAGGCTGTTGCGCGCCGAGACATTGGTCTGTTCCATCGCCTCCAAAATGATGAACCGCTTATGCGATCCCATACTGGTCCGGTTCACCCACTCATCCACCGCCCGTACCTGGCCGATGGTGATTGTAGTATTCCTGCGGTTTGCCGCATAGAGGTTCTTCAGCGAGGAGCGAATCTCATCCGCCCACTTCTTTGCCTCTTTTTGACTTAACTCCCCCTCCTGGCTGAGGGAAATCAAGAGTTCGTTCACAACAGAAGCGGCATCGTACAAAGAGTTCTGGCTCGGTGTAGCCGGGCTGAAGGATGGATGATACTGTAAAAGCAGGATCCGGATGCTGCGGATAAGCGCCTTCCTGGAAAAATCATTGTTCAAGCGACTGAAGGCTGCAAGATGCGTCTCGATCATGCTTTTATGGTCGCGTTGACTGACGATCAGCACACCGGGATCGGAAAGCGTTGTAAATTTACGGCAGCTTTCACAGTTGCAGTGAACCCGGCCCTGCTCACTGCAGGAGAGGACGCGGGCCGCCTCCAAGGCGAAACTCATTCTCAGACTGTAGCGGGGACCTCCAAACAGGTTGACCTGGCTGAAGGTACCGCTTTGTATTTGGCTTCGCATTTGAGAGGCCAAGGAGTTTTGGAAAGGCTCAAGTAATTCAAACATGGGCTACCTGTATCGAGGAGGAGAACCAGTGGACCGTGTCGGGAACCAAGGGCCTGACAATATTGAGGACGAATTGACTGGCATCGAAAATAGGGGAGAGGTCGAAGGCTTTCTGCAGTTCCAGTACGTAGATGATGACGCTGGCGGCTATGACCACCTCGATCACGCCCCAAAGAAATCCCAGAAGCCCGTTCACCGCACGAAGCCCTGTGGCATTGAGCGCAGTTTCCAAGAGATTGCCGACTATACGCATCAAACCATACCCGATCAGGAACAGGAGCACAAAAGCGATCAGGCTGGAGAGAATCGGAGGCAGGGAAAAAGATGTGCCTAATACATCTGCGATGATACGGGTGAACATGAGGCCGGAAAAGAATCCCACGATATACCCGCTTCGGTGGGAGAATGCATCGGCAAACCCTGTAAGGGTATCGGCAATGCCTCCAATGATCGCCAGGACAAAGACAATGATGTCAATCGAATTGAAATACACGGATCCGATGGTCAGTCCCCATTGCATACCTTACTCCTTCACGCTGCCAAGCAGCTCAGCTATAGAATGTGCACACTCTTTTTGTGCCAGTTTCCTGATGTTCCCAGAAAGCATTGTGCGCTTTTGCCTATCGTCCAGCAAGTCTTTTACTTCCACGAAGAATCGATTGAGGTCGTTCTCATCCAAGAGTACGCGAGAAGCACCGAGGGAGGCAAGACGAAGCGCATTATCTATCTGGTCTCCCCTGCTGTATTGACGGCTTAGGGGGATGAGCAGGCTCGGACATCCGAAGAGCGCAAGCTCTGCGATGGTGTTCGCCCCGCTGCGGCTGATCACCAAATCCGCCCGTTTCAAGAGGGATGGCAGCAAATCAGTGATGAAAGCGACTTCGGTGTATCGCTCGTGTACCAGGTTCTGTACATCCTTGGACCCGCATTGGTGATAAACATACGCCAATTGGGTCAATGCTTCAAGATTGCTTCGAATAAGGGCATTGATCTGCTGCGACCCGCTGCTGCCTCCGAGAACGAGGATGAGCTTCTCATCCTTACCGATGAACGCAAGTTCACCCTCTTTGTACGGCTGCTCGGCCTCGGCAACCAAGGCCTGCCGGATGGGATTGCCGGTAACCACACGCTTGTGCTTCTGTATTGTTTCGAATCCCTGTGCAAACGGAACGCAGACAAAGCGGGAGAAGCGGGCATTGATGCGGGTGGCCAGGCCGGCACTGGCATCGCTTTCATGGCTGACTACCGGTATTCCGAGGAGAAAGGCCGCGAGCACAGGAGGAACGGAGACAAAGCCTCCCTTGGAAAAGAGCACGTTCGGCCTGTTGCGTCTGAGTATACAGAAGGCTTGAAAACACCCTACGAGCACATTGCCGATGTCAAGCAGGTTTTTCAGCGACCGATATCGTCTCAGTTTTCCGCTGCGGATGGCAAAAAAAGGAATGCCCGCTAGTTCCACGGCCTCTTTTTCTGATCGATCTTCCCGTCCGATCCAAAAAGCCTGATACCCCGCCCGCTTTCCAAGAACCTCGTGTACGGCAAGTGCGGGATAGATATGACCGAGGGTGCCACCCCCTGTATAGCAGACAATCATAGGTTGACTATACCATGACAGCTTTGAAACGGCTAGTCACTTGTATCATCTTGATACAGTGCGGGTAGATTTGGCCCACCTTTTTCTCATGGTTTCACTTTTCTTGCCTCATGAGAATGAGTATACTAGGAAGGAGGGGCCAAGCTCCTCAATCTTTATCGGCAAGCGAGATATCCATGGGCACCTCATTTTTCACCAAATTGTTCGGAACCAAGCAAGACAAGGACCTGCGATCACTCCTTCCCTTCGTGGAGCAGGTAAACAAGGAAGAGTCTTGGGCTTCAGCGTTGTCCGATGACCAATTCCCTATTCAAACTGCACAGTTCAGGAAGCAACTGGAAGAAGGAGCCTCCTTGGAGAGTTTGCTGCCCAAGGCTTTCGCCCTGGCCAGGGAAGCCTCCAAGCGTGTTCTGGGTGAGCGGCACTATGATGTACAGATTATGGGAGCAGTCGTACTCCATCAGGGAAAAATCCTGGAGATGAAAACCGGTGAAGGCAAGACCCTCACCTGCGTTCCGGCAGCATATCTGAACGCCCTTGAAGGGAAAGGGGTGCATATCGTCACTGTCAACGACTACCTTGCAGGCCGTGATGCTTCATGGATGGGACCCATATACGAGTTTTTGGGGCTTTCGGTGGGAGTCATCCTCTCGGATATGGACAATGAGGCCAAGCGAAGAGCATACAGCAGGGATGTAACGTATGGTACGAACAACGAATTCGGCTTCGACTACCTCAGGGACAACATGAAGTGGTCGGCCGAGGAGAAAATCCAGCCCAAGCATCACTATTGCATCATCGACGAAATCGACTCGATTCTCATCGACGAAGCCAGAACCCCCTTGATCATCAGCGGCCAAAGCGAGGACGACTCGGCCCAGGTACTGGGTGCTGCGAAAATCGCATCCTCCTTGGTCGAGTGTGAGAAGGATCCCGAGACCGGTGACTACTACGAGCAGGACCCCCTTGCCCGCTTCGACCGCAACGCCAAGCCCTTTGAGGAGCGCGGCGACTACAAACTTGATGAAAAACAGAAGAAAGTCTCCTTCACCAACCAAGGGATGCTGCACATGGAAGAGTTGCTGAACAAGCACCATGTCATAAACGGTTCGATTTATGCCGATGAGAACTTTGAATACGTTCACTATGTCACCCAGGCGGTGAAGGCGCTCAGACTCTATCGCAATGACGTCGATTACGTGGTGGTCGACGGCCAGGTCCAGATTGTCGACGAGTTCACCGGCCGTATCCTCCATGGCAGACGGTACAGCGACGGGCTGCACCAGGCTATAGAAGCCAAGGAGAAAATCAAGATCCTCGGACAGAACAAGACGTTGGCCACTATTACCTTCCAGAACTTCTTCCGCATGTATGACAAGATCAGCGGCATGACCGGCACCGCCGACACCGAAGCACCGGAATTCTTGAAAATCTACAATCTTGATGTGGTGGTCATCCCTACGAACAAGCCTGTGGTCCGCAAAGACTTCCCCGACCTTGTCTACTACAACGAGCAGTTCAAGTTCAAGGCCATCTGTGAGGAGATCGAAAAGGTCCACAAGACCGGCCAACCAATTCTTGTGGGTACCATCAGCATTGAAAAGAGCGAGCTGCTCTCAGTTTTGCTTAGGCGCATGGGCATCAAGCACGAGGTGCTCAATGCCAAGAACCATGCCCGTGAAGCCATGATCATCGAGGAAGCCGGTGCCAAGGGGGCGGTCACCATCGCCACCAACATGGCAGGCCGTGGTACGGATATCAAGCTTGGGGGCAGCATTGAGGCGAGAGCACGCAGAGTATGCGGCACGGAAGCTTCCCCCGAAGAGTTCGCCGACGCCCTCAAGCAGGTTTTCCCTGCTTGGAAAAAGGACTATGAAGAAGTAAAGTCACTAGGCGGCCTTTATATCCTGGGAACGGAGCGGCATGAATCACGACGTATCGACAACCAGCTCAGAGGACGAAGCGGCCGACAAGGGGACCCCGGTGCCAGCCGTTTCTTTGTATCGCTTGACGACCCCCTGATGAGACTCTTCGCTTCGGAGAACCTGAAAAACATCCTGGGAAAAATCGGAATGCAGGACGGGGAGCCGATCGAGCATCGAATGCTCTCCAATGCCATCGAGAAAGCCCAGAAACGGGTTGAAGACCGAAACTTCGAAATCAGAAAACACTTGCTCGACTATGACGATGTACTGAACGAACAACGCAATTTCATGTATGGCGAGCGCGATGCAATCCTGGCTGACGAGCATCTTATTGAGCGTGTGAGGAGTATCTGTCATGAAATCAGCTCGGGAATCGTCGATACCGTATTCGCCGATGCCAAGGACGACCAGAAAGGAACAAAAATCCTCTCTGAGATGCTGACCACTTTCCAACTCACCGTTCCTGTCCTGGATGCAAAAGCCACAAGCGAACAGTACAAGCAGCATCTGGTTCAGTGTATCAATGCCGAAATCGACTCAAAGGTTGCACTGACCGGTGAAAAACCGTTCAACGACTTCCTCCGCTTCAACTACCTCAGGCAGGTCGATCTTCGCTGGCAGGATCACCTGACTACCCTTGAGGATCTTAGGGATGCAGTAGGACTGCGCTCCTATGCACAGAAGAATCCTTTGGTGGAGTACAAGGTTGAAGGCTTTGAAATCTTCAATGAGATGCTCGAAGGCATCAAGCATTTCATGGCCCAGACATTGGTACGTGTGCAGATCACCCGACCCGAACAGTCCTACCAGAGACCGAGCAGCAAAGCAAGAATGGTAGAGTCACACACTGCAAAGGGAGCATTCGCTTCAGAATCCCAACCGGCCAGGCGTGTACAGGGAGGAGGCGATGTCGCAGCGGTCACCATCCGACGCGACCAACCGAAGGTCGGACGCAACGATCCGTGCCCCTGTGGCAGCGGCAAGAAATACAAACACTGTCATGGAAAGAATGTGTAAGAAATGGGGACCGGAATTTCCGGTCCCTTGTTTTCTCTAGAAGAACTGTGTTGGATCGAGGGCGATACCCGACTGCTCAATGCTGAAGAAGAGCGTCGGCCGCTCATAGGTGGTGCCGCTGGTACCGATGCTTCCTATCGTCTCACCCTTGGAGAGCGTCATGCCGATGCGTACCTCAACATTCTCCAGATGATGGTAGCTGGTGCGGTATCCACCTTCATGGCTGAGCACCACGAACCGACCCCTGCCTTTCACCTCATAACCGGCATCGACCACCTGGCCGCCGGCCGAAGCGACAACCGCCGAACCCCAGTTACCGACGATCAGGATGCCGCCGATGCTTTCACTGGTTCCGGTAGCCGGATTTGTGTATGGTTGCCCGAAAAGCGTGGTGATTGTACCCGAGGCAGGTTTCTGAAATTGAATCGGAGCTACATCGGCAAGTTGTTTCGTGGAGGTTGAAGAAGTATCAGGGATGAACAGCTGTTGGCCGACAAGGATGTTCTCGCTCTTGAGACCGTTGATCTCCTGCAGGGTCTTCCATCCCAGGGATGGACTGTATTTGCGTGCAATGGTGGAGAGCATATCCCCCTCGCGAACGGTGTACAACTGTCCGTCACGGTCGGGAATCCGCAGCGTAACGCCTTCCCGTATCGCCTGGATGTTACGAATCTGGTTGACACTGATCAATGTTTGGGTCTTCAGATTGTACAAGGCTGCGATGGAGGCAAGGTCCTCTCCCGAAGCAACCAAGTGATCTGCATATTGGACGGTTACCGAGCTGGACGGCCCCCCCACGACGGGCCGGTCGGAAAGTGAACGGGCCTGGGTGTCGAGAACCACTGCATCGGCCACAGAAGTGGTTGCGGAAGGAACTGCAGCATCGGTGGAAGGAGCGACTACTGCGGATACCTGGGGTGCATCGATGATTTTCTCTACCTGAGGAAGCACTTCGACTACGGTCTTGGGGCTCTCACCAGTCCTGCTCTCCTGAGCCGGGAAGAACTGATACCAAATGACTATTACCACCACACAGATGGCTATCCCCAGTGCAATGGTCCAGATCAGACCACGGCTGGGTTTTGTCCGCTGCCCCTCTGTCCGTGACCGCCAGGAAGGCCGCTCCTGCATATCGTCATAATAGTCTTTTGCCATAGCTCGACATTACCTTTTCTACATAGTAGTATAAAACAATCATGGCTACCAGTCCAAAACATTCCTATATCAGGCTCTTGTGCCTTCTATGTATCATATTTTTAGGAATTTTTCTGCTCAGGTTGGGCTTTTTGATGCTTTTTAATCAAAACACGAGCAAATCTTACAACAATCCTCAGGTTGCTTCGCAGGTCGTCAGAGGCACCATCTATGACAGAAACCAAAGAATCCTCGCCATCCAGACACCCTACTGGGGAGTCTATCTCCATCTCAATGCCATCAAGGACATGCAGCTTGTAAGTGAAGTCATAGCCCCTTTCGTGCAGATGAACCCCCAGGAAATACAAAACAAGGCGCAGTCGTACACTACCTACGCCCAGATCAAGGAGCGCATCGATGACCGGATGGTCCAACCGCTGCTGGATGCAATCCAAAAGTACTCCCTCAGAGGACAGGTGAATGTCGAGAAACGCATGGGAAGGACCTACCCCGCCCAATTCCACGCTTCGCAGATCATCGGTTTCACCAATACAGAGGGATACGGCATCGAGGGAATCGAGCTCAGTGAGGAGGCTCATCTGAATCCCTACCCCGAAATCGGCACTGCTCCCGTGACCTATGGGCAGGACATCACACTCACTCTCGATTTGGACATCCAATATGCATTGGATGTCCAATTGCAGCAGATTGCCGACCAACACAACCCCGATTATGCGATGGCGATCGTTCTCGATGCTGTCAACGCCGATATCCTGGGCATGGGAAGCTATCCCTGGTACGACATCAACAATCTTTCGGCTTCGAAGATGGAGCAACGAAGAAACAATGCGGTAAATCTTCTCTACGAGCCGGGCTCGGTCTTCAAGCTCTTCAGCTTGGCGGCGGTGCTCAAAGCCGGCCAGGCGCAGACCTCTGAAACATTCGATTGCGACGGCAGTTATACCTTCCAAGCCGGAGCAAGCAGAATCACCGTCAATTGCACTGCTGTCCACGGTGAGGTGGATGAGCGGACGATGATCAGTAAATCCTGCAACGGGGCGATCGTTCACTGGGCCCTTCAGACGGATGCAAAGGCTTTTTATGACATACTTACAAGTTTTGGCTTCAATAGCTCCTATGATATCGGTCTTCCATCCCGAGCCCGCTCCCAGATCGCCCCACCCTCCACATGGTCCGGCCGATCGCAGGCAACCATTTCCTTTGGACAGGAACTCCTCACTTCGGCCCTTCATCTTGCAACCGCAGCCACAGCCTTATGCCCTTCAGGAGAACTCTTGCAACCCAATCTCATTCTCAGACGTACTTCCCCCGTTGACGGAAGCATTCTGTATGAACGCGAGCGGGTGGTGATTCAATCAGTATTGGACAGCGAAACCACAAGCCTCATTCGAAGCGGTATGCTTATGGCAACCGAGGATGGCGGTACCGGGGTACGTGCCCGAGTCGCCGGCGTCGATGTGGGAGTGAAGACCGGAACAGCCCAGATTCTTAATCCGCTTACCAACAGCTATGAGGATGGAACAGTTTTGGCTTCAACCCTTGCAATGGTGCCCATCGACAATCCAAAGTACATCATCTATATCGGAGCGGGTAATCCCAAGGGGGATACCATCTGGGGTTCGAACATCGCCGCCCCTGCCGTCGCAAACCTGGTGCAGTCGCTGGTAAGCCAGGGCAAGCTGAAAGCCAAGGATACGGAAGTTCGCTAGGCTGATGGAAAAAATTGGGTTACATCGAGGCTGAAGCCTTGCAGGCATTTCATCAGATGGGAAGCCGATGCAATGTGCAAATCGTCAGGAATGGTTTGTCCGTCGGAGAGAAAGAGCAACGGCAGATTCGATTTGCGCGTAAAACCCAACAAGGTGCCGATGCCTCTGGTCTCATCAAGCTTTGTACAGATGCCGGCTCGGATGTGCAACGGGGAGAAGATCTGCAGCTGGGCCGCCAAATCGCTTTCCTTGAACGTAGCGCTCAATACCAGATAGGTGCTGCACTCCTTTTCACCAAGCAGTGCCAGCATCGCATCCTGGATGGGCTTCATTTCCTCATACTTTGCACTGAATGAGCAGGTGTCGACCAGAACATGGTCGAACGATTCGAGCGAAGGCAGCAATTCAGACAATGCTTTTTCATGTGAGGCTTCAAACAAGGGGAGCGCAAACTCACGGCTTAACTGCCTGATGTGACCGAGTGAGCCGACGCGATTGGTATCCAGACTCAACAACGCAACCTTTTTTGCCTTCTGAGAGCGCAGATGCAGGGCTGTCTTGATCGATATGGTGGTTTTCCCCACTCCTGCAGCTCCGACGAAAACAGCATACCGTGAGCTTATTTCCTCCTCGAACTGCACTCCGTCGAACAGGTATTGCAGCAGGGCTATCTCAACCTCCGCGCGGGAATGCTCACCCTTGTCGGCAACCAATAATTGCTTGGCCTCTGCATGTAGTGAAGAAGGTACATCATTGGAAACGAGCAGCTCCTGCATGTAGGCATCAGCATCGAAGACTTCAATCCGCCCAGGGTCTTCTTCAACCACCGAAACCGGGGGTTTCGATTCCACCAGATAAAAGGTGATCTTGCAGCGTTTTTGTTTAGAAAGCATCGAAGCCTTGGTGAAATCCTTTCGTGTATGAATGCGCACGGCATTCCCGTATTCGCTACGGGCCTGCCTGAGTGCGCTTTCATAATCACTTGCTTCAAGACTCAGAAATTCCAAATGCGCTCCTACAGGATGAACTTCGAGAGATCCTGATTCTGGATTACATCACCAAGGCGTTCATCCACATATGCCTGGGTGATGGGAATGGTCTGACCGCTGAGTTCATCTGCGCTGAAGCTCAACTCCTCAAGCAGTTTTTCCATAATGGTGAACAGTCTTCGGGCTCCAATATTATCATGATTTGAGTTCACCTCATAGGCAATCTCACTGATTCTTCTGATGGCATCATCCTCAAAGATGATCTGAACACCCTCGGTCTTGAGCAGTTCACGATATTGCATCGTAATGGCATTTGCCGGTTCGGTCAGTATTCGGTAGAAATCCTCGGCCTTCAGGTCGTCAAGCTCCACGCGCAGCGGAAAACGTCCCTGCAGCTCGGGTATCAGGTCGCTGGGTTTTGAGACATGGAATGCTCCGCTGGCAATGAACAGGATGTGCGTGGTGTCTATGACGCCCCACTTGGTGGATACGCTGGTTCCTTCAATGATGGGAAGAATGTCACGCTGCACCCCTTCACGGGAGACATCGATGCCGCCGCCCGAGCCGCCGCCCTTGGCAACCTTGTCGATTTCATCGATGAATACGATACCCATCTGCTCGACCCGTTCCTTCGCCTCATCGATGGCGCGGTCGGTGTCAACCGCCTTGTCCGTCTCTTCCTCGGTGAAAATTTCGCGGGCGCGTTTGACCGTCAGCTTGCGGTTGTGGCCTTTACCGTTGCCGAAAATGGAACCGATGCTCTGCATCGCCTCCTGCAACTCCTCCATGTTTGGTTGTCCAAGCACTTCGATGCCGACACGCTTGCGGCTCTGGACATTGATCTCTACCTCACGCTCGTCGAACTTGCCGTCGCGCAGCATCTGCCGAAATCTTTCACGGGTTGCCTTCTGGCTGTCGCTGTACGTGCTGCCCACCGGAATTATGTCCACCGAATGATCTTCCTTAACCTGCGGCAGAAGAATATCCAACAAACGATCCTCCACCCTGGTGACAACCTTTTCCTGCTCTCGTTCGGCAAGCTCGGCTTTCACCTGCTGTACGGCGATGCTCATCAAATCACGGATGATCGACTCCACATCCCGTCCGACATACCCGACTTCGGTGTATTTGGTTGCTTCCACTTTTATGAAGGGGGCGTTGGAAAGCTTTGCGATACGGCGGGCTATTTCAGTCTTACCCACACCGGTGGGACCGATCATAATGATGTTTTTCGGAGAAACCTCATCACGGATTTCCAGTGGCAGCCGTTTGCGGCGGGTCCTGTTGCGGATGGCAACCGCAATGGTCCGTTTTGCCTGCTTCTGGCCGATTATATATTTATCCAGTTCCTTTACTATCTCGGAAGGTTTGAGTTCGTCAAGCTTCCTGCTTGCTGTATATACCATAAATTATAATACCTCTACATGAATTGAATCATCGGTGTAGATGCACAGCTTTGCTGCAATCTCCACACTCTTGCGTGCTATCTGCTCAGCACTCATCGTCGGGCTTGCATCCAAATAGGCCAAAGCTGCACTGAGTGCATAGTTCCCGCCGCTGCCGATACCGATGGCATCACGCTCGGGATCCACTACATCACCCGCCCCGTTGATCAAGAAAATTCGCTTGCCGTCGCTGACCAGCATCATGGCCTCGAGCTGGCGCAGCTGCTTGTCGACTCTCCACTGTTTGGCCAGTTCCACCGCCGCCCGGGTAAGGTCGCCGTTGAACTGTTTCAATTTCGCTTCAAACAACTCGAAGAGCGTGAAGGCATCGGCTGTGGTGCCGGCGAAACCGGTGATTACCTTGCCATCATAGAGGGTGCGCACCTTGTGCGCATTCGACTTGAGAATGGTATCGCCGGCGGTTACCTGCCCATCGCCTGCTATTGCTACATGACCGTCCTTGCGGACTGCTACGATTGTGGTTCCTTTAAAACTAGTGCTCATCCTGTTTCCTTCCATGAGGGTGGCTGCATGCATAGACGCGGGCCAACCTCTCTTGTGATACGTGGGTATAAATCTGTGTTGTCGAGATGCTTTGATGACCCAGCAGCTCCTGCACCAAACGTATATCAGCCCCATTGTCCAAAAGATGGGTGGCATAGGTGTGCCTCAATACATGAGGGGTAAATGGTTTCTGCCACCCGAGTCTTCTTCTATACACAGCAAACATACTACCAACGGTGCTCATCGGCAACTGTTTTCCTTTGTTCGAGCAGAGCAGTTCAGGGCAGGAAAAACGCTCCCGCTTCAACTGCAGATAGTATGTCATCAACACCTTGCAACGCTCGGTGAAAAAGACATATCGCTCTTTGTTTCCTTTCCCTACTACACGAATCCGCCGCTCTTCCCACTCAATGTCCTTCTCCTTGATCGAGAGCAGTTCGCTGATGCGGCAACCGGTATCGTAGAGCAGCGTAAACACCACCATATCGCGGGTTGAGGGAAAATCAGCATAGGGCAGAGAGAGCAGTGAAGCTACCTCGGCAGCGGTAAGGACTGAAGGAAGCCTGTCCTGACGACGGTGTACCGCTATCAGGGAGAAAGGGTTGGAGGCAATGAGCTCGTTCTTGAGCAACGAGGAGTAGAAAACCCGGGCGCAGCTGATCTTGCGGTTGATGCTCGCCTGCGCATACTGCTTGTCCTTGACCAAATGACGCACAAACATACGGGCATCCTCGCGGGTGCTGTGCAAGAGCGAGACGCCCAAGGACGCAAAATAGGCTTGCAGCTGTAATAAGTCCCGCTCATAGGCAAGCAGGGTATGATCACTGAGGTTTCTCAAACTCTTCTGTGTCTGCAGAAATGTTGCAATCAAAGGCTCTTCATGCATGGCTTAGACTATAGCATGAGGGCCCGAAACGGTACAATGAGCCGGCTTGGATTCGCCTGTCCTGCGGCCAATCGTGCCTGAGAGCCACATCCGGATATCCCGTTACCACTTCAGCGCCCATTTCTGCAAGCGAGCGGGAACCGGTATTGACTTCACCTGTTCGCGTTCCCGTGCTGTGCACATAGACATCCCTGCCGAGGTCGAGGGCACAGGTCGCACAGTGCAGCGCCCCCGATTTGAGCGGTGCCTGCATCACCACCGTCGCCTCGGCCAGGGCGGTCGAGAGAACATTGCGGCTGAGGCATCGGAAGGAAAGGGCCTGATCATCAGGCTCAAAAGCGGAAATCGTGCAAAAACCGGCAAGCAGGGTGTTGGAGGTGATGCGTTTGACTGCCAGCCCGCAGTCACAAACCACAAGTGCCGCCTTGTTGCTGTCCTTGAGGGCATACAGGCAGTTGCGGTCGATGCCCCGGCTGTTGCTGGTAACCACAACCACCCCGTTCGCTCCCGCTTCAAGTGCAAACTCATAGGAACTCCGGCTTGCAAGTGCATCGGGACAACGGGTGCCGCATACCATCAGAAACCGGTCCGTTTGTTTCGGCAGGTCTCCTTTGTACATGAGACGGAAGGGAGGATTGTCCAGTTGATACAAGGGTGCGGGGTAGGAAGCCATCCCGTAAAAGACAACACGGGCGCCGCCATGGGCCAGGAAGGCGAGCATCCGCTCGGTTCTTTTTGCATTCGCACCGAGTGATATCAATTCATTTGCAGATGGATTGCTGTAAGCAAGACCGAGCTTCTCCTCGGCCCCGATCGAAAGCTGACTGATTGAAAGAAGTGTTGAGAGTTTCATGCCTCCAAAGGGGTGAAGGCCGGCGGTTTGCTTCAGAACAGGGAGACCGCAACCTTCACCAGAAGAAGGAAAAGTACGAAGAGCATCACAGGCTTGACCACATTCACCCCGATTTTCAAAGCAAGCCGGCTTCCCAAAAAGCCCCCGATGACGGCACTGACGGCACAAGGGATGGCGATTGAGAAATCTATCACTCCATGAGAGAGAAACATGGCAAGAGCGGCTGCATTGGAGGCAAGATTGACGATGCGGGCGGTCCCGCAGGCCTTGAGCAGATCCATTCCCAATACAGAGGTGAAAATCAGGGTGAGGAACATTCCGGTACCCGGACCGAAGAAACCGTCATAGGCTCCGATCACCAAGCCGGTAATCGACGCAAGGGAGAAGAGCAGCAAGCGGCTCTTCTCCTTGGCTTGACCGAAATCGGGCTTAAACACCATGAAAAGGGCGACTGCCGGAACCAAAATGACCAACAGGTAGTTCAGATAGGTATCGGCATAGCGGGTTGCAAGAAAGGATCCGACAACAGAGCCGATGAAGCTGAACAGCGTTGCCACCGATGCGATGGAAAGGGAAACCTGGGACTTGCGAAGGTACTGGATGGAAGCAACCAAGGTCCCGCTGGCCGAGGCAAACTTATTGTTGCCCAGCGCCGTCTGCGGCGGCAGCCCCAGCGCGACATACGCGGTGAGGGTGATTAAACCGCCGCCACCGGCTATGGCATCAACGAAGGAGCCGAATGCAATGATGGGACACAAAAGTATCAGGATGTTCATGACTGCTGCCCATCCTCGGTATCGGGGTGGAATTGTTCATATGCCTTCTGCAACACCCTGGTGTCCACATGGGTGTAGATTTGCGTGGTCTTGATGTCGCTGTGGCCCAAAAGCTCCTGCACGCTTCTGAGGTCGGCTCCACCTTCCAAAAGATGGGTTGCAAAGCTGTGTCGCAAGGTATGCACCTTGGCATCCAAGCCACCGGCATCACAATAAGCGATGAAACGCTTGTACACAGCCTGCCGGGTCAGTTTACGACCTCTCCTTCCAACGAACAAGGCCTTGGTCGAACCACGCATGCCGACAAGTTCCTGACGTACTTGCGTCAGATAGGCGTCGATCCAGCTGCGCGCCACCTCACCGACGGGAATGATACGGATCTTATGACGCTTTCCCACAACCCTGATACTGGTCTTTTGATAGTCGGAAACCTCAAGGTCGCAGGCCTCGCTGATTCTCAAACCGCAGGAATAGATGAGCTCAAACAGCGTTCGGTCACGAAAGCCCAATAAGTCGGAGGTGTCGATGCTCTCCAGCAGTGCATCCACTTGTGCAATGCTCGCCACCTGAGGAAGGGTTTGCTGTTGCCTGCCACGCTGGACAAGCAAAACCGGGTTGTCCTCCCGGATCTTGCTCAACTGCAGGAACGAAAAAAAGGACCGCAACGCAGAGACGACCTTTGCAACGCTGCGTTCACTCAAATGGCGAATCCGTACCTGCTCAACAAGATACGCCTCGATGCATCTTACATTCACCGTCTCATAGTCGACGCTTGTAGCCAAAAAAAGAGAGACCTCATGTGCGTATACAGACTGCGTCGCCTCCGAAAGGCGACGCTGCATGCCTAGATAGTCGGTATAATCTTCAATCAGGAGGACATTGGAGGAGTTGCCCATGCTCAGTTGTCATCCGCTTTATTGCGGGAGTACCTCAGAACGGCGGGTATGTTGTAATCATTCGCATTGGTAGCCGGTCCTTTGCCGAGCTGTTTCTGCAAATCCTGCCATCGGTTCACTTGAATCGAGGCGATATCGGGCTGCTCCTCGTTCTTCCTTGCAGGTTGCAGAGCTTCCTCATTCTTGCCGTCATCCCGCTTTGCCGAGGCGGCATACCGTCGCTTTACCATATCCATATCTGCAAGTTCGGCTCCTACGACATCCTCCTTGCGCTCGAAACCCGTAGCAACCACAGTAACCTTGATACGGTCACCCAGTTCCGGGTTAAAGGCCTGTCCAGCGATAACCAATGCATCATCGGCACAGCGTTCGGTGACCAATTCCACTACATCCTGGTACTCCTGCAAGGTAAGGGTGTCACTGCCAGCAAGGTTGACCAATACACTCTTGGCTCCCTCGATGCTGGCATTCTCCAAAAGCGGGTTGCTGATGGCCTGCCTGGCGGCATCGACTGCACGGTTGGCTCCCTCTCCGAAACCGATGCCCATCAAGGCATCACCCTTGCCCTTCATAACTGTGCGGACGTCGGCAAAGTCTATGTTGATTTCCCCAGGTTCGGTGATCAATTCACTGATACCCTGAACACCCATGTACAGCACTTCATCTGCCATCAGGAAGGCCTGTTTGATCGGGGTATTGTTCTCTACCACCTTCAACAAGTACTGGTTGGGGATAATGATCAGTGTATCCACCTGCTTGCGCAGCTTTTCAATGCCAGCCTGTGCAAGCATCAGTTTCTTCTTTCCTTCAAATGCAAACGGGGTGGTAACGACCGCCACAGTCAAGGCATTGCAGCTCTTGGCAATTTCAGCTACAACGGGAGCGGCACCGGTACCGGTTCCGCCTCCCATGCCGGCAGTGATGAACACCATGTCGGCATTCTCAATTTCACGCCGAATGTCCTCTTTGCTCTCCTGGGCGGCTTTTTCTCCGACTTCAGGTATACCGCCCGCACCCAGGCCTCCGGTCAACTCCTTGCCGATTGGAATCCGGATTTGGGCGTTGGAACGCTGAAGAGCCTGCATATCGGTATTCATGGTAACAAAGTGTACCTTCTTCAAGCCGCTGGCAATCATACGGTTCACCGCATTTCCACCGGCTCCACCCACCCCGACTACTTTGATGATTGTAGAGGTGGCCTGTTCGTCCTGGACCATATCCTCTACTTCAAACATTCCAAAATCCATAGCATATTCCTTTGCCCTTCGGCTTTACTTAAAACAAGGTCCTGAAGAATCCACGGAGCTTGGAGGCGGCCCCACCCTCTTTGCGATGCACCCGCTCCTTGCGCGACTTGGATGATGTCCCCGTCTCACGAACCTTGCGTGCTTCGCTCTTGAGCAACCCCAAAACCGTTGTGTACTGGGGACTGATATAGCTTCGATCCAAGCCTCCGATCGCCTCGGGGAACCCAAGGCGGGCGGGAAGCCGGAAAATCTCACTGGCAAGTTCGGTCACCCCGCTGAGCAGGGCTCCCCCACCAACCAATACCACACCTCCACCAAACGATCCCTGGATCTGGGCTTTCTCCAAATCGCTTTGCAAACGGGAGAAAATCTCCGCCATGCGAGGTTCGATGACCTTGCTCAGCTCTTTCTTCGGCATCTTGATGGAGGGAAGTCCCCCGACCTGCGGAATGAGAATCATATCGTCGCTGGAGACCGAGGGGACATAACTGTGCCCGCTTTCGCATTTAATCTGCTCGGCTGCGGCACGGGTTTTATTCAGAATATAGGCAATGTCGTTTGTTACCGCTTCCCCGCCGAGATTGACACCCCCGGTATACACGGGAGCCCCGTTCGAGTAGGCGATCATATTGGTGATACCGCTTCCGATATTGATGAGGATCGTCCCCATCTCCTTCTCCTCGCTGCTGAGCACAACCTCGGAGTCGGCAAGGCTCTGGAGCACCAAACGTTGTACGGTCAAGCCCGAACGCTGGATGCACTTTCGTTCATTCTGACACATCGACGAGGCAGCGGTAACAATGAGAACTCGGCTCTCAAGCCGGTGACCAAGCATATCTATCGGGTCCTTGATGCCCATCTGCCCGTCGATTTGGAAGTCCTGGACCAAGGTATGAAGAATCTCGCGATCCTGGGGAAGCTCGAATGCCCTCGCCACCTCAAGACTCCTGAAAATGTCCTCACGCTTGATCTCCTGATCCTTGCTGTTGATGCCGACCACACCGGTACTGGCGATTCCAACGATATTTTCTCCACCGATTCCGATGATCACTTCGTTCATCTCAGCTCCTGCTTGGAGCTCCGCCTCGTTGATCACCGTCTGGATGGTCTTCAAAGTCTGTTCAATATTGACGATGGAACCGGCACGCACCCCTTCGCTCGGATGTTCACAGATGCTGTCGACCATAAGCTGGCCGTCCCGGCTCACCGAGCCGATTACACATCTGGTCCGGCTCGAGCCGATATCCAATCCCATCAACATCTTTTCACCAGCCATTACAGCAACCCCCTTCTGGTCGGTCTCATCACCTGCGTACCAAACCCTCACGATAGAGGTCGTAACGCCTGGCTTGCGAGCTGAGGAAAGAAAGCGCATCCTTTTGGTCCTCTTGGACCAGCAAGACGGCTGCACTCACTTGCGCCGCACCCACAGGCTCCCTCACCCAAATTTGGGCATTCAGGGACGAGAGTTCCAGAACCATCTTTCCAAAGCTGTTACTACTATTATTATCGTATTTTATCGTAGTTATCAAGGTGGTTTTTCCCTCCAGCGACTTTGCCAACTCCATGACTTGTAGAAACGAGTCGTCAACACCATAGCGAACCATCATCCGGGCATAGGAGGGCGGCACCTCGATGGTGACCAAGACTCGTTGCCAAGCAGCCACATCATCGGAATGCAGGGCTTTCAGATGCAGGTCTTCGACCAAATACACCTGGCTCCCCCCTTCCTCCACGATTACGGCAGGAGCATCCGAGAGGCGGAGCGTCACCAACAACGAGGAGGGCAACTTTCGCACAAGCTTCACCTGTTGTATACCGGTAATTGTTTCAAGTTCCTGAATCCGGGCGGCCAGATTGATGGAAAACAACGAGGTACCCGCCAACGAGGCGAAGTATTGCTTCGCTTCGTATGGGACTTCCTCAGTACCTCCCTCCACCGTAATCTGTACTGTCTGAAGATTGAATGCGGGAATCGAGCGCAAGAGCAGCAGGCCTAGAAACAGGGCAAAAGGAAGGATGAGCAAGGCCAGTTTCACCTTGACCCCCATTCTGCTCATGAAAGGCTCCCCTCCTCGGGAAAGAGGATTGCTTTGCGTTCTTCCGGTTTCAGCGAACTTTTGACCAGCGGGATTTTCCCGCTGCTGATCAACAATATCCGATACAGCAAGGCGCTGCTGCACAGAACTACGAAAAGATTGGTACCGCCCTGGCTGAAGAACGGCAGGGGAATACCGGTTGGGGGCAGCAAAGCCGTAACAACCGCCAAATTAAGAATGGCTTGGAAGAGTATCATGCTGGTAAGTCCGAAAGCACTGATGCTGAGAAAGCGGTCGCGGCTCTGCATCCGGCTTGCAGCGTTGTATCCGAGGATGGCGATCATGGCAAAAAGGATGAGGATGAAAGCACTTCCGACAAAGCCGATCTCCTCACAGATCGAAGCGAAGATGAAGTCGCTCTGCACTTCGGGGAGTAAGCCGAGTTTGTATTGTCCGTTTCCCAATCCAACACCGAACAGTCCCCCTGCCTTGATCGCTTTCAGACTATTCGATACCTGGTAATTCATGCCCACCGGGTCAAGGGATGGGAACAGGAAGGAGAAAACCCGTTTCACCCGATAGCTCTGACTGAACATGGCGACCAAGGCGGGGGCTGCGAGGAAGGCAAGCAGAACAAGCAGATGGGAAAGCTTGAAACCACTGGCAAGCAACAGGGCAAAACTGAGGCCAAGAAAGAGCAAGGCCGAAGAGTAGTCGCGCTGGGCGAAAATCAATGCGGTGATGACCAGACTTACAACGATCGGCATGCCGAACCGACGCACAACGGACTCTGAACTGCGGTCTTTTTGGTGGTAGACCGCATAAAAAAGGATAATGGCGATTTTTGCGAACTCCGAAGGTTGCAAGGAAGGCAGCGAGCCGATCTGCAGCCACCTCCGCGAACCCAACCGCTGCTGGCCGAAGGGGGTGAAAAGGGTCATCAACAACAGCAGCACGGAAACAGCAAGGATCGGATAACACAACGCCTTGATGAAAGAGATGGGAATGTACCGTATGATAAGTGAGACTGCAAGTGCGAGACCGACGAACATCAGCTGGCGGGAGAAGAAGTAGTAATGAGGAAGGTTGTGAATCAGGGCTTCGTTGTACGAGGCGCTGTAGAGCATGATCAAGCCCAAGGTTGTGATCAGTAGAATGATGCATAGAAAGGTGAATGCACTCAGGCTGCCGCCCATCACATCCGACGACTCCTCACTCTGCTGCCAATCATCAAAATCCCGTCGTACATCCATCGCATCACCTGCTTATCAAGAGCGAGCACAGGGCAAAAGCCCAAGAGGTCAGCGTGAAGAAGGAGACGATGCGTCCTTCAGCGACTCCCTTCAACTCGTAGGCATGGTGCAAAGGGGCAATGGTAAACACCTTGCGCCCAAACCGTCTGATGGAGATGATTTGAATCAGGCTGGTAGCCAGTTCAACCAAGAAAAGCCCGCTGGCAAAAAATAATACCGCCTCACAGCCCATGACCAAGGCTGAAACTGCAATATAGGCACCCAAGGCGTGGCTGCCGCAATCACCCATGAAATATTTGGCCGGTTTTCTGTTGAAAACCAGAAAGGCAAGCAACGAACCGATAAGAGCCGGAGAAGCGATGATGCCGCTTCGACGGGCAAGCAGAAGCAGGAGCACAAGAAGAGGCATTGCCGATCCAGCCGCCAGCGCATCAAGCCCGTCTGTGATGTTCACCGCATTGACGAAATACAGCACATACATGCAGGCAAAGGCATAATAGGCGGTTCCCAGCTCAAGAGTGAAGGAGCCGATGTCCAGACGCGTATCGAGCAATCCTTGTGAGTCGAGCAGCATCAGCAACACAAGCGATCCGCTGATTTGCAGGGCCAGCTTGAGCAGGCTGGAGAGGCCGTCTCCGTTGTTGGAGCGAATTTTCATTCTGTCGTCCAGAAGCCCGATGAGGGCAAAGAGCAAAAGGCCGAGCAAAGGAAACACCACCCCTTCCTGCATGAGGGCCGGGTCGAGAAGCGTGACAAGCAAAGTCCCCAGACAGAAGGCAATTCCCCCGATTACCGGAGTGCCTTGTTTCTTGGCCTGCGTCCCCAAAAGCTCCGGCTTGATCGCTACATTACTGCGCCCGGCAACAGACAACAGGACCTTCGATAGGACGAAGGTCGCAACAAAAGCCGAAACCAGGAGGATGGGATATCTAGCTTGCATATCCGGGCGACCTCCTTTGCAGTGAAGGAATCAGGCGCTCCATGGCAACCGACCGCGATGCCTTGAGCAAGAACAGGTCTCCGCCCTGCATGTGCTTGTGCACCATGCCTTCGAGTTCCTCGAAATCCCGGGTGTAGCTCACTAAACCGCGGTAGCCCAGTTTTTTCAACTCCAGGGAGGCTTCTTCCATTTCAGCACCATAGAGGTAGGTTTGATTGAATGTCGAGGAGGCGACAGTTCTTGCCACCATGCGATGGGCATGATTCGAAAGCGCTCCCAGCTCCTTCATCGGTCCGAGCACCACTTTCTTGGCACCTTTCCAGCTGAGACCCGACAGGTAGGTGAGAATGCTGTTGGTCGAATCGAGGCTGGCGTTATAGCTGTCGTCGATGATGGTTACATCACTTCGATGGACGAACGAGCGGCCGTGCATCGGTTCGAATCCTTCCAAAGCCTCGGCGATGTCACCTGCCTTTGCTCCCAGGTAACGCCCTACACTGATTGCTCCCACCACGTCCTCAAGCAGGTGACGACCCACCGACTTCACGTGAAAGCTATGTCCCTCATAGGTGATCATCCAGCCGTCAAGGCCGAGATCGATGGCTGAAATATCCTTGGAATCGTAACGGACCAAGTGGCGACCTGCAACGCGCTCGATCACATCGATATGCTTGCAGCTGCTGCTGACAAACCCGGTTTCAATACCGGTGTGGAAGATGCGGGCTTTCTGTTCGGCGATTATTTTCTGGCTTCCCATTTTCTCCAGATGGGAGATACCGACATTGGTAAGCAGGGCTATCGAGGGTTTGAGAATGCCGACCATCCTGTCCATCTCACCCACATGATCGATACCCATCTCGAATACACCGTAGCGAGTACCGGCGTGCAGACCGAACATGCTCAATGGCAGGCCGTATTCACTATTGAGGTTTCCGGGAGTCTTTGCAGTCGAGCCCAAAACGGCAGTAATACGCGAAAGCGCTTCCTTGGTCGTGCTTTTTCCGCAGCTGCCGGTGATGCCGATTGTTTTGATCGAGGGAAAACGCTGCATGTACCTGCGGGCCAGGTCATGCAAGGCGGTAAGCACGTCATCCACCGCAAGAACTGGACAGCTGACAAGTTTGGAGGCCTCTTGAGCCCGGCTTTTGGGAACCACGACTGCAGCGGCCCCGGCCTTGGCAACATCCGAAAGGTAGGCAAACCCATCGTTTTTCTCGCCTTTCAAGGCAAAAAAGAGGGAACCTTCGGTACACTGGCGACTATCGATCTGTACATTCGCAATACTAGTTCCCCCTGACTTCAGGCAATCGGCCTTCATAAGGGGGGCGATGGAGGAGGCTGTGAAACGGCAGGTATCGATATGCTGGTAGTCACTCATGGATTGCTCCTTGCCACCAGTACCACGGCCTGAGCCTTGATCGGCTGGAAAGCGATGTCTTCCCTCCAGGCACCGTGAATAAGAGCTTCGGGCATACTAAGACTTGAAATGCTGGCTTTCAGTACCTGCTGTTGCTCTTCCAATGATTGGCGGTTCTCAAGCAACGTCTGGTATTCAACTTCAAGAGAGCGGTTTACTCCCCGCTGCCAGAGGGGCACGAAGATGGCACCCATTACACAGAGCAGCATCAGTACTATGACCAGCTGCTGCACATATCGGGCCCGACCCAGCTTTTGCACCGGCCGTTGCTTCAGATCAGTAGTATACCAGTCATTACTCATACCCCACTCCCCTTTAGCGCTTTTCTATGATGCGCAGCTTGGCACTCCGGCTTGCCGCATTCTCCTCTCGTTCCTGATCCGTGGGGACCAGGGGTTTCTTGGTTAAAATCCGTATTGCAGGATCATCTCCTTCCGCCATCCCCTTGAACAGCCATTTGACCTGCCTGTCCTCCAGGGAGTGAAAACTGATGACAGCAAGACGACCTTTGCTCTTCAGTGCCTTTATTGCACCACGCAATGCCGGCTCGATTCGGTCGAGCTCCCGGTTGACTTCAATCCGGATGGCCTGGAAGGACCGGGTCGCCGGATGGATATGGCCGTATCGATAGTTGGCGGGGACCGCCTTGTAGATGATTGAGGCAAGCTCTTCGCTGGTCGCGATCTTCGTAAGTTTGCGTCGTTCCACAATGGCTCGGGCGATGCGTCTCGAATACCGTTCCTCCCCGAAGTTGTAAATGACATCGGCAAGCCGTTCTTCCTGATATCCGTTGACCACGTCAAAGGCGCTGATGGAAGCACTCTCATCAAGGCGCATATCGAGCGCCTCGTCCTTGCGGAACGAAAACCCTCGTTGCGACTCTTCATAATGGAAGCTGGAAATACCCAGGTCGAAGAGAATCAAGTCATACACCTGATCCTCGCCTTGGTCGAAAAAGTCGTTGAACCATATATTCCTTGGAATGAAACGGTCTGAGAATTCCTTCATCCGTTCTATGGCCTTCTGCTGTATGGTTGCATCACGATCGAGGCCGATGACCTTCAGCATGGGATAGGTCGAAAGGAAGAGGTGTGTGTGCCCGCCCTCACCGCAGGTGCAATCGACCATGGTTGCTTCGCTGTCGGCGGGAGGGACCAAATACTGAAGGATTTCCTGTGCCATGACCGAATAGTGTACGTATTCCATTACAGGTCCTCCCTGATCATCTCACTCAGTGATTGTGCGGCATCGAGGAACTCGGACATGCTCGAGGCCAGGTACCGCTCATACTCGCTCTTGTTCCAAAGTTCCAGATAGTTGCCGGTTCCCAGCAATACCGACTCCTCTTTCAGGCCGAGCCCGACGCTCTCCCTGAGGCTGGATGGGATGTTGATTCTTCCCACCTTGTCGAACTCACACAGTTGCGCCGGTGCTATCATTCCACGCTGCAGAATTCGCAGCTTGCGATCGAACATCGAACCGGGCCCATTCATGATCGTATTCTTCAGTTTCTCAAAGTCGGAGGGGAGCATCAGCCACAGGCAATTTTCCAAGCCCCGGGTCACATACAAGGCATCTCCCTCGAGTGCTGTACGCAGCCGAGAGGGGATGAGAATGCGACCCTTGTCGTCAATGGTGTTGTAAAATTCACCAGTCAACATGACATTACTCCTGCTTAATTCCCTCAATATTGGGATTTTTTCCCACTTGTACCCAATAATGTACACTCCTTACCACCAGAGTACAACCAACCAATTCCATGTTTCACCTTCCAAACACAACAATATCAACCTGCATTGCTTAACAGGTGTAAGCCTTATCCTACAAGAACACAGGGAAAACAGCGCATAAAAGAACCCTTCCCGGTGCGGGAAGGGCTGAATGGAAAGGCACAAGGTACTTATCTGTCGGGATTGAAAATATTGTAATCCATGTCGCTGAATATAATGTCGCGCTTCTCAGCCTTCACCAACCATTCGGTGTTGACGGCGTTCTTGCACATATTTCCATAGACGACATTGAAATTCCTCAGGTGATCACGTACCCGTTTCTGAGCATACTCGGTGCTGCTCTTGTTGAACAGGATGAACGGCCAGTCGCTTGCCATGGCAAGCAGGACCTCCCTTGCAGCCTGATTGAGGAACCGCTGCTTGAGGCTGATCTGATCGTTGAACCTGACCGCCAGCTCCTCCATCCGCTCGATTGCCTTGTGAATGTGCCTATAGGTCCAGGCATTTGATCCGTCAAGCCACACTGCGCTGTATCCTCCCTGACCCCAGGAAGAGAAAGCCGGCCGGACCGTCTGGAGATCGGCCCCTTCCCTGGATAGGAAAAGCGATGGAGTGACCAAGGAAATCTCTTCACCCTGGACGGCTGCAAGACGGATGACCTGTTCAAGCCAGTCGATTCCTTCGAACCACCAGTGCCCGAACAGTTCGGCATCGTAGGCAAGGGTGTAAAGCGGCTCTGCATCCATGGCAGCAGAGAGCTGCCGACCTTTCTTTTTCAGATTGTAGATGAAATTGCGTGCATGCTCGACTACTTTCTTCTGTGCTTCAGAGCGCTGATAGGGCACCTTCTGGTCGGTATGACCTGTGATGGCCCAGTACTTGTAGCCGGTGAATACACGTACCGCCGGCTCATGAATATACGGCTTGATATACTCCATCGGCAAATCGTAGCCGATGTCGCGATAGAACTCACGGTAGGTTTTATCAGCCGGATACCCGCTGGTGTTCGACCAGACCAAGCTGGTTCCTTGGAAATCCCTGGGGAAGGCCGCCACACCGTTGGGACAGCGTACCGGACGGTAATCACCGTACTGAACCTTGTCCGGGGAGAGCAACATGCTCTGACTCGCTGTCTGGAACCAGGAGATGCCATGGTACTTTAGGTTCTCCTCAAGGCCCGGATAATAGCCGCACTCGGGCAGCCAGAATCCCTTGGGAAGGTGTCCGAAGGTGGTGAGGAACGACTGGACTCCCAGCTCGATCTGAGCATTGATGGCCGTCGGATACTCCTTGTAGAGCGGC
Organism: Sphaerochaeta associata; assembly: GCF_022869165.1. Taxonomy (NCBI): domain Bacteria; kingdom Pseudomonadati; phylum Spirochaetota; class Spirochaetia; order Spirochaetales; family Sphaerochaetaceae; genus Sphaerochaeta; species Sphaerochaeta associata. The sequence goes on along the minus strand of NZ_CP094929.1, from coordinate 1,522,901 downwards.
AGGTATGCATGGGTTGCAGCGGTGGTGATCAATTCCAGATGCCCGCTGCTCTCCAATGCCTTGAAGCCATCGAGGATGTTGGTGCGGTAGATGTCCTGATAATCGGAGAGGTTGCGCTTGGCCTGGTCGAGGTAGAACCGGGCCATTTCCAGGAATTCCGGTTGTTCCTTGCCGCAACGCTCGACTTCCTTCTCTCCAAGCTCGATGAGCCGTTCCAGATACTGCACGAACCGTTCCTGCAGAACAGGGTCGACAAGCATGCAGCAAAGCGTCGGGGAAAGACTGATGGTAAACTTGAAGGGAATCTTCTCCGCCTTGAGCTTGTTGAACATTCTCAGCAGGGGGAGGTAACTCTCGCTGATGGACTCGAACAACCAGTCTTCCTCAAGGAAGCGGGGGTATTCAGGATGACGTACGAACGGAAGGTGGGCATTCAGGATGAATGCTACGGAATTAACGGGCATTACAGCACCCCCTTGCTCAAGACTTGAGCGATATCACGAAGCACTGCATTGTCTACAATCTCCCCTTCCTTGGTCACCAGCGACGAGAAGTGAATGGTAAACAGGTCTTCGTCCAGAGCAAGTTGTTCTACATTGTTCTGCCAGTAGGAAGGATATGTCTCAACGCTTTTGCTCTGAGCCAGGGACATCTCGTTGCCTTTTTGGTCTCGGTAACACAAGTCCACCAGATAGGATGATCCCATGTTCGGCAGATTGATATTCCACTGGGAATCCTCGCCTTTGATGCTGATGTCAAAGGTCTTGATCTCTTTGGTGTCCAGCTGTGTTTCCTGCACCCGTAGGAACAGCGATCCATTCAGCTCCCCTTCCTCACCGAACACCGTGTGCAGGGCCGACGGGGAGAGCGACCAGTAGGCGTACGCCCATTGGGGGTCGCGCAACAACAGATGGATTGATGTATCGAAATAACTCTCCGGAAGCTCCTCAACCCCGGGCAGCCCATTGATGTGCTGCAAGGTACCCCGGTAATCGGTAAGGGAGTTGCAATATCGGTTTCGGTTGATCTTACCCTTCAAGACTGCAGGTATTTCATCATCCTGATCTTCGAAAGCCTCCTCAAGGGCATCGATGAGCTCTTCACGATCAAGTGACTGCCAGGTAGCAAGGCCCTCTTGTTGGGCGATGTACTGCAGCTCGGTAGTAGACAAGGAATCAATATTGATGAGAATCATGCTTACTCCCGCAACGCATCCAGACGGATGTTCTTTCTCTCAATCGTAAAAGAATCAATCGTCTTAGTCAACAGCGTGCAGTACAAGGCCTTAGCTGAAGAGCGTGAGCAAGGCTATGTCCACCATGGCATTGAATGTACTCTGGCGCTCCTTTGGATTTACCTGTTCGCCGGTAAGCAGGGAGTCGCTGACAGTCAGCAGCGTCAAAGCCTCGACGCCTTTGAGATGGGCCAGCGTGTAGAGCTCGCACGTCTCCATATCGATGGCCATCGTCCCCACCGATTGCGCAATCTGTTTCTTTTGATCGCCGTGCATGTCGTAAAACTGGTCGCTGGTGAACACATTCCCTACCGCAAAACCGATACCGGCGGCCTTTGCATGTTCGTAGGCCCTGTGCAATAGTTCAAAGGAAGCCGTTGGAGCATACTGATAGGAACCGAAACGACTGGTATTCATGGCGCTGTCGCAATCAGCCGCCTGGGCGATCAGGATATCCTTGAGCTTAAGCTTTTCGCTCATGGTCCCGCAGGTTCCCACACGAACAAGGCGTTTGGCCCCATACGAGTCGATCAGTTCATTGGCGTAGATGGAGAAAGACGGCATCCCCATCCCGGTTCCTTGCACAGAAACCCGGTGGCCCTGCCAATAGCCGGTATATCCGAACATTCCTCGAATTTCATTGTATTGGGTGACATCGGTCAAATAGGTTTGTGCAATATGTCGTGCCCGCAGCGGATCGCCGGGCAGCAGCACGGTAGGGGCGATGCTTTTTGTATCTGCAACAATATGAATGCTCATAAGCTCCTCCTACCATATTCTCGACCAGAAAGGAGTAAAGTGCAAGATGCATCTATTATCGATTTGTTCGCTATGATATACTTCACCCTGCGATATGAAAACAATGCAACAAGAGAAGACCTCACTTATTCTGCATGGGCACTTTTATCAGCCCCCGAGAGAGAATCCCCAGACTGGAATTATTGGAAAGCAGCTCTCTGCCGGCCCGTATCCTGATTGGAATGAACGGATTCATGCTGATTGCTACAGCGCAAACAGCCACTCCCGTTATCTTTCGGCATTCCGCAGAATATTGAGCATGACCAATAACTATGAGTACCTGAGCTTCAACTTCGGCCCCACCCTGCTCTCATGGATGCAAAAAGAACATCCTGAGACATACAACCTGATTCTTGAGGCCGACCGCCACAGTGTAGAAAGGCTTGGTTACGGCAATGCCATCGCCCAGGCTTTCAACCACTCCATCCTTCCTCTCTGCACCAAAGAGGATGCAAGAACACAAATCCTATGGGGGTTGGATGATTTCAGCCGACGATTCGGAAGGGATGCCAAGGGACTCTGGCTGTCTGAAACAGCCATCAATCCCATGGTCGTAGATCTGCTTGCAGAGAGCGGAGTCAGCTTTGTCATCCTCTCTCCCTGGCAGTGCCGTGCCATTTCCAAGGATGAATCCAGCATCCAGGAATTGAACGGAAACCCCGCCCCGTATGACAGGCCCTTCCTGTTGCAGGGAAAAACCGGAAAGTCCATCAATGCTTTCTTTTACAACCACCGGATGGCTGAAGGAATCAGTTTCGGTCACTTCCTCCGGGATGCAGACCAGTTGTATGATCGGCTGCTTGCCATCAAGAATGCAGATAAGGCACAGCTCATCCACACGGCCACCGACGGTGAGATTTACGGCCATCACGAGCCGTATGGTGACATGGCTCTGGCAGCCCTCATCAAGAAAGTAGAGGACCGTGATGATTTCACGTTCACCAACTATGCAGCCCATCTGGCAACCCATCCGGCAACCGAATGGGCCCATCTGCACGAAGGAGAAGAGGAGAAGGGAACCAGTTGGTCCTGCTCGCACGGAGTCAGCCGCTGGTACCGTGACTGTGGATGCCACACCGGTGGCGACGAGAGTTGGAACCAAAAGTGGAGAACTCCGCTGCGCAAGGCGTTTGACAACCTCAGCCGCAATATAGACGTCATTTTCAATGCTGAAGTCAAGCGCCTGCTAGGCCCCAAATCCGAGCCTCTTTCGCTTTTGCATGCATTTGCCCCGGTCGCTTCCGAACAAATGGACATGGATTCCTTCCTGACACAATACACCGACGATCATCAGGTAATGGAGCAATTGGCGCAGTTGTTGCTGGCACAGAAGTACAAACACTTTGCCTACACAAGCTGCGGATGGTTCTTCAACGATCTTGCCGGTCTTGAGCCCAGGCAGAACATCACCTACGCCCTGATGGCGGTCCAGCTCTGTCAGCGATTCTCCGGTGATGAGCTGATGCTCAACCTGCTGGACGATCTGGGCAAGGCAAAGGCAAACCGGAAGCAGGACGGCAACGGCCAAACCATCGCAATGGAGAGCCTGCAACTGCTCAGAGGTGAAGTCGAGGCCGCCCTGTACTTTACCTTGAATCGCCGAATCGCCAACACCATCGACCACAAGACAACCTATGGCTACTTCCAACTTGAGTCCTATACCCTGAACAGCGACAACAGTGTCAGCCTGGTTTTGCTTAACAAGCAATCACTGGTACGCTATGAGTGTGCAGCCGTCGATCTGCATCCTGACACCATGCAACTGGAGTACTCGATTACAATCCAAGGTTCGAGCGTTACCGAAGTCCAAACCTACTATCTGGATCATGAGGACATCGATTTGAGAATGCGCGATGAGTTGTTCGACCAAATCGACCGAACCGTCTGCACGATCGACCAAAGCCAGATCAAACAACTTTCCAAGAATCTGTACCACTATGCAAGCCTGGCCACAAACATTCCCTATCTGCCGATGGGTTCCCTGTATCAGGAGCTGATCGGCTCGTCCTTGCAGGCGATTAAAAATCTCTTCATGTTCGGAACGCTGGCAATGTGGGATGAATTCAAGAAGGATTTCATCCTGATGCTCGATTTCTTTGTGAAGTATGGGAAACAACCCGATCTCGAATTGATCAAGAGCATTTTCGACAATGAGATGGGTTCGATGGCGGAGAAAATCCAGAGCTACGGCTTGTACGATCAAAACAGTCGGTTCGTCCTGGAATTTCTTGGCATCATCCGCGAGCGTGGATTCCAACCCGATCTGACGGCCATCCAGGATGCAGTATATCCGTATGTAAGCATGCTCAAGCCGCTGCCGGAGTCAACCGATGTCGATTTGATCAATGCGTTGGGTAACGTATTGAACTTCGATATCACGATTACAGGGATGTAATCAAAGCCGATAGCTCGGGCTTTTCATTGAGCACCCTCGCTGCATAGGAACACAGGGGGACGATGGATCGTCCCTCTTTCTGCGCCTGCTCGACTACAAGCATCACCAGGATGCGTGCTATACCCTGCCCTCTGAGCTCAGTCGAAACGTAGGTGTGATCGATTATGATCTTATCACTGCCCGATCTCCGGGCCACCACGCGTGCCACCGGAGGCTTTCCATAGGCAAACCCATTCTCGGTTTGGTAATACTCCATACTCAGTTTCCTTTCTCCAAAAGTTTTCGTGCATGCCCCAGGCTCTCCTGACTGGTATCATCACCACTGAGCATGCGGGCAATTTCCTTTTGCCGCTCGCCGTCGGCGACCGCTGTGATGGTTGAGTAACTCATCCCGTTGCGGATGTCCTTGCTCACCACCAGATGGTGATCGGCCTTGCTTGCAATGGAAGCGAGGTGGGTGATGACAATGACTTGGTGCGTCGATGCCAGCTTCTTTAGCTGCTCAGCCACCGACAGTGCCACACTACCCCCGATTCCGGCATCCACCTCGTCAAAAATCAAGGTGGGTACGGCATCACTTTGGGCAAGGGATGTCTTGACCGCGAGCATGATACGGCTCAGTTCCCCTCCGCTTGCAACATCCTTGATCGAACGCATCTCAAGACCGGGGTTTGCACAAATCTGAAAACTGACCTCATCGATTCCGTTTGAAGTCGGGCTTGTTTGGCTGAAGGCAATAGCAAATACGGCTTCCTTCATTCCCAAGGTTCGTAGCTTGGTTTCCACTTCACGGGAAAGCAGCAATGCAGTTTTTTTGCGCTTGTCCTGAAGAAGAAGGGCTTCTTGCATAAGTTTCTCATAGGCAAGTTTTATCTGCTTCTCCAACTTGCTCAACACAATTTCCCCTTGTTCTGACAAGGAGAGTTTCTCCTTGCTCTGCTTAAGGAAGGAGTGTACAGCTTCCAGATTCGGACCGTATTTCTTTTTCAACCGTTGCAGTTGGGCGAGGCGGCTCTGCAGGCGGTCCAGCTCGGCCTCGCTGTAGGTCATACCGTTAAGGTAGTCGCGAACACTTTCATAGATGTCCTCGATTTCTATGGATGCACTCTCCAGTCGTTCCCCAAGGACTTGCAACGAGGAATCGGCCTTGCTTGCAAGTGCGAGCTGGGTTTTCACTTGATACAGGGACGCGATCGTGCTCAGCCCTTGTTCATTTCCGTGCAACAGCGAGACGGCCTGGCTCAGGACCTCATGGATGTGCTCGAATGAGGCGATGAGCTGCACTTGGCTGGCGATTTCCTCATCCTCTGCAGGCTTTGGGTTGATTTTCTCTATCTCATCGACGGCATAACCGAGGTAGTCCAATTCACGTTTTGCAGCCTCCACCTGAGCTTTCGTGCTCTCAAGTTCGGATTTCAGGTTCTGGTACTGTTCATACGCGCGTTTGTAGGCCGCCTTTTCAGCCTCACAAGAGCCGAAGGCATCCAGAACGGAAAGCTGATGTGAGGTGGATAAGAGACTTTGATGATCTCTTTGTGCACTGATGTCGAGCAACTCGCTGGTGATGAGGGAAAGCTCGGACCGGGTGGCAAGCCTTCCTTGGATTGAGATGGAGGAGCGGCCGTTGCTTTTGATGGTCCTGCTTACCACCAGGGTGTCGTCTTCCAGCTCCAGCTCCTCTTTTGCAAGGTAGGCCGCCAGATGGGCTCCCATCTGCTTTGCAATATGGAACGAGGCACTGACGGTGGCCGAATCGCAACCGCTTCTGATTGACTGCACCTCGGTTTTTTCTCCGAGCATCAACGACAAAGCTCCTAATATTATGGATTTACCGGCTCCGGTTTCACCGGTAATGACGCTGAATCCCTCGGGGAATTCGATGGCACTGTCTTCAATGAGTGCGTAGTGATGAATCTCTAGCCGTTCAAGCATGGAGGCCTCCTCCTGACCAATTCAGTTTATCACGGAGTACTTCTATGAAATTACGCCTTTCGCTTGTGACCAAGAGCGCCTTACTGCGTGACTTCTCCACTACTATCACGTCATCTTCCATCAATGGAAAGGTTTGCTGACCGTCCAGCGAAAGGACAAGGCCAGTTCGCTGCCCCTTGGGAATAGTCAGGGTTATCCTTGATTCTCCGCTGACAACCAACGGACGATTGGAAAGGGTAAAGGGACAGATGGGAGTGATGATAAGCGATGAGAGGTCGACATCGAGGATCGGCCCCCCGGCCGCCAAGCTGTAGCCGGTCGAGCCTGTGGGTGTCGCAATGATCATGCCGTCGGAGCGGAAGAAACCTGCATCGGTGTCGCCGATGCGAAGCGCCATGCTTATGACCTTGCTGATGCCGCTGGAGGATACCACCATCTCGTTCAGCCCATGGCCTGTAAAGACTTTGACACCGTCTCGAAGGACTGCAGTACGAATCATCAAACGCCTGCTGATGCAATTCTTCCCCGACAGATAGAACTCGATTGCCTCCTGCCACTCATCAACCGATATCTCGGTGATGAATCCGAACGTTCCCAGATTGATGGCAAGAATGGGAATACCGAGGTCCTGGAGATAACGGGCACAATAGAGGACTGTTCCATCACCGCCGAGGCAGATGACCAAATCGGTTCCATCCTGCACTTCAAGCGGTTCATTTTCAGCGTTGGTACGGAACACCTTGCTCGTAATACCCTTGCGGGCAAGGTATTCGGCGATGGTTTGCGAAAGTGAATGGGAAGCTGTTTTCCCCCAATTCGCTATGATCAGTACATGCCGTACAGGCCTCTCTTCCATGGTTGACTCCTTAGCTCAAGTGAGAAATGACTTTCATCAACAGTTCAACTTCGGACTGTTTGAGAAACGGATACAGGGGCAGGGTAATGGCTCTCAGATAGAGCGGTATGGCTTTTGGATAGAGGTCGAAGCGATCGTCAGCCTGTGCGGCAAGCGTATCGGTGAAGGTTTTCTTAGCCGATACCTGATACTTGTTGGCAAATTTTACGGCATCCTCGGGCCGACTGTCCAATGCTACGCAAAAACCGTACCCGTTGGGTTGGAAATCAATGTTTCCGATACCGAAAACCCGATGTGATGTCTTCAGCAGCGATTTTGCAAAAAGTGTATAGAGTTCACGACGTTTGACCAATTGCTCGGGCAATGTGGCAAGCTGAATCATACCCAGCGCTGCATTCATGTCAGGCAGTTCGATATACGGACGCAACTCTGATTCAAATGCTTTCACTGCTGCCTGATACGGTTCCTTGGTATACGCGAGAACGGCACCGCCTGCGGTGCTGACGATGCAATCCTCTTCAAAGGCACAGAGAATCAAGTCACCGTACGTACCTGCTTTTTGTTCTTCATACTCACTAGCCAGACTTTGTGTGATATCCTCGATGACGGGCACTCCCAGCTGCCTATAGTCACAAGAAACAGGAATTTGACACATGGGAAGGTGTACCAGCAAGACACTGCAACCCAACCCAACGAGCCTCTCGGCCTCGTTTTGGGAAAGACAGCCATGCTCGGCATCGATGTCTCCACATACAAGCTCATAGCCCAAAGATTCCACTACATATCGATACCAGGATGGAGAGAGTATGCTTACCCCTATCTTTGCGTTCAGCTCAAGCTTGCAAGCCTGCAAGGCACATCTAAGTCCATCGACATAGGAACGGAGGGCTATACCGCCTTTGGCACCGGTCATCTCACAAAATTGCTTGAGAAATGCATTCTTTCGTTCACCAGGACCTATGCGTTCATCAACCATGGTCTGTAAAACAGCATCCATGTCTTTTCGTCGCAGCGTAGGTTTATTGAAAGGAATCAGTGCCACAATTGCCTCCTCGGGCAAGTATATCCGTATTTGACTGCAATAGGAAGGCCAAAAAAAGGCCCTCCACAAAGGGAGGGTTGCAGAGGAGAAAAAAAGAAGGCCCGGCGGCTACCTACTCTCCCACGGCTAACCGTAGTACCATCGGCGTGAGGGTGCTTAACTTCCGTGTTCGGGATGGGAACGGGTGTGTCCACCCTGCTGTGGCCACCGGGCCGGCCAACGCCTGGGAGCACGGATGGATCCGTACGACCGGCCTTGGCAGCCCTGGGACTGGAAGGATGATATGGTCAAGCCTCTCGGATGATTAGTACCGGTGGGCTGAACGCGTTGCCGCGCTTGCACCCCCGGCCTATCGAACAGGTAGTCTCCCTGTTTCCTTACGCCCGCTTGTGCGGGTGGGATGTCTCATCTTGGGGAGGGCTTCCCGCTTAGATGCTTTCAGCGGTTATCCCTTCCGAACGTAGCTACCCGGCAGCTGCCGTTGGCACGACAACCGGTACACCAGAGGTTCGTCCACTTCGGTCCTCTCGTACTAAAAGCAGAACCCCTCAAACATCCAACGCCCATGGCAGATAGGGACCGAACTGTCTCACGACGTTCTGAACCCAGCTCGCGTACCGCTTTAATTGGCGAACAGCCAAACCCTTGGGACCTGCTCCAGCCCCAGGATGCGATGAGCCGACATCGAGGTGCCAAACCTTGCCGTCGATATGAACTCTTGGGCAAGATCAGCCTGTTATCCCCGGAGTACCTTTTATCCGTTAAGTGACGGCGCTTCCACTCGCTACCGCCAGATCACTAAGACCTACTTTCGTACCTGCTCGGCTTGTTTGCCTCGCAGTCAAGCCACCTTGTGCCTTTACACTTGCCGGATGATTCCCAACCATCCTAAGGTGACCTTCGCGCGCCTCCGTTACTCTTTAGGAGGCGACCGCCCCAGTCAAACTTCCCGCCTGGCACTGTCCCGCGACCGGATGACGGCCGCGGTTAGAAAATTGGACAGGCAAGGGTGGTATTTCACCGACGGCTCCTCGCAGGCTGACGCCCACGCCTCGCGGCCTCCCACCTATCCTACACATCCCTGCCCAAGTCTCCATGCCAAGTTGAAGTAAAGGTTCACGGGGTCTTTCCGTCTAACCACGGGTACCAGGCATCTTCACCTGGACTTCAATTTCACCGGATTTCGCGTTGAGACAGCGCCCATATCGTTACACCATTCGTGCGGGTCGGAACTTACCCGACAAGGAATTTCGCTACCTTAGGACCGTTATAGTTACGGCCGCCGTTTACTGGGGCTTGGATTCGCTGCTTCGATCGCTCTGACAACTCCTCTTGACCTTCCAGCACCGGGCAGGTGTCAGTCCATATACTTCCCGTTGCCGGTTCGCATGGACCTGTGTTTTTGGTAAACAGTCGCATGGGCCGTTTCTCTGCAACCCCCTCGCGGGGGCCATACTTATCCCGAAGTTACGTATGCATTTTGCCGAGTTCCTTAACGCGAATTCTTCCGTGCGCCTGTGCATTCTCAGCTCGCCCACCTGTGTCGGTTTGTAGTACGGTCCCCCAGGGCCGTTCCTTAGGGATTATTTCTCGGCACGACGACTACGCGCACTTCACCGCACCGTGGTGCGGCTCGCTCGCGGCTCGCCTCGGCCCCCGGATTTGCCTGGGGGCCTCGTCGGCTCGCCGTTTCGGCCGGGACTACCGTCGCCCGGCTGCGTTTCGCCCTATGCGTCATCCCATCGGAACCCTGGGAGGTGCGGGAATGTTGACCCGCTTCCCATCGGCTACGGCTCTCGCCCTCGCCTTAGGGGCCGACTGACCCTTGGGTAGATTGACTTTACCCTGGAAACCTTAGGCTTTCGGCGGACGGGGATCTCACCCGTCTTTTCGTTACTCATGCCTGCATTCTCTCTTCCGTCCCGTCCACGGGGGCTTGCGCCCCCGCTTCTTCCGTACACGGAATGCTCTCCTACCGACAGCATCACTGCTGTCCCGCGGCTTCGGTGGCGTGCTTAGCCCCGTTACATTATCGGCGCATGACTACTCGACCAGTGAGCTGTTACGCACTCTTTGAAGGGGTGGCTGCTTCTGAGCCAACCTCCTGGCTGTCTGTGCAATCATACTTCCTTTCCCACTCAGCACGCCTTGGGGACCTTAGCCGGCGGTCCGGGCTGTTTCCCTCTCGACGACGGCCCTTATCAGTCGCCGTCTGACTGCCGCACATTGTATCGCGGTATTCGGAGTTTGGTTAAGCTCGGTACCCAGTGACGGGCCCTCACCTATCCAGTGCTCTACCTCCGCGACAGTCCATGCGACGCTAGCCCTAAAGCTATTTCGGAGAGTACCAGCTATCTCCAAGTTTGTTTAGTCTTTCGCTCCGAGCCACAGCTCATCCCAACCCTTTTCAGCGGATTTAGGTTCGGCCCTCCACAGGATTTCACTCCTGCTTCAGCCTGGCCATGGCTAGATCACTTGGCTTCGGGTCTACCGCACGCGACTGAACGCCCTGTTCAGACTCGGTTTCCCTGCGGCTCCGGGACTCCCATCCCTTAACCTCGCCGCATACGGTAACTCGCAGGCTCATTCTACAAAAGGCACGCCATCACCCTCTCGGGCTCTGACCGCTTGCAGGTCCACGGTTTCAGGTTCTCTTTCACTCCCCTCCCGGGGTCCTTTTCACCTTTCCCTCACGGTACTATGCGCTATCGGTAGCTGCCGAGTATTTAGCCTTGGAGGGTGGTCCCCCCGGATTCCGGCAGGATTTCTCGTGTCCCGCCGTACTCAGGTAACGCGGCCATGCAGCCGCAAGCGTTTCGCGTACGGGGCTTTCACCCGCTCTGGCCGGCCTTCCCAGGTCCGTTCCGCTACGCTTGCGGTTTCTCACTGCACGGGGCAGGCCCCCGCCGCATCCCTACAACCCCGCGCACCCGAGGGCACGCGGTTTGGGCTCCTCCCCGTTCGCTCGCCGCTACTGGGGGAATCTCGTTTGATTTCTACTCCCGCTGGTACTTAGATGGTTCACTCCCCAGCGTATCTCCCATGCACGGTATTTTATTCGCGTGCATGTGCATGTCATCCAGACATACGGGTTACCCCATTCGGAAATCCGCGGATCTTCGGGTATTGGCCCCTTCCCGCGGCTTATCGCAGCTTATCGCGTCCTTCTTCGCCTGGCAGCTCCTAGGCATCCTCCGTGGACCCTTATTCACTTGACCATATCATTCTTCCAATCCCTGCGCTATGTTGACTTGCTCTATTCGCAAATGCTCTGTAAAAAAACAAGTTGCCAACGCAACTGAAAATGGGACTGATAAGACTTGAACTTATGACCTCGTGCTTATCAGGCACGCGCTCTAACCACCTGAGCTACAGTCCCGGTTAACAGAAATATCAGAGAAGAGAAGAGTTGATTGGAAGCTGAAGGGCGATTTGTTGCAGGACTTGCACCTGCTGGTCGACGACCGTTGACGGACGCGGCTGTGAGGGCCGCATCCAGCCTTTCTTCTCAGAAAGGAGGTGATCCAGCCGCACCTTCCGGTACGGCTACCTTGTTACGACTTCACCCCCCTCACCGGACGTACCTTCGGAACCGCCCCCCCTTGCGGGTTGGGCTGGCGACTTCGGGTACCCCCGACTCGGATGGTGTGACGGGCGGTGTGTACAAGGCCCGGGAACGTATTCACCGCGCCATGCTGATGCGCGATTACTAGCGATTCCAACTTCATGGAGTCGGGTTGCAGACTCCAATCCGTACTGGGACCGGCTTTAAGCGATTCGCTCCGCCTCGCGGCCTCGCTGCGCTCTGTACCGGCCATTGTAGCACGTGTGTAGCCCAGGACATAAGGGCCATGATGACTTGACGTCGTCCCCACCTTCCTCCGGTTTGTCACCGGCAGTTCCGCCTGAGTCCCCACCTTCACGTGGTGGCAACAGGCAGCAGGGGTTGCGCTCGTTGCGGGACTTAACCCAACACTTCACAGCACGAGCTGACGACAGCCATGCAGCACCTGTACGCCGGCCGCAAGCGGCACGCACCTTTCGATGCGCTTCCGGCGTATGTCAAGCCCTGGTAAGGTTCCTCGCGTACCATCGAATTAAACCACATGCTCCACCGCTTGTGCGGGCCCCCGTCAATTCCTTTGAGTTTCACCCTTGCGAGCATACTCCCCAGGCGGTGCACTTAATGCGTTAGCTACGGTACCGGGGGTCGACCCCCCGCCACCTGGTGCACATCGTTTACTGTGCGGACTACCAGGGTATCTAAACCTGTTTGCTCCCCGCACCTTCGCGTCTCAGCGTCAGTACATGGCCAGATGCCTGCCTTCGCCATTGGTGTTCTTCCAGATATCTACAGATTTCACCCCTACACCTGGAATTCCGGCATCCCCTCCTGTACTCAAGCCCTGCAGTTTCCAGCGCGTCCCCCCGGTTGGGCCGGGGTCTTTCACGCCGGACTTGCAGGACCGCCTGCACGCCCTTTACGCCCAATGATTCCGAACAACGCTCGCCCCCTACGTGTTACCGCGGCTGCTGGCACGTAGTTAGCCGGGGCTTATTCCGGGATTCACGTCATCCCGCGGCCATTCCCTGCCACGGTTGTTCCCCCTCCCGAAAAGAACTTTACAACCTCACGGCCTTCTTCGTTCACGCGGCGTCGCTCCGTCAGGCTTTCGCCCATTGCGGAAGATTCTTAGCTGCTGCCTCCCGTAGGAGTCTGGACCGTGTCTCAGTTCCAATGTGGCCGTCCACCCTCTCAGGCCGGCTACCCATCGTCGCCACGGTGGGCCGTTACCCCGCCGTCTAGCTAATGGGACGCAGACTCATCCCCCGGCGGCGCCGCAGCGCCTTTCCCGGATCCCGCCATCGCGGGTCCCGTCTCATCCGGTATTAATCCAGGTTTCCCTGGGCTATCCCGGGCCGGGGGGCAGATTGTCCACGTGTTACTCACCCGTCCGCCGCTCTAGGGGCCCGAAGGCCCTTGCCGCTCGACTTGCATGCTTAAAACGCGCCGCCAGCGTTCGTTCTGAGCCAGGATCAAACTCTCCGTCATAGGAATCCCGCACCCGAAGGTGCGGGCTGCTATACTTCAATAGTTCGCCCTGTCATTCCTCGCAAACGAACGTAGCTTTTCACTACTGTTCATCATTTCTTAGGTAATTGACTGGGAAGCCCCTTGCGGTTGCTTCCTTCTCTTTCTCTTTCCCTTCCCTAACGCTCGTTGTTTCATAAATCCAGGGTAAGCCGGCACCAGCCTGCTTCCCGCACCCCACTCTCTGAGGCGCTCGACCAACTTACCCGATTCGGGGCCCTTCAGTCAAGGGCTTTCCGCCCTTTTCTTCATTTTCCCTCCTCGGCGCCGCCGGCCGACAAGAAGGCACTATACGGGCTTTCAGACCTTCTGTCCAGTATTTATAGGAAAAAAGTGTTAAATCGCAAAACCTGCCGCATAAGAGCAATTCCTGTCACGTTTCTCTGCTTGCCCAAGGGAAGAATCAGCGATACGATGCATCGCAGGAGAGCCATCCATGGAACACGACATGAGCAGCGGTAAACCCGCTCGCTTGTTATTCTTCTTTATGCTGCCCATTCTCGGGGGGAATCTTTTCCAACAATTCTACTCAATGGTCGACACCTTCGTAGTCGGGAGGTATGTCGGCGTCGATGCCTTGGCGGCAGTAGGCGCAACAGGCTCCATGACCTTTCTCATCCTGGGCTTCGTCGTCGGTCTTACCGCCGGATTCTCCGTCATCATCAGCCAGAAGTTTGGAGCAAAGGACCCTTCAAGCATGCGCAAAGCCGTCGCAATGAGCATACTCAGTGCCTGCTTTCTCTCCATCGTCGTCTCTACGATTGCCATACTGACGGCAAGGCCTCTTCTGCTTATGCTCAAGACTCCGCACAACATCATCGACGATTCGCTCTCCTACCTGCTTATTATCTATACAGGCATCGTAGCCACCATCTACTACAACCTGCTTGCTGCAATTCTCAGAGCGCTTGGTGACAGCCGTTCTCCTTTATATTTCCTTTTGATAGCATCGGCGCTCAATATTGCAGGAGACCTGATCGCCGTCGTCAACTTGGGAATGGGAGTGAAAGGCGTTGCATTGGCCACCGTTCTCAGCCAGACAATCTCAGCATTGCTGTGTCTTCTCTATATCTATAAACGGTATCCGAGCCTGCATCTGTCCAAGCAGGATTGGAACATCGAATGGCCCATGATCAGCAGATTGCTGAGAATAGGATTGCCCAGTGCATTACAGTTCTCTGTATGCGCCATCGGGGTAATGATCGTGCAATCGGTAATCAACCAGAGCGGAAGCAACACGGTTGCAGCGTACTCGGTGGGTGTGAGAATCGAGCAATTGGTCACCCAGCCTTTGGTAACCCTGGGTCTTGCCATGGCAACGTTCAGCGCCCAGAACCTTGGCTCGGGTCACCTTGAACGTGTACGACAAGGGGTGCGTAGTGCTGTTCTCTTATGTATTCTTTTCAGTGCAATAGCCTTGGCGTTGATATTCCTCTTTGGCAGGCAGCTCGCACTCCTCTTCATTGACCAGTCAGAGCAGCAGGTTATCGGGCAAACAGTCCAATACCTGCATATCATCTCCTATTTCTTCATACCTCTCGGGCTGATCTTCGTTTTTCGCAATACATCCCAAGGCTTGGGATCCGGACTCATACCCATGCTCTCTTCCATTCAGGAACTCATTTTCCGTGCATTGGTGGCCCTTACACTCCCCTCGGTGCTTGGATATGTCGGCATTTGTCTCTCCAGCCCCATAGCATGGATGGCGGCCGCCCTGCTTTTGCTGGCGGCGTATAAACTCCAATACAGAAGAATTTCCCGTCTCTTGAAGCAATAGAGCAGTCCCCATCCCTTACAGGGCATGCTGATCTATGGATATCAAAGCAACGGCTATCGAGGCGGACTCGTCCCCATTGAACTGGCCAAAAGCAATCATGAACTGACCATCCTGGGACTCTCATCTGCAAAACAGCGAGATCTTAAGGTATTGTTGCGCTCATTCCTCCCCTCGTTGCCCAAGGCAACAGTACAGCTGCCGCATCTGAGCACCATTGAAGAGATGGCTGCTCCGCTCGCCCTTGCTCTACTCGCATATGAGAAACACATTCTTGAGCTGCAAGCACCGTCGGTACTTTGTTTCGGTCCATTGGGACTGGGCGGCGTACTCAAGGCTACGCCGTCGCTACGGGACATTCCATCACTTTGCAAGCGGCAGGGTATCGGCTTGGTACTGATAGGTCGCAGCACACAGCTGCCCGATGCAATCGAAGGCATACAGTTCCATGAGTGCGACACGCTTGATGAAGCAGGTTCCCACCTTTGCAAATACTGCGTCCTGCATCAAGGAGAGCAGATGCACTTCAGTGAAACCGATGATGCCACAGAGACTCGTGACGACCCCTTCGTAAACATCATCGGCCTGAAACAAGCCAAACAAGCCCTCATATATGCCGCCGCCGGCAACCTGCCGATTCTCCTCTACGGTCCTCCTGGAGCGGGTAAAAGCCTTCTACTCAGCCGTATCGCATCTCTGCTTCCTTCGCCCGGCAGTGAAATCAAACAGGAACTATCGGCTCTGCATGGTCACCGCATAGAAAGAAGACCTTCTTTTTCCATTGATGTGGGGATGAGGCAAGCCGATTTGTACAGGGGCATCATTCCCTCGCTTTGCAAAGCACACGAGGGGGTGCTCATCGTAGACGAATTATCCCATCAAAAGCCCAATATCCGCACTACACTCACATCGGTGATGGATGTTCAAGCTTTCGGCGGCTATCCTCTGCGCACCTTGGTCGCCAGCGCCACCAATGCATGTCCTTGTGCAAACCTTGGTTCTTTGGACAGGATATGCCGTTGCAGTGAACTGCAAATCGACGCATTCTGGGCGAAGCTCGGGCACCCTCTCATCGACCGTTTTGCCATAGCCATCGCCGTGACCAGTGAAAATCTGTTGACCAGCGAAGTCACCACGACATCCATAGACAACGAACGAATCGAAACAGTACGGGCTCTCCATATGCATCGAAGCGAACAGGAGATCCTGGGACTGCTGCCGCTGTACACCAAGGTTGCAGGCTCGACCCAACAAAGTTTCAGACGCTCGTACCTGTGTTGTAAAGTGGCGAGAACCATAGCGGATTTTGAAGGAAAAGAGTCGGTGACACAAGCAATTATGGAAGAAGCCATGCAACTCTACCTCCTCCCAGAGGACCGGCATTATCACTAGAAAGCTCTTCATCCGTCTTTTTTCCTTCAAGGTAGTTGACACCCTTTCTTGCTCTCTGCTATAGTCCTTTACGTTGCAGGGGCCGCTAGCTCAGTTGGTAGAGCAACGCCCTTTTAAGGCGTGGGTCACAGGTCCGAATCCTGTGCGGCTCATCTTGCCTCTGTTTTTTGGAACACGCAGTAATGTCTCCTTCGTCTAGTGGTTAGGACAACGGGTTTTCATCCCGTCAACAGGGGTTCAATTCCCCTAGGAGATGGTATACCGGGAGCCTGTCATCGTACAGGTTCCCTTTCTTATTGCTCCAAGGCATGGTGTTTGCTCTCTGAGAAGCTTATCGAACAGAGCGCAAAGCCGCCCCCTTGACTTCTGCTAGAACACGGTATACAAAGAAGATACAGGATGGTCTAATCGATAGCATCATATCTCCCAATCAGCTACCTGCCATCCTTGTGATGTACCCTTCTTCCGGGCTGCAATCTAAGGTTGTTGTATCCACACCCGCAGCGCTTTAGGTTGCAGCTCCCTCGTTCACCGCCACCGAACTACTGAAAGTATCTCTTGTATCAACACTCAGAAGATGATGTGCCGCCCAATCAAGGGCGATTGCTCCCAAGGGGGCTGTCAGGATGATGCTCATCACTGCGACAGCCAAAATCACCTGTCCCGCCCTGACGGGCATGCCGTGCAAGCCCATTACCGCAAGCGGTGTGGCCCCGATGGCAGCCTGGACTGTAGCTTTCGGCAGATAGTAAATTACAATGAAAGCCTTCTCCTTTGCTGTGAAGCCGCCTCCAAGAGTGCACAGATACGTTCCCATGCTCCGTCCGATAAGCGCGATGAGAATCAAGAGTATCGCATCCAGGCCCACTTCCCATGCTGCAGTAAGATCAACTTGCGAACCAACCATGGTAAAGAGCAGTATTTGGGCAAAAACCCAAATTTTCCCTAGCTTCGCCGAAAGCTCATGAGCCATATGCTCTCGCTTCTCCAAAATTATGAAGCCGATGGACATTACCGCAAGCAAGGCTGCAAAGGGGATATGAAACGATTCCAGGACATCGCCCAGCTCTACGAGAAGAATGCAAATCATCAGCATGGACAATACCCGTTTGGTTGCCCGCGGATTGAACCGCACGAATATCCGTATCAAGACAAGCCCGATGGCCAAACCTGCAGCAATCCCAAAGATTATGGAAAGAGGTATGCCTGCCAGGGTCCATGCCAGATTCATGGTATCGCCGACATACAGGCCGAGAACGATGCTGAATGCAACAATGACGGTGACATCATCCATGCTGGCACCGGCGAGCACGAGTGTTGGGATGCCTTTCTCGGTACCACGTTTCTCCTGGATGCAGGAAACCATCATCGGCACCACGACAGCCGGGGAGACAGCTCCCAAGACACACCCAAGGATTGCACTTTCAAGAAGCGAAAGGCCCAACAAAGGAGGCCCGATGAGCATGACGGTCGATGCTTCAAACAAGGCGGGAAGAAAGGAGAGAAGAATTGCATGAAAACCGACCTTATGCAGACTTTCTCGCGAAAGCTCCAATCCTGAACGAAGCAGGATGACGATCAATGCAATCATACGCAGATCGGATCCCACAGCAAGCAAGGAAGGATCCAAAAAGTTCAGGACCGCCGGTCCAAAGAGAACTCCCACAAAAAGCATGCCGATGAGGGCAGGAATACGCGCTTTGGACAAGAGCCAATCCAAGAACAGACACAGCAAAACCACGGCAGCAAGACTGAAAGCCATACAAACCTCCGGCAAGAACGTAATCTATTCCAGGAGTCATCAGCAGCTTTCAAAGCTCTGCGGTTTTCATTATGAAGGCGAACCCCATCACCGTCACTGATTCTAGAAATATGTTCGGCTGCAGTCAAGTCGGTATACAAAAACCAGTATCTATGGATAATTATGCATTGTTATAGGAGCATGCATATGAGTCAACTTTCCAGAATACAAAGAATTTGTGATGCCAACGGCATCAGCGGCTTTGAGGATGATATCGTCCGGGCAATCCGTGACGAAGCAGGAACACTCGGTCGATTCGCCGAGGATTCACTGAGAAACCTCTACCTCTATAGAACAGAGAACCAATCCGATAAACCTGTAGTCCTGCTTGATGCCCACACCGACGAGGTAGGTTTCATGGTCAAATGCATTCGGCCCGATGGAATGCTTGAATTCATCCCCATCGGCGGCTGGGTTTCCTCCAACATTCCCGCCCATTTGGTACGTGTTCAGACCTTTGACGGAAAAACCATACCAGGCATCGTGGGATCAAAACCCCCGCACTACCAAAGCGAAGCAGAGCGGAAAAGTGCTCCCGATATCGCTTCCATGTATATCGACATCGGAGCCTCAACCATTGAACAAGTCCTGCAAATGGGCGTCGATGTTGCAAGCCCGATAATTCCCGAAGCCAAGGTTATCTACAACGAAGAAAACGGGTTGCTGTTCGGAAAAGCGTTCGATTGCCGTCTGGGTTGCACTACCATCATCGATGTGCTTGATGCACTGAAAGGAAAGCAATTGGATGTCAACCTGGTTGCAGGATTTGCAAGTCAGGAAGAAGTCGGCTGCAGGGGCGCCCAGCTGACAGCCCGTAAAGTAAAGCCTGATGTGGCGATCTGCTTTGAGGGAAGTCCCGCCGACGATACCTTCCTGCCCGCCTACCAACAGCAGACAATCGTAGGCAAAGGACCTATGCTCAGATTCATCGATTCGAAGATGATCACCAACCCACGTTTCCAAAAGTTTGCGTTGGACATCGCAGCAAGATTTGACATCCCAGTACAGAAAGGAGTGCGAAACGGAGGGGCGACCAACGCCTCTGCTCTTCATCTTTCCGAACAGGGAGTGCCCACCATCGTCATCGGCATCCCGGTGCGTTACGCCCACACCCATTGGGGGGTAAGCAGCCTCGATGATGTACAGAACTCGATCAGGCTTGCCTCAGCGATGCTGACTGAATTGAACGCACAAACCATCGCAACATTTTGACAAAGCCACCCAGAGGGTGTCATACTGGCTGAAAGGGGGGGAAGCATGAATGAAATCCAGCTTTGCCTGAGCGAGATGCAGGCGTTTTTCCAAAGTGGAACCACACTTGGCATTTCATGGAGGAAAGAACAGCTCAAGCGTCTGAAAGACGGTATTCGTTCCTATGAGAAGCAAATTCTCAATGCGCTCTATGAGGATCTGGGGAAAACCGACTTTGAAGGATTCGCCACCGAGCTGGGTATCGTTTATGCGGAGATTGACGAACATCTGAAGCATCTGGAGGCCTGGGCCGGCAGACATCGGGTCAAATCCAGCCTCCTCTCCTTTCCCTCCAAAGCCTATACCATCGCCCAGCCGCTGGGCATCGTGCTGATCATGAGCCCTTGGAACTACCCGTTCCAACTCACCATCGCACCTTTGATCAGTGCAATCGCCGCAGGCAACTGTGTCATTCTCAAGCCTTCCCGATACAGCGGGCACACTGCCATGGTGATCGAGGAACTGCTCTCCAAGCTCTTTTACAGCAACCATGTGGCCACCTTCCAAGGGGGAGCGGAGATGAATCGTGAACTCTTGCAGCATCGCTACGATCACATTTTCTTCACCGGCAGTCCCCAAGTGGGCAGATTGGTGATGGAAAGTGCTGCAAAGCATGTCACCCCGGTCACCTTGGAACTTGGAGGCAAAAGTCCGGTCATCGTCGAGGCCGATGCCGACATCGGCTTGGCTGCACGAAGGATCATCTGGGGCAAGTGCCTGAATGCAGGACAGACATGTGTAGCCCCCGACTATGTTCTGGTCGAACGGAAAGTTGCCAATGCCTTGCTTGAACAGATGAAAAGCGCAATTACCTCGATGTTCGGATCCGACCCCCTGCACTCCAGCGACCTGGGCAACATCATCAACGAAAAGCACTTTTCCCGTCTCATCGAGCTCTTTGCATACGGAACTCTTGCCTGGGGCGGACAGATAGATCCAAAAACGCGGCGTATCGCCCCCACCATCATTACAGATCCCCAGCTTGATTCAGCCTTGATGCAGGAAGAGATATTCGGACCCATCCTCCCCTTGGTCCCTTACGATACGTTCGAACAAGCGCTGGCTTTCGTCCAAAAGCGCGAACATCCGCTGGCATTATATTGCTTTACAAACAACAAGGAGCACCAAAAGCAAATACTTCGGTCTCTCAGTTTCGGCGGCGGATGCATCAATGATGTGGTCATGCATCTTTCCAATTCCGCCCTCCCCTTCGGAGGCGTCGGAAACAGCGGCATGGGAGCCTATCATGGGAAAGAAGGGTTCAAGACCTTCAGCCATACAAAAAGCATCCTTGAAAGCAAGACCTGGCTCGAAATCAAGCTACGGTACGCTCCCTACCGGGGCAAACTGGCCTTAATCAAGCGACTCTTTTCCTGACATACACAAGGAGGTTCTATGCGTGTGAAACGTCTGGTGGCGCTGACTGCAATCTTATTGGTCTGCAGTCTCATTTTTTCGGCAATTTCGGTTACTGAAGCCGATGCCCTCTACGATCGGGATGCTTTCAGCGAAGCCGAGCAGGAACTGCTCGTCCAGCTCGGAAAAGCCTCGAACGCCGAGGAGGAAGCTCAGGTTTTATGGCGGCTCGCCAGAGTGATGGTCTCCCTCGGAGACGACCTGGATGAGAATGACAAGACTGGACGCTTTGCTCTGTATGAGAAAGGTGAGACATATGCCCTTTCATCCATCGAGAAGCACCCCACCTCTTTGGGATATCTTTGGAAATCATCCAATATCGGTCGTTGGGGTCAGACGAAGGGCCCGCTGAACGCCCTCGGGAAAGCCAAGGGCATGCTCGAGGACCTGACAGTCATCGTCAATGACTTTAAAACTCTCGACTCGAGCGAGACATGGTATGTACTCTCAAGCCTGTACGACGAGTTGCCCGGAGGAATAATTTCCTTTGGAAACAAGGATTGGGCGGTAAGTTACATGCGTATGGCCCTCGATACCATCCCCTCGCACCTGTTGTATCCCGGACACTACAAGAAGCTGGCCGAAGAGTTGTATGCTCGTAATTGGAGTGCTTCCAAGCGTTCCAAGGAGTTGCCAAAAATACAGAAGGATTGGCAGAAGGCTGCTACCAACCTGGAGAAATACCGCTACTATGAAGGTAAGGACGGCGGGGCGACCAAGCCCTTCTACTCATCCGTCGACCTGACGAGAATGAGCGACCGCCAAGAGGCGGTGATGGTGCTCTCCTATATCTTGGAGAAAGCCAAGGTGTTCAGACCCATCAAGGCAACCGACACCAAGGAGCTCCAGGAAATCGAGGCGTTGAGAAACTCCTGGATCTAAAGAAAATCAAGTGACGGCAAACATCCCTTCAAGCTCAGTGCTTGAAGGGATTTTCATTTGCATAGAGATGACCCGGTTTCTGGTTGAATGCAATATCCTCAATGCCCAGATAGCGAAAAACCTCAAACAACGCTTTTCCGGCATGCCTGAAGGCAACTGCAGTGTGATGAGGATAGGCTTTCGCTAGAAGCACATAGCGATAGAAGCGTGCCATCTCGTCAATGCCGATGATCCCGATGCTGCCGAAACTGGAAGTAGGAACATCGAGGACCTCACCTTCGGCTATATAGGCTTTCAACTGTCCGCGGGCATTGGATTGCAACCGATAGATGGTCACAGGTCCGCTGATGAGATCGCCTTCCATCGTTCCTCTGGTAATATCCGGATGCTTCAATTCGGGTTCCAAATCCCGCTTCATGATGAGCTGATAGCCCATATGGGGATTCTTCAGCAGCGAACAGGCGGTGTTTCCACAGTGAAAGCCCATGAACAAGTCGTCGTTGCGGTAGGGTCGCTTGGTCCTGATGTGCTGCTCATACATCGGGGCGGGCACGGTGTTGTTGATATCCAGCAACGTCACCGGCAGCTGGGTGACACACAGGCCGATGTACTCGCTGAGCGCGCCATAGATGTCGACTTCGCAGCTGACGGGAATACCCCGCTCGGTCAAACGGCTGTTCACATAGCAGGGGACGAATTTGAACTCGGTCTGGAATGCGGGCCAGCACTTGTTTGCAAAGGCCACGTAGGAACGTTCTCCTTTGTGCTCTTCAGCCCAGTCAAGCAAGGTCAACTCATATTGGGCCAACCGGTCAAGGATGCCGCTGTAAGGGCTTGAGCCGATTTGGTTTTGCATCTCTTTTACCAATGAGGGTATCCTGGAATCATCGGCGTGCTTGTTGTAGGCAACCAGCAGATCGAGCTCGCTGTTCTCCTCGATTTCCACTCCCAAGTCGAAGAGACCCTGTATTGGGGCGTTGCAGGCCAGGAAATCCTGGGGTCTCGGCCCGAAACTGATGATCTTGAGCTTTTTCAGAGAGAGTACCGTACGGGCGATCGGGATGAAAGATTCAATCATATCCGCCACCTCCCGGTCACTACCTATCGGGTACTCGGGAATATAGGAGCGCAATGAACGCAGACTCAGGTTGTAGGAACAGTTGAGCATGCCGCAATAGGCATCTCCCCTGCCGTCATGCAGGTCCCCATCGCCCTCTGCAGCTGCGACATACATGACCGGGCCTGGAAAACGCTTTGCAAGCAGGGTCTCGGGTGTCTCAGGTCCGAAATTCCCCAGGAACACCACCAAGGCATTCACCCCGTGGTCCTGTACATCCTTGAGGGCGTTGAGCATATCCCGTTCATTCTCCACAATGACCGGACACTCATAGAGCTCATCCTTATAAGAGGCTTTCACCGCCTTGCGCCGTTTCTCGGACAATGTACGGGGGAAGCAACTTCTGCTGACAGCAACCATACCCAATCTGACCGTTTCCATGTTGTTCATAGCATTACTCCCTATTTACCAATCTGACCGTAATAGGCATGAGAGCCGTGTTTCCGTAAATAATGTTTATCAAGCAGATGACCATCCATCGGCATGTACGTTGCATCGCCGAGCAGCATCGAATGGTAGGCCATCATCGCCACCTCCTCGAGCACCACCGCATATTCAACAGCCTTGACTGCATCATCTGCCCAGCAGAAGGGTCCATGACTGTTCACCAGGACGGCAGGGATGCTTTTGGGATCAATGTCCAAAAAGCGTTCGACGATTACCTTGCCCGTCTCCATTTCGTACTCTCCCTGTATTTCGGCAGGCGTCATCGCCCTGGTACAGGGAATCTCCCCATAGAAATAGTCGGCATGGGTTGTTCCCAATGCGGGAATTCCTCGTCCTGCCTGCGCAAAAATGGTAGCCCATCTACTATGGGTGTGCACAACTGCATTGACCTTTTCGAAGTGATTGAACAAATACCGGTGAGTCGGGGTGTCGCTCGAAGGATTGTAGGAACCCTCAACCCGTTTGCCGGTAGCCAACTCCACAACCACCATCGAAGAGGGAGTAAGGTCGTCGTATGCAACACCGGACGGCTTGATTACCATCAATTCGCGATTATCGTCCACTTCGGAGACATTGCCCCAGGTAAAGGTGATCAACTTGTGTTTCTGCAACAGCAGATTTGCTTCACATACTCTCTCTTTCAACTCTTTCAGCATAGATTCTCCTTGCGTACCAAAAGCAAGTGTGTGCCAACCTTTGTGTGTTGTCAAGGCAAAGTAGCCTCACTTGAGGTTCCAAGAATCGAGAAAAGCTCGTATGATGGCAACATGGACCATAGAAGACGTCATTTCTCAATTCCCATCCTGGCTTGGACGGTCCGAGCCATTCTGCTCGGACTCCTTATCGGACCGGTCATCAGCCTGTTGACCTTCCTCGTGGCAATGGCAGGCGAGATCAGGACCCACCATCAGTGGATCCTCCTGCTCATCCCCCTCGGGGCTCTTGTTACCGCGCTGCTCTATCAGAAACTCGGTCCCTATCTGAAGGATGGAGGTTCGCAGGTGATCGACTTGATCAATCAAGGAATTCTCGATATCGCCCACCCTACCAGTATCGGATATGAGAAGGACCGCGATGCCCATAAGCAAAAAATTTCCACCAAAATGGCTCCGTTGTTGCTGCTCAACACCTTCATAACCCATCTGGTTGGGGCATCGGGGGGAAAGGAAGGGGTCGGCGTACAGGTGGGTGCTTCCATCGGCAGCTACTGCTCACGCCTGGAAACCCGATTTCTGCATCGCCCGCAATCAATCCAGCAGAAGGGGATCTGGCTGATCAGTGGAGCAGGGGCGGCCTTCGGAGCCCTGTTCAACGCCCCGATAGCAGGCACTTTGTTCGGGATGCAGTTCTCCAACCCCCGGGTAAACAGAACCGACGCCCTGCTTCCCTGTCTGACCGCCTCATTCACAGCCTGCATGGTAAGCCAGGCGCTGCATACGCACACTTTGGTTCCGGTACGCGCCGAGGCTTTTCCTCTCGATTTCCCTACTCTCTTGATTTTGTTGGCACTATCAATCCTGCTGGGCTTGGCCAGCCGGCTTTTCTGCCACCTGATCCATCTGACAAAAACCCTTTTCTCCCGCATTACTGCAAACCCGTACAAGAAAGCCTTGCTTGCCAGCACGTTGCTGCTGCTTGCATCCCTTGGCATCTTTGCATTGACAGGCTCGTTCGCCTACAACGGACTCTCCCTCGACCTAATCATCGAGGCTGAGTACGGCACCACCAGCAATTTTGCACCGCTTTTTAAGTTGTTGCTGACGGCGCTGACCATAGGGAGCGGGTTTATCGGGGGTGAAGTCATACCAATCCTTGTCATTGGAGCCACAAGTGGAGCCATTTTCGGCCAATTTCTTCCCATCCCCGTCTCCGCTCTTTCAATGTTCGGAGCCATCGGAATGCTCAGCGGTAGTACAAAGCTGCCTCTGGCCTGCTTCGTGTTGGGGTTGGAGCTGTATGGATTCGGCAATCCAACATCGCTTTTCTTTGTGTGCAGCGTCGCCTACCTCTTCAGCGGAAGACTCTCCATCTATGAAAGGCAGATTGTTCCGGTTGTAATCGATCCTGCATGGGATGTCTGATTAAACCGCTTGACAGGAAAACCAATACTGCCTAATATATGAATATCTATTCATATATTGATATATTAGGAGTTCACTCATGGCTATACCACACGCAAACGACACCCAGAGTCCCGCCTGCACCCGCAAACAGGCATATACCTTTGAGGGTGTTGACTGTCCTGTCTGCGCTGCAAAGATTGAGGACCGCATCCAGAAAATCGGAGGGGTTGCTTCGGTGTGTGTGGATTTTTCCCGTAAACAGATACGTATTACCACCGAGGAAAAGCAGCAGGATTCCTTTTACAACAACCTCATAAAAGAAGCCAAGCGGGTCGAGCCGTCGCTGCGGGTCAAACCGTTGCAAAAGCAGGACAAGAACCCGGAGGACTCGCTATCCTTCACACTGACCAGGATCGTAGTATCGATACTCGGTTTTGGTGCAGCCATGTTCTTTAATATTCCCCATCTCTACTTCCTCAGCTTTGCTGTCAGTGGTTACGATGTACTGCTCAAGGCCCTCAGGAACATAGTGCACGGTAAAATCTTCGACGAGAATTTTCTAATGAGCGTCGCTACACTGGGAGCCCTGGCAATCGGAGAAACAGGAGAAGCTGCAGCTGTCATGCTCTTCTATTTGATCGGGGAGTATTTCCAGGCCCGTTCGGTGATGCAGAGCAGAAGATCCATCCTTGGGGCCCTTGACCTAAAGGTGCAGCAGGCAAGGCTGGTACAGGGTCTGGACACCACCTTGATCGGGGTCGAGGACGTTGTTCCAGGAGCTCTCGTCAGAGTACTTTCAGGCGAGAAAATCCCTCTGGACGGCATCGTTGTCAGCGGCAGCTCAAGTGTGAATATGCAGCATTTGACCGGCGAGTCGATTCCCCGGTCCGTGAAAGCAGGCATGGAGGTGCTGGGCAGCTCCATCAACCTCGGAGGAACACTTGATATCCAGGTCAGCAAGGAGTATGACCAGAGCACTGCAGCCAAAATCCTGCGCCTCGTTGAGGAGAGTGCAAGCAAAAAGGCACAGACCGAGCGGTACATCACGTCGTTTGCCCGATACTACACCCCTGTCGTCGTGTTCCTGGCATTGGCGCTCGCCGTCATTCCTTCACTGGTAACCGGAGCCTGGCAGACCTGGATCTACCGCGCCCTGGTATTTCTGGTGGTAAGCTGTCCCTGTGCTCTGGTCATCAGCGTTCCGCTTTCCTACTTTGCAGGTATAGGAAGAAGTGCAAAGAGGGGCATCCTGGTCAAGGGAGGCAACTATCTGGAAGCCCTTGCGAAGACCGATACCATTGTCTTCGATAAAACAGGAACGCTTACCAGCGGTATGTTCAGCCTGATTGACGTCCGCTTGATTGCATCGGCGAGCCTTGACGCAACGTACATCCGGGAGCTTGCAGCCTCCTTGGAGAAGCACAGCACCCACCCGCTGGCAAAAGCCTTCCTCTCCCTCGATGCTCCCTATGCCGCCATGGATGTACAGGAGGTAGCGGGAAAAGGCCTGTCAGCCTACGTCGACGGCAGGTTCGTCGTAGCGGGCAATAGAGCACTTTTTCAGGATCTTGGAATCGAGGTGTCGACTCAATCAGAGGACGAAGCAACGGTCCTGCTGGCCGTAGACGGCCGCCATGAGGCCTCCTTCATCCTGCAGGATACAATACGATCTGAGGCAGGACCCTTGATCAAGCAGTTGCGGGCCTTGGGCGTCAAGCACCTGGCCATGATCAGCGGAGACAGCCAGGTGCATGCCGAGCGTGTGGCGGCAGAGCTTGGCTTGGATGAGGTGCACGCCGCCCTGCTGCCGCACCAGAAGCAGGAACGTATGCTCGAGATTGCAAAAGAGCGGGAGAATCTAGTCTTCGTTGGAGACGGGATGAACGATGCACCTGTCCTTGCTGCAAGCAAAGTGGGTATCTCCATGGGCAGCAAAGCCAGTGACGCCGCCATGGAAAGCGCGGATGTAGTCATCCTTGCCGACGATTTGCACGAGGTTGCCAATCTCTTGCAAATCAGCAGGAGGACTGCAGCCATCGTAAGGCAGAACATTGTCTTCGCCCTTCTGGTGAAAGTTTTGGCGCTCTGCCTTGGAGCATTGGGTTATGCCTCCATGTGGATAGCGGTACTTGCCGATACGGGGGTCACGATCATCGCAATTCTCAATGCCTTGAGGATTCTCCTCTACCGTCCTTCACGTTGATTATCGAATCCATCTATGGTATTGTTGCACAGATTGTTTGAAGGATTTATAGCATGAACGAGAAGATGACACGCAATATCGGCATTATGGCACATATCGATGCAGGCAAAACCACCACCACCGAGAGGATTCTCTTTTACACAGGGGAGAATCATAGGATCGGGGAGGTGGACAACGGCGAAGCAACGATGGACTTTCTTGAGCAGGAGCAGGACCGCGGCATCACCATTGCAAGCGCAGCCACTACCTGTTATTGGAAGGAGCACCAAATCAACATCATCGATACTCCGGGCCATGTGGACTTCACCGCCGAAGTCGAACGTTCGCTCAGGGTGTTGGATGGGGCCGTCATGGTGGTATGCGCCGTCGGCGGGGTTGAACCGCAGACCGAGACCGTCTACCGGCAGGCCGATACCTACCGGGTTCCCCGTATTGCTTTCATCAATAAGATGGACCGCCTTGGTGCGAACTTCGAGGAAGCAGTCAATGAACTGAAGGTCAAGCTGGGGGCCAATCCCATTCCAGTGTTCATTCCTGTCGGCACGGAGAGCAATTTCAGCGGCATCATCGACCTGATCAAGAAAAAATACCTGGTTTTCAGCAATGAAGACCAAGGAAAGACAATCACCGAGCAGGATATTCCCTCCTCGATGCAGAGCGAAGTGGATGCTTGGTATGAGCGCTTGATCGACAGCGTCTCCTCCTTCAGCGACGAGATAACCGAGCTGTATTTCGAGGGAGAGGAGATCGGCAGCGATCTGCTCAAGAGAACCTTGAAGAAGGCGACGATCGCCCGCCAGGCGTTGCCGGTCTTTGTGGGGTCTTCCTTGAAGGACATCGGAGTTCAGTCTTTGCTCGATGGGGTCATCGACTATCTTCCCTCGCCCTCGGAGGTGCCGCCGATCATGGGCATCCACCTCAAGACCGAGAAACAGGTCGAGGTTCCCTACGCCAAGGATAAACCTCCTTTGGCCCTGATTTTCAAGATACAGGTCGATCGTGAAGCCGGTGCCATGGACTTCGTCCGTGTGTACAACGGAGTCATCCGCAAGGGCACGGCCTTGATGAACATCTCCAAGAAGAAGCGTGAACGGGTCAATCGAATCCTCAGGATGCATGCGAACCGGGTGGAAGAAGTCAGCGAGCTTGAAGCAGGCGACATCGGGGTGATCATCGGCTTCAAGGAAGGAAGGACCGGCGATACCATCGGAAGCGAAGGAGCCCAGATTCTGCTTGAGGAGATGCATTTCCCAATCCCCGTGATTTCAGTCGCCATCGAACCGAACACCCTCAGCGACGGAGACAAGCTGCGTGCAGCACTCTCCACCCTCGCCCAGGAAGATCCCACCTTCACCTATCGCGACGATGAGGAAACCGGCCAGCTGGTCATCAGCGGCATGGGAGAGCTGCA
Source organism: Sphaerochaeta associata (assembly GCF_022869165.1). Lineage (NCBI taxonomy): Bacteria > Pseudomonadati > Spirochaetota > Spirochaetia > Spirochaetales > Sphaerochaetaceae > Sphaerochaeta > Sphaerochaeta associata. The sequence goes on along the minus strand of NZ_CP094929.1, from coordinate 1,493,795 downwards.
CCTTGATGTGTTGGTCACCCGCTTGACCAAGGAGATGAAAATCCAGGCCAGGGTCGGCAAGCCCCAGGTGACATACCGTGAATCAGTAAGCAAGACCGCCAGCGGCTCGGACACTTTTTCCAAGATGCTGGCGGGCAAGGAACATGCTGCAGGAATCAGCATGACGGTCAAACCGCTGCCTTCGGGAAGTGGAACGAAATATCGACTGAGCGCCAAGACACGCGGCATCGATGAAATCTATCTCGAGGCGGTCAAGCGGGGTGTCACCAATGCGTTCAGAGGCGGAATCCAGTTCGGCTATGAAGTGTGCGATCTCGAAGTGGAGGTCACAGACCTTGTCTATCACGAGCTGACGGCAAGCGAATTCGCTTTTGAGGCATGTGCCGCCATGTGCTTTGACAAGGTGGCCCAGTCGGCAGGACCGATGTTGATGGAACCGGTGATGAAAGTCACCGTCGTGGTTCCCTCCCAATATGTCGGTGAAGCCATTTCAAGCATTACCAGCCGTGGAGGCTTGGTACACAGCATTGAGAGCAGGACTGCAAGCGAGCACATCCATGCACAGGCACCACTTTCCCAGCTCTTCGGGTATTCCACAGCCCTGCGGTCAGCCACACAAGGCAGAGGTACATTCTCCATGGAGTTCGACCATTACGAACAAAAAACCCGCTAAGGGTATGGAATACTTGAAAAATGTCGGGTTGAAACCTTGCGAAAAGAGTCGTTCCATGCCTAAAATGTATTGAAACTGTTCAGATTTTTAGACTGAAGGAGCATGTTTACATACTCCTTTGAACATAGATCTCTGGTATTGCAATTACTTAAGAGGAGTACAACATGGCTAGAACTTACAATTTGCAGGACATTTTCGCGCGCAATCTCAAGGAGCGCAGACGAAAGCTCTCCTTGACCCAGGCTCAGCTTGCTGAGAAAATCGGGGTTTCCACTTCCTTCGTTACTGAAATCGAAACTTCGAGAAAGGCTCCTTCCTTTGCCACCATCGAGAAAATCAGTGCTGCATTGGATGTACCTTGCTGGACGTTCTTTTGCGAGGATGGCGACAAGCTTCCCAATGATGTCACGGTGATGGATCAGTTTGCCTACAAACTGAAACAGGATATCAGCCACATCATCGATGTGAATGTAAGCTTGACCCGCTGACCATACATTCTCATTTCCTTTTCCCTGCATTTCCAGGCAGATGCTCGTTATTGGGTGTCTGCCTTTTTTTCGTCCAAAGAATTCTTTTGACATATGAGATTATGGGGCGTACCATTGATGCATGCGTTCTGGATCACCACACAAGACACAGAGGTGATCGAAGGAGGAATTATGAGCGTTGTCAGCACTGACTTAAGGAATGTTGCCATCATCGGCCACAATGAAACCGGGAAAACCACCTTGGTTGAACAGATGTTGTTTTATGCCAATGTGATTTCCCGGGCAGAAACCGTTGCAAGCGGTAAGACCACCAGTGACTATACGGAAGAGGAGATCAACCACAAGATTTCCATTCACGCTTCACTTGCTTCCCTGACCTGGGATGGCAGGACCCTCAATATTCTTGACACTCCGGGAACCGCCGGCTTCATCGGCGAGACCATTTGCGGATTCCGCTCCTGCGAATCAGCCCTCATGGTCGTAGACGGACGTGATGGTGCACAGATAGAGACCATCAAGCTTTGGCGCTATCTTGACGAGCGCAACAAGCCGCGCGCTGTGTTCATCAACAAGATGGACCGTGAACGTGCGGACTACACGCATGTATTGGACAACCTGAAAGAGACGTTCAAAACAACCTTTGTTCCTGTTACCATCCCGATGGGAAGCGGTAAGGACTTCAAGGGAATCATCAACCTGATTGAAAATAAAGCTTATTTCATAAACAGAGGCGGCAAGGAAACCATCGGGGACATCCCTGCCGAATATGCTGATTTTGCAGAAGAGTACCGCAATGCCCTTATTGAGAATGCTGCCGAAGGCACCGATGACCTGATCGAAAAGTATTTCGATGCCGGCACCCTGGACAGCGAGGAGATTCGCCGGGGTCTTCGTGAAGGTATGCAAGACAACCGTGTAGTCCCTGCGTTCTGCGGTTGTGCAGAGGGCGGCAGCGGAATCACCAGCCTCCTCACCTTCATCCGGAACAACTTCCCCAGACCTCTTGGAAAGATCGATTGGACGATCGCAGAGGACGGCTCGAGCAAAGACTTTGTAATTACCACCGAAGGAAGCGCTGCAGTCGTCGTATTCAAGACCACCATCGATCAATTCAGCGGCAAGCTCAGTTTCATCAAGGTGCTCAGGGGCACGGTCAAGGGCGATACAGAGTTGTATAATCCGGATCTTGGAAAGAAAGAACGGCCCAACAAGGTATACCGCATGGTCGGCAAAAAGTTAGTCGAAACCGATAGTCTGCCTGCCGGTGACATCGGTGTGATCGCCAAGAGCAACATCGCCTTCACCAACTCCACGCTCGTAGAGGGAACCGATCAGAAACTCAAGTTCAAGCCTCTGGCCTTCCCCCAACCCATTTACAGCCTGGCCATCAGCAGTGATGACAAGAAGAGTGAAGTGAAGATGAACGAATCCCTGCACAAGGTCACCGAAGAGGACCTTACCTTCAGGATCAAGTTCAATGAGGAGACCAAGGAAAATGTGGTGGCCGGAATGGGTGAGCTGCATTTGAATATGATTCTCGACAAGGTGCGGGAGAAGCAGAAGATCAACATCGAGACCAAGCTTCCAAGGGTTGCCTATCGTGAAACCATCAGCCGTAAGAGTGGGATTGCCGAGTATTCACACAAGAAGCAGAGCGGCGGGCATGGCCAATATGCTCGTGTACTGATTGAAATTGAACCGCTTGAACGGGGAACCTATTACTCGTTTACCAATGCCATCAAGGGCGGATCGGTAAGCAAGGGCTATATTCCCGGTATTGAAAAGGGACTGCATGAGCAAATGGAGGAAGGTTTCTTGGCCGGCTATCCGATGATGGATATCGGAATCACCCTCATCGATGGCAAGGAGCATCCCGTCGATTCCAGTGAAATGGCTTTCAAACTCGCTGCAAAAGGAGCCATGAAGGCCGCACTTGAGAAAGCCGGGGCTGTACTACTTGAACCTATTATGAAACTTAGTGTATATATTGAGAACGATTATCTGGGCGACATCCTTTCCGACCTCAGCGGCAAACGAGGAAGAGTGCTAGGTCAAGAGGATATGGGGCATCTGCAGTTGGTCAAAGCATTGGTACCCCAGTCCGAACTGCTCAACTATGCCATCGATCTAAAGTCGATGACCAGTGGAACAGGAAGTTTCGAAATGGAATTCGACCATTATGAACCACTGAGCGGCAAATTGGCCGACGAAGTGATCAAGGCCTACAAGGACTCCGTAAAGGAAGAACAGGAGTAGGCAAGGTGGGACAATCAGAAGGATTCTGATTGCTTGAGAGTGAATTTGTGAACCTTGGAAGGGAGCGTGCGGCGGCAAGCTCCCTTCCCTCTTTTTTTACCGCTTCTCGAACCAAACCTCGTTGATGGGATGCTGTTTGGCGAGCCCCTTTTGTTCAAACTTGGTGGTATCCCTCCAACCTACGGGGGGGCAGAACCCTGAGTAGGGATTGGACAGTCCTTCGGTATGGGAGAGAACATCCAGCATCTGCTGTGCATACTCCTCCCAATCGGTGACGCAATAGATGTAGCCTCCCGCCTTGAGCTTGGAAGCAAGCAGTCGCGCAAATGGCGCTTGGATCAGGCGCCGTTTTTGCTGGCGCTTCTTCGGCCAAGGATCTGGGAAGAATATATGAAACCCTGCAACACTTGCGTCTTCAACCATGTTGGTCAGCACCTCTACGGCATCAAAACGCATCAATCTTACATTATCCAGTTTTCCTTCTCCCACGGCATGGAGCAGCTTGGCGAACCCCGATAGAAACACCTCCAAGCCGAGATAGTTGTACTGGTTGCGCTCTTTCGCAATCCGTGCGGTCGCCGTTCCCATCCCAAAGCCGATCTCGATTACAACGGGTTTGTCGTTCCCGAAAACCTGCTTCCAATCGAGCAGGCCCGGCTTGAAGGGGATGCCGTAGGTGGTATAGTAGCGACGGATGGCCTCCGTCTGGTAGGTACGAAGGTAGGCCCCCCTGAGCACATAGCTCTTGATGGGTCTCGCCTTCCCTTCCTCCTTGGTTTCCACCCACTCCAACTCCGGGATATCATGGAAAATCGTTCCTTGGTTTTCCTGCATCATTACTCCTATAGCAACCTTTGCAGCTTCTCCATCAGGAACAACGCCTTGTCCTTGAGTGAAACCGCATCGGTTTTCAAATACATGACATTCATGCGCCTCATATCAAGCCATACGCTCTTGTTGCTCAGGGCGATGAGATTCATGACCTTGTTCACATTCAAATCCGCTACCTTGCCGAACTCTACGGAAACCACACCCTTGCGGTCGGAAAGATGGATGATGGAGAGCTTGCGGCAGATGATTTTTATCTCGGCTATATAGAGCAGGTTTGCAACCTCGACCGGAGGAGGTCCGAAGCGGTCGGACAGTTCACTCGCAAGGCCCTGCAGCTGTTCATCGTTGACAATGGAGGAAATCTTGCGATAGATGTCAAACTTAACCGAGGGAGCCTTGATGTAGGTATCGGGAATAAAGCCTGTATAGTCAAGCTCCAGAAACACTTCCTTGTCCTCTTCCCTGACGCCTTCTGCCTGCAGGTCCCTGATCGCCTCATCGAGGATGCGGATATACATGTCAAGACCGACCGAAGCCAGGTGCCCGCTCTGCTCACGGCCGAGCAGGTTTCCAGTCCCCCTGAGCTCCATGTCCTTCATAGCCACCTTGAACCCGCTGCCGAGCTCGGTGTGCTCGCTGATGATCTTCAGCCGTTTCAAAGCGATCTCACTGAGAGCGCTGCCTTGAGGATAGAAGAGGTAAGCATACGCTTGGCTGTCGTTTCGCCCCACTCTACCGCGCAACTGGTACAACTGGCTCAGTCCGTAACGGTCGGCACGATCGATGATGATGGTGTTGACATTGGGAATGTCGATGCCGTTCTCAATGATGGTAGTGGAAACAAGCACCTGGATTCCCTCATGGATGAACCTGCGCATCGTATCCTCGAGCTTGGTGCTGTCCATCTGCCCATGAGCGCTCTCGATAATGACATCGGGCAATAATTTGGTCAGTTGGAAAACCACCTCGTCCTGACTCTCGATGCGATTGTGGAGGAAGAAAACCTGTCCACCCCGTTCGACTTCGTCACGGATGGCCCGCACAATGGTCTGCTCGTCATACTCGCCGATATACGTCTGAATGGGCCTTCGTGCGATGGGAGGAGTGGCAAGCAGGGACATATCACGGATCTTGAGCAGCGACATATACAGGGTTCGGGGAATCGGGGTTGCGCTCAGCGACAGCGAATCGATGCTGGCTCTCAGAGTCTTGATCCGCTCCTTGTCCTTGACTCCGAAGCGCTGCTCCTCATCCACAACCAACAGGCCCAGGTCACGGTAGATGATGTCCTTCTGTAAAATCCTATGGGTTCCAAACAAAACATCGACCTTGCCTTCTGCAACACCAAGGAGTGTCTGCTTCTGCTCTTTCTTCGCTACAATGCGCGATAACTGCGCACAGCGTACCGGAAAGGTTCCCAATCGCTTGAGAAAGTTCTGGTAGTGCTGCTCCGCCAAAATGGTGGTGGGAGCAAGAAAGGCCACCTGCTTGCCGCCCATCACTGCTTTGAAAACAGCGCGGAATGCAATTTCAGTTTTTCCATACCCCACATCACCGCAAACCAGACGGTCCATGACGATGGGTTTTTCCATATCGTCCTTGATGTCCTCGATACAGGTGAGTTGGTCCGCCGTCTCATCAAAGGGAAAGGAGGCTTCGAACTGCAATTGCCAGTCGGTGTCCTTGGGAAAGGCAAATCCGACGCTGTTTTTTCGCTTTGCATAGAGGGATATCAGATGTTTGGCCAGGTCCTCGGCGTTCTTGCGGGCCTTGGCTTTCTTGTTCTCCCATCCTTGGCCGCCGAGCTTGTCCTTTTTCGGAAGACCGGTGTCGCTGCCGATGTAGCGCTGAACCAAGTTGGCCTGCTCGATGGGGACGTACAACATCTCGTTGTCGGCATAGGCTATCTTGATGAAGTCACGCTCACGGTCGAAGCTGGAAACACGGTCGATTTTCACAAATTGGCCGACTCCATAGTTGACGTGCACAACATAGTCGCCTTCATTAAGATCCACGAAGGAGTCGAGCGGAGAGGTCTGGGTATGCTGCAGCGTTTTGACGACCTGACGCCTGCGTCCGAAAATCTCGTGCTCACAAATGGCAACCACTTTCAGCGAGGGGATTCCAAACCCGCCGCTGATGGCCCTGTCCTCCCAACCGAGGAACGGAAAGGCGCCGAGCATCTGCATCAGGCGCTGTTTCTGCAGCTGGTTTTCGGTAAAAACCACAACACTCCAGCCCTGCTTGTGAAGACTCTTCAGGTCCTCCTTGAGTAAGGTGAAGTTTCCGAAATACGAACGGGGGCCTTCGATATCGAACCGAAAAGCCTCCGGGTTTTGTCCTGCAATGTCATGTATGGTCATGCTGCTTGAGCACTCTTTCTGAAAGGAAGGGAAATCAAAGAGCAGAGCATCGGGCTTGACGGCCTCACGGTCTTGGAGAAATGCCTGTCTGTAAAGGGCTTTTGCTTCCACTTGGAGACTGTGAAAACTGGTGGCAAGCCTCTGGTCACCGACGAAGCAAAACAGGTCGTCTTCACTCAAATACTCCCCGATCGAGCAGGTTTCCAGATTGCTGGAAGCATCCACCAAGGAGAGGGTGAGCTTGCCTGTTGTGCTGAGGCTCTCCTGGGTGATGGGATTGTATCGGGCGATCTTGCCCACCGTATCCCAGTCTGCATATATTCGATAGGGATACTCGCTCTCATAGGGGAATATATCCAGTACTTCTCCGCGCAGCGAGTACTCTCCCATCGTTGAGGTTGAAACCGTATGCACATACCCTGCATTGGTGAGAAGCCGGGAAAATGAGGCACTATCGAAAGTGGAGCCAACCTTGATGGTAAGCGAGGCATTCTTCAGCGTCGCCGGACTTACGAGCGGGGAGACAAACGGCCTGAGGTGGGTGATGACCATCCCCTCCTTCATCTCCTGAATCTGCATCAGCCGATTAAGCTGGTCATACTCTACATTATCGGCACTGAAAGGGGTGTACAATGTTCGCCCGTTGCCGCTCAGATACACGATTCTGGTTTCATCCTTGGAAAGGGGTGTCTGCATGACTTCCCCTCCGTTAACGGCAAACCCGCTGTCCTTGAGCAGTTGTTGCGCACTCTCCTCGGTTGGACAGACCGCCCACACCCTGCCCTTCTGCTTGCGGCTGAGCAACCTGAGAAACTGGGCCAAGGGATAGCCTTCAAGACCTTGGATATGGATGTGTCTGGTCTGTACTCCATATGCCTTGTATGCACTGCTGGTTTTGATATACGATTGGACGAGGGTGGAAATTGGCGTTTGCATAAGCGCCATTACCCTATCATGAGCAAGAAGGTTATGCAAGACAATGAATACAGTACTCGACCAAAAGGCATTGGATGCACTGGCTGCCGCTGTACAGGACGCCGGCAGACAAGCAAAACAGCAACAGATGTTCATTCATCGTTCCTACAAGAACGATGGAACGGTCATCACTGAAACGGACTTGGCCATATCGCGTCGGATTCTAGGCGTGGTAGCCGATCTCTTTGAGGATGTGAACATCATCAGCGAAGAGACGCTCACCCCCTTCAGGGAGGATGCCCCGTACACCTTTGTCCTGGATCCGATCGACGGGACCGATGTCTACTCGCAAGGCCTGCCTTCCTGGGCTGTCGCCCTGGGCATCCTGGACAGGAACAGAAAGCCTGTCGGGGCCATGATCAGCGCACCGCGCTGGGGAATCGGCGAGGAGGAGCTGTTTTTGCGTCTGGATCCGGGCAAGGAGCTGACCATCAACGGCAGGAGGTTCTCCCCTTCCACCGACAAGGATTTCCCCCACCAGATCACCATGGGCTCAAGCGGCCAGCGGCTGATGGATTTCTCCCGTTTTGAAGGAAAAATCCGAATATTCGGCTCCTCGATACTGCACATGCTCAGCCCAATGCTCTATGACCACATCCAAGGGTGTGTGAACCAGAGCTGCTATGTGTGGGATATTGCTGCCGCTCATGCCGCACTGCTCAGCGTGGGCATGGATATCGAGTATGTCGACGGGACACCTTTCATCTATGATGATGCATTCCTTTTGGAACGAAAACCCTTCTCCCCTTCCTTTTATGCAGGTACAAAGACTTGTATCAAGGCGTTGAGGGACGTTCTGCCTGCTAAATAGGGCTAGCAGGCAGCTTTCCGTTTTCGTACCAGTGCCTGGCAAGGTACATGAATGGAGTATCCAGCATGGCAACCACCCATTTCAGCAGATAGGTCGAGAGCATGATTTGGATCAGGACAGCGGTCGGGTACACACCCCAAAACGCGATAAGGGTGAACACCAAGGTGTCGATCAGCTGGCTTGCAAACGTACTGAGATTGTTGCGAAGCCACAGCGTATTGCGTCCGGGCCTCTTCCGTTTCCAGAAATCGAAGGCCCAGATGTCGTGCAGGTTGCTGATCACATACGCCACCAACGAACCGAAGGCTATGCGGGGCATCAAACCGAAAATCACTGACAGGGAAGGTTGGGCGATATCCGAGGTAGCAGGCTCAAAGAAAAGGGCCACCTGCATCAGGACCGTCATGGTGAGCAGACTGAAAAACCCGATGGCCACCGCTTTTGCCGACTCTTTCTTTCCATAGAATTCAGTGAGGATATCGGTTGCCAGGAAGCCGGTGGCATAGACGATATTCCCCAGCGTCGCTTCCAAACCGAAGAGCATGACATTCTTGGTAACCTGAATATTCGCCACGATTACGCTGATGGGAACCCAGATGAAAAGCCCGAGCTTTCCCCATCGCCGGAAAGCGAACATGATCAAGGTGAAATTACATAGCAGCATTACAAACCAAAAGAGTTCATTCATTCGTTCCATCTTCCTTCTTCACCTGCACCAGAGTCAGAGCGGATGCTTCAAGACCAAAGTGATTCATCACAACCTCGACATGAGCATCCCGTACTGCGGCAAGGATGATCGCCCTGTCCTGAGCGAGCGCTTTATGAAACGAAGGAGCCAATCCGTGCTCCTCCATCTCCAGCTTCCCGATCTCATCAAAGACGACAACATCGGCAGTCGCCAACGATCGTTCGATCAGTGCGTTCGCCCAGGCAAACGCTTCATCATCAATAAAGAAGCGGCCGATGCGACCCTTTCCCAATTCCTGCTTTTCGCTGAGGGCAAGCCTGGATTCTGTAGTTGACAGGTCTTTGAGTCTATACCAAGTTTTTTCAGGATTTGCAAGGGCAAGCACCCCGCTTACCACAAGGCCGTCTCGTTCTGCGGCATCAATCAGTTTCGCCAAGTGGGTGGTCTTTCCCCCGTTCAGTGGAGCGACCACCAGGGTCAGCCTAGGTTGCACTCAAAAAGCCCTGCAACACATCAAACGCTTTCATGGAATCCTCACGCTTGATGACAAAGGTTAGCTCATTCATCGTCGAAACGATTTCTATCACATTGATCTGCTCCCAAGCCAAGTGCCTCACCGCCTCATAGACTATGCCCGGGGTTTGGAGGAAGTCACCGGTAAACACCAAGGAGAGGGCGACCAGATCATCCATTTGGTGCAGCACTTCCTCATCCTTGGCAAGCTCGCTTACCAAGGAGCGATACTTCTCACTGACGGCCAGTGAAACCTCATGGCTGCCCAGGGTGATGTTCAAAAAATCACCTTTTTCAGTGGAAATCTGACCATACAGGGCTCCCAGCTTGCTGATGAAACTGTCGCGACGTACCAGATTGAGGTCGAAAATATTGGTCTTCATGACAATGCCGTATTCCACATTGCCCACACTCTTCTTGTGACTGCCTTTACGCAACTCTTCTGCATAGCGCCGCAGCGCCATGACGATGGCGCTTGCCTTCACTTCCTTGCCGTATGCTTTCTGAACTTCGCCTTGGATCGAGGATGCGTAATTGCTGAACGAGAGAATCCCATTGATCAGCATCTCGTGGATAAAGGGTGATTTATCCACAATCCGTTTTACACAACTACTCACTGAATCAGCCATAGAGCCTCCGTTGTGTTATTATTATCACAAGAGGCAATTTTTTACAACAAATATAGGTACCATTGTTGGAAAATCGTACATATATAAAATCGCATGGTTTTGCCCTGCACTATCCACATCTAGTGCAGGGTCTGGGAAATTGCATTGAGAATATCACCATTGTGACACTATTTTGGAACTTTATCGGCACTATTTTTGTTGAGAACGCTACCAGCAGTGTGTATACTGTTTTCTTGAGGAGAAAGCTGCATGAGATGTCCCCACTGCTCTCAAATGGACGACAAGGTTTTGGAATCGAGGCAGAATTCCAGCGGTTCGTCGATCAGGCGAAGAAGGGAGTGCAACTCCTGCGGATATCGCTTCACCAGTTACGAGCGAATCGAGGACAAGCCGTTGATGGTCATCAAGCGTGACGGCAGGCGCGAGCCCTTCGACTTGAACAAGCTGGGACGAGGAATTCGTTCGTGCACCGAGAAATTGAAAATCAGCGAGAGTCAGATTGACACCCTCCTGCAAAGTATTGAGGATGCCATAATGCTCAAGGTGGGAAGCAAGCGGGAAATCGCCTCTTCCGATATCGGCGATGAGGCGCTGAAGCAGCTGAGAGAGGTGGATTTGGTTGCCTATGTACGCTTTGCTGCAGTCTACAAGGCCTTCAACGACCTCGGACAATTCATTGCTGAAATCCAGAAGCTGGGCAAGGAACTTGCCTAGCGGACGTCAAACCATTTGCCGGTAAGCGAATGTTCGATGCTGTCGTTGAGGTGCTCGGGCTTGAGTATCTCATTGGCACAATCGAGGCAAAAGGTATCGCTCATCCCCCCGATGTAGTCGAAGATCAGGCGGTCAAGGTTTCCGTCCTTTTGCAGATACGCATCCTTCATATCCATCAAGTGATGATAAAAACCCATTGCTAGCATGTTTTTTTCCTGGGTATACAACGCTTCTGTGAATTCATAGGTTCTCAATAGATTTCCCAGATAGTCCAGAATAAGGGAGAACAAACGGGTGAAGTACCGTTCATAGCCCTCAAGCATGGGACTCTTATAAATATATTCATAGTTGAACGCAATCATTTTTTGGACGGCAGGGAACAGCTCGTCACTGAAACTGATGCCCTCCTCGCTGTTTGAATGCTCGATGACATCAACTACCAGCGTGTCTATGATCTGGGCGTTGCGGTTGCCCAAAAGCTTCTCCACATCCCCGGGGAGATCCTTTTTGGATATGAGCCCCAAGCGGCAGGCATCCTCAAAATCGCGGCCTAGATAGGCGATGGTATCACACAGCCGAACGACGGCAGCCTCATAGGTTGCCGGCAGCAGGCCCTTGCGCTCATGCACAACATCCAAATCCCTGACAGTAAAGGTCGGCTTGATGGACTTCACCAGTTTCTCGCCGTTATGGCAGACGATTCCATCCCGTACCGCATAGGTCAGATTGAGGCCTTTTCCTTGGTTGGAGAGAAAATCGACAACCCGCAGGCTGTTTATCTCATGCTCGAAAGCCCCAAAGCCCGCCTGCTGCATTTTGGAAGAGAGGATCTTCTCCCCGGTATGGCCGAAAGGCGTGTGCCCCAGGTCATGCCCCATGCCGATTGCCCAGGCCAACTCCGAATCCAGCCCCAGCCCCCTGCAGATGGTTGATGCAATCGAGGCTACATGCAGGCAGTGCTCCATTCGGGTGCAGATATGATCATTGCTCGGGGCGAAGAAGACCTGTGTCTTATGCTTCAGGCGCCTGAAAGCCGAAGAGTGGATGATGGCTGTGGTGTCGCGGTAATAAGGGCCGCGCACATCCTCCTGTTTTTCGGTTTTTCGCTGCTTCAGCAACTGATCGGAGATTTGATTCTGCAATTTCATAGTTATTCCCCAAATTGTTGGCCTATGGTATCATAGGAAAAGACTCTTTGGATAGCGGAGGTTCCATGGTTGAATTATATGCACTGCCCTTGGTATGCCTGCTCTTGAACTTTCTCGCCTTCGCCGCCTGCCTGCGCTTTCTCTTTTCCAGACAGGGCCTGTACTGGATCGTCCCGCTTTTGCTGACCATGTTCATCCTCTGGCCGAACGCCCTCACGCTCTACCGTGTTGCAAGCAACCCTGCATCAGTTACGTTGCCCTACACATATTTCGATCTGCAACCGCTTCTGCTCTCGCTGTTCTGGTATGCGATGATCGTCACCTTTCACTTCGCCCTGAAAAAAACGGTCCGCATCAATCACTACGAGGAGCAAGTGCGCAAGAACCTGCATGAGGCAAGATACCAGATGGCTGTCGACACCCTCATCCATCAGCAGAAGGAGCGACGCAGGAAACAGTACGTTACCAAGACAGCGGCTACGGTTCCTTCAATCGGTGCTTATGATGAGCAGTGGACAGAACTGTTCGACCAGCGATGAGTATGGACCACTTCTTTTTTTGCGGCATCAAGCACAGCGGGAAATCCACGCTCGGCCGCTTGTATGCCAAAGCGAACAAGCTTTGTTGGATAGACTTGGATGATTTGATTCTTGAGGCCATCACTCCCTACCCCAGCATACGTTCGTATTACAAAGAGCAGGGGCAGGAGGCATTCCAAGCGCAGGAAGTCGCCGCACTGAGAACCTTCCTCTCTCTACAAACGCAGAGAACGGTGATAAGTCTTGGAGGCGGCGCCTCGGATAACGAAGCCTTGCTGAACCTTGCAAAAACCCACGGAAAGCTCATCTACCTGATGGTCGAGGAATCGGTGCTCCTTGCCAGGATCCTCAACGGCGGGGTTCCTCCCTTCCTGGACGAGACGGACCCGAAGGGCTCATTCCACGCCCTGTATGCAAGAAGACATGCAATCTATGGAAACATCTGTGATGTTTTGGTACAATTACCCAATTATCCCGATATCCGCGATACAGCGAGCTTCCTTGTCAAAACACTCAAGAGCGAGGTATGAAATGGGTCACAACAGCTTTGGAAATGCCTTTACCGTCACCACGTTCGGCGAGTCCCACGGACCAGCCCTCGGTGTGATCATAGACGGGGTGGAAAGCGGCTTCAAAATCGATATGGAAGGCTTGCAGGCTCAGATGAACCGTCGCCGTCCCGGAGGAAATCCTACCGGAACAAAGCGCAACGAAATCGACGAGCTCTCGATTCTCTCCGGAGTGTACGAAGGGTATACCACCGGGACCCCGATTGCCATGATCCTGTATAGCACCAACCAAAAATCCGCTGATTACGAACATCTGAAGGATGTATTCCGCCCCGGTCATGCCGACTGGACCTTCTACAAGAAGTACGGCATCCGCGACATTCGCGGTGGAGGCAGATCCAGTGGCAGGGAGACAAGTGCACGGGTTGCTGCAGGAGCTTTAGCCATGCAATTGCTTGCCAAACGGGGAATCTCCATCCAAGGAGGGACGGTGCAGGTCGGCCCGATTATCGCCCGGGCGCGAAATTGGGATGAAGCTGACAATGTCATGCGTTGTCCCGATCGGGTTGCTGCACAGCAAATGGTGGACTTGATCGAACAGGTCAGGGTGGAGAACGACAGCATCGGAGGCATCATTGAATGCAGGGTCAACGGTGTGCCCGCCGGTCTCGGCGAGCCGGTCTTCGGCAAGCTGCAGGCCCTGCTCAGCCATGCGGTGATGAGCATCGGAGCAGTGAAAGGCATTCAATTCGGCTCGGGATTCGCTTCTGCCTTTATGCGCGGCAGCGAGTGCAACGACCAGAGAACCAGCAATGGTTTTCTCTCAAACCATGCAGGAGGCATACTCGGCGGCATATCCAGCGGACAGGAGATTGTGCTGCAGGCGGCGATCAAACCCACCTCCTCAATCTCCAGAGCTCAGCAGACGATAAATAAAAACAATGAGACGACAACCTTGGTGGTGGAAGGCAGGCACGATCCCTGCATCTGCCCCCGGGCTGTCGTAGTGGTTGAATCGATGGTGGCCATAACCCTGCTTGACCTCTATTACACCGCATTTGGAAGAACATAATGCAAGATACCCCGCTGATTGTACAAAGTGACAAGACCCTGCTTTTGGATGTCCACCACAAGGACAGTGAAGCTTGTCGTGCCGATTTGGTACGATTCTGTGAGTTGATCAAGAGCCCGGAGCACATGCATACCTACGCACTCTCCCCAATTTCGCTCTGGAATGCTGCATCTTCCGGCTTCAAGGTTGAGTCGGTCGTCGATCGTCTCAAGGCATGGTCACGGTTTGCGGTACCGGAAAGCATCCTGTTCTATGTAAAGGACATTGCATCTCGATGGGGAAAAGTGCGCCTTAGCGAAAGCGACGACCCCCGTTATTATCAGTTGCATGTTGAGAGCCAAAGAATCAAAACGGAGCTGATGCAACGCAAGGTGCTTTCCAAGCTTTTGGTGGTCAAGGATGAGCACTCCTTTCTGCTGGAAACATACGCCCGTGGTGAAGTCAAGCTGCAATTGATCAAAATAGGCTATCCAGTCGATGACCAGGTTCCGCTCAAAAAGGGTCCGGATGTCCAAATCGCCCTGAGGACTGAAACAGTCGGCGGCAAACCTTTCTCCGTCAGACCCTACCAGCAGATGGCCTCCGATGCCCTGCTCGGGGATTTGGGACCTGGCTGCGGATTCGGCACGATTGTGCTTCCCTGCGGTTCGGGAAAGACCGTGGTAGGGATGCAGATCATGCAACGCCTGTGCACCCGAACATTGGTGGTAACCACCAATGTGGCGGCGGTGCACCAGTGGATGCAGGAAATCCAGGACAAGACCACCCTTGCGAAAGAGCAGATCGGCGAGTATACCGGCGAGCGCAAGGAACCCAAGGATGTGACCGTTTGCACCTACCAGGTGCTTACCTACCGACCCGACAAGGAAGGGCCGTTTCCCCATCTTGAACTCCTTACCAAGGGCGAGTGGGGCCTGATCATCTATGATGAGGTGCATATGCTTCCCGCACCTGTATTCAAGGTTACTGCGGAGCTGCAGGCCGTCTATCGTGTCGGATTGACCGCCACGCTGGTCCGGGAGGATGGAAGGGAGGACGAGGTATTCAGTCTCGTTGGTCCCAAACGCTTCGACGTACCCTGGAATGAACTGCAGCAGCAGGGCTTCATCGCCGAAGCATACTGCCACGAAATCCGCCTCGATCTTCCCAAGGAGCTTGAGATTCCCTATGCGCTGGGCAGCAAGCGGGAGAAATACCGCATGGCCAGTGAGAATCCCATGAAGCTTGAAGTGGTAAAGGACTTGGTAAGCCGGCATCCGGATGATTTCATCTTGATTATCGGCCAATATCTGGACCAACTGAAGATGATCGCCGATGCGTTCGGCCTTCCCATCATTACCGGCAGCACCCCGAACGCAAAACGCGAAGAGCTGTACAAGGCCTTCAAGGAAGGAGATTGCAGGATCCTGGTCGTCAGCAAGGTGGCCAACTTCGCCATCGACCTGCCTGATGCTTCGGTGGCCATCCAGGTTTCCGGGACCTTCGGAAGCCGCAGCGAGGAGGCTCAGCGGCTGGGGAGAATCCTCAGACCGAAAAATCGTTCCAGTTTCTTTTACTCGGTGGTGACCCGTTACTCCAATGAGGAGGAGTTCGCTGCAAACAGGCAGAAATTTCTTGCCGAGCAAGGCTATTCCTATGAGATAGAGGTATGGACCAATTGACTGATCATGCACAACAGCAATTCATGAAAATACTCAGCCGATACAGCGAGGACACCTATTTCTATTTGGTGCGGAATTACCTCGGTATCGTTACGACTCCGTTTCACAAACCCCAGTTGACTGCAAGGCTCTCACAGTTCTTCAGCCAGAAGGCGCACCGGAACCGTATGCTCGAAATGCTGGATGAGTTGGATTTGGTCATTCTCAGCCTGCTTTCGGTCACCGGTCCCCTTGCCTCCGAAGCTGTCATGGACCTGCTCAAGGGATCTTACAGCTATGGTACGGTTCTCAGACGGGTTGCCAATCTACAGGAGCGCCTGGTGCTGCTCACCGATGAAGGCAATCTCATATTCAATCCGATTCTCAGCGATGAACTCGCTGCGCGCTGCAGCCTCAGGCCCCTGTTCGGTGAGGGTGAGCAACAACTATCCGACTCCCCGTATTGCGGTACTGAATTTATACGGGCCTACCTCTCGCTTGTCGCCAAGGAGTCCAAGGCGACATACCGTGACGAGTACACCCGTCTGTTCCCCAGCTTTGAGCCGGAACGATTGGAGCAGCTCTTCAATGCACTCACCCAGGTGTTGACACAAAACCTCATTCTCACTGTGGAGAAGAAAGTTTCGATCGACTACAACAAAGCCCACGCTCTCTTGCGGTTGGACGACCATCAGCTCTTGTGCCTGTTGCTCTGCTCTCAGTCGAGTGCGGCGATGAAAGAGAATACGTTCTCGTTTTGTTCGGACCTGCTCTCCTACCTCAAGGCGCTCACCCAGGTGGACACAAACTCGCTCAAGCTCCTGATCCGCGCTCTTTCACTCAAGCACGGCATCGCCTATGACAGCGAGGTATTGACCAATCTGTCCACCTGGGGTGTGATCTCTCTAGACGGGGTATGGAAGGTTGCCGATGTTGCAACCGAACAGCCGTCCAATGCCTTGTTGATTGACAGCGACCAGACGATCAGCTACCAGGGAAGCCGCCCCAAGGACGATATTCTTTATCGATTCAGCTTCGTAGAAGTATTGGACCGTCAGAAGCGGTACCATATAACGAAGGAAAGTTTTCTTTGGGCGTTGGACTCAGGCCTTTCCTACACGGAAATAGAGCAGTACCTGCAGGAGAACAGCAGCTCTGCCATGCACTCATTGCTGCTCAAGCAACTGGGAATGCTCAATGAACGATACCAGGCCATCACCGTGTATGATGCGCTGCTGCTCAACTGCGACGAGAGAACCGCGCATGTCGTGCAGAATCTCCCTTCGCTTGCCGAGCATCGGTACAAGAACATCAGCCCCACCCTGTTTCTCATGCGACGCGAGAGCGAAGAGACATGGCGTCAAATACTGGTTTCTGCAGGATTGCTGGTGGGGGCGACCCGGTCGTATGAGAAAATCGAGGTGCAGAAACGTAAGGAGGCTCTCTCGTTCTCCTTGCTGCTGCAAGGCTCCGAGCGGTGTCGACGCTGTGATTTACCCAAGGTGAACGGACAAAAGCCCCAGGTGTCTCCCGATGAGGCCTTGAAACAGGAAATTGAGCTGGCTCCGTTCACCAGTGCACAGAAGCAGGATTTGCTTCACCGCTTCCAAGCCAAATTGATTCTCTCGTCAAGCCAGATTGTAGCTCAGGTGATCAATACGGCCATTGAGGCCGGTGGCTTCGATTACCAAGGCAAGGTCAGTCTGGCCCGTCAGGCGGCCGGCCGCAAGGATGTTGCGTTGCAATTGCAGCTCACAGACCAGGAGTTGGTCGTCCAAGCACTCGAGGTAGCCTACACGGTCCAACGGGAGGCCCTGCTGAAAGTTGCAGTGATGCCCACCATGGAAGTGAAGATCCTGCCTATCAGCAAAATCTTCCTTATACGTTTGGTTCGCTTTCATGTCTCGTGAATCAGATGTCCGCCTGGATCCAGTGGGGATAGTGGTAGCCTGTAAAGGCTTCAAACTGAAGTTTTCCCTGCTCCATCAGCATTTGTGATCCCCCGATTATGGTACAACCGGCTTCCATGGCCCGTTTCAGGAAGCGGGTCTCCCTGGGGTTGTACACCAAATCGTAGGCGATTTCCCTTCCGCTGAAACTGAATGAAGGGATGCTCTCCTCGTTCCCGTTGTTTCCCATACCGACACTTGTCGTCTGCACGACCAACTCAAAACCGCCGTTGTACAGGTGGGCGTTCTCCAAGGTGTCAAACGAGCTCATCGTCTCCGAAGCAAGCGTTCTGGCATGTTCGAGACTTCGATTGAGGATGGTGACCTTCACTCCATGGTTGTGAAGAGCCCACACCACAGCCCTTGCAGCACCTCCGGCTCCTACGACGAGGGCGTTCTTGATCTCCCCCTTGCCAAGCGGCTCGGAAATCGGGGCCAAAAACCCATAGTAATCAGTGTTGATCCCCTTCCACATGTTCTGTATGCGCACTACGGTATTGCAAGATCCGATTTGTTTTACCTCGCGGGTGATTCTTCCGAGGTACGGTTGTACACTGCGCTTGTGGGGGACCGTCACCGAGAAGCCGTGAATCTGAAGCATCTCAGCCAGCTTGAAGAAGGCACGCACCGAATCGACAAGGAAGGGAACATAGACGGCATTGTACCGGATTGCTTCGAAACCGGGGTTGTGGATTTTCGGACTCGCCGTATGATAGACGGGGTTGCCGATGATACCGAATATATGGGTGTTCCCGTCAAGCTTGTCCGCTCGGTATAATTCGCTCATCGTCTGGGCCCCGAGGTGCCCGGGAGCGGCTTGGCTGTCGGAGCAGAAGCTCAACATGGACCCGCATTTTTTATACAAGATGCGGGTGCATACACCGTAATCGCCCATTCCGATGACAATCTTCTCCTTGATGTTTCCCAGTTCCTGCTCCACTCTGAACAGGGTGATGACATCCATCATGCTTGTAGGAGTAACAGCCACCTTGGGGATGTCGCCTCTCGCCGCCAGCTTGCTGATTCTTCCATAGATATCGGCGGGAACACACTCAAAATTGTGGTATGACCGAATGATTTTTATAGTGCGTTGTCTCAGGCTCTGCTCAAGGTCCACCTTCTGCTCGAACAATGGGTCCTTGAACTTAAGGTCGGTTTTCTTGACATCTTCTTCAATGTCGACATAGGCAAAGTCGCCTTTGGCCGCTTCATACAACAGTTGCAGCCGCTGTTTTTCCGCAAGCATGCACATGCCCCCGTCGCTGCTGCGCCGCAAGGTCAGAATCACCGGCAGGTCTACGGTTGAAGGGAAAGAGGATGCAATCTTCTGCTCATCCGGATGCAGATAATCGAGACGAAGCTCTGCAATGGAGATCCATTTGCGGTTGCGTTCAACTAATGCCCGGTTCTCCTCCAAGGTTGAGCCGGTAAGTGTAAGGCAAAGCACTGAAGACCTCCTGACTTGGGGTGGATTGTCACCGAATACACGCTTGTGCTAAGGTAATCATAACGTCATTCAACGGGCTTTTCAACACCCGTTTGGAGAAAGGGGAACGAGTGTGGCAACCTTGCAGGTACAACGGGTCCAATTAGCTTTTGCCGATAGGGATATCTTATCCGATATCTCCTTTACCTTGTCGGAAAAAAGCCGTAGTGCGCTTGCCGGAGGCAATGGGAGCGGCAAGTCCACCCTGCTGAAGGTGATCAGCGGCCACATGAGTGCAGATGACTTTGCATACTCGGCTACCAAGGGCATGAGAATCAGTTACCTGCCGCAGAGCGATATAGTCTTTGAGGATGGTACTGTTTACGAAGAGGTCGAGAAGGCCTATGCACGTTTTGATGAGATGCTGCTTGAGTTGCACGATCTGGAAATAAAACTCTCCAGCGCAAGCGAGGAGGATAAGACCGAATCGCATCTGCTCCGATTGCATGAGATCCAGGAGGTGTTGCTCAACGACGGGTACTACAGCCGGAAGGAGTTCATCCAGCAAGTGCTGTTCGGACTGGGATTCTCAAATACCGATATGGACCGCCCGTCGAAGGAGTTCTCCGGCGGCTGGCAGATGCGCATTGCCTTGGCAAAAATTCTGGTGGAAAACCCTACGATCATGCTCTTGGACGAACCGACCAACTACCTCGACATCGAGGCTCGTTACTGGTTGAAGAACTATCTGAAAGTCTTCGAAGGCGGTGTGATGATCGTCAGCCACGACCAAGGGTTCCTCGATGAGACGGTCAACGAGGTTTACGAACTGTTCCAAGGAAAATTGCACCGCTACAGCGGCAACTACTCCCAATATGTGAAACAGAGGGAGTTGGAAATCGCCCAACTCGAGGCTGCCTACAAGCTGCAGCAGGACCAGCTGGAGAAGACCGAGCAGTTCATCGAGAAGTTCAGGTATAAGGCAACCAAGAGCAAGCAGGTGCAAAGCCGAATCAAAATGCTCGAAAAACTTGAAATCGTTGAAGTTCCGTCGCACCTGAAGCAACTTTCCTTCAGTTTCCCCCCCGCACCCCACAGCGGCAACGATGTGCTGATCATCGAGCACCTTGTCAAACGCTACCCCGCCTTGGAGATTTTTTCAGATTTCTCCCTGCTGATCAATAAAGGCGAAAGGCTAGCTGTCACCGGAAAGAACGGGGCCGGTAAATCGACGTTGCTGAGAATCCTGAGCGGACAGGATTCCGACTACGGTGGAGTCGTACGGCTGGGAAGCAATGTCAGTGTCGGATACTTCGCCCAGGATACCGAGAAAACACTCAATCCAGATAATTCGGTGCTGGAGGAGGTCTCCGGCATTGCCGCTACTGCAGATCTTCCGAAGCTGCGCAACTACCTCGGCTCATTCCTTTTCAGCGGTGATGATGTATTCAAACCGGTGTCGGTGCTCAGCGGTGGAGAGCGCAGCAGGCTCGCCCTGCTCAAGATCCTGCTGCATCCGGTGAATCTGCTCATCCTCGATGAACCGACCAACCACTTGGACATCAACGCCAAGGAGATGTTGCTCAAGGCTTTGAAACAGTATGACGGAACGATGGTTTTTGTCAGCCATGACTCCTATTTCATCGAACATATCGCCACGAAGATTCTCTATCTGACCGAAGACAATCCCCCTGAGCTGTTTGATGGGGATTATGAATATTTCATTTACAAGCTTGAGCAGAAGGAGAAGGTCGAAGATCCCAAGAAAGGCTCTACATCCGTCGCTTCACAACCTGTTGCAGCGAAAGCCGCCCTCTCCTACAAGGAAGCAAACCGTAAAAAGAACCGGCTTGGCAGCCTACGCAGACAGAGCGAGGAGTTGTTGAAGACCCATCGGCTTCTGATGGAGAAAATTCAGCATACCGAGCAGCAGATGGCGCTTGTGGAAAACTACAGCGATGCCGAAAAGATAACCGCCTTGGTCCAGAAAAAGGAGCAACTGCACACGACGATGGAGCAGCAGGAAGAGGCTTGGCTCTCCTTGACGATGGAAATCGAGGAATTGGAGGACGAACTTGCCTGATTTAGCGTACATGCTTCCCCGTCTCATCCTTGCCAGCCAGTCGGTGGCACGCAGGGCTCTTCTGCAGGAGTTGGGAATTGAAGTCACCACCTGCCCCACCCACAGTGATGAGTCTTTCGAGCTCTCCCATCCTGCAGAGGTGGTGGCCATGCTTGCCAGGCGAAAACTGGAAGCGTACCGCAAGGAGCATCCGGCCTATACCCTGCCGGTGCTCTGCTGCGATACGCTCATCTTCTTCGAGGACAGGCTCATCGGCAAGAGCGAGGATCGAACACAGGCAAAAAGCCAGCTGCTCGACTTCAGCGGAAAGGCGCAGCAGGTATACTCGGGCTGGGCGTTGTGGTATGGGAATAAGATATTCTGCGATGCTGACAAGGCCTTGGTATGGTTCAAGCAATTGGATGAGCAAGATGTCGAGACGTACTTGGATACCCGAGAATGGGAAGGAGCTGCAGGCTCCTACCGGATTCAGGGTTTGGGAAAACAATTGATCGACCACATCGAAGGAGACAGGGGGACGGTCATCGGCTTGCCTGTGGAACAAATACAACGAATTCTAGGAGAAAAAGCCTGACAGTTGCAGCTACGGCTTCCATGATACTTGTCATACTTTTTAATTTCTGAAATACTTATCGATACCGGTCTGCGTATGCAGAACGGAATCTCCGCCCCCAGGGGTGAGTAAGAGTAGAAGGGTGACGCACAGTCAAACCTGTCCCGTTGGGAGAGGTGTGTCGTCAGACAGGAGGATTATGTCCGTAGTTACCATGAAGAGCCTGCTTGAGTCAGGCGTGCATTTCGGCCACCAGACCAAGAGGTGGAACCCCAAGATGGCCCGTTTCATTTTCAGCCAGAGAAACGGAATTCACATTATCGATCTGCAGAAGACCTCTGCTTGCATCGTTGAAGCCTACGACGCTGTTCGTGCAGTCGTCAAGCAGGGCAAGACGGTTCTGTTCGTCGGAACCAAGAAGCAGGCCCAGCAGGCTATTGAAACAGAAGCCAAGAGATGCGGCATGCCGTACATCAACAATCGTTGGCTCGGTGGTATGTTGACCAACTTCACCACCATCAAGAAGTCCATTGCAACCCTGAAAAAGATTGAGAAGATGGAAATCGATGGAACTTTCGATTCCCTTACCAAGAAGGAAGTTTCCCTGCTTACCAAGCAGAAGATCAAGCTGGAGAAGAACCTTGGCGGCATCAAGGACATGAAGGATCTCCCCGGAGCCCTGTTCATCATCGATACCAAGAAGGAAGCCATTGCCGTTACTGAGGCAAAGCGTCTTGGTATTCCTGTCATTGCCGTCGTCGACACCAACTGCGACCCTTCCGATATCACCTACCCCATTCCGGGCAACGATGATGCAATTCGTGCCATCAGCCTCTTCGTCGAGATCATCGCCAACGCAGTGGTTGACGCTGACAATGAAGCCGGCATCCAGATCATCGAGACTCTGGGCAACGAGGATGAGAGCGAAGAAGTAGCAAAAAAGGATGAGGAAGAGGAAGCCATTGTCTTCTCCACCGACGAGAATGCAGATTTTTCCAAGTTCGAGGAGAAGGATGTAGAGAAGAAGGATGAAGAGGACGGCGAAGAAGAGGACCTTCTCGTTGATGAAGAGACACTGTACAAAGACTAAGGAGGACTAGCATGGCAATTACTGCTGATGAAGTAAAGAAGCTGCGTGAGATTACCGGCGCAGGGATGATGGATTGCAAGAAGGCATTGACCCAGGCAAACGGCGATTTCGCCGCTGCTGAAAGATTACTCAAGGAGATGGGGCTTGCTGCAATTGCAAAGCGCCAGGACCGGGCAACCGACAACGGTCGTGTATTTGTTAAAGTAGAGAAGAACAAGGCTGTAATGGCCGAGCTTTCCTGCGAGACCGACTTTGTTGCCACCAACGAACAGTTCGCCGAGCTTGGAAACAAGATTTGTGACGTCGCTCTTGCAAAGGGCTATACCGAAATAAACGATGAGTTGACCGGCATGGTCAATGACTTGATCGCCATCATCAAGGAAAACATGGGTCTCAAGAACCTGTGCGTCTTTGACCTTGGTGCGAATGAATATGCTTCCAGCTACATCCACGGCAACGGTTCCTTGGGCGTGTTGGTCATGTTCAAGGCCGACAAGGCCGAGTTGTTCGAGAACGAGCTGGTCAAGGAGTTGACCAACGATTGTGCACTGCACGTCGCTGCCTTCACTCCCTCCTATCTCAACATCTCCACCGTTGATGAGACTTATATCAAGGAGCAGACCGAGATCTTCACCGTTCAGGCTGCAAAACTCGACAAGCCCGCCAAGGTTCTGGAAGGCATTGTCAAGGGCAAGCTGAGCAAGCACCTCGCAGAAATTTGTTTCCTGCAGCAGCCGTTCGTGAAGGACGACTCCATGAGTGTTGAGAAGAAGGTCGCTGAAGTTGGAAAGAGTGCGGGCGGCAAGCTCGAGATCGTCAACTTCTCCTTCCTTCGAGCCGGCGTCGCCTCCTGCAGTAACTAACTGCAATCGTTCTATACCCACCGCTCACCCCTGTGAGCGGTAGTTTTATTGGAGATATCTATGCAACAGGTACTTGATACGTGCGAAAGCAAGATGCTTAAGAGTCTTGAGAGTCTTTCCAAGGATTTTTCCGGCCTTAGAACCGGTAGAGCTTCGGCTTCCCTTCTGGACAAGATTCGTGTCGACTACTATGGATCTGAGACACCCATCAACCAAGTCGCGACCGTCAGCGTGCCGGAGGCAAGGATGATCGTCATCCAGCCTTGGGACAAAAGCGTATTGAGCGCTATTGAGAAGGCTATCCTGAAGAGCGACCTGGGTCTCCCACCGAACAATGACGGCAAGCTGATTCGTCTCAACTTCCCCCCATTGAACGAGGACCGCCGCAAGCAGCTGGTGAAGACGGCAAAGGCGACTTCGGAGCAGAGCAGAGTGGCTATGCGTAACATCAGGCGCGAGGCTATGGACGAGCTGAAGAAAATGCAGAAAAACGGAGACATCAGCGAAGATGAGCTCAAGGATGCAGAAAGCAAGATCCAGAAGATGACTGATTCCTACATCGCCCAAGTCAACTCCCTCTCTGATGAGAAGGAGAAGGAAATCATGGAGATTTAGGATGGAAGATAAACCCGTTGTCCCTGCCCATCTTGGCATCATCATGGATGGAAACGGCCGATGGGCGAAGAAGCGGTCGCTTCCTCGCACTGCCGGACATGCTGAAGGCTTGAAGGCCCTCAAGCGAGTGATATGCGAAGCAGCAAGGCAGGGCATCGGGTATGTCACCTTCTATACCTTCTCCACCGAGAATTGGAAACGAAGCGAGCAGGAAGTAAAGTACTTGATGCATCTCTTCGTTTCCAAGATTCACGGCGAACTCGCTTTCTACAACAAGCATGGTATCCGCATCCTCGCTCGAGGCGATCTCAATGGCTTGCCCGAAGAGGTTCGGCATGCAATAGAGCAAACCGTTCTTGAAACCAGTAACAACACTACCATTACCGCCATAGTCGCTATAAACTATGGGGGAAGGGATGAAATTTGTCGCGCTGTAAACAAATTCCTCTCCAAGAATCCAGGACAGGGCATTACAGAGACCGCCATCGCTGATAATTTGGACTTGCCTCAGGTGCCTCCTGTCGATATGATAGTGAGAAGCGCAAATGAGAAGAGACTGAGCAATTTTCTCTTGTGGGACAGCGCATATGCTGAGCTTGCTTTCTATGAAAAATTTTGGCCTGACTGGAACGAAGAAGATATCCGAAAAGTCTGCCACGATTATAGCCAGAGGGTAAGGAAATTTGGGGGAGTAGAATGACATCAATGGCGAAGCGGGTTCTTACCACCGTAGTTACACTTCCAACCTTATTCTGCATTATTCTTTTTCTTCCGCACAACTCTTATATGGCCCTCTCCTTTCTCGCAATGCTTACGGCAGGCTGGGGAGCAAAGGAGTTGAAAGATCTCTATCAAAAAAGTGAAAACGTCAAAGTCCATCTCCCCTCGTATGTAGTAGGATTGCTTCCGCTTGCACAGTGGCTTGAGATGGCTTATTACCCCAATCTTCCCTTGGTTGACTTGGCTGTCGTACTGATGGCTTTGGGTCTGTTTTCCAATGAATTGTATTATGGGGTCAAGGACTCGTTTCAGAAGTCACTCTCTCGCATCGCCGCTCAGAGCCTGCTTCTGCTCTACCCCGGCCTCTTGATCACCTTCATCCAACGAATCTCATTGCTCGCTTACCCGACGCAATCATTTTTGCTTTTCTTTCTGCTTGTATTCGGCAACGACATCTTTGCCTTTGTCTTCGGCATGTCCTTTGGGAAAAACAACAAGGGTTTTGTTAAAGTCAGTCCGAACAAAAGCATGGCCGGCTTCGTGGGAGGAACCGCAACAACAGTACTCCTGTCGGTGCTCTTCTGTGCATTCGTACCCGGCATCAAGGATCAGGTCTCCTTGTCTCAGGCAATTCTTCTCGGTCTGGCAACCAGTACTGCATCAAATATCGGTGATTTGATCGAGAGCGCGTTCAAACGTTCCGCCCATATGAAGGACAGCGGGACGTTGGTCCCCGGCCGCGGCGGCTTATTGGATTCCATCGACTCAATGTTGGCCAGCGCTCCGATTTTCTGGATTCTGCTTTCGTTCTTCTAGGAGTTGTATGAAACGGGTCATCATCCTCGGGTGTACGGGAAGCATAGGCAGCACCGCACTCGAGGCTATCAGAACGAAGCATCTCGACCTTACGGTAGTTGGGTTGTCAGCCAACTCCAATGCACCGCAATTGGTTGCGTTGGCCCGTGAGTTCTCATCTGAAGCGATATGCCTTACCGGTATGGCGATCGAATCGGTTTCCGGTTTGAGGACATACTCAAATTTTACGGGGCTTGAGCAGATGCTACATTCTCTGGATGCCGATATCGTTCTTAATGCAATATCCGGATTCGATGGGCTTCGCGCATCCCTTGCAGCCCTCTCTTGTGGTTTCGACCTCGCGCTTGCCAACAAGGAAAGCGTCGTATGTGCCGGTTCCTACCTCTTTGAGGTTGCCAAGGAACATAATGCCTCGATTATTCCGGTGGACAGCGAACATTCGGCCTTGGCTGAACTGCTCAAGGGCCATGACCGCAAGCAGGTACAGTCACTCATCATCACAGCCAGCGGTGGGCCTTTCAGGACACTCGATGCCTCACGATTTGCTGGGATAACCGTGGAACAGGCACTGGCCCATCCAACCTGGAATATGGGAAAGAAAATCAGCATCGACAGTGCAACCCTTGCGAACAAGGCTTTGGAAGTCATTGAAGCCTCCCATCTCTTCGGATTTGATGCCGATCACATCGAAGTGGTCATTCATCCCCAATCGATCGTCCATTCAATGATCCGTACCTTCGATGGTGCCGTTTATGCCCAGCTTGGCAATCCCGACATGACCTTGCCCATCATCAATGCACTGTGCGAGGGAGCGACCTCGCTGGTCAGGCCGCTGGATTTCACCAGTTTGTCCCTCAGCTTTGAACAACCTGATTTCAAGCGCTTTCCCCTGCTCGGTCTCGCATTCGAAATTCTCAGACGCAAAGGCTCGAGCGCCCTGGCTTTCAATGCAGCCGATGAAGTGGCGGTGCATGCCTTCATGCAGCAAAGAATCTCCTACCCTAAATTGATTGAAGTGGTCCTGCGAACGCTCGACCAGCGGTGGGATGAAGAGGTTTCCTCCTTTTCTCAGATCCTGGCTCTGGATGCGAAAGCCAGACAGATTGCAAGCAGTCTTTTATGAGTGAATTCACCTCCCTTCTGGTGAAGTACCTCATCGGCTTGATGGGGATTACCATTGTGGTGGTCATCCATGAAATCGGGCACTTGGCAGCTGCAAAAATCCACGGGATAGAAGTTGAGGTTTTCTCCTTCGGTCTTGGACCGAAGCTGTTGGGCAAGCTGTATAAGGGAACCGAATACCGCATCAGCATGTTTCCCATGGGCGGCTACTGCCGTCTCAAAGGATCGGACGACCTCAGTCAAGCCCTCATCGATGGACAGCGCACATTCACCCACACCGAAGAAGGTTCGTTGTTCTCCGTCCATCCTTCCAAACGGGTGGTCACCTACCTTGCAGGACCCTTGGCAAACCTTTTGTTCGCCATTCTCCTTTACGCCTCTCTAGCCACTCTTCCTATGCAGGTGGTGTCGACGCCATCCATCGTTGCAACGGTGGACGACTATCCAACCTTATTCGCCGATGCTTCCAGCCCTGCTTCCGAGGCGGGAATACAAAGCGGAGATCTTGTAGTCAAACTCAATGGTGTGGATGTTGCCGATTGGGAGGATTTGGAGTCCATGCTCAGGGAATCGTCGGGCGTTGAAGTTTTCACGGTCATGCGCGGGGATACCGAATTGGAGTTCACCGTTGCAGGCCAAGAAACCCAGGACTGCTCATTTCGGTATGGGCTGACGGCACTCCAGCAGGCGCTGGTAGGAAGTGTCAGACCCGACTCCGAGGAGTATCGCGCAGGCATGAGAAATGGCGATTTGATTATTGCCGTTGATGACGTACCGGTCTCCAATCATCTGGAACTACTGGAGCTGATCAATGCCGCCGGGCCCTCTCTTCAGTTGACTGTCCTTCGCGGTACCACTGAAGTCCTCATCCGTTTTACTCCCGGACATGATGAACGAGGCATGAAGGACTTCCAATTCTCCATCGCCGCGCGGACGGTGAAGCGAGGCGGCAAGCCCTTCAGCCTGCTGGAAGGCTACAACCGCACCAAGCTCATCGTAGAACAGACTTTCGCAATGATAGCAGGTTTATTCTCGCGTGATGAGGAGAATCTTCGCAGCTCGGTTACCGGGATGGCCCGTTCGGCCTTGCTCATCGGTGATATCACCACCCTGGGGCTTGAGCAGAATACACACAGCGGCCTGTATGCACTCTTCTACTTGATGGGAGGAGTCTCCATTTCCCTCGCGATAGCGAACCTCATTCCCCTGCCGGCGTTCGATGGGGGACAGGTTCTCATAGCCTTGGGTGAATGGGTGAGGAAAAAACAGATACGGCCGAAGACGTACTACGTGCTTCAGTTGCTGGGTGTTGTCTGTATTATTGGGATTTTCCTGCTCTTGACCGTTGTTGATGTTCGCCATCTACTGGCAATCAGGCATTAGGATTATTACCGGCCACATATTTGCGGCTGAACTCCATCTCCTCAAAGCGAACAATGTTGCTGACAAAAGCAAGGGAGAATACACCGGTTTCACCGTTTCGGTTCTTGGCCATGATGATCTTGGTTTCCTGGATATTGTTCTTTTCACGCTCAGACTCATCATCGGTACGGTTCTTGCCGACATCGCGGTGGAGCAGAATGACAACGTCTGCGTCCTGTTCGATGGAACCACTGTCACGCAAATCGCTGAGCTTGGGCTCGACACCGTCCGCCTGACGACCGACCTGACAAAGACAGACCACCGGCAGATCGAGTTCACGGGCGAGTTGCTTGAGCGAACGGCTGATGATGGAAATCTGTTCATGACGGGGAATGCGGGCATCGGCTTCGGCATCGATCAATCCGATATAGTCGATGTATATCACCTGGATGTCATGCTCAAGCTTCATCCTTCGGGCCTGCGCCCTGAGCTCCATCAACTTCATGTTGGGAGTATCCTGGATGTAGAGCTCAGCTTCATACAAGGCTCCGGAGGCATCAATGATGGCGCTCATTTCACTGTTCTTCAGGGTTGCCTTGCGGATATGTGAGAAATCGACGCGGCTGTGACCGGTCAGTAGTCGTTCCATGAGACTGGCTGCACTCATTTCAAGCGAGAAAAACCCGACTCGATACTTTTTCTTGACGATCATGTTCAACGTCAAGGAGAGGGCGAAGGCTGTCTTACCGATGGAAGGACGCGCCCCTACGATGATGAACTCCTGCTTCTTGAACCCGCCGGTGATGGAGTCCAGAGGAAGATAGCCCGTCTCAAAACCATTCTTGATGCCGCTGGTGCTGCGCATCTCGATATCACTGATGGTATTGGTGATCAGATCCTTGATCGAGTAGTAGTTGTCGCTGCCTGCGGTCTCATTGCTCAAGGTTGACAGAGACTGTTCGCCTTCATCAATGACTTTCTGGATATCCTGCGACTCATCAAAAGCATTGTCCTTGAGTTTGGAGGCAAACAACAACAGCTTGCGCCTCTGGCTCAAGGCTTTCAGGATCTTAGCATAATACGCGGCGTTCGTCGTAGTGGGAACGTCGCTGGTGAGGGTGGAAATGTAGGAGAGTCCGCCGCACTGCTCGACAAGACTTTTACGCTTCAGATAGGCACTGAGTGTAATAAGGTCGAGGGTTTCCGAACTCTCCTGCCTGAATGCAACAATGGCCCCGAACAGGTGCTGATGGGCGACTTTATAGAAGTCATCCTTGCCCAAAAAGTCGGTCACTTCTACAAGGACCTTCTCATTGAGCAGAATTGCGCCCAATACAGCGCGTTCTGCCTCTTCATTCTGAGGGGGAACGCGCCCCAGCATGCTATTCGATGCCATCTACTTACTCGTTGGCTTCGGCCTGTGCCTCTTGGGCAGCAGCCTTGGCAGCTTCAGCTTCAGCCTTGGCGGCGGCTTTTGCAGCTTCGGCGGCAGCCTTGGCCTCGGCAGCCTGACGAGCCTTCACTGAAGCCTCGCTCTCGACGACCAACTTCACCTCGGCACTCTCGTCCTCATAGAGGCGTACGCGAACCGAGTAATTGCCGACCATCTTGATTGCATGGGTGGGAACCTCGATTTTCTTGCGCTCGACCTCGATACCCTGCTTTGCAAGGGCATCCTGAACCATGGAGGAGGTGACCGAACCGAAAAGCTTGCCGCTTTCACCAGCAGACACAACCATGGTGAGGACAACCTTGTTCAGTTTCTCCCTCATGCTTGCACTGGCACTGCGCTTCTCGATCTTACGCTTCTCGATGGCAGCGGTACGGGAAGCAAAAATGGCTTGATTGGTCTTATTGAACATCACAGCCATGCCGGTAGGAAGCAGATAGTTACGGGCATACCCGTCCTTTACAACTACAACGTCTCCCTCTTCACCGAGGTTGACGACATCCTGATTGAGAATGATTTTCATAGGGAAAACTCCTTACTCATTACGTCTATACACAATCCAAGTCTCCGTAACACCCAACAAAGGCAGTACAAAGACAACCAGCAGGTTCACCCCGGGAATCAAAAAAGCCAGCAGGAACGTGGTGGTAACCAACCTTCCAGTATTGACGGCGATGCCTTTTCGCAACATGAAATGTGTTACGATGGCCATACCTTGCACAGCATACAACACGGCACTGCCCAGGGCAACCTGCAGGGACAAAGCCCTTGCCAAATACCCTGCCTTGGCAAGAATCAGCAGCAATACCACTGTCCAGGAGCCCAGGAAAATCCAAATCAAGTGATCGGGGACCTTCCATTTCGAAACCCGGACGGAGAAGCCGCCATCAAACCGTGCCTGGTAGCTCATCGCCAGAAAACTGGCAAATCCCACCAATGCCATACACAGCGGAGCAAGTACAGCTCCTATCATCAATACCGACATATGATACACTCCCTTGATGGCATCCTCGGCCATCGGAAGGACTGAATCCGTCGTACCGGAAGCCTGTCCGAGAATAAGGCGGAATGTCTCATACATTACTGAGTTCACCCGCATCAACGGCTCGGTCGGCTTTGAAAACCAGATAACCACCGCAAAAGAGGCAACCACCCCAAAGAGGCATGAGGCCAGATAGCGGTACACTGTCCGTTGATTAACCGATGCGATCCATACCGCAGAAGCAACCAGCAACACAGAGGGGATGAACAATCCAATCACAAGCAGAATTCTTCCTTCCTCACTGCTCAAGGCATTCCTCGAGCGAATCAACTCGGTAAGCAGAATCAATGCACCTACCAATATGACAGGAAGCAGTTCTCCTTTACGATCGGAAAACTTTGGGGCAAGAACCATCAAGGGAATGGTGAAGAGAAAATTGCCGACCATCAAGCGGGAGAGCACAAAACTAACACCCACTGCAATCAACAAGTACTTTACTGCTTCACGATTCTTCTGGTTCATGCTGCCCAACACAGATTACTTCTTCTCAAACGGAAGGTACGCGAGTACGCGGGCCTTCTTGATCTCGTTGGTAACTGCTCTCTGGTGCTTTGCACAGCAACCAGTGATGCGGGCAGGAAGAATCTTTCCACGCTCGGTGATATAGCGCCGGAGCATCTCAGGATTCTTGTAGTCGGGAGTAAGGTTTTGGGTGCAGAATTTGCAAACCTTCTTACGGAAAGCAGGCTTGCGGCCCCCCATCCGTCTGTCTCTTCCACCCTTTCCATCCATATCATTCATCATGGAATCATTATCGTCATCACGCATGCATATTTCTCCTTGCAACATCGGCTGCCCTCGGGCAGCGTTTTAGAATGGGATCTGGTCGTCGTCAAACTGCTCGGGACCGGACATATCCATAACAGGAACCTGTTCCGGCCTTGCACTTGGACGAGGGTTGTACGACCCCTGATTTCTCGCTACAGGCTGTTCGCCGTAGCTTCTCTCGTTTCTACCATCGGTAGAAGCGGGACTTGAAAGGAGCTGTAAAGAATTAACGGCAATCTCAACCCTGCTTCGGCTTTGTCCGTCCTGTTCCCAGCGACTCTGCCTCAGTTCTCCGATGATGGAGACCTGCCTGCCCTTCTCCAAATACTGGTTGATGGACTCAGCGCTCTTACCAAACATCGTGCAGTCAAAAAAGTTGGCCTCATCCTCCCATCGATTATCAGCCGTCCTCTTTCTACGGTTGACAGCAATGGAAAAACGACAGATGGCCATGCCTCCATTGGAATAACGAAGTTCGCTCTCCCTCGTAAGCCGACCCACCAACGCGACTACATTCAAGTCATTTGCCATTCTTTTGCTCCATTTCTTTAAGATTATTTCTCAGTGTTTACAAACAGATACTTCAAAATGTTGGCGTTCAAGAGAAATCCCCGTTCGAATTCGAGGATGTTGCTCGGATCTGCCTTCAGTTCGAAGTAGACATAGTGCCCTTTTTCCTGTTTCTTAATGTCATAGGCCAGATACTTGACGCCCATGTCTTCCTGCTTGGTAATCTCTACCCCGGCAGTTGCGAAGGTGCTGGTCACATACTCCAGGCCAGCGGTTGTGTTTTCTTCATTTGCATTGAAGATAACGGTGAACTCATAATTTCTCATGGTTCCTCCTTACGGACTAAATGATCCGCCCTCAAGAGCGGATAAAGAGGTTCTCAGTAGAATACCATACTTTGTACAACAAGGTCAACAAAACGGACAGCATATCCTACAATGCCATAAGAGCTTGGATAGAAAAAACCGCCGGAGCGACCGACGGTTTTCTTGCTTTGGCACCAAGCGTAAGATTAGCAGAAAAAACTATTTATTCTTATGTCTATTTTTTCTGAGCTTTTTCTTTCTC
Organism: Sphaerochaeta associata; assembly: GCF_022869165.1. Lineage (NCBI taxonomy): Bacteria > Pseudomonadati > Spirochaetota > Spirochaetia > Spirochaetales > Sphaerochaetaceae > Sphaerochaeta > Sphaerochaeta associata. The sequence continues at coordinate 1,461,010 of NZ_CP094929.1, read as the reverse complement.
TTATGAGTAGCAATCTTATGCTTTTTTCTTTTTCTTCCACAAGGCACTGTAGAGCTCCTTACCTACCGGCTTTTTTTTCGGTGTTGGCCGAATCCGGGCGGTTTTGTAATTACCGTACCATTATGCGAGTATACCAAACCAAGGTCAAGGGGGATGAGTAGAAAAAACATTGCTATTTCTGAACACGATTTCCCTCGTAAATCGCACCGATTCGTCTTGCCCTGTTTGCACTTTCTTCCTACTATAGAGCCAAGGGGAGGTAGTATGAAGGTTCTCATCTTCGGATTGGGGATGCACGGTGGAGGCTATGCGGCTGCGTCCTATTTTCTCGACCATGGCGATGAAGTGAGGATAACCGATCTCAAGGGTGCGTGTGACTTGGGCTCCGAGATGGAATCCCTTACACTTCGAGGTGCCTTGTGTATATCGGGAACACACCGAAGCGAAGATTTTCTGTGGGCCGACATCGTCGTCAAGAATCCCGCTATTCCCCCCAATCATCCAATGCTCTCCCATGCCCGCATGGTGGTCAACGACTTCGCCTGGCTCTTCTCCTCCCCTTGGTGCGAGCAAGTGAAAATCATCGGTATAACGGGAACAAAGGGGAAAACCACCACCAGCGCTGCGGTTGCACACGTATTAACCCACCTCGGATATGAAGCGATGCAGTGCGGCAACATGGGCATCAGCGCCTTCACCGTTCTCAAGGAGTGGGAACGGAGGCATGAGCAAGGACGAAGGCTCCCCGACTATTTGGTGGTTGAATTCTCCTCCTGGCAGATCAGGGATTCAGTTCAATCCCTGCATGGGCAACTGCCGATAATGGAGGTATGCGCCCTCACGAATTTTTATCCCGACCACCTCAACTCCTACCAGTCCATCGAGCAGTATCTCGAGGACAAACTGGAGTTGTTCACCCCAAGCATACATACCGCCGTTGTACCCGACGTCATGATGAAAAGAATTCAGAAACAGACAAAACTCGACCGCCGGCACATCAGGGGTATCGACCGTTCCTGCCCGAAGGAGCTGGAGCAACAACCGCACCTGCAGAGCGCCTATGCAATCCTGTTGGCCTTGGGACTCAAATACAAGAGCATCCTCAAGGCGCTGGAAAGTTTTCAGGGTGTGCCTCACCGTATCGAGCAGGTGGGAACACTCGGTTCCATCCTGTTCGTCAATGACAGTGCCGCAACCATCCCCGAGGCTGTCCATTTCTCCTATGCGAAATTCCGGTCCATGGCTGTACACTTGATTTGCGGGGGGACCGACAAGAACCTGAAAGCCGATGCCATGCTGGAGGAAGTGAGACATGCGAGCAGCATCTCGTTGTTGGACGGTAGTTTCACTCAGAACAAGCTGTTGCCGCTGCTTAAGGCGAATTCCATTTCATACATGGGGCCCTTCAAGTCCATGGGTGATGCCTTGCAGGCAAGTTTCGACGCAGCCCAGGCGAAACAACAAGACCTTCCGGATCTTCCACAGGCCATCCTGCTCTCACCGGGAAGCGCATCGTTTGAACTTTTTGCCAATGAATTCGACCGAGGCAATCAATTCAAGAATTTGGTTGGACTCCTTCTTGAGGCTTGATTCTTCGTTTCAATCGATATCGAATGTACTCGGTAATCGCATAGATTTTCCACGGAATGAAGGAATAGACGTAGTCGGTCGAAGGACTGCGGTAGTACGCCTGCCCGCCGAATGAGAGTTTGAATACCTCCAGCCCCGCCAAGTGACTCCCCCTTCCTTTCGGTCCCGAGATCCCGTACAAGTCGTAGATGGCACACCCTTTCTCACAAGCCATCCTGATTGCATAGTCCTGCAACACATGGGAACAGGAAAGTGAATCGAAGCGCATGGAAGCACCATAAAGGTATACAGCCTCGGTTTTGGAGAATAGAACAATGATCCCCCCGACAATCTTGCGTTTTTCCGTGGCCAGCAGCAGTTTACACTCCACATCGCCGGCAACCTTGCCGTCGAGAGTCAAAAGGGCTTTCAAATATTTAGCCGAGCGCGGGGAGAAACCATCACGCTTTGCGGTTTCCAGATAAATCTCATACCATCGCTTGAACGAAGCGTCATCACCGCTCCAAAGGCCCGCTTCAAAAGTTTGGCTTGCTTTGCGAAGTGCACGTTTAGCCCTGTCACGGTAGCCAAGTGTCACCGCATGATAGCCCCAGTGCAAGTCGATTCTCACGGTACCTTCAGGTTGCACGCTCTCCTTGCAGGTTCTGAAGCGGGGGGCGTTGATAACCATTACATTTTGATCATTGACTTCATCGAAAGGAAGATCGTATCGCAGGGCGAAGACAGAGGACGGAAGCTTTTTACGCAGCTCTTTCGCCAGTTGCCTGAGGAACTCACCCACCTGGGAGGAGAGAGGGGGACCGAACGGTATATAGGCAAGCTGCCACAACGGGAGGACCTGCTTGACGAGCACCAATACGGAAAAACGCCTTTGGTCATCCTCGACTTCAAAGGCATACGGTTTCCAGCCGGTCCCATGCTTGACTGCAGCCCAGTAGCTGCTTTGCATCACCGATCCGGTACATACGAATTTTTTGTAATCAATCGACCGGACAACCATCATTCCCACCTTCCCTTTATGAAACAACGGGGGCCCCCACGGCCCCCTTGCAATCTATGAACACCTGGCAGGCGATCAACCCACCGGACCATCCAGATACTGCTTGGAGGTAAGATACACCCCATCCCTGCCGACCGGCTTGCCGTCGATCTTCACCACTCCCCCTTCAGTTACGATGGGCATGGAGAAGAAATGATCCGCCTTCACATAGGGAAGGGCTTCTACCGGGGCTTCATACCCTTCGGGAGTGAGCATGGTGCCCACTTCGAACTGTGGTGCAAACAACACCTCACAGGTGGTATGCTCCTCGGCTTTCGGATCACTTGCGGCAAGCAACATTCCATAACTCTTAACGCCACGGAAATTTGCCGGCTTCAGGTTGCTCACCACCACAATGTGCTGATCCTGCAACTGTTCGGCTGTATAGTAGGGAACAATCGAGCTGACGATGGTCCTGCTCTCCTCTTCCTTCATATCGAGGGTGAGGATGTACAACTTATCACCCTGAGGGTGCTTTTCAACGGTAGTAATCTTTCCAACCTTGAGAATGACTCTCTTTGCAAACTGCTCTGCCAGGCCGACCTGGTCTTCTGTATGTTCCATTTCCTTCTCCATCTTGATGGTTTGTTCCTTGAGTTTACGCTCTTCCTGAGAACCGCTGAAACGAGTCCTCAGGCTGTCGATGGTTACATCCTCCAGCTTGGAGAACAGCAATTCAGGTTGATTGAGATGCTCGATGCCTTCCGTCTTCCCCAAATCCGTCCAACGGGCATTTTCAGAACCCAGGAAAGCGAGAATCCGAGCGCTTGTGGTGGGCATGTACGGTTCAACCATAATACCCAGATCCCTGATGAGATACATCAGCGTCTTGAGCAGGCTCTTCGCTTTCTCGGGATCGGTGTTCTTGAGCTTCCAAGGCTCCCCGTCCTGGAATGCTTTATTTCCTACGGAAGAGAGGGCGAGAATCTGGCGAAGGCCATCCCGTTCCTCAGCACGCTCGAGAAGGGCGTCGATTTCCGCTTCCTTTTCCAAGACTTGTTTCCAAAGTTCTTCATCGATACAAGCATCGAGCAACGAGGCGTCCTCGGGATAGAAGCGCTTCACAAAGGTGAGTGTGCGGTTCACGAGGTTTGAAAGATTGCCGATCAGCTCTCCATTCACCTTCTCCTGAAAATCGGTCCAGGTAAAAGTGACATCGCTTTTTTCCGGACGGTTGTAAAACATATAGAAGCGCCAGACATCGGCCGGGATGCCGGTGTCCTGTACATCGTTGCCGAAAATACCGATGCCGAGGCTCTTGCTGAACTTTCCCCCCTCATAGTTCAGGTACTCGGTGCTGCTCATATGATGCAGCATCGTCCAGTCCTCGCCGCTGGCCAACTGGCATGAGGGGAAAATCACGGTGTGGAAGGGAATATTGTCTTTTCCGATGAACTGGAACAGCTCGGTGTTCTTGGGTTCCTGCCACCATTTTTTCCAATCCTTGGTCGCGTTGGCACTTATGGAAACGTAGCCGATCGGGGCATCGAACCAGACATAGAAGACCTTGTCCTCATAGCCGGGCTTGGGTACCGGAATGCCCCATTTCAAGTCGCGGGTGATGCAGCGCTCCTTCAAACCGTCGCGAATCCAGGATTTGGTCACCTGAATGGCGTTGTTTGCCCAGAAACCCTCTTTGCTCGCCTGCTCCATCCACTGTTCAAGCAAAGGCAGAGCCTTGGGAAGGTCGATGTACAGATGCTTGGTTTTCTTCGGAACGGGCCTGGTGCCGCACACCCCGCAGCGGGGGTTGATCAGCTCAACAGGATCAAGGAGGGTCTGACAGCTGTCGCACTGATCCCCTCTTGCACCTTCTGAATGGCAGTGGGGACAGGTGCCTTCGACAAAACGGTCAGCAAGAAAACGCTGGCACGAAGGACAGTAGAGCTGCTCAAGCTCATGCTCGCTGATATACCCGGCTGCGTCGACTTTGGTAAAAATGTCCTGCACTATCGCCGTCTGCATTTCCGTGCTGGTTCTGCCGAAGTAATCAAAAGCAATATTGAACCAGGCATAAATATCCCGATGAATCGCATGATAGCGGTCACAAAGTTCCCGGGGGCTCAGCCCTTCTTTCAAGGCGCGGGTCTCGGTAGCCGTACCGTATTCATCAGTACCACAGATGTAGAGGGTCTCATACCCTTTGGAGCGGCAGAAACGGGCAAAAACATCGGCTGAGAGCACTTGGGTCAAATTACCCAGATGCGGAATATTATTTACATAGGGGAGTGCACTGGTTACAAGTCTCTTTTTCATAGGGGACATCATAGCCCTCAAAAGCGTTTATTTCAATGGCAAACCGGACATTGTTGCCAAGATTGCGAGCTTGACGATACCACTCTGTGTGGGTACATTGATAGAGTGCTACGGCACCAACAGGAGTTATTATGGATACCATGCAGCAACCACCGAGGCCTGCGCGAAAAGTGAACAATATCAGTCCGAAGCTTGTAATCTGGATTATTGTCGCAATCGTGCTTGTCATGTTGGTTCTCAGCAGTTTCTTTGTCGTCGACCAGACTGAACAGGCAGTCGTGCTTCGCCTCGGCAAGTACAACCGCACCGTAGGCCCTGGCCTTCAGACCAAGATTCCCCTGGGAATCGAGGCTAGTTACAATGTACCCACACAGGTCGTCCAAACCATGACCTTCGGGTATCGCCAGAACAACAGCACCTCACCATTGTTCGGCAACACCGACTACACGAATGAGTCGCTGATGCTAACCGGGGACTTGAATATCATCGATGTGCAGTGGATCGTCCAATACAAGATCGAGGATCCTGTGAAATGGATGTTCAACGTTGAATCGAGGGAGACCACCATTCGTGACATCAGTCAGAGCGTCATGAATAAATTGGTCGGAGACCTTCCCATCCTTGCAGTCATGACCAGTCAAAGAACCCGCATCGAGGTCGAGGCCCAGGACAATATGCAAAAACTGTTCGACGCATTCGGTTTGGGCGTGAGGGTGGTCACCGTCAAGCTGCAAAACATCGTACCCCCGGTCGGTCAGGTGCAGGATGCCTTCGAGGATGTCAACAAGGCCATCCAGGACATGAACCGTCTGATCAACGAAGGGAAGCAGAACTACAACAGAATCATCCCCTCGGCCCGTGGTGAAGCAAACCAGATCATCCAGGTCGCCGAAGGCTATGCAAGCGAGCGTGTCAACCAGGCAACCGGCGACGTAGCCCGCTTCAACAGCGTGCGGGAAGTCTACGAGAAGAGCAAGAACATTACACGAACCCGCCTCTATATTGAAGCCATGGAGTCGATCATCAACCCGACCAGCGAAGGTTCGGTGACCTTGGTTGACAAGAACCTGGCAAACTTCCTTCCGATACAAATGCTTGAAGGAGGTACGAAATGAAGGCGAAAACCAATAGGAAACTCATTACCACCTTGGTGGTTGTAGTCGTATTCTTGGTGGTATTCATCCTGCTCGGACCTTTCTACATCCTGTACGAAGGGCAACAGGCGGTGATCACCCGCTTCGGAGCGATTGTCAATGCAGAACAAGAGTCCGGCCTGAAGTTCAAGATGCCGCTCATCGACAACGTAATCATCTACCCGAAAAAGATCCTCAGCTGGGATGGTGCGGCACAGCGCATCCCCACCAAGGAGAATCAGTTCATCTGGGTCGATACCACCGCTCGTTGGAGAATCTCCGATCCTGCCAAGTACTATGAAACGGTCAACACCGTAAACAATGGTATTTCCAGGCTCAACGACATCCTGGACTCCTCGATCCGCACCATCATCAGCGAGAACTATCTCAATGAGGCCGTTCGGAACACCAACCAGATCAACTCAATAAAAGTTGAGGAGCAGACTCAAAACCTGGAAGTGGAGAGCAATGAGGATGCCGAAACGCTGAGAAACCTGACAGTCACCCAGTCCAGGCAGGAGACCATCCTCATTGGTCGTGATGGACTGTCGACCAGAATGTTCAACCAAGCCAAGCAGTTCACTGATGGATTCGGCATCGAATTGATTGATATCGTGGTCCGTCAGATCCGCTACAGCGATGATCTGACTGAAAGCGTGTACCAGAGGATGATCAAGGAACGAAACCAGATTGCCGAAGCTTACCGCTCCTACGGACGAGGCCAGCTCGCCCAGTGGCAAGGCAAGACCGAGAGCGAACAGCGTCAGATCCTCTCCGCCGCCTATGCGACCAGTGAGAAGACCAAGGGTATCGCCGATGCCCGTGCAGCAGAGATTTATGCCAAGGCGTATGAAGCAGATCCGGAGTTCTTCGAACTGTGGAGAACCTTGGAGTCCTATCGAAAGACCATTCCGGCTTTGAACAAGATTCTGAGCACGGATATGCAGTATTTCGATATGCTCTATGGAAAAGAGTTCATCTAGCATATCTCATTCCCAGAATTTGGAGGAAGGGAGGGTATCCCTTCCTCTTTTTATACTCTCCTGCTACACTCTCTTGTATGAGCAAGAGAGCATGCATAACCTTTGATTTTGATGGAACACTCTACCCCATTGCCCCATACGACAGCGAACAGCGCTTGATACGAAAGGTCGCCTCCACCAAAGGAACGCTTTTCAAACAGAGGGCCAAACGCCTCATCCTGCAAGACCAGAAAGGGACTTTGATCGGTGATGCATTCCACAAGCGATATGCCGATTTGGTACGAACGGCAAATGCAGGTATGATCGACGAGGTTGCCCGTGACATTTCCTTGTTTCTCTCTACTGAAGACATCCATGCATTGGCTTCCCTTGGTAATATTGCAGACCTTGCCGTATTGACCTGTGGTACGGAGAACCTCGTCGAGTCTTTTCTGCAGCAGATCGGACTGAAACAGCACTTCTTTCTCATTCGTGGCAAGCGCTTGGTTTGGGATGAGGCAGGAAGAGCCCGTATGGTTGTCGATATCAACGAGCCGCAGGCAAAGGCAAAGGCCTTGGAGCAGCTGAGGCGTGACTACCCTACAATTCTGGCGGTCGGCGATGGGCCTACCGACATTCCCATGCTGAAGGCCGCTGACCTGGGCTTGGTCATCAACTGGAACCAGTCGCAGAGAGCCTACCCATTTGAGACGCACACCAGTCTTGCCGATGTTTGCTCCCGCCTGGCATCCTACCTTGCAAGCGCTTGAGAAGCCTGGGTTACGACCAACCGATAGGTATACCTCAACGACAGGAGTGCAAGAGCACAGAGGATTGCTGCAAAGTAGATGAACGGAAGGCCCAACAGGACGGGTAGCACCAGAAAGGCGGCAACCACCACTTCAAGGACAAACGAAAGAGCCAAACCTATCAAGCCGTTGGGGTTGCTTTTCATAGCCTGTTGCGCCAAGGTCCAATCGAGCTTCGGATTATGGTAATCGATGCAGAGATGCAGGGTTGCACTAAGCAGGATAAGGGTGAGGGAGAGGGGGACCATCCATAGGAGGTGGTACGGATTCAGACCGAAAAACATCAGAGACAAGCTCAGATAGATTATATTGGGAAAACCCACCAGACACATGTGCAAAAGCAGCTTCGCCTGTACATAGACTGCAGCGGATACAGGATAGAGCCTGTCGTAGACGAACATACGTCCCTGTCTGGAGACGCTGGTGGAGCTGAGCATCCCCAGATTCGCAACCAACAGCATGATTAAGAACAGGATCTGCTCAAAGAAGGGGAAATCCTTGAGGGTATCTGCCAAAACGGCCATCTCATCCATCACCCCGGTAAGCATATAGACAACTATCAGGATGACGGGGATGAAAAGCTCACCCACCAACTCGAAAAGAAAACTTGAATTGGACCGTATAACCACCAACTCACGCTTCAACAGGGCAGATACTTGGCTGTTCGCCTTGAATTCATACGCTCTTTTGCGTCTGCTTCGTGTACTCTGATTGCTCAACAATTTGGAAAAATTTGCTTGATACGTGCGTACAACAGCAATGCTCGTCAGCAGTACAAAAATACCGTTTATAGCCACCATCAGAAGGGAAGAGGAAAACGAGAACATCTGCTTTGCCTGAAGGGTGAACAGCGGCAGTTTTTCCAATAAGGAGGTGAGCAGCGGTGCAACAGTGGCCAGCATCGCCTCGTATTGGAAGTCCAGCAATGAATCCTCGCCGAGATTCCTGGTAAAGGATGCACTAATTCCTACAATGAACAGGACCAAAAGAATCATGGGTGCAATCTCTTCAAGGAACCGAAATCTTTTTCCTCTGCTGGCACCGATGAGTATAAGGGCGACAAGGACGGAGCAGCAGAGCGGGAGGATCGGTCCGAACAGCAGGTAAAGAAGAGAATACAGTACATAGGAAATTGAAACACCTTGGATGAACGAGCCCACCACAAGAGCCGGGAGGGTTAAAAACCAATACAGTGGTGCATAGTGCAGATAGAGGAGAATCAAGCGGCTCAGAGAAGCGGAGGCGTCCCCTACTTTGAGCGTACGCACCATGAGGATGTCCTTGGCGGTGTAGAGAAAATCGTGGATGGAGGTGAAACTGAACAAAAGCAAGCCGAAAAAGGATAAGGCCGATGCAATGAACAACCCCATCAGCGGCTGATCGATCAAAACTCCCAGCATTTGATAGCTATAGTAGTTCAGGCCCAGCAACAGGGAGAAGTAGACGAACATCACCAGAAGCATCAAGCCAATCACGACCGAAAGCAGAGAGGACCTGCTTCCCTTCCTCTGAAAACTCAAACGCTCAAGAGCGCTGGCGATCGGCTTGTTGCCCAGCCAGTAGGCCTTGACCAACAGGTATATGGTTCTCCAGCTCATGAGGGTGTTCCCTCATCGGTCAACTCCAGGAAAAGCTGTTCCAGATTCTCCGTCCCCTCCCCTGCATCGGCCTGCAGCTGCTCGAACGTTCCGCAGTACAGCAGCCTGCCCTCCTTGATAATGCCCAGCGTATCACAAAGTTGCTGGGCGACCTCCAACACATGGGTGGAAAAGAACACGGTATTTCCAGCCTGAGCGTACGACTTGAGCAACTGCTTGAGGATGTATGAGGCCTTGGGATCCAGACCCACCATCGGCTCATCGAGTATCAGGAGCTTGGGGGATGGAAGCAACGCGGCGATGACCGACAGCTTTTGCTTCATCCCGTGCGAATAGCTGGAAATCTGATCGGAAAGGGCATCTGAGAGCAACAGTGTCTTGGACAGCTCATCGATGCGTGCCTTGCGCACCTTCTGTTCCACCTCATAGATATCTGCAATGAAGGTAAGATGCTCCAAAGCGGTCATCCGTTCATAGAAAACCGGCTCATCAGGAACATACCCGATGCTCTGCTTATACGAGAGTGCGTCGGTTTTACTGTTCTTACCGTCAAATTGAATGGTTCCTTGGTCGGGTTTCAAAAGGCCGACCAGCATTTTGATCGTGGTGCTCTTGCCGGCTCCGTTGGGGCCGAGGAAGCCGAAAATCCGGCCGCTTTCAATAGTGAGTGAAAGGTCGTCGACCGCATTTTTCTTCTGATTTCCGTACCGTTTATAGAGGTGTTTACATTCCAACATAGTTGCAGTATACGAGGGAACAAGAAATTTGACAAGTTCTATTTCGATATTTTTCGAATTAGTTTTTATGAATATTAATTCACCATATTTGGACCAAACTCACTCTTTTCTTGCATATTTCAGTATTTTATAGAATATTTATACAAAACCTCTTGTCATTCCTGTGTACGTTCACTACACTGCATCCAGATTGAACATACCGAGCAGGGAGAAGCAATATGAATAAGGAAAAAATCATTCTTGCCTATAGTGGAGGTCTCGATACCTCTGTAATCCTCAAGTGGCTGGCAAACAAGGGCTTTGACGTCATCGCCTATGTTGCGAACGTCGGTCAGAACGAGGATTTTGCCGCCATCGAGAAGAAAGCACTGGCTACCGGTGCCTCCAAGGTCTATGTCGAAGACCTGCGCAAGGAATTGGTTACCGACTATATTTTCCCTGCGCTGAAGGCGAATACCATCTATGAAGGCACCTACATGCTGGGAACATCACTGGCCAGGCCCATCATCGCCAAACGCCAGATTGAAATCGCCCGCAAGGAAGGAACGGTTTATGTTGCCCACGGTGCAACAGGAAAGGGAAACGACCAGGTCCGCTTTGAATTCGGTTATTACATGCACATGCCACAGGTGAAAATCATCAGCCCATGGAAGGACCCCGAGTGGCTGACGCAATTCGAAGGAAGAAGCGATATGATAGCCTACGCCCAAAAGTACGGCATTCCCATCAAGGCTTCCACCAAGAAACCGTACAGCGAGGATGAGAATCTTATCCACATCAGCCACGAGGCGGGCATCCTGGAAGACCCCTCCAAGCGGTGCGAAGAAGATGTGTTCAGCCTGACGCTCAGCCCCAGGATGGCTGCGGACAAGGAGACGCTTCTGACCTTCGAGTTCAAGAACGGCCTTCCGGTTTCTGTTACCAATGAAGAGGACAAGACGGTCGTCACCGATCCTTTGCAGATGATTCTCTATCTGAACAAGCTTGGTCACGACAATGCCATCGGCCGTGTGGACATGGTGGAGAACCGCTATATCGGCATCAAGAGCCGCGGTGTGTATGAAACCCCTGGTTGTGAGATCCTTTGGAAGGCACATCACAATCTGGAAGGCATCACCATGGACAAGGAAGTGATGCACCTGCGTGACTCGCTGATGCCCAAGTATGCCCAGCTCATTTACAACGGGTACTGGGGAGCCCCTGAATTCGAAATGCTTACAGCCGCCTTTGAACAGAGCCAAAAGAATGTCAGCGGTACAAGCAAAGTGGTCCTCTACAAGGGCAATGTAATCTTCGCAGGAGTCTCGAGTCCGGTCTCGCTTTACAATGAGGCGCTGGGCTCCATGGACAAGGCCGGGGGCTATCAGCCGGTGGACTGCAAGGGATTCATCAATATCAATGCCATCCGACTCATGGCAAGCGCCAAACGGGATACCAACTAGGCAGCCGACCGCCTCCGATGGAGGCGGTTTTTTTCAAGGTCCATAGAGATTTTCTATGCTACACTATGCTGGTGAGGAGTGGTTATGGATGATCGAGCATACTTGCTGCAAGCAGTAGAGAAGGCGCGTAAGACAATGCAAGAAAATCTGGGTGGTCCCTTTGGAGCCCTGCTGGTGGATGATCAAGGAGAGGTGTTTATTGCATCGAACACTGTCCTCGGAAGTCACGATCCGACCGCCCACGCTGAAGTGAATGTCATCAGACAAGCCTGCAAGGAAAAAGGGACTCATGACCTGAGCGGCAGCGTCCTCTATACTACCTGCTATCCCTGTCCCATGTGCCTGTCAGCCTGCATCTGGGCAAACATCAAGCAGGTATACTATGGATGCACACCGCAGGATGCCCAGGCGATTGGCTTCCGCGATGATTTCATCTATCGGTACATCAACAGAGGATGCAGTGATGCCTCGGTTCTCTCCCTGCATCAGAGCGATCGATCGGCCTGCCTTCCTCTCTTCGAGGAGTACCAGGCAATGGACAAGGAGCTGTATTGAAACGTTACTGCAACTCCTGATAGTGCTCGATACCCAACGCAAGGATGTCGTGGATATGCTCATCGTTCAGTCGGTAGAGCACATTGCGGCCGTCCTTGCGGAATCGTACCAAACGACATGCTCTCAGCAGTTTGAGTTGCTGACTGATGGTGCTCTGCTGCATGCCCAGTTCTTCACTGATTGCATTCACTCCCCTCTCTCCTTGTTCGAGAAGGAAGAGGATTTTTAGGCGGGTGGGATCGCCGAAAACTTTGAAGAAATCGGCAATATCGACGATTTCCTCTTCCAAGGGGAGAACTATCTCTTCCGAGCGGTTGTCTGGGCTACGCATGGTAATAGTATATAGTGCGCAAAGTGAAATGAAAAGTAAAGGTTTCTGTGTCGCTGTATTTCCAAAAAGGGGAATATACGATACATTTTTGTCATATTGTCCGTAATCGAAGGCAGACGGTTCTCGCTGTTTTCGAAATTATATGCATCAGACCCCCTTAAGGAGGCACGTATATGGAAATCCAGAAAGAAGCTGCCAAGCTTGTACTTGGCGACAAGGAAGTGGACTTAACCGTCATCACGGACAATATGGGAGGCAAATCGATTGATATAACCTCCCTGCGCAAGCAGACCGGTTTCATAACGTATGACCCCGGCTTTGTGAACACAGGATCCTGCATGAGCTCCATCTGCTTTGTCGATGGAGAACGCGGCATCCTCCGCTATCGAGGATACGATATCGAGGACTTGGTGGAACATTGCGACTTCGTTGAGGTTGCACACCTGCTGATCAAAGGCGAGCTTCCCACGCTTGCCCAACGGCACACCTATGCAGAAATGCTCAACCGCCACTCACTGCTGCATGTGGATATGCGCAACTTCTTCCGGGATTACCCGCAGGAATCTCATCCGATGTCGATTCTTTCGGCCATGGTCGCCTCTCTTTCGGCATTCTACCCCGAACTCGAGGATGCCGACCCTGAGGAAAACGTCGACCTGACCGTCAGCCGATTGCTCTCCAAAATGAGAACAATTGCGGCCTTCAGTTATCGGCAGATGAATGGTTTGGATTTCGTCGATCCTTCATACAAGTTCTCCTACTGCGAGAACTTCCTCAACATGCTGTTTCACACCCCGGTCAACGCATATATACCCGATCCATTGCACGTCAAGGCATTGAACATCCTCTTGATCCTCCATGCAGACCACGAACAGAACTGTTCCACCAGTGCGGTACGTTTGGTGGCCAGCAGCGAGGCCAACCTGTATGCATCGGTGGCTGCCGGTTGCTGCGCCCTGTGGGGTAGCAAGCACGGAGGAGCCAACCAGGCGGTCATGCAGATGCTCAACCAGATTTACTCCGAGGGGCTGAGTATTGAGAAGGTGCTGGAACTTGCCAAGAGCAAAGACTCCTCTTTCCTGCTCTATGGATTCGGACACCGGGTGTACAAGACCTACGACCCCAGGGCCAAGATCGCCAAGAAACTGTGTCAGCAGATCCTGAGAGCCGACAGCCAGACCGACCCCTTGTTGCAGATAGCCATGGAGCTTGAACAGGCTGCCCTGAAGGACCCGTATTTCATCGAGCGCAATCTCTATCCGAACGTTGACTTTTATACCGGCATCATCTTCCACGCCATGGGAATTCCCGAATCGATGTTCACCGTGTTGTTCGCCATGGGCAGGCTCCCCGGCTGGATAGCACACTGGTTGGAATGGAGGCACGATCCGTATCAGAAGATCGGCCGGCCGAGACAAGTATACTCGGGACCCCATGTACGCAAGGTGGTACCGCTTGAGGACCGATAAGGCCTTGATTTTCGATTTCAACGGTACGCTGTTCTGGGACTCCGACTACCATCGTGAGGCTTGGAGCAGCGTTTCCGTATTGTATCGGGGTAAACCCCTTTCACTTTCAGAAAGCTATTATCTGAACGGAAGGACCAACGCAGAAACCATCGCCTATATATTGGGATACATGCCCGAGAAAAAGGAACTGGAACGCCTGGGCGAGGAGAAAGAGCTGCTCTATCGAACAATTTGTATACGCAATCGACCGCTGAGGCTCGCCCCCGGCTTTCTGGACCTGGCCGCCCGTGCAAAACAGCTCAACATTCCGATGGCCATTGCCACCAGTGCGGGCAAGTCAAATATCGAACAATACAAAAAATGGTTCGATTTATGCAATCTCATAGCAGAGGACCTGATCATCTACGACAACGGTGTGCGTAAAAGCAAACCCGAACCAGACATCTACCTCGATGCATGCAAGGCATTGGGGATCGAACCGGCGCTATGCACCGTCTTCGAGGATACTAAAGCGGGTATACTTTCGGCGAAATCGGCAGGAATTGGAACCATTTGGGCGGTTGCAAGCCCCGGCAGCGACCGAGAGACAATGCAAGCCATGGAGGGTGTCCATGGCTTGATCGACGAATTTTCCCAGGTAAAACTACAGTAGAGCTGCCAGTTGCCGTCCGAAGGCTTCCGTCCCTACAGCGGTGCAGGGTCTTCCTTCCTTGACCATCGCCTGATGGAAATCGGAAGTGACGCTGCCTTGCTCGATCGCCTTACTGACCGCTTTCTTGATCATCGCGGCAGCTTCGCCCCATCCCAGATACTCAAGCATCATCACAGCCGATAATACCAATGAGAGCGGATTGACCATATCCTTACCGGCAATATCAGGTGCGGTGCCATGAGTGGCTTCAAAAATGGCATAGCCGGTTTCGTAATTGATATTGGCACCCGGGGCGATGCCGATACCACCGACTTCTGCAGCCAAGGCATCAGAGACATAGTCGCCGTTGAGGTTCAGCGTGGCTATCACATCGTAGGATTCCGGCTTGAGCAGGATGTTCTGCAAAAAGGCATCACAGATGCAATCCTGGATGTATAATGGCTTGCCGTCCTTGCGCACAATGAAAGTACGCTTCTTCTCATCCAAGCTGGCACCGAACTCTCGTTTGGCAAGTTCGTAGCCCCAGGCATTGAACCCGCCCTCGGTGAACTTCATGATGTTTCCCTTATGCACCAGTGTAACACTGCGTCGATTATGCTCAAGAGCATAGGTGATTGCGGCCCTGATCAGACGCTCGCTTCCCTCGCGGCTCACCGGTTTGACGCCGAGTGCGCTGCTTTGGGGAAAGCGGATATTCTTCACCTTCATCTCCGATGCGAGGAAATCCAATACTTTCTGCACATCGCTGCTTCCCGCTTCCCACTCAATGCCGGCATAGATGTCCTCGGTATTCTCACGAAACACCACCATGTCCACGTTCTCAGGATGTTTTACAGGGGAAGGAACTCCCCTGAAGTACTCAACCGGCCTGAGACAGACGTAGAGGTCCAGAGTCTGGCGAAGCGTTACATTCAACGACCTGATGCCCTTGCCGACGGGTGTGGTAAGCGGTCCCTTGATGGCAACCTTGTAGGTGTTGACTGCTTCCAAGGTTTCATCAGGGAGGTAGGTTCCCACCCTATCCTTGGCTTTCTGGCCAGCCAGCACCTCAAGAAAGTCTATGGAACGTTTACCCTGATAGGCTTTTTGGACGGCCTTTGAGACCACGCTTTTCATTACAGCGGTAATTTCCGGACCTACGCCATCGCCCTCGATGAAGGGAATGGTGACCCGATCGGGTACCGAAAGCCTGCCGTTTTCAATGCTGATCGCCGTATCCATCAATTCCTCTCCTTCAGTATATTGAGCAAACCGCCGCTGATGAGCATGCTTCGCTGCTCGTCGGTGATGTCGCATCGCAGGACGATCTCGGTGCTCTTGGTCCTGTTCTTGAGCACCACCTCACCACCCTTGATCTGCTCCTTCACATTCTCCAGCAACAGCTCATCGTTGGAATCGAACTTTGCATAGTCCTCCTCGTTGACGAAGGTCAACGGAATGATGCCGAAATTGCAGAGATTGTTCTGGTGGATGCGCTCGATGGAAACGGCAATGACAGCCTTGACGCCGAGGTACATCGGACAAATTGCAGCATGTTCGCGGCTGGATCCCTGCCCGTAGGAGGCGCCGGCAACGATGAAGTTGTCCTTTCCCCTATCCTGATTCTCGGTGCATCGCTGGCTGAAGTGCTCGTCGACAGGCTCAAAGACATACTTGGAATACACCGGTATGTTCGAGCGGTACTTGAGGCGGCTTCCAGCCGGCATGATATGGTCGGTGGTAATCTTATCCCCCACCTTGATGGTGACATACCCCTCCAGGTTATCCTTGAGGGCTGTATTTTTCGGGGGATCCCCAATATTGGGACCTCGGAAAATCTCAATATTCGAACCATCCTCGGGAGGAAACACGAACATTGAATCATCAATCAGAAACTGCGTCGGATGCACCACCTGGGGATAGCTGATACCATGATCTGAGAGTGGGTCGGTGAACACTCCGGTAATGGCGGCCAAAGCGGCGGTCTCGGGGCTGACCAGGTAGACCTGTCCGCTTTTCGTGCCGCTGCGGCCTTCGAAGTTGCGATTGCTGGTCCTCAAGCTCACCCCGTCCGTTCCCGGACTCTGGTGGTTGCCGATGCAAAATCCACAGGCGCTTTCCAGAATGCGTGCTCCGCTTTGGATGAACTTGCCCAGTGAACCATCCTGGCTGAGCATCAGAAATACCTCGCGGCTTCCCGGTGCAATGCCAAGGCTCACATGCTCGGCGACAGTGTGCCCGTCCAGTATATCGGCGACCTTCTTCATATCTGCATAGCTGGAATTGGTGCAGGAACCGATGAGCACCTGCTCAACCCGCTTGCCGGCAAGCTTGGAGACGTTTTCGATATTTCCAGGAGAGTGAGGACACGCCATTTTTGGCTGGAGAGTGGAAAGGTCGATCTCAAAAAGACCGTCGTAGACAGCGCCCTCATCTGCAGACAAGGCAGTCCAGTCCTCTTCCCTGCCTTGGGCCTTGAGGAAGGATCGGGTCTTCTCATCGGAAGGGAAAATACTGGTGGTGACACCGCACTCCGCCCCCATATTGCATATGGTCGAACGCTCGGGGACCTCAAGGGTTGCAACCCCGTCTCCGGTATACTCGAAAATGCAATTAACATTTCCCTTCACCCCGTAGCGTTCAAGGACGGCCAAAATTACATCCTTTGCGGCAACCCAGGGTCTGAGTTTACCGGTGAGCCTGATCTCAATCACCTTGGGACTGATGAGATGGAAAGGGCCTCCTGCCATGGCAACAGCCACATCCAGCCCGCCGGCTCCGATGGCGATCATGCCGATGCCACCCCCGGTCGGGGTATGGCTGTCGCTGCCCAGCAACGTTTTGCCCGGCTTTCCAAAGCGCTCAAGGTGCACCTGATGGCAGATTCCATTGCCCGGCCGGGAGAAAATGACACCCTTGGCGGCAGCGACGGTCTGCAGATAGCGATGGTCGTCGGCATTTTCGAAGCCGACCTGGATCGTGTTGTGATCGACATAGCTCACTGCAAGCTCGTTCTGCACCCGCTTCAATCCCATCGCTTCAAACTGGAGATAGGCCATGGTGCCTGTGGCGTCCTGGGTCAGTGTCTGATCGATGAGGATGCCGATCGGCTTTCCCGTCTCAAGCGTTCCTTCCTTCAGATGTGAAAGCAGTATCTTTTCTGTCAGTGTCTTGCCCATATATCCAACTCCTTGTGCAGATGATTACCCTATTGTATACGAATCGGAGGCCTTGTGTAAAACCTATTGCTTTCTTTGACGCCATACACATGCAATCGCCATCTCGATGCTCACCAGGACAAGGGCAGAAGACGCAACAACCAAAAGAAGCCTCGAAAAGGAGAGCTTTTCATAGATGTACCCTCCCCCGACGGCTCCTAGGATGGTGCCGATGGTCAGCAATACTTCATGGATGATCATCCGATGGGAACGGTTGATGCTGCCGCTCGCCCCATGGAACATGCTCTGGTCGTACGCGAATGCAAAGAGAAAGCCGAAGACCAAAAAGAAAAAGGCATAGGGAATCGGGGAAGTGAAGCCTGCAGCCAGAAGGCAGAACAAGGCAAACAGTATCTGGACGAGAAAAATGTAGCGTTTCTTGAAGTGCCAGAACTCAAGCCTGCCCAACGCCAGGAAAGAGAGACAGGTTGCCACTCCTCGGATGAGCAATAAGAGACCCGTCTGGCTTTCACTGATTCCCAGCTCATCCTGCGCATACAAAGGGAATATGGTGAGGATGACGCTCATGCCGCTGTATAAGGCGATGATGCCGGCCCAGGCATAGAACCTGAGCGGCGTGCTTTGGTCAACCTTGGCGTTTGCCTTGTTGTCGGAGTGCTCGCTCTGTACAGCCCGTATGCCGGGCACCAAAGCGCTGCTGATGAATATGATGAGATACACTACGGCGAAAAGCAGCAACGATACATAGAACGGCATGGTGGTGGACAGCTCGACCAACAGCCCTGCTATATAGGAACTTACTCCCACCCCGAACGACCATGAGAAATTAAAAGCATTCGCCACCCGATTGAGCCCCGCCCCCTCTTTTCCCCGGGAGAACCAGCCTTCAATCTGCGGCCACAGCAGGCTCATGAAGGCTCCGTAGAGTGCAAGGGCGATATAGGCAACGACCAAGGTATGGGTGGAGACGAACAGGAACACGGAAAAGCCCATCCCCGCCAACGACAGCTGGACCAGATGACGCGGTCGGTAATGGATGGTGTATGGCGCGAGAAGAATGCAGAATACCAGATAGGTGGCGGGACCGATCGAGGCAGCCAGCCCGATCCCGTCCGCCCCGAGTGCAAACACCCGCCTGAGGTGATAGACCAGGGCGAGGTTGACCATGGCAATGGTCAACTGTGCAAGAAATGAAGCGACGTTCAGGACCCAGAATTGAATGGTGTCCGTTTTTTGCGGGGAAAGATGCATGATTGGCTCCAGAAGGTGATGTGTGCACTGTATAGCGAACAGTGATTCTTGCGCAAGCAGGGAAAAACGGCTACTGTAGGGTATGAACAACGACTTGTTTGGCAATGCCCCCTTCTTATCGGCAGCCCTTTCATTTTTCCTTGCGCAACTGCTCAAGCCGTTCGTCAATGCCTTGTTCGAGCGTCGTTTTGCGTGGCATTTGCTCGTCAGCACCGGTGGAATGCCTTCAAGCCATACCGCCGGAGTCATTGCATTGGTGACCAGCATCGGCTTCACCCAAGGCATCGGGACTGTATACTTCGCCATAGCCGCCACCTTTGCAGCGGTAGTCATCCACGATGCCATGGGCATCAGGCGGGCGGCGGGCAAGCAGGCCGAGGTCATCAACGAGTGGAGTCGAATTCTCAGCGATATCCACCGTGAAGGTCAGTTCACCCCGGAAAATCTGAAGACCATGCTGGGTCACTCCTTCAGCCAAGTGCTCGGGGGAGTCGTTCTTGGACTTGTCGTGGGTTTGTTGGTGACAAACTCCATCGTTGGACTTTAGCTTCGTTTCTTGCATAGTTATTCACCTTTGCTTGACTTTCGTTGCATATGTATGCATGATGCCTTGTATACCAGCACTACAAGGAGTTTTTTCATGAAAAAAACCATACTCACCATTCTCATCATCGCCCTCGCGGCCTCCTTGGCCTTTGCTCAGGGTAAAAAAGAAGAAAAAAGCGGATATATTTTTGCATCCGATGCCACCTGGCCTCCCCTCGAGTTCGTTGAAAACGGACAGCTTACCGGTTTTGAGGTTGAGCTGATGCCGCTCATCGGGGAGAAAGTGGGCGTACAGATGAGTGTAAAGAATATTCCCTGGGACACCATTTTTGCAGGTCTCGCCAATGGAGCGTACGACGGTGTTGCAAGCGGTGTCACCGTCACCGAAGAACGCAAGGCAACCATGGATTTCTCAACTCCCATCCTTACTGCAGGCCAAGTGGTGATCATCCGAAGCAGCGACAGCAGCAAGGTCAAGGGAATCGGCGATCTTTCAGGCAAGAAAATCGGAGTGCAGATCGGCACTACCGGTGACTTCGCCCTGGAAAACTATCCGGTCCAGAGAAAAGCCTATGACGACATCGGCCTTGCCATCGAGGACCTCTTGAACGGCAACGTTGATGCAGCAGTATGCGACTCCCTCATCGCCAGCGACTTTGTGCTTGCCAACGATAACTACAAGAATCGCTTGGTGGTTGCCGGCGCTCCCTTCACTGAAGAGGATATCGCCATTGCCGTGCAGAAGGGTAACAAGACATTGCTTGACTTGATCAACAAGGGTCTTGAACTTGCAAAGGCTGATGGCAGCTTCGATGCACTGAAGAAGAAGTGGAATTTGCTGTAAGCAGACTTCACGTCCATTGGGGGGGCTTCGGCTCCCCTTTTTTCTGCATATAGTTCCCTTGGGCATGAAAGATTATTCAAATAATTCACTTTTTTCTGTATATTTATTCTTTAATGATTGACAATCAATGTATAAGTATTCATTATACGCATATCCATAAAGAAGGAGATATAGTATGAAAAAGCTTGGAACCCTTGTTCTGGTCATGTTGCTCGCAGCCTCGGCACTTCTCTTCGCCCAAGGGCAGAAAGAGAGCTCAAAATCGTATGTCTTTGCAGCCAACTGTGCGTGGCCTCCGCTCGAATTCGTCGATGAGAATGGGGACATCGTCGGTTTTGAAATCGATTTGGTCAATGAAATTGCAAAGGTGAACAATGTACAGATCACCATCCGCAACGTGGCATGGGAAGGCATTTTCGCAGGTCTTGCAAACGGCGCATACGACGCTGTTGCCAGCGGCGTCTCGGTAACCGAAGAACGCAAGGCCACCATGGATTTCTCCACTCCGATCATGATTATCACCCAGGCTATCCTGGCTCCGATCGCCGATACTTCACTCTCCAACACGGCAAGCCTCAACGGCAAGGTGGTAGGTGTTCAGCTGGGAACCACCGGCCATATCTTCCTTGATGACTTCATGAAGAAGAATCCCTCCTTCAAGGCCACCATCAAGGCATATGACGAGATCGGTTTTGCCATCGAGGACATGCTCAACGGCAACCTTCAGGCTGTGGTGACCGACAGTGTAATCGCCAGTGACTTCGTCCTGTCCAATCCCAACTATGCAAGCAAACTCAAGGTTGCAGGGAGCGCAAGCGACCTCGGCGACCCGGAACCGATTGCGATTGCCATGCTCAAGGGCAACACGGAAGTGCTCGACCTTGTGAACAACGGCCTGAAGCAAATAGAAGCGAGCGGCAAGATGGCTGAGTTGAAGAAGAAGTGGAACATTCTGTAATTGTTTGATTGCAATTGTTTCAAGCACAAGCCGCCATTGGGCGGCTTGTTGCATGATGAAGCAAAGAATCTTGGGATTGTCTGAATAATTATGCATCGTAGCTTGACTTTAGCTGTATAATTATGTAGTACTACCCTGTATCGAAAAATTTTCTCCTGTGAGTATATATGGAACATACACCTACTGATATTGACGAATACAAACTGCAGGCAGTTCGAAAAAAAGTTGTTTCCGTCGACCCGAATGCACAGAAAAAGAAACCTATCACCATCCAAATGACCGACGGTGTGCTCATTCCGCGCAAGGATGACGGGCACATCCTTAATTCTTGGAGAATTACGTTCTTCAGTGCCATCGCCCTGTTGGCATCATTGGTAATCTTCCAACCCAAGCCTTACAGGGATATCTTTCTAGTGACCATCAAAGGCACGCCCGTCACCTTCCAGGCAACCATCTTTGCCATTTTGGGCGCGATGGTCATCGGCACGGTCACCGGTCTTGGGTCGGTGAGCAAACGACGCTGGATAAACGTGGTAAGCGGCGTCTACGTAGAGCTCATCAGGGGCATTCCCCTGCTCGTTCAATTGATTTTCATCTACTATGCAATGGGAAGGTTCTTCAAGATTGAAGGCATGATTGCAGCGGTGGTAGCCCTCTCCATTTGTTTTGGAGCCTACATGGGCGAAATCGTGCGCGCCGGCATCCAGGCCATCCCCAAGGGACAGATGGAGGCCGCCATCGCGCTGGGTCTCTCCCGCTCTCAGGCGTTCCGTTACGTCATCCTCCCGCAAACCATCAAGGTTGTCTTGCCTGCAATCGGCAATGAGTTCATCTCCATGCTCAAGGACTCGTCGCTCGTATCCACCATTGCACTGAGTGATATCCTGCGCAAAGGAAGGGAGTACATCTCACGGACGTTCCTTTCACTGGAAACCATGTTGGTTGTCGCCCTCATTTATCTCATCATCACCCTCCTGCTCTCCCGTCTGGTAGGCATCCTGGAGGAAAGGTTGCACGAAAATGGCTAGAATACGCATAGAAGATCTTTCAAAAGACTATATAACCACCAACCATACAACGGTACAGGCCGTCAAACATGCCAATCTGACGGTCGAGCACGGGGAGGTCGTGGTGATCATCGGCCCCTCGGGCAGCGGCAAGTCGACATTGCTTCGCAGTGTAAACAAGCTTGAACACCCCAGCGGGGGACATATTTTCATCGATGACGATGAAGTGACCGATCCGAAAGTAGACCTCAGAAAGATTCGCGAGGAAGTCGGCATGGTATTCCAATCCTTCAATCTCTTCCCGCATCTTTCGGTGATGGACAACATCACCCTCGCCCCGCTGAAGGTCAAGAAGCTCTCGAAGAAAGAGGCTGACAAGAAGGCCATGGAGTTGTTGAAGATGGTGGGACTTGAGGAGAAGGCTATGGTGTACCCTCCCCAACTCTCCGGAGGCCAGCAGCAACGCGTAGCCATTGCAAGGGCACTGGCCATGCAACCGAAAGTGATGCTTTTCGATGAACCGACCAGCGCCCTTGATCCTGAAATGATCAAGGAAGTACTGGATGTCATGCTCAAGCTGGCCAAAAGCGGCATGACCATGCTTCTGGTGACCCACGAGATGGGATTCGCCAAAGCGGCGGCGGACAAGGTTGTATTCATGGATGAAGGAAACATCGTTGAAGTCGGCACGCCTGATCAGATGTTCAGCAATCCACAAAATGAACGTACCAAACTCTTTTTGGAGCATATCCTCTGATTGAAGGGCCGCAAGGCCCTTTTTTCACACCTGATAGATTTCTACTAGTGAAGAAACAGTGCAAATCTACCATTGAACCAAACAGCACTGGATACTATCGTCTGCTTGTATGAGGAGATTGTGCACCATGAAATTCACTCAATGGCTTGAAAACCATATCACATTGCATACCTATGACGACCCAAGAGCGGAACGGGAAAACTCAGTTACCCATGTAGTGGGAGTCGCCTTGGCCGTGGTTGCCTTTGTGGCAATTCTGCTGAAACTCCCCTCCATTGAGTCTGCTTCGCTGAAGGTGGGCATGGTCATCTGGGCCCTCACCATGATCATGCTCTACGGGGCGTCGGCTCTCTATCACAGCCTGCCTTACGGCAATGCCAAGCGCATCTGCCGGATTCTCGATCACAGCAACATCTATTTCCTGATCGCCGGAACCTACACACCCTTGATGCTCTCAATCGGTACGGGAACTGCTCATATGCTTGTCGGTATCGTGTGGGCGATCGCCCTGCTGGGAATCATCTTCACCCTTGTTTTCTGGGGGAAACTGAAGGCCTTGCATGTTCTGCTCTACCTGGCGATGGGATGGCTGATCGTCTTCTTCTGGAAGGACATCGTTCCCTTCCTGCCTGAAGGACTTCTTGGCTGGGTGATTGCTGCAGGACTGACCTACAGCATCGGGGTCATCTTCTATGCAAGCAAGCGCATCCCCCACTATCATGCCATTTGGCATCTGTTCTGCATCGGAGGAAGCGCACTCTTCTTTTTCGGCTACATGATTACTCTCTTGTAAGAAGCATATCCAGATTTTGTTGCAGGACACTCTCACTCACATAGCCCAAATACCCGTTTGCCAAGGTCCCGTCGGCGTTGATGAACACCGTGGTGGGAAGGCTGGTTGTCTGGAAAATGTAGGCAAACAGGCCTTCGTCGTAGTAGACCGGACCGGTGAACGGGAAATCGCGGATGAAGGCTTTCACCGTCTCCAAGGTTTCACGCTGGCCGTCCAGAGCATCGAGGAAGATGAAACTGATCTGGTCCTTATAGGTATCATAGGCTTTCTGGAAATGGGGAAGCTCCTGCTTGCAGGGAGGACACCATGAGGCGAAGTAGTTGATGACAGCGGGTTTGCCCAGCCTGACATCCTCAAAACTCGTCTCGCTGCCATCGAGATTGAAAAGAGGAATGTTCGGCATTCTGGGGGCGCCCTCTTCAAGCTCCTCCTCGACGGCGGGGACTGCAGGCTCGGGCTCTGATGCCTCCTGCACTGCAGCGGGTTCGATGCTGGTTTGCACCTGCTTCTTCGCTTCCGTTTGAGGAAGAGCCTCAATCTGAGGAACAAAGGAAACAGCAGGAGTGCTGTCGCGAAGGGCATTATAGGCTACAGTGGCAACAACAATCAGGACAACAAACGAGAGAACCAATATGATGAGATTTCGAGATTTCTTTTGCATGGGGAACTCCTACAGGAAAAGTGCAGCCGGATTGAATCCGAGGGTCAGGGCAACGCCGAAGACCAACAAGAACAGGCCGCTGATGATGGTGATGAGCTTTGAGTGCTTCTTGATTGTCGTAAACACCCCTTGTACCTGATCGAGCAGCAAGGCTGAAAAGAGGAACGGGATGGCCAGTCCCATCGCGTAAAAGAAAAGGGTGAGCATGCCCTTATGCACCAGCTCGGCATTGGCAGCCATCATGAGCGCCGAGCCTAAAAGCGGACCGACGCAGGGCGTCCAGCCGATTGCAAACACCAAACCAAACAACATCGATTTGGGAATGTTCATGTTCTTCAGGCTCTTCATCTGGAACTTGTGGTTGTCGTTGAGAGCCGGTATGAGAACGAAGCCCAGGTTGTTGAGGGCGAAAAGAATGACCAGCACCCCTCCGATGCGGTTCAGAAGGGCTAAATTCGCGCTCAAGTACTTTCCTATTGAGGTTGAAGCGGCACCGAGAACGACGAACAGTATGGTAAAACCGATGACAAAGGCGATGCTGTTTTTCAACAACACATTCCTCTGCTCATCCTTCTGGGCCACCCCGCCTGCCAGATACGAAAAGTAGAGCGGCAGGATGGGAAGAATGCAGGGACTGATGAAACTGATGATTCCTTCCAGGAAGGCGGTGAAATATGCCATGGCTGAGCATAGCATAGGTCAAAAAGGTTCACAAGAGGCCTAAAACTTGGTACAGTCAGTCCATGGCCAAACACAAGGGTAAACAGCAAGGCGGCGACGCGTTCGAGTCCTACTATGCACAAATCTATCAAGGGCGGTGGATTGCCCTGAAAGAGGCATTGCTGGTCGACCGTAAACCGGTTGCCTTCAGCGATGCATTGAAACAGACGTACTACCTGGATGAGGCCTCCATTATTGCAGCGAAACTCTTGGGTGTGCAGGAGGGCGATTGTGTACTAGACATGTGTGCAGCCCCCGGAGGTAAATCGCTGGTCCTTGCATCCTCTTTGAAAACAAGCGGGACGCTGGTTGCCAATGACCGTTCGGCTACACGCAGGGGTCGCTTGAAGCTGGTGTTGAAGGGCCATCTTTGCGATGATGTGTACAGCCGCATTACCGTTACCGGCCACGATGCAACGCGTTGGTCGCTGTACGAGCAGAATACGTACGACCGCATCCTGCTCGATGCTCCCTGTTCCAGCGAAAGGCACGTCCTTTCCGACCCGAAGGCTTTAGCCGTCTGGACGGCAGCAAGGCCGAAGCATTTAGCCATCCAGCAGTTTGCCATGCTCGCTTCCGCCTTGGAGGCTGCGAAGGTAGGCGGATGCATCCTCTATAGTACCTGTTCCATCAATCCCATGGAGAATGAGATGGTCATCGACAAGCTCTTCGACAAACGTG
This sequence comes from Sphaerochaeta associata, assembly GCF_022869165.1. Lineage (NCBI taxonomy): Bacteria > Pseudomonadati > Spirochaetota > Spirochaetia > Spirochaetales > Sphaerochaetaceae > Sphaerochaeta > Sphaerochaeta associata. Next base: position 1,435,061 of record NZ_CP094929.1, on the reverse strand, counting down.
ATGGTCGCTTTGTCATCGAACCTGTTGCAGATCCCTTCAGTGAAAGCCGCCGTCACGGCTCCATCATCCTGCCCGATACTGCTTCGGGACGGGGCCCTCTCTATTTTTGTCTGATCAGGAGGACAGCATGAGCTGTGTCGCCATTGTACATTGTGAAAGCTATGACCAAGCATTGGTCGATGCCGCCGTCGAGGAAGCGTGCCTGCTTGGAGGCATGCCCGAAGTAACGGGCAAGAGCATCCTGCTCAAGCCCAACATCCTCTCCGATGCCAAGGAAGACCGATGCATAACCACCCATTCACAGGTGGTGCGCTCGGTGGTCAGGCTGCTCAAGGGCAAGGGCGCAAAGCGGATTCTCATAGGAGACTCTCCAGGCCTGCAAAAACCCTCTTTCCTCCCCAAGGCAAGCGGTATTCATCGCGTATGCTTGGAAGAGGGTGTCGACTGGGTTGATTTTACCAAGCAACCGACTCTGACGACCATCCCTTATACGCGGGGCAAAAAACTTCCTCTGGCCTCCATCCTGGGTGAAGTGGATATGGTGTTTTCCCTTCCAAAGTTCAAGACCCATCAGCTCATGTATACCACAGGAGCTGTGAAGAATCTCTTCGGTCTGGTTCCCAACCTCTACAAGAGCCCTTGTCATGTCCAATTTCCCAGCCGTGAACAGTTTGCATCCTTGATGGTGGGAATAGCCGCAGTAGTGAAACCTTCCTTCAGCCTGATGGACGGCATCATAGGGATGGAAGGTCCGGGACCTGCCAACGGAAGGCCCAGACATATGGGTCTGCTGCTTGCAAGCTGCGACGCCCTCGCCCTCGATTATGCGCAGGCGCAGATCATGGGATACGAGCCCAAGAGCATCCCCATCATCGCCGAAGGTTTGAGGAGGAGCTTGGGGTCCGCCCCCACCCTGTACCCCAAGCTGAATGCCGGGGACCTGGTCCAACACGATTTCTTGCGCATCGAGATGCAAAAGCAGACCCGGTTTTTCCACTCCCTGATCATCCCCTTTGTGCTGAGCAGATACATCCGCTGGAAGGTCAAGAGAGAGCGCAAAGCCCCCGTCTTTCTTTCCGATCCTTGCATCCTGTGCCGTAAATGCATCGATATTTGCCCGGCAAATGCCTTGACGATGCAACATAAACGCATCATCATCGACCCAAGCGTCTGTATCCGTTGTTACTGCTGCCACGAAGTCTGTCCGGCTTCGGCCATCGCTGTCGATGAAGAAATAAACTCCTAAAGGATTGCCATATGGAACCATACACATTGTTTGTCACCATCCTGCTCTCCCTGCTGCCCATCAGTGAGCTCCGCGGAGCGATTCCCTATGCCTATTTCAATGGCGTATCCTTGTTTATCGCCGCCCCGCTTTGCATTCTCGTCAATGCAATGGTGGCTCCGATCGCCTATACTTTCCTGGCCACCTTCCATACGATTTTTCATGCACATTGGCACTGGTATGCTTCCTTTTTCGATCGCTTTGTCGCCAGGGCCCAACAGAGGGTGAGCCCGAAAGTGGATAAGTACGGCTATTGGGGGATTTTGCTTTTTGTGGCGGTCCCTCTTCCGATAACCGGGGCGTGGACCGGGACCTTGGGATCCTGGATTTTAGGTCTTGACAAGCGAAAGACCATGATGGCAGTATTCGGCGGAGTCATCGTCTCCGGTCTGATTGTCACCTCACTGGTAGCCCTTGGGGTAGGAATCGATTCGGTGTTCATCAAACGAATCTGAGGTAGCATGTATTTCGATTTAGCCAAGGAACTCAATACCCAGCAGTGCACAGCTGCTGCAACCCTTCACGGCCCGCTGCTTGTCATTGCAGGAGCCGGGAGCGGAAAAACCCGTATGCTCACCTATCGCATCGCCAATATGCTGCAAAACGGCATTGCCGAAGAGTCGATTCTCGCCCTGACGTTCACCAACAAGGCGGCCAAGGAGATGGGAGAGCGCATACGAAGCCTCACAAATCTTCCACTGAAGAAATTGACAACCACCACCTTTCACTCCTTTGGGATGGGGGTATTGAAACAGTACATCCAGCATCTCGGGTTCAAGAACAACTTCACCATCTACGATACGAACGACCGCATGGCCTTGATCAAGGAGGTGATCCAGAATCTCGACTATGTGGTTGAAACCTTCGACCTCTATGAACTTTCCACGCTCTTCAGCGATATCAAGACCAAGCGTAAAGTATTCGGAGCTAATGCATCGGACAAGATCCGCAATCTCTACAATGAATACGAGAAGCATCTGAAAGCATATAATGCCGTGGACTTCGATGACCTGATCATGAAACCGCTTGACCTGTTTGAAAAGAAACCCGAGGTTCTCCAGGCGTTGCGAAAGCGTTATACCCATATCCTTGTAGATGAGTTTCAGGACACCTCCCTCTCCCAATATCGTATGGTGGAGCTCTTGGCCCAAGAGAGCCGCAACCTGTGTGTCGTCGGCGACGACGATCAGAGCATCTACAGCTGGCGGGGTGCGAACTACGAAAACCTGGTGATGTTCGAGCGTGATTTCCCCGAACGTCTGGAAGTCAAGCTCGAACGGAACTACCGTTCCACCGGCACCATTTTGGAAGCGGCGAACTCGTTGATCGTCAACAACCAGATACGCAAGGAAAAGAAGCTTTGGACAGACAGCGGCAAGGGATCCTCGATTCGCCTGATTCATCCTGCGAACGATGATGATGAGGCAGCCGTTATTGCCGATGAAATACTGATGACGCACAAAAAGGAGGACCGTCCCTTCTCCGATTTCGGTGTATTGGTGAGAACCAACAGCCTCATCGATACCTTGGAGACCAAGTTCACCGAGCGGGGGATTCCTTCGCAGGTGACCGGCGGCCAGAGCTTTTTCGACCGGAAGGAGATTCGTGACATCATCAGCTATCTGAAGGTCATCGCCAATCAGGACGATGATATCAATCTGCTTAGAGTCATCAACACTCCAAGGCGCGGCATCGGGCGTACTACCCTTGAGAAAATGCGCAAGGTAGCAGACGAGCACAAGTGCTCGCTTTTCAGCGCCCTGACCTTGATGTCGGTTGCCACCGATGGACAGATCAAGGAAGGAATGCAAAAGACCCTCAAGCGCTTCGCCGATATGATAGAAAACTACCATCACCAACTCTTCGAAACACGGACGCAACGAAATATGGTGCTGCGCACCTTGATCGGTGAGATCGGGTACAAGGCGTATCTGGAGGCCGAACATCCTGATAATGAGAACGTGGTCGCCTTTAAGATGAAGGGCATCTCCATGCTTTGTGATATGCTTGGGCGCTGGGAACGTAATCCGGAGAATTCCAAGGCATCGATTTTCGACTATTTGAATCGTATCAGCCTTGCAGGCAAGGAGAACGTCGATGAGGAACGTGCAGGCAAGATAGCCCTCATGACCATCCATGCTTCAAAAGGGCTGGAGTTTGATACTGTCTATCTTGCAGGAGTGGAAGACCAATATATTCCTCATGCGAGGGCGATCGAGGACAATCCTGCCAACATCGATGAGGAGCGAAGGCTCTTCTATGTGGCGATCACGCGTGCCCGAAGGTCGCTGATCATCAGCAGCTGTGAAAAACGCAAGAGAGGGCACGATGAGGTGGCCAGCCTACCCTCGCGTTTCCTGGAAGAGATTCCCAAGGCGCTGTTTGACGAGGAGGACCCGGCCAAGCAGCTATCCAGCGAGCAGGTGGTCGATAAACTCAGGCTCCTGAGGGAACGACTTGCTGCCAGAAACAACGTTTAGTTCGGGTTTGTGATTGTCACCGTGATGGTGCTTTGATATGTACCGCTCACTTTATTGGCAACCTCCGACTCTACGATGCCGCCAATTTTCAGACTCTTGGTATTCATTCCTGGGTTCAAGCTCCCCCAGGGCAGCGCAACACCTTCCGTAATCGGAGCATCATCGATAAAAAGCAGATACCCGATCGGAGAACTCGTGCCCACACTTGGTTTGAGGAGAAAACCCGGGCTGACATCGCCATCGGTGAAGGTTAGCAATTGGCTGTACGTCTGTCCTACCACACCGTTGATAACTTCCAGTCGTGCTTGGTTGATGGTTGCTTTATTGACACCATATGCGGTCGCAAGTTCGAAGTTCACCGTGTTTGCCAAGAATGAAAACGAGAATGTCGGAACCAAAGGGGCATCACCGTAGAAAAAACCATCGCCATCGGGGGATGTCAGACTTCCTGCATCCAGAATCGGGGTTATATTGGGTCCTGACTGCCCTTCGGTGACAACATACGAGCCGGATGAGTTAATGGTTTCACCATTGCCTGGGGCATAGTCGCCTACACCTGTATTCGGATCATCGGCAACGGCCAAACTGAATATCGGATTGAAGCTGGTCGTAAAGGTATAAGGAGTGTCCAGCCGATAGAACTGACCGTTTGAATTCAAACTTGCTGAGCTGTTTGGGTTGAGGCTGTTGGTGTTGACAAGATAAAGATCCACAAACAAAGGGTTGGCAGTGATGGTTATCGGATCCCAGCTGATTATCGGCCATCGACCACCGAAGATGGTCTGCAATAACGGCGTTCCACCCAGTCCATAAGGGTAGGCTACGCTGATCACCTTGAAATTCAAATCCGTCTTGGTATAATACGCTCCGCCCGCCCAGTTCTTGTACAAACCGGTCAACTGGATATTCTCTGCAACTTCACCGGTGTTGACGAAAGCAGGGGTGTATATTTTGTTGTTCGGTGATGTGATTGCAAACCGACCGAGCCTCGCCCCGATTACAGTTGGATGGGTAAAGACACCCGGTGATATTTCAAGATAGATCGGAGATTGCGGGGTATAGGATGCAGTAATGATGGGATCCGCCATAAGAAAAGCGGAGATCAGCATGAGACTCAAGGTAAGGATGCCACGACGCACATGATATGTCATACGTTTTAATTCCTTCTCGAGAAGATACGGTAAAAGAATTCTTTCACCATCCCTTCATTGGTCAAACTATTATACACTAGCATACCATTGTATGTCCAACCCCCAGTATCAATCAAATTACAGCGAAATATTTACATTCTGTTCCTCATCGACATAATGCACTTGACAGAATTGTTGTGTCATAACTAGACTTTATCTATGAGAAGAAATCGATATACAGTATTTCTCCTCGTGTTACACTGCATACTGAATGTACAACTTTTTGCGGCTATTTTCTCCGATTATGTTCAACAATCCCCTCTCCAGTTTGCCTATGGGAACCTTGACGATTTCATCGGATGGACAACTTTTTGATCCTGCATTGGTTGATATGCAGATAGAAACCAATCTGACCATTGAAGGATATGTACGACCAAATTCCACATCCATCCAATACAATACCCAGATACCGGTTTATATCCGGGCAGTGAGTGTGGCAAAGAACAAAGTCATTAAAAGTGCCATCATTGTAGGGAACCATCTCACCCTTGGGAAAAACCCTGGAAATGTTCTTGGAGGAACGGACAACCTGTATGTGTATCTGATATTGGTGAATGAGCCGACGATAGCGAACTATTTCGTTCCTGGAACGGTGTACAGATTGACAGATAGCAGCAATGTAGGAACATTCGAACTTGAAGCAACCGACAGCGGTGGAAATACACCTCCGGCAGATATCCCCATCTCTGTAAATGGGGATCCTCCGGCACCGGACGCTCCGTTCATCGGCAGTGGAGCAGGAGACACACCCGATATTCCCTATGAAGGAGATTTCGATTTCAACCACTATTTTGACTTCTCCATTGTGACGAATCCTGCTTCATTCATCCTCGGCGATGCACTTGCTGGAATCCGCCCAACCATTGCAACACTGCAACTGCAAGTATTTAACGCCCAGATCAATGAGGAGTACGGCGTCCAGATTGATTTCAGCAGCAGGAATCCCTTAGGATTCACCCTTCATTTGGACGGGGATCTATCCAAACATGGAATCCCCTACCGAATGTTTCTAGGCAATGATGAAATCTATAACAACGAACTGAACATATGGAGGGACCTGCTCACTCAATCAAGCAATGTTGCAAGTGCCCAAAAGAATGTTACAGTATTGATATCAGCAGTGGACATGGTCGATGCTGCTCCTGAAGGAGTTTATCAGGATACGGTAACGGTAATCATCATTCCCCTCGATACACTGTAATTGGCATGAGGGACATCCATTCGAATGTCGTTCTGCAACGTATGCAATCACGCTTTCTGAATTATATTGTAAATATTTATTATATATTTATGACATATTTTCAATATCATACTTATATATATCCAAATAGCACACTCCCAGAACCCAAGACATTGCTTCTTTACCTGCAGCTGGAAAATGGTTGAGCTCCGTTTTTACTTGTCATTTGTGCTGCTCTCACCCTGACGTCTTCCAATAAAGTTCATCATTCATGGTTCTGATATCCTATTTAACCTATATTAAGAAACATTATCACTAGACACCCTATCCTTTTTGTATAAATTTATTTAATTTCTTTTATTTACATTGCAAACATTTATGTATTTCTCTATTATCTATGAGCAATGAATTTAAAAAGAAATCTTATCATGTTTTCCTTAATATTCTTTCTCTGCACCTCATTATGGTCGGCGGTGGAAGCCACCTATGTTCCTGAACCGATGCTTCGGTTCTACCGCGGCAAGGGCCAAGGTCCATATTTCATGGAAGCTTCTCCCAATGATACGTCGGCCACGTACTTTGTCGCACACCTGGGAACCTTGACGTTCCACTCAACGGATGGGCAGCTGTTCGACCCAAGAATGATCAACATCTCCACCAATGTCAATTTTGTATTCTACGGGCCGATGGACAACGGACCGGAAAACTCGGTTTTTCGATTGGCAAGCGCCTATCGCAACAACAACAAAGAGGAATGGATGCGCCTCGACCATGGCGACAATGTAAACCCGTTGACCAATATTTCCGGCAATATCAATTCGACAACGTACGAAGTACGGATCTATCTGATCAGCGACCAAAGCGCAAACCGTTACATCTACAACGCAACCTATACGTGGGTTTCCGGCGATTTCGGTGGTTTCAACGTCCAAACGAAGAAGACAACCAATACAAACACCTATGATTTCATTCCCGTAAACGGGCAAGTCATCCCGGAGAACGGCGATCCCCCAGCGGCACCGGCGCCCTTCCTTGCTACGGGGACTGCTGTACCCGAGCCGCTTCCCTATGGTCCGCCTGTCTATCATACCAAGTATGACTTTTCCATTGTAAAAAAGCCTGATTTCATCCTCACTGATGCATACACGAACAATATTTCCATCGCAACGGCCAATTTGCAGTTGGTGGGCACGGACCCCGACAAGTATGACTACAAGGTACAGGTCAAGTTTACCGGGGCAAACGATACCCCGGACTATTTCCGCCTGCAACACAAGGATGCTTCTCCAGCCTTCGTATATTTCATCCCCTATTCCCTGGTATTCGGCGGCATTGCCATCCAACCATCGGTTTCCTATGACTGGTTGAATCTGGATAAAGTGAATATCAATTCCAAGGACATCAGCGTCCGAATCCCGACTGTCAGCCAGGCCATCGCCGAACGGGCGGTCGAAGGAACCTATGTCGATACCATTACGGTAACCATCACGCCACTGTAGGATTTTTTATCACTGAGCTACCACTCTTGCCTAACCATCAAGTCTTCTATAGCATTTGCGTATGGGAAAAATTCGGACACTTTTATTGGTATTTCTCTCAGCGATATCCTTTCAGCTGTCAGCTCAAATTACTGCGACCTGGGTACCCAAGGATTCGCTCTATTTTGAGCAGGGATTCAGTCCCTTGAATACTAATAAACTGGTGGCGCATATGGGTACGCTGACCATAAAGCCTGTGGGCAATCAGCTCTTTGATCCGAACATCCTCAATGTCAACCTTTCCACCAGTTTCCAGTTCACCGGCCCGATCACCTGGAGCAATGATTGGCAGACAGGTCTTCCAGTCTATGTGAATCAGGCGACATACTTCACGCTGTATGCAGTGTCCACCGTCAAAGGCGTCACTCAAGCCAACCCGCTGTGGCAAAGTGATGGATCGCAGCCGCTGCGCACAGAGAACGGCAATCTCAACGTTTCGACATTCACTGCCGAGTTCTATCTGGTAAGCGACCAGGATTGGTGGCGATATAAGAGCGGGGCTCAGTACACGCTGACTAGTGGAACCTTTGGAGGCTTTCAAGTAGCGGTAGCAAATAGCGGAAGCGGCTATTGGCCGGGAAATGAAACGCTTGTGCCGGTCAACAACAATGACCCGCAAGTGACAACTCCGCTTCTGTCCAGCGGAACGTCCGCCCCACCCCAGCCAGTCCCGTTCGGTCAGCCCTCTGCACCTGTCAGTTACCTGCTCTCCATATACGATAATCAGAGCTTCACCATATCCCAGGCATACGGGTCGAACGTGGCACGTGTGGCCCGCGCCCAATTGGTGATAACCAATGCAGCTGCCGACACCACCTACGGGGTGCATGTGGTGTTCAGCAACCGCTCCAACAGTCCTCACTTCAGTTTGCATCTGGATGGACTTTCCAATTTATATGCAATCCCCTATACCTTGCGGTTCAACGGTCAGGATGTAACGGGCGGATCGCCTATTGGTTGGACAGGGCTGGGCGAAGGAACTTTCACCAAGGATATTCAAGTGACACGAGTGGACAGCTTCAAGGCTGAGATGGCCCCTGCTGGCATCTATTCTGATACCATCACCGTCAATATCACCCCAATCGATACCATCTAGTCCCACTTGCACTCTTCTCTCCTTGCAAAACTCCCGTGAAAGTGTGTATTGTCAAGAATAAACGACCACAGAGGAGAGGATGGGCACTATGTTCGACATCGACTACGCAAAAACTCCGGTTACCGATTTCTATGGCATCAACTGCTTTACAGAAGTAGAGATGGGTAAATATCTCAGTGACCTTACCATCAGGGAACTGAAAGAGGTGCAGCGTGGACAACGCGAACTAACCAGCGAGCTGGCCGACTATGTTGCAAGTGCGATGAAACAATGGGCTCTTTCCAAGGGAGCCACCCATTTCTGTCACTGGTTTCAGCCCTTGACCGGTCTGACGGCGGAGAAACACGACTCCTTCATCAGCCCTACCAAGGGAGGGAAGGTTCTGCTTGAGTTCTCCGGCAAGGAGTTGATCAAAGGCGAAGGCGATGCCTCCTCCTTTCCCAACGGAGGCCTCAGGGCGACGTTTGAGGCACGGGGGTATACAGCATGGGATACGTCTTCGCCAGCCTTCCTCAAGGATGTGAACGGAGTCAAAACACTCTACATCCCCACCGCTTTCTTCTCTTACAACGGAGAAGCGCTGGATAAGAAGGTTCCCCTGCTACGCTCCAACCAAGCCCTTGAAAAACAGACGCTACGGGTTCTAAGGGCTTTGGGCAACACAAAAGCCAAACGCATCATCATCAATATCGGGCCTGAGCAGGAGTACTTCTTGGTGGATAAGAAGTTCTACGACCAGCGTCCCGATCTCAGGCTGTCGGGAAGGACTGTCATGGGAAACCTAGCCGCCAAAGGCCAGGAACTCAACGACCATTATTACGGCACAATCGGCGATCGTGTCACCGTCTTCATGAGCGAGCTCAACTACGAGCTTTGGAAGCTGGGCATCAGCAGCAAGACCCAGCACAAGGAAGCCGCTCCCAATCAATTTGAAATTGCGGTCGTCTACGATGCGGCAAACCTCTCAACCGACCACAACCAGCTTCTAATGGATGTGCTGCAGATGGTTGCCTTGCGTCACGGCATGGTAGCGCTGTTGCATGAAAAACCATTTTTAGGAGTCAATGGGTCGGGAAAACACGATAACTGGTCGCTCTCCACCGATGACAGCACCAACCTGCTTGCACCGGGCAATAATGTCGAGGACAACCTTCAGTTCCTCATTTTTCTTACCTCATTCATCAAGGCGATGGATGAATACGCCCCCCTGATCCGCTGCGGGGCTGCTACCGCCGGCAATGACCACCGACTGGGAGCCTCGGAGGCGCCGCCTGCCATCATCAGCATATATCTTGGAGACCAACTGACCTCAATTCTCGAAACCATAACCATGGAAGGCTGCTGTACTAAAAGCGACCGCCAGTTTGTCAAAATGGGAATGACCATGCTGCCCCAGCTGCCCAAGGATCTGACCGACCGCAATCGTACCAGTCCCATCGCATTTACGGGAAACAAGTTTGAATACCGCATGGTAGGTTCCTCACAATCAATGGCCGATCCCAACATCTATATCAACGCAGCCGTTGCTCAGGTTCTTGAAGAAGTCGCCCAAAGACTGGAGAAGGCACAGGATATTGAACTCGAATCACACAATATCATCCGCGATTTCTATCAGGGCCATAAGCGGATTGTGTTCAACGGAAACGGTTACAGCAAGGAATGGAAGGAAGAAGCACTGCTCAGAGGCTTGCCCGATTACAAGGATACAGTCAGTGCCCTCCCGCAATTGGTAACCGAGAAGAGCATCGAGTTGTTTGAAAAGCAGAACATATTCACCAAATCCGAGATATCCTCCCGTTTGGAAATCAATCTGCAGACGTACAGCAAACAAATCAATGTGGAAGCTTCCATTATGGTTGAGATGTGCAGAAAGCATGTCATTCCATCGGTTATCCGCTACATCGGCAACCTCTGTGATGCAATTGCCAGGCAAGAATCGTTGGGCTTTGACGTAGCAATTCAGAGACAGACAATTTCCATCGTTCAGAATGCCTTGAACCAAGCGATTGAAGGCACAGAATTGCTGCATGTCTGCATTGCCAAGGCATTATCCTACAAGGATGAGGTACTCAAGCAGGCCCAGATCTACCGCGATGAAGTGGTCGCCCAAATGCAAACCCTTCGAAGTCACCTCGATCTCATGGAAACCTATACAGACAAGTCATATTGGCCGTTCCCTAGTTATGACGATTTGCTCTTCAGGCTATAGATTGGAATCCTTGACAAGCAAGCGATAGATTCGGCCCTGGAAGGGGCCGATTTGTATTGCATGCAGATCATCCATCCGTCCAGACCGAGCTTCAGTGCTGAAGATGAGTTCACATTGCATTGCACTGGTTTGCACCAACGGTACTGAGCAAATTTGGTTCTTATTGCTCATGTTCAAAAGAATCAAGCGTTGGTCGGATCCGATTTCCCGGCAATAGGCCAGAATATGCATGCAAGAGGTATCGATAAAGGTGCATAACCCGTTCCTCAACACTTCATCTTCCTTACGCAACGAAAGCAGTCGGCGATAGAAATGAAGCATCGAATCCTGTTCCAGTTCTTGGTTCTCCACTGAATACCGGTTTGCCGCTTTCGCACTTGCAAGCCAGCTCTCACCGGTGGTAAAACCATTCCCCTCTCCGGTACTCCATACCATGGGACCACGCTCGGGGTCCCTGCCTGGATGGAACGGCCAATACCTCTTGCCCAGCGGATCATGCATGGCAGCTCGTGATATCTTGGAATTCGGTAAGCCCAACTCTTCTCCGTAATACAAGAAAATTGCACCGCGTTGGGTCAAGAGGAACAGAGCGGCTAAGCGTGCTTTTTCTTCATTGCCGTGCAATCGGCTTACTATTCTTGGAATATCATGATTATTTAATACCCATGTCGGAACCCTATGTTTTCCCACAGCTTCATACCAACGCTTTGCAACCTTTTTCCACTTCACTGCAGAAAACCGAGTATAGGCCAGGGAGAAGTCAAAACATAGATGCAGTTCATCCTGGAACCTACCCAGATAGGAAGCGGCAAGTTCAGGCTCACCTGGAAGCTCAACCATGATTTCACCGACCAGCATACGTTGGTCATACCCATCAATGAGTTTACGCAACATTTTCAACTTTTGGTGTGATTCAGGCCTGTTCCGATCGAATATATGGCGTTGCATATCGTAGGGACGGGGACGCGAACCGATAATCTTTGGATTATTTCGCAATGCCTCATCCTTGACTATGCAATTGATGACATCCAGCCGAAACCCATCGATTCCCTTGTCCAACCAAAAGGCAAGCTGATTAAAAATCGCTTCAACCGTCTTGGAACTCCTCCAATTGAGGTCGGGCTGATCAGGAAGAAATGAGTGCAAGTAATATTGCTTGCGTGTTGAATCATACGTCCAGGCTCTTCCCCCGAAAGCAGCATGCCAATTGTTCGGTATCGTATCAGACCAAATATAAAAATCAGCTTTCTCACTCTGTCGCGACAACCGGCTTTCAGCAAACCAAGGATGCTCGAGGGAAGTATGATTGAGAACCATATCAAATATTACACGAATGTTCCTCTTGTGTGCTTCCGAGATAAGTCTCTCAACATCAGCCATAGTACCAAAGACTGGATCGATGCTGCAGTAATCGGAAATGTCGTAGCCGAAATCAGCCATGGGAGAGAGAAAAATCGGACTGAGCCAGATTGCATCAATCAATAGTGTCTGCAGGTAATCCAAACGCTGGATGATACCTGGAATATCCCCTATTCCATCACCGTTGCTATCCTGAAAACTCCTTGGATAGATTTGGTAGACAACACAATCCTGCCACCAGTTCTCTGCCATGCTCAACCTCGCTGTCTGTCAGTATACCGCAGGTTCTTGTAGAGAACAAAAGTTATTTCATACAATGAGAACCATCAGCATATATCAAATTCATAATTTAATTGATATGTTCTAATTGATTTTTATGTAATATAGTCTTTATTTGACTATCATAATTGTTATATCCAATATTACAATATCGTATTACAATATTTATTACATATAATTTTTATATTATTACTATTCGTATTCCTCAAAATTGTTAGACATGGATAAAATCTCCATCTTGTGTATTTATTGTATCGTTTTTTATGTATTATCGTTTAGCAACAATACTTTTATAGTATGTATTATACGTTTCATACAAATTATTTTTATATAATATTGATACTTTTTCTATAATTAACTGTATTAATACTATTCTAAATGCATAAATATGAACTATTCAAAATATATTGAATATAACTAATTTTTGTATTCATTGCATCAGAATATGAAACATTTACTCTTGCGCATGTTTTTTAGAGAATTCTTTCAAAGAGAACCGTATACCTGCAGCCCACCCCAATCCCATGCTGGCAAACAATTCTTCCAACTCCCGCTTGAAGGACGGTTCAATGGAAAACGTAGTAAGAACCTTGTTTTCCTTTTTCGGAGTCCTCGTTTCTTGCGAGAATAGTTGTTTTGCTTTTTGTCCGCTGATGCTGTTTTCTGGGACTACTTCGTTCTCTGCTTCCGGGTTTCTCTTCAGTGCTATACCTATCTCCAAATCTCTTTATTAAGTGTCTTAATCGAATCAATGGTGCTCTCTTTCAATCCTTTGCCTCGTACCTTGAACAGTTGAGGTGCACAACCTGCTTCTTGTGCTTTACGAAACAATGGATCAACAGGAATCTTATATACGGTGAAAACCCCTTCACAGGCGGCCGTGTATATATCTCTATGTTGTTTGATCCTATTGTCAAAGGAGTTGATGATAATCTTTGTATGTCTGACTGGTGAACGTAAGTTTTTTCTCAACTTATTCAGTTCATCAATGAAAATCTCCAAACCATCCAGACTGAAGACTTCAGGAGTCATAGGTGTAATCACCTCATCGCTGGATATGAGAGCAGCACGTTCCAAACGACCTAAACCTGGAGATAGGTCAAGAATGATTCGATCATATGTGTCAGATACTTCCTTGATCAAATCCTGGAGAACATATGGCTCCTCTGCCAACTTGGTTTCAGAGTAGAGCTTGAGCGTTCCTCCAATTCCGAAGGTAGGAAGAACAAAAAGATTTGGTATTTGTGGAATCGGGACAATTGCATCCTGGATAAAGCACTTGCCTTGGACAACATCCGCCAACTCATAGGTTGGAGCTGCATTGAGAAACCATGACGAAGCATTACCTTGTGGGTCGACATCAACCAACAACGTACGATACCCATCCAATGCGGATTGGCATGCTAACGTCCCAGAGATGGTAGTTTTTCCCACACCACCTTTCTGAAGGTGGAAAGATATTGTCTTTGCCATGAATTACCCTTACCATCTAGTATATACCGACTTATTTCATCGTACAAGTATTATTCTGAATCTTGTAACTATAGCTGCATAATACTATATAAATACTATATTATCACTAATATTCAATACAAATATTATTTTATTACATATCTTTTATATTCTATAATTATATTGTTTTTGTATTTATTTAATACATTTATAAATATATTTTGTATATTGTGAAACATGTTTACGTTAATGCCTGAACAAGAGGAAATACATTATGATTGCTGCGTATTTCCCTGGACGAGAAGGTTCATTCCCAGTTATACAAGTTGATCCTTGGTAGAGCGGTAGATGAGGTCGTCCTTTTCATCCTTTGTCCTGTACGTTAAAGTTCTAGCCCAATAATGCCGAGCAATCCTATACAATAATCGTATGTACTTGATTCCCATTACCAGAAGCCAGGCTCCTTATAGTGCATACACCGACTTACCATGAAGCATACGTATCGGCTCACAAACCAAGCCTATCATCATACCAGGATAAGCAGCCAGGCATTACTGACACATTTGTTGAATAATCTCTTACTATATATTGTAATGATATTGTTCCAATTTGGAACAGCATACTATTCAGTTGGTTCCAATATATAATTAATTATATTTTAATATAATTTTTCTATTCATATCATACATGCTATTGCCATAATATCAACGATGCGGCAAAACTTTGCTTATTTGGTTACAATATATAATTTATATAGTATCTACTTATTTCCTAATTTTTCTACTTTGTTTCGTCGTTAAAGTGATTTGTATTTAATTTATTATTTATATTATATTAATATCATTTATTACTTTTTCTATTTATTTTTAATATCTTTTTTATTTTTTTTAATATGTTTTTAATGTATAAATAACCCTGTAATGCTATTGTATATTACAGGGTTTTACAATTATTATAGGTTTTTTAGTATTTCTATTTAATACTCACAGTAACCTGATATGATATCCCGCATCATGTATGCGCTGTCTTTTGGGAATCTTTCTTGTGTCTCATAATCTACGTAGACTATACCGAATCTCCTGCTGTAACCCCAAGCCCACTCAAAATTATCCATGAACGACCAAACAAAATAGCCTTTAAGATTGACTCCCTCGTCAATTGCCTTCTTACAGGCTGCAAGATGTTCATTGAGATAATCACAGCGGAAATGGTCATGAACCCTACCATCCTGCAGTACGTCATCATTGGCGCAGCCGTTCTCTGTGATGTACAAGGCAAGACCGTTTGTCACTTGATCGAAGTACTTGAGAATTCTCAACAACCCGTACGGGACGATCGGCCAATCCTGATTGGTGGCTCTCTGCCATGAGGGAACTTCCCTGTGCAGGAAGGGCTTTGTCTCATCAAGTACGACCGCCCTTTCCATATAGTAGTTGATACCGATGAAATCGATGGGTTGGGCAATGATTTCCATATCGCCATCCAGGATGGGGAAACTGATATGCATGTCCTCGGTGACTTCTTTTGGATAACCCTTCCCTACCAGGGGATAGAGAAATACATCGGTGAAAATCGATCTGGCATACAGAGCCGCTTTTTCATCCTCTGCTTTTCTTGATGCAGGCCTTGGGAGACTTGGATTGAGCGTGGTGCCGATGGGAACCCTCAAACCACTCTTCTTATATTCTTTCACCGCAAGACCATGCGCCAAATTCAGATAGTGGACGGCTTGGAATGCCTTTTGCGGGTTTTTGATGCCCGGGGCATGCTCACCATACAGATACCCGAGATAGGCAGCACAGAACGGCTCGTTGAGGGTGATCCATTGGTCGACATACGGTCCCAATGCTTCAAAGCATACCTTTGCATAATCGGCAAAAGCATAGGCGGTGGAACGAACCGCCCACCCTCCTTCATCCTGCAAAATCTGCGGGAGGTCCCAGTGATACAGCGTAGCCACTACCTTGATCCCCTTGAGGTGTAGTTCCTTGCTGAGATTGATATAATACGCCAACCCTTTTTGGTTGACTTCACCACGACCCTCGGGGAGGACTCTCGGCCATGCGATGGAGAACCGATACGCCTGGAAATTGAGCTCGCTCATAAGCTGCACATCTTCCTTGTATCGATGGTACTGATCGGCGGCGATGCTGCCGTCATCCCCATGCAAAATGGCACCGTCTTTCTTGCAGAAGGTATCCCAAATGGAAGGTTGCCTACCATCTTCGTCGATGGCTCCTTCCACCTGATAACTGGCAGTAGCACATCCCCACAAAAAGTCCTTATCGAATTCAATCTTCTGCATGGTATATCCTTCTCACATGTAAGAGTAATGATCATTGATCGTAGGCATGCTAGCATGCACGTACTCACTAGACAAGCTTATGTAATTTGTAGAACAAAGTTCTTTCGGTGTACAAACTAATTGGTTTTTATATATATTTTGTATAGATACTTGTTTTTTCAAATAATTACTGTATAACTATTGTATCATTCCTAAGTCATAAAGAGCCCAACGCAAATCAGCAGGATCGGTATACCGATATGCATGGATGCCAAGTCCGGCGGCTGCTTCACAGTTGATCGCATAGTCATCGATGAACAACACCTGCCGGGGCAGCACCGCCTCGGCTTCGAGAATATGGGTGAAGAACTCTGGTTCCGGTTTGGCCTTTCCCATCTCGCACGAGGCATAGACCGTATCGAAAACCGCATAGTGGTCCATAGCCTTGTGATGCTCGTAATGAGCCGGCTCTGTATTGGTTGCACAGACTATACGGAATCCTTTCTCTTTTAATTCGCGTAGCAGACCAAGCATAGCCTCATCAAGATCGGGCTTAAAGTATTTTGCCCAGAGCGACCCTTTGTAAGGGGGAACAACTATTCCGGTTTTATGGGTGAATTGCTCCCACATTTGTGCTTCGGTGATATTGTTCTTGCTATGCTCCTGCAATACATCGACCAAACTTGGATCGATTTCCGAGAAGCTGGAGTATGATTCGATGCCGAAGTCCTGAAGCAGGCGTTTTTCCATACTGCTATCGGTATGCAAGGCAAGCACCCCGCCCATATCAACCATGACCAGTGCAAATGTATTGTTCATGGAAATCGATGATAGCATAGCAAACAGCTTCATTCCAGTGCTTTTCCTCTTTAGGAAAATACAGTATGCTTCGACGAATAAGGAGTCTTGTATGCCGAGGTTTTTCCCAGAAGGATACGTCCCTGCCATGGAGCAGAAGCAGACAGAGAAAGCGATTAAGTACATCAAGGATACGTTTGAACGAGAACTCAGTGGTGGTTTGAAACTCAGCAGAGTCACCAGCCCGTTGTTCGTTCCCCGGGGATCGGGCATCAATGACGATTTGAACGGAATTGAAAGACCGGTGCGGTTTCAGATCGGGAATCTCAAAAACCGAGAGATGGAAATTGTGCAATCGCTGGCGAAGTGGAAACGGATGGCCTTGGCGGACTTGGGATTCAAGCATGGCACCGGGCTCTACACCGACATGAATGCAATCCGTCCCGACGATGATTTGGATGCCATCCACTCGATTTATGTCGACCAGTGGGACTGGGAGTTGGTCATGGGCAAGCATGACCGTAATCTTGAATTCTTGAAACAGGTGGTGCGTAAGATTTTTTCGGCGATGAAACGAACCGAATTCTTGGTCAGTGAAATGTTCGCTTCCTGTCCTCCAACGCTACCTGACCAGATAACATTCATCCATACAGAAGATGCCCAGCAGATGTATCCCCAACTCACCCCGCAACAGCGCGAAAAGGCTCTGGCTCAGCAATACGGAGCGATTTTCTTGATCGGCATCGGTCTTCCCTTGGCAGACGGTGTAAGTCAGGGGGGAAGAGCTCCCGACTACGATGACTGGTCCACTAAAACCGATGACCAGCATACCGGATTGAACGGTGACATCATCGTCTGGGATGCGATACGCCAGGACTCTCTGGAACTCTCTTCGATGGGCATCAGAGTCGATCAGGAGACCCTGCTCAGACAGCTGGAAATTCGTAATGCACAGCAGAGGGCTGAACTTTACTGGCACAAGCGCCTGCTTGCAGGAGAGCTTCCCCAGACAATCGGTGGAGGCATCGGCCAAAGCCGGCTGTGCATGTATTTGCTGAAAAAAGCCCACATCGGGGAAGTACAAGCCTCGGTATGGCCGGAAGATGTCATCGCTGAAGCCAAGGAAATGCAGGTCTTTTTGATGTAGGAGGAGTCATGAAACTCGTCAGTTGGAATGTAAACGGTCTGAGGGCTATACAGAAGAAAGGGTTCGAGGAGTATTTGCAGCAAAGCAATGCCGATATTTTCTGTTTGCAGGAGACCAAACTACAACAGGAGCAAGTCGCCCTGACAGCTGAAGGGTATCATACCTACTGGAGTTTTGCAGAGAAAAAAGGCTACAGCGGGACTGCGCTCTTTTGCCGCCGGGAGCCATTATCCGTCGAGCACGGGATCGGGCATCCATTGGACAGCGAAGGAAGAACCGTCACTGCCGAATTTGATCAATTCTATGTGGTCTGTTGCTATACACCCAACAGCCAGGAAGAACTGGCCCGCTTGGAGACACGCATGGATTGGGATGAGGCGTTCCGCACCTACGTCGCTTCACTGTCCTCGATAAAGCCTGTAATCATTTGCGGGGATCTCAATGTCGCCCATCAAAGCATCGACTTGAAAAACCCGAAGGCCAATGAACAGAATGCCGGGTACTCCATCCAGGAGCGAAACCAGTTCTCCAGTCTGCTGCAAGCCGGATTCATCGACACTTTCCGCTATCTCTACCCAAATCGTGAGGGAATCTACTCATGGTGGTCCTATCGATTCAGGGCGCGAGAGAACAACGCAGGGTGGCGCATCGATTACTGGCTGGTCAGTGAGGAGCTCAAGGACCGTATCATCGACAGTACCATCGACACAGAGACCACCGGCAGCGACCATGCCCCGGTGATCCTCTATCTCAAGGATTGAGCGGCAATGGAGAAGGGAGCCATCAGGCTCCCTTCTCCATATACTCCCACTTCCCTATTTATTAAGCAAATACTGAGGAATTTCTCCCCGGTTCTCGAATACCTTGCGCTGCTGGCCGTCAAGGATTTTCTTGCACATTCGAATCGCCGTGGGAGTGACCTCCACAAGCTCGTCATCCTTGATGAACTGGATAGCTTGTTCCAATGTCGGCTTGGATACCGGAGTAAGGGTCACTGCATCGTCCTTTCCGCTTGCCCGCATATTGGTCAACTTCTTGGTACGCGTCGGATTGAGCAACAAGTCGCCGTCACGATTCCTCTCTCCTACAACCTGGCCTTCATATATGGGATCGCCGGGGACGATGAACCATCTACCGCGGTCCTCCAACTGCCATAGCCCGTAAGCGACAGCGTTTCCGCTTCGGTCGCTGATCAACGAGCCGCTGAGGCGATCGGGAAAATCGCCCTTGTAGAGCTCATAGCCCTTCATATACGTATTGAGGATTCCATTACCCCTGGTATCGGTCATAAACTCGTCGTGATAACCGATCAAACCGCGGGCGGGAATCTCAAACTTCATTCTTACCCTTCCGTTGCCGGTATAGGTGATATCGCGCATCTGTGCTTTGCGCTTGGAGAGCTTGTCCATGACCGTCCCGCTGTTCTCTTCAGGACAATCGACATACAAGTACTCTACCGGTTCGGTTTTTCTGCCCTGCTCGTCGGTCTTGAAAATCGTACGGGGACGCCCGACACAAAGTTCGAAACCTTCACGCCGCATCTGCTCAACGATGATGGCCAACTGGAATTCGCCGCGCCCTTTTACGCTGAATGTGTCATCGGCATTCTTCTCCACCCTGATCGAGACGTTTCTCAGGCTTTCCTTCTGCAATCGCTCCCAAATTTTCGCCGAGGTGACTTGCGTGCCATCCTTGCCGGACAATGGACTGATGTTCTTGGAAAACTGCATGGATACGGTGGGTTCATCGATGTGAATCCGATCCAAAGCCTTGGGGAACTCTGCTGTACAGATGGTATCACCGATATGGACATCCTCAACCCCGCTGAGAACGATGATGTCACCGCTCTGAACCAGCGTAGTCTCAGAGAAGGTGGGTCCGTTGTATGTCTGCAGCTTGGTGACGCGAAGGGCCTTATGCACATTGTTTTCCTGGACACACACAAGATTATCGTACATCGATGCACTGCCGTTCACGACTTTTCCAACTGCGAGCCTGCCCAGATAGTCGCTGTATGACAAATCACTGACAAGCATCTGAAACGGTTGCTCATCGTCGTACACCGGCGCAGGGACATAGGAAAGTATGCAATCCATCAGCGGATGCAGGTTTTCGCCCATGGTGTCGGCGGAGAGTCCGCAGCGGCCGCTCTTGCCTATGGCGTAAAATATGGGCACCTCAAGCATGGACTCGTCATTGGCGAGCTCCAGCAGCAGTTCATACACCTCTTGGAGCACCTCTTCACCACGTGCATCCTGACGGTCGACCTTGTTGATGACGATAATCGGTTTGAGATTGAGCCTGAGCGCTTTCTCCAGCACGAAACGTGTCTGAGGAAGCGGGCCTTCGGCGGCATCAACGAGCAATACCACGCCATCGACCATCGACAGCCCCCGTTCCACCTCGCCGCCGAAATCAGCGTGTCCGGGCGTGTCGATGATGTTGATCTTCACACCCTTCCATGAGATGGCACAATTCTTGGCGCTGATGGTTATACCGCGTTCCCGTTCAATGGCGCCGCTGTCCATTATCCGGTCCTGTCCGCCATCCTTGACCAAGCCGCTCTGTCTGAACAGCCCGTCGACCAACGTGGTCTTGCCGTGGTCGACGTGTGCAATGATGGCGATGTTCCGAATCTTAGTATTCTGAGTAATCATGCAATTCCTTACCTGAGCCTATGCCTCCCCTCTTTCTGTGTTGTGTTTTCTTGCGAGAACATATTTGACCAGGATAAGAGAGAACATGCATAGGATGCTCAAGCTGATGGTAGCCAGTCCCCCGGCTATACCTACCGCTTGTGCAACCGAGCCGACGATTATCGGCATGGTGATTGCCCCTACAGTTGCAGTGGCAATACAGGTTCCTGTTGCTATGGTGGAAGCGTTGAATTTCCTATCCATGGTGGATAGCGTAGTTGGATACGTCCCACTCATTGCAAGCCCGAACCCGAACAGACTTATATAAATCAGTACAACATGTTGTACGCTGATCATCATGACAAAAAAGACAATTTGGAGGAATCCCAAAACCACCAAAAGAAGGTTTTTATTCACTTTCACCGAAAGCGAGGCACAAACAAGCCTGCCGATGAGAATGAAAATCCATAAGGCCGAACTGGTTGTCTGGGCAAGTGCCGGACTGAGACGACCGGTGTCGGTGAAATAGGTGACAAGCCACCCGATCACCGAGGCTTCCCCGCAGAGATAGAAGAAGAGAATGAAGGTATTGAGCCAAAACCGGCCGCTTTTCATAAAGTCCGTGCCGCCGTCCTTATTCTTTGCCTTTGGTTTGCCTGAAAGCGAGGACCTTCCGAGAAAGAACAATACAGCCGACTCAAAAAACACCAGAACCCATGCACTGATCCGCCAGTAGACTCCAAAAACCGAAGTGGAAAGGATTGCAAGGAAGGGAGCCAGGAAAGCTCCTACGGCAAAGGAGGCGTGCAACAGATTCAGGCTGGCTGTCTTGTTCTCGGCGATTTCACTCATCACCACATTGGTGATATTGCTCATGGTTCCACGACCGATGCCGGTGAAGGCGAAAGCGATGAGCAGCAGGACTGGATTGGAGGTGAGGGTCATCAACAAGAACCCGATGACAATTCCCAAAGACAGGGTGATGGTGCTTCGCTTTCGGCCGATCAGATATGGCAGATACCCTGCGATGAGGAGGGCGCAAAAGTTGCCGATTTGATGGGCTGAGATAACTGCACCGCTGAGTACATAACTCATGTTGTACTCGGTTTTCATGAAGGGAAGCAGAGCTCCGATAAGGGTACTCATCATCCCACTGGTGAAGAAGGCGAAATAGATGGTATACATCAAGGGCACATCATCCCGTTTGACCTTGAGCAGGGATGCCAATGAGTTCATTATCCTCTCCTGGAACGTTCGATACGAAAGGTATCGGTGATAGGTACCCCTATGTAATACCGTTATTTGGCAGAAATGTCCACTAGTGTCGGAAACTATGCAAGGAAGAATACAGCATCGCTGTACTTGGCATGGAAATCAGTTCACAGCATGTTGGACAGGCGACTACAGACCTTCATTTTTTTTGTGCAGCCTGCTTGGTAAAGCCGAGATCACCAAACCAGCAACAATCAGAAAACCACCGGCAATAATCGAGATGGTCAATGACTCACCCAAGAAGAGAACCGCACTCAGCACGGTGACCAACGGCTCGAGTGTCGAGACCAAGGAAGCCTTGGCGGACCCGATGATCCCCAGTCCTGCAAAGAACGACCAGAAGGCCACTACGGTTGAAAAGAAGGCGATTGCAAGCGTTGCAGCAACACCGGAGGTTGTCTGCGGCAGCGAAACCCCTTTGAACAAGGCGATGCAACAGTATGACAGCGATGCACTGAGTATGATGAAAGCACTGCTTGCCATTGCAGTCCTTGTACCCACTACCTGGGAGCTGATGATAATGTAGAGAGAGTATGCACATGCTGCACAGAGAGCCAGGGCAATACCTCTCCAGTCCCCTTTTCCTGAGAGTCCTATTACCAACATGCAGCCGCCACTCGCACAAAGCAAGGCCAAAAGGTTGTTTCGCGAAAGTTTCTCGCCGCTGATGGCAAAGCCGAGCAAAATCACCAAAGCAGGATATGCGTACAGCAAGAGGGCAACCAGGGACGCCGAAGCATGATTGAGCGCAGTGAAGTAACAAAACGAAGTCCCTGTATACCCAACGAGCCCGAGCAAAAACAAAATCGGCCATGAACTCTTTGGAGGAAGCGGCGAGCGTTTGGCCCATGCAAGCAAGGAGAGGAAAATACCTCCGATGAGGAATCGTCCCAGCAACAGGGTTGTGGTATCCACACCCGAATCGTATGCGACTCGGGCGAATATCGGCATAAGGGCAAAACAACATGCGGAGAGTGCTACCAGAGCATACCCCAGCACTTTTTGGGAATCCAACTTCATAATGGTTGCATGCTGGAACAGACACCAATTCCTGTCAAGGTATCAGGAGCCTAAACCTTGTTGAATCCTTTTAGCCAAATCATCCAACTTTTCCTCTATGATGCCGATTGTGTGTTTAAAGGTTGCATCATCCTTGCCGCTGGGGTCATCCAAACCCCAATCCTCCCGGCTTTTGCAGGGAAGATAGGGACAGTTCACATTGCATCCCATGGTAACTACAATATCGATGGGTGGAATCTCATCCAACAGCTTTGACTTCTGTGTTGCTTCCATATCGATATTATACAATTCTTTCATTATTCTTACAGCATCTTGATTAATTCGCGGCTTGGTTTCTGTCCCTGCAGAATATGCATTGAACAGCTGGCTGTACTTCGCTTTCGCCAAGGCTTCAGCCATCTGACTCCTAGAGGAGTTATGTACACAGATGAATGCGACCGAAATTTTCTTCATGATGGATTCCTTGCTTCCTTAAGAAGTGCAACAATCTGATCAACTTCGGCTACCCTACCAGAAACCAGCACTTTTCCGTCAACCACCAAGGCCGGAGTGGTCATCACCCCATAAGCGGCAATTTTTGAGAAGTCGGTGACATGTTCCACCGCTGTCTCCTGGCCAAGCAGCGTTAATGCTTTTACCGTGTTTGCTTCCAATGCGTTGCAGGCAGCACAGCCTGAGCCAAGGATCTTGATCGCCGAGGATTGCTCATCCCCGGGTTTTTTCTTTTTCCCGAATCCAAAGAGTGCCATGATTTGCTCCTTTTCCTAGAAGAGGAATGGTCCGATACCATTGAATACGTATCCGATAAGAATGATACCAACTGTAACAATGCCGAAGAAGAGCGCGAGCAGCCGGGGTTTCACAGCCTTGCGTAGCATGATGAGCGAGGGTAGCGAGAGCACTGTAACACCCATCATGAAGGCCAGGATGGTTCCCAGCCCCACTCCCTTCGCCCAGAGGGCTTCGGCAATAGGGAGTGTGCCGAAAATATCTGCATACATGGGTATGCCGACAACCGCGGCGATAATGACGGAGAAGGGATTGGAAGAGCCCAGGACGGCAAGAATGAGCGAGGATGGAATCCAGTTGTGGATGACAGCGCCGATGCCGACGCCGATGATGATATACCAGAACACCTTATGTACGGTTGCCTTCACCTGGCCCTTGGCATACTCCACACGCTCTCGTTTTGTCATGGTCGTTTCAGCGGACTCTTGTATTTGGATGCTTCTGATGAATCCTTCAATGTCCTCTTCCCGACCAAAGCGATTGATCAGGCTGCCGCCTATCACCGCCAACACCAACCCTACCGCTACATACAGGATTGCAGTCGGAAAGCCAAATATGCTGGAAAGCAAAAGCAGCGATCCGAGGTCCACCAGGGGAGAGGAGATGAGAAAGGAGAAGGTTACCCCCAGAGGCAGCCCTGCAGCGGTGAAGCCGATGAACAAGGGAATGGAAGAACACGAACAGAACGGGGTTACCGTTCCCAGCAAAGCAGACAACGTATAGGCTTTCCATCCGGTGAAACGGCCGAGAATGCGTTTGGTACGTTCCGGAGGGAAATAGCTTTGAATGTAACTGATGAGAAAAACCAAGAAGGAGAGCAGTATCAGAATCTTAATTACATCGTAGATGAAAAATTGCAGGCTGAGGGTTACTCTGCTTTCAGCATCCATACCGAAGAGGGCGAGCAGGCTTCCCACCCCATCATTGAGCCAACGCATACCCAGCACCTGATATTGAAGGAAATCGAATATCATTGACATACATACCCCTTTTTCGCCTCAGGGACAATTTGGATTGAAGCTATAAAGTCCTTGAACGATTGGAGACGCTGCACATTGATCGAGTAGTGTATCCACTTTCCTTCCCTTCTTCCAGAAACCAGACCGGCTTCTGAAAGAATCCTCATATGGTGGCTCAAGGTAGGTTGGGTGACTGAAAAGAGCTCCAGCAGCTCACAGACGCAGGCCTCTCCCCGGGTAAGGTGTTCAATGATGGCAAGCCTGTTCGGATCGGCCAACGCTTTCAATATCGGTACGTACTCTGCAATTACCATAGCTCCCTCTCATATCGATGACTATCTATATAATAAGAAAGAGTGCAATCTCTGTCAATGCACGAGAAGCTCCGAATTTTGCGACCCTGGTCGATAGGACAGATCCCACCACGTCGTACAGACTTGCTCGAGAAAGTCTTGGTCGTGGCTTACCAGTAACAAGGCTCCGGCAAAGGATCTCAACTCTATCTCCAAGGCAAGACGGGAGGGAAGATCGAGATGATTGGTCGGCTCATCAAGCACCAGCAAGGAGAGATTACTCTCCAAAGCTTGGGCTATCAGGAGTTTTCTCAATTCACCCGGACTCGGTAACGCAGAGAGAAGGAAGAGCTGGGCATTGCTGCCCAAGCGCACCACCGTGGAGACGATACGTCCTTTGACCTGAGGCTCGAGTAGTTCAAACGCCTGATAGGATGCAAGACTTTGTTCGAGATCCATCTCCTGCTCGAGATATGTGTAGCGTAAACTAAAAATCCCTAGAAAGATCACTTCATCTTCCTTGGTCTGATCACGGGAAATTCCCGGGATTGTTCAAAGGGACAGTTGAGAAGCTGCCCTTTGGAAAGTAACCTTTGATGTAGAAACAAATACATTAAAGGAGAAAGGAGAAGTGCTCAACATGTCCCAAATCAATTGTATCAGAGATTTGAGGAAAGAGGGATACTCAGTGGCAAGGATTGCCAGGGAAGTATCGGTCGATGAGAAGACGGCGAGGAAGTACCTCTGCATGGAAGACTTCTCACCGAAGCCGCCTCAAAAGAAGGAGGGGTTGCCCAGCAAGCTGGACCCCTACAAGCCGCAGATAGACGGATGGCTTTCCAACGATGAAAAGGAGAATTCGAAACAGCGCCATACCGCCCAGCGCGTCTATGACAGGTTGGTGGAGCTGCATCCG
Organism: Sphaerochaeta associata; assembly: GCF_022869165.1. Lineage (NCBI taxonomy): Bacteria > Pseudomonadati > Spirochaetota > Spirochaetia > Spirochaetales > Sphaerochaetaceae > Sphaerochaeta > Sphaerochaeta associata. The sequence goes on along the minus strand of NZ_CP094929.1, from coordinate 1,408,879 downwards.
GAATTCGGTTGCTCCTACCCAACGGTATCGCGGTATGTGAGGAAAACACGTGCACAACGCTCGAGTTACAGGGCCTGCCAGGAGCTGGTATGGCATCCGGGTGAGGCCCAGGGGGACTTCGGCGAGGCGGACTGCTATGAAAGAGGCGTCAAGCAGCGCAAGCATTATCTTGTCTGCGTGTTTCCGAATTCAAATGCGGATTTTCCCCAGATGTTCAACGGAGAGACCAGCGAATGCATCTGCCAGGGCTTTCAGGACGTCTTTGAGTTCATCGGCGGAGTCTTCCCCCTGGTTGTGATAGACAATGCCACCGGAGCAGGTCGTCGCATCGGGCAGGAGATACGGGAAGCGAAGCTCTTCGCCCAATTCAGGGCTCACTACGGCTTCTCCATACGATTCTGCAGTCCGGGTAGTGGATGGGAAAAGGGGTGCGTCGAGAATAAAATCGGCACGGTCCGCAGGAACCGGTTCGTTCCCCTGCCCGAGTTCGACGACCTGCAGCAATACAACAAGGGCTTGCTGGAGCAGGCGACGAGCTTTCAGGGAAATACCCATTACAAGAAGAACACAATCATAGGCGAGCTTTTCGAACAGGACCGCGAGGCACTGCTGCCGCTGCCCCGACACCGTTTTGATGTCTGTCGGTATGTGTACGCCAAGGCCGACGGGTACGGGAAGGTGGAGATTGACGGCAACCACCATTACTCAACCCGTCCCGAATACCGGGGAAGCGAAGTGCTGGTGGGCATCCGGGCCCACACCGTCGACATCTATGACGAGAAGCGCAAGATCCTGGTGAGCCACGTCCGCAAATTCGGCAAGGAGCGGTCCGACAGCGTCGACCCAAGAACCTCCATGGCCGTACTCATGAGAAATGTGGGAGCGTGGCCCAACAGCGGTGTGAGGGAGATGGTGTCCTCCCCCGTACGCGATTATCTCGATGCGCTGGACAGGGAATCGCTGAAGGATGCCCTGCGAACGATGAACCTGCTGAGCGAGCGCTACAGCTTCGAAAGAGCACTTGATGCGTTCGACCTGGTGCTGAGGAACCCCGGCAACGCCCCGTTCAGCGATGCAATGGTGTTTGCGGCGAGGATGGCGGAGTTCGGGGACCAAACCGACCTGGACGCCGGTCCCGACCTTTCGTTGTACGACCAGCTTCTGGAACAACGGAGGGTGCAGCCATGATGATGACTTCAACCATCCGCATCCAACGTAGGGAAGAGATATCGGACATGTGCCGGAAACTGTTCCTTTCCCAACAACTGGTAGCGTTGTGCCAGCAGGCAACGCCGAGGCAGGAAGAGTTCCTGCATGACGTGCTGTCAATGGAGGTGGAGAGCCGGGAACGCTCAAAACGCTCCAGGCTGCTCAACCGGGCCCGGTTTCCCATGCCCAAGAGCATGGAAGGCTACGACTATTCTCATGTGCGCCTGCCGCCTTCCATTACCAGGGTGGAACTGGAAGGCTGCGAATTCATTGGCAGGAAGACCAACCTGGTCTGCTATGGACCGGTGGGAACCGGGAAAACGCATATGGCCATAGCACTGGGGATGAAGGCCTGCGAGATGGGCCTTGCAGCCCGGTTCTATACGGTGACCGAGCTGGTGCTGAAACTGGCCGAGGCACGGAAGAACGGAGTCTTGGAACGCTTGGTGTCGGACATACGCAGACTGGATCTGCTCATTCTTGATGAGTGGGGGTACGTACCGGTGGACAAGGAGGGGTCCCAGCTCCTGTTCCGCATCATCAGCGACAGCTACGAGAGCAAAAGCCTCATTCTTACGACGAACCTCGAGTTTTCCAAGTGGGGTGGCATCTTCACCGACCAGCAGATGGCTGCAGCAATGATCGACAGGCTCATCCACCATGGGCACCTGCTTGTGTTCGAGGGGCAGAGCTACCGGATGGAGCATGCATTGATGCGGAAGACCGCATCCGAGCGGTCGAAAGGGGGTGACGAACATGGTCGTTGACAAACAATACTTGCGTGAATTGCGTTCGTGTTACCGATACGACGGTACAAAATTCACCGAGGAGCTCGAGCAGATCATATTGGACCGGTTGGGGATAGAACCCAGCCCGCATGAATACTCGGAACAGGACCTGCATGAGCAGGCCAGAAAGATAGTAATGCAGTACCAAAGCCCTGAAGGAAGGCTTCGACTGTTGTACGGCTTGGACAAGATCGAGAACGAGATGGCTTACCTGGGCAACAAGCTTGCCTACCTGAAAGGTAAAATTGCACATCAGCTGCATGGGGAAACGGATCCAAACGTGATCTTTGTGATTGAGGATGAATATGAGGATGTCCCTGATTACAAGCCATAGTTTCTGGATATCTGCATAGATTCCTGTGCAGATGATAAAACCCGGGAATTTCCCGTGATTAGACACGGGATTCCCTGGTGATTAGACCAAGGATTTTTGCTTGACAAAACACAAGATACCATGAACGTATGGATTTTTCTGCAAACAGGGGTAAAAGATGGCGGACCAAGGTACTCTTGCCAATCCCATTGGGCCCGCGGATGCCAACCCTGTCCGTGTGCGAGAGCGCCAAGGGTGGAAGAAAGAGCTTGCGGTCACCGCCGAGTGAAAGTACGGCTTGCTGAGTATCGAGTAGCACCCTTGCAGCATGTTTCACTCCTTGCAGCGTGATGCCCCCACTTGACTTGGATAGGTCCAATGCTCGTTTCTCACCAAGCGTTTTGTGCAACGACTGGGTAGTCGCAAGCTCACTTGAGACCCTGCTGTCCAATTGTCGAGATAGCTGCCCGGCTACCTTGTCTCCCCCGCTGACCCGAAATCCATCAATTCTGGCTTTTGCATCATGATCCTTTGGATTGATATGTCTTTTGGTGTTGCGACTATCCTGAACACCGGCAATAGCGCTGCGACGCTGTTTCTCCTTCATCAGCCTCTTCAGCTGTTTGCCTTGTTCCACATAGGCTGTCTCTGCTGCAATCCTTTGCTTTCGCATCTCCTCCATGGCCTGACTTGGGGGACAGGAAAGCTTACTTACAAACGGTGACTGTACGTGGACGGTACTTGTGCAGAGAGCATCCAAGACTTCACGATCATGACTTACCAGCAACCCTATTCCACGATAATTCTGTAATGCCTTGACGATTACGTGCATGGCGTCGCGGTCAAGGTGGTTGGTCGGCTCATCGATGCATAAAAGGTCGCTCTTCTCATACAGTGCCCAAGCGATTTGCGCACGCTTGCGTTCGCCGTGGCTAAGCTGGTCCCATCGATTCAGGAAGTCACGATGAAGGCCCAGCTGTCCATGCAGCTTGCAGGACAACGCATCGTAGGAGTATGCAAATTCGTCATATGAGGGAGGTATCTCATCGGTCCGCTGTGGTACGTAGAGGCAGAGGCCGGGATGCAGCACAGACCCCGCCAAAGGCTCCAGGCGGTTGCATGCAAGCTTGAGGAGCGTACTTTTTCCTCCTCCATTGGCTCCGATGACTGCAGTCCATCCAGGACCTACAGAAAGAGAAAGGTCACAGAACAGGTCTACGCTCTGCTGGGGATAATGAAATGTAATATATTGGAACTCCAAGGTTTGGATACTCATACGGCCTCCTGTCTGAGGCGTCACACGCAATGATGATACTACACTGAGAACACGCGGTGACGCATACAATCGATTGTGATTCGGTTTGTTGCGTTGATGGGTGTTCGTCAGTTCTTCATGCGCTTACAAGCTCCTTGGATGATGGTAGTGTACCAATGTTCGCAGGATGCATCAAGACCTACAACAGTTGCTGTAATGCAATCCAGAGACCGCTTAAGCCTACAAATAAGTAAACGATTCGTTTCAATACATATTCTGGAACTTTACTGAAGAGTTTGAGTCCGGTATATGTTCCGATTGCGATGGATACCCAACCTACGAGTATGATGGGGATGTGGGAAACCTGCAAAGATCCATGAAGGCTGCGAACCAGGATGCTGTGGATATTGCAAAAGAGGAAATACGCCTGAATAGTTGCCAGATAGGATTTCTTATCCGGAACGGATGCAAATAGGTAGAGTGCAACCGGTGGTCCTCCGATACCGAAGAAGCCATTTCCTATACCAGCGAAAAGACCCATGAGAAATCCGTTGGTCATTGTCGCCCGAATACGGATGCGTTCACTGAAACGGGCAAAATACAGGGAAAGCAAGACCAAAAAGAGTCCGAGGACTATCGTCAGCGAGGAGGCATCGATGCTCAGGCTGAAGAGAATCACCAGCTGGGCTACGAGTATTGATGAAACGAGAAGAGGCAGGAGGATACACCACCTGATGTGCGCACGATACCGTATTGATACAAAGAGGGTGCTTGCTATGGCTATGACCTGGTTCAATGTTACCGCTGTGGAAAAGGGAAAGAGAGAAGGGAAGAAGATCATGGCTATAATGGGAAAGCCAAATCCAATATTTGCTTGGAGAAAGGAACCAACCAACACAATCAGAACTACAAAGAACAACAACACTTTCTGCCTCCCCAAGTAGTGTATCACAGTCAAGGGACGATGGTTGGGAAAATAAAAAGGCCCTCCACAAAGGGAGGGTTGCAGAGGAGAAAAAAGAAGGCCCGGCGGCTACCTACTCTCCCACGGCTAACCGTAGTACCATCGGCGTGAGGGTGCTTAACTTCCGTGTTCGGGATGGGAACGGGTGTGTCCACCCTGCTGTGGCCACCGGGCCGGCCAACGCCTGGGAGCACGGATGGATCCGTACGACCGGCCTTGGCAGCCCTGGGACTGGAAGGATGATATGGTCAAGCCTCTCGGATGATTAGTACCGGTGGGCTGAACGCGTTGCCGCGCTTGCACCCCCGGCCTATCGAACAGGTAGTCTCCCTGTTTCCTTACGCCCGCTTGTGCGGGTGGGATGTCTCATCTTGGGGAGGGCTTCCCGCTTAGATGCTTTCAGCGGTTATCCCTTCCGAACGTAGCTACCCGGCAGCTGCCGTTGGCACGACAACCGGTACACCAGAGGTTCGTCCACTTCGGTCCTCTCGTACTAAAAGCAGAACCCCTCAAACATCCAACGCCCATGGCAGATAGGGACCGAACTGTCTCACGACGTTCTGAACCCAGCTCGCGTACCGCTTTAATTGGCGAACAGCCAAACCCTTGGGACCTGCTCCAGCCCCAGGATGCGATGAGCCGACATCGAGGTGCCAAACCTTGCCGTCGATATGAACTCTTGGGCAAGATCAGCCTGTTATCCCCGGAGTACCTTTTATCCGTTAAGTGACGGCGCTTCCACTCGCTACCGCCAGATCACTAAGACCTACTTTCGTACCTGCTCGGCTTGTTTGCCTCGCAGTCAAGCCACCTTGTGCCTTTACACTTGCCGGATGATTCCCAACCATCCTAAGGTGACCTTCGCGCGCCTCCGTTACTCTTTAGGAGGCGACCGCCCCAGTCAAACTTCCCGCCTGGCACTGTCCCGCGACCGGATGACGGCCGCGGTTAGAAAATTGGACAGGCAAGGGTGGTATTTCACCGACGGCTCCTCGCAGGCTGACGCCCACGCCTCGCGGCCTCCCACCTATCCTACACATCCCTGCCCAAGTCTCCATGCCAAGTTGAAGTAAAGGTTCACGGGGTCTTTCCGTCTAACCACGGGTACCAGGCATCTTCACCTGGACTTCAATTTCACCGGATTTCGCGTTGAGACAGCGCCCATATCGTTACACCATTCGTGCGGGTCGGAACTTACCCGACAAGGAATTTCGCTACCTTAGGACCGTTATAGTTACGGCCGCCGTTTACTGGGGCTTGGATTCGCTGCTTCGATCGCTCTGACAACTCCTCTTGACCTTCCAGCACCGGGCAGGTGTCAGTCCATATACTTCCCGTTGCCGGTTCGCATGGACCTGTGTTTTTGGTAAACAGTCGCATGGGCCGTTTCTCTGCAACCCCCTCGCGGGGGCCATACTTATCCCGAAGTTACGTATGCATTTTGCCGAGTTCCTTAACGCGAATTCTTCCGTGCGCCTGTGCATTCTCAGCTCGCCCACCTGTGTCGGTTTGTAGTACGGTCCCCCAGGGCCGTTCCTTAGGGATTATTTCTCGGCACGACGACTACGCGCACTTCACCGCACCGTGGTGCGGCTCGCTCGCGGCTCGCCTCGGCCCCCGGATTTGCCTGGGGGCCTCGTCGGCTCGCCGTTTCGGCCGGGACTACCGTCGCCCGGCTGCGTTTCGCCCTATGCGTCATCCCATCGGAACCCTGGGAGGTGCGGGAATGTTGACCCGCTTCCCATCGGCTACGGCTCTCGCCCTCGCCTTAGGGGCCGACTGACCCTTGGGTAGATTGACTTTACCCTGGAAACCTTAGGCTTTCGGCGGACGGGGATCTCACCCGTCTTTTCGTTACTCATGCCTGCATTCTCTCTTCCGTCCCGTCCACGGGGGCTTGCGCCCCCGCTTCTTCCGTACACGGAATGCTCTCCTACCGACAGCATCACTGCTGTCCCGCGGCTTCGGTGGCGTGCTTAGCCCCGTTACATTATCGGCGCATGACTACTCGACCAGTGAGCTGTTACGCACTCTTTGAAGGGGTGGCTGCTTCTGAGCCAACCTCCTGGCTGTCTGTGCAATCATACTTCCTTTCCCACTCAGCACGCCTTGGGGACCTTAGCCGGCGGTCCGGGCTGTTTCCCTCTCGACGACGGCCCTTATCAGTCGCCGTCTGACTGCCGCACATTGTATCGCGGTATTCGGAGTTTGGTTAAGCTCGGTACCCAGTGACGGGCCCTCACCTATCCAGTGCTCTACCTCCGCGACAGTCCATGCGACGCTAGCCCTAAAGCTATTTCGGAGAGTACCAGCTATCTCCAAGTTTGTTTAGTCTTTCGCTCCGAGCCACAGCTCATCCCAACCCTTTTCAGCGGATTTAGGTTCGGCCCTCCACAGGATTTCACTCCTGCTTCAGCCTGGCCATGGCTAGATCACTTGGCTTCGGGTCTACCGCACGCGACTGAACGCCCTGTTCAGACTCGGTTTCCCTGCGGCTCCGGGACTCCCATCCCTTAACCTCGCCGCATACGGTAACTCGCAGGCTCATTCTACAAAAGGCACGCCATCACCCTCTCGGGCTCTGACCGCTTGCAGGTCCACGGTTTCAGGTTCTCTTTCACTCCCCTCCCGGGGTCCTTTTCACCTTTCCCTCACGGTACTATGCGCTATCGGTAGCTGCCGAGTATTTAGCCTTGGAGGGTGGTCCCCCCGGATTCCGGCAGGATTTCTCGTGTCCCGCCGTACTCAGGTAACGCGGCCATGCAGCCGCAAGCGTTTCGCGTACGGGGCTTTCACCCGCTCTGGCCGGCCTTCCCAGGTCCGTTCCGCTACGCTTGCGGTTTCTCACTGCACGGGGCAACCCCCGCCGCATCCCTACAACCCCGCGCACCCGAGGGCACGCGGTTTGGGCTCCTCCCCGTTCGCTCGCCGCTACTGGGGGAATCTCGTTTGATTTCTACTCCCGCTGGTACTTAGATGGTTCACTCCCCAGCGTATCTCCCATGCACGGTATTTTATTCGCGTGCATGTGCATGTCATCCAGACATACGGGTTACCCCATTCGGAAATCCGCGGATCTTCGGGTATTGGCCCCTTCCCGCGGCTTATCGCAGCTTATCGCGTCCTTCTTCGCCTGGCAGCTCCTAGGCATCCTCCGTGGACCCTTATTCACTTGACCATATCATTCTTCCAATCCCTGCGCTATGTTGACTTGCTCTATTCGCAAATGCTCTGTAAAAAAACAAGTTGCCAACGCAACTGAAAATGGGACTGATAAGACTTGAACTTATGACCTCGTGCTTATCAGGCACGCGCTCTAACCACCTGAGCTACAGTCCCGGTTAACAGAAATATCAGAGAAGAGAAGAGTTGATTGGAAGCTGAAGGGCGATTTGTTGCAGGACTTGCACCTGCTGGTCGACGACCGTTGACGGACGCGGCTGTGAGGGCCGCATCCAGCCTTTCTTCTCAGAAAGGAGGTGATCCAGCCGCACCTTCCGGTACGGCTACCTTGTTACGACTTCACCCCCCTCACCGGACGTACCTTCGGAACCGCCCCCCCTTGCGGGTTGGGCTGGCGACTTCGGGTACCCCCGACTCGGATGGTGTGACGGGCGGTGTGTACAAGGCCCGGGAACGTATTCACCGCGCCATGCTGATGCGCGATTACTAGCGATTCCAACTTCATGGAGTCGGGTTGCAGACTCCAATCCGTACTGGGACCGGCTTTAAGCGATTCGCTCCGCCTCGCGGCCTCGCTGCGCTCTGTACCGGCCATTGTAGCACGTGTGTAGCCCAGGACATAAGGGCCATGATGACTTGACGTCGTCCCCACCTTCCTCCGGTTTGTCACCGGCAGTTCCGCCTGAGTCCCCACCTTCACGTGGTGGCAACAGGCAGCAGGGGTTGCGCTCGTTGCGGGACTTAACCCAACACTTCACAGCACGAGCTGACGACAGCCATGCAGCACCTGTACGCCGGCCGCAAGCGGCACGCACCTTTCGATGCGCTTCCGGCGTATGTCAAGCCCTGGTAAGGTTCCTCGCGTACCATCGAATTAAACCACATGCTCCACCGCTTGTGCGGGCCCCCGTCAATTCCTTTGAGTTTCACCCTTGCGAGCATACTCCCCAGGCGGTGCACTTAATGCGTTAGCTACGGTACCGGGGGTCGACCCCCCGCCACCTGGTGCACATCGTTTACTGTGCGGACTACCAGGGTATCTAAACCTGTTTGCTCCCCGCACCTTCGCGTCTCAGCGTCAGTACATGGCCAGATGCCTGCCTTCGCCATTGGTGTTCTTCCAGATATCTACAGATTTCACCCCTACACCTGGAATTCCGGCATCCCCTCCTGTACTCAAGCCCTGCAGTTTCCAGCGCGTCCCCCCGGTTGGGCCGGGGTCTTTCACGCCGGACTTGCAGGACCGCCTGCACGCCCTTTACGCCCAATGATTCCGAACAACGCTCGCCCCCTACGTGTTACCGCGGCTGCTGGCACGTAGTTAGCCGGGGCTTATTCCGGGATTCACGTCATCCCGCGGCCATTCCCTGCCACGGTTGTTCCCCCTCCCGAAAAGAACTTTACAACCTCACGGCCTTCTTCGTTCACGCGGCGTCGCTCCGTCAGGCTTTCGCCCATTGCGGAAGATTCTTAGCTGCTGCCTCCCGTAGGAGTCTGGACCGTGTCTCAGTTCCAATGTGGCCGTCCACCCTCTCAGGCCGGCTACCCATCGTCGCCACGGTGGGCCGTTACCCCGCCGTCTAGCTAATGGGACGCAGACTCATCCCCCGGCGGCGCCGCAGCGCCTTTCCCGGATCCCGCCATCGCGGGTCCCGTCTCATCCGGTATTAATCCAGGTTTCCCTGGGCTATCCCGGGCCGGGGGGCAGATTGTCCACGTGTTACTCACCCGTCCGCCGCTCTAGGGGCCCGAAGGCCCTTGCCGCTCGACTTGCATGCTTAAAACGCGCCGCCAGCGTTCGTTCTGAGCCAGGATCAAACTCTCCGTCATAGGAATCCCGCACCCGAAGGTGCGGGCTCTACTTCTTCAATAGTTCGCCCTGTCATTCCTCGCAAACGAACGTAGCTTTTCACTACTGTTCATCATTTTCTTAGGTAATTGACTGGGAAGCCCATCTCGGTGGTCTTCCACTATTCCAATCTCTTTATTCTTCCCTACGCTTAGCTTGTCAATAAACCGATTATCGAGGCCTTGCAGGCCTTTTTAATCTCCCTCTTTTTTCAAAGCGGGCGTTCTTTCAGAGTACTCGATACTTTCATATTCCGTCAAGTGCCTTGCGGTACCCGTCGTATTTGAGTGATTCTGTTCTCGTTGCCGAACGAGATGGGATATTACACCCTAACTCCCTTTTTGTCCAGCACTTTTTTCAGAAAATTGTAGAATGTTTATTAAAATGATTCTATACAATAAAATAAATACATTATATCATAGGATTGAGAATTTTAGGAATCAGCGATATTGTGGTAATAAAAGAGGAAAGACAATCTATGCAATACATTCGACAAGCCCTGCCGCAGGACCTACCCTATATTTATTCCATTGCCTTGCAAACAGCATTCGCAGGTTTGGACGGAACACCGTATTTCAATGATAGGTGGTGCGTCGGCCACTACTATGCCGCCCCATACCTGTTTTTTGAACCGGATGTATGTTTCATTGCACTTGACGAAAACAGTCGTGTCTCAGGGTATATTGTAGGAACCAGCGATACCCGGGCTTTCAATACATGGATGTACCAGACATGGCTTCCAGTTCTTCAAGAACAATACAGCCAGGTGAAAGAGTTTCAAAGTGAAGCCGAGCAATCGGTGATCAAGACACTGCTCAAAGGCCCCGGTGAAGGGATATGGCAAAACCTGGGCTATCCGGCCCACCTGCACATCGATATCCTTGAACACCTGCAAGGCAAAGGAATTGGAAAGAGCCTTATGCTCACTTTTTTTGAAGCCATCAAGAAAAAGGGTGCTTCAGGCGTCCATTTGGGAGTGGACGGCAGAAACACCCGTGCCTACGGTTTCTATGAGAGGATGGGCTTTGAGATCCTCGAACAGCAGAACTGGGGCTCCCTGTTCGGCAAAATGCTCACTTAATCCGCATCGGATGCCCACTTGATTTTCAGATACTCCAAATCGCTGGCAAGACGATTGATGGCGTTCGTGAGTCGGACTGCTCGTTTTTCATCGAGGTGAGGTTCACTTCCCGAATCCTGCATCCGCTGGACCACCGACCGCAGGGTCACCTCTTGTTTCTTCAACTCCTCCAATGCCTCATGCAGCTCCCTGATATAAGGAACGACCTTGTCATCAACCACTGCGGAAACCGGCAAGGCAGCCTCATCCAACAGATCAAAGCGTTGCATCGCCGTCGGGGCATACGCCTTGATGTTCAAGGTCCGATGCACAAACGAAGCAAACCATGGGGCCACTTCCTTATCGCCATGGACGATGAATGCCATTCTCGGTTCCTTCTTGAAGGAGGTAAGCCACTTGACCAGCCCTTCTTGGTCGGCATGACCGCTGATGCCGTGAAGTTCGCACACCTCACAGCGCACATCAATCTGCTCACCAAAAATAGTAACGTGCCTGGCCCCGTCGAGAATCGACCGGCCGAGGGTACCTCCCGCCTGATAGCCGCTGAACAGGACGGAGCACTCGCTGCGATAGAGATTATGCTTGAGATGGTGCTTGATCCTTCCTGCTTCACACATACCACTGGAACTGATGATGACGCAGCTCTCCTTTCGCTTATTCAAGGCTATGGAATCAGCCACATCGGTGATGGTTACCAAGGAGGGAAACAAAATCGGGTTGATCCCCTTATTCACCAACTCCATGGTTTCCTCGTCCATATACCCGAATAGATTTCCAGCGAATACATGCGTCGCCTTAACCGAAAGAGGACTGTCCACAAATACTGGAATCTCAGAGAAGGTGGGGCAAAGCTTATGCTCGATGACAACCCTCAGCAGGTAGAGGATTTCCTGGGTCCTTCCTACCGCAAAAGAGGGAATAATGACGTTGCCGCCCCGCTTGAATGTCCGTTCGATGATATCAGCAAGTTCCTGCGCCCTAACATGGGTGGGAACATTGTTTCCTACGGCATTTTCAGGCTTCTTGTGAACCCTGTTCCCGTATGTGGACTCCATGATGACGAAATCCGCCTCATCGATATAGTCGGGATCCTTGATCAAGGGTTGATCGAAATTACCGATATCACCTGAGAAAACCAGTTTGCGCCGTTCCTTCCCCTCTTTCAGCCACAACTCGATGGAAGACGACCCCAGCAGATGCCCGGCATCGTTGAAGCGGACCTTTATGCCCTCGTCGATATCGCAGATCTCATCATAGACGCAACTTTCAAAAAACTGCAGTGCTTTTTGTGCGTCCTTGACCGTATACAACGGTTCAACTCCCGTTTTCCCCGCCCGAACAGCCTTTCGACTCTTCCACTCGGCCTCCATCTCTTGGATATGGCCGCTGTCGGCCAACATGATCTCACATAATTGGGCTGTCGCAGAGGTGGCAAAAATCTTTCCTCTGAACCCTTCCTTTACCAAAAGGGGAATCCGTCCGGTGTGGTCGATATGGGCATGAGTGAGAAATACATAGTCGATGGCATCTGCACGGAAGGGTAAATCCAAGCCCACCTCACGCTCGTCGTTGCCCTGGGGGAGGCCGCAATCCACCAAGAGGTACTTACCATTGACCTGTACCATGGTACAACTGCCGGTCACCATCTGTGCTGCTCCGAAGAAAGTTATATGCATGTGTTGACTCCTACCATCAAAGATACGATTGATGGACGTTCGATGCAACTTATTTTCCAAATCCGAGTGAGCTTGCGTAGAGCCAATGGATTGGGTATCCTAAGCAAAAGGGAGACAGGCAATGGACGCACACAAAAAAGCCATAAAACATCTGCAGGTGGAACGAACCATCAAATCACTTGCAAAGAACAACATCGAAGCCCGCTTCATTTCCTCTATTGCGGAGGTGGTTCCCACCATAGCCTCACTGATGAAAGAGGGAGAAAGTGTAGCGGTAGGCGGTTCGGTGACCCTCGACGAGACCGGAGTGCTCGAGTATCTGAGAAACGGCTCGTATGTCTTCTATGACAGGTACAAAAAAGGGATCTCAAAAGAGGAACTGGACGAAGTCTTTTTGAAAAGCTTCTCTGCCGATACCTACCTCAGCAGCGCCAATGCGCTTACAGAGCACGGGGAGGTTTATTGCGTCGATGGCAGATCGAACCGGGTCTCTGCAATGCTCTATGGGCCGAAGCAGGTGATTTTGGTTGTCTCCTGGGATAAAATCGTCCCCGATATTATCAGCGCCATACTGAGGGTGAAAAACATCGCCGCTCCGGCCAATGCCAAGCGCCTCTCTACCGGCGCCTACTGCACCGAAAGCGGTAAGTGCATCAATGCCGGCTGTGATGACAAGCATCTGATGGCACTCGGAGCCGGAGCATGCGAGCATACCATCTGCTCCAACTATGTTGTCTTTTCCCATCAGCAGATACAGGGAAGAATGAAAGTACTCATCGTCGGTGAGAGCATCGGATACTAACGGAGGATTGCATGATAGCGGATTTTACGTACTATACCCCCACAAAAGTCATTTTCGGAAAGAATACAGAATCGGAAGTAGGTTCCCTGGTCGCAAAAGAGGGCTGCAAAAAGGTTTTGGTCCACTATGGATCGGAGAGTGCCAAAAAATCCGGTTTACTTGATAGAGTCACTGCATCCCTTGCAAAACAGGGAGTCGAGTATGTCACCCTCGGCGGTGTTGTCCCCAACCCCAGGTTGAGCAAAGTCCATGAGGGTATCGAGCTTTGCAAAAAGGAAGGAGTCGATTTCCTGTTGGCTGTTGGAGGTGGGTCTGTAATAGATTCAGCAAAGGCAATAGGCTACGGTCTGTATCACGGCGGCGAAGTATGGGATTTTTACGACCAGACACGCCAAATCCAAGGATGCTACCCTGTAGGGGCGGTATTGACCATCGCCGCCGCCGGCAGCGAGATGAGCAACTCCTCGGTCATCACCAATGAGAATGGAAATCTCAAACGAGGTGCAAACCATGATTCGTCCCGCTGTAAATTTGCCATCATGAATCCAGAATTGACCTATACCCTGCCCTATTATCAGACCATGAGCGGGGCGGTCGACATAATGATGCACACCATCGAGCGTTATTTCATCAAGGGCTCGACCATGGACCTTACCGATCAGATGGCCGAAGCACTTCTGCGCTCAGTCATGGAAGCCGCAAAAACGCTGAAACAGGATGGCAACGACTACGATGCCAGGGCCACTTTGATGTGGGCCAGCAGCCTCTCGCACAACGGCTTGATGGGTTGCGGCCACAGCCATAGGGGAGACTGGGCTCCGCATCAGCTGGAGCATGAAATGGGAGGCATGTTTGATGTCGCCCATGGTGCCGGCCTCTCGGCGATCTGGATTTCGTGGGCAAACTATGTCTACCAGCAGAATCAGCAGCGGTTTGCACGGTTCGGCCGGAAGGTATTGGGATTATCCGGAAGCGGGAATGCCGACAAGGATGCCCAAGCCACCATCGAGGCCATGCGCCTCTTTTTCAGAAGCATCGACATGCCGACAAACTTTGCAGAGCTTGGTATTCACCCAACTGCCGCCCAAATCGAGGAAATGACCGAGAAAGCCACGTTCTGGGGAAAGAGAACCCTTGGTGATGTGATGGTGCTCGGCAAGGAGCAGATCAGGGAGATCTACCTGCTGGCAGCTCAGAACTGAGTGTCTTTCGACCAGAGGTAGAGCAAGAGCAGCTGCTCAAGTGTTCGGCGGGGACCCGGACGTGCTGAGTCCCGCCGGAGTCTGGCCAGCGCGTTGCGCCTGAGAAATGATCGATACAACCGTATTGCCGGGAGGTCCTCCTCATCAGGGCCTTCCAGCAATTGGTTAGGCCGAAGCCCAAGAAGCCGGTGGGCCTCCTCCCTGCTGACCGCGTTCAGCAGTTGTTCTTGCATAATCTCCTGCAGGTTATTCAATTGTTCGTAACTGAGAGAGAATAAAAACTCATCCAAAGCGTAGACCACCTCTTCGTCTTTTCCGCGATCGTGGAGAAAATCATGCCACATCGGGGGTAGGCGGAACGAAAGCTGCAGTAATTCCACGGTCCCCAGCAGTGTGCCGAGAACCGGAACCAGGGTGTGTCTGACCTCCCAAAGCTGTTGCATCAACGGAGCGAAGGAATCAGCTTGTGCGTTACTGCGCTGCTCCCACATCAGAACCAGATCCTTGGTCGCCCTTCGGGCCCACTCTTCGTTGCCCAGGCTGTCCGATATGATCGATATGTACAGGTCCTCGGCCATCAACGAGAACAGGATGGCGTGATAACAAACGAGAATCCTCTCACGATGAACTGACAGATACTCCTGCATCTGTGCGATTTTTCGAAGAAATCCATAGAGATGCAGTTTGGATATGGTGTAAGACCTCCCAAGGGAAGCTTTCGCAGGAAGATTGACCACTTCCTCGATGCCCTGATTACTCAACTTGGCGGCAAGGGTATCCACGCTGCGTGCCAAAGGAGAAAATCCTAGATCGATGATCAGCGAAGCAGATCGACCGACAATGCCGGCAAGCATCTCCAAATCCTCCACCCTGGAATCCAAAAGTGAGGCAAGATTCGGCTCATGCACATAAAGCAACTCACGACAATCGGAGAGCAAGCTGATTTCCTGTTCGGTAAAGGCAATGATATCGCTCACAGAGCACATACCTCGATGGATTTGTAATGTTCAAACCATAGGATGGAAACAGGAAAATGTCCAGAACAAAGCAATGGCACCACCTCGGGGAAAGCAGTGCCTGTTTCAATAAAATTCCCATCAACCCTTATTCCATGAAAAGACGCACCACCTCTTCATTATCCCTGGCTTGCTCCAGCATTCGTCTGAATACCTGGCTGGTGCAGGTTCGTGCAATGGATGCAAGCAATTCGACATGGGCTGAGGCTTGCTTGGAGGGAGCCAGAACCAAAAAGAAAATTCTACTTTTCTGACCGTCGGGGGAGTCGAAATCTACCGGAAACCGGCTGATACCCACCACCATGGCAACCTGCTCTACGACATCGGTCTTGGCGTGAGGAATGGCAATCCCATTGCCGATACCCGTCGATCCCAGACTCTCTCGGTTGAGGACAGCATCCAAAATTTGTTCGAACTGCTGTGTTGAATACCCCTTGGCTTTTGCTACCACTTCAACAAGCTCATTGATGATGCCACGCTTGTCGGTGTGCATAAGCGGCACTTTGACCAGGTTCTTGTCCAATACATCCAGTACATTCATGCAGAGCTCCTTACGCTTCAAACTCTAGCCAGATATCGTCATCATCCCGAACCACCAACACCGGGCAGGGGGATGTACGCATCATCCTATCAGTCTCGCTGGCAAGCTCTTCACGGCGGGATCGAATATCAGTAATTCCTCCGAGTACAAGTAAATCAGCTTTCTGTGCTTTCAACAGATCCTTCATTACCATGTGCACCGCGCCTTCAAGCTTGACCGTTTCAATAGCTACCATTTTCTGGGATGCAAGCCGCGCAGCATGCCTGAGATAGCGGTCGGCATCCTGCTGGAGGTCTTTCTGGTATTCGTCCCGTTCAATGGCGACAAAAATACCGGCCTTGACCAGTTCGCTCAGCGCCCTTGTATTGATTACGTACACAGCTGTCAGCTTCGCATCATGTTCCTTTGCCAGCTTGATCCCATACATGATGGCGGTCATTGAACTTTCCGAGCCATCCAGATACACGACAATCTGCTTAAATGGAACTCCCATGCAAGCCTCCCTTATCCATCGTATCATTATCGGATGAAGAGGTCAAAGCCTGCACCTGAGACTTGGCCTGTTCCATCCGATCTTTCACAACCTTGAGCAGAATGAAATTCTCACGTTCCTGCTCCTCGATGCGTCCTCGCATCCAAGCGATGGTTTCCTTGTTCTGAGGAATCACTATCTTTTCCAGAGCATTAACCTTGCGAATCGTTTTTTTCACTTCTTTTGCAAGGCGCATGATGGATACTTTAAGCTCGGCCAGCCTTCCCATCAATTGCAAGGTCGTGCGATAGCGGTCGATGGAGAGCTCGCTGAGTATGCTCGTGTCCTCACTGCTGAAATAGGGGCTCTTATCAACAAAGGTGGTCTCCACCTTGGGAACCGAGACTCCCATGACACGTCTACTGCCAAGATTGATGGAGTAATCGATGTTCACCGCCCCACCAAGGTTGCCGACTCTCAATCTGCCCATCTGCATGATGGCATCACTGAGAGAGAGCTGGGCCTCGGCAAGCGCTATGACCACCCTCTGCTCATAATCAACGGCTTGGTCGACCAAGGTAAGCAATTCCACTACAAGAATAGAGCGCTTCTGGTCGAGCAGCTCATGACCGAGCTGGGCGAACTTGAGGTCTTCAATCAATTTAAGCAGGTTGCTCCTCGTAGGAGCAAGCGTGGTATTCACCCTTCCTCCTTACTTGCCGTAGTACTGGGCAATCTCCTCGTCGGTCAAACGCTGCAACTCCTCACTGGGGAGTTTGCTCAGCGCTTCCCAGCCGAAATCGAGCGTCTGCTCAATGCTGCGGTCCTCACCGAAGCCTTGATTCACAAATTTCTTCTCGAAGAAGCTGCCGAACTCCAGATACTGCTGGTCCAGACTGGTCAGCTCCTCTTCACCGATAACCGAGGCGAGGTTCTGAACATCCTTGACATGGCTGTAGGAAGCGAACAGCTGATTGGCCAGGTGGGGATGGTCACCTCGGGTCATCCCCTCCCCGATTCCATCCTTCATCAAGCGTGAAAGAGAAGGAAGACAATTGATCGGCGGATAGATGCCACGGGCCTGCATACCCCGCTCAAATACAATCTGGCCCTCGGTGATGTACCCGGTGAGGTCGGGCACCGGGTGACTGATGTCATCGTTGGGCATGGAAAGAATGGGCAATTGGGTGATCGAACCACTGCGGCCGCTGATCTTTCCCGATCGCTCATAAATTTCTGCAAGGTTGGAGTATAAATACCCCGGATAGCCCTTGCGCGAAGGAATCTCACCGCGCATGGTGCCGATTTCACGCAAGGATTCACAGTAGTTGGTCATATCGGTCATAATTACAAGCACTTGCTTGCCTTTGTCAAAGGCCAGGTACTCTGCAAGAGTCAGTGCAGTCTTGGGTGTGATGGTTCGTTCGATCGACGGGTCATCGGCCAGGGAGAGAAACAGAGCTACATTGTCCAAGACCCCTGTTTCCTCAAAGCTGTCGATGAAGAATCGGGCTACGTCGTACTTGACCCCCATTGCGGCGAACACAATGCAGAAATCCCCCGAACTCCCGCGTACCTTCGCCTGTCTGGCGATTTGGGCTGCCAATTGGTTGTGGTCCAGTCCGTTTCCACTGAAGATGGGAAGCTTCTGGCCCTGGATTAGCGTTGTCATCCCATCAATAACGGATATACCGGTTTGGATGAAATCCCTCGGATACTCCCGGGCAGTCGGGTTTATCGGTTCACCGTTCACATCCCGTTCGAACATTCCGTGAACAGCCCCGGATCCATCACGGCTCTTGCCAAGGCCGTTCATGACACGGCCGAGCATCTGCTCTGAGACGCTGAGGGTCAAGGGCTCACCCATGAACCGCATACCGCTGCCGGGCAACGTCAAACCATCGGTTCCTTCAAAGACCTGCACAACCACCGCTTCATCACTGGTGTCCAGGACCTGACCGGATCGACGCGATCCGTCGGGAGCAATCACCTCCACAAGCTCGCCGAAACCAACTGGATGGGTGTTTCGCATATATACCAGAGGCCCATCGATACGGCTCACACCGCGGTACTCACGTCCACTGAGAAGCCGACGGTCAGTTTGGGCCAGCAAGGTTTCAGCCTTAGTTCTCATAGATGCCTCCAATCTGATCAATCGAGCGTTCAAGTCGCAATTGCAGTCTGTCAATGCTTTCCAGTTCATCCCCCTTGACGGTCAATCGCATGCGTGCCATCTCCTGAACAGCCTTGAGCCTGCGAATCTTGACCATGGGGACCCCTTTGGTGATGGCTTCAAGACCTTTCTCGTAATAGGCGAGAATGACACTGAGCATCTTCACCTGTTTTTCCACTGAACAGAAACGGTCGACCTCGTCGAATGCGTTCTGTTGCAGAAACGCTGTCTTAAACAGCGCACACACTTCAAGAATGAAGTTTTGGGTGTCAGGCAGTGCATCGGGGCCGACAAGCTTGACAATCTGCTGGAGTCGAACCTCTTTCTGCAACAAGTCCATGATCTTCTGTCTATTCAGATACCACGAACCCTCGCTGTGATCATTCCACCACTGCTTCACATCACCCAGATACTCACTGTAGGATTCCAGCCAGCTGATCGCCGGATAGTGGCGGCTGCTTGCTAGCTGCCGGTCAAGGCCCCAGAAGCAACGGACGAAGCGCTTGGTATGCTGGGTCACCGGTTCGGAGAAATCTCCTCCCGGAGGGCTTACCGCACCGATGATGGAGACCGACCCATTGCTTGTCGACAAGGTTTGCATGAACCCGGCCCGTTCATAGAACTGGGCGATGCGGGTTGGAAGATAGGCAGGGAATCCTTCCTCCGCCGGCATCTCCTCCATGCGACCGCTCAACTCACGCAAGGCCTCGGCCCAGCGGCTTGTTGAGTCGGCCATGATGGCGACATGATAGCCCTGGTCTCGATAGTACTCGGCCATCGTGATTCCCGTATAGATGGAGGCTTCACGAGCACTGACCGGCATGTTCGAGGTGTTGGCGATGAGGATGGTTCGCTCCATCAACGAATGACCGGTCCGGGGATCGATGAGAAGAGGAAACTCCTTCAGTACATCGGTCATCTCATTTCCGCGTTCTCCACAGCCGATATAGACGATGATATCTGCATCGCACCACTGGGCGATTGAGTGTTGGGTCATGGTCTTTCCCGTTCCAAAACCACCGGGGATGGCGACCGTGCCTCCCTTTGCAAGGGGGAAGAGGGTGTCGATAACCCTCAGGCCGGTAATAAGCGGTTGCTTGAGGGCCAGGCGCTTGCCGACCGGTCTGGGAAGGCGAATCGGCCAACGCTGCAGCATGCATATCGTTTCTTGATGGCCGCTGGGAAGGACGACGGTAGCCAGGACATCCTCGATGGTGTAGTCACCCGGCTCGACAATTTCACTGATCACAGCACTCTTGATGTGTACAGGCACAAGAATCCTATGCTCAATTCTGCTGGTTTCCTGTACTGAGCCAAGAATTTGGCCGGCGGTAACTGTTGCACCGACCTCGACGGAGGGAGTAAAGCCCCAACGTGTTTGGTGGCTGACGGCATCGAAGGTCAGACCGCGGGAGATGAATGCTCCGCTTGCTGCCATCAACTGTTCGAGCGGACGCTGGATTCCGTCGTAAATCGTTCCAATAAGACCGGGTGCAAGCTCGACGGACAAGCTCATACCGCTTCCGTAGACATTATCACCCGGGCAAATGCCGGTGGCATCCTCATAGACCTGAACGGTAGCCAACCCATCATAAAGTTTGACGACCTCTCCGACCAATTGCTGCTCACCGATGCGTACCATCTCCATCATCATCGCATCCTTGATGTCCTTGACGATGAGAATAGGTCCGTTTACTCGTTTGACGCGTCCAATAATTCTCTCTTTCATGTATGTTCCTGGATCATAGCCCTAAGTACGCGGTCGAGCCGTCTGAGACGGATTTCGACCTGATTGTTGAACGAAACCATGCCGTCCAACGAAGAAACGACCACTCCCAGACCGCGGATCGGTTTGCTTTCAAGATGCAGGACAATGCTGCTGCCTGTAGCTTTCTCAACCAGCTCGGATGCCGTCTTGAGATGAGTTTCGGTGACAGGACACTGAGGACTGCATGCAACCTTCGCCTCCTTCAGGTCGAGACCCAATGCAGCTTCTGCAATCCACTGGGGAAGATAGGGCTCAATGGTCTTTGCATCCAACATCGATTGCACCCGGGCTAGTACTTGCTGATACTTTTCATCCCCTTGGCGGAGAATGGCCTTGCGCTTGGCGCTGGTCATATTCGCCTGGAGACGCAGATCCATCTGCTTCAGCTTTTGGGCTAGCTCCCTCCGCAGGCCTTCCATCTCGGACTCAGCCTTTTTCTTTGCATCCCCTACAATGGCCGATGCTTGTTGCTTTGCCTCTTGCAGTGTCTTCTTTGCGGATTGCTCGGCTTGCTCAAGAATTCCGGTCAGCAGGCGACTGTCAGTTGTTTCCATACTATCTTCCTATAACGATACCCCGATCGCTTGGTTGACCAGGGAACGTAAATCCGGGCGTCCCTGCTTTGAGTTTGGTGAAGGAATCTCCACCACGAGCGGGAACGTTTCACTGAAAAGGTACCGGTTGACTACGCTTCGGATCATATCTGCAACCTCATCGGTTATGATGATGATGCCATGTTCCTGGCTCTCCAGTGCCTTGTCCCAAGCCTGCATCGCCTGTTGGGCATTTGTCGCCTGCATGCCGAAGACACCGACGAGGGAAAACCCCAACACAGTGTCTTCGTCACCGATGACAAAATATTTCATGTATTATACCTTTCCCAGAATCATCAGACTGGTAATGAAACCGAACACTACCAAGCCTTCGGCAAGGGCGATGAAAATCAAGGCCTGGCTTGCAATCTCCGGCCTTTCACTGATTGCTCCCATGGCAGCACTTCCAACCTTGCCGATCGCCATACCTGCTGCAAGCGCTCCAACGGCAAACGCGATAGCGGCGCTGAAGCACACCAAGGCAAGGTTGTAATCGTTACCGGCTTGTGCAGCTTCTGTTGTTGCAGCATAGGCACCGGGTGCGAATACAAAGGCGGATGCAAGCAACACAAGAGCCGTTGCAACAAAGGTCATCGATACTTTTCTTCTGAATTCGATGTTGGTCATACTGTGACCCTCCTAAAAAAATATCTATCTCTTCTCGGAAGTGTTTGAGTTGAGCCCCACCGGCTTGTACGCAATACCCTTTCCGGTAAAATACCTTGAGAAGAATTCATAATAGTTCAGACGAAGCGATTGGATGCCTGCACTCAAGCCTTCCAACACAATTACCAAGACATTACCGAGAATAAAGATGGCGATTCCGCCAAATCCATCGACCAAGGAGGAAAGCATTTTAAAGGACTCCATCAGCGATGCATGTGCGATGCCAAGACCGGCTACCCGCATGAAGGAGAGTGTGTTGGACATATACCCGGTAAAGATTTCCAATACATCAACCAGCCACTCCATGACTACATCGAGAATGAGCTTGCCCGGTTCGTGTTTCGCCCCTCCCTTGCGAACCGAGAGATAATAGGAGAGAAAGCCACGGGCGAAGAGCAGAATAAGACAGACTGTCACAACGGGGCCGACCCAACTTGTCTGGGGGAACTGGCGATATCCGCTTCCTACAAAGCCGAAGCCCATGTACAGGCCGATGCCGAACAACAAACCACCGACCAGTCCATTCTTGTCCAGCAGCAAGGTCAGGTAGGAGCGCTTGCGAATCAGGTTGATCCAGTTGAGAACCAATCCCGTATAAATGATGATGATGCCGAATTTTATTGTAAGACCAAGTATTCCGTATACATCATGAATCAACGCTCCTTCGGCATGGCCGGCAACCGCCGCTTCATAGTTAAACCACAGGGCGGGCAGCAGCGGCAGTCCGAAGTAGGAACCGAACAGGGCTCCGAAGACCATGGAGGAAAGGCCGAGGTACACCAACAATGAGGTGACGTTGCGGCTGAGCATTCCATCCGGCTTCAGGGGATTCTTCTTGTATGCGTGTGAACCGAGCAAGCCGACAAGCAGGAGCACCAGCCCTTGGCCGACATCGGCGAACATCAGTCCGAACATCGACAGATAGGCGATCATGACGAAAATTGTAGGATTGACCGTTCCATACTCGGGAGTACTGTAGTTGTTGACGATATTCTGAAAGGGCTTGAGTGCTTTGGGCGATGCGACGGCAACGGGTACATCTTGACGGGGTACCTCGGTGGCATTCGTCCACTCAATGACACTTTGACCCTCGCTGGCTTGGATAATTGCATCCCTGACCCTGTCAGCCTGATCGGAGGGGACCCATCCTGAAAATAAGGTGGTATTACGGGTATAGGCAAAATATGAACGAATCTGGTCGCAAAGTTCGTTGAGACGAAGATTCGACCAAATGGTGAACAGCTGGCTCTGCTGTTGTTTCACCACTGCATCGACAGCTTGCTCTACTTCAGTTCTGCTCTTCAACGCCCGCTGGTGTTCGGCATCAAGACGTTCCTTGATGAGTGAAATCGCCTTCTTTTGCAAATCCACGTCACTGGACTCGACCCATCCGAACTTCTCGAGCAAAGGATCGACTTGCGAGACATCACGCCGCAATGTCAGACAAATAAATTTGGCACTCTCGGGAACCCTATCCAACAACCCGCCGTAGACGGCCAGTTTTCCTCCCAGGTCCTCGCTCTTGCCGTGGGTGATCTCCCCCACCCTCAAATCCAGATACTCACCCTTGCCTTCGGTGATATACCGTCTCATCTCTTCAAGGCCCATCAACTGCTGGTTGCTCTCTTTCTGCTTATCCTTCAAGGAAAGCAAGTCAGAGGTGAGAACGTCCAGAATCCGCTTATACTCCTCGAGCTGCGGCTTTTCCAATTTCTTTACATCAAGGACTTCACTGGTGGGTATATCCAGGTGGCCTTGCCTGAGCAAAGCCTCCACACGCTTGCGCATCTCTTCCAAGTTCGCCCTGTTGATCGAACTGGGCCTGCTGGAAAGCTTTTCCATCTGCTGTGGATCCAGCTTATTGATGTGGACAAAATCCAGCACACCCAACTCGAGCAGTGCCTTCACCACCGCCTCACTGGTCTGTTCCAGTACGACAGCTGTGAGCAATTTCATCGGCCTTGTGAACAAGTTCATCCCAACACCCCCCTGATGTATTCCTCTTCATACCCGTAATACTTGCCGTTCAATATCGCCTTGATCATGGTTGATTCTTCCTTGCAGAGAAAGAAATAAGCCAGGCTCAACCCTATGGTGAAGGGATCGGTTGCAAGCAGTTTCTGATACATTGACTGCCGTCTGGCTGCAAGAAATCCCTCAATTTTCAGGTTCTCCAACACACTTGCCTCATCGGGATGCACATTCAGGTGTGTTTGTTCCACCTGCACCTGCTCAAGAGAGGGGAAATAGCGGTTGATGATGGGAAGCGGACTACGCTGTTCTGTTGACTGTGCAAGATACTTCTGCGTGTCGGGACTTGCATACACACTACCGTAGGGAAGCAACAACACTGCAAGTTTCTCGGCTTCCATGTGATGATACCAGCCATGGCGAACGAGGATGGTGAGATTTCGCACATCTATCTCAAGCAGCAATATCGAGGTTGCCACCTCCCTGTCCTGCTTGGATAAGGCCTTGGTACTCTGCATGACCGAATCGTACCAGAAGCGATCCAACCTGCACTCCAACGTAAAAAGCCCGTCCTGCTCCAGGTTCTGTACGGTAAACGCCTTCAATAAATCCCAGTATGGAGTCTGCTTGACTGCGCTCAGTACGCCATCCCAGGCGGTTGCATTGATCAAGGCGGTCCAATCAATCTGATGCAACATTTCATCCTTGAACAAATACCCGCTTCTATGTCTGATCGGTCGGTGCCTGATGATACTGCTGTACCAGAGCCTGATGCAGTTTTTCAGGTTATCCACCTCAATTTTTCCCAGCAGCTGGCGGACAAAGTCTGAAGGGCTGCCTTCCAGATATTTCTGGACTTCCCGATACATTTCAATTTCTTTTTGTAAAAGGACCAGCTCCATTTGCTGCAAATCACCGGTCTGGTCGTAGGCCTGTGCGACATCGTGGTAACGGCTGTCGCGTAAAACCCCTACAGCCTCCACCAGGGAAGCCGCCTTGAGAAGGGATTCAGAAAGGCGGTCCTGACGCATCAAGCCAATCTTTGCACGAAGCTTGGCGTTGATGAATCCATACACGGTTACCGGATTCCTGCTCATTGCAGCACCAGATAACTTGCAAGATCGGTATTGCACACCTTCTCTACGATGGCTTGGGCTATTCGATCAAGAGTGTCCTCTTGCAGCGTCTCTACACGCGTCAAACCCGCCTCGAATTCAGAGAGTTGCAAAGCGGCGTCTGCCTCGGCTTGCTGGAGCAGGGCCTGACAACGCTCCCGCTCCTGCTTGAGGGAGGATCGTACTATTTCATTGGCTTCGGTCTGGGCGTCGGTGAGATAGTCTCTTGCTGTTCGTTCGGCGTCTCTTATGATCTTCTGCGCTCTATCCTCAACTGTTAAGACCTCGTTGATTATATCGCTCCGCACGTTGTTACTTCCTTGATTGAATTCGTACAATAACATCCCTATACTCTACCTTTTGACAATGAGTGTCAAGCAAGGTTTAGGGGGCGGCGGTAAACACCTGTTGTGCCGTTGCATCCTGCTCGCCTTCATCGATCATTTCGTCGAAAAGGCTCTCATCAAACTGGAAATCGGCATCGGTTACGTAGCTTTCATCAAACATCTCAAAGCTGAAATCACTTTCATCAAACGGCGGGAAAATAATTGTCCAGAAGGTCTCTTCACTGATTCGGTCGACAACATCGAGTGTCACCTCTGCATCGTAGCCTACTGTAAGTTCGGCACCGAACACGTCCTCCTCCTCTTCGACCTGCTCACCGGTGAAGACATCCGTTACGACTATCCGCTGCTCGAATGCCGGGTCGGCGACCCAGAAATCCTCAAGCAGGAGAACTCGGTCCAACCCCAGTTTTTCAGACTGTATCTCAGGAACAGTGAACCGAACGGCATACCATAAATCCTTGACTTGCAGATCAAAGAGATAGGTACCGCTCTTCACCTCGCTGAGGATGAATCGGCCCTCCTGATCGGTGAAGAGATACAAGGCATCATCACGGATGAGTTCCTCACCAGCGGTCTCGTCGATCGCCACTTTGTAGACAGGCGATGAATACTGAATATACGGACTACCATCAGCCATCAGCAGTACGCCGCTTACCGTGAAAGCAGGCTCGACATCCAGTTTTGCGACAAAAGACTGCCGGCTTCTGGGCGTAATCTCGTAGACGAAGGAAGAACCGGTCGAATACTCGGTTGCACCGCTTGAGAAAACAACCACGCTGTTCTTTACGTTCGTGGAGATGTTGTTGTACAACGCACTGCCCAGCGGCCTCGGAAGATATGAAGGAGCACTATCAAGACTGCGGGCAACCGACACATCACTCTTGCTCAATTCACCGACCGGTTTAACCAGCAGGAAGGATTCATTCACAGCCTTCCCGATTGCGAACGCTCCATCGGCATACGCAAACGAGGTGTTGGCCGTAAAAGTAGTGGACATGTTCTGATAAGAGTTGGAGATTTGCTGTCTGAGAGAGAATGAGCTGAGATTGCCGCTGTGAGACCATGAGCCGACGACGGAGTGGTTCTTGGGATCGTCGAACTTGAAGGAACTGATTGAAAGGTTGAGATTGTCATTGCTTGTGGGCCTCCAACTCAAACCGGCGGAACTGGTGGCCGATACGTCAAAGAAAGGACTCCCGCTTTGGATGCTCGTCGAAGAGTTGGCGCTGAGCTTGGGACTGAAGGAGTAACTGCCGCTGATCTGCGCCGATACCGTTGGGCTGAGCGGGGCTGTGTTGCTACCATTCGCCGTTATCGAACCGCTGAGGGAGAAGCCCTTGAAGGGGGAGAAGCCCGAGGCGAACGAAAGACTCCAGCTGGGGTTTGCAGAAGTGGTATTGTAGATCAGGTTTCCCGAGAGTGTGTAGCGGATTTTCTCGGTGAAACTGCCCGAATACGAAAGGGATAGCGTTGAAACGGAAGAGTAGGCGTCGGTGGCCGTTCGGGCGGGTATGCTGTGGTTCAAGGTCGCGCTGATGGTACCCAGCTTGCCATCCTGCCTGCCGCTCATTCTATGACTCAAACTTCCTGCAAACGAAGGAGTGCGCTTGCTTGCATCCAGGCCGAGCGTGAGCTGAATCTGAGAAGTCCCGACCAAGGAAGCAAGTACTCCATTCACCGTACCACTGAAAACACCCGGACTGAACGCAAGGTCGGTGGTGAAGGTGAAGGTATCGGTCAAGCCGGTCTGCTGATAATAGGTTGCCGTGAATTTATCTATATAGTAAGAAAGGTATTGGTTATCCAGCCATGGCAGGTTGATCAACGCCCCTGCACTTGTACTCTTTACCTTGGGAACACTGAAGCCGAAGCCATAGAGCGTATCACCCTTGCCCAGGAGGCGGTAGTCATAGCCCATGTCGACATACTCGACTTGGATATCATCCGGGTGGGCCTCGGGTGTGATGGTAATCTTTATCTGGTTTGCACCCTGGGTAAATACGAAATCACGAAGCCGATAGGTACCCGCCGCAAACTTGCGGCTGAATACAATCTCCCCGTTTATCGAAATGTCCACCGTGGATGTTTCGACCAACACAATTCGGTACTCGAACTGGTTGCCTTTGGCACTGCCGGTTCCGAATGCGTAGTTCTTTTCAAAGGTGAACCCGAAATTGGTGGAAGCACTGCCAACCGAGCTGAGGCTGGTTCCGACATTGCCGAAGCTGAGCCGATGGTTCGATTCAACAAAATCATAGAAGCCGTTCCAGCTGCCTGGATTATACACCGGGGCTTTCGAAGAGAGCGAGAAGTAGAAGTTCAGGCCGATTCCCAACAGCGATGCCCTGTTGGAGACTGAAAGCGAGACGAGTTGGTTGTTGATCTGCGTGAAATCGGATGGATAATCCATCATTGCATAGAGGCTCAACGAACTTGCCAAGGCAAATTTGGCCGGTTTGAGTACGATGGCCCCGCTCATGCCGTACTGCTCCCGGCGGTTGATGGAGGAAGAAGTCACGCTGACCGAGCGTTCGGGCATATCGGCGATGCTGAAATTCAAATACACTGCAAATTCCACTGCATCGTAGCGGGCATCAACCCCCCGATTCATCAAGTCTTCCAAGGAAAGATACGTCAATCCATCCCCGAAGATACGCTCGTAAGCGTCCTTGGTGATATAGGTCCCGACATAGTAGGTAAGGTCCTCGGTACTGAGAAGCCTCTGCTCCTGTGCGAACTCTACCTCGATATCCCCCACCCGTTCGTCGTTCACAAACAGATTGAGGAAGTAGAAGCCATCCTCGAATGCAATCGTTGCATCCTGGCCGACTACGAAGAAATCGGCCCAAAAATCATCTGAAGTCGAATCGATTGCAGGGCTTTGAGGATAGAACATGTCAAACTCTTCCTCGGAGAGTACCAAGGGTTCAAACATGTAGGGAGGATCGGGTACAAAAGCCTTGACGGTGGGCGGGCCTGCAAAGGAGGGAGCCGGCGGGACCTCGACTTTCTCAATTGGTTTGATGATAGGAAGGGAAATCAGATGAACCGGTGGCGGCAGCGGTTTGATTTCCGCCTTGATCTGCTCAACAACCGGTTGGCCGCTGAACCGTGGAAGGGAGGGAACGCGTGGGAGAGGAGGCTCTTCGGGCAGCAACACCGATGGTTCAACTTCGGGTTTGGGTTCCGGCAAGACCGGAGAGGCAACCTGTATTGGAGCGGGTTGATGTATTCCAACCGGTTGGTGGAAACAAGTCCATATAAAGGCAGAAAGAAAGAGGGTCATGAGCACAAGCAAGACCAACAGGAACACTGCGTGTGCAAACCCTCTTCTCTTCATTTAAAAGCCCTTTCTTAATCAGGAAGGAGAAGACTCCTTCAACTACTTTGTATACTTGATGGTGGCTTGATAGGTTACCCCTGAATCACGGGAAAGCCCTTCGGGCCAAGGAACCTTCTTGGTTACGGTTTTCTTAGCCAGTATATTCATGCCATCAATGCCGGGAAGAGCTTCAGCACCTTGCAATACTACAGAATTTCCTTTGCTGTCCTTGATTTCCACAACTGCTGAAATAAGCAATTGGTGTACGGTGCCGAGATTAGCCAACGTAACGCCTAGAGCGGGAGAACCATCGTCCATGGTGGAGGCGGCAACCGATCGGATTGCAACGTTTTCAACTACGCGGGAGGGAAGCACATACAAACTGGTTGTATAGATGTACAGGAAATTGAACATTCCCTTGTCAGTGCTTGCCCTACCCTGTGAATAGGGGATTTGTTCAGCCTTAAGCCTGAAAGATAGTTCATTGGTGACGGTTCTAGGTCCACGATACTGCACTCGAACGACCCAACTGCTCTGGGGTGGAACCACCAGCTTGTTGGGAACGATGGAGAAGTAGGCGTCTGCGGGGGTGTTCACTTCATTCCCTTGTGCGTCTTGATCGCGGATGAGAGCTGAAATGCTGATGGCGATTGAATCGTTACTGTCATTTACGATGGTGTACGTCTTTGTACTTTCTGCACCGGTTGGCTGGAAGGATTGTTCCAACGGAGAAAACTGATACGCATGAACAGAAGAGAGCAGGAGCAAGAGCAACCCCAGCGTCAGCACTACCCTCTTCGTTGATTTTTTCGCACTTTGATTCATATTCTTCTCTCTTTCATTACAAGAACGACTTTTGTGACAGTGTACGCCATCGATTTGGATTCATCAAGACTGGAATCAAAAGCAATATCACTATTTAACGTCTCAAAGCCATCCTTTTCAGGGCCGCATCGAAGGTTCCTTGCAATATTGGAACCATTTTCTGCACGATATCGTCAATATCGCCAGGCAGGCCGTCATGCACCCAATCGAGCAGGGATCCTACAAACGCATGCTTGTAGAATGCAATCAAGTAAGCAAGATCATCTTCTGTAGCACCAAAGACTTGTGCCCGGTAACCGAGGGTAGTATGCAAAAGCTTGGCCATCTCACGACACAGATATCGATCAAGCAATTCGCGACCAAGACTATGGTAGATGTTGACAACCATCTGCTTGTTCTCCCTGAGGTATGAGCACATATTGCGGATTGCGGACTCACCATCATCGTTCGATCTGCTGTCGGGGTATCTGCGGGAGAACTCCTGTCCCTCATTGACGAACATCCAATCGAGCAAATCATAGATATCCTTGAAATGATAATAAAATGTCTGCCGATTGACTCCGCAACGAGTCACAATCTCCTTTACGGTGATTTTATCCAAGGTTCGTTCAGCCATCAGCTGTTTCAGCGATTGGGCGAGTGCTAGTTTTGTCATCTGTGCCATGGGTATCCCTCACATTACTCTGCGTACGTATATTTACAGCTCAACTCTTGAAGTGTTATTAAAAATTAGTACTAATACTACTCCAAAAATCTTTCTTTGACTACCTATTATCCATTTATTGACACAAGTATGCTTCTATGCTAAGGTTCGTTCCTGTCGGGTGACCGATAATATGTTCGGGCTGTAGCGCAGGGGTTTAGCGTACTAGTCTGGGGGACTAGGGGTCGACGGTTCAAATCCGTCCAGCCCGACTCTGCAAGGAACTGCTGATAAAGCGGTTCCTTTTTTCATGCCAATTCCACACTACTTTGTAGGATTTTTCTCACAATGGGTTTTTCTTGGCTTTTTGGGCACTATATCCCTATACTGCAAGCAAGGGAGATCATCCGATGAGGTATATGCCTATTGCTTTTTTGTCATTGGTTTTAGCTTCTGGTTTCATGTATGTGGAATACAAAAAGAAGTTCGTTGCAGCTGTTGCATTGAAAGGGGCGGCTTCCTTTTGCTTTGTAGCTTTCGGCGTACTATCAGGCTCTCTTGCCTCTGACACGCTCTTTGTGAATCGCATCGTCATCGGTCTCGTCCTGGGCGGTGTCGCAGACATACTGCTTAATCTGCGTTTCGTTTTCGAAACATATGGGAAGAAAATATTTCTCGTAGGAATTCTCTGTTTTTTGAGCGGCCATCTCCTCTATCTTGCTGCACTGATACCGAACTGCACCTCCCTTTTGCTTTGCATCGCAATCGGGGTGGCACTGACAGTCTTGGTCCTGATCTGGCTTTTCAGCAAAATTACGGTAAGCCTGACCTTTAAAATCTTTGGTGTGTTCTATATCGGGGCCATCATGCTCATGAACAGTATCGCCGTCGGCGTTTTGACAGCTTCCCCATCCACTCACAGCATTGTGTTCGTTATTGGTGCAATCTTCTTCTTGGTAAGCGATATAGTCCTGATTCTCAACACCTTCGGCCCCAAGCAACGGCAAAGCCTGCGGGTGACAAACCTTTCACTGTATTATATTGGACAGCTCATGATTGGTCTCAGCCTGCAGTTTGTACGTTGACCTGCATTGCTCACCAACTATAGCGTAACGATTGAAGTTTCAGGATGACTTGTAATGGTATTCCGGAAAATCACTTTACTTTTTACCCTTCTCGTCCAATAATCAAAATTCCTTACAGAAAAGCGAGGATGGCCGTGAGATTTGCTCACCTGACAGACATACACCTTGGACATCGTTTTGCCGAGAAGTTTGGTGTGGATAGTAAAAAGAACCTCATCACAGTACTGCAGGATATCCGCCTGCGCGGCATCACACACCTTGCCGTTACCGGCGATATTGCAGAGGATGAAGAGGCTCCCTGGTTTTTCAAGACCATCAAGGAGTATGGATTTCAGACGTATATAACACTTGGCAATCATGACAATCCACAGGCAATGGAGTTGCATTATGAGCATGTGCATGCCGGTCGCTACTATTACAAAGCACCCTCCGAACAGGCTTGCCTGCTCTTCTGTGACAGCAGGGAGGCCTATTTGGACGAGGAGCAGCTGTGTTGGTTGGTAAAGGAGATTGAAGCGAGTACGCTTCCCATCCTGGTTTTCCTGCACCACCCCGTCCTGGATTGCGACAACTCGTTCATGGACCGGAAGTATGCACTCAAAAATCGAGAGACAGTCAGGTCGGCACTACAAGCAACGCATAAAAACATCCATCTTTTTTGCGGGCACTATCACACCACCGATGAACGAAGTGACGGCAACATCCACCAATACATAACACCATCGATTTTCTACCAGATCCAGAAATATTCAGAAACACTGCAGAAGGATGACAAGCCGTTCGGGTATCGAATAATCAATCTCGATAAACAGATATCCTCCCAAATCATTACGTTTGGGGTGTGACAGGGATTGCCGCAGAACAGTAGCTGTCCTGCGGCAAAAGCGTTGTGTTGTATCTTCTTGCTATTTAATAGCTTGAATTCTATCTACCAAACCGAGAGACCACTTTCCGGAGGCTTCGAGCTTCTTGACGGCCTCGATGGCTTGGGTGCGAAGTTTCTCGCGGTCAGCGAATGAGGTATTGTATACGGCGCCCTCAGCCACCATCTGATCAATCAAACTCTGCTCTGATACCTTTGACTCATTGAACGACCATGCATTGGTAGCATCCAGAGCCTCTTCAATTCCCTTGCGTTGTTCGGTACTGAGCCCATCCCAGAAAGCTTCATTCACATACCAGGCGTTCGCGGCATACATATCCTCGGTGCGGGTGATATATGGTGCTGCAAGATGCCACTTGTTTGCAATAACATCGGCCACTGGTCCATGTGCGGCTTCAACAAGCTTGGTTTTTAAGGCAAGAAAAATCTCGTTCCAGGCAACGGTCGTCGGGCTTGCACCGTATGCCTCATACGATTTGACGAACATCTCCAGGCCGGGAGCCCTTACCTTCAATCCTTTGAAATCTGCTACGGTGTTCAACGGCTTCACTGAGAAAAACATGCGTGAAGCCATGGGTACCGGTGCAATAATGCGCAATCCACTGCTGGAAGCAACCTTGTCGGCGAGATCGAGGAATGTACTACTCTTGAAATAGGCATTCATATGATCAACATCACGGTACATAAATCCGAAACTAATCGGCTGAAAGTCTGCATCGTAGGGAACAATCCAAGCAATATCATTGCCGAACAGGTGTACAGAACCTTCTACAACCTGATCGAGAATTTGGTTGGCGGTACCCAATACAGCTCCCTGCACATGGTTGACCTTCAGATTTAGCTCGGGATGTTTCTCCAATTCTGCCTTGAAGTACTCCCCAGCCCGATTTCTCAGCGTTCCGATTGCATCTCCGGTTGCCAAGGTTATGGTTTTCTCCTGTTGAGCCTGCGTTTTCTGCTCAGCAGATCCTGCAGCAAACAATCCTGATATCATCGCAAGTGCGATCAACACCATCACCAACATCCTTTTCATACGTATCTCCTTTTTTACATGTGATATATATACAGGGTCACGCCCCGAACAAGCGAGGAACAAAGGTGGTTATCGAGGGAACCATCGTGATGAGCACCAAGAAAGCCAAATAGGGAAAATAGAAAGGAGCAACGGCCTTGAACATCTGGGCCAGGGTGAGTTTTGTTTGGTTCATCATCACAAACAACAGGGAACCGAACGGCGGGGTCAGAGTCCCCATCAAAAGATTGATCAACATCACCATCGCAAAATGGATGGAGTCGATTCCATAGCTTGCAGCGATTGGGAATAGAATCGGGGCGGCGATAAGAACCACAACCGTAGTCTCCATGAACATTCCAGCAATAAGCAGCACGACATTGGCTATCAGCAGGAATACAATGGGATTTGTTGTCACATCGAGCATGAAAGCTTGCAGCTGCAAACCTACATTGCCTACACCCATAAGCCAGGTGAATGGACTTGCAACCAATAGCAGAACACCCAAAACTCCCGTAGTTTTTGCAGATTCCAAGGCACAGTCGAGGAACGAGCGTAACGTCAAGTCCTTGTAGATAAAGCCCAGTATGATGGCAAACAAACAAGTCAGGGCCCCCAATTCAGTGGGAGTAGCAACTCCGGTGATCAAGCCAACAATCAGCAACACTGGAATAGCCAAGGCTGGAGCTGCTTTCAAGAAATTGGAGAATCGAACCGAAATGGGCTCCTTGGGGAGCACAGCCACTTTTACATACCCCGATTTCACCATGATATAAATGGTAATCATCAAGAATCCACCGAGCATCAAGCCCGGGATGAAACCGGCGAGAAACAGCTTATCCAATGCAATATTCGCCAATACAGCAATGATTACCATCTGACCACTTGGAGGAATAATCGGACCAATAGTTGCCGAAGCAGCAGTAATTGCAGCACTGAAGGGAATGGGATAACCATGCCGCTCCATCTCCTCCATCTCAATCTTGCCCAACCCGGCTGCATCTGCCATGGCGACTCCGCTCATTCCTGCAAAAACGATGCTGGAAAGGACGTTTACGTGGCCGAGTCCACCAGGAATGTGGCCGACCGAACTGTTGGCAAAACTGAATATTCGCTTCGCAATTCCCGATCCGCCCAACAGGTTCCCGGCAAATACAAACAGCGGCAGAGCCAGCAGAGGAAAGCTATCAAGTCCGGGACCAAGTCTCCCTGCAACCACCGTAATGGGAAAGGTTTGTCCCATGATCAAATAAGCTACCGTTCCAGCGATGAAAGAAAAGGCAACGGGTACTTCCAGGAAAATTGCAACAAAAATAAATATCACCATCCAAAGGAAACTCATACCTTGCCTCCAGTGATTGCTTTCTTGTAAAACTGGTACCCTTTCAGTACATAATCCTCCGGTATATCTTTCCCCAACAGCATTCTAACTTCATAAAAGAGATAGTAGAGCTCGGTAATACTCATTAAAATCACTGCTGCAAAAAGCGGGGTCGAGTAGAAATGCCCCTTTCCGATATTCAATGGCAGGGAGGATGTTTTAGTTTTATTCTGTATAGAAATTGAAGCCGGTAGCGTTTGTAGAAGATAGAACAACACAGCAAGGATGATTACAGAGACAAAAACCTGAAGAACTACTTTCCACTTCTCGGGCAACCTCTGGCTGAACGTGGTGATTGTCACATGTGTTTTGGTCATAGATGCCGCACTTCCACCAAGCATGACCATCCAAATGAATATCATAATGACAAACTCCTGCACCCAGATGATTGAATTGTTGAACACGTAGCGCATGATGACTTCCAATACCATGATTGCTACCATTGTAATAATTAAAAGGCCACCTATGAGCAGCTCGACACCCATAATCAGCTCAAGCATTCGTTTCACATGTCGCATGTCAAATCCTCCTATTCTTGAGCGATGATGACGCATTCTATGCCGAAAGCATCTGCAATTTTTGCTAATTCTGCACTATGATGACCAATTCCCAACGCGAAATGGTGAGTAGGGCCTTCATCCATCCATCGTCGCAAGAATGTTTTAAGATCAGGTTTGAAATGCCCATGGGTATTGGTATTTCCCGTTGCCGGAATCTGCCCGTCCATCGATTGTCCTTCAGCTACAACGAACTTCAAATCACCTTGTCTGGAAATGGTGATGGCAAGCATGGTGATCGGTCCCTCCTGGATTTTGAATTCCACCCCCGCCCCATTTCCAGGTTTGCCATGGTATTTGCTCAGCGAGCGAAGCACCGGTTTTCCGTCAGCAATATTGATGTGATGTGGTCCATCATGCCCAACCAGAATTGAATCACGGGCAAAGTCCATCGGGTGGAACTCTGCAAAACTTCCCCCAATCTCCAATCGATCGAGAATCAACATAGCCATCAAGGTTTTTAAATCGTATTCACCACACATGGGAAAACCCGAAGAGGTAAGCAGGGAATTCCCTACAATGAAGTTTGTAACCAGACGGCGCATTTCAGATCCCTCTTCTGCCTCATAATAGTATGCAAGACCAGTTAGGTTGCGTGCGTCAATCATCTTTTCCAGTGCAATTGCAGTCTTTGCTGCAAGCTGCAAATCCTCTTCGCGCAGCATGAAAGTAATGGAATCGGATTGAGGGTCCGGGGTGTCGAAGAACAATCGGATCCTCTCTTTCATCAACAGCAGCTCCTCGTCATTTACCAGACGGTATTGTTTCATGACATCATCAGGCTCGATAGGAACCACATGACAACCAAAGCTTTTGGTTATGAGCGCCGGATCAACATGCATATCGTACATTGTTTCCAAAACATGGCCCATCAACCCGATTCGAGCATGCTTCAGATCATGCACGACATGGGCTATCCTGCACCAGGAAGCCAGTTCCGCATCAGCCTCGGAGTCTCCTTCGAGGGTTCCAATGATGACCGGAGGCGTTCGTTTACCCATACGGATCGCAACCGAGCAGAATTCGGGAACACTGCAGATGTCGTCATTGCAAAGTTGGATGAAGGTGGTACTTTTCGTATAATCCATCGCTTGCAGCGGTTGAAGTGCAACCAAGATCATGGGAATCTGCAAGGCTTTCGCCAACGGAGCGAACGTCTCGCTTGTCGCATACGTAAGCATATCGATGAACAACACATCAAGATCGGCTGCCTGTATCGCCTTCAATGCGCCATACGCCTTTTCAGAGGTGTCGATCAAGCCAAAGTCGATGATGTTCTTTTCATATTTCTGCAACTTGGCCCTAAGCTTCTCTTGCTTCTCATGCATGAATTGCAACAACCCATCAAATTGATCCCAATAGGTTGCATGTCCTACTCCCAAGAGTCCAATGTTCGCTGCAAGGGGCCTTCTTCGCTCGACTCGCATGTATGTTCCTCCAATCTTCTACTTGTCTGATCAAGTTCATTATTAGCGTGAAAACGAGAGCAGTCAAACAATATATTTACAATATGTTTGCATAATTATTGTGTATTATACATTATATTTATATTTGATATATATATTTATAATTTTTATTATCTTTTATATATAGTAATATTTATAATTGTGTACATAAAAAAGTCATGCTATGATTGCTATATGGAAGAAATGAGTCAACGGCAATTGGCACTGCTCAAAATCATTACACTGCGAAAGTTTTGTACAATCAGCGATTTGGCTGAGCGTCTCAAGCTCAGCCGTGAAACAATCCGCAAAGAACTTGTTCCATTGCAAAAGGCAGGCATCCTGATCCGCGAGCGAGGAAAAATTCGATTTTGCGATACTCAGCAAAATGCCGCATTGCTCGAATCATCGGGGGTTCTCTCAAAGGAACAGCGTCAAGCACGAATTCTCCAATTGCTTACTGAAGATAAGGAAGTGCGCATATCCACTCTTGCAACTAAACTCAAGGTGTCTGTTCTTACTATACGTAATGACCTATCCGCCCTGGAACTCAAGGGCAAGGTATTGAGAAAACATGGAAGCGCCATTCTTTTCGAGCCCTCCATCAGCCAGGGTTCATCCAGTGATTTTTCTGAATACTCATCACGAGCCAACATTCTTGCGAAACATTCAATCATGCATATCAAGCCTGATGACACTGTTTTTCTGGATGGCGGGGAAGTATCGCAATGCGTCGCATCCTCACTGCCTCCATTAACGAATCTCTCAATTTGGACGAATAATCTGATGATTCTTGATGTACTGCGGAAAAACAGGTATGCATATCCGATACAGGTCACCGGTTCCGCCTTAAGTATGGAAAAACAACGATTTTCCCTCTCCAATCATCAAGGTCTTCCCAATTCATTGATAATCAACAAGGCTTTCATCTGCTGCAGTTCCTATGCTGGCAACACTTTCTTCCTCTCTGAGGACGAAGACCTTGCAACCATCGAAGCTGTATGCCGTCAGGCTGAAAAAATCTACGTGATTCTGGATTCCCACTTCCTGGACATCCAAGGCAAGCTTCCTTTTCCGTACAAACGATACCTCGCAAAAATTCAGGAAGTCCTTATCGATGACGGTATCGGCAGGTATCGAGCGAGCTTACTCTTTTCCCGTCAGGATCCATTGATTATCTGCGGTCCTGATTACACATATCGGAATGTACGCAAACATCAATACCGCATCGGATTCTTGGTCAACAAGGACCGAAACTACTTTGTTCAGTCAGTACACAACAGCCTACTGGAAGCAACATCCGCATGTAAGTACGTCTCCCTGGTCATCAGGGAGTGTGATGGTGATTATGCTTCAGCAGTACAGGCACTGAATCTGCTTCTCCAAGAGAGTGTGGACTTGGTGATAGATTACAGCTTGTGCATGGAGTCTTTGATGTATATCGGAGAGAAGTGCCTTTCACACAATATCCGGCTCATTTCCGTAGACTACATGGCACCGGGAAGCATCTACTTCGGGGCTGACAACGCCTGTGCAGGAAGGATCGCCGGAGAGCAGGCTTCTCACTATATCAATGAACACTGGAATAGCAGCGTAGACCATCTGCTGGTTCTTGGCAAATTTGGCTATGAACCGATAACGAAACTACGAATATCGAGCGCATTGGAACACTTGCAGAAGAATGTATCCAGACTACCTGAAACGATTCATACCATCGAATGGGGGCACCCGGATATCAATCCAACCCAAGCATTGGTCAAGTTACTCAAACAGACGCCCAATGAGGAGCCAATGCTCATCCTCGCTTTCAACCTGAGGCATCTGCTTGCATCATATGAGTTGATCCTGCAATATCGGGAAAGTACGAACACAATCATTGTCGGGCATAATTATACGAAGCAAATCGAAGAACTTATGAAAATAGGTCACTCTCCAATACTTGGGTGTGTTCACTACAATCCCGAAGCTTACGGGCAAAATATCATGGATTTGGCTCTTCGTTTGTTGGACGGGGGAACCGTGCAGCAGCGCAACTACACCACCCTTACCTGGATAGCTAGAAAAAGTAACTCCTGATTGATCGAGTAATAATTCTTGCCTCATAGTTACATGTCCGATTATTGCTGTACAATATACTACAAATGTAGGTATTCATGGCTTCAATGCAACACTGAATTGGTATATGGTTGCAACGGGGAGGAGCCGATATGCCTAAGGGAGTATTCATTGCATTGATCATCGTAGCCGGCTTGATAATTCTGATCATCGCTGGACAAATCACCTTCAAGCGTGTACAGAGGAACCTGGAAGGGCTGAAAGACCTTTCTGTTGTTACACCGCCTCTGTCTTCCATCAAGGATGGAACCTATGAGGGCGGCTTTGCAATGTTTCCTGTCAAAGTGAAGGTTGCTGCAACAATCAAGGAAGGAACCATTTCCGATCTTCAACTGTTGGAACACAGAAGCGGACAGGGTCAGCCGGCGGAGGCAATCCTGGCCCCGGTCTTGACCGAACAGAAGCTGGATGTCGATACCATCAGTGGTGCAACATACAGCAGCATCGTCATCCTCAAAGCCATCGAGGATGCTATGAAAAAGGCGCAATAGGCATGAACCGGATTCGAAAGACACTCTTCATTCTTCACAGCATCGTAGGAATCGGAGGCATGGCCGGAGGGTATGGATGCCTTTCAGATATCTACAACCCCCTTGGAGCACCCCTCTCCCTTTTGGAGAACTCCCCTTTCACATCCTATTTCATCCCTGGGTTGTTCCTCTTCGGCCTCATAGGGTTGGGAAACATCGTATGCAGTATTTTGGTCTGGCGGTATTCAATCGTCGGAACACTCGCCAGCTTCGCCCTGGGATTCGCTCTCAGTGCATGGATTGTCATCCAGTGTGTGATTCTTCAGGACATCGTTGCGTTGCATATCATATTTCTCGTAGTCGGTTTGGTGCAGACGGGCCTTTCCTTGTGGCAGTTGATCCAAAGCGGCGATTTGGCCTATCTCTTGAGGGAGCTGATCAATTAGCTTGCCGACCTGGAGCCCGCTTTGCTATAGTGAGTGCATGAAAGCAACAAAGACAAGCATCCTTCTGTTTTTCATCATCATCGCCGCCTGTATCGCTTTCACGCTCATGCAGGCATCTTTCGATACAGCTCCCTTGGTTAAAGCAGGCGTCATCACCGCCTGCTCGATTGTTGTCACCTTTCTCTTCTCCCTGATCACCGGAGACTACTCATGGACGGACCGGCTTTGGAGCACACTCCCTGTTGCTCTTGCTTGGATGTATGCATTCTCCGCCGGGCTGAATGCACCTGCTGTCACCGTATCGGTGCTCATCACCCTTTGGGGGGCGAGACTCACATTCAACTTCGCCCGTCGGGGAGGCTACAGCGGCGAGGAGGACTACCGCTGGACGATTCTCAGGGAGAGAATCAACAATCCGGTGTTGTGGCTGATCTTCAATTTCCTCTTCATCGCCTGCTACCAACAGATGCTCTTCATCGCTTTCACCAGTCCGCTGGTACTGCTTGTCGAGCCTTCAAACCCAACCTTCACACCTCTTTCGTTTGCAGCAATCCTGATGTTCGCCCTCTGTCTGGGCATCGAGACACTTGCAGACCAACAGCAATACACATTCCAACAGGCAAAGTATAACCTGCTGCCCAGGGTTGAGGAGCATGCAGAAGATTACGAACGGGGATTCAGGACCTCCGGCTTGTTCAGATTCAGCCGTCATCCCAACTACTTTGGAGAGCTTGGCGTGTGGTTCTCCATCTACCTGTTTTGCGTATCATTCTCGCAATCGCTGCTTCATTACACGCTTATAGGTCCGCTTCTTCTGACCTTGCTGTTCATCGGATCGACCATCTTCACCGAGAGTATTACAAAGAGCAAATATCCTGCGTATCAGGCGTACCAGCAAAAGGTCCCCCCGATTCTACTCAAATTCTGGTAAACCCAGAAGGAGGATGCTTATGAGTCGCTACCTTGTACTGCTGATCATCATACTCATTCTAGCCGTCATCATCGTTATCATCAGACCAAAAGCCCAAGCACAACCGCTTATAGAGGAAACCATGGCAACAACCCAACAACGCTTTACTTTTCAACCACTGGACCAGAGCCTTAGGAATACACTCAATGCCCAGGAGTCCCAGGTCATAATCAACAAGGGAACCGAACGAGCTTTCACCGGCGCCTATACCGATACCGAGGAAGAGGGAACCTACTACTGCAGGTGGTGCAACTCGCCGTTGTACAGCTCACAGAGCAAGTTCCACTCGGGTTGCGGTTGGCCGTCCTTCGATGATGAAATCCCCAATGCCGTCCTGCGTTATCCCGACGCCGACGGAAGCAGGACTGAAATTGTCTGTGCAACCTGCCAAGGTCACCTGGGTCATGTGTTTACCGGCGAACGATTCACCGAGAAGAATACCCGTCACTGCGTCAATTCCATCTCCCTGGTTTTCCGTCAGGAAACACCCGTTGCCGAGGCGGTTTTCGCGGGAGGTTGTTTCTGGGGGGTTGAACACCTCTTTGAACAGAAGAAGGGAGTGTACTCTGCAGTGAGCGGGTATACCGGGGGAACGTTGGCCGATCCCACCTATCAGGATGTGCTGACTCATACGAGCGGACACCTGGAAGCAGTGAAGGTGTACTACAATCCACTGGAAGTAAGTTATGAAGATCTGGCAAAGTTCTTTTTCGAAATCCATGACCCGACGCAGACCGACGGGCAGGGCCCGGATATCGGCAACCAGTACCTCTCAGCGGTTTTCTATCGCAGCAGAAGCGAGTTCGATACCGCAGTCCGCCTGATCGAGATTCTCGAAGCAAAAGGATTGAAGATTGCAACCACGCTCAGGGGGGCGGCAATCTTCTACCCTGCCGAGGAGTATCATCAGGATTACTACGTACGCAAGGGTTCACAACCGTATTGCCATGCGTGGGTCAAACGGTTCTAGTCGGTCAACACATCAGCACTGATCACACAGCTGGCAACCACATAGGAGCCTTTCTGAAGGGGTTTGGCCAGCTGCTTGGCCGAGTAAACCAGGTCCAGATGCCCCATCTCCGTTGCAATGGTCGCCACCATGCACTGCGTATCACGAAAACCATGTACTCGCTGCTGAACCGCCAGAACCGGACCGCAGAGCAGAACCATCTGCTCCTGTTTGGCGAACTTCTGGCGGTCCTCATCACTGAGGCTTTCATCACGCGCCATGATGTAATTGAACGGCAGAAGCTTCTTGTCCTCCAACCTTCCCTTCTCATCGGTCACATCCTCATACGCCTGACGGCTGTCAAAGGCATCAAGGGCTTGAGGGAATGCACAGACCTGCAGATTGAGAATGGAATCCTCATCAATATGGTCCAAGGTTGCTGCATGAACAAGCGTTGCAATAAATGCACTTCGCTCCGAGGGGTTGGTCATGAGCAGGGTAATCGAGAGGGCTTCTGTCTCTCCGATGCGTACCAAGGGTTTGGCCGACCATAGACAACGACCGCTCATATGCATATCCAGGCCGGCGATCTCCATATCTGCACCCTTGGCAAGCACGCGGTACACCAGGGTAAGCCCGCTATCGAGCACCTTGGTGGCATAAAACCCATAGCTGGTGGGAATTCGTACAGCATCCTCGAACCAAGCGAGCATTTGTTTCTGGTCGAGAGACCCGTCTTTAAGCAAAATCTCCAAGCCGGTATTTGCAAGATAAACAGCCATAGGCACCTCCGAAAGTAAGGTATGATAGCACACCCAAGGCTTGCAAGAAAGGGTGTAAAAGAATACTCTGACGCTCATGCAACCAGAACTTACCTTCAAACAAGGCTGCCAAGAGGGCTTTCCCATCTTTGTTGGATACTTCCCGACCGCAATGGCTTTCGGGTTGGTGTGCAGGGATCTGGGACTGAGAATCTGGGAGGCTGTGCTCTTCTCACTCACCAATTTTGCCGGAAGCGGCCAGTTTCTTGCAGCAAATCTCATGGGAAAAGGGGCCATACTCGCCGAAATCTTCATCAGCGTCCTCTTGGTCAACCTTCGGTACTCCTTCATGGGCGCTGAACTTTCACGCAACCTGGAAAAGGGAATCGGAGGCTGGCAGCGGCCGCTGCTCGCCCATGGTACCACTGACGAGGTTTTCAGTGTTGCGGTACTCCATAACCAACCCATAACAAAACACTATCTGGCAGGTCTGGAGCTGACAGCCTATGCAGGCTGGGTAAGTGGAACCGCCGCAGGGTTTTTGGTCGGCATGGTTCTCCCCACGGCTTTGCAGCTGGCTGTCGGCGTCACCCTGTATGCCATGTTCAGCTCCCTTCTTGCCCAGGAGTTCCGCCAGAAAGGCTCCAAAGTACTTTTGATTGCTGCAATATCGGCTGTTCTCAACAGCATCCTCATTGTATTCTTCGACCTTGGCGTCGGTTGGGCATTCG
Organism: Sphaerochaeta associata; assembly: GCF_022869165.1. NCBI lineage: Bacteria > Pseudomonadati > Spirochaetota > Spirochaetia > Spirochaetales > Sphaerochaetaceae > Sphaerochaeta > Sphaerochaeta associata. Next base: position 1,366,300 of record NZ_CP094929.1, on the reverse strand, counting down.
TCATCTCCATGCTTGCCGCCAGTTTCATCGGTGCGGCGATCACCGAAGAAGTCCAGGAGTACGTATGACTGAAAGCCATCCATTCCTCGTTCCCATCCTGCTCAGCGCCGCAGCCACTTTTCTGGTACGCGCCCTGCCCTATTACGCAACGTTTCTCGACCGTCTGCCGAAGTTTCTCTCCAAGAGCCTCAGGCTGCTGCCGATAGCAGCCCTCGGTCCCCTCATTTTCCCCTCAGTCATCCTCGACTACAACGAAAGCTGGTACGCAGGATTGCTCGGCATCGCCGCCGCATCAATATTCGCTTACAAGAGGCGGGGGATGGTGATTCCCATCCTGCTCTCCATCGGGGTGACGTATCTGGCTCTTCTGGTCTAGCTTGACCTCCTGCTTCCCCAGCCGTACGATAAGACATGTTTGACGCCCACCGACACCTTTCCAACGAGCAAGCAACAAAGAATGCACTCTATGCCACCAGCAAGCCTTCCGAATGGCCGAGGTTGCAGCACAGGGGGCTCTTGGCGCTCGGTGGCATTGGAGTCCTGCCTTCAGAACTTCCTTTTGATGCCACTGTACTCTATGACCATCTGGTGGCGAATCCCGGATTTTTAATTGCAGAGGTCGGCTTGGACCGTCGCTCTCCCGACAGGGAGGGCCAGCTGGCTTTCCTTGCAGAAATACTGCACATCGGCTTCGAGCTGGGGCGAAGCATCAGCCTGCACTGTGTACGGGAGGACGGCTTGCTTCTCTCGCTGCTCAGGGCCCAGCGTAGAAGACTTCCGCCGCTTTTGTGGCACGGCTGTACGGCAAGCATCGAAACGATCAAGGAAGCGGTAGGCTACGGCGTCATCCCCTCCTATGGTCCGAATATCTACAACAGTCGTCTTGTTGGGCACATGCAGCACATCAAAACGCTGCCCTTCGCTTTGGAATCCGACTTTACTGGCGATGAAGGAGATTATGAGCGGATGTTTACCGAGCACATACAAGCCTTTTGCAGCCTCAGCGGCTGCAGTGAAGAACAACTGGAGAAACACAACGATGAAATCAGAGCAATTCTTACGCATAACCAGACTTCTCGGTGAAAATGTCGTCCACTCCTTGCATGAGAAACATGTCGTACTGGTGGGACTGGGGGCTGTGGGAGGCATGTGCCTCGAGTCCTTGGTACGCAGCGGCATCGGTACTATTCGAATCGTCGATTTCGACACCGTAGGCATCACCAACCTCAATCGACAGATTCTTGCAACCTACGATAGTCTGGGCAGGTTGAAGACCGAGGTGGCCGCAGAGCGGGTGAAGGCGATCAACCCCGACTGCAAATTGGAGGCTCTTCCCCTCTTCGTGCAACAAGAGACGCTCGGCCAAATCCTGGAAGGCGACATAGACCTCGTCATCGATGCCATCGACTCGTTGAATCCCAAATGCTCCTTGCTGCAGGAGGCATACAATCGCAACATACCGGTGATCAGCAGCATGGGGGCGGCCCTCAGACGTGACCCGTTTTTAGTAAGAAAAGCCGACCTGATGGATACCTATGGCTGCCCGTTGGCACGAGCTGTGCGGACAAACCTCAGAAAAAGAGGTGTTGGAAGGGGAATCGATGTCATCTACAGCCCAGAGTTGGTCCAATTCACCTACAGAAAGCCTGAGGAAGAAGAACACGCTGACTTCAATGAGCAAATCATCGACAGGGGAAGAAAGCGCAACGTACTGGGAAGCCTTCCCACCGTCACCGCCGTCTTCGGCCAGCAATTGGCGCACTTGGCCCTCAGCAAACTCCTGGATGGCACGTTGCTCTCAGGAGAAGAGGCATTCAACCCTAATTCGAACAAGCCCTGAGGCCATTGCGCAACTCCTGGTTTTCAGGCAAACCGTATAGGACAGAAAAACGACGGAGCATGGAAATCCGGCTTCAGCGTACCAATTTCTGAAACAGCAAGAAAGTGAGGCTTGGCAAGCTTATCGCCGCAGCAATAGAAATTCCCCTTCAGCTGCACCGCCTTGATGTCCTCGCCTTCTTCCACCAGGCCCAAGGAAACCAGAGGAAGGCTCACATCAAGGGTCCAACGGCTCTGTTTGTTGGAATTTTCCAAAATCTCGACCGAGTGTTCGATTGCATTGATGAATTCAAGCGGGAACAACGTACGGTTCGCCCGTCCTTCCCCCCTGCCGACCAAAATGCTGGTACTGGCGCTGCACTCGACATTCACATACTCTGCCCGGCCTTCCCGCTGCAAGAAAACCTCAACACAGCTGTCTTCCCAGACCCTGCCGTTGTGCTCGGTCACCATGCGTCTGAGCTGGGGCTCCCTGACCTGATAGCGCAACCTCAACATTTTGTTTTCCCACATCATGCGCACAGAGGCCTGCACACCCTCATACTCACCCCAAAGCGGAATCAGGCTGACCGGAAGCGTTTGTTCAAGTGGACGGCTGTAGATGGTAATCATGATTTCATACTCCCTGTGCTGTAGTATAGACGAGAGTACAAGTCAAGCCTAGGGGGATTGTGAAGCAAACCATCAGGCTTTGCTCCTTGGTTAGCATCACAAATTGAGGAGATATCGCATGAAACATCGAACATTGCCCCTGCTTGGACTGATACTGTTGCTCGCCTTGGTCATTGGGTGTGAGAACAGCGGCGAGGCTACAAGCACCACCTTACGACTGAACCTTGCCTCAGAGAGGTTTCGGACATCACGCAGCCTGCTGCCGACTGCAGAAGAGCTGACCATTGCATCGGTGAGAATCACGGGAACAGGACCGAAAGGCCAGACCATCGACGTGCAATCTACAGATCAGGTTGTTGAAATCGGGAACCTGACCATCGGCACCTGGACGCTGCATGCAGTGGGATCCAACAGTTCAGGAGTCGCACTGGTCAGCGGAAATCTGACAACCCTGCTCTCTTCGGTTACCAATGAAGCAACATTGCAGCTTACCGAGCTTGTCGGTGAAGGCAGCTTGAGCATCCAATTCTCCTGGGATCCCGATCAGGTGGCCTCCGACGTTCGTCTTGAAGCCCAGCTCTTCGACCAAAATGGAACAACCGTTGCCCTGAATGTTGGAGCATTGAACACAACCGAGGGGACAGTCACCCTGGCAAAGACACTTCCCGCCGGCTCCTACTTCCTTAAAGTACAGCTCTACAGCCAGAATGTCCTGGTCAGTGGAGCCACCCATGCCTTGAGAATCCTGGACGGGGTGACCAGCAGTGGAAGCACAGAACTTGTCATCGGCGACCTCAGTACCGCCTACACCATCATGGTTGTGAACAACACCATGCTTCCCATCGAAGGCATCATCACTGCAAGTCCGGCCGAGGCGAAGGCAGGCGATGAGGTTACGCTCAGCTATACGCCGAACAACCTCCCCGAAGGAGTCAACGTCGACAGCCTGCAGATTGATTGGTATTGCGAAGGTATCCTGGTCCAAGAGGCAAATGCCGACTTCACCAGCTTCCCGCTCGCCGGGGTGCATCGCTATGATGTCATCGTCAACCACGAACGATTGGGAAGCCTCGGCTCCTCAACCATTCTCCTTGACATGCCTAGGTAGCGGATGTGAAGGCGGGGACAAACCATGCAGGAAGCGGCATCGGACGGTGCGTCTGCATATTGATGGAAGCCACCTTGACCAGAAGAACGCACAGGCTCAGCCCGTCGCGAAGGACAGTCTGGCGGAAGACGATGGAAAAGCGTTTTGCGCTTTCGAGGGTGGTCTGTACTTCCAAGAGGTCGTCAAGACGGGCCGGGCTTTGGTAGTCCACCGATATCGATTTGACGACAAAGACCAGCCCCTCCGACTCCAAGAGACTGGTATGGGAACCGCTGACATTCTGTTTGCCCCCTAGTTCCCGCAGCATCTCAGTGCGTGCATGCTCTGCAAAATCAAGGTACCGGCCGTGGTAGACAATGCCACCACAGTCGGTATCGCTGTAATACACCCGAATCGGAAAACGGTGTATCAAATCACCACCTCCGCGCCATCAAAACGAAGGGTGGAAAAATAATCATCGCAGGTCTGTGCTTTGCGGATCATAACCACCGAGCCGTCACGTTTAAGCATATACTCGGCACAGCGAAGTTTCCCGTTATAATTGAACCCCATGCTGTGACCGTGGGCCCCTGCATCGTGGATGACGACCACATCACCTTTTTTGACTTCGGGAAGCTTGCGGTCGATGGCAAACTTGTCGTTGTTCTCACACAGTGAACCGGTCACATCGTAGGTATGGTCGCAAGGCATCTTGTCCTTTCCCACCACGGTGATATGATGGTAGGACCCGTACAGGGCCGGACGCATGAGATTGGCCATCGAAGCATCGAGACCCACATAGTCCTTATACTTCTTCGTCACATGCAGGACTTTGCTGACCAGGTATCCATACGGACCGGTCATCACCCGTCCGCACTCAAACACAATCTGAAGAGGATCGAGGCCGGCGGGAACAATCATGCCCTGGTAAAGTTCCTGCATTTCCGAGCTTACCTTCGCCAAGTCCATCACCTCTTGGTCTGGGCGGTAGGGTATGCCGATGCCCCCGCCCATATCGATGAACTCGATGCGAACCCCCGCCTCCTTTTGGATGCGGATTGCAAGGGCAAAGAGCATGCGCGCTGTTTCAACAATGTAGGTCCCGTCCAATTCGTTGGAAGCGACCATGGTGTGCAGGCCGAAGTGCTTGACTCCCTTCTCCTTCATAATCTTATAACAATCGACGATCTGGGAGGTGGTCACCCCGTACTTTGCCTCAACAGGGTTGCCGATAATGGCATTGCCTGTCCTGTCCGGCCCTGGATTGTATCTGAAGCAGATGGTATCGGGCAGTGTTCCCGCCGCCTGCTCGAGTGCCTCGATGTGCGTAATATCATCCAAATTGATGATCGCCCCCGCTTCATAAGCGGCCTTGAACTCTTCGGGCGGGGTGTCGTTGCTGGTGAACATGATCTTTTTCCCGGTTATCCCGCTTGCCTTGCTGAGCAACAGCTCAGGCAACGACGAGCAATCTGCACCAAAGCCTTCTTGAGCGAGGAGCTTGAGGATTGCAGGGTTCGGACAGGCCTTCACTGCATAGTAGTTGCAAAAGCCCGGCGCCCAGGCAAACAGTTTCCTAAATCTTCGTGCGTGCTCGATGATGGCCGTCTCATCATACAAATAGAAGGGGGTTTCCATATGGGAGGCCAACTCGAGCATCTGACCATGGCCGATAGGCAGTTTCTTCTCACTCATATCTTCAAATTCTCCTCAATCATTTGCATTGCCTGTACGACCTGTTCGCGATGGCCGTATGAAGAAACCCGGACATAAGACCTCCCGGCAGGACCGAAGCCGCTTCCCGGTGTCACCACAACATGGCAGGTATCGAGCAACAGGTCGAAGAAATCCCAGCTCTCCATACCCTTGGGAGTCTTCGCCCAGATATAGGGGCTGTTTACTCCACCATAGACCGTCAAGCCCACCTTTGAAAGCCCTTCACGGATAATCCTGGCGTTCTCCAGGTAGTAGGCTACCAGTGCCCTGCTCTGCTCATACCCTTCACCCGACAATGCTGCATACCCGCCTTTTTGGGCAATATTGCTTGCACCATTGAAGAAGGTGCACTGTCGGCGGTTCCACATGGCGTTCAGCACTGCAGGAGGGGCATCCTCGCAGCAAAGGGCTTTCGGCACAATGGTCCAACCAAGCCGTACGCCGGTAAAACCGGAGAACTTGGAGAAACTGTTGATCTCGATGGCACACTCCTTCGCTCCTTCCACTTCATAGATGGAACGAGGGTATCCGGCTTCGGTGATGTATTCACTGTAGGCACTATCAAAAATGATAACGCTCTTATGTTCCCTGGCATAGTCGACAAATGCTTTCAGCTGGTCATAGGTCGCCACAGCACCGGTGGGATTATTCGGGCTGCACAGGTAGATCAAATCGACCTTCTGCTTCGGTGGCTCTGGGATGAATCCATTCTCCTCGGTGCTGGCAAGGTAGACAAAGCCGTCGTAACACCCCTTCTCCTTGTTGAAGCGTCCTGTACGGCCACCGACGACATTGCTGTCCACATAAACCGGGTAGGCAGGATCCTGGATGGCAACGATGTTGTTCTCCCCAAAGATGTCCTGAATATTGGCTGCATCACTTTTAGCTCCATCGCTCACGAAGAACTCGGTGCTCTCAAGTTCCACCCCGTACCGCTTGTAGTAGGCGACCAAGGCTTCGCGCAGGTAGGTATCCCCTTGCTCATCGCCGTAGCCGGTATAGGTGCTGCGGTCGGAGAGGGAATCAACCTTCTCCTTCATTGCACTGCAGACTGCCTCTGGAAGGGCCTCGGTGGTATTGCCGATGCCCAGACGCAGTACAGGCACTCCAGGATGGGCTTTTTGCCAGATACTCGTTCGGCGGGCGATCTCGGGAAAGAGGTACCCGCTTGCAAGCTTTTGGTAATTGGTATTTATCGTTGCCATGAATGCTATCTCCTTGTAATCGCCCCGATCTCTTCCAATGCATCAAGCTCTGCATAGAGACGGGCTCTGTTTTTTTCATTCTCAAAGCTGCACATCGGGAGCCTGAACGACTCCTCGCACCATCCGTACCGGGCCATGGCTGTCTTGATCGGGATGGGATTGGTTTCCAGAAAACACGCTTTAAAGAATCCTGCCAACTTTGCTTCCATCGCCCTGGCTGCTTCAAACTTGCCTTCCAAGGCAAGGTGGATCATCTTGGTGATGTATGCGGGGCATATGTTCGAACCAACACTGATTACGCCATCGCCACCACTTTCAATCAAGGGCAGGGAGAGGTTGTCATCTCCGCTGAGCACATGGAACTTTCCATGGGTGGCTTCGATCACCGCCCGCATCTGTTCGAGGCTGCCGCTGGCTTCCTTCACTCCCACGATGTTTGAACAGGCATCACTGAGGGCCTTGACGGTCTCAGTCTCGATGTTCACTCCCGTTCTCCCCTTGATGTTGTAGAGGATGCAAGGGATGTCGACACTCTCGGCAATCGCCTTGAAATGGAGGTACAAACCCTTCTGCGTGGGTTTATTGTAGTAGGGATTCACAAGCAGCACGGCATCGACGCCTGCCTGCTGGGCATGGCGTGACAACCTGATCGCTTCACTGGTGGCATTGGACCCGGTGCCGGCAATAACGGGAACCCTTCCATTGGCGTACTTGACCGTAAGGGCGATGGTTCGGTCGTGCTCATCATGACTGAGCGTCGGGCTCTCACCGGTTGTTCCACAAGGAACCAAACCGTCGACACCGCTTTGAATCTGTGCTTCGATGATCTGCTCGAGGCGCTCTTCATCCAAATTGTCCTTTCTGGTGAACGGGGTGATCAACGCAGTATGAACCCCTTTGAAACTTAACTCTCTCATACGTTTTTCTCCATTGACAGAAATACATCGCCAAGCATGTCATCGATTGAAAAGAAGCCGTGCTTTTTGGTGGTGATCCATGCTGCGGCTTTCAGTGCTCCCGATACAAACCCATCCCTGTTTCGGGCGGTATGGATCAGCTCGATTGTATCGACAGGACTATCAAAAAGAACCGAATGCACACCGGGACTATACCCGCCGCGCACCGATGATACATGTATTTCACGTTGTTCCCGCTTGCGGTCCAGGCGTGCAGTCTCAAGCTTTTCCTTCCCTGCAAGCTCTTCTGTCAGAATATTTCCCAGCATCACAGCGGTACCTGAAGGACTATCGGCTTTTGCCGCATGAAACCATTCCCGGACCAACGGATCGTACTCGGAAAAGCCATTCATCAGGCTTGCAGCCTTGCGAACGATGGCGAAAAAAAGTTGCACGCCGATCGAGAAGTTTCCAGACCAGATGATTGCGCATCCAGGATGGGAACCAAGCGGCTTGAGGGCATCCAGCTTATCGTACCATCCGGTGGTTGCAATGACTGCAGGCGTCGAGGTATCGCAGTACAACTGCATCCGTTCTTCAATTCCGTCTGCGACGGAGAACTCGATTGCTACATCCACACCAGCGAGAGCTTGTGCAGTCAGCGTACGATGGGTCACCTTCGGATCGGCAACATGGGGATCGATTATGGAAACAACCTCATGCCCGCCGGTAATTGCCGCCTCATGCAATTGCCTACCCATTTTTCCAAATCCTACTATTGCAATGTGCATTCAGTTCTCCTATGTTTGAATTGTTTTGGAGTGTATCATTCTCATAACATTTTGTCTATAATCACAACAAAATGTTTCTAATACAACTACTCTGAACTAAAATTCATCATTCACTCGCTTCCATACCAAGAGAAAACCATGATTTGACGGAGGGAAAGACCAAGAAGCACGAATACCAAATGATAAAACTCTATAGGTGATCATGCCGCCGAGGCGGCAGGCATGGAAAATCCGATAAGCATAGAGTGTCAGGCGGACAACCGAGGGAGAGGCTGTCGAAATCCCAACCGATCAGCAGCAGGTCATGCCTTGACAATCCGCCTTCCCGTCGATCGGGACAAGAAGGCGTTCAACCAGCGTATAGGCAAAGGCTGTTACCGCAGAAACCGTTATGCAGATATGCAGGAATCACACTCCATCACCATCTTTGCGCTTGCGCATATATTCGTTCCAATACTGATTGACGTCGCGCGTCAGTTTTTGAAGATGGTCCATCATACTCTCTTCAGCCTGATCGGGGTTATGCTTCTCGATGGCTTCTAAAATGCTGAGATGATACGTCCGGTAGTTGTCCCCTACTCGATGCCTGAGTTGCTCAAACAATTCCGACTGTTGGCCCATGGTGGACAGCATCATATACAGGGATACGAGCGCCTTGTTTTTCGATGCCTTGGCAATGCAACTGTGAAACGCAATATCATCCTTTGCTATACTCTGCCTGTCGGATGAATGCATCTGCTGATTTGCATAACAGCGTTTGAGTTCCGCCAATTCCTCATCGGTAATACGTTCTGCGGCGAGGCGCGCCGTCTGACGTTCGATGGCGGATCGCGCTTCAAGAACCATGATGAAATTTTCCAGCACATGGCTGCTCAAGAGAGATTCCAAGCTGTTCTTGTAATAATCGAGTTCGAGCGTAGTGTTCGCATCTTCGATGATTTTCTTTCCCAACGGTGTGATTAAACGCCCTTTGAATCCGATTTTTTCGACATATCCGAGTGTTTCCAACTCGTTGAGCTCCCGTCCAACCGTTGCACTGCTTACTTCGATGCCGTTCTTCTTGAAGTTATTGACAATATACCATGATCCAACCGGTTCCTTCGAATTTCCGATAAGTTCCAGAATTGGCTTTTTCCATTTATCCTTTGCAATTTCCACTGTTGTACCTCCCTTACAGTCTAACCAATCTACAGCATTCTCGCAAGGCTTGATTCCAATCCCGATCGGTTGCTTCCCTCCCTGCTAAGTTCTTCCAGCGGTTTTACTTGACTGCAGCAATTCGGCGGTTTAAACTACTACCACTCACAGTATGAGTAGCGAGAATGACAAAATCAAGGAGAATCGCCATGTTGCATGGAGTTTTTACTGCGCTTGTTACCCCATTTTCCAAAAATGGGGATCTTGACATCGGTGCGCTCAAGGCAATCGTTCAAAAACAATTGGAATCAGGTATCGATGGCTTGGTACCCATAGGTACAACCGCAGAGAGTCCGACCCTCGATGACAAAGAGAAAGAGTTGATCATCAAGACCGTTGCGCTCCTTGCTAAAGGAAAGGTTCCCATCATCGCCGGAAGTGGCTCCAACTGCACGAAATCGGCAATAGAAGCAACTAAAAAAGCAAAGGATGCCGGTGCCGATTATACCCTGCAGGTAGCCCCATATTACAACAAGCCCTCCGAGGAAGGCCTGTATCGACATTTTATCGAAGTTGCCGAACATGGCGGCCTGCCTGTGGTCCTCTACAACATTCCGGGTCGCAGTGCGATCAACATGTCGGTGGATCTTGTACTGAAGCTGGCAAAGCATCCTCTTATCGTTGCTGATAAGGAAGCGTGTGGAAGTATGGGCCAAATACAGGACCTGCTTCATAAAAGACCCGCTGATTTTGCAGTGTTATCCGGGGACGATGCACTTACTCTGCCGATGATGGTATGCGGTGCACAAGGCATCATCTCGGTGGCCAGCAACATGTTTCCTGCCGAAATGGTGAAAATGACACACGCTGCCGCCGCTGGTGATTACAAGACAGCTCTGGAAATGTACAACTGGATTTATCCGTTCTTTGTAAATCAATTCATCGAAACCAACCCGGTTCCTGTAAAGACCTACATGGCTTCCAAGGGAATGCTTGAAGAGGTATTCAGACTTCCGTTGGTACCGCTTAAGGCAGTAAACAAGGAAAAGCTTCTGGCCACATTCAAGTAGCGGTTCATGGCAGCAGGCCTTGGAAAAGAGACCCGCGAATCCAATGAGAACATGTCCCCCGACTTTATTTGTCAGGGGGCATTCATTACACCAACCATTCATAAACTAATGCAAAATATTTTTATGTTATTATTGATTCATTATTGTTTTTAGAATAACATACATACAAATTTACTAACAGGATGTTTTGTATGGTGAGAGTAATTCTATACGGTTGCAGTGGAAGAATGGGACAAGTCATTACATCGATGACAGAGCGGCTGGACAATCTATCCATCGTTGCGGGAATCGATGTATATCCAAGCGAGCGAGCCTATCCGGTATATCAGAGCCTGCTCGCCTGCCCCGTCGAAGCAGACGTACTACTTGACTTTTCTTCACCCAAATCGCTGCACGACTATCTCGATGTCGCCATCGAACGCAGACTTGCCGTTGTTGTCGCAACTACAGGACTTGCAACATTGGAATTGGATTTATTGGCAAAGGCAGCTGATACAATCCCTGTTTTCCGCAGCGGAAGCATGTCACTTGGAGTCAACCTTGTCCAGCAGCTGATCAAGCATGCAGCAAAGGTGCTGGGAGAACAATTCGATGTGGAAATCATCGAAAAACATCATAATCTGAAAAAGGATGCTCCCAGCGGAACCGCGTTGATGCTAGCAGATTCGGTCAATGAAGGCAGGACCAAGAAACTGAGATATGTATACGGCAGACAGGGAGGAGAGGCTCAGCGCAGCAGTGATGAGCTGGGCATCCATTCACTGCGCGGCGGAACAATCGTCGGAGAGCACGAAGTGTTCTTTGCAGGCAAGGACGAGGTAATCACCATCGCCCATCAAGCCTTTTCACGACAGGTATTTGCAACCGGTGCGGTGTTGGCGGCTTCCTACATCTTTGAACAAAAGCCCGGCATGTATACGATGCAGGATATGATTACCGCAAAAAGCGCAATTACGACACTTTTGGCACAACCGGATCAAGTACTTGTATCGATAGAGAATATCCCAAGGAACATGTCCATCGTCACCGACCTGTATGGGGCGTTGGCATCAAACGATGTATTCATCGACATGATCAGCCATACCGGGGCAACCAACGGACATATTGCAATTGCCTTTACGATTAATCGGAAGGATCTTATAAAGACCAGGGACGTAATCGCCACGTTGACGGAGACTCAGGGAGAGACCAAGGCAACAATTTCGGAGAATATCACCAAGCTGTCCGTGGAAGGCCCCGGCATGGAATTCCAGTCGGGTGTAGCGTACAAGGTATTCTCTTGTATGGCGAAAGCGGATATTTCAATTTTCGCTGTTACAACATCGGAGAACAAGATTGAGTATGCAATCTATTCCACCGACGTTGATAAGGCGATCAGGATCATCAAGGAAGAGTTTGCCATTTAGTCTCGGGCCAAACGCTGCATGTTCACCACCTGTTCGTATTGCTCGACCGGGTAGGTTGCATGGATGATTGCCGTTCTATTGAACTTCTTGATTGTTGCAACCTTGATCACAGTCCCCTTGCATACAACCCTGCCGTGGCGATCGACCATATCTATTACTTGGCCTGCCTCGGGCAGCGGCACATATTCGAACGGGAAAGCGATAAAGGACAAACCCTTCGCATACTCCTTCTGCTTGAGATAGATGGCCAAGCCAGGACATGCCGCAACGCACAAGCCGCAGCCGGTGCAGGTTTCAATATCGATCACCGGCAGGTTGGTGATCTCTGAACCTACGGTGATGGCATGAACGGGGCACGCCGTCTCGCATGGATTGCAGGGGATTGCCTCGATGCATTCGATGACTGCGACAGGATGCTTCATATGCTCGTCGGGAAGGATATATTCCTTTGTTGCGTGCAATTCGGCGAGGCTTGCCGCACCGGTAGTCTTGAGTCTCCCTTCTGTCTCATTGTGGTTGTCCATCTCGTTCATCCTTTGCTGGCAGCCATGATGGCTTCTTTCGCATCACGTCTTTTTTGTCCGAACATCCCTGATCGCAACGCCAACAAATTATGGTTGATCGCTTCAAATCGGGCTTTATACCGTGATTCCTCAAGATATCCAAGCGAATCAGCGGCTGATAATCCGGCCATGCGTCCTTCTTCCATTGCAGTACTGGCTTCTTCAACTCCTGAAACATCTCCTGCAATATAGATGGAGGGTATGCTCGTACACATCCTCTGGTCGTGCCATGGCACCAATCCCCCCAATACAGGACTATTCACTGAACGACAACCGGCTCCAAAGGCCAATTCCACTGCAGGAGTGAGACCTGCGGCAATGCAGATGGTATCGACATCCAATTCAAATTCAGTACCTGGAATCGGTTTCCAAGAAGCATCAAGCTGTACAATCACCGCTGATTCGACGTGATCGGTTCCCCTCGCCTCGAGTACGGTATGTCCAGTATAAAAAGGGACTCCCGCCCGCCTTACCTTGGCCGTATGGACGCCATAGCCGCCGAGCTGCGGGGCTGCCTCTACAACCGCCTTGACCTCCGCTCCCGCCTGAAGCAACTGATACGATACGATGACGCCGACATTTCCCGAGCCGATCATGAGAATTTTCTTCCCTGGAAGAACCCGGTGAAGGTTGATCATGGTCTGTGCCGCCCCGGCTCCCATAACGCCCGGAAGTGTCCAGCCGGGGAAGTTGACCACATTCTCATTGGCTCCGGTAGCCAGGATGATGCGCTTTGCATGAATGGTCATGGATTTGCTTTTATCCCGCACCACCCAGACCTTATCCTGATCGAATATTCCGCAGGCTTCAGTATTGAGCCAGACTTCAATATTCAGGTCCTCGGCCTTCTTCAGCAACAAGGTTCCGATATCGATCCCACGTACACCTGCACTATGTTCTCGTGAACCGAAAAACTTATGTATTTGCTTGAACAACTGCCCGCCTGGTTTTGCGTTTTCGTCAACCAACAGCACCTTTGCCCCGGCCTCGGCAGCCTCAATGGCCGCACACAATCCAGCCGGACCAGATCCGATAACAACTATATCACGTTCCATCATTTGCTATCGTTTCCTCCCCAATCGCCGAATCCCATCTGAGTCTCGATCACCATCCCGTCTTCGACTGCCGTTACACAGGTGCGGACATTAGGAATCCCGTTGACTGTCATGACGCAATCGGTACAACGCCCGATGCCGCAAAAGATGCTACGCGGTTCATGCCGCTTGACCGTCTTGCGGAAATAAGGCTTGCCTGTAGCCATGAGCGTTGCCGCTATCATCTCCCCTTTTCTCGCCTCGACAGGTTCTCCATCGACATATATGGTAACCTTCTCCTCCTCGGGGAGCGGACCAAGTATCGGATGCTCAAGAATTCTTTGCATCGTTAAACTCCTCATTCTCGACTGCCTGCATCTTTTGCGGTCGCACCGGCGATCGGTAGGATTTTGGCAGGACCTCATCAAGCGGTTTACCGGTACGCTGGGAAATGATTCTTGCAATGGTCTTGGTGCAGGTTCTCCCTTGGCAGAGGCCCATTCCTGCACGCGTTACTCGCTTGATATCCGTAACGGTTACAAAACCTTCGTCTATCGCCTGTTCAATCTCACGCAGGGTGACTTCCTCACAACGACAGATGAACATGTCCTTATCGTCGGTCATATTTGGTCCTCCTTAGGATTTTGCGAATCTGTTGGGCGACAACTCGTCCAATCGTTGGTCAACCGGATCGTGGCATACCATCGATGCCAAGAGTTTACCGGTAATCGGGGCGAGTGCGATACCATCGCCTTCATGCCCTGCTGCAGTAAAAAAGCCTTCGATGCCGGCATGCTCACCCAACAACATCCTACCGTCCGGCGTAGAAGGCCTCAAGCCTGCAATCGAGCGGATGAAGTTGACTTCCCGTAGCTTCGGCACAACCTTGAGCGTCTGATTGATGATCGCCCTGATTCCTGCAATTGTGGTACGCTTATCAAAGCCTACGAATTCACGGGTGCTGCCTATCAGATACGTATCACCACCAGAGCGGGTTAATGCCAGGGACAAGCCAAGGGACCGCTCGTCTTCATTCAAATCGACAACAACATCACTTCGTAATTTGGTCACCAGATATTTCGCACTCCAAATATTGGTATCGCCTATCGGCGGTACACGCTCGGTTATGACAATCTGACCACGTTTGGGCGTAATCGGCACATTGGCCGCAACCATCGCACCGATTTGTCCAGCCCACGTTCCAGCAGCATTAATAACCACTGGAGCCTGGAAGATAGTACCATCTACGGTACCTACCTGAAAATCACCTGTACCGATGCGATCGATCCCTACGACCCCGTTGCGCCTGAAGACTTTCATTCCGTAGGAGGTACCTTTACGTTCAAAGCCTCGCATAACCGCAAAAGGATCGACTTGGGAATCCATCCTGCTGTAGGTGGAAGCTATGATATGGTCGCTGAGAAAGGGTTGCTTCTTGAGCATCTCACGCTTATCGATCACCTCGACATCAAGACCGTAGGAGCGTTGCTGTGCAACGAATTCCTCCATGATCTCCAACTCCTGTTGGTTTTCAATCAGGACCATTCCTCCCAAGTTCGCAAATCCAAGATCACCACCCAATTCGGTAAGTAACGATTTATACAGCTCCAAACTCTCAAATGTCAGTTCAAGATTGATACCGGGTTTCTTGGACTGGAATAGTATCATGTCATCGCATGCACCGGATGCTCCATCGGCAAACCCGCCGGTATCGAGTACAAACACCCGCTTACCCCGCTTTGAGAGGTAAAACCCACAGGAAAGGCCGATTATGCCCCCACCGATAACCAATACGTCGGCAGAACGTGTCATGTACTTCATCTCCTTTATAGCGTCGACAGCACGATCAACGACCAATCAAATCCATCTCGACCAGTTTCTCGGCGATCTGTACAGTATTGAGCGCTGCTCCTTTAAGGAGATTATCAGAAACCACCCACATATTCAGACCATTCTCGATCGACGGGTCTCTTCTGAGTCTTCCAACAAAGACTTCGTAACGATCCTCTGCATCAAGGGCCAACGGATACGCCAGGTGTCCAGGATCGTCTACGAGCCGGACCCCCGGAGCATGCTTGTACAGCTCAAAAACCTTTTCAAGTTCGAATGGTTTTTCAAACTCAAGATTGATGGACTCGCTGTGGCCTCTGAAGACTGGAATCCTGACAGCAGTCGGACTGACGAGAATATTTGGATCGAGCATCTTGTGTGTTTCGTTGACCATCTTCATCTCTTCCTTGGTATATCCATTCTCCAAGAAGACATCAATTTGCGGTAATGCGTTGAATGCTATTGGATGCGGATACACCTGTGCGACAGCTTGCCTGCCGTCCAATACCGCTTGCGTCTGCTCACGCAATTCGCGAATCGCAGCAGCGCCGCTGCCCGAGACGGCCTGATAGGTCGAAACCACAACACGCTTGATGGTGAATGCATCATGCAACGGCTTCAGTGCGACCAACATCTGGATGGTCGAGCAGTTGGGGTTTGCTATCAGGCCCTTATGCGAGCGCAAGGCTTCGGGATTGACCTCGGGAATCACCAAGGGGACACCATCGGTCATGCGCCATTGACTCGAGTTGTCGATGACGACCGCCCCTTCCGAAACCGCTATCGGAGCCAGGATCTCACTCGCTTCAGCTCCAGCGGAGAACAAAGCGATGTCGACGTCAATGAACTTGCCCTTGCCCGATGTCTCGACCGTCCACATCTTGTCCCTGAACGAGACCTGCTTTCCCGCATTCTCTTCAATATCCAGCGGCTTGAGCGAAGATACGGCCAAAGAGGACCGTTCAAGGATTCTCACCATCTGCTGGCCTACCGCTCCCAATGCACCTACAACCGCAACTCGATATGATCTCATATATACCACCTTCCCTGCCGGTTACGCATAGTACTTCCTTTATGTCTTTTACCAATCGCGTAACCAGCTGAACCATCTTGCTCGATGGCGTTAATCCCTAGAAATACACTCTCAACATCAGGCCGGAGAGAGAACCTTCTTTTTCAGTTTTGCCAATACAACGAACACGAGGATGACGACCGCCGAAATGATCAGGGCAATATCAACCGTATACGAGTGCATGATTTTTGGTGTACATGCAACGATGACCATACCTACCGTCAAGGCTCCTAATGCTAATCGTTCCCATAGTTTCAGAATCCTATTGAAGTAGCCGCGCATCGATGATGCCATAGTTATAATAGCATAAAATACGATAATACAAAGAGCCATTATTTCAAGAAAGTTTCCTCTCATCAGGAAAGCAGGGTTATATACAAATATGTACGGGATAATGAACCCTACCAATGCCAGACGAAGCGCTTCCCAACCAGTCTTCAAAGGATCGGAACCGGCAATGGCAGCCCCGCAATAACTGGCGATGCTCACAGGAGGCGTCACTTCAGCCAGAATTGCAAAATAGAATACAAACAGGTGTGCGGTCAGAACATCGATACCCAATGCCTGAAGGGCGGGCCCACCGATGGTCACGGCAACGATGTAGGCAGGCGTACACGGCATGCCCATGCCCATCAGAATCGAGGTAACCATGATGAGCATCAATGCAGGGAGTAAAAACCCGCCCGACCACGATTGGATGACCGAAGCTATTCCCAACGCGAGGCCGGTATACGTTACGATGCTTATGACCATTCCGGCTCCGGCGCACGTCACTGCAAGCATGATCAGGTTCTTTCCCGACAACTCGAAGGTTTCGTACAGCTTTTTTGGAGTCATCCATGTGTCGCGTTTGAGGAAGGTCATCAGGAAGGTCGCCAATATACCGTAGACTGCTGCCATGAACGGTGAATACCCGATGACCAGGAAAATGACGAGAACGATAAGGGGTATCAACTGATACGAATCTTTTAGGACCTGTTTCGTCGATATGATTTCGCTCTCATCCATGCCACGAAGATTCTCCTTCTTGGCCTCGAAGTGAACTTTAATGAGAATACTCAGATAGTAGAAAATTGCACCGATAACTGCTGCCTTAATGATATGAACATAGGCAATACCGGTGATTTCTGACATGACGAACGCTCCGGCTCCCATGATCGGAGGCATGATCAATCCTCCGGTGGAGGCGGCTGATTCAACTGCTCCGGCAAATTGCTTGCGATAGCCCAGGCGCTTCATAAGGGGAATGGTGAACACACCGGTTGCATACACATTTGCTGCAGCCACACCGCTGATCGAACCGAACAAGCCGCTTGAGATGACGGCGATTTTTGCAGGACCTCCAATGGATCTTCCTGCAAGCGAGACTGCCAGATTGGTAAAGTACTCGCCGGTCTTCGTATTCTGCATGAAGGCACCGAAGATGACGAATACAGCAACCAGTGTCGCAGTAACTCCGATGATGGAACCGTAGATGCCCTCGCTCGTAAAGAGGTAGAGAATCTCCACCATGCGGCTGAGAGCCATCGGCTTGGAGTAAAAAATACCGCCAAGAAACGGAGCTGTGACCAGGTACACAAGAAAGAGACTGATGAGG
Source organism: Sphaerochaeta associata (assembly GCF_022869165.1). Taxonomy (NCBI): domain Bacteria; kingdom Pseudomonadati; phylum Spirochaetota; class Spirochaetia; order Spirochaetales; family Sphaerochaetaceae; genus Sphaerochaeta; species Sphaerochaeta associata. The sequence goes on along the minus strand of NZ_CP094929.1, from coordinate 1,348,445 downwards.
ATGGCCATCGCTGGTACGACGACTCGACGGACGGCTTCGATCAGCAATATGATGTTGATGAGGCCAAGAATAGTCTGCAGTGGAGTAACTGGGTCGATCAACTCATACCGCAGGTTCAGTTTCGCATCCATCAGCATGAGATACAACGGCGGGAGAATTGCAAGAATGGCCAATACTACATCCAAAACCGATGGTCGATCGGTAGGCGACTTTGTTTTTGATGCAGGAAACAGAATAAAGGCCATCGGCAAGAGAACCATCAAGTGAATACCCCGTTGAATTCTGGGCTGGAATACTCCAAATATCGCGGTATATAAATGAAAGACAGCCACCGCAACGAGGCAAAAACTAACGACCCATTTCAACCAACCTTTCAATTCACGCATAGTATTCACTCCACTTTCGTATTAGTTTTTAAAAAACGGACCTTGTACGGAAGGTCCGTTTTTGATGGTCGATGTACACTTACTTCAACAAACCAACCTCTCTGTAATACTTCTCGGCACCTGGATGAAGAGGAACCATGGTAACAGGAGCGGTTTCAGCGGTGAAATACTTATTGAACGAAGGATTGATGGACTTGACTTCACCAATGTTCTCAATGAGAGCCTTGACGAAATGGTAGGCAACCGTCTCAGGCAATTTTGCGGAAGCAATAATTTCTGTTGAGTGCCCGATAGCCTTCTTGTTCACATCAATGCCCTTGTAGGTTCCGGCAGGAATCACATTCAAACCGCTTTCAAGAGCAACGGTACCATACGTGTTCGCGCTCCATTTGATCAAATCGTCGCTGGCTTCAAGGATGGTGGAATCTCTTGAAATCGTCATTTCGGTGATTGCTGCTCCGGGAAGGCCAAGACAAGCGATAACGTAATCAACGTGTCGGTCCTTGTAATAGTTGACCATGTCACCATAGACAGCCTGGAACAACTTGCCGCCGTTCTTCTCGATTTGTTCATAGGAGATACCGTAGTAGTTCTCAAGGATGAACGTGGTAAGGGCACGTTCACTGGTTCCCGGCATCGGAGCGGCAACGTTGAGTTTCTCTCCAGCCTTGATTTTCGCTGCGAATTCGTCGATTGTGGTTACTCCAGTCGATTTTGCAGCCAAGAAGTGATAGAAGTCAACGGAGAATCCACCGAGCAGGCCCCTGATGTTCTTCACTTCCCTGTCATACAAAGGTGCTACACCATTGTATGCAGCTTTGTCGACATATCCTACGCCCCAACCAATGTCATCTTTTCCCTGATCAACGGCCAGCGGATTAGCTGTTCCACCACCAGGAATGACCTTGATGGTAATTTCGGGGAATGTGTTTTTCACGATTGCCGACATGGCTCCGGCTTGTGTATACCAGCCGCCTCCCATTCCACCTGCCGTCCACGAATACGTGGCTGCCTTGAGAGGTTCCATTCCTCCTGCCGTCGGAGCAGAGGTCTCCGCCTGCGCAGCTGCAAAGAGCAAACCCGATACCAGTATCAACGCAAGCACCAGTAACCCTATTCGGTTCTTTTTCATGTCTCCCTCCTATAGTAGTGACGTATGAGTGCATCTTTGCTACTTCTTATAGTATGAGTAGCGACTATATCTTACCATGGCTGAGCCAGTTGTCAACGCAATAATTCCAAAACCTACAATGGATAGCCAAGAAAATGCGCACTTTTCCTGCTATCCATATGTATGGTAATCCCACCTGAAGTAGCACAATGAGAGGGCTTGGCAGCAGATGCGAAGGACACGTTTGAAGAAATATAGCCATGAGAAATTATCAGCGAGTGAAAAGACATCCCTTGCAGGCTCACGTGCAACCGTGGGCATGCAAGGGATGCAACAATCAGGACTGCTGGTTCGGCCGGATAGATTCCTGGAGGTACTTGGAAGCTATGAAGGAGGCAGGGATCCCGCAAGAACGAGGAACTGGTCCAGAGACGGCTTATGTACGCCTTTTCTCCCGGTCTCGTCTCTTTCTTTCTTCATTGGCCTTCAAGAAATCGGCGAAGCTGCCGCCTTCCGAAGGAGTCTGGTCGACTATATGCTGTGATTGTACCGGTGGTTTCCACCCTCCTCTGGTATCGCTGCTTCGTTCATTGCGTTCAGATCGATAGGCAAGCTTGCTCGGTCTTACAACCTCGATGACAGTCTCCCAGGTATAGGCTGGTGAAGCCTCCTCATCGGGCAGGGAGAAGGATTGAACCGGAGGTTTCTTTTTTAGAACCACGCGCTTCTTGACTCCATCGACCTCGACGGGAGCGACTTTCACCACGACTTTCTTTTTCGGCTCCGTCGTTTTCTCGGCTTGAGGCTTAGGCACCCGCTTCTTGACCTCCATCTCCTCATAGCTGCATGAAAGTTTCTGACAGAGAAAGTGACTCTGCCCGATTTCATCTACGACCTTCATCATCGGCGTCTTGCAGTACGGGCACTTCTTGGAGTCAGGGAAATGCGGTGAGAACACATCACTGCTGCCGATTACCTGGGCGACAAGGGCTGAGGCATTCTGCTTGATGTCTTGGATGAAACGATCACCATCCTCTTTGCCTTCTGCAATATTGCCAAGCCGCTCCTCCCAACGCCCGGTCAATTCGGGCGAACGCAGCTCTTCAGGGGCAAGGCGGACCAACTCCCTGCCTTTGGGAGTGGGAACCAGCTCCTTGCCAACCCGTTCTATATAGTGGTTTTGGATCAGCTTCTCTATCATATCTGCACGGGTAGCCGGCGTTCCAAGTCCGTTGGTCAGCCGCTTCTTCAGCTTTGCATCCTCGACAAAGCGTCCGGCATGCTCCATGGCCGAGAGCAGGGTCGCCTCGGTATAGCGGGAGGGAGCGGCGGTTGCGAGCTTTCTGAGCTTGACAGAATTGATGGTGACAGCATCACCCTCCTTGACCCGCAACAAGGAGGGACTTGCCTCATCCTCATCACCCAGTGAGCCTTGGGCGCTTCGTTTACCGATCAAGGCGGCAACACTTCTCCAGCCTTGCTCTACAGGGATGGTAAGGCGTGTCTTGAACCGACACGTTTCGACCTCGGCTGTCAAGGTGGTGGTCCGATATTCATAATCGGGGCTGAGCACTTCCAAGAAGCGCAGGGCGATCAACTCCCACAGGGCTTTCTCCTGTGCACTGAGCCTTGAAAGGTCAACCCGCTGTTCGGTCGGGATGATGGCGTGATGGTCGGTTACCTGCAGATCCTGCACAAAGCGCTCCTCATCGACGCGGAACCCATCCTTGACAAAACGGGCGCATAGGGGACTGAAGGGAGTGTCCTGCAGGCTGCGCAGTCGCTGTGGCAGGGTAGCGACGATGTCGGTGGTTATGTAGCGGCTGTCGGTTCTCGGATAGGTGACTATCTTATGCTGCTCATACAGGGCCTGCAGTACATCCAAGGTCTGCTTTGCACTGAAATCGAGCAGGTTGTTTGCATCACGCTGCAGTTCGGTAAGGTCATAGGCAAGCGGCGGCTGCTCACGTTTCTCAACGGTTTCCAAGCTCACAACCCTTCCCGTCTTTCCTACCAGTGAGCTTTCCTTCTCTTTGGCCGATGCCTCCTCGGTGATTCTGATCGAATCCTCACTCGGATAGTAGGAGGCGGTGAATTGGGTGAAATCAGCTTTCAAAGTCCAGTAGAATTGTCCGCTGAAGGCTTCAATCTCATCCTCGCGCCGGGTCATGAGTGCCAAGGTCGGGGTCTGCACCCGGCCTGCCGAAAGCTTTGCATCATAATGACAGGTAAGGGCTCTGGTTACATTCATGCCGACATACCAGTCGGCGGCGGCCCTGCTCTCAGCGGCTTTATAGAGGTTGTCATACAGGCTTGCATCCTTGAGGTTTGCGAACCCCTCCTTGATGGCGCCTTCAGTCTGGCTGCTGATCCACAGCCTGTGGGCGGGACCTTGGTAATCGGCAAGCTTCATAATCCAGCGGGCGACCAACTCGCCTTCCCGACCGGCGTCGGTGGCGATGACTACGCTCTCAATATCCGCTCTCCCGATCAGGCTTTTAACCACTGCAAACTGATCCTTGCTCTGCTCGATGACCTCCTGTTGCAACACAGGCGGAAGCATGGGAAGATCGCGCAGTGACCACCGTTTGTACCGTTCACTGTAGGCGGCCGGCTGGGCAAGCTCCACCAGATGCCCCAGCGCCCAGGTCACGATATAGTGTTCGCCCTCAATATAGCCGGTCTCCCGTCTGTAGCAGTTCAAAACACGCGCCAACTCTCTCCCAACACTCGGCTTTTCCGCAAGTACAAGCTTTTTCAATGCTCACTCCTCCACTCTGCTTGACTATATAACCAAGATTGCGGGAGTGGCAAGGGCGAAGATGGATAGTTGATTGTCATTCACAATTGTTGCTATTAACAATAGTTTGACAGAAGCCTTCCTTTCCGGTATGGTACGTACAAAACCACGGGAGGAACTCTATGGCATTCTCACTTGCATCTCTGTTCGGATTGAAAACTCACGATACCACACCCAAAACACTGGTGGTTCTCAAGCACCGCTGCCCGCAGAACCATCGCTGCCCAGCTGTTTCGGCATGTCCGGTCGGAGCGTTGAGCCAGAAGGGACAGAAAGCGCCCACCGTAGACCGAGAGCGATGCATCAACTGTGGAAAATGCACCCGCTATTGCTTCCCCAAGGCATTGGTGATGGAGAAAGCATGAACAGAAAGGGATTGCTGCCCAACCTCTTTTTCATCACCTTGGCTTATTTTGCACTCGGCATTATTTCCATACTCTTTGCCAATCTTGCACTCTTGTGCATGGCACTTCCATTCATCCTGCTTGCCAAGGCGAAGAAGAAGCTTTGGTGCCAAAGCTACTGCCCTCGTGCAAGTCTGCTCAATGCAGCAGGGAGAAGGAAGAACTGGAGAAAGAATCCAGCTTTCATCACCAACGGCAGACTCCGGCGCATCATGATCTGGTACTTCGGGCTCAACCTGCTCTTCATCACCGGCTCAACCGTCCAAGTGGCACTGGGAAGAATGGAAGCGATGCCGTACATCAGGCTTTTCATCGCCATCGAGCTCTTCAGCCTGCCTCAGCTTCTCACCGTCCAGGCCCCTCTTTTCCTTATCCATCTCTCCTATCGCTTCTACGGAATGATGGCATCGACAACCCTATTGGCGTTGGTGCTTTCACGCATCTACAGACCCAGAATCTGGTGTGCTGTCTGCCCGATCGGGACGCTCAGCGATTCTGCGCTCCGATTGGAACGGAGGACTTGAGATCAAGCAACGAAAGAACGCCGAAATGCCGGTAAGTAAAAACGCACCCCTTTCGGAGTGCGCCCCTCATTGGACCGGGTACTTGAAAGGTTCGCAGACCTAACCACTTCGCCGACCATCACCAGTATCACCCAGAACAATAACGATGTCTATATCACGTTCTCCATGCTATATGCATACTGAAATACAAATAAGGCCCTCCACCAGAGAGGACCCCAGGCTACTCGGAAGGCGTACCAGCCTCCGGTCTTCGCCGTTAAGAGTATTGTACAGCGAATACAGTACATTTCAAAGTTAGATTCAAGTAGTGTACAATCCCTATTGCAATAAAGAAATTCATGAGATACTTATATAGTAGGAAGTAATGGGAAAATGGCTCTCTGATACAAATATAACTTTTACTGTGAGTTTTTATATTTTCATTATTCTGTACTTTTAGTACAGATTATTCAAATTCCTTGACTTGCATGCAAAGGCGGTATATAGTCAAAAGCAACGAAAACGAAGTAAGGAGTCAATATCATGGCTTACAAAATCACTGATGCTTGCGTGGCTTGCGGTACCTGCCAGCCCGAATGCCCGACCGGTGCTATCTCTGAAGGCGATATCTATGTAATCGACGCTGATGCATGCATCGATTGCGGCACTTGTGCCGATGTCTGCCCCACAGCAGCTATCATCCAAGGCTAAGCCAACCAGTTAGGTTGAGAGACAGCGTACTGTGCTGTCTCTTTTTTTTTGAAGATAAGGAACGTACATGCAAAGTGATGGAAGTACAATCGGAGCGGCGGTGATGTTCATCGGGCTGTTGACGGGTTTTTTCCTCTGTTTCTATGGCTATGTTGCAAAACGACTCTTGGTAAGCATACGCAGTGTTTTTGCAGGCAGTCTCGTCTTTCTTGCCCTGGTACTGCTCGTTTTCCACCAACAATCGCTGTTGGTAGGCCTTTCCTCTGCCTCACCCCTTTCCGAGCTGTGGAATATCATTTTCACCACCCAGGATTATATGGGGGTTCTGGTCAACCTGCTCTCCTTCTGCTTCGGAGGCTTGCTGCTGTTCTACCTATCCAGAAGGAAGGCGGCACTCCCTCGGCTGGTTGTAGCCTCATTTACCGGGTTGAGCATGGGTTTGGTAATCTTTCTACTCATCCTAGGTTTTCTTCCCCTGCAAACCAGCTTTGTTATGTTTCTTGTATTGCAGGTCATCATCCTCGCCTACAGCCTCATCCGGTTCGACTCCTACATGGCCTTGGAAAGCGCCGTTGCAGGCTCCTTGATTGTTTCCTATCTGCTCTCCCAATTCTGGTATCTGCAGTTCTGGCTCTTTTTCACCATGTGGGCGATACTCGCCTTCCTGGGAATCCTCAACCAATTGCACAGGCTTGGACGACCGAAGCCTGACAAGGAGCAGGAGAATGGATAACCTGCTGCAAACCGAGCTCTCTGTCTCCGAGCTTACCGGCCTGATCAAACAAACCCTCGAGCAGGGTTTTTACGGCTTGAAGGTCAGCGGTGAAATTTCCAACTTCCGCCCATCCTCCACCGGCCACTGGTTCTTCACCCTCAAGGATGCGTCCTGCTCCATCAGTGCAGTCATGTTCAAAGGCTCGACGTGGAAGGTTGACTTCGCCCCTCAGGAAGGGGATAAGGTGATAGTCACCGGCGGCCTGGATGTATACGGGGCGCGGGGAACCTATCAGCTGAAGTGCGACAGCATGGAAAAAGCCGGATTCGGGCAGATTCTCGCCATGCTGGAGATGCGTAAGCGCCAGTATGCTGCATTGGGGTATTTCGACGAAAAAAATAAAAAGCCCATTCCCAAGCGTCCCCTTCGGGTCGGGGTGGTGACCAGTCCCACTGGAGCAGCCTTGCAGGATATTCTGAATATACTGCAGAGAAGGGCACCCTCGGTCGATGTGCTGGTCCTTCCTGCCACCGTCCAAGGGGAGAGTGCAGCCCCCTCCATTGCAAATCGAATCCAACAAGCCAATAATCTGCTGCTCTGCGATGTTCTGATCGTCGGGCGCGGCGGCGGCTCGATTGAAGATCTGCTGCCCTTCAGCGAGGAGTGTGTGATTAAGGCCATCCACGAATCCCAGATTCCCATCGTCAGTGCTGTCGGGCACGAGATCGACTGGGCTCTCTCGGACTTCGTCGCAGACTTACGTGCCCCCACCCCTTCTGCTGCTGCAGAGCTGGTCAGCCAAGGCTATCTGGATTCTCGCAACCAAGTGGGGAACCTACGTACGCAGTTGCTGAAAAGCATGGAGAGTCGACTTGCGCTGGCAGAGAGCAAACTCAAGCGCTTCGACACCAAGGCGATGGGGATGAGGATCAAGAACATCATCAATACCAAGGAGTATTTACTGGCAAATGCCACTAATAATATAGTCACAGCCCAGAACCAACTGCTGAAATCTTATAGCGGGCGGGCCGAACTGGCCATCAGAGAGTTGCAAGCCCTCAGCCCCCTTGCTATACTTGCCCGAGGCTATGCGGTCGTACAAAACCAGGAAGGACGGCTTGTTGCATCCAAAGAGCAAGCCGTGCCTGGATCTCTGCTGACGCTGACATTCACCGATGGATGCCGAAAGGCGCTTGTAAAGGAGTAACGATGAGTTTTGAAACTGATATTTCCAGAATCGAGGAGATCGCCCAAAAGCTCAACGCCTCCGACACCTCCCTCGAAGAGAGCATTGCACTCTTCGAAGAAGGAATGCGGCTTGCAAAGGCTTTGGAAAAAGCCCTTGCCGAGGCCAAGCGCAGCGTAGAGATTGTGTTGGGAGAAGACCCCCGGGAAGCTGAAATAAAAGCCCTGTAATAGAGGATCCAGGAATGAAAGACAACCAGAAGAAGATAATCTTCCTCATCCAGTGTGAGGATCGAAAAGGCATACTCAGCGCCACCTCCACATGGTTTTTCCAGCGGAGCTACAATATCGTCCACTGCCAGCAGCACACCGACAACATCGAAGGACGTTACTTCATGCGCATCGAGCTTGACATGCTCGACCTCAAGACAACCCGCAAGGAGCTTGAAGAGGACTTTGGTCTCTTCGCCAAGGAGTACAACCTGACGTGGGAGTGCCACTACAGTGATTACAACGCGCGGGTGGCCATCATGGTAAGCAAAACCAGCCACTGTCTCTACGACTTGATCGCCCGCAAGAATGAAGGCGACTTGAAGTGCGACATCTCCCTGATCATCAGTAATCACCCTGACTTGGAAATTATTGCAAACCAATTCCGCATTCCATTTTATTACCTGCCGGTCACAGCCGAAACCAAGGCAGAACAGGAGGCCAAGGTAATGACATTGCTGAGGCGCTTTGATATCGACTTGGTGGTCCTGGCGCGCTACATGCAGATTCTCAGCAGCGATTTCACCAGCCAATGGCATGGGAAAATCATCAACATCCACCATGGCTTCCTCCCTGCCTTCCAAGGGGCCAACCCGTATCGGCAGGCATATGAACGTGGGGTTAAAATGATCGGAGCGACAGCCCACTATGCCAGCGAGGAACTCGACCAGGGCCCGATCATCGACCAGGATGTGGTACGGGTGAACCACGAACTCAGTCCCAACGGGCTGAGGGACGTGGGAAAGGATGTCGAGCGCAGGGTGTTGGCCAAGGCTGTGCAGGCCCACCTTGAGAGCAGGATCATCATGTACAAGAACCGCACCATTGTGTTCGATGTGGAGAGATAGCAAGTATGAAGGGGGCCGACCGGCCCCCTCTTGATGTGCTGTTCACTCTTCTTATTCCATTATTCTGGAATAATCTCATCCTGCAGTGCGTCGTAGCCCTCTTCGCCGGTACGAACCTTGACCACATTGTCCACCGTGTACACAAAGATCTTGCCATCGCCGATATGACCGGTATAGAGTGCCTTCTTGGCAGCCTCGATGACCGCCCGTACAGGGACCTTGCTGACAACCGTCTCAAGCTGCATTTTCGGCAACAGGGTCGGGGAGACCGCAACACCTCGGTAATACTCCTTCTGGCCCTTTTGCATTCCGCAGCCCATGACCTGGGTTACCGTCATACCCATGACTCCTATTGCATTCAAGGCTTCCTTGAGCTCATTGAACTTGCTCTGCCTGCTGACGATGACCACCTTGGTCATCGGAGCCTCGCGGCTGGGTTTCTGTACAGGAGGAACCTCTGTTACAGGAATTGCAAGTTCCTCCGTCACAAGGGTGCCGAGCACCGATGGTACGGCGGGCATGAAGTCGGCATAGCTTGAACAGAGCCCATGCTCTTTCAGATCGAGTCCTGCTATCTCCTCTGCATGAGATACACGAAGCCCTACGGTCTTCTTCAGAAGCAGAAACAAACCGATCATGGTCACCGATACCCACAGCATGACCGATCCGACTCCCAGTGCCTGAATACCGAGCATTGCAAACCCTCCGCCGTAGAACAGACCTCCATCTACAGCGAATACTCCAACAAGAAGCGTTCCGAGCGCCCCGCAGATTCCATGCACCGAAATGGCACCGACCGGATCATCGATGTGAGCAACCTTTTCAAAGAATTCAACGGCGAATACAATGACTATGCCGCTGATGATCCCAATGATGGCAGAGCCGAAAGGAGAGACTGCATCACAGCCTGCGGTTATTGCAACCAAGCCGGCGAGTGCTCCGTTGAGGGTCATCGATACATCGGGTTTCTTATACCTCCACCACGTCAGGAGCATGGTTGCAATGGCTGCAAAGGCTGCGGCCAGATTGGTATTGAAGAAAATCATTGCCGCACTGACTTGGCTTTCACTGCTATCGAGACTGAGCGTCGAACCACCATTGAAACCGAACCAACAGAACCAGAGGATGAACACACCCAAGGCTCCCAAGGTGAGGCTGTGACCAGGAATCGCCTGTGCTTTCTTATTGCTGTCGTACTTACCAATTCTCGGTCCGATGATCTTCGCCCCCCAGAAGGCTGCAACTCCACCTACCATATGAACTGCAGTAGAACCGGCAAAGTCATGAAACCCAAGCGTTGAGAGCCAACCGCCGCCCCAGATCCAATGTCCGCTTATCGGATAGATCAAGGCGCTGATGGCAACTGAGTAGAGGCAGTAGGAGACGAACTTGGTTCGTTCAGCCATTGCCCCGCTGACAATGGTTGCCGCCGTGGCGCAGAAGACTGTCTGAAACATAATGAAGGCATAGGAGGGCACGGCCGATCCGTAATCGCGAAGGATGAAAAAATCCGGCACTCCTACCAAGGGCAGGGCACTGCCTCCCCCATTCAACCCGAACATCAGTCCGAAGCCGATGATCCAGAACGCAGCACTACCCAGACAAAAGTCCATGAGGTTTTTCATGATGATGTTGCCGGCATTCTTCGCCCGGGTGAAACCAGTCTCCACCATGGCAAAACCTGCTTGCATGAAAAACACGAGCACCGTCCCCAACAAGACCCAGAGCGTGTCCACCGATACGTACATACGTTCCCTCCAAAAACAAAAAAAGAGGCGTGCAGTGAAAATCACCGCACACCTTTGTACGAAGCCCAACGGGCCTGAAACAACAAAGGGCGATGCGGATTGCTCCACATCGCCCTTGACGTTTGCCTTGTTGTACCAGAGCTTGGCCTTATCTGTCAATCGCTTCTAGAGAGAAAGATTCAAACAGGTAAGCCTGGGATGGACGAATATTCCGTCCTTTCGGACCAAAACATCATCAAAATACATCTCCCCTCCGCCGTATTCAGGTCTCTGGATCTGCACCAGATCCCAGTGCACTGCACTGCGGTTGGTGTTGTCGCAATCCTCATATGCGTTGCCGGGGGTAAAGTGAATCGATCCGAAAATTTTCTCATCAAACAGCGTGTTGTCCATCGGTTCGAGAATACCAGGGTTGCACCCCAGGGCGAACTCCCCGATGTAGCGCGCACCTTCATCGATGTCAAGAATGTCATTGAGCAGCGCATCGTCATCGGCATGCGCCTCGATGATTTTACCATCCTTGAACGTGAAGCTCACATCCTTGAAACAATGGCCGTGATAGGTGCTCTCGGCGTTGTAGGTAATGGTTCCGTTGACCGAGTCCTTGACCGGGCAGGAGTAGATCTCCCCGTCGGGAATATTCATTCTCCCGGCGCAGGGAACCCATGGCATGCCTTTGACCGAAAAGGTAAGATCGGTGTTCTTCGCCTTGATGTGAACCCGGTCGACGGTGTCCAAGAAGGTTTTGGCTTCCGCCATCGCAGCGGCCATGGCATTGTAGTCGACTTGGGTGCAGACTTTGTAGAAGAACTCTTCAAACTCCACCGTACCCTTTCCCGCCTGCATCGCCATGACCTCGGTCGGATAGCGAAGCACCACCCACTTGGTCTGGGTAAGGCGGGTCTTCATGTGTACCGGGGTATTGTAATACTTGCTTGCCAAGTTCGTTTTCTCTGCAATGGTTGCAAGCTCGCGTACATTTGCGATACCGCGGATGCCGATGAAGGCATCCATCTGCTTCATGCGGTAGGTGTCGACATCGGCCCACTTGGCAAGCGAATGCTCGGTTGCATCTTCACACATCGCCCGCTCGATGCGTTGGTTCCATAGGTTTACCACCGGGTACCCCCCAGCGGCATAGACAGCCTTGATGAGGGCTTCAGTCATGCTGGTGGGAATATCGACAGCGTTGATGAGACACGATTCGCCTTTCTGAAGCTGTACCGAATATGTGACGAGAAGTTCTGCCAACTTCTGTTCTCTTGGATCTGCCATGTGTACTCCTCTCTTAAGAATCTATTCGAATTTCCATGGTTTGCGATGTTATCGGATGAGGGAATTCAACGGCAACCGCCCGCAAGGCGAGATGCTGCTGCACTTTCCCATGATAGACGGCGTCGCCGTCTATCGGATGACCGCTCCATGCCATATGCACCCTGACTTGGTGACGAAATCCCGAGGTGAGCCGGCAGGTGAACGTCGAGGCTCCCTCTTCTTCTCCTGTATACCACACCTTGGTCATGTACCAGGTTCCTGTTGACTTATCAAGCAGATGCTTTGGGCTGTCTGCAAGCACCGGCCTCACCTGTCTACGGTTGTCGCCGTAGTGACGGAACAAGCTTCCAATGGTCACCTCCCGACCACCACAAGAGACCGGATCCTCATAGGGAAACGGGGGGAAAGCGGGAAGCTGTGCTTCGGGTCTCTGCGAGCTGCGACACCGATACTCCTTTACAAAGAGCTCGGCTTTTCCAATCGCCTGCAGTGCAGTGTATGCTTCCTTGGTTCTGGCTATGACCACCAAGCCGCTCGTCGGGGTGTCAAGGCGGTGAAGCACTCCGCCCTCCCAGGCATTCTTGCCTTCCACCGAGAGCACTTCAGGGTATGAAGAGGCTACCAGTCCCAACAGGGTTGGTTTATCCAATGGATCATCCTTGAGAGGGACTGTAGGCAACAGCTCAGGTTTATCCACGATCAGAAGAAAGGGGTCTTCATACACGAGTGCCAAGGATGGGACAGTATTCATACCCCTTCAATATAGCAAAGAAATCGTGTTTTGGCAGTAGGAAAACATGAAACTGAGAACCAACCTTTCTTTGCACGCATGCAAAGCTGTTGTATACTCAACCTATGCAAGAGATACCTATCAATACCATTACCTCACCGAATGTCATCCTTGAACTGATTTACCGACTGAAGGTGAAGGATGTCATGACCACAGACCTGGTTACCGCCACCAAGGAGACCACACTCAGACAGATCCAGTACATCATGCGCGAAAAGCAGGTTACCGGGCTTCCCATCGTGGTCGGCAAGCGCTTGATAGGGATTGTGAGCATGGATGACATCATCCAGGCCCTCGACAAAGGGTATATCGAAGAAAAAGCGCAGGATCATATGACGCGCAACCTCATCGTCCTCGAAGATGATATGCCGATCTCATTTGCAATCAGCTACTTCGACCGTTTCAGCTACCATCGGTTCCCGGTGCTCAACAAGCACAAGGAACTGGTCGGCATGATTACCAGCCGCGATATCACCAGCACGTTGCTGGTGGAAATCAACAGGGAGATCGAGGAGCTGGAGAAACGGACCCGCACCACCAGCCTCAGCGAGGAGATGAGCGGGGAGATTCACACCTACTCGATCATGAAGAATGACTTTGAGAATGCAGGCTACGCCAGCACTGAAATCAAGAAACGGCTTAAGAGTGCAGGGATTGCACCGCACATCATACGCAGGGCGGCGATAGCAAGCTATGAATTGGAGATGAACCTGGTGGTGCACTCCGACGGAGGCGAATTGATCGCCGAATACTCCCCGCAAACGATGCAGATAACGGCAAAAGACAGCGGACCGGGCATCAGCGATGTCGAAGCGGCAATGACACCGGGATGGTCGACTGCCAGCGAGTGGATCCGCTCCCTCGGATTCGGTGCCGGCATGGGTCTTCCCAACGTCAAGTCGGTTGCCGATGAATTTACCATTGAAAGCAATAGAAGCGGAACCACCGTGGTTTGCAGCATTGCATTACACCCGAAACAAGAGGAGACATAGGATGGTTGTTCAGGATTTGGCTCAATTGGAAGGATTTACCGAGCACTGCATGGGAGATGGTTCGCTGACGATCCAGGACGCCTATACCGGCGACCTGCTCAGTGATGTGATGGGGAACGCCCCTGCAGAGAGTGTCCTGATAACCATCCAGGCTCATAAGAATACGGTGGCGGTAGCCTCGCTTGCCGGTATCCGTGCGTTGGTTATTTGCAACAACCGCAGTATTCCTTCTGATATGCTTCAAGCGGCAAAAGATGAGGGAATCGCTATTTTCACCACAGCGGTGACTCAATTCGAGGCAAGCTGCCGTATTGCAGCAGCCTTGGGAAGGATCAATGCAGGTAAAGCTTGACCTCCATAATCACAGTTGCCTCTCACCCTGTGCGAACGACGATTTTACCCCTGCCCTGCTGGCAGTGGAGGCGATGGAACAAGGGATACAGATTCTTGCCTTGACCGACCACAACAGCGCCCGCAATCTGCCCGCTTTCAGTGAGGCTTGCCAATTGTGCGAAATACTTCCCTTATTCGGCCTGGAAGTTTCCACTGTTGAGGACGTGCATGTACTTACCCTCTTTTCCCGGATCGAGGACGCACTCGAGTTTGGGTCGTTCATCGAGTTCCTGCTGCCCGCCCAAAAAAACCGGCCGGACATATTCGGTAATCAGCTGGTGGTGGATATCGAGGGGAAAGTACTTGAGACGGTGGACAAGCTCTTGGTCAGTTCCACCTCCCTTGCATTCAGCGATGTAGTGGAGGAAGCGCTCAGCAGGGATGCCCTGGTAATCCCCGCCCATATCGACCGATATGCCAACAGTGTGCTTGCAAACCTTGGATTTCTCCCCGATCTGAGATACTCGGCGCTGGAGGCAATCCATCTCCCCGTCCATGCCGATACCCATAATCTGGCGATTCTTACAGGTTCGGACGCCCATTGCCTCGAGCAGGTGGGAAGACGAAGTTGTTTCCTTGAGATGGAGGAAATCAGCTATGAAGCCTTGAAGAGAAGCCTTGCGCTGCCATCCTCGGTCACGTACCACCGGATATAAGAAAAGGCTGCATCGCTGCAGCCCGTTCTGAGAGTCTTCCCTGGATCATCGATTGTTCGAACGACCGAAAATTCGTAAAAGGAAAAGGAAAAGGTTCAAAAAGTCGAGATAGAGCGTAAGAGCTCCGATGATGCTGAGCTTTGTGAAGGTCTCTTCGTCGATTCCCGAACCATACTGCTCGTTCATTCTGATGATCTTTTGTGTATCCCATGCGGTAAGACCGAGGAAGATACCGACGCCGATGAAGCTGATCAGATAATCCAGGCCGGATGAGCCCAAGAACATATTGATCAGGGATGCAATGATCAGACCCCACAGGCCCATGACAAGATACGAACCAAACTTATTCAGATCGCGCTTTGTGGTCATTGCATAGAGGCTCATCCCGCCGAACATAAGGGCGGTGGTAAAGAAGGTCTTGTAAATCACCACTCCGGCATAGACGGCGAATATGGTACTGAGCATAATGCCGTTCAAGGCGGAATATGCCAGGAATGCTCCGATGGCACTGGCCTGACTCATTCTGTCCAACCGTGCCGAGAGGTAGAATACCAAGGCGAATTGTCCTACGACAATTAGAAGAAATCCCATGGTGTTTCCGACCAGGGCCCTGAGTAGAGAGGGATTGCTGGCCACAAAGAAGGCAACCAAGGCGGTAAGACCCAGGCCTGCAGTCATCCAAAGGTATACATTTTTTAGGATGGTTCGCTCACGCGTCGCCACATTCTGGAGTATTGAAGAGTTTCGTTCTGACATAGTACTAGCCTCCTGTGCTATCACATATAATGTCGCAATAAATCGAACAAACGTCAACGCTCTTGCTTCCAACCGCCTAATAGGAAATACCGATACCGCAGCAGGCACTCCAGGAAGTCTCCCGTAAGGTACGCCGCCCACAGCCAGGGAAGCGGCAACTTGAGGACCAGAACGACCAGTAGTGCATAGGGAAGTTGGACCAACCAGCCGCTGATCAGCGAGGTATAGAGAATGGGACGGGTGTGGCCCGATCCGAAGAAGGCCGAACCCAAGCCGCCTGAGATGGACATGAAGATCAGGCACAATCCATAGATACGCAACAGGGAAGCAGCCTCGGAGGAGACCGATGAACCACCAAGAAAAAGACTGAGCAACTGGTTTGGAGCGAGGAGGAGCAACAGAATGAAGGGAAGAGAAAAGATCAGGCCGTTGACAGAGGACAGCAAGGTGACATCGTGTGCCTCCTTGAACTGTTTTGCACCCAGGCGTTGACCGACCAGGATACCCGAGCCCATGCTCAGGCCGTTGGAGGGCATGCCGCAAAACTGGTATATCCGGTTTGCAATTCCCAGGGCGGCAATGGCAACCGTACCATACAGGGCGACGAGCTTGAGAAAGATGATGGTAATCAAGGACCTGAGCAGCATGTTGATTCCGCTGGGCAGGCCGATGGTAAGCAATTTTTTATCTATGGTCCAATCGAGGTGTAAAAGTCCTTTGACTCTTATGGTCAGGGGGGCCTTGCCGCTTTGCAGATACCAGAATCCTGCAATGAAGGCAAAGCTATAGGAGATGCAGGTGGCGACCGCTGCTCCGAACATTCCCCATCCCAATCCTTTCAATGAGGTTGCAGGGATGGTGCTGAACATGAAAATTGGATCAAGGACCATGTTCAGTACGGCAGAGGCCAACAGAAGCCTCATGGGAGTCTTTGCATCCCCAGTGCTTCTGAGGATGGTATTGACGGTGTAGGAGGAGAAAAATACCGGAACGAACACCGAACGCAGATAGCCATACTGCAGGCCGTGGGAGAGCACTTTTGCATCATCGGTGTAAAGACGATAGAAATGAGGAAGGACCAGAATGAGCACAATGGCGCCCAGGCTTCCCAGCAAAGCCTTGAAGACAAAAGTCTGCTCTCCGATTGTCCTTGTCAGATCGATGTCACCCGAGCCCCAGCTTCTGCTGAGCAAGGAGACGCTGCTCGTACCGACCACCTCATTGAGAATTTCCAATGCCAGAAAGAGGGTCAAATAGATGGTGATTGCGGCAACCGCTTCCTTGTCCAACATGCCTATCCAAAACATGTCGACCATGTCGTACAGCGCAGTGAACAGCATTCCATACATAGTCGGCAGACTCATGGCACGAATCTGCCTGTTCATGGTTTTATATTGGCTAAGCATGCTGCGATTGTACAGATGTCCATTCTGCTATGCAAGAGAGAAGTCGGATGGTATAGTATCAACCATGAAACGGACGTCATATGTATACCTTTTGCTTGGATTGGCTCTCCTTTTTACGGGATGCTCCTCTGTCAAGCAAGACCAAGCATTGCGTACTCCCGATACTGAGTATGCCCTTACCGAGGTGGTGAAACTTGCCAGCCAATCAATCGATGTCAACCTGTATGCGGAAACGGCCCTTGAGATACTGCTGCCTCCACAGACTGCACACTTTCTCCAGATGCAGGAAATTCCCTTGTTTCATGACCATCTCCAAGTATGGCGAATACAGGTGCTGAGTGCCTTCCGTCAAGTGGTGGTGCAACTGCCTTCCCTTGTTGAAACTTCGGTCTCAACGGTTGTCTGGAAGAATGGCGAGGCTCTTCTGAAAGCAGGGAATCGAAGTGCAACTACGGCCTTGGTCACCGAGCAAGGCACCGCACTTGCCCAGCAAGTAAGAAGCATGCTGCAGGACGCATTGCAGACCAGCAGTATTACATGGAACCTTATTCTCGACCGTTACAGCATTTGGCAGAAAGGTACAGCCCTTTGGGGGCGTGAGGGGCTTCCCGCCGTTGCAACCGATCCGTTCGAGCACATCTACTCCTTCTTCGTAACCACATACCTCGATGAGTTGGGATCACAGGAAGAACGATTGAGGACCACCCCGGTACCCAAGGGCAGCGGCTCTTTCCTGGAGCTTTTCCAACAGGACGGCCAGCAATGAATCTCTTTACCGAAGCCAGTGAAAAGGATCAAAGTGCCAACCAACCCCTTGCCTATCGGATGCGCCCGAGAACCTTGGACGAGTACATCGGCCAGGATGCCATCATCGGCAAGGGCCGCCTGCTCAGACGGGCCATTCAGGCCGATCAGCTCTCCTCGGTTATTTTCTACGGCCCTCCCGGAACAGGAAAAACAACACTTGCCCGTGTAATCGCCAATACAACCAAGCGCCACTTCTCGACCCTCAATGCAGTATTGTCAGGTGTCAAGGAACTGCGGTATGAAATCGAGGAAGCACGTCAGCGCCTGGAACTTTACAACCGGGGTACCATACTTTTCATCGACGAGGTGCATCGGTGGAACAAGAGCCAGCAAGACGCCCTGTTGCCATGGGTAGAGAACGGAACCGTCATTCTCATCGGAGCGACAACCGAAAATCCGTATTTCGAAGTGAATGCCGCCTTGGTCAGCAGATCCAGGATATTTCAGCTGAAGAGCTTGGAAAATGAGGACCTGCTTGCCATCGCAAAACAAGCGCTGGCGGACAAGGAGCGCGGCTATGGAAACTACCGGGTGACGTTTGAGGACCAGGCTCTCGAGCATCTGGTGGAGATTGCAAACGGGGATGCACGCAGCCTGCTCAATGCGCTTCAACTTGCTGTAGAAACATCCACAGAGCACTTTCCTCCCGCCAACGGGAAGGAAATCTTTATCTCAAAGGATGCCGCCGAGCAATCCATCCAGAAAAAAGCGGTACTGTATGACAAGGAGGGGGACTATCACTTCGACGTCATCAGTGCATTCATTAAAAGCGTCAGAGGAAGCGACCCTGATGCCACGCTCTACTGGTTGGCAAGAATGGTAAGCGCCGGTGAAGATCCCAAATTCATCTTTCGCCGGATGCTCATCAGCGCCTGTGAGGATGTGGGACTTGCCGATCCCAACGCCATCGTTGTGGTGCAGGCTGATGCAGAGGCCTTCGAACGCATCGGGCTGCCCGAAGGGAGATTCCATCTTACCCATGCCGCCCTCTATCTGGCTACAACCGAGAAAAGCAATTCCACCCTGGCCTTCTTCGACGCCCTCAAAGGTGTTGAACAACAGGCTCAGGACGAGGTGCCAAACCACCTGCGCGATGCAAGCCGCGATGCAAAAGGTTTCGGTCATGGGCAAGGATACTTGTATCCGCACTCTTATCAGGACCACTGGGTAGCCCAGCAATACCTTCCTTCCGGACTTCAGGGCAAGGTGTTTTACCAGCCGAGCAATCAGGGGTATGAGAAAAACATCCAAGAGAAAGTACAACGTCATCGCGAAGAGCAGCTTGAAAGCGTCGAGGTGGACGCCTTTGTGGAAAATCTCACCTTCTCCCCTGGTGACAAACAGCGGCAACAGTGGGTCAATCGAACGGTAAGCGAGCGCGGAAAGCTTTTATCAACCGTTCGCACAACGCTGTTCGAATCGGTGCAGTTTCGCCGAAGCGACCGGGTGTTGGTCTGCAATGCGGGCCACGGGCTCTTGCTGTGGGAAGCTTTCCGCAAGACAGCCGAGGGATTGGTGGTCGCCCAGGTACGAAGCAAGGACCAGTTGGATCATATCAATCACTATGCAGATTCACTGCCTGAGCTGGAAAAACCACAGGTGCATCTTGCCGATCTCAAGAAGCTTGTAGCCTCGTTGGAAGAGGACATGCGCTTCGAGATCATCATCGGCCGCAATGTATTCTCCCGTGCCAGGGAAGAGCAACAGCTGTGTACGGCTTTAGCCTCCCGCTTGGCGAGGCAAGGTTCGCTGCATCTCTGCGAGAGCGTACCAAGCAAGGGCTCCCGGCTCTCTGACTTTTTGCCTCCAGACCTTAAGCCTATGTTCATCCAAGCTGAGCAGCTCTTGTACGGCGAGCCTACCAATGCATTGACCAACTGGGATGAAGAATACCTTCAGTCCATGTTCGAGGTCGAGAATCTTTTGGCTGTGGTTACTTCGCTGGACTTGACCGAACAGCGGATGATGGGATCTGATGACATCAGGCGCTATATGATCTCTTCCTATCTGCCTTCGTTCGAGAAGCTGGGGCTTGAAGTTGATGCCACTGCATTGCAAAGGAGGCTGGAGGATCTGTTGGCCAACAGGGCCTTGCACTGGAGACATCACTTGGCATTTGTCCATGCTTCACGACAACCGATAACAATCGTTGAGAGGGATGAAAAGGGCACCGGGGCTTTTGCCGCTGTTGTCAAAAAGGTGCACGGAGGCAATTGATTGCAGGAAAAACAGTTGTATCGGCCTCCTCAAATTTTTGCAAAATTTCAGCAAGGGTTGTTGACAAACAAAAGTCTTTAGGGCATAGTATGCAACGTTGAAACGCACTGGTGAGTAGCCACTGCTTCAGCTACCATGGTGGGAGTAGTTCAATGGTAGAGCACCAGATTGTGGATCTGGCTGTTGCGGGTTCGAGCCCCGTCTCTCACCCTTGATCGGGTCGTGAACGCGCTCGTAGCTCAGCTGGATAGAGCGCCGGACTTCGAATCCGTAGGTCGAAGGTTCGAATCCTTCCGGGCGCAACGGTTTTGGTTTTTTGAAATTGTATTTTGTCATGGGCCGCTAGCTCAGCTGGTAGAGCAGCAGACTCTTAATCTGCGGGTCAAAGGTTCGATCCCTTTGCGGCTCAAAACATGGCGAACCTCGTAAGGGGCAAGGCATGCACCGCGAGAGTGGTGAAATTGGCAGACACGCCAGACTTAGGATCTGGTACCTTACGGTGTAGGGGTTCAAGTCCCCTCTCTCGCAAAGGACAATCCGAAAGGGCTGTCTGACGAATATAGGTTTTTTGCGAAAGTAGCTCAGTGGTAGAGCTCCACCTTGCCAAGGTGGATGTCGCGGGTTCAAGTCCCGTCTTTCGCTCTTAAGCAGTCAGAGAAATCTGGCTGCTTTTTTTTCTCTGTCATTGCCGGACCAAAAAAGATGTATTGGAAGTTCAGAATGCGATTGCCGCCTACCAAGTGCTCTATTCAAAAAAAACCATACAGTGTGAAGGACTTGCTCGCGATTCACGGACTATTGACCAATGGATTGGTATTAGAATGCGGTAGTTTCCGATCAACTGCTGTAGGTGTTATGAAAGAAGAGCAAGTTATTCATATCGCTCCTCCAGCCCCAATGGTTGCCCATCTTGTTTCTGATCTTCTGGAATGGGTGAAAGAGTCTGCATATCCAATGCTTATAAAAAGCGCAATCTTTCATTACGAATTCGAGTATATCCATCCATTTACTGACGGAAACGGTCGCATGGGACGCATGTGGCAGACTCTCTTGCTCACAAGCTGGAATCCGCTCTTCTCCTGCCTGGCGGTCGAGGAAATAGTAAAAGACCGGCAACATCAATACTATGATGTCATTAATAAATCCACGTTGCAAAACGACTCAGCTCCATTTGTCACCTTCATGCCGGAAGCAATCAACCAGGCATTGGATGAGCTGACACCCACCAAGGAAATCATTTCTCCCTATGTGGAAAAGCTTCTCTCAGTTATGGGAACTCGAATGCTCTCAGCACAAGAAATCATGCGGGAGCTGGGCCTGACCAACCGCCAATCCTTCATGCAAGTGTATCTGCATCCCGCTCTTGAACTAGGCCTTGTGCAGATGACCATTCCGGACAAACCTAACAGTCGACTCCAAACATATTGTGCAAGGCTGGAATAACTGCGACTTGCATGCTGACTTGTACGTTCTTCTTGAGATTTCTCAAGCAGTCAGAAAATCTGGCTGCTTTTGTTATTCTTGAAAGAAAGCGTCAACATACCGTAAAGCTGTTGTATGCTTCAACCACACGATGTTGAACTCATGTTCTTCCACCGTATCGTCAAGACTGAATTGCGCGATATGAGAATCGGCATCCACTACCGATTGATACAAGAAACTGATGCCCAGCGAGCTTGCAACCATCTTCTTCAGAGGCTGGAAGCTCGATAGTTCGGTTACCCTGTTGAAAAGCGATAGGTCATATCCCAAACCTTTCAATTCACGTTCGAAGATATCCCGCGTACCCGATCCCGGTTCCCGGACGAACAGATTCTGACCAGCCAAGGCTTGTACAGGGACGCTCGTACCTGCAAATGGATGCTGCAGCGCACATATTCCGACAAACCGTTCCCGTTTGAGCAGACGGACTTCATACTTGATCTTCTCGAACAATCCTTCCACCACGACAAAATCCAGTTCACCGGCATCAAGCAACGACAACAGCCTGGTTGTGTTGGCAACAACAAGAGACAAGTTGTGCTGATCTTGCTGGAGATACCGCTGCAGGTACTCGTTCAAGGCACTGTCGCCAATGCTCTTGGTCGCACCCAGGCGCAAGACTCGCCGCTCGGTACGGTTGAGCATTGATATCAGTTCCACTTCATTGTAATGCTGGGATTCAGCAAACTGCTTGAGCAGCAAGCCATCATCGGTGATGTGCAGACTGCGCCCCTTATACTCGAACAATTTGGTGGAGTACTCCTCCTCCAGCGACTGGATTTGCTTGGTAACAGCAGGTTGCGTAAGGTTCACTAGTTCGGAAGTCTTTCGGTAATTCATTGTTTCACAAAGTGATAAGAATGTTCTGAGCCTGGTATCCATCTATGATCCTTTGATAACTTTATGGAATTGTACTATAGAAATGTTTCATTGGATTTTATCAGTAAAAATTCGTAGTATCAACATCGATACCACGCACAAAGGAAGATTACCTACCAATGAATACAACCATCAAGGCATATGCACCGGGAATACTGCTCGCCGTCGTTATCGCTTCAGCTGCAAAATGGATTGAAAGCCTGATGGGGCAAGGCTTCATCAGCGCCTCGGTCATTGCCCTATTCATCGGCATATTGCTCCATACAATCAGAAGACCGGATCCTGAGTTTCAAAAGGGAATACGGTTCTCGTCGAAGATGTTGCTGAAGTTCGCCATCATCCTGCTGGGAGCAAGCCTGAACATCACCACCATCCTTCAAGTAGGCAGGATCTCCCTTTTCGTTATGCTATTCACGCTGACAGCATGCTTTGGCGTCGGCTACTTTGTAGGGAAGGCATTCGGCCTCAATTGGAAGATGTCCAACCTGATATCTGCAGGGACCGGCATCTGCGGGGGATCGGCCATTGCGGCCATCGCACCCGTCATAGAAGCCGAGGACCGTGACATAGCCTTTGCCATGAGCGCAACATTCATCTTCGACATGGTCATGATTGTGCTCTTCCCCCTTCTCGGCTCGTGGCTTGGCATGAGTGACACCGCCTACGGACTTTGGGCAGGCACGGCAGTCAACGACACCTCGTCGGTGGTTGCTGCAGGATATGGATTCAGCGAGCGTGCCGGAGACTTTGCCGTAATGGTGAAACTCACCCGCACCCTTGCCATCATACCCACCGTGCTCATATTCAGCGCCGTCCAATTCCACCAGACCCGGAAGAGATCGAAAACAGGGAGGATTGCCGTAAAGGTGTCCTCAATCGTCCCCTACTTCATCGGCCTGTTTTTGGTCATGGCTTGCTTGAACAGTCTTGGACTTATACCGACAAGCATTGCTTCACTGTTGAAGTCCATCAGCAAGTTTTGCATGGTTACAGCACTGGCGGCAATCGGTTTGAACACCAGTTTCAAGGAGATGAAACAGGAGGGAGCGGCTCCGATGTTGCACGGGTTCATCATCTCGCTCTTGGTGGTGCTTGTAGCCTTGCTGGCCATCCGCATGCAGCTTGCCACGGGTATGTTTGCCTGATGTTACACGCCCTCATAGGGGCTTTGGTGGAAAATTCGGCAGCGCTGCTCGATGGCATCGAGCACACCCATGGCTTCAACGGCAGAAATTTCAAACGCCTCTTCGGTGCCCGCCCCATTCCAAGAACGACATCGATGGCAGGCAAGCGTTCCCTCTCCAAGCCCTTCATGACCCGGCCAATCGATTCTCAGCGCTGGATGGATGTGCTCTTTGAAGCTGCAATGGAGAAACACAGCCTTGCCATCCTCTCTCCATGGGCGCATCAGATACACCGATCCGGCATCGACATGGTCCTTGGCGGTGAACGTGCACCGATCGAAGACCAGTCCGATGTCTTTTGCACAGGTCGAGGGTGCCGTTACATATCCTGCTTCACAACTGCTGATCTCACTATTCCTGAAGAGGGCATCACCGCCGCCGAAGATGAAATCCACTCCCCCTTGGATGAAGCATTGTTCGAAGAACGCAGCATTCTGCTTTCGCTTGGCAAAACATCTCGGTCCAAAAAAACCATTGGGTTCACGCTCCTTTTCGGGTAGCGGTGCGATAAAAAGGGTGTCCTGACTGCCGAACAGGCGGACCTGAAAGAGATGGGCGCGATCGACATCGAGGTACAAGGCGACAGCCTGCCCGGCTTCGCTTCCTTTTCCTGCCCTGTTTTCTATGGTGATATGTTCCAGTTTTAGGAACTCACCACTGAAGAAGGCTGTATAGGTGCGGAAGGTACCGCGCTTGGGCAGCGCATCGATTCTCTGTTTTGCACCCTCGGAATTGGTAATAATTACATCACCGTTCCCTATGAGGTGTATGTTGTGCTTGTCACAAAAGAGCTTTTCGTGATACACGCCCTCCTCAATGATGATTCGGGCCTCCTGTGCATAGGGAACGGCATCCAATGCTTCCTGGATGCTGCAGTAGTGCCCATTTCCGGATTGGTCGACTGTCAATGTGTACATATTGCCATAGTATATCAACTCTCATAAATACGACAGATGGAAAGAGGAACTGTTTTATCATTGTCTGCTTCTTGTACCAAAAAAGAAGAGTTGCTATGCTTGCTGTATGAAACGTGAAGCTTCCGAACACCGATTGAAACATGGAATGGTGGTAACCGTGCGCAACCTGGAACGCAAGGATGCATCCCTTGCCGTTGCCTATATGCAGACCATGTACGCCTCCTCCCATTTCCTTGCACGTGATGTCGAGGAGTGGACCATCACCGTCGAGGAGGAAGCCGAATGGCTGACCAAGGCAAACAACGATGACAAGCGCATCATCCTCGGTGCCTTATGCAACGGGCAGTTGGCAGGCTTATGTGACTTCTCCCCTGTTTCCACGTTGAGGCGCATGACTCATCGGGCCCAATGCGGCCTTTCCGTTGCACCGGAATTCCAACATAAGGGCATCGGTGAACTGCTGATGCGCATCCTTTTGGAAACTGCAAGGAACGCTGGCTACGAGCAGATGGAGCTGGAAGTGGTCTCTTCCAATACCAGAGCAGTCAATCTGTACAAGAAGCTTATGTTTACCACATGCGGCACGATACAGCGGGGCATGAGATACAAGGACGGTACCTATGCAGACCTGGACATCATGATGTGCAGGTTGGATTAGCTCCAAAGAAGGCATCCCATTCAGCTTCACGGAATCCGACGAGCACCCCTTTCTCACTGACGAGCAAAGGCCTCTTAACCAGCATGCCGTCACTGCCGAGCAGGTCCAGGATCTGATCATCATTCAGCTCTGGAACCTTGTCCTTGAGCTCGAGACTGCGGTAAAGTTGTCCGCTGGTATTGAAGAATTTCCTGCTGTCCTTACCGCTTTGGGTGACTATCTTCTCAAGTTCTTCTTTGCTCGGTCGGTTTTCTTTGATGTTCCGATACGTATAGGAAATGCCCTTTCGCTCCAAATAGGCAGTTGCACGCTTGCAGGTGCTGCAGTTGGGATAACAAAAGATAGTCATATTCGGCCTCCTGCATGCCATGGTAGCAGATGAAACGCCACCCTGCAATTGGACAAAATTGTGCATTCCCCTAGACCAAAGAGGAAAAAGTTGCTATATACAATATGTTTCCGGTAAAAGGGTTTTCTCAATCTGCCCTCTATAGGGTGGTCGAGCTTTTCTGGTTGTAGTATACTGCCAAGGTAGCCTGATTGCATAAGGAAACAAAGAAAGGGCTTTGCCTGAGGATATACATGGTCCGAAATCGGACCGAAAGGATGAACATAGGATGATCGCTGATAAGAGTATCAAAGAATTGGAGAACTCCTCCGTCGCACTGACGGTCACCGTGACCGCTCCCACCATCGAGAATGATTACAAGGCTGCACTGCAGAAGTATGCCTCCACCATCCAACTCAAGGGTTTCCGCAAAGGCAAGGCCCCTGTTTCTGTGCTGGAAGGCAAATTCGGCAAGGCTATCCGCGAGGAAAGCACCTTCAACACCATCGAGGCCGCCCTTAAGGAGGCTCTGGAGGGAGTTGAGGACAAGTACAAGCCCCTCTCTTTCAGCACTCCCGAGTTGCAGGACGAAGAGTCCCTGCTCCCCTTCAAGGCCGATACCGATGTGACCTTTACCGTCAAATACGATGTATTGCCCACATTCGAGCTTCCCACCTACAAGGGTCTGAATGTGTCTTATCCGAAGGTACGGGTGACCGATGAGGCTGTAAATGCCGAAATCGACAAGCTTCGCGACCAGAACGCCATGGTCATCGACAAGCAGGATGCGGCAGCGATGGGTGACATCGTCACCGTTGACTACGTCGAACTTGACGAACAGAACAATGAGGTTGCAGGAACCGAGCGCAAGGAATTCGTATTCACCCTCGGCAGCACCTACAACTTCTATCAGATCGACAGCGACCTGGTCGGCATGAAGGCCGGTGAAGAGAAGACTTTCTCCAAGACCTATGCCGAGGACTCCACCGTGGAAGGCTATGCAGGTAAAACCATCACCCTCAAGGTAGCTGTCTCAGCTGTGAAATTCCGTGATGTGCCGGCTCTCGACGACGAATTCGCCCAGGATGTGAAGGAAGAGTACAAGACCGTTGCCGACCTGACCAAGGCTACCCGCGAAAAGCTTGAGAAGGCTCTTGAGGCAAAGCTTGAGCAGGAGAAACTCAATGCGCTGAGCGAAGAGCTGCTCAAGGGAACCACCATCGCAGTTCCTGCCAGCATGATTGATCTGGAGATCGAGCAGAGCTGGAACCGTTATGTAAAGCAGACCGGCCTCAGTGAAGAGCAGATTCTTCAGTTCCTCCAGTTCCAACAGAAAACCAAGGAAGACATCACCGCTCCTTGGAGGGAAGCTGCAGAGAAGAGCCTGCGCATTCAGCTGATCATGGACAAGATCAAGGATACCGAGAAGTTCGCCGTGGACGAGGAAGAACTGAACAAGACGCTCGAAGAGCAGCTGAAGGACGTTACCGACCCCGCGCAGCGTGACTACTACAAGGTCATGATCGAGGACGACATGCGATTCCAGAAGATTGCTCCGTTCCTCCAGGAAAACAACACCTTCGTTGAAGGTGAAGAGGTTGCCTACGAGACCTTCATGAGTCAGACCTACGGTGCGTAAGAACGCATCAGACAGTGTTTTACGTTGTGAAAAGGCGGGTCCACACAGGTTCCGCCTTTTCAATCCCAGGAGAGAAAGGGGGCTTTTGCCATGAATATCCATCCTTTTAGGATGCAATCCACCATACCGATGGTCGTCGAGCAGTCAGGAATCGGCGAACGTGCCTACGATATTTTCAGCCGTCTGCTCAAGGATCGCATTATTTTCCTTGATGGCGAGATCCACGATGCAAATGCGGACCTTGTGGTAGCACAGATGCTTTTCCTTGATTCCGAAGACTCCTCCAAAGATATCAGCCTGTACATAAACAGCCCCGGCGGATCAGTCACCGCCGGTCTTGCTATTTACGACACCATGCAGTACCTGCACAGCAATGTGCAGACCATCTGCATGGGACAAGCCGCCAGTATGGCGGCACTGCTGCTTGCCAGCGGTTCTGAGGGAAAGCGCTTCATGCTTCCCTCGGCACGAGTCATGATCCACCAGCCGTGGGGGGGTGTCGAGGGGCAATCCTCCGACATTTCAATCCATGCCAGGGAGATCAGCAGATTGAAGAAACTTACCATCGATATCATCGCCCGTCATACCCACAAGAGTTTTGAGCAGGTGTCCAAGGATGTCGAACGGGATTTCTTCCTTTCAAGCGATGATGCGGTTGCTTATGGTATTGTCGACAGCGTCATGAGAAGGAGTAACTAATGGCACGAAACGCAAAAGTCTGTTCTTTCTGCGGCAAAGGCCAGGAAGAAGTAAAAAGGCTCATCAACGGCCCGGGTGTTGCCATTTGCGATGAGTGCATCAAGGTATGCAACGATATGCTTGCAGGTGATCCTACGTTCCAGGAGGACGCGGTGGGACTTCCCGACCGTATCCCCACTCCGCAGGAATTGAAGGAGTACATGGATGAGTATGTCATCGGCCAGAACGACGCAAAGCGCGTGCTCGCAGTTGCCGTATACAACCACTACAAGCGGGTCAAGTTCCAAAAGCAAATCGCTGAACAGGGAGTGGAGCTGGATAAGTCCAACATCCTGATGGTAGGGCCCACCGGTACCGGCAAGACCCTGCTTGCCTCCACCCTTGCCAAGAAGCTGCAGGTCCCCTTCGCCATCGCTGATGCAACCACTCTTACCGAGGCTGGCTATGTCGGTGAAGACGTTGAGAACATCCTGCTCAAACTCATCCAGAACGCCAACGACAACATCAAGGCGGCTGAGTACGGAATCATCTTCATCGATGAGATCGACAAGATTGCCAAGAAGGGTGAGAACCCTTCGATCACACGCGATGTCAGTGGTGAGGGTGTTCAGCAGGCTCTTCTGAAAATCATCGAAGGAACCGATGCATCCGTACCTCCCCAAGGGGGACGAAAGCATCCGAACCAGGAGATGCTGAAGATCAATACGCGCAACATTCTCTTCATCTGCGGCGGTGCGTTCGTTGGTCTGGACAAGGTCATCGAGAAGCGTGTCTCCAGCCATGCCATGGGATTCGGCGCGACTATCGTCAATGCCCAGGAAAAGGACCTGCACGCCCTGTACAGCAAGATGATGCCGGACGACTTGATCAAGTTCGGCCTGATTCCCGAGTTCATCGGCAGGCTTCCCATCCACGTCGCTCTTGACAATCTCTCCAAGAAGGACCTGATGAGAATCATCGTCGAACCGAAAAATTCCATCATTCGCCAGTACGAGGCGGCTTTCCGTCTCGACGGTATCGAGTTCATCTTCAAGAGTGAAGCGATAGAAGCGGTTGCCGAGAAGGCGTTCGAACAAAAGACCGGCGCCAGAGGCTTGCGTTCCATCGTTGAGAACATCATGATGGGTATCATGTACGATATTCCTTCCATCCAACAGGTGAAACAAGTAATCGTAGGACGGGAGTGTGTGCTTGAAGGCAAACAACCCGAGGTCATTCGTGGAGCGTGATATGTTTAGTTACCCCCCATTCGACGAACAGATTCTTGATCTGTTGAGAAGTCGGGACGAGTTCATCGTTCTAGGACACGTAAGCCCTGATGGGGATTGCCTTTCCAGTCAGATGGCCGCAGGATCGCTCTTGCTCAAAATGGGCAAGACGGTCCACTTGGCCAACGCCGGCCCGTTCGACCGTTCTGAAATTTCCCATTTACGAGCAGATTTTCTTTCCCATATCGACAAGGAGCTCTACGACCGCGATCCCATTGTTGTCGTGGTCGATTGCTCCTCGCCCGAGAGACTTGGCCATTTGGCCCAGGAGATCGAAGGGCTGACCACCATAGTTCTGGACCACCACAGCAGTGGAGAACAATTCGGAACCCATCGCTACATCGTACCCCGTTCAGTTTCCACCACACTCATCATCATGCAGCTGTACAAGGCCCTTGAAGTGGAAATCTCCCAGGAGATCGCCGAGCATCTGTTCTTCGGTTTCGCCACCGACTCAGGGTTTTTCCGCTTCATCAACGCATATCGCGGCGAGACGTTGCGCCTCGCCGCTGAGCTTGTAGACCTCGGGGTATCCCCCAATACCATGGCTGACCGCATGACCGGCGGTAAAAGCCTTGGCTATGTAAAGTACCTGGGCAAGCTTATCGACCGGAGCGAAAGCCTCTATGACGGCAGGCTTATGTTCTCCTCCTCCTGCCTCAAGGACCGGGACACCTATATCACCTCCGACAAACCCAGCGATTCGCTCTATGCAATGTTGCTTTCGGTTAAGAATGTTGAGGTGGTACTTTTCTTCAAGGAACTCGAAGGCGGTGCAACCGAGGTGGGGTTCCGTTCTTCCCATCAAAGCAGTGTCGATGTCGGAGCCTTGGCTGAACGGTTCGGCGGCGGTGGACATAAAAAAGCCGCAGGAGCCACCATCAATGAAAAGATCGAGGTGGTGCGTCAGAAACTGATCGATGCTGTTGGGGAACTGCTGAACAGCTGACTTGGCATACACATTGCATACATAGGTGATACAACACCGAAGGAGTATGCGATGTATCTGTTACCTCTCTCCGAGAGCGCTTCACTTCAACTGACCAAGTCAGTAATAAGCTACCAAAAGCAACACGACGACCAAGTGCTCTATCAATCACTGCACGAACAAACCCAACAATTGATGTATGAGCTCCCATCCTTTCTGCACCTCATTGACGAGGAGGACTGTTGCGAGTTCCTGTTCTTCTGCTACGACGCCATTCCGTATTATCTGAACACCTATCGGGAAGGTCGACTATCCTATATAGGGTATCTGAGTCAGGTCGTACGTAAGCGTAGTCGGTACTTCATCGCCCAAAAGCAGATACAAAGAAAGAAAGAGCTTTTAGTCGCCGAAAGTGATTTCTATCATCAGCAGGCAAACCCGATGCCTGAGGAAACCTTGGAACATGCCATGTACTGCAGGTTTTCGTCAGTGGTGCAACAAGACATCAAGACTCTCCCTGCCCTTTTCAAGGAATTGCTTGAGCATAGGAGCCAGCCATCGATTGTAAACGATGGAAAGTTGTTGGAATTGCAAGGCTTACTTCGGCACCAGGTGAATCGAAAGCGATTTCTGATCATGCTCACCCTCTCTCCGCACATGGCCGGGCACTATCTCCTGGAGGACTTGGCAGCACTTTTGGAAGTGAATACAACCCTGCTGGCCGAGTATCTGAATACAGCCGATATCGTTCTTGCACAAAAGAGGGCATGCAAGGAAGAGTTCGAAACAATCAGTCATCGGCACTTCAGAAGGTTGCTGGAAATTGAAGCAGAACTCCTTCGCGAAGAGGATGAGACGAAGAGGCTGAAACTAGAGCAGCTTCGTATCTGGACCCAGCGTGTGTATAAAACCAAGATCAATCAGATTCGTGCAATGGAACTCAACCTAAGTCACAGTGAATTGGGTGCCCTGCTTGGCATACCCAAAGGCACCATCGACAGTTCTGTACATTATATGAAGCGCCTGCTCTCTCAGTATATGGACGAACAAGAGGACAATGAGTATCTTTAGACCCATGAATATTCTTTTGGCATCAAATAATACCCATAAGCGGGAGGAGTTCTCCCGCATGCTCGGCGCCCATACCATCATTTTACCTAAGGAGCTGGGTCTGAGTTTCGACTTCGAGGAAGACAAGCCGACCTTCACCGAGAATGCTTTGGGCAAGGCATTGGCACTCGCTGAATCTGCTCCGAAAAATATGGTTGTCCTTGCCGACGATTCCGGACTTTGCGTGGATGCATTGGGCGGCGGTCCGGGAGTCAGGACTGCCCGCTACGGAATGGAAACATTCGGCAGGCAGCTGGAAAGTGATGAACGCAATACGTTCCTGTTGGAAAATTTAGCACATCTGAAGTCCCCTTCTGAACGCAGTGCACAGTTTGTCTGTGCCTTGGCTCTGGTTGTGGATAAGCATCGCATCTTTACCATATGTGAATCGGTGCATGGACAGATCGCCGCCACCGGGTACGGGAAAGGCGGTTTCGGCTATGATCCTGTCTTCTACGTCACGGAGGCCGGAAAAACCATGGCCGAACTGACCGATGATGAGAAAGACCACTACAGCCACCGCGGTCGCGCAACACGGCACCTTATCACCCTGTTAGGAGAAATTTCATGAAGACACTCAACCGAGCACAGCAGAAAATTGAAGATACCTGGGACCTTGGCAGTCTCTTTGGGAACAACGAAAGCTGGGACGAAGGACTCAAGGAGCTTAAAACCCGCATCGAGGAGGCCCCTGAGCTGAAAGGAAGCCTTTCAGCGGGCAAGGATTCCTTTTTATCAACGATGCAGTGGTACGAACAGACTTCGATTCTTGCCGAGCGGCTGTACAACTACGCCTTTCTGCTCTACGCAGGAGATGCCTCTGACAACGACAACGTCAGGCGCTACTCGCTGGCATCCCAGCAGCTGAGCCTGCTATCGGCTGCCATGGCTTTCTTCGATCCCGAATTGCTCGGCATTGAGGACAAGGTAATCGAAACCTATCTCGAGGATGTGGATTTTGCTCCCTATGCCATTTTCATCAAGAAAGCACGCAGATTCAAGGAACATATACTCAGCGAGTCGGAAGAGCGCCTGATGGCACTGCAGGGAGAGGTTGGCTCGGTGATGCGAACCACCTTCGGCGATTTGACCAACGTAGATTTCGATTTCGGCGAGCTTGACGGGAAACCTCTCACCCAGAGCTCATTCAGCAGCTTCTTGATGCAGGATGACAGGGACTTGAGGAAGAGGGCGTACAAACAGTTCTATGCAGTATATGAGAAGAGCAAGCATGCCATCGCCAGACTCTACGAAGGCCAGGTGAAGCAGGATATATTCCGCAGCAAGGCTCGCGGTTATGAAAGCTGCCGGAGCATGGCTCTCTTCGGTGACAGGGTACCCTTGTCTGTATACGACAACCTGATCAAGGCGGTGCATGAGGCCTTCCCTGCCCTGCACCGTTACTATGCATTGAGATCTCGTTTGCTGGGACAGGAGAAGCTTGCCCACTACGATGTTTATGTCCCCTTGGTCAAAGGCATCGAGTCCCATACGAGCTATGAGCAGGCGGTCAACATCATCTGTGAGTCGCTCAAGCCCCTTGGCGAGGAATATGTCAAGACCATCAAGGCAGGGCTTACCACCGAGCGCTGGGTCGACCGGTATGAGAACAAAGGAAAGCGCAGTGGAGCCTTCAGCAGTGGAACCTATACGTCCAAGCCGTACATTCTGCTCAACTACAAGGAGGATGTACTTCGCGACCTGTTCACCGTAGCCCACGAAGGAGGACACTCCATGCACAGCTACTACAGTGCAAAGAACAATCCCTACTTCCACTACGACTACACCATCTTTGAAGCTGAAGTGGCCTCCACCTTCAACGAGCAGCTGGTGGCCAAGTATATGATCGAGACCTCATCGGACAACAAAACCAAGGCCTATATTTTGGGCAAGCAGATCGACGATATCGTTGCCACGCTCTTCAGGCAGACAATGTTCGCCGAGTATGAGAAGGTCACGCATGAGTTGGCTGAAGCAGGTACTCCCTTGACGCTTGAGGTGTTGCGACAAGAGTACCGCAAGCTGCTTGAAGCCTACTTCGGACCCGCCGTCGAGTTTGAGGATGAGAGCGATCTTGAAGGCCTGAGAATACCACACTTCTACAGCCCCTTCTATGTATATAAATACGCAACCGGCATCAGTGCCGCAATCGCATTGAGTCAAAAGGTCCTATGCGGTGGTGAAGCCCAGCGCAACGACTACCTCGCTTTCCTCTCTAGCGGCGGCAGCTCCTATCCCATCGATTCCCTCTGCAAGGCTGGTGTCGATATGGAGAGTGAAAAACCGGTGCAGGAGGCTTTGAAAACGTTTGAAAGCCTGCTCGATCAATTTGAAGCGTTACTCTAGGAAATTCAAGCCTTCTTTTTCAAAAGAGGGCTTGACTCAAAACCCAACGGTGTTGTATTGTTGCCACGTTCGGTTTGAGAGAACTGAACAACCTCAGAATGCGGTAGTGGTGGAATTTGGTAGACACGCTAGCTTGAGGTGCTAGTGTCCGAGAGGTCATGCTGGTTCAAGTCCAGTCTACCGCACTCAAAATAAACCCTTGCTAATAAATAATTTAGCGAGGGTTTGTTTTTTATTTTCCCTCCCCTTAAAAACCTGGAAATGGAACGTGACACCAGTTGTGACACCATTATCATTGAGACCATGAATGCGTTATTCTGAATAATTCACTTCATATATGAAAACGGAGAACTGGTAGTATAAAATCGCATTATCATGCATTTGAAGAGATCGCCTATTTAACATCAGGCTGAAAACAAGCTCCACACCATCCTCACCGCTGTATACACCAGCAATAGTGCAAGTGCTGCATTGACAACCTTGCGAGTATGCTCGGTTCTGAGCAGGCGTGATATCCCCATCCCGAACAAGGCCCAGGTTGAGAGGGCTGAAAAACTCATCAGCGTAAAACAAAGGGCACTCGCCGCGAGATTGAACGGAGTGCGTGCCATATCCCTGAGGAAAGTCGAGTAGACGGTCAGCCCAAGGATGATGACCTTCGGATTAAGCAACTGCAAGAGCAGGCCGTTGCTGTAGCCGAGCGGCTTTACAATCGTTTGGGAGAACGAATATGAACTTGTAAAAACGTGGTAGGCCAAGTAGAGAATATAAAGGCTGCCGGCTATGGTAAGGTAGGTTACCACCGAAGGAATCAATTGAGTAAGCGCTGCAGCGAGCACTGCACTGAGCAGCATGATCGAGAAGAATCCTGTGGCAATTCCGAAGAAATACGGCAGGGACCTGCGATAGCCGTAATTCAGCCCCATTGCCTGACTGCTGATCGTATTGGGACCAGGGGTGAATGTGGTTATCAAGGCAAAGGTCAGGGTGGCAAGCATGTCGATTTGCATACCATTGGATTGTATCAGTAAAAACCAATTTTGCCCAACATAATTAATGAACCCCGGAGAGCAATCCCCGGGGTCCTGATACTGTCGATTTCGGACGATTAGTACTTCTTTACTCCATTGGCGAGAGCTTTCTCAACCAAGGCATAGAAGTCGTTTACATGCACGCTGGCACCGGCGATGTCATCGGTATGACCGGCATCGTCCTTGTAGGTGATCTTCTTGGGGTCCTGGGTGGAGAGGAGGTGGTTCTGAACCGCCACTGCCTGCTCATTCCATTCCTTCCCGATCTTGCTGGCCTTGATCATGCCGTAACCACCCTCAGCTGCAACGGTCTGCTTGTCACGATTGTCCTTATCCACTGCACTCCAGTAGACATTGACGAGGTTGCCGTTGTTTACGAAGAGAGAAACAAATCCCTTCCAGCCTGACGAACCGAACGCTTCCTCGGTTGCATAGTAGCCGCCGTTGGAGAAGGGACCAAGCCCGACAGGACCGTTGTCCAGTGCCTTCTTGGCCAGATCAAAGAGGGAGTTTACGTGTACGGAGACCCCTGCGATGTCGTCTGTATGACCGGCATCATCCTTGTAGGTGATGGCATTGAGGTCCTGGGTCTTGAGCAGGTACTCCTCGGTCTTCTGAGCCTGTACATACCACTCGTCCTGAGCCTTGCCGAACTTCACCATGTTGTACTTTCCAGCCTTGTCATAGGCCTTCTTGTCATCCCCATTGCGGTTCACGGCACTCCAGTTGACAGCTGCAATGCGGCCGTTGAGAACGGTCAGGGAGACATATTCCTTCCAACCGGAGGAGGGATAGGCCTCATCGATGGCAAAGTAAGCACCATCGGCATACGGACCGCGACCGACAGGACCGGCTGCAAGAGCCTTGGCAGCAAGTTCGAAGAATGCATCCACATGGACTGAGACACCGGCGATGTCATCTGTGTGACCTTCGCTGTCCTTATAGCTTATTGCTGCAGGATCCTGGGTCTTCAGGAGGTGGGCCTCGGCCTTCTCGGCCTGCTGATACCATTCAGCCTGGGCTTTGCCGAACTTCACCATGTTGTACTTCCCAGCCTTGTCATAGGTCTTCTTGTCGGCACCACCGGAAATGTTTACTGCATTCCAGTCAGCTTCGACAATCTTTCCACCACTGACAGTCAAGGTTACGGTTTCCTTCCAGCCGGAGGAAGCGAACGCATCGTCGGCGGCAAAATAGATGCCATCGGCATACTTTGCAGCAGCAGGAGCCGGGGCCGGGGCCGGGGCGGGAGCAGGTGCAGCTACAGCAGGTGCAGCAGCAGGTGCCGGGGTTGCGGTTTTCGCTTCAGACTTCGAGCAGCCGGTGAAGACGAACAGAGAGATCAAAACAACAGCTGCAAGTACAGCCAACACGTTCTTTCTCATGGTCATTAACTCCTAGGTAATTTCATCATTCGTTGATATAATCATATACAGAACTATTACAGTTTTGCAATATCGTCCTAAAATTATCAATAGTCATTCGCAATTACGAGATTATCTTGATATGTAATTATATTATAAAGAGTTCCATAGGCAAGTAATCCGATTGCTTTACTTAGATATAAAAATATCGATACATTTTTTTTCACTATTTTACCAATAATTCGTTTCCCACAGAGATTTATTTATTTTTTCATCTCCTACAGTATGGTGTTAATGTAAAAAATGTGAAAAACTATATTCGATAAAAAATGACACAATTGCATAAATTCCTACTTCTGTGCTAGAGTGTTTTTCTACCAACGCAGTAAGGTAGCGTGACTGTACATCCGCAAAAATCCTTGTTGCAACGCTATACAAAGATTCGTATATTGCAAGCCCTTGTCAGCAAGGGCCGCCGTAAGGAAGGAACCATGGACAAGAAACAGATTGTGGTATTGGGCGGGGGATACGCCGGAGTACACGCTGCAAAAACCTTGCACAAAGCATTCAAGAAGCATCAAGACAAGGTTGAAATAACCTTGATTGACAAGAACCGTCACCACATTCTCATGACTGAGCTGCATGAAGTCGCCGGTAACCGTGTTGAAGAGGATTCCGTAAAAATATCCTTCGACCGCATTTTCTCCGGCAAAATGGTCAATGTCGTACAGGACACCATTATCGACATCGATTTCAAGAACCAGACACTCAAAGGCGATCGTGCAAGCTACGGATATGACCAACTGATCATCGGGACAGGTGCCACCACCGCCGACTTCAACATACCCGGTGTCAAGGAGCACGCATTCTACTTGTGGAGTCTTGAGGATGCACTTCGCATCCGCTGCCATATCGAACAGGTTGTCAAGGATGCAAGCCGTGAAGCCGATAGTGAAAAGCGCAGACAGATGCTTACCTTCGTGGTTGCCGGCGGTGGATTCACCGGCATCGAGCTGGTGGGTGAACTCACTGAATGGCTACCGATCCTGTGCAAGGAAAACGGCATTGACTTCAAGAAGGAAGGCAGGCTTATCAGCGCAGAAGCACTGGGAAGCATTTTGAACATGCTTCCGGAGAAACCCAGGGCAAAGGCTGTAAAATACCTGGAGAAACAAGGCGTTGAGATTAAGCTCAACTCCCTGATCACCCAAGTCGATGCCGAAGGCTTCACCACCAAAAGCGGCGAAGTGATCAAAACAAAGACGCTGGTCTGGACCTGCGGCGTTCGCGGAACGGAATTCTGCGAGAAGCTTCCGCTTACCGATGGTAAGATCGGCAGAAAACTCGTCAATGAATATATGCAAAGCCCCGATTACCAGAACGTCTACCTCGTCGGTGACGGCATGTGGTTTTTGGAGAATAACCGTGCAGTTCCCCAGATAGTTGAAGCCGCCGAACAGACTGCAAAGACTGCGGCCGATGGTGTAATCTATGCAGTCAAGAGTGAACTCGGCCTCAAAGCCGAGCACCCCAAGCCGTTCAAGTCGAACTTCCACGGATTCATGGTTTCCATCGGTGGAAAGTATGCAGTGAGTCATACCGCCGGCATGTCCCTCTCAGGCTTCTTCGCCATGGCCCTCAAGCATATGGTGAACATCTATTACCAGAGCGGTGTATGTGGCGTAAACGGTGCTTGGGCGTACATCAAGCATGAGATACTGGAAATAAAGCACAACCGCTCCCTCATCGGTGGTTTGGCTGCCTACAAGGTTCCCTCCTATTGGACAACCTTCCTCAGAATGTATCTGGGTGTAATGTGGTTTATTGAGGGAGTTGGGAAAATACAGAAAGGCTGGCTTACCGATACAACCGGCTCAAAGGTATATTGGGGAGCTCCTGCCGGCAGTGTTTCCGATGCATGGGCCTCTGCCAGCCAAGCGGTTACTGAAACAGTCGCCTCGGCAAGTCAGGCGGTAGCCGACACCGTAGCTTCGGTCAGTCAGACTGCGTATCAGACTGTAGCATCGGCAAGTCAACCGGCAGTGCAAGCCGTGGCTTCCGCCAGCCAGCCGGCAGTGGAAGCTGCATCATCGGCAACCCAATGGGTTGTCGAGACCGCAGCCTCTGCAAGCCAGACGGTTGTTGATACCGTCGCAGCCGTCAGCCAATCGATTGCTGAGAGCGGTGCAGTCGAGCAGTTTGCTCCTCCCCTGCTCTCCCAGCCTTTGGCAATCTTCACCTGGATCAACAATACATTTGTAGCCCAGGCTCCCTATCTGTTCCAGCTGATGATCGTACTGGCTGAAGTTGGTATCGGACTTGCCCTCTTTGCCGGTCTGTTTACCTTCCCTGCCGCCATCGTATCCTTGGGCTTGTCGGTCATGTTCCTGATCGGGGCATTGGCAGGCAAAGAGATTCTTTGGTATATGGCGGTATCGATTGTCATGCTCGGAGGAGCAGGCAAGGCCTTCGGTCTGGACTACTGGGTGATGCCTTATCTGAAGAAGTTGTGGAATAAAACTCCGCTTGCCAAGAAAACCTACTTCTATCTTGATGAACCCGAGTTCACCAAACGCCAGATGGAACGGAAATTGGGGAAAAAGTAGGAAGGCATGACCGATTTCTGGAACGATGAGCAGGAACTCAAAGAGCAGCTTCTACACGTGAGCAGTACCATCGAAAATACGGTGGCCACTGCTCATGGCTTTATCCGTCCGATTTTACTCGACCATGTCCAGTCGGTGGGAAAAATGCTGCGACCAGCACTGGTCTTGATTACAAGCGCTCTAGGCGAGCACTCGATCACCGAGGATGCCGTCAGGGTTGGGTCGGTTATTGAACTGATTCATTTGGCCTCTCTTGTGCATGACGATATTATTGACTCCGCCTCCAAGCGCAGAGGCAAATCCACGGTCTACGCCAAGGTAGGAGCCAAGCAGGCAGTCCTCGCCGGTGATTTTCTCTTGGCGAAAGCCTTGCTGCTGACAAGCGGCAAAGAACGGGGAATGGACAGCAGGGTGGTCTCTGCCGCTCTCTCCCGCTTGTGTGAAAGCGAGCTTGACCAGGATGCAGGGCAAGGTGATTTCCTCATCTCTCGACACACCTACCTCCGAAGGATTGCAGGAAAAACGGCAAGTCTGTTCGCATTGAGTTGTTATTCGGGTGTTGCATTGCAGGAAGCACCTCCGGTCAAGCAGATGCTGTGTCATAGAATCGGGTACTGCATGGGTATGGCCTTCCAAATCCAAGACGACGTTCTCGATTATGCAGGAAGTTCATCCAAGCTTGGTAAGCAGACAGGCAATGACTTGAAGTGCGGGATCCCCACCCTGCCGCTCATCTATGCCTTGGACCAGGAACAACGGAATGGAGGAGCGGAATTGCGGGATCTACTGCTTAGTTCTACAGTTCCATTAAAAGAAAAAACCGTAAAACAGGCGCTGGTCTTGGTTGAATCTTTGGGTGGTGTACAAAAAGCAGAAATTCTTGCAGAATCATACAAGATGCGTGCGCTCTCGGACATCAAGCGGCTTGCGCATCCTCAGGTTGAGAGACAGCTTGGCAATCTCTTTACCAAATTATCGAAGCGCTCTGTATAAGGATTTGCATGAACACGATACACGATGATCACGACCCGGACCTCACCGGAGAGCAGCGTGCTTTCCATGAGGCGTATGATACTACGCTGCATTATTTGAGAACCAGACAGAAAATCAGCCCCCTGAATATGTTAGACCTTGAAGGTGAGTATTATCACCTGACCGTCTACGAAGGTCAGGATTGGGGAGGCAGGGGCGTATTGAAAAATGCAGAGATACAAGGGCAAATCTACGCCTATCTGGCGTTCATGAATCAACTTAAGAAGGAGCAAGGGCTATAGGAGCACTCTCCTACAGCCCTCTGACTGCTCAGCTGAGCAGGGTCTTCTGTCCCTCCAGACTCCTCAGGGAGGAAATCTCTTCCGTCACTTCCACGACTCCCAAATACTCCTGCTTCTCATTGCGGACTGCAAAGTAACGAATCAGGATGAACATGGTGCCTTTCTGGATCCAGAAGGATTCACTGTCCTTCAGACCGGCCTTGAAATCCTCGACCAGCTTCTCGACGACAGCCAGGCTCTTGGGAGGATGGCAGTGAGCTACTTCGCGTCCAACGATGCTGCGGGTACGTGGGAAAACCCTGTCCTTTCCTTCGCTGAAATAGCGGACCTTGTCATCGGCACCAACAAAGGTGACATCGCCTGGAAGCGTGTTGAGCATCCAAGTCAACTCTTCGAGGTTAAGATGGCCGCTGGGCAGCACGATCTCTCCACTTGTCTCCTGTTTTGGAGCAAAGTCCTCTTTGCCGCTCATACTTGCATTCCAGCGGTACCAGGTCAAGGCATCAGAAGGACTTGCACCCTCGATTCCTCCGTTGAAACAGTATCCGATATCAGCGCTGTCGCGGGCGACCGTAAGCCAGGAATCACCATCCATTACACCTGAGAGCATCGGCATGAGGATGTTGTTCTCCTTGTTGATCATGCCCAGTACCTGTTCGATCAACTTGTCCAGTGAGGCTTCTTGTACAGTCCCCTCAGTCTCAAGACTGCGAATGCAGGATTTCCAAAGATCGCGAATCTCATCGTCCACCCCCCACATAACCTTCGGAGGAGCAGTGATCCCGGCTTTCTCCATATAGGGGAAGAAGAGATTCTCTTTTCGGGCATAGTGCTTGTCGAGCTTGCTCAGGCTCTTCAGCTCTGCAAGCAGATTCGCTTTGGCGGCTTCACTCTTGTCCTGTTTGTAGGCTTTTACAGCGTTGCTGAACTCGGTATTGATGAAACTCGTCAGCCCCTCGTTTTCCTTGATGAAAACAAATGCCGGATGACCGGGAGTCTTGTCGGCTTGCTTGCCCTGATGAATCTCTTCAATGCTGCCGCCAAAGACCGAGGCGTGTACATCACAGAGCTTCTGGACCTGCTCTACAACAATGGCACCGCTTTCCATGAGCTTGCGTTCGGCTGCAGCCAACTCCTCTGCACTCACCGTGCCGAATTCAGCCTCGAAATCCTTCTTCACTTCATCACTGGAAGCGCCACTGTGCAGTCTTTCTATGATTTCCTTCAGCCTCTGAATTTTCTTATCGTCCATGATTTCTCCTTCTCATTTAATATCCTACTATTATAGTATGATAAAAAGCGCCTCGCAAGGGAAGCGCTTTCTCCTAAAAAAGAGCAGAATGTTTGGTTCAGGTCAGTAGGCATTCGTGATGTAGTGCTCAAGCTCGCCGATCTGGAAATCGCGTTCTTCCAAGGCCGCCTTGACCACATCCCCGATGGATATCATGCCGATGACCTTTTCTCCATCAACAACCGGAAGGTGACGGAAGCGACCTGCGGTCATGAGCTGCAGGCAGTCCTCACTGCTTTGATGAGGCTTGACATAGGTTACTCCGGTCGTCATCACTTCGCGCACCTTGATGGAACCAGTATTGAGATGCTCAAGTCTCTTGGAGAAATGCCGGATGATGTCTCTTTCAGAGAGGATTCCCTTGATGTCACCCTGCTCGTTGAGTACCAACAATGCACCGATTTTGTGCTCGGTCAGTTTCAAGAGTGCATGAGAAAGGGCATCATCGGGTCCGATGCTGATTACCGTACTCCCTTTTTTATCCAGAATCGATTGTACATTTGCCATACATTACCTCCACTATGTCAATCTACGCGTCTTATCTATTTCAAGCGTACCCCACCGTTTTCAATTACGCAAGATAATTGTGCTCAGTGCGACTAAAATTCCTACTAATTTAGTAGTATAGCTATTTTTCTATCTATAGAAAAATATATGATGTAACATTATACAGGTATATTGTTGCCATAGGCAAATATTTTTGTTATATAGGTAGGAGAAAGGAATACCATCGATGAACATCATTTTATATAGTGCAACCGCTGCACTGCTGCTTCTCTCTTTTGTAAAAGACCGAGAGAAAACCCGCAAGGCTTTACTGAAAGCATGGAAGGCGTTTGAAAACATTCTTCCCCAGTTTCTGGTCGTCATCCTGCTCGTCAGTCTGTTGCTCAGCCTGCTCGACCACCGGATGATTCTCAGAATAATCGGTTCTGAATCCGGTTGGCTGGGAGTGCTGCTTGCAGCCATCGTAGGGGCGGTCACTCTGATTCCCGGATTTGTCGCCTTCCCCACTGCGGCTCTTTTAGTCAACGGAGGAGCCGGGTACATGCAAATCGGGGCGTTCATCTCAACGTTGATGATGGTCGGCATCGTCACCCTTCCGGTGGAAATGCAGTACTTCGGCAAAAAGCTTGCACTCTATCGCAACGCTCTTGCGTTTGTCTTTTCGTTCCTTGTGGCCTTCGTCATCGGGCAGGTCATGGAGGCAGTAGTATGAAGCATTTTGTGAAGCGCTATCGCTCATTCTTGATTGTATCGGTGGTCCTGTTGCTTGCCGGTCTTTTCAATAAGGAGCTTGGACAGCAGGTACTGAGCACAACGGCATACCAACTCAAGGAGATGCTGTTGGTGATTCCTCCCATTTTCGTGCTCCTCGGGCTTCTGGACATCTGGGTTCCCAAGCAGACCATGGTCAAATACATGGGGGAAGGCAGCGGC
The DNA here is from genome assembly GCF_022869165.1 of Sphaerochaeta associata. Taxonomy (NCBI): domain Bacteria; kingdom Pseudomonadati; phylum Spirochaetota; class Spirochaetia; order Spirochaetales; family Sphaerochaetaceae; genus Sphaerochaeta; species Sphaerochaeta associata. The sequence goes on along the minus strand of NZ_CP094929.1, from coordinate 1,306,028 downwards.
TTGAAAGGAATACTGCTCGCCCTTTTCATCGGTTCAGCTGCAGCAGGTCCCCTCTACGGAGCCTTCCCGGTGGCTGCCGTGTTCATGAGAAAAGGGGTGAAGTTCTCCAACATCCTGATCTTCCTCGGAGCCTGGTCCACCACCAAGATTCCGATGATCCTGTTTGAATTCTCTGCACTCGGTCTTCCCTTCGCCCTAACCCGGCTGCTCGTCGATATTCCGGGTATCATCATCATCGCCTACCTGCTTCAGGCATTGATGGGGAAAAAGGAGATAGAGAGCATCTATACGAAAGCGATGCAAAACAGCTAATCGACCATAACCGAGAGGCCGACCAGACGCTCAAGGTCCAGGATGCGTACCACCTTCTGCCCGACGAGCTCGACCAAGCCCTCTTCCTCGAACTGAACCAGCTTGCGACTGAGCGTCTCGCGGGCCAGCCCAAGATAATTAGCCAACCCTTCCCTGCTCAGGGGAAGGGTTATTTCAAGATAAGGTCCGTTGTAACGGCCGTAGGGCTGCTTGAATTCAAGCAACAGGCTTGCAATTCTGAGGTCGGCATTCCTGCCTCCCATGCTCTGCATCGCCGTTTCAAGGCGGCTCATCCGGTTCGCCATCGCCTCGATGATTTGCAGTGCAACCGAGCTGTGTTTTTCAAGCAACGATGCGAACTGCGCCTTGCTGAGGATGCAGACGTGTGTCTCCTCCAACGCCTCGACCGTGTAGGGAACCCTCTCTTCGGTAAACAGAAATCGTGCTCCGTAGTAGTCGTTTGCAGGAAAGATGTATAATATCTGCTCCCTGCCGTCGGCATTGGTCCGGTATGCCTTGGCACTACCCTCGCGGATTACCGTGAAACCCTTTGCTAAATCCCCCTCCCTCACCAGTATCTCTCCTTTCTGAAAGCTCCGATGCTCCATCTGGGCGGTTAGGGCATGCACCGCCTCCGGTTCCAGGGAGGCGAAGAGGGGGACGCTGCGTATACAGCGGTCGTTTGTGCAATTCTGGCACTGACTGGCGGCTTCCATTCCAACTCCTAGTGAAATACTCAATTTGTGATTTCAATCACAGTACAAATACTGTGAACATGGTATACCAAAGTCAAGAAAAGTATACGAGAAACGTGTGAAAGAGGAAACACCATGAACGATAGAGAAGACCGGAAGTACGAAATCGACACGAGATCCTTCATTGTTGAGCATTATACACCGTACGATGGAGATGCATCCTTTTTGCAAGGGCCTACGGAACGCACCCGTAAGCTTTGGGACAAGCTCAAGGCATTGCTTGCAGTCGAACGCCAACGAGGCGGCATGTACGATATCGACGAAAAAACCATCTCCACCATCACCAGTCATAGAAGCGGCTATATCGACCAGGAGCTCGAACAGATTGTCGGCCTACAGACCGACGAGCCCCTGAAGCGAGCCATCATGCCATTCGGAGGCATCAGGTTGGTGCATACCGAACTGCAGGCCTATGACAGGACCTTGCCCGAGGACGTGGATAAGGTATTCTCCTACCGAAAGACTCACAACGACGGTGTTTTCGATGTCTATACCACCGAAATGAAGAAAGTCCGCCACAGTGGAATCATCACCGGACTTCCCGATGCATACGGGAGGGGACGGATCATCGGCGACTACCGCCGCGTCCCTCTCTATGGTGTCGATTTCCTGATCGAGCAGAAAAAGCAGGCCAAACAACAGTACACCTTCGACGCGATGACTGAAGCGGTTATTCGCGACCGAGAGGAGCTCAGCGAGCAAATCCGCTCCCTTGTCGAACTCAAGGAAATGGCGCTCTCCTACGGCTATGACATTTCCGGACCTGCCAAGAACACCAAGGAGGCCATTCAGTGGCTGTACTTTGCCTTTCTTGCAGCAACAAAGGAGCAGAATGGAGCTGCGATGAGCCTTGGGCGCGTCTCCACCTTCCTTGACATCTATGCCGAGCAGGACCTGAAGACAGGAACGTTCAACGAGGCGGAAATCCAGGAGTTGGTCGACCACTTCATCATGAAGCTCAGAATCATCCGATTTCTCCGAACTCCGGCCTACGACCAGCTGTTCAGCGGCGACCCCACCTGGGTAACCGAATCCATTGCAGGCATGTGCCATGATGGAAGACACATGGTCACCAAGATGAGCTATCGCTTCCTCCATAGCCTGACCAACCTCGGGCCTGCTCCCGAGCCGAATCTCACGATACTGTGGAGTCAGAAACTTCCCCAGGACTTCAAGGACTTCTGTGCAAAGCTCTCCATCGAAACCTCTTCGATCCAGTATGAGAATGACGATCTGATGAGAGCGGACTACGGGGATGACTATGGCATCGCCTGCTGCGTATCCGCGATGCGCATCGGAAAACAAATGCAGTTCTTCGGCGCCCGGGTGAATCTTGCCAAGACGTTGCTCTATGCAATCAACGGCGGCCGTGATGAGAAGAGCGGAGAGCAGATCGGTCCCACCTTGGCACCCATCACGGATGAGTACCTCGACTATGCAACGGTGATGGACCGCTTCGAGGCGATGAGCAGCTGGCTTGCAAAGCTCTACATCGACACGCTGAATGTCATCCATTACATGCACGACAAATACAGCTATGAACGATTGGAGATGGCTTTGCACGACGAACAGATAGTCAGAACCATGGCGGGCGGCATTGCGGGGCTGAGCGTTGTTGCCGACAGCCTGTCAGCCATCAAGCATGCCAAGGTCAAACCGATCAGGGATGAGAGCGGCCTCGCCGTCGACTTTGAGATCGAGGGAGATTATCCCTCGTATGGCAATGACGATGACCGCGTCGATTCCATCGCCCGGGAGTTGGTGAAATCATTCATGCAGAAAATGAAGAGGCATACCACCTATCGGCAGAGCATCCCCACCCTCTCGGTACTGACCATCACCAGCAATGTGGTGTATGGAAAGAAAACCGGGTCAACCCCCGACGGCAGGAAGGCGGGCGAACCGTTCGCTCCTGGAGCGAACCCGATGCACGGTCGTGACAAGAAGGGTTGTGTCGCCAGCATGAAGAGCGTGGCAAAGCTGCCGTACGCCTATGCACAGGACGGCATCAGCTACACCTTCTCCATCGTTCCTTCCACCCTTGGAAAGAACAAGGAGATGCAGACAGCCAACCTGACCACCCTCATGGACGGCTACTTCGCCCAGACAGGGCATCACATCAACGTGAACGTCATGGAGAAAAGCACCCTGCTGGATGCCATGGATCACCCTGAGAAGTATCCCCAGCTGACAATCAGGGTCAGCGGGTACGCGGTCAACTTCATCAAGCTCACCCGCGAGCAGCAGCTTGACGTCATTCACCGCACCTTCCACGAATCCCTGTAAGGAGGCAAACCATGTCGGTAATCGGATCTGTACACTCGGTGGAGAGTCTCGGGACCTTGGATGGTCCGGGGCTGCGCTATGTGGTCTTCCTGCAAGGGTGCTCGCTGAGATGCCGCTATTGTCATAATCCCGATACATGGAATTTGAAGGGAGGAAAGAGCACCGACAGCAGGGACTTGGTAAAGGAGATTCTGGGATACCGGAACTTCATCGCCAAGGGCGGGGTCACCATCAGCGGCGGAGAGCCGCTGAAGCAACCCGAGTTCGCACTTGACGTAATCGAGCGACTGAAGCAGGAAGGCTTGCACACAGCCCTCGACACTGCCGGCAGCGTCCCGCTGGAACTGGCCAAGCCGGTGCTCGATGCCGCCGACCTGATCCTTCTGGATATCAAGAGCCTGGACGACAGGATGTGCTTCAGTCTTACCGGCATGGGCAACGCAAACACCTTGTCCACCCTCGCCTACTGCCAGAGCATCGGCAAGAAGGTGTGGATACGACATGTATTGGTTCCTGGCTGGACGCTTGAGGAACAGATGCTGAAAGAGCTGGCTGACTTTTTGAAAGCCTTCAGCTGCATCGAACAGGTCGAACTGCTGCCCTACCACAGGATGGGTCAGTACAAGTGGGAGCAGCTGAAGCTGCACTACAGCTTCAAGGACGTCCCCGAGCCTACGAAACGTGAGTTGCTGATGGCCCGGTCGATCTTCGAGGAACAAGGTCATAGGGTCTTGATGACCAACCTTACCGATGAGAAGGAGAGCAAGGTCGGTTGACCCAAGAAGGGCTTGCCGTACGTGGCAAGCCCTTGCTTGAAAAACGAAAACGAAAAGGAAGTACGATCATCGCTCTTTCTGGGGTACTAAAAAGAGGTTCTCCAGGTCATAGCCCTGTTCCCGGGCCAGCTGCTTCATGGTGGAGAGCAGCTCATCACTGACGAAAGGCGTTCGGGACAGGAACCAAAGATAGTCTCTCGAATCATTGCCCACCAACGCCCACTGGTACTGCTGCTCATCCAAACCGAACACCAGGTAGTCGGAAGTGAACAGACCGAAAAATTTCACCTTAAGCCGCCCGGGCTGTGCTTCATCGGGCCTCCAAGCCACCGCCTTGACCGAGGTGAGTTTTCCGTCCAATGTTTTTTTCAATCCACTGTTCACCACTTGTATGCGTCCGTCGTCACGAAGGGAGTAATCGGCTTTCGCCCCAACCAGGTTCTTCTCGAAACCGTGTTGGTACCGAGCAATTTCGTACCAAGACCCAAGATACCGATCCAAGTCCAAAGCATCGACGGTTGTAAGGCGATCCGCTTCAGGGATTGTGGTTGCACACCCGACGAGGGATGCCAATGCAGCCGCTACAACACAGATCATCGCAACTTTTTGCACCTGTTTCATGTTACCTGCCTTCTTCCCGCTCCTTGCGGGTCTGCTTCAGTTGTTCGAGCGTCTGGTCGAGCATCTGTCTCAACTCTACATACTTTCTGCCCTGTTCATCACGATCGTTGCTGAGCAGACATGTTGCTATATGACTTGGGATGGAGACAGCCTTCTGTTCCAACTCCCATCCTTTCTTGGTAAGCAACACCTCCACCGTCCTCTCATCGCTGGGAAGGCGGTGACGCTCGATCAAATGTGCAGATTCGAGGCGCTTGAGCAGTGGCGACATGGTCCCGGTATCCAGGCTCAATGCTGTACAGAGTTCCCCCACCGTCGCTTTTTCATGCTCCCACAAATAGAGAAGCGTGATGTATTGGGCATAGGTCAAACCCAGGTGGTCGAGCAGCGGTCGGTAGGCAGCCATGAGCTCCCGTTCCAAGGCGTAGAAGCGAAAGCAGAGTTGATTGGACAGCAAGAGTTGATCATAGGCCATTAGAGTACCTCCTGGAGTTTTGGAATCAGAGCGAGTGGGGATTCTGTAGGAGCATAGCGGTGGACGGTAAGTCCATCCTTCTCGACCAGGAATTTTGTGAAATTCCATTTGATGGAACTCCCCAATTTGCCCGAGGCTTGCTCTTTCAGCCAGGCAAAGACGGGATGGGTATTCTTTCCATTGACATCAATTTTACTCATCAAGGGAAACGTAACTCCGTGGTTGACTCTGCAATATTCGGCGATATCGGCATCACTGCCGGGCTCCTGATGGGCGAATTGGTCACAAGGGAAACCTATGACCACAAGACCGGAGTCCTTGTATTGCTGATACAACTTCTCCAAATCATCATATTGCGGTGTAAAACCGCATTTGCTGGCTGTGTTGACAATCAATAGCGTCTTGTTCTGCAATTGTGCAAAATCAAACTCGCTCTGGTTGTTCGCAACCGCCTTGAAATCATATATGGTCAGCATACGCATTCCTTTCAATCAATTAAGTTGCGAACAATATAACAGAAGCAAATATTCTTGTCAATCCTTGCTCGATCGCGCCCAGAGGTTGATATTTCCATCCTTTGCAAAGGAATCGATTCCGGCAAGTTCATCCTCGCTGAACACCAGGTTTTGCAACGCTCCGACGTTCTCGATGATCTGCTCGGGCGAGCTTGCCCCGATGAGGACACTGGTGATCTCCTTGCGTCTCAAGCACCAAGCCAAAGCCATTTGAGGCAGGCTTTGGCCGCGCTGCCTGGCGATCTCATTGAGTGAACGGATGTTTGCGAGGTTTTCTTCACTGAGCATGGCCGGAGAGAGGGAGCTGCCTTGACGGGAAGCACGACTGCCTTGGGGAATTTCCTTCAGGTATCGGTCGGTCAACATACCTTGTGCCAAGGGGGAGAAGCAGATGGTTCCCATGCCCAACTCATCCAGTGTACCCAGCAGATCAGCCTCCACCCAACGATTGAGCATGGAGTAGGATGGTTGATGAATCAACAGGGGAATGCCCATCTGCTTGAGTATGGCATACGCTTCTTTCGTCTTTGCAGCCGAATAGGATGAGATTCCCACATACAGGCACTTGCCGCTTCGATAGGCAGAAGCAAGGGCTCCCATGGTTTCCTCAAGCGGTGTATCGGGGTCGAAGCGATGCGAATAGAAGATATCCACATATTCAAGCCCCATCCGTTTGAGACTTGCATCGAGACTGGACAGCAGGTATTTGCGACTCCCCCACTCTCCATACGGACCGGGCCACATCAAATATCCGGCTTTCGTGGAAATCACCAGCTCATCGCGGTAGGAGGCGAAATCCTGGGCCAAAAGCTTACCGAAATTCAGCTCAGCCGATCCTGCGGGAGGACCATAGTTGTTGGCCAAGTCAAAGTGGGTTATACCGAGGTCGAATGCCGTATGCAACATCTTCCTTGCATTCGCCAAAGATGTCTGGTCCCCGAAATTCTGCCACAACCCGAGGGAGACGGCCGGCAGCTTCAATCCGCTTTTGCCACACCGATTGTACAACATGGCATCGTAGCGCTGAGGGTTTGGTTTATACATACACAACTCCTTGTATGGGCAAGTATACAATAAACCAAGCAACAACTCTATTTCTTTTGACTTCTCCAAATTCGCTGATAGACTGACAGCATAAGGCATGTTCAATTGGAGGTTGTATGAAACGAGTTCCCGTTCTTGTCGCCCTCAGCTACCTGATCATGGTTACCGTAAACGCCCTTGCAAATATTCTTCCGATAGCCGGGATGAATACCGGTGCTGTCTCGGATTCCTACCCCAACCTGTTCGCACCGGCAGGCATCACCTTCTCCATCTGGGGTGTCATCTACCTGTTGCTCGCCTTGCATACGCTCTACCAGTTCACCAATAAACTGGAGGGAAAACTTGACACCATCGGTCTGCTTTTCTCCCTCTCCTCGGTAGCCAATGCACTGTGGATCTTCAGCTGGCACTATCGTAAGATCGGCCTTTCGGTAGTGTTGATGCTGTGCATTCTCGGGCTTCTGATCCGCATCAATCTTTTGATTCAGAACATGAAGGGGGACAGGATGTTTCACTGGTCGGTGCGCATCCCCTTTGCCGTCTATTTCGGATGGATCACCGTTGCCACCATCGCCAATGTAACAACACTGCTGGTTTCAGCCAAATTCACAGGATTCGGAATCTCCGAACCAGTATGGACGGCGGTAATCTTGGTGACAGGAGTACTCATCGGCCTGGCTTGGGCGTTCAAGGCCAAGGAAAAAGCGTATCTTATAACCCTTATCTGGGCGTACACAGGCATCCTGATCAAGCATACTTCGCAAGAAGGCTTCGCCTCACAGTACACGATGGTTATTGTCGTAGTATGTCTTGCTTTGGCCGCCTTTGTAGTTTCGCTCGGTCTCCTCTTCAGACAACCCAAGCGTGTATGAAACGGGATGTAACAATCCTTAGGGTGCTCCTCTTTCTCTACATCCTCTTCTGCCTCATTCTTGCCGGGCTCAACCAGGGACCGGACAAGGAGTTGGCGAAAGTCGTCGCCCCCTATTGGCATGCCTATGAGAACGAGGGGAAAACCCTCTTGATTCTCATCTGCGGCCTCCTTACCTATCGCATCACGGGTCGTAAGGGCCGGAACACCATGCGATCGAAGAACCTCAAGAGGTTCTTCCTTGCAGCCCTCATCCTGCATATCACCCTGCCGATCGCCACGGGCAATCCCGAGCTTTACTTCTTTGCCATGCCGCTTCCCTGGACGACACTGCCGCTGCAGGCCGGTTATGAAGGTTCGGCCTTCTACCAAAGCCATTTGCAGACACTCGGTCTTGGGGGCATACGGTTCGCACTTCGCTTTTTCTGGATCTACAGTGCTTTCATCGCAATCGGCACCGTGTTGCTGGGGCGAAGACTGCAATGTTCCTCCCTTTGTCTCTTCAACGGCTTCGCTGCTGAGATTTTTGATCCTGCCATTCCACTTTTTTCCAAGAAAAAGAGAAGAGAAAGCGAGAAATCGTTACAGCTACTGACCCATCTAAGAATCATCTACCTAGTCTTGGCCCTGGCTTTCACGTTCTTTTGGATCTTCATTCCCTATTTCGACGAACTGCAACACCATATGGGTGCTGTACGTATGCTTGAATTGTTCTGGTATCTTGGAGCCAACCTGATACTCGCAATGGCCTTTTGGGTTGCCGTCAACGGAAGGTTTTACTGCCATCTGTGCCCCTTGGGGACCACCCTCTCCGCCTTGGCGAAGCTGGGGGGAATGCGCATACAAACCGATGTCGGTTCATGCATTGGCTGTGGGGCCTGCGATCGAGCCTGTCCCCTCTCGATATCCATACAGGAAAAGGCATTATCGGGCTTGCCTGTTCTCTCTTCCCGGTGTGTAGGATGCGGCCATTGCATCGATGCCTGCCCAAAGCAGACACTCCGGTATGAAACAACATTTTTGTCCTATCTTAGAGCCTTGAAGAACGACAAATAGGGGAAGCCTCGTTGTTGACGCATACCTAAGCCGATGGTAGGATGCAAGACATATGCCAAGGGAGATTCAGTGTGCTAGACTTTCCTAAAAACAAGAAAACTCTCAGCTCTTGGAAGTCTTTCATTGTACCCTCCCTGCTCATCCTTGTCTTGTTTTTAGCGGCAGGCCTCTTGGTGATCAACGCCCTTTCGACATTCTATTATCAAGAACGAGTACAAGAAGCCTCGCTTCTTGCAAAAAGCTATACCAGTGTCCTGAGCACGGTCATCGATGCCGAACACCAGCTTGACCTGCAGTTGCGTAGCACTCTGAAGGTAGCGGGCGTCATCATGAGCAAATATACCGAGCCTATTTCGAATGCGCAGCTGGCAACAATGGCAGAGAATCTTGATATCGATGTCATTTATCTATATGACAGTAATTTAACAATCACCCATTCAAGCGACGACAAGTATATAGGATGGATCACCCCTGCATCCCATCCGGTACGAGACTTCTATGAGAGTACAGAACAATTCCGTGCCGAGGAGATCAGGGCCGATACGGAGAGCGGGGTTCTCTACAAGTACGGCTATTATCGCTTCGATGATGGAAGAATGGTGCAGGTCGGTATTCTGGCATCCAACATCGAAGAGCTCTACGCCCAGTTTGAGCCTCAGTACATCGTCGAGCGGTTGAGCAAGGATGCAACACATACCCGCCTTGCCTTTCTCGGCCCTGAAGGAAAGGTCATTGCTGCTACTGACTCCTCGCTCAGAGGCTCTGTACTCCATCCTGATACCATTGGCCTGCCGATATCCGCGAATTCCTACATCAAGACCGGCTGGGAAGGCAGAAATTACCTTGCGCTCCATCTTCCTATCACCCTCAAGGAGGCCTTTGCAGGCTCCTTGGTTCTCTACTATGATTTGACACAGATGGAGAAGCTCATCCTGAGGTTGACCATCATCATCAGTCTCACCCTGCTGGTATTTTATCTTCTCTTCGCATATTCCCTCTTTACCGTCTACAAGAAAAATCGACGCATTCTACACCTCGCCTATCTCGACGAACTCACCGGTCTGCCGAACTTGAGAAATTACCATGCGTATCTTGAGGAACTGCGTTGTCAGCATCTTGCGCTGATAGTCCTAAATCCATTGAATTTCAGATTGGTCAACATCCTTTACGGCTATGACCATGGCAACAGTGTCCTTATCCAAATTGGCCGGCATCTGAGAGAAATTTCGATGCAAAAACAGAATCTACAGCCATTCAGACTCTCCGACGACCGATTTCTCGTGGTCATCAAGGACGAGGCTTCCTTGGATCACTTGCTCGCCATCTGTCAGGAACTGCTTTGCATCAAGGAAGATACGAACCTGGTCGGATCGATTGCAGTTTCGATCGGGCTTGTGCAAAGTACAGGGCCTTCCCACGATGCAACACGGTTACTGAAGGAAGCCCTCATCGCCTTGAACAGCACCTCAGATTCCCACCTGATTCAGGCATACAACACCGAGCTTGAGGAAAAACTCATCAGAGTCGATGCCATAGAGCAGGAAATCAAACAGGCGCTGGGCGGAGAAGAGGGTATCATCAGCCTCGTCTTCCAACCGATATACGATGGCGATGTCGGGCAAATCGTCAGCTTTGAAGCCCTTGCCAGGATGAAGAGCAAGAAACTGGGAGTGATACATCCTCTTGAATTCATTGCGATTGCCGAAAAAAGGCAGCTCATCATTGCCTTGGGACAGAAAATCCTATCCTTGGCTTGTGACTTCATCACGCAGCTACGAATGCGGGGTATATACGAGGTATCGGTCGCAGTCAATGTATCCGCCTTGCAGTTGATGGAAGACTCCTTCATCAGCCATATTGTTAATTTGTCTAAAGAAAAGCAGATACCGCTCACCCAGCTGGAAGTCGAATTGACCGAATCGGTCTTCGCTCAGGATCTTCAATTCATCGCCACCCAACTGGAAGAGCTCAGAGCCCTCGGTATTTTGGTTGCCATCGATGACTTTGGAACCGGATACTCATCACTGAGCCGCTTGGAAACCCTGCCGATCGACTATCTGAAGCTGGACCGTTCGTTTGTTGAGAAGTTGCAGAATTCCGGTGAGCATGGATTCGTCAGCGATATCATCTCCTTGGCACACCATATAGACAAACTGGTTATCGCCGAAGGCGTTGAAACGGAGGAGCAGGAAGAAGAGTTGCAAAAGCTCGGCTGCGATTATATGCAGGGCTACCTGTACAGCAGACCCGTACCCGCCGAACAGGCTTTGGACCTGCTACTTGCTGCAGAGAACAATGATGAACAGCCGTAAAACCAGGATTCTGCTTATCCTCTTGATGTTCTTCCTTACGCCTCTCTCCCTGTGGTCGGTTAGCCTGCCGACCCTCGACGAGGCAATAAAGCACATGAGCAGCCCGGTGCTGCTCATAGAAGCGCAGACTAAATCGATTGTCCATGCCAATCCCATAACCTCTACGTTTTTTTCCATCCCCCACGACCGTCTCAACGGTCGTTCGCTCCTCTCACTGCTAGGTCTGAAGAATCAGAGCATCGTCGATCTGCATGGAAAGATCCTGTCGATTCCCCAGGCTGATGGACCGAACCGGAAGCTGCAAGCTTCTGTTCAAAGCTTGGTCAGCGACGGCACCTATTTCTATCTGGTCATGTTGCAGGACAGAACAGCACAGGAACATCAACTGACAAGAAGCAGGATCCTGTCCATCTCACTGTTCACCCTGCTCATCGTTTCCGTCCTCTTCATCGCCCTCTTTCTGGTTCTCCAAATCAAGTTGATGCATAAGCTGGAGGAGCAGCAAAAGAAGCAGGTGTATTCAATCAAGCTGCTGCAGAATTTTCTGGATTCCGACAGGCGAATCAGTTATGTACAGGATGAGACGGGAAGACTCATGTTCGTGAATGCCGCCCTTGAGATGTTCATCGGAAAACATACCGACCAAATGCTGGGAAGTACGATTGCGAGCCTCGTGGACCCTGATTTCGCCATCAAGCTTGAACATCTTGATGAGGAGGTTACAACCGGGCAGAGAAGAATGGAGGAGGACATAGCCTGGAACAAATGCATATATAGAATCAGCAAGTTCCCTCTTGTCCTTCCCGATGGCAATCCCGGCTTGGGAACCTTTGTGATGGACATCACCGAACAGGTCGGTCAGGAAGAGGATTTGAAGCAAAATCTCAAACGCTCGGCTCTATTGGTGGATGTACTTTCCTCGTATGAGAAGCCTCAAGACCAGTTGGAGGTAGCCCTTGTCAGAGTATCAGAACTCACAAAGAGCCCCATCGGGCTCTTGCTGCGTTCCGACTCTTCGAATGGTGCATTGCATATCCAGGCATGGTACGGGATTGAAAACCCTGCGGTTAAGGATTTGCCGCTGGAAGTCACCCGACTTTTTCAAACCATGCTTGCAGACAATTCCGCCTTGATTCAAAACCATGCGCCCATCAAGTGCCCTCTTTTCGACTTTTTTGACATCTCCTGTAATGAGCTGACTTCCCTGTGTACCGTTGCCTACACCGTCGATCATGAACTTGCAGGCATCGTCCTGCTTGCAAACAGTCCTGTCGGCTACAAGGAGCAGGACAGCTACCAAATAAAACTACTCTTCGGCAGTGTTCATACATCCATGATTAAACAGCAAAAGGAGGAGGAACTTGCTGCAAGCCGGCAGAGTCTGCGCCTGATCCTCGACTCCACCGCCGAAGGTATTTTCGGCATCGACCAACAAGGGTTGTGCACCTTCTGCAATGCCAGTTGTCTTTCATTGCTCGGATACGAATGTGAACAGCAGTTGTTGGGCAAGAACATCCATGCGCTCATCCACCACAGTACTGTCGATGGGACTCTCATCAACGAACACGACTGCCCGATCAGAAAGACACTTCTTACGGGGATTGGGGTGGAGATGGAAGATGAAGTATTTTGGAGAAAGGACGGGTCCTGCTTCGATGTGCTGTGCTACTCCTACCCTCAGATCAAGGAAGATGCAGTAGTCGGTGCCGTCGTCACCTTTACCAACAACACCGAACGCAAGGCGAACCTTGCAAAAATTGAGTATCTCAGCTTCCATGACCAGCTGACAGGATTATACAACCGGGCATATTTCGACGAGACGCTCGTCGCAATCGATCACAAGAGAGCATATCCGATATCAATCATTGTCGGAGACGTAAACGGTTTGAAACTCACCAATGATATCTTCGGCCATACTGCAGGAGACACCTTGCTGACCGATGTGGCAAAGGTTCTCTCCTCATCCTGCAGAAGCAGCGATATCATCAGCCGTATCGGTGGGGATGAGTTTGTCATTCTCCTTCCGAATACCGGTAGTAACACAGCACAAGAAATTGTAGATCGGATCCTGCACAATCTCGACTCCAAAGGAGTACTTGCAGGGCGAAGAAGCATTGCCCTTGGTTGGGCGACAAAAACGCTCAAGGAAGAGAGGATTCACGACCTGTTCGATGCCGCCGAGGATAGAATGTACCGGCAAAAAACCCTCGGGAGAACCGAAACCCAGCGCCAGCAGTTGGAAGTACTTACCAATATGCTCTTTACCAAGGCACCCAAGGAGAGGGAGCATGCACTACGGGTGCAACAACATGCCAAGCGTATTGGAGAGCTGCTGCATGCCAGCAGCGAGGATGTAAGCCTGATAACCCGTGCCGGCTTCTACCACGACATAGGAAAGGTTGTACTGGACACAAAGCTAATCAACGCCAAGGGCAGGGATTCAGCAATGCAGCGCCAGTATCAGGAGCATGTCATCTCCGGCTTCAGGATTCTCAATACCTTCGAGGAAACCATCGATTTGGCTCCCTTGGTGCTGCACCACCATGAACGGTGGGATGGCTCGGGCTATCTGAAAGGTTTGCATGGTGAGGAAATACCCTATATCTCCCGAGTACTCCGACTCGCCGAGGTTTGGGAGCGTGAAGGCTTGGATGAAGCGTCCATGGAGACAAAACAAGCTGTCTTGAACAAGCTGGCAGGAACTGAAGTCGATCCTGTCATGGTCTCACAGATTCTCACCTCTCTGTAGGCTGGCAAAGCCTCCCGACCTTGTTGTCGTTTCGTACCATAGCCTCAGATCGATGACCCACTGTGTACCCCCATCATATACATGAATGTACGTTTCGCTCTCACGTCGTTCCAACCCCACAATGGTGACCCAATGCCAGGAGTCAAGGTTTTTCACCTCCCCTGCCGACAAATTAAGAAACGCCACAGGCTGGTCTGCTTGCAGCTCTTGTTCGATGAAGGCGGTGATTTGCTCAAACGAGACCCTTCGGGAACGATCCTTCAATACCTTCAGGCTGGTGATGCTGTAAAGAAGCGATTGCTCATCGAGGTACTCCTTAAGGCCTTTGGTGAACTGGCTCACCAGATGAACCCCCATGATGCCGGGTGTAATATGGGTCCACATGGCTTCCATCAAGCCAACCATATCATTTTTTTGGATTGGAGGAGAGCCTGATCGGTTGTACAACACCAAGTGGCTGGCGGTGGTTGGTCCGCAGCCGGCTTTACGTTGCCATAACAGGCCGAACCACTCCTGGTCGGCACCGTGGTAAAGAGCGCCTTGTTCATCCTGTACCGTCAGATACTCGGGATGCTTGAGAAACAGTGTTCCGTTCACTGCCGAACCACCCCGTACGGCCAATTGATGATGCCGCCGAAATCAATGACATTCGTGTATCCGACCGCCAACAATTTCCTCGCAGCCTGCGCACTGCGTGAACCGCTCCTGCAGTAGACAAGAATGGTTGCATCCAAGTCAGGAAGTGCGGGCACTGTGCTGGAGGCAATGTTCTCGTTGGGAACATTGATGGCCCCTTGGATATGACCGCCTGCAAATTCAGCGGGCGTGCGGACATCGACGATGGTCACCTTTTGACCGCTTTGCATCATGTTCATAGCCTCATCGGCTGATATTTTTTTATATGGTGCAGCATTTGCCGGCACGGTTTTTGCCTGCTGATTCTTGAAGGAAACGAACAGCACCACAACAAGAATGATTAGCAGAATGATATATATCTTACTCATTTACTGGGTTCTCCTCTGCTCAAGATGGCAAAATACCGACAATACGTCAACTGGTGGACACAAAAAAATAGAGCCAAGAGAAAATCCTCCCGGCTCCTGAAACATGCAATGGACTGGTTACTCTTCGATTTCTTTCTCAAGCTGTGCATCAAGGAATGCAAGCATGGCTTCTGCTTGGAGCACTTGAGCCTGTGCCTGTGCCTCGGCAAGGGCCATGCGCTGCTGAAGCTCGACCGCCTGCTGCTTGTAGGCATCCTTGAGGTTCTTGACCGGATAGGAGGCAAGAACCCATACGGTACCGTCGGGTGCGGTGTAGCGCTCTTCAAAGGTAACGCCTCTGAGACCGATGTTGACCGTCTGGATACTCAGGTTCTGAAGGACTTCCAGCATCTGCTGCGTCTTCAGCACTTCTCCGGCTTCCTCGATGAAGGTCACCAATGCATTATCCACATTGGTGGAGGCCCATCGACCGATGGCATCCTTGGCTGCTGATTCGGCACGCAGCTGACTCAACTGAGGCGTAGATTGCTTTGCCGAGCCTACTTCGTAGTGCATGGTCCGAGTGCTCTTAGGGGTATGGGTCGTCCAGTACGGCGATCCATCAGGATTAATTTTGGGAGTGGCGCAACTTGCAAGAAGCAATACGCCAAGCAGGATTACAACAACACTTCGTTTCATGGATACATCCTTATTCATAGCAGGAGGCCAAGCTCCAGTATGTCTGCGTTTCCTTGTCATAATAGCGGGCAAGGATGGTAAAACCGGACAAAAGACCCCGCTGGGCCTGATAGAGATCGCGTTGCATCACCTCATCATGGGTGCTGACCTTCTCCACCGATAGTGCATGGTCGGTCTTCAAATCCAGTAAATTCTGGGCGGCGGCGAAGTCGGCCGCTTCCAATGAGTCATTGAGAAAGTAGTAGCGCTTTGCAGACCCGATTCCAAATCGATACCCTTCAACCTTTGGGTAGGTTTTCAACCAAGTGGGTCTTCCTTGGTCATCATATATCGATTGATAGATGCGCTTCTGCTCCTTCTGCTCTGGATAGGCAACCAAAACCACTGCCCCTGCCTGTTCGTCAAACTGAACCGAGAGGACCTTGAGGGCCTCAATGGTCTGTGCCATGGCGGTATCGTCAAAGTATGCGGCCTCATCCACAGCAAAGGAGGTAAGTCCAACGCTTGAGTGATAGGAGGTAACCAGACGACTGTCCAAGGCGATGGCCTGATTGAGATGGATGCTTTTTGCAGCAGAGAGGATGGCCTCTTCAACCATCCTCTCCTTTGTTGAGTAGGGACCTGAGATGCCTACATATACATTGCCCGGGTACTTGCTGACATCCAGCGAAGCAAGTACATCAGAGCCCCCCTCCCGGCCAACCGTAGCACAGCTGCTGAAAGCCAGGAGTATGAGCAAAGAGAGCATTACATGGCCACTCTTAGCCGCCAAAGCTTACATTGCTCCCTTGAGCAGGTTGGCGAACGCATCCTTCATTTTTGCATTTGCAGCAGCTGCTGCGTCGCTTTCAACAAAGGCTTCCGCTACAGCATCGGCAGCGGGTTCAAAATTCTTCTCTATGTTAGCCATCGGGATGGAACAGAGAACCCACACAGCCCCTTCTGCATCAACCCAAATCTCTTCGGTGGTGACTCCGCTGAGCGTGGCCTCCGCAACCTGCTGGCTGATTACTTCCATGGCATCGAGGGCCTGACGGTTGTCCCCGCTGCCTGCATCATTGACATAGGTTACCACCACTTCCTTGACGGTGGTACTCACCCATGCAGCAATCTTGTTCTTCGCTTCAACGGTAGCACGCTTGATGGAATTCTGCTTGTCGCTCATCTTTCCATACCCGGTCTCAAAATGGACATCCTGGGTGGAAATGGTTTTGTACACCCACTCAGGCTGGGGGATGCCTTCAGCACCGATTATCACAGGACGGGCGGGAGCCGGAGCGTCTTTTACTTTGGTTGATGCACATCCGGTTAAGATAAGTGCCAGCAATACGAGTGCGATTACCGCATACTTTGTTTTCATTGTGAAACCTCCACTACGTTTCATCCCCAAGCGTTGTCAGCATGAGGCTAAAGAATTCTTCAACACCGTTTTTACCAGCCGACCGCAAGGCTTTTGCCACCGCATCGACCTGTGAGAGAGCTGCTTCCCGCTCACTTTTTTCGTAGGAAAGATAGGTCTCGGAGCCACGCTTGAACTGAACAGCAAGCGTGTATCTGGCATATCGATACGGGCTGTCAGCCATCTCAAGGGGCTCTACAGTATACACAACCGTGAGGACCGGACCCTGTCCTTGATCGGAAATCCTGAATCCAAAATCTTGCAGTCCCTTCTCGAAGGCCGCCTGCAATACTGGAGTGCTGAGGCTGTCAGAGGAGACTTCCACCTTGACCTGTATTCGCTCTGCGAGGGCTGCAAGCTCGCGCTCATAGCCGAGCAGTACCTGCTTCTGAGGCTGACGAAGCAGCACTTGCAACTGGTCATACAGCGATTGCTGCTCGCGGGCAAGACTCTTGGCCTGCAACAACAGTAAATAAGAACGTACGTCATCCGAGGCGAGAGCACTCTTCGTCCGCGCTTGCGCCAACGAGGTCGAAAGATCTGCTATACGGTTCTGATAGAGATCTGCAGTGCGCTTTCGATGCAAGGCTACCCGGGCATACACCCTTCCCAGTGCGTCGGTATAGGTGCCGACGACCTCCGCTCCGATGATTTGCTCCGTCCGGGAAGTGACAGACCCGATCTCCAACATATCTGAAGACTCTGCGAAGGTGACATTTCCTGCAACATCGGTCTCCCTGCTGGAAAGACTGGTCACCTCGGTGACCGAACGAACCTGGGCGTTGAAAATCTGGGACAATGAGGAGAGCGCCGATTCGACGGCCCGTTCCCTGGTCGAACCTGAACCGACCGCACACAGGTATGTCTCTTCATTATACTTTCCGTCATATGCACGATCCAACCACATCGGAGCACCAGAACGGGAGCCATCCAACTGAGTACAGGAGACGAGCATCAGGAAAACCAAGACCGGGAGTGCGAATCTGCCAAGTTTGGTCATCGGGCCTCCTAGAACTTGTACTTGCTCTGTTTAATGAGCTTCTTAATGGTCTCTTCACCAACCCAGACCTTGCGGTTGGTTTCGATGTCGATCAACTCGGCAGAGACATAGTAGGTCCGGACTGTTTGGTTCCCACTCTGGTCGAGATTGGTTCGAACCGCTCCCTGCAACAAGTAATCGGCACCAATTTCCTTACCCAGGGCCTTGGCGGTCTCTTCGCTTGCGAAGTACTGCTGCTCTTCCCGTTCATCGCGTACAGAGGCACGGAAGGACTGGTCGGCGACCATGTCGACTTTACCGGAATTGATCAACGACATCTCATAACGTTTCGCAATAATGGATGTATCGATGTGCTCACTGCTGCGATTGAGGAAGGTGCCGACGATGACCACCGGATTCTTTCCTGGATGCTTCATCCGGAACTGCGTTATCCACGGTGAGGAGAAACTCGACTCAACCAAGGCTTCAGAGACAATACGGATATCGGTATCGTTCCAGTTCCCGCTCAAATCGATGTCGGCATCAGCGCTGAGCCGGTTCACCGAAACGCCCGATTGGCAGGAGAGAAGCAACATCATCATAATAAAAAGGAGCAGGCTCCCATACAAGGTTCGTTTCATTTCAGGCTCTCCTTGTTCCAAAACCCATAAAGGGCGTGTTTCGTTACAAAGTGTACCAGATAAGCGGCCCATTGTGTAGAATAAAAGAGGTTTAAACATACAAATGCCCCATTTTTTGAGTACTGTCTTGTTGCGTGCATGAGGCAGGAATGCTACATTGTTGCCATGGCGAAGGGAACAAACCAAGGTATGAGAACTACACACCACATGATTTTTACGACCCGTTTGCTCTGCCTGCTGCTGCTCTGTCCAACCTTGTTCCTTGGATGTTCATCCTATGTTGATCTCTCCAGCTCCCAAATGCATATCATGCAAGGGAACTATGACAAAGCCTACCAAAATCTTCAGATGCAGGCCCCCAGTCTGCTGAAAGCCCAGGGACCGATCATCGTCAACTACGATTTAGGCATGCTCGCCCGTCTGAATAAAAACTACCAGGAGTCGAACAACCTGCTCTCCGAATCGGAACGGCTTATCCGTGAAGCCTATACCCAGAGCATCACAGCCAATATCGCCTCCTTCATCGTCAACGACAACACCAAGGCCTATCAAGGTGAGGAGTATGAAGATATCTACCTGAACCTGTTCAAGGCTTTGAATTTCCTTGCTCTCGGCCAGGAAGAGTCCGCCTTGGTTGAACTCAACCGCAGCATGGAGAAGCAGGCGTTGCTGAAGCAGAAATACGAACAGTACAGAAAACAGGTTCGTGACTATGCCTCGCAGCAAGGCTTGGGGGGTGTCAATACAGAAACCTTTGCAGCCTCCTTCTCAACAAGCGCACTCACCAACTACCTGGCCTCTCTTGTTGCTCAGTCATTAGGTGAGAGTTCAACGGCATATTACGCCAAGGAGCAAGTAAAGCATGCGTTTGCCTCCCAACCGCAGTTATACCGCTTCTCCCTTCCCTCTTCGGTCGAGCAAAGCGATCCTCAAGAGGGTAAGGCACGGCTGCATCTCCTCTCATTCAGCGGACAGGCTCCGCAAAAACAGGAGCGGTGGGAGTACTTCTCTGTCAGCCCGACCAATCATGCCAAAATCGCCTACCCTGTTCTGGTGGGACGATACTCCAACGTGCAGAGCATAAGGGTCAAGGCAACGGGACAGGAAGAGACCGTCCTGCAAAAGATTGAATCCATCAGTGATGTTGCGATCGATACCTTCCGATCGAAGAGTGAATTAGCCAAGACCAAGGCAGTCTTGCGTGCCATGGCCAAAGCGGTGGGTATCGCCATCTATGATTCTGTTGCTCAACAGGATGAAAAGGTAACAGCCGCCGAGGAGCTGTTGGGCTTGATCTTCCGTGTCGCCCAGGATGTCTCTGAGCGTGCTGATGTACGTTCCACTCATTTCCTGCCTTCAGAGGCATGGGTAGGTTCCATCGACCTGGATCCTGGTGTCTATGACCTGGAGTTCTCCTTCCTCAATGCATCCGGACGGGTATTGCACACCATGACCCTTCCCAACCAAGAAGTGAAGCTGAATGCCTTGAACCTGTGTGAAACCTATTACGCCCCATAAAAAATCCTCCCAATCGCTTGGGAGGATGCATGTGTATTTGACTGCAGTCAGGAATCTTCCCCCCTATCAGCCTCGAACACCTCATCTTTTTCTATTGTTTTGGTTTTAGGCTTCCTGCCCCCCTCCGTGAAAACCTCTTTTCCATCAGAATCCCACGCCGGGTCGCTTTCCCAATCCTTGGGCCTTCTAATCGTTTCTCGTGTGTTCTTTCTCATAATCCATCGCTCCTTACAAGATGAAATCGGGCTTTGCCCTGAAAGAAAACAATGCTTTCTTATACAATCGTATCACAACTGCCAATCGTCAAGCCTTGCGCCCTGATATTTACCGTCCAGGAATTGGGTGATCAGGGTAAATACCAGCTCTTTCTCCCTTTCCATCAGCACCTCATGCCGCATCGCCTGGAATACTTTCATGAAGATCCGAGTATACCCTATCCGCTTCAGCGAGGCTTGGGTATCGGCCAAGCCTTTTGCAAAACCCGGAACAGGATCTTCAGAGCCCGATATACAGAGAATCGGCAGTGATGGATGCTTGATCGGGCGATTTGGATACGTATGCAATGCATTCACCGAGTTAAAAATGGTATGTATGGCCGCCAGCTGATAGCGAAAGTTCTTCCGATACGGATCAATTCTTCGCTCTTCGATGACGGACGGGTCCGAACAAACCCACTTCAAGGAGGCGCTGGTAGTAAGTTTGCCTGAGATGAAGCCATAGCCGTGTGGTGAAAGAAACAGCATCAGCAATTTGACAAAGGCCATCCCGATCCTGATTCCCGGCACGTAACACGGAGAACCGGTCATCACCAAGGAAGCGATATGCTCATCATGGGAATGCAGATAGAGACGGGCGATGTTTGAACCAAACGAGTGTGCCAGCAGATGAATGGGTTGTCCAAAAAACTCTTGTTTGAGGAATCGGGTTATATACCACTGGTCCTCGACCAATACTTCTACAGACGGCATGAAACCTCGCACAAAACGCGCATCGATGGAATTCCCGTGTCCTCTTTGATCGCTGACCAGTACACTGTATCCCTGACTTTGCAAATAGGTTGCAAAGACATGGTAGCGGCCCTTGTACTCTGCAGCCCCGTGGATGATTTGCACTACAGCCTTGCTTGGTTCAACCCTATAGAGGTTGCAGGAGATAAAAAACTTGTCGAATGATGGAATCAGGACACTTTCCACAAAACCCTCTCTTGACTTCAGTATCGCTGGAGAACCGGCAGGAATCAAGGGCAGTTCAACGGAGCAGTTTTTCCACCTCACGGGCAACCGGTATATCCGCCTCCGCCCAATCAAGCGTGAGAAGATCATCCTTGCCGATCCAGCACGAGGCTATGTGTTCCGACAGCTCAAGATCTCCGTAAATCCGTCTACAAAGATAGGCATGCATCGTCAGAAAAAATGTCGGATATTGGTGCTCGACGGTGATTAAATGACGTACAACCTCGATCTGTGTCTTCAACTCCTCCTCGATCTCCCTGACGATGGCAACTGTACCATCCTCTCCCTCCTCCAGCTTTCCCCCAGGGAACTCCCAACGACCGGCAAGCGGACCACTATGGCCGCGTTGTGCGGCAAAGACTGCATTATCTTCAAGCAGAACCGCTGCAGCTACTTCGATGTGTTTCATACAGTGATGGTATCATTTCAAGCAAAGGGTTTCCAGCAGGATAAAGTCTTTACCCCCTGTACTGTTTTCGGCACATATTGCCGCACTTTTCTCTTACATATTTGCAAAAAATGTTTAAAGAGGCGGAGGGCCTTCATTGACAAGAGTATTTGGGCATGCTACCGTACAGTTGCTTTGGTTTTTGCGTTGCAGCTAGTCCCTTATCCTATCTTTGTATGTATGCGTTCTTCACTGAATCCACTAGCAGACAGGTTAAACGTTCGAGACTGCGCCAAAAAGAGCAAATACTCTATTGTACAGGCAATGGCCTGTGAAGGATGCTTTGAATGGCAAAGAAAATTTATGTTGGTAACATGAGTTACAACACCAGCGAAGAGGAACTTCGCGACCTGTTCGCACAGTACGGCACCGTACTGAGTGCAAACATCATCATTGACCGCGAGACCCGCCGCCCCAAGGGCTTCGGTTTCGTAGAGATGGAAGACGATTCTGCTGCTATCGCCGCCATCAGCCAGCTTGACGGCCAGGACTTTGGTGGTCGTAACCTTCGTGTCAACGAAGCCATCGCCAAGCCCCGCCCGAGCTTCAACCGCTACTAAGAGCGCTTGATCGAGCACATCAGGGAATCCTTCGGGATTCCCTTTTTCTTTCAGCAAATGCTAAACCAAACACTATGTTTATTCCTATCTTGGTATTTTGTATATCTTACCTTCTACAACCCTAGTATTCCATTATTCAGTGAACCTGCCCGACCATATAGGTTTAGGAGCATCATCGATGTCGGACAACTGATTGAATGCACTTTCACTGAGAGACTGCAACGGATTCAAATTCCTCTCAAACGAAGCGGTGAGGTTGCTGCCAGCATTCACCGATGTGGTATATCCAGCCTTGGCTGAGCCAGCAAAGGTCTGGGCGGATAACGATGCGTTTGCCTGGAGATCACTTTGCCATCCAGATTGAGAACCGTAGGAAAGTTCTGCTCCTATGCCTGCGCTTGCAGGTCCTGCTGATGCGGATACATCCAGATTGCCTTTGAACTGGTAATCGGTCACCACCCCCTTCCCATCCGTAGAAACCGATGTTCTGAGCGAGAGGGAGGCTTTTCCGTCGGCGAGCTCCATGCTCAGACCGCCGCTATGATTGGTTGCCCCGCTATTGGCACTCTGACTGAAGGTGTAGTCAAGATTCGGCCCCCCGACAGGGGAGAAGTCGGCGGTGAAAACAGCTTCGGTACGGGCGCAGCTGATGCGCCCCTTGAGGCTGGGAATGAATGGGATGGAAAGGTCGGTGCCATAGGCATCCAATTTCTTGTAAAGCGGTGAAGTCGGAGGTATTTCCTTGGAGTCAAACTGCCTCTTTCCTTCACGTTCGCGCGCCTCCCTCTCTTTCTCCAGCTTATCGCGCTCGTTCTGTTCTCGATCGGCTGCCTGGCGCAAGGATGCAAAATCACACCCGCAGTCCCAAGGATCCTTGTACTCGTACCCGGCGTAGCTGCTCAGGATGTTTTCCAAAGCCAACGTAACATAGGTGAGGATGAAAGAGCGAAGCATCAGCTCTTTCTCTTCGCGTACGTGCGGGTCGCTGATGAGAAGAATGTGGGA
Organism: Sphaerochaeta associata; assembly: GCF_022869165.1. Classification (NCBI taxonomy): domain Bacteria; kingdom Pseudomonadati; phylum Spirochaetota; class Spirochaetia; order Spirochaetales; family Sphaerochaetaceae; genus Sphaerochaeta; species Sphaerochaeta associata. The sequence continues at coordinate 1,282,792 of NZ_CP094929.1, read as the reverse complement.
AAACACCTTCTGGTACATGGGCTGGACCATCCGTTCAAGTTTCTTATATGCGGGAACCGATGCGTTCGAGGCCTGCATGAAATATCGGTTTGCAATCCCATTGTATTGCGGAATATAGGTGGTATGCACCTTATGGACGGCCAGAGCCCGCTGATCATCATCCTCGATGCCCTCGGCTTTCTGTAGATCTGCATTTTCTTTCATGGACAGTGCTTTATATGATTCATCATATGCATGAAGGCTATCTTGTACGACCTTGAGCGTTTCCAATGTCAATCGCCCGATATAGGATGTGTAGAATTGGTACACCTGTTGCATTGCAAGAAAATTCTGCTGTTGGAACACAATATTCTGCGCATCGGCGTAGTCGTGGGGACGCAGGTCGAAGAGTCCGTAGGAAGGATCGATTGTTGAGAGGGTTCTCATTACCGCTCCAACATTGCCTTGCGCAATAAGGGATTCAAAATCCATGGCGGCCTCTTCGATTTCAGCAATCTTCTCATCAAGTGCGGCATCATCGTACTCGATGACCATATCCTCGGTGTAATGCTCATACGCTTGAGGATTTGCAAGCATCTTCATCGGGTCGACCTTCAGCCTGAAATCAACTCCCAGATTCTCAAACATCTTTGCCTGATAAGCCGCCGTCGCAGCAACACTTCGTACAGCATAGATTGCAAGTGCTTGGGTGAATTCTACCAGGGCGCTGCTTCCCAGAGGGGCGTTGACCGCCTGTACGGTGGCGTATTGGGTAAGTAATACAGGATTGGGGAGCTTGTAGATTTGCTCGTGGACCAAAGAGCTGACAAACCTGCGTACCTTCTCTGCCTCTTGGGGGACCAAATCCTTGAGGAAATCAGCAGCGGTGACAATCTCCTGACTCTCCAAAGCAGCAAATGCAGGCTCCATCGCTTCCACAGGCACGGAGGCTCCAAGCCCGAGGTAATCAGCTACAATATCGGCATCCGCTTTGACGGCCTTGCTCTGTTGCATGGTTGCAGACGGCAGGAACTGCCGCTTGGCAAGCAGGTTTTTCGCCTTTTGCGTTTGTCCCAGCTTTTGGTAGATGCTTGCAAGGGCGACACAGACTTCACTGTCGCTGGCATCGAGTGAATACGCCTTTTCCAACACCGCCAGGGCCTCATCATAGCGACCGAAACCACTTAAGAGTTGTCCCACATTGAGCAGCCTGCGTACACTTGCCCCGCTCCAACGTCCATGGTCAAGGGATCGATTGACTGCATAGGAGGCAATGGTAATGATCTCCTCCTCTCCGAGCGGTAGAGAATGACCGCGTTGTACGAGCGAGGCCAGTGAGACTGCGTAATTCGAAATTATGGCACTCTCATCAGGCCAGAAGGAAAAGGCCGCCGTACAGAGGGCTGCCGCCAAATGAGCATCAACAGCAGATCCAAGCAGTGTGCTTGTCATCAGCGAAATATCCTGCAGAGAGAAACCCGGCATGGATTGGCCGTCAAAGGTTGGAGAATGAGGAAACAGGGAACGAAGCGCACCAGTTTCCCTCGCAGTGAGTCGACTGGTCAATTCTGCATACACTTTCTTTGCCTGCAAGAGCAACAGGTCCTCGGTCCCTTCATCAAAATCCGGAATCTGGTACTCATCGACAAATGGCTGATATTCCAAGGGTTCAGGTTCTGCATGCCCGCTCTGCCCGATACCGGCATCGTCCATGTACTGCATTGCAAACTCTATGTCCTCATCGCTCATGCCGTAACCGGCCATAAGTTCACGATACGGTACAGAGGCAAAGAGTAAGGACCCAATAACCAACCCACATACGCAAAGCAACCTGCTTTTATGCATAGGCACCTTCTTGGTTTTATGTTTTTATGGTAACTTGTTCAACTTGCTTGAGAAATACTGCCTCATCAACGGCTTTGGAAAAATAGTAACCCTGATACTGATCACATCCGATCTCAGCGAGAAATGCCAGTTGCTCGGCCTTCTCCACACCTTCGGCCAGCACCGTGGCCCCAACTTCCTTGGCCAGGAGCAAAACCGTCTTGTAGATGGTGATGGATTGTGAGTCCGGATAACGGGAAATGAATGAACGGTCGATCTTGATCATATCAATCGACAGTTCCATGATATACGAGAGGGAAGAGAAGCCCGTTCCGAAGTCATCGATGGCGATGGCTATGCCTTGGGCATGCAGTTTGTCCAAGGTTGAGTTTGCAGAAGTCAGGTTCTCTACTGCGGTATGCTCTGTCAACTCAACAGTCAGAAAGTTGTCGGGAATACGATGCTCCCTGAGTTGGGAACCCAAAAGATCAATCAGGGATGGGTTGGAAAACTCCTCGGGACTCAGATTGATGGACAGGGAGAAGGCCGGACAGGCTGCTCGCAGAAATGCTAGATTTCGGCTGAGAAATTGAATGGACTCTGTGATAACAAATCGTCCCAAATGGTCAAGTTGTTGCTGCTCTTGAAGTATCGGCAAGAATTCGTCGGGGCTAACGGTTCCTAGAACCGGATGCTCCCATCTGATCAAGGCTTCCGCCCCGATGATGGTTCCACTTTCAACGGAGAGCTGAGCCTGATAGTACAACCGCATCTGATCGGTATTGAAGACAGTCGAAAGCGCATCGCGGATTGCTGTATGTCGTTGGTAACGCTTTTTGACATCACTTGTATAGAAAACATACCGCCCGTTCTTCAGTTTCTCCACCATCTGGCTTGCCAGATATGCATCCACCAAAAGATCGAAGATATTTGAGGAGGTGGAGGGGTAATGAGAAATTCCGCAATCCAAGCGGATGTCCAAGGTGTTGTAAGGCTCTTGGAACGTTCTTACCAGTGATTGAATCTTCTTGGACATTGATTCATCCAGTTCGGTGTCCTTAAGGAAAACGAAATAGGAATCAAAGGAGAAAGCATGGACTCCTATTGTCGTGCCCAGAAGCGTTGAAAGCGTAGCGGCCAGACTTTGAGAAAACTTGACACGCTCGCTCTGATTGAGCAGCATACCCAATTCCTTGCTGTTCTGCACCCTGATGCACAGACAACTCACCGTGGTCTTATGGTTCAATAAGGAAAAAACCGATGAAAAACACTGCGAGGGGTCATGGTTTGCCAACTCACACAGCTCGCTGATGTCAGAGGGTGTCCACTGGGAGGGACTGTACACTTCTACACTGTACTCGAGTTTGTTCCCCCTGGTGAAGAGATGGGTTATGGACAGGCTGGTCAAGAACTTGTTGCCGGAGCGATGAAACACCCACGCCGGATGTATCTCTTCCTGATGCCGAGTATGCGTGACCACTTGAAGATCCTGCCTCAATCGATGGGAGCTCCTGCCTATCAGCTCATTCTGCGTGTACCCCGACAACTCCTCGAAAGCCTGGTTGCAGAAGGTGATGTTCTGCTGCGCATCACACACGACAATGCCGTTGGTGGCATACTCTGCAATCAGGGAGCTGATGCGCATTTGCTGTTTGTCACCTGCACGTACCTGAAAAAAGACAACCAATATGCTGCCCAATACAAAGACCAATACACTAATTGCATATTTAACGGAACCATGGGAGAGCAGGAATTCGTGGGTCAGGTGCGGAACATCGGCGGTGTTGAATGAGCTTACCAGCGTCCAAAGACGAACACGACCCGGGTTCCAGGAGAGCCGCTCGTAGGTTCTGGGATAGACGGCTTGATAGGTGTAAATAACATTTCCTATTACAACCGAACCTTGATCCGAATCATAAAGGGAGGAGCGAAGTTCCGGGATTTCGGTAAAAAGATTCCTATTGGTCTCGTAAAGGGCCAGGCATGAATTTTCACCGCTGAGAAGCACTCTTCCTTGCGGGTCTATAAGGGAGAAGCTCAGATCCTTGTTCAATGTACCCTGATAGGCTGCCATAAAGGAGAGTAGATGGCATGCATCGAAATCGATGGCTACCACACCGAGAAACACCGATCCACGATAAGCGGGCAATGCAAGGGTGATGACTGATTTTTGATTCCCCTTCTCATCCGTTTCAGCGGTTACCTTGGATATATAGAGCACCCGTGGGGCTAGATTGCGAACAGACAAGAATAGTTCAAACTTATGCAGGTCCTCCAATTGCTCTTCACTTACCAAGGTAATGAGACCACCGGGGTTTCGATCCACCTGGATAAGCTCCTTCCCTTGCGTGTCGATGAATCGCTGGTGAAAAATATACTCTTTCTGATTTGTTATTCTGACAAACAGCCTGGCCAAATCCAAAAGCGTCGTCTCGTTGGGATCCTGTGCATAGTCCGAGAACTCATTTGAGTTGTAGACCACCAATAAATCAGACACGTATTGTGAAAATACCGACTCGATCTGATTGGTAATGATGAGTGTGCCTTTCTGCTGCTCTGCCTGCAGGGTGAGCGAGGCTTGTGCCTTGAGAGAGCGCTCATATCCAAAGAGCAGGGTGAAACAGACCAACGTTATCGGAAGGACCAGTAAAAACATCAAGCGTAGAATGCGCCTGGGTATCTTTCCATGCAGGACCATTGCGTCTCCCTTGTACACACCAGCGGGGCATCTGAATCACTACGAGAGTAGGATACCACAGCAGAAGCGATGGAGGAAGCGTGAAGCAAAGAACTCCTGGAATATTATTGAATATTCCAAGAGTGTCCTATCAAGAATACATTCAGGCTAAAGCAACCAATTTTGAGGCGGAATTGATGTCGATGAACAAATTCCAATCCGGGTGGGTCTTCAGCAGGGTTGCCGGAACCATCGGGTCCACAGGCCGGGTGATGGTGTTGTAGACCGCCTCGGCCTTCACTGCATGAGGGACCGAGGAGACGACATGCCGGCACGCCATGATCTGGCGGGGGCACATCGTGACGGCCTGCCTGGGAACATCCTTCAAGGACTTGAACCACCCCTCGCCCACCTGCTGCTGCTTGCACCGCTCGTCCAGCTCCACCACCTTGTAGGCAAGGTCGGTCTCGAAGTCGGCCGGCGGGTCGTTGAAGGCGATATGGGCGTTCTCCCCGATGCCGATGACCCCCACGTCCACCACCTTCCTCCTCAGTTCGGCACTCAAGGCGGCGATGTTCTTCTGCACATCGCCCTCCCCGTTGACGAAGTGGGCGGCCTTCAGGTTCACCTTGGATACGAAGCGCTCCTTCAGGTACTTGCGGAAGCTTGCGATGTGGCTCTCGCCCAGCTCCACATACTCGTCCAGGTGGAACATCTCCACCTTGCTCCAGTCGACGGCCTGTTGCGTCAGGGCCTCCATCGTCTCGAACTGGCTCGCCCCGGTGGAGAGGATGATCCTCGCCTCCCCCCTCGCCTCTATCGCCTGGTTGAGCAGGTCGGCTATCTTCGCAGCCGCCCTCAGGCCCAGCTCCTGCGCCGTCTCGGCGATCGTAATGGTAATGCTCATACGTTGTCTCCTCTGGTTCTTGGTTCGGTCAGCCTCTCGGCTGCACCTCTTTTCCTGATACAAATACTCGTTCGATGGTGATGTCCCGGTCGAAGACCAGGAGGTCGGCCTGCTTGCCGACGACAATCGAGCCGGTAACGTCGCCCAGCCCCATGAAGGAAGCAGGCAGCAGAGACGACGCCCTCACCGCCTCCCACAAGGAAAGTCCTGCATCACGCATGAGGACGCGGACCATCCGGTCGCACGTTGCGACGCTGCCGGCGAAGCAGCTCTTGTCCGGCATCTTGGCGATCCCGTCCTCGACGATCACCGCAGTGCCCCCCTCGATCGGGCCCAGGATGGAGGGCCCTTCAGGCAGGCCGGCGGCCCTCATGCTGTCGGTGCACGCACAGATCTGTTCGCTCTTCTTGGCCTGGTAGACGAGCCTGAGCAGGGCCGGGGGAAGGTGCATGCCGTCGGCGATCACCTCCAGCGTCAGCCCGTCGATGAGGTAGCCGCTCTCCACGACCCCCAGGATCCTGAACCCGTTCCTTCGGGTAATGGTGGACATCGCCGAATAGAAGTGCGTCAGGTGGTTGATGCCGTGGTCGAAGGCCTCGCTCATCTGCTCGTAGGTGGCGGCGGTGTGTGCAGCCGAGAGATGGATGCCCATCGGAACAAGCTTGTCCGCCATGGCAAGGGCCCCCTCAAGCTCGGGGGCGAGCGACCAGCGGCGGATGAGCCCTTCGGCGTACTCGACAACCGGCAGGTAGTGCCGCTCGTCGGGCAGGCGCAGGTGCCGCTGTTCCATCGCACCCTTCTCCAGCGGGCTGAAGTACGGCCCTTCCAGATGAAGGCCCGGCAGGTGCGGCATTCCCTCGGTCAATGCGCTTGCCTGCTTGAATACATCAAGGGTCTGATAGAGGTGCTTGTCCGTGGAGGCAAGGGTGGTGGGCAGAATCGTCGTGGCCCCGTAGCGCAGGTGCGCTTTCGCAGCCTGCTCGAAGGCCTCGACCGTCCCGTCCATGTAGTCGAAGCCTCCCGAGCCGTGGGTGTGGATGTCCACAAAGCCGGGGGAGAGGTACTGGTGGCGGCAATCGATGGTGGAGCCTGCTTTCTTTGCCCAGGTTTGAGCAGCAGACATCGGTCCAAATGCAAGGATGCGCCCCTGCTCTTCCACCAAATATCCGTTTTCCTCAATCCTATCTTCCAAGATAAGACTGGCATTGATGAAGAGTTGCATCGGCCAAAGCCCTCCTTGGCTCATTCGTAGATGGCTAGATTTGCGTTTACATAGCGATCAGTAATGCTTCTAATGTCGGCAACCGCCTGTTCACAACACTTTTGGCTGTTTGAAGCAACTTCCCAGCGAGCCATTCCTTCCTCACTACGACTGATGCGTTGGGCTATTTGCAGCCAATCCCCGGTTAGATCGGTTTGTACATCAATGTGCTCCGGAAGCCCGCGACGCATGAGTGTCGCGTCCAAACTGCTTCCATCCTCCATTGCAGTAAAAACCTTAAGACCTTGTTTACGAAACAAGTCTTCCACTTCTGCAACAACCGGTTCCAGGTACTCATCAGAGAAGAAATGGCACGGCCACTCCCTTTCTCTAAAAATACTCTGTTGCCGCTTAAGGGCTAGCATATAAAGCTCGGGAGAAGCAGCCCATACTTTGGCAGTGAGCAAGGTGAAGTACAACGTGTTTTCAGTTGCGGCAAAGCCCTGAGAAAAGTCGTCCAGATTATAGGGAAAATTCATATAATAATGAGCGGATTCCTCACTGGCCACAAAATACTGCTTCTTCAGGTTCCTTCGAAGTGCCTCCTTGATAAAGGAGTGTCCGTTTCGAATGATATGAACCCCAATGCCGCTCTTCGCTTGATACACGACAGAGAGAGGATTTGCCTTCACATCGTAATACATGTGAGGGTCCCATGCAGAAGTTCCAAAGAAACCAGAGGCATGCACTTTCTTGAAGAACTCATTGATATGTGGAATCAGGATTGAGAGGTTGAACGATGGGGTAATTTGTTCACCCTCCTTGGTCATGATGTCCATTCGATCACCATCACCATCAAAACAGAATCCAAAATCAAATTCCCCACTTCTCATCATGTCCCATGTCGGCTTAATACTTTGTGCGATAATAGGATTCGGATCACCTGCGGGAAACCGGCCATCTGGAATCAGATTCCTTGCACGCACTGCAGCACCTGCAAATTGCAGAGCCTCGGTAACCTCGGTGCCTGCAGCTCCACACAGGTAGTCTACTAAAATGGAAGTGCCCTTCAGAGAATCTTTTTCCAAGCCGGCGAGTTTCAGGGAGTATGAGATGTATTCATCCAGATAACGGTGCACCTTCACCAACCCTCTCTTCTTCGATGAGGACCATTGGTCGGAGTTATCGCAATAGAATTCCCGGATACAGGTAATACCTCCTTTGGGGCCGCTTCCCATAGCCAAGGTCTGGAATCCAGGAGCCATTACCTTCATTCCTATATAGCTTCCCGGATTGTGGCTTGCAGTAAACATGACTGCTGCTGATTGGGGGTTCTGCATACAACTGTAATAAAACTGACAGGTGGAAATCTGCAATGGATTTACGACAATATCCAAACCCATGTCAGCAAATACTTCAATGGCAAGCTCTAGTAATGGTGGAGCTGCCAGTCGTGCGTCTCTTCCAACAACAACAGAAGACACCTGCAGGACTTCGATGAAGTACCGGCCGATGGCCTTGACAAGACGCAGCATCAATGGTGCATGAAGCTCTGCACTTTTTGTTCTGATATCATATGCCTTGAACATGCTCGTGTTCAGCGCTTTTCTTTCAATTTCCGACAACTCTTCATATTTCATGGTCAATATCCTTGAATTACTCTACATTCATATCCAATATAAGCAGATGCATACGAAGTATATGATAGGGATCCTTCACCCCAAGTGCGACGATTCGCTCTTGGGGCAACCCCTTCCGTGTACGTATCTGAATCCACTCTTCTCCTCTGTCAGAAGGAAAGGTGGAATAGGTGTACTGTTTCAAACGCTCATACCAAAGAGCAAAACGCTCATCTTTGGCAACCCTATAAAAACGGGCACATGCATAGAGTGCTTCTACATGAGGCCACCAGAGCTTCAGATCCCAAGTGGACGCCACGAGTCGGGAGAATGCCGAACCATCACACACTCCTTTCGGTTCTCCCCCATCGGTATCCACATAGCGCAGCAAACCTCCCCACTCTTCATCCCATCCTAGTTCGAGCGATGATAATACATAGGGAGAAAGCACCTCATAATACTCGTCACCAAGCGCATCAAGGCAGAACCACATGCATTCAATTGCATGCCCGGGATTGCGATGCCTGGCCAGCAATCCATGTTCCTTGCCAGCTTCCTTGTAGACCACCTCACGAATCTGCATGGTTCGATTCTGTGCAAAAACCTGAAGCACGGAATGGGCTGCAGTTTGGGCATCCTTGTGGACATCAGAGGCTTCGGGCAATCCCAGCGCTCGAAGGACCGTTGCCAGCTCATGAGCGGTGTTGCAGATAATCATGGGAATCGATTGCGCAGTCGCGCCAGGGGGAAGTGGGTAGGGCTCGGTTCTGATGATACCCCGTGCCATAACCTGCTTCATTTTGTTATAGATGCCGAGAGCTTTCAAACCAATGTCCTTTCGCTTGGCAAGCAGGGCATAACGGGAGAAACCCATGATTACAAAACAGTCGGCATACATGCTTGCATACTTGCTGCCATCGGAGGCGCATGGCTTTGCCTGCCCCGTACGATCAAGCAAGAAAGCACAGACCTCATCCTCACCGCCCAGCAGTGCATGCTCGCTCAGCAGGCTGTAGAGTGCATCGCATCGTTTTCTGTAGCGCATGAGCGTTGCGTCATCAAGGCCTTCAGAACAATGAGGGTGATCCAAAAGGTACGAAAGACACCACAACATCCTTCCTTGGGACCACGTGAACTTGTCATCTGAAACCTTTTGCTTTCCATCATTCGTGAAACACGTAAACACCCCACCGTATGCATCATCAAATGCTGAATCCCAAAATGGAAGAATCTGGGACAATAGATGGTCTTTGAACCATGAGAAATCGATGTCCATAGTAAGTCCTAACCCGGTACCGAAGTCTCCTTCGGTACCGAAATACGGGTCAACCCATTTTGAAACTTGAGGCAATGGATTTCCCTTGCTTATGATTCATCAGGTAGACGATTCCAAATACGACCACCAACAAGATGACCGAGAGTGCACTTGCTTCTCCAAGCTTGCCATCAGCTACGGCTCCATAAATCTGAATGGGAACCGTTCTGGTTCGTGAGCTGTAGAGCAGAATGGTAGTACTCAACTCCTGCAACAACGTTGTGAGGGTGAGAATCGACCCACTAATAATCGCCGGCATTATGAGAGGAACACTAACCCTGCGGAATGTATAGAACCAGTTAGCCCCTGCAATGGTGGAGGCTTCCTCCAGCGAAGGATTCAATTGCGAAAGGCTGGCTGCAACCGAGCGATATACATATGGAGTGCGACGAACCATGTAAGAGATGACGATGATGGTATAGGTACCCGTCAATTTGATCAGACTATTGCCGCTGAAAGCCGAAAGCAGGGCAACAGAGACAACAGTACCAGGAAGAATGAATGGGGCCATGATCGATAGATCGAGCAAGGCAGCCCCCTTGGGCTTCTTCCTTTCTGTGATGTAGGCGATAAGGCTTCCCAATACCGCTGCCAATACCGTTGCCAGGATAGATAGGTAGAAGGTGTTGAAGAGCTCCTTGTTTGAATATTGGGGAATCCGAAGATAATTTCTGAATGTGAAACCTTCAGGGAAGAGACCTACCCACTTCTCAAAGAAAGACATCACGATGATGGTAATCTGAGGCAAGAGTGAAACCACAAGAATTATGATGCAATACACGATGGCAATAATTCTGATAGCCTTTCCTTCATGTAGCTTGATTTCCGAGTGTGTTGCCGAAATGGTCTCATACTCGTGTCTATTGATCACCTTTTTCTGAAGATACAAAACCAAGGCGGTAATCAACACATTGACAACTGCAATGGAAGCAGCACCATTGAGGTCCCAAAAACCATTGACCCGGAAATAAATCAACGTAGGAAGTACATATTTGTCTCCGCCGATAATCGCAGGGATACCGAAATTTCCAATTGCCCTGACAAAAACCAGCAAAGCACCTGCGCCTAGGCTGGGGAGAATCAAGGGAAAGGTGATGGTTCTGAAGATGTGCCATCGACCGGCACCCATCAGCATGCCTGCTTCTTCCAACAATGAGTTTGCCGAGGCAAAAGCACCGTAGGAGAGTTGGAACACAAACGGGTAATACGTCAGCGTCATACAGAGAATCATGCCGAACATACCATAAATTGTCGGTACTTCTATGCCGAGAGGAGCAAATATGAAATTCAGGAAGTGACGAACCACCCCTTGTCTGCCCAAAAGAATCACCCAGGTGAAAGCTCCAACGAAGGAAGGCATGATTATCGGGAGAATTCCTAGACTCAGCATCAAATTTTTACCGGGCATTTTCACACGAGCCACAAAATAGCCCATAGGAACACCGATCAAAACACAGAAGAACGTAACTGCAAGACTTACAATAAACGAATTGAGCAATGCCTTCTGATACATCGCACTTTCAAAGAATTTGGTAAATCCCTGCAAAGAAAAGGATCCCAGAACCAACTTGTTCCCCGAAGGCATGAATGCCCTGAGCATGGTCACCACCATCGGGTACACAAGGAAGATTGCCATAAAGGCAAGAGGAACTGCAAAAACAAGATAGGGAGTCAGATCTTTCTGCAAAAACTTCTTCAAGCTTTTCTCATCACTGCCCTTTATGTTGACTGGAGGTGTGGACTTATTGATATTCATTAGTTTCGAACCTCCGGCAGGAACATGAACGGCAAGCCTTCCTTCACTTTTACGTACACTGAATCACGTTCGAAAACACCTTCCACCATATAGGGCATATCGATCTCCATCGAGGCATCGCTTATACTCGAATCCAGAACCACCTCGTATCTGACGAATTGTCCCAGATGCTGTATGATCTGTACGGTTCCCCTGATGCCTTCAGGGGTCTTCTCCCTGCAGATTTCCAGTTGTTCGGGACGTGCTCCGAGCAGAACAGAGGCTCCATTTTCCACAATCTTTTTGTTGCTGAATCGAATGTTCTCAGGACGCACTGAAATAGTCGTTTGAGTACCTACAATAGTGGCTTTTCCTTGTCCGGAAAGCTTTGCATTGAAGAAATTCATTTTGCCAATGAAGTTTGATACAAAAGCATTGTTCGGGCGGGTATAGAGTTCATTGGAAGAACCAATCTGCTCCACTACACCTTTGCGCAAGACAGCCAACCGGTCTCCGATAGCCATTGCTTCTTCCTGGTCATGAGTAACAAAAATGGTGGTAATGTTGGTAGCCTTTTGAATTCTTCTTATCTCAGCCCTCATGTAACGACGAAGCTTGGCATCCAAATTGGCGAGCGGTTCATCAAGCAACAGTATATCCGGGTCATACACGAGCGCCCGGGCGATTGCAACACGCTGCTGCTGGCCACCGGAAAGTCCTGTTGGAGAGGGGTTGCGCTTCAACTCCTCGGTCAGGCCGACCAACTCCATCACTTCTGTGACTTTTTTCCGGACGATGTCATCCGCAGTCTTTCGAACACGCAGCCCATAGGCTACGTTTTCGAAAATATTCATATGTGGATACAGAGCAAAGCTCTGGAATACCATGCCAATATTTCTTCTGAAAGGAGGAATAAGGGTCATATCCTTATCTCCATAGAGTATCTGACCGTCTGTAATCGACTCCAATCCCGCAGTTGAGCGTAATAGCGTGGTTTTTCCACACCCGGAGGGACCGAGAAGACAAAAGAGCTCACCGGGTTCAATGGCAAAGGAAACATCCTTCAAAGCATGTACGGGATTCTTGGATTGTTCCCCGAAGATTTTATTCACGTGTTTATATGTCAGGTTCAGACTCATGATTGGTAGGTACTCCTGTAGTTACTTGACTATTCCTGCCTGGGTGAATCCCCAGGCAGGAATGAACATTACATCATATTCGAGAAATCGTTGATCAAGGTTTCCTTGATGTTCTTTGCTTCAAGATCATCGTAGGGGAAGAGCTTTATTTCACTGAGCGCCGGCAGATTCTCAGGTCCGGGCAACTCGGTGGTCACTACTCTTCTGTTACGTGTTGAACGAATGATTTCGTACGCTTCCAAGCTGGTGATGAAGTCCATGAATAATTTTGCAGCCTCGGGATTTGGTCCGTTTGCAATAATTCCGGTAGCGTCAAAGCGTGCACCTGTTCCCTCCGCAGGATAGACATAGGTGACAGGAGAACCCTCGCCAATATATTTACCGATATTGGACTCACCTGTGACGGTGATTGCATACTCACCGCGCGCTACAGACTCCGGACCTGCAGTGGAGCTTGCTGTAAATACTGCGTTCTTTGCGAGTTTTGCCAGGAAATCATTCCCATACAACTTGTAGAGCATGTAGACCTGAGCATAGGCAGAACCCGAGAGAGCCGGATTTGCAAGAATGATTTCACCCTTGAAGCGGGGGTCGACAAGGTCGGCCCAGGACTTTGGATAGTCCGAACTCTTCAACAGATTGGTATTTACCATAATCGCCTGAAGCGGCATGGAGGATCCATAGAATCTCGGCACGTCTGCACTATCGCGAACCGATACATCAATCTTGGCATGATTGATGGATTTATACGGTGCCAGGAAATCATAGGCAAGCTCCATATTTTCCTTTGCAACCATCAAAAGAATATCTCCATCTGGTTTTGGCTGTTCGGAATAGAGCCGATTCACCAATTCCCCGGAGCCAGCCCGGATAATGCTTACATTGATACCCGGTTGCTTTTCGTTGAACTTCTTTACGAGAGCTTCTGCCTCATCCTCGCTGGCTCCACTCCAGATGGTGAGCTTGTCAACCTTTTTCGTTTCACTTGCACCTTGTGCGAACAAGGGATTGAAGAAAAGAATCAGAGTGAAGAAAACAATAAGCGCCTTTTTCATACCATGCCTCCTATGTGTTGGTACGTTCTTGAAACCAAGAAAGTAAATTTTCCATAGTATATGGGCGACATGAAAGAAAACGCAAGTTTTATTTTTCTTTTTTTATCTATTAACGCATATCAACTTTTCTTTTCCGGATATACAATCAGAAATAGCAATTTTAAACAATAATACGCAAAAAACTTCTATCGTCAAACGAAAGATTTCCTGCAATGAGTGGTTTTGTCGCTCTGAAGGTGGAAACCATCAAGGGATCCTGGCGTAATTGCAGTTCCAGCGCTTCTTCAGTCGCTGCGAGGGTTGGATGGAGCTGAGGATACCCATCGCTTGCCAGTACGACTATGGTCGGAGCATCGGGGAGGTTCACAATCTGTACGTGTTGGTAATCAGAGAAAAAACCATCCAACACAGTGTATCTGTAAGATGATGGAAATACGGAATTCTGAAAAGCTGGTTGCAGTTGCATGAATTCCTCAAGTTTTGCCTGGATCACCTGCGGATTTGCCAAAAGGTATTCAACGGTTTGACCCTGCAACATCGCATGTTCAACCAACAGTGCACGAACATCCTCCATAAGAGTATCGACAGCCTTATGACGCGTCGTTAAAACAGAGCCGACAAGAGCCTGGCAATCGCCGAGCACCCATACCTGCCTATGGAACCTGCTCACAAGAGAAACATATGCCGAGCAACGCTTTGCAGGATTGGAATAGGCCTCCTCCTCTACCCCTTGGCTTTGATACCAAGAGAGTATTGATGCGTTCATTGCATGAAATGCCTGCTCCATAGTCGCTGCAGGGTCCAATGTGGATAGGCAGGAGAGTATACTCTCTTTTGCAATGATCCCACTACTTCGCTGTGTAGAAACCAACTGGAGACGGCTGGTACATCCATCAACAACAGCGGCAAAGTGTGCATTGACGAACACGCCATCCTCGCATAATTCAGCCTTACCTCTTTTGCCAATACACAGTTGCTCTAGAACTTGCATCCCCTACTCCTGTCCACCGTGTTGTATTGCAGCAATTTCCTTAAGGAGAAAGCGGGTGTTATAGTCAAAATCCTCCACCATCTCCAGTGTCAGGTTTGCATGGGTTCCTGCCAACAGTTCAAGCACTTGGCGTGCAGGAAAACCGTATTTATCGAATGTATGGTGGTCATCAGAGAAATGCTTTGCCGCCGTATTGGTGGCATTACTGTGCAAGTGACAGTTAACAACCTTGTCGGTTTCAATTATTCTTTGAATAGCAGGTAGATAAGGAAAATCATAAACAAAGCTTGATATCCATAAATGGCCGACATCCAAACACAGATACACATCCTGAAGGGCAGCAAGCCGCTCCATTTCCCATGGGGTTTGGAAAAGATACCCCACACGAGGATTCAGGTTCTCGACGGCCAGTTTGACTCCATAGGTTCTGGCAACCTGCGCGACATGCTCAAGTTGCTTGAAAGCCTGAACGGCATGGTAGCGGTAGATGTCCTGGTTCGGATAGTCAGCGCCGCAAATGGCACCATCGGCATGCACTATGTACCGGGAAAAAGAGGGGTCGTCAAGCAGTTGTTTCCTTGCAGCGTTGGATGACGGCATTGCCCGATCACAGACATATCCCGGATGGAGCACCACAATATCGGCATTGCAGGACCGTGCAGTTTCAAAGCTTTTGCAGATGGCATCATAGCTTTGTGCAATTACTTGCTCATCATGACTTCCAAAATTTGGAAAAATGGGAAGGGCCGGGCAACAAGCATGCACCGATGCGATGCGACCTGCAAGCATGGGACTGACTTCAGATAAGAGTTGCTCGCTCATCTTATAGGATAGTTCATAATGCATCGACGGGAATGCAGTTTTATATGCTGCAATTTCTGATGCAGAAGAAAATCCAACGAGAGACATTACGTGTTTTTGCATAATCAGGCTTCATCCACAACCATTACTTTCACTCCCTGGCTTTCAATGACCGTTCTGATCTCTTCAGAAATGGAATCGGTGATGAGGTAGTGGATGGAATTCCAATCACACACTTTTGCCAGGGAAAGATGCTCCATCTTGGAGCTATCGACCAGGAGACAGACTTTGGAAGCACTTTGGATCATGGTTTGTTTCGTGTCGGCCTCAATGAGGTTCGTACAATAGACACCATGCCTGGAAGAATACCCGGCAGCACCAAGAAAACACCAATCAGCATGGATTTGTCGATAAAACTCCTTGGAGAAATTTCCCATCAACCCCATCGACGGCCTTCGGAGAATGCCGCCAGCCATTAAAAGGTCTACTTTCTCAGCGTGCATCAACTCCTGCATAACCAATAAGGAGCTTGTAGTAACGGTGATGGGCAGATCGGCAATATACTGAGCTATGTGCAGTGTAGTGCTTCCATTGTCGATGATAATGGACTGTCCACTTTTAATGAACGTAGATGCAAGCTTGGCAATCGCTATCTTCTGGTTGGTATATTCATTGATGGTTTGGGAAATGAATCGTGAACTTCCCTGTGTTTCCGCAGGTACTGCTCCCCCATGGGTTCGTACCAGCAATCCTTTCGTCTCCAATTCATCCAAGTCGCTACGGATGGTAACTTTCGAAACATCCAGTGAACGAGCAAGCTCCACCACTTGCACAGACCCATCCCGAGCAAGCACCGAAAGAATCTCTTTTTTCCTAGCTGCAGGATTCATGGTCTCTCCTTGTCGACAAACAGTAACACTTGTATTGTAATAATGCTAGGGAAATTTGTCATCCCTTTTCTTTTTTGCTTTTCAATTTTCCTAAACTTTCCTTTTCCTAGCACTGTATCGGGTGAACAATTGAGTTTCTCCATACCTCCAGCTTCTGCCCAAAGCCCAGTGTATAGGCAGGACTGGTCGAGGCAAGTGTCTGAAACTCAATGGCAGGGGGGTAATAGCCGATAAGGCGACGATAGAAGTCGGAGGCTTTCTGTCCATTGAACAAAATTCGATTCAGCATGGCATGTTCGTCAATGAACAGTTTCAAATCGTTGGGTATCACAGTGGTGTATGCAGAGTCGGCCGAGCCTTTTCGCTCAAACTCTGCCAAGACATCCCACAAGGCGATATCATTAGCCAGAAGGAGATTCCACTTCTGCTCATAGGTTTCAATCGGACCTTGGAGTATTTCTGACATAATCGGCCAGAACGCATTGCGTTCATGACCGTAATACTGCTGCTTGAGACTCGATACCACGCTCGGTCCGGTACCAAGAATCAGGATCCTGCTCTGCTGCGAGTGAATGGGAGGGAAGCCTTTCAGCATCCAAGATACTCCTTCACACTCTCTGCACAGGCAACACCATCCATTGCTGCACTGACAATTCCTCCGGCATACCCGGCCCCTTCGCCACAGGGAAAAAGACCTGCATGATCAGGGTGCATCCTGCTTTCAGAATCACGAGGAATCCTCACAGGGCTGCTGGTTCTCGTCTCAGATGCCAGTAACAGGGCATCATTGGTCAAGAATCGAGAAGCCTTCCTGCCGAATGCCTCAAATGCAAGGGCAAGCCGCTTGGATATAAAGGCAGGAAAGAGGGCGTGCAGATCTGCATTCACCAACCCGGGGATATAGGATGATTCGCACAAATCCTTCGAACGTACATGCTTGACAAAATCCACCATGCGCTGCGCCGGGGCCTTGATGCTCTGCTGCGCATACGAAAAGCTTCGTCTTTCAAGGGCTTCTTGGAACTCAAGCATACCCAGGGGACCGCTGAACTTGTCGGTGGGGAGATCCTCGGGATGAAGCTCGACCACCATGCCGCTGTTGGCAAACTCACCCTTGCGGTCCGATGCGCTCATTCCGTTGACCACCTGCTGGCCGGCCTGCGTCGCTGCAGGAATGACGAAGCCGCCGGGACACATACAGAAGGAGTAAACACCACGGCCCTCCACCTGATGGACGAACGAGTATTCAGCTGCAGGAAGGTATAACCCCCTGCCCTCTTCCTGTTTATATTGCATCTGGTCGATGAGGTGCTGCTTATGCTCAAGGCGTACACCCATGGCCATGGCTTTGCTCTCTATGCTGATTCCCTCAGCATGCAAATACCGATACATGTCTCGGGCGCTGTGACCGGTGGCAAGAACAACGGGACCGAAATAGGTTGCACCGTCAGAGGTTTGCACCCCTTCTACCACCGACCCCTTCCTCAACAACGCGACCACCTTGCTTTGGAAGTGAACCTCTCCCCCATGGGAAAGAATGGTAGTCCGTATCGCCTCGATCACCTGGGGCAGCTTGTTGCTGCCGATATGGGGATGGGCGTCGTAAAGAATATCCAAATCGGCTCCGTGCTGACAGAGCTGGCTTAAGATTTTGGAAACATCTCCTCGCTTGGTGGCACGCGTATAGAGCTTGCCGTCGCTGAAGGCACCGGCTCCGCCTTCACCATAACTGTAGTTGCTCTCCTCATTCACCACACCGGTACGCACCAGGGAGGCAAGATCCTTCTTGCGCTGGTGTACATCGGTTCCCCGTTCGAGGAGGATGGGTTTGAGTCCCAGTTCCAACAGTCTGAGCGAGGCAAAGAGACCGGCAGGACCCGCACCGACTACAATTACGCTTTTGCTCTCACCGACGTTGCAGTACGAAACCGCTTCAAAGGGCGCATCATCCTCTGTCGAGGAGAGCCTGACGATCAAGTCGACCACTACGGGACGCCGACGAGCGTCTATGCTGCGTCGAATGATGCGGACACTTGCGATGTCGCGTACCGGAATACCTGCTTTCTTTGCAGCTGCTTGCTTAAGAGAGGAAATATCGGCGGCCTCCTTGGGAGACAGCCTGAGGTTGATATCAATGTGCATGCCTGTATTGTATCGGCGTACCTCAAGCAGGGTCAATGAAGCTCTCCTTTAAAACTTCATATTCCTCCTGCAACTCTGCATATACTCTTGGCCAACCATTCATAGGGAGGACGTACCGTGTCGACATACAAATCAATGAGGAGACCCCTTTATGCCAAGATTACGAATCATCCTACTTGTATTCCTGCTGGTCTGCACCCCGCTCACCGCCCGGCAACTCACCCTTGAGCAAGCACTGCAAAGTGCAACAGCCTCCAGCCTGACCGCCCATAATGCAAAGCTGACCTTGGAGAAGCAGTTGAACCAAGCCTCCATCAATGCCCATCTGCCATCCATCAGCATATCGGCGGGAGCGACGGCTTCAACAAGCCTGCTTGAGCAGAACTCAAGCGCCCAGATCTCGCCTGCAGCATCCCTCTCCTTCTCGCTCTCCAGTACAGACCGATATGCAAAAGCTTCCAATGCATCGCTCGCAAAAACCGCTCAAACGACCTACAGTTCCAGCCTCCAGAGCCTAGGGATGCAGGTAATGCGGGCATACTGGAATGTAGCTGCAGCACAACTATCCTATGAACAACAAAAAGCGGCGTGGAAACAGGCACAGGCTTCGCTTGAGGCGATGCAAGCAAAATACGAAGGAGGAAGGGCCAGCAGCCTTGCAGTAAGTCAGGCCAAGCTTGCATTCTCACAAGCATCCCTTACCTTGGAGAGCCGGAAAAACGACTATGAGAGTGCCAAGCAGACTCTACAGACCCTGGTAGGCTATGAGTTTGAGGAAACCGCCGACGAGTTGCTGGACATCCAATCACTCAAGCCGCTCGCCGATTTACAGAACCTCGTACTCGCAACGTCCTCCATACAACTACTCGCATACAAGATTGAACAAGCAGAAATCTCCCTTAAGCAGACCCACGCAACCACCGCCTCTCCCATCTTGGCATTCAGTGCATCGACTTCGCTTGCAAGCTCCTTGTCGACCGCCGGTAATTCTTACATCCGGGACACCACCCAGATCGGCATTTCCGTATCACTCTCCCTTGACCCCTATCTGCCGAATTCCAGTTCTCAAGTTACTTTGGAAAATCTCCAGCAGGATATCGCCCTTGCAGAAAACGAACTGCAACAGGGTATACATGCTGCAAAATCAGAGGTAAAAACCCTCTACCAGAACCTAATGCAGCTTGAGGCGCAGCTGCAGTATCTCTTTGAGTACCGAGAGGCATCGGAAGTCACTTTCGCCTATTCCCAAGCCGCCTACGAGGCCGGTGAAATCACCTACCTGGAGCTCATGGAGAGCGAACAACACATGCAGAACGCCCGGCTTTCCATCCTGCAGCAACAAGTCACCTATACCGTATCGCTCTACGAGCTCGCATATCTTTTGGAAACCGACGTCAAAACCATCATCAATGCATAAAGGAAATCAACTATGAAATCATCCATGCTGGATCGTATCACAACCATCATCCTGCTTCTCATCTGCCTCGTACTCAGTGTCGTCATCATCGCTCGGTTCACCGGTGGTTCATCGGAATCCGGAATGAACCAACCGGGCATGCAGGCCCGTTCGAATGAATCGTCGGTTGTGAATGTAGCGGTGCAGGAAGTGAACCGTACTACATTCTCACGAACCACCACCCTCGGAGGCGAGTTGACCAGCGAACGCGAAGCTGTGTCGATCACCAGCACCCTTTCGGGTAAAGTAACCGAAGTGTTTGTAACCGAAGGGCAGACTGTTTCCAAAGGTGATCCAATTGCAGTAATCGATCCATCCACAGCTGGAAGCACCTATAAAAGCACCACCGTCACCAGTGTGATGGATGGGACAGTCTATCAAGTATCCGCCTATGTCGGACAGCAAGCCACCAACGGGACGGTGCTGGCCACCGTCGGGAAAACCGGGGAGTTGGTGATAGAGACAGCCTTGTCCGAACGGTATCTGGCAACGTTGCATACGGGGCTTGAGGCCTCCTTCACTACCGCAGCATGGCCTAACGAAATTCAGAGAGCCGTAGTCACACACATAGGGTCCAAGGTACAGGCATCCAATCGGACCGTCAAGGTCATCCTGTCCCCTTCTGTCCAGGATGACCGGTTCAAGGAAGGCATGTTTGTCTCGGTGACTCTCATAACCGAAAAGCTTGAGGATGTTATCGTGATTCCCAGTGATGCAATAACCACATACCTCGGAGAGCCGGTTGTCTATATTGCCGAAGGAGGAACAGCAAAGCGGGTTGCCGTCACCATCTCCGTTTCGGACGACAACCTCAGTGTGATAACCAGTGGCCTTTCAGGAGGTGAACAACTCATCACCGCAGGCTCCGTGGTTGAAGGCAGCAGGATTGCCGTCATCAAGGAGGAGATATGAAACTCAGTGAATTTTCCGTACGCAGACCGGTTCTGATCAGCATGACCTACCTCCTGCTGCTTCTTGTCTCGCTCCTCTTCCTCAAGGACCTTGATATTGCACTCTACCCTTCGGTTGAAATGCCCGTGCTTTCGGTGATGGTCGAAACAGGTGATGCAGGACCCGAAGAGGTCGAACAGCAAGTTACAAAAATCATCGAGAATACGGTGGGATCGCTTGAGGGACTTGAAAGCATCACAAGCCAATCGTCCGACGGCAGGGCGATGGTGATGCTCGAATTCGCGTATGGCACCGACCTGGATGAGGCTGCCAACAGCTTGGAAACGCTGCTCGGCAGGATGACCAGGCAGCTGCCCGACTGGGCCGAAACCCCATCGGTGATGCGATTCGACATGTCCTCATCCTCCACCTTCATGCGCCTGATGCTCACCGGATCCATGGATGAGCAAGCACTGAAACAAATCGCTGAAGACACCATATCCCCTCTCTTGTTGCGACTTGAGGGAGTAAGTCAGGTCGAAGTCAGAGGAGCAGGCGATACCCGGATTGAAGTCTCCATCGACCCGATCCGGCTCGAAGCCTTCAACTTGACGCTCTCCGATGTCAAGAATGCACTCGCCTCACGAAATGTCCAAGGAAAAGTGGGGACCATCACCCAGAACCTCATCGAATACTCCATCTCCTTGGATGAACGATACACCGATCTTCAATCCATACGGCAGACGGTAGTGGCAACCATCGACGGGGTGCCGATTCGCCTAGAGGATATCGGGACAGTGGCCGAATCTTTGGAAACCGGCTTCGATGAGCAATATCTGGATGGATCGGCTGTAGTAACACTCAGCCTTTCCAATGCTTCGGACAGCAACGCGGCCACCGTAGCCGGTCAGGTGACGAAGAACCTTATACAAATCCAAAACCAACTGCCTGAAGGCATCCGCCTGGTGGTGCAGCAAGACTCGACTTCCATGATTTCCTCCACCCTGTCAGAAGTATACAAGAGCGCCATCCAAGGGGTGATCTTGGCTGCTGTGGTGATTTTCTTGTTTCTCAGAAATCTGAAAGCAACTCTTGTCATCTCCCTGTCCATGCCGATCTCCATCTTTTTCACGCTGATGATCATGTCGCTGCTGGGCATCACCATCAACAGCATGAGCATGAGCGGCTTGATACTCGGTATCGGCATGATAGTCGATGCTTCGATCATCATTTTGGAAAACACCTATACGTATCGTCAACAAAAGCATAGCAGCGCCGCCTCAGCGATACTGGGAAGCCACAATATGAGTACGGCGATCATTGCATCCACCCTGACAACGATTTGTGTATTTCTTCCCCTCCTCATCTACAAGAACGAGCTGGAAATGATCGGCATCATGTTCCAAGACCTCATCCTCACCGTTTGCATCGCTTTATTTTCCTCGCTGATTGTGGCGCTTACCTTGGTTCCTGCTCTCAGCGGCAGCATCCTGCGTCTGGATACCCGGGTGCAAAAACCGTTGAAATGGAGGGTTCTCCGTACGCTCGATACTTGGTACGCCTTTATGGAAACCAAGCTGGAACAGGCTTACGCACACTTTCTCTCCTATTTTTTGCGCCATCGATTCCTGCTGATCATGCTGTTGATACTCTTGCTTATCTTCAGTCTCTCATTTTTCGAGGGCATCGGGATGAACCTCACGCCCCAGATGAATGCAGACGACAGCGTCACGCTCTCGCTCACCCTGCCAAGCGGAACCACCAAGGAGGCAAGCCGCAATGAGCTGTTCAGGATCCAGAAACTGGTAATGGAAGAGCTGCCCGCAGATGCATATTCACAAATCATGGTACAGGTGGGGTCCACCAATACAGGGTCGATTGAAATCAGTCTTCCCGACATTACCGAACAACACTATACTGCAAGTGAAGTCAAGAAAATCATCACTCCTCTGCTTGCAACAAATCCTGCTGCTGTATGGACTTTCGGTGGTGGTAGAGGACCAATGAACAGTAGTCCCATCAACATCAGCGTGAGCGGCAGTGATGCCGAAACACTCGCCCGGACCGTCAATGAGATAGCCTCCGTCATCGCCTCCTTCGTTCCCGAGGCGACCAATGTCGCTACCGACTTGGCAAATGGATCGCCGAAGGTGACGATTGCAATAAATCACCAATTGGCCGAGGAGTTGGGTATCTCGGTAAGCGAGGTTGTTTCAACGCTCTCCTCCGCCCTTGCCGGCTCGACCGCCACCACCATCACGACGATGAACGTCGACCAGTCTTATAATGTGGTAGTCTCCATGGATGGTACAAAATATAGTTCCATCAGCGACCTCGGGAACCTGTTGGTCAGCAGCAAAAGCGGCACCGTACATCTGGACAGCATAGCCACATTTTCAACCTCTACCGCCCCAGCCTCAATCACCCGTGAGAACAAGGAGCGGGTGAACCATGTAACTGCCAGCCTTGCAGAGGGCTATACGGCCGATGTGGTGCAGCAGAGAATCCAGACGGCCCTCGATCAACATCTGTTGGTAAGCGAAGGTGTGACTGTCAGCCAAGGCGGCGACATGCAGCAGCTTGCCAATTACGGTCCAACGCTGGTGATCATTTTCCTGCTCGCCTTGGTTCTCGTCTTCGCGGTAATGGCCGCCCAGTTCGAATCGTTGGTAGATCCTTTCATCATCTTTGCCACCATACCGCTTCTTCTCATCGGTGTCATCTTCATCCATATCATCACTTCCCAGGCGTTCACCCTCTTCTCG
The DNA here is from genome assembly GCF_022869165.1 of Sphaerochaeta associata. Lineage (NCBI taxonomy): Bacteria > Pseudomonadati > Spirochaetota > Spirochaetia > Spirochaetales > Sphaerochaetaceae > Sphaerochaeta > Sphaerochaeta associata. The sequence goes on along the minus strand of NZ_CP094929.1, from coordinate 1,259,405 downwards.
GTGGTCGGTATCGTCGCCCTGATCGGGGTTGTAGTCAATAACGGCATTGTCCTGGTCGACTCCATCAACCAACTGGTCAGGCAGAAGATGCCGGTCAAACAAGCATGTCTTACTGCGGCACGCACCCGGCTCAGACCCATCCTGATGACCACAATGACTACCATTCTCGGTCTTGTTCCACTTGCTTTCTTTCCCGGCGAAGGTGCTGAGATGATGCAACCCATCGCCCTCACCTTCATCGGGGGCCTGGTCACTGCAGGCTTTCTCACCCTCTTTCTCTCCCCGAGTTTGTATTCACTCTTGAATAAACGCAGGGAGAAACGATTCTTCGATCCCAACAGCCTTGCAAACCAACTTGCAGTGTTTGACAAGGAGGGAAGATAGTTCTTCAAGACGTTCTCTCCAAACGTACTTCGGCATGCCTCGCAAGGGGCATGCCTTTCATTGCCTAACCAAAGCCTTTGTGATAGTGTTTGGCCCATCATGGAACACAACCTAATCGTCGGGCAGCTGCTCGCCCTCTTGACCGCAGCTTGTTGGGCACAAAACTCGATCATCTACCGCCATATCGGTGCAAAGGTAGGCTCGGATGCTGTGGCCCACATCAGAATGTGGATCGCCCTTCCCATGATCCTTGCCCTCACCTACGCGGTGGAAGGTTTTTGGTTCCCAACCTCCCTTTCCGCCCGGACCTATGTCTTCCTGCTTGCAAGCGGGGCGTTCGGCTATTTCGTCACCGACATGCTTTTATTCAAGGCCTACATCCTGCTGGGAAGCAGGGAGTCGATGGTCATCATGACACTCTCTCCGGTTGTGACAGCCTTCTTCGGCTACCTTCTCTTCGATGAACGGCTGAACCTCATCCAAATACTTGGCATATTCACCACCATCGCAGGTGTTGCTGTGATGGTGCTGCTCGATTCGCGCCGAAACGTAGAGAAAAATGAGCGGGACACCAACCTCAAGGGATTTGTATATGCAATCCTTGCATCGGCTTTACAGTCACTCTCCTTCCTGCTGGCCAAGTTCGCCCTCGACGAAACAGGCCCGGTTTCCACCAACCTTCTGCGCAATATCGGGGGCTTATCCTGTTTCCTTGTCTTCAACTTCCTCTACAAGCGTAATGCAGTCCAGCACTTCAAGGTCTTTCGCAACCGCCGCTACCTCATTCTTCTCATCCTCGCCGCATTCGCCGGCCCAGTGCTGGGCATGTCCAGCCAGATGCGTGCTTTCACGCTCGCACCGGTCGGCATTGTCACCACCATCACCCAGATCACCCCGATTCTCCTGTTCCCTTTCGACCGTTTCATACTGCATAAACGTCTCACTGCCTCGAGTCTTGCAGGCACGTTCCTCTCGATAGCCGGGGTTGCTGTTCTCTTTTTGGCTGCATGATACAGCTTGCCTAGCGCCCTGCTTTTCGCTACGCTCGAAGTATGAATGTACTCTCTCTGGAATCTGTATCCAAAACACTGAAGGATGAACCACTCTTTGAAGGAGTCAGCTTCGGTTTGGAAGAAGGCGACCATGTTGCTCTCATCGGACGCAACGGCCAAGGGAAATCCACCTTTCTCAAGCTTATCGCCGGCCAAATCGTCTGCGACAGCGGAACCATTGCCATGAAAAACGGTACCGATTTGGTCATGCTCGACCAGAGAGTTCAGTTCGAAGAGGGTGCTACCGTAGCAAGCTACCTGTATGACGGACAAGGGGTGCGCATTGAGACCTATCGTGCTTACCGTCAGGCGTTGGAAAGCGAGCACAATGAGGCGGTGTTGGCCCATCTCACCGAGCAGATGGAGCTCTTGGGTGCTTGGAACCTTGAGAATGATTATGCCTCGCTGCTGGGAGAACTGGGTCTCTACGATATTCAGGACCAACGTATGGATACCCTTTCTGGGGGGATGCAGAAAAAGGTTGCCATTGCACGGGTTCTGTGTGCAAAACCTACCATGCTCCTGCTCGATGAACCGACCAACCACTTGGATATCCAGACCATCGAGTGGTTGGAACAGTACTTGAAAAACAGCAGTGCAACCATCATTTTGGTCACTCATGACCGCTACTTCCTTGACTCGGTGTGCTCGGCCATCCTGGAGATGGACAACGCTTCAATTTTTCTCCATCCAGGTTCTTTTTCTTCCTACCTGGAGCGAAGGGAGGAACGACTTGAACGTCTGCAAAAAGAACAGGACCGGATCAAAACCGTCCTCAGACGTGAACTTGAGTGGCTCAAGCGTGGACCTAAGGCACGTACAGGCAAGGATAGTGGAAGGAAGGACCGCATCGAAGCGTTGCTGGCCAGTCAGAGTGCAACAGGCGACGAAGCGATGCAAAGGTTCAGCTCCCAAAACCGACGCATGGGCAAGAAAATCCTTGAGGCAAAGCACCTGAGCAAACGATATGGCGATCAGGTGGTAATCCAGGACTTCTCATTTTCCTTCATCAAAGGAGCCCGAATAGGGGTGGTTGGGCCGAATGGAAGCGGCAAATCAACCTTGCTTGACCTGCTTTGCGGTTATCTGGAGCCCGATGAAGGCAGTCTGGATGTCGGAGTGAACACCGTGTTTGCCTACTATGACCAGGGCGGCAGGGCTTTGACAAGCGACAAGATCATCCTCGAATATGTCGAGGACATCGCCGAACGAGTGACATTGGGCCCCAACCAGGTGGTAAGCGCCGCCAAGTTCCTTGAGCTCTTCGGGTTTCCTGCCTCCATGCACCGACAAAGCATTGCCAGCCTCTCCGGAGGCGAGAAGCGTAGGTTGTATCTGGTTTCCAGGTTGCTGGCCAATCCAAACTTTCTCTTGCTCGACGAGCCCACCAACGACCTCGACCTTCCTACCATGGAGAACCTCGAACAGTACATCCAGGACTTTGCCGGCTGTACTCTCATTGTCAGCCATGACCGGGCATTTCTCGACCTCACCTGTGATGAGCTCTTCATCCTCGCCGATGACGGGTCGGTCACCTATGAAACCATGCGATACAGTCAGTGGCGTGAACGCGAGAATGAGAAACCTGCGAAGGCAGTCCAACCTGTCCAGCCTCCGCCTGTACAAAACAAGCGCAACGAGAAAAAGGGCTTGAGCTTCAGGCAGCAGAAGGAATTTGAAGAGTTGGAATCCACCATGGAATCGATGCAGCAACGTCTTGGAGAACTGGAAGCAAGCTTTGCTGATGCAAAACCTACCAAAGAGGGAACGCTCGCTGAGCGGACAGAGAAATATCATGCACTTCGAAGCGAACTTGAAAATCTGGAAGACCGTTGGCTTGAGCTTGCGCAAAAGAGCTGACATCCTTTTTTTGCTATGCATCCTCGGCTTGCCAATACCGGCCTATGCTTTCTCATTGTCTTCCCTCTCAATCGGGACCGGCAATGATTGGTACACCATGGGGTTGGGATACAACCAGGATGATGGATTTTCCTTCGGGTCGTCCTTGGAAGCGACCTTTGACAACAATCTCAGCTTCCAGACCTTCATAAGAAGTTATACCGACCGCATTCAAAGCAACCGACGTTACGATGAAATTCAGATAGGTGCAACCTACCCTTTTCTCTTTCCTGCAATGCACAATGCAGGAATCGGCATCGTAGGCTCGGCAGGGGTTGTATTAAGTGGAAACTTGGGCTTGCAGACCATCCAGAACAGGTTCCACACCCTCATCGGCCGCGATCAGGTCACCTTGACATATTATGAGGACCAATTCAAGAGCCACCCTTATCTTGCACTGAAAGCACAAGCCGGCTATCTTGTTTCCAACACATTGGTAGGTATCGAGCTGGGAACATCCTACACCCACCAATGGGAATTCCTCCTTGAAGCGAATACCTTTGTCTCGTATGGTGGTTTTCTCACCATTCGACTTGGGTACATAGAGAAGTTCGTAGAAGATCTCTATCCAAGCCAAAAGATCCAAGAACAGCGGTATGAAGGCCTCAGGCTTGCCTATGTCTACGACGGAGGCCTGTTTCAGTCTTCTTTCTTCTCTTTCTTGGGGTCGGGAGCCTCATACGGTTCTTTCGGCCTAGATGTACTTGCATTCAAGCGGCCCAAGACCTATACACAAACCGATTTCACCTTCACATCCGGTATCTTGTACAATATGGAAGGTCACCAAAACCGCCTCGTGGCATTCTCCTTCGGCCCGATCAGTCTTGAGACCAGACATACAAACGGCCCCATGCTCAACCGATGGGAGGACCAGAACGACCGGATGAACCTCGGGTCCTGGCAGCTTGGATACCGGTGGGAATTTAAGAGCCTGTCAGCCTTCTTCACTCCCGTTGTAAAAGTATCCGCCGGGCTGCACCGTTTCAATCTCCAGCAGAACTATACCACCACGTTGGTGGAGGAAATCAGGCCGAGCATTGGCATGGAGGTCGGCCTGAAGATTGGAAATACCCATTGGTGGGTGGTCGGTAACACAAGCTACCATCCACGGCTTGCAGTGGCCCTCTACTATGTGTTCAATGCTGATTCGATTACCACCGTGGAGTATTTCAAACCTCATACCGGCCCCTGGATTGTTATGGCCGGAATCGTGCTCGATATCGACCACGACCTCAGCTAAGCGAAAACCGCTCAAATAGTGATTGCCCATCCAATCCCAAGGTAAATTGCCATAGCCCGGGACCGAAAAGATAGGCAACCTGGGTAAAGGGCCTGAATGCAATCGAAGGGCCTCCCAGAACCAAATTCGTTGTCAATCGAGCACCAGCAGCCCAAGCACCCTCCCATGTCAGTGAGCCGGTATTCAAATACCAGGCACTTTGGGCAGTCAGCTCCAAGCCGGCACCGGTCATTCCTCCATAGGGAATCGGTGCATCGAAAAGGCCCAGAGGAAGCCGAAGTGAGGCTGATATGCGAAGCTTGCCGTTACCCTGTTGCAATGGAGCAAAGGAGAACAATGCAAAATTATTGCCAATATTCGCCGAGCTTGTCCCGATGGCATCCCCAACAAATCGTACCATGGCCGAGCTTTCAAAAAGACGCACCTGTATCCCCACCGATCCAAAAAGAATCGGAGCGTTCACCCCGCTTTGCAACATTGCACCACCACTGGCGGTAAATCCTGAGGTTCCGAAGAAATCCATGGTCCGGCTGTTGCGCTTTTGCAGGGTATACCCAAGCACTGTAGAGCCGGTTGTGGTTATGCCTGTCGGGTCCCAGACTAGGGATATCTGGGGTTTGATGCTCAGCGCCTGAAAATGGGAGTACCCCGTCCGTGAGAAAAGAGGTACTACCGCGGCAGCATAGGCATTGCTCCTATACGGTTTATTCTCGGATATATACTGGTTCAAGGCCAAGCCCAGTGCAATGGCATAGGTCGAGCCGTCGTACTGATAGGTCACATCAGTCACCAGTTTGGCTTTGCGAATCGACCACCCTACACTGCCTATAAGACTGTGCCGGCGCAGCAGGCTGGTTGTGTGAAACCACACCCCGGGCTGGAATTGATTTGCTTCGACGAATGGGAACGGCAACGCCAGATTGAATTGCAGGCTGTCATAATAGGGAGTCACCTGATACGAATTGGATTTTGCAAGCGGAGCGGTTTCCAAGGGAGGACGCAACGTAACCTGACCTTCACTTTTGGGTGAGCGCTCAACCTTTCTGACTGCAACACCTTGCGGAGTATACGTTTCATAGAAGAGTTCATCCTCTTGCACATGGGCGTTGTAGACTCCCACACCGTCGGTGTGGACAAGCTGCATGTTGCCTGTTTCAAGATTGAGGCTATAGAGTTCCAGCTCCTTGACGAACAGTATCGACTCATCGTCGGCGAAGGAAGGGCTGCGTAGCTCATCGGCGGTAGGGCCCACCAGCAACAACGGCTCTTTCCCTTCTTCAAGCAGGAACAGGGAAGAATTTCCATCCTTCAAGGAAAGATACACGAGTCTCGTTCCGTTTGCATTCAATGAAGGCTCAAAGAAACTTGTCCGTTCATCTGTTGCAAGCGTGGTTGTTTCCAAGGTATCGATATCCAGTTCAACCAGGTCGTAGAAGCTCCCGTTGATGCGGCTGGCTACAATACGTGATCCGTCACCGCTGATGGCAGGCTGCACCAAGCGCTGTGCCTTGGTAAGTCTTTTTGCCTTGAGTGTTGCAAGATCGAGCAGATACAGGTCGCTGTAGCTGACGGCAGCCATGGCAAGCGAGGAAGGGTCGTTGGTATCGGCCCATAATGAGGAAAAGACCGCCTTATCGGTTCCAAAGGAGATGGAAGAGCCTCCTTCGATGCTCAAGTCCATCAGCCTCTCCGCCGAACCATCAGGCAAATACCGATACAACGCTCTTCCCTTATAGGGACTTTGCACATAACCGATGAGCCCGATGGATGTGGAAACAGGAAGGAACCGATCACCAGCCATAGGCTCCGAGAATAGATTGTCCGAGGAAGTGTCTACATCGTCGACTTCATGCAGGGAGAGAGAGAACACCTCGTTGGCCGAATGGCCGGTTACTTTCTTATAAGCAGGAGAGAGGCCGAAGAAAGGAAATGCTGCAAAGCGGCGATTGATGTCAGCGAATGCAGAAGGCCCGTAATGACGGATGAGGTAGTCGATCATCAGGTAGCCGGTGACGTAGATGCGGTTGGAGGGATTGAAGGGGCCGTTGTAGGCTCCTTGGGAGAGAGACCACATGGAGTCTTCGGCCAACGATGCCTGGTAGATTCGGGCAAACGGTAGGCTGTCCCCCCTTCCCCCGTTTGCTGCAAACGCCGTCTCTGCATAGGTGGTGATGCCTTCAATCCACCAACCGGGCATAAAGACGGTGCTCATTGCAGTCACTCCCGGGCCGAGAAAACGCAGGAACTTGGCAGGCCCTACCGGGGCGGTGAGGTGGATGTAGTGAGTCAGTTCGTGAATAAACAAGCTTTTCAGCCAGTCCTGGGTTCGAGAACCAAGGAAACGGTCTTCGGGACTGGTGACATACAAATAGACGGCTGATGGGAAATTGATATAGTATCCGTTCGCCCAAGCCGTATTGCTTGTGACGATTACCGGAACCTTGGCCGCAGGGGTATGAGAAAGAAATGAGGTGAGCTGTTCAAAGACCTCGTCGGCAAAAACCGAAACGTGCCGAGCATATGCTACATCTTCCTCTTCAAAGATTATGCGGGTATATTCGGTCTCAATCTGCTGATAGGAGACGGCCAGCAGTGAGGCGGAACTAAAAAGAAGCACAAGCAGTAGAACTTTTAAACGGGCCATGAAGCACTCCTTGCCCTACTGTACTGCAACCTGCTTTGACAGTAAAGAAACAAGGAGTGAGCTCTCCGACATCTGCATACAGAAAAAGCAAACCCCGCCGTATCGGCGGGGGAAAGAAAGCTTGAAAACCTTTATGCAATCGTATGAATCCAACCTTCAGGAGCCTCGAGCCTTCCCATCTGGATGCCGGTAAGGGTGTCGTACAGCTTCTGGGTGATCGGACCCATCTTCTCCATGCCGCTTGGCATGTTGATAACGCCCTTGCTGGTGGTAATCGAACCGATGGGAGAGATGACTGCTGCAGTACCGCACAGACCGCCTTCAGCGAATTCGGCAACTTCCTCAAGCGGAACCGGGCGCTCCTCGGTCTCGAGATGAAGAATCTCCTTGGCAACATACATCAACGAACGACGGGTGATGGACGGCAGGATCGAAGGACTCTTGGGGGTTACCACCTTGTTGTCCTTGGTTACAAAAATAAAGTTTGCTCCACCGGTCTCCTCAACAAAGGTCTGTGTTGCTGCATCGAGGTAGAGGTTTTCTGCAAAACCGTTCTTGTGGGCTTCGTGCCCTGCATAGAGGCTCATGGCGTAGTTCAGTCCACCCTTGATATGTCCGGTACCGCGAGGTGCCGCTCGGTCGAATTCACTGACCTGAAGCTTCAAAGGCTTGATTCCACTCTTGAAATAAGGACCTACGGGAGTACAGAACATCCTGAAGGTGTACTCGGGGGCGGGAGCAACACCGATGACCGGGCCGCTGCCGAACAAGAACGGCCTGATATAGAGGGTGGCACCGCTGCCGTAGGGAGGCACATAGGCAAGGTTGGCTTTCACCAGCTTGTCCAGGGCATCGACAAAGCGGTCCTGGGGAAACGGAGGCATCAGAAGCCTGTGTGCTGTATCGTACATGCGTTGGGCATTGAGATCGGGGCGGAATGCTACAACCTTTCCATCGATGGTGGTATAGGCCTTCAGGCCTTCAAAACAGGTCTGTGCGTATTGGAGAACACCTGCACTCTCGCTGATGGTTACATTGGCATCCTCTACCAGAGCCCCACCATCCCACTGGTTGTTCTTCCAGTACGAGACATACCGACTATCGGTCTTGGTATAGGAGAACCCAAGACTGCCCCAATCAATGTTTTTCTTTTCCATACGCTGTTCCTTCGGCCGAAATAGAGCCTTGTGTGACTTGTATTGCGGGCCATTGTACAACTTCGTATGCATTTCGTCTATTTATATGCATAATTATTGCATATAAATAGACACATATTGCTCACTCATTGGGTTTTCAGGGCGGCATCGAAGGCCACCGATGAGCTGTTGAAATTCATTTTCTTCACATATGCACAGCTTTCTGCAGCCCCGTAGACCCTGTCCATGCCTGAATCCTCCCACTCAACAGACAAGGGGCCGGTATATCCGGCGCGGTTGAGTTCACGGACGATTCCATCAAAATCGACATTCCCATGGCCTACCGAAACAAAGTCCCAGCTGCGTCTGGTATCACCGAAAGGAAGGAACGAACCCAAAACCCCTGCACGGGGATTGCGATTGATTTTCACATCCTTCATATGCACATGGTAGATGCGATCTGCGAAATCTCGGACAAACCCAACCTCATCAACACCTTGCCATACCAGATGGCTGGGGTCAAAGTTGAGGCCAAGGGTTTGTCGGTGATTGAAGAGCTCGAACAGACGCTCGGTTGTGTACCAATCGAAGGCGATTTCGGTTGGATGAACTTCCAAGGCAAATCGTACACCACATGCATCAAACACATCGAAAATCGGAGTCCAAAGATCATATACCAACTGGAAGCCTGCATCGATCATCGCTTCGCTGGTTTGCGGATACGAGTACCATCGCGCCCAGATGGGAGAACCGGTAAACCCATTCACCACCGAGACACCGAACTTTTGGGCTGCCCGGGCAGTATCCTTCATCTCCTCGATGGCCCATGCCCTGATCGCCTCGGGCTTACCCGCCAAGTGGGCAGGTGCGAACCCGTCAAGGCGCTCGTCCCACACATCACAGACACATTGTCCTGTCAAATGGGCGCTGATCGCTTTGCAGACAAGGCCGTGTCGCTGCAGGGTTTCGTGCACCATGGGAAGGTAGGAAGGATCATGCAGCGCCTTCTGCACATCGAAATGTGCGTGGGTGGCAAGTTCGAGCCCATCATACCCCATCTCTTTTGCCAGACGGCAGAGGTCTTCCAAAGCCAAATCCCCGAACTGGCCTGAAGCCAAGGTAACCAATCGACTCATATACACTCCCTCTTTATGCAAACCGCACACATTCACCAGTCTCACTGCTTGTATAGATTGCATCGGTGATGCGCATCAGGATCAAAGCCTCAGCCGGTGTATTCATCGGCTTTTCACCTTTCGTGATGCTCTGGACAAAATTCACTGCATTGGCAACCCTGCCCATCGTCTCGTCCTTCTCAACCAGAATTTCGCGATTCACCTGCCTGCCATACTCCTCGGTAAAGAGCATAACAGTGTCGCAGCTGGTTTCATCCACCCCATCAATACCAAACAGGCGCTCGACCTTTCCCCCAGCCTTGCTGCCTTGGAATGTCACCGAAACCACTTCCCGTTCATTCATCTCAGCCCAGGAGTTACGGATCGTAAGGCACCTGCCGTCCCGAAAGGTTACCATGGCATGGCAGGCTGTCTCCACATTGGTGTTGCCATTGCCGTCAGCGATACCCCAAGGCCCTTTGAACGAGGCGTTACCCATGAAGTCATTGAACGTGACGGCAAGGACGGCCTTAGGCTCAGGGTAACCCATGAACGAAAGAGCCAAGTCGATCATATGCAAGAGGTCGATCACCGGTCCGCCTCCGGAGAGTTCCTTGTCGGTGAACCAGCCTCCGAAACCGGGGATGCCCGATCGGCGGATCCAGGTAGCCTGCGCCGAGTTTATCCTTCCCGCATCCCCGTTCTCCAGATAGCGGTAGATGGCTTGGCTTTCAGGCCTGCAACGGTTGTTGAAACCGAACATCAAATGCTTGCCCGTCCTCTTTGCCGCCTCATACATGCCAAGCATCTCCTGTGCATTGCGGGCAGGAGGCTTTTCGCAATACACATGCTTACCGGCTTCAAGAGCCTGTACGGTAAGCGGTGCATGGAACTTGTTCGGGGTAACAATGGAAACTGCGTCCAAACCAGGCTCCTGCCCAAGCATTGCTTCCAAGTTTGGGTAGATGGACTGTATCCCCCAATGTTCCGCAAACAGGCGGGCACGTTCGGCGTTGGAATCGGCGACGGCCGAAACAACGGCACCGGCCTTCTGGAAACCCTTCACATGGTAGGCTGCCATTCCACCTGCCCCAACTATACCAATATTCATGGCGCTTCTCCTATTTTCCCTTCTTGTTGCTTTGTGCAAGCACTGCAACAATGATGATGATGCCGGTGACCAACCCGTTGAGGAATGGAGGCACGTTTGCCATGATCAAGACGGTATTGATGATCCTGAGCATCAGGACACCGAGGAAGGTGCCGATGATCTTGCCCCGCCCGCCATCCATGCTTGTGCCTCCGATGGCAACTGCTGCGATGGCATCCATCTCATAGCCCATCCCGGCACTGGCGGCCTGAATTGAAGTCAGGCGGCTGGCAAGCAGGAAAGCCGCCAACCCATAGAGCATGCCTGCATAGGTAAAAATGAGAGTCTTAACCCGATTCACATTGATGCCGCTGAGGCGTGCAGCCTGCTGATTGGAACCGACAGCGTAGACATACGTACCGAACTTGGTCTTTGACATGAGCAGGCCGGTAAGTACGGTAATGAAGATCAGAAACAACATCAGATGGGGAATTGAAAGAATACGACCGGCGGCAATGGCACGGAAGGGTGCATACATGTCCTTGTCGACGGTGAAAGGCCCTCCCTGCCCCATCTGGTTGATCACACTGCGCCATGCACTCATGGTGGCAAGGGTGACGATGAAGGGGGCGATTCGACCTTTGGTCACCAAAAGGCCGTTGATCAAGCCGGCCAGGATTCCAGCTCCCAGACAGAACAGGAAGGCCAGAGGGATGGAGTGGGTGGAATTGAGGACCACCACACCGAAACCGCTGATCAGGGCGACCGTGGAACCAACCGACAAATCAATCATACCGGCGGAGATGATCAGGCTCATACCCATGGCGCAGATGCCGACAATCGCACCCTGTACGAACTGGTTGGTGATATTGTTCCACGTCAAGAACGAGGGACTGACAATAACCGCCACCAGTAAAAGCAGTACAAAACTCAACCAATGGCTGTAGTTGCCACTAATATTTCTCCAGGTGTCCCGCACCTGCATCCTCGATAGCGTCAAACCCTTCAATTGAGCACCTCCCCTCTTGTTCCGGTCGAATATTCCATAATTGCAACTTCGGTAATCTCATCACGAGACAGTACTGCCGCAGGCATTCCCTTATAGAGCACAAGGCAACGGTCCGCCAGCTGATGAATCTCAGGGTATTCACTGGTGAATACAATGACTCCCTTACCCTGGGAAGCCAACTCGACGATCAGCTTGTAGATGGAGAACTTCGCCCCCACATCGATGCCCTGGGTCGGGTTGTCCATAATGTAGACGTCGGCATCGAGTTCAAGCCACCGGCTGAGAATCACCTTCTGCTGATTCCCCCCCGAAAGAGAAGTAATGACGTCCATATCACTACCCACCTTGATACCCAATCGCTTCTGACTTGCATCAAAGCGCCTCTTCTCCTCGTTTTTGTCAACAAATAAGCTCTTGTGCCTGGCAACAAAGAAAGCGAGGGAGTTGTTGTTCCTGATACTCAAATCCGGCAGAATACCCCGTTCCTTTCGATTACGGGGCACCATGGCGATTCCCCGCCTCATGACACCCTTGATGTCGTGCATCGCAAGCGGACCTGCAGCCGTCTCGACTGTCCCCCCTTTCAGGGTAGAAGCGCCGAACAATGAAGTGGCAAGTTCATCTGTTCCAGAACCTTGCAAGCCGGTACAAACCAGGATTTCCCCTCGATGGAGTTCAAACGAGACATTGCTGAAACTGGAACCCGACAAGTCTTTTGCGGTGAGAACCACCTCATCGGTAATACTGGCGGCAATGCCATCCTTTATATGGGCCTGTACAAAGCTCTTTCCAATGAGCAGCTCAGTCGCCTGATGCTCATTAATATCCTTGATCAAACCGCTTCTAATGAACGATCCATCGCGCAGAACGGTATATCGATCGCAAATGCGGAAAATCTCAGGCATTTTATGAGAAATATAAATGAAGGAGACGCCCTCCTCCTTCAGCCGCTGCATAATGGAGAACAGCTTCTCAATCTCCCGGTTGTTCAAGGCGGTTGTCGGCTCATCCATGATGATGAGCTCACTGGAGAACAACAGCGCCCTGGCAATCTCTACCATTTGCTTTTGAGCGGTATCGAGCTCGGCGACGAGGGTATGCGCATCGATGCCGCTGTTCATGGAATTGAGCACCTTCTGGGCGTGCTCCAGTTCCCGTTTCCTATCAACCATCCACCACTGCCTGGTGTACTCTTCACCGAGGAACATATTCTGAAAGACCGTCAGGTCGTTGCATAGATTCAACTCCTGGTGGATGAATCGAATCTTCAATTCTGCCGCTTTTTTAGGGGTCATACCCTCGACGATGTTCCCATCGATCCCAATCGTACCTGCATCCGGACCAAACGTTCCGGCCAGAACGTTCATCAAGGTCGTCTTTCCTGCTCCATTCTCACCGAGCAGGCCGTGAATCTCCTTGCTGCCGACGGAAAAAGAGACATCCTTCAGGGCCTGCACCGCCCCAAACGACTTTGATATGTTCTTCATCTCAAGGATCATAACAATCTCCCTACCTATACAAGAGATGCCCAGAGGAGGCCGATAATCCAGCCTCCAGAGGGCACATGTTCCAAAAACCCAACCCTTACAGGCTGTAGCGTACCTTGTACAGCTCGCCCTGCATATAGGTCTTGTAGTTGGTCTTGTCGATCATCTCGGTGGGAACCTTGTAGTTCTTCTCGAGCTTCTCGCCCTGCAGTACCTTCAGACCGAGGTCGATAGCATCGCGGACCATGGACGGGGAGAAGGTGTAGGTCATGAAATCGATGCCGCTGAGGCCGGAGTTCTCAAAGAGGTTCATGAACCCTTCACCGGCGGAGACGCCGTTGATCAGGCGGATGTTGATCTTTGCACTTCCGTGATAGTTCTTCAGGGCCTCGACGATACCGAAGACGATTTCGTCGTCATGAGTCCAGATCGCCTTGATTGATTCGATCTCAGCCTTGCTCTTGGTGTTCAAAAAGTTCTCCATCTGTTCCATGGCAGTCTGCTGGCTCCAGTTGGTGACAAAGGACTGCACCAAGTTGAAGTTGGGACTTGCAGTTGAGAGGAATCCATTGGTGCGTTCCATCGGGACGGTAGAGCTGTCTCCCTTGAACTCGAGGTAGTTTACCTTGCCCTTGGCCAGGTCGTCCTTGAAGAACTCATTGAAATACACTCCGGCGCCTTCGCCGATCGCAACGTTGTCACCGCTGATTTCTGCATCGGGAACAAGACCGGGGATGAATCGGTCATAGACAATCAAGGGAACACCAGCGTCCATTACCGACTGGGCGACACTGCGCAGTTCATCGCCATTGACCGGCCAGAGAACCATTACATCGGGGTTCATGCCGAGGATGGTTTCAACGGCATTGCTCTGCTCACTGCTTTCAGCTGCCGTCATGAAGCGGTAGTCAAAACCGTACTGTGCAGCCAGTGCCTTTACCTGAGCCTCACTGTGGCGTATGGACTCTGCAGTGAATCCATGGTCGGCGCTGGGGGTTACGACTCCCATCAACTGCTTCTTTGCACCAGCTTCCTTGGAGCCCTGTGCAAACACGACGCTGGTTGCTACCAGCAGGACAAGAAGGAGTACCAATACCTTTTTCATTACAAACCTCCTACAGGCTGATGATCTGTGTTGCCTGTGTTTGATTCAGTATAAATCTTTCTGAAAATCTGTCAACATTTTTCGTAATATTACAATTATGACGACCATTCTAACAGTTATAACCTAAAAAACAGAAATTTATTTCAAATCTTGTAAAATTTTTCACAGTTTTACATTTTTTACTTGCCTGCAATGAAAACTGCTTCTATAGTACATCTAGAGGTATACCCATGGCAGCTGCACCAAAGAAAATCACCTATACGGCTATCTCCGAACTCTCAGGCATCTCCATCGCCACCATCAGCAGGGTCATCAACAACAGTCCCAATGTACGTGAAGAAACACGCAGGATGGTCATCGATGCGATGAAGGCTCTTGGATTCGACACCTCCAGCCTGGAGGCGGTAGGCTCGAAAACCAACGACCTGATCATCTTCAACATCCCCAGCCTGGACAACCCTTTCTACAGCCTCATCATCCAAGGAGCAAAAGCCGCCGCCCAGCGCAACGGGTACAATATGTTGGTCAATGAAGATCCAATCGATGAAAAATCCTATGACACTTTTACAGATTTGTTGAAAAAAACAAATGCAGCCGGGCTGATCACCACCAACTGCATCAACCGATCTACCCTGCTCAAGCTCAACTCGTCCATCCCCTTGGTCCAATGTTGTGAATGCATCAGCAGTGTCGACATTCCTTTTGTGACCATCGACGATGTATCGGCGGCCCGCAATGCAGTGGAGTACCTCATCTCCCTAGGAAGAAAGCGGATAGCCTTCATCAACGGCCCTCTACAGTACAAGTATGCCCAGGACAGGCTGAAGGGGTATCTACAGGCCTTGGAGCAGGCATCCATCAAGAAGGACCCTGAAATCATCATCCAGCTGCAGGAAATAAGCTACGACATGGCTGTCTCGGCGGCGTTCCAGCTGCTTAATTCCGACCAAAGGCCCGATGCGTTCTTCGCCTCCAGCGATGTCTATGCTGCGGCGGCCATCAAGGCGGTGAGAAGGTCGGCACTGGAAGTCCCGAAGGACATCGCCATCGTCGGATTCGACAACATCGAATTGTCCACCATGTGCACCCCGTCAATCACCACGGTCAACCAGCCCAAGTTCCAACTTGGCCTGCTCAGCTGCGAGATGCTCATCAAGCGCATAAGCGGCGAGCAGATTCCCATCTCCAGCATGTACATGGATACCGAGTTGATCGTACGCGAAACAACCCAGAAGCCCTCTACTACCCTTTCACGGCCCCGATCATGACGCCTTTGACGAAATACCGCTGGAGGAAGGGATAGAGCACGATGATGGGAAGCGTGCTGGTGATGATCACCGCACTCTTGATTGAAATGGCGATCGTGCTCTTGTCCCCCGAACCGGCCGCATCGCCGACCATGCTGGTGCCGGTTACAATGTTGCGCAGAAAGAGCATGACCGGAAATTGGCTGCTCTTGAGGTAGATGAGGCCGTGGAACCAGTCATTCCAGAAAAAGACGGCGGCATAGAGGCCGACGGTAGCCAAGGCTGCAGTCGATAACGGCAAAACGATGAGAACCAGGATGCCTTTATAGTCAAGACCGTCGATGATGGCGGCCTCCTCCAAATCGACGGGGATCGACTTGAAGAAGTTGATCAACAAAATCAGGTTGAACTGATTGATTGCAAACGGAATGAGCATTGCAAGCCGTGTATTGGTCAGCTGGAGATAGGATACCAACAAGTAGTTGGGAATGAGTCCACCTGAGAAGAACATCGAAAAAATGACCAGACGCATGACGGCTTTCACACCCTTAAGGCGTGTCTTGCTCAACGGATAGGCGAACAATATCATCAGCGTCAGGCTGATCGCCGTCCCGGCTATCGTATAGAAGAAGGTATTGCCATACGCCTTGAAGAAGTTCGGATAGGAAAAAATCTGGATGTACGATTGAAGGTTCAACCCCTTGGGGATGAGAAAAACCTCATTGTTGATGATTGCCTTCGGACTTGAGATCGAGAGGGCGAGCATGTAGAGGAAGGGAATCAGGCAGACGGCAAGGGTGAGGACCATCACCAGGTACACCACGAAGGAGAAGAGCATCGAAGACGGGGTTTTATAGGTTCTCATGCTAATATATCCCCTCCCCGGTCAGTCGCTTGCTCAAGGCGTTGGAGGATGAAACCAAGATGACGCCGATGATGCCGCTGAACAGGCCGATGGCCGTGGCATAGGAGTAGTTTTGGTTGGCAAGACCGGTTCGGTACACCAAGGTATCGATGATGTCGCTGACCATGCTGTTGTCCGGGGTATAGAGCAACAATACCTTCTCAAAGCCAAGGGAGAGAAGCCTTCCCACACTTATGATCAACATCACCATGATCGTGCTCATGATGGAAGGGATGGTGACAAAGAATATCTGCTGGGTACGGCTTGCTCCGTCAATGGTGGCAGCTTCGTACAGCTCGGCGGGAATTGCCGTAATGGCGGCGAGATAGATGATGGCGGTCCAGCCTGTATATTGCCAGGTGTCGACCAGGATGTAGATGACCCTGAAGAATCGGGCCTCATTCATGAAGTAGAGCGCCTCTTTGCCGAACAGGTGCTGCCGGAGCAGGTTAATGATGCCGCTTGAGGGGGAAAGCAACTCCCCTAAAATGGCGATGACGACCACCGTTGAAATGAAACGCGGCATGTATGAGACGGTCTGCACCACTTTCTTGAACGGGAGGATGTGCACCTCGTTGAGCAGGATGGCGAACAGAATCGGTATGGGAAAGTTCACCACCAGGTTTAGAATACTGAGGACCAATGTATTGCGAAAGGCCCGCCAGAATGCAGGGTCCGACCAAAATCGGGAAAAGTAGGTCAAGCCCACCCACTCGGTTCCGAACGGACCCATTCCAGGACGATATCGTCGGAAGGCAAGGACGCTGCCAAGCATGGGAACATACTTGAACACCAAGAAATAGAGCAAGGGAAGCACCATCATGGCATACAGCTGCCAATACCGTGCGAAATACGATTTCCTCGGCAGTTGCTTCCCTTGTTTCATCCAAACCCTCCTCACGTCTGATTACAAGCTGGTGTTGTACAACTCGGTAAACTTGTCAATGCCAAGGCTCTTCATCTCCTTGACGTAGGCGTCCCAATCCTTCTCGATGCTCTTGCTGCCGGTCAGGAAGGCCGAATTCCATCGTTCGAAGGCATCGGAGAGCGGAGTCTGCAAGGTGCCCGCTTCCTCGGCTTTCCGGTCGTCGAACTTCGGAGTCGGAGGGATGGCCTGGATGACATCACCGATGGCCTCAACCTCTGCGTTGATGCGCGCATAGTTCTCATCGTACTTGGTCATCTCACGGGCATTGACCCACACCATCTGCGTTACATCGCTGCCGCAGCCGTACTTGACCTGCAGACTCTTGTAGATGCCTTCGCTGGAGTTTCGGATCTCATCGGAGAAGACCACCTTGCCGTTCTGCACGGTATAGGTCGTACCTTCAACACCCAGACACCAGAGCTTGGCGTTCTCCTCGGAGAAGAACATCTCGTCGACTGTACGGACGAGCTGCTCGAAATCGGAGCGTTTGGCCGTCTTGATCGGGAAGAGGATTCCCGACCCTGTCTTGCTCTTGGGTTGATGGTGTGCACCGGCAGGCCCTGCAAGGGCGGGATACATCTGCAGCTTGAAACCATCGATGGTGCTGTTCGCCGTCACCCCGCCGATCTGGTCGTAGTAGGCATAGCTGGCCATGGCCTTGCCGGTCGCAAGCTTTTGCGTCCAGCGGTCGCCGTCGATTGGTTCGGCCATCTCAGGATCGAGCAGGCCTTCGGCATAGAGCTTGTGCATATAAGTTATGTAGCTCTTGTACTGCTCGCTGATGGCACCGGCAAAGTAGCGCTTGGTTGCATAGTCCCAGCTGAGGGTGTTGCTTCCACTGGCGCCGTTCTTGCCCAGGCTGATGCCCCACGCGGGCATGGTCATGCGGTAGAGCACCCGCGGGCCGGCCAGGATGGTCAACGGATAGGAGGATGGGTTGTGCTGCTTGAACACCTTGAGCACCTGGTACAGGTCGTCAAAGGTCTTTGGTGCTGTAAGGTTGTACTTCTTCAGGAGGTCCTCACGCAAGATCAGGCCGCCGTCGTAGAACGGGACATCAAAGAGAGCAGGCAGGAAGTACCGCTTGCCGTCCTTGAGCTTGAGAGCCGCTACATCCTCCTCAAGACCGAACTCCTTGACTCTGGAGTTGAAGTTGGGTGTCCAGGCCTCATAATCGCTGATGGGCACAATGGCACCATTGAGCGAAAGGGCGGCATTCTCACCCTTGGTGGACTGATAGAGGATTACATCAGGTGCATTGGTTCCGGTATTCAGCGCCAATGAAACCTTCGTCTGGTAATCGACGATCGGGATTACTTCAAATTCGACCTTGGCATTCACCCGCTTCTGGACTTCGGTGACTGTCAACCAATCATGCTTGAACGGCAGGGTGGCATTGTCCGAATAAAATACGGAAAATGCAATCGGGCCGCTTGTGGTCTCCTTAACCCCCGCCCCAAACAGCGAGAAGGAAAGTGAAACCAAAACCAAGAGAGCAACCAACAGGGTTTTCTTCATAGTGCCCCTCCTTTTGTATTAGAAACAACCGTAAAACGGTGATTTCGGACAACATCAGGTGCACAGTAGCGCGAGGGTGCAAGGAACAACAGGTGTACACCACTTGTATAGTATATGCACCAATTCCAGCAACTAGCAACAATATTTTTTACTGTAGTTGGAAATAAAACTGAAAATATTTTTTAGTTACAACTCCAATTTTCCCATTACCACGCTATGATTTGCCCCGGTTGCGGAAGGTAGGGTATTCGGCTTTCGAACCAGCCGCTGCCATGCTAAAAGCGCGAAGGCTACAGCCTCCTTGCTGTCGCTGTCACGGCCGAAATCCTGCCAGGTATGGACAGCCGTCCCCAACTCTTGTTCCAGTGCATTCAGGATTGCCAGGTTGTGGCTTCCTCCCCCACCGACGACCAGATAGTCAAGGTCGGCGTTATAGAAACGCTTCAAGCCTATCTTAACCGAACGGGCGATGAACCGGGTGGCTGTTGCCAATACGTCGGATGATGAAAGCCGCCTGCTGTCCGCCTGCTCCAAGAGCCGCTGGATATAGGCTTTTCCATACAACTCCCTTCCCGTAGATTTGGGCAGACCGAGGGGGAGATACGAATCGACCTGTTCCATCCACGAAAGAAACGCAGCATCGACGACGCCTCTTTGCGCCCAGGCTCCTCCCTCATCGTAACGAAGTGCATTGTTGCTGTAGCGGGCGACCAGCTCATCGATGACCATGTTTCCCACCCCGGTATCGAAGGCGAGCACTTCATCGGGGGAGCAGGCTGCAGGCAGAATGGTGATGTTGCCGATTCCTCCAATATTCAACAGGGCGATCGAAGCATCAGTTCGTCTGAACAGCAGGTATTCGGTATAGGGAACCAAAGGGGCGCCTTGACCGCCTGCTGCAAGGTCACGCGGACGAAAGTCGCTGACTACAGGACAACCGAAGGTTTCAGAAAGGAAGCTGCTTTGGCCTAATTGCAACGTAGAGCGGACCGCTCGCCCCAAATAGTCGGTACTCTGCGGAATGTGGTGGAACGTGTGGCCGTGCGTCCCGATCAAAGAGATGTCCGAAGGCTTCAAACCGGCGGTTTTACAGACCTCGAGGGCTGCTTCCACAAAGAGATGACCCAAGAGTGCATCCATCAGACACAGCTCCCGGCTGCCTCCCTCCTCACCTTGGGCGAGGACCAGCAGGCGGGAGCGCACCTGATCGGAATAGGGACACGAAACAAATGCCAGTTCCTCGAGGCAAAGAGATTCTCCTTCACCTTCGATGCGGACCAAGGCGGCATCGACTCCATCGGCGCTGGTCCCGCTCATCAGTCCGATGACCAGGCTCATGTCCGGGCCCCCAAAAAATCCTTGTAGATGCCGGGAGTCGACCCTTCGATCAGGGTCGCCCCGACGCACTTCTCGTAGAAGGCGGCAGGTCCCACCCCGCCGATGATTGCATAGGCATAGCCTTCATCACAGAGAGCGTGGAGGGAACGCAGCAAGAGGGCCTTTCCAATACCCTTGCCCTGCATGCTGTCCAGCACCCTGGTCGGACCGAAAAAATCCAAGGCGGTTGCATGATAACAGGCATACCCAAGAATCTGCTTCTCCTTCACTGCAAGGAAGAGCGAGATGGGATGGCGGGCAAAACAGACATCGGCCTCCCCCTGTGCTGCGGGCGAGGAGTGCTCGCCTATCCAGGAGAGGACCCGCATTTTATCAGGAGCCATGGCCCGCTGAATGGAAATACCCTGCTCTTTCAGGTTTGCCAGCAAGGAATCACTGCAGGGCAGGTCATAGAGTCGTACCAACATGTCAGGCATGAGAACCTCCCAATGAGACGGTGAGCCTACCCTCCAGTGGGAAAGGCTCCTGTACATACTTCGCAAAGGCGGCTAACACTGGTTTTGTATAGGCATATGCGGCTATGCTGCGAATCCGTGCATCCAAGAGGGCCAAGTCGTACGGATTGCGCAAGGCGATGCAAAGCACAGGCTTATTTTCCACCAGGGAGTTCACCAGTTGTATTTGCCCTGGATGAAGATGACCGTTGTAGGTTGCACAGACTACCGATGAACTGCTGCTTGTCTGCCCACCTACGCGTTCGATCTCCTCGTTGCCGGGATTCTCATCGGTCACGATTGAGGATCCTCCCAACAAGGCGGCCATGTACGGGGCGAACACCAACGCTTCCTCATCACTGGAAACGTTGGTCGCCCGGAAGCATTTGGGACCGACAAAACAGGGATTGTCGCCTAATGCAAACGGCACATCCTGCACCAGGGTAAGACTCTGCCGGTGGAGTTTCTGATTCATCGCGCGGTGCTCAGGGCAGTCGACAACCGACAAGGGCGGTCTCTGCTCTTCTGCAAGCATAGATTTTGCCATGAGAATGTTGTGTGTCGACTGCTTAAGATCCGCCTCACTCAACACTCCGGCATCCAAGGCGGCTTCAACGGCTTCAACGGCTTCACAGCCGAGACAGACATGGTGACTGATGCATACCAGGTCCACTCCGGCCTTAAGTGCCGCAACCGCTCCCTTGACGGTGCCATAGTGCTTTGCTATCGCATCCATCTCCATGCAGTCACTGAAGATCAGACCTTTGAATCCTAATTCACTACGTAGAAAATCGGTGATGATGCTTCTGCTCATCGTAGCAGGGACATTGTTCTTTTCAAGTTGGGGAAACAGGATATGACTTGTCATTATGCCCATCACTCCACCTGCCACCGCACTTCTGAATGGAGCAAGATGCATCGCCAGCTCTTCCTTGGTGCCTTCGACAACCGGGAGGGCCACATGACTGTCGAGGTGTGTATCGCCATGGCCGGGAAAGTGCTTGGCTACGGCCATTACCCCGCCACTTTGTAATCCATCAATCATCGACAGCCCGTAGGAAGAGACAACCTCGCTGCGATCGCCATAGCTTCTCACCCCGATCACCGGATTATGCGAATTGCTGTTCACATCCAAACACGGTGCGAAATCCACATTCACACCAAGGGCCCTAAGCTCGGTCGCCGTCAACAGACCCGCATCAAAAGCCGACTTCTCTTCACCTGTTGCGGCAATCGCCATGGCAGAAGGGACGTTTGTGCAGTCGCCAGAGAGCCTGGTAACCATGCCACCCTCTTGGTCGATCGTGATAAGGGCGGGGTGACCGCACTCATGCTGCACCAATTCTTGAATATCAAAACACAGCTTGTACAGCTGTTCCTTGCTTGCAATGTTGCGCGAGAAGAGAATGACATTGCCGATTTTGTAGCGCCGCACAGCCTCAATGAAGGAGTCGTCCATTCCAGTTCCCTCAAACCCGCAGACAAAGTGCTGGCCGATCATAATCCGTCTCTCAATTCCCATATCGTTCAAATCTCCTCTTCTCGTTCATGAACGTCTGCGCGTCCGCCTCTGATCTCTGCAATGTGTATTCAAGCTTGTCGGCAAAGAGTTCTTCAGGCTCGAAGCCTGCAAGCTTGGAGAAATGTGCATTGAAGTCAAGCTGATCAGGATACAGCCGATGGATGGTTGAAAGCACCTGTAGACAGATGCTGAACGGACGCAGGGTATGGTAATCCAGAATGTGGGCGTACAGGCCGTGACAGAGTCGGCCCTGATGCTTGCTCTGGCCGGGAATGAATGAAATCGGGGTGAACACTACCGATGTCAGGCCCAACTTGGCAACTTCGCTTGCCAATTTCCAGGGATCGATGAACGGGGCTCCAAAAAGCTCGAAGGGTGCACTGGTTCCCCTTCCCTCGCTCAGGTTGGTCCCCTCGAAGAGGCAGAATCCTGCATAGAGAAACACCGCCTCGACATGGGATAGGGCGGGACTGGTCATGGTCCAGGGTCGACCGGTCTGCTGCCATAGAGAAGAACGTCCATACCCGGAAAGCTCTACAATTCCAAGTTCACCACACAAGCGGTAGTGGTGTTGCATCCAAAATGCAAGTTCTCCGATGGTAAGGCCGTAGCGGACGGGAAGCCCGCCGTGGCCGACAAAGCTTTCCAGGGATGGGGGAAGAATGGGTCCTTCCACAATGGAACCTCCCAAAGGATTGGGCCGGTCCAGTACGATCACCGGTTTTCCAAGCTCAAGCAATTGCTTAAGAGTCGCTATATAGGTATAGAAGCGTAACCCTACATCTTGTATATCGAAGAGAATACCGTCAAGGTTCTGAAATACGTCAGGATCGACGGCCTTTCCCCCACTGCTGTAGAGGCTGTGAACCACCAAACCGGTTTCTTCGTCCCGTTGGTCCTCAACATCCTTCCCATCTGCAATGAAGGAGCCCAGGCCGTGTTCGGGGGCGAAGAGATCGGTTATATTCAGGTGTCTGCACAGAAAGGACTTCGAGGACTCAAAGGTTTTTGTAAGGCTTGCAGCATGAGTCACCAATGCCAAGCGCTTGTCGCCCAAGTGCATCCCCGAGAGTGCATCCACCGCCTTGTCGACGCCACAAAGCATACCATTTCCCCCTCCCGTCATCCTAGACCACAACAAAGAGCAGAGCAAGCTCTTGTCCCACCTTCCAACCTGGAGTATACCAAAGCTGAAGCAAGGAGAGTTATGATGAGCTACCATCTGGATTTTTCCCAACTTGATTTGGATTTCCTCAAGCGTCGACTTTTACAAGAGGACCTTATTCCCAGCCATCTGTCTTGCATGCCTGTGCGACCTTTCCCGCATTCAATGGGTCAGCCCCCTCTTTGCAAGGTTGCTCCTTGAAGCAGGGTATGGATCGGTTGCAAGGGTGTCAGCTGCCCAAAGCAGAGAACTGGTGCAAGCCATAGCTGATGCCAATGCAAGATTGCTGCTGTTCAAAGGAAAAATCGGCCAGAAGGATATGGCAAGGCTTGTGTACTGTGCAAACCTTCTCAGCCAGGAGCTGGAGTGCTGAAACCGAAAAACGACGTTGCCCTCTGGCAAAGGCAACGTCGAAAATGGGATTTACTGTGTGTGTTTTTGGAATGTTACAGAAGGTTCTCGATGGCCTTCGCCACCTTGCCCAAATCATGGGAGGGTTCGAAGCGCTGTACAACGTTTCCGTTGCGATCGACAAGGAACTTGGTGAAGTTCCACTTTATCTCACTGCTCTTCTCATATTCGGGGTCGGCCTTGCGCAGGATTCCATCAAGAATGGGTGCGATCTTGTGGCTCATATCGAAGCCCGCGAATCCCTTCTTGTCCTTGAGGTGTTTGTACAACGGGATTGCACCTTCGCCGTTGACTTCAACCTTTCCAAACTGGGGAAACTGGGTTCCAAACTTGAGCTTGCAGATTTCGTGGATCTCCTCAATCGACTCAGGAGCCTGTCCATCGAACTGATTGCAGGGGAAGTCCAAGATCTCAAAACCCTTCGCCCTGTATGCTTCATATAATTTCTCAAGCTCGGTGTACTCGGGGGTGAACCCGCACTGAGTTGCTGTATTGACGATCAAGAGCACCTTGCCCTTATAGGTGGAAAGCTTGACTTCCTCCCCTTTTCTTCCGTGTACGGTGTAATCATATACGCTCATGTGCTCCTCCTGTTATATCGTTCACTATTTTATTTTTCGCAACTTATATGTACATACTAATCACCCCATGCCAATTTGTCAAGTGTTATAGTATGAATTTCTTCAATCAAAAAAAATGTAACAGTTTTTCATATAGTAGAATAAATATAATTGCTTTTCAGATTCCGTAATGATTTTTCAGGATGCTTGAATTAATGCCGATACCCAAAAAGTTCAGAAGAAGCATATGTACTTTTCATAAAAATCAGTATAATATAATTATATTTCATAGGATGGTAGTATGAATAATCGTTTTTCAGGTCCAGTAATCGTTTTTCATGAATTCTCTCTACCCGAAAAAGGCACCCCTGTCGGGTATGCAGCCCTTATTGATGCATATAACCTTCCCTGCCCATTTCCCACAATTAAAATGGCAATCGGGACGAAACACACCATCGTAAAAGAGAATGATTGGCATTTGCTCACTCCTAGATATCAGCCGGAAAATTCCGTAAAAGGACATCTGGCTTTTGCATTGAAATATGAAGGCGTTGATTTATGCGTCCTTAAGAAATTATTCGAACTCCTTGACCCGAACGAAATATGCAAGATGGTTCAGGCCTCAATAACGGGAGCCTATAGCAGACGAATTTGGTTCCTCTATGAATGGCTGATGGGAAAAGCCCTCGATTTGCCGGATGTACAAAGAGGCAATTATGTGCATGCGCTCGATCCTCTGAAACAGTTGGCCGTAACCGGAAAGAGATCGATGCGGCATCGAGTTGTAAACAATCTTCCAGGGACTCCGGATTTTTGTCCCCTGATACGACGAACTGAGGAATTGGATGCATACATTTCCATGAATCTCAAAGAGAAAGCCCTTCTCGTCTCGACGAATATCCCCAAGGACGTAGTTGCCCGTGCGGCTGCATTTCTACTTTTAAAAGATTCACAAGCAAGTTTTGCCATTGAAAATGAAGCACCTCCCCACGATAGAATCATGCGATGGGGCAATGCGATTCGTGATGCCGGGAAGTCACCAATCAGCAAGGATGCGCTTGTACAACTTCAAAAAATGGTAATTGGAGACAGCCGTTTTGTGAAACCTGGGTATAGAGAGACTGGAGGCTTCGTCGGCGAACATGATAGAGATACGGGAATGCCTGTTGTGGAACATTTCAGCGCGAAGCATGAGGATATTGATTCTTTGATAGATGGATTGGTTGCATACAGCAAAAAAATCACCCACACAATCGACGCGGTCTGTGCAGCGGCAGCAATCGCGTTCGGATTCGTCTATATCCACCCATTTGTGGATGGGAACGGACGTATTCATCGGTATCTCATCCATCATATCCTGGCAGAAAATGGGTATAATCCCCCAGGTATGATATTTCCGGTATCCAGTTCGATGCTGAATCGAATAGCAGAATATGAAGTAGTATTAAGAGGTTACTCACAAACAATACTGCCCTTCATCAAATGGGAAACAACAAAAGATCATAACGTACGTGTTCTCAATGACACCGTCGATTATTACCGTTACTTTGATGCGACAGCACACGCTGTCTTTCTCTATCAGTGTGTCAAGGAAACAATAGAGCATGAAATTCCTGAAGAAGCGCATTTTCTTGTGCGTTATGATACATTCAGGAAAACAGTACAAGACGGTATTGAAATACCCGATACTACTGTTTTCCTGCTTTACAATTTCTTATCACAAAACGGAGGAAAACTGTCCAAGCGGGCACAAGAAAAAGAATTTCATGCTCTATCACAAACCCAGATTGAAAGGTTCGAGCAACTATATGAGCGACTCTTCATCGAGTAATCTCCCGTTTACAGCAAAGCCTTTACCTTCTCTTCTATTTCGGGCATGAAACTGGTCGGCTCAAAACGTTCGACCACCTCGCCGTTCCTGTCGATGAGGAACTTGGTGAAGTTCCATTTGATCGAGCTGTCCTTCTCGAACTCGGGGTCTGCAGCACGCATGCGTTCGGTCAGCCGGGCGCTCTTCTCATGCAGGGGATTGAAGCCCGCAAAGCCCTTCTTCGATTTAAGGAACGTATAGAGCGGGTGTTCGCCCTTCCCATTGACCTCCAGCTTTGCAAACCGCTTGAAGGTGGTGCCGAAGTTGAGGGTGCAGAACTGGTTGATCTCCTCGATGGACCCGGGAGCCTGCTCCTTGAACTGGTTGCAGGGGAAGTCGAGAACCTCAAGACCCTTTTCCTTGTACGCTTTATAGAGCTTTTCCAATTCATCGTACTGGGGTGTAAAACCGCAGTGGGTTGCCGTGTTGACGATCAACAGTACCTTGCCCCTAAAAGCAGAAAGCTTGACTGGCTTTCCGTCCATTGCAGAAACTTCAATATCGTATAGGTGCATCGCAGATCTCCTCTTACACCAAGCATCCTGCCTTTTGGGGCAGGATGCAAGTCCTTAGTGACTGGAACTGATGGTAAAAGAGAGACGGTGGACTCCGCTGCGAACGCGGTACCGTTCCAAGGTATCGGGTCCGCAGGTTGCTGTTCCCACCCCGCGAACGGCACTGTCCAGGTACAGGTGGTTTACATTGCTCCTCACCAACTCATCGGCATGCCGTTTCTCCCAGAGCTCCGAAAGCGAATACCTGTGCAGGGCAAAACAAAGCTCGTCATGGCTCTGCAAGCGTACTCCTCCGGTATCGCCGTCGTAGAGGTCCAATCGGCTGACCTGAGTCCTGACCCCGTAATCCTGGGGCACGATGTAGGGCACATACAGTTCGTCGATGGTGGCAAAGTAATCGCCGATTGCAGCACCCTCGCAGCGGTCTGGATAGTTCTCATGCGGTCCCCTTCCGAACCAGCGAACAGCTGACCAGCTTGTATCGAGATCGCACTTCAACCCCACTCTTGGATACTCCTTGACAGCGTCATTGAGGTGTATGGTGCAGCTGTAATAGAGCTTGTCGCTGGAGAACACCCAGCTCTGGTCGAAAGACCCCAGGTCCAAGCCATGCGGAGTCTCGATTCTGTGGCGGCTGCACAGTTGACCGTTTTCCATGTGGACATCCACCAGTGCCAACGCTGTCTTGTCCAACTCGTTTGCCAACCACTGGCCGAAAGCCTTGTTGTCGTGGTAGAAGGCGTACTCGGGCAGGTCCTTGTTACCCTGCAGCGTCTTGAGCCCGTCGTTCTCCGTAGAGCATCGATACAGGCTAATGCCCAAGGGGGAAGCCAGCAACTCGCGTTGACCGACAAACTTGAGGCTGGAAAGGTGGCCTTCTGCATTAATTGCAGCTTCATAGGCTTTTGTCTCCAGACGATAGCTGCCGTCTTGTTGCTTCTCAAGAAACGCCTCAGCGGCTGGGAATGCCCGCTTGACCGGCTTGGACAGCTCAAACTGGTCCCAAGCCAGAACATGGCCTGCCTTTGCCCAACAGGTATCATTTTTGAGGAAACACTCAAACAGCAGTAAAGTCCGCCCCCCAGTCATCAAGGACTTCGCTTCCGGCGATGCGAGTGCCTCAAGCTGGAAATCCCATCTGGTTCCTGCTTCAAGAACAGGAAGGTCGATCTCTCCTTCCAGTCGATCGGCTTCAGACTCGCTGAAAAGCTTGTAGCGCAGGCAAAGGTTCTCCGTGGTGGAGAAATCCAGTTCACTGATAAGAGCGAACTTCCCGCTGCCGGGGTGGTCGCTTTTGATATGAATCGACTGCTGCACCTTCAGGCATTCGGCCATGGCGGGTTTGCAGGTACGATCGGGAAACACCAAGCCATTGAGGCAGAAGTCGTAATCGGTGGGCTGATCACCGAAATCCCCTCCATACCTCCAAGCTCGTCCCCCTTCCTTATCGGCGGCCGGATAAGCACGGGGCCCGACCGGACCACCCTTCTCATCGACCAAGATTCCCTGGTCGACCCAGTCCCATATGAAGCCTCCCTGAATGCCGCGCGAAGAGCGGATGGTTTTCCAGTAATCGGAAAGGCTTCCGTTGGAGTTGCCCATCGCATGGCTGTACTCGCACATGATCAGGGGCCGGTCGTCGTCACTGCTCTCCGTGTTGTGGTCCCAAGCCTCGATGAGCGCAATGGGAGGATACATCGGAGAGACGATATCAGTGGCAAAGCGTCCACGTTTGAGACTCTCCAGGGTGTGGGCTCCTTGGCCCCATTCGGGACGATTGGCTCCTTCGTAGTGAATGGGACGGGTGGGGTCGTACCGCCTCAGCCAGCCGGCACAGGCGTCCTGGTTGTGACCGTACCCGGCCTCATTGCCCAGCGACCAGATAATGACCGAGGGGTGGTTGTAGTCACGCCTGACCATCCGCTGCACCCGTTCGAGGAAACAGGAGGCCCACATTTCATCACGGCAGATACTGTCGTAATTTGCGTGGGTCTCTATATTGGCCTCGTCCATGACATACAGGCCGTAGCGGTCGCACAGCTCGTACCAGATGCTGTCGTCGGGATAATGGCAGGTGCGCACGGCATTGAAGTTGTGCTGCTTCATCAGCCGGATATCCTCCACCATGCTTTGGACCGTCAACGTCTTGGCCATATACTGGTCGTGCTCGTGACGGTTCACACCCTTGATCAACACGCGCTTGCCGTTGATCAAAAGCTTTCGTTTGGAAATCTCCACCCGCCTCAAGCCGATTGGAAGAGCCCTGTGCTCATTATCAAGCGAGAGGCCGATATAATACAGTGTCGGCTGCTCGCTGCTCCAAAGCAGGGGCTTGTCGACAGAGAAGGAGGTGACACACCACCTGCTTGCCGGCTCGACCTGCCTGCTGTTCATGAGATTTCCCTCAGGGTCGTAAAGGCTGACGACTACCGGCTGGTTCTGTGAGGTGGTCTCTACCCTTACTTCCACCTCTGCCTTTTGGAGACTCGGTTCTACTACGGCAGTTACTTTCACATCCTCAATCGTCAGGCTGGGAACACTTGACAGGACGATGCTTCGATGCAGGCCTCCGAACCACCACTGATCCTGGTCCTCCACATAGGAGGCGTCGCTGTAGCGAACAACAATCAGGGTAAGCGTGTTCTCTCCTTGGCGTACATACTCGGACAGGTCAAAATGTGATGCCAGGCGTGTGTCCTTGCTCATCCCGACAAAGCTGGAGTTGACATACACCTCCAGATAGCTCTCTGCACTGCCGACTTCAAGAACCGTCTTTCCCTGTTTCCAGACTTCATCGATGGTGAAGGTGGTACGGTAGACTCCGGTTGGGTTTTGTTCAGGCGGAAAAGGCGGGGTATTGACGAAAGGCATGATTACATTGGTGTAGTGCGGCTTGTCGTAGCCTTGCACGCTCCACGAGCCGGGTACGAGGATAGGCTTCCAAGCAAGGCCGGCATTCTCATCAAGGACCTGCTCCTCCACCGACAAGGGAGAGTCGTAGTAGCGGAAGGACCATGTGCCGTCCAGGCATCGATAGCGGGGATTGCTCTGTGCATCCCAATGCTCCGGGCCTTTGCGGGCATGGTCCAATGCCTCTTCCTGGGTAGGGAAAGCCATGGGAAGCGAATGCATCTCCAGACGGTTCACACTATTGATTCTTGGCTGCTGCCAAGCGCGATGGTGTAAAAACAACGTAGCCATAGGTACTCCTTCCAATGTTATTTGACAGATCCCAGCACACCTTCTACAAACCGTCTCTGTTGGGTGAAGAAAAGAATCAGGGTGGGCATGGTCGTGATGGTTACCGAAAGCATCAGGATTCCGTAGTCAGTAGTATAGCCTGCGGTCAGGCCTGTGATAAGCAGGGGCATGGTCTGACTTTCCTGGCTTTGCATGATGATCAAAGGCCACAGGTAGTTGTTCCAGGCGGCCATGAAAGTCACAATCGCGGCGGCTGCGAACGTCGGGGCCATGATGGGAACAAATATCCTGAAGAAAATTCCCAGTTCCCCGAGTCCATCAACGCGGGCGGCTTGAACCGTCTCCAGCGGGAATGACTCAGCGCTCTGGCGGAAGAAGAAGATCAGAAAGGCTGTGGAGATGGTGGGGAGAATGAAACCGACGGTCGTATCGAGCAGCTTTGCCTGGCTGAACATGCGAAACAGCGGGACCATCAGGGCGGCGAAGGGCACCATCATGGAAAGCAGCAGAAGGCCCATCAGGGTGTCCTTGCCCTTCTCACGGTAAATCTGGAATCCATAGCCGGCCAAAGAGCAGATCAGCAGGCTTGCCGCTGTGTTGGCCAGCGCATTGCGCATCGAGTTCCAGAATGCATTGCCCAGCTTGACCGTCGAGGTGAGTGTCTTGAAGTTCTCAAACAAATGGGTGCCGAAGAAAAGTCTTCCCTTGATGATATCCACGCTCATATTGGTCGAACCGACGATCATGAAATAGAACGGGAAAACCGAGAATAGGCAAACTATGGAAAGGAACACATAGGTCCCGATTTTTGAAAAGTGTTTTCGTTTCATCGCTTGTCCCCCACCTTGATTTGGACGAATGAGAGGATGGCAACCATCACCAGGATTGCGTACGAAACGGCTGCTGCATAGCCGAACTGAGGATTGTACATGAACGAGAGGTTGTAGATGTATTGGCTGATGGACAGTGTTGCGATGCCCGGTCCTCCATTGGTGATGTTGCGCACCTCGTCAAAGAGCTGAAGCGTTCCATTGGTGGACATGATGGTGGTCAAGAGAATGACCGGCTTGAGCAGCGGGATGGTTATGGAGGTGAACTGGCGGGAGGCCGATGCTCCGTCGATGCGGGCGGCCTCATAGACGCTGCGGTCGATGTTTTGAAGTCCGGCAAGGTAGAATACGGTGTTGTAACCGGTCCAACGCCAGGTAATGGTCAGGATTATGACGAACTTAGCCCAAACTGGATGGGTGAGCCAGCTCATAGGACCTTCAAGGACACCAAGGCCGATGAGGGTGGTATTCACGATTCCATCGATGGAGAAGAACGATTTGAAAATCATTGCCGATGAGACCAGGCTGGTCGCACACGGCAGGAAAATGAGTGTTCTGAACATTCCCCTGCCCTTGAGTTTCGGGTCGTTGAGCAATGAGGCGAGGACCAACGCAAAGAGAAGCATTACAGGGACCTGAATCACCAGATAGGTGATGACGTTTCCCACCGACGTGAGAAACATCTCGTCCTCGAAGAGTCGGGCGTAATTCTTCAGCCCGGCGAATTTCAGATTGTTTCCCCTACCCGATTGCAATGAGAGCAGAAATGCACTGACCATCGGATAGAAATTCAGGATGAATATGAACAGTGCAGCGGGTATGACAAACAACCAGCCGAACAGGTTGATTTTCTTTGTCAATGTTGTCTTTGCCATGATGCCTTTCCCTTCTTCAGATGCTCAATCAAACAACTCCGATACCGCCAGTATACAGCGGTATCAGAGCATGCGTTAGTCGATTCCTACTCGCTCATCAAGAATTCTACGTTCTTCTGGGCGGTTGCAAGAGCGGCATCGATGTCTCCACCCTGCATGACTTCGCTCAGAGCACGGGCGATTGCATCGCGGGCTTCATAGTTATAGACACCATACTTTACATTGGGAACCTTGCCTGCATAGTTGACCAGGTCCTCGTAAATCTTCTGTCCACCGAAGAACTCGATGGGAGTGGAGTATACAGGACTCTTTGCTGCGGGCAGCCATGTTGCAATGGCTCCGCTGGCAGGAAGAATGGTCTCGTAGAGGGCGACGCTTCCACCGAAGGTCTTTGCCAGGAAGTCGATGGCGACGTCGGGATTCTTCGAGTTGGCCATGACCATCCAGCCCGATCCACCTTGGCTGGAGTAGTTCACCGAACTGGCGATGTTGGCGAATCTGGGAGTATTGGTCACCGCCCATTTGCCGCTCTGGCTCTTCTCGGCCTGTATAGATCCGCTGATCCAGCAGCCGTTGATGGTGGAGGCCACTGTTCCGTTGTTCAAGGTCGCAATATAGGCGTTCCAGTCGGGAACGAGGATGCAGATGCCGCTTGCAACCATTTCCTTGGTGATGCGAAGGGCTTCCTTCAGCACCTTGTTGTCCTTGATGAAGGCCTTGCCGCTTTCATCAAACATCCACGTCCCTGCGCTTTGGAGCATCAGCATCGGGAAGTCGGGTTCGTTGGCTACCGTGGAAATCATGGCGACGCCGGTCTTCTGCTTGACGATTTTTCCAAGCTCGATGAAGCGTTCCCAGGTAATGTCGTTGAAATCGCTGACTTTCAGGCCGGCCTTCTCGACAATGTCCCTCCTGAGGAAGGTTCCGGTGGCTCCGTTGTCAAACGGGACTCCATAATGCTTGCCGTCGATGGTCCCCACATCCACCTTGAACTGGGCGAACTGGGAAAGGTCGATTTTCCCATTGAGGGGTACATAAGCCTCGGGATAGGTCATGACGTTCTTCTGGATGGCATTGTCCTGCATCAGGATAATGTCCGGAAGATTTGCAGTTGCATTTGCAGACAGGCTCGTGATGAGCTTCTGCTGCAGGTCATTCCAAGGGGTTTCAACCACGTTGACCTTTACGTTGGGATGGTCGACGGCATAGATCTTTGCTGCTTCATTCATCGCAAAGATGTTGAACATCGGGTCCCAACACCAGACAGTGAGGGTCACCGGTGCATTCGGGTCGGCTGCCACTGCAGCAGTCTCAGCCTTGCCGCCGGCAAAGGCAAGAGACGAGACAACCAAAAGAAGCGCTAAAACAACACACATGGTCTTTTTCATACCATTTCCTCCTTGTGTTTCTAGAACAAGTTTGCTACTTTTTCTATAAATGCATGATAGGTCCGATACAGCGGGCAAGAAAGGGACAGAAATACTGAAAACTCATAATTCCTTACCTTCAACGAGTACAAATGTACCGTCCCCATTTTTGGATATGGTATACTGACGTCCATGGGAATCAAGACACGGCTGAATAAAGACAGGTATTTCTCATATGTCTTTCAGGCATATGCAGTACTGTTGCTGCTCCTTGCCTTGGTCATCTTTATTGCCACGTATGGAATCGAGGGAGGTAGCAGCACCCGTCCCTATGAGTTCTACCGCACTTTTTTCATATTCTTTCTCTTCTATTCGTTGTGCATAGTCCTCCTTTCCCATACCCGGCATTTGCTGGGAATCCTGTTGCTGTGTTTCCTCGGCCTCACCGCCTTGCTGGTGCTTGATTACTCGCTCAACGACTATCTGACCATCCGCCTGCTGCTCTACCTTGCATTCCAGACTGTAATCCTATCGCTTATCACCTGGCCGTATGACCTTCCGTTCCCGCTCCTCTATACCTTGACAGCCCTTTACTTTCAGCTGCTGCCTCCTTTTCTAGGCGAGAACGACCTCAATGCACAGCTCAGGCCCATCCAAACAGAGGAGCTGATCGCCTTCTCAGCCATACTGCTATGTTTTGCCTACCTGCAGATTGCAGTAAAGCACTTTTATGCACTGCACGTAAAAGCCAAGGCCCAGATAGAGATCCTCAATACCACCATCACAAAACTGACCATTTTCAGCCAGAGCCTGCAATCGTACGCCCGAACAGCGGAGATGGAAGCGGCGAAGAAGGAACGATACCGGATCTCGCGGGAGATCCACGATATCAGCGGGTACATGTTCACCAACATCATTGCCATGATGGACGCGATCATTGCCACCGGCTGCCGCAACAGCGACAAGACCAGCGAGATGTGCAGTGCAGCCCGTTCCCAAGCCCAGGAGGGCTTGGTCGAAACACGCAGGGCTTTGCACCTCTTGCGAAAGTCGGATAGCGAGCGGGAAGTGGGGATGCGTGCCATTTACAAGATCAAGAAGATTTTTGAAAGCACCACAGGCGTCAAAGTCGAGATTGAAAGCGGAAATCTTGAGGCATCCTTCGGTGATGAGCTGGATCTTGTTCTCTACCGCATCGTGCAGGAAGGCCTGACAAATGCCCTCCGGCATGGCCACGCCACCTGCGTACGCATCCTCTTCTGGATAGTGGATGAGTCGGTGCAGGTGATCATCCTGGACAATGGAACCGGTGCGAAGAAAATCATCAAAGGAATCGGCCTTGCCGGTATGGAAGAACGAATAAGCAGACTTGGTGGTGTGGTGAGGGCTGAGAACGCTCCGGAGGGAGGCTTTCAGCTTACTGTAACCATTCCGTTGCAGAAGGAGCAGACCGATGATACGAATCCTCTTGGTTGATGATCAACCGCTTTTTGTCGAGAGCCTCAGGATGAGCCTTGAGAACTATACCGATGACCTGCAGGTCGTCGGTATAGCCAAGAACGGAACCTCTGCAATAGCGATGGCTGAATCCTTGGTTCCCGACGTCATCCTCATGGATGTTCACCTGCCTGATATCAGCGGGGTTGTGGCCACAAAACGCATACTTGAAGCACATCGTTCGATAAAGATTGTCATGCTTTCAACCTACGATGAGGATGAGTATGTACGGGATGCCCTGCGTATCGGCTCCTCCGGCTACCTGCTCAAGGACATCTCACCCACCGAGCTCATTGCCGCCATCAGGGCTCTTCATACAGGGTTGGTGCAGATTTCCCCCAAAATTGCCACCAAATTGATCAATGCCATGTACGACGGGACCAGCCCGAAGATTCCCGAAGTCTCCAGCCGCTTCGAGTGGTTCGATACCCTTACCGACAGGGAGAAGGAGATTTTCGGGCTCATCGCCACCGGCTTTGACAATCAGCAAATCGCCGATCGTCTCCAACTTGCCGAACAGACGGTGAGAAACAACATCAGCACAATCTACTCCAAGCTCGAAGTGAAGGATCGGTTTGAGATCATTCGCCTTGCGAATACCATTCAATACCATTAGACAAAGTACATTATTTGTCACATTTTACTGGTTCATGTGTTTTTATAGGTAGCCAAGGAGGCTGCATATGAAACGAATTGCACTTGTACTTCTTATACTCCTATTCGTCGTAGGTTCTGCTTTTGCCCGCCCAAGCAGTGTTGCAATTGGAGCTCAGCTGGGGTTTGCCTCTTCAGGGGCTGTGGTGGATATCGGACTTGGATCTCTCTACCTGAATGCCGGAATCGGGTATCCACTGGGTCTTTCGTATATTGGTTTTGCCGGAGGTGCAGAGGATGTTTTTCTGGAAGTAGCCACGCTCACTGCCGATGTAAGCCAAGCGTTTGCCCTCAGTGAGAATTTTGATTTTAAAGTTGGAATCGGGACAACAGCCTTTACAGAATTGAAATCAGCCATTTTCGGTTTGGCGGGTCCAGTGCTCAAAGGTGAGTACTGGGTACCCAACAAGAACTTCGGACTGACGCTGACGCTTAATATTCCGGTCATGGCTTACGGGTATGTGGAAGATGATGAAATCTTCACCGGGGGCGTTGTCTTCAATGCTTTTTTACCCCTTGCAGGTCTGTTTACTTCCACTATCGGAGTGCTCTACTCTTTCTGAGTAAAGGAAAAATCCTAGTATATTAGACATCACAACAAATTTGTATGATTTTTATCAAATACTGCAATAATTGAAACGATATATTGATATTATTGCAGTTTTTTTTCTTTTATTTTTCGATTACATAATTTTATTGATAAAAGTTTGAGTATGAATAAATACTACCATATACACAGAACAAAAGGAGTGATTTGGTATGAATGGTACGATTATTCTCATCGTAGTATTGTACATGCTCTTGATGCTGGCTATTGGCTACTACTCTTCCAAGAAGATTAGCACCAACACCGACTTCATGGTGGCAGGAAGACGGTTGGGTCCCCTGTTGATGGCGGGAACCCTTGCAGCAACGGAAATCGGCGGAGGAAGTTCGCTGGGTGTTGTCGCCAATGCATATGGCAAATGGGGCATGAGCGCTTCCTGGTACATCATCGCCATGGGAATTGCCTTTATGATTCTTATCCCCCTTGCCCCGAAATTTCGATCCTCTCAAGTAAAGACGGTACCTGAATATTTCAGAAGAAGGTATGACAAGTTCTCCGGCGGGTTCAGTGCCATTGTCATGATGGCTGCCCTGGTTGGATTGACAGCAGGCCAGTTCAAGGCCTCGGCTTCCATTCTGGAAGTCATGCTGGGCCTTGATTACACCACCAGCTTGATTATTGTCACCGTCGTCATCACCGTCTATGCGGTTATGGGCGGCCTGTGGTCGGTAACGCTTACCGACTTTGTCCAGGTATTCCTCATTGTCTTCGGTATGGCAATTGCAATTCCGTTTGCCTTGAAGCTGGCCGGCGGTTGGGCGACAGTGAAGCAAACCATTCCAGTCGAGCATCTCAGCTTTACCAAGGGAATCGGGGGCTGGGGACAGATTGCAGGCTTTGTGATCATGTACGTAGCCACCTTCTCAGTCGGACAGGAAGCAGTCTCCCGCTATTATGCCGCCCGCGACGGCAAGGCAGCCATCCAAGGATCCATTCTTGCAGCAATCGTAAACTTTGTCTTTGCCTTCATTCCCGTAATACTGGGACTGACCATGCTCAGCCTGTTCAACCAGAACCTGCTCGACCCCGGCGTAGTGGATGCACTGAAGAACAACTCACGCTATGCCCTTCCGGCTCTGGCTGTGGCTACGATGCCTGCAGTGGTCACCGGTATTCTATTTGCCGGCATCATCAGTGCGACGATGAGTTCGGCTGATAGCGACCTGCTTGGAGCAGGCTCTATTTTTGGAAACGACCTGTATAAGATTTTCATCCGCAAGGGTGCCAAGGACAAGGAAGTCATGCTGGTCACCAAGATAACGATGGTCATCGTCGCCCTCTTCAGTCTGGTGACTGCGTTATACGCCAACAACATCCTCACCCTCCTGGCCTTCTCGTTCACCCTCAGGGCCGCAGGAACCTTCGTTCCATACGTAATGGGTCACTTCTGGAAGAAAGCATCAAGTGCAGGATCCATTGCCTCGATTCTCATCGGCAGCGTTGTATTCTTCTTGATGGACACCAAGGTACTGCCCTCCATCCCGAAGCTGAACAACATCATACCCGCTCTTTTGATAAGTCTTGTCGCCTTCTATGCCTTCTCGTTGATCATGCCTCCGAAGAAAGAGACACTGGACCTTCTCTACGAAGAGGACTGATCGGTAGCCCGAATAATCAAGGAGCCGTCGCAATGCGACGGCTCTGTTGTTTCCTGGCTTGGATTTATATGTTGATCCAGTGCTGCTTGGGTACCGGATTGGCACCCTCCCAGATGATCTGGCGGAAGTGGACGGGATCGGTGTTGCCTTCGGTATTGATGAAGAGCACCTGGCTGTCCTTGTCCAGACCCAGTGCATCCTTGAGCTCCTTGAGCTCAGGATACTGCATGATCGAGGCGAAGGCCCCAAGGGTTACCGCCCCACTCTCACCGCTGATGATGAACGGATCACCGTTGAGCGGGGTCGCATACATTCTCATTCCCTTGGCGGCTATGTAGTCGGGCACGATGATGAAGGCATCGGCGTTCTCGTTCAAAATTTCCCACGCAATGGGGCTTGGATCGCCGCAGGCCAAACCGGCCATGATGGTGTCCAGGGCACCGGTTACCGTATGGGGCTTGCCGTCATTGGCAAGTGCACTTTCATAAATACAGGGAGCCTTGTCGGGTTCGACGACGATGCACTTGGGGGCGTCCTGCCCGAACAATGCGTGATAGAAGCCGATTACCGATGCGGCAAGTGCTCCTACGCCGGCTTGGATGAAGAGGTGTGTCGGCTTGACAATACCTACCCCGCTGAACTGCTCCTGAGCTTCTGCCAGCAGGGTGAGATAACCTTGCATGATCCAGGTGGGAATCTCGGTATAGTTGTCCCAGCTGGTGTCGCTGATGATCGTCCAACCATTCTTCTCTGCATCGATTGCCACTTGGCGCACTGCGTCGTCATAGTTGCCATCGACGATGACCACCTTGGCGCCATTGCTCTTGATCGCATCGATGCGCCGTACGCTGGTTTCGGAGTGAACGTAAATGACACACTTGAAGCCCAGGCGTTTTGCCGCCCAAGCAATACCACGGCCATGGTTGCCGTCGGTGGCACTTGCAAAGATAAGGTTCCCCACTTTCTCTTTGACTTCATCACTGGCGAGGTATGCAAACGGCGTATCCTCACCGAGAATTCCGAGTTGTTTTTGCAGATACCGATACAGGGCGAAGGAGCCTCCGAGTACTTTGAAGCTGTTGAGCTGAAGACGGCTGGATTCATCCTTCGTCCAGATACCACCCACCTCGAACATAGTAGCGAGGTTGGGGAGGCCCTGCAGCGGACTCATCCGATACCCGGGCATTTGCCGATGGAACCGCCTGGAGCAGTACGCCTGCTTCATGGAAAAGAGCTTGGCAGCCAACTCGACGTTTTTCTCGCGTGGCTCACGAACAATGTAGGAAATTTCCTGTTGTGTACCGGTCATATAATCCTCCAATTGGAAAATTGCTTATTTCTCATAGTTTTTCCCTATTTAACTACCAATATCAGCAATTATTCAAGACCTAATTACCGATATGATGAATTCTTTGGAATGATATCAAAAAACTGGAAGACTGTCTTGCCCTCTACGCTAGAAACGGTATCGCACCCCGATCTGGGCAAGAAATGAAATGGAAAGCATATCGACCACCGACGAGCCTTCTGCAGTATAAAAGATGCCATACCCAAACGATACAGGAACGGAGAAATGGCTGACGAAGACAGGTTCCACACCGAAGCCTGCTCCGATACCTACTGAGGGAGTGTAGGCCTGTGCAAGGGTGGCGTCACTGTTCCAGCCAGCCGAGCCGCCATGATTCACTCCTACGAACCAGTAGAGATCGCTTGCAAACCAATCCTGATAGCTTGTAGAGAAAAAGGTGTGCTGATACTCCAATCCCAGACCGTAATCAAGAAAGGTGGCGACCGAATAGTTGGAATCGAGCGACAAACCGATGGTCGCCTGCAAGGCACGCGTGTCGTCGAGGCGCTGATAAAAACTCAAACCGGCCGAGGATAGTTGCCCGACCTGGGCACCGATGCCCCGGTTGAACGAGGACGCATACAACGAAGAAGCCCCGACTAAAAGCAGGCAGCAGAACATAAGCAGAATTCGATGGTGTTTCATGAGGACAGTGTAGAAGGTCCTCATCACCGTGGGCAAGATGACGACCCTAGTTCTGGGTTCGATAGGCTGTATTGGTGATGGTAAAGGCAACAGTGCCCTGTTTCACACCTTCACTTTGCAGAATGAGGTGGTCCTCGGTGAAGAAGATGGCTTCAACCCCTTCAAAAGAGTTTATCAGGGCCATGCCCTTCTCATATCCCAGGGCGTAGACACTGGTGGAAAGTGCATCGGCAAGCAGGGAGCTGTGGGTGATGATGCTGGCGCTGGTGAAGTCCGAGTCGACTGGATATCCGGTCTTTGTATCGAGGATGTGATGGTATGTCTCACCTTCCAGAACGAGAAATCGTTCATAGGGTCCGCTGGTTACCAGCGAGGTGTCTTCCAATTGCACGATGATCGCGTAGGCCCCTCTGTCCTGCTCGGGGTCCTGGACCCCGATACGCCAGAGGTTTCCGTCGGGTTTACGTCCCAGCACCAGGACATTTCCTCCGAGATTGACGATGGCTTGCTTCACACCATGCGATCGAAGGACCTCTGCCGCTTGGTCTGCAGCATAGCCTTTGGCAATGCCTCCAAGGTCGAGGACCATGCCCTTCTGCTTCAGAAAAACCGACCGATTCTGCTCGTCCAGGACAACCTGACGGTAGTCCACAAGCGGCAGCAAAGCTTGGATTTCCTCTTCTGAAGGACGCCTCGGGTTGTCCCCCCCGATATCCCAGGCCTGAACCAACGGTCCGATGGTGGGATCGAAGGCCCCGCCGCTCGCCTGTGCAATCTCCACAGCTTTTTGAATGACGGCGAAGGTATCGGCTGAGACTGCAACCGGTTCAAGACCAGAACGTTGGTTGACCGATGCAACTTCACTGGTTTCAGAGTGCAGCGTCATCTTCTGCTCGATCTCTCTCAACCTCGCAAAGGCAGCCTTGAAGGCTTCTTCAGAGGGATTGTCATAGATGGTTATCTTGCAAACGGTGCCGAGCATCAAAAAGCTTTGGGCCTGCGGCTCGACAGGGCGCTTGGCACATGAGCCGAGTATAAGGATGAGGGCAATGCCTGCAAGTAACAATTGTAGGGTGGGTTTGCGGTATTTCATGTACAGCTAGGCATTATGGGCGGAACAGGACAGAATTGCAAGTGTTGAAAAAGCCCGCCGGGAAAACAAAGACGGGCTGTTTACGCTTATTGTTCGAGAGCACTCTCATCCACGGTGGCATCGACCGCCGCCCGGCTTATGGCATCGATGCCATTCATGCACCCTGATTTGGTGGCATAGCCATCTTCAGCCATGGCGATGTTGAGGCCGTTGGAGGCAAGCAGGCGATAGCGATACTTTCCGGCACTGTCGAAATAGACCTCATACTTTGGGTACTTCAAGGTTTCGGGATTCTTCAGTGTTTGGTCCTCGACTGGAGCTAGAGCATTCTTCTTGATGGTTTCCACTCCATCCCGGCACGTGGCAAGGGATGAGTAGTTCTTGCTGGTGAGAACAGTCTGATAGTTCGCAGCCTGCAAGCTGAAACGATAAAATCCTTTCGGTGTTTTTGTGATGACAAATTTCCCAGGCATAGTTGACTCCTTTTGTCTACGTATAAAGAGAATACCTAACAAAGATTGAACACTCAAGTCTATGACAGCCTTATATTCTGATACATAAAGTGGTTATGTATTAATAATGGAATACAATTGGGAACAATTCCTATTTTTAAAAATAAGCTAGATCCTATTTCACGAGATTCTTGAGTTCCTGCACCATGCGATCGAGTACTGCTTGAGTGTCTTCACTCGAGCCGATAAGGGAAAGTTCCATGGCAGAGCCAAGTGTTGCGGCTCCCATAATGGACGCATTGTTGGGAACCAGAGGCGGTATGAAACAGAATCTCGCAAGCCGATAGTCACCATAGAGTTCTTGGATGGGAAGCCTCAGCACATTTGAAATCCCGATTTGGAAGGGACTTCCCTCATACCCAAACATTGCCTGCATTCGTC
The DNA here is from genome assembly GCF_022869165.1 of Sphaerochaeta associata. Taxonomy (NCBI): domain Bacteria; kingdom Pseudomonadati; phylum Spirochaetota; class Spirochaetia; order Spirochaetales; family Sphaerochaetaceae; genus Sphaerochaeta; species Sphaerochaeta associata. Next base: position 1,218,164 of record NZ_CP094929.1, on the reverse strand, counting down.
GTGCAATGGGGTGATCATACCCATCGTAGGCGGCAAAATAGGCTGCATCGATGAGAGTTGGATCGATGGCTTGGAGAAACCGCAACAGAAAGAGCCTGGCGTCATTGCTTTGAGTCTTTCTCCGGATACGCTTCTGGACCGCTTGGGCATTCAGGGCTAAGTCCTTGGAGCTATTGTACCGATACTGAACCGAGATGCCGGAGGCAAAATTGCCCATCGCCTGCTCTCCTTCAGGGCGGACGCTGACAGCCAGCCCCAGCTTCACTTTCCCGCCTTTCACCTTGAACATAGCGGTACAGAGAACACTGTTGAGGGTGATGTTTCCTTTTTTTGCGAATTGAAGCAACTTGGCAAAGGATTCACCTTCCATTCGACGATGTGCAATGAATATCCGACGGTTCTCCCAGTAGGCTTGCACCATTCGGTTGTAATCGGAATACGTGAAAGCTTTTCCTGTCTTGCGCCAAGAGCTGTTCTGTCTTTCCAGCACGAAACGCATCACAGGATTCAGGGAACGCGAATCGCCGATTGTGGACGGACAAAGAAGTTTCAGCGGTTTGAATACCACCGGTTCTCCGGCAAGAGAGCGCATGATGTCCTGCATCAGAAACGCCATGGAAAGCCCATCACCCGCCAAATGGTGAGCAACCAGCACAAGCTGCAAAGCCGCGTCCAACTGCTGTGCAAAGCACTCCAGCAAGGGCCCTTCTTCCAGATTGCTTGGCCTGCGATGTGCCGAGGCAACCAAGACTTCCCAAGGCTCAGCCGACAGACTCAGTGAATAGAGCGGTTTTCCTGTTGGTCGGTAGCAGGCCTTGCCATCCAGATTGAGGCCGATGGTGGAGCACACAATCTCGTTGGCGGCTACGGCCTGCCCTATCGCTGCATCCAGCATTGCAAGGTCGACCGGTCCCTCGATGTCCACGAGAACCGCTACCTTGATGCAGGGACAGAAGAGATGGGTTCGTTCAGTCAACAGGCTTTGTTGCATGGGAAAAATCCTCAATAAAGTCACGGGTGAATGCAATTGCTCGTACCGTCAGACCTTCACAAAGGTGGGGAGGATCACTTCTTTGAAACCCACCGGGTCTTAGAACGCTGCACTCAAGCGATGAGAACGTAGAGATAAACGCCTGGGCATACGAAAAACACAGCTTGCTGATTAATGCATCCGACAGTCCCATGCTGGCACAGTAGATTGCCAGAAACATAAGAGAGCCCTCCACCAAACCACATTGGGCTCCAAACCCTCCCCCGCCATGCATGCCGATGGCGGCTTGCAAGGTTTGGTCATTGAGAGGAATCTTGAAATACTGAGCCAAGTACATCAGCGTGGTACGGGCGCAATTGATGTCAAGATCCCAATAAAGGTGGTGGACATGTTCTTCTATGGATTGCATTCCTGCCCCCTGACACGTGACAGTATAGTCAGCATGGAGGCATCGGCAAACACCCAAGCCGTTGGGTTTCCAAACTATTGCCGGGAATTCTCATGGAGAAAAGCCGTTGTTACTTCTGACACGAAGCGCAGTCCTGTATCAAAAGGCTTTGCAGGTGATAAATCGGACGGTCTCTGACATAGTCGTCCTTTGTTTCGCCGTTTGAGGAAGCAAGGATGTTACCCTGTCCATCAAGCAGCAAAAAACCCGGTATATAAAAGCGGTGCTCTCCCAGCAACTCCATCACCCCGCTCTGAGCCCGCTTTTCATAGGGCAGATAGGCAAACGGATAGGATCCCTGGTCGAGAAAAGAGAGCAGGTCGTCGTTGGACTGGTCGTTGACATGGCCTACAAACACAAGCTCCATCGAAGATCCGTACAGGCGCTTGAGTTGGGTGTAGGTTTGCTTGAGCTGGTCGGCATACTCGATGCAGTACGGGCACCAGTCGGCTGCATAATACAAAAGGATGTAGTCGGCATGGATGGGAACACTCACGCCCTCACGGTTCACTGTCGAGCTAGTCAACACTTCAAAAGGTGTTTGATTGGTTTGAACGGCAACGGTGGTACAACCGGTTGCCAGCAAGAGAGAAAGAACGAGCAGAATGAGCAGGCGTTTCATGAGTCCTCCGACGTATGCATATAGTATACAGAAGCGGCAACTGCAAAGCAAACAAGAGTTATTACTTTAATACCCCCAATGGGTATGGTCACTCAGGGAATGTGATACTATGCAATTGAGCTACATAGACAGTAATTAATTGCCTCATTTACTCGTATTGACTAATACCCTACGGGGGTATATATTCAATACATGAGAGTTGAAACCAAACAAAAAATCGATCCCAGGCTTGCCAGGATCGAGGGTCAGGTGAAGGGAATTCGGAATATGGTGCAGCAGGACCGGTATTGTGTCGACATCCTTCTGCAACTGTCTGCGGTAATCTCCGCCTTGAAGAAGGTCGAGGACTTGGTTATGGAGAACCATCTCAACACCTGTGTTGTCGATGCAATGAGAAGCAATGATGATCAGGAACGGGATGGGAAGATCAAGGAATTGATGGATGTCATGTCCAGCTTCCGCAGGCAATAAAAAACAAGCAACCGAATTGGTTGCTTGCCGATGGGCGATGCCAGGATTGAACTGGCGACTTCCACGATGTCAACGTGGCACTCTCCCGCTGAGTTAACCGCCCGCTGTCGAGTACATGAGCGATAGTAGCTGAAAAAATTGGCTCTGTCTAGAGGATATATGAAAATTTTTCCCTTCAAAAAGGGATAAGGAGAAGCTTTACCATGAAAACTACTATTATGACTGAAGGGATGCATTGCAACGGTTGCGAGACAAGAATGGTCAATGCACTGAGTCAGATCGAGGATATCAAGGGCGCAAAGGCCGATGCAAAGAGCGGCAAGGTTGTGATCAAGCACACGCATGAAGCGACTGTCGATGAGGCCAAGCGCCTGATCGCCGACATAGGATTCGAGGTGAAAGCGTGAAAGAAATACAGGTAGGTATCGGCGGCATGACATGTGCTTCCTGCTCCTCGGCTGTCGAGCGTACGCTCAACAAGCTGGAGGGAGTGGACAAGGCACAGGTCAACCTCGCCACAGAAACAGCTACGATTGCCTTTGATGAGTCCCATCTGGATTTGGATGTGATCAAGAAGGCGGTACAGAGAATCGGGTATTCGGTCGTAGAGACGGTCGACCAGAAGACCAAGGAAGAGGAGAAACGCCGTGACTTGGCAAACCTTGGCCATAGGCTCATCATCTCCTCCATCCTTACGGTGTTCCTTTTGGTGTTGGCGATGGGCCCGATGCTCGGGCTCACCCTCCCCCTTTCCCATCTGACGAATGCTCTGTTGCAATTGGTATTCGCCGCCGGTACCATGATTGCGGGCTCCGCGTTCTTCACCAAGGGCTTCAGCACCTTGGTCAAGCGCGAACCCAATATGGACAGTCTGGTCGCCATTGGAACGACTGCAAGCTTTCTGTACAGCTTCTGGGGAATATTTGAGATACTCAGGGGCAACCATATGGCAGCCCATGACCATCTGTACTTCGAAGGTGTGGGGACAATCCTCACGCTGGTGATGCTTGGTCGCTATCTTGAGCATCGCAGCAAGGGAAAGACCGGTGATGCCATCCGTAAGCTCATGGAGCTTGCCCCGGCCATCGCTACCGTCCTGCGTGACGGTCGGCAGGTGAGCATCGATGCAAGTCAGGTGCAGGTCGGAGACATTGTCATGGTCAAGCCCGGGGAAAAGCTGCCTGTCGATGGTGTTGTGCTCTCCGGCTTCTCTGCAATCGATGAGTCGCTGCTTACCGGCGAGAGTCTTCCGGTGGAAAAGAGCCTTGGCAGCGAGGTCTATGCTGCAACGCTCAATACCACCGGCGTACTGCAATACCGTGCGAGCAAGGTCGGCTCTGATACTGCGCTTGCAAACATCATTACGCTTGTACAGCAGGCTCAGGGTTCCAAGGCTCCCATTGCCAGGGTTGCCGACAAGATCTCAGGGGTGTTTGTGCCGATTGTCATGGGTATTTCGGTCCTTACCCTCTTGGCTTGGCTGATTGCAGGAACAAACATCGATATAGCCATTCTCAGGGCGGTGAGCGTATTGGTAATTGCCTGCCCGTGTTCCTTGGGCCTGGCCACACCGATCGCCATCATGGTGTCTTCGGGCAAGGGGGCAAGACTGGGCATCCTGTTCCGTCATGCTGCGGCGATCGAGCAGTTGAAGCAGGTGCAAACCGTCATGTTTGACAAGACGGGAACCCTGACCGAGGGCAAGCCTAAAGTCACCGATATTCTTGCAAAAGACCCGACAGCGGTTCTTGGCCTTGCCGCAAGCATTGAGCAGGCAAGTGAGCATCCACTGTCGCGTGCCGTAGTTGCAAAAGCGAAGGAAGAGAAGCTCCAACTGACTGATGTACAGGATTTTGAGGCGTTGGTCGGCAGGGGCATTCAGGGCAAGCTTGAAAATGAGGTAATACGCATCGGCAATATCGAGCTGATGGAGGACAATGCCATCACTATACGAGAAGAGGACAAACAAGCAATCGCCGACCTTTCAGACCAAGGCAAGACTCCTCTTCTAGTGGCACAAGGCCAAAGGCTTATCGGTATCATCGCTGTCGCCGATACGCTGCGCAAGGAGACTAAACAAGCGATTGCAGAACTCAAGGCACTCGGCTTGAAGACCATCATGCTCACCGGGGATAATGAGCGTACCGCCAAGGCGATTGCAAATGAAGCTGGTGTCGACTCCTACCTTGCGGGCCAGTTGCCTAATCAGAAGGAAGAGGCGATAGCTTCGTATGCCAGGCTGGGTAAGGTTGCAATGGTCGGAGATGGGATCAACGATGCCCCCGCGCTCGCAAAGGCCGATATCGGCATCGCTGTCGGCAGTGCAACCGATGTGGCCAGAGAGACGGCCGATGTCGTACTTGTGCGCAACAACCTGGGGGATGTGAATAAGGCGATTCAACTTTCAAAGGCGACGATGCGCAATATCCACCAGAACCTCTTCTGGGCGTTCTTCTACAATATTCTGGGCATTCCGCTGGCAACCGGCATCCTGACACTCTTCTCAGGCCCTCAGCTCAGTCCGATGTTTGCGGCATTCGCCATGTCGATGTCCAGTGTCTGTGTGGTGCTCAATGCATTGAGACTCAATAGGTTCAAGTAACAGGAAACAAACATATCAGCATTATTCAACAAAACCTCTTGGGAACCCAAGGGGTTTTGTTCTATAACCTCAAGTCACAATCTTGTATTTCCAGAAACATCACCTATACTGAGAGTACATAATCATAACTTCAGATAAGAAGGAGTCAACTATGGCAAAGAAAGGTATTCTGGTGCTGATAATGGTGGCTTTGATGGTGTTGGTGGGGTGTGAGGATACACCTTCACTTACCATGGAGGAAGTTCTTAGTCTTGAAAGAGAATGGTACAACGGCCCAAGTGATGAAGTACATATTTCTCTGGTCGCAAACGACACAGAGACTGATCTCAGCCATTTGGATGTCCGTCTTGCCCTATTATCGATGTATTACATCCCTGTGACTTCATATGATGAGGATACAATTCATGGAACATACAATGATGGGGATGAAGCTGATCTTCCCATTTCCGTTCATCTCTCGTACTCAGCACCAAACCTCACATTTACATTCACTGGGGAAGGTTTCCTTAATGGAAAGACCTATTCTTTGATTCCAATCCCAGCGGCACCATAATCCGGTCCAGCTTAGATTTATTACCGAATTTTCATAACTCCAATGGTGGTGCAAGTTTCTCATATGAAAAATCATCAAGAACCTTGAAGCTTTCCAGCAAGGCTATTTGAAGTAGTTGTTTCTATTGTAAAGGGAAAATGATTTCTTGAAGAACGTGTGAAGCTTCCATGCATACTATGAAGCTCATAGTTGTACGTTCTGTGAAGTTCTTGAAACCTACTTGAAACAGTCAAGAAATATGAAGAACCATGAAACTTGACGATTTTCTGTTCTGAACCTATTACTCCTCGTAGATTTTTAAACTACTTGGAGGAATACGCTTCATGAAACGGAACATTCATTTGGTATCTGTACTTGTTGTGTTTCTTATGGCCGCGTTGCCGCTGTTCGCTGACTATCAGGGATTGTCAGTAGCCACCAACTATCCGTCGCTCAATGTCAGCTCGTCGGATATGATTACCTTCGACCTAAGAATCAAGAGCTATGGCCTGGCTCCCCAACGAGTCAATCTCTCCCTTACAGGTCTCCCTGAAGGTTGGGAATATCAGTTTGTAGGAGGCGGTGGGTTGGTGAATGCGGTATTTACCGAGCCGGATAGTACGTCCACTGTACAGCTGTGGGTTATTCCATCTGATGGGAACCAGGAGGCGGTGTATAGTTTTTCAGTACACGCAACCGGTGAGAATGGAGACTCCTACTCCCTGCCACTGACCATCACGATGGGCAGACAGTTGCCTCAACGCCTTGCATTGGATACAGACCTTCCTACGATCAAAGGCGATCCAAAGTCCGATTTCACCTTCAATGTGACACTGAGGAACAACAGCGCAAATGAGACCCTCATCGATCTCTATGCTGATGTCCCCCAGGGTTTCTACGCCACTTTCAAGGAACAATACGGCTCAAAGACCATCAACACGCTCTCCCTGGGAGCCGGCTCCTCACGTTCTGTTCAGGTGACAGTTACTCCCTCCGCCGGAGTTTCGGAAGGGGCCTACCCCATCACCGTCACTGCTCGTTCCTCGGGAGCCGAAGCATCCCTTCCGGTGATGCTGGAAGTACAAGGTCAAGCAACTCTTACACTCTCCGGGGTGGGAGGCATTCTAAGCTCCAGTGCAGTTGCCGGGAAAGAAAAAGTCCTCGATCTTGAACTGAAAAACACAGGAACGGCCAATGCCCAGCACATCGAGCTTTCCAGCTATACTCCATCCAACTGGACCATCTCGTATAATCCGGCTGTAGTTGAGGAACTACCAGCAGGCGAGACCGTTACCGTTAAGGCTACACTCAAGCCCTCCTCGGAGGCCCTCAATGGAGACTACAGCCTTACCCTCAGAGCAAATTCAAAAAATGCCGGAAATGTGAGTGAACAGTTCAGGATTACTGTAAGGACGTCCTCAATCTGGGGAATCGTCTCCATTGTAATTATTGCTCTTGCTGCTGTCCTGCTGGTTTTTGCCGTCAAGAAATTCGGAAGACGATGACAGGAGGAAAACAATGGGTAACGAAACCGTAGTAAGCGTTTCCCACCTGACAAAACAATACCGCAAGGGCGTTCGAGCAGTAGATGACATCTCTTTCAGTTTACGGGAAGGAGAAATCTTTGGATTGCTTGGACCCAATGGCTCAGGGAAAACAACCACCATTCTGATGCTCCTGGGTCTGCTGGAGAGCACACAGGGAAGTGTGTCCATACTAGGCAACGACCCCTTCCGAACGCCACTTGCGGTTAAGCAGCAGGTAGGTTACATGCCCGATACCATCGGGTTCTATGAGTATATGACCGCATACGAGAACCTCGACTATACAGCACGATTTCTCGGGTTGGATGCCGAGCAGAGGAGGCAGAGAATCACAGCATCCCTGGCCAAAATGCGGCTCTCATCCCGGATGAATGACAAGGTACGCACCTTTTCACATGGGATGAAACGCAGGCTTGGATTGGCTGAGCTCCTGGTAAAACAACCCAAGATCGCCATTCTTGATGAGCCGACGCAGGGGCTGGACCCGCAGAGTATTGTTGAGTTCCTCTCCCTGATCGCTTCCCTGCGTGAGAGTGAAGGCATGACGTTCCTGCTCTCAAGCCACCAGCTGGACGAAATACAGTCGGTATGCGACCGGGTAGGCCTCTTCTCACGCGGGAAGCTGATCAGTTTCGGTACTGTAGCCGAGCTTGGAAAGCAACACTTCGGCAGTGATGTTTTAATCAATTTGCAAGCTGAAGGGTCAACCGACCTGCTCCCGCTCCTTAAAACCCAGCAAGGTGTCCTGAGCGTGGAACGAGAAGGAGAACACACCTATCTGATTAAAGCAGAGAAGGATATACGCCCAAGCCTTGCCCAGGCAGTGATAGGATCAGGATGCAATCTGTCTTCTCTGGAGTTGAAACAGCACAGCCTTAACGACATCTATCAGTTGGCATTCAAGGAGGCAAGCAATGAACAAACGTGAGGGTTCAGCATTAACCGGCTTGAAGGTTGTCTGGCTGAAGGAGATGCAGGACTATGCGGGAAACATCAGGATGATTGTCCTGATGCTCCTCATTGTCCTGACAGCAGGGGCAAGCATGTATGTTGCTGCACAGACGCTACGAACATATGTCGGTGAAGACAGTTTCATGCTGCTGAACCTGTTTACGATAGGCAAGGATCCGATTCCTTCCTTTCTCTCATTCATCTCATTCTTGGTACCACTGACCGGAATCGCACTGGGGTTTGATGCGATCAACAGCGAGTACCAGAATAGGACGCTTGGGAGAATTCTTTCACAACCAATCTATCGCGATGTCCTGCTCTTCGGCAAGGCTTTTGGTGCCGTCAGTGCCATGGCAGTCATGCTTCTTGCATTATGGTTGCTGGTAATCGGCTGCGCGATGTTCTTTTTGGGCGTTCCGCCATCGGGTGAACAGATTGCCAGGGCCATGGCCTTCTATGTGGTAACGCTCTTGTATTCACTCTTGTGGTACATGGTGGGTATGGCTGCCTCAATCATGTTCCGTCAAAGTGCTGTGTCAGCACTACTGGCAATAGCACTGTGGCTCTTCTTCATGATCTTCTGGCCCATGATAGCTCAGCTGCTCGCCTATGCCCTGGGTGGTGGAGACAGTTTTACTACAGCCAAGCTCGAAGTAGTACTCGGAAGAGTTTCACCTTATCGTCTGTACATAGAGTCGGCCCTCGCAATCCTCAATCCTTCAACCCGATCACTGGGCATCGTACTCTTCTCCCAGTTGCAGGGAGCCATAATGGGAAGTGCTCTTCCCTTTGGTCAGAGCATGCTGCTCATCTGGCCTCATCTGACCGCCTTCCTGGCCACCATAATCCTGCTCTTTTCACTTGCCTACGTGCTGTTCCAAAGAAAGGAAATCAGGATGTAAGCGAATGGAGAGCCTCCGAAAGGGGCTCTCCTCTTGCTTTCCTGCCCCCTTAATCTATACTACAGATATACGGATGTGTCTGGAGGCGACTATGCACTACATCTTTCCATCCATCATAAGCCAACCAATATAATTCTCTTACAGGGAAGGTAATGAAAGCAATCAGGCAGCAATCGGAGTAACACGCTTTCAGATCCTCACCATCGTTCCTCCAAAGGAAACCCATCTTCATAACCAACCAACTTGAATAACCATTTCTTGCAACAAGGACATGGAGGCTACTCATGGGCGTGGCCGTTTGAATTGTCTTGTGAGGAATTAGGGTATGAAGAGATTAATCGTACTTGTTGCAATAATTGCATCACTTGCTTTGGTTGTAGGGTGTGATGAAGGTATATCGTTTTCAGTTACCGATATTGAGGGGAATTGGAATTTCCCCGATCAAGGAGGGTATACAGAAATCACCGCATATGTCCTCACTGACGCCACAGGGGCTGATATCGGTTGGGAAGAGGGAACCTATTCATATTGGTGTTGGGGCGGAGGAACGTATGCAGACGGAATGATCACAGGGATGTATGATTATAACCGCGTCGACTCTTCTCCGGCTGATGATGATGCATCAGGATTAAATCTGCCAATCACGATTACGTTCACTTTAGATAATAGTAAGTTGAGCATATCTTGTTCAGGATCAGGTCCTTTGAACGGTAAAACATTTACACAAGGTGTTTTTCAACCGATCTGAAGAATATTTAATGGTGATGCCCCGCTTGGTGGAGATACTTTCACCTTGGGGACTCTCGGTCAGAATTAGATAATCCATCAAGGAACTACGCTACCATACACCGGTAGCGTAGGCTACATTCGATTATTTTACAAACCGATAGCTCCCTCCCCAATCTCCATACGAGTTTGAGGTGACGCCGTTTCTGGTCGACCCTTCATACGAGGGCTTTCCTTCCACCAGTTCGATGGTCACCTGTCCACCTGCATTGAAGGTGATCAGGCCGGCATGCACCGCTGCAGTTCCAATGCTTGAGTCGTTGGTATAGATGTCGGTACCCCAGACAGAACCCGCAGATCCACCGGGAGGCAGGGTCACGGAGTAACGAACACCAGGCTTGAATTCCCATTGCTCTGCTGAAGTGTTCCAGTCAGCATCTGAAACCACGGGGGTTGTGCTTGCAGGCTCCTTGGCTGATGGAGCGGAAGCGATGGGATCAGCAGTAGCTGTGCTCTGTGCGGGAGCAATCAATACCTCTTGTCCATCTTGATTGATAAACACAAAACTTCCACCCCATTCACCATAGGAACTGCTTGAAACTCCGTTACGAGTCGATCCTTCATATGAGGCTTGCCCGTTTCGGATTTCAATGGTCACCTCGCCTCCCTTCTCAAATGTAAGCAAACCCATATGAACGGCAGCGGAGCCAATGCTTGAATCATTGGTGTAGATTCCAGTACCCCACACACTTGAAACTTGGCCATTGGGAGGGAATTTCAAGGTAACTCGCTGACCAACTGATGCATCCAACCCTTCGGCTGTAAGCAACCAGTCAACCTTTGGACCCATCGAAGCGGAATCCTTCACTGCCATTGTTGTTTCTGCCTCGGATGGAGTGAGCAAAGCTTCTTCAAGCAAGAGACAAGAGGTGAAGGAGAACGGGAGAACCAGTGCCACAAGTACCATAGCCGCAAGTCTTCTGAATTCCATACAGTCACCTACCTTTCCCAAACGGGTTGCTTATCAGCAATCGTGGATAGGTAATTATTCCATGGCATATACAGACTAGCAATAGTATCTACCTGACCCAAAAAGTAACTTTGCTCGATAGAAATACGGCCACTCTATCATCTCTACACTATTGGACGAAAAGGCTGACCATACAGCGATATCCCGATCGAAGGCTCCTCCAACCGGGATATCACCAATACAGTACATACATTACTGCAGGTCTTTCTTCATCGCCTCATACTCTTCCTTGGTCAACTCACCCTTGGCATACCGTTGTCCAATGATGTTCAGGGCCTCGGAAGTATCATTCTGCTTCTTGGCCTTTGAAGTCCTGACAATAGCGATGATGGAAAGGACAAGTGCGGCTACCAGTGCAAGCAATGCCAAGCCCATCACCCAGGGCATGCCACCTGACCAACCATACCCGAAACAAGGACCGGCTAATCTTCCGGTATTCCAAAACATGGTGTGAAACATTGTGTATCCTCCTACTCAAATTCTTTAAGCATCAATAGGTATTGTTCTCTGGAGATTTCTCCTATTGCATATCGTCTTTTCAGGATTTCCAAATTGGTCAGCTGCTTTACCGGCGCTACAGAATTTCTGTTTTTCAAAATGTAGTACACAGCGAACAGGATAATGGCTGTAATAATCAACATCATATAAACTCCTACTACCCTTGTCGGGTATATATCCAGTATGTGCAGAGAACTGCAGGAGGTCAATGATATTGAATAGCAATTCAATAGGATTTCACATAACTCCACATATCTTCATACTTGAAGGAAATATGAAGGTTCACAATCACCCCACAACCTTCGGCACCAGAGCCTCCAAGGCTGACAGGTCGTCATCCCCTGCCGCCCTGTTTGCCTTGATCATCCCACAAGTATTACAGCGATGGAGGATCATGAGTTCTCCATCGGCTTTCTGCCACAATGCGATCGGCTGCATCTCCCCTTTGCAAAGACATGCCCTGTCTCCAGGTCGCATGTCCACATGCCTGCTATGCAGGCAATGAGGACAGTGATTGCGGTGCTTAGTTCCCCACGCCAAGCCGGAGACAGGCATGCCGCAATGAATGCAGATAAAATCATCGGACTCAGTCATATTCCTTCATTCCTCTTCTATAGTGGTACAACAGCTTTCCCAAGGCCTTGTCCTTCTGCTTCCGTCTAGCCAAGACTTCTTCAAAACTCGAAGCTTCTCCCCGCAATTCCAAGAAATTTAGAAACCTGTCCTGCTCGAGCTCTCCTGCAAGCAGTGCCTGCTGTACAGCACATCCAGGCTCACCTGTATGGGTACAGTCAGAGAACTTGCACTGAAGAGCGAGTGCATGAATATCTGAGAAAGACTCGGAAACATCGCCAGAGCTGCTGTTCATACCTACTGCCCGAAGGCCTGGAGTATCGATGAGAATGGTGCCGTTGGGAAGCACATAGAGCTGTCGGCTGGTTGTGGTATGTCGGCCTCTTCCATCCTGGGCACGTACCTCACCGGTTTTTGCCACCATGCTGTTGCTCAGACAGTTAAGCAATGTGGACTTTCCGGCTCCGCTGAGGCCCAGCAGCATGAGGGTGGTGCCACGTTGAAGATACGACGATAGAGCTTCAATGCCATGTGCAGATATCGAATCGACCAGGAAGACCGGCAAGTCGGCAAATCGAGCCAAGACCCGTAGGCGATAATCCTCTGGTTCTGAGAGCAAATCAATCTTGGTGAGGATCAAGAGTGGCTGTATGCCATCGGCATAGAGCAACGAGACGAAACGCTCGATTCTACGCAAATTGAAGTCATGGACTGCGTCCATCACTATCGCACCGTAATCGACATTGGCAACGACAACAAAAGATTCTCCTTCTATGCCGTACGCTTCATGTACTACCGGCTTATGAAAGACACTCTGCCTGGGCAGTACGGCTTCTATGAGGCCCCTGTCAGATGCATAGGCTTGGACAGCACACCAATCCCCTACTACCGGTGATGGTTGCAATCCAAGGTCCTGCATGTTCTGAAAGGTTCCTGAACGTTCGAGTATCAGTTGGCGTTCTCCATCGGTTCCCCAAAAGAGGCCTCGCCCTTCCTTATTGATCCGTAAGGGAATATAGCCTTGATTCTGATACGGTAGAAATGAGTTGGAATGTGAGTCATTCCATCCATATGTAGCGAGAAAAGATATACATTGTGTGTTCGTATTCATGGTTATCCGTCCGGTTAAGATATGCAAAACAGCCTACCGCTGTTTGGTAGGATTGCCCCGGAACGGGTGTTGGGTATTGTTCTTTCAGAAAGATTCTTTTCTGGGAAACTTGTACAACACCGTTACCGGGGTTGCATCACCGAATCCAGATTTGAGTGTAACATCCAAACTCCATGTAGTAGAAAGACTGAGGAAACTATACGACTAACACATATTGTGGTCAAGTTCTCGATCAAGCTTTCCTTGCTGTTTCATAGGCTGTAATAAACGATTTGACACTATGAGAAGCAATAATGGAACCGATCAAATCAAGAGGGAGATCTTCCACCTTCTTGAAGCGGATGCAGGACTTCCCCATTGAAAGTTTCTTACCTGCCTTCTCAAAGGCATCCATCAATGTCTGATACACGTTCTGATCCATGTATGCAGGCATGAGATAAAGCGAGTAGTACTGCTTTTGCACTGCCAGGCCTACATAGCTTAATGGCTTCTTGTTGTACGTGTTTGGATAGATTTCTAGAGGGACTTCATAGCTGAGCATGCCCCAATTGATGGTTTCTACAAAGCCTGAGGGGAGATGGGAGAGAATCACGGAACGAACAGGGACAATGATAGAGCGTTGTTCGTCAGTCAAGGTAGCAAGGTAGTCTAAAACAGTTGTGGCATTGGTTGTCATAGGTTGCTCCTTGGAAATGAGTATACCACGTAGATACAAAAAGTGACCCATCAACGATGGGCCACTTGAAAGAATCTTTTTACTAATTAACTTAGAACTTGATTCCTACGGTCGGGGTAATTGCCAGGCTTTCAGCCTTTACGTCATAAGCTGCAGAAACAGCATACTTCACGCCGCCCATGGAGTAGTCACCAGCGAGGGTAACAACAGTGCCGATGGTGCCGGTAAGGTCAGATAGAGCAAGCTTTGCGGAAAGACCAACATTCTCGATACCAGCATAGCTGACTTTTGCAATCAAGTTGTTTGTCTTGTCGAGGTTCTGATACTCAGCCCATGCAGCTACGTCGCCGAAAGAAGCCTTGACTTCTGCATAGAGATTGTTGATAGCCTTGTTGGTGGCAACATCGCCAACACCAGTGATAGCATCATACTCAAAGTAGTATACATCGATAGCAGATACAGTCAAACCAAAATCAAGATCAGCAAGCTTTGCTACATCTACGAGAACAGATCCAGTGATTCCACCCTTAGAGGAAATCTTATCACCTACGTCAGAACCTGCAACTTTGATATCACCAATCTTTGCATAGTTGGTATAACCAAAACCAGCCTTGATGCCTTCAACAGGGGTAGTAGTTGCAGAAATCACCATCGGCTTGTTAACGGTATCCATGATGGAAGCACCAAAATAGACACTTACCAACGAACCATATCCGACGGTTACATCAGCAGTATTCTTGACACCAAGCATAGCCAGTTCATTCACTGCATCATTGGAATCAGAATAGACGTCCTTTGCAGAAAGGTTACCCTTATCACCAAGACCGAGGGTTACAGTAAGGTCTCCCATGTCTACACCCTGTGCAGCAAGAGCCTTGTCAAGGTAGATAGCAGCAGTAGCAGCGTTCGGGCCATCACCACCAAAGGTAGGAGCCTGGGTGCTCAAGGTTACTTTCCAAAAATCACCAGTAAAGGCAATGCTTGCAAGATTGGACTGCTTTGCATCAAGATCAGCATTAGCAATGGTAGTGCCATTTGCAAATGTAAACTTGTAACCAGTCTTGAATTCACCGCTTACTTCGAGAGGGGCAGCAACTACAGCAGCTGCAACCATGAGAACCAGCGCCAGAGTCAATACAAACTTTTTCTTCATGACGTAAATCTCCATTTTTTGCGTGAGAGTTTATTTGTAACATCAGTATGCTGATGCACTTTGTGAGTAGAATGGACAAGTCTTGTGGGAATGATGGATTAGTGTGATGGATGTATGTGTTTATTTGAGGTTGTGTGAGGTATTTTGGCAATTGTGTGTGATTTGTGTGCACAAACCCACTTTGTGTGATTGGTGAGAAGGTTACAAAGACAATATCTTTTACTTTGTCAATAACATTGCCGTACATAACCGATTTTAGTATCATATAAGTATGATATACCTTTTTGCCTCTGACATCCATGGAAGTGCATACGCAATGCATAAGCTTTTGGAAGTCTATCACTCATCCAAAGCCTCCAAGCTTATACTGCTAGGGGACTTGCTCTATCATGGCCCTCGCAATGACCTTCCCAATGAGTATAACCCAAAAGAAACGAGTAGGCTACAAAATAGTTTGAAAGAATCGTTAATTTGTGTAAAAGGTAATTGTGAAGCCGAGGTGGACCAAATGGTCCTGGAATTCCCCGTACTTGCTGACAGCGCAATCATGTACCTTGAGCAGCTTGGAGGGAGAATGATCTACCTACACCATGGGCATAAGCCGCTTCCACCACTCTCTTCAGGGACTGTTGTCGTAAGCGGACACACCCATATTCCCGTAGCAGAAGAAAAGGATGGATTGGTCTTCATCAATCCAGGTTCTGTGGCCATACCAAAGGGCGGCTATCCTGCTTCCTATTGTATATTGGAAGACCGAACCTTCACAATCCTTGATTTCTCCGGCAAAGTTATCATGAGCCTCACCATCTGAGGCTGACAATCACATTGCCCTCACGCTCTTCTATGATTGCCGTCCCCTGATGCAGGCGCATCACCTGCTTGACGATTGGAAGTCCCAGACCGCTTCCTGCAGTCCCGCGGCTGCTGTCGCCCTTCGTCCAGGGCTCGAAGAAATCGATGCCCTCAGCCAAATGTCCCGTATTGGTGAAGGTCATGCAGTTCTCCCCGATCGCCCACCCCACCGACTCATCGCTTGCTTGCAAGGCATTTGACAAAAGAGCCTTGCAAGCATAGGAAAGGAGTTTCTGGTCGGCTATCAGCCGGGCATCATCGGCATCAATATAGATGCGGTCCTTCTGCTCGTCGGAGAACGCATCGAATACCTGTTGGATGAACGAAGCGACATCAAGCTCCGATTGTGTGGCTTTTGTGTCGGGACTTTGTAGATTTGCATACAGGGAAACCAAGGCAATACGATCGGAGAGCGTATCGTTCTCCCTCTTCAGGTTTCTAAGCATCTGTTCAGTAACAGGGAACACCCCGTCGGACATCCCATCAAGCAAGAGCTTCATGCTGGCAACCGGGGTATTGAGATCATGACTGATGCTTCTAAGCCATGCCTGCCTGCTCACCTTGTTGAGTAACAAGTTCTCATCCAACTGTTGAATGGAAGCATTGATCACCTTCTGCTCATCAATCTTGGTGGAAGGAAGCTCGACACCGTTCTCCCCGCTGGAGAGATGCTGAAGCGCTGCTTGGATACCGCTGGTATAGCGCTGGCTGCGTCTGGATACCGAGGCAGCCATCAAAAGAGCAATAATGAAGGCGAACGGCATCGCCCACAGGAAGGGGTAGAGCAAGCCCTTGAACAGCCTGCCCGTATTCTTATAGGTAAAGGGAGTGTACGTCAGCACGTCGACCATCCCCAGCACCTCATTGTTGTACATGATCACCAGACTGCCTGCAATATCGTTGGCCTTTACCTGAGGCGGAAGTAAAACCGTCTGCTTCTGCCGCTCACTCTGCTTGCTCACCATGAGCGAAGTCACCGAACCCGATTGCAAAATCTTTACCACATACACATCACTGTGCATCTCAGAAGAGGTGAAACCCTGATCACCTATCGCCTCCTCAGCCATTGGGAGATCGTGGTGCATCGTCGTCATCGGCCCCTCAGAGGGTCTCGGCCTTGGGATGGGAAGCGAATTACCGCTGCTGGTATTCCCATAGGCAACGGCTACCGTTCCATCGGGATTACGGATATACAAACCGCTGACGCGGTCATCGGCTGAAACAAGCAGCAACTGCTCGATGGCGAAGAACGAGGAAGGCGTGCTGGAGAGCCCGGCCTTCAGATTGGCAGTGAAGGTATCCAAATACTCCTGAAACACCGACTCGGTCCAGGAAGCACGTTGATTTTGCAGGCTTGCAAACACGACGATCCCCTGGATGCCCAACACAACGGCAAGCACCAACACAAAACTTAGGAATAGTCGTACAAATTGCTTTCTCATACCTCTGCTCTTTCTCTCTCATGACCGATGAAGCGGTAGCCATAGCCGCGCACCGTCTCGATCCAAGGCCCGTCGCCGAGCTTGGAGCGGATGTTCTTGATATGGGTGTCCACCACCCGCTCATACGATTCAACCGAATAATCAAAACACTCCTCCAGAATCTGGGAGCGCGAAACCAAGTGATGGGAATTCTGAATCAAATGGGAGAGAATCCTCCACTCCGCTGCAGTGAGAATGACCAGATTGTCATCCACCTCCAAGCGGTGATCCTGCTCATCGAAACGCATCCAGTGTTCCCCTACATAGAGCAGGCCGTCACTGGGTTCGTAGCTGCCGTTTCGGTACCTTCGCAGCACCGCCTGGACTCTCAGCACCAACTCCTTGGGCGAGAATGGCTTGGAAATGTAGTCATCGGCGCCAAGCTCAAAACCCAGGATGCGGTCGCTCTCCTCGGTGCGGGCTGTCATGAAGATCACCGGACAATCGGTTTTCTCCTTCAGCTGCTTCACAAACGCAAAGCCATCGCCGTCGGGCAGCATCACATCCTGAATCAACAAGGAAGGGACTTGGGCTGCAAACGCCTCACGGGCGCTCTTCAGATTGGCAAACCCACGAACGGCATAGCCGGAGAGCTCCAGGTACTGGCGCACCCCCTCACGTATCACCTCGTGATCCTCAACGATATAAATAAGCTCTTTGATCTCTTGTTTTTGGTCTGCCATAGCTTAATCCTGACCTTCACTTCCCGGCTTGCCGGAAGTACTCTTGCCGGCGAACCGGTATCCATACCCGCGCACCGTCTCGATCCACTGCGAACCAAGCGGCCCCATTTTCGCCCGCATGTTCTTCACATGGGTATCGACGATTCGATCGTACGACTCGAAGCTATAGTCGAAGCAGTGCTCCAGAATCTGGGACCGGGTGATGAGAATTCCACTGTTGCTCACCAAATAACTCATAATCCTCCACTCTGCAGCAGTAAGGGGAACCTGCCTTCCATCGACACTGAACATGTGCGACACCTCATCAAGCTGCAGAACCGAATTGCCAAGCGTCCAGGTCGAACCACTGCGGAACGCAGAGACGCTGACATCGATCCTTCGAAACAGGGCATGCACCCTGAGCACAAGCTCCTTCGAACTGAACGGCTTGCAGACATAGTCGTCCGAACCCAATTCGAAGCCCAGAATCCTGTCGCTCTCAGCCACCCGTCCCGTCACAAAAATCACCGGAAAGGAGTATGACTGCTTCAACTTCTTTAAAAAGTTAAAGCCATCGCCATCGGGCAACTGAACCTCCAACAACAACAAGTCGGGAGCCTGGCGTGAAATAGCCATCTGCACCCCGTGCAGGTCCTCGTACGCCTGCACCTCATAACCGGACAATTCAAGGTACTGCTTGATCCCTTCCCGATCCTCAAGATTGCCATCAACAACATAAATCACTTTCATAAATCACATCACCATACCTTCGTTCGCTTGACAAGCGTTTGTGGTCAGTCAACACATTACTACACAATATCTTCACAATGCCTAATCATAATACGCATAGTGTGAACCAACTGTCAAATTAAACTCCGACAATCCACATACTTCACCGGTCACTCATGAGAATGAAGAAATACTGGGTTCACGTTCATATTGAAAGCCCCCACCCCTCCGCGTTACACTGCATGCCATGAAACGTCCGCCTGTCACGCTGCTCACCGATATAGTCATACTCGGCCTTGCGATTGCCGCCATCCTATGGATCAGCGGCAATACCCTCAGTTCCGGCAGCGGCTATCTGCAGGTACAGACGCACGACGGCACCTACCGCTACGCACTTGCAACCGACAGGGAGATCCACGTACAAGGACCGCTTGGCGATACGCACATCATCATCGAGGACGGCAGAGCCCACATCCACGATTCAGCCTGTCCCACCAAAAGCTGCACCCAACAACGGCCCATCTTCAGTGCAAGAAGCTGGATCGCCTGCCTGCCCAACCAAATCCTGCTGACCATCGTCGGAGAGAGTGAAGGAGACATGGAGGTGGACGATGTCACGAACTGAACGGAAAATCGCCTTTGTCGCTGCAGTCACACTGCTGCTCTCCACCCTGGAGTACCTCATCCCCAAGCCCCTTCCTTTCCTCAGGCTCGGACTTGCAAACCTTCCGCTTCTCCTCATTCTTAACACCTTCAGCCTGAAGGCCTACAGCATCGTGCTGCTGCTCAAGGCCATCGGAC
Source organism: Sphaerochaeta associata (assembly GCF_022869165.1). Classification (NCBI taxonomy): domain Bacteria; kingdom Pseudomonadati; phylum Spirochaetota; class Spirochaetia; order Spirochaetales; family Sphaerochaetaceae; genus Sphaerochaeta; species Sphaerochaeta associata. The sequence goes on along the minus strand of NZ_CP094929.1, from coordinate 1,198,809 downwards.
AAGGAATGGTCTCAGGCACGCTGTTCTCCTACCTCTTCTTCATCTCCCTTGCAGGCACCGTATCCAGCGGCTTGGCCATGAAAGCACTGAAAACAGCGCTTGGAGGGAAGGTATCGCTGATCGGCTGCAGCATAGCCGGAGCTTTTGTCAGCAACCTCGCCCAGCTTCAGGTCGCCTCTCTGGTCGCATACGGCCCTTCCATCTGGATCGCAGCCCCGCTCATGCTCACCCTCGGCGTGGTTTCAAGCCTTGTCCTCGGACTTCTTGCAGAACTCTACCTGCAGAAAGGAACCCTGCCCAAAGCATTCGTTGAAGAGACACTTGAACTCTCCATTCCCCTTACCGAGGAAGCAAAACACTATCCCGCGGTTGCCTTTGCAAGCCTGCTCTGCATCATTGCCATCATCACAGCCGAAGGCTTGCTGGTCTTGGCATTGGTTACCGCCCTTATGTACTTCCTGCAGATCATAAGCGGCAGGAGGCTGCGCCTGCTGCCCCCTCTGATGCTCCTTCTTTCGCTGATTCTACTCAGCTTGTTCGAACCCAACGGAAAGGTACTCCTCTCCCTTGGTTCGGCAGCCTTCACAGAAGGCTCGCTCATCCTCGCCCTGGGCAAAGCCCTGCGCCTGATGAGCCTGCTTGCAGCCAGCCAGTGCCTGGTGGCCAGCAACCCCAAGCTCAAGGGAAAAGGCGGAGCAATCCTTTTACTCACTCTCTCCTACTTCGGTCTTCTCTCCACATCCTTCCGCTCGACCAAGGGAAGCTTGACCGAGCGCGTGGACCAGACGCTTTTACGGGTTGCACGTGCAGAGACAGCGCCAAACATACCGGGCAAGCAAAAGAGAGGAATCAACACAGGCCTCTTCATTGCAGGAGCCGTGCTTGTGTCGGTATTGTCATTAAGTAGCAAATTCTTCTTATAATATTACATAAATCACTTTTATTTTTACTTTTAGAATATTATTAAACAGCAATTTCCAATTACACTACTTTTAAATGCATTCATAAGCAATTGAGTGCATTTCTTTTTCTATTTTTCTTCCATGAATGTTTTAAATACTCTTGACCCTAATAGATATATTTTTATACATTTAAACCATCAAGACCATCTAAGGAGTGCACCATGGCAGAAACACAAGTCACAGAGCTCTTTGCAGGACAGGAGCAGCTGCAGGCCCTTATTGAACGGGTTAAACGAGCGCAAATCAAATTCTCAACCTATACCCAAGAGCAGGTTGACACCATATTCAGGGCAGCTGCCATAGCAGCAAACGACGAGCGCATCAAGCTCGCAGCCATGGCCGTCAGAGAGACCGGCATGGGCATTGTCGAGGACAAGGTCATCAAGAACCACTTTGCAGCCGAGTACATCTTCCATAAGTACAAGGACGAGAAAACCTGCGGGGTAATCGAGACCGATGCAGGCTTCGGCATCAAGAAAATCGCCGAGCCCAAGGGAGTCATCTGCGGCATCATACCCACCACCAACCCGACCAGCACCGCCATCTTCAAGAGTCTCATAAGCCTGAAGACCCGCAATGCCATCATCTTCAGCCCCCATCCCAGAGCCAAGGAGTGCACCTGCCTTGCAGCCCGCATCATCCTCGAGGCGGCTGTGAAGGCTGGAGCCCCCGAGGACATCATCGCCTGGATCGACGAACCTTCCATCCAGAAAACCGATTACTTGATGCGCAATCCCCTGGTAAACCTCATTCTTGCAACCGGAGGTCCTTCCATGGTGAAAAGCGCCTACTCTTCCGGCATTCCGGCCATCGGAGTCGGACCCGGCAACACCCCGGCCCTGGTGGACAAGAGCGCCGACATCAAGATGGCGGTAAGTTCCATTCTCATGTCCAAGACCTTCGACAACGGGGTTGTCTGCGCTTCCGAGCAGGCTGTGATCTGCCATAAGGACATCTATGATGCAATGAAGGAAGAGTTCCAAAACCGCGGGGCTTATTTTCTTTGCACCGAACAGGCCGACCTGCTTCGCAAGGTGATCATCGACCCCAAGCGCAAGACCGTAAATCCGGCCATAGTCGGCCAAAGTGCCGCAAAAGTCGCTGAACTTGCGGGGTTTTCGGTACCTGCATCCACAAAGGTCCTTATCGGAGAGGTCGAATCGATCGAGGAGGCCGAACCGTTCGCCCACGAAAAACTCAGCCCGGTATTGGCGATGTACACATGCGACAACTTCGGTGACGGAACCAACAAGGCGGCCAAGCTGGTCGCCCTGGGGGGCTTCGGCCATACCAGTGTCCTGTACATCGACGAGACAGAGACCGAAAAAGTGGAAACCTTCAGTAAGACCGTTAAGACCAGCAGAATCTTGGTGAACATGCCCGCCAGCCAAGGTGCAATCGGCGATATCTACAACTTCCGCCTTGAACCTTCCTTGACCTTGGGCTGCGGCAGCTGGGGCAACAACTCCATCAGCGAGAACGTAGGGCCCAAGCACCTGTTGAACATCAAGACCGAAGCTGCAAGGAGAGAAAACATGCTCTGGTTCAAACTGCCTCCCAAAATCTACTTCAAGTACGGCTCGCTGCCCATTGCACTGGGCGAACTGAAGGGCAAGAAGCGCGCTTTCATCATCACCGACTCCTTCCTCTTCTCCAGCGGGATGGTCGAGAAAATCACCGATACCTTGGACAGCCTGGGCATCGAGACCGAGACCTTCCACCAAGTCAAACCCGACCCGACCCTGGCAACGATCACCGAGGGGATGAAGCTCATCAACGCCTTCAAGCCCGATGTGCTCATCGGCCTGGGCGGAGGATCCCCGATGGATGCAGCAAAGATCATGTGGCTGCTCTATGAGCATCCGGAGGTGAAGTTCGAAGGCCTCGCCCTCAGGTTCATGGATATCCAGAAACGCATCTACGCCTTCCCCGACATGGGAAAGAAGGCAGAGCTTATCTGCATCCCCACCACCAGCGGAACCGGCAGCGAGGTCACTCCGTTTGCCATCATCACCGATGAAAAAACCGGTATGAAGTGGGCCATCGCCGACTATGCCCTCACCCCGAGCATGGCCATCGTCGACAGTGAACTGGCCATGGGCCAGCCCAAGGGCCTGACGGCAAGCTGCGGTCTGGATGTCCTGACCCATGCCCTGGAGGCCCTTGCCTCCAGCATGTCGACCGACTACACCAACGGACTGAGCCTTGAGGCTGCACGCATGATCTTCAAGTACCTGCCGCAGGCCTATCGCAACGGTGATGACAAGAAGGCCAGGGAGAAGGTGCACAACGCCTCGACCATCGCAGGCATGGCATTCTCCAACGCCTTTCTGGGAGTCTGCCACTCCATGGCCCACAAGCTGGGAGCACAGTTCCATGTACCACATGGCATGGCCAACGCCCTGCTCTTGTGCAACGTCATCCGCTACAACGCCACCGACAACCCGACCAAGCAGGCGGCCTTCCCGCAGTACGAGTACCCCTCGGCGGTGAGCAGGTACGCCAGGGCGGCCGATTACATCGCCATGGCTGTCAACGACCAGCAGAACACGCCGTATATCCAAACCAACCTAAGCGACACGCAGGCGATGAGGGTAGAGGCCCTGGTAGCAGGCATCGAGAAGCTGAAGAAGGAGCTGGACATCCCCTCCTCCATCAAGGAGTGGGGCGTCAAGGAAGAGGATTTCCTTGCAGTGGTCGACGAACTTGCCGTCAAGGCATTCGACGACCAATGCACAGGTACCAATCCCCGCTACCCCCTGATCAGCGAGATCAAGCAACTGTACCTCGACTCCTTCTATGGAAGGGCGTATACAGAAGCGTAAACCAATGGACGAGGGACTTCGAATACTCGAGGTCCCTCGTGCTCTTGCAAGCGTATGCTGTCCATGTTCTACAATCTTAGCTTAGAGTAATACTACCTAGCTTTAGCTCAAAGTACTTGTGTGTATTGGCTATAGTTCCATAGTCCTGAGATTATGGATGTATGGGATTCCATAATTCCAAAATCTCGAGATTATGGAATTAAGAAACTTTATAATTCCAAAATGTACGGATTATGGAATTATGGAGCGCCAATATGGCTCTCCTACGCCTGGAAGATATCAAGATATCCCTTACATACAAATACACGATTCCTTGCGTTTCCAGTCTTCTCCTCAATGAGATTTTCCTGAATGAGCTGATTCAAAGCTCGGTTTACAGTCTGGGTACTCAACTCAAGCGTACTGGCAAGCTGAATCGCTGTCTGTACAGGTTTCTCGAAAAAAACATCAAGAACCCGCATGAGATTATCGGTCTTTCCAGATAGTTGTCTTGCAATCCTGGAAGTCTCTCCTACGAAAGCAACAGCATTGCTGAATTTCTTCCGAGCTTCCTCAGCTGTTGAGACGGAAGCTTCCAAAAAGAAAAGCAACCAACCAAGTAAATCATTATGTGTGCGAACACGATTGAGTGCATCATAGTACTCGGTACGATGCAAATCAAAATATTCAGATATATAGAAGCATGGTTTTTTAAGCAGGCCTTCATGTAAAAGCATCAACGGAATAAGAATTCTCCCAGTACGGCCATTACCATCCAAAAAGGGATGAATGCTTTCAAATTGATAATGAACCAATGCCGCTTTGACCAACATTGGCACATCAATTGAGTCATTATGGATGAATTGCTCCAAATCAGACATCAATTGAGGTATATGTATATGTGCAGGAGGTACATATGACGCCTTGGACGGCATGGATCCCCCAATCCAATTCTGGCTCAATCTAAACTCGCCCGGCGTCTTGAATTCACCACGAACACCATTCATAAGACATCGATGAATTTCACGGATCAATCGTGAACTAACGGGAAACCCATCTTTTGTTATTCGTTCCACCCCATACTGCAAAGCAGCAATATAATTCTGTACTTCCTGTACATCATCGCGTTTTTCAGGATCTACTTCCATGAGAGGAAGCATATCTTCTTCAATCGTTGTTTTAGTCCCTTCGATTTTGCTGGATTTGTTTGCTTCTACATGAATATGCATGCGAATGTAGATATCAATATTCGGTATCAATTCAGCATATGCATTGAGACTCCCCAGTTCCATATTGGCTTTTTCCAATAATGTGTTGATTCTGGTATTTCGCCACTCCCATGAGCTATTTATTGGACTCGGAATGAAGGATTTAAACCCAGTCTGTGTTTCGTACGCACCAGCTCTATAGTCTTCTATAAACATGAACCCCTCCCTCCGATCAGCATAGAATTAATACAAAAAGTATCACAACTCTCATGGTATGTATCGTACATCTGAAAAGGTGCAAGAAACAACACAATTATCAATTGTGTACTCAAGCTGTTACTGCTAAATACCAACATCGGCCGGCTGTACAAGCTTTGGAGCTTGTACTACTATGCTTGCATGTTTGAATGCAAACTCATCTGTACCGATATCGATGGTACCCTGCTGGACAGCCGGCATCAGATCACCGAGCGCACCAAGGAGACTTTGAGGAGAGCCCGACGCAAAGGCATCATCGTCGCCCTGGTCAGTGGACGCATCGCCTCAAGCCTTGCCATCCTGCAGCAAGAAATCGGCATCCAAGGGCCGTTGGGTTGTTTCAACGGCTCATTGGCCCTCGATGAGGACGGCAATGAACTGGAAGCACACCCGATTCGACTTGAGCAGGCCCTCGAAGTATTGGAAGCTGTCCGTCATACCGAGCTGGAGGCCTTTGTCTTCACCAATGAAAGCTGGTACACCAAAGCGAGAAGCCCTTGGTACGATATAGAAGTCGAGGCTTCCCGGACTGAAGGGCGAATTGTTCCTTTCAGCGAACTATCTTGTGCATTTCATCCGGGGGAGAGGCCTTTCAAGGTACTGTGCATGCACCACGACCCTGCCTATGTAGCAAGCGTCCAGCCTGGGTTGCAGCAGGCCTTTGGTTCTTCACTGAACATCCTCAACTCGTCGCCGAAGTATATCGAGATTCTGGCAAGGGGAGTCGACAAGGGCCATGCCGTTCGGTCGTTGTGCAACGCGTACTCCATCGATGCGAGTACGGTCATGGCCGTCGGTGATTTCTACAACGACATCGGAATGTTCCGTGCAAGCGGCTACTCGGTGGCGATGGGCAATGCACCCCAGGCAGTGAAAGATCATGCCATCGCAGTGACAAGAAGCAATAATGAGGATGGGCTGGCGCTTGCCATAGAGGCAGTCCTATGAAATCGAGCCTGAGTATCTATCGCGGTCTCCCCCAGCCCATCTACGTACTCTTTTTCTCCACCGTCATCAATGCAGTGGGCATTTTCGTCTATCCATTTTTGGCGCTTTATCTCACCCGACGTCTTGGTTACACCGCCCTTCAGGCCGGCACCTACATGACCTTTGCATCCATACTGTACGTCCCCGGCTCCATGATCGGCAGCAAGCTCGCCGATACCATCGGACGGAAACCAGTATTGGTAATCTTCCAACTGATGATGGATCTCTGCTTCGTGCTGGCCGGCTTTTTTGAAGGAAAACCGATAATCCCCTACCTGGTCCTGCTGGCCCTCTTCTTTGACGGCATGGTCGACCCGGCACGGGAAGCGATGAAAACCGACCTCACCACCATGGAAAACCGCCAAGTCTCGTTCAGTCTGATTTATCTCGGCCACAACGTCGGCTTTGCCATCGGTCCGGTCATCGCCGGCTACCTTTTCTACACCTACCCAAGCTGGATATTCTTCGGCAATGCCATCGCAGGAGCCTTCGCCACTCTCTTGGTGATGATTAAAATCAAGGAGAGCAAGCCATCCAAGGAGACCATCGAGGAGAGCAAACGGTGGAAGACCACGGAGAAGGGCGAGGAAGGGGGCATACTCAAGGCTTTGTTCACCCGCCCCCGGCTGCTGTTCTTCGCACTCTCGGTCACCTTCTTCAGCTACGCCTACAGCCAAACCCTCTTCGCCCTCCCCCTGTTGACCACCAAGCTGTTCGGCCAGGATGGAGCGGCATTGTATGGGAGAATGATGGCCCTCAACGGAATTGTGGTGGTCCTGGGCAATCCAATCATCGTCTCCAAGCTCAGGCGTTTCCACCCTCTCGCAAATATTACAGCAAGCGGGCTCTTGTATGCCGTAGGCTTCTCTCTTTTCGCGTTTGCCGTCAGCCCGATTGCATTCCTTGCCCTGACGGTCATCTTTACCACCGGGGAGATCATCAACGCCACCAACGAGCACTTCTACGTTGCAAACAACACCCCGATCAGTCACAGGTCGCGTTTCTCTGCGATTCTCCCCATCATTATGGGAACAGGGCATGCGGTGGCCCCGATCATCGGAGGCTCGATCATCGAGGCGCACTCGATGAACCTGCTGTGGATTTCCACAGGACTCGGCGCCTTGATAGGTTCACTGGGAATTTTCATCCTCTACCTGACAGAAAAAAAACCCCGAAACTGAACGCTTCGGGGGTATTGCCTACAGCTTGGCCAGCAAGGCCTCAACAGCATCCCTGGGAAAAGCGTCATCTCCTTCATGCTTCTGTACAAGCTCTTTGAGCAACTGTCGTACTGCATTGCTTTGGGGTAGGATGTACCCTGCTTCCCGATAGCAATCCTCTGCCAGAATTCTATTGCTCATGGCGACAGTCTTGCAGAGTTGACGGAAGACAGGGTCTTCACTCTCTTGGGCCAACTGATCGGCAAGGGCCATCTGGTCCGCCTTGCTCTTGGCGAGATCCAGCAGGGCTGTCTTCACAGGCTCCGTCTTAGGCTGGGGTTGAGGATAGGTGCCGGGAACCAGATAGAGGGCATGGCTGGGGCAGGCATCCACACACAGGCGGCATCCGTCAATACACTTGGAGAAGTCGATTTGGCCGTTCTCTGTATCGGTAGCACCGGTGGGGCAGATGAACAGACAGACACAATCCTTGGTACAGAGTGCTATATTTCTTGCAGCATGCATCAGACGGCCTCCTTCTGAACAGCGTGGATTTTAAAGCTCGGGACCTTGCAGATGGGGCAAATCTCGGGAGGTTGTTCACCAACATAGACAAAACCGCAGATTTCACACACCCAGACCTTGGTATTCTCCAGAAGGCCGGCTTGCTGTTTCTCATAGCGGACCAACAAGCTCTTCAGCAGCTTGGTGACCTTTTCACCCCAAACCAAAGCCCTGAGGGCTCCACGATCCTTTACAGCTGAAGCTTGTTCGTTCGCCTCGGCGTAGGCTCGACCCAAATCATCATTGATTAGCTGCAACAGCATTCGATATTCAGCCTTGGGCAAGGCCTCCCGCCTCTGATCGTAAAAGGACGCAAGCTCGCCGAACAAGGCAGCCTCTTCACTCCTCATCTGCTTGGAACAAGCTTTCTGCAGGTTGGAGCATAAGGCACCCAACTCTTGGGCCGAAAGTTCTCTCATGGCATCTTCCATTAGTGACCTCCTTCATTCAGTACTGCACCCAGTATAGCATTGGATGACGGGAATGTGGAAATTTCATACCCGAATTCACTGATTGCATGCTTTAAGCGATACTTGGCTAACTGATTGCTCAATCGAGATCTAATCATGGAGCATCTGTTGCATGGCCCTTTCCTTGAGTAAACATCCTTTACCAACAGCGACTAAATTGACAAATATCAGACATTCACTTTTTTTTGGTTTCAGACTATGTGCATGGAACAGTTACCGATTGGACAAGCCATAAAGGCCCTAAGACTTGCACAAAACATGACCCAGGAAGAGCTCATAGAAAAAGCCGACCTCTCGCGAAGCCAGCTCTATTACATTGAATCGGGAAAAAGGACTCCAAGGCTGCCGACGATGCAGAGCATCTGTGCAGCCCTCTCGGTCTCACTACTCGATTTCATGCACTATCTGTATCAATATTCATCCACTTCCTGTACGCCGAGCATATCCTCGATGGAGGCCCCGGGGGCAACCATCGGATAGACCTTGTCATCCACAGGGATCTCACAGTCGATGACCACAGCCTCTCCCAGTTCCAAAGCGGCCTGGAGAATCGGCTTGGGGTCGTCCTCCCTCCGAATACGCATGCCCTTGACGCCGAAGGCCGAGGCAAGGGTCACCCAATCGATGTCGGTATCCAAGGTGGTTTCACTGTAGTGCTTGTCGAAGAACAGCGTCTGCCACTGTCTGACCATACCCAGAGTGTGGTTGTTCATCAAGAGGATGATCACCGGCAGACGGTAGCGAGCGATGGTCGCAAGCTCATTGCAATTCATTCTGAACGACCCATCCCCCGCTACATTGACCACCCGGCTTTCAGGATTACCCACCTGCGCCCCTATTGAAGCCCCTGTCCCATACCCCATCGTGCCGAGGCCTCCACTGGTAAGGAAGTGACCGGGTTGCACATGCTTGAGAAATTGGGCGGCCCACATCTGATGTTGACCGACTTCGGTGACCACGAAGAAGTTGGGAGGCAGAACCGATTGCAGTGCTTTCAGAATCTCCTTGCTGCGTGCACTCTCGCTGTCCACACGGATGGGATACCGCTTCTTGAATTCAGCTACCTGATCCATCCATTCCTTGTGGACCATCGGCTTTGCAATACGCTTGTTCAGCTCCTCCAGCACAACCTTCAAGTCGCCGACCACATGACAGTAGGTCTTGATGTTCTTGTCGATTTCCGCCGGGTCGACATCGATGTGGATGATCTTTGCATTCTTCGCGAAGGCACTGGCCTTGCTGACCACACGGTCGCTGAAGCGTGCCCCGATTACCACCAAGAGGTCGCAGGCGGAGACACACATATTCGAGACTTTCGTCCCGTGCATACCCACCAGACCCGTGAAGCGTGGGCTGTAGGAGTTCACCGCTCCACACCCCATCAACGAAGTACAGGCAGGGCTGTCTATGTTCTCCAAGAATTGTGTCAAATCGTCACTGGCTTTCGCCCTGATGACTCCACCACCGACATAGCACATCGGCCTTTGTGCATGCTGGATCAAATCGAGGGCTGTTTCCATGCTCTTCTCACTGAGTCGTTCAGTTCTGGGAGCAAGTTTCCGGGGAACCTCGGGGACAAAGTCAGCGGTATGAACCGTAATATCCTTGGGGACATCGATCAAGACCGGACCAGGGCGACCCTCCTGGGCGATCTGGAAGGCCCTGCGTATCGTCTTTGCCAGGTCTGCAACATCCTTGACGATGAAGTTGTGCTTGGTGATCGGCATGGTGATGCCGGTGATATCAACTTCCTGGAAGCTGTCCTTGCCCAACAGCTGGGTGGTCACGTTTCCGGTAATCGCCACCATAGGGACGCTGTCCATGTAGGCGGTTGCAATGCCGGTCACCAAATTGGTTGCTCCCGGCCCGCTGGTTGCAATGCACACACCGACCTTTCCGGTACTGCGGGCATACCCATCGGCTGCATGGCTGGCACCTTGCTCATGACTCGTCAAAATATGGCGTATACGCCTCTGGTTCTGGAAGAGGGCATCGTAGAGGGGAAGCACGGCTCCGCCGGGAAAACCAAACACGGTATCCACTCCCTGTTCAACCAAACACTCGATGATGATCTGGGCTCCTGTCATCTGCATGGTAGGTACTCCTTATGTTCTGAAAATCGCTCCGGTTGACGCACTGCTGACCTGCTTGGCATACCGGGCCAAGTATCCGGTCTGGATTTCACTCTCCTTGCAGACCCAATGCTTTCTGCGCTCGGCGAGCACTTGTTCATCAACCAACACATCCAACGTTCCCTTGTGAATGTCTATCCTGATCCTGTCTCCTTCCTCAACCAATCCTATCGGACCGCCTTCAGCGGCTTCCGGGCTTACATGGCCTATGGAAGCTCCGCGGGTGGCTCCGCTGAACCGGCCATCGGTGAGCAGGGCTACATCCTTGTCCAAGCCCATGCCGGCGATTGCACTGGTCGGGCTGAGCATCTCACGCATGCCGGGCCCTCCCTTGGGACCTTCATAGCGGATGACGATGACATCGCCGGCCTTGATCCTCCCGCTGAAAATCGCCTCGATCGAGGCCTCTTCACTTTCGAAGACCCTGGCGGGACCTTCATGCACCAGCATTTTCCCATCCACGGCGCTGCGCTTGACCACGGCCCCGTCGGGTGCCAGGTTTCCTCTCAGAACGGCAATGCCTCCCATGGGGGAGAACGGCTGCTCGATTGGACGAATCACCTCGTGGTCATACACGTGTGCCTGTTCATACAACTCACCGATGCTCTTGCCGCTGACGGTGGGAAGCGAAGGATCTAGCAGACCGGCCTTGCCAAGCTCATGCATTACGGCAAGCACACCTCCGGCTGCATAGAGATCCTCGATGTGATGTTCGCCTGCAGGGGCGAGATGGCAGAGATTCGGAACCTTGGCGCTGATGTCATTGGCCATGAAGATATCCAGGTCCACACCCGCCTCATGGGCGATGGCTGGCAGGTGAAGCATCGTGTTGGTGCTGCACCCGAGGGCCATATCTACCGCCAGGGCATTGGCAAACGCCTTTTCTGTCATAATATCAAGCGGACGAACATTGTTCTTCAGCAGTTCCATGACTTGATACCCCGCCTCCTTGGCCAACCGGTCACGGGCGCTGTATACAGCGGGGACCGTCCCATTGCCGGGAAGCCCCATTCCGATGGCCTCGGTCAGGCAGTTCATGCTGTTTGCGGTAAACATACCGCTGCAAGAACCACAGGTGGGGCATGCATTGTCCTCATAGGCGAGCAGCTGTTCATCACTGAGCAGGCCTGCTGCATGGGTGCCTACCTTCTCGAACATCACCGAAAGACTGGTGCCGCAGCTGCTATCGCCGGGAATTTTTCCGGCGAGCATAGGACCGCCGGAGATAAAGATCGAGGGAATGTTGATCCGGGCTGCAGCCATCAGCATACCGGGTACGATCTTGTCACAGTTGGGAACGAACACCAAAGCATCGAACGGATGGGCGGTTGCCATGATCTCGATGGAGTCGGCGATGACCTCGCGGCTTGCAAGCGAGTACTTCATGCCTGTATGCCCCATCGCTATGCCGTCACAGACACCGATGACAGGGAACGAGACGGGGTTCCCCCCTGCCTGACGCACCCCTGCCTTGACCGCCTCCACAATCCTGTTGAGATGAATGTGGCCGGGAATGATGTCATTCGCCCCGTTTACGATGCCGATGATCGGCATATGGATTTCCCTGTCGGTCCATCCCAAGGCCTTCATCAACGACCGGTGGGGGCTTCTTTGGGCTCCCTCGGTCATCTGTGCTGAACGCTGCTTTGTATTGTCCATCCTCTTCCTCCCCCGTTTACAGGGACTGGGCGATCAACGAACCCATATCGTTCGTACCAATTTTCTTCATACCCGGTGTATGGATGTCGGCGGTACGATAGCCGTTATCCAGCACCTTTGAGACAGCACTCTCGATGCAATCAGCCTCGGCTTGCAGGCCGAAACTGTACCGAAGCATCATCGCCACCGACAAAATGGTGGCAATGGGGTTGGCAAGGTCCTTTCCTGCGATATCGGGTGCACTGCCGTGAATCGGCTCATACATGCCATAGCTGTCCTCTCTCAAGGAGGCCGAGGGAAGCATACCGATCGAGCCGGTGATCTGGCTCGCCTCATCGCTGAGAATGTCACCGAACATGTTCTCGGTCACGATCACATCGAACTGCCTGGGATTGCGCACAAGCTGCATTGCAGCGTTGTCCACATAGAGGTGGCTCACCTCGACATCGGGATAGTCACCCTGGACCCGCTTCACAACCTCGCGCCACAGCTGGCTGGTATTGAGGATGTTTGCCTTGTCCACACTGCAAAGGCGCTTGGAACGCTTCTGTGCTATCTCGAAAGCCTTGCGCACGATGCGTTCGATTTCACCGACCGTATAGGCCATGGTGTCGAAGGCGGCGTCATCGGTTCGGCCGCGTTCACCGAAGTAGATGCCTCCGGTAAGTTCGCGCACCACCATCAAATCCAGTCCCTCGCCGATGATCTCAGCTTTCAGAGGGCATGCATCACTCAGTTGCTTGTACAGGATTGCAGGACGCAGGTTGCAGAACAACCCCAAGCCGCCGCGCAGCCCCAGCAGCGCCTTCTCCGGTCTGAGGTTGCTTGCAAGAGTGTCCCACTTCGGCCCGCCTACGGCACCAAGCAGTACGCTGTCACTGTTTCTGCACCCATCCAACGTCTCCTCGGGCAGAGGAATGCCCACTGCATCGAGTGCGGCTCCACCTGCAAGATAGGAGGACGTGGTGAAGGTATGGCCGAATTTGGCTCCTACGGCAAAGAGGACCTTCAAGGCCTCCCGGACGATATCCGGCCCGATTCCGTCACCGCTTACCACCGCTATATGCTTTTTCATGCCCGCTTCCCCCTGTTGGCGATGTAACCGGCCAGACCGCCGTTTGCAATGAGGTCCTGCATGAACGGAGGGAAAGGCTCACTATGGAACACCGAACCGGTGGTCACATTGGTAATCGTTCCTGTAGAAAAATCCACCGAAACCACATCGCCGGCCTTGATGGCGTCGCACGCTTCGGGACACTCCAGGATGGGAAGACCGATGTTGATCGCGTTGCGGTAGAAAATTCGGGCGAAGGTGCGGGCGATGACGCAGCTGATGCCGCTCTCCTTGATGGCGATCGGGGCGTGCTCGCGGCTGGAGCCGCACCCGAAGTTCCTGTCGGCCACCATGATGTCGCCCTTCTTCACCTGCTTGATGAAGTTCTGGTCGAGATCCTCCATGCAGTGCTGGGCAAGTTCCTTGTGATTCGAAGTATTGAGATATCTGGCGGGGATGATGACATCGGTGTCGACATTGTCCCCGTATCTGAAAACAGTTCCTTGTACCTGCATCTTATGCCTCCATAACCTTGTTCGGGTCGGCGATGTACCCGGCGATCGCGCTGGCGGCGGCCACCGCAGGGCTTGCCAGATAGACTTCACTCTTCACGTGTCCCATTCTTCCCACGAAGTTGCGGTTGGTGGTGCTCACCGCCCGCTCACCCGCTGCCAGAATGCCCATATGTCCACCAAGGCAGGGTCCGCAGGTGGGAGTGGAAACGGCACAGCCGCTGTCCACGAAAATGTCGAAGAGCCCTTCATGCATAGCCTGCTTCCAGATTTTCTGGGTGGCGGGGAAAATGAGGGCGCGCACATGCTTGGCAATCTTCTTTCCTTTCAGAATCTCGGCGGCCTGCCTGAGGTCGCTGATATGCCCGTTGGTGCATGAGCCGATGACCACCTGGTCGATCCTCACCTCGCCCACCTCGTCGATGGTTCTGGTGTTCGAAGGAAGGTGGGGAAAGCTGACCGTACTCTTGATGGTGGAAAGGTCGATGTCATAGACCGCCTCATAGGGTGCGTCGGCATCGGCTTCGTAGATCACCGGATCTTTGGGGCAGTGCTCCTTCAAATAAGCAAGGGTGACCTCGTCCACCGGGAAAATCCCATTCTTTGCACCGGCTTCGATGGCCATGTTGGCAACAGTGAAGCGGTCGTCGATGGTCAAGTTGGCAACACCTTCGCCTGTAAACTCCATGCTCTGATACAGAGCCCCGTCCACACCAATCATGCCGATGATGTGCAGGATCAAGTCCTTACCCGATACGTAAGGGGAGAACTTGCCGCTCAGATTGAACTTCAGGGCGGAGGGAACCTTGAACCAAGCCTGGCCGGTCGCCATGCCGCATGCCATATCCGTCGAGCCGACACCGGTGGAGAAAGCTCCAAGGGCTCCATAGGTACAAGTGTGGCTGTCAGCTCCGATGACGAGGTCTCCGGCTCCAACCAAGCCTTTCTCAGGGAGCAGGGCATGCTCGATGCCCATCTGCCCGACGTCGAAGTAGTTGGTGATCTCATGGTCGTTGGCAAAAGTGCGCAGGCATTTGCACTGCTCGGCTGCCTTGATGTCCTTGTTCGGGGAGAAATGGTCTGGAACCAAAGCCACCTTATCCTTGTCGAATACGGTCTGCTTGCCGAACTTCGGGAACTCATTGATGGCCACCGGAGCCGTAATATCGTTGCCAAGCACCATGTCCAGGTTCGCCATGATCAACTGGCCTGCACGTACAGACTCCAGATTGGCATGGTGGGCCAGGATCTTCTGCGTCATTGTCATACCCATAGGGGAACTCTCCTTACTCTCATTCGCCCGACGGCTCAACGCCGTCTGCGATTAATTTGTATTCTATACTATCACTGAGGGCAAACCAGCTTGCCTCGATGATGTCCTTGCTCACCCCGATGGTGGACCAGCTCTCCTTTCCATCAGTCGATTCTATGAGAACCCTGACCTTGGAAGCCGTAGCCCCGGCTGAGTCGAGCACCCGCACCTTGTAGTCGGTCAGATGTACGCTCGTAAGGGTCGGATAGAACTGCTCCAGCACCTTGCGCAGGGCACGGTCGAGTGCGTTGACAGGGCCTTCGCCCTCGGCGGCGGTAATGGCACTCTCCCCTTTGACTTTTACCTTCACCACCGCAGCGTGGGTTGCACCGCTCTGTGGGTCGGCGTAAGGGCTGCTGCCGATGGTCTGGTAGTGCACCAGTGTAAAATAGGGGCGATACATCTTCAAATGCCGCCTGATCACCAAGTCAAAAGAGCTCTCCGCCCCCTCGAACTGATACCCCTCGGCTTCAAGACGCTTCAGCTCATCCATCAGGCTGACGGTCACCGGATCGTCCTTGTCCAGGTTCGGGGCAATTCTTGCAATACGCTTGAGCATCAGGGCACGGCCCGCCACCTCGCTCATCAAGAGCCTGCGTTCATTGCCGACGACCATCGGATCGATATGCTCGAAGGAGTGCGGATTCTTCTGCACCCCGTCGATATGCATGCCGCCCTTGTGAGCGAAGGCGCTCTTGCCGATGAACGGGGCATTGCCGGAAATTCGCACATTGGCGACCTCGGCAACCCGGCGGCAGATGCCGGTAAGCCGCTCAAGGCTTTCACCGCAGAGACAGTCGCAGCCAAGCTTGGTTCCCAGGATGCCGGCAATGGAGGCGAGGTTTGCATTGCCGCAGCGCTCGCCGAAACCCAGCAGTGTTCCCTGAACCTGCACCACGCCCGCCTCTACTGCGGCGATGGACGATGCAACAGCACAGCCTGCATCATCGTGGGTGTGGATGCCGAAATCGACATTCGGGAACAGGGCAATGGTTTCCTGGGTGATTCGCTTCACTTCGGAGGGGATCATGCCCCCCCGGGTCTCGCACAACACCAAGGTGGTGGCTCCTCCTGCAAGGGCCGCCCTCAGGGAAGCGAGGGCATACTCCTTGTTAGCGACATAGCCGTCAAAGTAATGCTCCGCATCGAAGAAAACCTCGGACCCGCTCTCGGTGATGAAGCGGATTGAATCCTCGATCATCGCAAGGTTCTCCTCGAGTGTGGTGCGGATGATGTCCGTCACATGGAAGTCCCAGCTCTTGCCGAAGATGGCGACACAGGAGGTGCCTGCATGAACCAGGCTCTTCAGGTTCGGATCGTCCTCGGCTTTGGTATTTCTTCGGCGGGTAGAACCGAAGGCAACCAGTTTGGCGTGCTGCAAGGACAAATCCTTGGAGCGGAAGAAAAATTCCAGATCCTTTGGATTCGAGCCGGGATTCCCAGCCTCGATGAAACTGACCCCCAGCGTATCCAGGGCCTGGACGATCTTGAGCTTATCCTCGACGGAGAAGCTGATGCCCTCGGCCTGGCTGCCATCGCGCAGGGTGGAGTCAAACAGTGCTATCTTACGCATCGCCTCTCTCCTTTTTCTTGTCGGAGTGAGTGCTGAGCATGTCGTTGTCGAAATTCGGAGGAGTGGTCGGCTTGAGGCTCCCCGTCTGTCCAGCAACAGTCTCATCCAGCATGCGGTTCACCGCTGCAAGGCAGGACAGAATGGATGCTTCAATGACGTCGGTGCTCACCCCCCTTCCCCGATAGATGCCATGGCCGTCGCTGATTTTCACAAAGACCTCGCCCAATGCATCGCGATGTTCGGTTACAGCCTGCAGGCTGTAATCCTCAAGGCTGAAAGGATGGCGGATGATTTTCTCCACCGCCCTCAGTGATGCATACACCGGTCCGGTGCCGCATGCCACTTCCTGGAATTTCTTCTCACCCTTTCGAAGCGTGACACAGGCGGTGCTGGTCATCATATTGCCGCTGTTGACCACAAAACTCTCCAGCTCCCAGATGACCGGTGAGCTCTGGCTTGCATTCTCCACCAAGGCGATGAGGTCGCGGTCGGTGATGGTCTTCTTGCGGTCGGCGAGGTTCTTGAATTCGGCAAAGAGATTTTTCGCCTCTTCCTTGCCGAGGGTATAGCCCAGATCGGCAAGACGCTTCTCAAAAGCGTGCTGGCCGCTGTGCTTGCCGAGCACCAGGCTGGTGTTCATCACTCCCACGCTTTCAGGAGTCATGATCTCATAGGTGAGGCTGTTGGCCATCATGCCGTGCTGGTGGATGCCGCTCTCATGGGCGAAGGCATTCGCACCGACGATGGCTTTCGAGGGATTCGGTTTGACACCGGTGATCTGGGTCAACAGGCGCGATGAGCGGATGATCTCTTCTGTCTTCACATTGTAAGAGAAGGGATACTCGTCGCTTCGTGTGCGGATGCCCATGATCAACTCTTCGAGCGCGGCATTGCCGGCCCGTTCGCCGATTCCGCATACGGTGCACTCGGCCTGCCTTGCTCCGGCTTTCAGCCCGGCGAGACTGTTGGCGACCGCCAGACCAAGATCGTTGTGGCAGTGCACGGCGATGATCGCCTTGTCGATGTTCGGCACCCTGTTCATCACCGTCCCGACCATTCTGGTCATGTCATCGGGGGTGGCATAGCCGACCGTATCGGGCAGGTTGACCACCTTCGCTCCGGCCTTGATCACCTCCTCCACCACCTTGCACAGATAGTCGAGGTCGGTGCGGGTGGCGTCCTCAAGGGAGAACTCCACGTCGTCATTAAGGTTGCGTGCATACGATACCATGGCCTTGGCTTTTGCAAGGGCGTCCTCTCGGCTCATCTTCAGCTTATACTGCAGATGCAGGTCGCTGGTGGCCAAAAAGGTATGGATCCTGGGCCGTTTGGCGAGCTTGACAGCTTCCCAGGCGGCATCGATATCCTTCTCCAAAGCGCGGGAAAGAGAGGCGACCACGGTGTGTTTCAGCTCCCTGCTGATCGCCTGTACGCTGGCAAAGTCGCCGGGGGACGCTATGGCAAATCCTGCTTCCAGGATATCCACACCTAGAGCCTCAAGCTGGAGTGCCATGCGAATTTTCTCATCAAGGTTCATGCTGTAGCCAGGAGCCTGTTCGCCGTCTCTGAGTGTGGTATCGAAGATGTAGATTCTGTCTTTTTCCATAGTGTCCTTCCCGGTTTTCGTAGTTTTAATTGGTTATTTCTTCAACCAGCTCATCAAAGAGCGGAGCTTCTGTCCGGTCTTCTCCAACAGGCTTTCGCTCTCAATGCGCTTCTTTGCATTGAAGTAGGGTCTGTTGACCTGGTTCTCCAAGAGCCAGTTGCGGGCGAATGTACCTTCCTGGATATCGGTGAGTACTCCCTTCATCGCCTTCTTTGTGTCGTCGGTGATGATCTTGCTGCCGGTGATGTAATCGCCGTACTCAGCGGTATCGCTGATGGAGTAACGCATGTAGGACAGACCGCCCTGGTTGATGAGGTCGACGATAAGCTTCATCTCGTGACAGCACTCGAAGTAGGCCATCTCGGGTTGGTAGCCTGCCTCGACAAGGGTGTCGAATCCAGCCTTGATCAGGGCGGTGACACCACCGCAGAGCACAGCCTGTTCGCCAAAGAGGTCGGTCTCGGTCTCTTCCTTGAAAGAGGTTTCAAAAATGCCTGCACGTCCGGCACCCAGACCTTTTGCATAGGCGAGGGCGATGTCGCGTGAGTCGCCGCTGGGATCCTGATGGATGGCGATCAGGGAGGGAACCCCCTTGCCTTCCTGGAACTGGGTGCGGACCGTATGACCCGGGCCCTTGGGAGCGATCATGATTACGTTCACATCGGCAGGGGGCTTGATCTGCCCGAAATGGATGTTGAAGCCGTGGGCGAAGGCAAGATACTTGCCTGCACTCAGATTGGCTTCCACGCTGTCGCGGTAGATCTTTGCCTGCTTCTCATCGGGGAGCAGCAGCATGATGACCTGTGCCATGGCACTGGCCTCCTCGACGGTCGCGACCTGAAGTCCGGCTTCCTCTGCAATCGCCCAACTCTTGGAACCCTTGTACAAACCGACGACCACATCAACCCCGCTCTCATGCAGGTTCAATGCGTGTGCATGCCCTTGGCTGCCGTATCCGATGATGGCAACCTTCTTTCCATCAAGCTTTTGGAGATCTGCCTGTGAATCATAATACATTGTGCTCATTGCTTCCTTTCCTTCGGCCCACCGGCCTTGTTATGGTAAGCGCCCTTGGGGCGTTGCGTTTAGACATCATCCTCGCTGTAGCTGATCGAGCTGAGAGCCCGCGAGCCGCGTTCGAGGGCCGTGATACCCGTCCTGGCCATCTCAACAATACCGTACGGCATCATAAGATCGAGGAAGGATTGAATCTTGTCCAAGCTGCCGGTCATCTCAAGGGACACCGTGGAAGCGGTGACATCGATGATCTTTGCCTTGAAGATCTGGGCAAGCTCCACCACCTGCGAGCGGCTTTCACTTTTGGTGGAGACCTTGACCATGACCAGCTCGCGCTGCAGGCTCCGCGTCTGGGTCATCTCATACACGCGCTTGACATCGATGAGCTTGCCCACCTGCTTCTTGATCTGCTCGACAACAGGACGGTCGCCGCTGACTACGATGGTGATGCGGCTGACCGCCTCGTTCTCCGTTTCTCCGACCGACAAGCTGTCGATGTTGTAGCCTCTTCGGGAGAACAGGGAGACGACACGCATCAAGACACCGGGGTGGTTGTTGACCAGGATGGCCAGTGTGTAGCGGTTTTCTGTACTATTCATGTGATGTTTGTCTCCTTCGTATGGTGTTTGGGTATAAGCGATTGCTCCCCAGGCTTCAATTGGGGGCTCTTCGTCCACGGTCCATGCAGGTATCTCACTCTGCAGCCGTGGTCAGAGAATAATTAGGCTTACTACGATAATGAGGAGGGTAATGAGGGAGATGAGGGGGAGGAGGATGGTGCGTCCAAGAAGCAAGGAAAGAGCGGCATGCGAAGAATCAGGTGTGCCGAAACAGAACTGAGAGCAGTCCTGCATCTTCCATTTCCTTTCAATTGTCCGGTGCATTGCCTGCACCTGCTTGGTGAACGCGTTCACGATACTCTCCTCAATGAACGGCGATGGGCCGTTTCTTGTTTGTAGCTCTCTTTTAGGATTTCTGTCAACCCTTTATACAAAAAACAGTATGTTTATGCAGTAAAAATTCCTATAAGTCGAAGTTATTGCTCTCCCACCCTATTGCAGATACACTGCAGGCATGGACAGCAAACCCAACTTCTGGAGAAAGCGAACGCTCTTCGGAAGACTACTCATCTACTTTCTGATCGTCCTCATCGTACCGCTCGGCCTCTTTTCCGCCTATTATGCACTAATCGGTGGAAGAAACCAAGAGAGGTACCTCACCGAGCAGACTATGAATCTGGTCGCCGTAGACGCTGACAAAGTATCCTCTGTTTTAGAGGACTACCGGCATAAGGCCTACCAGCTCTCAACCAATCCTCTGATCGTTCACATTATGGAAGAGGACAGGCTGGAGGCTAACTCCACCATCAGCCGGGACCTCTACCAGCTGTTGTTCAGCGTGATGCGCGGGGACACCTATCTTGCAAGTGCAAACATCGTCAGCAATACCGGAAGGGTGCGCATCAGCACCCACACCTTCCCCGATGTCTATGACTTGCGCTATCACGGCAACGACTGGGACATGAACTCGATCATCAGCCAGAATGCGAACATCTCCCCGACGGCCAGCATCATCAGCATCCGGGGCCATCGGATGGCCGACAATGGAAGACAGGTGGTTGCTTCTATCCTCAGACGCATTTATGACAGCGAGGGTACGAACCTGGGATACCTGGTCATCGACATCTATGCCGAAGCCCTCAGCAACCTGGTAAATACCGAACGATTGCTCGGCGATGTACTGCTGATCGACAATCGTGACTTCTATGCTACCAGCCTGGTGCACACCGAACGCTTCGGAACCTTTGACAAATTTCCTTCGCTTTCACAGCTCAAAGGCGACTACTCACGCAGGACCATGCATACAGGAACTTCGATTGTCTCCATCACGCCGATACACGGCACGACGTTGCATCTGGCGGGAAGCGTCAGTGCAGCACCCTTCCAGGAGAGCCTGGACCGACTGCTTTATGCATTCGGCCTTACCATGGCGGTAGGAACCCTTCTGGCAATGGGCTTGTCCTTCCTGTTCTCCCGTTCCATCGCCAGGCCGATCCGCAACCTTGCCTATCGCATGGGAGAGGTTGAACAGGGCAATCTGCAGACCAAGGCGGTAAAGAGCCGAATCTGGGAGTTCGCCCAGCTCGAACACTCATTCAACATCATGGTACAACAAATTGCAGGGCTGCTCGAGCTCACCCGTGAGGAGCAGGAGAAACTCAGCGAGGCCGAACGGAAGGCCCTTGAGAGCCAGATGAACCCGCACTTCCTCTTCAATACACTGAACACCATCAAGGCTCTTGCACGAATGCATGGAGAAGAGGACATCTATACCATTACGGTGAAGCTCGGGAAACTGCTGCGATCGACAATCGACAACCATGAAAGCGAGTGCACCCTCGAACAGAGCATGGCCCTGATCGACTCCTATCTGACCATCCAACGGCTGCGCTTCGGCTCCAAGCTGAAAGTGCAGACCTACCTCGATCCCGGCTGCGCTTCCGTCAAGACACCCAAGCTGATCATCCAGCCGCTGGTGGAGAATGCCATCATCCACGGCCTTGAACCGAAAGTCGGAGAGTGGAAGCTATCGGTCAGGGTCGTTAAGCTCTCAGGCCGGATTTTCATCACCATTGAGGACAACGGGATAGGATTTCCACCAGGAACGCTGCCGGACAACCTCGATGAACTTGCCAACTCGACACACGTTGGTGTATACAATGTATATAGAAGATTGTTCCTTACCTATGGTAAGCAGATGACTTTTTCCTTGACCAGCAAGGTCGGGGAAGGTACGACGGTGAACATATCATTCCCGGACGAAACAAAAGAGAGGAAATAGGCTATGAGCTATAGTGTGGTATTTGTAGAAGACGAACAAATCGTCCGTGAGGAAATAGTCTCTTCGATCCGCTGGGAACTGTTGGGATTGAAATTGGCAGGAACCGCCGCCGACGGCCTGGAGGGGGAGCAACTGATCAAACGTGTCGAGCCGGACATCGTCATAACCGACATCCGCCTTCCCGCCCAGGACGGGCTTACCATGCTCAGCCACTGTCCGGTCAACCATGCCATCATCCTGACCGGCCATACCGATTTCAACTACATGAAACAAGCCATCCGACTGGGTGTGTTCGACTACCTGCTCAAGCCCATCGACGACGAGGAGCTGGAAGAAACGCTGGCCAACCTGGTCAAGAAAATCCAGGAAGAGGACAAGGATTTCGAGCAATTGAAAAAAGGAACGAGTACCGCCGCCGAGTTGATCGCCCTTCCGCGCAACGTGAACAACCATGTCATCGATGCCACAATCGCCTTCATCGCCGACAACTATGCAAACCCGGTCGGCCTGCAGGAGGCTGCCTCCTACCTTGAACTCTCCGAGAGTCATCTTTCGCGGCTGTTCAAGGAAGTGACAGGACTTAACTTCCTCCAATACCTGAACGCGTGGCGGGTGAATAAATCGGTGGAGCTCATGAAGGATCCGAAGAAGAACATCGGTGAGATCGCAACCAGTTGCGGCTTCCCCACCCCCGGCTACTTCGCCAAGATCTTCAAGCGTTTCACCACCAAGACCCCTACGCAGTTCCGCGACGAGCTGGGCAGTCTATAACACGAAGGAGAAGGCCGAAGAGAGCCGCTCGGAGGCCTCTCTTCCCCCTTTGTCTGCGTAGAGCAGGCTTGCCAGGCCGAAGCTTCGCGCCCGCTCGATGTTCGGTTCATGATCATCAATAAAGTAAGCTTGCTCGATGGGACACCCCTCACTCTGAAGAATCTGCATAAAGAAATGCCTCGAGGGTTTTGTGGTGCGCATCAGATGTGATGCATACACCTCGTCGAACAAGGAGAGGGCTCCCATCGCATCGAGTATCCTCCAATGAGGGTCGATGGTGTTGGAGGCACATACCACCCGCTTGCCTGCCGCTCTCAACTTGGCAATCAAGCTGATGATCTCATCATTGAAAACCGGCTCGAAGGCATCGTAGAAAGGATCACCTTCCACCTCCGTCCCAAACACCTCTTTCACATGGGCCCAATACTGTGCGCTGGAAAAAGTGCCATCCATGAGGGGGAACTCATAGTGCAGGTAGTCGGTGAAAAACTCCTCTCGATCGAGATTCCAGCGCTTGGCAATCTTGTCGAGCATCGTAATGTTCTTCACCACGACATTTCCCATATCAAAGAGGAACAGCGAACAGGGATCGGGGATGGTCGAATCCACCCAGGACAGATGAGGCAACAGAGAATCGAGCCCGAACCGCCCGTGGGCAAGCATCGAGCCCATGCCCAATCGTTGAGCTTCCTCGACGCTGTCCGCCCTGTCGGTGACAAGCAGACAGCGGTTCATCGGACAATCCAAACGCTGCAAGGGAAATGCATCCAGCCGATCGGTGAACTGTTGCAGCACCTCTTGGGCGGGATGACCTGAAGAAAGATCGGTGCAGAGCCTGTCGTACATACTCAACCCTTTCTCGATTCGTAGATGGCCGACCCGCCGATGAAATACTTGGTCAGCGACATAAAGAGGATGAACATGGGAATCGAGGCAAGCAGGGCTGCGGCCATCATCGCCCCTTCATCGGTGCTGCGCTCAAGAGCGAACGAGGAGATGTACTGGGGGATGGTCTTCATCTTGTCACTCTGGCTGACCAAGAGCGGCCACAAGAGGTTGTCCCACTGGCTGCGGAAGGAGAGAATCAACAAGGTAGCGATAACGGGCTTGCAGTTGGGAAGCACGATGCGCCAATAGATTCCGAACTCACCCATGCCGTCCACCCGCGCTGCATCCAGGAATTCGGTGGGGAACGTCGTCAAAAATTGCTTCATCTGGAACACCCCGAAGGCACTTACCAGGAAGGGAAGAATAAGACCGATATAGGAGTTCTGGATGCGCAGTGCCATGACAACCATGTACAGGGGAATCATGATGGCTTCGAAGGGAATCATCATGGTCGCCATGATCATCATGAACACGGTGTTGCGGCCTCGGAAGCGGAACTTTGCAAGTCCGTATCCGGTGAGGCTGGCGATCAGGACGGTGGTGATGGCAACCGAGGTACTGACGATCAGCGAGTTGGAGATATTGCGCACAAAAATGTAGGTCTTGTCGTTGCCTTGGATGGCCTTTGCAAAGTTCTCCCAAGCGATGCCCTCGGGAATCCAGGTGTAAGGCATCTTGAGAATCTGGCGGCTGGTCATCATCGATGCACTGACCATGAAAATGATGGGCATCAAGGTGAATGTCAACATAACCAACAGGACCAGGTAAATGCCGATTTTCGGCAGGGTGAATCGTTTTTCTATCTGCATCCTGTCCTCCTAATATTCCACATTCTCACTCTTGGTGGTCTTGAACTGCAGCAAGGTCAGCAACAGCATCATGATGAACAACACGACGCTCATGGCACTTGCCCTACCAAGGTACTGTTGTTGAATACCGGTAACATAGATGTTGAACGTAATTACGTTGATCGGGGCTCGGGGCGCTCCATTGGAGTAGAGCATGTACTGGGTGCTGAAGGTCTTCAAACACTGCAGCATAGCCATGACCGAAACCAGGACCACCGTCGGCTTGAGCAATGGCAACGTGATGCGCCAGAACACCTGGTTCTTGGTCGCCCCATCGATGGTTGATGCTTCGTAGATGGTGGGAGGAATCGAGGCAAGGCCGGTAATGAAGAGAATCACAAAGTAGCCGATGTACTTCCAGAAGTAGATGACCATGGTGGAAACCTGCTCCATAACCGGATCGACGAGCCATCGGCGGTCAACACCGGGAGTGTTCATCAGGGCGTTGAGCCACTGGTTCCCCAACCCGCGCGGGTCGAAAATGATCATCCAGATGGTTGCTGCAACAACGCTGGAAAGGATGGCCGGAGTGTAGTAGGAAATCTGCAGGAATTTCTTGGTCTTGTTGCTGGAAAGGTTGCTGATGAATACAGCCAAGATCAGGCTGACGATCAACAATGGAATGAAGGTTCCCAGCGTAAAGACCAATGTGGATTTGAGACTGTTCAGGAAAGAGAGGTCGCTTGCGGCCCTGCTTGGATCGAAGAGCCTGATGTAGTTGCCCAGCCCAAGGAACTTCGGGGGTAGCTTGCTCAATGCGCGCTTATCAAAAAAACTGGTATAAATGGCATTGAAAATTGGATAAAAACTGAACAAGGAGAAGAAAAGCATGGCCGGCAGAACGAAGACAAATCCCCATCGAGCCTGCTTTCTCTCGATACCCCGATATTTTCTCATACCCATAATGTTCTCCCCGGATGCGTAAGGATTAAAAGAGAGCGGTCCTGTCGTACAGGCACAGGACCGCAGAATTATGAACGTTTACTGCTCGTCGATAATTTCCTGAACAGAAGCTCTGAGAGTGGCAAGCGCCTTTTCAGGACTTACGCCGCTGAGCATGACCGATTCGACTGCATTGCGAATCTGAGTCTGGACCTGAGGTGAGTTTTCTCCGTAGTAAATCATGTGTGAGCGGGCCATATCATCGATGAAGACCTGGCTGTAGGGCATATTCTTCAGCGTATCGGAAGCAAAGAGGGCTTTGGTCGGCTGAATGATGTTTCCACCGCGGGTCAGGTACTCCTCACCGTGGCTGAGCAGGTAGCCGGAAAGCTTCCAAGCTGCCTTCTGAACGGCAGGATCGCTGTCGGCATTGACCATGAAGAAGTGGCCGTAGTAGCAAGCTGCAACATCTCGAACGGCATCCTTGAAGGTAGGATACGGGATTACCATCCACTCGCCGCTGTTGAAGAAGGCAGGATTGTCTTTCTCGATTCTGCCCTGCTGGTAGAGACCGGTATGAGCCATGGCGATGTCGTTGTTGTCCTGGTTGAACAGGTTACGTGCATTCTTGTAGGTCGGTGAGCCGAGGTTGCGACCCGACGGTCCCCACTGCTGCATGTAGGTAAGAGCCTTCAGCCAAGCTTCATCACCAATAATGGCCTTCTTGCCGTCAGCGCTGAGTAGGTCGCCGCCAAGCTGTTCCACCATGGGAACAAAGAACGTCAAATAGTACGGATAGCGGAAGTCATAGCCGCGGCGGATGAGGATGTCGCCGTCACGAATCGCCAGCTTCTCGGAGATGTCAGCCATCTCTTCCCAAGTCTTGGGGTAATCCTTTTCAGGATCAAGGCCGGCGGAGCGGAATACCTTCTTGTTCAGGTAGATGGACCAGTTGGTCAGTTCCAGTGGGAGACCATATACTTCACCATCGACGGTGACGGTATCCAGCACGCCGTCCATGTACTTGTCCAAGAGATCCTGCTTGTTGGCATAGCCTGCTGCCTGATAATCGACCGGGGCTACACGACCGTTGGAAATGTAGGAATACTGGTTTTCGATCGGCAGGTTGAACATGTCAGGACCCTGATTGGCAGCGAAAGCGGTCTGCACCAGCTCAATCTGCTTGACCGAGGCCTGGGTGGAGCGCACGACGGTGATGTTCGGGTTGTCCGCCATGAATTTGGCGATGAGCTCGGTTTCGAGCTGGGTTCTGGCCGGATCCTCATGGGTCCAGTACTGGATGGTTACGGGCTTGGTTTCGTCGACGGCTGTTGCCTTCGACCCCTGTGCGAACAGGGAAAGAGGAAGCAGCAATGCGATGAGTAAAACAACGATGAACGTCTTTTTCATGTGAGACCTCCTAAAGTCTATCTACCTTCAGTCTAAAAGGCTTTAGGGAATTCACAAGAAAAAGGTTTTGTGTTTATGCATGCGATTTTGTGTAGTTGGACAAGAATGATGGAAAGATAGCAGAAACGAAGCACCTGTATACAAGATTCAGGATGACTCGCCACGATATGAGCGCAAAAACGAAGCAAGCTTTTCCATGGTTTCGCTGGAGATGTCATGCTCGATCAGACACGCATCCTGCTCGGCGATGACAGCATCGACACCAAGCACATCCTTGAGAAAGCTGGTAAGGGTCTTGTGCCTGAAATATACCTGGGAAGCCTTGAGCCTGCCTTTCTCGGTCAAGTGGATATCCCCGTATGTCTCCTGGTTCACATACCCTTCGGAGGCGAGCACCTTCATGGCACGATTGACACTCGGCTTGGACACACCCAGGCGCAGGGCAACATCGGTTGTCCGTACCTTTTCATGTTCCTGGCTGAGAGCCAATACGGCCTCTAGATAATCTTCACCTGACTTGTGCATGTGGTGATGGTATCATGCCTCAAGCGATTTGTCATCGGAAGAGATAAAAAACCTTGACACAAATGTTTGTATTAACTAACTTATAGGTGAGGGAAAAGAAAGATGCAGATGACAATGGACGAACTGACCGTAGGTCAAAAGGGAGCTGTCAAGGCAATCAATGCACCAAAACAACTCAAACGAAGACTTATGGATATGGGCTTCACCAAAGGGGTTGGCGTTGAGGTAGTCAAGATGGCACCCATGGGCGATCCGATGGAAGTTTCTTTGCGTGGATACCATTTGTGCCTCAGAAAAGCTGAAGCCCGTGCCATTGAATTAAGATAGCATATGCAAACAATTGCTCTCATCGGGAACCCCAATTGCGGGAAGACTACGCTCTTCAACACCCTTACAGGCACCACTGCGTATGTCGGCAACTGGCCTGGTGTCACCGTGGAAAAGAAAGAAGGGGTGGTCAACGGACACCGAATCCTCGATTTGCCTGGTATATACTCCCTTTCCCCCTACTCCCCCGAGGAGAAACTCTCCAGACGGTATATACTCGATGAACAGCCCGACCTGATCATCGATGTCATCGATGCAACCAATCTGGAACGCAGTCTCTACCTGACCACCCAGCTGGCCGAGCTTGGAAGACCGTTGCTGCTTGCCCTGAATATGGAGGACCTGCTTGAAAAGGAGGGTATCCGCATCGACGGGAAGCGGCTTTCGCAGATGACAGGCTGTCCTGTTGTACAAATATCGGCAAGCAAAGGAACCGGCATATCCAGCCTGTTGGAAGAGATCGAGCGATCGCTGCGAGAAAAAAAGCTTCCCATGCAGCCGCTCTTTTCCAACTTTGTTGAACGGTACATCACGACCATCATCACCGACGACTATCTGCATCTCATACCCAAAGGGAGGCAGATGCGATGGGCGGCGATCAAGCTGCTGGAAGCGGATGAACTCTTTCTCTCCTCCATGCCCGCTCCGCCCCAGGCCTTCCAAACCTATATAGAGCAGGCACGCAAAGACTTGACCGAGCACTACGACGACGATGTACAGGCAATCATCATCGACCAACGATACAAAGTAGCCGAACATATCGCAAAGGATTGCCAGATCAAGACGAAAAAGGAGAAACAGTTCAACTTCGACAACCTTGCCACCAGCAAGTTTGGAGCCATCCCCCTGTTCATAGCCATTATGGCAGCAGTTTTCTACCTCTCCATCGGATTGGTGGGCGGTTATACCACCGGCTGGCTCGAGTCGTTCTTTGCTTTCGCTTCAGCCCACATCCAAACCTTTGCAGATGCAATGCAGGTACACCCCCTGCTGTCCGGCATTCTGGTGGACGGCATCATTGCAGGAGTGGGTGCGGTACTGACCTTTGTTCCCCAGTTGTTTGTGCTCTTCTTGTTGCTCTCCATCCTGGAAGACTGCGGATACATGGCACGCATCGCCTTCATCATGGACCGGTTGATGCGCAGCATGGGCCTGTCGGGCAAGTCGATCATCCCCTTGGTGATCGGCACCGGCTGCTCGGTCCCCGCCATCATGAGCAGCAGAACCATCGAGCACCAGAAACAACGGGAGTTGACGGTCATCGTCACTCCCTTCATACCCTGCGGAGCGAAAATGCCCGTATTCGCCCTCATGCTTACCTACTTTTTCCCCGGCAAATGGTTCATCGCCCCCCTTATCTACCTGCTGGGAATCGCAGCGGTGGTCATCACCGGCCTTCTGGCGCGCGCCTTGGACAAGCACAAGGAGACCAACGCCTTCATCCTGGAGCTGCCCCGCTACCAGATTCCGGCAGCCAAGAACATCTGGTTGCAAACAAAGGACCGTACCTTGGGCTTCATTGAAAAGGCGGGAACCATCATTTTGCTCTCCTCGGTCATCATCTATCTGCTCTCATCCTACTCCTTCACCTTGCAGGCAGTGGATGCAGAGCAGAGCATGCTCGCCATCATGGGCAGGCTCATCTCCCCGCTGTTCGCTCCGCTGGGATTCGGCTTCTGGCAGGCAAGCGTCGCACTTCTGACCGGAATAGCAGCCAAGGAATCTATCGTCAGCACTCTGAGCGTCACCATCGGGACATCCTCACTCTCGGCCTTCTTCACAGCCGACACCGCCCTTGCCTATATGACGTTCATCCTCCTCTCATCGCCTTGCATTGCAGCCATCAGCGCCATGTTCAAGGAGCTTGGCAGTAAACGCAAGCTTCTCTTCGCGGTCCTCTGGCAAACCGGATTCGCCTATGTTGCAGCGTTGCTCATCCGCTCTGCAACCCTTCTATTTCTGTGAGGTCAGCATGCTTACAGCCATCATTTCGAATACCATCGTCGCCCTCGTCATCCTCGCTCTCATCACCTTTGCCATTAAAACCCTGCGAAAGCACAGCAAGGAAGAGGGTTGCGCCTCCTGCGGCACGAAAAAGAACAGTGCCTGCAAGGGGTGTAAATTTGCGGATTCCTGTCACTGACATATACAACTATTGAATATTTATACAGAAAGTCTGGAATTTTCCTCATTTTACGGGTACACTCACCCAAAAGAGAGCACATGTAGTTCGTAATTGAGGAGAAATAGCAATGAAACGATGCACTGTTGTACTGTTGGCCCTGCTTTTGGCAGGCGCAAGTCTGTTCGCCGCCGGCACCAAGGAACAAGCTCCTGGTGGAGACAACTCCCTTGACAAGGTACTGAGCAAGGGTCAGTTCGTCATGGGACTTGACGACAACTTCCCCCCGATGGGCTTCCGCAATGAAAAGGGTGAAATAGTCGGTTTCGACGTCGACCTTGCCAAGGAAGTAACCAAACGCATGGGCGTCACCCTCAAGCTCCAGCCGATCGACTGGAATGCCAAGGAACAAGAGCTGAACACCGGCAACATCGATTGCATCTGGAACGGCTTCACCATCACCGAAGAGCGTAAGCAGGCCATGACCTTCACCCCTCCGTACATCCACAATGCACAGGTTGTCGTAGTTCGCGATGACAGCCCCTATACCACCCTCGCATCGCTGAGTGGAAAGAGCGTGGGCTATCAGGCGGGATCCTCGGCCTCCAGCGCCATTGATGCTTCCCCCGAGTTCAAGAAGTCCATCAAGACGTTCGTTGAATTCAAGGAAAACCTGACCGGCCTCATGGACCTTGAGATCGGCGGCATCGATGCCTTGGTTGTGGACGTCACTGTTGCAAACGACAACATCCAGCGCAGCGGAAAGGCCTTCAGGATCCTCAGCGAGGAACTCGCTCCCGAAGACTACGGCATTGGATTCCGCAAGGGCGATCAGAAGCTTGCTGATGCTGTTTGGGATCAGCTGCTCGCCATGAAAGCCGACGGTACATTGGCCAAGATTTCCAACGCATGGTTTGGCTCTGACATCACCGTTGTCGGAAAATAAGGAAAACAGTATGATGACGGGGAGCATTGCTCCCCGTTTCTTTTTTCCTAAGGGAACTATCCAATTTATAGGAGACTTGCATGGGAAACCTCTTGCTGCAGATGTTGGCGGCAACCGTCGTCAGTCTGAAAATATTCGTCCTTACGTTGCTTTTCTCACTTCCATTGGGGTTGCTGGTTGCAAAAGGCAGGATGTCCAAGAATCCGGTAATCTCAAATATGGTCAATGTCTATATCATGATCATGCGAGGAACCCCCTTGATTCTGCAGCTGTTGTTCGTCTATTTTGCGCCTTACTATATCTTTGGAGCCTCCTATGACCGTTTCACCGCTGTCATCGTAGGTTTTGTCATCAACTATGCTGCATATTTCGCAGAAATCTACCGGGGGGGCATCCAGTCCATTCCGGTCGGCCAGTATGAGGCGTCATTGGTACTGGGGTTCTCCAAGGCCCATACATTTACCCATATTGTCGCACCTCAGGTGGTGAAGCGAATCATTCCCGCCATGGGAAACGAGGTGATCACCCTGGTCAAGGATACAGCCTTGGCGCAGACCATCGGGGTTGCAGAGCTGTTCAGGGTCGCCCAGAACGCATCGGCAAGGCAGTTCTCCACCATGCCCATCTTTATTGCAGGGGTGTTTTACTTCATCATGAATGCACTCGTCTCCCGCTCCTTCGATTTGCTTGAGAAGAAGCTCAACTACTACCACTAGGAGATCAGGATGGAAATCATATCGGTCGCAAACCTGAAGAAAGAGTTCGACGGTCTGGGAGTACTCAAGGGCATCTCATTCACCCTCAACAAGGGAGAAGTCCTTTCCATCATCGGCCCCTCGGGCAGCGGAAAAAGCACGTTGCTGCGCTGCCTCACCCAGCTTGAACCCATTGATGGGGGCACCATCGAAGTATGCTCCAAGACCATGGTAAGTACAACTGAAGCAGGAAAAGTCACCTACGCCGATAAACAGACGCTCAAGGCTGTGCGCCTCAACCTGGGCCTGGTCTTTCAGAACTTCAACCTCTTTCCTCATATGAGCGTGCTGCGCAACATTACTGAAGCACAGATGCATGTGCTGGGCCGCAACAAGGCGGAAGCCGAACAGGTTGCACGTGCACTGCTTGTAAAAATGGGACTGGAGGAGAAGGCAAAAGCCTACCCCTGCCAACTATCCGGCGGGCAACAGCAGCGTGTAAGCATCGCCCGCGCTCTTGCCCTCAATCCTGATGTACTTTGTTTCGATGAACCAACCAGTGCCCTCGATCCCGAGCTGACGGGAGAAATCCTGAAGGTAATCAAGGACCTTGCAAAGGAGAAGATGACGATGATCGTCGTCACCCACGAGATGTCGTTCGCCAGGGATATTTCAGACCGTGTCATCTTCATGGACGATGGATTGATCGTCGAGGAAGGAAGTCCGGACAAGCTGTTCAACGACCCGACCAATCCCAGGACGAAGCGATTCCTCAATCGATACGAGCAACCCTAACCCAGCAGAATCGAACCACTGGTGCTGTCGGTATATCTGCCGTTCTGAAAGGCAACCGTTCCATTCACCATGACCAAACGCAGACCGTTGAACGGTGCGTCGGGGTGTCCATCGTCCGAACGGTCGGCAAGCTCGACCGGGTCGAAGAGTACCAAATCGGCCTTATAACCTTTTGAAACCAACCCGCGATCTGCAAGACCAAGCCGTTTGGCCCCACAGCTTGTCATCTTTGCAATGAGTTGCTCAAGACTGAGAACCGGCTCTTGTTTCCAATACCGCTCGAGCAGATGCAGGGCCGCCTGATAGCTTCTGGGATGAGCCTTTTGTCCGGCATAGAGGGCGTCGGTTCCAAAGCACATCAAAGGATGGGAGAGAATGCGCTTGATCGAGTCCTGGCTTTGGGTGACATCGGTCATCAGAGCCGATCCCTCCTCCTGTACGAGCACGTCGAAAAACGCCTCGTACGGGTCCTGGTTGCGCAGTTGCGCCACTTCGTTCATGCTCAATCCCTCATACTGAGGATTACTGTGAAGCACCAACACCTTAATGTCATCCCAACCGCAGAGAGAAGCAATGCTGTCCCAGCCTTTGCCCTCCTCCATCATCGCCTTGATGATTCGCCTCTCGGACTCACTGCCTAGAGCAGATTTCAATTCAGACCTGCCCAGCTTGAGATAGGGAGGAGGAAGCAGGCTGAAAAGGCTTGTTGAGCCGTATTCGTAGGGGTATTGGTCGAATTGGACATCCACACCCTCAACCCTGGCCTGCTCGATCAGGGCGAGCATGGAGGGGACCAAACGTTGGTTCTTTTTCCCGATCACCTTCAGGTGGCTGATCTGAAGCTTCACCCCGCTTAGGC
This sequence comes from Sphaerochaeta associata, assembly GCF_022869165.1. Lineage (NCBI taxonomy): Bacteria > Pseudomonadati > Spirochaetota > Spirochaetia > Spirochaetales > Sphaerochaetaceae > Sphaerochaeta > Sphaerochaeta associata. The sequence goes on along the minus strand of NZ_CP094929.1, from coordinate 1,165,622 downwards.
GGGCCAGGTCGAGCACCTCTTGTATGCTGTCCAGGATATCAGAGCCTTCGCAGCGCATATGTACGCTAAAGAGCCGGTCGAAGGACGCAACTACCGACAGCAGTGCAAGCAGCTCCTTGTGGTCTGCAAAAATGCACGGAGCATAGTAGAGGCCACTGGAAAGCCCGATACACCCCTCCTCCAGACTCTGCTGAAGGTACAGGCACATACGCCGAATCTCCTCTTCAGTGGCTGTACGATTCGCCTTACCCTCCATGGCATGGCTTCTGAGGGTGCTGTGAGCCTGCAGAAATGCTGTATTGGTGCCGCTTCCCTTCTCTTTAAGCTTTGTAAGATAGGAACTGAAGGAGGGCCAACCGACTCTGGGATAGCGTCCCAGTACATCGGATGTAAGTTCGGCGAGAAGAGAATCACCAATTTCCGCCGGAAACACCCCGATACCGCAATTGCCGGCTACCTCGGTGGTAATCCCCTGCCCGATTTTCTTTCTCATGGAAGGATTGCGCAATACTTCAAGGTCGCTGTGTCCATGGATGTCCACAAATCCCGGACACAAGACAAGATTGGTGCAATCGATTGATGCGCCGTCATCGCTGGATTGCGGAGGAAGGATGGAGACGATACGGGTCCCCTCGATGACCACATCGGCCTTAAAAGGGGAGGATGCACTGCCGTCGACCACCGTTGCATTGGAGAACACCATCATATTGACTCCTTGCCGCCAAGCTTGGAGCACTCGAACAGAAGCATCTGTTCAAGCATACGCAGTGCATTCTGATAATTTCCACGGCTTCTGGTCAGAATCATGGCTGCCTTGAACTCATCGACATGCTCGGCGTCGAAGAGGCTCGGGGGGAAGCCCGAATTGATCAATTCCTGGGCGAAGACCAGGGAGGAGAGCAACCCGTCATACCTGCCGAACGGTTTGATACGCAAGAGCTCCCCATAGAGGAAGAGGGCTCGTACAACAGGGTGCAAATGCACCCAGTCGCGATCGTATTGGACAAAGAGCGTTTCCATCTGTTGGGCTTTATCAGAATCGAGATAGACAACCGGCCCCTCATCCTCGATACCCTGGCACAGCATCTGGTACAATTCCTTCAGCCGCTGTTCACTCATCTGCGGCCGGCTTTTACCCTCAACCGGACCCAAGCCGTATTGATACAGCATTCGAATCAGAATGGAGCGGGCGTTGAGTGCGAGCAGTTGAATCTCGAAAGCCAGGGAAGGGACGAAACAATGATTGTACAGAACCGCCAAATCCTGTGGCTGGACAAGAATATCCTCGCTTGCAAAGGCGGTAAGCACATACCTGGTCACCAAACTGTGGTACGAGCGGATGAATTGCTGGCGGTCGACGATTTTTCTCAGGCTTTGCGCCTCCGCCTCGAGCCGGGAGAAATCCATGCCCCCGATCCTCAGGTCGTGGTTCTTCATGTGCCTGAGGTGCCTGCCGTCCCCGGGTTTCGGTGCGTCGGCGGGAATATTCCAGGCCCAGGAGGTCCTGAGCACACCGTCGACCCTGCCTTCAGAACAGAGGATGCGCACCCTTCGTTCGGAGATACCCCACTTCTTTGCAGCTTCCTTGGCACTTATGTACATTCTGTCACCTCACAACAACCATTCCTACTTTGGTGTAATACCATGAATACATGCTCTATGCAAGGATGGATGCACCAACAAGGGGTTTACCAAACACCTGACAATGGGGATAATTGGTTGGAAAGGGAGATCCTTTCCTACTACACCTGGGAGGGTCTTCATGGACATGTATGATGTTGTCATTGTAGGAAGCGGGCCTGCGGGCATGGGTACTGCATTCACGCTCATCAAGAAGCGACCGGATTTGAAAATCCTGATGATCGACCGCGAAAAGGTTTCGACCGGCGGCATGCGCAATGACTGCAAAATGAACTTCACCTATCCGATTGGTTTTCCGGTCGAGTATTGGACCGAAGAGGCTGCAAAACACTATCTGAATGAGGTCATCGACTTCCTCAAGCCCTCGTTCCTGGAAAAATCAAACATTGAAATCTATCAAAAGCGGGCTGAGCGCCTCGGCTGTACCCTCTTGGAGATCAAGCAGACCCACTTGGGAACCGACGGCGGCCTTCTCTTGATCAAGCAGCTGCTTGCCAGGCTCGCCGATGCCGGAGTCGAGCTCGCCCTCGGCGAAGCGATGGAGAGCGTGAATGCGCAAGACCGGTTCATCATCACAGAGAAACGCGAGATCGGCTATAAGAAACTTCTGGTCGCCCCGGGCAGAAAGGGCTTTCATTTCCTGCAGGACTTGATGCGCTCGCTCTCCATCCCCTTCATCGACAATATTGTGGACATCGGACTGAGGGTTGAGACCCGAATCGAGCATTACCCGATCGTTCGTGACTACTACGACCCGAAATTCTATTTTCCTGAGAAGGTACGGACCTTCTGTACCAACAGCGGCAACGCCCACGTGGTGCGCGAGCGCTATGCAACCAACCGTGGCGACCAGTGGTACTCGGTCAACGGCCATGCATTCGCCCCCGATGCCCGCCATGACAACGGCTTGGTCAACTTCGCCATTCTCAAGACTGTGCGTTTCACCGCCCCTCTGGCAAGCGGTCAGGCCTTTGCAGAGAACCTCGGACTTCAGGCGGCCCTCATGGGAGGAGGTCAGCCGCTCATGCAGCGCGTCGGCGACTTCCGCCTGGGATCGCGCAGCAAGGAGGCAAGCTTCAGCGGCGACCTGTATGACTTTGAACCGACGCTGAGAACGTGCTGCCCCGGGGATATATCCCTGGCTATACCTGCAAAAATACTCAGGGCCATCTGGAAGGCGATGAAGAACCTGGACACCATTGTGCCGGGGGTGCTGCATCCCTCAACCATCATGTACTATCCTGAGATCAAGCTGTATGCAAACAAACCAGCCTATCTTGATGAGAACTTCCGTGTAACCGAGGATATCTGGTTTGCAGGGGATGGAGCCGGCACCAGCCGCGGTATAACCGGGGCATGGGCCAGCGGGATCAGATCGGCCGAGGGGATGCTTGCCACCTTATAGATTGTGATGAAACCGGCTGTTCAGCCATGTAGAGGCAAGGTCCACCCACTGTCTGCATCCTGGATGCGGGGTGCCAACTTCTTCGGTGCACATGGACAGCCCATGATTTCCGCTCTCAAAGAGATGCAATTCAAACGGCACCTGCTCGCGCCTCAACGAGAGTGCGAGCAGCATGCTGTTCTCCACAGGAACCGAGGCGTCGGTGACGGTGTGCCAGATGAACATCGGGCTTGCTGATGAAGATACCTGGTTTTCCAAGCTCATCAGAGCCCTCAGCTTCTCATCACCACCGCTCACCCAGCCGATGCTCTCTTGATGTGCATATTCACCACCGGTGATCACCGGATAGCAGAGCACGGCGGCATCGGGGCGGTTGTTCTCATCCTTGATCGTCTGTTTCGAGGCAACCAGAGCGTGGTCATGCAGGATTGCCAAGGAAGCAGCCAGATGTCCTCCTGCACTGAAGCCCACGATGGCGATTCTGGTGGGGTCGCACATCCAGGAGAATGCATGCTCGCGGATCTTGATGAAGGCATCGCTTGCCTCGAGCAGCGGGTTGAGGTCCTTGGCATCCTCTTTGACTGAATAATCGAGAATGAATACATTGTAGCTCATGTTCAGGAAGTGAAGGGCTACAGGATCGCGCTCACGTTCGGAGCGGAATCGATACGCTCCTCCCGGACAAATGACAACCGACGGCCTGATGTTTCGAATCCCCCCGTCGCTGGTGATATCCTGCAAATACCCGGTAAGCGGGACCTGCTTGGGCCCCACAGCAATTTGTATGATTCTCATACCGCCTATAGTAGCACATTTTTCCTAGAGCGCCTCCAGGTATTGTGGTACCATCGAACCATGAACCAAGCAAGTATCTTCGAGCTCAGTGGGAGACCTCCCTTAAGCAAGGCCCTGCCATTGGCCGTCCAGCATGTGGTTGCCATGATCGTCGGTTGTGTGACGCCGGCCCTCATCCTGAGCAGGGTTGCAGGCCTCTCAAGCCAGGATTCCATCATCCTGGTGCAGGGAGCGCTGGTAATCGCAGCCTTGGCGACGTTCCTCCAGCTCTTTCCGATCGGACCGTTCGGGGCAGGACTTCCGGTGATCCTGGGAGTGAGCTTCGCCTACCTTCCCACCATGCAGGCCATCGCAGGCGGCTACGACCTTGCCACCATATTCGGGTCGCAATTGGTCGGAGGTCTGATCGCCGTGCTGGTCGGACTCAATGTAAAACGCCTTCGCGTCCTCTTCCCTCCCCTCATAACCGGCACGGTTGTCTTCACCATCGGTCTCTCGCTCTACCCCACCGCCATCAACTACATGGCAGGAGGGGTGGACAGCCCCTCCTACGGGTCGGCTCAGAACTGGCTGCTCGCCTTTCTCACCCTTGCCATCGTCACGGTCCTCAACCATATGGGAAAGGGTATCTTCAAGCTTGCCTCCATTCTCATCGGTATTGCCGTCGGCTACATCCTCTCCCTGTTGCTGGGAATTGTAGACTTCACCGCAGTAAGCAGTGCCAGCCTCTTTCAGGCACCCAGGCTCATGCATTTCAGCCTCCGCTTCGAGGTGGCCGCGTGCTTCTCTCTGGGAATCTTGTTTGCGATCAACTCGATCCAGGCGATCGGCGACTTCACCGCCACCACCGTAGGCTCAATGGACCGAGAGCCCACAAACAAGGAATTGAAACGGGGCATTGTCGGATACGGCTTGTCCAATGTGCTTGGATCGCTGCTGGGAGGCCTTCCAACGGCAACCTACAGCCAGAATGTCGGAATTGTAACCACCACGAAGGTGATCAACCGCTATACGCTCTCCCTTTCTGCACTTATTCTTCTCATCGCAGGTTTGGTCCCCAAGTTTTCCGCCCTGCTCACCACCATTCCCCAAAGTGTATTGGGAGGAGCGACGATCAGTGTTTTTGCCTCGATTGCCATGACCGGGATGAAGTTGGTAGTATCAGAGGAGATGAACTACCGAAATACGTCCATAGTCGGTCTATCGGCTGCACTCGGCATTGGGATTGCCGATTCTTCGGCCGCCCTTTCTACCTTCCCTGCTTGGTTTCAGACCATATTCGGAGAATCGCCGGTAGTAATCGCCACCATCGTGGCTGTCGCCTTGCATGTCATGCTGCCAAAGAGGAATTAGATGGAACGGATTATTTTGGATGTCGATACAGGATTGGATGATGCAGTCGCCTTGTTCCTTGCCGCTGGCTTGGAAGAGATCAGCATCGAGGCGGTAATCGCAACCGCAGGAAACGTAGGCTTGGTCAAGACAGTGGAAAACACTTTGAATATTCTTGAAACGGCTGGAATCAGATGTCCTGTCTACAAGGGTGCAGACAAGCCTTTGGTGAGAAAGCCGGTTGAGGCCGGTGATTTCCACGGCGAGTCAGGACTGGACGGTCCGGTTTTTGCTCCAAGAACATTCCAAAAGGTACGAGAAGAAGACGGCATTGAAGCACTCATCAGGTTGGTGAAAGCCAATCCCCACCAGATCACCATCGTCAGTGTAGGTCCCTTGACCGACCTGGCACTCGCTCTTAGCCGAGAGCCATCGGTGGCGAGCCTTTGCAAGCAGATTGTGATCATGGGAGGGTCGTTCAGCCGGGGCAATGTCACAGAGAGTGCCGAGTTCAATACCTATGCCGATCCCGAAGCCGCCGCCCAGGTCTTTTCCTCGGGAGCGAAACTGGTGCTTTTTCCGTTGGACTGCACCCGCCTTGTCACCCTCAGTCCTGCACGTTTGGCGGATTTCCGTACACGAAGCGGACTGAGCACGTCAGTCTTCAGCTCCTGCATGGATACCTATACCGCAAACTATACAAAGCGCGGACAGGGAGAACCGCAGATGCACGATCCCCTGTGCGTAGCATACCTGGTCGATCCTTCCAAGGTGGAAGCCGAGTATTGCACGGTTTATGTTGATACGTGTGAAGGGCCCACCTACGGCAAAACAACCAAAACACCCACTTCATCCGAGGGTGGCGTCCTGGTTGCCAAGCGCATTGACATTCCTTGGTTCTGGACCTTGGTGGATCGCGCTCTGGCCAATCTTCCCTAGGTCAGTGGTACGTTACCAGGCTGTCCAGACTCTGGCGAATCTTCGGCCGCTCCTCTTCAGCAGGATAGCCGAAGGTTGCAAGCAGGGAGACCTGCCATTGATCGGAACTGACATCCAGGACCCTGAGCACCTTCTTCTCATCGAAGCCTTCAATCGCGCAGCTTTGGATACCCATGGCGGCGGCTCCGGTCATCATGTTTGCAATAGCCAGATACCCTTGGCTTTTCAGCCAGCAATCGAGCCTGCCTTCCGACCTGAGAAAATCGTAATAAGGGCGGTAGTCATCGATGAACACCGACAATGGATCGGGAAAGCGCTTGCCGCGGCTGTGTACCAGATCCCCATCAGGATTGGCAAACGCTGAGGTGCGAACCAAGACGGCTAGCGTCATCGCGCTGGTCCTGACCGACTCTTGGTCAAAACAGGCATGAAACAAAGCCTCTTTTTTCTGTGAGCCTTGTACGACATGAAAAGACCAGAGCTCAAGACCGAAGGAAGTGGGAGTGAGCCTTCCGTATTCGAGAATCTTTTGGATCTCGCTGTCTTCAAGCACTCGCCGGCTGTCGTATACCTTGCAGGCAAACCGATGTTGCATGGCCTCAAGAAAATCCATCACTACACCTCCAGCGCAACATGCAGGGCGACTTCGATCATGGGATACAGGCCTTTGCTTCGCATATCGGGACCAAACCCCTCACCGGTTACACAGCTGTCGGTCATGGTCAGGATCGAGAGAGCACGCCGCTGCGTCCACGCAGCCGTCGCATAGAGTGCATAGGTTTCCATATCCTGGGCGAGGGCTCCCATCCGTGCCCATGCCTTCCAACTATCCTCCCCCAAGGCGTTGTAGGAGGAGAACAGGTCGCTGGAAAACACCATGCCCGCATGGCAGGGATATCCCATCATCTGTGCCTGATCGACCGCTTTTACAAGCAAGGAACTATCGCAGCAGGGGCTGAGTGTCCCTTTGAGGTTGTATTGGTGGGCCCAGGCAGAGTCGGTACTGGCAGTCATAGCATAGACCAAATCCCCTACGCCGATCTGCTTCTGCAGACCTCCGCAGGTACCGATGCGGATGATTGTCTTCACATCATAGGTGGTAAAAAGCTCATAGCTGTAAATCCCGATCGAGGGCCCGCCCATGCCGGTTGCCATCACTGAGACCTTCCGCCCCTGAAAAAAGCCGGTATAGCCCAATACGTTGCGAACATCGGTTACAAGGCTTGCATCACGTAAAAAGTGTTCGGCAACCAGCTTGGCCCGAAGCGGATCGCCGGGGGCCAGAACAACAGAAGCAATATCAGCTTTGTCTGCACGATTGTGGGGTGTCATCAGCTGGCCCCCTTCTCATACGCTTTGCCGGCTGCGCTGGGTGCATAGTTCTTGCCGCTGAAGAGCACCAGGGCGGCGAGCGTTACTACATAGGGCAAAATATTGAACACCTCGGTGGGCAGCACCCTGAGCGCCGGAATATTGTTGGCGATTATGGCGAACGCCTGGGCGGTACCGAAGAGCAAGGCAGCTCCTGTCACCCCAAGGGGTCTCCACCTCCCGAAGGAAACCGCTGCAAGGGCGATGAAGCCGCGGCCGTTGATGGTATTTGACGTATACTGGATGGTCTGGGTGAGCACCACGCACCCTCCGGCAAGACCGGCCAGCACCCCGCTGGCAACCACAGCGAAATAACGCATTTTCTTGACATTGATACCCACACTCTCAGCCGCTCCCGGATGTTCGCCGCAGGCTCTGAGATGCACTCCGAACGGAATCTTGTAGAGCAGGAACCATGACAGTACCACAACCGCAATTGCGATATAAGCCGTAGGATAGATGCCCAGAGCGTCGGTCTGCATACCCATGCGGAACTCACGGGTGCGATCGGCGCTGAAGAGAATCTGGCTGGCGAATATGGTGACGCCGTTTGCCAGCAGGTTGATGCCCGTACCGCTGATGGTCTGGTCGGCATTCAAGTTGATGGCCGCCAGGGCGTGCACCAAGGAGAACAGGCCTCCGACGACAAGACCCATCGTCAGCGCCAGGAAGAGCGAGAGTGAGTGAGGCATGCCAGAACCCTCCATCAACACGTGGGCTGCGGCTGCAGTACAGGCTCCGATGGCCATCAGGCCTTCAAGGGCGATATTTACGACACCCGCCTTCTCACAAATCATACCGCCGATGGCGGTGATGAGAATCGGGGCTACAATCATCAGAACAGAAGGAAGCATTCCCCATATCATACTCATTAGACTCCTACCTCCTTCTGCAGCTGCTTCTTGTCCAAGTACTCCTGGTAGAGCTTGAGGGCAGAGCGCAGGGCGATGAAAATTACAATGAGACCTTGGATGATGAAAGTGATTTCCTTGGGAATCTGCTTACCCTGCATCAGGGCTTGGGCGTTCTTCAGGAGTCCGAAGAGCAAGCCGGCCAAGGTGGTACCCAAGGCTGTACAGTTGCCTACCAACGCAACTGCAATACCGTCGAAGCCGTAGTTGTCCATACCCGAGAGTACACGCCCATACTTGAAGGAACCCAGCGCTACGATGCCCCCTGCAAGTCCTGCAAACGCCCCGCTGATGGCCATGGAGATGGAAATGGATTTTACTACCGGAATACCGCTTGCCCTGGCTGCATCCTTGTTGAAACCAGTGGCCCGCATGCCGTATCCGAGGCTGGTCTTCTCCATGATGAACCAGTAGACCAATACAGCTCCAACCATCATGAATATTCCGTTGTTCAGCAGTGAGTTGTTGGTGATCTTCTGAAAGAAGGCATTCCCGATCAAGGCGGTTTCGGGAAAGTTCGCCGTCTTATAGGTGGTGGCACCCGGCAGTTGCAGGCAGATGATGCGGCTCAGGTACAGCGCAACATAGTTGAGCATGATGGTGGAGACGACCTCGCTCACCTCATACTTCGCCTTCAGGATTCCCACCACCCCGCCCCACAACGATCCGATGAGTACAGCACCTACCATCGCGAACATCCAATGCATCACTGGAATTCGGGGGCCAAGCAGTGCGATTGCCTGCGCTATGGTCATGCCCATGATGTACTGGCCCTCGCCTCCGATGTTGAACAGACCGACACGTTTGGCAAACCCCATTGAAAGACCGCAGAGGATGAAAGGAACCGAGTAGTTGAGTGTCTCGGCGATGTATCGGACGTTCATCCGGCCGTTGTCAATATTGTAACCACTGAGAGCCTGAAAAAGCGCCTTGTACATGTTCAAGGGGTTCTTCCCTACCAAGGCGACCAAAACCGTCCCTACCAAGAAACCCAATACGACAACCATGACGGAAACGGCCCCATCCGATTGGATGAATTTTTGACGTGAGAGTTTCATCGCGCCGCCTCCTTCTTCGATCCTGCCATCATTAATCCAATTTCGTATTCAGTAACCTCATGCTGCTTGTTCACCGCCACAATACTCCCCTTGCTGATGGTTGCAATGCGGTCGCAGAGATTCATGATCTCATCCAGCTCGAAGGAGACCAACAGGATGGCCCTGCCCTTCGCCCGCTCTGCAATGATCCGTTTTCGGATGTACTCGATCGCTCCAACATCCAAGCCCCGGGTGGGTTGGGCCACCACCAGGACCTTCGGGGAGAGGGAGATCTCCCTGGCGACAATGACCTTCTGTTGGTTTCCCCCTGAAAGGCTGCCTGCATTGGTCTTCGCCCCCTCGGCACTGCGGATATCGAACTGCGCGATGAGATTCTCAGCCTCCTGGTTCATCGCCTCAAAGTCCAAGATGCCGAAGCGCTTACGGTATGTGTCGCGGTAGTAGTTCTTAAGGGCGGTATTCTCTGCAATGGAGAACTCTCCCACCACCCCGTACTTCTTTCGATCCTCGGGGATGTAGCCAAGTCCCTTCTCGATCCTCTGTCGGATGGAGAGATTTCCGATCGATGTGCCGTCAAGCAGGATGGAGCCACCTGAAAGCGGCAACAAACCGGTGATGGCGCCGAGTAGCTCGCTCTGACCGTTGCCGTCGACACCCGCAATGCCGACGATTTCGCCCTCATGCACATCGAGGCTCAAATCCTTGACACGAAGGGCGCCGCTTATGTCTGCGACCTGCAGATGCTGCAGGCTCAACATCACCCTGCCCGCCTGTTGCTCGGGTTTATCGATCTCGAACTTCACCGCCCGGCCCACCATCATTTCGGCAAGGTCCTGCTCGCTGACATCCTGCACATCGACCGTTCCAATGCATCGCCCGCGTCGAAGGACCGTACAACGGTCACAGACTTCCTTGATTTCCTTGAGCTTATGGGTGATCAGTACAATGGTCTTTCCCTCAGAGCGGAGCTTTTTGAGAATTTCCATCAACTCATCAATCTCCTGAGGAGTCAAGACAGCCGTCGGTTCATCGAAAATAATGATATTTGCGTTGCGATACAGCGTTTTCAGAATCTCGACACGCTGCTGCTGGCCGACTGTTATATCCTCGACCAAGGAATCGGGGTCGACCTTGAGTGCGTACTGGCTGCTCAGCGCTTCAACCCGCTCCCGGGCGCGTTTCATATCGAGCAGACGGCCTTTCGTAGGTTCCACCCCCAAGACGATATTCTCGGTGACGGTGTAGTTCTGCACCAGCTTGAAGTGCTGATGCACCATCCCTATCCCCAGACTCGTAGCTACATTGGGGTTCTTGATCTCGACAGGCTTGCCATCGAGCAGGATGCTGCCGCTGTCGGCACTGTACGACCCGAACAGAATGGACATCAATGTAGATTTTCCAGCCCCGTTCTCACCCAGAAGTGCATGGATTTCCTGATGTTTTACCTGCAATATCACCTTGTCGTTCGCCACAACACCGGGAAACGTTTTGGTGATGTTATTCATCTCAATCGCGTATTCGCTCACCGTCAGCTCCTCATTTCAAGGCTCTTTCTCTGACCACTTCATCCAATGGGCAGGGAGAGAGCCGGCAGTCTCCTGCCGGCATCGATGCAATCAGTCATCAAGCGCTGCAAGGCCTGCGGGCGCAGCCCCTGCTGCAAGGGCCTCGCGATAGGTCTTGAAAATCTTGATCTTTCCGCTGTTGATGTCAGCCTTGGCTGCATCGACCAGTTTGACCACGTTTGCGCTGAGTTCGGGGTTGGCGGTTGAATATCCAACGCCATCGTCGGCCATGCCCATCTGAACCACACCACCGGAGAAAGATCCATCTGCAACGGCCTTGAGGACCATCAGGGAAGAGTTCTCCACTCTCTTGAGCATCGACGTCAGAACGGCACTCTTGGTTCCGGTGTAGATTCCATCGGCGTACTGGTCGCTGTCAACACCGATCGCCCAGACGTTCTTGCCCTGATTGCGATACTCCTTGGCCTGTGCGATGGTTCCGTTTCCGGTTCCACCAGCTGCGCTGAAAATGCAGTAGACGCCCATGTCGTACCAGTTCTTCGCCTGTGCCTTTGCAAGCTCGGGCTTGCCCCAGTCGTTGGCGTAGTAGTCATAAATCTGAGCATTGGGGAACACCGAACGAATACCCTGTACATAGCCCATCTCAAACTTGGTGATGGTTGCTCCGGGAACACCGCCGATGAATCCGAATCTTGGATTCTGGATGCCGTCTTCCTTGGCCTGCAGTGCAGCGGCCAGTCCGACGAGGAACGAGCCCTGCTCCTCTGAATAGATGAATTCCATGACGTTGGGCTGTCCAACCCAGTCTACGTCGACGATGGTGTACTTCTGATCAGGATACTGGGGGGCGACTTCGCTCAGCGCATCGGCCCAGGTGAATCCGGTGACCATGATCAGGTCATAGCCTTCATCGGAAGCTTGTCTGAGATTGGGGATGTACATGTCCTGGGTCTGTGCAGTCACTACATCGTAGAGCTTGCCGCGGTTGGCAGGTTTTTCAACCGTATCACCATAGTACTCGACGATGCCTCTCCACGCTGCTGCGTTGAAGGACTTGTCGTCGATACCGGTTGCGTCGGTGAGCAGGCGGATGGTCGGTCTGCCGTCGGATGCCGCCGCTTCCTTGCCGCCTTGGGCGAAGAGCATGGTTGCCATCGCCAATACAAGTACCAGAATAGTCAGTTTTTTCATGGATTACCCTCCTTATGGTTGGTCCGTGATGAATGTACCTGGTATTGTACCACAACAAAAAGTATTGTGAATGAAGAGTTTTTGCCCTATTTGGAAAGAATATGGCGTTCTATGGCCCGTGCAACCCCGTCTTCGTTGTTGGAAGCCGTTGTGGTATGGGCATGCGCCTTCACTTCGTCACTTGCATTGTCCATGGCGACGGCAAGGCCTGCGATGCCGAACATCGGCACATCGTTGAGGCCGTCGCCGATGACCATGAGGTCTTGTGCAGTATGGCCCAGCAGCGCAAGCAACGTAGTCAGACTTGATGCTTTCTGTACTCCTTTTGCCGTGATTTCCATGAAGAACGGGTCGCTGAATCCCAGGTCGGCATGTTCGCCTACCAACGGGAGCAACGCCGCCCTGGCTTCAAGAAGCCGCTTCGGTTCACCTACGATCATCACCTTGGGCATGGGATGACGAACCTCTGCAACAAGATCATCAACCCTGCGGATGGGAATGGTGTTGTTGTATGCCTCCAGCCCTACATACCGGTCATCTGGCATTTCGGTGATTACACCCTTGCTGTCGTAACTGAGGGCGGCGAGCTTGTGCTGCCTTGCATAGGCAAAACAGGTGTGGATTGTGCGCAGGTCCACACTTCTCTCCCACATGACTTTAAGATCACGGGTACTGACCAGCTGCCCCCCGTTGTAGGCAAGGATGGTGGCATCCTCTCCCAGCAGACCAAGCCTCTCAGCAACCGGGACAATGCCCAAAACGGGCCTTCCGCTTGCCAGGACGATGTGTACCCCCTTGTCGTAGGCGCGTTGGACCGCCTCTTTTGAGCGCAGGGTGATTTCTTTGGTGCTGGTAGTGAGAGTTCCGTCCAAATCCAAGGCCAAGGTGGTGTACATCGAGTGCTCCTATAAACAGAAAACTCCTCATTTCTCTTACGAAACAAGGAGTTATCATATGCTGCATACTCGGGCAGAGAGGATTTGAACCTCCGACCCCTTGGTCCCGAACCAAGTGCGCTAGCCCCTGCGCTACTACCCGTCAGCTTCACAGCCGAGGTTCAATATACCCATTGGCTCTTTGAATGTCAATACGAAATAAAATGACCGTTTTTGCTTTTATACAGCAATTCATTGACAGTAGCTAGGTGAAATGCTATTTTTCATAAGACTGTCCGCTCATGCGGAAAATGCTCCGGAGAAAGAGGTTTATCATGTCTGTAAACGACGACACAAATGGGAAGAAGCCCGAAGGTGAGGCCAAAGAGCTCACAATCGGTAAAGTAAAAAAGGACGCAGCGGTAAAAGAGGCTGCTCTCAAACCGAAACGTAAGATTACCGTCGGCTGGGTTTTGGGAATGTTCATCCTGATTCTCATTGCCATCTCCTTTGTGTTGGCTCCGGCAATTGAAGCCTTTGTAGGCAAGAGCACAAGCAACGGCATTGTCTTCGGCAAATACGGCAAGCAGGAGATCAAGTACGCCTACGGCAACTATTTCTATGACCAGGTCCAGAACTATGCCGACCAGTACAAGTCCAGCGGAGCCGACCAGACCCAGGCCCTCTACCAGATTTGGAAGAGTGCATATGACAGCACCGTCATCTTCACGGCAATCAACGAACTGGCATCAAAGGCCGGCATCATTGCAGCCAATGATGTTGTCAATCGTGCAATCATCAACAGCGGCGCCTACAACAAGGACGGCAAGTTCGATGTTGCTACCTATCAGAATGCGAGCGCCGAGAGCAAGGCAAACGTAGAGAAGTCGGTTCGTCGCTCCCTGCCCTATCAGATCGTGGTTGACGATATAGGAACCGTGCTCTCCTCCAGTGCCGAGGCTGAATATATTGCAACGATGGCCGGTAGTGGAAGAACCTTCCGCTACCTTGCAGTCGACCAGAACCAGTATCCTAACGAGCTGGCTTCCCAGTATGCCCTGCAGAACAAGCAGCTCTTCTATACGATGGACCTGAGCATCATCTCCACTGAAACCGCCGAGCAGGCCAAGACAATCTACGATTCCATTACCAGCGGACAGACCACGTTCGAGGCGGCAGCAGTTGCAAACAGCCTCGACAGTTTTGCTGCAGAGGAAGGCAAGGTCGGCCAAATCTATTACTACGGCATAACTTCCAACTTCAAGAATGCCGAAGACGCTCTTGCCCTACTCAGTGCAAAGGACGGCGATGTGCTCGGCCCCTTCGAAGCAAACGGTTCTTTCTCCCTCTATAAGGTCAACAGTGCCGCCGTGGAGAGTGATTACACCAGTGAGGGAACCCTCGCATCAGTGAAAGCATACCTCGCGGTCAATGACTCTGCCTTGATCGACACCTATCTCTCCGACCTTGCAAAGAGTTGGGTTGAAACCGCAAAGGCCGAAGGGCTTGATGAAGTGGCTCTCCAGAATGGTCTTGAAGTCGTCGAAGTAGGTGCTACACCCTACAACGTCGGAAAGAGCAGCTATATGAGCGATTTCACCTATACCGATCCTTCAGGCCTGCTTGGCAGTGCAGCCACCGGCGATGTAGCCAAGCAGCTGTACACCACCGAACCCAACACCCTGCTCGATCCCATCAAGGTCGGCTCTTCCTACCTGCTGCTTGAAGTGGGAGAGGATACCCAGGATGAGGGAATGACCAGTTACCTCTCAATGTTCTACGACTACTACAGTGGAAGCCAGAACCAACAGGATTTCTCCCAGGCCTTGTATACCTCCGATGCCTTCGAGGACAACTTCCTGACCACCTTCCTGACTGTCATTCTCGGTCAGAACTCATAATCAGAGAAACCCAAGTGATGGAAAGCTGGCATTCGTGCCAGCTTTTTTCATATGGAAGTCAAGGCTGTTCCGTGTTAGGCTACTTGCTATATGAAGCCACCTTCCTCTTGGATTCTCAAGACTGTTCTCATTTCCTTGGCCGTCCTGATCCTCGGGACAGGCATTGCTACGTACCTGGTCATCGATGGGTTGACCAACACCAGAATCTATCAGGATTTTGACCAGTATACCGAGCTCTTTGCCGTACCACAGCACCCGTTCGATCTTGAGCAGGCTCTCCAGGAGCAGAAGGCCTTCGCCATCCCTTATGAGGACGACTCCTTCACCATTCTCTGGGGAACGGACTTTCATTTGCGGAGGGGGCCGTTTTCCAACCGCAAGAAAATCTACGCCCTGCTTGAAAAAGCCTTTACAGAGACCGATCCCGACTTGACGGTGATCAGCGGGGATTTGTTGTTCAGCTTCGACAGCCTGAAAATGCTCACCGAGTTCGCCGATTTCATGCAATACCATGGCCGTTCATGGGCCTTCGGTTTCGGCAATCATGACGGGCAGTACACCCATGACAAGCCGACTTTGGCCAATCTCCTGGACAGCTACCCTACCGCGCTCTTTTCCCGCGGTGAGGATTGGGTTGCAGGTCACAGTAATTATCCGATAGTCCTCACCAAGGATGGACAGCCTTTGCAGGCGGTCATCCTGCTCGATTCCCATGACAGCAGAATCTATGAAGGTGGCATCATTGCTCCCGATTACATCTACCCTACCCAAATAGCTTGGTATCGGTGGGTGGAAGACGGGCTGGGGGAGGTTCCTCTGTATACCTTCATCCATATTCCTTTCCCCGAATTCAAACTAGTATGGGAAAGTGGAACAGCTCAAGGTGTAATGCTGGACAAGAAAGTCAACGTACCGCTTGAGAACTCAGGGCTTTTTGCCGCTATGCAAGAGAAAATGAACACGGTGGCGGTCTTCAGTGGTCACGACCACCTCAACGATTTCTCCGGTACGTGGGAAGGCATCGACCTACACTACGGGAGAAGCGCAAGCTACGGATCCTACGGCTCGAGATACCACAGCAAAGGGATGAAAACCATTACCTTGTTCAGCGATGGCCGGCCGTATGAGGTCGCCACCTATACGGTTGATGACTGGATTTTATAGAATAGAGAAAAGGGGGTGCAGGCATGCAGACAGAAATCAGGCAGGTACAAGCTCTACTCGACAAGAAGGGTCATATTATCCAGGAAGGCTGGGCCCGCCATCCTTATTGGAAGTACGATCGAAGCATGGTCAAAGGCGGCGCCCTTGCAATCAAGGAGTGGGACTACTATGCAGTAATCAACCAACAACAAGGATATGCGGTGACGGCCACCATCAGCGACTTGGGGTATGCAGCACTGTTTGCTCTCAGCTATATCGACTTCAATGCCGCCAAGGTCAGCCAAACGGATGCCCTGGCGTTCTTTCCCAGGGGTTCGATAGGGCTCGCACCATCCTCCACCGAGGACAGCCAGGTCTCGTGGGCCAACAAAAACCTTCGTTTGGCCTTCATCAAGCGTGGACGGGAACGCCACATCATGGCAGCCTGCCCAACGCTGGAGCTTCCTGACGGGTCGGTGGGATTGGATTACGACATCACCCTCACAGAAGCTGAGGGTGCACAGAGCCTCAATATTGCAACCAGCTGGAAGGAAAATCGCAAGGCCTTTTATCTCAATGAGAAAATCAACTGTCTCAAGGCAACCGGCACCATACGCAGGGGCATGGAAACCGAGCAGCTCCTGCTTGGGGAGGCCTGGGGGGTTCTCGATTGGGGAAGAGGCAGGTGGACCTACCAGAACACATGGTATTGGGCAAGTGCCTCCGGCTTGCTTGAGAACATTCCGTTCGGCCTGAATCTCGGCTACGGCTTCTCCGACCGCTCCCCAGCCAGTGAGAATGCCGTCATCTATAACAATTGCATACACAAGCTGGGTGAGGTTGTCTTCAGCTTCGATCAGGATAATTTTCTTAATCCTTGGACGGTCAGGGATGCAGAAGGAAGGCTCAATCTTGTATTCGATCCCCTTGTCGACCGCTCTTCCAAAACGAATTTCCTGGTGATCAAGAGCGATCAACACCAAGTGTTCGGGTATTTCAGCGGAACCTGCATCTTGGACGATGGCACACTCTTGCAACTCGACAGGCTATCGGGTTTTGCAGAACAGGTCTATAATCGTTGGTAGGCGAATTTAGGCATTTGGGATGTTTCTGTCTTGCAACAACTTGCTCATTTGTATAGACTAGACAGGCTTATTGTGTTTATTTCGGTCCTCAACCGATAATCCACCCACATATATATCAGGAGATCCATGTCAGAGTTAACAAACTTTGCGGACCTAGGGCTGTCCGCACAAACCATTGCCGCCATTAAAGCGAAAGGCTTCGAAGAACCAACCAAGATTCAGAGCGCATGCATACCGCTGCTCCTCAAGGATCAGGTCGACGTTATTGGCCAGGCACAAACCGGAACCGGTAAAACCGCCGCTTTCGGCCTCCCTATTCTCGAATTTGTAGACCCATCACTGTATCAGGTCCAAGCACTCATTCTCGCACCCACTCGTGAACTTGCTGTACAAACCGCTGAAGAGATCAACTCCCTGAAGGGAGACCGAAGGTTGGAAATTGCCGCTGTATACGGCGGTGCCTCCATGGAACTGCAACTGCGTAAACTCAAGCGGGGCGTGCATGTCGTTGTTGGAACTCCCGGTCGTATCCTCGACCACCTCAGACGCGGTTCCCTGCACCTCGAGCATCTCAAGTTCATGGTACTCGACGAAGCAGACGAAATGCTCGATATGGGTTTCATCGATGATATCGAAGAAGTACTGAAACAGACACCCGCTGAAAAGCGCATGCTCTGTTTCTCCGCGACCATGCCCCAGCCGATACAGAGGCTTGCCGAACGGTTCATGCGTGATCCGCATCTGGTCAAGATCCAGCAGGATACCATGACCAGCAACCTCACCGACCAAATCTATGTTGAGGTGAAGGAGTCCGACAAGTTGGAGGCTCTTACCCGCATCATCGACATGGAAGAGAGTTTCTACGGCATTATTTTCTGCCGAACCAAGGTCCAATGTGATGAAATCGGCAGAAAGCTGATAGACCGTGGGTACGATGCCGAACCTTTGCATGGAGATCTTTCCCAGAAACAGCGAGAACTGATCCTCCACAAAATGCGTGAGAGAACCATCAGCATTATTGTTGCCACCGACGTAGCGGCACGTGGCATCGATATTTCCGATCTCACCCACGTCATCAACTTCTCACTGCCCGAAGATCCGGATGCATACATCCACCGCGTAGGAAGAACCGGACGAGCAGGAAAGACCGGCATCGCCATCACTTTTGTAGCTCCCCGTGAGTTCAAGCGCTTCTCCTTCATCAAGAAAGTCTCAAAGACTGATATCAGACGCGAATCCGTCCCTGAAGCAAGTGAGATCATCAGGATCAAGCGGGCGAGAATTCTCAGCCGGCTTACCGCCCTCTCCGATGAAGATGCACAGAGCAGCCACTTCCTGCCGATCGCCGAACAGTTGTTGGACGGTAAAAGGCCCGAAGTCGTAGTTGCGGCTCTTTTGGATCACTTCTACAAAGACCAGCTTGATGTTTCCAAGTACCAGCACATCGGTGGCGGAAGGGATGATCGAAGGGGCGACCGACCTGTACGTGACGAGGAGAGCGGATTCACCCGCCTGTTCATTGCACGCGGCAGGAAGGACGGACTTGACAAGCGAATGTTGGTCGACTACCTCATCGAGCAGGTGGGGGCCGAAGACAGGGACATCCAGGATGTTTCCGTTCGTGAGGAGTTCTCTTTTGTCAGCGCCCCGCTTCAGGTTGCCGAGCGAATCCTGAAGACCTTCGGCGACCAAGGTCCGGAAGGGAAGCCCATCATTACCAGGGCAAAGCCCGACAATCCCAACGGGAAAAACCTCTCGGTAAGAACCCGTGGGGAGGAAAGGCGTCCATCCTATGCGGAACGCAGACCCAGACGAGGAGACCGTGACGACTACCAGCCGTACGGTAGGGACTCCTATGGCGGTGAAGATCGTTACGAAGGCCGACCTGCTTTTGCCGATGACCGTGTCGGACGGGTTCATGGAAAGTACAACACTTCCAAGGCCAAGAAAGGATCTTTCCCGAAAAAAGGTCCCAGCAGCAGACGAAGATACAACGACTAAAATCGAAGCCCACTTGGTAATCAAGTGGGTTTTTCTTATGTAGACTCTGTGCTATACTTTTTCTCTACCATACAATTCGGGAGCATCATGAAACATAGTTTACTTGTCTTTGTCGGAAAGCACAGCAAAAGTACATTGATTGTGATTCTTCTGATAACAGCCTTCTTCTTATACCACGCAGCATTCCTGCACCTCGATGCAGATTACAACTCCCTCATGAACGAAACAGGGAAGGGGGTGTCCTATCAAGGAGGTTCAGGCGAGTATATGGACCAGCAAGGTTCGGCCCTTGTCGAGTCCTTTATTCCAGAAACAATGGTACTTGACACTACCGCCCTCGGCTCCCATCTGGTAGCCAGCGCTGAGGTTGAACCTCCGATGCCTGAAGACAACCTCGCTTACAGCACTTCGTACCTGGTGATGGTGGAGAGCCCTGCCCTGTTTGAAGCGGAGACGCTTAACCGCATCACGACGGTGATGCAGAAGCTCACCGACACCGGGTATCTCAGTAAAAGTTTCTCAGTGCTCGATTTTGTGACATTCGAAAAAAAAGGCAGCCGCTTGGTCACCGTCCCGTTTGGTTCGAGTTCAATGCAGAACAAGTGGAGCGAGGAGCAGGCACAACTTCTCAAGCAGCGTATTGAGAACGATCCGTTGGTGAAAAACTACTTGGTCAGTGAAAATCTGGATGCGATGTTATTCAGCTTCGAGTCCTTTGCACTGACACATCAGATGGAAGCTGAACTTTCCAATTTGCTTGATGAGCTCAGAGAGGCAGACATCACGGTATCAATCAACGGCGGAGCGATTATCACCAATCGCTTGATGCACTACCTCGGACGCGACCTGAGCATTCTACTCTCGCTCTGCTTCATCGCAATCCTGACCATCTACTATCTCAGTTTCAAAGCCAAACGAAGTGTGCTCCTTCCCTTCTCCATGTCTCTCATAGGTATTATATGGACCTTTGGTACGATGCACCTGCTCGGCTACTCGTTGACCATCATCAATATTGTCACGCCTTGCATGGTACTCAACCTGGGTTCCTCCTACGCCATCCATGTCATCGGCGAGTATTATACGGATTATGCAAAAGGCTTGAATCCGATTCAATCCACCCAAAAAATTCTGCGTACCATCGTTTTTGCATGCATAACCACTGTCATCGGTTTTATGAGCCTGCTTTTTTCCAAAACGCCGGCGCTTAGGGAGTTCGGCATTGCAGTGGGGATCGGGGTAAGCTATTGCGCTGTTCTTGCATCAACCTACCTTCCGGCCATGCTGAGTCTGGTGGTACCCCCCAAGCAGGAGCAGATAAAAACCTATAAGAAAGGGTATCTTGCACAGCTGGTCATATCCATCGATCGTTCGGTCAAACATGCTTGGCCTCTGCTTGTTGTAGTGTTCTTGCTCGTCATCATCGGGTATTTCGCTACACGAGACTATATCCCGGTAAATACCAACTACATGTCCTATCTGCCGAAGAAGGAACCTCTGGGTGAGACCAGCCGGCGTTTTGCACAGAAAATGGGAGGAGACACCCCCTTTCTCATTACCGTGGAAGCACCTGAGGGTGAATCACAATTCTTCCTGAAGAGCGGGAACCTGCAGGATGTTTACGCATTCGAGCAAGCGGTGCAGCAATCAAGCGACGATGTCCGCCATATCATCTCTTTTGCGTCTTATGTCGCCTTCGCCAACTCCGTCTACAGCCAGGAAGAGGGTATTCCCGAATCGGACGGTCTGCTCAACCTGCTCAGCCGTATGGTCATCCTGATGAGCCGACAAGGCCAGGAGGATATGGGAACCATCATGAATCCTGAAGGGACGAAACTGACCATCATCCTGCAGAACTATGACGCCAAGGAACAAGCCCTTGGAACCATTGGAAGTGCAAAAAGAATTGAGGATACCGTAATATCCCTGCTGCCGTTGTTGCCAAATGGGACGATCGTTACACTCGACGGGGAGCCGCATAGAAGTTTACACTTCTCTGAAGCCTTGCTGTCGGATCAGATGAAGAGCACATACGCAAGTGTGTTATTAGTGTTCTTGGTGGTACTCTTCGCTTTCAAATCGGTCTCCCTGGCCCTGTATGCCCTGATTCCCATCATCAGCGGTGTCATGGCCAACTACATTTTCATGTATTTCTTCCAAATCCCCTTCGATATGATCACGGTAAGTTTCGGATCGATTGCAGTCGGGGCGGGCATCGACGATGCCATCCATTTCTTGATCCGTTACAAGAACAAGCTCGGTATCGACGACCGTACGGTTGAGTCGCTTCTTTCAGAGACCATACGGGAAACCGGCAGACCCATCATTCTCACCACCCTCTCCATCGTCGGCGGCATGCTGATGTTCCTGTTTGCCTCCTATACCCCGGTTCGCTACTTCGGAAGCCTCATGAGCATGGCACTATTGAACTGTATGCTCTCCACCCTGCTGATCATGCCTTCGGTGATTCGCTTGGTTACTTTCTTTCAGCGAAAAATCGGCATGCAAACGAACACACAACGCAGATAGGGCACAAGCCCAACGTTCGAGGTTGAAACGCTCGCTCTCCTTTTTCGCCCGCTCCCCCATCTGCCTGATGAGAGAGGGATTATGGATGAGAGAGGAGAGAATGGATACAAACCCTTTTTCATCGTGATAGAGAAACCCACATCCGGATTCCTCGATTGAGAAACCAAGAGAGCCGTCCTCTCTGAGCAAGACAGGAAGGCCGCTTGCCATTGCCTCCACGAAACCCAATCCCTGTGACTCCCGTATTGACGAGGAGACGAATAGATCACTGGCCTGATACAAGCGGTGTATTGATTCGGATGGAACCGTACCGGTGAAAATTACACGATTTTCCAAGCCGAAATCCCTCACCTGCTGCTTCAGGCTCTCCTGTTTAGGCCCTCCTCCAACAATAAGCAGGCGAACCGAAGGCTCAAGCAGGGAGAGGAGAAAGAAGGCATCAATGGTGCGGTTCACTCGTTTCTCTGAAGCCAATCGGCAGACTGAGATCAGCACAATGTGCTCCACACCAAAGCCATATTCGCTTCGAATTCTGTTTCTTGTCTCTTCAGGGAGGCTCAGACCGAACCGGCTGAGTTCTATGCCGCTTGGCAATACCTCGATCGGCTTGGATATTCGATAGCGCTCAAGCATCGCTTTATGGGCGGCTGAGGGGCTGATAAGCAGACTGCAAAACCGCACCCTTCGTTTGACGACAGCCGCCATTGCAGCATCCCACAGGGTATGTCGGATTCTCTGTTGCTCATCGTAGCGGGTAAAGTCAGTATGACAGGTATGAAGCAGCGGTATGTGAAGCACTCTCTGTATTCGCCTGGCATACCCCATGGAGAAGAACTCGTTGTTGGAGTGGATTACATCGGGCTTCCAAGCAAGGATGTCGCCCAACAGGGGATCTCTGTAAGAGAAGGTCATATAGGAATCGGGGAATGGTTTGATTCTGCTGGCCTTCATGTGATACACACCGTCACGGAAGTAGGAAATGCGTGCATCGCCGATGGTTAGAAGCCGCACCTCATGCCCTTGGAAAGGGAGCATGAGCATTTCATTGACCACTACGGTCGACACCCCGGTTACCGAAGGCACAAAAAAGTCCGTGGTGATGAGTATCTTCACAGCGCATCACTCCTTGTTGCACTATACCGCGAGGGTCCCTTCCACGCAACAAACAAAATCAGCTCTTGTTGTGGTCCGGCTTATTGGTTATGATACATCCATGCTTGGTGCAATGCTCTATGTACATGCAGGAAAGGGACATTATATTCCTGCCAAAGCCGTAACGGATGCAATGGAACGTGCAGGTCATCAGACATGTCTGCTTGATATGTTCGATGTGCTGAGAGCCCCCTTCTGGCAGTGGTTTTGCAAACATGAGTGGCGATTCATGCTCCATCACCCACGCATTGAACGGTTTTACCATCGGTTGATGGATACTCATTTCATTGCATCCGTGGTGCGGTTCCTGTCGGTCAGACTGCATATCAACCGTGATTTCCTCGCTTGGTATGAGCAAACCAAACCTGATTTCATTCTCTGCACCAATTTTCTGGGCGGCTCGGTCATCGCAACCATCGCCAAACAGGCCAAGCTCAAGGTTCCCGTCTTCGTCTACGCCGCCGATGTATTCAATAATCCGAAGGCCGGGTATCATCACAAAATCGACCGCCTGTTCATTCCAACCGAGCTTGGAGTGAAGAATCTCCTTAACCAGGGCTATACGTCAAACCAGGTGCGGCTCTCGCCTTTTCCGCTGCAGACTTCAATCCAGCAGATGGAGCATCTTTCCAAGAGTCAAGCACGACAAAGTCTGGGTCTTGAAGACCGGTTCACCATTTTGTTGAATCTCGGAGGAGAGGGAATCGGTTCAACCGCCTTGATAAAGCAATTGATCAAAAATAAACTTGCCTGGCAGGTGGTTGTCGTGGGAAACCTATCTGAACACACCAAGCTGCGATTCCATGCGCTTGCCAGAGAACTGCCGGGGATGAACATTCATACTCCAGGTTTTGTTTCCAATATCGGCCTGTACATGCTCGCCTGTGATGTACAGGCCGGGAAGGCCGGGGCAAATGCCTTGATGGAGTCCCTCTCGCTGGGACGACCATTTATGATCAATGAGCTGTTGCATGCAGCACGTGATACCCAGGCCTTCTTTGATGAATACAAGGTAGGATGGGTGATACGTAGACCAAAGCAACAAATGATTACTCTCAAGAACTTTGCTGAGGATCAACAGGCTCAGCGACTCATGCAGGAAAGGCTTGCTTCCCTGCCGCTTTCTTTCAGCAGCGATCTATTCGTCAACCTTCTGCTCAATGAGATGCAAGCTCTTGCAGATTGACTGATTTTCTCCTATTCTTTGCTCATGCATATAGCACTTTTGTATGTGGATGCAGGGAAAGGGCATATTACACCGGCACGGGCACTTTCCGATGCATTCCAGAGACTCGGCCATACTACTGTTGTAGAGAATTTGTTTGCAACAGTCGGCGCGCCCATGATCAATTGGATCAGCAAGTACAACTGGCGTCTTCAGCTGCATTTTCCCAAAATGGAAGCAAAGGTCAATGCAAGAAACGACTCTGCAGCAAATGCAAAAAGGGTACGGTATGTAGCCACCCATTCTCATGCCGTCAAGGATTTCCAAGACTGGTACGAACAGGTCAAACCCGATCTTATCGTGGTACCCCATTTCCTTGCAGCTTCAATAATCCAGCCGCTCGTAGACTTGCTGCAACTGCAGGTGCCGGTATTTGAATATGCGGCGGATGTGGTTTTCACTCCTAATCTTGGTATAAACAAACATCTCGACCGGCTCTACATATGCACGGAAATCGGCAGGGAGCTTGCCATTCGTGCGGGCCAACCCGAGCATACCATCCGTATCTGCCCCTTCCCACTGAAAACCGAGCTCATGCAGTCCAAGCCGTTAAGCAAGCAGGATGCACGGAAAAAACTGGGTCTCGACGACTGTTTTACTGTGTTGCTTAACCTAGGCGGCGAAGGCATCGGTACCACCGATTTCCTGGATGAAGTGGTTGAACGTAATCTGAACTGGCAGATAATTACTGTCGGGGAGCTCAGCGGCAGTACAAAACTGCATTACAAGGCATTCAAGGAGAACCATCCCGATTTCCCATTGCACACGCCCGGGTTTGTAAAGAACATTCAGGACTATATCTGTGCCTGTGATGTACAGGCTGGGAAAGCAGGAGCAAATGCCTTGATGGAATCATTGTTCCTGCAACGGCCCTTTCTTATCTCAAGCCTGCTCTATGCGGCCTGGCCCACCACCATTTTCTTCAACCGTCGAAACGTCGGTTGGGTGGAGAACGACGTAACCAGGCAGGTGGATATTCTCCAAGCCTATAGCGAGGATCCAATACAGCAGGAAGCGATGCTGCAAGCCTTTGCGAAGCTTCCCTTGGTCTTCGACAGCGACGCCTTTGCGAGGCAGATTCTCGACGACGCTGCTGAAGTAAGGAAAACAAAGTTTGGCATTGCATCGGTATGAACCGGACCTTTACAACAGCATGATGACTCTCTACTATTAGTATACTATACGCCGAGGAGAGTACGGTGCAGCTGCTTATCAAAACAATTCTGCGCTACAAGCTGTTGTTCCTTGCCATAGTACTTGTTTGTACACTCTTCGCCATCATTCTGCTTCCTCAGCTCCGACTCAACAGCGAATACATCAATCTCCTCCCTCCGAAACCTGAACACCTCGAAATCTCAGAGGATGTTCTTTCCACGACGACTCAAGACTCAAAGGATGTATACTGCCTGTTTGAAGGAAACGCAATTTTTTCAATGCAGGCGTTGAATGCCCTGCAAGGAGTCCTTGCAGAGCTTGAGGCCATAGAGGGGCTCAGGCCTCCTCTCTCGGCACTCTCATTCATCACCTTCCAGAAAAAGGGAACCCGCCTTGCAAGTATTGCCCTGAATCCGAACAAGAACAATGAGCCTTTCACGGAAGAGAGTTCAGCATTGTTCGCACAGCGACTGCGTACAGACAGAATCGCCAGAGGCCTTCTCTCCACTGAAGACGGGGATTCACTGCTGATACAACTCTCCTTTCAACCGGATACGGAATACAGTAACGAGATTTTTGACGCGATTGCACATACGTTGGATCGTCTACGTGCATATGGCAGTATCTCACTGGTCGGAACTCCGCTCTTCGAAGAGCGTGTCCAGCAGTATTTGACCTACGACCTGGAGCGATTGCTTTTACTCTGCCTTCTTGTCATCGTCCTTATGTTTTTCCTTGCCTTCCGTTCCAAGCGTGCGGTAATCATTCCGTTTTCCTTGTCTGTAATCGCGTTGCTCTGGACATTGGCCGTGATGGTTCTGCTGGACTATGAGCTGACAGTGGTCAACATCATCGTTCCTTCGATGGTTCTCATCCTGGGCTCTTCCTATGCAATCCATATTCTCAGCGAATATTTTCAGACCATCAAAGCCGATAATACCATGGAAGAGAAGGAAGAGCGGATCATCCTGGCGGTTGGAAGAATCAGCAAGACAATATTCGGAGCATCCCTGACTACCATCGTCGGTTTTCTCAGCCTCGTTCTATGCGAGTTGCAAGCTTTCCGAGAGCTCGGGCTTGCCGTTTCAATCGGCATCAGTTTCTGTGCCCTCTTGTCACTCATCTATATTCCTTCACTGCTTGCCATCCTGCCGAATCCCAAGCAACAGCATCTACATCGATTCACCCACGGCAGGATCTCCAAGGCGTTGCACCGCTGCAGCATTGCATTTGTACGAGCCTGGCCCATTGCATTGGTACTGATGGCATTGTTACTGATCGGGTTTGTTGCTGTAAGGGATGACGTGAGACTGGATACCGATTACCTGACATACTTCCCAAAGGACGATCCTCTGATTCAGCGTTCTGTAGCATTCGCCAGAAAAATCGGCGGTTCGGATCCCCATTACATCACCCTCACAGCCCCGGACGATGAACAGGATTACTTCTTTAAGCCCGAGGTGCTGAAACAGGTTTTTGCTTTTGAAAGCCACCTGCTTGCCACCAATGAGGATATTACCCATCTGTTCTCATTTCCCCGTTATACAGCCGCCCTCAATGAGATATACCAAGGAACGTATGGAATTCCGGATACTCCGGGTCTCATACTCATGCTCTCCAGACTGCTCAAGGTTGCTTCATCCCAATTTGAAACTCCCATGCTCTCCTCCTTGATTCGTGACGATGGAGCGAGGATTACCATCACGGTACGCAGTTACGACAGCCGCTACCAAAGTTGGGAGAGCTTGGAAAGCGTACGGAATCTTCAGGCTTCCATCCAAGAGGGAGTACATCTTTTGCCTGAAGGCATCACCATCGATGACTGGGGTATCGGAGTGGATGCCTTGCGCATGGGAAACACCATCAAGGCTGACCAAGACCGCTCGCTGATCATATCCTTGATTCTCGTATTCCTCTTGGTGACGGTGCAATTTCGCAGTCCTTTGATGGGATTGCTCGCCCTCATCCCCACCATGACGGGAATCATGTGCAACTATGTGTTGATGTTTCTATTCAATATACCCTTCGATGTGGTGACGGTGATTTTTGCATCGATTACCATCGGGGTTGGTGTCGATGCAGCAATTCATTTTCTCATACGATTCAAACTGCGGCAGAAGGATCATCCAAACATGGAGTATGCAGTGCTGCTCTCCCAAACATTGGAAGAGACAGGCAGACCCATCCTGCTTTCCAGCATCTCCTTGATTGCAGGCCTTATGATGTTGCTGTTCGCAAGTTTCATCCCGGTTAAATATTTCGGCTTATTGCTCTCATTCGCCCTATTGGTCACCACTGCAGCAACCCTGTTCATACTCCCGGCCTTGATGATGGCACTCGAGAAAATCAGAAATAGAGTTCAAAGCTGACCGACAGTTCCCACTCCACATCCATCGGCTCCATACGGCCCTGCATCGCCTCGTATACATCAAAGAGATTGAATCCCAAGGCTACGCGCATCGGATGGCTTGGGAAGCGCTTTAGGACGCCCCACCCTTCCATACCGGCACTGGCAAGGACGGTACGGCCGTCGGGCTCCGACGGGTTGCTGAATACTCCGATATCGAGAAATGGGTTGGCATACGATTTGGCAAAGCCGAAATCGATGAAGTCAACGGTCATGTTCAGATTCACGACTCCACCATAGGAGAGTTGGGTATTAACTTCAGAAATTTTACTCGAGCGTGAGAGGTAACCCCTGAAGTAGTCGGCAACATTCAAATCCTCATCTGAAGGCAGGAATCTGTACTTGATACCCTCTGCATAGAATCCGGTCAACCTGATGGATGGATTGAACCTCCAGGCAATGAACGGGAACCAGGTTGTACTGCTTTCCATATACCAATAGTCGAGGTGGGAATATTCAGCTTGGGGGTAATCACGATACACATGCTTGAAGGAGAATACCAAGCCCCTGCGGAACTTGTGCAGACTGGACAGATAGTTGATGCGCCCGCCGTTGCCAAGGGTGTTCACATACTCAAAATAGCGTTGCAGCGGATTCTGGTTTTGTACAAAGTTCACAGCTCCTGTAACCGAAGTACCCCACGTCAGGCCCAGCGGCAACCGAAAGGTGGTTCCCAGCGTAGAACTGAGTAGTACATTATCGACTGTTTCCGAAGTAGTTTTCTGGTTTGTTTCTACCCTGAGGTTGAAGGAGAGAGGCCGGGTGAAGAACTTCAAGTCATGCTGGGCCAGTGTGGTTTCGGTGGTGAAATTGGTAATGTTGCTTTCCCATTGGACCAAGGAGCTGAGGGTGTAGCGTCCCTCATTCTGGTCGAAGGGACCATAACTGAATGAAAATCCATACAGCGTAGGATCTGGATTGGAAAGATCGGTGGCAGGTTTGAGATCCGCCCATGTGGCGAGGCTGATGCTTGTACCAAGAAGCTTCAAACCTGTCCAGTTCACATCATAGTTGAAGACTTGAGCCGGGAGAGTAGGATCGTACTTCCCTTCCGTTTCGATGTTCAACGTGGTCCCTAGAAACTTGATTCCCGTCCAATCGAGGTCGTAGTCGTAGATTCCCAAGGGATTGGTTGTCTTTCTCCGTTCATATACGAAGTTCAGGCTGATGGAAGTATCGAAGAGAGTGAATTTGGAAATATCAAGCTCAAGGTGGTCTTCGCGGTTGTCCCAGCTCTGAAGCGTTCCGTCATTCTGCGAGGTATATACGGTAGCGTTGAGTTCTCCGAACGTGCCGAGCAAGTTGGTATCCTTTGCTTTCAGGCCAAAGAGAAACCCAGTCTTATCATTGTCGAATTTCGGGTAGGGAAGCACCAACAGGGTGTTTGAGTCTTCCACAAAGTAGGTAACCGAGTAATAGGCGATGCCATCGATGAAGGATGTAAAGGTATAGTCATACTCCACATTCAAGAACAACTGCTTGTTAACCAGTGTCTGCCTCTTCGCATCAAGGGCGCCGATGAAGGCTTCCTTGGTTGGGTACACAACATCTCCCTCTGAAGGAACGATTGCATTGCGAAGAGCAAATTTGGTGGTTTTTCCTTTTACAGAGAACTCATAGTCAGCAATTCCATAGCCGGTTACTTGATCGGTTGTTATCAGTGCCTCGCCTGCTTGGAGAATTCCTCCAAAGCCAACCAAGAAAACAAGAAAGAGAAGAACAACCTTATTTCTCAGATTACCCATATGTCCTCATTCAATAATTATACTAATACTATATGGCAAGATATATCACTTTCATCGACAGTGTCAACAAAAGAACATAGCCTGCCATTTTTCGTACGCATAGTGATATAGAGTATAATCCAAGAAGTAATCCACTACGTTACAGTTTTCAGTAAAAATAGGAAGAATCTTTCGACTCTCCCCTCTTCAATCAATAAAAAATCTTCACTCCCACCTGTACAATGTGATTGAAGACAGGATCCTGCCATGCTCCAAATATTGTAGTCAAGCCATCGAACCTTTCAGTACTTTCGTCTATCGGCCGCTCCCAGTCGGCGATAAAGCGGTAGGAAGCAGTAAGAGAGATGGGCATGCCGTCCAGCTTCTTGGTTCCTGAGACCAATATCGACAGGGTATGGTTGAACACATGGTTCCAGAAATCCTTCTCTGGATATTGGTCATCGATTGCGTACAGCATGAACTGGTCAAGTGAATAACCATACTGGCCGCTTCGGGCCTGATACTTGGCCTGAAATTGTGTTGTCCAACCCTTGGGAAGCCCGAGGTCAAGCTGAAGCAGGAACTCCTGGGAGTTGGGTTGAAGCGGATAGCCGAGGTTCTCACCTTTGTTGACATATGCAGTTTCTGAATAGGTTTCGTAGATGAGGAAATCATTCCCTTTCTTCTCAATCATGGTTCTGCCGTCTTTGGTCAGGGTGTAGGTATCATTACTGTACCAAGATGCTACATCCGCGGGAGCAATGCCAATAGTCTCTTCCTCGTCAGGACCTTTTTTAGAAAGCGTAATGGATGTCCCATCATACGTCACCGTTCGACCGGTATCGGTAGTAATGACAATTGGATTAGCGTTATCTACAACGAAGCCATTAGGTCGGTATGTAGTATCAATAGTACCCGTCAACTTCCTCATCGGATAGTGTGTATACACAAACGGCCCGATATAGGTCCATTGGAAGGTCAACGATGAGAAGGTGCCGATGGGAAGCGGTACTACTACTCCAGCCTGGAAGGCAAACATGTTCCTGGGGGCCTTGAGCATGGTTATGGGGTTGCCTACCACATTCATCTCATTCATGGCCATCGCACCATAGAGACGTGCCTTTGAAGGAAGCGTCAAGGTAGCATCGACACCGGCAAACAAATCATCGATGTCTCCCATGCTGTTCTGTTGAAACATATAAATGGTTGCAGGATTGAGATAACTCAACTCAAAACGTTTCTGCCAGACTGTTGATTCAAAAATAGAGAAGGTAAAGTTTTTCGTGAAATCAATCTCTACACGATGCGCACTGAAATTATTGTCGAAGCGATAGTTTACCCTGTCTTCTTTTGCACCAAAAAAGTCAGAGAAAAAGGGAGCTCCATCAATATTCCTGAGAGAAAACTTTCCAAGTGACCCATTCATAACCGAGAAACGGAACCATGGAGTCAGAAGCAATTGCAGCTCTATGGCATCGAAACTCCGGGCATCGGCTGAAAGCATAAGATTGTTCAGACCCGGGCCCCAGTCCCGCTTGAGTGTTCCCCAACGCACGAGCAATGAACCATCGAAGAAAGACCCACTTACTTCAGGAGTAAGTGTTAGGCTGGTATAGAGGCTATCAAAAGGAATAGTATACGCGGGCTTACCCCCTTCAAGCATCAACAAGTAGAAGCCTTCACCTGGAATGGTAAACTCAGAAGGAAGGAATACCCTGTTGTTCAGTTGGTCGAAAACCATTCCAAAATCCATATTGAAAGAGATGTTGGGTCCGATATCCCCTTTTAAGAAGGCTACTACCCCATTTCTGGAGTCAAATTCACCTTTCTGATTCAAGCTAATCGTTTGCTGTGAAGCCAAGGTAATTCCCATGGAAGCTCCAAGCTGCTTTTCTTCATCATAGGTTCTCAGAAATCCAGTAGAAAAGAGCTTGTCAGCGTACGAGGGAGATGTTCCATAGGTGGTATACAGGTGGCTAAGAATCTCGTCAACTTCTTCTGCTTCCCCTTTTCGAAGAGCTTCAGGTTGCCCGGCGATTGTTTCCAAAAGGGAAATGACCTTGCTTGCACTATACGGCTTGACATCAATTTGATTGTCAATAAGACCGCGAATTTGGGCGACATCAAGAATTCGATACACTCTATGGTCTACGGGAACCGAGGTATGCACAGCAGCAGGAATGGAAGCCATTCCAAAGAAGCAGATCAGAATAATACAAAGCAATCGGGTATGTTTCATGAAATAGTCCTAATTCTCAAACTATGGTGGCAAGCTGGTCTATAAACCAGTTCTGAAGTGCAACGATCCTTCTTCTGAATGCAGAAGGCAAATCAACGGTAAGACCAAGCACAGAAACCTCAGGCTTGCGGTCCCGTACACTGGTAAGGGCAACGAGCAACAGACCATCCTGCAACTGATAGGTTCCCATATTGATGGATAACTGCCCCGATTTCACGGCAGTGAACAACCCAAGCACCTTCAGATTGCTGATGTTGCTGATCTCAACAAAAATCTCTTCGTCGGTGTTGGTATACGTATGCAGGTACCTGTTCCCTCCAAACGAGGAGTCCCGCTGATAGACAAAACTTTCTTCCGAATAGGGAAATACGGTTGCTACCGGATCAGGCAGGAGGTTATTCAAATTCTTTGAGTCTTCCATGTAGGAGGACCTTTCAATGAGAACCTTCTCCTTATTGCCGGCGCGCCAGGAGATGTATGTCAGGCCCTCCTGAGTGGAAATGGCCCTGATGGCATTAAAAATCGCCAACTGACGATCGACCGGTTGTTTTGCTTTCAATGCTGCGCTATAGGGGATGTAACTTACCGCACCGATGGAAAAACCACTCTCTGCCTGCTCAGCCGAAACAGCTCGCTTTGCGGCCTCCGTCCCCTGTACAAAATACTGGCTGATTCTTCCACCGTCGATGGTACGTCCATACACCATCTCTCCTGCTTCAAGGGCTTTGTACTCTGCCTCGGTAAGGTGAGGAAGTGTCTTACGAACCTCTTCATTGGCGGCATAAAGCCCTGTCACGGCAACGAGACAGAGCAACAATATCACAAGAAATCTTCTATTCATCAACCTCTCCAACCTAATATGCATTCTCATTCACAAAACCTCTGAAGAACGTATACAGTACGATCTTCAGATCAAACAGCATACTCCAGTTACGGATATAAAAAAGATCAAATTCAATACGCCGTTCCAACGACGTATTGCCTCTCCATCCATTAACCTGGGCCCAACCGGAGATGCCGGCTTTCACACGATGCCGCATCCTATAGCCGGGAATCTCGGTATTGAACTTCTCCACCAACTCAGGACGCTCGGGCCTCGGACCGATCAAACTCATGGAACCGCCGATCACATTGAACAACTGTGGAAGCTCATCCAAGCTGGTCCTGCGTAAAAACCTTCCGATTTTGGTAACCCTTGGATCATTCTCCTCCGTCCAATGGGCGGTACCCTCTGCAATATCGCTGCGCATGCTCCTGAACTTGTACATCGTAAAGATTTTCTCATCCCGCGTCACCCGCCTCTGCTTGTAAATAACCGGTCCGGGAGAAGAGAGCTTCACCAGGACAGCCAGCAGAAGGAGAATCGGAGAAATTATTGCAACTCCGATACTGCAAGCCACAATATCGAACAAACGCTTGGCCATCCGTTGGAAAGCACCGATATCGGCAGCATTGAGCGTGAGCATCGGGATCCAACGGAAGTCGGAAATCTGGGTACCTATATACGATTCGGGAAGGGATGGAAGCAGAACCACTTTCTCATTGAGCAAATCAAGGCCTTGGGCAACCATGGCCTGCTGCCGCTCATACTCGGTGCCGGGATAGGAAATAACCACAAGGTCGGGCTGGGTCTGTTCTACAACGGTGCGAAGTGAATCGGCATGCAACTGACGGCACCCTACGATCGCCGTTCCCTGTCCGTCGTACTGGCCGACCAGGTTGATGCCAAGAATGCTTTTGCTGTGTAGCGCCCGCTCATAGTTTTGCAGATTGTCCCCATATCCAACCAAGAGAATTTTCCGGTTATACCTGCCTTTACGGTAACAGCTCTTGATATAAGCGGATAGGAGGGTTCGCTCGGTAACTAAAAAAATGATGATGAGAAAGAAGTGCAACCCGATTGCCAGACGGCTCACCTTTGCAAAGAATCCGAAATACAGGGTGATCACCAGCAACAGAAACCCCTCGAAAGCACTGAAGATCAACTTGTTCGTCTGTTTGCGCCACGAGTGCTCCAAATCCTCAACATACAACCCGTTGCGACTGATGAAAAAAAGCGTATAGGTCACCACCAATACTGAAATCTGGACGAACAGGGCAAAAGAGGCGCGAACACCTCCAGGAATGATATAGAAACGCAAGTATCCGGCAAGCAACCAGGAGAAAAGAATAGCCAGGGCATCACAAACCAACTTCAAAGCAAGCAAGGAACGTTTTGAACTCTTCATATCGATATGGAACCTTCTTCACATATGCTTGGAGATATCTTCAACCATCGTAGCACATACGACAGGAATGAGGAACTCCTATTCTTTCTCTTCCTATATGTGAAGATGGTCATCGTAGCGATCGCTGAGCAACTTCTTGCAATACGAATCTTTCTGCTTCAATATCTTCGACCCGCGGGTAATCTTGCACAAGGAGATACCATAGGAGGCTGCAATCTCACGCTGCGGCAGGCCCTTATAGAGGTCCTTCATCAGATTCCACCTGAGCAGAAGGTCCTTGAGTTCATTCGGAGTCAACATCTCTTCCAGCAGCTTTTGCATGTCCTTCACATCGGTGGTTGATGCAAAAATCTTGATCAAGTCCTCATAGTTTGTATCCATGTCTCCTCCTGAGCCCTCCGTCAATACTACAAAGAGAAACCGGTGCGGTCAAGCAAAGCTATTTCCAAAACGAAACAGGGTGGGTATACTTGGCCGAGGGAGCAAGCACAATGGAACAGAAATCAATAAGCAAGAAAACCATGCAGGTCCTTCTCTATCTTCAAAAAGGGGAGCTGACCGAGCATCTGATCTATCAGAACCTTGCAAAACGAGTGAAGGACAAGCACAACAGTGAAATTCTTCAGCGCATTGGTGAAGAAGAGCTCAGACATGCCAGAATCTGGGAAAAAATGACGGGAAAGCAAGTCAAACCCAATAGGATCAAGGCATGGTTCTACAGTATGCTCGCCCTACTGCTCGGCTATACCTTCGTCCTGAAAAAAATGGAAAAAGGAGAGGATAAGGCTACCAAGGGCTATGCCTCCCTTATAGCAGAGGTACCGCAGGCAAAGCAAATCTCCGAGGACGAGGACAGGCATGAACAGCAACTGCTTGCCATGCTCGACGAAGAACGACTCCAATACATCGGCTCCATGGTGCTTGGTCTCAGCGACGCCCTGGTCGAACTCTCGGGAACCTTGGCTGGTCTGACCTTCGCCTTGCAGAACACCCGCCTCATTGCACTATCGGGCCTGATCACCGGAATTTCCGCCACCCTTTCCATGGCTTCGAGCGAGTATCTCTCGGCGAAGAACAGTGGTGACAAGAATGCGGCAAAGAGCAGTATGTACACCGGTATCGCCTACCTCTTCACCGTTGCATTCATGGTCCTGCCCTACCTGCTTTTGGAAAGCTACGTCCTCGCCCTGGTTCTCATGCTTGCCGCAGTGGTGGTGATCATCATGCTGTTCACCTACTACACATCGGTTGCCAAGGATCTTCCTTTCGGCAGGCGTTTCCTGGAAATGGCACTCATCAGCCTCGGTGTGGCTGCCATATCGTTTGTGATTGGAATCCTGGTAAAGCGATTCCTGGGAATTGAAATCTGATGAAATATCTCGACTTTTTCGGCAAACGTCTCTCCCAAATATCGCTCGGCTGCGACCATTACGGCAAAACAATCAGCGAAAAGACTGCATTGGAGCAACTTGATATCTACTTCCAACAGGGCGGCACCCTGCTGGACACCGCACATATCTACGGGCAGGACAAGGCAGGAGGCCCATCAACCAGCGAGATGGTATTGGGCAAGTGGCTGCATGCAAACAACTTGTATGGGAAACTAACGGTCGCCTCCAAAGGATGCCATCCGTACAAGGAAGACATGAACCACAGCAGGATCAACGAGAAGGACATGATGTTGGACATCAGCCAGAGCCTGGACCATTTGAAGACCGACTGTCTGGACATCTGGTTCTTCCACCGGGACAATCCATTGATGGGGGCCGATGAGATCATCGACCTTGCATCCCTTTTAATCGACAAGAAGCTGGTCAAACACCTTGGAGTCTCCAACTGGAAAACTGATCGCATCGAAGCAGCCAACATCTGGGCAAAAGAGCATGGCAGGGCGCCCTTTGAGATCAGCGAAATCCAATGGAGCCTCGCCCATTGCACACCCCAGACATGGGGGGATGACACCTTGGTCTGCATGACCGAGGAAGAGAGAACGTGGTATGAGAAGCAGAACATGCCGGTGATGTGTTTCGCCCCCCAGGCGAAGGGTTTGTTCTCAAAGCTGCTCGCCGGAAAAGAGGAGACGCTCAGCACCACCGCAAAACGCAGGTTCCTTACCCCCCGAAATCTTGCTTTGGCTCCAAAAGTACAAGCATTGTGTCAACGTCTGCAAGTAAGCCCGGCGGCTGTTGCAATGGCGTACTTGACCAGTCAGAAAAATCCTACGATAGCCATCGCAGGCTCGAGCAGGATTGAACAGATCACCGAGACCTTGGGAGGAGCCGACCTCACCCTGACAGAGGAGGACCTGCTTTTTCTGCAAAGCTGAGATAAACCCTCTTGTGCTCCCCGTTGTGTAGAAGATAGGATGCACCGTATGGCGCATTCATTGTTACAGGTTGCACTCTTTCTCTTTTTGATCGCCCTCGCACATATGCTCAAGCGGATCGGGCTCTTTACGGAAAGAGAAGGAGCGACCCTCTCAAAAATCACATTGAACATCACCTTGCCTGCAGCAATTGTGGCAAGCTTCAACACATTCAAACTCGATTACTCGTTGTTGGTGCTCATATTCTATGGAATCCTGGCCAATGTGGTGATGATGACTCTCTCCTATTTCAGCATGAGAAAGGAGTCGAACGGCTTGAAGGGGTATGCGCTGTTGTGCGGGTCGACCTACAACGTGGGCAACTTCTCATTCCCCTTCGTCCAAGCGCTCTTCGGAGCCCCTGCCTTGGTTGCAGCCTCACTTTTCGATTTGGGCAATGCCTTGATGACCACCGGTTTCACCTACTCGCTGGCTTCCACTACGGCAGGAGGATCAAAACCCAACACCAAGGATCTACTCAAGAAGTTGTTCACCTCGGTTCCTTTCATCACCTATCTGGTGATGATCAGTCTCTCCTTTGCCAACCTCACCCTTCCCCGATTCCTTCAGGATTGGATGCAGACCATAGGAAAAGCAAACCCGATCATCGCAATGTTGATGATCGGGTTCATGTTGGACATACGTTTCCAGCAGGGATGGATAAAAAAATCGGTCGTGCTGCTCATCATCCGATACGGTTTGGCGACGGTGTTTGCGTACTACTTCCTCAAACACACCCAGTTCAACCAGGTCATCCGCGTCACCTTGGCTCTGGCGGTGTTCTCCCCGATCTCTACCAGCTCGGTGGCATTCACCGAGAAAATCTCCGATCAGGGAAAACTCGCTTCCTTCACCTCTTCGCTATCGGTTATGATCAGCGTGCTCAGTTATTTCATCCTCGCACCGCTGCTCTCTTAACCGAACAAATAGGAGTTCAACAGGTTGTTCAAGTACTCCTGCTTTCCGCTCTTCTTCTCAATCTTGGCTGAGCGGCCGAGTTCAGCAAGTTCAGCCAAACCAAGCTTGCCGTCCTCGAACTTCTTGCCTTCTCCCTGGTCGAAAGAGCTATAGCGTTCCTTTACGAAGGAGTCGATGACACCGTCCTCCAGGATCTTCCCGGCGACTTCAAGGCCCAGGGCGAAGCTGTCCATGCCGCCGATGTGAGCAATGAACAAATCCTCGAGGTCGGTTGAGTTGCGTCTTCTCTTCGCATCGAAATTCAAACCACCATTTCCGAGTCCGCCGTTTCTCAGGATCACCAGCATCGCCTGTGTGGTCTCATAGATGTTGGTCGGGAATTCGTCGGTATCCCAGCCGTTGATCGAATCGCCTTGGTTTGCATCAACACTGCCCAGCATGCCGTGATCGGCGCAGACCTGCAGATCGTGGCTGAACGTATGACCGGCCAAGGTTGCATGGTTTGCTTCGATGTTGCACTTGAAGTCGTGCTCCAACCCCCAATTCTTCAGGAACCCGATGGTGGTGGCGGCATCATAGTCGTACTGGTGCTTGGTCGGCTCCATCGGCTTGGGCTCGATCAGAAAGGTTCCCTTGAACCCGATGCTGCGCCCATAGTCCCTGGCCATCGTCAAGAACCTTGCAAGGTGCTCCTGCTCGCGCTTCATATCGGTGTTCAGAAGACTCATGTAGCCCTCACGGCCACCCCAGAAGACGTAGTTGGCACCACCGAGCTTGACGTTCACATCGAGGCTGTTCTTTACCTGTACAGCGGCACGCGCCACGACATTGAAATCAGGATTGGTCGCCGCCCCATTCATGTAGTTGGGGTGTGAGAATACATTGGCGGTATTCCATAGCAGCTTGATCCCGCTGGCCTTCTGACGGACCAGCAACTCATCTGCAATCTTGTGGTAGGTCTTCTCATACTCGGACACCGCTTCGTAATCCGGGGAGGCATCGATGTCGTGGAAGCAGTAGAACGGAGTTCCCAGCTTGGTGAAAAATTCGAAAGCTGCATCAGCCTTGGCGATGGCATTCGCATACTTGTCAGCCTTGCGGAACGGGAAGTCGATGGTGGAATTGCCGAACGGGTCGGTACCATCGGCGCAGAAGCTGTGCCAGTAAGCGGTGGCAAAGCGCAGGTGCTCCTCCATCGTCTTTCCGGCGATTTTCTTCTTAGCATCATAATATTTGAAAGCCAAAGGGTTTTTACTGCCCTTTCCTTCGAACTCAATCTTGCCGATTCCTTTGAAATACTCTTGTTCTCCGACAAAATACTGCATTGTATCCTCCTATGCAAACAGAGGCGTCATCGCCTCTACATACGCTTGATAACGGGCATAGGCTGCGTCATACTGCCTGCCCGCTTCCTTATCCGGTGTACATGACTTCGACTCGTCAAAGAGCACATGCTCCCTGGCAAGATCCACAATACTCGACCCCTGTACCGTCCACAGGGCCTGCAGTGCAGCACCGAAAGCGGCACTCTCAGCAACCTTGGGCACGGCAAGCGGCAGCTGCATGACATCACAGGCGATCTGGCGCCAGATGGGACTCTTCGCTCCGCCTCCGGTCAGAATGATTCGTTGTGGAACAAACCCCAGCTCTCCAAAAGCATCAAGTCCACCCTTCATTGCATAGATGGAACTCTCCAAGGCCGAGCGGGCGATGTTCTGCACCTTCATGTTGCTCATGTCAAGGCCTGCGATTACACCCTTTCCATGAGGCAGGTTGGGAACCCTCTCGCCGTTGAAGAAGGGCAGCATCACAACGCCTTCACATCCGATCGGAGCTTGTGCGGCCAGTTGGTCGAGCTGCTTGACGTCATAGCCGAACAGCGAGCGAACCGATTCGGTGGTGATCGTACAATTCATTGTGCAGAGAAGCGGCAGATAGCCGCCGGTGGACGAACAGAATGCAGCAAGACGACCTTTGCGGTCGGTGATGCAGCTGTCGCTGTAACCGAACAAGGTTCCGCTGGTTCCCATGCTCATCGTCAGGTCGCCCTTGCCGACACACCCCGTTCCAATGGCACCGGCCATATTGTCCCCTGCCCCGCAGGAAACAGGAATCCCGACAGGAATACCCAGTTCCTTGGCTGCGGAAGGTTGAACCCTGCCGCAACGTTGGCCGGCTTCCACCAATGGAGGCAGCAGACTGTATAAATCCCGCGAATCATCGACAGCCTCGAGAACCTCGCGGCTCCACCTCTTGTGCTCTACATCGAAGAACGCAGTACCGGAGGCATCACCGGCTTCGGCGCTGTACTCCCCGGTAAGGTAGAAGTTGATGTAGTCATGGGGCAGCAGTATGTGCGCAAGCTTGTCATAGGCATCCTTGCGATGCTGCTTCAGATGCAAAATCTTGGAAAGCGTATACCCTGGAAGAATCTGGTTGCCCAGCAGGGAGAAGACCCTCTGTTCGCCTCCAAGCCTCTCTGTCAGCTCATCGCACTGTGCCTTGGTGGAGGTGTCGCACCAGAGCTTGACAGGCGCCAGCACCTCCCCGTTTTTCCCCACAGGAACAAAGCCGTGCTGTTGGGCGGAGACACCGATGCCGATGATCTGTTTCTTTACTGCCGGTTCAATCTGATCGAAACAGGACCTGATGGCATCCAGGTACCATACGGCTTCTTGCTCACGAGTCCCGTCATCCGAGCTGAACATCTCGTGGGGCGCACTGACGGTGAGCAGAACACGCTTCGTATCAATGTCATAACAGAGCACCTTGGTACTCTGCGTTCCAGTATCAATTCCTGCAACAACTTGCATATCACTCCGTCTCCTTTGGTACAGCATCCTCCAAGAGAGGGTGTATTACCATAGACAAGATTGGAAAAACATATGTATTATTGACTTATGGAACTATTGGACGCAGTTTTCGTCTTCCAGATGCATGAAGAGCAGGAACTCTTGTGGCACCAGCGGGTGCACAGCCACGAGAAGGGCCAATTTGAACTGCACTACTTTGTGAGCGGCAGCGGGACATTTTCAAATGCCCACAACCGTTACGTCATCTCCCCCGGCTCGCTGTTCGTCACCACCGGACAGACCATCCACAGCATCGAAGCCAGCGTGGAGGAGAGCCTTACCTACTACGCTACACTGCTCTCCTGTCCAGAGGAACTTGAGCTTGCCAAACGCCTTGAAGCCATGAACCCGATCAAGGTAGGAACGAACTGGCGGTTCTTCTTCGAGGAGGTGAGGGACAAGGGACTGAGCCAGACCCGCGAGCTTCGCATCAGTGCATGCCATCAAGTATTGGGACTCCTGTACAACCTTGCAGCCGGAACAAAAATCGAAGAGGTGAAGGGAGAAAACATCCGTCTGGAGAAGGCGATCCGGTATATGCAGCGCCATGTCTTTGACAAGGTTGATCTGCAGATGATCGCAAACCATGTCCAACTCGACCACTCCTACTTTGTCCGTCTCTTCAAAAAGCGCATGAACACCACCCCGATGCAATACTACTCCAACCTGCAGTTGGAGGCGGCAAGGGCTCTGCTCACCAGCACCAACCTCTCGGTCAAGGAGATTGCAGACAAACTGCAGTTCTGTTCGGAGTTTCATTTCTCCAAGCGGTTCAAGCAATCCACAGGAGCCAGTCCCTCTGCCTACAGGAAGACACACCTGCAACTTTTAGGCACCTGAACTTGATAGAAGTTCAGACCACTTTGCTCACCGCTCTCCTGTCAGAAGCAGTTTATTTCTTCGTTCATGTCTCTTGTCACAGCTGATGGTGTGCCATAGGTCAATTTTCTCTCACTCCCCCAAATGCTTGCAAATTCTCGCGATTTCTCTCTGTCACAAGTGATGCAGACCAATTGCTAAACCGGTTAAAACTTGTGATATGTGAGATGTTATTGGTAGATGTTATATGCAACTTCTTCGCACATATGACATTCTCTAATTTCTTTTATTATAATAAATTATACTATTTACAGTATTGACTTCTTCTCACATCTTACGTATTCTTCAAGTACAACAACGACAAGAAGGAGAGAGCAGATGAAGAAGTTAGCAACCATTACACTCACCATCATCCTGATGGCCCTGCTCTCTTCCTCTCTCTTCGCTGCAGGGGTGAACGACACCGTAGTGCTTAAGCTTCATGCCTACATCCCAGAGAGAACCACCTTCACAGCCGACGAGTTCGGATTCCAGGTGGCTTCCAACGCCTACAACTTCACCTACTCGGTATTCGAGCAGGGAATGGACAGGACCTTGTTCGTAGTTGCCAATTGAGTTGCTCACAGAAAGCGCGTCCGGACAGACAAGCTTGCAAATAGACAGAAGCCAGTGTTGCGGGAAACATCACTGGCTTCTCTTTTTATGTATGCTGTAATGGACTCTTTGCGTGCTAGTAGTAAAACACCTCGTCGGCAAGGGGTATCGATGCCATGGCACCAGGTCGGGAAACAGCAAGGCCGGCCGCCTTGCTTGCATATTGGAGGGCCTGACGAATCGAATGGCCTCGGGCTATCGATGCAAGATAATAGCCGATGAAAGTATCTCCGGCAGCGGTTGTATCGACGACCTCGGTATCGTAGATGTCATGATGAATCCTCAAATCCTTGAAGGCATACCAGCACCCTTGTTTTCCAATCGTGAGAAGTATCTGTGAATTAGGAAAGCGTGTTACCAACCTCTCAAGGATGGCTTTGAAATCCGGGGTTTCCTGCATGCCTGCGAGACCTGCACCCTCGATTTCATTGACAACCAACAAATCGACGAGCTCCAGCGGAAGTGTAAGGACCGACGGGTCGAAGGGAGCCACATTCATACAGACCTTCATCCCCCGTTGCGCGGCCGCCTTGATCAGGTAATCGGTATGAACAATCTCGTTCTGAAGCACCAACACATCATCTGAGCCGAAGTGTTGGAGGGTCTGGTCGATTTCAGCCGTGGTGATCTGACCATTGCCGCCGCTGTATAGAATGATCGCATTCTGTTTGTTTGCATCCAACTGGATCAAAGCCTGACCGGTCGAACCCTCATAGGTACGGATGCAGGATACATCAACACCGTAGGAAGAGAGCAGCTGCAGCAGGAAACCTCCGTCTTGTCCGACCTTGCCTGCATGGAAGACGGGAGCACCCGCCTTAGCCAAGGCTGCACTTTGGTTGGCTCCCTTTCCACCGGCACTTTTATTAAGGGAAGTGCTTTGCAGCGTCTCCCCACCCTTCACAATATGATCGACGGTAAAAATCAGGTCGATGTTTACTGACCCGTAGTTTAGAAACCTCATCACTCCTCCTACATCAGCGGTGCGGCAATTTTGAGAATCAGACCGACCAAACGGATATACCAAGGCCGGTTTTTCATATAAGCAAGCGATATCTGTTCGCTGATCGCCAGGGTATGCTTGATATCCTCGTACACCTTGCGAATCACCGAGGACCCATAGAAGGCAACCCCGTTCTCAAAATGCAGGTAGAACGACCGATAATCCATATTGATGGTTCCGATAATGGCCACCCTGTCATCACTGACAAACATTTTGGCATGGATAAAGCCCGGTGTATACTCATAAATCTTCACTCCCGCTTCAAGAAGCGGACGGTAGTTCTCGCGCGTGACTGCAAAGACATACCACTTGTCCGGCATATGGGGTGTGATGATCCTCACATCGACCCCGCTTTGGGCGGCGATTTTGAGAGCTGTCAGCATCTCGTTATCCAAAACCAGATAGGGAGTAGTGATCCACACATACCGCTTCGCCATGTTGATGATCTGGATATAGGCGTTTTCAGCCACATTCACGTTGTCCAACGGATTGTCTGCAAACGGCTGCACAAAGCCGTCGGTCTTGGAGGCCAAGGTAGGCCGGTGCTTGGCGAAGTCCTCGAATTTTCCAGTCGAGAAAGCCCAAAGCTGGAGGAACATCTGGGAAAGACTCCAAACTGCATCGCCTCGCAGTTTTACCGCAGTATCCTTCCAATGGCCGAACTTCAGCTTCCGATTGGCATATTCATCGGCGATGTTCATACCGCCTGTGTATCCGATGTTCCCGTCGATGACCAACACCTTGCGATGGTCGCGGCTGTTGAGCTTGCTGTTCAGATGTGCTCGCAGCGGATTGAAAGCGACCACTTCCAATCCAAGGGACCTGA
Organism: Sphaerochaeta associata; assembly: GCF_022869165.1. Taxonomy (NCBI): domain Bacteria; kingdom Pseudomonadati; phylum Spirochaetota; class Spirochaetia; order Spirochaetales; family Sphaerochaetaceae; genus Sphaerochaeta; species Sphaerochaeta associata. The sequence goes on along the minus strand of NZ_CP094929.1, from coordinate 1,122,355 downwards.
GTCTGCGGTCAAAATGGGAAGGTATGTCCAAAATCGAGCCGACGTCGTCATACATGAGACACACTCTCACACCCATTTTCTGCTTCTGTAGCAGCACAGCAAGGAAAGAGTCCCACACCTCCCCTTCGCTGATAATAAAAAACTCCATGAAAATGAAAGACTTCGCCTTCCTCATCTCGGAAAGAACATCAACGACCCAAGCCTCTCCGGAGCTGAAATACTCGACCTCGGTATTCCCCCACACAGGAAAGCCGGTGATGTTAGCGATATACTGGGCTTGCCGGGCGAGGGTTGGAGAGTAGCTGGACAAGGCTTTCATTGGTAAAAGCTCGCTGTATGTTCCACCCTCCACACCTTTCTGATAGAAAATGTTGAGCTGTTCAAGGCGTGCACGCAACCGGGAATTGAGCTTACGGTTGCCGAACAGCAGATAGAAAAGGCCGCCATAGACGGGAATCGCCATAAAAATAAGCATCCATCCGATTTTATACGCAGGATTCAGGTCGCGGGTGATGACGACCAAGGTCATGAAGATGGAAAGCGCTGATAGAAATTGAATCCACAATGCACTGTTCTGTGCAAAGGAGAAGATGTTGACCAGAATACCAATCTGAAGAGAGATGAAAACAAAAGAGATGAACAGTCTTCCTGTGAAAAACTTCAGTAGTTTTCGCAACATATCCACCTCCTCCTGGCAGATGAGTATACCATCAGAAGGGAGAGGAGGCAAAGTACATTACTGCATGCTGAACTCACACCCGCAGTAGTGCTGTCTATAGATTCCCAGCTCCCGGGTTCGCTGAACACTCCTGTCAAAACCACCTTTCTTTTTGAAATCAATGCACTCAAATCCTTCAAACTGCTGCCCGACGAAAAAAATAAGTTTGCTGTTTTTGAAACGGCTTACGGTAAGGGTGGTGGTAAAATGGGTAAAGCCGAGCTCCCGGGCTTTGCCTGCCGCCTGGCCGAGGTTGTAAGTAAAGCACTTCTCACATCGTGCGCCGCCTTCCCGCTCCCCCTCAGAGCCCTTGATAAAAGAGAGCCAGCTCTCGTGGTCATACAGCTCGGCGATTACCTCAAGCTGATACACTTTGGCAACCTCCAGCAGGGCCTCATACCGCCTCTCGGCTTCTTCCTCAGGGAAAATGTTGCTGTTCGAGAAGTACAAGACAGGATTCCACCCCTCATCGAGCAAACGCTCGATGCTGGCGGTACTGCAGGGACCGCAACAGGCATGTACGAGAATATCACGTGCTTCCATGCTGATACGATACGGCAAACAAAGCCTCTCTTGCAACCACCTTCCAATCCTTGTAGAGTACAACCGTACAGGGGAGGCCGATACGCATGAAACGAAACATGAATTGGGGACTTTGGATGTCACTGTTGGTCACAGTCATAGTGTTCACCCTTAAGATCCCGACATACAGCAAAATTCTCTTGCTTGGTCTTTTTATCGCAGGAATGCTCTATCTGAAGCGAAGCATTTTCTATTACGTCAAGGCCAACCGCAAGATCACCAGTGAGAATGAACAGGAGTGGGACCAGGCATGGCCGCTCTACCGAAAAGCCATCAAGGCGGGGTTGCAAAAATCCTTTGTCATCACCTCTGCAAGCATGTTCCTCCAGCGAGGTGATGCTTTAGAGGGCAAGGCCATTCTGGAGCAGTATCTGGCAACATCAAAGGGCAAGGATTCCAACTTGGACAACATCGCCAAAACCATGGTCAGCATGGCCTATTGGATGGATGGTGACTTGCAAAAAGCAATCCGGACGGTGGAGGAGGTCTACGAAAGCGGATACCGCGATAAGAATCTCTTCATCAATTACACCACCTACGCCCTGGAGAACGGGGACCTGCAGAAGGCAGAGGCGTTGATCGATGAGTCGGGGGAGATGGAGAACACCAGCCCCGGCATCAAGGACAATCGTGGATGGCTGCACATCGTACAAGGAGAATGGGACCTGGCCGAAGCCCTCTTCTCATCCCTGATAGAGAAGAATCCCCGGTTTCCCGAACCCTATGTCCACTATGCACAGGTTCACATCCATTATGGAGAAGTGCAGGCGGCGATCGATATGCTCAAGCGTGCACTTAAGGCGCGCTTCTCCAACACTTCGGGCATGAAGCAGGAGCTAATCCAGCAGCTGTTGAGCAGGCTTGAAACGCCCGAAACCAGACTCAGAACAGCCAAGGAGATCGATGCCGATCCGGTGAATGTGGCATCAGGAAGAGTGCCCAGACCACTACAGGAATCCTTCGCCTCCCAGGACGCAGAAACGCTTCAAGGGTTTGCCGCCCGGCCTAAGAAACCCCGGGTCAAGCAAGCGGTTGAGAAATCTGAAGAAAGGCTGCCGAATACAGACTTGACTGAAGAGGACCTTGAGTACATCAGAAAGCACAATCTCGAGAAGAACTAAAAAATTACATTGAAGAAGAAACCCCACACGAAGGTATTCACACTCTGATCCCAACCACCATAAACGGTCACCGGAAGGGTGCGGATACCAATCAGTGAGATGTCGGTCTGCACTTCCAATCCCAGGGAGAGAGACGGCTTGAAGCTCTTCTGATGCCAAAGCAGATCGGTGTAGACCGCCACCGAGGAGTTCTGGAATATGAAAAGCTCGGCCATGGTCGGCCTGAACGACGAGGGCCTGTATCCGATGGCAAGGTTGATGCCAACCAGATGATTTGCGGGATTGGTTGAAAGACTCAAATCGTGGCCTTGAGCCTTGATCAGGGCATTGGTGGTCCTGAACCCATCACTGGTAAAGAAAGGCACATCCCCGTTGCCATCCAAGGCAAAGCGCGCGAAACTTTCCACCGATGTGAACAGGTCCCATGAATTCTGTTCAAGCTCCGACTCGACTCTGGCAGTAAGAAACGAACGGTTGGCCGAGTAATCACCCAGGATCTGGTAGTTAAAAGCCATCGATGTATCGGAAAAACTCCAACCCTGCCTCTTTTGACCGGCCAGCACCCCTTCCAAACGAATGGTATAGAGGTACGTAGTGCCGTTCCAATAATCCGTATAGGAGCTGTTCTGGAAATTGCTCATCTGCTCAAAGGATTGCATCAAACCAAGCCTCAATGTGTTTCGAAGAGCAAACAGCCTGCCCTCGAGCACCGCGCCGAATGAAAGAATCGGGGCTTTCTTGGCAACATCGAAAAGCAGGGAGGCATAGCCGGTCGCCTTCAAATGTTTCAGCAGATGATAATCGACCTGGGTTCTTACAGCAGGAACTGCTGCAAAGTGGTCATTGGTAACACCATTAAAGGCAAACCCTGCATTGGTTGAAAGTGAGAGATTGCCAGACTTCCACACATACTTCAAACCAAGGGTTGTGTCATCCTTGAGGGCGGAGGTGTCAAAATTGGAGTAGTCACTGTCCAGGCCTGTTCCAAGCAAATGAGAGGAAACGTTGACCGGTACATGATTGAATAAATCGTATTGGTCCTTGCCGCTCTTGATGGATTGTTGCAGCTGCAACCTCAACAGCGAAAGCTCGGAGCTGATTCCACTCTTATAGACACCCAAAAGAGCCTGCTCCTGCGCTTTTGCTGACTCATACCCTTTTTGGGCGAGATAATCCACCTTGGAGAACTCCATGAAGGAGACGTCTTCAACATCGTTGCGAATCCAGATTACATCGTCGAGGGAGCGCTTGAGCTCCTCCACCCCCCTTCTTCGTTTTCCGATATCCAAGGATACATTCAAAATCGTCAAAGGATTCTTGAGATTCAGCGTATCCACATCATAGAAGGTTGTAGAAACAATAACCGAATCGGCATACTCGTAGGCCAGGTCCACGGGTACAATATTGGTGACGCCGCCGTCAAGCAGCAAATGACCGCGGAACTCCACCGGCGGGAAATAGACAGGAAGGGCGAAGCTGCCTCTTAGTACTGTATAGAAATCACCCTCGCTGATATGAATCTGACGTTTGGTCACCAAATCCTCGTTGATGACAATAATTGGAATAGGGAGGTTTTCCAGCTTCAGGTCGGATCCTAATATGGATGCAATCTTGGCAAGGAATCGGGCTGAGTCCAAGAAACCGCCTTGCAACGGTATAGTGGTGTCAAAGAGACTCTGGATGGAAACACCGGTGATGCTCTCCAGAATCTGATCGGGGGAAAGACCGGCCGCATACATCAGCCCCACAATGCTTCCCATTGAGTTGCTGATGATGAAATCGACAACGATATCCTGTTCCTCCAGGTATTTCAATACGCCGATGTGGGCGAAGGCACGGGCGGATCCTCCACTGAGCACCAATCCGACCGGAGACCGTTCTCCGTTGGTTCGTTCAAGGACTCTTTGGCGAAACTGTGCGTCCCCATAGGCTACAGGAAGGTCGGCACTGAGAATGTCATCTGCATCCATACCTGCCAATGTGGAAACCGCCATACAAAGCAATAAAAGCATGGCGAGGAATTTCTTAAGACTCTTCACAATTCCCTCCGTGTACGCTTTACTCTAAAACAATTGGAGTGAAAAGACAATCTACCGCTAAATTTTTAAAACTGTGTTGCTTTTTCCAACCGGATTTGATAGCATGAATTTCGCTGATGCCGGCGTGGTGAAATTGGTAGACACGTCAGACTCAAAATCTGATGGATGAGTAATCCGTATCGGTTCGATTCCGATCGCCGGTAGTTAAATGTTTATTCTGCAAAGAAATAAAAGAAGTACACAACTGCTTTCAAGAGAGTGTGTACTTTTTTTATAGCAACCCTCAGGTCATATAAAGGGTATGCAGGCTCTGAACTTTCCCGACAAGGAAAAGTCCTCATTTAGTAATGAATGGAAATTTAACACAGATGAACCTCAGCCAAGGAGGATTTTCCTTGTCCAAAACCGTATAAAATGTACCTGCTGAATCGTCTCCACTTGACGAACATGTGAGCCGTGACTACTATCTATTTAGAATTATTTCGAAATAGGAGTAACCATGGGGTTCTCAGAAACCATGAAAGCCATTTCCGACCCTCAGAGGCGTGAGATGCTTTCCCTGCTGAAAAAGGGCAGGCTCAGTGCAGGAGAAATTGTAGGAAATTTCCCCAATCTTTCAGCCGCCACGGTATCCTACCACCTCTCCCTTTTAAAAAAAGCTTCCTTGATAACGGAAAGCAAATTCAAGAATTTCATTTATTATGAACTGAACGCCTCGGTATTCGAGGAAATCATGCTCTGGTGTGCGCAGTTTACTGGAGGATCTGATGAAACAACCACGCTCTCTTCTTGACCGAACACTCGTCGTTACCACCTTGGTCTGCCTGCTGCCACTCGTATTCTCGGCTTTGGTATATGCAGAGCTGCCCGACCGAGTGGCGATTCACTTCAATGCTGCCGGAGAGCCGGACAACTTTGCCTCCAAGGCCTTTGCTGCATTTGGTCTCCCATTGTTGCTCACGCTGTTGAACGTAGTGCTGCAGGTCGCCTTGAAAGCCGACCCAAAGAGGGATCCCAAAGAGAGAATCTACCATATCTCCCGTTGGCTCATTGCATCACTCAATCTTTTTTTGACTCCCCTCACCCTTTTGATCGCCTTAGGAAAACCGATTGAAGTACAACGAGTCGTACCGATGGCCGTCTCCATACTCCTACTGATCATCGGCAACTATCTGCCGAAATGCAAACAGAATTACACCATAGGCATCAAGATTCCCTGGACACTGGCCAGCGAGTACAACTGGAGGAAAACCCACCGCTTTGCCGGTTGGCTCTGGACGGTTGTAAGCATCGCCTTCATCCTCGGACTGCTGCTCAACCTGGATGCTGCTCCCCTTTTCATAATCGGCATACCAATCCTGGTCATAGTTCCGGCAATCTATTCGTTCATCCTGTACAGGACCGAACAGACTAGCGATACAGTTTGATATTTTCCTTGTGCTCCTCATAGGTACGTGCAAAATGTATCTGCTTGTCTGTATCGTGCAGATAGTAGAAATACGGAGTATCGGCAGGATGGAACGCTGCCTGCACTGCATCGGAAGTGGGGCTGCAGATTCCTGTCGGGGGTAGGCCGACTCTACGACGGGTGTTGTACGGAGTCTTTGTTTCCAGGGCATGGGTTGGAATGGGATTGACCCAGTCGTTCAACTCATAGCGGGTGGTGGCATCGATTCCAAGCGGTTCATTATTCTTCAACCGATTGTGAATCACCGAAGAAATACCCGGCATTTGGCTTACATCCTGAGTCTCGGCCTGAATCATGGAAGCTATAATCAACAACTCTTCAATGGAGTATTGCTCCAACAACGGGGAGGAGAGGTGCTTGCGAACCTCCTCGAGCATGGCTTGGTGCATGGACAAGGCCAAATCATTGGCGGCGCGCTGCCTATTCACCGAGTAGGTGCCGCCAAGCAGCCAACCTTCGGTGAAGCTGAGCCCGTAAGCGGTTGCCAGATCGTGAGAAGATTGCAGAAATGTTCCTTGCTCAAATCCCAGTCGGTTGACTAAATATGCATCGATGGTCTCCAGGGTAAAGGCGCCGGGGATGGTCAGCTGCACCATTTCAGGCTCTGCGGTGAGCATTTTCCCGATTTCCTCGAAACTCATTGTGTTGTTCATCAGATACGAACCTGTCTTTAAAATAGTAGCCAGATCATTCTCTACGATGTAGGCGAGCAATGCCTGGGCATCCTCAACCACCCCTGACTGCTGTAGGAGCAAGCTTACGGAACGAGCGGTCATGCCGCGCTCGATATTCAAGGCGATTACCGCCCTGTCCTCGACTAGCGGGCTCATCACCACATGGTATTCGTCTCTTTGGGTTGAGATCACCCACCACAGGATTGCGATACAGAACAGCAAGGTTGCCGCCAAGAGTGGAATGAGAAGCATTGCAGCTTTCGATTTTCTATACCCCTTGCGTTTTCCGATCGGAGGCGGTTGCACCTTCGGTCTTGCAACCGTAGTGCTTTTACCCTTCACTGCATGAGTTTGGACCAAATGAGGATTCGGCTGTTCCGCCGTCCTGACTGTCTGTACTCTTGTACGTACAGATACGCCGCCCTGCTTTGTCTGTGTACTGCTCTTGGGTTTCCAAGCAGGGGAATCCGTTTTATTGCGGGAAGAAATTTTTACCGTCATACTGCGGGTGTTCACCGAAGGCTTACGGCGCACGGCAGGACGCGATGGGGTTTGTGCAGCATCATCCTTCAACACCACTTTGTACGAAGAGGTGTTGGACTTCGCAGACGTACTTGCCTTGGTCTCTTCCAAATCCAAGGTCAGCTGCGTGGGTTCTTTAGGTTTCTCAGCCATCTGTGTGTACCATGGAAGGAGGAAGCAGGATGGTGATACGGTTCTGCTTCTCGTGAATGGAGGCAGCTATCTGGCTGATTTGTCGATTGCAGGTATCGATTTGGGAACGGAGCAGCTCGATTTTCTGATTCTCCAGCTCAATCTGGGCTTCCAATTCCTGCACCTGAATCAGATTCTCCAGTTGCTTGATCTCCCGTTGCAGGCTTTTAATCCGCTTATGATGCAGCGTAATCTGATCCATGAGCTGAATGGCTTTCTGGCCGATTTGGTCGGAGTGCACACTTTCGGGCAACGTTTCATACAAGGCTTTGCCATACGATGAGGCTGCCTTCTCAGCCGCCTTTTGCTCCATCTTCATCACATTGGCCCGCTCTTCCATGCGGGCCTTGGGGCTCTGGACCTCCTCCGATTGCAATTTGGCCATGGCGCTCTGGTGCAATTCGAGTTCCTGACTCAACTCCCGTCTTCGCTCTTTCAGATCTTCCAGCTCGTCGAGCAAGGACTGCCTGCCCGAAAGAGGAAGGTCCTTCTCACAGCTGATTGCCACAAGTCGTGCTCCGGCCTTCGCCAATAAAGCGGGAAGAATTTTCCGCTGCAAATCCAGCTGAAGGCCGATAAGGCGACGCCCTAGAAACCCAACATGAGACTGCTTCAGATTCTCCAGTTTCCGGGTTCGCTTGGCATGCTCCTCGAAAAACGGGAAACAAGCCTGCGCTACATGCTCTGCCAGGGTCTGCGAACCATATGCTTCATACGCTATCGCCCCGAGTTGGGCGTACACCCGTGCAAACGGCCTGGCCAGCAGGCGAATGTCCTTCTCGATCTCCTTTATTTTCCTGGAGCGATCCTCGATTTGGGCGATATATCCGGAAATCTGTTCAAACGAATGCTTTGCACTCTCATAGGCATCCATCTGGGTACAGAAAAGCTGATACTCGCCTGCAGCGTATGGAAGCGGGGAAATCTGCTGCACAAGTGCAACACTCCTGCCCAAATCTGCATAGAGGGAAAAGACATCACTTTGATGCTGTTCAATCTCCTTCTGCTTTTGTTGGATGTCCGCCTGCAAATTACCCATATCCGGATAGTACCACACCCAAGGCATTCTACGCAAAGAGAGAAACCAAGCCTCGCACTATTCTATCGTTCCTTGACAAAGCTTGAAGAGGTTGAGTATTCTGACTACAAACTGCCCGTGGGATGGGGACCTTTACCTCATGCATATGTGTTCCTCCCGAGGACAGGGCTGGAGGGAAGCTTGTGTATGTGCCAGCATGCACCTTCCTCCTAATGAGTGTGACCGCCTGGCGGTATCCGCTTGCTTTCGCCATCAGCCTGTTTCTTGCAGATGACGAAGGAGACAGCTCGCCCTTCCTACCTCTTCCCTGCCGCGGCCGGTCGGAAAGAGTCAGAGGTGCAGCTACGTATCCAGGAAACAAAAAAGCCCGCCGCTGGCACCCAAAGCGAGGCAAAACACTATCAAGGAGACTTGCTCATGGACAATGAAAACAAGAGCACCCCGAACGAAGAAGACCTGCTGACCGGCACCATTCAATTATTGGCAGGAAAAGTCAAGGCCGACCCCAGTCCCGATGAATTGGAAAAACTGAAGAAGCTCATCAAGAAGAACGTACCCTTTACTCTGCGCGGCTATTTTATGGCCTATCTCCTGCGTGAAATCCTGCAGGCGAACAATCCCAGAAGGGCAAGTGGTAGAGAAACAGCCAAACCGGCACGAGTGAAGCGGGAGAGCAAGGCGCCGGCCAAGGCCGAGCAGCAGGCACAGGCCCCGGCCCAGGAAAAAGCCAGGGAAGAGAAGGCGCTGCCCGAAGGCGCACGCACCCTGTACCTGAACATCGGAAAAATGAAACGCCTCTATGCAAAAGAGCTCAGTCAGCTCTTGCAGACCGAACTTGAAATCACCCGCGATGACATTTTCAGCATCCGTATCCACGACAAGTACTCTTTTATCAGCATGAGTGAGGAACACTGTGAAAAGGCCATCGCAAAGCTCAATGGAATGGACATCAAGGGCAGAACCGCCGCTGTAAGCTATTCCAATAAGGAGTAGTTGATGTTTGTCGAACGACTTGTGGTGGGACCTTACCAGACCAACTGCTACATCTTTGGCAATGAGGAGACCTCAAGCGCTTGGATTATTGATCCAGGCAGTGACGAGAGTGTCATCATCCGCAGCCTGGAGAAGCGTAATGTCACACCGGTAGCAATCCTTCTGACCCATACCCATTGGGACCACATCACAGCTCTTGGCGGTTTGAAGAAACATTGGCCCGAGCTGGAGATTCTGGTCAGCAAAGAGGATTCCCTCTATTTGGGTCCGGATGGATACGACAACCTCAAACAAGTCTGTTTCGACAAGAGCTTTTGGGACAAGTATGAAACAGAGCTGAGCCATCTTCCCCAACCTACCGCATTTCTGCATGATGGACAGTTTCTGCAAGACAGCCGCCTTACCGTATTGGCAACTCCGGGGCATACCCCTGGAGGACTCTGCTTTTATCATGAGGAGGGTCAGTTCATGTTTACCGGCGATACCCTGTTTGCCGGAAGCATCGGCCGCACTGACCTGCAAGGTGGTTCCTATTCGCTCATCATTGAAAGCTGCAAACGGTTGCTGACTCTCCCCGAAGAAGTGCAGATCCTTCCCGGGCATGGGCCTGCAAGTACGATTGCACGGGAACAGCACAATCCGTATCTCTAGCATCCAGCAACAAAAAAGAACAGAAGAGACCCGACAGCGGGATAATCTTCTGTTCTTTCTTGTTCAAAAGCGATCTTTAGCGTCTACCTGGGACTTCCTCGGCGTTCTTGCAATCAACGCAGAGTACAGCATAGGGAATTGCCCTCAGCCGCTCTTCAGGAATCTTTTTCAGACATTTCAGGCAATGACCGTACTTGCCGTTGTGAATACGGGCTAGCGCATTCTCAATCGAACGCAGGCGATTAGCCTCATGCTTGTTGATCGCTTCCATTTTTTTAAAGGCTATATCATCCGCGGCAACATCGATGCTGTCCTTAATGCCCATGGCATTGACCATCTCCCGAAAGTCACTGTTATCCTCAGTCAACTTGTCCAGCAATTCCTTTCTCATGGCAATAAGCTGATCTTCCATCTCTAGTACAAACGTGTCGGACACCATATGCCTCCTGCAAAAGTCAAACTTCGACCCTTGGATTTTTATTCCATATAAGATGGGGATAACCCGGCCATCTGTCAAGCTCTCTACCACACTTTTTGCATTACTAGTGGACCTTTGTCCTAAAAGGGATACCAAAACATGACATTCATCCAAAACCGTACCCAAAGGCTGGCTGCAACCAAGGCAAACGCAAATCCAAGAACAAGATAATCCTGCACGCGCAGTTTCTGACTGAGGTACCAGGTCCTCGTATCCATTCGGCCGAACCCCCTGAGGATCATCGCATTGGTAATCACCTCGATTCGGTCAAGACTGGAAAGCACCAATGGAGCGAGAAGCCTGCTCACCGATGAGAGTCTCTTGCCCAAGGAGACATTCCTTGAGATATCCACCCCGCGTGCCATCTGGGCATGAAGAATGTGCAGGTAGCTGGATGAGACCTCCGGCAGATAGCGAAGCGCAAGGGCTACTGCGTAACTGATCTTATAGGAGAGTCCCAGACGATTCAAGGAAGAAGCGAATTGAGAAGGGTTGGTGATACTGACAAACAATAGGGCCATGGGGAAAATCGAGAAGTATTTCAGACAAACCACAACCAGATAAAACAGCGTCTCACGTGTCAGGGCATACGTTGCACCCTCCGATCCGAGAAGAACCGTCCTGGAACCTAAATACAGCGTCCCTTGGTCGGGGGAAAAAAGATAGATGAACAGGGCGTTCAATGCAATGACCGTGCCCATCCCGATGAAATAGGGCTTGAACTTGAGCAGAGGAATTTTTGAAGCGAGCAAACATATGAACGAAAAAGCCGTCCCGAAGGCTAGAAACCGCAAGTCGAAGGTGGTAAGGCTGAACATGATCCATAGCAGGAACACTCCCAGCTTGGTCACCCCGTTGAGCGCATGCAATGCCGATGCTGTATCTTCATAGGTCAGGGTGAAGCCGAATTTTCGGCCGCCCTTCAGTACTCTCTTTTTGGGTTTTTGTTTCAGCTCTGCCGTGAACCGGGCTTGCTCCTCCCAGGGAATCGGGCGAGCATCGGCTGAAGCAACACGAGTCTTGGCTTCGGTTTCAACGAACGTTTCAATGAATGACGGAATATCTTCAATGCCGCACCGCTTTGCGAGTGTATAAAGGCTGGTTACTTTCAGATTCGCCTGCTTGAGTACAGCCTCATCACTGAAAACCTCGCCGGTGGGCTTGTCGCAAAGAAGCACCCCCTGATGCAACACCAATGATCGATGGGTATACTCCAAAGCCAGATGCATATCGTGGGTGATGAACAGGATGGTCAGCCCGATGGTACGATTGAGGTGGCTGAGAAACTCCATCAGGGTGGTATAACGCTGATAGTCCTGACCGCTGGTAGGTTCATCAAGAATCAGGACCTTGGGCTGGGTGACCAGGATCGATGCTATGGTCACCCGCTTTTTCTGGCCGTAGCTTAGGGCGGAAATCGGCCAGTGATGGTAGGGACGCAGGGCGCACAGTCCCAGCACATCCATCACCCGGTCCTTGATTTGCGCTTCCGGATAGCCCTTCTGACGCAATGCGAATGCCACCTCATCATAGACAAGGTCGCAGCTTATCATATGGTTGGGGTTCTGCATCACAAACCCGATCATCGAAGATCGCTGGCTGGCTGAGTAGTCGTTGATGAGATGCTCTTCAAAGAAAATATCCCCGCTGTCCTGCTTGAGCACCCCCATCAGAAGCTGGGCGAGTGTCGATTTCCCCGCCCCGTTGCTTCCCAATATACTGACCATCTCTCCTTCATGGATGGTCGCATCCAGACCTTGTAAAACCGGGGTCATGCCATCATAGGAGTAGCTCAGGCCATTGAACCTCAACTGGACCGCCCGTTCCGCCCGTGGATGCTCGACCCGGCTTTTTGTATGCCATGCCGACAATTGTGCAGCACAACGCTCAACACTCATGCTCTTGAGGTCACTCACATCGCCAAGCGTTGAAAGGTCACAGCCTGCAAGCCTCAAGGCCCCGAGATAGAGGGGATCGCGGATTCCCAGTGAAGGCAGAAGAGACGAGCCGAGCAATTCGGCCGGTGACGTATCCGATACCAGACAACCTTCCTGCATCACCAGGATTCGGTCCACCGGGCAGGATAGGACATCCTCCAGACGATGCTCGATGATGATGATCGTCTTATCAGTCGTCTTGGCCAGTTCATCGATCAGGGCGATGGCGGTCCTCCCCGTCTCAGGATCGAGATTGGCCAACGGCTCATCGAAGAGCAGGACATCCACATCATCGACGAGCACCCCGGCAAGCGAGACTCGTTGCTTCTGCCCGCCTGACAGGTCCTGGGGGCTGTGTGAGAGAAAGGCCTCCATATCGACGATGCGGGCCATGCTTGTCACCAGACGTTGCATGTCTTGTTGGTCCATGCACTGATTTTCCAGAGAGAAGGCGATGTCCTCGGCGCTGCTGAGGGCCACGAATTGGGCATCGGTATCCTGCATCACCGTTCCGACCTTCTTGTTGACCGCATAGATGTCAGAATGCTGGATATCCAAACCGCATACAACAACCCTACCCTCGACCTTCCCGCTGTAGGCGTGAGGGATGAGGGCGTTGACGGCGTAGCCGAGGGTGCTCTTCCCGCTCCCTGAAGGACCGGCGACGAGAATTTTTTCGCCTTTCCTGATCCGAAGATTAATATGATGGAGCGTGGCTTCCGTCTGGCCCTTATAGGTGAAGCTGAAGTCTGTAAACGTGATGAGATCTTCTTGCATGTATCCACGCAAAGCCGCAAGGCCCCGCTCGTACTCCTTTTATGCCTCGTTGTCCTTCTGCAGATTCATCTTACTCGTAGTGCGTCTTACAACGAGCATGAGAAGCAGCGTGCCGAGGATTGCGATGACGATGGTATTGGAGAAAGCTATGATCAACTGCTGGGTGATGACCTTGTCCATGGGTTCGGCAAAGATGAGATAGTCAAGGATGGCGCTGATCATATATCCAATGAAGTTCCCCAAAAAGGAGAGCAGGATGAACAGACCGATTGCTGATCGCTTCAATTCTCCCTTGTCAATGGAGTGTTCCGTCATTCTCCCGAACAAACCGATTGCCGCTCCTACTATGCCGCTTCCGAGCACCCAGGTAAGCCACACACCCCAACCTGCAAAGAGGTCGGTGAGCAAGTGCCCGAGAAAGCCGACCAAGAAGCCGATGACCGGCCCGTAGACAGCGGCAAAAAGCGCCAGAACCGCCATCGCCGGCTTGATGGTCGTATTGGCAAACACCGGGATGCTGATCAGACCACCTACTCCATACAGTGCAGCACCGATGGCGATTACAACTACAGCCTTGACCGCCTGCATGCCTTTGGATGTATTCATATGAGAACCTCCTGAATAACAAATATGTTTGTCATGATACCACCGAAAATGTAATTTTCCAGCCTTCACCCGTGCCTATTTGATACGTTGCTGCGAAACTTCCCTGATTGACCGCAACTGCAAGCTTGAGCAGGCTGTTGACGTAGATCAGCGGTTCTCCTTTCTGGACATCGGTAAAGGCTTTGCAAAGCGTGAGATGATAGCCATATACGATTCTTCCATCCTTGGTGATCACAACCTGCAGCTGGTCACCCCAGTCTACGCCCAGTTGTTCAAGGAACTCATTACCGATATTTGTCCATAGCGAGCCGTAGCGGCTGTCGTGGATATCGATGGAGCCTATCAGGGTCGTACCTTCAAGCCGTACACGTTCAATCTTCAACCTCACCAGTTTGGGAAGAACCGGTCCAAGCTGTTCAAACTCTATCTGAGCCGAGGCGAGGCGTGCCCCAGTATAGGCATATACATCACGGCCGAAAAACGTATGGCTCTGCTGGCTTCCTGCCAGGCGGTTGTCCTCGACATTGATGGTACGGACTTCGATCAGCCCGATTCGATCGGCCACATGGGAGAGCGTCCCATTGTCAGGGGTGACCACCAAGTGGCCGCTCTCGGTCAAGGCGACGATGCTCTTGCGGTCCGAACCGACCCCTGGATCGACGACGCAGACAAACACCGTACCAGGAGCCCAATACGGGAGAGCCTGGGCCAGGCGGTAGGAAGCTTCCCAAATATTGAACTGGGGAATATCGTGGGTCAAGTCATCCAAGCGAAGCGTATTGGAGATGCCGTCGGCCACCCCGTGCATGGCTGAAACCGCCCCGTCGCTGGTTCCGAAGTCGCTGAGAAAGACTACTGTCCGCCTCTCTTTCCACGCTTGGTTTGCCATAAGTTCATTTCTTAGCCGACTCTTCATTACGTTTCTCCCGCCCTCTCGTCTGACGATCGAATTTCACGGCTTGGACAAGAAGGACAACCGACATGCCGATCACCACCAATCCTAACACGGCTGCAACCAATACGGAAGGCTTGGAGAGCTTGTAGAGCAATGAGAAGCCGACAAGCATGGACAGAATGAGCAGGATGATGGTGGGAGTCAGTCTCTCGCGTTTCATGTCCCCAGAAACCCTTTGATCTCACAGAGGAACTCTTCATAGGTATTGGTGATGCGAAGGTCGGGACACTCGCTTAGGATGTTCTGGGGTGCCCGGAACAAGCAACCCCCGTCAGCCTCCCTGATCATGCTCAAATCATTGTAGGAGTCCCCTGCTGCGAACGTTCGATAGTTAAGGCTTCTCATTGCCTGGACCGCCTTGCGTTTCCCGTCGTGCAGTCTCATCCGGTGACGGACGATCATATTCTGTTCATCAACTACAAGGCTGTTGCACCAGATCATCGGGTAATCGAGCTGACGCATCAGAGGCTGCGCAAACTCGGTGAAGGTGTCACTTAAGATCACCACCTGGGTCATCGCCCTGAGCGACTGCAAAAACTCGTAGGCCCCCTCAAGCGGCCCCATCCCCGCGATTACATCCTGGATGTCGGAAAGTCGCAGGTTGTGCTCTTTGAGAATCCTGATGCGATTGGCCATGAGCTTGTCGTAATCAGGTTCCTCACGCGTGGTGATCTTCAGCTCTTCAATGCCGGTGCGCAAGGCAACATTGATCCAGATTTCCGGTACGAGCACCCCTTCCATATCAAGACAAACAATATCCATCACCCTACCTCTCATGTTGTGTAAGGTAGTATTACCGACACGCAAATTTCATGCAAGAGGGAGAAGGAAGCCAAGTAGGGCTGCACTCTCGCCCAATACCTCAATCGCTCCCAATACATCGCCTGTTACTCCGCCCAGCCGTCGCTTTGCCACCTGCATCACAACCAGGCTCATCAGCAGGGCACACCCAAGCGCCGTCAAAGCCTTCAGGGCGAGCTCTTCGTCAAAGAAGAGATACAAGACAAGACAGGTGCCAAGCACCTGTACAAGCGGGAGAAGGCTGTGTCTCCTGGTCGCCCTTCTCACCAGTTGGGATGCAGTGCCCTCCCCGCTTCTGGCATAGGGCAGAAAGGAAGCTGCGATGACCTGCATCAACCTTCCGATGGCAGGTGCAAGTATGAGAGCGGGTGCAAGAGCGTCCACAATGATCGTGAGACAGGAGTATTGTACAAGAAGAACAACGATGAGCGTTACGACAGCGAATGCGCCGCTATGGCTGTCGCGCATGATTTCAAGCGCACGTTCACGAGTCCATCCTCCACCCAACCCGTCGGCGAAATCTGCAAGTCCGTCGAGATGGAAGGCACGTGTCAGATAAGCGGTGAGAGCAAGCACCAAGGCGGCGCGAACGGTGCCGGCCAACGGAAGAGACGCGACACCATATGAGCACAATCCAAGAAGGGCGCCTACGAAAGGGAACCAAAACAAGCTTTTCTCCGGTGCCTCCTCGCCCCTTCCGGGCACAGGAAACCGGGTCAGGGTTCTGATCGCCAGACTCAAGCCAAGAGAGGTCACAACACGGAGCCTTTCAATGCAAGGGGCAGGCCTGCAACGAGCAGAATGACGTTTTGGGCGATTTCGGCAATATCCTGATTCATCCAACCGGCAAGATCGCGGAACGCCCTGCTCTCTGCATCCGCGGGAATCAAACCCAGCCCGGTCTCGTTGGTAACCAGCAGAATCTCACACGGCGGATGGTGAAGCACCTCATACAGGGCGTCCATCTGTTCAAACCGTTTGGAAGGAACTCCACTATGGTGCAGAAGATTACCCAACCATACCGTAAGGCAATCAATCACACATACTTCCACCGAAGGGGGCAGGTCCTTGATGGCCTTCGCCAAGTCAAGGGGTTCCTCGATGGTGATGAAACGGTCGCCACGGTCCTTCTGATGAGCGGCAATCCGCTGCTTCATCTCCTCATCGATCGGCTCGGCGGTAGCGATGTAGGCCCGCGACTCAGTCCCTTCGCAGACACTCAGGGCGTAGTCCTGGGCATAGGAACTCTTTCCGCTTCTCCCACCACCGATTATCAGGCTTACCTGACTCTTGATGCGGGTGTGAATCTTGATGCTCCCGGCCGTTGATACAATCGTCCCCTTGCCGGCATGCAGCGGATATCCCTTTATCTGGTTCTTTTTCAAGTCAATGGTAGCCATGGCACCCTCCCCGATTTCATCTCATCATAGCATGGCTTTCCTGCAAGAGGGAGAGGGAGGCAAAAAACTCCGCCTCAGAAAAAACCTCCAGGGTAAGAACACGTTCAATCCTGTCCCTCTGGCCTTGCAGCACAAGCCTCTTCAGAAAATACTCGATTGCCTCCGCATCTCCTTGGTCAAGACCAAGATGGTCGGTCTTGTCCTTCACTCCGTGCAGATGACAGATGCGGGTCCTCTCCAACAAGGAATCGAGGACCTTGCGGCTGTCGTAGCCCATCAACCAGACATGCCCGATATCCAAGGTTACTGAAAGATCGTAGCGTTCAACCAAGTCCTGCACACAGGCAAATGGGTAGCTGAGCGTTTCTATGCAGAACATTCTCGGACTGACGTCGGTCTGCTCAAACAGTGATTGCAACGTTTTCCCCAGGCAGTCATGCCAACGCTCCACTTCCGGCGATGGTACAGTTCCATACAGCTCGGGAGTGAGGTGCAGCACATAGCCGAAAGGTTTCAGGTTCCGGGTCAATGCAATGATGGAAAGGATCGAAGCTACACACGCCGACCGAAGAGCAGGATCAGCACTACCTGGCTGGATGTCCAATGGAAAATGCACCGTATAGGTAAGGTCATGCTGCCGGGCCAGGACAGCGAGCTCTTCAACGACCTCCTTGGAAGGAAGATTGCTCATTTCTTCACTCTCAAACAATACCAGCTCGATATCGTCCACCATTGGAGCCAAATAGCGGACATTCGGAAGAATGTCGTCGGCCAGGATGTAGCTGGTCGTTCCTATGCGCAGGTGCGGTACCTTCATACCACCCCCAGCTGTGCCAAAAGTGCCGTACTATTGGTTACATTGCCTTCTTCGAAGCTGGTCATCTCAAAGAGAATGCGGCTTGCCAGGCGAACCAAGGGCCAGGCGGCCAAAGCGCCGGTACCCTCGCCCAACTGCATCGCCAAATCCAGCAAAGGAGGCTTGCATCCAATGGCATCCAGGATTGCCTGATGACCCTGCATTGCGGAACGGTGGCAGGTGATCAGGTAGTCAGCCAATGCAGGTTCAAGTTTCACCGCCACCAAGGCGGCACTGCTCACAACATAACCATCAAGCAATATCGGAAGCCCAAGCTCTGCAGCCTGCCACATACCACCGACTATTGCCGCCAACTCATAGCCTCCAAGGTTGCACAGCACCTCAAAAGGCGCCCGCTGCGGATGAAGGACAAGAGCCTGCTCGATCACCGCAATCTTGTGCAGAAGCTCTGCATCACTCAAGCCGGAACCCTTACCGGTAAGAGAGGGTACTGGCAGGCCGGTGAGGGCGGCAGCCATGCTGGACGCACTGGTGGTGTTTCCTACTCCCATCTCCCCGAAGGCGATGGCATCACAACCCCTTTCATGAGCTTGAAGAACCAACTGCCTGCCTGTCTCAACGGCTTTGAGACAGGCCTCCCGTTCCAAGGCGGGAGCCGTCAGGAAGTTCCTGCTGCCCCAGGCCACCTTCCGATCCACCACGTTGTCGGAGATGCTGAAGGTATGCTTGACTGCTACATCGATGACCGCTAGTGCCGCATCGACTTGGGAGGCAAACAGCGAGCAGGCTCCCCCGCCCCTGGCGAAATTCAAACACTGCTGATAGGTTATTTCCACCGGGCTGTGAGTCACCCCCTCCTCGACAATGCCGTGGTCGGCGGCAAAGAGCAACAGCGAGAGATGCTTGAGCGGACGTGGACGGATCATTGCCAGGTCCAAGGCAAGATCGGAGAGCCTTCCCAGACTGTGGGGAGGCATCGCTTTGCTCAGCAAGATCTGCTGATAGCGAACAAGACTGCTTCGGTCGATCGGTGGTATTGACATGCACACATTGTAGGTAGGTTGTGCTGGCATGACAAGGCATTACAGGATACAATGCCCCCATGAACCTTGCACTCTACCTCTTTTTGGATGTCCTGACCGGTATGGTCATCTCGATCATGGTGGTTGCCAACACCCTCTACGGGCAGGCGACGACCATGGGCGTCTCCTTGATCGTCAACCATACCATCGGCTTGACCGTCCTTACGCTTATCCTGCTGCTGGGCAGAAACAAACCTGCGATCAGGGGTCCGAGGATGAAAGCTCCTTGGTACCTGTACTTCAACGGCTTGTTCGGTCTGGCCATCCTGAACCTGAACTACTACACAGTCATCAACACAGGTGCTTCCCTGGCCATGGCTTCAACGGTTTTCGGGCAGAGCATCTGCTCGCTTGTTTTTGACCTCACTGGTTGGATGGGAATGCAGAAACGCTCCTTGAACAAAGTCAAGGCGGTAAGTCTGACTGTCAGTTTGGTTGGCATCCTCATCATGGCTGCCAGCGGCGACGGTACGTTCGCCCTGCTTTTCATTCTGCTCGGCATCCTTGCAGGAGCATTGACCATGACCCAGATGGTACTGAACAGCACGCTGGCAATCTACAAGGGAGCGATTCGGGCAAGTCATCAGAACTTCATCGGCGGTTTGGTTGCAGGGCTGGTCTTCTACTTCCTCCTGCAGGGCGAACAAACGCTAGGAGGTCTGGCCACCACCGCCGGCCTTCCGTTCCTGTTGGTTTTCTCAGGGGGAACCCTTGCCGTGTTCGTGGTTGTGAGCACCAGTTACGTCATCGTCAAGATTCCGGCAGTCTACTCGGCCCTGCTGCTGTCTTCGTCCCAGATTCTCATGAGTCTGGCCATCGATACCGTCTTCTTTGACAGTTTTTCCCTGCCGTTGCTGCTCGGTTCGCTCTTGATGCTCCTGGGCATGGGAGGCAATCTATTTGCCGACAAAAAGGCTAATCCTTAGCAATACGGTATACACCCTCTTGTTCCTGCACAAATCCTTCGTTCTGCAGTTGCTGAAGACAGGCATGAATGCGCTCCTCATCAAACGAAGAGAGCAAAGCGATAATGTGATCCTTCTCTTTCGCCCCGGTGTCGGAGAGCAGATGGATCAACTGCCCGCGGATCTGGCGGTTTGAATTCTCGAAGGCGCTCTGTTTTGTATAGTGGGCGCTGCGTACATTGGCATTTGGAAGCAGTTGCTTGAGCAGCACCCCGTAGTCCATCAGGGCATAGTACCAGCTCTTCATATCCGTCACTCCCTCAGCCAGCAGGCCAAGCAGCTCTTCAAGCTGTCGGTCCTTCACCGCCTCCTGGTGCGGGAAGAAGCAGGTAAGCAGGACCCTGCGGATATTGGTTTCCAGATAGATGGACTTCTTTTGGTAGCAGAATGCAAGCAATGCAGCGGCTGTTGCTTTTCCCACACCCGGCAGGGTCGCGATCAAGGCAGGATCGTCGGGAATGGTCCAGCCCCAGGCCTCGGTCATTTTGGCACTCTTTCTCAGATTCAATGCCCTTCGGTTGTACCCGAGTCCCTTCCAGTGATAGAGCAATGCATCGAGCGAACCGGCCGCCAAATCAGCGAAGGTGGGCCAAAGCGTGAGAAACAACTCATACTTGGGGAGGACTCGCGAAGTTTGGGTTTGTTGAAGCATCACCTCGGAGAGCAAGATGCGGTAAGGATCCGTGGTTTCCCGCCAGATGAAGCGACGACCGTGCAACTCATAGAATGCAAGGATGCGCGAGCGAAACTCATGCAACGAGGCTTCGTCGAGGGTAAAGGCGGGCCACAGATACGAAGCCGCCTCCTCTTCTGTCAAGGAAGGAAAGCCGTTCATTTTTTATCGCCGAAACTCTCAGGCAGTACGAAATCGCCTTTGTGGTATACGTTGGTCGCCTCGGCATCCTCCGCCTCGGCCATATGGGCGGCCGATGGATGCTCTCCCCTTTTGAGCTTGTCCTGCTTGCGCAAATACCGTTCCAGCGCACGTTGCTTGGCACTCTCGCGCTGGTAACTCTTCCCGCTGGAGATGAGAATGGCGACCGGCCTGAGACTCTTGATATTCGCACACAGGATCTGCAGCACGCTGGTCAGCGGTACAGAGATGAACATTCCCGGAATACCCCAAATGAACCCCCACAAGGACAAGGAGACCAAAATGACGAAGGGAGAGAGATTAAGCTGGTTTCCCTGCAGTCGGGGGTCGATGATGTTTCCCAGAATCATCTGGGTGCTGATCGTAAGGATGCCGACATAAATCACGTTCGTCCAGTCGGGAGCGAATTGGATCAGGGCCATGAAAATGGTCAGGGTGGTGATGATGACCGATCCGATGGAGGGAATGAAGTTGAAAATAA
Source organism: Sphaerochaeta associata (assembly GCF_022869165.1). NCBI lineage: Bacteria > Pseudomonadati > Spirochaetota > Spirochaetia > Spirochaetales > Sphaerochaetaceae > Sphaerochaeta > Sphaerochaeta associata. The sequence goes on along the minus strand of NZ_CP094929.1, from coordinate 1,101,183 downwards.
AAGCCAAGACACCCCAAAGGATGGGCAAATCGAGACCGGTGACAACTGCAGTCAGGAAGAAGAACAAGCCGGTGAAGGCACTGATTACAGCTTTGAGAATCAAATACTTGGAAATCTGGCGGGTGATGCGTTCAAACATCACAGCAATCTTCATCCCCTTGCTCTTTGGCACTGCCGCAAGCAGCTTGGGAATGACACTCTGCCGTTCCAGAAGCAGAAAGAGGAAGAAGATGTAGACCAAGGTCGCCACCTTGGTGATGTCCAGGAACTTATTCGATATGGAAGTGAGGCTGCTGATCGCAAGACTGGACCAGTTCACCGGCAACAGGGAGAGGAAACTGGTTCCCAGCGGCAGGTCGATGAACTCGGACACCCTGCTGGAAATAAGCCGGTCGAGCGAAACCACTTTCTCGGCGTAGAAGGGAATGAGACGTACCAACGTGTCCACTGTCATGATCACAAACCAACCAGCCAGCACGAATATGAAGAGAAGCAACACCATGACAAATGTTACCGAGATGATCTTGGGAATATGCAACTTATCGAGACGACGCAGCAGCGGGCTGAATAAAAGAAAACAAAAGAAGGAGAGAACCAACGGAATGGTAACATCCTTGGAGAGCTTCAACGCTGCAAGGATGGCTAAAACTGCGAGTATCCCCAGAAAGATGTGTGAATACTTGTTGCTGCCGGACGAAGTTTCTGTCATGCAACAACTATAGACTAGCTTGGAAAAACCTGCAATATCTGTTACTACTGGAATCATGGACCAACAAAGCAATCTCGCCAGGATTCAAATTGTACTTGTGGACACGCAGGATGGGGCAAATATCGGCTCTACGTGTCGAGCCATGAAGACGATGGGCATCACTCGCCTGGTCCTTGTCGGGGAACGCGAGTACGACGAGAACCGTGTACGGACGCTCGCCCTCCATGCCAGCGATGTGTGGGACAATGCAAAGCGTTTTCCTACACTCAAGAAGGCACTTGCTGACAGCGTACTCTCGGTTGCGGCCACCCGCAGACGAGGCAAGTTCCGCAAAAACAGCGCGCTCAGCCCGGCCCAATTGGCCGATACCGTGATGAAAACGGGTGAAGGGTTGGTTTCCATCGTCTTCGGCCGGGAGTCGGATGGCTTGACCGACGATGAGGTTGCCGAGTGTTCACAGGTGGTGACCATCCCTACCAGCGACCAGTTTCCTTCCCTCAACCTTTCCCAAGCCGTACAGATTGTCACGTTCACACTCTTCGATACCATCAAGACGTTTCCTGTACAGGCAAACCCGGTGACCCAGGACAGGTGCGAGCAGGCCGCCCTCGCCTCGTGTGAGGCCCTCGATGGTATTGGATATTTCAAGCTGGCCCAGGAGAAGCTGTGGACTTTCAGGTTTCTCAGGGATGTGTTCGTGCGCGCCGGTCTGACCGAGAGCGAAATCCAGAAAATGGAGAAGGTTTTTGTAAAGATGTCCCGCATCAAGGCGCACAAGGAGACGGACGACGATGTTCAAGTCTTTCTTTGACCCTATGCCGCGCGTGGTCGCTCACCGCGGTGACAGCGCTCACTTTCCTGAAAACACCCTGCCGGCCTTTGAGAGTGCCTGTAAAATGGGCGTGGATGTAATCGAGACCGATGTACACCTGAGCAAGGATGGTCACCTGGTCATTTGGCACGACCCCACCCTGGACCGCAACACCGACGGCAGCGGCAGTGTCGAGGACCATACACTTGAAGAATTGAAGGCATTCGATGCCGGCTATACATTCACCACCGACGAGGGAAAAACCTATCCCTTCAGAGGCAAGGGTGTACAGCTGTGCACGCTTCAAGATGCTCTGCAAACTTGTCCGGCAATGTGCTTCAATGTCGATTTGAAGAGTGAAGGAGCAGCCATCGTCGATGCCTTTATTCAGGTGATCAAGGACGAGCATGCAACCAGACGCGTAGTTGCTGCATCATTCCATCTCTCCAATCTGAAACTTCTCAGAAAACGTGAACCAAGAATCCAGACCAGCCTCACCACAAAAGAAGTGATTCCTTTGCTCGCTTTACAGAAACTGCATCTCCTGCCTAAAAGGACAACTGCCAGATCCAAGGTAATTTTCCAAGTACCGGTACGCCAGTGGGGCATCGAGGTCATCACCAGGAAGTTTGTCGAGGTGATGCACGCCCGCGGGGCTGTCATCCAGGTGTGGACCATCAACGATGAAGCTGAGATGCGAAGGCTTTATACCCTTGGAGTGGACTCAATCATGACTGACAGGCCGCAGCTGGCCATCAAGGTTGCCGTAGAGATGGGATTGCGTAAAGAAGACAGGCTCTGATATCCGGCCCTTATTAAAGGTGTAGTGAACACATCTTCGAGGTTTTTAAGAAAGCATATATCGAACATGCCCATGAGCCAAGTCACTGAAAAAGGTGTTTCAGACCTCCAGAGCCCAACATATCAGAGTAAATAGCATAGTTTCCGGTTTCATATCGTATGCAACCTGCAAGTATCGCAGGAGAACGTCTAAGCTCTTTTGATGTTGCAAGTATTCTGGATGCAGACCAAACAGAGGAATCTCCCAATTCATCACAATCTATGAGCGTTGATGGGATTAAATACTCCCTGGCAAATTGATTTGCTTCTTGTTCCAGTTGCGATTCACATTCCTCAGAGCTGGATGAGGTGTCGTCAAAAAAGACTCTGTCATCCGGCCCGCTATAGAGATGTTCTTTGACATGAACCAACTCATGCAAGAGTGTAAACCAGAAGTTGTCAACTCGATCATATCGTAAAGAAAGAGCAACTATAGGTTTGCCATCATGAGATTTAAATGCTGCACCATCTATATATGTCTTAGGGAGATGCGGCTCTATCACAAAATGAATTCCATACGATTGAAGGTAGTCTTTCACTAATAACGGACCTTTGGAATACATACTGAATGAAAGCAATTCCTCGAAGAATGAGCTAGTAAGAGCCTCCAATGAAAATGCATCAATCTCATCTGTGGAGATCTTCCTCAGGATATGTGCCTGCCATGCCAATAAAGTATCTGGATTTAAGCTTTCTTTTGATTGCCTAGAATACATCGGCTGGGTATCTTTGCCATCAAATTGACTGAACAAGGTGGACATTGCTTCCTCAAAGTATTCTTTAACTTGAGAAATCGAATGGTAATTTGGGAAATACCCTAACGCAAACATAGCAGGAACTGGAAAGTTATCATATTCAAATCGTTTTTCAGGAATCTGGTTTCGCTGTGAATCCTTGAGAAGAATTTCTGCTGGTATATGCAATGCTTCATGTAGCTTTCTGATCATGGATAGACTAAGAGGCCGTTTTCTATTCAAGATTTCTGATACTTTTCCCTGACTTCCAAGAATAGGAATAAGATCTTTTCTTGTGAGACTTCTCTGTTCCATTACAAACAGGATCGCATTAATCGGGTCTGGGAGATCAACAGGGAAAGTCTTCTCCTCATAGAACGAGATCAATGAAGTGAACAACTCAATCTCTTCATTGATTTCTGCCGATTCAGGGGCATCCATCAGAAATGCTATATGCTTAAGTGCCATTTCATAATCATGATTATTCTTTAAGATTTTTGGTTTCATTATATTGTCTCCGCATGTACTTTACTGTACTCTGCATGCGTTCCGATAAACCTGATAAACATAGTTTGTGTGGAATATTTTACCTTCACTATGATCCGATATGAATTACCCTTGATGTTGAATATTACTCTGTCTCCAGCAATAATGTCTGCTGAACCAAATACCTGTTTGATGGATATGGGACTAGGATATTCATTCTTTTCCATCATATAAAACCAAGTATCCAGTTCTTCTTTAACATTTGGGTGACAAGTCCCAAACTCAATCAAACACCTTCTTGATATCACATGCATATAGTATAATCCCTTTTCGGAAATAATCAATATAGAAATTTCCCTTTTAGGGATATTTTTATATGGACCAGCTCCAACATTCTGAACATTCCATTCAGTAGTATCACCACGGCAGTCTTTCATGGTAAAAAACTTCCGTACCATACTATCTATACCTATTACATGCATATGTAAGCGAATTGCTTCAAGCATGTGTTGCTTATAAGCTTTATTCCACAGAAAATAGAGATAATTTTCCACTGAGATCAGCAAAGAACTCTCAACAGACCCCAGTATTCCTTGAAAATTTGGGGCTTAAATAATTTTCTCAGCAACTACACTACTGTACTCTGCATGCGTTGCCGTACATCTATGAGTATGGTTTGTATAGAATATCGCCTGGACTATAAAGAAGCCGTCAATCTGCTGTTTCTTGTCCGAATTATCCCTCAAGTAGAAGTAGAGCCGACCACAAAAATCAAGCTCACAGCGTCTCATTCATCGGGAAAGTATAATTTGGGTAGTTCGTTATCTTACGTACGGACCATGAAGTGCAATTATTTGGATAATTCCTGGATCAATGTAAAAAGATATAAAAATAATCATTGAAATAGTAATCACCAATGGTTATGGTTTTAGTTGCTATCAGCAAAACTATATCACTATTGATTGAGGAGTTTTTCATGAAGAAGACGGCTATTACCTTGGTAATCATCGCTTTGCTCACATCCATTCCTATGTTTGGAGCAACAAGCAAAGTATCTGTAGGTGGGTTTTACACATCTGAAACCATTGATTCAATTTCAGCAGGAGGTACAGTTCTCACAACTGATGCCAAGGGAAACAGCCTGGGGGCCTACGTCAAAGGGACTTCATATTTCTCACCATCTAGCCCAATCGGTGTGAGTTATATGGCAAGATTCGGGAAACTCACTTCTTTGAAAGTAAGCGGAACTTCAATGGATGTCTCTGATGAACCGATTGGATGGGATGTTTCACTTGGCGTTGCCTTTCAACAACCGATAAACATGGATGCATTCTTCGAAGGCGCTATAGGTGTAATGATTGCAAACGATTCTGAAACCGATGATTCCACTTCGCCCTCTACTTCAGTGACAACCTCGCTGTATTCCTTCACACTTTTGGCTGAACTGAATTATGCATTGAATCAAACTACATTCCTCAATGTCGGAATCCAGGCAATCCTGCCACTGTCAGGAACAATGAAAGCCAGTATAGGAGGCTTTAGTGCATCCCAAGACTATTCAGTTGACGGATTCACACTCAGCCCCTATGTTGGGGTGTCGATGGCTTTCTAGAGATGTCAGGCTCAGCGGTTTCCCGCTGAGCCTGTTCTCCGTTTCCCTACTTGAGCATCGCTGCAACCGAGAGATTCTCGCTCTCGATGTCCTTGAAGTACTTGTAGGTATCTACCTTCAGCTCTCCGCAGGCCGCTTCATCGCACACGATGACAGCCTTCGGATGAAGTTGGAGGGCGCTGCATGTCCAGCTCTGGCTGACGCCTCCCTCGATGGTGGCCTGCAAGGCACGTGCCTTGTTGTGACCGTTGACCAGGATGATCACCTCACGGCTGTCGGTCACCGTCTTAACCCCGACCGTCAAAGCCTGGGAGGGAACCTTGTTCATGTCGTGTTCAAAAAACCTGCTGTTCATGACCTTAGTGTCGTAGGTCAAGCTCTTGATGCGGGTGCGGCTGGACAGGCTGGAGAAGGGTTCATTGAAGGCGATATGCCCGTCCGCCCCGATGCCTCCAAGGAACAGCTCGATACCGCCGAAGGCGGCGATTGCCTCTTCATACAAGCAACACTCCTCTTCCAGGTCCTTGGCGGTTCCATCAAGAATGTGCACATTCTCAGCCTTGATGTCGATGTGATTGAAGAAGTTCTTCCACATGAAGGTGTAGTAGCTTTGTTCGTGCTCACGAGCAAGCCCTACATACTCATCCATGTTGAAGGTGACGACATTGGCAAAGGAAACATATCCTTCCCTATTGAGCCTGATCAATTCAGCATAGGTACCAAGCGGGGAGGATCCCGTAGGAAGGCCAAGGACAAATGGTCGATTTGCATTCGGTTCAAAGGCCCTGATTCTATTGGCTATATACCGTGCAGCCCAAAGGGACAGATTCTCATAATCGTTTTGGATGATGACTCGCATTGCTCTCTCCTTGTCACTCCATCATAGTCTGAAACAAGGAGGTGGGCAACACTCAACAGGCTTGAACGATGATGCCTCCACAGAGTATCGTGCTTCCGTCATACAGCACCAGCGACTGACCGACGGTGGCGGCTTTCACTTCATCGCTGAAGATTGCCGTGATGGTCCCGTCGTCATTCTGACGGGCTTTGGCTTCGGTTGCATAGCCGGTGGAGCGGATTTTTGCCTGTACCACAACCTCGCCTTCCAGCGAGGAAACCTTTGACCAGACAACATCAGATGCGGTTACGGTACTCTGCAGGGTATCCTCAACAAAGCCTACCACAACCTCGTTGGTATCGGCTCTCAATTCAAGCACGTAGAGCGGCCTTGGTGCTGCAATACCCAAACCTTTACGTTGGCCGATGGTGTAATGCCAGATGCCTTCATGGCGGCCCAGCACCTCGCCCTGCTTGGTGACAATGTTTCCTTGACGGGCTGAGATATCCAGCAAGTCGGTGTAATCGCCATCATAGAAATCCTGGCTCTCCTCTTGGTACACCTTGTGAAACCCTTGGGCGACGTCGATCTTGCGCACGTCTTCCTTGGTCATTCCACCGAGGGGGAAAAGGGTTCTGGCAAGTTGCTCTTGGTTGAGGCGATAGAGAAAGTACGATTGGTCCTTCTTCAAATCCACTGCCTTTGCGACTGCATACCGGCCGTTTTGTTCGACAATCCTGGCATAGTGACCGGTGGCGAACCTATCAAAGACAAGGCCGCTTTGCATGGCATACTCGACCATTGCTCCAAACTTGATCTTTGCATTGCACCAGACACAGGGATTGGGTGTCCTTCCATCCATGTACTCCGCCTTGAAATTGGACAGCACTATTTCTTCAAAGAGATCACTGAGTTCGAGCACCTGATGCTCGATCCCGATTTTCTCACATATCTTCTTGATGGCTCGAATGTCCTCGGTTTTATCCGGAGCAAAGCAGCTGGTGGAGTTCAACGGACGTGACAAATGGGAACGTTTATTCCATATGGTCATCGTAACGCCCATCACCTCGTGGCCCTGCTGTTTCAATAAGTAAGCTGCGACTGAAGAGTCGATCCCTCCGCTCATGCCTACCAGTACCTTCATCATTCCTCCAAAATCAGGATACACCTGTATATAATAACGAAACCGCCCTGGAATCCAAGGCGGTTTCTGAAAGCGAGAGTGACGGGACTCGAACCCGCGATCTACGGCGTGACAGGCCGTCGCGATAACCAGCTTCGCTACACCCTCATAGCATGAGTGAAACTACACTATCCTAATAGTTTTGTCAACAACCTGAAAAGAGATTTCCAAAAAACTACAGCCGCCTCGGAAGACCCAAAGCGGCTGCAATAGCGAGAGTGACGGGACTCGAACCCGCGATCTACGGCGTGACAGGCCGTCGCGATAACCAGCTTCGCTACACCCTCAAAAAGCACTCTTGGAAACTACACGAAACGCATTTTTTTGTCAACTGGATTAGCAGTTGTCAGACATATTTTCCTCACGTATACTCTCTGAAAGGAGTCAATCATGCAAGAATCCATCATGTTGTTCTTTCTCAACATTGCAAACCCCATCCTTGATTTTCTGGCCAACATCGCCTCTGCAGTGGGCGAACAGACCTTCGTCATAGCAGTCATTCTCTACATCTTCTACAACTACGACAAGAAGAAAGGGTTCGGCCTCTTTACGTCGGTCCTGTTTGCCGTACTGGGCATGGGAATCCTCAAGGCGGTCGTCCGCGCACCACGACCTTTCCAGGTGCTCGAATCCATCGACGGCAAGCGCCTGGAGACAGCAACCGGCTACTCGTTCCCCAGCGGACATACCACTACCGGGGCGGCCTTCTATACCGCCCTTGCACTTACGTTCAAGAAACGGCCTGTCAGCATCCTCTGTGCAGTCATGATGGCCTTGGTCGGACTGAGCCGTCTCTACTTGGGAGTACACTGGCCCATCGATGTGTTTGCAGGGCTTTTGCTTGGTGTAACCATCAGCTTTACAGTGAGCCGTTATCTGAACGCTCTCTATGACGACAAGAACAAGCGCATCCGCCTCAGTTTGTGGATCGGCTCCCTTTCTTTTGCTGCAGGAGCCATTACGGCAATTCTGCTCAATACAGGGACCATCGATGAGGTCGCCTTCACCGACCTCATGAAAGTCTTCGCCCTCGGTGGCGGAGGTTACCTGGGCTTCGCCTTGGAGAATAAGAAGGTGAATTTCACTGTCGAGGAGAAGCGAAGCAAGCAGATCGTCCGTTACGTCATCGGGCTGGTCGGCATCCTGCTGTTCATGGGTGCCAAGGTGATCATCCCCGAATCACTGTATGCAGTCGGATCCTTCGTCCGCTATACGCTGGTAGGACTTTGGGCGACAGGACTATATCCGCTTATAGGAAAAAATCTCCGTCTTTTCGCTGGTTCTCGATGAATTTCGGCTCAATGCCCTTGGTGATCAAAAAGCGCCTGAGATCGAGCATCTCATTGAGGTGCCCATAGCAGAGCTTGTGCATCATTTTCCCGCACATGATCGCATCATCGAGGGCATAGTGCGCCTGATACTCCATGCCGTAATAATCCACCAAATATGCAAGCTTATAGCTGAGCATCTTCGGCCAGACTTTCTTGGCGATGGTGAGCGTACAAAGATAGGGCATCTGTCTTGCTTCCAAGTCATACACCTCAAAGCAGCCCTTCAGAACACCCATATCGAAGACAGCGTTGTGGGCAACCAGGAGATCGCGGCCGATGAATTCCCGCATAGCCGGCCAAACCATATCAAACTCAGGGGCGCCAAGGCACTCCTCATCCTTGAGTTGGTGTACTGCCGTCATACTCGGATCGAAATAGGGGTGCTTGGGATGAATGAGTGAATAGTAGGTATCCAGCAGCATCCCTTCCTCATCGAAGCGGGCCAGGGCGACCGAACAGGCTCCACCTGGATACCCGTTCGCCGTTTCAAAATCTATTGCTACATAATTCATGCTTGTTTTCCCAACATGATGGAAAGAATCGTTTTATCCGTCTCCTCCATCCCTTCATGGCTGATTCTCGAAAGGAAATCCATACTCTCTTTGCTTGTCTTGCCGACAATGCCGCTCTCATTTCCTGGAGACATACCCCTGAAAGCAAGTTTGCAGGCCAGGTTCGCTGCCTCGACGCAGCTATAAATCTTCAAGGCGCAGGTCATCTTCGCCCCATCACAAATAATACCGGTCAGGTTGCCCACCATGGTATTGAACGCCCTGTCCATCTCAACAAGGGTCCCATCGAGCAGGTACACAAGCCCGCATGCCGTACCTATGGCTGCCGTAAAGGCGCCGCACAAGGCACTGAGCCGATTCTTCTTTGCAGTCAGGGCGAGACCTACCAGTTGACTGAGCAGCAGGGCTCTGGCCAGTTTCTCTTCACTGCATGCCAAATAGGATCCAACCACAGCAAGGGGTACTGTCAAGGTGATGCCTTGGTTGCCGCTGCCGCTGTTGATGATTACAGGAAGCGGACAGCCTGCCATTCTTGCATCACTGGCCGCTGCCGCCATGGCCGAAGCGAGGCTGAAAGCCTCGGATAGGCTGGAAGGTTTTTTACCGATAGGCTCGGCTGCGATTCTGCCTACAGACAGACCGTAGGAGTGCTCCAAGGCATGCTGAGCAATAGCCATATTGGTATCTTTGGCTTCAAGGACCAACGTCAGAGCTTCCTGCGGTGCCTGCTGCACCCAAGCAAGCAGGTCGGACAAGGAACTGCCGCCCATAAACTGTTCATCCTCCTCTTGCAGGGAGGAACCGCAGGCATCAACAGCCAAACTGAGCAGTACCTGCCCATGTTGCTCGAGGTAGCTGAAACGGTCATGCTCACCACTGATGACAGCGACAGAAGTGCCGCCTTCATTCTTGGCAACCACTTTGATGTATAGCGAAGGAACTTCGGAATCGATGGCAAGGGAAACCGGCATGGAACTCGCATGCTGAATCTGCTCATCGCTCAATTCGCTGAGAATACTCAAGCCCTTATCAACATCACCGCCTGACGCACCAAGGGCTACCGCTGCCTGAATCCCCTTGAGCGAGCAATTCGGCAGACCCACACCCATGGCGTTCTTCACCATATCCCTGCTGGTTACAACCTCCAGGGAAGTGGGCCGGCCATCCAACAACTGAGCGGCCTTGGCCCCGGCGAGGGCTGAGGCGGCAGGCTCAGTGCACCCCATTGCAGGGCGCATCTCTTTTTGTAGTACCTTCAGGTAAGTATCCATACAAGGACTATAGCATTCTGAGAACAGGCTTTCCAACCCCAAAGCGAGAAATTTGATTAGCGGGGAACATCGGCGATGAAAAGCGTCCCCTCAACCTCCAAGGAGTAAGAGGAAAGAGAGGCTGCAACCACATGGCAGCTACCTTTCTCCAAGGTTCGTTTCTCAGCAGCCGATTGAAACACCGCCTGTCCCTCGGTCACGAACAACAGCTCAATGCTTCTGCGTTCATTGATGTGGTACGTCCCGCTTTTGAGCACCATCAGATGGAACTCCTCGGTGGGAGTAAGCACATGAAGCCTGCCTGAGCGACCTATGAGCATCGGGGCTTTCTCTACTTCCCTGCCCTTGATCTCCAGGATTCTCATCAGCTCTTTCACATCCACTTTCTTGTTGGTAAGTCCGCCTCGCAGTACGTTGTCCGAAGCGCTCATCAGCTCGATGCCGTTGCCAAGCACATAGGCATGGAGGGTTCGAGGCTCCAGATAGAGGGCTTCACCCGGATGGAGGTGTTTGACGTGCAGAATAAAGGGGCAGAACAACCCCGGGTCCTTGGGGTAGGCTGCATAACAGGAGAGAACGATGCCCTTGCTCTCCAAAAATGCACCATCCCCGGTGGCAAAGGGAAGTTCCTCGTGTTTCTTCAACGAGGCAATATACTCATCCACCAGTTGTACAAGTTGCTCCGATTGCATCGTATACAAATCTTCAAACAACTTGGCAAGAAGCTTGTCCGAGTCCTCCTGCACTGTGTCCAAATACCCAAAATGCTTCGCATACCCGTTGGGAATAAGAAGCTTCAATACAGGTATTATCTGTTTCAGGGGCCTGAATCCACACATTGCCGTAATGGGAGTGAGCGCATAAATTACTTCCGCTTTCCGGTTCGGGTCCTTATAGTTCCACAGTTCCTTCTTTTGATGGGCTCTGGTCAGCTCTTCCTTGGCCCACCCTTCCTCGGCTTGGGCCTTGGTTGGATGTACCTGGATGGAGAGGGGTTTATCAATGGCGAGAACCTTGAGCAGAAGCGGAAGCTGATCACCAAAACAGTCCAGATGTTCCTGACCGAACCAATGAAGACTGTCCTGTGCAAGGAATTCGGAGAGTTGCTGTCCTGTCTCAACAACCTTGGCATCGCCATTCGGATGCGTACCGAACCAAAGCTCGGCCTTGCTCTTGCCATCTTCATCTTGAGAGAGAAGAGCGGGAATGAACGAGCTGTTGCCCCAATCATACTCTTTGATGTGTCCCTGTATTTGTACTATGTCCATACCGTCCTCCTCATACAAGTATAGGAGGCTTACACCATGAGGGCAAGATAAAGCCCGCCATACGGCGGGCTAAGTCGGAAGAAACGATTTCTTACTTGTTGTAAACGCGCGGCAGGAACACCATTGCTGCGGCGAAGCAAATGAGTGTAGCCAACCAGGCAACAAAGACATTGAGGGTGATACCGCCGAAGATGAAACCGATCAAGGTACAAATTGCCGCCGTTACTGCATACGGCATCTGTGTTGCAACGTGTTCAAGGTGGGGGCATCCAGCGCCGGTCGAGGAGAGAATGGTGGTGTCGGAAATCGGGGAAGCATGGTCACCGAATACCGAACCGCCGAGTACGGCACTGACGCTGATCATTGCTGCATTGAGCAGGGCTCCGTCACCAAGGCCCTTGGCCTGGGCAAGACCGACGGCGATGGGCATTACGATCGGGATCATGATGGCGAACGTACCCCAGGAGGTTCCGGTGGAGAAGGAGATCAAGGCAGAGAGCGCGAAGGCAATGACAGGTACCAAAGCAATCGGGAACCCACCACCGACAACCACATCGCTGAGGAAGGCTGCAAGGCCGAGGCCGCCGTCTTCCGGGCTGCTCTTGATGACAGTCCCGATGGTCCATGCCATGGTCAGGATGATCAAGGCGGGAACCATCGACTTGATGCCATCGCCGATGGCTTCACTTGCGGACTTGATGGTGAAAAGCTTTCGTACGGTATAGTAGATGTACGAAATCACCAAGGTGAAAATTACTGCATAAAAGAGAGCCATGGAGGCGTCGGTGTTGTTGAAGGCATCACCGAGGGACATGGAAGCAGCAGCTGCTCCCAACGAAGTAATGGTCTCTCCATCGATGGATCCAAGATAGGTGGTGACAGGGAAAAATACTACTGCAGTTATAATGAGGACAAGAATGGGGAAAAGCATGTCCAAAGGCTTTGCCTTCGCTGCATTTGCATTGCCATCAATGTCGACTTCACCAGGAGCAGGACCGTAGGTTTCGTTGTAGAGCTTGCCTGTTTCCTTCGCATAAGCGATGCTGCGGGCCATCGGACCGAAGTTCCTTCCTGTCAATACAATGACCAGCACCATCAGAACCGTGAGCAGAGCATAGAGATTGTAGGGGATCGAGCGCATGAAGAAGGAAAATTCGCTTACTCCGAGAGACTCGAAGCCTTCAGAGCCCTTAACGATCGACATGACAGTGATCACCCAGCTGGAGATGGGTACCAGGATGCATACCGGAGCTGCCGTTGAGTCGAGGATATAAGCCAGCTGGGCACGGCTCACCTTGTTCTTGTCGGTGATGGGTCTCATGACCGTTCCCACAGCAAGGCTGTTGAAGTAGTCGTCGATGAAAATCAAGAGTCCGCAGAACCAAGTCATCAAGAGGCTGGTCTTTTCTGTGTGAAGCTTGTCTGCAGCCCAACGGCCGAAGGCATGGGCTGAGCCGGTCTTGCTGAGCATACCGACCAAGCCGCCGAGCAATGCACAGAAGAGGAAGATGCGGATGTTCCAGCCATCGTTGAGGGAACCTGCAATCATATCGGTCAGATTGATGATTGCCATCAAGGGATTGCCGCCGGCTACAATGATCGCCCCGGAGAAAATACCCAGAAACAGGGATACCATTACATCCTTGGTAATGAAAGCAAGCGTAATGGTGAGAACGGGAGGAATAAGTCCCCAAATTCCAAAACTTGTCATGTTGACCTCTCTCAAATAGGGTGAAAGACCCTCAATGTGTGATATAGCGTGACTATACCACGGCTTTCGTTACAAAGTATAGGTCGAACTATGCAGTTTTATGGAAATTTACACAGAATGTTATTCAAATAACAGAACCAAGAATACACTACCCGCTAGATGTGGAAATGCCCTCCTTTCCAGGGAGGGCATTCCAGTTGAGTAGAAGAAACGACACTAGCGAGAGAAGAGCGAGAATCGAAGCGAGAGTGCATCGATGGATTTCTCTCCAATACTCGAACCATACTCCTGAGTGTAGTATGCTGCATCGATGTGGAAGATCAAGAGATCGAATCCAACACCAATTGAATGATAGCCTTTGTTCAGGCCGTAGCGGAAATCCAGGAGACTGAGAAGCCTTACAGAAGCACCGAGTCTGGTCTGTTCAAAAAAGGCACGGGTAAGAGCGTCACCAGTCTTTCCGGACATCGCCATCACATCGACTACGTCAACAGCAATGATGGGTCTGATCAGCGAACCAATGTTCGGCTTCCAAGTAAGACCGGCATCGAGTCTCCAGGGGCTCTCGATTGTCCAATCGGTCTCAATCGTACTACTTCCTGGTGAAGAATCACTATCTTCAGACAATCTCTGGCCTAACACTTCTTCTGCCCAATCATTAGCCGAATTATACGTGCTCATAGTGTAATTCCCGTTGATGTTCTTAGCAACTGTTGAAAGAGTAAGGCCAAAGGGGAAGTTGAAATTGATACCAGCAGAAAGTGGCAGGGCATACCCAGCCATCAAAGGCGTCTTATCCAAGAACTCCGCTGCAAAATCTGAACCATCATCTCCAATCATATCAGTAATCGAGGAGGCACTCATTTCAGCCAAATATGCTTTATAGACTGCTTGGGCGCTGATTCCCAAATCGATACTTATGGATTCAGCAATAGGTATTCTAAAACCAAATCCTGCTGTAACCGCAGTCGTCACTTGTGCAACGAGTTTTGTTCCTAAAGGATCAGCTGAGGGGGTAAACGACATCAATCTTTCCTGAGCCTGAAGAGAAAGTCCAAAACTGCCGATAGTAATCGTTGTTGATACATCAGTGGTTAGAACATCGCCAGGACCAATTTCGAACACGTTAAGAAACTTTTGGGCTCCAGCAACCATACCGGCATCCGTTCCTTTCTCGAACTCTTCAATGGCTCCGCTTTCCAAAATTGCTTTAGGATTGTAAGCAGTTACGGTTACCGAAGGGAAGGAGAACTTGAATCCAGAGCGAACCAAGTTTGCAGGGTTGTACAAGAAGCTATCGTGATAGCCTTTCACACCAAGACCTGCACCTCCCATTCCAAGCATCCGTACACTTGTTCCAACGAATGGCTCAGCTGCTTGTTTATACACCGTGTTAGTCGGTGAATAATCTACTGCAAATAGAGGAGAGCCCACGATAATTACTAGTGCAATAATCACTATAGATTTAATCTTTTTCATTTTCTCTTCCTCCTTTACAGGTTGTTGTACCAAGTTTGGATGTTATCACCCGTTGATTCAGTATTCGCGAATTCATCGAGTTTGCCCGTTAATTGAGCGACGCCTCCAACCTTGTTAATCCGAATCATTGTATCGATAATAGTTTCGTAATAAGCTTGATTCCTTGTCTTTAAGAATGTTGGCCAATCCTCATAATCAAAGTCGTCAAATGTCGGAGCAGTCAAACTATCAACAGTTGTGAGAGTTCCTGTAATAAGTTTCTTATTACTATCTGTATGAGTTAAGTATGCTTCAATCAAGTCATTAGCTGTTTGCGAAGGAGTTTCATTTTCCCAGAACAAATGATGTTCAGTAATAATGGTAGCATATGCATACTTGATTACAGTTATCGGATCAAAATTTATTGTATCCGCATCCTTCAAATCAATCTGGCCAAGACGAGCAAGACCCACAGCATGGTCAAGTGCTGCTTTATAAGCCTTTTGACCAAGCAAGAAACTCTTGTATGCTTCATCACTAAAAGTGTAGGTATCACCCGACTGTGTTAAATGCATCAGACTTATCAAATCTTTAGAAATCAGATTGATTGAATCAATGAATTCTCCGGCATCAGTCAATGCGATCGGTTCTCCGCGTGATCTGGTATTTTTATTCATTTCTTCAATCAACGCTCCAAGATTCAGTTGAGTAGACAGGTTCAAGGCAGCAGTCCCCGAAACTTGCTCAGCAATTTTTGCTGCAAAGAGCGCCTCATTTACGATAGAAAGCACTTTATCTTTGTTTGCAGTACTGCTGATATCAGAGGAAGCTAGGTCCCCCAAAGATCCTCCTCCCACCTCTTCTAATGTGCTGATTGTATTGGAAATTAAATTAGTCATGAGTTGCATCACCAATACATCACCCTTTGTATAGCTATTTGTTCCTCCGGATGGTATTGTAATCTTCAAGTCGTTGAGAGTAGCCTCCAGCTCAGGAGTATTTGCCATAACTTGAAGAATTATTGCATCAACCGTCTTGTTAAAGACTTCAACAGTCCCTTCAACAGCAACTTTTTGTTCAGCTGTAGCGTCTTGGCTTAATTCTAAAACTAAATCATCAATTCTATCTTGTGTTGTCAATGATTTTGCAAGACTTTCTTTCACAGCAGCCTGTTCAGACTCGTTTTGGGGCGATAGGATACTTGTTGCAACAACGCCTGTCACGTTTATGCCTAGAGCAGAAGTTGAACCACTAATTGCAACGGGCGCTAAATTGTTGAGAGTATCTTTGACTTTATCGAGGTCTTCAGTATTGGGCTGAACCCACTCATTGTCGACATACACATTCCCACCCAGTCCGCCCATAAAGCCGGCTATGTTGGAACGTATATCAGCGTCACAGGAAATCAATGCAATTGTTAGAATCGGTACTAACAAAACCAGTACGAACATTTTCTTCATGATGCCCTCCTCTGTGGGGGAAACCATACGTTATCTTCCCACTCCCTCACCCTTACAAGTAAAGGATATCTCTCGGTAGCTATCGGACGATATACTTAGGTATGTCACATCGTCGTACATAGAAAACTAACTTACAGCTAAAGCGTTACACATTTTTCTAGCAATGTCTACTATCGACCACCTACAGAACAAGCGGAAACTCTCGTCTCCGCTTGTATACCGGTTTTCATGGTTCTCTGCTATTTGAAAAACAGCTGCTTGATCACCTCAAGGTTGGCTTTTCTATTCGCCTCTTCGCTTTCATAGAGGGTTGCAATCCTATCCTTGTAGAATTCAGCGGTCTTATACCGTACGAGCTTCATCGTTGAATTGACCAGGCCGTCTGCCTCGCTGAAGGGTTTTTCGATGATGGCAAACCGTGAAGGGAGCCACATATTCGGAATGGCACCGGCTTGCGCCTCATAGGACCTGAGCTCTGTCACAAGCATGTCCAAGGCCTCCTCGGCACTCTTGCAACCCTTCTCTTCAATCATGCGGGTGACCACATCCTCCTGCAGGGTGACCAAGGCAGTGGTAATCATCTGATGGTCGTTGTACACCATCAGTTGATTCAACACCGAAAGGCTGTTGATCATCACTTCCTCAACTTCCTCGGGACTGTACTTCTCTCCATCCTTGTTGATCAGAAGAGCTTTCGCACGACCGGTTACAACCAAGAAACCATCCTCGTCGTAATACCCGAGGTCGCCCGTCCAGAGCCAACCGTCTCGGAGCACCTCGGCACTGGCTGCCGGATTCTTGAAGTAGCCCTTCATGACGTTCTCGCCCTTGATGACGATCTCACCCCGCTGCCCCACCTTTGCCTCGGTGGTCTCATCGATCATGATTTTGCAGATTTCACTCTTGGCCACCATGCCGCTGGTGCCGAACTTGTACAGATGGGGAGAGTTGCTGCTGATGATGGGAGCCGCTTCGGTCAGGCCGTATCCCTGGAATACGGGAACACCGATGGCAGCAAAGAACCTCTGCTGCTTGGCCTCCAGCAATGCACCCCCACCGACACAGTAGAGCATCCTGTCGCCGAAAACCTTGCGGAGCTTGGGAAATACCAAAAGATTAGCCAAGGTATACGGCAGCCACGTCTTGATACGAATCCAGGTGCCGCCCTTGTGAAAACCATCACCGTTTCTCAGCATGCCCGCCTCGAGGCCCCTGTTGAATATGCCCTCGACGAAGGCACCTTTCTGATGAATTCCCTGAATCATCTTCTTCATGAAGTTGCCGGTGATGGAAGGAACGGTCATCAGGAACACCGGATTCAACTCCACCAGGTTTTTGGGGAAGTTTCGGATGATTGCGGCATTGGAACCGCGGGAATCGACAAAGTGCAATGTGATGCCTCTGAGCAGCGACGTATAGATGCCGACGGTATGGGCGAAGCTGTGGTCGACAGGAAGTACGACCAAGGTCTCGAATTGGGCGTCGGGAAGCTGGAACAACTCGATTGCATCATGCGAGTTGACCCAGTAGTTTACATGGGTGAGCATGATCCCCTTCGGATTACCCGTCGTGCCGCTGGTATAGCAAATATTGATTGTATCCTGCTCGCTGATCGTTGCCTCAACATCCTTGACCAGATTCGGCTTCTTTGCAAGCCAGGCCTCACCGTCCATCAGCATCGTCTGATAGGGAACGTAGTCCACATCCTGCTTCCAACCGGCCTGACGAATCTGATTCTCCAAACGGTCGTCCTGCTCGTCGAGGTAGATGAACATGACATGGTGGTCGAAGAGCGGCAGAGCCTTCACTGCATTGCCAAGTGTATTGGCAGAAACAGCCAGTGCTACAGCCTCACTGTGGTTGATTCGAAATGCAATTTCCTCCGGGGTTAGCTTGATGGACAAGGGGACGCTGATCATCTTTGCCTTGATGACACCATGCTCGCACGTAACCCAGGAGCTCTTGCCTTCACTGAGGATACCGACAGTCTGCTCAGCCTTGAAGCCATGGCTGAGCAGGTATGCTGCAACGTAATCTGATTGAATATCGGTTTGCTTGAAGGAGCTGGGCTGCCATTGGGCATCCGTTCTGGTATTGGTATAGGCCCGGTCCCCGTATTTTTTTGCTGCATCGTGCAGCATCTGAACAATCGTTCTTTCCATGGTAAGCCTCTTTATTACTGTCCAAGTGTTTTATACTTACACGTATATCCTAGTTGTCAAGAAAACACAAGGAAAGAGTAGAGGCTTATCGTGAATTTGTAGTCAATCATGCACTTCCGATGTGCAAACCGGATTTACTCTCCACGGCAAACTCATACATCAAGCCATTGAAAACCTTCGTACAACGGCCTACAAGGGTACCGTCGTCGAGGACACAAAGACCTCTGCACCACAAGCTTGCAGATTTGCAGTCGATGCCAAGCTGCTTGCAAATCTCCTCATTGGGATTGATTGCCGCCACCTTGCCATTGACGAAATGGCACCGCTGTCCGGTCCTCCTGCCTACGATCTCGAAGAAGGATTGGTCGCTCGTTTCCTCAAGCATAGCCAGACTAGATCCAAATCGGGGGGCTACGTAGAAATCACTGAGTACAGAAGGCTTGCCGTCGACAATATGCAGGCTCTTGAAGTGCCACATCATCGAATCCTCAGGCCGATCGGAAAGATTGAACTGAGCCTTATCGGTCGGAGAAGCTTCCACCTGTTCCTTCAGGAGAATTCTATAGGTACCCTTTGGAACAATTTCCGCCTCAGATTCAATAATCTGGGGATATCCCAAGCCGACCACCGACCGCTTGAACAGTACGAACGAGCCGCGGCCTCTTGTACGGGATATATACCCTTGGGTTACCAAGCCATCGAGAGCGCGTCGTATGGTGACACGGGAAACATCATATTGTTCACATAATTCCATCTCAGTTGGAATCCTGTAGCCCTCAGGCCATTCGCCGAAAATAATCTTCATTTGAAGCTGTGTATAGACGTACTTGAATTTCAATGCCATAAAAAGCCTCCGTGTAGTGCAAGTTCAGGAGTAAGTTTGTATGGTAAGTATAATACAAATTATGTAATTGTTCATTAAGGATTTTGTCTTATTTAGGATACGTTTTACATATCTAATAGTACATTATATATCACTAATAGTACATTTTTTGAAATACTAATATTTCATTGATATACTGTGAGCAAGAAATCTTTTCAGAAGTCCAGGCCCGTTCGAAAGAACTTTCCTCTCTCAAACAAAACGCACTACCATACCAGTCCTACCTTTTCTCATGCAATCTCCATCCCCCACCTTCCTTCCAGGCTTGTGTACTGAAAAACGGGGTCAAGGCCCTTTCTTTCTTGGAAAAATATGAGTATCATAGATATTGATACAACGTCTCAACAGGAGGATGAAATGGCTTACACAGAACCGTATGATGCAATAGACGAAAAGACGAGGGATATCTCTCGTGCAATTACCAGCCTCAGGGAGGAACTGGAGGCGGTTGACTGGTACAACCAGAGGGTCAACACATCCAAGGATCCCGAGCTCAAAGGCATCATGGCCCATAATCGTGACGAAGAGATCGAGCATGCAGTAATGACACTGGAGTGGCTGAGAAGAAACATGGACGGATGGGATCACGAGCTGAAGACCTATCTGTTTACCTCCGGCTCTGTACTGGAAGTCGAGGAAGGCGGTGCAGAAGAAAGCAGTGCACATGCTTCCTCCCTGTCGATCGGCGACCTGAAGAAATAACATTGGAGGATAGTTGAAAATGGATATGTTTAAACGCGAACTCGCACCCCTTTCGGCACAAGCCTGGAGTGAAATAGAAGCACGAGCAAAGGAAGTATTGCTCTCCCGCCTCACCGCCCGCAAGGTCGTTGATGTTGACGGTCCTAAGGGTATCGACTTCACCGTCATCAGCGAAGGCAGACTCACCTTGGTCGACGATGGCGAAGTGAAAGCCGGTACCTACACAGCCAAGCCTCTTACCGAAGCAAGAATTCGCTTCTCGCTGAACAAGTGGGAGCTGGACAACCTGGCTCGCGGAGCGAAGGACATCGACTTCGACAATCTCGATACAGCCCTGGAAAAGCTTGCCTTCTTTGAGGAGAATGCAGTCTACAACGGCTATGCAAAGGGCGGCATCAAGGGATTGAAGGAGTCCTCGGCTCACAAGGCGTTGACCTTGGGAACCGAACCCAACGACATCCTCACTTCGATTGCCGAAGGAGTGCTGCTGCTGAAGAAGGGATTCATCCACGGACCCTACACCTTGGTAGTCGGAAAGCCGACCTGGCTTTTGCTCAGCCGTGACTCGTACGGAAAGAGCCTCCTGGACAGGATCGAGAAGATGCTTGGGTCGAAAGTGGTACTTGCAAACAGTCTGGAAGGAGCATTGTTGGTACCATACAACAATGAGAACCTCGAGCTGACCATCGGGCAGGACTTCGCTCTTGGATATGAGACCCATGACACCAAGGAAGTCACCCTCTTTGCAACCGAATCCTTCACCTTCAGGGTGTTGGAGCCAAAGGCAATCGTAGTATTCAAGTAAGACTTTCCATCACTATGTGCTCTCGGAGGCCGGGTCGTGTACCCGGCCTCCGTCTCTTAAGACAACAAACCCCCTCGATCCGAAGACCAAGGGGGTGAGAGCGCCAGAGGGGAATCGAACCCCCGTCTCATGCTTGGGAAGCACGAGCACTAACCATTGTGCTACTAGCGCAACTGTCTAGGCATCATAGCAAAATCGCAGGGGGTTGTAAATAACCTTGGAACAGACTTAACAGAACAATCTCGTTCCTATCTCCTTCTCCCCTTCTGCAGTATTGAAGACAACAACCGAACCAAAGCCAGTGCATCCATCGGCATTGAAGGTATCGGTGGGAGTCGCCCACTCCTGATGTGCAACCACCACAGTGAAAGCTTTATCCCCCCGCTGAACCTTTACAGCTTCAATCCAATCGTCGCCGAAGCGAATCTTCTTGAAGTTGCTCATCACCCGGACCTTGGACAGCTTGGCGGGAACAAATTGTCCTGCCTTGTTTACTGAAACAAGGGTGAACAGCGATCCGAAGCCGACCGTCTCAATCTCGCTTACCAGGGTTTTGTTGTCAACCAATTGATTATAGTGTCGTGAAAGGCGGGTCGACTTGACAAATTGGGTGACGCCGCCACCGGAGGCGACCAGAACCTGTACCTTGGAGGACGGACTCTCAAAGAATGTCCCGTCATCGGTCAGCTTGACCTTTCCACTGTCATTGAAATGGAGATAGCTCTGATAGGAGTGTTCGCTTACACTAAGAAATGCATCCGAGAGAAGGATCAGGTCATCGCAAAGGGTGATGATGGTCCGTTTGGGCAGCACCCCGACATCGAGGTACCCCTGATGGCTGCCTTGCAGAGCACAGTACGGCCCCTTCTCCACCGTTCGAAATCCTAGGGGAGCCGACAGCTTGGAACACTCCCAGCTGTCCTTGCAGACCGTGAAATTCTTGCGGTCCACGGTGGTGGTATTGTGAGCGGTGCTGTCCTTGAACTCGTACCGCTCCGCTTTCGGTACATAGGTGAACCGACCTGCATCGACCAGGATATCCTCGCCGTTGGCAAACAAGTCGAAATGGAGCTTGTCGCTATGCCCGTGGCCTGCCCCCAAGGTTCCGCAGTGGAACCTCAGGTACATATCGCCTTGCCTGACAATCGCATTCCCGCTTTCAGAAAGAACTGTCAGTCTCTGCTGCTCCCGTATGGCGACAAGCCGGTCGTACTCCTCGATCGCCTTGGCCCCGAGGTCCCAGACACAGTCAAAATCGAGATGAGGATACCCCGCCGCCTTGAGTCGGCCGTCACTGAACAGATAGGCACCCTTGGTGACAATATCCCGTTGGTCGATGCGGTCGCTGTCCCCCATGCACGGCTCCGTCCCGTCGGGTTTCTGCCAAGCCATGCTGGCACGGCACATCAGGTGGGTTCTCTCAACAATGTTGTCATCGATCGGAAGGGCGAGACGTTTTGCCATCAGCACCACGTCAAGATAATCATGGGCAACCTCGTTGTGATACATCGGAGACTGCTCCCATTGTACTCCGTCATCGTATACTTGTATTTGTATCTCCAGGGCCAAGCGCCTGAACGCTTCCTTGGTGTACTTCTCACTGGTCTCATTCTTGGGCAGGGCAAGGGATGCAAGGAAAAGCCCGTGGTTCTCCAATACTCCCCAGTTGCTCATCAGATGATAGCTGTCCCAGACTGAATAGAGAAACTGGGCATGTTCTGCAACCGAGCAGAGAAATACATCGATGACCTCTTCGGTGATGGAAGGGCTGTCAAGGAAGTACTGCATCGCCTTTGTCCAGTACTCCATCCTCAAGCCGGCCTCGATCGACCGCCAAGCCTTTGCACAACCAGGATCGGTGCGCTTGACGCGTGCAACCCAATCACACAGCTGGGAGGCAAATGCCTTGGCATACTTCTCGTTCTTGGTGCAGGCATAGGCTTGGCCAAGACAGATCCAGAATCTCATCCGATTGAAGGCGAAAACCCATTCACTGTCGTCACCGGGCTGGTGAAGCCAGTCGATTACATCAGGAAAGACAACCGGCTCGAAAGTACGCTCCATGTCCCAGCGCAGGTTGAACAGAAACGATTGATCGACCACATCGTCTGCGATGGCAAGAATCTTCTCCAGCTCAGAGGCTTCATAGGTTTTCACATACGAGGCCACGGCATCCCGATCATCCAGAAAGCAGATGCGTGTCTGCTTTGCATACTCGTCCCTTGTCATCGAACCCTCCTACCAGTACGAAACCCAATCACCCTTGAGCCTGGTCAGTGCTTCCATGTAGAAATAATCGCCCCATGATACACACTCATCAACCCCTTCGGGAGTACAGGTATTATACGGTGATTTCTTCGAATACGTACCATGTAATACCAAACCGTTGGAAGTATGTGGATCGGTGACGCGATAATGTTCATACAGGCTCTGCATCAAGGCCTTGGCCCAAGAGATGTAGTAGGCCGCCTCATCTGCTGCAAGCATCGCCGCCATCTCCAGAAAACCACAGGCGACGATGGAGGCCGAGGAGGAGTCTCTTGGTTCGTCGCCCTCGGTGAAGATAAGGTCCCAGTAGGGAATCAGGTCGGAGGGAAGCTTGGAAAGAAAATACTCCGAAGCAGTCCTGAACTGATCAACACACACAGGATCGGAGGTATAGCGGTAGCTCAAAGCCAAGCCATAGATTCCCCAAGCCTGACCTCGGGCCCAGGACGAGTCGGCCCGATACCCTTGGCAAGTCTCCCCGCGAACAGGGAGGCCGGTTTCAGGATCCATAAAGAAGGTATGGAAGGTCGAGCCATCGGGACGGAAGGAGTTGGCGAGACAGGTTTGGGTGTGCTTCAGTGCAATCGTTCGATATTTCTCATCACCTGACTGTTCACTCGCCCAGTACAACAGCGGCAGGTTCATCAGGCAGTCGATGATGAAGCGATAGTTCTCCCTCGCCCCCATCGGGCCCCATGCCTGCAAGAAGGAACCCCTCTGTTGAAAGCGCGTCAGCAATTGGTCTGCTGCAAGCAGGGCCGCCTTGCGTGCCCTGAGACTTCCATCCAGATTGAACAAGGAGACGCAGGAGGGAGTGTAAAGAAAGCCCATGTCATGATGGTCAACCTCGATTTTCTGTTCGATGCGCGAGAGAAAACTTTCACTCAAAATATGCGCTGCGTGTACCAACACCGGGTCGCCTGTATGCTCGTAAGCGAGGCAGACTTCTCCAGGCCAGAACCCGCAGGTCCACTGATTGTTTTCAACCGCAGGATAGAAATTATTGACCGACGAGTGATTCTGACACTGGTAGGTGAACGAAGGGAGATTCCTTCTGACTTGGCTTACCGCCTCATCGAGGGCCTTGAGGACAGTTTGGCTTGTGATTTCTTTCATTGCTACCCCTTCAGTCCCGCAGTGGCTACGCCTTGGACGAAGAACTTCTGTAATGCAAGGAAGACGATGACCACCGGAATGAGGGCTACGACACTGGCCGCCATGATCAGTCCGTACTCGCTTGAGTATTGGCTGATGAACATCCTCAGGCCTATTTGGATGGTCTTCAGCTCCATCCTGGTCAAATAGAGCAAGGGACCTAAAAAGTCATTCCAGGTATTGACGAAGGTAAAAATCGTCAGGGTCGAGAGAGCCGGCTTGGAAAGCGGAAGCATGATCTGAGCCCAGATCCGATACTCGCTCATGCCGTCGATCCTTGCAGCCTCGCATAGCTCGTCGGGAACGCTCATGTAGAACTGCTTCATCAGGAAGACACCGAAAGCGCTGAAGGCTTGAAGGCAGATGATCGCCAAGTGGGTATTGTTCAGGCCGAAGGAGCGTATCATCATGAACTGGGGGACCATGTACACCTGCCAAGGCATGGCAATGGTAGCCACATACCCCAAGAAGAGAATGTCACGGCCTTTGAATTGCAGCTTTGCAAATGCATAAGCGGCAAAGGAAGATGTAAGCAACTGCAGCAACGTCACGATGAGGGTGAGCTTGGCTGTATTCTTGAGAAACTGCCCCAAAGGGATGGTGGTCCAGATTTCTGCATAGTTCTCCCAACGAGGATTGGACGGTATCCACTCGATGGGGAATGTGAACACATCCTTGTCGAGCTTGAGGGAGGAACTGATCATCCAGATGAAGGGTACCAGCATAGCCAGGGAGCAAAGCACCAAAAGCGTGTAGAGAAGCGTAAACGTTACTTTTTGTTTGTCTGCGTGTACTTGCATGTCTTACCCCCTACCGCTTTTGTTGTTCAGCCTTGAACTGAATCAAGGTGACAGTAAGAACGAGGGCGAAGAGCACCATGGCCACTGCACTGGCGGAGCCAAGATTCCAACTTATGAAAGCCTTGTTGTAGATATCATAGACCAGAACCAACGTAGCAGTCCCCGGACCTGCCTGGGTTACCATGTACACGATATCGTAGACTTTGAAACACTGGATGGTGAGCATCACCAAGATAAAGAAGGTTGTTGCACTGAGCTGAGGGACGGTAACATAGCGGAATCGCTGCCAGGCGTTTGTCCCATCCAGGTTCGCAGCTTCGTACAGCTCGGGATTTATCCCCTGCAATCCTGCAAGGTAGATGATCATATAGTAACCCATATACTTCCAGACACTGAAGAGAATGATGGTAACCATCGCCCAATCCTTGTCTGCAGCCCAACCGGGGACATTCTCAAAACCAAGTGCGTACAAAAGCATGTTGACCGGTCCCTTCGAGGGATTGAAAATCATATTCCAGACTGCCGCAACCGCTACCAACGATGCAATGTACGGGAAAAAGCTCACCGTACGGAAAAAATTGCGGGCCTTGATTCCCTGATTAAGAATAACTGCCAGAAACAAGCTGGCCAGCAGGGTAAAGGGAACGGTGCCTGCGGTGTAGACTATCGTATTCTTCAACGCAGCCTTGAACTGGTCGTCATCGAACAATTCTGTAAAATTGGAAAACCCCGCCCACTCCATGGGATTTGCACCATCCCAACGAAGAAATGCCAGGACAACGGCAAAGACGATGGGAACAAGGGTGAAAATGGCAAAACCGATGAAGTTGGGTGCCAGGAAACTGTATGCAACCAACTGTTTTTTGAAGTTAGCTTTCTTTGAGGCCATGAAACCATCCCCTCGTAAATATTGGGTACAGGGACCACCAGATCCCTGTACCTGAAACTGCGGAGAACTTATTTGGCCAGAATCTTCTGAACCTGATCGTTCATCTTTGCAAGACCTGCATCGATACTGATGTTGTTGGTCATGATCTCGTCATGGACCTGATTGAGAACAACCTCGATTTCACCGGCTCTTTCGTGCAGCGGCATCTCAAGATAGGTCTTTGCAACCTGCAAAGCATCCCTACTGCCCTGATCGGATGGGAAGCCGGGCTTGGAGGCGATGATCTTTACGACTTCAGAGTCTTTGATGGAAGGAATCGTTCCGGTCTTGGCAATGATCTGAGCGCCTTCAGGACCGGTGACGAACTTGACAAAATCAAAGGCTGCATCCTTTTTCTTGGAAGCATTGCTGACACCAAGACTGGTGATGGTTCCAAGTGTGGTTCCGGCGGGAACGCCTTCAGCATGCGGATACTTGACCAGACCCCAGTTCTTCACTTCGGTCTTGCCTTGCTCGATTTGGCTGATGAGGGTGGCGATGAACCATGAGCCCATGTTCATCATGGCTACACTGTTGTTGTAGAAAACACCGCTGTAGTGGGTGGAAGAGGTCTTGAGCGTGGCATAATTCTGAACAATGCCGTCCTTCTGCTGGCTGAGGACCATCTCATAGTAGGGCTTGAGGAAGTTGTAGGTACCGTCGACGATGGTGTTCTTGCCATCGAGGATACCGAAGAGCTGTACTGCAGATCTCCAGGTATGGTAGTGGGCGCCGTAGACTTTTGCAGCTCCGACACCGCTGGTCATTTTGCGGGCAAGAGCGTCATACTCGGCGAACGTCATATCGTTGTCGGGATATGCAACGCCGGCCTTGTCAAAGACATCCTTGTTGTAGAACACAACCCAGAAATCACTGCGGAACGGAATGCCGTAGAGCTTACCGTCCACCGAAATCTGATCGGTGGTGCCGCCATAGAGGGAAAGGTCTACGTTCTCACTCTTGATTTTGTCGTTCAGGTTCATCAAGAGATTGCGTTTGACCAGGTTGTTGTAGCCCGGGATGTCCTTGATGGTGACAACGTCGATCGAGGAGTCGCCGCCGGAAAGCTGGGTTGACAACATGGTCATGAAGTCGGCCGAGCCGAGGTCAAGCATTTCAATCTTGACGTTGGGATTCTTTGCTTCATAGGCTTTGATCAACGGTTCATAATAGGTGGTGGATGCGATATCCCACAACGCCCATTTCAGGTTGGTCGTGCCTTCGGTAGTGGTTGCTGCTTCCTTGGTTCCCTGTGCGAACACAGAACTGAACACCAGGCAGAGTACCAGAAGAATAGTGATTGCCTTTTTCATGAATAAACCTCCTTACGGTTCATACAAGCCGAGGATATTCCTCGCTTCCTACATCAAGGGTACGGCCCATTTTTACACAACACCATGTAATTCGCTTCACAAAACATTGACAATTTTCCACAAAAGCTGAAAAACCTGTACTTTTTTCCTTCAACCTGTAGATTCTTCCGAAGATACTCCAGCCTCTTAGCTTTCTGGTTGCGAAAATCAGGACTCTGGTCTCATACTCTAGCAAGGAGGCCTCTATGCGACTGAAAACCCTGAAGGGGAAAATAACATTGATCACCGTGACATTCACGCTTACCCTCGCCATCCTGGTGGCAACCTTCAGCTTTTTCCTGTTTCGGTCGTTCGCCCTCCAAAGCCAAATCTCCTCGACCGAGTTCAACCTGCAGTTCATCGGGGCGAAAGCCAGGGAGAGCATGGTGGCCATCGACTCGTTGGTACGCTGGAGCACCACCAACGCCCAAGTATTGGCCTATTTGGAAACCGATGGCATTCAGAATGCCCTGGTAACCTATGAACGAGTGAAGGAAGAGGTGATGAACAACCTTGCCCAGAGCTATGTGAGCAGGATCATCATCACCGACATCAACCACACCAAGCTGATTCACACCGGGCTTTCAATGAGCGACAGCAAGCCCGTGACAGTCACCAACGTCCAACAGGTGCTTCCCCTCTCCTACACACAGAACGCCGGATGGAGCCTCATCGGGGAAGACCCCTTTCTGCTGAAGGACGAACAGGTTCTGCCGATCAGGCGGGTCATCAACCGATCCTCCTCACCGGAGGTAACCGGGCAGCTTTATCTGGCTGTTTCAGCGTCCCTGATCCTGGACCTGATCAAGGACTATACGCTCAGCGAGGATTCATCGCTCTACCTCACCATCGGGGACAATTTTTATGAGATTCGGGATAATCACTTCACCCTTATACAGACACCCCAGCCGGTCAAGCAGGATTTCGATACCGCCGGCGAACAGACCACCGTCAATTCAGTACGAATAGGTGGAGAGAAACATCTGTTGGTAACGTGCCCCACCGGCTTCCAGGATATTTCGCTCTCCCAAAGTCTACCCCTGGCCAAGGTCCGCTTCGAACGCACGCTGTACTTCTCTCTGCTTGTAATCATCCTGATCGTCGTCCTTTTGTTCGGTTCGCTGCTCACGCTCCTGCTCAATCGCTTGTTCAACCGACCTATCGCCAAAATCCAGGAAAAAGTGAAAGCCATCGCCCACAGTGACTTCTCCAGTGATCCTTCCATAGAATGGGACGATGAGCTCGGGGACATCGGCAAGGGGGTCAACGACCTCGCCCTGCGCATCGACTCGCTGCTTGAAAGGCGTATCGCCGATGAGAAGAAGAAACAGGATTTGGAGTATCGGATGCTGCAAAGCCAAATCAATCCCCACTTCCTATACAATACCCTCAACTCGATCAAATGGATGGCTACCTTGCAGCAGGCAACAGGCATAGCGGAGATGACAACCAGCCTCTCCCGCCTGATGAAAAACGTGAGCAAAGCCGATGAGCCGATCATAAGCCTGGAAGCGGAGCTTGCATTGCTTGACGATTATTTTGTCATTCAGAAATATCGGTACGGTGGAACCCTGATACTCCAAACTGCAATCGACGCCAAGTTCCTAAGCCTCGGCATCCCTCGTTTCACCCTGCAGCCGTTGGTGGAGAATGCCATCTTCCATGGTATCGAACCCAAAGGAGGGGCCGGGACGGTACTGCTCCAAGCATACGAAGAAAACGACCAAGCCATCACCCTGATCATCAAGGACGATGGAGTGGGTATGGATGAGAAGACGATCGAGGAAGTGTTCAGCACATCAAGCTCACCGGCGAAAGGCATGTTCCGTGAAATCGGTATCCGCAATGTTGCCAAACGCATCGAGTATACATACGGACCGGAATACGGGCTTTCCATCGAGAGTGAGGTCGGCTCTTACACAAAGGCAATCATCCGTCTGCCCAAACTCACCAAGGAGGGCCGACCATGGCAACCAAACTGATCATCGCCGACGACGAGCCGTTGGTACTCGTGGGTCTGCAATCCATGCTCTCGTGGAATGAGCTTGGCATCGAGATAGTTGCAGTAGCCCGCAACGGCAAACAACTGGAGGAAGCGATCGCCAAAGAGAAGCCCGACTTGGTGATCACCGACATCAAAATGCCGATTAAAAGCGGACTGACAGTCCTGAAGGAGAGCTCGAAAACCTATGGGAGAATCCCTTTGTTCATTCTCTTGACCAGCTATGAGGAGTTCAGCTTTGTAAAGGAAGCCTTGACGCTTCAGGCTGTGGACTATTTGGTCAAGCTGGAGCTTACAGAGCAGAGCCTTCGCACCTCGGTGACAAAGGCTCTTGGGATGCTTGAGGAGCTGAAAGCCGAACGGGGTCATACATTCCCCCTGCTTGAGCGCAGCGCCATGCAATCATTCCGCGATAAGTTTTTCGTTCGACTCTTCAACGGCCTGATCGACTCCCGCCAAAGCTTTGAGACGCAGAAGCATGAGCTGCAAATCTCCTTCGATGAACGTTGGTATGCTGTCTGCTACGTACAAATACATTCAAAGCAGGAGGAGGCGGAGGTAAACCTCTATTACAGCACGGTGGGGATGCTCAAGGAAACGCTTGGCAGGTATCTGACCACCTATATCACCAGTCTCGACCTGCATCATCTGGCAATTACCTTCTGTCTCACCGATGAGCAGGTACAGCACTACAGGACCATTATCCGCCAAGTTTTGGAAAAGACTCTGCAAGTCATCTACAACTACTTTTCCGTTCAGCTGGTCTGTTGTGTCGGACACACGGTCCAGGATCCCTATCATCTCAATGAATCCTTCCTATCGGCACGACAGCTTATGGCCTGTAGAAGTGATGAAAGAACAATTCTGGTGGCCGAACGCAGAAACAACGAAGGCTCAAGTTTCAATTTGGATCCGTTCAAGGCGCGTCTTACCAGTGCCTTCGAGGAACTCGATGCAGCCCGGCTTGCGAAAGTCCTCGAGGATATTGCGACTGAGCTGGAACAACAGAACATACACTCCTTGCAAGCGGTCGAGACTGCGAGCAACATCCTCTATATGGCCATTACGCTTCTGCCGGATGGACAAAACCTTGTGCAAAGTGCATTCCCTGATGAGGGCGGCGGCTATCGCCAGATCTACAGCTTTGCAACCACTGCCCAGTGCAGTGCCTACCTCAGACAGCTGGCTGCAGGCTTGACCGAGCAGTTGCAGTCACGCAGGCAGGATTACCGGGCAAAGGTGGTGGCAAACATCCAGCAGTACATCAAGGAGCATGTAACGCGAAAGCTCAATTTGGGTGAGGTGGCACTCATGTTCGGATTCAGCCAAAACTACTTGAGCAGCCTGTTTTCCCGATACAGCGGGTGCAGCTTCGTTGAATACACCACCAATGCAAAAATCGCCGCGGCCAAGGAGATGATGGCAAACGGTGATTATAAGGTATATGAGATTGCCGACAAGCTTGGCTTTGAGAGTTCATTTTACTTCAGCAAAGTCTTTAAAAAAGTGGAAGGTGTATCTCCCCGCCAATATCTACAGCACCTGGAGCGCAAACGGAGTTGACCATGCTTACCAGTTATCATGAAAAAATTCCTCCTGTTCTCACCAGCTATCGTAGTGCGCCTAATGCCGGAAACCGTTCTTTCTGGCAATCACTCGATTCAAAGCATGCAATGCTGGTACATACACATGCACTTGATGCACAGAAGCAAGCCTTCCCTGCCCTGCTTGCGACCGAGTATCTTGCTTTTACCCGAAAGGGCAGCCGGATCGCCTATGAGTCACCCTATTTCAAACGACGCACCCTGCTTGCATCCCTGGTGCTTGGGTACTGCATTGATAGATCGGAGGCCCTGCTCGATGCCATAATCGATGGGATTTGGGCGATCTGTGAAGAGACCACCTGGTGCCTGCCTGCCCACAACAGCTATATACGCGATACCGAACAACTCCCTCTTGCCGATGTGAATCGGCCGGTGATAGACCTCTTCAGTGCAGAGACGGGAGCCTTGCTTGCACAAACCTACTCCCTTATCGGCGACGACTTGGAGGGGGTTTCCCCCCTCCTGCCCAAACGCATCATTGATGAGATTGAGAAACGAATCTTCACACCCTACACTACCGAGCATTTCTGGTGGATGGGCAACGAAGATGAGCCGATGAACAATTGGACCGTTTGGTGTACACAGAACGTACTGTTGTGTACGTTCCTGCTCCCTACCGGCCAAGCCTTTCGAAAAAAAGTGTTCGAGAAGGCACTGTACAGCATGGACTGCTTCCTCAAGGACTACGGTGATGATGGATGTTGCAGTGAAGGCGCCCAGTATTTCCGGCATGCAGGCCTCTGCTTGTACTTGTGCCTGGATATTCTCAACCAGGTAAGCAGCAATGCATTGACGGATGTCTTCAAAGAGCCGAAAATCCGCAATATTGCTTCGTACATCCGCCATATGCATGCACAGGGACCGTACTACTTCAACTTCTCCGATTGCTCTCCCCTTGCCGGCAGCTGCACCATCCGCGAGTACCTTTTTGCCAAGGCTGTGGGAGATGAAGAGCTTGAAAGATTCGCCCTTGCATCGAGAAATACAAGGAATGAAGAAGAAAAAGACCTTCCCGACCAAATAAACCTCACCTATCGTTTGCTTGAGCTCATATATGCCTCCAACCATGCACTAAAGACATCATTCCCACAGGAAAGAGACCATTTTTATCCGAGCGTCGGGATATTCATCAGCCGCGACGACACTTATGCACTCTCGGTGAAGGCCGGAGGCAACGATGACAGCCACAACCACAACGATACGGGCAGCATCACCCTCTTTAAGAACGGCACGCCCATTCTCATCGATGTGGGTGTAGAGACCTACACCAAGAAAACTTTCTCCAATGATCGATATTCCATCTGGACAATGCGGTCGATCTTTCACAACGTAACCAACTTCCCACCCTTTGAACAGCTTGCCGGCAAAGAGTACAAGAGTGAAATACTCGAGCTAGGAGAGACTTCGACCATCAGCCTCCAACTTAAAGCCTGCTACGACCCTGGGTGCCCGCTCGTCTCGTATAAGCGTACGGTGACACACTTCAAGGGAAAGGAGATTATGCTCAGAGAAGAGGTTGAGGGAGATGTCAAACCCGTCTTGACACTGATGAGCATGCATAAGCCAACTGTGCAAGAGAACACCATCACCTTGGGCGAGGCAGCAACGCTGGAGATTCAAACTCCGTTCCAGTCCTTCACGGTAGAGGAGATACCCATCACTGATGCAAGGTTGCGAAGTGTCTGGCCCGAAAAAATCTATCGCGTGTTGGTTTTCTATGAAACAAATTTGATTATTCACATACAATAACCTCAAAGGCTTGTCTTGTTTCAATCAAGCGACAGCAAACATAGCCGACATGAATCTCAACATTCAGATTTCTTGGTCCCAACATAATCCCATATTTTTTACCCATGTTCTTTAATGTAGTCAGTTGAAAAAACCTAAGGAATCAGAATAAATCATTGCAATAATATGAATAAAACCATGTAAGGGGGTTGACTTTTCTTCGTTGAAGTAGTTAGATAAACATACTACAGCAAGAAAGGAGACCAAGCCGTGTACATCAACATCGACAAGCGCAACGGAGCCGTCGCCGAGGTAACGTCCTACCGGGAACCTGGATGCAAATACCCCAAACAGCGCAAGGTGTACATAGGCAAGATGGACGAACAGGGCGCCTTCGTGCCCAACAAGTTCTTCATCGAACGGTCAAGGAAGGAAGAACTCCAGGCCGAAGTGGAAAAGCTGCAGAAAGAGCTGGACGGCATGGACCGGGGGATCAGGAAGCAGCAGAAGGAGATGCAGGCCCTCTCCTCAGTTGTCTGCTCGGTCTCCGGGAAGAAGAAAGCCGGCCTCACCCATGCACTGGGGCACATCGCCGAGACAAAAGGGTTCGTGCAGGCGCTGCAGGGTGTCTTCGGCGGGGATTCGGCCAAGAAGATACTCTCCCTCTCCTATTATGTGCTCGCCACCAGGAACGAGGCCCTTGACGACTTCTGCTATTTTGACGCCTCGCATGAGCATCCCTACGGCTCGGACATCGGCAGCAGCGAAAGCAGCGCCGTCCTTGCATCGATAAAGCCCGAGCATGTCAACGGGTTTTTCAAGGCGATGCGCGACGCAGGTCCTTCCAGGAGCAAGGAGGACCATTTCTGCGCCTTCGACGGGACCGCCTTCAGCTCGTATTCAAACAATCTGTCCGAGGTTGAGGTTTCAAGGGGCAAACAGGACCCGGACCTGAGGCATTTCGCCATGGCAGCGGTGTACAGCAGCAACGAGGGCAGGTGCGCCTACTACCGGCTGTACCGGGGGAACATACCCGACATCAAGACCATCGACAACTTCGTCGACGTGACCAAGGCGATGGGGTACAACTTCCGAAGAATGGTCCTGGACAGGGGGTACTGCAGCTACAGCAACCTCCATCGGCTGTACCATGAGTGCCGATACGAGGTGATCATGTGCATGAAGTCCAACATGTCGGTGTACAAGGATGCTCTGCAGACAACGCGCGGGACCTTCGAGGCCGACAGCACCTGCTATCTGGCGGAGCATGCTGTGTATGGCAAGACCGTCAAGCAGAGCATTGTCCTAACCGACAACCTCGGAGTCGAACACCCGACCACTGCGTACGTACATGTCTACTACAACAGGCTGAAGGCTGCCGAACAGGAGCCCAAGCTGTACAGGGACCTGGAGGACTCCATCGCCGAGCTGACCGAGAAGGTGCAGAAGAAGGAACTGTCCGTCAGCGATGCACAGAAGAGGTTGTTTTCCTGCAAGCAGAAGGCCCTGGTTTCAGTGCGCAAGACCGGCAACAGCAGGTGCGTCTTCGAGATGGATTGCAAGAAGGTCGACGGGGCTGCCGGCAAGCTAGGCTATTTCGTACTGCTGAGTACGGAGAATCTCACCGCCGCCCAGGTGCTGGACATCTACCGGTCAAAGGATGGGGTGGAGCGGGTGTTCAACAACGTGAAGAACGACATCGGGTTCGACCGCCCTGCCGTGAAGACCGATGCCACCCTCGAGGGCAAGGTGTTCATAGTCATGCTTGCAGGCATGCTTTCCACAATCATCCGCAACGCCATGCGTGCCCACCGGAAGGAACTGACCCGAAAGATGACCTACGGCAAGCTGGTAAAGGAACTGGAATGCATGTACAGCTTCACCATCAAGGGCAAGACACAGTGGTGTGAGATATCAGAGAAGCAGGCAATGATCTTGAGATGCCTGGGTGTTCCCTTACCGGTGAAATCGCAGGATGTTCAGGCTCAACTGGTGAAAAAGCGCGGCCCGAAACCCAAAGCAAGATAATCTTTTCGCACTACATTAAAGAACATGGGTTTTTACATGTATATAGTTATGGAACCTCAATAAAAACTATTCTCATTTTTTGTTTGACAGCTGACATCCCCTAGGGTAAAGTGAACGGTAGATAAAATAAATTGGAGGCATTATGGCCACAGTACAACTCAAGAACATTTGCAAAGTGTACGATGGTGGAGTAAAGGCCGTCGACAATGTCAACATTGACATCAAGGACAGACAGTTTGTCGTCCTCGTCGGACCTTCCGGTTGTGGTAAGTCCACGACCCTCCGCATGGTAGCAGGTTTGGAAGACATCACCAGTGGTGAGCTCTACATCGATGGAAACCTCGTAAACGATGTTCCCCCGAAAGACAGAGACATCGCCATGGTATTCCAGAACTATGCTCTGTATCCCCACATGACCGTGTATGATAACATGGCATTCGGATTGAAGATCCGCAAGTTCCCCAAGGAAGAGATCGATCAGCGTGTACGTGAAGCAGCCAAGATCCTCGAGATCGAAGAACTGCTTGACAGAAAGCCCAAGGCCCTCTCCGGTGGACAGAGACAGCGTGTTGCAGTAGGCCGCGCAATCGTCCGCAAGCCCAAGGTATTCCTCTTTGACGAACCACTCTCCAACCTCGACGCAAAACTTCGTGTCCAGATGCGCGCAGAGATTTCCTCCCTGCACAACCGCCTCAAGGCTACGATGATCTACGTCACCCACGACCAGGTTGAAGCTCTTACCATGGCAGACGTCATCGTCGTCATGAAGTTCGGCGTCATCCAGCAGATCGGTGGACCGCTTGACCTGTACAACAATCCTCAGAATAAGTTTGTTGCAGGCTTCATCGGTTCTCCTCCCATGAACTTCCTCGAAACTGCAGTCGAAGCTGATGGTTCCGACATTTATGTGAATGAAGGCACGTTCCGCCTCAAGGTTACCGCCGAGCAGAAGAAGATGTTGACTCCGTATGTAGGCAAGTCTGTCACGTTCGGTATTCGCCCTGAGGATGTAGTCTTCAGCAATACCCCCAAGGATGGCGAAACCATCAATGGTACGGTTAGTGTTGTTGAACCCCTCGGCAGCGAGACTCACGTATTTGTATCCACTTCCAGAAGCCAGGTTGTCGGTAAGATTGAACCCACGCTTGTTCCGAAGCCGGATACCAAGATTTCCTTGATTCCTGATATGGTCAAGGCGAAGTTCTTCGATCTTGAGACCGAACTGGTAATCAAATAAGTTCAGGTTATGAAAATGCCGGCTCAGCAATGAGCCGGTTTTTTATGAGAGAAAGACCCCTGGGAATTATGTATCCCAGGGGCCCTTATGTGTTGGATGTGTGTAAGGTTATGCTACCTTCGATGACCTCGACTTCGAATACAGGTCGAACGCAACGGCTGAGAGAAGGACAAACCCCTTGATCGCCTGCTGCCAGTCAGTACTGATGCCGATGATCGACATACCATTGTTCAACACTCCGATGAACAGACCGCCGACGACAGCCCCGATCACAGTTC
The DNA here is from genome assembly GCF_022869165.1 of Sphaerochaeta associata. Lineage (NCBI taxonomy): Bacteria > Pseudomonadati > Spirochaetota > Spirochaetia > Spirochaetales > Sphaerochaetaceae > Sphaerochaeta > Sphaerochaeta associata. The sequence continues at coordinate 1,065,027 of NZ_CP094929.1, read as the reverse complement.
CTATACCACCGGAGACAGCGGAACCGCCGACATAACAAGCAGCAATGGCATCCATCTCAAAGTTCTGCCCGGCCTTCGGAGTTGCGGAATTCAGTCTTGCGGTGAATACCATCGCAGCCACCGCAGCCAGAATCGCCATATTGGTATAAATCCAGAACATCACCCATTTGACTTTAACGCCGGAGAGCTCTGCAGCCTTCCTGTTTCCTCCAAGAGCATAGATGTGACGGCCTTGAACGGTCTTGGATGCAACGAACTGGTATGCGATTACGAGAACCCCCAACAGGATGAGAATATTGGGAAAGCCTTTGTAGATGGCAAAAACAACAGTGAATGCAACCAGAACAACAGCAATGAATATTACCTTTGCAAGCCAAATTCCCCCAGGAAGCAGGTCAAAGTCATACTGCTTTTGCTTTTTCCGCTTTTGGATTTCACTGAAAATGATCAAAGCAACAATAAGAAAGCCGATCAACAACGTAAAGAGATGCAGATGCATCGTACCGATGGCAGCCCCTCCGAACGGATCGGGAATGTAACCGGAGGAAATCAACTGGAACTCTCTGGGGAACGGAGCCTTTGTCTGCCCTTTCATGATTACCTGGCCAAGGCCGCGGAAGACCAACATGCCTGCCAAGGTTGCAATAAACGGAGGAACATTCACGAATGCTATCCAGAAGCCCTGCCACATACCGATCAAAGCCCCGACAAGGAGAGCAAGCAGCATAGCCACATACGGATTCCACTGAAGGTCGACCATCATGACACCGCACAGTGCACCAATGAAGCATACGATCGATCCGACGGAAAGGTCGACGTTTCCTGTCAGCGTGCACAACAACATGCCGACGGCTAGAATCAGGACATAGCTGTTCTGAAGTACCAAATTCGTCAGATTAACCGGTCTGAAAAAGATACCGTCCGTCAAGAGCCCAAATGCAATCATCGCCACAGCCAAGGCGATGACCATCATGTACTGCCTTACATTCTTTTTCAAAATCGCTATCAAGCCACTCATCCAACACTCCTTATCATTTACCGGATTCAAATGCACAACATCACCTAATTATTCAGGATGTTACGCATGATCTCTTCCTGGGTTGCCGTCTCACCCGACAGTTCAGCAGTGATCTTTCCCTCGCTCATCACATATATCCTATCACTCATCCCGATAATCTCAGGCATTTCGCTGGAGATCAGAAGACACGCCATACCTTGTGCGGCAAGCGAGTTGATGATTGTATAAATCTCATGCTTTGCACCGACATCGATTCCACGGGTGGGTTCGTCGAGGATAAGGACCCTCGGATCGGTGAACAGCCACTTTGAAAGGACAACCTTCTGTTGGTTGCCTCCCGACAGATTTCCTGCCATCTGAAGAATGGTCGGCGTTTTTGTATTGAGCCGCTTGCAGAAATCTTCTGCCACGACATTCTCATCGTGCTCATTGATGACCGACATATTGGCAATTTTCTTCAGCTTTGCAATCGTCGTATTTTCTTTCACGTTCTGAATCATCACCAGCCCCAGTTCCTTGCGATCCTCAGGTACATAAGCAACACCACGGGCAATTGCCTTGGGAATTGTGCTGATATCAACCTCAGAGCCTTCGATCAATGTCTTTCCGGTGATGTTCTCACCGTAAGAACGGCCGAACACACTCATGGCGAGTTCGGTGCGTCCGGCACCGACAAGACCCGCCAAACCGACCACCTCCCCTGCACGAACCTTGATGTTAACTCCATCAAGCTTCTTCCGCTCAGGGTTGTCAGGATTCTGAACCGTCCAGTCCTTGACTTCGAACAATACATCACCTATTGGATTGTTGCGCTTGGGAAACATATCCGTAATCTCCCGCCCCACCATACCCTTGATGATCCGCTCCTCACCGATTGATACTGCACCTTGGTTCGACCGAACGACTTCCAACGTCTCGATTGTTTTTCCGTCACGTAGAATCGTAATGGAATCGGCGACGGCCGCGACTTCGTTAAGCTTGTGAGAGATCAATACGGATGCAATATTGCTCTTGTCACGAAGTTCCTTAAGGATTTCAAGCAAATGTTTGCTGTCTTTTTCGTTCAGTGCGGAAGTAGGCTCGTCAAGAATCAGCAGCTTGGCATGCTTGGCCAAGGCTTTTGCAATCTCAACCATCTGCTGCTTGCCCACCCCCAGCTTGTTGACCGGAAGATTGGGATTCTCATTCAAGCCGACACGCTTCATGTATTTCATGGCATCTTCACGGGTCTTGTCCCAGTTGATGATATTGAATTTGGCGCGTTCGTCACCGATGAACATATTCTCGGCAATGGAAAGATAAGGACTTAATGCCAATTCCTGATGGATGATGACAATTCCAGCCTGTTCGCTCTGCTTGATGTTTGAAAACGCACAACGTTTTCCCCCAAAGAAGATGTCCCCTTCGTAAGAGCCATAAGGATAAACTCCGGACAGTACTTTCATCAGTGTCGACTTTCCGGCGCCATTTTCTCCAACCAGAGCATGAATCTCACGTTCCTTGACATCCAAGCTGACATCATCAAGCGCTTTCACGCCCGGGAAAGTCTTGGTGATATGCTTCATCGACAGCAGAATGGAATTGTTTGGCATACAGGTCCCCCGAAATACAGACCGGAACCCGATTCCAACTCAGCCGCAGGCAGATGGTACCGGGTTCGCGATCATGCGATGCAATTCCGGCTTCTATGCTGAAGCCGGATACTTAGTCTTAGAGTCCAACCTCAGCGGCGGTATGGTAGCCGGTATCGACCACTTCAGCCTTCAGGTTGTCCTTCGTAACGATCACAGACTTCAAGAGAACGGAGGGAACGATATACGGTTTACCGTTCTTGATGGAGTCGTTGTTGTAACTGGTGGTATCGAGACCCTGGGGAACCTGACCGCGCATGATTGTGTCTACGAGTTCGACGGTCGCCTGACCAAGTACGCGGGTATCCTTGAGTACGGTAGCATACTGTTCGCCTGCAAGAATCGACTTACAAGAGGCAACGATACAGTCCTGTCCACCGACGACCGGCAGCGGCTTGCCTGCCGTGCCGTATCCGACGGCCTTACAAGCTTCAAGCGTTGAAAGGCTGATAGGATCGTAGGGGGAGAGAATTCCATCGAGGGTCTGATTGGTGTAATGCGCAGAAAGAAGATTTTCCATTCTGGACATAGCCAACTCATTGCTCCAGCGCAGCGTTCCAACAGTATCCATACCCTTCTGGCCGGAACCGATCTTGAGCGTTCCGTTGTCAAAATAGGGCTTGAGCCTATCCATGGCGCCGTCATAGAACTTATACGCATTGTTGTCGTCGGGAGAGCCACCGAACAGTTCGATCAAAAGCGGCTTCTTCTTCGGATTATCAAGGTTCATTCCTTTAATAAGAATGTCACCCATCTGCTGGCCGACGGCATAGTTGTCGAATGACAGATAGTAGTCAACGTTCGGCGATTTCATGATCAAGCGGTCGTAAGCGATTACAGGAATTTTTGCATCCGCTGCTTTCGCAAGTACATCGCTCAAGGCAACGCCGTCAATCGAAGCGATGACGAGCACCTTTGCATTCTTGGTGATCAGATCTTCAATCTGGCGAACCTGGGTGGGAATATCGTCGTCAGAGAACTGCAGGTCAACCTTGTACCCGAGAGCCTCCAATCCGGACTTGACTGCCGCGCCATCCTTGTTCCAACGCTCTTCAGACCTGGTGGGCATTACGACACCAATCATCCCCTTCGCGGATGAGCTTTCGGCAGCACCTGCTGCGAAAACCGTGGTCATTGCGTATAACAGGACCAATCCCACTACTAGCAACTTTTTCATACACAGCCTCCTTTAAGCTTAATGCGTTATCGTTAACGCACATATGAAAACAAACACATCAAAAAGATGTTCAACTAACTCTATCATCGGTAAAATGAGCCGTCAAGCTTTTTTATAGCGTGTTTCTTGCGTGAATATGAAAGAAAGAAGGACTGACATCTGCGGTAACGTTACTTCTTTTAGCGGCATTTCGACAACCCAAATCAATGAACAGTCCAGCATTGGAGGACGATAGATAACACGACTATCAGCCGCCTGTCGGGGCCGAACGGCCCCAAGCGGCGTACCTTGCCATTTAATTTACAGCAATGCGTTCTGCCTCCAGCGAATATCCTCGATGACCAAGTAGCAATTCTTATCGAAGCTGCGAGCCGTCTGCAGTACTTTCTTTGCATCCCTTCGACGCACCTGGACAAAGAGAAGAATCACCTGTCCATCGCGACCACGTCCCTCGAACTCGGTGACCCGAAAGCCTGCATCCCTGAGCAAGGCGGCAACTTCCTTTCCCTTGCTGGAGAACACCTTGACCACCTGATCGCCGATCTTCAGCAGATTCTCAATGGTCATGCCGACAAAAGTCCCGGTAGCAAAGCCCAAGGCAAAAGCTAAAGCCGTCATGGGTTCAGAAAGGTCGCTGAGTACTTTCGACACGGCGAACACCCAGACCAACGACTCAAGAAAAGCAATACAGAACGTTATGAAGCGTTTCCCACGTACTATCATTGCATGACGAATGGTGCCGAGGGAAACATCAACCACCCTGGCTGCAAAAATGACCAAGGCCAACATCAGAGATTCATTGGTAAACATAAGCCTACCCTCAATATATATAATGGAGATGGAACAGCTGTCCGTCTTGACACCATACGATAGAAAACAGAAAGAAGCAATGTCAATCCATATAATCTATATATTCCATTTTAGGAATGGTATAAATAGTTTTCCTTTTCGCTTACTACATACCGAGAAAGAAACCCTCCGTTATGGGGAGGGCTGCAAAGAAAAAGAACGTCTGTGTTATTCGAATAAGGCGTGATAGAGACACTTCACAGCATCCTGAGCCTGCGAAGCATGTACTCCCAGTAAAATGGATGTATCGGACGAGCCGTAATTATAGAAGTTCAGCTTGATTTTTGCTTCAGCCAAGGCTGTTGTACTCTTTGCAATCAAATCGGTCTCCTGCATGACACCCGCACCGACAATACCTACCACGGCATGACCATGGTCGACTTCGATGGAGTCCAGGCTAAACTCGCTCTTGATACGGATACACATCGCGTTGAGTACGCTCTCGCTGGCTTGGGTGGATTCAAAGAACCAGACAATGCTGTCTACACCGAACATGGAAAAGGAAGGACGAACCCCGAAGATATGCAACATGGTAAGCAAGGCATGCCTGATACCGGTACTCTTGAAAAGCATGAGCTTACGCAGGGTGAGGCGGCTGTATCCGCTCTTGGCGGAAACGCCGGCCAGAGGGTGCCCATCAATCTCACGGCTGCCCACGATCATCGTCCCGTCGTCCATCGGTGCATTGGTATTCTTCACATTGATGGGAATCTTGGCGGCGATAACCGGTGCAATGGCTTCTTCATGGAATACACCTGCTCCAACACCGGCAAGCTCACGGACTTCGCGATATGTCATGGTCTTGATGACCTTCGCATCCTTGACCAACCGGGGATCGACACTGAATACACCGCTTACATCGGTCCAGTTCTCGTAGATATCGGCATCCGCTGCATGGCTGAGGATTGCTCCGGTGATATCAGAACCACCTCTGCTGAACGTTTTAACCTTCCCTTCAGTGCTGCAGCCATAGAATCCGGGTACAATATACTTCTCGCCCTTCTTCAGGACTTTTTTCAGATTTGTGTAGGTGTCCTCATGAACGGTTCCATCATCCTTGATGACGATAAGCGGATCGGTATCGAGAAAGGTCCAGCCGAAATATGCGGCAACCATACGGGCGCACAAGTACTCGCCGCGACTGGCGGCATATTCCGCCCCATGGCCTGCATCGATCATCTGCCGTACTTCATCCAAAATCGGAAGAAAGGGCTTTTGGGCCATTCCCAGTTCACTGAGGATGTTGGTATAGCGATTGGCGACTTTCTTGAACAGTTCGCGACAAGACTGGCCCTGCTGCACCATGGAGTTGCAGTTGTAGAGCATGTCGGTGACTTTCTCGTCATCCTTGTTCCGCTTACCAGGTGCGGAAACAATCACTATTTGTCTATCTGGGTCAGCATCAATGATTGATTTGACTTTCTGTATTTGCTTGGCTTCAGCAACCGAACTTCCACCGAATTTACACACGATCATGGGGGTAACCTCCCACCTTATAGAGATATCTAAGTGCGTATTGTATTGAAGGATAGCCTGTTGTGCAAGTGTGAGAAAATGCATGACAGAAAGCCTGTTCACTGCTACTCTACGTACAAGAGGAAATCATGCAGGACTCAAAACGTTCAATTTTGGCTTGGGCTTGTTACGATTGGGCGAACAGTGCCTTTGCAACCACGGTCATGGCAGGCTTCTTTCCTGTTTTTTTCAGTGCCTATTGGGCGGTGGGGGCCAGCAGTGAACAGGGTACCTTCTATTTGGGGGTCGCCAACTCACTTGGTTCTCTCATTGTCGCCTTGTTGGCACCTTTTCTGGGGGCCATAGCAGACTGGGGAAGTTACAAGAAACGATTGCTTGCCTTCTTCGCCCTCCTCGGGTCGGTGATGACGGCGAGCCTCTATGTCCTGCAGATGGGCAACTGGCCCATGGCGGTCCTCTTCTACTCGCTTGCAGTGGTGGGTTTCAGCGGAGCCAATACCTTCTACGATGCGCTGCTCCCCTTTGTAGCCTCTGAAAAGAAAGTGGACTATGTCTCATCACTAGGATACAGCCTGGGCTACATAGGAGGCGGACTGCTCTTTTTGGTAAACGTCCTGATGTACCTCAACCCCTCATGGTTCGGGTTCTCCAGCCAGGAAAGCGCAATCAAGGCTTGCTTTGTCATCGTAGGCATCTGGTGGACAGCCTTCACGCTGCCCCTGATCTTTCTCGTGAAGGAAGAGAAGCCCCTAGAGCCAATGGGAGTGCGACAGGCTGTTGAAAAAGGCCTGGGGATTACCATCAACACCGTTCGCAGTTTCAGACAGCTGAAAACCATCGCACTCTTTCTGGCGGCATATTGGCTCTACATCGATGGGGTGGACACCATCATCAGGATGGCCGTCAACTACGGCACCAGCCTTAATTTCCCCAGCGAGTCGCTGATCATCGCCTTGTTGATCACCCAGTTCGTCGCATTTCCCTCCGCGTTGCTCTACTCGGCTTTCGGCAACAGGATCGGAGTCAAGAAAGCCCTCCAAGTCGCCATAGGCGCCTATACCATCATCGCCGTCCTCGGTTACTTCATGACCACCCCTCTTCACTTCTACCTGCTGGCGGTGATTATCGGTCTCTTTCAGGGCGGCATCCAGGCCCTCTCCCGTTCATACTATACCCGTCTCATCCCAAAGGAGCGCTCTGCAGAGTTCTTCGGTTTCTTCAATATGCTTGGAAAATTTGCCGCCATCATCGGTCCGCTGCTTATGGGAGTTGTGACCTTGGTCACGGGAAATGTCCGCTCAGGCATCGTGAGTCTTGTTGCTCTTTTTGCTTTGGGATTCATCCTGCTCAAGCGTGTGGACGAAACAAAGGGTCAGGCAGAAATTGAGGCGTTCCTGAAGAACCAGTAATTCCTGGAATGCTTTACTATATAAGGCGGCTGTGATATGACTACACTCTCTGATACCTCGGAGAATAAGGAAAACCCATGCAAGCCTTGCAAGAAAATAAAATGGGAGTGAAACCCATCCCATCACTCGTCCTGTCCATGTCATTTCCCGTCATGCTCAGCATGCTTGTCCAAGCGTTTTACAACATAGTGGACAGCATGTTTGTATCTCATTACAGCCAGACTGCATTGACAGCAGTCACCTTGGCGTTTCCGCTGCAGAACCTGTTGATCGCCGTCAGTGTTGGAACATCAATCGGAGTCAATTCCCTATTGTCCAGGAAACTCGGTGCAAGGGATTTGGAGGCGGCAAAGAAAGCTGCAGGCAACGGGCTGACCCTCTCGTTGATCAGCTGGGTGTTCTTTGCGATAATCGGTCTCTTCTTCACCAAGGCTTTCATCAGCTTCTTTTCCAGCGACCCCGAACTGATCAGGATGGGAACGCAATACAGTGCAATTTGTCTCTTCTTTAGCTTGGGAATCTTCATCGATATCACCTGTGAGCGCATCCTGCAGGGTACCGGGGATACCTTCCATCCCATGATCATCCAAGGCACCGGGGCGATCGTCAACATCATCCTCGACCCGATTCTCATCTTCGGCCTCTTCGGCTTCCCACGCATGGGAGTGCTGGGAGCCGCCATTGCAACTGTATTCGCCCAGCATGTCTCTGCTGTCCTTGCCATATATTATGTGAAAAAGAATCGGGAGATTGTACTCGACCGGCCGTCGTTCCGTCTTGAAAAGAAAACCGTGAAGGACATCTACGCCGTCGGGCTCCCATCAATCATCATGCAGGCGATCGGAACCATTCTGACTACAAACCTGAATAAGATCCTCATCGGTTTCGGAACTTCCGCCGTTGCAGTTTTCGGCATCTATTTCCGACTGCAATCATTTATTTTCATGCCGATTTTCGGTCTGAACAGCGGCATGATTCCTGTCATTGGATACAACTATGGAGCGAAGAGACCCAAGCGCATCACCAGTACCGTCAAAGTGGGACTCATCGTATCACTGTCCATCATGAGCGTCGGGTTTGCCGTCTTCACATTCATCCCCCACATCCTGCTGAGCTGGTTCAATGCAACCGATGAGATGATGGCCATAGGCGTTGTTGCCATGCAACGCATCAGCCTGTGTTTCATCTCTGCAGGGTTCTGCATTGTATTGGGAGCCCTCTTCCAAGGAACCGGCGATGGATACATTTCCATGATCATCAGCGTTACCAGGCAGCTTATATTCCTGCTGCCGGCGGCCTACCTGCTGGGTCGTTTCGTCGGGTTGGATGCGCTGTGGTATTCATTCATCATCGCTGAGACTTCTTCACTGGGTCTCACCATTTACTTTTTCAGAAAGGTATATGTGAAGAAAATCAAGACGCTGGCAGCGTAATAGAAAGGCCCAACCTACTTCCTCAGTACGTTGGGCCTTTCTTTGTTTACTCCCACTCGATCGTCCCGGGAGGTTTACTCGTGATGTCATAGAGCACCCGGTTTACTCCGGCTACCTCGTTGCAGATTCTGCTTGCAGAGCGCTGCAGGACATCCGGGGGGAACCGGAACCAGTCGGCTGTCATGGCATCCTCGCTGGTTACCGCCCTGAGCGAGCAGACTTCCTCGTAAGTGCGTTCATCTCCCTGCACTCCGACGCTCTTGACAGGCAGGAGGCATGCAAGAGCCTGCCAGATATCGTGATAGAGACCGGCTTTGCGGATCTCATCGATGAAGATGGCATCGACTTCGCGCAGGGTATCCAGGCGCTCCTTGGTGACCTCACCGACGCAACGGACACCCAAACCCGGTCCCGGGAAGGGGTGGCGGGTTACCAATACTTCGGGAAGCCCAAGCTCACGGCCCAAGGCACGCACCTCGTCCTTGAACAACTCGCGAAGCGGTTCCAACAGGTCCCACTTGAGATCGTCAGGAAGACCTCCGACATTGTGATGGCTCTTAATCGTTGCAGAAGGACCACCGGAGGGACTCTTGCTCTCGATTACATCAGGATAGAGTGTACCTTGGGCAAGGAATGAAATCTCGCCGGCCTTACGGGCTTCGCTGTAGAAGGTATCGACAAAAACCTTGCCGATGATCTTTCTCTTGGCTTCAGGCTCGGTCACACCCTTCAGAGCAGAGAGGAAGGCCTCCTGTGCATCGGCATACTGCAACCTTATCTTATAGTTGTCCCTGAAAAGCTTGAGCACCATCTCAGCCTCGCCTTTACGCAACAGACCGTTGTTTACAAAGACGCAAACAAGCTGGTCGCCGATGGCCTTATGGATCAAGACGGCGGCTACAGCCGAGTCAACACCACCGGACAGGCCGCAGAGCACCTGCTTGTCTCCCACCTTGGCCCGAATTTCCTCAATCGCACTTGCGATGAAGGAGCCCATGTCCCAATTGGGCTGGGCCTTGCAAATACCCAGGACGAAGTTCTCAAGGAAGGTTTTCCCTTCAGCGGTATGAACGACCTCGGGGTGAAACTGCACACCGTAGAATTGCTTCTCCTTGTTCTCAACGACTGTAAAGGTGCAGTTTTCGGTGCTGCCTGTATGCTCGAAGCCTTTGGGAAGAGAACTCACCGAATCGCCATGGCTCATCCAGAGCCTTGAATTCTGGGAGATGCCCTTCAACAACTGAGAATCATGATTTAGAATCTTTAAATCGGCAAATCCGTATTCGCGTTTATCGGGCCGCTCCACCGAGCCCCCGTTTTGAACACTCATGACCTGCAGCCCATAGCAAATGCCCAGAATGGGAATGCCCAATGAGTAGAGCTCTTGGTCCGGACGAGGAGATCCTTCGGTTCTCACCGATGCCGGGCCGCCGGAGAATATGATTCCTTTGGGTTGCATTGCCTTGAGCTCCGCCGCACTAGTGGTATAGGGGACTATCTGGCTGTAGACGTGCATCTCCCTCACCCTGCGTGCTATCAACTGGCTGTATTGGGCACCAAAGTCGAGCACTACGATGGTATCATGGGGGAATTGTTGCATGCTGCGTTCCTCTTTGTTGGAAATTTGTTGCGAGTATAGCGAAAAATTGAGTGAATTGCTACCAAGCCAGTGAACGTACCGGCGGGTATGCGCGTTTTACTGCGCTTGCTACGCCTAAACCGAGCACAAAGCCCACACCGCTCTGTGCAATGTTGCCGGGAATCTCCGCAGCCGCAACACTGACTGTGCTGATAAACAGTGAAGAGAGGGCAAAATACCCAAGGGATACGGTTGCAATACAGACAAGTCCGGCAAAAAGCTTGCGAATCAGGGAGGCTTCCTTATCACCCTGCCGGCGGACGATGAGAGCAATCAAAAGACCCTCCACGCCATGTACCACAAACGAAATGGGTGCCCACTGGGCGTAGCCGCTGATTAGATCGGCGAGGGCGGTTCCCAAGCCGGCTGCAATGAAAGCCGACCAAGGGCCGAATGTGAAGGCTATAAAGCAAATAGCCACATCACAAAGATTGAGATATCCCTTCGCAGTCGGGATACGGACAACCATGGTAAACACGACGACCACTGCAGTAAGCACAGCGACGACGGCTACCTTCAAGGCATTCCTGTTCTGTTGCATGATGATTCACTCCTCAAGCTTTGCATAGCAACCAAAGCACTACTGGGATGATAACCGAAAGCAGAAAGTGGGTAAAGGGATGCCGATACGAGCCAAGGTTGTGATACTGACTTCGCCGATTTTGCAGACCGAAGCCCCGCATCTCCAGACTCATCGCCAAATTGGGGATGGAGCGCAACGCTACAACCAAGGCACTGGTCAAAGTCGGCACTAAATCCTTCAGACGCTGCAGGAACTTTCTCCCTTGCTCCCGGTCGGCTTCCCGAAGCCGGTGTGACTCTGCGATCTGACTGAAGCTGTCGGCGATGAAGGGGATGTAGGTGAAGGCGAGTGTCACCACCAAGCCAGCCTTATAGGGAAGACGGTACCATCTGAGGGCGAGCATCACCTCGTTCATGATGGTGGTGGCAAAGAGCAGCGTACACACATAGGAGATGCCGATGAACCGGCCTGCAAGCCGGGCTGCCTGCATGAGGCCCTCCTCAGTGACTATCGTCACCGATCCGACTGAAAAAAGAGGGCGGCCGGTGCGGACATTGAACGGCATGAACAACACCATGAACAACAGCATGGGCAAAATTGAACGAAAGATCTTCCAGACATGGGAGAATCCGGTATTCAATCCACCAGTGAACACGATCAGGGCAACTGCACAGTACAAGCCGACCAGATGGACAGGAAGGAAGAACCATACGCAAAGCAGCAGCATCAAGAGGATTTTCGCCCTCGGGTCGAAGCGGTAAAGCCACCCCTTTCCTGCAACAAAGGTGCTGGTCGTCATAGGCTTGCCATCCTTCCGTCCTCGATGGCGTAGCTGCGTTGGGCGACCCGAGCGGCGAACTGGCGGTCGTGGGTGATGAGTAGCAGGCCGGCTCCCCGCTTTCGTAGCCGTGCAATGATTGCAAGGGCGCTGTAGTAGGTCAAGGAACTGTCAAGCTCATCAAGGATGTAGAACGGTCGTTCCAGGAGAAAGTAAACAGCAGCCTGCAGGGCTTTTCTTTGTGGATAGCTCATGGTGGAAGGCGTATCAGACAAGGTGAGTCCGAACAAATCGGCACACTCGGCCACCCTGGCCCTCATCTCTTCACTTTTGAGGTCCTTGCGCCGTTTCAAAGACCAGGAAAGCTCTTCTTCAACAGTTGGAAGGAAAATCTGCAAGTCGGGATTCTGAAAGAGATACCCTACCTTTTTGGAAAGCTCCTTGCCCGCCAGCGGTTGCCCGTCGAGTTTGATTACACCGCCGATCGGGTCATCCAAGCCGCACAGCAACCGCGAAAACGAACTCTTGCCGCTTCCATTGGGGCCCACCAAGGTGACAAGCTCTCCGCTCTCCATATGAAAGTCAGGGACATGCAGAGAGAACGACCGGCCCTGCAGGGTACTCAGCCTCTTTCGTTCGGCTTCCAAATCCATACAAGAAAGCTTTTGCTTTTTCGACATTTCCAACACTTGGCCTTCCAAGGGATTGGGCAGGTCGTCCCCGCAAAGGTGAGAGAATCTGGGAAGAATTTCATCAAGGGAGGGATTCTGGATTGCTTTCTGGTCGAGCAGCACCACCTGGTCGAACAGACCGGTGAATTCCTCCAAATACCTGCTTGCAAGCACCAAAATGGTTTTATCGGATGCTTGTATAGTCTCCTTAAGCTGGTTGCGCCACCTCTGGTCCAAGTCATCGAAGGCTTCGTCAAGAATCCACAAGCGTGCTTGAATCACCTCTTGGACTGCAAGCAATACACGCTTGCGCTCTCCTCCGCTGAGCTCCTGTTGGCTCGAAGTTCTCAGATCCTCCAAACCCCAATGCTCCAAAGCACGAGTGATGCGTCGTGCCATCTCTTCGCGTTCGAGTCCCAGCGACTCCAGAGGAAAGGCAAGCTCTTCCTCAACACTGGTGGCGATGAACTGTTCCTGAGGATTTTGTGAAACATAGGAACAAACACCAAGCAGATCCCAAGGTTCCATAGTGCTGAGGTCTCTCTCGAACAATTCAATGGTTCCCTGTAATGTACCAGGGAAGTACTTCGGGCAGACACCGCACAGAATTTTCGCCAACGTGGTTTTACCCTTGTTGAAGGGGGCAAGCAACAATGTTTTGCCGCCCTCCTGCAAATCCAGGTTGAGATCGACGAATAGGCTGTCGCACACCTCTTCCTTCCAGGAACGGTAGGTGAAATGCAGATGGGAGAGCCGAAGTGCGTGTTGCATAATGGGCCTAAACTTGACCGGGAAGCTCGTCGAACCGTTTGGCGATGGCCCCATAAACCACCTCGTGAAGCGAAGCAATTTCCTCACTGCTCAGGGTGGCGGTTGGAATCGGTTTGCCGATGGAGAAGTAGGCATGCACCCTTCCAAAACCTTTCAAGTGCTCGAACCCTGCACGCATTCCTTTGATGGTGATGGGAACTATGACAGTCTTTGAGCGGGTTGCAAGCTTCAGGCTTCCGCTTTTAAGCTCCCCGATCCGGCCGCTCTTGCTTCTCGTCCCTTCGGGAAACACCAGCATGCTCTTACCCTGCTTGAGTTGCTCCACACCTCTGAGGATTGCCTTGATGGCATCGTGGGGGCTCTTACGATCGATGAAGATGCAGTCAAGAGCATAGCACCACAGGTTGATGATGGGGATTCTCTTCACTTCGGCCTTTGCCAGAATAGCCGCCCAAAGGTTTGCCGGCCCGACAAAGGCAACGATATCGAGCAGACTTTGATGATTGGCCATGTAACAGATGTTGGTGCCATCAGGCAGGTTATCCCTGCCGTCGACATGCACGGTAATTCCCAAAAAGAACATGATGCTGTTTCCAATGAAATGTCCGCACCGCCTGAGGTGACGATTCTCCGCTTCTTTGAGCCGGAACAGACGTAAGAACAGTGCAGGAAGGAATGCGTACACCAAGGAAAGTATCAGGATAGGTATGATAAACAATGCTGCAAATGCAATGCGTATTTTTCTCATGCAATCGCCTCCGCTCTAGGAAAAGTCCTGCGTCTTGTACAGCTTTGCATAGTGGCCGTTTTTCTCAAGCAGCTCGGCATGTGTACCCGACTCGACTAGTGTACCCTCATCAAGGACCAAGATGCAATCGGCATTTTTTATCGTGGCAAGACGGTGAGCGATGACGATGGCGGTTCTTCCTACCGACAGACGTGCAAACGCTTCGGTGATGAGCTCCTCGCTCTCGGTATCCAGGCTGCTGGTAGCTTCGTCAAACATAAGAATCGAAGGATTCTTCAAGAATACCCGTGCGATGGAGATCCGTTGCTTCTGCCCGCCGCTGAGCAGCGTTCCTCGTTCGCCGACCTGGGTATCCAGACCATGAGGAAGCGAACGGACGAATGTACCAAGGTTTGCAGCATCGAGTGCGGCCCAGAGCTGCTCATCGGTTGCATCCACCTTGCCGTACTTCAGGTTCTCCCGGATGGTGTCATCGAAGAGGAATATATTTTGCTGCACGAAGCCGATATGCTGTCTCAGCGAATTCTGCCTCAGGTATTTGGCATCCTGGCCGTCGATGAGGATTCTCCCTTGCTTGGGTTCATAGAACCGTGGCAACAGGGAGGCAAAGGTGCTTTTACCGGCACCCGATTCTCCGACCAAAGCTACGGTTGAGCCTCCGGGAATGGTTACATCGATATCCTTGAGAATCAAGTCGGCTGAATTCTCATAAGCGAACGAGACATGCTCGAATCGAACGGTCCCCTTCTTGATTTTTAAATCCTTGGCGTCCTTCGTATCGGTGATGCCGGGATGTTCATCCATAACTTGGGTGAAACGCTCGAAGCTTGCCATTCCTTGCTGCAGCTGCTCGGTGAAGTTGATCAGTCGATCGATGGGCGGAAGCACAACCCCGACATAGAGGATGAATGTCACCAGGTCGTATGACTCGACCTTGCCCATGAAAATAAGTACTGCTCCTCCGGCTATGGTACAGAAATAGTACAGTTCGCGGAAAAACCCGATGACCGAATGATAGCGGCCCATCACCTTGTACTGCTCCATTTTGCTGTTACGGAGCACATCGTTGACCTGATTGAACTTCTGCTCCTGATAGGACTCCCTGCCGAAGGACTTCACTTCACGGATGCCCATCAGCGAGTTCTCGACATTGCTGTTCACATCGGCGACGGTGGTCCGGACCTTACGGAATGTAGCCTTCATTTTCATGCCGAAATACACCCCGTAGAACACCATGATTGGAAAAGGAATAAGAGAGATGAGTGCCAAAGGAAGACTGTAGCTGAACATCAGAATGTACGAACCCAGTATTGTAGCCACACTGATGATCAGGTCCTCGGGAGCATGATGGGCCATCTCGGTAATTTGGAAGAGATCGTTGGTGATTCGGCTCATCATATGACCGGTCTTGGTCTTGTCGAAGTAGCCGAAGGAGAGTTTCTGCAAATGTGCAAACAGCTCGCTGCGCATATCCGTCTCCATTCGCACTCCCAGGATATGCCCCCACGTGACTCGGATATACTGGCAGACAGCCTGCAGGATGTAGATGAGCAGCATCAGGGCGAAAATGACGAGCATATGCTCGAGATTCTTCTCAGGAATCTCGACGCGAAGCAGTTGTCTGGTCAATGTCGGAAACAGGATGGAGAGTGCGGAGGCCAGGACGGCCACTCCGATATCCAGAAAGAAGAGCCCCTTGTAGGGGCGGTAGTAGCCGATGAACCGTTTGAGCATCCTACTTCTTCCTCCTGAACAATCTTGCGAAGAAACCGAGTTTCTGCTCGGGTTTCTTGGCCTGATCCTGCTCCTTTGCCACAGGTGCGGCAGCTGCCTTCTTTACAGGGGTTCTGGGAACTAGGCTCGTTTGAGGTGGACTGACCTGTCCTCCCTCATTTTGATACTGCTGCTTGTAGTAGGCCAGTCTCTCTTCGAGGGAAAGATTCTGAATCTCTGCATAGCTCTTCGAACCTGGTCTCCTGCGACGGGTCTCCGCCGGACGAGCCTGCTCCACGCGCGGCCTTCTGTTTCTGGTCTCGTTGCTCTCGTCTGTCTTTCTACCCATACGCGGGCGTTCTTCCCTCTTTGCCCTGGGCAGCGGACCCTTCCTGCCTCTCGGCCGAAGACCGCCCTTGGAACGAGCAGGAGATGATGCATACTCATCGTTGCTCACCAAATCACGGAACGAGTAGGAAGCACTTGCATCCTCAACCTGAGGAAGGTCCCCCTCTTCAGGCCAGATTACCGGAATTTTCATCTGGATGTAATTTTCGATAGGCTCCAGGTTGAATACATACTCTTCATCGGCCAAAGTGATGGACTTGCCGCTCTTGCCTGCCCTTGCGGTTCGGCCGATGCGGTGTACATAACTCTCAAAGTCATCGGGGATGTCGTAGTTTACAACCAACTGAAGGTCATCGATCTGCAGTCCGCGTGCGGCAACGTCGGTGGCCACAAGGAACTTGATCTTCCCCTCTTTCATTCGATCGAGCGTTTGAAGTCGTTTTGTCTGCGGCATATCACCCATCAGATACTTGGTTGGATACCCGTTGAGCGAAAGACGCTTGGAGACTTCAATGCAGCGGGCCTTGGTATTGGTGAAAATCAAGCAGTTCTCAGGATCCTCTTTTTTCATCAGCTTCAGGAAGAGACCGAACTTCTCACTCTTGGATACATGAAACAACTCCTGGGTGATTGCCTTGACGGTAATCTCCTCGGGTTGCACCTCAAGCTCAACCGGCTCATTCATGAAAGACCAAGCAAGGTTGCGGACCTTGGTGCCCAAGGTGGCGGAGAAAAGCATGGTCTGCCGCTCGGTGCAGCCCCTGAGCAGGCTGAACATCTTTTGGATATCGGGGTAGAACCCCATATCGAAGAGTCGGTCCGCTTCATCAACGACGAAGATGTCAAACTGACGGAAATCAATCTTGTGCATTTTCTGGTAGTCCAGGATACGACCGGGAGTACAGACAAAGATATCGCACCCCTTTTCCAGAATCTCATCCTGCTTGCCGTAGCCAACACCGCCAAAAAAACACCCCACCGTTACATCATCCATTGCAGAAGCGAGTTTGAGGGTGTCTTCCTCGATCTGCACGGCAAGTTCTCTGGTAGGGGCTACGATGAGGGCCTTGGGTTTGCTTTTGCCCTTCTGTTGGGCTTCGACGAATGACTGAAGAATGGTCAGCACATACACTGCGGTTTTTCCGCTTCCAGTCTTGGACTGGGCCATGACATCACGATGGGAAAGACTGACCGGGAGCACCTTTTCTTGTACTTCCGTACAATCGGTGAAACCCGCAGCCTCAATGCCTTTGAGCACTTGCTCACTTAAGGGTAGTTCAGTAAATTTCATTGGTACTATATATCGCCTTTACAAGAAATAGCTGTGTTACACAGAAAGGAGGGACCTTGAGGAAGGACCCTTCTCTATAAAGATAGAGGAAATTACCACTATTGTCCACCTCAGTGGATACAGTTTATCAATCGTCCAGTTCCCAACTTCTGACAAGACGCATGATGGCAAGGGTTTTTTCATACGAACCAGAAAAATTACGGCTGTCTATCCTGGAAAGCGGCATGGCCGCCATGCTGGTGGAGCTGATGAAGGCTTCATCAAATACCCCTTTACCTACTTCATCCGCATCGGGAGCATCAAAGACAATCCGGAATCCCAACCGAACGGCGGCCTTCAGCACCCGGTCTCGGGTGATACCCAGCAACACCTGCTCATCGGAGGCCGTATACAGCTCTTTGCCCTTGAAAGCAAAGAAATTGCTTCTCGTCCCTTCCAAGACCTTGTGATGACGGTCAACCAGCAAGGCTTCAAAGCAACCTAGGCTGCGGGCCTGCTCAAGGGCCATGTAGTTGAGCAATAGATTTCCGGTCTTGCACGAAGGATACAAGCGCTCGCCTGCAAACGTTATAGCCCCGACTCCCTGGGTATAATACTCGTCGGGATAGGAGAGCAGAGAGGATGCAAGCACAAACAACTGCGGGTCCTTGCCCCCATAGAGCTGAATTCTCAAGGAGGCTTGCTCGATTGCATCGACATCGATCAGATTGTAGACCCAGGTGCTGATCTGCTCCTTGGTGAAGGGATGGGAGAGCTTGATGCCCCGGCAGGAGTTCTCAAGTCGGATCAGATGGTCGTCGAGATGCACTGCATGACCCTTGACGACCCTCAGGGCTTCATAGGTGGAGAAACCGAATTGGACCTCCCTGAGCGTGACCGGGACAACCGCATCCTTGGCAAGAATCACCTGTCCATTATGTATGGCATGAACACCTTCCATCGCTTCCTCCTATCAGGGATACTTGATCAATTCGCGGGGTTTGCTTCCATTGGGAGGCCCCACATATCCCATCTCTTCCATCTGTTCGACCAGACGTGCAGCCCGGTTGTACCCTATCTTCAATCTTCTCTGCAAGTAGGAGGCTGATGCGCACTTGCGCTCGACGACTATCGACAATGCCCGCTGCATGAGCTCATCATCGTCATTTGCATCTACGCCATCTTCCCCTTCGCTCCCCGAGGCTTTCTGTTCCTCATCCTCGAAGAAAGACTCATCGATGAAATCGGGAACACCCTGACTCGATACGAATTTTACAACCTCCTCGACCTCATGATCGCTGAGGAAGGAACCCTGGATGCGTTCAGCCGCAGGATTGCTGCTTGACATATAGAGCATATCACCTTTGCCAAGCAGTTTATCGGCCCCCTGTTCGTCGAGGATGATGCGGCTGTCGGTGGCGCTGGTTACAGCAAAGGCAATACGGGTTGGGATGTTGTTCTTGATGACACCGGTGATGACGTCTACAGAAGGACGCTGGGTGGCCAGCACCAAATGGATGCCCACCGCCCGGCTCATGGCTGCAAGACGGCTGACTTTGCTTTCCATGTCCTTGCCTACGAGGTGCATCAGGTCGGCAAACTCATCGATGACCACTAAAATATACGGCAGTTTCTCTCGTGCCAAACGACTGGTCTCTATCTTTTCGTTGTACCCGATGATGTTTCGGACATTGATGCCCTGAAGCAGCTTGTAGCGTCTATCCATCTCGTACAGACAGAAATCCAGGGCTTTGAGGGTCCGCTTCGCTTCGGTGATGACCGGAGTCAGCAGATGAGGAATGCCATTATAGATGTTCAGTTCGACAATCTTCGGATCGACCAGAATCATTCGCACCTGCTTGGGGCTGCGCCTGAAGAGAACCGAACAAATCAGCGAATTGACACAGACGCTCTTTCCACTGCCGGTGGAGCCGGCGATCAGCAGGTGCGGAGCCTTGATCACATCAATGACGATGGGCTCTCCCATCAGGTTGCGCCCGAGTACCATCGGAATGCCAAGACCGTCGGAAAGCGAGCCCAGCATCTCCCGAAAGCCGATGATGTCCCGCTTTAGGTTGGGAATCTCCACCCCGACCGCCGACTTGCCGGGAATCGGGGCTACGATGCGCACCTGGGTGGCGGCCAAAGCAAGGGCGATGTTATCAGCGAGATTGACGATGGAGTTGACTCGTATCCCCGGAGCGGGAAGCAACTCGAACATGGTAACCGTCGGGCCTCGTACGATATTGACCAACTCGACAATGATATTGAACTGCTGCAACGTGGTTACAAGCACTTCCCCCCGTTTGAGCGTGGTTTCGTCGATGACATCAGATACCTTGGGATAGGTCACCAGCATGGAGTCGGAGGGGAATTGGTATCTGATGCGGCTCTGGTTGATCAGGGCACTGCCACTAAGGCCGCCCACCCCGCTGGCAGGTTCAAGCAGGTCCTCCTCTTCAACGGCAGGTTCTTCGCTCATCGGGACATCCTCACTGAAGCCCCCGTTGATCGGCTTTGCCGTACTCTGGGCAAAAAAGGTGGGTTGAACAACAGGTCTCTTCTCGACAAGCGGGGCAGGCTTGGCGGCCGGCTCCTCCGGTGTAAAAAGGGGTTGGGAAGGCTTCTCCTCGTATTGCACCGACAGAATCCTCTCCCTGATGGAAAGCGTATCATCGGCTTGACTGGAAGCAACCGGAACGGGTTCATCCGCCCTGGTCTGATGCTGCTCGACTGCCTCTGCAAGCATTCCTCTCGCCCTGCCCTTCGGCTCCATATTCTTGTCATGCTTCTTATGAGGGGCCTTGCCCACTGCTTCCAAGGCACCTTGAAGAAAGCCCGACAGTTGCACCGGTTGTTTGGGTTGGGGTTGCTCCTCTGTCTTGGCCTGCGCAAGCTCAAGCTGCTTGCGCTCAAGATAGGAAAGACCATTGTTGCGTTTTCGCTCTTCGGTAAGGGTGTGCAACGCTCCAATGCTGACCTTGCCGTTTACTTGGATCTCCTCAACCTGGATGATATCCCGTTCCAAAGGCTTGGAAACGGATGAGCGACGTTTGGAAAGGCTGCCCAAGGAAGGAACTTCGGCGATGGGAGGGAAATTGACCTGTTGCCGACCGAGCTCGTCGCCCTCCTCAACCGTCTCCTTTACAACCGGCTTTTTCACCAGTGTGACATGCTCTTCCTCATCAAGGGTCTCATTCGCTGCTTCCTTTCGTTTTGACCGCTTCCCGAACAAGGAGTGCTTTTTCGGTTTTTTCTGTTCGTTCTGCTTTTGTTGCTCGGCTTTCAGTTCCAAGGCCTGTCGTCGGCGTTCCTCCCGCTCCAGTTTGGCTGCACGATACCGGTCCAAGGCATCGCTGAGCAAGGTAAAGAGTACGAACAAGGCTGTTTCAGCCAGGAAAAGCAACACCACCTTGAAAGATGCACTGCGCAGGTCGCTTGAAGAGGAGAGTAAAACGCTTGAGAAAAAAGGACGACTGCTCTCCTGCAACAGGTGGGAAAGGGTGTACAGGGTGTAGGTCATGACGGCTGTGAGCGGGATGAGGATATACGAGAAATGCTTCTTGGAGCGGAAGCTGAAGATCATGATGCTCCAGATAAGCAGCAGCAAAGCAAGCGGGGCCAGTCCGAAGCGGGAAGGAACGATGGTGAAGGAGAAGATGCGGCTTACAAGTGCATGCACCTGCACCAACAGCGTATTGGTCACTCCCAAAAGCGGCAGCACGATGAGAGCAGTCACCAAAAGTGATGCTGTCAGGCAACTGACTCCTAAAACCAATGACAATCGACCCTTCCTTCCCTTCACAAGAACCTCCTCCCTAAATTCGGTAAACACCCCATTTGCAAAATGGTATCAAATCTTTTGCAGGAGGCAAAGCATACGGCTTGCCTCCAGGCGGGGCACCTGCAAAGGTACAAAGTTCGCTGTCCAGGAACTTTTACACGTTCGCTTTACCTGGACAAGCTCCTCTTCCACTTGCTCCTGCACTGCCTTGTAGGCGCATACATACCCGTCTTCAGAGAGCAGGTCGGCAACAACATCGAGGATGTCGGCAAGAGGATGGAAGGCCCGGAACGTAATGATTTCAAAACGGTCCTTCACTTCCTTCAAATCCCTGTCAACAACCTGGACCCTGTCGGAGAGCGAGGCACGAAGCAGGGCGTTGCGTAGAAAATCGACTCTTCTTCCCATTCTTTCCACAAGGGTGAAGGAACAGGACGGCAATGCGATGGCAAGAGGGATGCCGGGAAGACCGGCACCCGAACCGAAGTCGGCAATCCTGCAGGAAGGATATGCTGCAGAGAGTGCACGAAGTGTCTGGACACCGCTCAGGCTGTCAAAAATATGACGAATCACAAGGTCTTCCCCTTGTGCCGCCACCAGCTTATAGACGGGGTTGAATAGTTCCAGCTCTGCAATATAGGCATCGAGCTGCTCTCTCTGGCCCTGGTCCAGATCCAATGACAGGGAAGAAAGGCCCTCGTCAAGCAATTTCCGATACTTACCTGCCATGTCTCCCTCCCCGGTCGAGATGTACGATAAGGACTGCAATGTCGCTGTTGCGCACCCCGTTGATTCTTGTCGCCTGTCCAACTGAAAGCGGGCGGACCTTCTTCAGTTTCTCCTTGCCCTCGGCACTCAACCCTTCGATGGCATCCCAGTCCAACTTCTCGTCGATCAGAAGGCTCTCCAACTTCTCAAACCTGCTGATCTGCCGATCCTGGCGGTTGATATACCCTTCGTATTTCACATCGAGCTCAACCTGGTAGAGAATCGGTTCTTCAAATGCTTGTAATTCAGGAATCCGCTTGGAGACATCCTCAATGGTCACCTCGGGCATTTTCAAAGCCTGAAGGGCGCTCTTTTCCTCGTACCTTCGCGCACGAAGCAGGTCTTTCACTGCATCCATTCTTGACAGTTTATCCTTCAGGCGATCCAGTGCTTCCTGCTTCTGCAACCCGACGGAGAACCCTTTGGCCGTGAGCCGCTGGTCACAGCTGTCGTGGCGTAGGTTCAAGCGATATTCAGCACGGCTGGTAAACATGCGATAGGGTTCCTGCGTCCCCATCGTGACCAAGTCATCGATGAGAACACCGGTATAAGCCTCGTTGCGACTGAGCACCAAGGGTTTTTCACCCTTGAGCTTCTGCGCCGCATTGATGCCGGCCATCAGGCCCTGGCATGCCGCCTCCTCGTACCCGCTGGTGCCGTTGGTCTGCCCGGCGATGAACAGGTTCTCCACCAGCTTGCTCTCCAGTGAGGGGAAAAGTGCTTGGGGATCGATGAAATCGTACTCGACCGCGTATGCAGGACGCATGATCTGGGCGTGTTCAAGCCCTGCAATACTGTGGATGAATGCATGCTGCACATCCTCAGGAAGTGAGGAGGAGATTCCGTTCAGATACATCTCTTCAGTCCCCACACCCTCTGGTTCGACAAATATCTGGTGGCGTTCACGGTCTGGGAACCTGACCACCTTGTCCTCGATCGAAGGGCAGTATCGCGGTCCCTTGCCGACGATCTTTCCGCCGTACAACGGGGAACGATGGATGTTCTCCCTGATGATCCGGTGCGTATTATCATTGGTCCAGGTGATATAGCAGGGGAGAGCCGGCCGATCGACGCTGTCATAGTCGAAACTGAAGGGCATCATCGTCTCTTCCCCGTCCTGGATTTCCATTCTGTCAAAGTCCAGGCTCGAGCGCCTGACCCGTGCAGGGGTGCCTGTTTTCAGTCTCCCTACCGGAAAGCCCTTTTTGCGCAGGGCACTGCCCAACCCGATGGCGGCCGGCTCATCCAGCCGTCCGTTTGAAGCATCGTACTCGCCGATGAAAATACGGCCTTCCATGAAGGTACCGGTGGTCAGGACCATCACCTTGCAGGTAATGGTATGCCGTCTCTCGGTCACCACCCCTACCAGGGCATTGTGGTCATCGAGAAGAATGTCCACCACCGTATCCATGAACAAGGCAAGGTTGGACTGGGCTTCCAGCGTCTCCTTTGCAAGGCGTGCATAGGTGAACTTGTCCGCTTGGGCTCGGGGAGCCTGCACGGCAGGACCGCGTCTGCGGTTGAGAATGCGATACTGGATCATGGAGTGATCGATCAGGTGCGCCATCTCACCGCCGAGGGCATCAACCTCCCGCACCAAATTGCCCTTGCTTAATCCCCCGATTGCAGGATTGCATGAGAGCTTGCCGATGGTATCGAGGTTCTGGGTGATTAAAAGAGTCGAAAATCCTATTCTTGAAAGGGCGAGGCACGCCTCGATTCCGGCGTGGCCGCCCCCCACAACTATTGCATCATAATCCATATTATTTTCCTACACAAAATCCGCTGAAAATCTTTTGCAGAATATCGGCAGGTGTCACTTCACCGGTCAGCTCCCCGAGATTCTGTAGCGCTTCGCCCAATTCCACTGCGGTAATATCCAGCGGGATATCCTGATCGACAAGGACCAAGGAGCGCTGTAAAGCCTGGGCTGCATTCTCAAGCAAGGTGTACTGCCGCTCTGATTCAATAACCACCTGTTCATCGCCGGTTGCCACACTGCCCTTGGCCAAGCGTTTGGCAATCTCATCCAACAAGGAAAGAACCCCCTCGCCGGTCTGGGCGCTGATGGCCATCCTGCCCATGGGAGGTTTGACCAAGTCGCTCTTGTTGTAGACAACCAAGGTTCGCTCATCCTCCTCGGGAACATGGCCGAGCTCGGTGCTGTCCACCAGATACACCACCAAGTCAGCCTGTCCGATAAGACGCTCGGTCCTTCTAATCCCTTCGTTTTCGATGGCGTCATCGCTTTCCCGCAATCCTGCAGTATCGTACAAGCGAATCGGAATCCCATGTACATCCATGTCTGCCTCGATGTAGTCCCGCGTCGTACCGCGAACCGGGCTGACGATGGACCGTTCCTGTTTCAACAAGAGATTGAACAGTGAACTCTTGCCGGCATTGGTGGAACCAGCCAGGACAATGCGGGCACCTGTGCGGTACAATCGGCCGATTTGGTAGGTACCCGACAAATCCTTGATTTGCTTGATGAGGTCGACCAACTGCAATCGGGGAAAGACAAATTCATCCAACTCATCCTCTGCATAATCGAGCTGTACTTCAACTGCTGCAACAATACCCAGCAACTGTTCCTTCATGGCGGATATCCGGCTGCGAAGGCTCCCTTCCAATCGGCCCAACGCAAGGGAGCGTGAGCGTTGGCTCTGGCTGGAGACCAGTTCCTGTACCGCTTCGGCCTGGGTCAGGTCCAGCCTGCCATGCAAAAAGGCACGAAAAGTGAACTCTCCGCCTTCCGCGCTGCGCATGCCCAAACGATTGAAAAGCGCCAGAATTTCCTTGATCACAGCAAGTGAACCATGGCAGGTGAGTTCCACGGACTCTTCTTTTGTATAGCCGTGGCCGTCAGTATATACAGCAGCAACAACCTCATCGATTGCCAAGCCGTTCTCATCGATCAAATAGCCGTGCACCAAGGTTGCATTAGCAGCATCCAGGAGGGCTTTGGGCCGGGAGAACCGAGTAGAAAGGAGGATTCTGCACCCATCCCCGCTGACCCTGACCACCGCCAAGGCACTCTGCGCCCAAGCCGTTGCAAGGGCATAGATGATGTCGTCAGTAACGTATCGCTTCATACTGGCGAGTATACTGCAGCGACAGCGACACTTGCAACACAAGCAGAGCTTTGGCTATGATTCGCTCATGAAAGCAGCAGCACAATTTCGCTCGGCCATGTACCGTACCATCCGCACCTTTTTCGACGGACGCGATTACACCGAAGTCGACACACCGATACTCTCAACCTCCCTCATTCCCGAGTCCACCATCGAGAACTTCGCCACCAGGTTTCAAAATCCCTTTCTCCCCTCTGTCGAGTTGTATCTGGTTCCCTCCCCTGAAATATTCATGAAGCAGCTCATCGCCCAGGGCTGGGGAAGCATCTATCAGATCAGCCACTGTTTCCGCAACAGCGAGCAGCTCGGGCATATCCACAACCCGGAGTTCTCCATGTTGGAATATTATACGGTGGGCGCCGATGATGAGGATTCGATTCGAATCACCGAAGAGCTGTTCGCATCCCTGCTTACCGACGATGCTGCAGAGTACCTGTGCCCCCCGTTCGCCCGCCTCACGGTGGCGCAAGCGATGCAAACCTATGCCGGAGTGGACTTGGACAAACACCAGAAACAATCCTCCCTCGCCGATGAAGCACGCAGGCTGGGCCTGAGCGTTCCTGATGAACCGGAGAGCTGGGAGGAGACGTTCAACCGAATTTTTCTGACCTTTGTCGAACCCAACCTTCCTCAGGACCGTCCGCTTGTACTGGAGCGTTACCCCAAGCAGATCGAATGCCTTGCCAAACAGGAAGGCGCATACAGGCGGCGGTGGGAACTCTACGTGAAAGGAGTCGAGGTGGCTAACTGTTACGATGAGGACCGCGACCAGACAACGATTGAGAACTACTATCGGGACGAGTATGCAAAGTTGGTACAAAAACGTGAGGAAAGCGGGACGGTAATTCCTGATATAGACCCTGATTTGGCCTCGGTTTTCTCCTCCATGCCCCCTTGCTCGGGTGTTGCCATCGGGCTTGATCGGCTGCAGATGCTGCTGATGGGAAAAACCGACCTGCAGGGGGTGATTCTTTTTCCCCTTTCTGGTATGCTGAAGAGTGGCAATACGCGCAATTTGTAAATATACGAGGTAATGAGCATGATTAAAGCAGGTCAAATCGATAAGGGAACCGCCTTGTTGATCAAAGGACAGCCGTTTGTTGTTGTCGACCGTGAATTCGTAAACCCCGGAAAAGGTTCCGCCTTCGTTCGCCTGAAGCTGAAGAGCCCTTCCACCGGTCAGACGCTCCAAGAAACGATGAAGAGCCAGGACAACGCCGAGGATATCACCGTAGTCGATAGGGACTGCCAGTATCTGTACAACGATGGGGAGAACTTTCACCTGATGTTGACCGACAACTTCGAGCAGATTGAAGTGCCGATGGGCAACTTCCCCGACTACCAGTACCTGATGAAGGACGGAGAGACCTACCGCTGCACTTTTTGGGAAGCCCAGTTGTTGGAAATCCAAGTCCCCCCGAAGGTGGTCTTCCTGGTAGCAGAAGCCGAGGAAGCCGTCAAGGGCGACACCGTGCAGGGAGCAACCAAGTACATCACCACCGAAACCGGCTTGAAGGTACGCGTTCCCATTTTCATCAAGCAGGGTGAGAAAATCCGGGTGAACACGGAAACCAAGGAATACCTTGAACGAGTGAATAGCTGACAGGATTCTTTTCAGTATCCAGAAACCTCCGAACCTCGTGTTTGGAGGTTCTTTTATGTGTTGTGACACATCCGTTCTCTAACACAACTTCCCGATTGCATAATTGTTAGTGAAAAATTCCTGAAAAAGAAACAAATCCGCCTCTATGCTGACAAAATTGTGCTAAAAATTGACTATTCAGTTATTGCGGAATCCAAAATATCTGTCACACTATACCTGTATAGTATGTGATACGTATGTCCTAAGGGTATTTGATTCTGGGGAAACCGGATGAAAATAGAGTCAGAAACGAAGAAAAAAGGAGAGAACGTACATGAAAAGGAATCTTCTCATTATCGCACTCGCATGCATGCTTCTGGTGCCAAGTTTTATCTTTGCCCAGCCTGCAGCTGAAGCGAGCACAAGTGGAACCATGCGCCTGGCTTGGTGGGGAAACCCCACTCGCGATGAACGCACGTTGAAAGCCGCCGACATGTTCATGGCAAAGTATCCCGAGATCAAGATCGAGACCGAGACCACCGGTTGGGGCGGATACTGGGACAAGATGAACACCCAGGCCGCTGCAGGGAGTCTTCCTGATCTGATGCAGCACGACTATGCGTACATGCTGCAGTGGGTATCCCGCAATCAGCTCGCTGACCTCACCCCGTACATCCAGAAAGGCATCATCGACCTGTCCAAGATCAATGACTCCTTCCTCTCCGGCGGAAGAGTGGACGGCAAGCTCTATGGTATCAGCCTCGGAACCAACGCTGTCTGTCTGACCTACGACCCGGCAGTGCTTGCCAAGGCCGGCATCGCCGAACCCGACAGTGCTACCTGGACATGGGAAGACTTTGAAAGGATCGCCCTCGAGGTCTACCGCAAGACCGGCGTTCAGACCATTCCGTTCTTCACCACCGATCCGAAGGTAGGATTCGACAACATGATCCGCCAGACCGGAGCTGCAACATTCGGCAAGTCCGGCTTGGGCTTCACCGACCCTGCCGCCCTGCGCGAGTTCTACGCCATCCAGCTCAGACTGCTCGACGCCGGTGCACTCATTCGTCCTGAAGTCGCCTTTGTCACCGTCACCCCCGAAGAGGGTGAATTTGCCAAGGGTCGTTCATGGGTAGAGTTTATCTGGTCTAACCAGTTCGTCTCCACCCAAGCTGCAGCAAAGCGTCCGCTCAAGCTGGCCCTCTTGCCCAACATCAAGAACGCAAAGGCCAAGGGAACCTTCCTCAAGCCCTCGATGTTCTTCTCCATCCCCGCTTCCGCCGAGAATCCTGAAGCGGCCGCCAAGTTCCTCAACTACTTCCTCAATGACATCTCTGTCAACGATATGCTGATGGGCGAACGCGGTGTTCCGATTCCTGATGATGTGCGCGACCATATGTCCACCAAGGTCGATGCAATCAACAAGCAGATCTTCGATTACATCAGCCTCGCATCCAAGAATGCAGGGCCGATTGATCCTCCCGATCCTACTGCCTCCGGTGAATTCCTGAAGATGGTCCGTGACGTAACCCAGGAAATCCTGTACAAGCGCGTAAGCTTGGATGCTGGGGTTTCCAAGATCATGACCCAGGGAAATCAGATTCTCAAATAGCTCATCCTCACGTTAGTCGGGAGGCCTGCCTTTGCAGGTCTCCCTGTATACTTCAAGGAGCCTCCATGAAGCACATCAACAGACGTACCAGAACCCTGATGGAAGATGCCGCCGGGTATGCATTCATCAGTCCCTGGCTGCTTGGATTCGTAGCCTTCTCCATCATACCCATCCTCTTCTCGCTCTATTATTCCTTCACAGACTATGACATCCTCGGAGATCCAGTCTTTAATGGGTTGAACAACTTCAGGAGGATGGCCGGTGATCAGCTTTTCTGGCAATCCTTGAAAGTCACCTTCTTCTATGCATTTGTATCAGTACCGCTTCGCCTGATTTTCGCATTCTTCGTCGCAATGCTTTTCAACCGCGGCACACGCGCCATCCGTTTCTATCAGGCAGTCTACTACGTGCCTTCCCTCGTGGGAGGTTCGATTGCAGTAGCTGTTATGTGGCGCAGGCTCTTCATGGCCGACGGTGCCTTGAACGCCGCCTTAGCAAAAATCGGCATCATCACTGAGTATTCGTGGATCGGAAATCCCGATACCGCCATATGGACACTCATTGTCCTTGCAATCTGGCAGTTTGGATCCTCCATGCTCATTTTCCTGGCAGGCCTTCGCCAGATACCCAAGGAACTGTATGAGGCTGCATCCATCGATGGTGCGGGCTCCTTCAGAAAGTTCCTCAACATCACCGTCCCGCAAATCACCCCGGTTCTTTTCTTCAACCTGGTCATGCAGCTGATCAACGGCTTTACCGTCTTCACCCAGGCCTTCGTGGTCTCCGGGGGATCGGGCGACCCGCTCAACTCAACGCTGGTGTATGCACTGTATCTCTATCAGCGAGCCTTCAAGTTCTACAACATGGGCTACAGCAGTGCCATGGCGTGGGTCTTGGTATTGATCATCGGCGTGATGACCGGCATTGTCTTCAAGACCTCCAGCTCCTGGGTCTTCTATGAAGCCAAGGAGGGAAAATAAGATGACCAACTATAAGATCAAGCACATCCTCGGCCAGACAGTATTCCACATTGTGGTTATCCTGCTTGGCTTCATCATGCTCTATCCGATTCTCTGGATGGTTTCCAACTCCTTCAAGGATAATGCCGACATTTTCAACACCAGTTCCTTGATCCCCGAAACCTTCCGCTTTGACAACTATGCACGGGGATGGAGGTTCAACAATTCGGTTACCTTCTCCACCTTCTTCTACAACTCTTTCTACTACACGATCATTTCCACCATCGGCTCGGTAATCGCCTCCTCTCTGGTGGCGTATGGATTTGCCAGGGTGCCCTTCCGGGGGCGCTCATTCTGGTATGGCTGCATGTTCATGACCATGATGATTCCCTACCAGGTGGTCATGGTCCCCCAATTCATCATTTTCCATAAGCTTGGGTGGATCAACAGCTTCAAACCCCTGATCATTCCCCAGTTTGCAGGACTTCCCTTCTTCATCTTCCTGATGGTGCAGTTCATCCGTCAGATTCCCTATGAATTGGATGATTCGGCAAAGATCGACGGTTGCAACCGCTTTATGATCTACTCCAGGATTCTCTTTCCCCTGATAAAACCTGCAGTCATCACCAGCACCATTTTCAGTTTCTACTGGCGATGGGATGACTTCTTGGGACCTTTGCTCTTCTTGAACAAGCCCAGGCTGTTCACCGTCTCCCTTGCCCTACGCATGTTCAGCGATCCCATGACTTCCACCGACTGGTCGGCGATTTTCGCCATGGGAACGCTCACCCTGCTTCCGGTCTTGGTCATTTTCCTGATCTTCCAGAAGTATATCGTGCAGGGCTTGGTGACTACGGGCTTGAAGGGCTAGTCGAGCTTCATCCGCTCGCAGAGTGCGAGCAGGATGATTCCTATTCCATGGGTATCATCCAGGCGGGGCAACAGCTGCTCGGCATAGTAGTGCTTGGAACAGGAGAACTCAGAACCCCTGCACACTCCCCAGACATGGCCGTCGGTATCGATGGCCATCTTTTTGAGCCCTTCACAAGCTCTGATGCACCCCTCCCGGTACACAGCGGGATCTTCATACCAGCCGTTTCGGATACCTCGGGAGAAGGCACAGGCAAACATGGCGGTGCAGCTGCTTTCCTGGTAGCTCTCCTTCATGTTCAGCACCTGATGAAACAGCCCCATCTCATCCTGCAATTTCAGATACCCGCTGCTGAGATTTCTAAACAGATCTATAAGAGACTTTCTTTTCGGATGCGACTGCGGCAGGACCATCAACAGCTCGCTAAGGCTGAAGAGAGCCCAGCCGTTTCCCCGTCCCCAGGGAATGCCGGTGGCGATGTTGCGGTCGAAGTCGTAGACGTGGCTCATCAGATTCTTATCCTGCATGTACAAATACTTGGCAAAGCCGAAGAACTGTTGAACAGCGTCATCCAAGTGTTCCATATTGCCACTATAGCCGGAATAGCGGCACAAAAACGGGACTGACATGTACAGATCATCCACCCACAGTGTATTCTCATGGAACTCGTGCATGAGGCCGGTGCGGAAAAAGGTACCATCGGCCAACCGCGGCTGGGTTTTGCAGATATAATCGCCCACCACGGCAACCAGCGACTCATACCCTGAGAGCTCGTGGTCCTTCGCTATCTCAAGCAAGGTCGATCCAAAGCTGCCACAGTCGTCCAGACTATCCAGACTGGTCATCAGATGATGGACGGCGGTCGCACCCCCAAGAGTGTCTTTATCCCACATGGCATACTCATAGGTATCGATGCTGGCTTGTATATGACGCTTCAGGTATGCATGAATCTGCACCGACAACTCAGGGTCCAGATCCCTCAGCATGCGCTCGGTTTCCACCAAACCATAGAGGGTGACTCCCAATGGATAGTTCCAATGTCCGAACAGAACATTGTCGTTGTACATTCTCAGATAGGTTTCACCACCCTCCAAGCGCCAGAAATCCAATCCATTCGAGGTGGAAAAGGGTTTGGTGAACTCTACCGGAAAACCCTTCGGCCTTACAGCAAAAGGCCCTGCAATGGCATAGTGATATGCCGATTCAGAACCCAACACGGGATGCATCAAGGAAAGTATATTGCCTTTCTTCGCATCGGTGATATGCAAATCCACTCCCTCTCCTATCTTGGCATAGAGTGTCAGGGTATGTGTGCCGCTTTTCACTTCCACTGAACTGCTGACGCTCTGCCCATCGAGTGCAAGTTCAGAGTTGCAGCTGAGGTTGCACCACGTGTCCTTTGCAACAGAGAAGGAAGTAACCACGACCGCCCACTCGTCATCAGCTGCGTGGGGAAACACCTCTGCAAGGTCAATATGGGCAGCGGAAAAATCAGGAAGTTCGGGTCGCCAGGTCAGGTTCTTCAATGCTTCGGGATGGACAGTCTCAAGCAGGGTTACTTGTGGTTCTGAGTAACAAATCCCTTCCATGGCAGGATAGATGGATGGCATAAGAAAGTAGTAATCAAGTTTTCCCACCCAGGTTCCGAACTCACATCCAAAACCTCCGCTGGTGTTCTCGCAAACCAGAACCAACTCGTTGGTTCCTTTTTGCATGGGAAGGTCGAAGATCTGCTTGGAATGGTAGCGCTCACTGAATATATCGCTGCGCGCCTCAAGAAATCCGTTTACGTAGACTTGTACCGGTCCATAGGGAATAAGGGCGAAACGGAGTTTCATCGCATCTGCGGCCTCATACGTCCCCCACAGGTAGGAAAAGGTTCCAAGCTTTGCCGACGGAAGCAGCTGATGCATATCGGCATGATAGCGGTAATCACTGCCGCGGTAGATGCCTTTTTTCATGAAGGGACGATAAGTATACGAACCTTCTGCATGCAGTGAGAGATAGCGCTCCACGATAGCCTTTGTACTCTGAAATTCACTGGCATTTGCCATACTTTTTGCACTGTCCATAAACATAGTATCCCCTCAAGAGCGTAGAGAGGCAAGGAAATTGGTGAAAAATTGAGTGATTCCTCTTGCCAAACGAACCAAATTGCTGTACGTTAGTCATCGTTAACTTACAAAGGAGCCGAGGATGCAAACCCCCAGACAGTTGGAATTGATAGAAGCAGCCATCAAGCTCACCGCTACCGATGGAATTCAGAAACTTACCATACGAAACGTTGCATCGGCAATCGGCGTCAGCGAGGCGGCGGTCTATCGCCATTTTGAGAGCAAGCACGAACTTCTCAAGGCCATTCTGGCGTATCTCAATGCAATGCTTTCACCCCGATTCGATGCCCTGTTCGAATCTGAAGCACCTGAGTTTGAAGCGTTGCGTGCATTTTTTTCTGAACTTTTTACCTTGTTGGAGCACAATACAGCCTTCACCCTCTTGTTGTTTGCAGAAGAAACCTTCAATGTGGATCCGCAGCTGCAAACTGAGTTGCTTTCCCTCATGGAGGGCAATCTGGCTCGCTTGGTTCAATTCTTTGAGAAAGCAATTGAAAAAAGTGCCTGCCGTTCGGATCTCGACCCCCGCCAGCTTGCCGTCATCACCTTCGGTTCAATTCGTCTTTCTGTTTCCCGCTGGCACCTGCAAGGAGCGAGCACCAGTCTCACCAATCAAGCCACGCCCATCGTCAACACGCTTATCACCCTGTTCTCCGTAATGTAATGCATCGGATGGCAAGGGATGCAAATCTTTGTCTATTGTAAGTAAGTAAACGTTAACTATTTGGAGGATTCATGAAATTCATCATCGCTCTGGCAAAGCGTCCCTATGCTTTGCTGCTCCTGCTACTTGTGCTCTCAATCCTGTTTGCCGTCTCAATCTCGCAAACGGCAAGCCTTGAAACCGACCTGAGTGAGTATATGCCCAAAACGCATCCGGCCTTCATTGCAAGCGATGATGCCGAGCAGCTTTTCGGCATCGGTGACGCAATACTCATCGTCCTTGAAGACCCTCAAGGAATCTACAATTCCGAAACGATTGAGAAAATCGATGCAATCACCAAGGCCTTGGAAGAGGATTTTGAGGCAATAGAACGTGTAATATCTTTGACCAACGCCGATAACATACAAAGCACTGACGGTTTCTTGGAAGTTGAGCCTTTCTTCTCGGGCAATACCAGCGAGAAAGCCTTGCTATCCATGAAGGCCGATGTTGAAGCAAATCCCATGATCTACGGCAGGAATGTAAGCAGGGATGGGACAGCCACGCTCATCATTGCCGAATTGGGTGAAGATGCAGATACCAAGGCTCTGCAAAAAACGCTGCAACAGTGGATAGGACAATGGGAAGGTCCGCAGAAGCTGAGAATTGCAGGCCGTCCGGTCATCGAGGGATCCCTTGCCGAATTGGGACCGAAAGACATGGCGATCATGTTTCCCTTGGTCATTCTTACCATGATTATTCTACTCTACTTCCTGCTTCGCTCAGTCAGAGACACGGTCCTGAACATGGTCATTGTACTTTTTGGTACTTTGCTTGCGTTCGGCAGCATGACCCTCCTGGGCATACCAATCTACGCAGTGGATACCATGATTCCGGTCATGTTGATTGCCATCGGAGTCGCCTACGGCATTCATATGCACAACACCATCCATCACTTGATAGCTGAATTTCCTACTATCGGTAAGGATGAGCTTGCAAGAAAATCGGTGCAGACGATGATCAGACCGATATTCATGACTGCTCTCACCACAGCCATCGGATTTGTTGCCTTGATGAGCAGCAAAGTGCTACCAGTACGATATTTCGGTCTCTTTGCAGCCATCGGGGTTCTTGGTGAAATGGTACTTGCATTGTTGTTGTTTCCCGCCTCCATCTACCTGCTGGGTGTTCCCAAGTACAAGCAAAACATACAAAACCTGTCAAAACCTTCGGCTATGACACGGTTGAATGCTTTGATCATGAACCGACCGAAATTCTTGGTAATCCTTTCAATGATCATTCTTGCAGTCGGCATCTGGGGAACCAGTAAGGTCTGGATCGATACAAGCTTTTTGGCCAATTTCGAGAAGAACAACTCCATCGTAGAGACCGATCAGTATGTGAATGCCAAATTCGGCGGGACCTCAACTTTGAATGTCATCCTCACCTCCGAAAACGAAGATCTATTCAAAGATCCACAGGTATTGCAAACCATGGACAGTATGCAAACCGACCTGGAATCGAATGCTATCGTAGGCAATACCCTTTCTCTTGCTACGTTCATTAAGCAGATGAACCAAGTCATGGAAGAGCATGCCGATGCCAGTTTCAGCATTCCGGATTCCCAAGAACTCATCAGCCAATATCTGTTGCTGTACGAATTCTCCGGCGATCCCCAAACGCTCGAGCAGGTGATTGACTATACCTATTCCACAGCAAATATCACAGTACAATTGAAGAGCGACAGCTCGGCCGTCCTCAAGGACGTGCTTACAACCATCGACTCCTATCAAGAAGCGTTCAGCAAGTTCGGCATCGAGGTAGGGTATGCAGGAAGCGGCTATAAGACATTTGTCTTCAGCGAGCTGTTGTTGGAAGGGCAGATCATCAGCCTGATCATCTCGTTCGGCATCATCTTCGGTCTGCTTGCCTTGTTGTTTCACAATGTACGAATCGGTATTGTCGGAACCGTTCCCATCGCCATCACGGCAATCGTCAACTTTGGAGTCATGGGCTTGCTCAATATCCCGCTCAGCTCGGCCACTGCCTTGATCACCAGCATAGCCATAGGCATCGGCGTCGATTATGCCATCCACTTCCTTGAACACTACACCAATACCCGCCTCGAAGGAAAAACCCTTGAGGAGGCGACTGTAGAAACGCTGCTTCATACCGGCAGGGCCATTGTCTTCAATGCCATTGCTGTGATGGGAGGCTTCGCCATTCTTCTCTTCAGTGTTTTTCCTCCCAATAGGCAGGTAGGAGCCTTGATCATCCTGAATATGGCCACCAGCGCCATCGCAACGCTTACCGTCCTGGTGGTGTTGATCCATCATCTCGATCGCAACAACCATCTCTTTTCCAAACATATCACTACCATTTCACAGAGGAGCATCACATGAAAAATCACAAACAACATCGACGTATTTTCCTGGTTCTGGCACTTGTGCTGGGAATGTCTGCCTTGTTTGCCGCCGACTATTCCGGCGAGCAGGTAATGTGGGAAGTGTATAACCGCGACAGCGGTGATACCATGCGTGCAAACCTGATCATGACCTTGACCAATGCCAGAGGCTCGGTTCGCGAACGAAGCATCGTCCAATATCGGATGGACAAAGAGGGAGTTGAGAGCAAGTTGATGTTCTTCCTTTCCCCCAACGATGTGCGCAATACCAGTTTTCTGAGTCTCAGCTATGAGGACGGCCGCTCAGATGCACAGTACATCTATCTTCCTGCGCTGAAGCGGGTCAAGCGAATTGCATCCGACAGCAAAAACGACTCATTCATGGGCTCGGACTTCACCTATGACGATATGGGAAGCCGCCACCCTGATCTCGATACCCATACCGTACTCAGAAAGGAACTGATTCA
This sequence comes from Sphaerochaeta associata, assembly GCF_022869165.1. NCBI lineage: Bacteria > Pseudomonadati > Spirochaetota > Spirochaetia > Spirochaetales > Sphaerochaetaceae > Sphaerochaeta > Sphaerochaeta associata. The sequence goes on along the minus strand of NZ_CP094929.1, from coordinate 1,029,238 downwards.
GGAAAAGTCCACACTCGTAGTGGAAAGCATCGCAAAAGGAGACGAAGATTATCCACGCACTCTTTCCTGGGTGGTCGAAGGAGAGTGGTTCGGCCTCAAGAAAGAGTTCTACAGGCAAGATGGGACTTTGGGGAGAACATTGAGCATAGAGGCGTTCGAAGAAGTCGACGGTATCTATGTGATCACCGATATGATCATGAAAGACTGGGAAAAACAGACTTCAACACGAATACAGATGAAGGAGGTTGCGTTCAATCTCGACTTTGACGACAACTTTTTCACCGAACGACAAATGAAAATTGGACCGAGAGGATAAATCATGAACATAAGACAGAAAACATTCGTAGTATTCCTTTTCCTCGTCTTGGCAGTTCTGCCTGCCATACCAGCAAACAGTACATTCAGTGGAATGGTCCGCGACTATGCTGCAGTACGGTTGGAATCACTGGATATGCCAGTCCATGAACAGACGATGGATGCATTCTATGAACATAGTACAGACATGGGAAAGCTTACCCTTCACCCGGTGGTGTACAGCAATCCCAACAAAGCCTTGCAACTCAATCTGGCCGAAGCATACTTTGACTTCTATCTGGAAAATGCAGACGTGAGAGTGGGAAAACAGAAGGTCATATGGGGAGAAGCCGAAGGAGCATTCATCACCGACTTGGTGAGCCCAAGGGACATGAGGTCTTTCATTCTTGCCGACTTCAGCGAGATCCGCAAGGCGGTGCCCGCCATCAAAGTGGACTATTATGCAGGGCCGTACACGATGCAAGGCATCTGGGTTACTCATTTCATTCCAACATCCCTACCCGCTTCCAACTCCATGTGGGCGCAAACACCTACGCTTCCATTCCCGCCTGCAATCACATCGGTGTCCTTCACAGACTCGGCCATGCCTGAAACGACGCTCGAAAACAGTGAATTCTTTCTCTCCCTCGGTCGTTTCGGCAATGCCGTAAGCTGGAAACTAAACGGAGGCTATGTGTTCACTGACGAACCCTTGGCGAGTGAGGTAACCGCTCCCGATCCCGCCACACGGGTGATTTCCCAACGGTATGAACGCTACAGCTTCATCGGTGGCAGCTTCAATACCGCCTTGGGAGGTCTCGTACTCAGGGGAGAGACTGCGTTGGCATTGGACAAGCCGATGAACAGCCTTGATACATCCAAAAACCCTCCGATCACGATTGAAAAGCATACCCAGGTGCAAGCCTTGGTCGGCCTCGATTGGAACATGTTGGGATCCCAATGGTCAACCCAGTACCTGATGGTGTACACCCACGATCACACCGCTTCCCTGGTTTCCCAGATGAAACCAGTCAAGGAATTTGCACATACATTCACCTTTCGGATGCAGGACACCTTCTTCGACGAGCAGTTGACAGTACGACTGTTCACCTATATCGAAGTCGAACCACTCAATACACTCCTGCGTCCATCAATTTCGTACAACTTTGGCAATGGCGTACTCTTGGAAGGCGGCCTGGATGTATTCTTGGGAGACAAGGACGGGACGTTCGGAACCTATGCTTCCAATTCGCTGGCCTGGGCCGCTCTACGTTGGTATTTCTAGAGCGAACAGAGCCCATATAAGACGAAGAGAGCTCCCTCACGCCGGGAGCTCCCTTCAAAACCTAGACCAAACGATTAACCAACCAAGACTTTCAGATCATCCTCTACCGAGCTGATTCCAGCAATGCCGAAGTTCTCAACCAGCACATTTGCTACATTCGGAGAGAGGAATGCAGGCAACGTGGGTCCGAGATGGATGTTCTTCACACCAAGGTAAAGCAGTGCAAGCAGCACTATAACAGCCTTTTGCTCGTACCAGGCAATATTGTAAGCGATCGGCAGATCGTTGATGTCATCCAAACCGAAGACTTCCTTCAGCTTCAGGGCGATGAGTGCCAGTGAATAGGAGTCGTTGCACTGACCGGCATCCAATACACGGGGGATGCCGCCGATGTCACCAAGGTTGAGCTTGATGTACTTGTACTTGGCACACCCTGCAGTGAGGATTACGGTGTCCTTGGGCAGAGCCTTTGCAAATTCGGTATAGTAATCCCTGCTCTTGGAACGGCCGTCACAACCACCCATGACCACGAACTTCTTGATCGCACCGCTCTTCACAGCATCGACAACCTTGTCGGCAAGGGCGAATACCTGCTCGTGGGCGAAACCGCCGACCAGTTCCCCGTCCTCGATCTGAGTCGGAGCCGGGCAGGTCTTTGCCAAGGCGATGATCTCGCTGAAGTCCTTCTGCTCGCCGATGTTGCCGGCAATATGCTTGCAGCCCGGGAACCCGGTGGCCCCGGTGGTGAACAGGCGAGGCTTGTAGGACTGGGCCGGGGGAACAATACAGTTGGTGGTCATCAAGATAGGACCATTGAAGGATTCGAACTCCTTCTTCTGCATCCACCACGCGTTGCCGTAGTTGCCGTAGAAGTTTGGATACTTCTTGAAAGCAGGATAGTAGTGGGCGGGAAGCATCTCGGAGTGTGTGTATACATCGACTCCGGTTCCCTGTGTCTGCTCAAGCAGCATCTCCAGATCTCGGAGGTCGTGACCGCTGATCAGGATGCCGGGGTTCTTGCCGACTCCAAGCTTGACCTTGGTGATCTCGGGATGGCCGTAGGTGCTGGTATTGGCGGTATCGAGCAGCGCCATGCCTGCAACACCCCATTTACCGGTCTCAAGGGTAAGGGCCACCAACTCATCGACGCTCTTGACTTCAAGCAGGTCAGAAAGAGCCTTCTGGATGAAAGCATCCAGTTCTTCGTTCTCATTGATCAAGTTGTTGGCATGCTTGGTGTATGCACAAACGCCCTTCAAACCGTAGGTGATCAGCTCCTTGAGGCTGCGCACATCCTCATTGCTCTCAGCGAGAACTCCAACCGTCTTGGCAAGCTCTGCATAGGTGGAAACGTCAGCGTTATTGAACAGGGCTGCAGTACTGAGATTATTCTTGTCAGCAAGCGTAGCAAGCAATTGCTCCTTTGCAGCAATGGTAAGCAGAATACGTTCCACTACCTTGTCATCGTCAAAGTTGGCGTTGGTAATGGTCTGGAAGAGATTGTAGGTGACAATGTGGTTTACATCCTTGTCAATCTGCTTGCCCTCGGCACGAAGTCTGGTGGCAACCTGGCTCAGGCCTTTGGTTACCCAGATCATCAAATCCATCAAATTTGAGGTTGCAGGCTGCTTGCCGCAAACACCGACCTGGGTACATCCAAAATTCCGGGCGGCTTCCTGACACTGGAAACAGAACATCTTGCTGTCCATCCGTTTTTTCTCCTTACGAACTTATATTAGAAACTGACTACCAGAAACATCTTGAAACGTTCTGGTGCATATACGGCATGAGGGACGTTGCTGGGCATGAGAATCGATTCGCCGGCACCCAAGGTGAACTTCTTGCCGTCAATCGTCACTTCCCCTACTCCATCCAAGGCGATGACCAGGGCATCCCCGCCGCTGGCGTGGGTGCTGATCTCCTCCCCTTTCTCGAAAGCAAACAACGTAAGGCTGTGATGCTTGTCCTGGGCAAACGTTTTACTGACCACCTGTCCTTCCTGATACTGGACCAGATCGGCAAACGCGTGCACTTCGGCAGCCTTGAAATTCTTGAACATCGTTCTTATACTCCTTGTCTTTGCTTACAACCGTACTGTAAGTCATAATTCAAAACACGTATGTTGGATTTCCAACACATTCAGAATTTTATGTTTTCTTCCTGCAACCTTGTCCTAGCCTGCAAAACCTCCTATACTCAGCCCTATGAATTGTGGGGGAAGTCAGGTTTGGGAATCCTAGAACTCTTGTTGGTCGCCACCGGCCTTGCCATGGATGCTTTTGCCGTATCCTTGTGCAAAGGATTGAGAATGAGGCGCATCAACTACGCCCAAGCCGTCGTGATCGCTCTCTTCTTCGGTGTTTTTCAGGCCCTGATGCCGCTGCTTGGATGGACGCTGGGCATCCAGTTTGAACGATACATTACTTCAGTAGATCATTGGATAGCATTCATCCTGTTATCCGTCATCGGCTCGAAAATGCTGTACGACTCCCTTACAGAAGATCCATCCTGCCCCGTTCAAACGGTCGATCGACTCGATCTGAAAGAACTGCTGCTGCTGGCCATCGCCACGAGCATCGATGCATTGGCAGTGGGAATAACATTAGCCTTCCTCAAGACCGACATCCTTCTCTCCGTATCCCTGATCGGAATTGTCACCTTCAGCCTCTCCTTGCTGGCGGTGGCAATCGGAAACCGATTCGGCAACCGCCTGCAAAGCAAGGCAGGTATCGCAGGCGGGGTGACTCTCATACTCATAGGTCTGAAAATCCTGCTCGAGCACCTGGGTGTTGTCACGTTCTAGTTCTCTGTTGCATCATCCTCCGGCTCTCCACGCGTCACCTTGCCCATCAACAGGAAGGCAACCAGCATGGAGATCGAACCATAGAGGAATATCGCCCTGAATCCGAAGAAATCGATGAACGCTCCGGTAATCGGAGGTGAGATTATTGAGGCCAGCTGGCTGAAGAAATAGTACAGACCGGTATAGATTCCCACGGTTTGGTACGTCGACATCTGCCAAAGCATCGGGAAACTGTTGGTCACCACCGATACCCAGAATATGCCGAAGCAGAACAAAAGCGCCCAGAATGTATACTGGCGGAGTGCCGCGCTGAGGTGTGCAGTAAGCGGATCATGGAAGAAAATTCCCGCTAAAAGCACCACCAGAACGGAAAGAGAGATGCGGATGGTCTTTTTTCTTCCGATGCGATGAGCCACAATTCCCGATGGAATGGCGAAGATTGCATAGGCAATACCGACCATCCCGGCAGCCAGACTCGCCGTTCCACTGCTGGTCTTAAGGATATCCTTTGAATAGAGACCGACAAACGGCAATATTCCTTGATAGCCGATGAACCAGAACAACAAGGAGAACAAAATGAAGAGTGCACTCCTGTCCTGCTCACCGAAGATTACTTTCAAGGATGACAATATCGGAACCTTCTTCTCCGTTTGCGCATGTTCGACTGCCTTTTTTTCCTTCACAAAAAAGAAGAGCAGGATGACTGCCAGCAATACGAGCAGCGATGAGATGGGGAATGCAAGGATTTCCTTTGTAGGTCCCAGGCCCGGCAAATTGATGGGAATATCCATCAAGCGTGCCAAGCCGACGGTACCGACGATGGTTGCGATGCCTCCCATGGTATTGATGACCCCGTTTGCTTCACTGCGAAGGTCGCCGGGGATCATATCGGGCATGAGGGCTACAACGGGTCCTCTTACAGCCTGCTTGAACAGATTGAGTACGAAGACCAGGACGATGAGCAGCCAAAGGCTGAAGAGGGCGGAGATGGGAATCAGGCCGAAGGCAACAGCTGTGACCGGCAGACAGATGACGATGAACGGCATCCTGCGCCCGATTCTGGTATGGGTCCTGTCGCTTATCGCACTGAACACCGGTATGAGAAATATGGCCAACATATTGTCAAAGGTCATGATGGAGCCGATCAAGGCCTTCGACTCGACAAATCGTGCCAGGAAAATCGGAACATAGGTGTCATACAGAGGATCCATCAATCCCATGGTGAAGAATCCGAGCCCGATGAGGAAGGTGGTCAGGTAGTACCCCTTCAGACCTCGTTTCTGTGCTTTGGCCATACAGCAACTCCTTTGTGCGTGCAGTTGTTTCCAGTGTACCACGATTTTGATACAATGCGATAAGCATTGTACTATGCTCTGGACGAAATTCCGAGATTAGGGTACACCAACTTCATGCAAAAACGAGAAGATCCAACCATCATCACATCCAAGGAGGAGCTGAGACGCCACCTGGTGCTCACCGAGGATGAGAAGATGTTTGATACTGATGATACAAACATCCTGCCTCTGAAAATTCCCTTCTATTTTTTCAACCTTATCGACAAGAACGACCCTCTTGACCCCATCCGCCGTCAGGTTGTTCCAACCAAATGCGAACAGCAGGTGCTGGCCGAAGAACATATCGATCCACTTTCGGAAGTCGACCATAGTGTCACCGAACGCCTCATACACCGGTATCAGAGCAGGGTCGCCTTTTTGACCACCGATGTCTGCCCTTTGCACTGCCGCCACTGTTTCCGAAGGCGTTTCACCGGCACCTTCCAGGGTCCGGCAGACGAGAAGCAGATAGGACTGGCGGCTGCCTACGTTCAGGCTCACCCTGAAGTCAAGGAGATATTATTCACCGGAGGCGATGTTCTCACTCTCTCGAACCAAGCACTCGAGGCTATGATCAGAGCATTCCGAGACAAGCGGCCCGACTTGATCATCCGCCTCTGTACAAGGATGCCTGCATCGTATCCGATGCGGATCACAGCCGAACTGATCACCATGCTCAAACAGTTCAACAGCGCCCCGTTTTATCTGATGACACAATTCAACCATCCACGCGAGTTGACAACACAGGCAATTGAAGCGATTCGTTTGTTCGTGGATGCAGGGATTCCCGCCATGAACCAGACTGTGCTCCTCAAGGGAGTGAATGACGATGTCCCCACGCTCGAAGAGCTGTGCAACAGCTTGGTCTTCAACCGCATCAAGCCCTATTACCTCTTCCAAGGCGATCTGGTATCGGGGACGGCTCACTTTCGGGTTCCACTGAAGGAAGGACTTGCCATCGAGGCGGAGCTTAGAAAGCGTCTGAGCGGGCTTGCCATGCCCCTGTATGCCATCGACCTCCCACAAGGTGGAGGAAAGGTACCCTTGATACAAGGATACCTTTCTGAGCAGTCTGGTTGCGGTCTGTGGTCCTTCAGGACCGTAGACGGTGAAATAAGAACCTATCCAGATCCTAAGGAGCAATCCTCTTCAGAACATCCTCGATGGCTTTGGTCCGAATCTCCTGACGCTGCTTCTCATACTCTTCAGGAGTCAGGAACACAATCGTCTCCTTCTCCTCGAAGACAGGAACCGTAATGATCGGCTGCCCTTGCTTCGGCACAGGCGGGGCCTCCACCACTACAGTCGTTTGAACCGTCTTGGGAACTGACGGAGCGACCGGTTGTATGAGCACAGGCTCGGCCTTGGGCTCTACAACCACCGGTTGAGCAGGAACGAGCTCTGTTTTGGGTTCAACAGGAACAGGCTCTGTCCTGGGCTGGACAACCATCGGCTGAGCAGGAATCGGTTCGGCTTTCGGGGCGGGAGGTGCTTCTACAACGGGTATGGGTTCAGGTTGGGCCACAACCTTCACCGATGGGCTGCTCATTGTAGGGGCCTTCGGCACCCTGACAAGAGGCATTTCAGCTACATATGCATTAACTTCGGTTCTGACTGTCTCCTCGATGCCGTCAAGCAAGGATGGTACCAAGTCGAGCACAATCTGGTCACGATAGGTGTCGTACAGGACAAGAAGGTCCGATTCCTGCAAAGAAGGAGCAAGACTCTCCCGCATGCTGGCCAGATAGCTCTCCTTGTTGGCCTCCAACTGTGCGACCACCTGCTCCACTACCTGGGGAAGCTTTGCGTCGACAAGCTGGGGCAGGAGACTCAGAAGCTCGGCCTTGTTGTTTGCAATTCTCTCTGAAAGTTCCGACTGTATTCGGCTTCCATAGGCGGCTGCTTCAGTCTCAAGGCTGGTTTTCAGAGCCTGGAGATCGTTAAGCATGGAACGCCCCATCTCCTGACGGAACGTTTCAAGTTGTGATTGCAATGTTTCGACCAGCAGGGGTTCAACAGCCTTCGATAATTCTGATACCAACGATTGGTCAGCCAAAAGCCGGGAGCGAATGGAAGTTGCAAGCGTCCCTTCCAGTTCCTTTGCAAGGGTTGGAAGAAGTTCCTTGGCGAGAGCCTGAGTGTTTGACACCTGCTCCACTGATGGCTTTATCGGAGGAGGCTGCACTTCCATCAAGGGTACGGTCTGTCGCTGCCTTGCTTGCTCAAGGATCTCATTTGGTACACCAGGACGCATATACCACAGTCCTGCGAATACAAACAATGTCACCACAATGGTGATGACCAGTACATTGATCCGAACCGCTTTACTCATTTCAAACCCTCATATTGCCACGATTTCAAAGCTGTGGTGAAATCGATAATCCTATCGTAGCACAATAGGTTGCGACTTGTCGATGAATTAACGTCCTTGAGCGGGTATTGTGCAAGATCTTCACGGGTATTTTTCCGGCAAGTGAGACTGCGTTGATATCCTTCTGTGCACGCTCACGGGCAAGAAATCTCTTCCAGGTAAGTCGTTCACGACCTTTCGCCCTACCATATCGAACCAACAACGGAGCCTGGATGAAGAGGATGTGGTCGCACAGCACATCCAAACCCATGCGGCCGAGCAGAGCGGCATTGAGGATGATTGCAGCCTTGTCCTGCTGCCTGGCCTCGTCAATAAGGCCCTTGCAGGCCTCAACCATTTTTGGATGGGAAATACTTTCCAGAATCTTGAGCTTGGAAGAATCGGAGAACACCAATTGTCCCAGTTTCTTCCGGTCAATGGAATGATCGGTCAAGATACCGCTTCCAAACGCTTGGACAATCTCCTCTTTGCTTTGCTCAAGCGCAGCATGACCCAACGTATCGACATCCACAACTGGAAATCCGAATGAAGCGAAAACCGAGGCATAGGCGTTCTTGCCGGCACAGGCCCTCCCTGTGATCCCGATGACCAGCATCAGTGGATGTCTCCCCAGTTACTCCCCACCTCGATGCTTGTACGCAGCGGAACACTGAGTGTAACAGCTTTCTCCAGCGCTTCCTGGACAACAGCCTTGGTCTTCTCTACTTCGTCTTCAGGAACTTCGAAGATGAGTTCGTCGTGGATCTGCAGCAGCAGGCGTGCCCCCAGTTTGTGCTCCCTGAGCATGGCGTCGCTGCGAAGCATGGCAAGCTTCATGATATCGGCGGCACTTCCTTGGATGACGGTATTGACGGCTATGCGTTCAGCCTTCGCCCGTTCAACCGCACTGCGACTGTTGATTTCTGTTATCATCCGGACATGCCCGAGCAGTGTCGAAACCGACCCGACCTGTTGAGAAGATGTTTTGGTTGCTTCCACAAAGGAACGCACCGCACTGTACCGCTCGAAGTATTGGTCAATGAACTGTTTCGCATCGGAGTGAGGAATCTTCAAGTCCATCGCAAGGCTGTGGGTTCCCATACCATACATGACCCCGAAGTTGATCGTCTTGGCAATCCTGCGCTGCTCAGCGCTCACCTTATCAAGCGGTACATCGAAAATCAGGCTGGCAGTCGAACTGTGAACGTCGATGCCGGCTGCAAACGCCCCTTTCAACCCTGGATCATCGGCCATATGGGCCAATACCACCAACTCAATCTGTGAGTAGTCGGCCGAGAGGAAGAGATGCCCGGCCTTGGGAACGAAGGCCGAGCGGATTCTTCTTCCCTCCTCGGTCCTGACCGGTATGTTCTGCAGGTTCGGGTCCTTGCAGGAAAGCCTTCCCGTTTCTGTACCGGTCTGGGCGAACGAGGGGTGAATCCTTTGGGTCTTCTCATTGATCTGCAGCGGCAGTTTATCAATATAGGTTGTCTTCAGCTTGTTGAGCATCCGATACTGCAAAATCAGTTCGACTTCAGGATAGCTGTCCCTCAGCGGTTCCAGCACATCGGTGGAGGTGGAGAACCCCGAGCGGGTTTTCGCGCCCGTGGGGATGTTCCGCTCAACAAAGAGCACCTCCTGCAACTGCTGTGGTGAGTTAAGATTGAATTCATGGCCGCAGATGGTGAATATCTGGTTGCGTATTGCTTCAATCCGCCCTTCAAATTCCGCCGAAAGCGGTTCGATGAGCTTGCGCTCCAGGTAGATGCCTGCAAGCTCCATATCGGCAATGATTCGGAGCAAAGGCATCTCAACCTCATCGAGCAGCGAACGCAGGTTGCGTGCTGCAAGCAACTCGGCAAAGAGTTTGTAGAGGCGGAAGGTTATATCGGCATCCTCGGCGCCGTAGAAGACCGCCTGATCGAGCGGAATGTCCGAGAGCAGCTTGTCCTTGGGGACGATGTCGCTGTACCGAACGGTTTTATAGTTCAAATACTTGTCGGCAAGATAGTCCATATTGAAGACTGAAGCACTGTCCAACAACCAGGCAGCCACCATGGTGTCGAACACCATGTTCTTTACCTTGACACCCCACTGGTGAAGCACCTTGTAGTCATATTTGATGTTCTGCCCGACCAAGGAAAGCTTTCCCGTACTGAAGTATGAATCGAGCAGGTCTCTAACCTGCTGTCTGTCCATAAGCTCCTTGCCATCATGCACGAGGGGCACATAGTAGGACGTACCCTCAACCCAACAGAAGGAGAAGCCGATTACCTGTGCAAGCATCTCATCCAAACCAGTCGTCTCGAGGTCGAAAGCCATGACTCCTGTGGCCTTCACAGCCTCATCAAAGAGACGCTTGACTTGTGCCAGGTCGGTAACAGCCTCATACGAGGATTTTGCATGCTCGACGTTCGGCTCCGCCTTGGCAGGAATCGGTGAGGAGGCATCCCCATTGGATGCTCTCCCAAGCTCCTTGATGATGCTGCGCATTCCGATTTCCTGAAACAGCGGAACAGCGGCATCGTAGTCGACATCACGTACCAGATACTGCTCTGTGTCGAAGGTATCGACAGTAAAGAGATCACGTTTCAACTCAACCAAACGCTTGCTCAGCTTGGCGTTCTCCTCACCTTCGGCAAGCTTTTTCTGCAGGCCGGGAGCGATAAGCTTGAGATTTGCATAAATGCCTTCCAAGGAGCCGAATTGCTGCAGGAGTTTTGTAGCGCCCTTCTCCCCGATTCCCTTCACACCCGGGACGTTGTCGGACGAATCACCGAGCAGGGAGAGATAATCGACTATCTGCGACGGCTTGATCCCATACTCCTCCTCTACTTCGGCGCATCCCATAAGACGGTAGAACTTCTCGTTCTTCTTTGCCGGTCGGAGGGCCAAGGTGTGGTCATCGACCAGCTGCAGCAGGTCCTTGTCACCGGTAAACATTATGGTGTCAATTTGATGGCGTGTTGCCTCCTCGCTGAGCGTGGCGATGATATCATCCGCCTCAAACCCCTGCATCTCTATGGTGGGAACCTTGAGGGCTTTCAGAATATCCTGGATGAGCGGAACCTGGGTGTGCAGCTCTTCGGGAGCTGCATCACGATTGGCTTTATACGGCTCGTACAGGGTGTGACGAAACGTCGGGCCCATGCTGTCCATCGCCACCACCAGGTAATCGGGGTTGTTCTCACGAATGAGCTTGAGCAAGGTGGAAAAAAAGCCGTAGACGGCCGATACATTATTGCCTTGGGCATCCCTGATGGGATTGGCGAAAAAGCCGAAAAATGAACGATAGATCAGGCCATAGCCATCAATGATGTACAATTTTTTCTGGTTGCTGAGTGTGGTTGGAGGTGCAACTGCAGGTTCCTGCGGCTTGGGGGGTACGGACAATACCCGATCCTTGGCTTCAGAGGCAAGTTTCTCCTGATCGAAGTCCTGGTTTGAAAACAATTCGTCCATATTCAACTCCCTACTGCTATATGCAGCATATCATAGGCCACCGAAAATCCCTCGGGCAGCTCGGCAGACAGCGTAGCGTGGCTCAGGCCATGGCTCAAATGAGTGAAATACACCCGTTTGGCCCCGACCTTGCGCCCAAAGGCTACCGCTTCAAAGACACTGTAGTGGGTGGGATGGGGCCAATAGCGCAATGCTCCCACCACCAAGGCATCGAGCCCTTCAAAGTAAGGCAGGCTCCGCTCTGGTACTTCACTGCAGTCGGTCGCATAGGCGAACGAGCCGATGCGAAAGGCAAATATCTCCCGCTTTCCATGCAGAACTGGAATGGGCATTACCTTGAAATTGCCGATTTCAACCTCTTCAAACGGTTTGAGAATCCTTAAATCCAGATGCGGGATCCCCCCGGCGATATCATCACCGTTGAGAACGTAGCTGAACCGACTTTGAATTGCGAGGGCCACATCCTCTTTACAGTATACCGGCAGACTGTGATCTTTGCAAAACACCCTCAAGTCATCAATCCCGTTGAAGTGATCGGCATGATCATGGGTATAGAATACAGCGTCGAGACTTTTCAAACCTGCTCTCAGGGCCTGGAGCCTGAACTCGGGAGAGGTGTCAACCAAGATATTGAAAATCTCACTCTGAAGCAGGATACTTGCACGATAGCGTGTATCGCGGGGGTCGCAGGAGGTGCAGACAGGGCAGCTGCACCCTATGACGGGAATGCCGTGGCTGGTTCCAGTTCCGAGAAATGTAACGTCCAATTGACTCATTTTGCCATTTCCGACACGTTCTTCACCGCATCCTCAAGGGCTTGCTGTCCTTGTTTTGCTGCATCCTTGAGCCGCTGTTGGACTTCAGGGCTCGAGAGCAGTGACTGAAGCCGATCGAAGGCTTCCTGCGAAAACTCAGGATTCACCTTCACAGCCTCCAAGGCAGTCAGGACCTGGGCGTTCACCGAACCCTTACGCAAGGCAAAGCTCACCCCGAGAAACTGCATGCTCATGCTGGGGATGAAGAAGTACATAATGAAAAACGAAAGTATCGCAACGGTGATCGACGACAAGAATGCATGAAAAAATCCTTTCTTGGCCATGACTGAACTCCTCTAGGCAAATGTACCACACTTGGGCGAAGCGGAAAAGCAACTCAGGCCCGGATTTCTCCGGGCCTGAGCAAATGATTGGTCAATTTCTATAATAGTGAGAAAAGCAGGGAGACACCGAATTTGCCATTGTCCATATCGGCATCAAAGAGCTTGTTCACTTCCTGTGCATTCTCAAAAGTGTAGAGCGTATCAAGGGTGTAGTTCAGGCCCAGCATCAGACTGCCGAGATTGAAGTCAACCGTTGCACGATAAGCAACAGGGGATTTGATGAAAGCATCACCAAAGTTCTGCCAAGTTCCTACAGTGGAATTGTCGCTTGCAATTACCTTGGCCTTACCAGCGTCGTCAATCAAGACACGGAAGCGGGGTCCCAAGCCAAAGCCAAGACGAGCAAACCCAAGCAGGTCGAGGGAGATGCCGGCTGTGGTCAGGGCGGAAATCTCAGTGTAATCAACACCGCTGACAGTGGTATTTGCAAAAGTTCCAACTACATCGACTTCGGCAATAAGAAGCTTGATTCTTACATCGGCACCGATGGTGTAGTTTTTAAAATCCCCAAGACCGGGCCAAAAATCCTCGTTGTCCATGTCTGTCTTGATTTCACCAAGATTCTTGTTGTACTGCGCAGTAGCACCAAGACTCAGATCAACGATTGCAGCACTGAGGGCTGCAGGAAGCAAAACACACACGACAAGCAATGTTACCAAAAACTTTCTCTTCATATCGTACCCCTTTTTGCCAGTTTTCCTGCCATATACGCGATTGTGTTCTAAATCTAGAACATTTTTAATGCCAACGCAAGGGAAAGAGTTCCCTTTTCTATTGCAAAAGCGCCCCACCATGCATCAGAAGCCAACACTGAACCTACTGTCTCCTGACTTTCCATCAAATACCGCAATTTCACGCCGATTGGACCTATCTCGGTTCCAATTCCCGCCTGCAGATACACCGGACTCTCCCAAACTGCTTCGCTGAAGGTTATATCCTCGGCATCGGCCTTGGCTCCATGAGGCAAAGCATAATATGCACGTGAATCGGCTGTATTGGTCGGGACGTATGTCACGCCCACACCTGCACCGAGTTCCAGCGCAATCAAGGAACCGACAATTGGAAGGCTCAAAGAACCCATGCCGATCATCAACACCCCTGACTCATCCTTTGTACACTCAATCGGGAAAATCATCGCCTGAGCCTGAATGAAGGCAAATCGGGCACTGATCTCTCCACCGAACAACCAATTATCCGGATTTTCCATGCCCAATGAGAAATCGGTCCCTTCATCAGGTGAGTAGGCGGCTCCAAACCCAAGACTGACGTTCAACAAGCTCCTTGCTCCAACGGAGACAGGAAGCAAAACACATAGGATGACCAACACGGCCAGAGACTTGTTTCGCATGTGGTGTAGTTACTCCTCATCTCTATAACAGCAATCGAATACTGATTACTACAAAAGAATGAGGAATTCTTTGTTGAATTCTTGTACTATTTTGCTATAACTTCACAAAGTATCGAGTTCCCGCTTCCAAAGCGTATAGGAAGCATCGCTGCTCATACGCCAATCCCCACGGGGTGAGAGGGCGAGAGAGCCGATTTTCGGCCCGTCCGGCAGACAGGATCGCTTGAACTGTTGGCTGAAGAAGCGGCGATAGAAAGTCTTCATCCAACGAAGTATGAAAGCATCATCATACTCGCCGGCAAAGGCAAGGGAAGCCAAGCGATAGACCTTTTGCGGACCGAAACCCCATCTGATGGCATGGTAGAGAAAAAAGTCGTGCAATTCATACGGTCCGACGATGTCCTCGGTCACTTGCATGATGGTTCCATCACTGCTGGCCGGCAGCAGTTCAGGGCTGACCGGAGTAGCTGCAATATCGAGCAGAACCTTTTTCAGCTCTGGATCGCTCTGAGAGGCAACATGCTTTACCAGGTGACGGACCAACGTCTTGGGAACCGATGCATTCACCCCGTACATCGACATATGATCACCGTTGTAAGTCGCCCACCCGAGAGCGAGCTCGCTCAGGTCGCCGGTACCAACCACCAAGGCATTCAATGAATTGGCCAAATCCATCAATATCTGGGTCCTCTCGCGGGCCTGACTGTTCTCATAGGTGACATCCAACACCGCCGGATCATGACCGATATCCTTGAAGTGCTGCCTGACAGCCTTTGCAATGGAAATGGTTTTCAGCTCGACTCCCAAGGCCTTGGCAAGCTGTACTGCATTGCCTTTGGTACGTTTGGTAGTCCCAAAACCGGGCATGGTCACAGCCACTATGCCACTGCGATCCAGAGACAACAAGTCGAAGGCCCGTACACAGACCAATAAGGCCAGTGTTGAATCGAGTCCACCGGAGAGCCCCACCACAACCGATTTGGATTGGGTGTGGGCAAGCCTCTGCTTCAAGCCAAGGGCTTGGAGCATCAGAATCTTTTCACAGCGCTCGCTGCGGTTTGCTTCATCGGAAGGAACGAAGGGAGCCTTATCGATAAAACGGGTAAGACTGCAGGTACCGACCTTCCAAGAGAAGGAGATCGTTCGGTAGGCACTCCTATCCGCGTTGAAGGTCTGCATCCTGATGCGTTCGAGTGCAAGCTTCTGTACATCGATCTCGGTTATCAACAGCGTATTGGAAATTCCATACGACTGGGCAAGCTGCAAACCGTTCTCGTAGATGAGATTATGCGGAGTAAAGACCAAGTCCGTCGAAGACTCGCCCTCTCCGGCATTGCTGTACAAATATGCACACACGAGCTTGGCGCTCTGACCGGCAACCAGGCTTCGTCGGTACTCCTCCTTGCCCACCAGCTCATCACTGGCAGAGCAGTTGGTGATGACTGTAGCTCCGGCCAAAGCGTATCCTATGCCGGGCGAGTCGGGTACCCATAGGTCCTCGCAGATTTCACAGGCCAGGACAAACTCACGAATCTCAACGTTCTGAAAGAGCAAGCGAGTACCGAACCACACAGTCTGTCCAAGGAGGGTAATTTCACGGTTACCATCTCTTGGGGTGCAGAACCATCGTTTTTCGTAGAACTCCTGATAATTGGGCAGATGCTGCTTGGGCACTACACCAAGGATTACTCCCTTGTGAACCACCACGGCACAGTTATACAAATTGCCTTCGACGACCAAGGCGGAACCGAAGACCAAGAGAAGTTCACAATCCTTGCTCTCTTCGACAATAGCAGCAACAGCCTCAAGACACCCGGTTTGCAGTGATTGCTGTAAAAATAAATCGGCACAGGTATAGGAGCTGGTAACCAATTCCGGAAGAACGAGGAGACGTACCTGCTCTTTCTCGGCTTGACGCATAAGCTGCAGTACAGTTTGGGTATTGAACAGACAATCGGCAACCTTGACCTGGGCGGAGGCTACAGCACATTTGATAAACCCGTCTTTCATTCTCAGTTCTCCCTGCGGTCGAGGACTACCACCACCTCATGGTGGAACGTTTGGGGGTAGAGATCAAACACCCTGACCGTAGTGACAGTGTAGCCCTCGGAAGCAAACCGTTGCAAGTCTCGTGCAAGCGTAACGCTGTTGCAGGACACATACACGATACGCTGTGGCTTCCAGGAAGCAATCAAGGAGGGTACACCCTGATCAAGCCCGGTACGAGGAGGGTCGACCACCACCGTATCGACGCTGGGGTATTGGCGCTTGGCCCACACCTCTACGGCATCGGTGTAAAACTCACAGTCGCCGAGATGCTTTTTCGCCAACTGAAGGCATTGCTTCTGCCGTTCGACTGCGACAATCCTTCTACCCGGTTGGGCAAGAAATGCACTGAAGGTACCTACCCCGCTGTACAGATCCATGACCGAGGTGCCTATGGCCTTGTCTGCCACATACTCACCTAGAGCGGCTGTCAGGTACCTGTTTGACTGGAAGAACACTTCGCTTGTCACAAAGAAGCGCTTTTCCCCTACCGTAATGTCAATCTCCTTGTCCAAAAGAGATACTTTACGCTCGGAAGCAAACGCAGGGACTTCCAGATACCTGCTTTTTCCCCCGCGATTGGCAAACATCAATTTTCTGGCTGCTTCAAACAATGGCTTGGAATCTGAAAGCAGGGCATTAAGCTGCCCTGTCAATATTGGACAGCTTTCGATGCGTACCAAGCTTGAAGACTTGCGCTGGAGAAATCCAACGTGTTTATTGGATACGTCCACATGAAATCGGACACGGTTTCGATAGTTCCAAGCAGGACCGGTCACCGTCGGCTCAAGGTGGTAGGAACCTCGTTCCAAACCACCCAATCGACTGAGGTTGTCCACTACGATTTCCTGTTTGCATTGAGCCTGATAATCGGCATCGGCATACTGGAAGTCACAACCACCGCAGATACCCCAGTAGGGACACGCAGGTTGTACACGATGCTCGCTCGCCTCAACAAGTGCATCGACAGAGGCAAGGTTATAGCCTCCCTTCGTCTGTTCAAGGGAGGCTTCAACCACCTCGGACGGCAGTGTTTGCGCAACAAAGACCTTCTTTCCATCCTCTCCGATGGCAAGACCGTCTCCTCCGCTGATAAGCTTCTCAATGAAGAGGCGCATCACACAACTCTTCAATATACGTGGCGATGACTGCCATACCCTGCTGCCAGAAACCAGGATCGGCAAGGTCGATATCAACCAGGGAAGCTACTTCCCGGGCACTAAAGCTTCCGGTTGCTGCGAGCAATGTCTTGTATTGATCGGGGAATGAAGAGCCGGCATGCCTGCTCTTCTCGTACAGCCCCAAGGCAAACAACTGGCCGAAAGCGTACGGGTAGTTGTAGAAGGAGAAATCAGAGGAGTAATAGTGGCCTTTGGCCGCCCACATGTATGGGTGGTACTCCACCAAGCCATCGCCATAGGTCCGCTTCTGGGCTTCCTCCATGATTGAACACAGCTCGCTTGCCGACAACTCTCCTTCAGGTCTTCTTGCGAAAACCTCCGATTCAAAGTAGAAGCGGCTGAGAATGTCGATGCATACCTGGGTTGCATCCTGGACGAACTGCTCAACCAATGCCAACCGCTGCTCTGACGAGCTTTCAGCAAGAGCACCCTGAAATACGAGGAACTCGCTGAAAATTGAGGCTGTTTCCGCCAGTGTCATGGGATAGGTCCTCTTCAGGTTGCTTTTGGGAAGCACCACCGAGTCATGCCATGCATGACCCAGCTCATGAGCCAGGGTCGAGACCCCGCTGTAGGTGTAGTCGAAATTCGAAAGGATCCGGCTTTGCCTGGCAAGGGGAAAAACGGTATCGTAGGCTCCGCCCACTTTCCCGTTTCTGCTTTCGGGATCGATCCATCGGGCCTTAAAAGCGTGGTCGGCAAAAGCACCCATCTCTTCAGAGAAGGTGGAGAACTGCTTGACGATGAAGGCATGAGCTTCGTCGTAGGAGAAATGGCTCCCTTCTTTTCCCACCGGAGCGAATAAGTCATAGAAACTGAGGCCGGGAAGACCGAGTAACTCGGCTTTTCTTTTCAAATACTTGCGAAAAAGCGGAATACTTTGTTCGAGAGTGGAAATTAATGCGTCAAGAATCGGTCTATCGATGCGTGACTCAAAGAGAGAACGGTCCAAAGGAGAAGTGAAACCCCGCATCTTGTCCAGCGTCAACGTCGTCCCCTTCACTCCGTTCAGAGCTGCAGCGAACGGCACTTCATAAGCCTTCCAGAGAGCAAGCTCCTTTTCGAACGCACGCCTACGGACATTGCGGTCGGCATTCGTGGCATCGCTGCGCAATTGCACGACGGTTTTATCCGTCTTTTCATCCCACTCAGTATGGATACTCGATCCCATGGACTCCTGGAGTCGGGAGAAAGCATCGGTTCCAGAGCGAGCGAGGTCGCTGGCAAGGGCCTCCAATTCAGGAGCCATTTGGTGCTTCTGCTCTTGTAGCAGTTCATGCAGGGGGAATCGATACTCTGCAAGGTCTCCGCCTTGACTCGTCCGCTTCGCAACCTCCTCTTTCCGCGTTGCCAAATAGTTGAGAAACAGCACTTCCAGGTGTTGCACTACCAGAGAGGCTTCCTCAACTTGGCTCACCGCCTTGAGAAAAAGTGGATTCGAAGTATCAGTGGTAAGGCAGGCGGAACTGTATGCGTTGAGGTTTTCCAAGTAGTCGAGTACCAGCTCATAGCGCTCGATATTCGCTTTCAAATCGCTTGAATCGGTACCGAGGCTCTCCTCCAATGCCTTTGATTCGGCTACAACAATACGAAGATCGGATAAGAACTCCTTGCTGTCACAGCCAGGATAAATGGGAGTGAGGTCCCATGTGGGTAAGGTTTTCACGCGCAACTCCTTCTAAAGGTTCAGATCGTACTCTGCAATTTTATTGATGAGGGTGCGGCGGCTGATGCCCAACTCCTCGGCCGCCCGGGTGCGGTTGCCCTCCCAGCGGTGCAGTGCACGGATGATAGCATCGATTTCCACGTCTTTCAGGCTCTTCGCCTCAGCATCGGAAAGTTTTGGTTCATCCTTGGACTGGGTATGCAGCGAGACTGAACCCCGCAGGTCCAGATCGTCACTTTGAATCTCATCACCGCTGGAGAAAATGACAGCCCGCTCCAATATATTCTCCAGTTCCCGTACATTGCCATAAAACTCATGACTGCAAAGCAAAGCCAAGGCATCGGCTGAGAAACCGGTAACCTTATGGCCCATTTGACGGTTGAGCCGTTTCAGGATTCCGGCAGCCAGCAAGGGGATATCCTCCCTGCGCTCCCGTAAAGGAGGTATGACGATGCGTACGACATTGAGGCGATAGAACAGGTCCTCACGGAAGACTCCATCACGGACACGTTGCTCCAAGTCCTTGTTTGTAGCGGCAATAATGCGGGCATTGATCGGCATGGCGGCAGTACCGCCAAGTCTGGTAATTTTCCTGTCCTGCAAAACGCGAAGGATTTTCACCTGCAGCGAAAGCGGCATATCACCGATTTCATCGAGGAAAAGCGTTCCACCGCTGGCGAGCTCGAACATTCCCGTCTTACGAGAAGCTGCACCGGTGAATGCCCCTTTCTCATATCCGAAGAGCTCGCTTTCCAAAAGATTTTCAGGAACTCCCCCGATATTGATGGCCACAAAAGGACCATCCTTGACCGGGCTGGAAGCATGAATCTCCCGAGCCACAACCTCTTTTCCGGTGCCGCTCTCTCCAGTGATGAGAACGGTGGAGTTGGTATCGGAAATTTTACCGATCACATCCTTGATGCGCTTGATCGAATTACTTTCACCGACAAAAATCTGTTTGTCCTCATCGGTATTGTTCCGTGTCTCACTCTCAACCAGGTTCTTCAAGTGCTGGGCTTCCACCAGCTTTTTCAGGCGGATGACCAACTCCTCAGGATCGAAGGGTTTAACGATATAGTCCTGGGCGCCTTCCTTGAGGGCACAGACTGCATCGGTGATCTCCCCGTGGGCGCTGATCATAATGATCGGCATGCGAAACCCTTCACTGCGAATCCAGCTGATCAAGGAAAGACCATCCATGCCAGGCATTTTCAAGTCTACAAGACATGCATCATAGGCAACTTCAGCCAACATGCGTTGAGCAGACAAACCATTCTCTGCACAATCACTGTCAATGCCGTCCAGACTCAGATAACGATGCATCAGGTCCCGAATATTAGGCTCATCATCAACAATCAATATCTTCATTTCTCATCCTTTTCAACCAGTTTCACCGGATGGAGGGACCGCGGGAGAATGACCTCCGCCACCGTCCCGCCTCCTTCACGTCCATACAAACGAATATTTCCGCCCCGGGCTTTTACAAATTGCCGACTGATGGATAGGCCGATGCCCGAGCCATGTATTTTCGTGGTAAAGAAAGGGTCGAATATCTTTTTCGCGTCACCAAGGCGGATTCCCTCCCCCCTGTCCATGACAAAAATATGTACAAAATTCTTCTTATCGGTGGTAATGCGCACTTCCACCTCGGGATCATGATCAGTTGTGCTTTCCACTGCATTCTTGAGCAGGTTTTCAAAAACCGATCGAGCCCGGTCGCTGTCTATGACAATCTGAACCCTCTGCTCGCTGAAGAACCGTATCGGCTTGTCAAAACACTTGATCAGGGAGGTGAACAGCTCCGTCAGGTCCACAGAGACCGGTGTGCCAACCGGGTTGCGTAAGAAGTCACTGACTTTGTTGGTTAGCTGGGTGAGACGCTGAACCTCCTGCTCAATCAGAATCAAGTCATTGGTATGCTGCTTGGGAAGTGTCTTCTTCAGCAAAGCCAGTTGAATCGTGATGGCACTGAGTGGATTCTTGATCTCGTGGGTCAAGGTTCGGGCAGCCTGCCCGAGATTGACCAGACTCTCCTGTTTGGCCAATGCATCGCGATACCTGCGGTTGTTGCGATAGATGCTGAGCACCAACAGAAACAGGCTGATGAGGGTGAAGGTGGAGATGATGCCGATGACCATGATCACCACGAGGCGGTGGTGATAACGCTGTCCATCGAAATGGAGGTACAGGACATCGGGGAAATCGATGGGAGTGGGCAACAGCCCGCTCTCGGTAAGGGTCAGCTCCCCGGTATCGAGGAGAATGGTGAGGCGACTGAACCGGATGTACTCGATCATCCCGGTTTCCCGGTTGTACGTTGCAATTCCCGTATTGGGATTACTCTTGTTCAGGGCATCAAGAGAGGTGGAGAAGCGGGCAAGGGGGATGGTCATGGGAACATTACCAAGACTGAGCACCTTGCGTCCCATCGAACTATACACACCGATACCGGAGATATTCTCGTCCTGCATGGTTTTCAAAGCTTTTGTTGTACTGTCCTGCAACGCAAGGAACACGGAATTGAAGGCCCGTTCGGCCTCGCTTTGCATCCGAAGCTGCTCGCGTTCCAGAATGGCTGTGGTCAAGAAAATAACGAGTGCTATGAGTACGATGAAAGCGAATGCAAGGCTGGTTATGACAATGAAGGGCTCCCTTGCATCCACAATCATCCATCGAGTTCGTTTAGCGTTCAACCGTATATCCCCCGCGCATCCTATTCATAATTGAGGGCATCAATCGGATCGAGACGGGAGGCTTTCATCGCTGGATACCACCCGAAAAAGACACCGACAAACATGGAAAAGCCCATTGCAAGTATGAACGAGGCGTAGGATAAATGCAACGACCAATCCATCAGGTTGGTCACCGCATAACTGAGCAGCGAACCCAAGGCAACACCAAGCAGGCCGCCGAGAATCGTCAAGGTGAGAGCCTCTACAATAAACTGTCCACGGATTACGCTGGGACTTGCACCAAGGGCCTTGCGGATGCCGATTTCCTTGGTTCTCTCTGCTACGGAAACGAGCATTATATTCATGATGCCGATGCCACCCACCAACAAGCTGATCGCGGCGATGGCTGCAAGGAATGCACTGAAGGTTCCTGTAATCTGATTGGCCATCTCGGCCAGCGAGGCCGGACTGAAGAGATTGTAGCCATCGGTACCGACGATATCGTCCAAGTACTCGGTAACCCGGTCGGAGACCTCGATGGTATCATATCCATCCATTACCTTTATCACGTACGCGCCTACCCCACTGGTTCTGAGGAATCGCTGGCCATAGGTGTTGTAGGGTATGAAGACGGTATTGTCGTACGAAAGGTTGAAGGTGGCATCCTTGGCTTCAAGAACACCGACAACCAAGTAGCTTTTCGCCTGGTTTCGGAACAAGCTCACATATTGACCTAGTGCTTCCTGCTCAGAGAACAAGGTCTCTGCAACCGACGAACCCAGCACCACCACCTGACGGCGGTTGATGTTGTCCATATCACTGAAGAAGGAGCCTTCTGCGTATTCAAGGTTCAATACATTGCCATAGTCGGAAAGAACTCCTGATACTGATGCGTTCATGGACTCCTTGCCATAGCGGACACGAGCGCTGCTGTTGTTCTGCGGCAACACCGTCTGCAGCCCCTCAACGTCGCGAATGAGCATATCGGAAAACTCCTCGGTAAAGGTTCCGGTAGTACGTTGTCCATAGGATGGATAAATGGTGATCATGTCCAAGCCGCCGACGGCAATGCTCTCGGTGATGCTCTGTGAGGCACTTTGCCCGATGGTGAGTATCGCGACCACCGAAGCAACCCCGATGACAATACCCAACAGGGACAGGGCCGTCCTCATCTTGCTGCCGCGCATGGCACTGAATGCAAGTTTTATGTTTTCAAACAGCATGTTGCTCCTCCAACCTTCCGTCCCTGATACGGATCTGCCGATGGCAACGCATGCCCAATTCACGGTCATGGGTGACAAAAATCACAGTACGACCTTCGCTGTTCAACTCCTCAAAGAGCTCCATGATCTGGTTCCCGGTCTTGGTATCCAACGCTCCGGTCGGCTCATCCGCCAAAAGAATCGTCGGGTTGTTCACCAGGGCCCGGGCGATGGCCACCCGCTGCTTCTGGCCTCCGGAAAGTTCATTCGGTCGATGGTACAGGCGGTCGGACAGTCCTACCCGCTCCAAGGCATCCATTGCTTTTTGTTTACGCTCACGCACCGACATTCCGCCGTACAGCAAGGGAACGATGACATTATCCAAGGCTGTCAGCTTGCCCAACAGGTTGAACTGCTGGAAGACAAAGCCGACTTTTCGGTTCCTGATGTAGGCAAGTTCGGTTTCGTTGAGACCGGCGGTATTCTCACCGTCGATGTCGATCAGGCCACTGGTCGGGGTGTCAAGGCATCCGATGAGGTTCATCATCGTCGATTTGCCGCTTCCCGAGGGTCCCATGATCGAGGTGAACTCACCGCGCTTGATGTCTACCGTCACCCCGTCAAGGGCTTTGACTACGAACTCCCCCATGACATAGTAACGCCTGACATCCTGCAGCCGTATTACACTCTCAACCATATTAGAACATCCTCACTGCAGGGCCGCCCATGGCGGCAAAGGCTCCGGCGGAGGTGTCGGTACGCCTGATGACAACTGTATCTCCTACTTTCAAATCGCCATTGAGAAGTTGGCTGATGCCTTCACCCAAATATTTGACAGTCACAGGAACCCTGACGGTGCTTCCATCGGCAAGCTTCTTGGTTACGGTGCTGCTGCCTCTTGTGGTTGTCACCGCCGATTGAGGAAGCAGTACAAGCTTTGTTTCACCCTCGCTGGTGATCGAACCTTCAAATGTATAGCCTGGAGCGACGGAGGCCGGGGGATTGGCGATGGTCAGCTCGACATCCATGACTCCGATGCCTTGGTTGGTGTACCGGCCGAGCATGGGAATATAGGATACTTCTGCATCGATTGAAGACTCTGAATACGAGTCAAAATAGAGTACGGCCTTCTGGCCGAGCTGTACGTATTGCATGTCAATCTCATCGATTTCCACTGTCGCCTTCAACCGTGAGCGGTCAATGATTGTCATCGCCGATGATCCTGCGTCAAAATAGTCACCGACACTCACGTTTACTTCGGCAACCACTCCGTCGAAGTTGGCGATTGCCTTGGTATAATCGAGACGGTTCATTGCCGATTTCAGCCGAAGCTCGGTCAGCTCCAACTCCCGTTGACTTCCGGTAAGTTGGATTCGTTCCAATTCCGCCTGCAAATTGGCAACCTCATACAACTGGCTGGTGTTGTCCAAGGCGATCAGAACGTCCCCCTTCTGCACCCGGTCGCCTTCCTTGACGTAGACATCGGTGACAGCACCGGCCGCTCGAAGGATGACCTTCTGGATTTCAATAGGCTCCACATACCCGGACAAGTCGATGGTGGTGGAAAATACATTCTCGTACACCTTCGCTTCCACTTCCTTCACAGCCGATACCTGCTCTTTCTCCTGAGCCCATGGAAATCGATTGTTCTCTTTGTAAAAGGTGTAGACGTATAGCCCGAAGACAATAAGGGCAAGAATTATAAAGGTGGTGATGAGACGCTTGACCCGTTGCTTGCGCAGCTTCTTGCGTAGTTGATTTCTTACTTGGTGTTCGGTATTGAGTTCGTTCGAAGTATCGTGCATGGAATCATTTCTCCCTTAGATTTGCAGTGTGCGGATTTGGTTTTCCAGTTTCAGTCCATCCAACAAGGTGGAAGCCAATGTATAGGCATCCATTTCGACCGTAAAGGCAGCGTCATCAACATCCGCTTTGGTGGCAAGTCCCTTCTCAAACAGGGTTTGCTGTTGTTTCAACAGTGCCAGATTATACTCCATCGACTGTCTCTGCAAGGCATGCGTCATGTTCCAGGCAGCAATATTGCTCTCAAGTGCAGCAGCATTCTGCAAATACTCATTGAGGGCTGTCTGGTAGGCAAGGTTGGCGATAAGAACCTCATTTTCCAACTTCTGCAAGGTCAGGGCATCACTGGCGAGTGTGGGATTGTTGTTCCAGGAGCCGGAAACAGAGAGTGAAGGGGAAAAACCGTTTGTGGAATAAGTATAAGTGCCGCTTAATCCAGCTTTTGCAGAGAAATTCTTTGCCTGCAATGTAGCTGAGGCAGAGACCGACAAAGCATCTGTCGCAGAGGATGAAACCGAGGAAGAAACTCCCCCATTCAAGACCAAGCTCTTATTGGTAAACTCAGCCATCTTCAATGCAAGCTCTTCCTTGGCCAGATCCAAATCGAGGGCTTTCAAGGAAACACTGCTGTTGCCACTGGGATTGGAAGCAAAGGAAAGATTCGGCTGTGCAATATCCTCCACCCCTTCCCAGGCAAAGCCTGCAAGGAGGGTGAACTGGCGAAGCAGGAGTTCCCTGGTTGCCTGAAGATTGGTCAGGGTTGCCTCTTTCATTTTGATAGTTTGCTCCTGGGCCTGATACACAAGGCTTTCCTTCCGGATCAACTTCAGCGAGAGATTCTGCTCCAAGCTCGTTTTCAAATCGGCAAGCTCTTTCTGTGTCTGTTTGATCGACTTCTCATTCTCCAACAGCGAATCTATCTGGGTGTAGATACTGGTGGTGAAATTCAGCTTGCTTGACTCATAGGTACTGAGAGCCAGCACTTCGGTCTGACGATTGAGTAAAGACTTCTGGTTGTCTGCAGTATAGCCATAGGTAAGGGTGTGGCTGACTCCTAATGCTGGATTTATATAACTTGTACCCGTAGTGAGATTGGTACTCATCGAACCTGTCGATACTATAATGGTAGTTTTCTCATCATTAGGTAGAGTAAAAGTAGCCTGCAAACCTCCTGCCTGAGCACTTCCTGCTGATAACTTGTACGCATTAGTTGTAGCATCGTACTCAGCTTCTATGTTTGTAGCTGCTATGGCGATACCCAGCTCATCCTCAACCTGATTGAGCCCGATGGTGAGTAACGTTTTCTGCTTGGAGTACTCCAAATCCTGCATGCTGGTGCTTTTGGATAATGCTTGGGCTATCAAGTCCTGAAGGGGAAGAGCCATCAGGGGAACTGTTGTGGCAAATACCAGAAGGAGTACCGCCAAACGTCTGTGGTTGTGCATATACATCTATATACGCTCCTCGTATATTCGGTTAACTACCCTACTATCGTACATTCTGAAGGCTGACGGCAATGTCTGAGAGGCCAACTACACATAAACTACAAAAGTCTTTGTCCGCCGTCGACACAAAGCTCTGTGCCTGTAACAAATGAAGAACCAAGAAGATACGAGACAGCCTGACAGATATCGTCAGTTTTTCCCGTCGTCTTGAGAGGAAGCTGGTTTTGCATCTTTGTAAAATACGCATCATCGCCATTACTGAGCACCAAGCCTGGAGAGACGGCGTTTACGCGCAAAGTCGGGCCAAGGGCCGCAGCAAGCGCCTTGGTCTGATAGGCCAGCGCTCCTTTCGCACAGTAGTAGGCCGGCCTGGACGCAGTGGGGGAAGTGAGCTTTGCATCCAGCATGTTGATAACCGAACCCTTCACTGCACGAACCTTGAGATGCAGATACAGCTCTCTGGACAAGAAGAACGGGGCGGTGCTGTGTACAGCCATCACCTGTTCGAACAAGGCGAGATCTGTTTCGTCCATAGTCCGTGCAGGAAAGAGGGATGCGTTGTTGATCAGATGATCGACCTGTCCGAAAGCCTGAACGGCCTGGGAAAACAATGATGCAAGTGCACCTGAATCGCTTAGGTCACCTTGAACATACGCACTGTCAAAACCTTGCAAAGCAAGTTCTTGTACAAGTTTTTCCGCTTGTTCGACGCTTTCATTGCAATGAATTACCACGCGGTACCCGGATGCAGCAAGAGAGAGAGCCATGGCTCTCCCAAGACGTTTGGCCCCTCCGGTGATAAGCACAACTTCTTTGCTATTCATAGGTCTATCACTATACCGACCTTGTTGCCGATTGGCAATTGCAGGAGTATATTCGAAACAAGGGACTACACGAGACGCTCCCTACAAGGAACCATACGCATGAGCAAAGACAATAAGAATGAGAAAGATTGGAAAGACACCTTTAAGAAGAAGTTCAATATAGAACCCGGGGTTCACCTCAACGAAAGCGGTGGCAAGGACAAGAAGAAATTTACCTTCTCCTTTTGGTACTTCTTCATCATCCTGCTGTTGTTTCTCGCCCTCAACACCTTCATGGTGACCAGGCAGTCGAACGTATACTCGGTGGACTACACCCAATTCAAGACCTTGATCGAGAATGGAACCATCAAGCGGGTTGCCATCGAAGAAGAACGCTACGTCGGCTACCCGTTCGCGAAAGACCAAGTCGTGACCGACCTGCGATCGCTTGCCAGCGAGCCAAATGCGGCAAGTCTCTTGCAGTCCTTCAGCACCTACAAGGTCGATGACCCGGCCTTCATACCCTTCCTTGAAAAGCAGGGGGTTGAGTTCTACGCAGTCCCGCCGGCCAAGCCGAGCATTCTGTCCAGCTTGCTCAGCTATGCACTTCCTTTTGTCTTCATTATGCTCATCTGGCGCTTCTTGTTCTCAAAAATGGGAGGACAGGGCGGTCAGGGCGTGCTCTCCTTCAACCAAAATAAAGCCAAAATCGTTGCCGAGGGTGATACCGGAGTCCGTTTTGACGACGTAGCCGGTGCTGACGAAAGCAAATATGAACTTGAGGAAGTCGTCGACTTTCTCAAGCATCCCGACAAATATACAGAGATAGGCGGCAAGATTCCCAAAGGAGTATTGCTGGTAGGCCCCCCGGGAACCGGTAAAACCCTGCTGGCGAAGGCCGTGGCAGGCGAAGCCGGCGTACCCTTCTTCAAGATGAGCGGCGCCGACTTTGTCGAGATGTTCGTAGGCGTAGGAGCCGCCCGTGTACGCGACCTCTTCAGGCAGGCACGAGAAAACTCCCCTTGCATAATTTTCATCGACGAAATCGATGCCATCGGACGCTCGCGCGTGTCGGCGGGCATCGGAGGAAACGATGAGCGTGAACAGACATTGAACCAGTTGCTCGTTGAAATGGATGGTTTCGATTCCAGAACCGGCGTAATCATCCTTGCAGCAACCAACCGACCGGAAATACTCGACCCCGCACTACTCAGACCCGGTCGCTTCGACCGTCAGGTACTGATCGACAAGCCGGACTTGGATGGAAGACATGCAATCCTGAAGATTCACACCCGCAACATCAAGCTCGGCGACGATGTCGATCTTCGCAAAATCGCCCAAAGTGCTGCAGGTCTGGCCGGTGCCGACCTTGCCAATATTGCCAACGAGGCTGCCTTGATGGCGGTTCGACAGAACCGGAAGGTGGTAATGCAGGCCGACTTTGAAGAAGCGATCGAGAAATCGGTTGCAGGGTTGGAACGCAAGAGCCGGCTGCTCAACGCCAAGGAACGCGAGAGGGTCGCCTATCACGAGACCGGACATGCGCTTACCGCCTTCATGACCGAAGGGTCCGAGCCGGTGAGCAAGATTTCCATCATCCCTCGTGGGTTGGGAGCCTTGGGATATACGTTGCAGTACCCTACCGAGGATCGATTCCTACTCAGCCAGAGTGAACTCCTGGGCAATATCGACACCCTCCTCGGAGGCCGTGCCGCCGAAGAGGTGATCTTTCAGGAAATCTCCACGGGTGCCGGAAACGATATCTCAAGGGCCAGTGACCTGGTCCGGCGGATGATCACCGAGTTCGGTATGAGTGATCGATACCGGAACATCACCCTGCCCACCACCCAGAGTGGAATAGCCGGAGTCAGCGGAGCACGAGAGTACTCGGAGAAAGCCCAGGAGTACATCGATACCGAGACGGCCCGCATTGTCAATGAACGGTATCAGGTGGTGAAGACCAACCTTGAGAAGAACCGCAAGGCTCTTGAGGTAATCACTGCAAAATTGCTGGAGAATGAAGTAATTAATGGAACAGAGTTCCAAGCTCTTGCAAAAAGTGAGGTCATTGTCTAATCTGCTTCCGTATGATAAAGAAAAAGATTGAAGATAGAGACTTACAGGAACACCTGGCCGCCCTGAGTGATGATGGGCGCGAGGTGTTTCTTTTGCATGACGACCAAATACGCGTTACTGCAATATCGGCAACCAAGCTCATAAACCAAATGCGGGCGAACCACGATTTGGGCTTGCTCGAAACGTATGTGCTGGGGCAGGCATTCCTTGCCGGGGGACTGCTCAGTGCCACCGTGAAAGGAAATGACCGCATCCAGTTGAACATAGAGTGCGGAGGACCCATCGGAGGGGTGTTTGTGGAATCCTGGGCGGTGGGTGCGGTGCGTGGATACCTCAAGCACAATCCCATCCCGCTCAAGGAGAGCCTGAAGAGCCTCGATCTGAATGAGTTGTATGGACCAGGCTTCCTTTCAGTTTCCAAAATACTGGAGGGACACAAGACACCATTCACCGGACAGACCATGATGGCCTATGGAGACCTCGCGAAGGATCTGGCTTTGCACTATCATCAATCGGAGCAGACTCCCACCATGTTCGTCCTCTCGCTGCACTTCGACAAGCGTGGACAGGTAACCGGCAGCGGAGCTCTTTTCTTGCAAGCGATGCCTGGCTGCAGTGAAGGCATTCTGGATGAACTTGAGGAGCTCTCTTCCAAATTGCCCTCTATCGGAGCCTGGCTTGCGGAAGGAAAAACCATCCGTTCCTATGTGGAAAAGCAGTTTGAAGCTTCTCAAGTACGCCATTTGGCCAGTCAATTCATGGCATTCTCCTGCCCGTGCTCCCGAGAGCAGTACACTCGGTACCTGAAGCAGCTGAACAAGGAGGAACAGAAGGACATTCTTGAGAACGGTCCCTTCCCCTTGGAGTTGGTGTGTGCGAACTGCAATACCCACTACCATTACGAACGTTTCGAGTTGGAACACCTGCTCTCTGAGGCAGAAGGAGTTACCGTATGATTTTTTTTGCCACATCCGCCCTCTACATGAACGACATCATCGAGGAAGAGGCTAAAGCTGCAGGGGCTACCGATATACGGACGATAAGCGGGGGGGTTGAGTTTTCAGCCGACCTTGCTGCGGCCTACAGATTCTGTCTTTGGTCACGAACTGCAACCAGAGTGTTGCTCGGTTTGTTCGAGGATGAGGACATCCTCGATGCAGACGAGCTGTACGAAGCCTCCATGCAAATTCCCTGGGAGGATTGGGTCAATCCCAATATCACGTTCTCCGTCACCGAGACCGTGAAGAACTGCCCGTACATGAAGAACTCCCATTTCGCCGCCATCCGGCTCAAGGATGCCATTGTAGACCGCATCAGAGAGAAGTTTGATGGAGAAAGACCTTTGGTTGACACAGAAAACAGCGACGTAGTCTTCCATTTGCACATCGACGGCGACAAAGTCGCTTGGTATGTGGATTTTTCAGGCCGGGGTCTTCACCGAAGGGGCTACCGGGTCGCCCAGACCGATGCAGTACTCAGTGAGTACCTCACCTGTTCGGTCATCTATCGAAGCGAGTGGCGAAAGTCACTCGAAAAAGGAGAAGGGGTACCGATGCTGCTCGATCCCTTCTGCGGTTCGGGAACCATCGCAATCGAAGCAGCCCTTTGGGCAGCCGACAGAGCACCCGGCTTGGTGTCCAACCGCAAGTTCAACTTCTTCAACCTGCCCATCCACGATCCCGATATCTATGAGGAAGTGGTTGATGAGGCCCTTGAACGAGCCGAGAAGGCAAGTTCCCGCAATATCGTCATCCATGCCTGGGACATCGATCCCAAGGCTGTGGCAATCAGCAAGAAGCATGCCGAGCTTGCCCAGGTCGAAGACCTCATCAATTTTCAGGTCAAGGACTTTTGCACCATCACTGCAGCGGATGTCCCCCAGGGCACGGGGTACATCATCACCGATCCTCCCTACGGGCTGAGAATGGAGAGCGATACCAATTTGGAGGTACTCTACCGCCAGTTGGGCAGGCAGATCAGTACGCTGTTCGGAGGCTGGAATGTCGCCATTCTCTGCGGTCAGCAGGAACTGCTCAGCCATGTCGACATGAAGCCCGATCGAACCAACACCGTCAACAACGGCGGCGTGACGTGTCAGATAGCCCACTACTATGTATTTACCGCCGAAGAGCGTCAGCAGATGATCGAGCGGGCGATTGAACGCAAGAAAGAGCGCCTTGCCCAACCTCTCAGTGACGGGGCTCAGATGGCATACAACCGCTTGGTGAAGAATCTGGGCAATCTCAAGCCGATCATGGAACAACAGGGCGTAACCTGCTATCGCATCTACGATGCCGATATGCCTGAGTACAGTGCCGCCATCGATCTCTATGAGAACAAGTACATCAGCCTGCAGGAGTATGCTCCGCCTGAAACAATCGATCCCGAAGATGCCCTCAGGCGTCTGGGAGAGCTCATCGATGCAACCGAACGTGCAACAGGCATCGACCGCGAACAGATTTATGTCAGGCAGAGAACCCAGCAGAAGGGAGAGAAGCAGTACGAGAAAATGGCCAGTACCGACAAGTTCTACATCATCAATGAGAACGGGGTAAAATATCTGGTCAACTTCACCGACTATCTCGATACAGGCATTTTCCTCGACCACAGGCCCATCCGGAAGCAGATAGCCTCAATGGCCGAAGGAAAGCGATTCCTCAATCTTTTCTGTTATACCGGTACGGCGACCGTACAGGCGGCAAAAGGGGGAGCTCTGAGTACCGTCAGTGTCGATGCATCGGCTACATATCTTGATTGGGCGGTAAAAAACATGCAGCTCAACGGGTATACCGAAATGAACCACTTTTTTTATCGCAGTGACTGCCTTGAGTTCCTCTTCGATACTTACGACCGCTACGATTTGATCTTCTGCGATCCCCCTACGTTCTCCAACGGAAAGGGACGGCAGAACTTCGATGTGGATAGGGATCAAGTCAGGCTGATCAAGGCCTGCATGATGCACCTCGATCCAAAGGGCACCTTGATCTTCAGCAACAACTACCGTAAGTTCCGCCTCGATGAGCGCCTGCTTGAAGAGTATGATGTCCAGGACATCACACCAAGCACCATCGCCGAGGATTTTGCAAGGGACCAGAAAATTCACTACACCTTCCTGATCAAACATCGGACCGTCGTCACCGTCAAGGATACGAAACCGACCATCAGGGCGGTACGTAAGAAATAACAGAGAGAGGCTCCCGCAAGGGAGCTTCCTTTTTGCACTCCAAGTATGGTACAGTCTCGCCATGCAAGAAGCCGCCCTCACCTGTCCGCACTGCCACTGTGAAGTGACGCATACGCTGCATCCATTTCTGGATCTGGCCAAGCACCCCAAGCAAAAGCTTGCCATACTCACCGACTCTCTCTTTTCGGTGACCTGTCCATCGTGCACAAAGCAGTTCACCGTCCTGCATGAACTTCTGGTTGTCGATGAAACGCAGCAGGTGGCACTGCTCTTGGCACCCCGGTCGCAAGTGCGCGAACTCGACGGCGCAGTCACCGGCAGACAGGATCTACAAGCCTACACACTTCGCCTGGTTACGACCTCAGCTGCACTGAAGGAGAAAATCCTTCTGCTGGACAGCAATCTCGACGACCGAACCATTGAGCTGTGCAAGCTGTATCTGGCCATGTACATGCAGAAGCCTGAAGTGCAGCTCTTCTTTGCCGAACATCAAACACAGGCAAACAAGCTGCTCTTCTCTGTTCTGGACAGCGAGGGAGCCTTGGAAGGTTCAATCGAGTGCGAGTATGAGCTGTACAACCAGCTTCTTGAGACTACACAACAGTTTCCCCTGCAAAAGGGGTTCTTTACTGCAGTAGACCAAACCTGGGCTTACGAGCGCATTAAAAACAGCGCTGACCGGTGACTTTGTGACAGGTATCGCACTGGTAGCAGATTTCGTGCACCATCACCTCTCCCGACACAAAAGCATCAATACTGCCCAGCGTAGTCTCGGCAATATTGTGCAAGGCCTCTTTCGTAAGGAAAGCTTGGTGGCTGGTCACCAATACATTGGGCATGGAGATGAGCAGCATCAGCACGTCGTCATCGAGGATGGTGGTGCTCCTGTCCTCATAGAAGACCTCCGCTTCCTCCTCGTAGACATCCAGGGCCGCTGCCCCGATCTTCTTGGTCTTGATGCCATCCAGCAGGGCTTGGCTTTCCACCAAGGCGCCGCGTGAGGTGTTGATCAAGACAACCCGGTCCTTCATCAGTGCGATGGTATCGCGGTTGATCAGATGGAATGACTGCTCGGTGAGCGGACAGTGAAGACTGATGATATCCGACTGACGGCAGAGCTCCTCGAAACTGCAGTAGGTCACTGCAAGGTTCGGATCTGGATACGGGTCGTAGGCGAGAACCCTCATGCCGAAGCCATTGCAGATATTGATGAAGACCTTCCCGATTTTACCCGTACCAACCACCCCGATTGTTTTTCCATGGAGGTCGAAC
The DNA here is from genome assembly GCF_022869165.1 of Sphaerochaeta associata. Taxonomy (NCBI): domain Bacteria; kingdom Pseudomonadati; phylum Spirochaetota; class Spirochaetia; order Spirochaetales; family Sphaerochaetaceae; genus Sphaerochaeta; species Sphaerochaeta associata. The sequence continues at coordinate 995,853 of NZ_CP094929.1, read as the reverse complement.
CCTACCAGACCATTGAGGCTGAAGTTGAATTCACGGGTTCGCACATAACTGTGATGGGTTTGTCGCACCAAGCTTAAAAGCAATGCCATTGCATGCTCTGCAACAGCGTACGGAGAGTAAGCAGGGACCCTGACGATATGAATCTTTCCAAAGGCGGCCTTGAAATCGATATTGTTGTATCCGGCACACCGCATGGCCAACAGGCGAACCCCGCCCGCATACAATTCGTCGATGACTGCTTCGGTAATTGTATCATTGACGAAGGCACACACTACTTCATAGCCCTTGGCCAGCGCCGCCGTTCGTTCGTTCAGTTTTGATTCAAAATACGTAATTTCCACCGCATGTTCGCCAGACAACTGGTCAAACCAAACCTTGTCATACGGCTTGGTGTCGAAAAATGCAATCTTTGTCATGGACAGTACTCCTTGTACTAAATGACGACTTCTTCCAAAACGTCGATCAGAAGTTGATAATCCCCGTCGATGGCACTGATGTCGGCTTCCAAAAGTCGATCAGCATCAACAAGAGACCAATCAATATCGTATCCGGCATTCATGGAGAGCTGATAGAAGAATAATCGTGCGGTCCTTCCGTTTCCATCCCTGAAAGGATGCAACGCCTCGACCTCTCCCATATAGAAAGCAAGGTCGTTGATGAAGGTTTCACGGTCCATATCGACAAGGTACCGGTCCTTCCTCAGACGAGTGAATATATCCTCCGCAGCACTGTCGATGTACTCGGGATTGCAGAACACTGTTCTCTTCGCTGCAACTGTAGTACGAATTAGCCCCGCCGAGGGATAGACATCACCAAACATCCTTTCATGGATTGACTTGAGATACTCGAAATCATAGGTATTCTGCACCGTTTCGGTCAGCATTTCCGCCGAACGGATATTTGCCATGTAGGCCTCCACCCTTCTGAGCTTCGCTCGTTCCTTGATGGAAAAGTAGTTGACCAACGATGAAGTATGGGGGTAGACGGACAGTTCATCCTGAGGTGGTACATACTCGGTGGAGAGAGCATGACTGTCGATGTATGCTTGGATCAACTCGTCGGCATTTACATCGCCTTCAAGAACCCTCCGTATCGCATGCTCCTCATCCTCGGAAAACTCGAAGCCTTCTGCTTCATGATTGAACTTGATATAGTCGATGCATGCTTGCACTCGGCCTGCTTTCATAAAAACGCCAACCATCCTTTTACCTGTAACAGGCAAGTGATGCAGATGAGAAAGTCGAACTCGCACCTGCAATGAGAAAGAAACCTTTACACTATCTTGGTCTATGATAGCCATACCAAAGAAGTGAGGTCAAGGCACTATGCGAAAAAAGAGCCCATTGCTGGGCCCTTTTCTATAGTGAATGAGCAACCCTCCTAGAAGGAGAAACCCATGTAGACCGAACCCTCTGCAAATTGGGGTGCACTCGAAAGGCTACCCTCGCTGAGGATGAAGCCATATTTGCCACTTGCCCCCAAGCTGAAGCTCTTGTTGAACTTGTACTCGAGAGCTGCCTTGGCGAAAGCGCCGTAGAGCATGGAATCTCCATCGGTGGTAGCCAAGGAAGGACCATAGGTGAAGAACCCTCCGACTCCAAGATCGAAAGCAACCTTTCCGAACTCCATGTTCAGCATCGGGGCGATGGAGATAGTGGCAGCATGGTCGAGTTTGCTGAAGGGAGTTGCAAAATCGAAATCCAAAAGATTTTTAATAACATCTCCCAATCCGTAATTCTTCAAATAAGGAGAATATGCTAATCCGATATCAACACCAAATCCAAGAGACTTATTGAAGGTCTTCAGGTTGTTCAGATGGATTCCAATTTCAGCTTGCAATTCCTTATCTCCATATGAGAGCCCTGGTTTTTCGCTTTGCCAATTGAACGTTCCACCCAAACTGATGGTGGTGTAGTACCTGCTCTCAGCTTTTGCCTTGGGAAGCTCAACCGGCTCAACAGGAGCGACAACAGGCTCCGGCTGTGTTGCAACCACGGGTTCAACCGGTGCAGTCTCAACAGGTGCGGCAACTTCTTCAGCTACCATCACCGGCTCTTCTGCAGCTACAACCTCTTCAGCTGCTATTACTTCCTCAGCAACGGGAACAACCTCTTCGGCTGCTATTACTTCCTCAGCAACAGGAACAACCTCTTCGGCCACTACCACTTCTTCAGCAACTGGGACAACCGCCTCGGTTTCAGCAACCGGAGCAATTTCCTCTTCTGCTACAACAACCGGTATCTCTTCAGCAACGGGGGCCAGTACTTCAGGTTCAGCAACAATTGCCGGTTCCTCGGCAAGGACGGGCATCTCCTCGATCGCAGGGAACATCGGCTCGGCTACGGAGATTGCACTGCCGCTGAAATGAACACCGTCATAGGACTGTTGAAGATACAAGGTGTGTGCAAGGGTCCCATCCAGGCCACGTTCGGTATAGCTTGTGACAGAAGAATCGACAACAGTCCATTTGTCGTCGTCTTCGCCATCCACCTGATACCTGAATGTCGTGACCATCGGATCCTCAAGCAACCACTCCCATGTCACTACGACAGGGACAGCGAACAATACGGCTGGCAATAAGACCAAGGCTGCCAATAAAGCGATGAATTTCATTCTCATAGTGCTTAACTCCTATACATAACCCTCAACGGGGTCACAACAATTTCAAGTCAGTGTTCCTTACAACCATCATACACTTCTCAATAGATTATAACAAGCAAATGCGCAATGGGTAACCCCTTTTCCCCACCCTGTTGTCATACCTTTTGCATATCGCTACGCTACCTTGCATGAACACAATCAGATCAATTGCAGTTTTCTGTGGAAGCAGCAACGGGGCCAAGCCCATCTATCAAGAGACAGCCAGGCTGTTCGGGAACCAGATGTATCAGAGGCAAACCACCCTGGTATATGGAGGTGGAAACCGAGGGCTGATGGGCACTGTCGCAGAGAGCATCCACTCACTGGGCGGCAGGGTGATCGGAGTCATCCCCGAAGCTTTGAATCGCAGTGATATTTGCCTACGTCCGGTGGAAGAGCAGCTGATCGTAGTACCGACTATGCACGAACGCAAGGCAACCATGTATAGGCTTGCCGATGCGTTCGTGGCACTGCCGGGGGGCATCGGAACATTCGAGGAAATCCTGGAGGTCTACACCTGGCTGCAGCTTGGCTTCCATACCAAACCAGTCGCACTGCTCAACGTTGCCGGATTCTACGACTGCCTGCTGGCATTTCTCCAGCATAGCGTCCAGGAAGGCTTTCTCAAGGCCGATCATCTGAAGGCCCTCATCGTAGAGTCGGACATCGATGCACTCTTCGAGAGACTGGCGCGCTTTGAAGGAAGACTCAGTGACAAGCTGGGACGCTGAACAGTAGAAAAAACCGCCGGCAAGGACTATGCTTACGTCATGACCAAACGCCATTATCATCTGTTGGAACTCTTCTACATCACAACAGGGTCGTTTCTCACGGCCCTCGGCATCGCACTCTTTTCTTCTCCAGCCAAAATCGCCAGCGGCGGTGTAAGCGGCATTGCCATTATCCTGTATCACACAATCAACCTCGATACCGGCCTTTCCATATTCATTCTCTCCGTCCCGCTCTTTTTGCTGGGTGTTGCGATATTCGGCAAACAGTACGGTGTCAAATCCTTGGCAGGAACCGTGCTGCTCTCCGTTTTCACCACACTCATCAACACCTGGGCAGGATACGACGGAGTGCTGGACTACTCGAACCCCCTCTCGATTCTCCTCTCGGCCATCTCTGGCGGAGTCTTGATGGGCTTGGGCGTAGGACTTGTGCTTCGCAGCGGAGCAAATACCGGAGGAACGGACATTCTCGCCCAGATAGTTGCAAGATACACACCGCTCTCGACCGGTACGTCACTCTTTTTGGTCGATGCCCTCATCATTGCCGCGAGTGCCTTCATCTTCTCCTTGGAGATGGCCCTCTACGCGACGATAACGGTCTACATCGTAGGAGTGACCATCGACAAGGTCGTACTTTCCTTCGGTACGCGATCGGCAAAGACCGTGTTCATCATCAGTGACAGGCGCAAGGAGATAGAGCAGGAGATCCTCAAGGAATTGGGACACGGCGGAACCATTCTCTACGGCAGCGGCATGTATACCGGATTCGACCGACCGGTCATCATGACGGTGGTTGCCAACAACAAGCTGGGAGCGCTGACCAATATTGTCCACCGTCATGACAAGTTCGCCTTCATGGTGGTCCAAGAAGCATACAAGGTCCTCGGTGAGGGGTTCACCCCCATCGAGGAAGCTGCATGGGCCGGACTATCGGATGTAACGCAGAAGCAGAAAAAGAAACCTTGATCAATACTTCCAGAGCTTCTCAGGGTAATAGCCGCTTCTGACTTTCTTAGCCAACTGCTCCTTTACGTTCTCCCGGTCCTCGCTGTAGGTCATCCCGAACCAACTCTCCTGGGTAGTGTAGAAGCGAATCTTTCCCTCTTTCTTCGTCACAATGTTGCTGGCCCCGTTGGGCAGGTAGCACTCGGCTTTCTCTTCACGAATATGTTTCTCGATGAAGCCGTCCCAGTAGGAGGAGAAGCTCTCAAAGGCCGAGGGGGCAAATCCGAAGAAGTTCATGGAAACCCACTCCTTCCCGGTCAAGAGCAAATCTCCACCCTCTCGATGGCTTACCACCTGATCACCCTCATACCCGATTTTCGTATGTTCCTCCATATCGATCAGGTACCCGTCCTTCACATTGCAGATCGCCCGACTTACGGTTCCGCTTCGGCTCATGGTATGGTCCAACACATACCCGACCATGGCATGCTCTCTGCTGCCGCTTTCAAGAGAGCTGAGGTGACCGGCCAGAATGGAGAACGACTCTCTGCCATAATAGTCATCTGCATTGATAACGGCAAACGGCTCGGTGATGGTATCCTTGGCGCAAAGCACGGCATGAATGGTACCCCAAGGCTTCTTGCGGGCACTGGAAATGTGTTTCTGCTCCTCGGTGAGCAGTGAGTCCTGGCTCTGGAAAAGATAGGAAGCATCCATGTTCTTTGCAATACGGTCGAACAGGCGCTCACGGAAATCCTTTTCAATATCTTTGCGAATCATGAAAATTACTTTCTCAAAACCGCTTTTCCGGGCATCGTATACCCCAAAATCGAGCAGGGTTTCCCCATGGGCTCCCACACTGTCTATCTGCTTGATTCCGCCGTAGCGGCTTCCCATACCGGCTGCCAATACCAATAGTGTTGGTTTCATCTACTACTCCTCTTATTGCTCTACAACCATTCTAATACTGCATGGAAAGCTAGTCAAACGAACAAAGAACAAAGAGTGGAAAAACAACAAGGCATGGAGTATGCTACGCACATGAATAATCAAGAATGGTATTCCCAAGTCATCCGTTTCTGCCAACTGTCAGAGCGATGCAACAGTTGCCCTTTCTATCTGCTCAACGGTAAAAACGAACAGTTCCTAACAACTGAACGCCCTTGTTTTGCCAGCAAGGAAGCCCTTGCAGCATTAGATACCTGGCTTGCAGAGAGCCACGAGAATGAGTGTGAGCAAAAAATTGACCAGGACGATGACAATCAGTGGCTGAAAGATCTCCTGAAAGTGCAGTTCCATGAGGATGATGACGAGGATGATTTCTTTTCCGATGAGGAGTTTATCTAAAGTACTTCGATACTGAGCTGGATGGCGGCCGAATACCATCCTGTTGCATAGAGGTCGGGATCGAAATCAGGGATTTCTGCGAGAATCTCACCGGTTTCATAGAGAATCGCCTCATTGTTGGCATAGACCCCGCGTACTCCCAGATCTTTCTGCATCGCTTGTGATCCGGCAACACTCACTGCCTGGGAAACATCACTGGCGACACGGACCGTGAAAGGTATCACAGAGAGCTGGCCTGCAAGCAAGGGTTCATCCTCATCCAATACGAATGCAAACTGGTCCTGATCACCAAATTCTCCCGGACGGATGGCCATCCTGAACTGCGAATTGGAGTTATTGGAAACAAGGGTGTAGGAACCTACCTGTACAATGCTGTTTCTGCTCTCAGCGAGATTGAAATTCAACGCAGCCTGATTCTGTTGCACCCGGAAAATCTCTTGGACAGGCATTTGGCCGCGAACTTCGAAATTGGTGAACGGCAGCGGGGAAGCATAGAGGGAGGATACCATGAAGACGAGTGCCGCAATGGTCAGGAATATCCGCTGTACTTCTTTTGTCAATCTGTGATCCGTCATACTGATTCCCTTCTGATGCCAAGTGTAATTAGAGAGGAAACAAGTGTCAAGAGTTGTCTATAATGAAAATCATTAAAGCGATTGAATTAGTATTGAATAACTACTTTTTTATTATAATATATAGATTTATAATCATTCTTTCTCGTGTCATAGGATTTCCTGCCTGTCCCCTTGACACAGTCAAGCTCTCTGCCGTACGATGACAAAGCTTTGGGCCCGTAGCTCAGCTGGATAGAGCGTCTCCCTCCGGAGGAGAAGGTCGTGAGTTCGAACCCCGCCGGGCTCAATTTGGAAGGAAGTCATGGTTTTCATGACTTCCTTTTCTTGTAATCCACCACACACTTGAGCCGAATATCCCTGCTGCTTGATCCTATGCGCAGCTCATACAGACCCTTGTCACTGACAAACTTCCAAGCATTGAGATCCCAGCGCTCGAAAGCAGTTGCCTCCACGGTAAAAAAGACCTCTCTGGCCTCCTGTGGTTGAAGGAACACCTTACGGTAGCCCTTCAATTCCTGAGCAGGTCGGAATACCGCCGGCTGCAGCGGTTGTATATAGAGCTGAGCGACCTCGGAGGCAGGAAAATTGCCGGTATTGGTCAATTTCACCGTGAGCTGCCACATGCCCTGCGAAAGCTCATTTACCTGCAAATCCGTGTAAGAGAAGGTCGTATAACTCAGCCCGAAGCCGAAACAGTACAGAGGTTCAGGCCCCTCCGTGTCGAATTGGCGGTTCCCAACCATAAGGGCTTCAGTATAGCAGAGCTTTTCCACCTCCCGCACCTTTGGATCGCCCTGCCCCTTCTTGATGCGGTCAACAGTAACGGTATCGAAATCTCTTGGGTAGGCACGCATGGACCGATAGTCACTGAGACGACGGGCCTGCGTGAAGGGAAGCTTCCCGCTCGGACTGACCTCGCCGTACAACAAGGACTTGAGGGCCTGTGCAGTGGAGGAGCCGAGAAAAGAAGTATAGAGAATCGCCGCCACTTGATCATGCCAGCTTTCCATCTCCACAGCCGAGCCACTCTGCACCACGACGATGGTCCGTTTATTCAGTCGGGCGGCTGCTTCAATGGCCTTCAGATCAGCTCTATTGAGCGTCCACGGCCGGTCGTATGCCTCGCTTTCCTCTGTATGACCAAAGCCAACCACCAGTACCACTGCATCGCAGGAGCTGACACGTTGTTTGCATCGTTTTTGGGAGAACCAGCGTTTGGGTAGCAGGAATGCTCCCTTCTCCTGCATGAGCGACGCGAATGTTTGGGGTTTCGTTTCCCACTGGACCATCGAAGATCCACCGCCTTGAGCGACTGTATAGGCGTTGCTTCCTCCAATGCATAGATTCAAGGAGGGCGAAAGAGGAAGCGCCTGCGCCTTGTTCTGCAGCAGCACAGGAGCCCCGATGGCTGCATCAAGGGCTGCATCGCGGTTCTCCCGGGTGCCGACCTGGCAGGCCGGATCGGCCATCGGAACGACAAACAGGCCTGCTTTCTCATAGGAAGTGAGCAAATGCAACACCTTCGTATCAATATCCTGCTCGGTAACAACCTTTCTTGCCAAGGCATCGAGCACACGCTCTTTGGTAAAGTACCTGGCTTGAGGCATCTCCAAGTCCACCCCGTCCTTCAAGGCTCCATCGGTGCTGTACAGCGAATTCCAGTCGCTGACGACCAAACCGTCGAAGCCCCACTCCCCCCTGAGGATGGACCCGATCAAGTAGGGATGTTCACTGGCATACGTGCCGTTCACTTGGTTGTAGCTGGTCATGATGCCCAGAGAACCGGCTTCCAAGGCTCTCTTGAAGGCAGGCAGGTAGAGCTCTCTGAGCGTACGTTCATCCACCACCGAATCGGACTTGTGACGGTCAAACTCACTATTGTTGCAGGCAAAGTGTTTTACCGTGGTTATTACCGGGTATTCCCTTACTCCGCTGATATACCGCCCGGCCATCTCCCCGGCAAGATAGGGATCCTCACCAAAATATTCAAAATTTCTACCACAGACCGGAACGCGGGCGATATTCACCCCCGGTCCAAGCAATATCCCGATACCGAGGGCTCGACATTCACAACCCATCACCCGCCCCACCCGTGTCATCAGATTGTCGTCGAAGGTGGCAGCTAGTGCAACTGCAGCAGGGAAATCGATGACAGGGGCTTTCCATCCCCGCAGCCCCATGGTGGCATCACTGCTCCAAACCGGTTTCAAGCCCAGACGTTCGATGCCCGGAATGCAAAATTCATCACGACCGGAGAGCAACGAAATCTTTTCATCAAGCGTCATGGCAGAGACCAGGCGTTTTGCCACTGACTTTTCCTTGCTTTGCGGCAACTGCAACTGCATCGGCTCATGGTCCAAACCAAAAGACCTGCTTGCCAACAACTCTATCATCCGCATTTGGATGACTTGTTTGAGTGCTTTCTGAAACCAGCGTACCGACACAGCCGCCCCCTTGGGACAATTGTAGCACGACAAGCCTTGCCTTCCCATGGAAAAACTCGGTACTGTAGGAGTATGAGCATACGAGTACTCTTTTTAGGTGAGATTGTCGGCAAAGCGGGTATCAAGACTGTCAAGGATGCCCTTCGGCCTTTGCGGCAGGAACGCGAGATAGATTTGGTCATCGCCAATGGTGAAGGAGCCACCAGCGGGTTCGGTCTGGGCCGCGCCCACAGCATGCAGTTGCTCAAGCTTGGCATCGACGTCATCACCGGTGGTGAGAAAATATATTATAAAATGGATATGGTGGAGTTCATCGCAAAGAATCCTTCCATTCTACGCCCTGCAAACTACCCGCAGCAAAATCCTGGACGGGGTGTCCGCTATCTGACGGTCAAGGACCAGAAGGTCTGCGTCATCAACATCCTGGGAAATGCCGATTTCCCCAGAACCCACCTGTCCAACGCCTTCAGCCTTGCCCAGGTTCTGGTTGACAAGGCAAAGGAAGACCAGGCCGTCGCATTGGTTCAGTTCCATGCATCCCCGACGGCTGAAAAACTGTCGATGGGCTTCATGCTCGACGGCAAGGCAAGTGCCGTCATCGGAACTCACACCAAGGTGCTCAGCGCCGATGCAGTCATCCTCAAAGGGGGGACTGCATATATTTCCGACAACGGCCGCTGCGGCAGCCAACTCAGTGTGGGCGGCTTTGACAGCAAGGTGGAAATCGAGAAGCACATCACCCAAGTCCCCACCCGAAGCCAAGAGTGCTGGGACGATCTTGCCCTTGTCGGTGTGCTGGTGGATATCGCCGAAGACGGCAAGGCAACAGCCATCGAAACCATCCGCATCAGTGTTGAAGGCAAGGAGGAGTAAGCATGTACGAAATCGTCACCGTAACGAAGATTCTTTCACCTGAAATGCTTGAAGTCTCCTGTACCAGTTCGGCTTGCAACGGCTGCAAGGGAGCGGCCTTTTGCAATACCAAGGGCAAGCGCTTTGAAGCGTGGAACAAAACCCGTCTTTCAGTCCGGTCAGGTCAATCGGTCCAGATTTATCTCAAGCCATCGCGAACCATTGCTGGTACTCTCATCACCCTTATATTCCCATTGCTTCTTTTCCCGATCGGCTACTACCTCTCCCAGATGGCGGGCCTTTCGGAAGGGGCCTCCTTTTTGACAGCCCTGTCCTCCATCGGTTTGGGATTTCTGGGTGTCTGGTTCTATTTCAAGACTTCACAAAAACAGTACCTCCCGATTGTGGAGCGAATCCTCTCAGAAGAGAGCCAAGATTGAGATTGCCCAAAGGCAAAAGCACTAGTATACTCAAGGCATGAGCAAAAAGTATCTTCTTGGCATGGTTCTTGCATCCTTTCTCTTCGCCGCCTGTTCGCTCTCCCCTGAGCAGGCGGCGTTGGTGCGCTCGGTTGAGCTGCCGGACCTTGCCTTGACCAATGCAACCTACGTACTGGACAGGGGTGAAGACCATCCCCTGTACATCGTTGCCGGATACATTGCTCTTTTTGACCAAACACACAAGGCCTTGGCTACCTCTGTGACCTTCACGCAACGTGATGATCAAGGAAGCGTCGTACTGCAAGGCTCTGCTGATGAAGCTACCGTCGACCTTCAGTCCTACGATGCACAGCTGCGGGGATCTGTCACGGTTGAAAAAATTGATCAACAGCTGCTTATAGAAGCGCAGGAGCTGCAATGGGTGCATGAACAGCAACTATTGCTAAGCGAAGGCCGGGAGGAAGTGTTGATCACCTATGAGGGCAACAAACGTGTTCGGGGTACAGGCCTCATCGTTGAGCTGGCCACATCCAACGTTACCTTCGAGCGGGTACTTGAGGGGGTGGTACTCCCATGAAGCGATGGTTCATCCTGCTGTGCATACTCCTAGCCTGTGCCGCCTTACCGGCCGAAGAGATTACCTTTTCGGGGGGAAGCACCCGCATGAGCATGCAACAGGGCTTCCAAACCATCACCCTAGGAGGGGGAGCCCGGATTGCAAGCGGTTCGATTGAACTGTATGCCGACCAGATTGTCCTCTCGGGCAGCGACTTTCGTTACGTCACGTGTACGAAAGGTGTCAAGCTCATCGATACCGAGCGGGGGATCAAGATGCTGGCACAGCACCTGTTCTTCGACCGAGAGGAGCAGCTGATCCTCATCGATGGATTCGTTGAGCTCGATGACACCACAAATGAAGTCCATGCAACGGCCTTCATGATGCAGTTCGCCCTCGAACAGGGTGAGGTGCTGCTGCAGGTCGAGGTACGGCTCTTCAAGCATACCGACAGCGGGGCGATGGTGTGCAAATCAGATGTACTGAGATTCAATCGCACAAACCAGACCCTCGAATTGAAGGGAAAGGCAACCATCGACTGGGCCGGCGACCGCTACGAGGCCGAGCGCATCACCGTCGACCTTGAAACCGAGGAGATTGCCATGGATGGCGCCATCAAGGGGGTCATCAATGGCTGAACACTTCACCAGCGTTCTGGAAGTAAGGAACCTTGCGAAAGCCTATGGCAAAAAAGAGGTGGTCAAGGACATCTCTTTCTCCATGCAATCGGGTCAGATCATCGGTCTGCTTGGTCCCAATGGAGCAGGAAAGACTACTACATTTTACATGATTGTCGGATTTCTGAAGGCAAAGACGGGAACCATCCTGCTCAATGGAGAGGATATAACCGAACTGCCGATGTACCAACGTTCGAAACGTGGGCTTTCCTACCTGCCTCAGGAACCCTCGATTTTCCGCAAGCTCAGCGTCGAGGACAATATTCGCCTTGTCGCCCAAACCAGACGCGACCTCACCCGATCCCAACAGGAGGAGCGGGTCGAGGAGCTCTTGGTTGAATTCGGCATTACCGATGTTCGCAAGCAGAAGGGCTACACCCTCAGCGGGGGTGAGCGAAGAAGAACCGAAATAGCCCGGGCATTGGCATCCAATCCGCAGTTCCTCCTATTGGATGAACCGTTTGCGGGAATCGACCCGAAGGCCGTGTATGAGATAAAGGTTCTGATTAGAATACTTGCAGGACGGGGAATCGGGGTCTTGCTGACCGACCACAATGTACGTGACACGCTCTCGATAACAAGCTGCAGTCATATCATCAACGCAGGGACAATTCTCGTCTCTGGAGGCCGTGAGGAGTTGCTCTCCAATCAAATTGCACGGGATATCTATTTTGGACAAGAATTCGGGGAGGAATCCTGATGGAATTTTCACCACATCTTTCACTCTCCCAGAAACAGCAACTTAAACTCAGCCCTCAACTGCTTCAGTCATTCGAACTGATGGCCCTACCCTTGGCTGAGCTGCAACAGAAAATCAAGAGTGAAATTGAATCGAATCCCGCTCTTGAGCTTCCGTCCAGTTGGGACTTCTCTTATGAACGATTCGCACAGCAGAGCCAGCAAAAGGAATCAAGCAAAGTCGATGACACCTACTCTGATTCCTCCAGCTACGGCAGCGACTACGGTGGCGGGTATGACTACGAGGCCAGCGACCGCCAGCAGAAATTCATGGAAAATGCTCTCTCTGAAGAAGAGACGCTGCAGGAACACCTGCTCAGCCAGTTGGGTTGTGAATCCCTCAGCGAAGAGGAGTACACCGTCGGCCAAATTCTCATCACAAACATCGACGCCAACGGCTTTTTTCTAGAGGACCCGCACGATATTCTGACCTCACAGCAAGCTGCGCATCTACAGAAGCTTCTGAAGATCCTCCACCAGTTCGAACCGGCCGGCGTCGCAGTGAAGGATTGGCGTGAATCGCTGATTCTCCAAGCCACTCTTAAAGGGCTCAAGGATGAGGACCTGGTTCATTTCAAGGCTCTGGTCAACGGCAATCTTGAATTGATGCGGGCGGGCAAACAGAGTCAGGTGGCAAAAAATCTGGGAATCGATGAAATGGAGCTCGATGCCCTGTACTCGTTCCTGAAAACCCTCACCCCGTTTCCCGGTCAGGGGTTCGCCAGCGGGCCGCAGCAGTATGTCATTCCCGACCTAAGCATTAAAGCAGAGGATGGGGAACTGGTGCTCAGTATGAATAACTCCTCGCTTCCCGACCTCAGGGTCAGTGCGGACTTTGAGGCGTTGGCACAGGACTTGGGCAATACCGATGAGGCAAAAAAAGCCCAGCAGTACATCCAAAATCAATTGAAGAGTGCAAATTCTCTCATTTTCCAAATCCAGGTCAGAAACCAGACCCTTTACCGCCTGGCCCAGGTTTTATTGGTCCAGCAACGCGATTTCTTCCTTTTCGGACCCCAGTACATTAAGCCGTTGACACAAAAAGAAGTTGCCGCTCAAATCGGGGTGCATGAAACCACGGTAAGCAGAATTTCAACGGCCAAGTGGATAGATACCGACTGGGGCATTATTTCCGTAAAAAAGCTCTTCAGCAATGCGGTAGGGGACGAAGGGGCGGAACTTTCAAAACAGGCTGCAAAGGAGACCATCCGCCAGATACTGGAAGAACACCAGGGACAGAAAGCACTTTCGGACCAAAAAATCTCCGATATTCTCAAGGAGCGCGGCATTTCAGTTGCACGCCGTACGGTGGCCAAGTACCGTAATGAGCTTAATATCGATCCCTCGTTCATCAGAGGAACCAACTGACACAGAAGGGGCGCTTTCGCGCCCCCTGCCTATACAAAGTCTGTTCAAACTACTAGTGTTCCTTGATTTTGCTTTTCTCCTTTCGAGCTGTGGCTTCGATCTTGTCAGTCAACAATTCGATGCCCTCGTACAGCTCATAGCAGTCATAGCTGACCATCTTGATGGTACCCCAAGAAAAATGGAGTTTTGCGTCCAAGTGGAACCCCTGACCTTCTGTTTCTCGTGTCATCACGATATCCAGGTCATGCAGATACCCTTCGGCAAATTGCAGTTTTTGGAGTTTCTTGTCCAAAAACTCACGGGTCTCATCGCTTGGGTTGTAACGGATGCCTCTGACAGTCAAATTCATAAGCCCTCCTTTGACTATGGTCATACTCTAAGGATAAGGCTTGGCGGGCCAATCGTCAATGGACAATTGTAAAGAACAAAGTTTCCCACGATATATAAATTTTTATTTATTTTTATTACAAGTATTTAAATATTTCCGAAAGAGCTGCTGAAATCCTAGTATTATACTACTGCCCAATCTTTGCACTTGCGAAAGAGCACCAACAATTGTATAGTAAAAAAGTACTTGCACGAGGTACTGAAGAGGAGTTCGACATGCCTGATTTTACCGTTCTGGACCTGTTGGATCTGGATTTGAAGGAACACAATCATCTGAGGTTGAGCTGCATGGCCGGCAGAACCGGTCTATCCAAAAAAATTACCACGAGTAAGATCAGCCGTCCCGGCCTTCCTCTCTCTGGATTTTTCGAGGAGTTCAGCAACAATTCAATTCAGGTCCTCGGACGGGGAGAACAGGTTTACTTGGAAAAACTTGAGAGTGAACTCAATTTTGCCAGCATAGAGAAACTTTTCAGCTACGACATCCCTTGCTTTGTATTCTGCGACGATGGCAAACCCAGTACGAAACTCATAGAGCTTGCCGAGGAGACCGGGACGGCCATCCTGAAGACAAACCTCATCTCCTCCGACTTTTCTCGAAGACTCTACCAAACCCTCGACGAGGTTTTCGCCCCTACTCAAACCATCCATGGAGTGTTCGTTGAGGTGTATGGCATCGGTGTGTTGATCACCGGCGAAAGCGGGGTCGGCAAGAGCGAGACGGCTTTGGAACTCATCGAGCGGGGCCATCGCTTGATCAGCGATGACACGGTCAAGCTGAGAAACATCAGTGACAACTACTTGATCGGCATGGGAGAAAACCCCCTGCTGGCCCACCATATGGAGATCAGGGGCTTGGGAATCATCAATTTGGCCAACCTCTACGGTGTCGGGGCTATCCGGGACCGCAAGCAGGTTCAGCTGGCCATTCATCTCGAGCCTTGGGATGCCAAAAAAAACTACGACCGCGTCGGTGAGGCCACCATGGAGGATACCTACCTGGGAATCTCCATTCCAAAGGTGGTCATTCCCGTGAAGCCGGGAAGAAACATCCCGGTCATCATCGAGACTGCAGCACGAAACGAGCGGCTGAAAAAGCTCGGCTATTACTCTGCCAAGGAGTTCGACCAAAGCGTTCTCAAATGGCTTGAGAGTGAATCAGCACGTAAGATGTACTATATAAACGAGGAGACATTTTGATGGTCACCAGGGAATTGAAAGTCTTCAACAGGGCGGGCATCCATGCCAGGCCGGCAGCTTCGATTGTCAAACTGGCAAACAAATATGAGAGCGAACTCTACCTTGAGAAGGAAAACATGAAAATCAATGGCAAGTCCATCATGGGTATCATAACCCTTGGGGCAACCCATCAAAGCACCATCGTCATGACCTGTGATGGTCCGGACGAGCAGCAAATGGCCGATGCCATTCAATCGCTGTTCGAGAACAGGTTTGAGGAGTAAGTAATGCGCGAGCTAACCCAGCGGCAAAAGGATGTTGCTTCCTTTATCAGCACCTTTATCAAACAAAACAACTATGCACCCTCGGTCAGGGATATCGCAGACCATTTTAAATTCTCGGTCAAAGCTGCCCATGACCATTTGAAAGCACTTGAGGCCAAGCAGGTCATCAAGACTACCGGGGGAATCTCCCGATCGATCGAGGTTATCGGTCAGGAGTTTTTTCCACGCGAGGAGATGATCCAGGTTCCCCTCATCGGATCCATTGCCGCCGGCACGCCGCTGATGAGCGAAGAGAACACCGAGTATATGCTCAACCTGCCGGCAACCATGCTCAAGAACACCCGTAATACCTATTTTGCGTTGAAAGTACGCGGAGAGAGTATGATCGAGGAGGGAATCTATGACGGCGACATAGCCATCATCAAGAAGTGCGATGTCGCCGACACCGGTGAAATCATCGCCGCAACCATCGGCGAGGACGAACCCGGGATAACCCTGAAGGCATACTATCCTTCCAACGGCTATATCGAATTGAGACCCGCCAACTCCTCCATGGGCCCGATCATCACCCGCTCGTGCAAGATCCACGGCAAGCTTTTCTTGCTGATTCGCACCTACGCATGAGCGAACGGGCCTACCTGCTCCTCGGACCTGAAGCCGGGGCGAAAGAACAAGAACTGAAGGATATCCGCTCTCGGCTTCGCAGCGAGTACGGCAATGAGATTGAACTTGCACGGTTTTACCCGTTCGAGACAGAGAACGGAGAGATGTTCACCGTCCTGAACAACAACTCGCTGTTCAGCGATTACCGCCTTGTCATACTCGGCCAGGCCGAAAGTGCGAGTGCCTCCTTGGCCCAAGCCATCGCCGATTATCTGGCCCATCCGGTCGATACGGCAACGCTGGTCATCGTCTCCAGCGAGCTCTCGATTTCCCAGAAAATCATGAAACTGGTTCCCAAGCAGAATACAAAAATTTTCTACGACCTCTTGGAATCGCAGAAGGCGGAGTGGATACGCAATCATTTCCGAAGAATGGGACTTTCGATCACAAGCGATGCCGTCGACCTGTTGATGGACTTGACCGAGGACAATACCCAGGAGCTGAGAACCATCTGCAATCAGTTGGGCCTCTTTTGGCAGATCGGGGAGAAAGGACGACCTATCGGCGAGGAAGATGTACAGACCTATATCCACCACAGCCGGCAGGAGGACGCTTTCACCCTCTTCCCTCTCATCGCCCGTGCCGACTTGAAACAGAGCCTGAAAAGCCTCTCGGCAATGCTAGGGAGCGGAGACAGCCAAACCCCGATTCTCCTGGTCAACGGCTTGCTCTGGCAATTCAGACGGCTGCTTTCGATTGCAGAAGAGATAAGCGCGGGTGGTTCGGAGTCTGAAGCCTTCTCAAAGGCGAATGTGCAAGGCAAGCCATCCCCCATCCGCAAGCCGAAAGACAGGACAACCTACCATGATGCCGTTCGCCTGTTCGACCTTGCTTCAGTACGGCTCATTATTACGGCCTTGTCTGAAGCTGATATCCAAGTGAAGGAAGCAAGCAATGAACTGACTCCCCTGCTCTTGGAACGACTGCTCTACCGAATCATCAAGGGCAAGGGGAAAGCACTTCATCAAGCCTCTTTCGCCTCCTTTTAAAGCGTCAGCTGTTTGAGCAGTCGTTGGGCGACGGCAAGGGGAAGGGAAGCTTCTGCTGCCAGCTCTTCGGCTTTCTTGGACAACAGTACATCCAGGCTTCCGTACTGCTTCATCAGTTGCTCGCTGCGCTTCTTCCCTATACCCTGAACCGATTCGAGAACGCGGAAGGAGGCTTCCTTGCTGCGGGAGGCTTGGTTGGCACTGGTTGCGAAGCGGTGGCACTCATCCCGCACCGCCATTACCAGTCGCAGGGCCTCATGATCTTCGGGAAGTTGCAGATCATCGCGATCGTCATCAAATACGATGGTCTCGTACTCCTCGGCCAGCCCGATGATGGGAATCTCGAACATTCCCAAGTCATCCAGGATCTGTCTGGCTGCATTGACCTGCCCCTTGCCTCCATCAATGATCAGCAGGTCGGGCCTCTGCAGGTTCTCGTTGAGAATCTTGGTATACCTGCGGGCGACAGCCTCCCTGATGGATTCATAATCGTCGATTTTCCCTTCCAGACTCTTGATGTTGTACCTGCGATAGTTGGGCTTGTCAGGATTTCCATCCCGAAAGGAGATGAGCGAGGCTACGGTATATTTGCCTGCAAGGTGGGCGATGTCGAAACCTTCGATCAAAGCAGGCGGGGCGCCGAGTCCCAATACCTCGGCTAGGTCGTCCAGGGCCTTGGTGTTGTCCCTGCTCTTCAGTCGTTTCTCCACATCCCTGACGGCATTCTCCCTGGCCATCCGCAATATCCTGAAGTGTTTGCCATCCAAGGGAAGAGAGACTTCCAGTCTGCCGCCGAGCTGCTCGCTGAAGTAGCGCCGGATGAGATTCACATCTATTTCGTGGGTGACATAGAGGAATTGCGGAAGTTTCAAGCCATCGGCATAATACTGCACAAGAAAGTTGAGCAGTGTCTCGGTCTCATCACCGAACGTCTCCGCCCGGTAGAGGGCACGACCGATAAGCTGGCCGCTTCGCATCTGCATGAGACTGATGGTACACAGGGGCCCACGCATCTCGATCGCTGCATAATCGCGGCTTTCCTGCGAGAAATCCTGCACCTGCTGACCTGTCTCCACCGCCCTGATGGCGGCGATCTGGTCCCGCTTGACCACCGCTTCTTCGAAGTTCAGCGCTTTGCTTGCCCGTTGCATCTCCTCTTCGAGACCCGCAAGGAGCGCTTCAGTTTTTCCTTCCAATAGGTTTTTCACTGCAGTTATGGATTTGTTGTACTCTTCGACGCTCACAAGGCCTGCACACGGACCGAGGCAGAGACCGATATGATAGTAAAGACACGGTTTGTCGCGCTTCTTCAGCGGAGTGCCACAGCGCCTGAGAGGAAAGAGCTTGGCGATCAGATCAAGGTAGAGTTCGAGCTTCCCGGCATCAGGATAGGGTCCGTAGTACGTTGAACCGTCGTCAATGAATCTTCTGGTCTTGAAGACCTTGGGGAAAGGCTCATTGGTGATTCGGATGATCGGATAGCTCTTGCCGTCCTTCAGCGAGATATTGTACCGGGGTGAGTACTTTTTGATCAGGTTGTTCTCCAGCACCAAAGCCTCATATTCGTTTCCGGTGATGATATGCTCGATGCGGGCGATTTTAGAAACCAAGGCAGCAGTCTTGGGACTCCGGTTGGCAAGGAAATAGCTGGTGACGCGCTTGCGCAGATCCTTGGCCTTGCCCACATAGATAATGGTATCCTTGCTGTCCTTCATAAGGTAGACACCGCTGTTGTGCGGCAGGTCCTTGGCCTGTTGGGATGGCCCCCCGCCTTCGGAAACAACACTTCCGAAGCTTTCCACCTCACTCTCGGTCTGATACACTGTCTGCTCTTGTGGTTTCTTCTTCATACAGGTAAGAGCATAGCCAGCTCCCCTTGTTTTGGCAATCCACACCCGATACAATACCGGCCATGGAACACCCCCTCTTTGCACATCTGCCACTATCGGAGCAGCACTACCTTACAGATCTCGACAGTCGTTACCACTTCTCATACCAACAACAGCGGCAACTGGTCGAGAGTTGTGCCGACCTGGCCATGTGGAAGCTCGGTCCGTTGAAACGGTGGATGGATGAGGATGGCTGTTCCCATATGGCAGGCAAGCACCGCTCCCAAGCCTTGCTTGCAGATCATCTGCGGCGGATGGAAGCCGAACGGGTAAAACCCACCTCCTACAGCGACTTCTTCCCTTCCGAGCGTCTTGCGGATACATACCAAAGCCTTTTCGTCTCATCAAGCACCTTGATGGGGCGCTGTCCCTGTCCTGTGGATGGAGAAAAAACACGTTGCTGCAACCTGAAGACCCTCGATGCAGTACAGCAATGTGCTTTCGGCTGCAGCTATTGCTCCATCCAATCCTTCTACAACAGCCATGAGATCAAGGTGGTGCAGAACTTGAAGCAGAGGCTTGGAGAACTGGTTTTAGATCAGGATTGCTGGCACATAGGAACCGGTCAGAGCAGCGACTCCCTTCTGTGGGGGAATGACTACGGTACACTCGATGCCCTTGCACTCCTTGCACAACGGTATCCCGATCTTGTCATCGAATTGAAGACCAAGAGTCATCGAAGCGACTATCTGAATCTCAATCTGCCTTTGAATATCGTTTCCACTTGGTCCTTGAATGCACCGACGATCATTGAGAAGGAGGAGCACCTCACCGCCACCCTCGAGCAGCGCATCGATGCTGCCAAGCGAGCAAGGGACAAGGGAAGGATCATCGGCTTTCACCTTCATCCCATGGTCTACTTTGATGGTTGGCAGGAAGAATACGGCACCTTGATCAACCAGGTCACCACATCGTTTCGGCCTGATGAGCTGATGATGTTCTCCCTGGGAACACTGACTTTCACCAAGGCGGTATTGCGCACGCTTCGCACTGGTGCATATGAAACAAGGGTAACCGATATGGACCTTACCCTCAGTGCTGGCAAATACACCTATCCATTGGAGGTGAAACAAGAGATGTTCAGCTTTGCATACAACGAGGTTCCCTCCTCATGGAAGCAGGGTTCTCCCTTTTTCTACCTCTGCATGGAGGACCCAAGCTTGTGGGAGCCGACATTCGGATTCAGCTATGAGAACGATGCTGCCTTCGAACGCGCAATGAAGCAATCATATCAGGACTGTCTGCAAGCATGGAGAAACAGGAATCTGCAAGGTTAGTTCAGTTTTTGCTCGAAGAGCTCCAGCGCCCTGCCCTTCAGTGGATTCTCCTCACCCTTGAGCATGGCTTTCACGGCATCCAGCTCACTCCTGCTGAAGAGCTTTCCGCCAAGCTTATACTCTTCAAAGGCTTCGGTCGCCATGGGACAGACCAAGCGAACCATTTCCAGGATGGTTTGGGCGTACACTCTTATTTCGTACTGTGCATGGCTGTCGAGCCTGAGCTGCAGGAAGTGGAAGAGGTTGTGCAAATCCATCTGCCAGTACCATTCGGTATAGAGGCTCAACGGCAGGTCCACCCGGGCAAGCTCACGGGCGATGCCCAGGTCAAGCAACTTCTGATAGGTTTCATAGCTGCGCTTCTGGTCCTCGCTGAGCAATGCCAACACTTCATCGGCCAACTCGGCAGAGACCGCCTGATCGGTTCGCCCCTGCTTGTTGTCCTCACTTTGGAAGTTGATATGCTCCCTGTCGGGCAGATAGCACTCGTCGCTCATGACACTGTAACGGCCGCTGATCTCATTCACCCTTCCTGTTCGGTGGCGAATCCACTGGCGGGCG
The DNA here is from genome assembly GCF_022869165.1 of Sphaerochaeta associata. NCBI lineage: Bacteria > Pseudomonadati > Spirochaetota > Spirochaetia > Spirochaetales > Sphaerochaetaceae > Sphaerochaeta > Sphaerochaeta associata. The sequence continues at coordinate 975,311 of NZ_CP094929.1, read as the reverse complement.
ACAAAAATGGGCATTTTCACATGGAAGGTGAAGTTAACCTGCTCAAACGGCGATGTATGGTCATTGCGCAGCAGGTAGCTGATAAGGCCCTTGTCCTGCCGGTAGGTTTTTGTCCCGCTGCCGTAGGAGACACGCGCACTTTGCACAATCCGTTCATCACTGCCCAGATAATCTACAAGCCGGACAAATCCATGGTCCAGAACAGGGAACTCCTTGTCCAGAATCTCTTCAGCTTCTGCTACGATGCAATGTGCCATGTCTCTCTCTCCTATCAACAAGTCTGAGTATTATGCCTGCTCGGGCCGTCTAGAGCAAGCCCATCCGGCCAAGCAGGACGGCCAGACCGGCACTGCAGGCGGTTTCGGTGCGGAGGATTCTGCTTCCGAGTGCGGCAAATGAGAAGCCGTTGCTCTCGAAGACAGACCTCTCCTCATCGGTGAACCCCCGCTCGCCGCCGATGGCGAGCACCACCGAAGCAGCAGTAATTGTCGCATGAGCGAGACTGGAGCCCTCACGTACATTGTCCAAAACAATGCGTTGGCTGGTTTCATCGAGCAGCTTCATCGCCGAGGCGACCGAGGGGGCGAACTGCACCTCGCTGACTCCGCACTTGCCGCTCTGCATCGCTCCGTCGAGCAGGATGGAGCGATATTCACCGCTGGTGTACAGCGTCGCCTGGGCGTAGGATTTCTCGCCGGTCTGTGTAGTGCAAAGGATGATCGTCTGAACTCCCAGGCTCACCGCTTCGCGTAGGATCCTGCGCATGCAGATGGGCCTTACCTGGGAGACCAACAAGGTCACCGGGTACAGATGGGCGCTTTGCGTGTCCTCCAGCACGAAGTCAAAACGTATGTGCTCTTTTCCCAAATCGGTAAGGGTCGCGGTTCCCTTACCCACATTGATGATGCCGGCCTGAAAGCTTTCACCCTCCTTGAGCCGAAGGATTTTACAGATGTGTTGGGCCCGCGGGTCCTGCATGGAAAGCTCATTCTGTGCAGAAAGCGCCTTAAAAAGGATGATATTCATACAGGTGAGTATAGCATAGCCATGGGGTTAGAAGGTAGAGTTGGGACATGAAGAATGCAATATACCTGGCTACATCCCATGACTGTGCAGCAAATCTGGCAGGGGAGGCATACATGCTCACCCTTGAGTATGACCACATTCTTTTTTTGTGGGTGAACGATCCCTGCATTGTCATCGGGCGTTATCAGAATCCATTCTCAGAGTGCAATCTGAAGAATATGGAGGAACACAATGTACAGCTGGTGCGCCGCCAGAGCGGTGGAGGTGCAGTGTATCACGACCGGGGAAATCTCTGCTTCACCTTGATCGGGAACAAGGAGACCAACACCAAGGAGGAGAATTTTTCCTTGGTCCTCAAGGCGCTTGCAAACCTTGGATTGCATTGTGAACTTTCAGGGCGCAACGACATCCTGCTCGACGGGAAAAAGATATCCGGCAATGCGTTTCAGACCACAGCCACCAAGTTCTGCCACCATGGGACGCTTCTGGTCAGCAGCGACCTCTCGGTGATGAGCAACTACCTCACCCCCAGCTCGACGAAGCTGGCTTCCAAAGCGGTGAGGTCCGTTGCCTCCCGTGTGGGAAACCTGAAGGAAGGGAGAGAAGACATCACCAACGAGATGGTGGAGACATCCCTCATCGAAGCCTTCAATGCGGCGTACGGAAAAACTGAGGTTACCGCCATCGACTGTGCTGCGATTCCTGAAGCCCAAGCGAACTATCGACGGTTTGGAGATCTTTCGGTGATTCTTGAGAAGACTCCTCAGTTCACCCACTTCTTTACCCACCGGTTCGACTGGGGTGAGGCAAGCCTGCATTTGCAGGTGGAAAAAGGTCTCATCAGTGAAGTGAGGATGTTCACCGATGCCCTCGATACTTCCATTGTCGACAGGGCTGTCGGCATCCTGAAGGGTGTCCCATACAACCATGCCGTCCTGGCAGAGCTTGCAAGAACATGCGAGCAGGCCGATCTGGTCAGCCTGCTCTCCCATGTCGTCTCGTTGCTCTAGCGTCCGCTGAGCTCAATCAAAGAGCGCAACCGGTCGATTCTCCAGGGCTCGAGGTGCAGGCTCCTGGCCCGCCAGCTCCAATTGCTCTGGCCGCAGGTGGAGGGAATGTTCATCCGCCCCTCGGCTCCGAGTTCCAACCAATCCTGCATGGGCAGTATTGCATCCTTGGAACAGCTGAGGAGCATCTGTCGGATCATCTGCCAGACCACCTGGTCGTCGGGACACTCAAGATATCGCCGGACCACATCCTTGCCCGCCCCGTCCATGGCATCATACCAGCCGCGTGTGGTGTTGTTGTCATGCGTCCCGGTATAGATGACACTGTTGTATACACAGTTGTGGGGAAGGTATGCATTGGAGGCATCCAGCTTCCCGCCTTCCACGTTGAAGGCAAACTGAAGGATTTTCATGCCGGGGAAGTTGTTTGAGTCCCTGAGATCCTCGACGTCCTCGGTTATTACTCCCAGATCCTCTGCAATGATGGGAAGATCATTGCCCAGTGCCTGCTTGAGGGCAACAAACAGCTCCTTGCCCGGAGCTTCAACCCAGGTGCCGTTCATCGCGGTTTTTTCACCTTGGGGAACTTCCCAATATGCGGCAAAACCACGGAAGTGGTCTATGCGTACAATGTCACAGGTCTCCAAGGTTTTCTGGATTCGCTTGATCCACCAGGAAAAGCCCTCCTTCCGATGGGCTTCCCAGTCATAGACGGGATTACCCCACAGCTGTCCGTCATCGGAAAACGCATCAGGCGGCACACCGCTGGAAACGGTCTGCCTGCCGTCCTTGTCAATCTTGAGCAGGTGACGGTTTGCCCATGCATCCACACTGTCCGGTGCGACAAATATGGGTATGTCACCGATGATCTGAATGCCGTGCGTGTTGGCATAGCTCTTTACTTTCTGCCATTGGGTGAAGAAGAAGTACTGCTGGATCTTGATGATCTCAATGTGGCTGGAGAACTCTTTTTGAGCCTTTTTCAAGGCTGCTGCTTTTCGTAACCTGAGCTCTTCAGGCCATATTTCAAACCAACGGGAGTCGTTGTAATGTCTGCAGAGCACCTGATACAGGGCGTAATCGTCAAGCCACCAGGCATTCTCAGAGACAAAGTTCTGGTAGGCTGACAGTTCGTCAGGCTCGGCATGTGCAAGAAACTCTTGGGCTGCCTTCTCCAACAAGGGTTCCTTGAAGGATCGTACCATGCCGTAATCGACCCGGTCGGAGGGGAAATCCGGGTTGTAAAATACATCCTCAACGTCCAAATACCCGTCATAGGCAAGGCTCTTCAAGTCGATGAGCAGTTCATTGCCTGCAAAGGAGGAACGGGCGGCATAGGGAGAGTCACCATACCCGGTTGGGCCTAGGGGAAGAATCTGCCACAATCTGACCGATGTTTTTTTCAGGAGATCAAGGAACTGAAAGGCTTCATCGCCAAGTGATCCAATTCCGTGTTTCGATGGTAATGATGTAGGGTGCATCAGCACACCGCATCGTCGTGTATTCTGTTTCATACTTCGACTATACTGCATTTTGTCCTCTATTGGCTATCTGGAGGCAGGATGAGTTTCCCTTCAGCTCGCCTTGTTGAAAGCCAAAAAATCGGATATACTTGTGCTATGAATTTACCGCAGGAAAAAGTACAATTTGCCGTTGGGGAACACGTAGTGTATCCTCTTCAAGGTGTAGGCGTCATCAAACGCATCGAAGAGCGAACGTTCCGAGGTGCGGTGACGATGTATTACGTCATCTACCTTGATATTTCAGACATGACGGTTATGATTCCTGTGGAAAAATCAAAAGAGATGGGTATCCGACCCATCGTTGAGCAAAAAGAAGCCCAGGCGGCAATCGATTCCATCTCCAGCAAGTATGAACCTATGCCGGTGGACTGGAAGGCCCGCTATCAGATGAATGTCGACCTGCTCAAGCAGGGTTCCATCGCCTCCATCGCAAAAGTTGTCCAGGCACTCTATCACCGCAGCAAGATCAAGGAGCTGCCGGTTCAGGAACGCAAGCTTTACGATAATGCCTTGCGACTTTTAATCGATGAGACTTCTTTCTCTTTGAAAAAAGACAAAAAGGAGATCGAGTTGCTCGTATTCTCCCGATTGGAGAAATAACATGGCTTTTCCTAAACACGTGGTGATAGTAACCGCTGCAGGCAGCAGCGAACGGTTCAATGCAAGCAAGGAACTCGGTGTCAAGAAGGAGTACCTGTCCATCGATGGCCACACGGTTCTCTACCGCTCCATTGCTCCTTTTCTCCAAGTTCCAAACTGTGCCGCCATTCTGGTCACCTATCCACAGGGGATGGAGGACCAGTGTGCTGTTGCATTGGAGGACTTGCTGCATCAGAATTTCGTCCCCCTTATCCTGGTAAAGGGCGGAAAGAGTCGGCAGGAGTCGGTATACGAGGCACTGAGGTTTCTCTCCACCATGGCCCTTGATGCAGAATTTGTAGCAATACACGATGGAGCCCGCTGCTTTGTAAGCCCCGAGTTGATCATCCGCACCTTGGCTACTGCAAAGGTGTTCAAGGGGGCGGTTCCCGCCCTCCCCGCCACCGATGCCCTGAAGATCATCGATGACAACGGTATGCTTACCCACCATATAGACAGAACCCATGCCGTGGGTGTTCAGACTCCCCAGATATTCAAGTACCCTGAAATTTGGGAGGCCCACCAGCAAGCACGAAACAAAGCCTCCGATTACATTGATGATACCCAGATTTTCACCGATTTCGGCCTTTCGGTGGGGATTTGCGAAGGGGAACGGGAGAATCGCAAGATTACCTACATGGATGACATCCCTGATGCCGAGGTCCAGATTGAACAATATCTGAAGAACCTTGAAGAAGGAAAGCGCAGCGCAAAGGCTGCGAGGCTGCTTCACCAGGCAATGGATGAGGCGAAAAGGGAGCAGGCTGGTCTATGAGAATTGGAACCGGGTGGGACGTACACCGGCTGGGCCCAGGGAGAAAACTCATCCTCGGTGGAGTAATAATTCCCAGCGAGAAAGGCGAAATAGCCCACAGCGATGGCGATGTCCTGATCCATGCTATCATCGACGCCCTGCTTGGTGCCTTGGCAAAAGGTGATATCGGTTCACACTTCCCCGACTCCGACCCAAAGTATAAAGACTCCAATAGCATAGACCTACTCAAGGAGGTACTTGAGCAGGATCTCCCACCCTACCACATCGTCAATCTTGATACGACCATTATTCTCCAGAAACCCAAACTTCGGGAACATATCGATGCCATCAGGGCCAACCTCGCAAAAGCACTGCAGCTTGAGCTGAATAAAGTCTCGGTGAAGGCAAAGACTGCTGAGACAATACTTGGTGAACTCGGAAGCGGAGATGCAATTATTGCCCAAGCCAGTGTCCTAATTTCTGAAATACCGTGTTGACACAATCCAAATAAATACTTTATAGTTGTGCCTGCGCCCAGATGGCGGAATTGGTAGACGCACTAGGTTCAGGTCCTAGCGGGGTCACACTCGTGGAAGTTCGAGTCTTCTTCTGGGCACTATAGGCAAACCTTTTATAACAAAGGGTTTGCTTTTTTTTGGATAACGTCTCAAAAGAAGGCTCAAGACAGAATCCAAGGTGGCCAGAATCACGGAGTCTCAGTTCTATGACATTCTCATTATATATTTACTGATTGCTCAACACCCTAAAAATTCATCAATCCAGTCTACTGTGAGCCCTTTGACTAGAGCATTACAGAATAATCAAGAGAATACGTTTGATTCACCTTTAGCCATAATTACCATACCAAAAGGTTCTATAGTTTCGATGATGAGACCATAAGGCGTTTCACAATGAACACTCTTCTCATTATTACTCGTATTGGAAAGCACTAATATCTTCTTATTCACAAAATACGTCAGAGAAACATCATCGCAATCACAACTAAACGCTTGATGAACTTCATTCGTACAACACCAGAGAAGTAGCCTCTCAAGCATCTTTGTGTTTGCTGCTGTATATCTGAATTCTGAAAGGTATACACCCCGACCTGCTCCAAAGGAACGGCTTGCAGCAACAATACGCCCCTCCTCCGCTTTGATGATTTCTGTTTCAGAGTCAAGAATCAAAATATTGGACTTCCCAAAGAGAGAGGCATTCCCAAACAACGTGGTATATTGTCTTGCTTCACAAATTGGCCATCTCCCATGGCAAAGCCTGCTTCCATCATCTAGGATGAGACCTAAAACCGGAGCCATGCGCAGACCAGTATCACAACCAGGGAAAGCAGATGCTTCATTTACTGCAAGATACGTACCACCCTTCCATACCCAACGATTGAGTATTTCCACCACAGTATCAGAACACCATGCGTTTCCTCCACTCCAACTGCTCGTCGCGATACCAGCATTGATAATAACATCAATATCATCCAAAAGGTCGAGGCTTAGTTCATCAAATCCTAAGAAACAAATTTCAAAAGGCAAGCCTGCCAGACTCTCCAGGATATTCAACAAATCAAGGTCAGGATGTTCATGAAAGTGTCCTCCACAGGTCCAGCTTCGGAGTTTCCCCCACTTGGAAAGTATTGCGATTCTTGGCCTGTATACCAGAGGAGAGTCGCATTGATGCAAGTCTTTAATCATCCTGAATTCATCAGCTATACCAGTAATGCAATCCACAAAATCCGGGTAACCTTCAGTCAGGTGCAGATATCCACCCAAGCCAATACGTTGTACAGGAGAACGTAACAAGGCCCTACGGATTTGTACCCAATACTTTTGGGCATCCAAGGCAGGATTTCCTCCATCTGTAAAGGTAGGACTGCCTCCTAGACCAACGGGGAAAAGATAGGGATGTAATCGTATCTCATGCACATCCGGACCTTCAACACCAGCACACATCCTGGTTTCAAATGCTGAAAATACACACTTGATTATTCCGTCAAACCCAATGGAAGAGAACCGGTGTCCATAAGGTTCCATACCTACCCAACTATCGTCATAGAATACGTATGCCTTTTTCCCATATCGGTGTACTACATCAACCAGCTCTTTGGCAAAGCTCGAGACGAACTGGTTGGTGAAATCAAGGTAATCCATCATCTTCCCCTCCCACGCAACATGGGATGGATTCCGAAGCCCACTATTGATGAAATCCTCAGCTGAGAGAGAATAGCCGAAACGAGAGACAAATTGATCGAGGGCCAACGGGCTTACTGTAAAATCATAGGACGACCAATCGGTAAAGAGGTGCCTGTTATTCTCATCATCACCCCAAATCCAGACGAAGTTATAGAACAAGGATGTAAATCGAACGATTGATGTCTCACGATGGGAATTGCACCATGCGTCCAGCCATTGTAATAAATATTCCCGAACCTCAGGATACCTCGGATCAAGTTGTCTCAAAGGTTCATTGTTCCAGTCATTGGTCACATGGTTATACATGTTGATTTCTTCCCAAATCCTGTAAGCCATAAAATCGACTGAATATTCATGGAACGCATGAGGGTTTGAGACCAATACAGACTGAGAGAGCGAATCATACTTCCAATCCGAAGAAGGGATTTCCTTCTGGCTTGTCCGGTCAAACACTTGCCAATACCTCAGGGAATCCACGCTTTCATTGACTTGGAACTGCTTTTTGAAGTATCCATCGAGCAAGGGAAGGCAAACAGATGATCCGGTGCAGAGAATGCGCTTACTTTCCAAGAAAACCTGTTGCTGATGCTCGGGATGCTTCCTAACATATTCATTGTGTTCTCGGATGATGCAAAGAGTGGAATACACCTGCATGCCAGAGTTAAGGATTTGATCTGAAAGCTTGGTACCATCGCAATCACGCACGCAGTCCGCACCCCATCGTTTCGCTAAATTCAAGGTTAAATCTTCATACCCCGATTCACCTGGAATGGTAAAGAATCCAATTGTCTCACTCATTTCCTAATACCTTGGACAGAATTTGATCAATAGTGCTGGATTCACCGTCAGAAAAGACTAGGTTATCAAAGGACTTCAGATTGTCATCAACCTGTGATAGTTTACTTGCTCCTATGATGACACTGGTTATTGCTGGTTCCTTGAGAATCCAGGACAGCGCCAATTGGGCTAAATTTTGATTACGCGCCTTCGCTATGATGCCCAGCTCATCAATCACTCCGAGCAACCCCGATTTGATTGATTCGGGCTTGAGAAATACACTGTTTCCTGCGGCGCGGGAATCAGAAGGAATTCCCTTCTGGTATTTGCCGGTAAGCAATCCTTGAGCCAAGGGAGAAAAGGCGATACCTCCTATACCCTTGTCCAGAAGGACTGGGAGAAGCTCCTCATTCTGCCTTGTAAGCATTGAATATTTAAACTGGTGGATGAGACACGGAGTCCCTGATTGAGCTAAAAGCTGGGAGATTTTCTCAGTTTGAGTAACATCATAGTTACTAATGCCTATGTACAGGGCTTTCCCTGCCAGCACAATATCAGATAGGGCACGAGCAGTCTCCTCAAGGGGCGTATTCGGATCTGGCCGATGATGATAAAAAATATCCACATAGTCCAATCCAATTCGCTTCAGACTTTGTTCCAAACTAGAGAAAAGATGTTTCCTGCTCCCCCATTCCCCATATGGGCCTCCCCACATATGGTACCCTGCCTTGGTGGATATGACCAATTCGTCCCTACAATCGCCCAAATCTTGTTTCAAGATTTTGCCGAATACCGATTCAGCACTCCCTGGAGGGGGCCCATAGTTGTTTGCCAAATCAAAATGGGTTATTCCACGGTCAAAACAGCCGAGCACCAAATCGCGGCAATTTTCGAAATCTGAATCTGATCCAAAATTGTGCCAAAGCCCCAGACTGAGTCGGCTCAAGAGAAGACCACTGTTCCCACATCTCTCGTATGGAATCGATTCATAACGGCCAGGAAAAGGAACATATTTCATACGCAAATCACACCCCTTCCAATGCTTTAAGGTTGGCATTCAGCCCTTCTGCCAGAATACGGGAATCCTGTCCGAAGACAACCCATTGAACACCCTTGGACATCACCTTCCTGGCATCGGACAGAGTAGGCCCGATGGCAGCTCCAAGCAACAACCCAGCTTGCCGTACCTGATGGCAAATTTCATCATACACTGTGGACAAATCATAGTGCTTCTCACTACCCGCAATACTTCGACTGAGGTCTGCAGCACCAATGAACAGGGAATCGATACCGGGAACCTCGATGATCTGCTTAAGGTTCTCATACCCCTCAATCGTCTCAATTTGGAGAATTTTTAAAACTTTTTCGTATGCATGCTCCAAATATGTACCTTCATCGTCCAAGCCGTACCTTATTGCCCTTACCGGTCCTTGCCCCCGAATGCCATGTAATGCGCTGTCAGGATACGCACAGGAGGCGATTGCCAAACGGGCTATCTCTGCATTGTCGCAGAAGGGGAAAATGACTCCATCAGGCCCCATATCCAAGATTGCTTTCATCAAGGAAGGATCAACTACCCTGACACGTACAAAAGCGCAACAACCAGTGCCTTGGGCAGCACGGATATGAGCCAATATTTCCTGACGATCAAGGGCCCCATGCTCAGCATCTATCCAGACATAGTCATATCCACAATACCCAGCCATCTCACTGGATACACTGTCAGCCATCGTAATGAAGACCCCCTTAACCAGTTTCCCTTGGGCAATCTTCGTTTTCAAATCGTCAATTCTCATCAGCTTTTCCTCACTCATCAACCTTTGACAGCACCTAATGTAACACTGGATAAAAACTTATCCTGGAATATTAAAAACACAATAATCAAGGGTAGAGTGACCAGGGTGCACCCTGCCAATACCAATTCCCAAGGTACACTCCTTGCCGAGTCAATCTCATTGAGAGTAGGGAGTATTACCATGATGGGCATCAAGCGTTCTTTGGTAAGCATGATTTTGGGGAATAGCAATTCGTTCCACTTGCTGAGAAATTGAAGGATTGCCAAAGCTCCAATGGCTGGTACCGAGACGGGAATTATGATTTTTCTGAAAATGAAGAAATCACCCGCACTATCGATACGCGCAGCTTCTATTAGGGAATCGGGAATGGTCACCATATACTGGCGCATCAAAAATAGAGAAAACACATTGGCAATTCCAGGTATTATCTGCACCCTGTAGGTATTGAGCCATCCAAGACGGGAGAAAAAGAGATACAACGGAGTAATATTCAATTCAACGGGAATCATCATGGTAATCAAGAGCAAGAGAAACAGAACATCCCTTCCCCAAAAGCGGAATTTCGCAAATGCGAAACCCGCCAGCGATGCCACGGCAACCACCAAGCCTGTATAGGATGTGGCAACAAATATACTGTTTGCGTATGTACGGATTATCAAACCTGAGTTGAAATTGAATAATCGTCTGAAATTTTCCAATACAGGAGTCTTTGGCAGCCCAGATGCATTCAAGGCCAACTCCTCGGCAGTCTTGAGTGAACCTGCCACCATAACGAAAACAGGATAGAGCAGAAGTAAACAGACAAGGATAAGAATAACATGCATCAGAATCGTGGTTGGATGTGGCTTTCTCATCATTCATCTCCTTGAAACAAATTCAACTGAAAAAGAGTCAGAATCAGAATGACCACAACAAGAATCCAGCCCGCTGCGCTTGCCATACCGAACTGCCCGCCGCCCATGCTGTTGATGATGAGGTTGATGTATGGGGCTACTTGCATCGGTGGATCGTAGTTCAACGCAAGCAGCAGATTCGGTTCCGTATAAATTTTCAATGAACCGATGGCATTGGTGATGAACGCAAGCATGAAGGTTGGTTTCATCATCGGAATTACAATTGAGAATATTGTTGCAATAGGGCCTGCACCATCGATGGTGGCAGCTTCAGTAATTTCATCACTGATTGTCGTCAAACCCGAGAGAAAAATGATGAAGTACCAACCGATGCCTCTCCAAGTCAAGAGTACCACTACAACCCATTTCATAAGAGTGTTATCGGAGAGGAAGGGAATCGGGTGACCGGCCAGTTGGCTGAAAACTCCCACTCGATCACCAAAAATTATCTTGAAACATAGGCTGCTTGCAACAACTGCACACACTTGAGGAAGGAAAATTATTGGCTTGTATAGGCTTTGCCATTTACGAACCAGCTTTGAACGTACAATCAGAGCGAGGGAGAAGGAAACAATCATGACAGGAATAAAGCTGGCAATGAAGTAAAACAGAGTATTGCCCAAGCACATCCACAGCGTGCGGTACGTCAATAGATTCTTGTAATTGTTGAAACCTATGAAAGAAGCTTTGCCATAACCCTTGTACCGAAAAAAACTCAACGCCAGCGAATAGACTGCGGGGTAGATAAAAAATAATGCATAGGAAACCAGAAAGGGCAGGATGAACAAATACGGAGTCCACTGTCTCTCCCCTTTCATCCCATTTTTTATTCGTATTGCCATGAAATACATCTCCAGGAACCGAGAAGAGTCCCCTTGGCCAGAGTAACCCACTGGCCAAGGAGCATTGTTGCTTATTTGAAGGGATTGCCAATCTGGTTGATCATATCTTTCTGTGCTGCAGCAAGCGCTTCATCAACGGTCATCTTTCCCTTGAGGTACTCATCTAAATACTGAAGGGCAATGGTGATTTCCTGAGTTGAGGCTGGGGTGAAAGGATAAACCTTCAGATACCCCAGGGTCTCAAAGTTCACAGGGCCAAGACTCGTAGCGTAAAACTTGTGAGGAGCATTAAAGTACGGATCGTCTTTTGCAGTCTTGAGGGCTGGTATGATACCGGTCTCATCAAAGATAATCTTCGAGGCATCCAGATCAAAACAAAGCTTTGCAATATAGGATGCAGCAACTTCCTTGTTCTTGGAAGCCTTGGGAACAACCCAAATAGCTCCACCAGCGTCGGAACCATAACGGATTTCTTCCGGCCATGGAGCGATGGCCCACTTGCCCTGTTGTTCGGTAAGTCCGAAATTCATAAAATCAGTCTTGAACCAACCGCCAATAAGCTGACTGACCAACTCTCCACTATTGAAAGCGGGTTTCCAGTCTGCACTCCATTCCGCGACAGTGCTGTTCACCTTGGATGTATTCAATTTCTTGATACGTTCAAAGGTCAATTTCACATCGGGATCAGAGGCCAAGTCATATTCACCCTTCTCGCTGCAGAATGAGCCATCAGTGCCACTGAGAAGCATCATTAAATCGTAACTGCGAGCAGGAATATTGAAATTTTCCATATGCGCATTGGGGTACTTTGCCTGGATTTTCTCGCCAGCAGCGATGAACTCATCGAGAGTTTTCACCTGGTAGGGATCAATACCCACTGCATCGAAGATATCCTTGCGATAGAACCATACCTTGGGTTTGATTTCCCTTGGAAAGGCATAATAAGTGCCTTTGTATTGCATCACGGTCTTTGCAGCATCGATGATGGAATCTTCATACGGCTTGATGTAGGCGCTGATGTCTTCCAACACACCGGCTTCTGCGAATTCGGGCAACTGGGTATAATTGAGACGAATCAAGTCAGGAATATTCTGCCCGGAAGCAAGTGCAAGCCGGAGTTTCTGCGCAACGTCCCCGTCACCACTACCACCTAACTGCACCTCAATATTCACCTTACGGTCAATCTCAGGATTTGCTGCCAGGAAATTTGCATTGATGCGTTCATAGTTTGCAGTCGCAGGAAATACCATCATTTTCAAGTCAACTGGGTCTCCATCCCAAACATTTTTTGGGGAACTTTGGGGGGTTGAAGTGGTTGCCGCTTCCTTGCTACCCGTTGCAAAAACGGGGGATACACAGAGCAGAATCACGAACAATGCGAGAAATACCTTTTTCATGAGTCCTCCTATTCGGATGTTGATCATCCGTCCTTTTGTAATACGTCCTTAGTATAGGGTTGATTCTTTTAACGCAAAACCGCAAGAATTGTACTATAATCTTGAAAATCTTCTGATAGCAAAGTCAAAGGAGTCAACTATCCATGCAGCATACGGTGGGAATTGTGGATGATGAACGGATAACACGGGAAAGTCTTTCAAATCTTGTCCCTTGGGCAGATCTCAACCTTGCCGTATCATTTACTGCCACCGATGGATTGAATGCACTAGAAAAAATGGAAGAACTCCCAGTAGATATTCTTCTTTCCGATGTACGAATGCCTCACATGAACGGGATTGAATTGGCCATGAATGTCAGGGCCAAATACCCTCGATGTAAAATTGTGTTCCTCAGTGGATATACAGACAAAGAGTATTTAAAATCAGCAATTACCTTGAAAGTTGAGCAATATGTCGAGAAACCCATTGAAATCGAGGAATTGAAATCGGTTTTGGTAAAAATCATCGAGCAGCTCGACCATCAGGATGAAAATCTCCCAAACCATGGTTTTCCCCTCTCTTCACTTGCAAAAGCCTCTCGTTTGATAAAACAGGAGATAGCAACAGAATTGCTCAAACCCCAGAAAGGTGGATATGGCTTTGTACACTCGCGGTTCTATCCATTGTATTTCGACTGGAAAGAGGAAGGGAAATATCAAGTCTCGTGCCTTCACTCACACAAACACACTTCCTTTTTAGAGACATTGTGTGGAATCATGCAAGATATTGAGGTGGTTGGCAATTCCCATGACTACATGGCAACTGACTTTGGCAATGGAGAAATCGCCCTAGTGACCTCGCTCTTGGATGTCTCTCATATAGGCATTATCAAGCGAAGCCTTGAGTTGGAGTTAGGAGAAACTCTATCTGTGGGAGTAAGCCCTGGAATCCAATCGATACACCAATTACCTCAAGGGTGGAAGCAAGCTCAGAGAATTTGTTCCCTCTGGTTCTATGTTCAGAAAGGCACCATACTATTTGAGGATACCCTGTTGTGCAAAGTTCATGAAGGCAGACCACAACTCATACCTACAACCACTGGATTGTGTTTCTCCTCGGTTCAATCAGTTTTTCTCCAACTCAGAGAGCAGCGATGGTCTGACATTATTATTGTGAAAAAAGAACTCTATGCGATGTATTTGAAGATGATGGAAGTGACAATCAATGAAGACTGCCTTAGATTTGAAGATTTCGCAGAGTATTCCTTGGAAGAAATGCAGAAACTGTTACTCTATGGAATGCATGTATTCGGCACGCTTGGTAATGATACCTACGACCCCAAAGTGAAAGAAACCATCCACTACATTCTCTGGCATTACATGGATCAAAATCTATCCATCAAAGTATTGGCTGACCATGCGGACCTTTCTCAAAATTACCTTTGTTCTCTGTTCAAGCAAAACACGGGAACCACAATCAACAATGTCATGATGGATGTACGTCTTGAAAAAGCTAAAAAACTGCTTAGAACCACAGACCTCCGATTATATGAGATTGCCAACAAGGTAGGCATGGCAGATCCAAATTACTTGAGCAGTATGTTCAAGACTCGTTGTGGGATGACACCGAGTCAATATCGTGACGGAGTAAAAAAATGAGGTGGAGAATGAAACCCATCAAATTTGCCACTCGCCTCGGTTTCGTCTATTTGGGAATGTTGCTCATTCCTTTGCTAGCCATCACACTCATCAATTATCGATCGTTCAAGGTTACCACAACCATCCAAACCCTGGATATGAATGAACGTTCGCTGAAACAATCAGCCGCGTTCCTAAATTATACCCTATCATCTCTGAACAATATCGTGGATACACTAAGTTTTGATGATACAGTGCAAACATTATTGAAGTCAGGTTCTTCTTATGATCGAACGATGGAAGGCAACTGGTTCATCCAGCGTACAGATATTCTCAATATCATTTACAATCCATACACCAGCAGCGAGTTACAATCGGTGCAAGTATATCCGGATGAAGGACCCTCGTCATTCAACCAAACTGAGAGTTACCAGAAACTAGATATTAAGCGGCAGCAGGAGTGGAATGCCAGAATGGAAAGTCTTGCACTGTTCAAGACGATTTTAGTCCCTTCTTCTTTTTTTTCAGGCAACTTTCCTAAAACTATATCCTTGGTGAAACGTGTTCCAGATTTCAATAGTATCAATAAGTATATCGGCTTAATTAAAGGTGACATACCTCAATATGTGTTCCAGGAAATCGTAGAACAAACAGCTGCTTCAAAAGGTTCGACTACATTATTATTCAATAATTTCGGCGAGATTATTGCCAGCACAGGTGAGGCTTCACTGATGGATGTACCATTTATTTCCAAACTGATCGGAGATGAACATATACCCATCAATGGAACGCTCCATTCCATAGAAGTACAGGGGAAACCATATTTTTTAGGAGGAACAGAAATCGAACTATCTGATTGGAATCTGGTTTGTTTGATAGATGCCAATCAAGTACTCTCTGCATCTACTACCTATCGAAAACAAATGGTATGGATGCTACTCGCTTTCTTTCTAGCTTCCATCCCGCTTTCACTCTATACGACAAAAACAGTAACAAATAGGCTCAGAAAACTCCAGGAGCATATCGGGTCTTCAAGAAAAAAGGGATTTGATATAACACCTTTGGACAATGGAACCGATGAGATAGGCCAACTTACTGCTTGTTATGATGACATGGCAAACAATCTGCGCGGGTTGCTGGAAGAACAATTCCAATCCGGATACCAGATAAAAAATCTCGAATTCAAAGTATTACAATCAATGATCGATCCACATTTCCTTTACAATACGCTTGATTTAATGAGTTGGAAGGCAATGAAAAATCATGACGAGGAATCAACGAAGCTGGCAAAGGCGCTGAGCAAGTTCTATAAACTTAGTCTAGGGCATGGGCAGACGATGGTTCCTCTTTCACAGGAGCTTGAACATGTTCGAGCGTATGTAGAAATCCAGAACATGAGGTTCGATGGGAAAATTCAACTTGAAATCCAAGTTTCTGACGAATTGCTTGAACAGACAGTATTTAAAATAATGCTCCAGCCCATCGTCGAAAACGCCATTCTCCATGGCATTCGTGAAAGGGAGGATGAAAAAGGAACAATTTGGATTCGGGCGCGAATCAAAGCAGATACATTGGTCATTTCGATTGCTGACAATGGGGTTGGTATGCAAAACGAAAAAATCAAGTCCTTGCTGTCTACATCCATTGAGCATTCTGGTTATGGTGTTTGGAATATTCATGAACGTATTCGCCTGGCACATGGGGATTACTTCGGCCTTCGATTCATGAGTAAAATCGGAAAAGGAACCGTGGTGATCATCACACTCCCGCTTTTTCCATCCTGAATCCCCGTGTATAGTTGTGCCTGCGCCCAGATGGCGGAATTGGTAGACGCACTAGGTTCAGGTCCTAGCGGGGTCACACTCGTGGAAGTTCGAGTCTTCTTCTGGGCACTTAAGGCAAACCTTTTACTATAAAGGGTTTGCTTTTTTTTGGATAACGTCTCAATTCTCGTTCGATTGAAGACTCTCATATCATGGAAAACATCCAATTCATTGAAGATTCAATACCCTTTACTTTTTGTGCTTTCTGATATATCTTATAGATGTAAGTGGTTGTAGAGCACAACCATACCAATAAAAAGAAAGCTCAATCGATGATGTGTTTGTAGAGCGCAACCACGTTAATCAAAAGAAAGCTCAATCGATAATGCCCCCTTCCTGGTGACGGGGGCATTATTCTGAAGAGAGAAAGATGCGATTCTACCGATTAACTGCTGTATTCTTCAAAGACCATGAGAATACTTGCCTAGAAATCTTGAATAAACAGACATGACCCTATTACGTGGTGCTTTTAAGCATCAACAATCTCACCTTTGCAATACCGTTACGATCTCATTTACCTGTTGATCGTAGGTTCTGTTTTGTGGCTGATGGGAATGATGCTGGATTGGATTTCTACAAAGCCGTAGTGATTACAGATTCTCAACGTTATCTTGAGCCAAATGCTATTCAAATTCGACAACATGAGTTTGAAGTATTACAACAGCATGATTTTGATATCAAACAAAATTTCGTCCGATTTCTAACGAAATATTGTAAGCAAATGAAACGCATCCAGAACAATCCATCGATACCAATACCTGCCTGGTGTCGTTACTCTGCATTGCAGTATTTCCATAAGGAGCTTGGAATTTAGGCCGGTAAGTATTACCCTTTCGCTCAATCACAGAAGCTTACCCTCAGATATCTAGGGTTTTATGGAAGAGACATTTACTTTCAATCACAAATCCATCCATACCGCTTCTCACAGGCTATCCACCATCCACAGCCTTTCTCGTCCTCACCAGTCCAAAAACATTGGAACAAAACCAGAGGAAAACCCTCATGGAGAGAAGCGCTCTGGTACTTCTGGAAAACAAAACTGGTAAGTTTACCACTTTTGCATAATGGAGCATTCACATCCAATACAGAATCACGAGCGTGCCTTGAAAGTACCGATACAAACGTTTGCTTTTAGTATGCTTCAGACGCAGCCAAAAGCTCACGGGCCACGGTGCTTGATGCACTCTGATCCCCAAGCGTTTAGAAGTAGGTCTACTAATCGAGTAACTTCTCAATGCTTATGCAATGAAATCGAATACCTCAAAGTCACACATGAGACGCTTTTTCCAAGTACGATGCATCACTCAATACGCAATTCTGAAATAGTCCAGGTATTTCTTAAAATCATCCTGAGCTGCAAGGATTGTGTCTCTGAGATACCCCTTTTCGCTGTTCCACTCTTGCAGACCGCGATAATAGAACATCTTCATCGCATCATCAATGATAAACGGCACGATGTCATTTCCCAGACATTCCTTGAACATGATCAGCCGACCGATGCGACCGTTCCCATCCTGGAACGGATGGATGGTTTCAAAGCGTACATGGAAAGTGATAATGTCATCCAGTGTTTTCTCTTGTATGGCATTGTATGTTTCCAAAAGTGCACGCATTTCTGCCGATACTCTTTCAGGAGAGGTAGTTTCTCTGCCACCAACCTCATTGGGCAAACGCTTGTAGCCACCCACTACGAACCAGTTTCGCCGAGAGTCGCTGGTGCCGTTTTTCAGACTACGGTGAAGTTCCTTGATAAAACTCTCAGATAGAGCATATTTTGCTCTCTCTAGTATCATATCGATACACTTGAAATGGTTGGCAGTCTCCACGATGTCGTCTACATTGATGGATCCTGTAGAAAAGCCGATGGTGTTCGTTTCGAAAATATAACGGGTCTGTTCGTGGGTCAGGCGGCTTCCTTCGATGTGGTTTGAGTTATACGTAAGGTCAACCTGCACCTTGTGGTAGATACCACCTGATGTTTTGGCGGCTTGCTCAGCCTTAAGACTATCCAGCAGCGACTTTGGTTTGGCTGCAACGGCATTAATCCTGCCGGGCTTCACGGCATCAACTGGAATATTCCATGTTTTTCCGGTAAGAAATGCTCCAGGAATCTTACCCTCTGCGCAGTAGTTACGCACAGTGCGCTCTGGCATATTCCATTTCTTCGCAGTTTCAACTACCGATAGATACTTCATGATATTTCTTTACCTTCAAACATGTATATCATTTTATCGGCAAAAAATCAATACTTACGAATTAGATAACCATAGCATACTTGCCGATAAAGGCATACATTGTACTTCAAAAGCATTGTTTGCCTGGACCTAATTCCACTTCCCTACGGCAACGGGTCATTCGATTGCATAAAGGAAGAGCAAGCTCACTTTTTTGACTGTAGATGGATATACCGAACTGTAGAAACATAGAAAATCAGGAACAGCAACTGGCTTATCTGTCCGAAGTTCACCCAGCTGAACAATCCATTGGTGGTAATCATGAACCAATAGTTGATACATACATCTGAAATAATCACCACTCCATACAGCACCAGACCTACATCGATGCAGTACAGAAGAAGTGCCATGGCCAGTGGATCGATGAGAGTAAGCAGAGTCCAATAGATGTTCAACCAGACAGGAACACTGCTGTTCAGTCTCTGATAAGGAAACAACCCGTACTTGATTAAGTCCATTGCATGATTGTAGGTAGCACCTAGAAACGACAACAGGTAAACGATGAGTAGAATTTTCAGTACATATGATTTTTTGGTCGAGAAAACTTTTATGACAGAAATAGTTCTCTTGCTCATTGTGCATCCCATCCATTAGAACGTTGTTACTGATTCATCTTTCATTTTCTCATCCTCTTGCACCGAAGCAGATAGTCGAGCAATGAAAATGGGACACATGTATGGTATTCTATCTCCAATAGAATTCAAACAGTAAAAACCCATCGTTCAGCGAGGTTTGTCATGAAAAAATGGTATGCAGAAGAGTATGAGTGGACAATTGAAGTAACAGGATTCCTTCGCGGTGATCAAACCGAGCGTTACTGTAGAAATGGTGAAGAGGTCGGAGATGTCTACACCTGCACATACGGTTGTCCGGTAAATGAGCAGGGACAGGGTATCTGCTCCAAAGTGATGATGCTCATGTTTCCCATCATGGAGGCAGTGCGAAGCGGAGGGGATTTGCGGAACATCGGTGGATCGAGCAAATATTGCAAAGACCTCGTTTGTCCTGATGGCTGTGTCATCTTCAGAATGACGGCAACTCCTCTTGGCAATGAGAATTTTCATACAGGAAGTTTTTATAATCCAGTGTAAACAAGTATCACTTCTTTGCTACAGGCAATGTATTTGCAATATTCTCACGTAGCGTATAGGCTGATGGATACCACAAAACGTCATGGAGTACAAAGTATGAATACACGACCATTTGGACCGGATAAAAGACTCGTTTCGGAAGTTGGATTGGGAACCTGGCAAATCGGCGGCTCCTGGGGCTCGGTGGATGAAGCAACCGCAATGCAAATTCTTACTACTGCAACACAAGAAGGCATCACATTTTTCGATACCGCCGATGTGTATGGTGACGGAAGAAGTGAACAGTTCATCGGGAAATTCCTTCGCACACACTCTGACAACGTATTTGTTGCTACGAAACTCGGTCGGGGTTCTGATCCCGGATGGCCGGGAAACTTTACCAGGGAGAACATCATCAAGCATACCGAAGCCTCACTGAAGCGACTTGGCTTGGAACGGCTGAATCTCACCCAGTTGCACTGCATTCCTCGTGAAGTGATGGCCGAGGGAGCCGTTTTCGATACGCTACGCGAGCTGAAGAAACAAGGCAAGATCGAGCACTTCGGAGCCAGCGTTGAAACCGTTGAGGAAGGCCTGATCTGCCTCGAGCAGGAAGGGCTAGCATCACTGCAGGTGATTTTCAACATCTACCGACAGAAACCCATCAGCGAGCTCTTTGCCAAAGCAAAGGAAAAACAGGTATCCATCATTGCAAGGGTTCCCCTGGCCAGTGGACTGCTCAGCGGCAAGATGACAAAAGCAACCACGTTCGGAGAGTCAGACCACCGCAACTTCAACCGTGACGGTGCTTCATTCAATGTCGGCGAGACGTTTGCAGGAGTCCCCTTTGAGAAGGGAGTTGAACTGGCCGATGAGCTCGCCTTGTTGAAACCAGAAGGAATGACGCTGGCTCAGATGGCACTACGATGGATCCTGGATTTCGATGCGGTAACCGTAGTAATTCCAGGGGCGAGCCGTCCCTCACAGGTTGCGGCGAATGCTTCCATCTCAAAGCTGCCTCCGCTCAGCAGCGACCTGCATGCCAAGATACAAGCCTTTTATGAAAGCAAGGTAGCCCGGCACATCCGAGGCCCGTATTAACAGGAATGAAGTCTTTACAGCACAAGCCATCGATGCATGACATGACGTCGATGGCTCGTGTCTTGTTGTAATGTAGCGGTGACTTCTTATGATGAACAGTGTCACTCAGGAATCACCCAGATGAATGATCGAACCCAGTATTGATGTTCGGAACCCTGAATATGTTGCATCAAAATGCAGTTCCCGAATCTT
The DNA here is from genome assembly GCF_022869165.1 of Sphaerochaeta associata. NCBI lineage: Bacteria > Pseudomonadati > Spirochaetota > Spirochaetia > Spirochaetales > Sphaerochaetaceae > Sphaerochaeta > Sphaerochaeta associata. Next base: position 954,420 of record NZ_CP094929.1, on the reverse strand, counting down.
TTGCATCTCCATCTGTCCGGTATGCTGCACAATTTCAGGGTATATGGGAATTATGGAACCCTTTTTCACGAATACCGGCATCAAGGCAAGAGAGTGTGCTACATGCTTCAGCCAGATGCCGCCTTGTATCACATCCCCGCTCCAGAAATCGACCCACTCTCCTGCAGGCAGATACACGTGCCTTAACCCTGAACTGTTCATGACAGGAGCAACCAAAAACGCATCCCCGCAATAGAACTGGTCATCGATGGACCAACAGATCGGATCATCCTGATGGTGGAAGATCAAGGCGCGCAAAACAGGATATCCGGTTTGCGTAGCTTTTCTCCCCTCCCGGGCAAGGTAGGGGATCAAAGCATAGCGAAGCCTCAGCCACTGGCGTGCAAGATCGGCAACCTCGGGGTATTCGTACGGTTCCCGTGCTGTCGTCCCGTGGTATCTAAGGTGTGAAGTGAATACCCCCATCTGTGTCCATCTGATATACAAATCATTGTCCGGCCGGCTGTTCATAAAACTGGGAACGCCCTGGAAGCCGGGGACATCGTGGCTCCAGAAGGCGAACCCGCAAAGGCCCAGATGGAGCCCTCCCCTTAATGAGCCGGCCATACCATCCCAGGAACAAGCGCAATCGCCGCTCCAATGCACGGGATAGCGCTGACACCCTATCCATCCCGCTCTGGCCCAAATCATCGCCTCGGCACCTTTGACCTGCCTGCTGACCTCATAGGCAGCTTTCTGGTACAGCAGGGAATACAGGTTGTGCAATGTTCGGTACGGCATGCCATGGTAATCGGCATGCTCCTCTATCACCTCGCCGAAATCCGTCTTGATCACCGCTGCACCCAGCTTCAGCAAGTGCTCCAGCAGCCCTTGATACCAGCGAACAGCTTCTGGATTCGTAAAATCAATGTTCCCGTCGAACTCCACCTCGCTGAAATTCGACCCCAATGCAACATGTTCGCTTTTAGGAGCTACAAACCGATGTGCTTGTGCAAGAGCGTAATGCTTGGTGTCCTTTGCTATGCAGGGAAGCTGCCAAAGGCTTATTCGCATCCCCTGCTCTTCCATCTCCTTCAAATAGGCCTCAGGGTTAGGAAATCGAGTTTTACTGAACTCCCACTCGCATTTCCAGTCTTTTTCAAACCAGCCGGTATCGATGTGGATGACATCACAAGGATAGCCGCCCTCGCGCATGTTCTTCACTACCATGCGTGTCTCATCAGCGGAGAAGTAACTCATGCGGCTCATCCATGTCCCATAGGACCAGAGAGGCACGTCAGAGGGAAAGCCGGTGATTCTTCGATAATTGCGTACTATCTGCTCTACCGTGTTTCCACCGATAAAGAACAAATCCAGTACTTCATCCTCCACCACAGCCTGGGCGGCACGGGTGGATATGTCAGCCAAGGAGAGGCGTACATGACCCGAAGACATGATCAACAGTCCATATCCCTTGCTGGATAGGTAGAACGGCACATTCTTGTAGGCTCGCCTGCTGTTTACCCCAAGTCCATCGGTATTCTCCAACACAAATGTTTTTCCAGCCAAATTCATCGACGCAAAACGTTCTCCGGTACCGGCAAATTTCTCGTCAGCCTGTGCATGAAGCGAGTATACCCATCGGTTGACTAGATCATCCCGTTGAACAAACCCCAGACTGAAAGACTCGGATTGAGAAGGAAAAAAGTCATCATAGGCCATAAAAGGCACCGGGGTTTTCCCATCTGCAAGGATGGTCACATCAAAGGTCCGGGGCGGCTCAGGCTGCAAGGTACTCAAGATTTCCCTGTTCTCCTGCTTGGTATTGATGCATACCCTGCAAATGCCTCGTTCATCCTTCAGTTCCCAGCCATCCTTCGTCCTGACAGGAAGAAGAGCCCCCTGCTGCAAGGAAGCGTCCCATAAAAGCATGGGATTGCCTGCATCATCAGGAACATCGGGGCTGCAAGCCATGGTCAACCTGATGATTGCATCCCCGTAGGAGCGTATAATCATATTCGGCATCATCTCTGGTGCTTGTATATCAGGATGCAGGAACAGACCTTTGAGTTCCTGTTTTGTGAATGGAACTTCAAGCACGGTATCAAGAGCTTCCTGATACACTCTCTTTGGTGTTCCCGCTCGATAAATCGATTCTCTGCCCGCCTCGGGGGAATCCTGGTCCAACATATCAAATACAAACCGATTTCTTTGCTTCATACCCGCCCTTTACCTGTATCATGCACCATCAGCCCTTGACCGCCCCGCTGTAGGCCCCCATGGTTATCTGACGCTGGAAGAACAGGAACAGCAACAGGGGAACCACCGAGGCGGACAAGATGGCAGCCGACAAAATTGTATCATCCAGCCCATATTGGCCTTTAAGCAAACCGATTCCCTGGGTGATGGTCCTCAGTGATTCAGTTTGCAACAACAGAAGAGAGAACGGCAGCTCATTCCACATGGATTGCGTGCCGATGACTATGATGATGACAATCATGGGTTTTGCAATCGGGACCATGATGTAGTACAACATCTTATAGACACCGGTTCCATCAAGTCGTGCAGACTCGACCATTTCAATGGGAACCGTTGCATAGTAGGTGGTCATGATGTAGGTGCCGAAGGGCCCGAAGTAAGCCACCCAAACAAGAATCAAGCCCGCGTAATTGTTGATCAGATTCAGTTTCCGGCAAATCTGGAATATTTGAATCGAAAGCAGCATCTGCGGGAAGATCATCAGGAATAAGACCGAAAGGAACAGAACGAACCGGAAGGGAAACTTCAGGCGCCCGAATGCAAAACCGGCGGTGATGCAAACAAAGAGATACAGCAGCAACCCGGACGGAATCAGGAGGCAGCTGTTGAGGAAATACCTGAGCATGTTGCCTTTCACCCAGACGTAGTGGTAGTTGTCCACCATCGGATTGGTGGGGATGAACAGCTTGTTATTGACGTACTCAGCCGATCCTTTAAGGCTGGTGATGAGCATGAAATACAAGGGATAAAGAGCCATCAAGGCACATATCACCAGAACCAGATACATGATGCCTTTCACAATCTTCCGATAATTATTGGACATCCGAATTCTTCCTCATCAAGACAATCTGGAAATATGCGATGACTGCACACACAATGAACAACACACTCGCCCAGGTACTTGCATAGCCCATATTGAAGGCGACAAAACCTTCATTGTAGATTCCGTACTCCAAGGTGAAGGTTGCGAACCCCGGACCACCGCGAGAGTATGAGTAGATGAATGAGAATGCACGGGCAAGGATCTCGATGAAGGAAAGTACAATCCAGAACTCAATCGAAAATCGAATGGAAGGAATGGTGACATTCCAGAATGTCCGCCACCACAGCGCCCCGTCAATTTTTGCAGCATCATAGAGCGATGCATCTATGCCGCTCATCGCAGCAAGGAAGAAGATGCATCCGAATCCCAAACGAAGCCAGACGCCATAGACCAAGCCCAACGTATTGAGGGCCAGAATCGGAATGCTCAACCAATCGAGAGCCAGCGATTCCAAACCCAGCGATGTCAGCACATGATTGATGGGACCCAACTTTCTGAACAGAATGCTGCTGATCATCCCCATGATCACATACCCGAGAATATTCGGCAGATAGATGATCGCCCTGAAAAGAGACCATCCCTTAAGGCCCTCTCGCAGAACGGCGGAGATGAGAACGGGTAGCATGACTCCCAATGGTATATAGAGCAGAAGGACCATGGTATTCTTGATCGATACCCAAAAAGTCTCATCACTGAACATGGTCCGATAGTTTTCCAATCCAATGAACGTCGCCTTTCCCATTCCTTTCCATTTGAAGAAGCTCAAATACATATTGGCGACAACCGGGTAGAGAATGAAAACAAGCAGAAGAACCAGAAGCGGTGCTATCAGCAGATAGGGTTCAATGCTCTGGCTGTTCACTCTGGATGCTCGGATTTTCACATGAAGCCCCCTGCAAAAGTATGGGTTGTCCGTGTACATGGCACAAGACCGGACAACCCGCCATTGACTTACTTATCTCGCTTTCTGAACATTGTCCAACATGCCTTGGCACAAATCGATGAATTTATCGATGGTGATTTCCTTCGATACGAATGCCTGTGCACAGTATCGATCGAAGTTCCCGTTGGCATCCTCGTTCAACAACAGGGTGTTGAAGTCCAGCACGAACGGCTTCTCAAGAATCTTGGCCACCAAAGGATATCCAAGGCTATTGATGTCGACATTCTTGTTGGGCGACAGTGCTCCAGTCATGCCCATCCATATTGCATTCCCTTCACCGCGGGCATACGCTTCCACCACCTTCATAGCCGCTTCAGGATTCTTCGACCATTTCATGACACTGTAGCCGATGCCGGCAGGTTGGCCGACCTGCTGGTCCTTAAACGAGGCTCCGGGGAAATTGATGGTCGGCATGTATCCTACGCCATCCTTGCCCAGCGCATCGTTGAAGACTTTCCAGTGGCAGACATCCGAGAGAAGACCGACGAACATGGCACCCTTGCCTGCTGCAAAGTTATTGGCTGCATCCATGAAGTACGGAGTCGAGGTTCCTGCTGGGTCGACATATCCCTTTGCAAACATTTCCTGAACAATCTCGGCTGCACGCTTGAATTGGGCATTACCCTTGAAGTTTTGCCTGCCGGTTCCCAGATCCTTCACATTGTCGCCGTAGATATTTGCTATAAAGCATCTGAACAGGAAATCAATGGTGTACGGATCACCTTGCAAACCGGCAACCATCGGTACGATTCCCGCCTTCTTGAGCTTCTCACAGGCAGCCATGAAGGAATCGAGGTCGGAGGGAGCCTTCTCAGGATCAAGGCCGGCTTGCTTGAAGAGGGCCTTATTGTAGTAGATGCCGAAACCCTGGGTTGTCAGCGGAACCATATGAACCGGCTTTGAGCCATCCCCGCCTTCGGAGCAGTAAGCCCAGCTGAACTCGGAAATCTCCGATCTCCAAGGTGCGATGTACTGGTCCATGCCGATTGTATAGTCATCAAACTCATAGGCTTGGACGCCACCATGGAACATGACGATATCAGGGCCCTGTCCAGCCTGTACAGCGGCACGGACCAATTGATAATAGTTGTCATTCGGCTGTCCGACATGCTTGATGGTAAGACCGGGATTATTCTTCATGATCAAATCATCAATTTTTTTCATTGCCGGTTGAACGCCTTGGACATCACCATATTTGAAATCCCAAATAGTGATTACAGCAGCACCGTCGGTCTTTGCTGAACCTTGCTCCTTGGTCCCGGCTGACCAGAGCATCATGGACGGTATCAGCATAAGCAGCACACATACGACCTTAACTCGAATTTTCATACGTTCCTCCTATTACAAATCAACTCTTACGTTGAATGCTTTCTCCATCAAGAACGGCTTTCAAGGTTCCATTGCAGTCATCACAAACGGACAGGTACATGCTCATCGGATAAACGCTAAACATATTTTTACAGTATTATTATTTAATCGCTTAAACTACTATATGGACGATTTTCCTTTTCTGTCAAGCAAAAATGTATATTCATCACTAGAAAGACGGGGAAAGAAAGCCTTTACATACACGAAAAGTTCTCAATAGTACCGAAAAGTCAAATCAGACTCAGCTGCTTTCTCGCTCCACCAAGCGTGTTTGGATGATCTCATGAGAGGGCTGAATCCGTCTTTTTTCGATGACATCAATCAACAACTCTGCCGCTTTCGAACCAATCTCATACGCCCCCATGTCCAGGCTGGTTATAGCCGGGGAGTGAATCCTGGTGATCATCGTATTACCTGCGCTGACTACAGCCACCCTGGAAGGTACGGCGAGGTTGCTCTCCTTCAATGCCCTGAGCACCCCGACGGCAATGGTATCGTTGAAGGTGACGACGGCTGTAAAATCGGGGATTCTCTTGATGGTTTGCATGAAGACCTTGTATCCTTGCTCCTCGAGCATGGGCACGTTGATGATCCAATCCTCACTGAAACCCAAACCGTTGTCGTGATAGGCCATGCTGTAGCCGGTTCGACGCTTCTCACTCTGCGTATACGCTTTATCTCCGTTTACAAGAATGATCTTTCGATGTCCCTTCCTGATAAGATAATTGACTATGGCATAATACCCTGCCGTTACATCTGCATCCACATAGAATGAATCATCCCGCTCATCGGGAGTCCCGATTACCACATAGGGGATATTTCTCTGCTTGAGGTGATTGATATACACATCGTTGATTCTCGGATTCATGATCAGCGCACCGTCTATAGGCTGGGTCAGGTTCAAATCAGGGTGGTTCTTCGATTTCTCGTTCAAGTAGTCGGCATAGAGATGAATCTGGTACTTCTTGACGTGAAGTACGTCAAGAACTCCTGCAAGTATGTTATTGAAAAAGTAGTCCTCACGGATATTTTGTGTAGGAGAGGCATACAACCCCACCGACCACGTCTTATTGCTCGCAAGATTCCTTGCAGTAATGCTGGGTCTGTAATCAAGCTCCTCAACCGCCTTCAGGATTTTCTCCGTCACTTCCTGACTGATTTTCCTCTTGCCCGAGAGTGCATATGAGACAGTCGCTGCAGAAACACCAACTTTTTGTGCAACAGTTTCAATTGTTACTTTTTTCATAGATTCCTTTCAGTAGTATGTTAAACGCTTAAATGATTCTACGGTGATAAAACTGATTCGTCAACCTGTAAAATCAACAATCAGCGAGGATTAAAACTGTTTACAGTTCATTGAAATTTATCCAATCCATCAAGACCAATCAAACAAAAACCGCAGATTCCTGCTATAGCGCAAGAAGCTGAAGGATTGCCTGCACCACCCCTGCATAGGCCAGCAACTTGTAGGCGATGCTCCACATGATCAGAAAAATTGCACCATTGAGGATTCGCCAGGTTATTGGTTTCCTGAAGAGCGGACCGAGAAGCGCCGATCCATAGGCCAAAGTGAAGAACCAGACAAAAGACATGGACAATGCACCTGCACCAAAGAGTAGTCGCCCTGCTCCTTCAAAGGTCGCACTGATGCCCCCGAGCAGCACTACGGTATCGAGATAGACATGAGGATTAAGCAAGGTGATTGCCAACGTGGTAAGAACGACCTGTTTACGGCTGACAACCTTTCCCTCGGCTTCCTCCAGCCCCTGCCCGGCTCGGAATACCGATACCAGACTCTTCAATCCATAGACGAAGAGAAACAGCGCACCCAAGGAGGCGGCAATACCCAGCAGCTTCGGTGATTGTTCGATCAGGCTGCCCATTCCTGCAACACCTGCAGAAATGAGCAGGGCATCACAGAGCGAACAGATGAGAGCCACGGCAAATCGATGCTGTTTGCGGATCCCTTGTGTCAGCACAAAGGCATTTTGTGCACCGATTGCGATTATCAGGCCGGCACCCGTCGCCATACCCGTAAAGAATGGTAGTTCCATGCCGGTCAGAGTAGTCAATACCAAAAAGTTTTGCAAAGCATTCAAAGTGGAAAATGGAAAAATTTTCAAAATCAATGCCGGCAGAGGATGTATTGCAGACTTCGAACCTTTATACTTTGGCGTGGAGGATAGCCATGCCTACGCTACCGGAATTGGTTCTCGGGCTCCAGCATATCGGAATACCGACACGATCGATTGAAAAGACCATCGATTTCTACCGAAGTCTGGGCTTTATTGTCATCCATGCTCCTGAGCACGAGCATAAGAAAGTTGCATTTCTCAAGTTGGCTGATGTAGTCATCGAAGCATATGAAAACGATGAGACAGCCGGCCGAACAGGCGCCATCGACCATATCGCACTGAATGTGAGAGACATACAGGCCGCCTACGTGCAGGTACGTTCACTCGGCTATCAGGAACTGGAGAACGGCATCCAGACACTCCCCTTCTTCAGCAAAGGGGTCAGCTACTTCACCATCCAGGGACCGAATGCCGAGAAGGTTGAGTTCTCTCAGTATTTGTAAAGGCCAGCGCCGTTGGTCGTAAGTCTGCCTACAATCAACGTCGGAGCAGGCACCTGTCATTGAGTTGCAATCGGGTGCCGAATGACTGTCTTGCGCTTTTCTGCCTCAGTCTTTCTTGGATCGGAGAGGTAGATCTCATGGTGAAGCCTAACTCCTGAGAAATCCAGTACATAACCGCAAGAGGCAACATAAGCATGCATACCCCCAACCGTTTGAGGTTCTGTGTCGTACGGTCCGATATGAAGAGCCTGTACACATAGCCCTTCATCCAGGATCAGGAATTCTACAGCACTGCAGTCCAGTCCTTTCTTGCGCTTAACCAAATCGATGGCCCACAGGACGTCCTGCTCCTGTACGAAATCCGGCAGACGCAGCAAGGAGGTGAAGTGCAACAGATCCTTTCTTGCATAATCCATACCCTCAATCCCCTCTTGATGCCACAGCCCTTCCAAGGGAGGAACCACATAGTCGAAGTATCCATCCATGCGATGGTCTCCATTCTTGCTCATTTTCAACGTATAGGCTGTTGCATAAAGACATTCCACACTTCTTTGATACTCACCGCCGGCTTCGTTCGGATCACCCTTCCCTTTCATGCCGATATACGGCATGGCAGGAATCGTGACAATCTGCGGCTGTTGCGGTGGTTGATAGAAAGCCTTGTACTCTTTTTTGAAATCGAACGGCATGGCATCCTCCACTCTTCATAGTTCTTGTCTCATTACAGAGAGACTACGAGAACAAAGCTGACACGGTTTGTCAGGTTTTATACAACTCGCATAGTTTTTTGGCCATTTCGTGTATCTCATCGCGCAAGCATTGCGGTTCCACTACCGTCACTGACGGGCCGAAGGAGAGAACATACCCCGCCACCCAGCTGTCATACGGCCAGCAGGTGGTGACCAGCAGAGTTCCATCCTTCTCTTTCTGAACACTCGTTGCATCGAACTCATCATACACCCGATAGGCCATTACTGCTGAAAAACGCAGAATAAACGTGGTATAAGGGGTTTCGTGTTCAGTAGGAGAAGGTGCTGGATAGCATTTTTTCTCAACCTGCCGCCCCACGGCTTTCGCCGAAAGTATTCTGGAAAGCTTGAACAACCGAAATCCCCCGTTTGTTCTGCAGTACGCCTTCAGATACCAAGCCCTTGCCTTATACAGCATCTGCAAAGGTTCGAGCATACGAATGTCCTGCTCTCCTTTGCTGTTGCAATATTCAATCTCCAACACCCTGTGGTTGATTACTGCATCCCTGACCATATTGAACTTCCGGTTGTCCAGCTCACGGCTTCCCCATCCGGAGAAATCGACTTCCAACCAAGAATCCTCCTGGTCGCCGAAAAGAGCTGAAAGCTTCTCCACAACCACTTCATGCCCAGGTTCCTGCGTTGCATCCAGACTTTGCAGGGAAGCAAGGATGGTCCGCTTCTCCTCGGAGGAGAACAACACTGAATCCAAGGTATACCCTTCCACCAGAGCCAACCCACCATGTCTTCCTGAGGTGGTGTAGACAGGAATCCCAGCCTCGCATAACCGCTCGACATCCCGGTAGATGGTACGAACCGAAACATCCAGTTTATCTGCCAATTGACCAGCAGTGACAGTTCGGTTGGCAACAAGATGATAGAGAATGAAAAACAGCCGTGATTCTTTCATACTTTTCCTGACTTTATATAAACCTTGACAAGCCATGTCAATTTTAATCGCTATACTCTTTCCATACAAGAAGGAGGAGTGCCATGGAAGAGCGGTATGTTACCGTAACCAGTGAGAATATTGAGAGAGAGCACATGTGTTGTGCCATCTCCGATAAAAAACATCAGAAGGGTGTCGAATTGAAAAAGCACTGGCTCAAGGAGCGGATTCCTGAAGGACATGTATTCAGGAAATTGGATGCACGAGGGAAGGTGTTCATAGAATATACCCCCCTTGAAACCGCATGGGTTCCCATTGTTGGTCAAAACTACCTGTACATCCACTGTTTCTGGGTATCGGGTTCCTATGCAGGAAGAGGACATGGAACGGCATTGCTCGATTCCTGTATCGAGGATGCCAAGGAACAGCATAAAAGTGGAATTTGCATCCTGAGTTCAACAACCAAGAAACCGTTTCTCAGCGACAAGGCCTTCCTGCTTGGACATGGATTTGAAGTAGTCGACCGTGCAGGAGACGGGTATGAACTACTCGCACGCTCCTTCGACGGCAGTCTCCCAAGGTTCACCGATGGTGCCAAATCGATGCAGATTGCCTCACCGGAATTGACTATCTACTACTCGGCGCAATGTCCGTATATCACCTTCTGCATCGATGAAGTGCAAGCTTACTGCAAGCAGGAGAGTATTGCCTTGCACCTGATCAAAGTCGAAACATTGCAGCAAGCCAAAGAGCTTCCCTGTGTATTCAACAACTATGCAGTCTTTTACCACAAGCACTTCCTAACGCTGCAGCTGCTTAACAGCAAGAGCCTGCAGAAGCTTCTGGAAGCAAATAGGGGAAAAGACGATCATGGCCGATAGACCCCCCCATGGTAGCAGTAATAGGTCCGGGCCTTCAAAGAGAGAAGCTTTTCCATTGAACGCTTTGCCATTTCGACATCCAGCGTAAACTGAGGATTCGCCAAGACAGGAGTATCGTGTTCCAAAGCAAAAGCATCCCCTACTATTACTGCATCGAGGCCCTTGCAGTACAGTGAGATATGCCCGGGAGTATGGCCTGCACTCAAGAGAACCTGACAGCCGCCGCACCACCCTGTCTCTTGACTGTCTGTGAGATGAGCATCTACGGTAACCGGCTCCACCCTCTGAAGCATGTCACAAAACATCCGGCCAAACGCTTGCTGTTGGGGGGGAAGCTGAGCTTGCAGCTCTTCTGCTTGGACCAACCGCAGCGGTTTTTCCCTTGCAGATATATATACAGACTCCTCGAGCGAACTATATATCTGGATTCTGGGATTAGCCCGCTTCAAGGCTGCAGCCGCCCCCATATGGTCGTGGTCGTGATGGGTCAGAACCAAAGCAGTAAGCTGTTCCATTGAAATTCCATGCTTTCCAAGCTCTATTTCCAGCAACCTAAGAGAGCCGATGAAGCCGCAGTCTACAAGGATGAGGTGTTCATCATCCTGAAGGACGATTGGATGGATGGGCACTTCTTTCCGGCCATCCGGCATCTGTAGCGTAAGTTCAATGATGTGCTGCATTTCACTGATCCTTGTAAGGGAAATCTTACCAAATAGTATACCATGCCAAGATTCATTTCTTTACATTTTCCAGCATTCACCTCCATACTGCCACTAGATACCACCATCATAAGGAAGCCGTTGCATGGAGAAAGACATACGAACACTCTTGGTCTTGAAACTGGGACGAGGCGCTTTCAGGGCAAAAGACTTGGCAAATGGAACCATTGTTTCAGTAAAAAGTCCAGAATCCTACAAAATCGCTGAATGTGACACGGTTACCTTTGAAGTAACCAAACAGTGGCAATTCAAGAAAACCACCTATCTTTCAGGTTCCTTGATCGACCACCACTTCGATTTGGAGGCTCTCGATATTCCCGGTCATGAGTTCCGTGAAGTAGCGCTGGTTTCTGCATTGCAGTGGTATGAGCCATATGAACTGAAGGGGTTTATCGGCGAATGCCTCAGAGGAGGCAAAAGAATGTCCTATGCTTTCGAAGACTATACCGGCTATGGCTTCTACCAAGCAGACTCTGATCCCGTCACAGAGGCAAATGAGAGCGACTCAGTTGATCAGAAATACGACAAGCTGGCAAAGCTTTGGGAAGACTATCCGCAGTGCATTGATGCCCTCGTTCATATGGGATATCTGAATTTCAACTTTTCAAGGTCCCTGAGAAATGCGGAGAACTGCCACCGAGTGGCAATCCACATTGCCGAGAAGCTTGTTCCACCCGGTCTGGATGGCATCTTTCTCTGGTCCGAACTGAACAACCGCCCCTATTTGAGGGCGCTTCACGGCCTGTGTCTGGTAGCGTGGAGGCTGGGCAATTTCGCTGAAGCAGAACAAGTTGCACGAAAAATGCTGAGATTGAATCCTCCGGACAACCAAGGTGCACGCTTTCTTATCGAACAAATCATGCAAGGTGAACCTTGGACTGAAGACTGAGCTCAAGAGAGTACCCCTCCTCATTTCTGCAACAACATGTCCCCATCCTTGATCCAACCCTTCTTGCGCATCCAGGTGCTGATAAGCAGGGTGATTACCGCTGGAAGAATGAAATGCATCAGCACAATCTGCGGCAATGCGTCAAAGCCCATGACAGCTACGGCATTGAACTGTCCGACCAACCCACTCGTCCCCATGCCGGCTCCTGCACTGTTGTTTTCCATCTTGAACACCATGGTGCTTACCGGCCCCAGGATGGCCGCAGTCAAGGTCGGTGGGAGCCAAATCAAGGGGTTGTTCCAGATGTTGGGAATCTGCAGCATGCTGGTTCCCAGTCCTTGGCTGATAAGCCCGCCCAGTTTGTTCTCCTTATAGGAGCTTACAGCGAATCCAATCATCTGACAGCTGCAACCAACCACAGCAGCCCCTGCTGCAAGACCATCGATGCCAAGGCTGATGCAGATGGCTGCACTGCTGATCGGAAGTGTCAGCACCATCCCGACCACCGTAGAAACCAGTATTCCCATGGGAAGTGGATAGAGGGTGGTCAACAGATTGATGAAAGCTCCCAAGGATGTCATCAAGGCGGCGATGGGAGGAGCAATGAAGTGGCCGACCAGACTACCACCCAAGATGGTTGCAAGGGGAACCACAATAATGTCCACGCCGGTTTTGCCGACTACTTTCTTGGAAATCTCAGAACCTGCCAAGGATGCAAGCATTGCACCAAAGGGCTCACCCAGAACTACCTTTATAAGAGAAGGTCCCTCACCCAGTACAAAGGTTCCCGCCCCGACAGCCCCTGCAACGGCACAGCAGAGCACGCCCAGCATCGGGGCTTTTACGGCAAGGGCTACCCCTACACCAATGGCCGGTCCGGTCAGATATTGGGCGACAAGCCCGATTTGCTCCAAGAGCAGCCAGCCGCTGTAATGTCCGATTTGTTTGATGATGAGACCGATGATCAACGAGGCAAACAGGCCTTGAGCCATTCCGCTCAGAACCCGGGTGATATACGCACCCACCTGCCTGCCATGGTGAGAAGTGTTGCCTTCTGCCATAGAGAGCTCCCATAGAATTGGATTTGGTGGATGACTTGTCAGCTGCAACATCCGTAGCGTTGCAACAGGCCTCCGTTGGCGGTGACTATACCAAGTGAGGGAAATTTAGTAAAGGTCGTTTCATTGTATTCAATTTCCTCACATGATGAGGAGGTACTTGACACAGCCTATTTCCTATATCATACTTCTGCTATAGATTTTATAGTATTTTAACAGGAGGGGGCATCCATGAGTGTAGTTCTTTGGCTGGGAGTATTCGTTCTCCTTTTAGCAGTGCTTATTGTACTGGATAAGCGATTTACCATTCCGTTCTCGGTACGTGTTTTCACCTCATTGATTCTGGGAGCCATGTTCGGCTTGTCACTTTTCTTCTTTGCCGAATCTTCGGTATCGCAGGAAGTTCGAAGATGGACAGCATTGGTCGGCAATGGATATGTCGACCTCTTGCGCATGCTGATCATCCCATTGGTTCCCACCAGCATCATCGCAGGTCTATTAAGGTTGAGTAATACCGGGGAGCTGAAGAAACTGGGAGTGAGGACCATCGCTCTCTTTCTCCTTACCGCAACCATAGCCGGAATTATCGGTCTGGTGATAGGTTCACTGTTTTCTGTGGGAAGCGGCATGGTGGTTGGAGAGCTCGCCAAGCGGGAGGCGAACACCATCACCAACCTCTTCTCCCAATTCAGGGCCTTCATCCCATCCAACCCCATACGGTCGGCGTCCGAGATGCAGATGATTCCCCTTGTAGTGTTTTCCGTGCTGCTCGGAATCGCCGCTATTACGGTCAAAACGAAGCACCCTGAGAAAATACAACCGATCGAAGCACTGCTGGAAGGGTTCCTGGCAATTGTAATGCAGCTGACCATGATGGTACTGAGCCTCACTCCCTACGGTGTGCTCGGCCTCACCTCCTATTGGCTGTCAAGCTCGGGCCTCTCTGCACTGCTGCAACTTGGACTCTTTGTCGTTGCCATGATTACAGCGTGCCTGCTTCATATGGGACTGGTATATGGTGGCTTGGTCGCCGCTGCGGCAAAGATCAATCCTCTGAAGTTTTTCCGAGCTGCAAGCCCAGCCCTTCTTCTGGCTTTTTCAAGTCGTTCCAGTCTGGGTTCCTTGACCATGACCATCAGTACGATGAAGGGCCGGCTCAAGGTAAGTGACCGGGTGGCAAACTTTGTCGGACCCTTGGGAGCTGTCATGAATATGGATGCCTGTGGAGGAATCTTTCCTGCGATGGTTGCAATCTTTGCCGCAAACGCGTTTGGTATTGATTTGACCCTCTCCCAGTACGTCCTTATTGTAGTAGTCTCCATTTTCGCCAGTCTTGGCAGTGCAGCAGTGCCGATGGGAGCCACGGCGTTTACCGTTATCACCCTCACCACGGTGGGACTGCCGGTGGAAGCTGTAGGATTGGTGGCAGGAGTCGACTTCTTGGTCGATATGTTCCGCACCATGACCAATGTGGCCGGGGATCTGACCACTTCGGTGGTGGTCGCCAACTCACTCGGAGAATTTGACAAGAAGGCGTTCGATGAACAGGACTTGCGAACCGAGCTGGCATTTGCCTGAGTGAACACGCTTGGGAGGGAGACTATGCGTCTCCTTTCCAAGCGAATGTCTCCATATCAATTAGTCCATTGTTGAGAAAGGCGATACCTTCAGTTTCCAACATAGCCTTCTGCAGTTCGGCGAAATTCGGGTTCGGCAGCGAACCATCGGCTTTGACCACCCTGTGCCAGGGAAGTCCCTCTGGACAGCCATGCATTGCCCATCCTACCGTTCTTGCCCTTCGGGGATCACCGAGCATTCCGGCGATCTGTCCATAAGAAGCAACCCTGCCGGAGGGAATGCGGGAGACGATTGCATGGACCTGGCTGAAGAATGTGTTCAAATGCCTCACCTCACCCCACAACTATACTCCCATCGACTGAGGAAAGAAAGTGCGCGTTGTTCTATGCCGTCCTTTCGATTATGCCTCCGCAAACAATGGCATCACCGTCATATACAACCAACGATTGGCCGACAGCGGCTGCCTTCACTTCATCGTTGAAGCTCGCAGCCAACCTTGTGCCATCATCCTCGAGATGCACTACTGCAAGAGCAGGAGTCCCCGCCGAACGGATTTTCGCCTTCAACTCCACCCCATGGTCGAGTGTAGGATACAGCGACCAATGCAACTGGGAGGCAATGACCTGGGTTTGTCTGGTTTCCTCCTCATAGCCGACCAATACCTCATTCGTAGAAGGGCGCAGTGCAAGGACATACAACGGCTTTTCTGAACTGACACCCAATCCCTTGCGCTGACCGATGGTATAGTTCCATATACCCTGATGGGTGCCCAGAATGGTACCGGTCTTGTCAACGATATTTCCGGTTTGATTTGCAACATCAAGCAAGTCGGTGTAAGAACCGGCGTAGAAATCCTGGCTTTCCTCGTGACCGGCACCGTGGAATCCCTGCTCGACATCGATTTTTCTCACCTCTTCCTTGGTCATCGAACCCAAGGGGAATACAGTATGTGCCAATTGCTGTTGTGAGAGACGATACAGAAAATATGATTGGTCTTTCTTGATATCGAGTGCACGGGCGATGGCGTACCTGCCATCACGTTCTACTATCCTGGCATAGTGCCCGGTTGCAAACTTGTCAAACACAAGGCCTTGCTCGCGTGCATACTCCACCATGGCTCCGAACTTTACTTTGGCATTGCACCAGATGCAGGGATTCGGCGTTCTTCCCTGAAGATACTCATCCTTGAAGTTCTTCAGCACCACCGTTTCATAGAGTGCACTCAAATCAAGTATATGATGCTCAATGCCGATCTTCCTGCAAATCGTACGGATTTCCTGAATGTCATCTTCTCGTTCGGGACCATAACAACTGTTGGAATGCTTGGACTGGGGAAGGTCGGTCCTTCCTCCCCATACGGTCATCGTCACCCCGACAACCTCATGACCTTGCTGCTTTAAAAGAAATGCTGCAACTGAAGAGTCAATCCCTCCGCTCATACCTATCAAAACTTTCATCGAATCTCCTATTTCTTATTAAATCAATAGGATTATAAGGCAGAGGGCCGCCCTTTTCCAAGGGGTATGGGAAATTTTCTCGATTACACCCTCAACAGGCCCCTAAAGCCGCGTGATGCATAGTAGGAGTCGGCACCATTGTGGTAGATGAACACCCGGTCATAGCGGCTATCGCCGAAGAGCGCTCCTCCAAGACTTCTCATGGCCTGGGGAGTACGGATCCAACTTGATGTTTTTACATCGAAGACACCGATCGTCTGGAGGGTCCGATACTGTCCCTCATCAAGAAGCTCAATGCCCATCTGTGCAGCAAAACCGCAGGCACTGCCGGTTGGAGGAAACTTTTTTCTTTGCTCCAGAGCAACTTGATCATAACACAGACTTCTTCTACCGATTGGACTTTCAGCAGAACAATCGACGAACAGATACGTATCCGAGGCTTTGTCATACCCGATCACATCAGGCTCTCCACCGGTACGTTCCATCTCTGAAAGAGAAAAAAGTTTCTGTGGCTCGATCAAAATACGCTGTTCGATCTGAGTCCAGGAAAGAGCTTCATGGCGGTTCATATGCTTGAGAAATCTATTTTTGAGCAATGCAAGAAGGGTCACCTGCTGCTCGGTTTGTAACGTGGCTGCTGCTGTATTCATGCTCGACCTCCTCTCTATGTATTGCTCGTATTGTATCTATATCCTAGTTATTTGCTCAATATATTCACCCAAGTTAGCGAACCAATGAGTCCGACAAAGACCTGCCATTCTCTTCATTCGCACCCGCCGAAGAGTATACCAATGCCGATCAGGTATTGACAATAATCCACATACAACAGGTATACTCATATTGATACTTATCTATTTGTGAGGCTCATATGAAACAATCAGGAATTGGATTTTTTGAACGATATCTAACACTCTGGGTACTGCTGTGCATGGGCTTGGGAGTAGCAATAGGAGTTTATCTGCCACAAGTCCCCCACTTCCTCGCAAAATTTGAATATGCAAATGTCTCCATTCCGGTGGCCATTCTCATCTGGCTGATGATCTACCCGATGATGCTCAAGGTTGACTTTCACAGTATCAAGGAGGTTGGACAGAACCCCAAGGGCCTCATTATCACCTGGGTGACCAACTGGCTCATCAAGCCTTTCACGATGTATCTCATCGCCCTGTTCTTCTTTTTCGTGCTGTACAAAGCCATTCTGCCGCAAGAGACAGCACGACAGTACCTTGCAGGGGCCGTATTGCTTGGAGCGGCCCCCTGTACGGCGATGGTATTCGTATGGAGTCACCTTACCAAAGGGAATCCCGCCTACACCCTTGTGCAGGTCGCTACCAACGACCTGATCATCCTGGCAGCCTTCGTTCCCATCGTCGGTCTGTTGTTGGGCATCAGCGGCATCACCATCCCGTGGATGACGCTCTTTCTCTCGGTGGTTCTCTTTGTCGTCATTCCACTCGGTGCTGGATGGATTTCCCGTGTCCTTATTACAAAGCGTCGGGGTCTTCATTATTTTGAGCAGGTATTCATTCCCAAGTTCAGCAATGTCACCATAACCGGCCTCTTATTGACCTTGATCATCATTTTCTCCTTCCAAGGTAGAACCATCGTAGAAAACCCTCTGCACATCCTCTTGATAGCGATTCCGCTCATCCTGCAAACTTTTCTGATTTTCTTCATCGCCTACCTCTGGGCCAAGGCATGGAAGCTCCCCCATGACGTTGCAGCTCCGGCCGGTATGATCGGAGCATCCAACTTCTTTGAACTTGCCGTGGCTGTGGCTATTTCGATCTTCGGCTTGCAGTCAGGGGCTACGATAGCCACTGTCGTCGGGGTGCTGGTCGAGGTACCGGTCATGCTGACCTTGGTACGCATCGCCAACAATACCAAACGTTGGTTCAAGGTCCCTGTCGCACGGTAACCGCCGCTATTTTCGGGAAATATACCCACCGCTGATAATCTTGGAGTCGTTGACCACCACTACGGCTCCAGGAAGCATGGTGTTCACCAGAGTCACAGCCTCTGCAATCCGTTTTCGTTTCAGGTGCAACATAAGAATATCGCGATTGCCGTTTCGGCCTGTACCTTTAACGACGGTCACTGCAAAATTGTCCTTGCGAAGGGAGTCGGCCAGTTCCACACTCTGCGGTCCCTCAGGCACAATGACCTGGACCGAACTGAGTCCGAATGCGAGCTTGTCCTCAAACCACGACCCCATGTAATTGCCGACGGCAAAGGCAAGGGCAAAGACCACCATCCTCATCGGATCATCCTGGAATCCATCCAAAACAGTCCCGGTTATCAGCAGCCACAAGGCACTATCGAAAAAAGCAACCATGGTTCCCTTGACCCGTTCGCCTCGATTGATGAGAACCATTCGGATCGTCGACACGGTCACTTCCAATATTTTGCCGAAAAAAATGATGAAATAAATCCAAATTCCCAAATTGTCCAAGAAATCCATACTCACTCCTTCCCGCGTTACTACACTATGCAAGTATAGATGGAGTCTGATTGAATTGGGATTAAATTGGAAGAGCCTGGGCTTCTCTATCAGCGAATCATAGAGACTTTCATCAGCAGTACATCAATCTGTTCAAAGGATGACATGCAGCATCGAATTCTACGGTTGGCAAATCTTCGGATACTCCAAGCCTTGTTCCACAAGCCAGCGGCGGACCACACGCTTTCCCTTGGATGTGTTCCACTGTCGGGCGATGGCATGGTGACAAGCAAGACCCTGCCCTGTTCGAGCATGGTGACAGAACCGATCAATCGCCCTGTACGACATCAACAGCAAATCCTTTCTTCTTAAAACCGACCGGCACATGGAGCTGCTGGGCTACAAGAACCGTGAAATTGAAGTTTCCCGCTATCACCGGATGGTTCACCCTGACGACCAGCCCTTCCTGTATGACTCTGAACTACAGATGTACCGTTACCTTGAAGGCAGGGATGACAAAATGGATTACAAGCTGGTCTATGACTATCGGGTGCGGGCAACCGATGGAAGCTACATCAGGTTCCTCCATCAGATGGCCATTTTTGCCTGCGATCGGGATCGCCATGCTTGGCTGATGCTGGTCATCAGCGATGTCCTGCAACAGTATCCGGAGGAACTGCATCCTCGGAGGGTTCTACTCAATACAAAAACACAAAAGGTTTGCCTCTTCGACAAGGAACAAGAGCTGGTGACAAGCAGGGAGAAGGAGATAGTCCGACTTATTTCCCAAGGACTGGACAGCAACCAGATCGCCGACAGGCTCTGCATCAGCATCCACACGGTGAACAACCACAGGCAAAACATCCTGGCCAAGACGCAAACCCGTCACATCGCCCAAGCCATGTACTACCTACGATGCATCGGACTGCTCTGAATATCGCTTGATCACCCGCAAGCTGCGCAAGGTGACCCATTTGCTCTCTTCTCCTTTCCTTTCCATGGGGATCAAGAGCCTCTCACTGGCATAACTGTTGCCCATAAGCCAGCGGCCTTGGTGGTTCTGTTTCTCCAGAACCACCTGCAAGGCTTCCTCCATACGCCGGTCCTTCACCTGCTCGGAAACGAGAATATCGAGAATCTCCAGTACATCGGTCTGATACATCAAGGGAAAGGCGAAGTGCAGCCAGAGCGGTTTTGCCTTCTTCTTCAGGTTATGGCTGCTTTTATAGATATGATGGATCAACATGAACTCAACCAAACGATCAAGCTGGGCCTGTTGCTGTTTCGTTCGTACCTCTTTAGGTACTGCCGAAAGGCCTTTCAACGCCTTTACGACAGCCATAAAACACGTATGGGAACCCCAACACATGTCATAGCGGTCATAGGGGGCGACCTGAGGCTCGACAACCTCCCCATCATTGAGCACGAGAAAGCGAACCAGGTGGTCCAGGGCCTTCTGCAGCCGCTCATCCTCAAGATAGCCGAAGTGAATCAGGACCCACACAAGATTGCCGGTCAAACACGGAATGACTTCGGACTTCCTCCCCCCTCCGGTTTTCTGGGCGGTATTCATGGAAAAACCGCCATCCTCCAACTCCTGCGAGTTCAAAAGCAGGTACTCACACATGGTTCGAATCTGGTCGTTCGGTTCGGCTCCCAGTTCCGCCAGGGTAATGAGAGACCAGACCAAGCCCTCGTACTTGTACGTATAAAACCGACGGTATGTGTCCTGATAGGAAGGTCGGGCCATCATCTCGAGCATCTGCGGTACAAGCCCGGTTCTCTGTATTGCTGCTTTGGCTTTCAGCGCCTCATCGTCCTCGATTGGTGTGTCCAAGAGGTCGGTCAAGGTGAAGTAGCGCACCGATGGATTGTTCTCCTCCATCAACCATTGTAGAGTCTGCTCGGATGCAAAACTACGCCATCTGTCCATACGCACTCCTAAGTGGTGATTCTGATGCCGATGAGGTGCTTGATATCCTCGAGCACTGCATCGTCAACGACCTCGATCATAAGCCAACGGCCGATGGCCATCGGTTTTGCCTTGGAAAACGATTTCGTTACCGATGGAGTATACATCCCCGCGTCCATTTCGAAGGCCACCTGTGCATCGTGTTTCGGTCCTACAACCACCAAGACGATACAGGAATCCTTAAGTGGGTAAAGCGTACAAAGAGCCTTGCCGCTTTTCTTGTACTTAACATTCCAACCCGGCTGAGCGCTGCAGCTGCTGTACTCAATGATCGGCTGGACATGGTAGGCACTTTGCAAGTATTCATTCAGGTGATTCCAACGCCTCCTTCCGGAGCCGACATAATCGCTCATCTGCTCAAGACTTGGAGCCTGGTCTTGGGGAAACATCAGATGCCACATGCAACACCTCCCTCCCTATGTAAGACTCATTGTGAAATAGGATTATCAAGCGGTCAATAGTACTGCTTTTGCTTTTCTTGTATTCTCTCAGAGAATTATTCTAATACATGTCGTAGTCGAGCTTCAGGACGATGTTCTGCGGATAATCACCGAAATGCTCACCGAAGAGGCTCACACCTCCGACAAAACGGGCATCTTCCTTGATCTCGATCCTTACACTGATAAAGCAGTCATCCTTTATGCCCAAGGAATCAATAGCCAAATCTGCGATACGCTCGTTGTTGAGGAACGTCCCGTGTGAATTGACCTTCCAATCGGTAAGCAATCCATACTGATTCAGCGACTCGGGCCACCAGGAAGGGTTGAACTTCCCTTTCCGACCGCCCAAGTCACCAGGGCTCGTCCACGTCCCTACTTCAATGTCGTTTACCCATACGGTGATGTCACTCGGCCAGTCATTCCGATAGAATGGAGCCTCGGAACACGCCTCGAAAGAGAGATCAAATTGCTTGGGAAGTCCTCCATTGACAATCGTATTGGGGAACCTGTACTCCACAAACCCTTTGTAGAACCAAAGCAGTTGCGCACCGGTCCTGTCAGGATAGTAGAAACTGCAGGGTTGATCAAAAATCCCTATGGCGCTCTTTTCACTGACCAAGCCGCACGTCGGATGTATTTCACAGTTCACAAAGTTGCCAATGGGCATGCTCAACACTATCGAGTTTTCTTTGTTCTCATGCATCTGATCAAGCAACAGCCGAAAAACCACCCGGTCACAGACACGGCTGCTTACCTTCATACTGCCCCGAATCCCAGGTTGCGACTCGGTGAACAAAAGCCCGGCATTCTCAAGAATGCGCACATTCAAGGCAGCTGTCGAGGTAGGGAGGCCGAGCTGTTCGGCGATTTCATTTACACTGAGACTGCGCTCATTGAGAAGCTCAAGGATGTTGATCCTCGCCTCATTGGCGATAGCCTTGGCAACGACCAGCATCTTCTGCTTATCAGAGTAATCAAGCAGTATATCCTTCAACATCACTACCTTCCTTCTTCCATTGTTGAGTTATGGATGAAACCGCAGGAGATTCCACGTCAGCGGAGCAACCTCCACAACCGAACCGATATCACCATGGGAGATCTGTTTCGGCACAACTTCATCGGGATGGAGCTTGTCATTCACCGCATACAGGTCCTTATGCTCCAATGCAATATGCTCGAATAGCGTATACGAACCAGAAAAACCGGACAGGTCCAACTCGATGGCCAACGCCTGCCGTTGATGACGGTTCACCACAAACATATCAATCTCACCGGTATCAGGATGATGCACCAAAAGGGTATCGGCATACGGGATGGTTCCATACTGTGCATTCTCATAAGAGCCAACCTCGACACGACAGTCCAATACCTCTCCCCTGCCGTATTTGGATGCATAATAGAACGGCCAGTAAATGGTCTGCCTCCAGGCAGGCCCTCCTGTTTCAGTCATGATCGGGGCTATGGTGTTCACCAACTGGGCGAGGCAGGCAATTTTTACCCGGTCGCAGTGCCGGAGCAGGCTGTTCAGAAGACAGCCAACCACCAGGGCATCCTCGAAGGTATAGACATCCTCCAGCAGGGAGGGACCTACAATCCAGGGTTTTTGCTCCTTATCCTTTTGGAGGGAATGGAACCATACATTCCACTCATCAAAGCAGAGGTACATCGTCTTCTTTGACCGCTTTTTTGCCTTTACGTAGTCGCATACATGTACGACGGTTTCAATAAAGGAATCCATACCAGCCGAGCAAGCGAGAAAGGTTGCGATATCCTTCTCCTCATTGCGGAAATACATGTGCAAAGAGAGATAATCAACCACCTCATAGGCATGGTCGAGCACGGTTTCCTCCCACTGGGGAAATGTAGGCATGAAAACATTGGAACTACCACAGGCAACCAGTTCAAGGGACGGGTCGAACAGCTTCACCGCCTTTGCCACTTCACATGCCAGACGACCATACTCCTCGGCGGTCTTGTGTCCGACCTGCCAGGGGCCGTCCATCTCATTACCCAAACCCCACAGCTTGATGGCAAACGGCTCAGGTGAGCCATGTTGCTTTCTCAGGTCGCTCAGATAGGATCCTCCGGGGTGATTGCAATATTCAACAAGCTCCCTGGCTTCAGCGAGGCCTCGAGTCCCGAGGTTGAACACCATCATCGGCTCTGTTCCTACTTTCCTGGCCCAATGCATGAACTCCTGCAGGCCGAATTGGTTCGGATCGAGGGCCTTCCAAGCCAAATCCAGACGGGTGGGACGGCTTTCCTTTGGCCCTATTGAATCCTCCCAATTGAAATTGGATACATAGTTGCCACCGGGGAATCGAACCACCGGAACATCAAGTTCACGGACAAGGTTCATCACATCAGTGCGAAGGCCCTCCTCGTCCGATGCAGGGTGGTCCACCTCGTAGACACCTCCATATACAGCCCTTCCAAGTTGCTCGACAAATGAACCGAACAATCTGGGATCTACGGTTCCCCGGGTAAATTGCCTGGCGGCATGTATCGTACACTTCATGGTGCTGCTCCTTTTCAATTTTCAATGGTGGAGGGTATCACTAAACAAGAAAAACTCTTGCATATTTCTTGAAGACACTATCTTTTGTACAAATTTCTTGTACCTTTAGGCGCAAGTATAAAGCAGCATAGTCAGTTGTCAACTGTTTTCCTGAATAGATTTATATGAATTTTCATAAAACCAATTACATACAAAAAAACACGTCACGCTGTATTTTTCCAAAATTAATTACAACTTTCCTGTTTCTTTATATACAAGAAAAACAACACCGTCCCTCATGACCCCGGCCAGGTATGAGGGACAGGAAAAGGTGTTTCCTGATGCTTGTGTTCCTAGTCATTAAGCAGCAACGATGCCCATGAGACTTTCTCAACCGGCTTGCCGTCGCTGATCCTGCTGATACCGTTGAACCACGCTTCGGTACACTGGAAGATGAACGACTGATCATGAATAGGAAAAGAGGAAGCATTGCCGAGCATGCAGTCAAGGCCGCACATCGGACACTGCAGCGTCTTATCACGTGGAGGGCGCTCTACAATCCAGTAGAGTTTCCGCTCGGCCTGTGGATTGAAGGTATGACCGCAGTAGAAACAGGTGCAACTGTCACTCGCAAGAATCTGTTTCTCATTCGCAAACGTTGCCTTGTGTGCCTGCTTGATGTAGTCATCGCTATAGTTCATGTGCTTACCTTCCAACCTGCTTCGATCAAGGCATCGATTGTCTCATACTCCCCTTCCAATTCATCGGTCTCATAGTTGAAGACGCGATACCGATACGAAAGAGCATCCCCTATCGTGCTATAGGCGAACCGACCATCAAGATGGTCCAAATAGCATCCTTTATTTTTCCCTATCAAAGAAACGCTGAATGCGACAACATCCACTCGACTGAGAATGTCCCGGGTCAACTCCTGCTGGTCCTTGCTCCATGTTTTCATGCAATGCCTCCTGGTACACCCAAAGCATACATCGTTTACTGTGCCAGCACGTGACACAGTTATTCACCAAGAAGGAATTGTTTGTTAACAACATAAAGGTACCGAGATGGCAAGGAAAAGACAAGCTTTCGTTCGTTCTTGTATGGAGAAAACAGTGAAGGCCGCCCTTTCGGACAGCCTCCACTTTGTTTGCCTTGATGTTCAGGTGTTCAGCCGACCACCTCGAAGCCGCCGTCGACCAGCTGCCTCTTCAGGTGCTCGATCTGCTTGGGCGGCGAGCTCAGGTTGGGCAAAAACGGGCTTCCCACCTGCATGCCCACCAGGTTCGCCAGGTCCTTGGTCGCAACAGGGAAGCTCGACTTGTCGGTTGCCAGCCTGATCGGGTTCAGCTCCCACTGCGCCTCCAAAGAACCCTTCAGGTCCCCGCTCACGTACTTGTCGTAGATCGAGCAGACAAGCTTGGGCAGGTAGTTGGCCGTAGAGCACACAGCCCCCACGGCCCCGACGCACAGGCCCGAGTAGATCAGCGTGTCCTTGCCGCACATCACGCGGAAGTTCACGTCGGCGTTTCGCCTGATGAACTCGATGGTCTGCGTCAGGTCCCCGCTGGAGTCCTTCATGCCCACAAGGTTGGGCACCGAGTGTGCAAGCTCCTCTACCAGCTCCTGGCTCATCGCGTAGCCGCAGCGCCCGGGGTTGTTGTACAAGAGCACCGCCGTATCGGGCACCGATGCGGCTATGCTTCTGATGTGGCCCTTCAGCTCCTCGTCGGTGGGCTTGATGAACATCGGCTGCAGGATCGAGACGGCCTTCGCTCCCATCGAGGCGCCCATCCGGGCGAGGCGGATGCACTTGGTGGTGCGGATGTTTCCCACGCCCATGTACACCGGCACCCGGCCGGCCGCCTGGTCCATCATGACCGACAGGGCCCTTTCCATCTCATCCTCCTCCATCATGTAGAACTCCCCGTTGGAGCCGAAGGCCAGGATGCCCGAGCACCCGCCTTCTATGACGAAGTCGATGAGCTTGCGAAGCGCAGTCTCGTCCAGCGTCTCGTCCTCTTTGATCGGGGTCACGATCGGGGGGATGATCCCCTTGATGAAGGAAGTATCCATGCTCACTCCCCGATTGCGGTGCCGGACAGCTTCGCATAGTAGCGGGCCAGGGCGCTGTGGTCGTCGCCTCCGAAGCCGTCGGCGTGCAGGGTCTCCATCATCTCGCGTGCAAGGGCCGTCAAGGGAAGCGGGGAGCCCACCCCGTGGCCCGTGTCCAGCGCGTTGGCCAGGTCCTTGATGTGCAGGTCGATCTTGAAGCCCGGCTTGAAGTTCGAATCCATCATCATCGGCGCCTTGGCGTTCATCACCGTGCTGCCCGCAAGTCCGCCCTTGATCGCCTCGAACACCAGGTGCGGGTCCACACCCGCCTTGCGCACCAGCGTGAACGCCTCCGCCACCGCCGCTATGTTCAGCGCCACGATGACCTGGTTGGCCAGCTTGGTCGTGTTCCCCGCCCCGATCGGCCCGCAGTGCACCGCACTGGAGCCCATCACCAGCAGGATCTCCCTCACCTCTTCGAAGAGGGCCTTCTCTCCGCCCACCATGATCGCAAGCGTCCCGTCCACCGCCTTCGGCTCACCCCCGGAAACCGGCGCGTCCAGCATGCGCACCTTCTTCTGCGCGCAGGCCTTCTCCACCTCCTGGCTCGCAAGCGGGGCGATGGAGGACATGTCGATGAGGATCAGGCCCTCGGCCGCCCCCTCCAGCACCCCGCCCTCGCCCATCACCACGCTCTTGACGTGGGGGCTGTTGGGCAGCATCGTGATCACCAGGGGGACCTGGGAGGCTACGTCGGCCGCGCTCGCCGCCGCCTTCGCCCCGGCCGCCACCACGTTCTCCACGTTATCCTTGTTCACATCGAAGCACACCACCTCGTGGCCCGCCTTCAGCAGGTTCTTTGCCATGGGCTTGCCCATGATGCCTAGTCCGATGAATCCAATCTTCATAGTTGTTTCCTTTCTTGAGTATGTGAGTTACTTGCTGCGCAGCTTTGCCATCTCGGCACGCCACAGGCGCAAATCAGCAAGATCCAGTTTACCGTCCTCGGTCGCCTTGCATCCATTGAGGACGGGAAGCTCAGCCTGTTGCATCTGACGGCAGGCATCGGCAACCTGGTCGGCAACTTCGTTGGGGATCAAGACAGCACCGTGCTTGTCGGCATGGATGAGATCGCCGGGACGCACGATCAGGCCGCCGATTTCCACCGGAGTACCGGTTGCCTCCATATGAATGTATCCATGAGAAACCAAGGTACAGGAGGCAAGATAGGTAAAGCCCAGCGAGTAGGCCTCGTCGAGATCGCGCACCCCGCCGTTGGTCACCACACCCATGCAACCAAGCGCCTTGTGTACAGTAGTCTGCACTTCTCCCCAGAAGGAGCCGATCGGCTCTTCATCGATATCCTGAATGATGGAAATGGGTGTCGAAGGACAATCGAGAATGGACTGATAATACGCATACAACGTCTCCTCGTTCTCCTTGGTTCCCGGATACCTGGCACTGATTTTTGCAGTGCAGGCATAGCCGACGATTGGTTTTCTATCAGGAAAGAGTGCCTTGATGGCCGGTGAGGTGAATCCTTCGGTCTTGCTTCTCAGCTTGAACTTTTCGATGGCGTTACACACTGTCGGGGTATCAAACTGTCTGAGTTCCTCTAATTGCGCTTCTGTCAAATACTTCATAGAACCTCCATGGATGCTCGTGGTACAGGCGGATTGTTGACCGGCCAGGAAGGAGTCTTTCCGGACAACACTTCATCAATTCCTTGGGCTGCAAACAGCGCCATGCGGATTTTTGCATCGCTTGTCAGTGCTGCATTATGCGGAGTAAGCAACAAATGCTCAATCGCCAGCAACGGATTATCCGCCTTAGGCGGTTCATCGTTCATCACATCAAGTGCCGCTCCAGCTATCAAACCCTGTTGCAACGCCTCAAGCAAGTCAGCTTCCACCAAGATTTCACCGCGTGCAAGATTCAAAAAATACGCACTTTGTTTCATCAATCTGAACTGATCGATGGTAATTGTCTTGTTGTTCTGCTCACTTGCTGGATAGTGCGCCGAAACATAGTCTCCTATACGGAATGCATCATCGAAGTGGTCCAGTTTGTGGACATAGTCGGGTTTA
Source organism: Sphaerochaeta associata (assembly GCF_022869165.1). Taxonomy (NCBI): domain Bacteria; kingdom Pseudomonadati; phylum Spirochaetota; class Spirochaetia; order Spirochaetales; family Sphaerochaetaceae; genus Sphaerochaeta; species Sphaerochaeta associata. The sequence continues at coordinate 926,762 of NZ_CP094929.1, read as the reverse complement.
TCCATTTGATCGAGCAAGGGATCATAGGCATACACCTTCATACCAAGTCCATAATGTGCTTTCTTTGCCACCAGCTTGCCGATTTTTCCGTAGCCCAGCAACGCGAGCGTTTTCCCTTCAAGATCCATGCCCGCCTTGCGGTTGCGAAAACCGTAATCGGCGGCATGGGCGGCTTTGTTGCTCTCCAGCAGGTTACGACCGAGCGCGATGATGAAACCGATCGTCATCTCCGCCACCGAGTTGGAATTTGAAGTGGCTCCGTTGGTCACCCAAATCCCCAATTCTTCGGCATGGGCCAGATCGACCTTGTCTACTCCCACCCCATGCCGGGCCATGACCTTCACCTGCTTCGCAGCATCGAGGATTTCCTTGTCATACGCTTCGTTGCGAAACAAAACCGCATCGACATCAGCAATATCGGCAAGCAGGGAGGCCTTGTCGGTCCCTCTGCCCATGCGTATGGAATAGCCCCGTTCACGAAGGTAGGCTTTGCCCACCTCGGCGATATCCTCGGGAATTAGTACCGTTTTCACAGGTTGTCTCCTTCAGGTAGTAAGTTCCTGATACTTCTGTACATTCGCCCGAGCAAGAGCTCCAAGTGAAAGCGTATCACTCATACAGGTAACGATGTGAGCCCCTTTTGCAAACTTTGCCTTGGCGGCTTCCCAGTCCGAACCGAGCGCCATCAGGTACTTGTCAGATGCCAGGACTTTCGCCTCAACTTCCTCAAGTGCAGCCTTGGCCTGAGGCGCCTGGGCATTTCCCAAGAAGCCGAGGTTGGTTGCTAAATCAACAGGTCCTACCATGATGCCGTCGAAGCCGTCGAGCTTGAGAATCTCATCAAGGTTCTCCATACCCTTCGGCGATTCAATCATGAGAAAAAGCATCACCAAATCATCGGCTTTCTTGAAATAAGAAAGAGGATCATTGCCGAAGTGGGCAGCTCTCGTACTGGCTGCTACGCCGCGAACCCCATCCAAGGGATAGTGGACCGCTGCAATGGCAGCCTTTGCTTCCTCAACAGTTTCGATATTGGGGACGATGATGCCGTAGGCCCCTGCATCCAGAATCCGTTTGATCATCACAAAGTCATTCCAAGGAGCACGTACAAACGGGACAGCGGGGTATCCATTCATCGCCTGAAACTGTGTCACCAAGGTGGGAAGATCGACTGGAGAGTGCTCCATGTCAATGATGATGGCTTCCATGCCGGCATCCGCCAGTACTTCAGTGGTAATATTGCTGGCAGCCTGAGCCCAGGCCGCCAACACATTCCCACCCTGCTGCAACTTCGCCTTCACAGCATTGTAGTTTTTTCCAATCATTACAGCTTCACCTTATCTTCAGCCTTCTTTTCCATAGCATCCGCCCGTCTATTGGCACGCGGGAGAAGAATCGCAAAAGCCACGGTGAGCAGCAGGAAAAACAAGCTGTCAAAATGGGTGATGAAAATAAGCGGATTGCCACTGCTGATGGTCATAGTAGTACGCATATACTGCTCTGCCAGCGGACCGAGAATTACTGCCAGGATAAATGGCACGTTCGGGTATCCTTGTTTCTTGAAGAAGTACATGACAACACCGATGACCAAGGCCAAGCCCATCTGGAATGCCGAATAGGTCGCAGCAAAAACTCCGAGAATTGCAATCAAGGCGATGGAACTGTACAGAACCAACCGATTGATCCGAACAATCTTCAGGTAATAGGGACCGAAGAGAAAGAGACTGAGTGGCAGCAACAAAGCAGCACTGATCAACAAGGCCATATACATGGGAGCCATGACATGCATCTGCTTGACCAACAGGTCCGGTCCGGGTACGACACCATAGACCATCAAGACACCAAGGATGATGGCGGTGGTCCCGTCGCCGGGGATGCCCAAGGAGAGCATCGGTACCATGGCACCTCCGCACATGGCGTTGTTTGCTGTCTCTGCGGCAACAAGACCATCGACTGCACCACTGCCGAACCGTTCGGGATGCTTGCTCACCCGCTTGGCTTCGACATAGGAAACGAAAGCAGCCATCGAGGCTCCGGCGCCGGGGAGGACACCGATGATGTACCCGATCAAGGAGCTCTTGAGATAGGTTTTCCAGCCAGCTTCCTTCATCTCCTGGAAGGTGGGGAAGAACTCTCTGCGCTTGAACTTCACGCTGTTGGCGGCTGATGTGATTTTCTTGTATTCGGCATTATTGACCATAGCCTGGTCAAACAACTCGCTGATCGCGAAAGCGCCGATGATAAGGGTGGTCAAATCGATGCCTTCAATGAGATTGGGAATACCGAAGGTGAAGCGCGAGACCGACTTCAGCGGATCCATCCCGACTGTCGCCAGCATGATGCCGAATGCCATGGTGAGGATTGCCTTCATACGTTTCTTTTCAACGATGACGATGACAACCAGGGCAAAGAGTATCAAGGAGAATTTGCCGGGGGTCCTGATCTTCAGTGCAAGGCTCACTGCCATGGGAGAGACGAAGATCAGCAACAGGGCACCAATCGAACCACCGATGGCCGAACCGATGGTAGCATGGCCGATGGCTTTTGCACCGAGGCCCTTGCGCATCATCGGATAGCCTTCCAGACAGGTCATCAATGCAGAAGGAGCGCCCGGAATGTTGATGGTGATTGCGGTGATGCTTCCGGAGTAGATGCCGGACATGTAGACACCCATGCACATGATCAGGGCATAGGTCATCGGCATGGTGTAGGTCATCGGAAGCAGAAGGACGATTGCGAGCATGGACGTCAAACCCGGCAGGGCGCCGAAAATGATGCCGATGAAAAAGCCGATCGAAAGATAGAGGAGGGACAAGGGTTGGAAGACAACCGTTGTTCCTGCCAGAATTTGCAGTATTTGGTCCATGAATTACCTCCAAAGCTCAGGGAATCTGATGTCGAAACCGATGACATACATGACGTACACAACCACCCCGATCAAGAGCGCATAGATGATCTTCTTCACGATATCCTGGGGTTTATCATCATAGATCAACATAAAGAAAAATACGTAGAGCGGAGCAAGGATGGTAAAACCAAGTATTTCAAACAGCAGGATAAACACAGCCATGATGAGGACAATCAATGCAGGTTTGATACTTTTCTTTTTTTTGACAACAACCACTGAGCCGGTTTCAGCGATTTCTTTCTTAATAGCTTTCAAGCCATCAAGAAAAAGCTTTATTGCTGCCGGTGATGCAATTAAAAAAATCAAGAAGGGAAACGATGACTCGCTGAGCAAGCCATCAACCATTGGAGGCGCCAACTGTAACGCACTGATTACATAGATGATAAGGGCAACCTGCATAAAGAAGGGAATTGTCACCTTTGCTTGCAGATACGGCTTAAGAGTTTTCATAGAATGTTCTTCTCCATTCACAAGACAGGCTCAAGGCTCATCCTTGTGCAATGTTTTCAAGACCTACCGCATGGCAATGCCATGCGGTAGTTTGTTCTTTCCAATACAATCAGAGTCCAAGACACGCTTACTTCAAAACACCTGCATCCTTGAGTGCCTGCAGAGCCTTGGTCTCACCGGAAATCTTGCCATCCAGGAAGGCCTTCAATTCTGCGCCCTTCCTGAAGTCAGGAGTAACACCCACTGTAGCGGACCAGTCTGCAAATTCCTTACTGGTGGCAGCCTTCTCGAAAGCAGTTTCCAGTTTGGCAATTACGTCATCAGGAGTTCCAGCAGGGGCAGCGAGGGTTAAAAAGGATCCAGAGAGGAGACTGTCGGAAAGACCGAGCTCCTTGCTGGTGGGTACAGTAGGATAGCCGGCATTGCGCACTGTGCTGAACTCAATCACACCAAGAGCATCACCACTGTTGAGGATGGGAGCAAAGTCACCAAGGCTGGTAATGGCAGCATCAACCTCACCATTGAGGATTGCTTCTCTCTGGGGAGCGGAACCCTGGTAGGAAATCATGTTGAACTTCACACCATAAAGGTCCTGGATCTTCAGAGCAAGCAGGTTTACACGGCTTCCAATACCCTGGTCGGCAACACGGATTTTGCCCGGGTTGGCTTTTGCAGCAGCAATGAGAGCGTCGAAGGTCTTATAGGGGGAGTTCTTTCCAACCATCAGGGCATCGGGCTCCTGGGTGATCAGAGCAAAGAAGCGAACCTTGGACAGTTCATATCCCTTGATAAGACCGGTGAACGGAGCATTGATAATCGAGCCATAGTTGAGGTTGCCGATGGTGTATCCATCATTCTTTGCACCCATCAGCAGGTTCGGACCGACTGCGTCATCGGCACCGGGCTTGTTGACGAAGTAGATTGCTGCTCCAAGATCTTTCTCGGCAAGCTGGGAGACTTTGCGGGCAATGGCATCAGTACCACCACCGGCACCCGAGCTGACAATGAATTCAATGTCTTTGCTGGGATATGCCTCAGGGGCACCCTGTGCAAACAAGGCGACAGACGCCACTACCAACAATGCAAGAAGGACAAGTACTCTTTTCCCACGCATAAGAACCTCCACGTACCTTTCATTCTCCCCCACGGAAAGAAGAAAGCCACAAGTGTATTACACCCTATCCGAAGGGCGGAATCTGCTAATCACTGATTATCAGATTCTGATATACTAAGTATACAATGCATATATCATCTGTCAACCAAAATGTGTAAAATCTGTTTAATTACTTCTATTATAATATTTTATACGTTATATATCATATATATTATATCGCTTTCAGCACAGATTCAACTGAAATGGCTAATAATTCTTCACTAATAAAAGTTTCCGTCGGTTACTATGTTGTTCTGCAATATCGGCAGCTTTCAGGGCATCCTGGTCACGGAGTGCCTCATACAAGGCACGATGATCCTTTCTTGATTGAGGAAACTCAGAGACAAAATCCGAATAGGACAACCTGCTATGGCGAAGCATCGAGTGAATGACCCGCATCAAGGAGATAAAGAGAGGATTTCTCGTACTGTTCGCCAACTTCTCATGAAATGCCTCATCAAGACGTACCATCTCGGCATGTTCGGTTACCGTCTCCATGGCATCAAGCAACAGTTTCAACTCTGCAAGGTCCTCAATCGTACGAATGGCAGCAACCCGTTTGGAAATTCCACGTTCCAAGGTGGTCTTCAGTTCATACAGATCCATCAAAGGGGGCTGTACGTTCATGTACATGGCTTCAAACAATAAGGTAAAGGGGCCGATGATGCTTGAAAGTGAAACATCGGCCAGGTAGCACCCGCTGCGGGGCACGATCTTCAGAACCCCCATTGCAGCCGCCCGCAGGAATCCCGACCGCACCTGGCTCTGGGAAACTCCAAGTTCATTGGAGAAGGTCCGGATGGAGGGCAGCTTGTCACCGGGTTTCATCCCCTTCTCCCGGATGTAACCCACCAGAGTGAGCACCATCCTATCCTCTTCATCCCTGCAAAGACTGTCCAAGACCTGGTCCATATGGCTCCCCTTCTAATCTGATAATCACTGATTATTAGATTCCATCCTTTTCTGGCTGCTGTCAAGTTTTTCTTATCTATGCAAGGCATAAAATGTTAAAACGCAGAGTTCAAGCCCACACCACCCTACTCTTTTGATTGACAGACGGGAATATCACTCTTACAATATATCTGATATATCATTTTTGAGGAGCATACCATGCACGAAGCGTTATCCAGCTATATGAAAGTCGGCCTCATCCACTTCATGGCCTATCCGGTTTCAAGCGGGGAAGGTCCGATCGTTGAAACATTCAAGAAAATCGCCGCAGATCCTTTCTTCGAAGCTGTGGAAGTAACGTGGATCCGCGATAGTGAAGCAAGGAAGCAGGTTCGATTCATGAAAGATACAGCCGCCCTTACGCTCGCCTATGGAGCCCAGCCGAGACTGCTTTCCACCAAGATGAATATAAACGATTTGGATGAGAAGAAACGGCTTTTGGCAGTGGCAAACTTGAAAGAAGGCATTGATGAAGCCTATGAACTGGGTGCGAGCTCCTTTGCCTTCCTCAGCGGCAAATATGAAGAAGCAACAGTGGAAGCATCCTATCAGGCATTGGTGGCATCCACCAAGGAAATCTGCGCGTATGCAGCATCGAAAGGTACTTTGAAAATTGCTCTGGAAGTCTTCGATTACGACATCGATAAGAAGAGCCTCATCGGACCTGCATCACTGGCCAAGCGGTATGCAAAAGAGATTCGCACGGAGTACCCCGAGTTTGGCTTGCTGGTCGACCTCAGCCATATTCCCCTGCTCCATGAGACCATCGAAGAGTCATTGATGCCGGTCAAGAAATACATCACCCACGCCCACATGGGAAATTGCGTCGTCAAGGACTCTTCCCTTCCCGGATATGGAGACCTGCACCCCCGCTTCGGGTTCCCGGGAGGCGAGAACGATGTACAGGAACTGGCCGATTACCTGCAGTGCCTGTTGTCCATCGGATTCCTGAACAAGGAGAAGCGCCCGATTGTCAGCTTTGAAGTGAAGCCATTCGGCAGCGAGGATCCCGATTTGGTGGTTGCCAATGCAAAAAGGACACTGCTGCTCGCATGGAACAGGGTTAAACCGATAAAAGACTAGCGAAAAAAAGGTTTGACATGTATCATGCATCAGAAGACGGAGGGAATTGCATGCAATCGGTAGCCCAGAAAGGTGTGGTTTTTCAGACAGCAGCTGAAAAAGCGTATGAGATCATCAGCAAGAAAATCATGAAAGGCGAATATGAGCCAGGTATGAGATTGGTTCGCCGTCAGCTTGCCCAAGAGCTTGGCGTCAGTCCGATCCCCATCCTTGAGGCAATGAAGCGCCTGGAGCAGGATGGCTTGATCGAGTACAAAGCGCACTGGGGCTCCATCGTTACCATTCCAACCGTCGAACGGGTGATGGACATGTTCGCCTTCAGGGAAGCCATAGAGTGCCAGGTGGCAAGGATTCTTGCCACCAAGGCCACCGATGAGCAAAAGAAGGCGCTTCGCTCCCTCGCAGAAGAGCTGGACATTCTCCGCTTTGAAGGTACGGAGACAGAGAAGATCACCCAGTTGCATATCCGTTTCCACGTCATGATGGCTGAGTGTACAGGCTTTTCCTCCCTCATCGCCGGCCTTCAGAAGATCAACTTCACCTGGCTGCTCTTCAATGCCGTGCAATCAAGGCGCGCAAGACCTGCCATCCAGCGGTATTGGCATGTCACCCTGATCGACAACATTCTTGATCAAGACCCGGACAAGGCGGAGAAAGTGATGCGCGACCATATCTATGACTCGTACTACCCTTTCATCGAGGATTTGAAGAACTCTTCGGTTAAGTAGTAGAGAAATAAAAGTCGCAGAAAGTACAGTACTTACTTCAGTAAATGATTATTGTATAATCAGTACCAGTAAAAAAATTTTGTTTGACAGTTAGTAATATACATGATATATCATTTATATCTGTTAATCGAAACTATACAAAATCACGAAAGGAGCATCTATGAAACAGACACATCTACGCTTTGTTGTCATCGTTACAGTCCTGGCTCTGCTTGCAAGCTTCGGCTTGTTCGCTGCAGGAACCAAAGAGAGTGTTGCTACGCAGGCAGATCCTGCTGCCACGTATCCCGAAAAACCGATACAGATCATCGTCCCGGTAGGAGCCGGAGGTGATACCGACCTCAATGCCCGTCTCTTCTCCAAATACCTCGAAAAGGAACTTGGACAGAGCCTGGCGGTTGTAAACGTCACCGGCGGTGGCGGAACCATCGGCATGCAGCGCGTTCTGGACTCCGATGCCGACGGCTATACTGCCCTCTTCTTCCACGGTGAGGCAATGATTCCCAAGATCGCAGGTCTTGTCGATTACGGCATCGAGGCTTTTGACATGGTCGGCATCGGCCTGTTGGACGACACCACCGTGTTGGCAACCCACCCCGGCATGCCGTTCAAAACCCTGCCTGAGTTCATCTCCTACGCCAAGGCAAATCCCGGCAAGGTGGAATTCGGCATGATGACCGGTGGCTACCCCCACCTGGTAGGCATTGTTCTGGAAGCTGAAGCCGGTATCGATTTGAATCTGGTTGACGTCGGCGCCAATGCTGCAAAGACGGTTGCCCTCAAGGGCCGCAAGACCCAGGTGATCAACACCCAGTACGGCCTTACGCTCGACTACTTCAAGAGCGGTGACTTTGTCGTGCTCGGGTTGACCTCAAAGCAGCGCAATCCGTTGTTCCCCGAGGTTCCGACCACAGCCGAACAGGGCTTGGACCTTGAGTTCAACAAGTTTTTCTTTGTCGGGATGCCAAAGGGAACCCCCAAGAGCATTGTTGACAAGTTCAGCGCAGCAATGAAACGTGTCGTTGAGAATCCTGAGTATCAGGCGGATGCCGCCAAGTACTTTGTTACTCCGACCTACATGGCTCCTGAGCAGGCAACCAAGCATGCACAAGAGGTCTATGAATACTTCGCCCAGTACCAGGACCTTTTCAGAGGCACTTCGAAGTAACAAAGCTGAGTCTTCTTCGGTGCAGGGCCCTGAAAAGGGCCTTGCACACACTTATTGAGGGTATTCACCATGAACAAAAAAACAATCGGCTTGGGATTCTTCAGCATAGCCTTGGGAATCGCCATCCTGATCATGAGCAACGGTATCAGGGACTTTGCTGCAGTAGGCGTCGGAGCAAAGTTCTTTCCCCGCATTGCGGCGGTTGGATTCATGATCCTCGGATCCCTGCTCGTATACCAAAACCGCACCCTGCTCTTCGTGCGTTCACACTCAGAGACTGCCAACATGAAAGGGTCCTCCTTATCACCTGTGCTGACTCTGGCAATCCTTATTCTCTATCTTGCCCTGATTCCGATCTTGGGCTACATCATCGCCTCAACACTCTACATGTTCGGGCAAATCCTCATTCTGAACCGAGGCAACAAGCAACACTACCTGCGCTACGGCATCATCGCCATCATCAGCGCAACAGCTACCTATCTTTTGTTTGTAAAAGTATTCAACGTCATGATTCCCGCAGGAATCCTCGGCTAAAGGAGTAGATCACATGATTTTGGAAGGTATTCTGGCCGTTTTCACGGTAAAAACCATATTGCTCATCTTCGGTGGAACAGTCCTGGGGATTCTCTTTGGATCCATTCCCGGGATCACGGTAACCATGGGAGTCGCACTGTTCCTGCCCATCACCTTCAGCATGAGCCCCGTGGAAGGCCTCTCATTGCTGATGGGCCTGTACATCGGTGGAACCAGCGGAGGACTGATCTCCGCCATTCTGCTCAATATTCCGGGAACACCTGCTTCTGTATGCACGTGTTTCGATGGCTCCCCTATGGCAAAGAATGGACAAGCGGGCAAGGCACTGGGAATCGGCATTGTATTCTCATTCTTGGGAGGAGTATTCAGCTTGCTGGTTCTCTATTTCATCTCCCCGTTGGTAGCTGAGGTTGCCTTGAACTTCGCCTCGTTTGAATACTTCTCGATCGGGGTTTTCAGCCTCACCCTCGTCTCCACCATGTCAGGCAAATCCTTGGTCAAAGGCTTGTTCAGCGCCCTGCTCGGGTTTGCCTTCACCTTCATAGGCATGGCCCCGATCACAGCCTTCCCACGCTTCACCTTCGGTATCAAGGAACTCAACGGAGGAATCAGCCTGCTGCCTGCACTCATCGGCTTGTTCGCCGTCGCCCAGTTGTTCGAAGAGTCTGAACAGGGTGTTGGAGAGAAGGTAAAACCTGTGGAGTATGCCATCAAGGGATTTGGTTTCTCGATGAAGGAATTCTTGTCACAGAAAGTCAACTTCCTTCGTTCTGCCTTGATCGGAACCGGCATCGGAATCCTTCCCGGTCTTGGCGGGGCGATCTGCAGCGTCGTCTCCTACGGCGTTGCAAAGAACCAATCGAAGACTCCCGAGCTCTTCGGCAAGGGCTCCATTGAAGGCTTGGTAGCCAGTGAGACATCCAATAATGCCTCCACCGGCGGAGCCCTCGTTCCCCTGATGACTCTCGGAATCCCCGGGGACAACACCACCGCAATCCTGCTGGCGGGTTTCATGATCCACGGCATCACCCCCGGCCCTCTTTTGTTCGAAAACAACGGAGTGCTCGTGTATGCAATCTTCACAGCCCTGCTGCTATCCAATATTTTCATGCTCATCAGTGAATTTGGCGGAATGCGATTATTCGTAAAAATCCTTGCCGTCCCCAAGCATATTCTGCTCCCGATCGTGCTTACCCTGTGTGTAATCGGGTCCTATGGCCTGAATAACCGCATGTTCGACGTATGGACCATGCTTTTCTTTGGTGTCTTGGGTTTTGCGATGAAAAAGTTCGAAGTGCCTGCAACCCCCCTGTTGCTTGGCTTCATTCTGGGACCCATCATCGAAACCGAGCTGCGCCGCGGTCTGATGAGAAGCCAGGGAAGCTTCCTTCCCTTCTTCACCGAACCGATCAGCGGTGTCATTCTCACCCTTACCATACTCATCGTCCTTTTTTCCGCCTTCAGAACCATTCGTCAAAAGAGAAATAATCAACGCTAGGAGGAACCTGCATGATGAATCGTACCATAGCTTGCACTGCCGTAGATCGTGCCTACTGGGAAAAGACTGCCGACTTGGTGGATCAATTCATCGACATCCCGCTGAACTACCGGCAAAGCGGACACCCCGGTGGATCTCGATCCAAAGTACATATGCTGCTCTCGCTCATGCTCAGCGGTGCCATGGTATGGGACATCCGCGACAGCGACAAGCCGTTCGGAGACAAGTTCGTACTCGGTTGCGGCCATACCATTCCCCTCGTGTATGCCACCTTGGCTGTGCTCAATGAGGCTCTTCGCTTTGCATACCGGCAAACAGGGGATGAAAAATACCTTGTCAAGGATGAGAAGAACCGAGCACTCTACTGGGAGGACCTGGTGGGCTTCAGACACCGCGGCGGTCTTTCAGGCCATGCCGAGGCAAACGGCAAGACTTCCTTCCTCAAGGCAAACACCGGCCCTTCCGGCCACGGTACCCCTGCAGCAGCAGGTCTGGCATTCGCTCTCAAGCGAGCCGGAGCCGAACAAGTGAGGGTATTCATCATGGAAGGCGAAGGTGGTCTGACTCCCGGAGCCACCCACGAGACGCTCAATACTGCCTGGGGCATGGCTTTGGACAACCTCCACTTCCTCGTGGACTGGAATGACTTTGGCATCGATGGACACAAGACCAGCGATGTGCTTCCCGGCAAGCCCGAGGATTGGTTCGCTCCTCATGGCTGGAAAGTTTTCGGCACTGAAAACGGTTCTGATTTTTCCTCTCTCACACAGCAGTTGCACGCAATGATTAGTGTTGACAACCAGGAAAAACAACCCTCGATGCTGTGGTTCAAGACTCGCAAGGGCAGAGGGTATCTCAAGTACGATGCTCCAAGCCACGGCGCCCCCCATGCCAAGAACAGCGAGCTGTTCTGGAACCTCAGAAAAGAGTTTGCAGCAAAGTATGGAGCCCGGTTTGTAAACGTCGATGCAAAGAGTCCTGCCGATGAAGCAGAGTTCCGTGCAAATCTTCAAGCAGTGGTTGATGTCATGCACGCCGACCGCAACCTTTGCATGTACCTGGCAGACCGCTTGGTACAGCTCGGCGATGCCGTCCCCCAAAGCCTTGCAACCTACAAGCTGAACACACAGGGCAATCCTTTCAATGACCCGGTATTCTGGGACAGCAAGAACTATCCTGAACAACTCTGGGGAAAAGTCGGCCAGAAATTGGCAAACAGGGCCGGTATGGGAGCCTGGGGTGCATATATCAACTACCTTGGAAAGACCAAGTACAACCGTCCCTTGTTTCTCGCCGCCTCAGCAGACCTGAGTGCTTCGACCAATCTATGGGGCTTTGCCAACGGTTGGGAAGGTGAATCCGGCTATGGTTGGTATGAGCGGGTCGGCACCAAGGACGGGGTGATGGCCCCAACCGAAATCACGGAGTTCTCCAACGCCGGCATGATGAGCTCGGTTGCCACCCTGAATTTCAGCAACAAGAGCAAGGATGAATTCGACGGCTTTTATACAGCCGTTTCCACCTATGCTTCATTCTCTTACCTCAAGTATGGTCCCATGAGACTCTTCAGCCAGTTCTGCCAGGATGCCGATCACAAGGTGGGAAAGGTCCTCTGGGTTGGAGCCCATACAGGTCCCGAGACGGCGGATGACAGCCGTACCCACTTCGGCATTTTCTCCGTAGGAGTGCATCAGCTCTTCCCGAAGGGGCATATCATCAACTTGTTTCCTTGGGAATACAATGAGGTGCCGGTACTTTTGGCAGAAGCTTTCAAGAGCAGCATCCCCCTGATCGCCTTGCATGTCACCAGGCCCGAAATGGAGATCCCCGATCGTAACAAGCTTGGCATTCCCTCACATTTCGAAGCCGCCAAGGGTGCCTATGTGCTCAGGCCGTACCAAGAGGGCAAACAGAGGATGGGAACCATCTTTGTACAGGGAACCAGTGTGGTATACAGCATCCTTTCCCTGCTTCCTACGCTCGAACAGGAAGGTTTGAACGTCAAGATTGTCTGTGTGACGAGCACTGAACTGTTCGAAATGCAAAGCAAGGAGTACCAGGATCAGGTGCTCACTGATGGAGACCGTGCCGATTCCACCTTCTTTACCACACAGGCAAGGAGGATGATGAGTTCATGGGCGTTCAACAGCGTCAGTGAGCAGTACTGCCTCTCTAGCGACCATGATGATCGATGGAGAACCGGTGGCTCATTGGATGAGGTCCTTGATGAAGCTCACATGAGTCCGAAATGGGTTTTGGAAGCGATCAGAAGATTTGCATTGGGACGGGAGCAGAGACTCGAAACACTTTCTCAGCAGCTTGCATCGGCAAAACAATAATTCGATAAGGAAATATATATGACAGTGAAAGATTTGAAAGAGGGAAAAGCAGCAGTAGGCACCATGGTGAGAATGGTTCGCAATCCAGCAATTGTCTTGGTGGCAGCCAATGCCGGCCTGGACTTTGTGATGTTCGATATGGAGCATGGAGCCTTCTCATTTGAAACCATCGCTGATGCATCGTCCCTCGCACGCGCCAAAGGCATCGAGTGCTTTGTGCGTGTTCCCGAACTCTCCAAGGGGAATGTCTCGAGGGCTCTCGATTGCGGAGTGACCGGAGTCATGGTTCCCATGGTGAAAAATGGTGACGAAGCACGCAAGTTTGCCGATTGGGCAAAATTTGCCCCGGTCGGACAGCGTGGTCTTGGAGGAAGCGGAGCCCATACCGAATACCTCGATGCTGCAAAAAACCCCGAAGCGTTTATGAGGCAGGAGAATGAGAACATCCTTACCATCGCCCAGATTGAACTTTCAGAGGCGATCGACAACATTGAGGATATTGCCGCCACCGAAGGCATCGATGCACTTTTGATCGGGCCTGCCGACCTCTCCAACTCTTTGGGAGTAAGTGGACAGTTCAATCATCCCAAGATGGATGAGGCAATCGCCAAAGTTGCGGCAGCGGCTAAGAAGCATCACAAGATTTTCGGTTTCCATGCAGCCGAGGAACTCACCCGCAAGTGGATGCCCCACGGCCTTACCCTGCGTATGAGCCTGATGGATATCAACCTGCTTGCCAAGGGTATGGCGGCCATCACCTCGCTTAGGGACTGACCGCATAGAGATGCATGTACAACCTCCTGCTAAATGTGCGGGAGGTTGTTCTTTTTCCTCCCCTCTTTCCTAGAACGCAAATTTCAGCAATACTACAGTATAGCGACGATTAGGAGGCATCACATGCACACACCCCATACCCTCATCACCTGCATTGTCAACAAAGGCATGGCGGAAGCAGTTATGGAGGCGGCAAGAAAGGCAGGAGCCTCGGGAGGAACCATCCTCTCAGCTCGTGGCACGGGCAAGGAAGAGGATGTCAAGTTCTTCGGCTACTCGCTTGTACCGGAGAAGGAGATGCTTCTTGTCCTGGTCGGAGCCGGTCAGACCGGAAAGGTGCTCCAAGCCATCAAGGAAGTACCGCCACTTGTCGAGCCGGGAGCAGGAATCGCCTTTTGTGTCGATGTCGAGCGTTTTATGACCTTCGGCGAGCCTGAGACTCTGTAGCTCCCTCTTGGGGCAATTGAAGCACAAGGCCGAGCAGCAAACAGATTATTGAGACAAACAAAATCCCCAAACCGACCCCGAACAGGGTGCTGAGCCAGCCGAGCAGCAGGGCGATTGCAGCTGCGAACATGCTTTCGGCCTGCGACTCTACAGACAGAGCCGATGCAAGCGATGTTTGATCCATCCGCTCGCTTACATAGGCGATTCCCATCGGCTTACGCAGATTCTCCAGAATATAAATGCCGAGGTACAGCACTACGGCCAGCACCACATAGGAAAGATGGAGCAAAAGGCCGCTGACCAATCCAAGGGAGAGCCCGATCAACAGGGTGATGTTCAGCGGCGTAGCCAAGCCGTTGAAATGCGATGCCAACGCTCCCGATTTACTGGAAGCAAATGCGGTTGTTGCGTACAAGAGGGAGTAGACGATTCCTATCACCAACGCAGTCCGTTTCTGGACCTCGAAAGCCAGAAATATCGGAAGGCTCAGGGCAAGGGTCTGCAAGAGCGGCTGCAAATAGTCCTTGAACGCTTTGTAGTAGCCGCTGTACAGAGCCTGGCTGGAGATGGTGCGCACCATCGAAAGACTCTTCATGGTAACAACAAGCGAGCGGAAAACGGTGACGAACTCCTGTCCTACCCGCTTGTCGCCGGCATGCCGATTCCCGTCAAGACTCTTTGGATAGGAGAGAATGAGGAACATGTTGAGTACATACGGTATGATGGTAAAAAGAAAAATTGGAGCATAGGATCCTTGATACAGGACAAGCAGGGCTGCAATCAGAGCGGATATGGCGGCTCCTCTCTGCGACCAAGCACGGGTGTGCCCGTAGTAGTAGGTTTTCTGGTCCTCCCACCCGTTGAGTCTCAGGTAATCGAAGATCATCGCCTTGTGGGTTCCGGTACGAAAGGCATCCCCAAAGGCGTAGGCAATCATCGCAAGCAGCAAAATCTCAAAACGGTCGGCGAAATAGAAGGTTATAAAAGCCAGGATATAGGCAAGAAAGGAGAATACCATCGTCATTCTTCTTCCGACACTGTCTGCGAAAATACCTGAAGGGATTTCAGTTATGTTGATCAGCACTTCACGGGTCGCATAGAGGGTCCCGATCTCAAGATAACTCAGCCCCTTGTCCAAGAAGACCAGCAGCATGAACGGCTCATAAAACCTCAGGTCCTTGAGAAACCCGTATGCACAAAACTTTGCATACTGCACATTTTTAGTGAATGTTTGCTTTAGCATACTAACAACCTCGCTTGGTATGTAGCACCTAAACGCAAAGAAGTCAAAGGTCTCCTACTTGACTGGAGGAGTTCCTGTCGAAGTACGAACAACCAAGCGATTTTGATACTCCACGCGCGTTACCGCACCTTGTTCCAGGGTACGGGGTTGCTGCCGATCCATTTTCTCACAGAGAAGACGAACTGCACTCTTGCCTCCCTGGAGGATGTAGTGTTCGACGGTGGTAAGCCCTACTCCGGCAAAGGAGGAAGGATAGATGTTGTCAAATCCGCAGACACTGTAATCTTCAGGGATCGAGGCCCCGCTCTCCTTGATGGCATCGATGACTCCATAGGCGACCATATCGTTGATGGCAACCATGGCTGTAACATCCGGAGTCTCCTTCATGCAGCGTTTTGCCAGGGCGTAGCCTGTCTGGTGCTCGATATCAAGGGTGTTGAGCTCGGTGAGCGAGGATACCTCGGCTGTGTAGAGACTGAGTTTGGCCGTTTGTCCGAACTGCTTGATGGCGGCCTTCAGTCCCTCGAAGCGCCTGACCCGGGCGCTGTGCTCGCTGTTGAGACTGGTAGAGAGGTAGGCAATCCTGCGATGACCCAAAGAGAGCAGATGATTGGCTACCAAGATGCCTGCGTTGAAGTTGTTTACATCCACTGTATCGAGACCGATGTCGTTCTGCTTGTCGCCGACGGCCACCACCGGTACGGTCTTGTTCAATTCTCGAACAAGCTCGGGTTGTTGAGGAATCATGGCAAAGATCACCCCGCCGACTGAAGGTTCCTTGGCAAACTCACAGATTCGCTTCTCCTTGTCGAGATCCCAATAGGTGGTGAACAGCATGGTACCCAGTCCACGCACCTTGGCTTCCTGCTCCATCCCCTGGATGATGGATGCAAAATAGGGATTTATGACCGAGGGACAGACAATGATGACGACCTTACGGTCCTCCTTGGAGTGTTTGCACTCATAGCCCAGTTGTCGACTGACGGTATAGACTGCGTTGATCGTCTCATCAGAGAAGCGATTCAGGCTCTTGGAGGCAAGAATCATGGAAACACTGGCAGAAGATATGCCAACTTTGTCTGCGATGTCCTGTAGGGTGACTTTTTTCTTGCGCATCAAGGTACCTCATTGCATTCAATGTTTAATATTAAACAGGAATCAGGCTGTTTTGCAAGAAAAAAGAAACCTTGCTTGCAACCTTCATTCTCATTTTTTACCTTACAAGGCATATAATTACAACCTAATTGGTTTGCTTTATCTTTTTGAAAGAAGAAATGCTTCAGCAAAAATTGATAAAGTTTCAACACCCATCCCCCACAACCAACAGTAATGAGAACCCAAAAACAAGCCGTATGGCCTTGACAGGAAGTTGGTGATGGCACATCAATACATATTTTTTTCACAAATAATCCACACCTTTCAGACACTTGTTGATAGACAACCATCCACAGAACATATAGAATTTATACATAGATGAGAATAGTGTCCAAAAAGCCATTATTTATACGGATTGCACAGCCGACGTATGGCGCTTATCTTCTCAAACATAATCGTGTCGAATCGGTTGGCATGGAGCAATTGCGTACGCTGAAGCCTCCGTTTCTGGTGATCGGCAACCACGTCCACACCATGGATTCCCTCTTCATCAGCTCAGCTTCCCCCGTACACATCCGCTGGGTGGCGGGTGCATACCTCTTCAAGCTCTTCGGGCTCAGGCCCATGCTTGAGCGCTGGGTTGGAGCGATATCCAAACAGCAGGGACGCAGTGACCTGTTTACCATCCGCGCAATCGGGGATGCCCTCAAGCAGGGGGATATCGTTGGACTGTTTCCTGAAGGAACCCGCACCTGGGACGGAGAACCGGTAGGATTCGACCAAGCGATCGCCAAGCTGGTCCGCATGTTCAAAGTTCCGATTGTTGTCATGCACCTCGAGGGTTTCTACGGACTGAAACCCCGATGGGCCGACAAGAAACGAAAAGGCAAGGTGTGTCTGCGGGTTCTTCCGCCGATCATGCCCGACCATATCAGCGGGATGTCGGTAGCAGAACTCTATGCGAAACTCCTCTCCGACATTGGATTCTCCTACCGTGATTGGCAGGAGAAAAACCGGGTTCCCTATCTGTCAAAACGCGCAGCCGAAGGCGTTG
Organism: Sphaerochaeta associata; assembly: GCF_022869165.1. Classification (NCBI taxonomy): domain Bacteria; kingdom Pseudomonadati; phylum Spirochaetota; class Spirochaetia; order Spirochaetales; family Sphaerochaetaceae; genus Sphaerochaeta; species Sphaerochaeta associata. The sequence goes on along the minus strand of NZ_CP094929.1, from coordinate 909,337 downwards.
AGCAGGTGCTCTACCTCTGTCCCGAGTGTAAACAAGCAGGTACGATCACAAGCAAAGGCACTACCATCACCTGTACGCATTGTGCGTCTTCTGCTAAACTGGACCCCTACGACAAGCTGCATACGACCCAAGGCACCCACCACTTCGACGACATCGCCGCTTGGCATGCATGGGAGAAGCAGTACATCGGCTTGCCCGTAAGCTCCTCTCTTGCCTTCCCTCCGGATAAAGGGGTGTTGCTGCAAACCGGAGATGAAAAGAAGCTTATCACCTTGGAAAAACAGTTCACGCTTCAGATGAAGCCCGAGGGGATGAGCATCTCTTCCAAGTCAGGGAGGAACCTGTTCTTCAGGTTTGCCGATATCCAGTCGATGATCATCAACGCCAAGAATACATTGGAACTCTACCACGACAATACGCTCTACCGAATCAGGATTTTCAAACGAGGATGCATTCTCAAGTACGTGGAGATGTATCAAGCAAAACGAAAGAGCATTGAGGGAGACCAAGCATGAACTGGAACTTTTTCTACCACATCGGCATCATCTCATTCTCGCTGTTGCTGGCAGCTCTGCTGCGATCGAGAATACGTTTCTTTCAACGGTTCCTAATCCCGGCTCCCATCATCTCCGGAATCTTGTTATTGGTCTTCTACAACTTCGTGGCACCGGTTTGGGGGCTCAGGAATGATTTCCTTGGCGAGATCGTCTATCACCTCTTGAACATCTCCTTCATCTCCATGCTGCTTCGTGTAACAGGCAAGCAGAAGAAGGACGGGAAGGCAAAACGGACTTTGGCAGCCAACGTCACTGCCGTCATGGGCCAGTACGGCCTGCAATGCTTCTTTGGATTAGTGATGACAGCCCTGATCATCGCCACCTTCAAACCGGACCTCAACCCTGCTTTCGGCTTCACCCTCCCCCTCGGCTTCGAGCTGGGACCCGGACAAGCCTACTCCATAGGAATCGGTTGGGAGAAAATGGGATTCAGGGGGGCCTCATCGGTAGGATTGACCATGGCGGCCATCGGCTTTCTAATCGGCAGTTTCGGCGGTGTTGTTCTGATCAACCAAGGCCTGAAACACGGCTGGATCGGCAAGGAGCATGCACAGCGCATCAACACCAAGAGCGTACGCACCGGATTCTTCAGTCGCCTCGACCATGAACGACCAATAGGGTCCTATCTCTCTACCGACGGTGAATCGCTTGACTCGCTGACCTACCACATCGCCCTGGTCATGGCCACCTACTTGATAAGCTGGGGTTTTCTCACCGGCTTGACGGTTCTGCTCAACCTCATAGGGCCTTTGGGAGCCGATCTTGCAGAGAGTCTTTGGGGCATCAACTTCATTTTCAGTGCATTCTGTGCCTTGGGTGTGAAGATGATCATGCGTTTTTTCAAGGTGGAAACCACCATCGACAACGCAACGTGCAATCGTATCAGCGGGCTGTCGGTCGATATGACCGTTGCCTCGAGTCTGGGCGCCATCTCCTTGGTCACCGTCCAAGGCTACTGGCTTCCCATTCTCATCCTCACCCTTACAGGCATGTTCATCACCCTCGTCATCCTGCCTTGGTACTGCTCCCGAATCTACGACGACCATCAGTTCTTCAGGATGTTGGTCATCTATGGAACGGGAACAGGAACACTCCCCACCGGTCTGGCACTGCTGCGTGTAGTCGACCAGGAGTTCGAAACCCCGGTGGCCACCGACTATCTCTACTCGGTGGGCATCGTCTTCATCCTGGCCATTCCCATTATCCTGAGCATCAACCTGCCGGCCTTCAGTGTCACCAAGAACAATCCAGCGCTCTTTGCCCTGGCCATCGGCATCAGTGCGTTCTATATGCTTGCATCCTTTGTCGCCTACCTCTTGATCGCCAAAAAGAGGTCATTTGCCAAGGGGAAGCACCTTTTCTATACCGAGTAGGCAATCGGTGAAATCAGGGTCCTCAACATCGGGGAGGCTTGTATGGTATACAGGCCTCTCGTTCGTTTCTCACCCCGCGGTCGCTCGGCAACACTACACAGCGACGTCTGGATAAAGCATTTGAATACCACCTTGCTTACCAGCTCCACATACACATTGAACTCATACGCTCGGTGAAGCAGGGGGAAGAGCTTAAACGCTTCCAAGGCAAGGGAGCGAACCAAGAGAGGTTTCTCCCCAAGGTTCAAGATAATCCACAGCAAGGTATTCAGGCTTGTATACCCAAGAGTCTCATCCTCAAACTCTTTTACAAACAGGTCCTCGATGCAGCCGATGAGACCTTCCTCCTTGACTTCCTGACGATAGCGGTCCTGGGTGTAGCCGTGGAATCTCTCGATCAGCTCATCAGCTTCATCAAGCAGGAATAGGGAGGAATCATACAAGTCATCGGCAAAATCCCTTCGCTGAGAGGCCGGCGGTACCGGCCACCCATCAAGCTCGAACTGTTTTTCTTCCCTAGGCACATTATAGGAGTATTTTGCAATTGTCTTGTGCATCTGAGTGATGAACTCCTGTACGAGCTCAGCATCAACACCCGCTTTGCGAGCTTCTTTTTCAACATTGAAATCTTTTCCGTTATTCAAGGCTTCGATGTATCTGCCCATCACCCTGTCCAAGGCGGCAATTTCCCTTTCGTCTGCGGATTTTACCGCTTCATCCTCATCTAGATCTTCATCATCCTCTTCTCCAACCAGCTTGAAGGGCTGCCAGGGCATTGGATGATCCTTTTCCAACTGTAGTGCCAAGGGGATCGAAAGCCGGACCAGAGGCTCTGTGCCAGGATGGCCGACAATCCGGCAGAGCAAGGAAAACGCGTCCGCTGCAAAGGCGAATATCAGCCAACGCTGCTTCAGTTTGAATATGCGAAAATTATATAACCCCGGTTGCTCAAGCAAAAAAGAATGTCCATACTGCTCAACCATAGCTTCATCGGCTTCTTGCAGCATGTATTGAGTTGCACCTTCCTTCGATTCAATCGACCAGAACGGCCTTTGGAAGTCATAGTCGACCTCGTCCACATATGCCATGTGGATAAGCATCTCTGCATCTTTCAAGGTAATCGAAGGAATGATAGAGATGTTATCCCAATAATAGAAGACCTGTGGATACTCCTTCAAAACCCCATCCAAGCCAGCCTTTGCATACAAGTCGGCATCGAACAATCGGCAGGTAAAGACAATGTCATCAGCCAGTAATGAACCATAATGTATCATTCCGGCACTCTGTAGACAGAGGCCATTATCCAACATCACGGCGACATAGGTAGCATTGCGAGTTTCACGCTTGTCCTGCATGGAATCCAAACCAGGAGAGGAGAACAAGTAGCGGGCATCTGTCAGCAAATCCACAATCTCAAACAAGTCCTTTTTCTTCCTTTCGACAATCTTGAAGGCAAGATAGAACGCAGGATGGGCCACCCAATGTTCAAAAACCTGCCGGGTCTGTGGAGGCAGCACAGCACCATAGTTCTGCAATAGGTTTCCATGCTGATTAGCTTTCCCAAGCGTTTGGCTCAACATATATTGGTTAAGTATGGAATACCTGTACTCATCATTGTGAGGTTCCTTCTGAGTAAGGAACGACTCCAATGCATCTGTGCTCTCATTGAGTGCATGATCATCGGATGCATAATCGTCAAACATTGAGACTACCAAGTCAAATTGAGAACTGTAGAGATTACAACGGCTTTCCAAGTCTTGTGGTATATTCATACCCGCAGTATTTCATACTCTCCCTGCTCTGAAAAGTAGGAAACCTTTTCATTTTGCCTCTCATGCTCTACAGTACACACAAGCACACTTGAACAGAGGACTATACCATGAAGGTTCGCACGTGTTTCATCGCACTTGTTCTGATATCAGCAAGCCTGCTCTTCGGCTCATACTCTCCATCACAAATCCCCCTCGACTCTCCGATCTATCAGGAAATAGACCTTCTCTACCGCCTTCATGGATTTCCCCTGCCCTCCGCCTCCCGTCCTTGGAATACCAACGAGGCTGTTCAAATATTGAACATACTCCCCGAACAAAGCCCTTATGAAGAACTGAAAGAGCAGGCATGGCAGAGAATCCAAACAAACAAGACCGACGGCTTCTCATCCAGAGTCACTCCTACCATAGCCCTGGAAGCCTACACCCACACCAACAGCACCGACTTCAAGACCTTTGAAGACTGGATCTACAGCTACGATGAGAGACAGCCCCTCTTCGACCTCACCATAACCCTGCAATTCAGCAAGTCCTTTCTCTTTGAAACCTCGTTGCAGGCAGGCGTGGGTGGATATACTGACAAAGATGATACAGAAGATATTGCCGCTCCTGGTATTGGTGCTATTCTCGATCCAAATTCAGCGGAACTGGTTACTTCAGCATATCTCTATCGACGCATCTTCAATACCAACATCCCAAATGCTGACAAGGCACTGGAGGCCGACTTTCCCAGACGCAGCCAGCTCACCTATGCAGGACCTTGGTATGCAATAAGCCTGGGCAGGGGGCCCGTTTCCTGGGGACAGGGAAGCAGCGGAAACTTGGTAATTGGAGACCACATCTCCAACCACACCAGCCTTTCGGCCTCCTTCTTCAGTGTGAATACCAAGCTGCAGCTGCTCTATCTCTTCTTTCCCGACCTCAGTTTAAATAATGCAGGCAACCGAGTATTCTTAGGTCACCGCATCGAGTTCCGTCCGCTCTCTTGGGCACGCTTCTCCATCTCGGAGAACATCATGGCGAATGCCGACACTATGTCGCCTCAGTACCTCGATCCGACATACATTTATCATAACATCTTCGACGCTGATAACGTGAATGCCATTGCCAGTATTGAAGCTGACATAGCTCCTGCAAAGGGCTTGTCGATTCATGGACAGTTTGCCCTCGACCAATTCCAGCTCTCTAGTGAGAAAGCAAAGACGGCAAATGCCCTTGCCTATCTTGGAGGCGTTGCCTACACATGGAATCAATCTACAGGATACTGGACCGCCCAAACTGAATTTGCCTCTATAGATCCAGCTTTCTATCGAAGAGAGAACGTCGATTTCTTGGTAGCCAGAGATTTGATGAAACACCAAGCGCATCTTCAGCCGATGATCATCGACTATTTAGGCTATTCGTACGGCTCCGACAGCCAAGTCTTGCAGACCAAGCTGACCTATTTCAGACCCAACCTGTTCTCAGCGGAAGGTTCGGTCACCATTCACCGCCAGGGAGAGCTGACCTACACATCTGCACACTACGTTAATCCAGATGATGCCGTCGATGTAAGTAATGGAAAAGCTCCTAATATATCCGGGCCCTCACCTTCAGGAGATTCCGTCACCGAACGCCTCATTGTCGGACTGAAAGGAACCTACTATACCGGGTGGAGGAATCTTGAACTCTATGCTCATGCCGATTGGATCGGGAGACGCATCCTAAACAAAATCACCAACAGCTATAATTCATATGCAAGCGACCTTCAACTCGTCTTCGGTCTGAAGCTGCATTTCTAAAGCTAACCTTCCATTACGAGACGTCAGCTTTAGAGACCAAAAAGCTGACGCACTCATTCTTTACGTAAGGTATTTCTTTCCAAATACAATAATTAGGTCCTTGTCCTGCTTGCGTTTTTGTCAACAAAGGCGGTAGTATCAGCACGGGAACAAACAAGTAATGAAGAAGAGAAACGCCTCGCTGATCAAACCCTATGCCCTTATTCTGCCTGCGCTCGCCCTTGCGGTGGTCTTTGCGTATCGTCCCTTCATCCTTACCTTGCTCAACAGCCTTCATACCGTCTCCCTGCAGGGGCAAAGACTCACCTTCGTCGGACTTGAGAACTATCAGAGGCTGTTCGCAAGCCAAAGCTTTCAAGCAAGCTTGTCAAATACGCTGCGATTCACCCTCTATTTTGTTCCCACCAATCTGATCATCTGCCTGGGGGCGGCGCTGCTCTCCAACAGAAAAGGAAAACTGGCTGCACTCAATCAGGTATTCTTCTTCCTCCCCATGGCCGTCGGGCTTTCCAGTTCCATGATGATTCTCAAAATGATGTTCAACCCTTCCATCGGCATCATCAACCAATTGTTTGGAACAGACATTCAGTGGTTCAATGACAAACATGCAGCCATGGCCCTGCTGGTGATGGCCGGGGTGTATCTGGATATCGGGCTTAATTTTCTCTTGCTGCATGCAGCACTTCGTAATGTTCCCTCCGAGCTGCATGAAGTAGCCAAAATCGAGGGAGCCAACGGCTTCCAAATCTTTCGCTATCTCCAAGCCCCCCTCATCGCCCCAACGTTTATCTTTGTGTTGATGACAAACATCAAGGATGCCATGCTCATTTCCTCCCCGGTTCTCATTCTCACCGAAGGTGGTCCCTTCCGCTCGACCCAGACGTTGGTCTACCAAATGTATTTGGAAGGGTTCAAGAGCGGCAACTACGCAATGGGATCGGCAATCGCTACGGTGGTATTTCTTCTTACCCTCTCGGCCCTGTTGTTGCTGCTTCATATGGAACGAAGGAGGGTCTACTACCAATGAAAAAACTTACAGCCCTCGTGGCCACCTTGCTTTCGCTGATAGTCGTATTCCCCATTTTCTACTCCATCAGCGCCTCATTCTTCACCTATGCCGATTTTACCAGCATTCCTGCAAGGCTCCTGCCTTCAGTACCGAACCTGGAGAACTATCAGCGGGCCTTCAGCGAGTCCAATCTGGAGCAGTTTTTAGCCAATTCGTTGGTCACAGCTTCACTTGGCACCGTCCTACGAATGGCAGTGAGCATCCTTGCCGCCTATACGTTCTCCTTCTTCACCTTCAAAGGAAGGGATGCCTTGTTCGTCCTCATAGTAGCAACCATGCTCCTGCCCTCCGATGCCCTCCTTTTAGCCAATTATTCGACCATACGATCGCTCAGGCTTACCGACACATACCTGGGGATCATCAGCACCACGCTGCTTGCTCCGACTCATATTTTCATGTTGCGCCAGTACTTTAAAACGGTAAGCAGCGAATACCGCGAGGCGGCTGTCATCGAAGGTTGCGGCGACCTGCGGTTTCTTACCACCCTCCTGATTCCCATCAGCAAGGCTGTAGTGATCACCTTGTCGATCCACAGCTTCAGCACCATTTTCAATGACTACCTGTGGCCCTTGCTGGTCACCAACAAGGAGAGCATGAGAACCGTCCAGGTGGGACTTACGATGCTCGGGTTCTCCGAAAACCTCGACTATGGTCCGCAGTTTGCCGCCATCACCTTGTTGATCACCCCGATTCTCATCGCCTTTGTTGCGATGCACAAACCAATTCAATCCAGCGTGAGTACACGCTTTGCAGGGAGATAACCATGAAACGAATGTTCATCTATGTGCTACTAGTCCTCTTGGCCACCCAAAGCCTCGTTGCCCTCGGTCAGGTAGAGAACCAACCTGATGCAATAACCACCATCACCTGGTGGCATCCAAACAGCGGCCTTGCCGGCAAAGCCGCAGAAGCCCTCGTAGCTGAATTCAACAACACGGTGGGTAAAGAGAAGAATATCCAAGTCCAGGCTGTCTACCAAGGAAAGGCCAACGATGTACTGACCAAGGCAAAAGCAATCTGGCAGTCTTCCTCGACCAGGGACCTGCCCGATCTGGTCCAGCTCGATGGTGCTGCCGTCCTTGATATCCGTGATACTCCCAACCTTATCGCCATGGAGGATTTGGCAAAGGCGGACGGCTTTGACCTTTCTCAGATCATGGAAGCGGCACGACTCTCGATCACGTACAAGCAAAAGATGATCGCCATGCCCTTCAACAGCTCAACCATCCTGCTCTACTACAACAAGACCGCCTTCGATGAAGCGGGAATCACTACAGCTCCCCGTACCCTCGACGACCTTGCCAGTGTTGCCAGCAAGCTCAAGGTAACTGATGAGAAGGGAAAGGTAACGCGTTATGGTTTTGCCAATGTGCCGACCACCTATGAGTTGATGGTATGGCTTGGCCAGCAGAATGGACTCTCCTATCTGACCGACTTTGAGAACGGTCATACAGGCAATCCCACCAAGGTGTTGTTCCACGAGAACGGGACGATGGTCAACTTCCTGACAAAATGGAAGGCTTTATATGCAACAGGGGCCTTGGAGAACCTGACCAGCGACCTCAATGGAGCATTTGCCAGCGGGAGGGTTGCCATGATCGTAGCCTCGACCAGCAACCTGACCACCATCCACTCCATGGTAGGCGACAGATTTGAGATCGGGGTTGCTCCCTTTCCGATGGTCGATGAAAGGGCAACCGGCGGCGTCAATGTAGGCGGTGGTGCCATCTACGCCTTGAACAACGGTTCTGGCAATGAGAAGGCGGCCTGGGAGTTCGTCAAGTTTGCTACCAGTGCACAGCAGCAGTATACGTGGCACATCGCAACCGGGTACTTCCCTGTGAACCGTGACACCTACTCCCTACCAGAATTTGAGGCGCACTTGAAGGCAAATCAGCACTATGGAGTTGCGATCAAGCAGTTATTGGACAGCAATCCGAAGCTGCAGGGTATTTGGGTCCCCAGTGCGTATCAGATCTACTACGCCTTCCAGAGCGGCATCCTCAAGATGCTTACCGAAAACAAGAGTCCCGAGCAGACCAGCAGGGAGCTGGAAGCTGAGATCAACAGCTACTTCGCCGAATTTCTAAGGATGCAGCAGTAGTGAGAATAGCAACCAGTACCAACCTTATCAGCTTCAATCGCGATGGAAGCAAAATTGAGATGGTCCACCTCCTTGGCCTCTATGCCAAGGAGGACTTCAAGGTGCTGGACCTGAATCTTTGCGAAATGCTCAATCCCCAGGCAAGCCTGGCCGGCAAAGAGTGGAAACAGTATGCAGGCAAGTTGAAGGACCTGAAGGGCCAGCATGCCCTGGTTTTCAACCAAGCCCATGCACCCTATTCACCCGACGGTCATATACTTGATGAGTTGCTCACTCGTTCGCTGGACATCTGCCAGTATTTGGGTATTCCCATTCTGGTAGTTCACCCCACCAAAGGGGGAGTCGAAGAAAATGATAGAGCTTATAAGAAATACGTAGATGAAGCCGAGCAAAAGAACGTCATCCTTGCGTTCGAGAACTTGAACGCCGATGATGAGATGACCCAAGTCCAACAGCTTGTACAGCTGGTGGGATCTTTCAACTCCCGCTCTGTCGGCATCTGCTACGACACAGGGCATGCCCACCAGCGGGGTCATGACCTTGCCGACGACATCCGTCAAATGGGAAGGTACTTGGTGGCCACCCATATTGCCGATAATAAGGGCAAGGAGGACGAGCATCTGCTGCCCTTCTACGGAACCATCGATTGGGATGCTGTGATCAAGGCATTGCATGAGATCAAGTACACCGGTGATCTGACCTATGAGTGCATGTTCTTCAACCAGCACCTTCCCTTGGAATTGAAACGCCAAGCCATCAGGCAGGCCCGGATTGTAGGAGAGTACTTGCTGTCTAGAGCTCCCTGAACCGGCAACGGTCCTTGAAGGTACAATTTTTGCACATCAAGCCGGGGCACTGCTGGAAGTCGTCGTTGGTTTCCAGTTGCTGGATGTGCCAGGACAGGTCTGCCACACGCCGCTCGATGGCCGCCTGTCGCTCCATTGCTTCGCTGAGCTTGCTGCGATACTGGCGAAGCAACTCGTTTCTTCGCTTCTGTCCGGTTGTGTCTTCACCACCCATCAGGATGATGGTCCTGATTTCGCTGAGGGAGAAGTCGAGTTCCTTGAGCTCGGCGATTCGATTCAGGTACACAACATCGGCATCGGTATAGTAACGCTGCCCCCCATCACTGCGATGGTTGGTCTTCAAGAGGCCGAGTGACTCGTAGTACCTGATGGTACGAACGGTCACGTTGCACTTTCTTGCCAGTTCTCCGATGCGATACGTTTGTTGCATATATGCATTTGTACCACAATCTTCGGAAAGGACTCAAGCAAAACGACACCTTCTTTGCCTTAGGTGTGTATGAAATACTTTATTACTCAACCTACTGAACAGAGAATCAAGGAAATGGCGGTGTGCGACAGGCCTCGGGAGCGGATGATCCTGCGCGGAGCGGAAGCCCTATGCGACCAGGAACTGTTGGCTATTCTTATTGGAAGCGGTAACAAGGAACGGTCGGTGAACGCCATCGCCAAGGACCTGATGGAGTTGCTCGATAAAAAAGCGGTAGTCACCAATGACGAGCTGATGAACATCTCAGGTCTCGGTACTGCGAAAGCCACGTTGATAGGGGCTGCCTTGGAGTTGGGAAGAAGACGACTGCCTCCCAAGCGGCGTCAGATCTCCACTCCGTCTGAAATCTACCCACTTGTTCAGCACTACGCTTCCAGGATGCAGGAGCACTTTTTAAGCATCTGCCTTAATGGGGCGCATGAGGTTCTTTCGGTCAATGTGTGTTCGGTTGGGTTGGTTAATAGAACGTTGGTTCATCCAAGAGAAGTCTTTACCGAAGCAGTCCGTCAACGAGCAACGGCAATCGTGGTTGCCCACAACCATCCCAGCGGCAATCTCGAGCCGAGCATGGAGGACAAGGATGTAACAAGAAGGCTCAGACAGGCAGGAGACATCCTTGGCATCAAGATATTGGACCACTTGATCTTTGGAGAGGAGGGCTTTCTTTCCATGCTGGAGGGTAATTTGTTCTAACAAGGAAAAGCTTTTTACCAGGTGCAACTCCCACTGTGGCCATAAAACCAAATCTTCTCTACTGGTTTTGGGTTGCACCTGGTTTTCTTGCTGGGACTTTAGAAAAAGAACCAAATACCAGCATGATAACAAACAAAGAAGAGGATTACATTTACCGGGAAGTTTCCTAGTACCGATAAAGTTTACTTTTATATTGATATAGAGCATAATATCTATACATAAGTAAACTCACCAAGGAGGGTTCCAACCATGGGAATCAATCACCGAATACACGATGAAATCAAGAAAAACAACAATGTGATTACCACATCACAAGTGTTGCAGCTAGGATTTTCAAAAACACTGCTTACGAAATATGTTCATGCCGGCCTTTTGGAAAGAAGAGGCCCTGGCATCTACACGCTTCCTGGTAAGTTGCATGACGATATGCATGCCCTCATGCTTCGCTCGTCAAAAATTATTTTCTCCCATGACTCTGCACTCTTTTTAAACGGACAATCAGAGCGCACACCGTTCCGTCATATCGTCACCATCCCAAGTGATTCAGTGCTACCTGCCTCGCTCAAGAATTCTTGCACGTGTTTTTATATCAAGCCGGAACTGCATACTCTTGGAATGGTCTTAAGAAAGACAACGTTCGGTAATACGGTACGGTGCTACAATATGGAACGCACTATATGTGATTTACTACGCAGCCGGAGCCGATGTGATGAGGAAACGGTAATTAGTTCGGTAAAAAACTATGCTGCGTCCAAGAGCAAAAACTTAAACCTTCTTGCAGAGTATGCAAAGAGTCTACGGGTTGATAAAACACTAAAGCAATATATGGAGGTATTACTCTGAACTCTTCATCCATGAGCCTGAAGGCCAGAATCAACAACTATGCGAAGGAACATGGTATTGCAGCACAAGTTGTCTTGCAGAACTACATGTTCGAACGATTCTTGGAACGTTTATCCAACTCTGAGTTCAAAGACAAATTTGTAATCAAGGGAGGAATGCTTATTGCAACCATTGTGGGCTTGGATATCCGCTCAACCATGGATTTGGACACAACACTCCGTAATTTGCCCTTCGCAGAAGATCAAATAATGCATACCATCCAAAGCATCTGCAGTGTGGATTTGGATGATGAAGTCACTTTTTCTATTGTTTCCGTAACATCTATCCGCAAGGATGACCGCTACGGCGGTTTTTGTGTTCGAATCGATGCAAGATACGACACAATCACAACACCTCTTTCAATCGACATCTCTACCGGAGATGCCCTGACACCTTCCGCCGTGCATTATGAATTCAGTGGAATGTTTGATGAATCTGTCCGTATCAGTATTTGGGGTTATAACATAGAGACGGTTATGGCAGAGAAAGTTGAGACTATTCTAAGTCGCGGTATTTTCAGCACGCGTCCGAGAGATTATTATGACATGTATATATTGGGCACCACACAAAAGTATGACAAAGCACAATTTTGGGAAGCTCTATCTGCTACGGCTACTCACCGAGAAAGCAAAGCTACCCTGGCCAATACAGAGGGAATATTCAACAACATTTCCGAAAGCCCAGATCTGCGTGAAAGATGGAGAAAATATCATAGTAAATTCCCCTATGCCCAAAATATTACTTATGAAGCGATTATCGGAATACTTCACAGCCTGCTTTGGCCGCTGCCTTCCTGACTAGCCAAGCCATTGAGTACCAGCGAGCAACTCCACATGCAGGCAGGCGATATTCTGGGCATCAAGATATTGGACCATCTGATCTTCGGGGAGGAGGGCTTTCTTTCCATGCTGGAAGGTAATTTGTTCTAAGAGAAAGACAATTATCCAGGTGCACCCCCCGCTGTAGCCACAAATCACCTCTTTTTATGGTGGGGGTTACACCTGGTTTTTTTCAAATGTATATAAAATGCAAAACAGTCTGTAGACGTAAGGAAGATTAGGAAACAACAGCTCTTGTCCAAGAAAAGCAGCAGGTTTGACGCTTATGGGACGATGTGTATGATATCTAATAGTTATACACACCTTTCTCAGGAGGCTGTGATGCGGACGAATATCGTCATTGATGACCGGTTGATGAACGAGGCTTTTATGGTATCTGGCTGCAAAACGAAAAAGGATGCAGTTGAACAAGGATTGAAACTCCCTTTTACCATGAAAAAGCAAGAAAAAATCCGGGAACTCAGGGGTACGTTATCCTGGGAAGGAGACCTTGAGGCAATGAGGATCGACGTATGATCGTCGTAGACACCTCGGTATGGATTGATTATGTGAATGGGGTACGTACTGCCCAAACCGATATCCTGGACAAAGCATTGCAGGAGAGTCGGGTTGTTACGGGTGATTTGATAATGGTGGAGTTTTTACGAGGATTCCGGGACAACAATCAATTCCAGATTGCCAAGAAGCTTATGGATGCTCTAAAGTATTATGACTTTGTCGGAAAAGAGATGTCCATCAAGGCGGCACAGAACATCCGGTTGCTGAGAAAGAAAGGCGTTACCGTACGCAAGACGAATGATGTCCTTATTGCAACGTTCTGCATTGAACATGGATTTGAGCTTCTTCACAATGACAGGGATTTTGAGCCGATGAAAGAGATTCTTAGTTTGCAAGTAAAAGACTAGTGTTGTACCAACTATAGCAAGAAGTTATCCTGGCGCCGATGTCAGTTCAAGGCCGAAATCCGATGGCTTGCCAGGTTTCCTCTACATTGACAATAAAACCTGATCCTATGTATGTTTCACTCATTGGTCTGAGGTAATCGGATTAAGGAAAGCTTGTTTCCCAACAGAGTGAAAAGCGAGTTTCAACACTTTTGGCAAGTATTAAACGGAGCAAGATTGTGGCTTTGAAACATACATTTCCAAAGATCCCAATGCGAACGATGCTGATTATTTTTGGCGTAATTATACCTTGGTATATCCTGACTTCTTGTCAATCAAGTGTAAATGAGTATGAAACTCGTCCAGCTTTGTCTTTCTCACAAGTGAAAGAATTTGGGCTGGCAGGATGCCTTGACTACTATGCAGTACCTGGATGTGCATGGGCGGTCATTGACGATCAAGGAGTTACGACCGGTACATTGGGGGAGACCTTCATTGGATCAGGGAATCCTATAAAAGCCACCCACCGCTTTCAGATAGGATCATTGGGTAAATCATACACTTCACTGATGGCGGCACAATGTGTTGAAGCTGGATTGATCAATTGGGATACTAAAATACTTACTGTGTTTCCAACTTGGCAAGAACATATGCACTCCGCATACAAGGACATCACACTTGCTGATTTATTATCTCACAATCACAGCCTTCAGCCATTGAACGCACACCAAACTCAAATTGATGAAGCAGGAAATCTCATCTATGAAGATATCCCCAATTTTTATGGATCCGACTCTGAGCGCCGCAGAGATTTCAGTAAATACGCATTGTCATTGGTACCAGTTGAGACAGAAGGCGTGAATTACGGGAACGCTGGCTATATCATTGCCGGTTGCATGCTTGAGGAAGTGACCGGAAAAACATGGGAAATCCTCGCACAAGAACTTGCATCTGACTTGGAGATTGAGATCGGCTTTGAACGGCCAAACCGCATCGGCCCTTCACAACCATGGGGTCATCGTCTGATAACTAATAAGCGATTACAACCAGTCGCAGCATCTGAGCGGGAAATATATAATGATCCTCTTTCTTCGCCCGCAGGTAACATCAATGTAAATATTCTGGATTTTTCAAAATACGTAAGGCAATTCATGAATGGGCTACATACGGTTGATGGCATCGTTAAAGCTGAAACTTTCAAGTATTTACTGATGGGAAGAAACCCCTATGCCATGGGATGGTATAACGACTTTACGACAGACTCAATATTCTATCATTATGGGAGCGAAGGGACTTTTTATTGCCACATGATGATATTTGCGAATCTGAATGCCGCAATAATTATTTTCACCAATGCCAACAATGAGGATACCACGGTGAATTTCATTAATGATATCAGAAACTATCTTAAATATACCTATATCTATGGTTCTGATAGTTAGTTAATGGCCTATAACGAACTATGACCATTATCTGATGTAGTGCAGTACGAGCGGACATTCGGGTTGGATCTCAAGAAGAGGACCTTCCACGGATTCATCCTGGACGGACCCGAGCCCCTGAGTCATAAATCAAGCTTAACAAGGCCAGATCTCTCAAGCCTTGTGCGGTACGTTGGTTCGGCATCCTTAGCAGGAGTCTCAGTCCATCGACGGTCAGGTAGTTCATTGTCTTTGCAGCAGTTCTCTTGAACCGGATCCACAGTATCCTGTTACATGTAGACAGATGCTCGGGACATCTGAACTGAACGAACCTCAAGCATGAGTGAATGGCTGAAAGCCTCTGGTTCCTGGTTGCTGCAGAGCAGCCTCGCTTGTCCTCAACCCATGAAAGGAATCCTTGGACTTAGGGTAGCTCTGTGCCGCCAGGACTTCTCATGCAAGGCTCTATACCCATATTGGACATGCTATTCCTGTGGGCAATGGATAATCATAGATGGTAGGGATGCTACTACCCTACGCTGAAATCCTCACCAAGTGAGACTCCTTCAGCAAGTCCATAATGAGTTCATGACCTTTTGCACTGGGATGTATACCATCTATACAAATGAGAGAACTACAGTTCCTTCTTGCCAAAAAGCCGCTACGGATATCAATAAGCTGTGTTTGTGTCGCTAAAGCAACGGTTGCTACTCGTAACGAGTAGAGTTCTTGGTATCGTTCGATATTATATATATCGCCGAGCCAATCCAGAATTCGTTTTCGATCCAAGCCGCCTCTACAGATATGGTCGAGATACCTATCGGAATTGATGGGAGGGAGTGTCATAAGAATCGGTTCAACCGCAATTGCCCTCAATTTAGCTATCATCGCCTTCAGCGTCTGACCGAACGCCAGCAACGGTGTCTTTGGCTGGTGTTCGCCGTTCGGCTGTGCCGAGACTTCATCCCAGAGGAAATCACAGTCATTCCCACCATACTCGAGCAGCACGCTGTCACAGTCCAATCCCTTGCCAATAGCCTTCTGGAGTAACTGCATACCTTTTGTGATCGTGCAACCAAACATAGCACTATTTTGGAATTCGATACCAAGGGTCATCCCGAGTTGCTCGAATCCATCCTGCTGAAGCGGCACATAGCGATTGTCTTCTTCACTATATACAACCCCTTTCAATATTGAATCTCCGAAAATGCGAATTTTTTGAATATCTTTGCTCATGGAATTTGCACATCCAAGCACTATAAATACATAGTATAGAGTTACAATGCTGAGAACCATAGCATGGATGTACCATATAGGTTCGATGAGACCTCCTAAGACAGCTGGTATGAACATACTATGCTTTGGAAGTGACGACTTTTTTTTGAAGAAAAAAAAGATGAATGGTGAATGAGCAAATATGCATAATTGGTCAGTCTGATTAGTAGTGACTGTTTCAAGAAGTATGCGCTCGGCAACCGCATTGAGCACATCTGCTTGGATATATGTGTACTTGATGAGTTTGAATTTACCAGGGTATTACCATATTTAATTGATACAGTTCAATGAGTTGCATATGTTTAGACAAAAACCAGCAGCTCACATCAAAACTTATATTTTTCATAACCAAGCCTTATGTGCTGTTGCGCACAGACGTGATTTGATTCCAAGTATATCTTTAGTATTACAGGGTACTGAAGCAAAGTAGAACTTCCATACCACACCTGAGCATTGTTCAAAACTTTCCGTGCTGATTGATACCTTTTTGCAATTGCATCAATTGTCCAACTAAAAGCAGTCCTCATAGCTTCAAACTTTGCTTCGGACGCTTGGGAAAATTGAGAATCCAATCTTCGGAAAATGGTCATTGAATCTATAGATTGAAAAAAATGATCGTACTATTCCAAAGAAATACATATCGCCAAGGAGGTTTGTAGTGAGCAGAAAATCACTTGTTTCGATTCTTGTTTTGAAGGTTTTCCCCACAGACAGCCTGATTGGAATCGAAGCGAAATTGCGAGTTTGACACAAGCAACACTTGACAACACCAGAGGCAGAAGGTCTGGTGATGTCCGCTTTTTTTTTATTGAGGGACTGTACATCAGCTGTATGGACGAAAATCCAACAATCGATTCATCCATGAGCCCTGCAAGGTATCAATTTCACACAACCCAAATATGGGAGGAGGTGCGTGAAATCCCTTGATGACTCCAACGGCCGCCAGGAGAGAACTGCAAACCATGTTCTGTCCCAGGCAAACAAGTAATCAGGAGTAATTTCATGACCAAAAGAAGAACGTATACGAAATATGTGACGATCATTGCATTAGTCACAATGCTCACATTCCTATGGGGATGTGCAGCGGACATCGCCCCACCCCCGGTGGATGTGACTGGAATCACAGTCACAGGAGCAGGTGATGCAATCACGGTAGCCAATGGTTCAACATTGCAGATGAGTGCGGCAGTGCTCCCCTCCGATGCAACCGATATGAGTGTAACATGGTCGATTGTGGCAGGAACAGGAACAGCCACCATCAGTGAAGCAGGTCTACTTACAGGAACAAGTACTGGAACAGTAACCGTGAAAGCAACTGCAAACGATGACTCTGCCTTTGTGGGAGAACTAGAAGTCACTGTGAACGCCGCCGTTGTGCCGCCTATTGATGTGACAACTATTACAGTCACAGGAGCAGGTGATGCAATCACGGTAGCCAATGGCTTAACATTACAGATGAGTGCAGCAGTACTTCCTGCCGATGCAACAGACAAGAGTGTTGTTTGGTCAGTTGTAGCCGGAACGGGAACAGCCACCATCGGTGAGACAGGTCTGCTTACAGGAACAGCAGTTGGAATAGTCACCGTGAAGGCGACGGCCAATGATGGTTCAGGAATTGTGGGAGAATTAGCAATCACCGTGACCACTTTCGCTATTGATGTGACAACTATTACAGTCACAGGAGCAGGTGATGCAATCACGGTAGCCAATGGCTTAACATTACAGATGAGCGCAGCAGTACTTCCTGCCGATGCAACAGACAAGAGTGTTGTTTGGTCAGTTGTAGCCGGTACGGGAACAGCCACCATCAGTGAGACAGGTCTGCTTACTGGAACAGCAGTTGGAATAGTCACCGTGAAGGCGACAGCCAATGATGGTTCAGGTATTGTGGGAGAATTAGCAATCACTGTGACCGATCCTATCGCACCCGTTATTGATGTGACAACTATTACAGTCGCAGGAGCAGGTGATGCAATCACGGTAGCGAATGGTTCAACATTGCAGATGAGCGCAGCAGTACTCCCCTCCGATGCAACCGACAAGAGTGTTGCTTGGACAGTTGCAGCCGGAACCGGAACTGCCACCATCAGTGAAACAGGTCTGCTTACAGCAACAGGCATGGGGACGGTCACCGTTCAGGCAACGGCCAATGATGGTTCAGATATTGTCGGCACCTTAGGGATTACCATCACTGAAAAAGTGATCAGTGCCAAGGCAATCACTGGCTTGACTGCTCCGGTAACTGGAGAGAGCCCGGTCATTGCAATTACAAATACTGAAGAGTATACCAGCAGTAGTGTGACATGGGCCAAGGCTGATACCACAGTATTGGCACCAGAGGGCACGTTCGAAGAGGATACAGTGTACATAGCTACCATCACGTTGGTACCTGTAGCTGGATATACCCTGACCGGTGTCACCGAGAATTTCTTTACTGTTGACGAAGCTACAGCGACCAACGATATTGACCTTGGGGTGGTAACTGCGGTATTCCCTGCAACAGTAGCAGCTCCGATAGTGCCCCTGACCAGGGTGGATATGGGAACAGCGGATGATTTTGTAATACTGGCTAAGACCGGGATTACTACCACCGGAGTAACAGCGATTACCGGAGACCTGGGAATAAGTCCTGCTGAGAGAACATCCGTTACTGGTTTCGATGAGATTCTCTCGTTGGACGGAACGTATGCTACATCCGCTCTTGTGCTGGATGGAGGAAAAATCTATGCTTCAGATTTTACTACACCCACTCCAGAGAATTTGAGCGCTGCGATTCTTGATATGAGAACCGCTTATGACGCCATAGTAGCATTGCCGAACCCGAGACCTGAACTTATTGCCAGCGGTGCAACTCTTTACCCCGGGCTCTATAAATCGATTCCTGCAGTGGATCTCTCTGTAAACCTTACGCTGGATGCAGAAGGGAATGAAGACGCTATTTGGGTTTTCCAGATAACTGGCGCCCTGAATGTAGCTGCAGAGGTAGAGATTGTATTGGCCAATGGAGCAAAGGCGGAAAATATATTCTGGCAGGTTACAGGAGCTGTCAGCTTGTTGGCAAATTCCAAAATGAAAGGAATTGTCTTGGGTGAGGGCGTAATTGCTCTTACAGCCGGTGCTTCAATCACAGGTAAGTTACTGGGTCAAACCAATGTAACTCTCATCGCAAATACGGTTACAGATCCGTTGTTTGTGCCTATTATTGAATAGTAGGACTCATCTCGTTGATACTGGATAACGAGAAGTAAAACCATTTCATCAAGAGATGGCGCTGGGAGGAATACCCTCTTGGTGCCATCTTTTTCTTGTTCTGTATCAACCCATGCAGATAGAGAACTTCACAAGAGATGAATATCACGATCGAGCATCGATAGGCTCGGTTTTATCGGGTCGAGAAAAGGAGAAGAACGCGGTCATTTCTGACAGCTGTTTCATACATTTTTCAAACGGTACTCATAATCAAATAGAGCAACGGTCGTTGTGGTTTACCACCGAGTACTGCAGGCTCCACCAAGTTGGAGATCCTCAGATTCTCTGGAAATTCCCATGGAATAACTACTTATAGACAATTTTAATCGTTCTATAGAGATATTCAGCCTTTTAATATTGGCCACCAGCCAAGAAAAATTGATAATTTTTCTCTATACGCTCCTTCCCTTGCTTGACAAATGAAGGCTGAAGCTCACATGCTAAACATCATATTTTCCCAAGGAAATAAGACTCATTCAGGAGGACCCAATGAACGGTATAGTTATGCTCGTTCTGTCCATCGTCGTACTTGTAGGTGCGTATCTTGTCTATGGTCGGTACCTGGCAAAGAAATGGGGAGTTGATGCAAAGCGCAAAACCCCGGCCATGGAAATGGAAGATGGAGTGGACTATGTACCTACCTCCAGACAAGTGGTCTTCGGACACCAATTCGCTTCCATAGCAGGAGCCGGACCGATCAACGGCCCCATTCAAGCAGCCATCTTCGGGTGGGTCCCCGTTCTCCTTTGGGTACTCGTGGGAGGAATATTCATCGGAGCCGTCCAGGACTTCGGTTCCATCTTCGCCTCGGTACGCAACAAGGGCCGCTCCATCGGCTATATCATCGAACTGTATGTCGGCAAGCTGGGAAAGCGTCTCTTCCTGCTCTTTGTCTGGCTCTTTTCCATCCTGGTCATCGCAGCCTTCGCCGATATTGTTGCCGGAACCTTCAATGGCTTCAATGCCGATCTCTCCCATAACGTCATCAATGGTGCAACCGCCACCACCAGTACCGCTTTCATCGCAGTGGCGGTTGGACTTGGGTTCTTCATCCGATTCCGCAAACCCACTAACATGGTTACGACGTTGGTGGCCATCCTCTCCTTGGTAGCATGCATACTCTTCGGCCTGGCTTTCCCCCTTTACATTCAGAAAACCCTCTGGTTGTATCTGGTGTTCGCCTACATCATGGTGGCCTCGGTGGTCCCCGTATGGGCACTGTTGCAGCCACGGGACTTCTTGAACAGCTTTCTCTTGGTCTTCATGATAGCAGCCGCCGTGGTGGGTATTTTTGTAGCAAACCCAACGATCAACCTCCCTGCTTTTTCCGGCTTTTTGGTAAACGGACAACAGATGTTTCCCATCCTCTTCGTTACCATCGCCTGTGGTGCTGTCTCCGGGTTTCATAGTCTGGTAAGCAGTGGAACCGCCTCCAAGCAAATACGCAATGAAAAAGACATGCTCCCCATTGCCTACGGAGCCATGCTCCTGGAATCCTTGGTCGCCGTCATCTCCCTTATCTGTGCAGGAGCGGTATTTTCCAATGGAGCCCTTCCCGCCGGTACTCCTCCCCAAATCTTCGCCATGGCGGTTGCAGGCTTTTTGGCCAAGGCAGGCATCCCTACCCTTGCAAGCAATACCATCATCACATTGGCGATCAGCGCATTCGCCCTGACCAGCCTTGATTCAGTAGCAAGAATTGGTCGACTCTCCTTCCAGGAACTGTTCATGGACAGCAGCACCGATGAAGAACACATGGGCGTTTGGCAACGAGCACTTACCAACAAGTATGTTGCAACCATTCTCACCCTGCTCTTTGGTTACATGCTGTCGGTGAATGGATACGCAAAGATCTGGCCGCTTTTCGGCTCCGCCAACCAACTGGTAAGTGCCTTGGCTCTGTGTGCGATTGCCATTTTCCTGAAAAAAACAAGCAAAAAAGGCTCAATGATCTGGATTCCCATGTTCTTCATGCTTGGTGTCACCTTCACTGCATTGACTCAGATTATCATCGTGCGTTTCACCAGACTGATCAGCGGCAACTTCCAGCTCCTTTCTGATGGCATGCAACTCATCTTTGCCATTCTGCTTGTCGGATTGGGTTTGGTCATCGCATGCAAGTCAGTCCACACCTTGTTCTTTGATGCAGACAAGAAGGAGAGAAAAGCTGCTGCTTGAGCACCTTGTAACTGAGTACTGAAACACCAAATTCGTCTGGAATCACAACAGCATGCACTGTAGTTGAAATTCTGGAGCATCAGGCGGGGGACTTTGTGTCCTCCGCCTTTATTATCCAAATGCATGGGTAAGGTTGGTTTCCAAACGGGGTTGCTCTGCGTCGAAACACTTTACCCATACCTGAATACCCCCGTCGTTTCTTATCGTCCATCCAGCACATACACAGGTTTCTAGGCAAGGTTTCCCATGCTACAGTATAGCTGTAGATTTTCAATCTATGTTTGCAGAGAACGATGGACTGCAGGAGCAGGGAGCGAGCGATAGCGGACTATTCAATATTCACAATTCCAGACTCTTCACGTATAAACCCAAGGAGCGTACACAGTGCCCAAAAAGTCAGAAACTCAAGATAGCAGGAAAACACAAAACCCACGACAGAAAACAATACGCGGCTATCTCTCGGTACACGCGAAGGGATTTGGGTTTGTCATCGTAAAGAAAGGCACAGATATCTTCATCCCGGTGGAAAACATGCTCAATGCCATGGACGGGGACCTTGTCTTGGTTGAGATTATTAAAAAGGTACGCGGCAAGAGCCCCAAAGGGAAAATCATACAAATTCTCACCTTGCACAAACAAGAAATCATTGGAGTCTATAAAAAGGGCAAGGAAGGCGGGTCTGTTATTCCCAGCGACGAACGATACAACAATCCCATCATCATACCCAAGGACAAGAGTGGAAGTATACCGAAGAATGGCGATCTGGTTGTGGTAATAAGAACGAAGTGGAATGAAGATGATCACACGTTTTTGGGAACCATCGTCGATACGCTCGGAAAGCCGGAAAACAAGGGAATGGATCTTCTTATGGTTGCCCGAAACAACGATCTGAAGATTCCATTTCCCAACGAGGTGACAAAAGAACTCTCAGCTCTTGCTGATTTTGATATGCAGAACGAAAGCAAAAAGCGTGAAGATTTCCGTTCTACCCCTTGCTTTACCATCGATCCGGAATCAGCAAAAGACTTTGACGATGCAATATCTCTTACGCAATTGGAAAACGGGCGTTTCGAACTCGGTGTCCATATCGCAGACGTCTCCTACTACGTGCCTGAAAAGTCTGCAATCGACAAAGAGGCGTACGAACGGGGGACTTCCGTCTACTTCGTAAACAACGTAATCCCAATGCTCCCCGAGCGTCTGTCAAACGATCTCTGCAGCCTCAAGCCGCACACCGACCGCCTCGCCTATTCGGTGATCATGGAAATTGATTCCCGGGGTATTGTACAGGACTATCGATTCAGGGAAACAATCATACGCAGTGCACAGCGTTTCACCTATGAAGAGGTTGAAGAGATAATCGAAGGCAAAAAGCATGCTCATGCAAAAACCATTCATCTCATGGTCATGCTGTCTCTCATACTTCGCAAAGCAAGAGAAGAGATGGGCTCAATAGATTTCGATATCTCCGAACCAGCCATCTCCCTCGATTCACAGGGAGTTCCCTATGCCATCAGGCCACGCGAGAGAATTGAAGCAAATCGCCTTATTGAAGAATTCATGCTTGTTGCCAACCGCATCGTCGCCCATCATATTGCAACGCAAGCTATCGAAAAGCCGTTTGTCTACAGAGTCCACGAGAAACCCGATGAGCAGGCCATACGAAGTTTTTTTGAACTTCTTGAGCGGATGGGGCTGAAATACCAGCTTGATAAAGAACTGGAATCTGATGACTACCGAAAAATCCTTGATGTCATAGAAAACCTCGACTATAGATATTTCATTGAAAAAGTTGCACTCAGATCCATGTCGAAAGCCTACTACAGTACAAAGAACGAAGGGCACTTCGGCTTGGCTTTTAGTGCCTACACCCATTTCACCTCACCGATTCGAAGGTATCCCGACCTGGTGGTTCATCGTTTGCTGAAATACTATACAAGCCTGGAAAAAGGCAAGAAAAAGCTGACGGGATCTGATTCCGCTGCACTGCTTGCAAAGCTTGAGTCCATCTGCAAACACTGCTCGCAACGGGAAATTCGAGCAACCCAGGCTGAACGAGAATTCATCAAGCTCAAGTCGATGGAATTTCTCTCATCGAAGGTCGGAGAGAGTTACGACGGAGTCATCTCCGGTATGGCGAGTTTCGGGATGTTTGTTGAGCTGTCTCACTATGCCATTGAGGGTTTGGTGCATGTGTCCGAGCTCAAGGAAGACCACTACGAGTATGACAAGGAAGAATACACACTTACGGGAAGGAATACAGGAAAAGTCTATCGTGTGGGCGATACGGTCAAGATAAAGATAAAAAGTGTATCCAAAGAGGAAAAACGAGCCGACTTCATACTTGTGTAGTGCGATGGATCGCTACGAATAGGTGCCACCCTATACCAAGACCTTGAGGTGGAGAATATCCATCCATGCAGAAGGAAAGGTTGTTTCAGGAAAGAGATGTAAATACGTATTCGGTTCTCCAATTCGCAAGTCTGTGCGGTAGCGAACAAACAAAACCCTCCCCGGCGGCTATACTGGAAATAGCATGAAAGCCGTCAATGAGGGAGCGATGAAAAGTAACGTAACAAAAAAATTGCTCAATGGTATTCTCCCCTTATTCAAGACTCGAACTCTTCGTTTCTTCCGGCAAAGCTATGAGACAGAAGAACCCTTGCATTCTGAATTATTCAACCCTGAGCAGATGCAAACCTATGGAAAAACGCTTGCACAATCACATGTACTCAGCAACGCCGGCCATTGCCGGAATGGATTTCTCAAGCGGATGGATATCAACCAGGCAGTATTGGAAGATGTCAGGAACTTACTGACTGAGACGATAAATGCAAACAGAAGGATAGTTCCTGCAGGTGATTGGCTGCTCGATAACTTTTATTTGATTGAAAACATCATCCTAACCACCAGACGCGACCTGCCGTTGAACTACAGCAGGGAGCTTCCCCGACTGCAGAATGGCACAGTCAAAGGACAACCCCGTGTGTATGCCATCGCCATTGAGATTATTTCCCATGGCGATGGATACGTTGACACAGAAACCCTTCCGGGATTCATCAATGCGTATCAAACGGTTTCAAATTTGACGCTCGGTGAATTATGGGCGGTTCCGATCATGCTTCGTTTGGCCCTCATTGAAAATCTTCGGAGAATCGCCATCAGGATATCCAAAGAGATTGTTGCCAAAAAACAGGCGGCTATTTGGGCAGAGAGAATAATTGCACACATTGAATCGGACCCGAATAGTCTGTTTATCCTGGTTGCGGACATGGCTCGTTCAAAACCTTTGCTCAACAGTTCCTTCGTTGCGGAATTTTCGCAAAAACTCTACGGAAAAGGTACCTTATTCGACTTGCCCCTGACTTGGATCGAACAGAAACTCGCTGAGTCGGGAATGACTATAGAATCCCTTGTCCAATCGGAAATCCAGCAACAGACAGCCGACCAAGTCAATATCAGCAATACCATAGGGAGTCTTCGTTCCCTCGATGCAAATGATTGGAAGGATTTTGTTGAATCTACAAGCCACGTAGAGAGAGCATTGCGAACAGATCCTTCTGAACAGTATGCACAGATGGATTTCCAAACACGTGACAAGTATCGACATGCAGTAGAAAGACTCGCCAAGCATAGCGGTCTGGATGAACAGCATGTGGCACTTCTAGCCATTGCTCTGGCTCAGGAACATACGAAAGGAAACGAGGATGACCAGCGATTGTCCCATGTAGGGTATTACCTGCTGGATAAGGGCCTAGTCTCAACAAAACAAGCCATTCACAAAGAATCGAAGGCGTACCGGTTCACTTTCGTCGTGGGAATGCATGCGAAATTATTGATGTATAGTGGATCGATCGGCAGTATTTCAGTCATCGCTGCATGGTTGTTGATGTCCATAGGCTGGCACGAAGGGCTGTCAGGTTGGAAATTGCTCTGTGCCGGCCTTTTGGCTTGTATCGGTGCAGGGACATTTTCCACTGCACTCGTGAATTGGATGGTGACTTTGATTATTCCCAGCAGGACTCTGCCACGGATGGATTACTCGAAAGGTATACCTCCTTCATCACGCACACTGGTTGTGGTTCCCTCGATGCTCTCGAGCGACCATGCAATCGAATCTCTCACCGAAGCCTTGGAAGTACGGTTCTTGGCAAACCGTGACAGCAATGCACTGTATGCACTGTTGACCGATTTCTTGGATGCCAAAGAAGAAACCCTGCCGCTGGATAAGAAACTTGCATCCCATGTACAACAGAACATCAAAGCGTTGAACGAATTGTATGGAACTGCTGATGGCGAACCATTCTTCCTGTTCCACCGAGGGAGGAAATGGAATACCTCAGAGAAGATGTGGATTGGGTATGAACGAAAACGAGGCAAATTGGCAGACTTGCATGCGCTTATTCGTTCAAATCAGAAAAGCCCTTTCGATCTCATCGTTGGGGACTTGGCGCAACTCAAATCGGTGAAATATATCATTACCCTGGACACAGACACCACCTTGCCGCGGGACTCGGTCAAGGAGCTTGCGGCGACCATGGCCCACCCTCTCAACCGCCCGCAATACGATCTGAAGCGGAAACGAATCATTGACGGTCATGCGATTTTGCAGCCACGGATCAATGCAAATCTTTCAGCGATTGCGCAATCACGGTATTCCCGACTCATCGGAAGCAACCCCGGCCTAGATCTGTACACCCGTGCCGTCTCTGATGTGTATCAGGACCTCTTCGATGAAGGTTCCTTTATCGGCAAGGGAATCTATGATGTAAAAGCCTTCGATTTTGCCTTGAAGGAGAGATTTCCAGAGAATCGCATCCTCAGTCACGATCTGCAGGAAGGATGTTACGCCCGGTCGGGCTTGGTCAGCGACATCCAGCTGTTCGAAAACATCCCTACGACCTATCGCGCGGATATGGACCGCCGCCAGCGATGGATCCGAGGCGATTGGCAGCTGTTGGCCTGGCTTTTCCCCCATGTACCGACAAGCAGGAAACTCACGGAAAAAAATAGTTTGTCCTGGCTTTCAAAATGGAAAATTCTCGATAATCTCAGAAGAAGCATCACCTCAATCATCCTAACCGTCCTTCTTATCGTCGGATGGACGACCCTAGCCAACCCGCTGCTCTGGACACTTTCAGTTCTAGGGTTCCTGTTTCTCCCTCCTCTAGTAATTTCGGCGGTGTCAGTATTCCAAAAACCCTATGACATGCCTCTTGCGTCCCATATCACCTCTACGATGCATGCATTTTCCAGACATCTGCTCTCGGCTATTTTTGATTTGGCTTGTATGCCGTATGATGCCTATGTCAGCGTACGTGCAATCCTAAGAACCGTCTGGAGGATGGGTTTCTCACACCGGCATCTTCTGCAGTGGAATCCTTCAGAAACCAATACCCATGGAGGATATCAGACACTGGGCTCTTCCGTTCTTCTCATGTGGATTGCTCCTGTCGTTTCTTTCGTGCTTTTCTTCTATCTTACAGTGCTTGCACCGACTGCACTGCTTGCTGCTGCCCCCGTACTTCTTTTCTGGTCGTGTTCTGCAGGGATTGTCTGGGAATTCAGCAAACCAATCGTGAACAAGAAGGAAACGCTATCAGAGAATCAGAATGCCTATCTTCATAGACTATCAAGAAAAACCTGGGCATTTTTTGAAACCTTTGTAAAAGAGGAAGACAATTGGCTCCCTCCTGATAATTTCCAAGAAATACCTACTCCGAAAATTGCTCATCGGACCTCACCGACAAATATTGGACTCGCGCTTCTATCCAATCTGGGAGCCAGGGATCTCGGGTACATTTCCGATGGTCTGCTGCTTGAGCGCACCAGCCTCACTCTTCAGACACTGCAAATGCTTGAAACGTACAAGAAGCATTTTTACAACTGGTATGACACCATAACATTGCAGCCTCTTGCCCCTCGATATATCTCAACCGTTGATAGCGGCAACCTCGCCTCGCATCTTCTCACGTTGCGCGCCGGCATAGCATCGCTTGCCGACGAGCAATTCTCTGAGACAAAAATTTGGAAAGGTCTGCAAGATACTGCGATGGTTCTCCAAGAAATCCTTGGAGAATCATCCCATCCAGTATTGTTCACGTTCCAAAAGCACCTTGATTCGGTGCTGCATACTCCCGCACAAACGATGTCCGGCGTATGGACGGAGCTTGAACAACTAAGCAAAACAGCCGAAGAAATCCATGTGGCACTTGAAGACGAAAAAGACCCCATGCTGAAATGGTGGGTAGGAATGCTCATCAAGCAATGCCACGATGCTCTGGATGAGTGTGAGTTCCTTTTCCCCTGGGTAAGCCACGCATCCCTCTTCGAGAATGAGGGTGAGTTTCAGAAACTCTGTGTGTTTTCAAGCTTGCGGGAAGCCTATGTTCTTGAAGGCACCGTTCTAGAGGCGCTCAACGGAAGAATCCCTCGATTCATCGAACTGATCGCTCTGGGCCGGACCCATGCCGAAGAGCGATTTTCATTGATCAACGCGCTTGCACTGCAGATTGAGAATCTGGCATCCATGGATTTCACCTTTCTGTATAATAAACGACGGAATCTGTTTACGATCGGCTATACAGTCGATAGCCATCGCAAGGACTCCGGATACTATGATCTCCTTGCATCGGAAGCAAGACTCACGAGTTTTATTGCAATTGCACAGCAGCAGATACCAAAGGAAAACTGGTTCTCCCTTGGCCGATTGATCACCAAATCAGGTAGTGAAACCATGCTCTACTCATGGAGCGGCTCAATGTTTGAGTATTTGATGCCTCTGTTGGTGATGCCTTCCTTCAAGGGAACAATTCTCGACCAGACGTGCAAGGCTGCAGTACGGAAACAGATTGAGTATGGACACTTGCAGGGCATTCCCTGGGGTATCTCAGAGTCGGGTTACAACGCGTATGACGTCTTGCTCAACTATCAATACCGGGCATTTGGTGTTCCAGGATTGGGTTTGAAACGAACAGTACTCAATGATTTGGTGGTGGCACCCTATGCTACAGCCCTCTCTCTGATGATTGCACCTTACAAAGCGTGTCTAAATCTGCTTGTATTATCCAAAAGCGGATTTGAGGGTGCCTACGGAATGTATGAAGCCATCGATTACACGAAATCACGCCTACCGGCCGGACAAAAGTATGCCGTCGTGCAGTCTTTCATGGCTCATCATCAAGGAATGAGTTTTCTCTCGTTTGTGGCTCACTTGCTGGACGGTCCTATGCAAAAAAGATTCGAATCGATTCCCATGATACAAGCGACAAGTTTGCTGCTTGAGGAGAAGAGTCCTAGACCGACGTTCATATATTCACAAGAGATGAATGTGCCTGAAAAGCGGGTGCTGCTGAAAGAATCGAAGACTATCTCACGTACTTTCAACACATATCAGACACGAATTCCGGAAGTGCATTTGCTGTCCAGTGATACCTATCATGCAATGGTTACTACGGCAGGAGGAAGCTATAGCAGGTGGAACAAGCTGGCACTTACACGCTGGCATGAAGACACCACCCGGGACAATTGGGGCACGTTCGTGTATATCCGTAATGAAGCCACCCAGGAGTATTGGTCGAATACCTTCCAGCCTACGCTGAAGAACCCAGAAAAATATGAAGTGATATTCTCCGAGGGGCGTGCGGAATTTCGTCGGCGGGACCACGAATTCGATACATATACGGAAATTGCAGTTTCCCCTGAAGATTCCATAGAGTTGCGTAGGCTCACCATAACCAATCGATCCTTCGCAAAACAAACCATCGAGGTAACCAGCTACGCAGAAGTTGTTCTTGCCGACGCCCAAACCGACGCTGCGCACCCAAGTTTCAGCAACCTATTTGTTCAAACTGAAATAGTTGAAAAATTGCAGGCCATACTTTGCTCCCGCCGTCCACGATCGCCACAGGAGAGCACACCCTCTCTGTTTCACCTCATGAAGGTACATGATGCGAAGGTTCTGGCAACTTCGTATGAAACGGATCGCATGCGCTTTATCGGACGGGGAAACTCGGTGGTATCTCCCAAGGCAATGCAAACCCTTGGGCCCCTTTCGGGAACACAGGGCTCGGTATTGGACCCGATTGTGGCCATCCGTCAGACAATAGTATTGGAACCAGAGTCCTTTGTGACGATTGATATTGTCACAGGTATAAGCGATTCCAAGGAAGCAACGCTGCAGCTTGCAGAGAAGTATCAAGGAAAATGGTTTTCCCATCGAGTATTCGAACTATCCCAAGCACACAGCCAGGTAGCTCTCAAGCAGATCAACAGCAACCCCAAAGCAGCACTTTTCTATGATCAGATGGCCGGTTCCATTCTCTATGCCAATTCCCGACTCCGTTCCGATGCTGCATCACTTATTGCAAACAAGCGCGGTCAATCAGGGTTATGGGGGTACTCTTTATCGGGTGATGTACCCATTGTGTTGTTTACGATTAAAAACCTTGCAAATATCAGTATGGTTCAGCAACTGGTGCAGGCGCATTCCTATTGGCATCAAAAAGGTCTTGAAGTGGATTTGATGATCCTGCATGAGGAAACTGAAGGATACCGACAGGAACTCCAAGAGCAAATTCTTGCAATGGTCACCGCGGTTGGAGGAAAAACCATAATCGACCGGCCGGGAGGAATTTTCATACGAGGTTCCGACCAATTTTCGCTGGAAGACCGGCAATTGGTGAATGCAGTCTCGCGAATCGTACTGGATGACGGCAGCGGCTCTCTGGAAAATCAGATTATGGAACAAAGCACCAAGAAATTGCTGATACCCAGGTTGAGACCGATACGCGGAGTAAAGAACCCTACCCAGGCTTCCCCCTCGTTCTCAGATTTGGAATTGCAATTTTCCAACGGAATCGGGGGGTTTTCGGATGGGGGAAAAGAGTATTCCATCGTTACGGGTAAAGATACGAAAACGCCCTCTCCCTGGTCCAATGTACTTGCAAATCCAGATTTCGGCACGGTCATCACTGAGTCAGGGACATCATATACCTGGATGGGAAATGCTCACGAATTTCGTTTGACTCCCTGGTATAACGATCCAGTAAGTGATACCAGCGGGGAAGCGTACTATATCCGTGACGAGGAGAGTGGTGAATATTGGTCACCCACCCCTTCCCCCCGTACAGGCAATGGACGTTACGTCTGCCGTCATGGCTTCGGGTATAGTACTTTCGAATATTCACAGTCTGGAATTCATTCACATCTCACGGTATTCGTTGCTCAAAAAGCATCCGTGAAATTTGCAATGCTCACCCTACGCAACGATTCTCAGCGAACCCGTAGATTATCAGCAACAAACTACGTGGAATTGGTACTCGGCAGCCTCAGGGAGAAATCTGCAATGCACGTGGTGACTGAATTACAAAAGGATTCCGGGGCAATCTTTGCACAAAACTGGTATACCCCCGATTTCGCCGGTACCACGGTGTTTCTTCATGCCACAGGAAACAATCACACGACAACAGGTGACCGAATTGAATTTATCGGGCGCAATGGAACGCTTGCCAATCCTGACGCTCTGACAAAAAAGAAACTTTCCGAGTCCCTTGGGCCTGGATACGACCCCTGTGCTGTGATTCAAGTGCCTTTGCAGCTTGAGAAAGGGGAGGAAATTGCTGTGGTGTTCACCTTAGGGGCGGGAAGAGACAGTGAGGACGCAAAATCACTGGTCAACCGCTACAACTCCTTATACTCAGCACGTTTGGCACTTGATGAAGTTCGTGATTTTTGGGACCGGACAGTATCGGTCATCCAGATTGAGACTCAGGACAGCGCCCTCGATACTTTGGCAAATGGATGGTTGGTGTATCAGATGATTTCCAGCAGGTTGTGGGGTCGAAGCGGGTTCTACCAATCAGGTGGAGCGTATGGTTTCCGCGATCAACTCCAGGATATCATGGCACTCATCTATGCCGACCCTACGCTTGCACGCGCCCACATCTTGCTTAGCGCTTCCCGCCAATTCGCCGAAGGCGATGTGCAGCATTGGTGGCATCCACCCAAGGGAAGGGGTGTGCGAACACATTGTTCCGATGACTACCTGTGGCTCCCCCTCGCAACAATCCGGTATCTATCGATCACCGGCGATAAAACAATTCTCGATGAGATGGTCCCCTTCATTGAAGGGCCGAAGCTCAAGGCAGGCGAAGAGTCTTCCTACGATATGCCGCGAACAAGCAAGGAAACTGCGAGTCTCTACGACCATTGCACCCGGGCGATCAGCTTTGGTTTCCATCGAGGGGTACACGGCTTGCCTCTCATGGGGTCCGGAGATTGGAATGATGGGATGAATCTGGTTGGGAAGGAAGGTAAGGGTGAAAGTGTATGGCTGGGGTTTTTCCAATACTCCTTATTGATGCAATTCAGTGATGTTGCATCACACCGAAAGAACGATAAGTTCGCTGCTCTTTGCCGGAAGAAAGCATATGAATTGAAGGTGCATCTCCATGATAGCGCATGGGATGGTGCTTGGTACAATCGAGCTTGGTTTGATGATGGTAGACTGCTTGGCTCCTCGAAGAATGCTGAATGTAAAATCGATTCACTTTCACAGAGTTGGGCTGTCCTTTCTGGAGCAGGAGAACAAGCGCGCGCGCACCAAGCAATGAATTCCGTATATGAATTCCTGGTAAAACAGGAGCAGGGTGTCATACAGCTTCTTGATCCGCCTTTCGATACTTCCGATCTGGAACCCGGATATATCAAAGGGTATGTCCCCGGTGTTCGTGAAAATGGAGGACAGTACACCCATGGAGCAATTTGGGTTGCAATGGCCTTCGCCCAATTGCGTGATGCAAAGCGAGCATGGGAGCTATGCTCCATGATCAACCCGATAGAACATTCGAAAACTGCTGCTTTGATGGATGTGTACAAATCAGATCCCTATGTGATGGCTGCAGATGTGTATTCGTGTGCGCCGCATGCCGGTCGTGGTGGGTGGTCATGGTATACCGGTTCTGCCAGCTGGATGTATCGACTCATATTGGAATCTCTTCTAGGGTTCACCCTCACCAGCAATACATTGCAGATGAACCCCCTGCTCCCCCCCGATTGGAAGGAGTTTGTACTGCACTATCGATTTCAAAAGACGATGTATCACATCAAGGTTGTGCAGATGGCTGCAGGGGCAAGCAGAGAAGTTCGTGTTGATGGGGTGCTGCAGGAGGATGAACATATCATCCTTGTTGATGACCAACAAGAGCACTCGATCGAATGGAAGATTCCCAGCGAAGCTGGTACGTCAACATAAAGTGTCGAGGATATGTTTAGCCTGATTGGAATATGAAACTTTCATAATTACCGATATTTACCGTGTGCTTTGCTTCGAGACGTGCTAGGATTTCCATACGTATGGAGAGAATTTCCCTGGGAGGTTCCTGTGAAGAAAATTGCAATTATCCTACTCGTAGCTTTAGCAGCCGTCTCTGGTCCCCTGTTCGCTGCTGACCAAATACTTCGTGCGGGGATGTGGGCGGAAGTGAGTGATCTGCTTGATATACGTACTCCAAGTGAGTTTGTGTATGTAGGTAAGCCCTATGCTGAGTATCTATTTGGCAGGCAATCGACTGACAACCTGACGGGGGGAACGTATCTCAGCACCTATGTACCATATGAGTTTGGAAGCGAGCTCAGTGCAGTAAGACCGTATGGTGCAAGCTGGCTTGATTTCCGCTTCAATGAAAAGCAAAACCAACTCATGCAGACCGGCCTTTACCTGTCCAGCAGCCAGGACGATTCGTATGGCTCGTTCCTAACAGCCGATGCGTATTTCACTTGGTATCCCTACAACAAAGCCAAGGAAGTCACTGTTCACCAACACTTTAGGGATCTAGTCAAAGGACTTCGCCTTGGGGTGGATATCGGTGGCGGGGTTTTCGTGAGCCAGTTGTTCGAAGATGCTGCTATTGCCACAGACCTGAATGTTGGAATATCAGGAATTCTTGAATCTGGAGCACAGCTGAGTGACCATCTTTGGGTGCAGGGGTATGTGCTATTGGGTTTCCCCACCATCAGCATGCCGTCTACGTTTGACACTTTTGAAGTATCGGCAAGCAACCAATTCATGGGATCACTTGCATATATCAGCGAGAAACTAAAATTGGTTACCGAATTCTCAGCGAGTATTACCGCCGATAAACTTTGGACTCAGAATGGATTTTCCGATGGCTCAGGCTTGAATTATTCCTACATGGCTCGTGGAGAGGCCGGATACTATTTCACCGAAGATTTGTTTGCATATGTTGGAGCTGAGTTATACGGTAGCAAGGCTTCATTGCTTGGAAGTTCCAATGCGTATATTGGAGTACATTACTTCTTGCTGTAATATTAGGCATGAATATGGAGCGGAGGACGTACTTGTCCTCCGTTTTTCTTTTTATAACCAGTACTCAACCTCCAAGCACAGCGAAGAAACCTTTTGCTATCAAGGGTTGTTTGCACCGTGTAAGACACTACATATTGAAAAAGGTATTTGATGGGCATCATTGACGATATTCAAACTCTGTCCAAAGAATACGGTTTGAATCACTCCCTGCGGTTGGTTGGCGATCATTGAGACAATCAGTGAGGGACGAATCTATGATCACGAAATTGTGCATATTGCTGTGTTGATGCATGATTGGGGTGCTGCATGGAAAATGGAAGGAGTCGATCATGCAGTGAGGTCGGCACAAGTCGCCAAAGCCTATCTGCAGGACACAATTAAGGATCACGCACGCATCGAGCACATCGCCGAATGCATTGTCAACCATCACAACGGAAGCAAAGAGAAAAGCATATGACTCCACCACAGCAAGAATGGAAAAAATCAAACAGCACATCTGCTTGGATGGCACAAAGCTGATAATTGAAGAACGGAGCTCCTTCATGCGTGCATTTCTCAGCCGGCTTGCCGAAGAAACGAAGGACATACTGTGACGCAGCTCACGGCATCAGAGGTCAGGAGCTTTGCCTCGAGGTGGTAAACCAGGGGTGCATCACTTTCCGTATCGTTTTAAAAAGCCTCCTGTTCACCAACTCATAGACAATGAAAATAAACAGATACGATGGAAGTACAATCCCCAGGAATTGAAGATAAGGATGCCAGTCGGACTTCAAGACAAACCACGTCATGCCCGTCACAGGCAGAAAATGCCAGAGGTAATAAGAAAAAGATGCCTTGCTCAGGTACCGAACAGCCTTGGTCTCTGTATTCAGGTATGTATGGAAAAAACCGGTAAGTGCAACAATCATGGAACACTCATAGATGCCTTTCATTGAAGACCAAAGCCATGTATGCCAATACGGTTGGACCCGCTCTGTTGCATCGAGGTAATACAACGTCAGTATCACGAGAAGACAGGGGATGGCAATATACAAGGCAGGAAGTCGCCACCCAAAGATTTTTCTCTGAAGTCGCTCATCGGAGGAGAACACATACCCTAGGATGAAAAAGGACAAATAGAGCACATCGTTTGCCCAATCGCCCCAGAGAATGAACCTGCCGGTGTTGAATAATGGGCGCAACAGGGCATCCATAGTGGCGATGAACGTCAGGGGAATGAGAAAATGGACTCCTTTGGTCATGAAGGCTGAGATCTTCAGCAATTGTCCTGGATGTGTCTTCCAATACATGAACAACGGAAGGCAGAGCATTGAGAATACGAAGAGATAGAAGAGAAACCAGAGATGGCCCCAACCATATACCCATATGCCGGAAGGGAAATACGTCTTCATAAAAGAGCCAAAGTTCCCGGTAAAACCTTCTTGCAGATACTTGAAATACACTTGGAATGGGATAAGAAGCGCCGTGACGAATCCAACGGGAATCATTAATCGAACATCCCTCTCTTGTACAAACTCGCTCGCTGTTCTCTTTTTCAATGCGAAGAACGCTGCGTAGCCTGCCAAGAAAAACAAAGCTGCCATGAAAAAGTTGTCCAATGGAGCTGTCAAGAGTAGGAATGGGATTACAGTAGGGCTGTCAATCTCACGGTATATATAGGTACTTCCCAAGGCACTGAAGGTCAAAGACGTATGGTATACGATCAGAGTGAGAATAATTGAGACTCTCATCCAGTCTGCCCAGTACTGACGTGTTTTCTCCATACCATATAATGACATAATCTAAAACCTTTGAGAATATCCCAAGTACAACCATAGAGACTCTCATTATCAGCCAGCCTGGTCACTGCGTCGGTGGCAATTCTTTCCTTGGTGGGAAAGCAGCTCCAGCTGGGGCTTTCACCTTGCATGCCTTTTCCAACGTATGCATAATCAAGGACTATGGCAGAGACAGAACCCAAGCGCGGCAGACCAAGGAAGACCCCAGCGGGAATACCATCCCAACAAGAGAAACAATCAAGCGGATCGTTCTTTTTCCATCTGGTGAAGGAACAAGAGAGTTGGGCATTGCAACTCAAAGATTCCAAGGCAAATGCCTGTGAACCCGATTACCACCGCTACACCGGAGTCATTCGCAATGCTCTGAGGGAGTTCTCCCTCATGCATCAGAAAGAGCAGAAGTATCTTCGTTGGGATGCCCTGTATCAAGATGAAGTCGGTATCACCGTGCACGACCCCGGCCCCAGGCTCATGGAGCTCGCCGTCCGCTCCCGTCTATTGCTTGATGAGACCAACCACATCCTGCAGGCAGAGAATGAGGAAGCACGTGTACAACTGTTGCTCACCTCCCCCAAGGAGAATTGGATAATTGCAAGCCCCAGAATTCTTCTTTCCGAACAGAGCCCCCTGCAGACGGCAATCCATCCAATCTCATGCGAGCACGTCGTGCTTGGCAATCAAGTCTATCATTGTGAGGATCTGGGTCCCTATTGGCATGAGTGGAGCTTACTGAATGCCGATATGAAATCCTCCGATCTCCAAGCCTATCTCTCCCTGGTTCTCTCCAAATTTCCCACCATCACCCTCGCCTATGAGGGGTATACAATCCAGAACAGCCACCCCATCGAGGCAAGTGCAAGCTTGTTCTTCAAGGAGATAGATGCCTACGGATACCTGCACATTCTTCCGATCATCCACCTCGAATCGTATCCACCTGGTTTTTTTGAAGAACAGGATATCATCAAGGTCGTCCACATCGATGAGACCGAAAGGCGCTTGACACTTTCAGAGGTGGTGTATCCCCGCGATCCTGCAGAAGAGTTTCGGGCCATACTCGCAACCATGGGAAAGGAAACAAAGAGTGCGGTATTCGAGGAAGAACGGCATTTCATCCTGGAAGGCGATTTTGCCCAGAAGTTCCTATCACTGCACATGGGAGAGCTCATCTCCAAATTCTCACTCTTCCAAGCCTCCATATTGAGCAAGTACAAAGTCAAATTCTCCAAACCAACACTGAAACTCTCCCTCGGAAGCGGCATCGACTATTTTGAAGGCGATGCCAGCATCTCGGTGGAACAGGAAACCTTCTCCTTCACCCGTTTTCTGTCCGAGTATCGAAAAAGCGGCTTCATAACCCTCAGTGACGGATCTCGCGTATATCCGGACATGCGAAAGCTCAAACGCTTTGAACGACTGGTTCACCAGCAGTCCAAGCAGAAGGAGACCGTGCGTGTCTCGTTCTTCGACATTCCCGCTTTGGAAAAGGAAGCAGAACTATCCATTCACGGAGAAGGAGCTGACCGTGTTCGGACATTCTACCAAGGATACAATGCATTGGGTGAAAAACCCGAAGCGTATGAATTGGCGGAAGGAACCCTTAGGCCCTATCAACACTACGGCGTCCAATGGATGGAGTATCTACAGAAGCATCACATGGGGGCCTGCTTGGCCGACGAAATGGGCCTTGGGAAAACGGTGCAGGTAATTGCATTGCTCAGAAAGCTCTATCACAAGGCCTCCCATGCTCCTACTCTCATCCTGGTACCGCGTTCGCTGATTTACAACTGGCAGAACGAACTTAATCGATTTGCACCTGAACTTGCCTGTACGCTCTATTACGGACCGACAAGGCAGGTATCCCAACTTGAGGACCCTAAGACGCAAATCATCCTTTCCAGCTATGCCACCATCAGAAATGACAGCGAGGACCTTGCCAAGAAGCATTTCTTTTACATCATTCTCGATGAATCGCAGACCATCAAGAACCTGGAGACCAAGACAACCAGCGCAGTGCTCTCTCTGAAAGCAGAACACCGCCTGGCCCTCAGTGGAACCCCCATTGAGAATGGCTTGTCCGAGTTGTACAGCCTCTTTCACTTTCTCAACCCTCTGTTTTTCTCCAGTCAACAGGAATTCCTGCAGACGTATATGAAACCCATCCAGGAAAATCAAGATCCCGATGCCCTCAAGGATTTGAAGACAAGACTCTACCCATTCATGCTCAGACGAGTAAAGAAGGACGTCCTCAAGGATCTGCCTGAAAAGACCGAACAAACTGCGTACATCGAACTGGACAGTCAGCATATGGCCGTGTACAACAAGCGAAGAGAGGAGTTGAAAGAGAGGGTCAAGGATGCCATCTCACAGGGAGGCATCGCCAAGAACACCTTCATGATCCTTCAGGCGCTCACCGAGCTGCGTCGCTTGGCATCGGTGCCTGAAGCCGATGGAGCGTATCCTGGAATTTCGGCCAAACGGGCCTACTGCAAGGATGTTATCGCCTCATTGGTGGAAGAGGGTCATAAATGCCTGATTTTCACCAACTTCCTGGCGACCATTGAACTGATCAGCGAAGACCTCACCTCGATCGGGATTGAGCATCTGGTCATGACAGGAGCCACCGTCGACCGACAATCGTTGGTCCAGCGCTTCCAAAACGACCCGTCGATCGGAGTCTTTGTGATGACCTTGAAAACAGGAGGCCTTGGGCTGAACCTCACTGCCGCTGACTACGTCTTCATCGTCGATCCCTGGTGGAACAGGGCGGCGGAGAACCAAGCCATAGACCGGACGCATAGAATCGGTCAGGTGAATCCGGTGTTCTGCTACCGCATGATAGCCAAGGACACCATCGAAGAGAAAATCTTGGAATTGCAACAGAGAAAAGCGGATCTTGCATCCTCATTGCTTGCCTCCGATTCTAATGCAGTCAAGGCGTTGTCCGAAGAGGACATCGAACAGTTGTTGGGGTAAGTAATGGCAGCAAAAAAACAAAGTGTTCACTACGGATTGGAATTGGACCTGACACCCAAAGTCAAACTTTCGGCAACAGCCAAAACCATTTCAATTGCATTGAATCGATTCACACAAGAGGAGCTATCCACCTTCCAAAGGTGTCTCATAGGGAAGGCCCAGAAGATAAGTTACAAGTCGGAACAATGCGACCATTTTGCCCAATCACTTGACTTTGCCACGCAAGAAGCATTTGATGCATTCTTTACCAGCCTGCCTATCTACCTGCAGAAGCTGATCAAGGCAGGGTGCCTGAACCCATTCATCGATATCCGAAGCCAGGATTGGTCGGTGGATGAGAATCTTATCATTGAAGACACCAACCGCTACCACTATTACTATCTGGACCGTTACACACTCAATCCAACATTGCGCCTTGGGCTGTTTACTATCCGCAGCAAGAATGTCCTGCAGCTTGAGGAGTTTTTCGTAAACCATTTTAGACCATTTTTATACAAGGAAGAGGACTACACTCCCCAACCTTCACCGAGCGCAGGAGGTGAGGTATACAGTGTCCAAGCCCAGATACACGAAGTATTTCCCTTGTTCATTGAGTCGATGATCCCACTTCTTAAGGAGCGGGATACAAAAACCATCATCAGAAAAGGGTTGTTAAAAGTACAGATCAAGGACCTGCGGTCATTGTGCGGGCTCCCTCCCTTCCCTCTTTCATCGGCGTATAATCTCGACCCCTTGGTGTTGCTTGCCAAGTTTGTTCTTGCCTTTGAAACAGGCAAACTGAAAAGACCCGAAGATTCCATGGCGACGATTAAAGCCTTGGTACAACGAATGTTCTTTAAAGCCCCGTCCATGTCTGGCTTCATATTCAGTGATTACTTCGAGTATTGCTCCCTGGTTGACCAATGCAGCCTTAACTGGAACTACGCCCATTCAGTTGCCATCGACTTTGCTTCACGAAAAGGGATGGTGAACATGCTTACATGCTTGAAGCCGGATGATGGCTGGTATAGTGTTGAAGAGCTCTTCCAATTATTCACCGTTCGTGGCTTTCGCATGCGTTTTTTCAACGAGGACGTCCTGGACACTGCACTATCCATCCGCGGACAGAAAATTCAGTTTCCATTCGCTGAGTATGGGTCTTACGACGACAAGGGTTTCCGTCCAACGACGGTATTGCAAAGACCTTTGTTCGAACGGCCGCTGTTCAACGCCTATCTCTATCTCCTTGCATCCCTGGGCATCCTCGAAATTACGGAAACACAGCCGCCACTCCTGCTCACCAAGAATGAGAAACTCCACCCGCTCACCCCCTATGAAGCCTTGGACAGTGTCAGGTTGACTGAGTTTGGAGCATGGTGCATGAATATGGTCGAGCAGCGTCCCCAGCCCAAAAAGCAGGTATTCGAGACCATCACCGACAAGGAACTATTGCTGGTCACCTTCAAGGGAAAGTCCTTGGAGCGCAGGTTGTTCCTTGAACAGATCGGTATCCCCTTGGGTGTTGAACGGTTCAGGATTACCGAGGCTTCTTTCATCAGAGGTTGCTCTTCCTCCTCCGATATCGTCAGCCGCATAGATAAATTCAAACTGATCATCGACCCGGATCCTTCTGATCGATGGAAGCAGTTCTTTGCATCACTTGAGAAACGTTCCACGTTGTTCTGCCATGGGGAGCAGGTCTTGCTCTACACCTTTCCCGACGATCCTGAGATACGGAGAATGTTCGCCACCGATCCGGCGTTCAAGAAGCTGTTGATCAGGGCTGAAGACAACAAAGTGGTGGTGAGAAAAGGAAACCAGAAAGCGTTCCAAAAGCTCCTGATGGAACATGGGTATTTGAATACGCTGTAGTGGTCTGTACATCATATTTCTTTCATTATCTTCGGACCGAACTCCGCTAGCATGAAGCCGATCACCTTGCGAGAATGGCTTGCAGGACTTTAGCCCAATCGGGACATTGGTCGCTGAGAAAGACACGCAGCAGCTCCCGAGACGAACTGTCATCCGGATGACGCTTGCACCAATCGCCGAGGATATCCGTCGCAAACGATTCAGGATAGTCTTCGGTATAGTCGCTGAAGTCGGTGGTTGCTTCCTTTTGAAACCGGTAAAGGCCCATCAATACGCCCTGAATGTATGCCAACTCTGAAGCAAATTCACCGGTGGTATGAAACGTATTGATTTGAAACAGAAAGGGGGAAAAGGCTTCACTGACCATTTCATCTGCAACCTCATACTCATCACGATACCCTCCACCCCACTGCCTGCCAGACGCTTCCCAGCAATCATGAGCTTCCAGGGAGTTGAGTGCGGAATACACCTCTTGTGCAACATCCTCGGTGCAAATATCGTTGAACACACGAGAAGAGAGCTCAGAAATCTCACTCTCAAGCTCAGGATGCCTCTGCTTCAACATGCTCAGAACCTGCAACGCCTGCACGCCGCTGAGGGGGTAGGATTTCGCACTTCCCTCACTCTTGGTACGCTTTGTAGTGTTTCCCATCGCTGTAATTCCCCCTCTAGCCAAGCTTATTATAGAGCACCGGCGTCTTGTACTTCCACTGCTCCCACAATTGCTCATCGGTCAAGAGCTCCGCCATACAGGCGGCTACATTGATCCTGCTGGTTTTTCCTGCATTGAAGACAGGACTTCGGTTGGTGTGAGAAAAGAGTTCATACTCACTGGGATTCTCTGCATCGATGAGCGTATCAGGCCTTACCGCCACCCAGGAGAAGGCCCCCCTCGTTCCAATACGGTGCACCAGAAAGTCAGCAGCAAGCATGTTGTCACGGTGTGGAGGTAAAAGCACTTTCAGAATCGAGAGCACCAGTGCCTCTCCGAACCTGTTCTTCTCCCCGTCCTGCTTGTTGGTGTAGGCGGTGGTACTCATAAGAATCAGTTTCTGAGAACAGGAAAGGGCTTCCATAGCTGTAGTTACTTTCTGCACAGCATGGATGACCAGTCTATGTGGCTTTCCAAAGATTCCCCGTATCGTTGTCCTGTGACCAAGACAGCAGACGGCTGCACCACAATCATCAAGGAGCTCCTGCACTTTCTGTTGACTGAACGAGTCAATATTCCCACGCTCAATCTCTACCAAAGGATTTTCGATTATCAGCGGATGGAGAACTGCAGGCTCACGAACCACCTGCTTGACTGCAATCCTGCGTTGCAGCAACTGAAATACTACCAACTTTCCGGTCGCCCCGCTCGCACCAAGTACCAATACTTTCATACAAGCCTCTCTTTGCATTAACTGCTTCCCCTCAGGTAACCTTTTTATATGCATGATAATACCCGCTTATGTACAATGCAATCAAACGATGAGCTCCTTGAGCATACTTCGTGATATACTGTCCCCTGTTACACAGGGAGAATACCATGCTCACCATACATCGCAGGTCCTATTACGGGACGCTCGTACTTTTGATGATTCTTGCCCTGGTCACAGCATGCAAATCCATGCCTGTTGAATCTGCTATCGGCAATGAAGAGCTGCCAAACGACTACAGCGAGCTCTCATGGGAAGAAGCCTTCAGCACCCTCAGCCGACAACTGGCGACCGAGTATGCCTTCACCGAGTGGAAGGGCATCGATTGGGATGTTCTCTTTGAAACCTACAATCCACAGATTATTGAAGCTCAAGCAAGTCAGGATTTTCCCGCCTACTACCTTGCCCTCAGAAGCTACCTGCACAAAATCCCCGACCGGCACGTAAGCATCAACAACATCGCAGCCATCGATGACCAGTACATCGGCGGAGGCTTTGGATTTTCCATCGCGCATCTTGATGACACAAGCGTCATCGCCACCTGGGTAGAGGAACAAGGCGAAGCTTGGAATGCGGGGATGAGAGCAGGATGTGAAATCCTCTCTTGGGACGGCATTCCCATTGCGGCTGCCATCGATGCTGTCCTTCCCATCTTCACCAGCAATTGCGCCACCGGCGAAGACTTGCATCTTGCACAGCAACAGTATCTGGTACGCGCACCAATAGGTGAACAGCACCAAGCAACCTTCCGTTCAATCGAGGGTGACACTATACATACCGTGCAGGTTTCAGCCTACGATGACAACAGGGCCTCTTTGAGCAAAGGCTATCCCGATAGCGTAGTCTCAGATAGGATCCGTAAAGCCATACTGGAGATTGAAACAGATGAACCCATGCCCCGGTCCATGGTGGAAACCGAGATGTTGGCACACGATATTGCGTACATAAAAGTCTGGGGATTGCTCGATGCCGACCTTCAGATGACAGGAAAAGTCCTTTCTACCGTCACTCTGTTCGAACAGGCTGTAGCGACGGCTGTTGAGCAGAAAGCAACAGGCATCATCCTCGATATCAGGAACAACATCGGAGGAATGGATCAGATGGCAGCCGATCTTCTCGGCTGCTTCTATTCCGAACGAACCTTCTACGAATATCTGAATGCATACAACCCCGAAACGGGTACTTGGGAACTACTGCCCTCCAGCGAGGAGAATGGGAAGCAGCCCGTATTCATTGAACCAAATGCAGTACAATACAGAGGGCCCATCATCGCCTTGGTGAATTCTCACTGTGTCAGCTCGGGTGAAGGCATTGCCATGGGGATTCGAAATCTACCAAACGGAGAAGTCTTGGGGTTCTTGGGCACCAATGGCTCATTCGGCCTTGCATCCGGCATAGCTGCCATGCCTGGAGGCCTTGTTGTTCACTGGCCGAACGGACAATCACTGGATGAGAATCACAAAATCCAATTGGACAGCAGGAATGGAATTGGAGGGGCTCAGCCCACCATTCGAATTCCCATGACCAAAGAGCATGCCCTGAACATCGCTCAAGGCGTGGATGTCGAATTACTGAAAGCTATAAAAATTCTATCGTTCTCGAAGGAACCGTAACACATCCTCTCTGAACTGCTTTCCCCCGGCTGGATGCCCCATATTTGCATAGAGGCAGAGTCTGGCATTGGGAATACCGGCAGCCGTTTGTTTGAAAAGCTCGGGACTGTAGAAGTAGTCATCCTCACCGCCTGCCACCAAAGTCGGACAGGAAATTTCATGTAATTGTGACTGAAATGCATGCTTGTCCTCGGCTTGCACTGTCACCAGCAGGTCGTTGGCGTCTTTGGGATGATGCATCGAAAGCAACACAGCGATGATTCCTATCAATGGCTTACAGAGGTGGGAAGCAATCCCTGATTGGGGAAAGCCGGTTGCAATGAGCACGCTCCAAGCTTTTCTCCACTGCCCTGCTTGTGCAAGCTGCGCAATATCCAATTGAAGCTGCTTGGCCTTGTCGTTCAGCGAGTGTGCGCTTGAGTGGAGAACCAAACGACGTACCAAGTCGGGGTGCAACAGAGCAAAGTGCAGTGCGACCGAACCTCCAGTGGAAATGCCGATGATATCCACCGGCTTTCCGAACTCCTCCCTGATCATAACGGCATAGTCATCTGCCATGTCATCAAGTGAATACTGCTGGGGAAGATTGGGCTTTCTCAGCACACTGTAGATGGTGTACTCCTTGTCAAGAAACGAATACATCTTCACCATTGCCGGTGACTGAGGCTTGTGTTCGAAGGTGAGACCATCGAAGACGACCAATGGCTTGTCGCCGTTTCCAATCCGGGTGTACGGCAGACCACTGCGAAAATATCCTTGATTCTTCACGAGATCACCTGCTTTGCCCACATCAGTGCACGTTCAATCTCTCCGTCCTTCAACGGCCCTTCCTTGTCGTTGACGATGAAGCCCTCGCAAGGGGCTGTACGCACGCCTCCCTTTCTTACCAGGGAAGAGAGGATCGGATCGGCGGCATAGCCGAAGAGCTTTGCCATGACGGTCAACAGTCGGTTGTTCTCCGCTGCAATATCCATCCTAGTATCGAAGGATGCAACCTTGACGGTTTTCAGTGCTCCCTGAGGAATTTCCTTGAGGAACGTTTTCATGGCTTTCAAGGGTTGAAAGGCCTGAGTCGCCGAGCCGACGATCAGGACATCGAGATCCCTCAATTGATCCACTTTGACTTCACTCGCATGCAGTACGCTCGCCTTGCATGCAGACCCTATTGCCTTTGCAATCTGTTCAGTATTGCCATACATGGAATCATAGACGACAAGAACCTTCATCCGACTAACCCTCCGTTTGTTCAATTGTATCCTTTTAGCACTCAATCAACAATCAAACCACCCCTTCCATACATACACATCAGGCATGTTTCTCCACACTCAGATGTTAGATACTGTGATACGTACAAGAGGGCCATCCAAAAACCAAGCAGCGCTCTCTTTGCTTTCCTGCACTATCGGTTTATTATGTAGATGGAGTCAGGCATCGAACCGAACAGTGAGACACCTTATGAACAGAAGCAACAATCGGCGCCCTGCATTCGTTCTCG
This sequence comes from Sphaerochaeta associata, assembly GCF_022869165.1. NCBI lineage: Bacteria > Pseudomonadati > Spirochaetota > Spirochaetia > Spirochaetales > Sphaerochaetaceae > Sphaerochaeta > Sphaerochaeta associata. The sequence continues at coordinate 864,508 of NZ_CP094929.1, read as the reverse complement.
TATGTACCATACTCGCTCTTCTCATCTCGTGCCGCCCGGACAACGGTTGCCGGATCGATGAGAACGCCCCCAAGTTTCCGGCCTTCTCCCCCTATGCCTCTATCACCGATGACGATATCCAATACCTTGCCGATACCTACGGTCTGCCCAAGAGCGATCTCGATGCTATCACTATAAGCGACGATGCATCCAAGCAAACTTTGGGAAACACCATCAAGGGCTGGCAGGAACAAAGGATGAAGCTCACCGATCCCAATACGCAGACCGATGTCTCCTATCCGATGCGTTGGAACTACATCATGCCGGGGATGTATCCTGTGGATGAGATGATCCGCGACCGCAGCATGACCGATGAATCGATGTACAAGCTCTATGGAGTCTGCTGGGACTATGCAGCAGTCTTCTGCGCCATCGCCATCCAGTATGGCCTGGAGGAGGGCACCGACATCCGCATCACTGCATGGAAGAAGTATATGTCTGATGAAATGTCCTTCGATCAGGGCCCCGGTGCCGACTATGGGATGAGCCCTGCCGAATATGCAGCTCTTTCGACTAAACTAGAAGCAAACAACCTGTACTTCCCAGATTGCCAGATGCAGGCTGCAGCGGTTGAAACCTACATCCACTACCGGCCGGAAATCTATCTCTTTGGAGCTTGGGTCTCCTTCGATGCAACGAATCCCAATGAGGAGTACCAGAATGCTCCCTATAGCGTGGTGTACTACGACGATGGAGCCAATCTAGCGTTGTGCTCCCTCTAGGTATCCATCTGAAAGTTGGTCGACATGGAGACCAACTTTCAGTTTCAACTGCCTCTCCACGCTTCCAATCGGTACGGTCAAGCTGTGCAACCCCAAGGTGAAAAACTCCTTTTTTCTTTTGACAGCACAACATCCTCGGCTATAGTAGTAGATGGTCAGTGATGTGTTCCCATGGAGGCAGTATGAAACCGAGAGACGAACGTACCATCTACTTCTGTCCTCGGTTTCATGTAAACTTTTACCACTCCTATCGCGGGGACACAGCCGATGAACAAGGATTCGGCAAGGACATACGCATCATCAGGGGAATCCTGGACGATCTGGAGAAGCTGGAAACAGAAGGCATTTCTGTCCACTGTGCCTGGGATTTCGACAATGTGTTCTCCCTTGGTCACATCATCCCCCGTCATGCACCTGATATACTGAATCGCATCAAGGACCGCGTTGCAACAGGTCGTGATGAGATCCATCTCATGTCCTGGAACAACGGACTGTTGAGTGCTCATACCCCTGAAGAGTTCAAACTGGCTGTCGAATGGGCGTTGAAGGCTCCTGATGGATCGGGCAACATTGATGTGTTCAGTGCTTGCACTTCCATTGTCCGACCCCAGGAGTGCATGGTCACCCCCTCTCATCTCAAGCTCTACAAGCAGCTGGGAATCGAGACTCTCTCAGTCTATTACAGCGCCATCCCGTTCAACGGATTCGGCTCATTCGTGCCAAAGCTTGGCATCGCGGAGCGCTATAATCCCCTGTTGTTGGTCGATGGGGAGAGAGGAGAGTCGATGCGGCTGCTTCCTGCCATCAATCAAGGAGACCTGGCCGAGTATGGCTTAAGTGCACGCCGCATGCTCAAGCGCATCAGAAGGAAACAGCTGAGCCTGGCAAAACCTACCGATCTCATCGTTCTTTTGGATATGGACGCCGATGACACATTCTGGGAGGGTTTCCTTCTCCCTCCCCTCAGCGTTGCCGCCCCTTCGTTCGCCGGGTTGTATCACCTCGTGAAAAGCATCGCAGGCCTTGGGTATGTATCATTCATCAAGCCGAGTGAGTATCTGGCAAACCATGAGAATGCGGGGACGATCACCTTCGCTCAGGACCTTGCCGACGGGGCCTTCGACGGCTTCGCCTCCTGGGCGGAAAAGTATGAAAACCATGTGCTCTGGACGATGGTGACACAAGGACGCACCTATTGGGGTGCTGCAAAAAGCTGGGTTATTGCATCCAATCACCTCGATCCTTCCTCGCAGGATGATTTTCACCAATGGAGCGCGGTCCTTCCTCAAGCACTCCAAAAGCTTGCCATGCAAACCATGCGCACCAGGCTACAAGTCTTGAGCACCACGCATTTCGGCCTGTCTGCACCGGTGATGAATGTTCACCGCCTGCAAGCAGCCACCTTGCTGGCAGAGGATGCCATTACACAAGCAAGGATACTGCTTGAGCATGTCATGGGATCCAGTGCTTCAGTTCCGGGTGACATCGAAATTCCTCATTGGAAGAGTAATCCCCTGCACTTGGAACCAAGTGTCGATGGAGCGCTTACGCTCCAAACACACTATGTACGTCATGTCATCAAAGCACCTTGGGTTATGTATGACAAGCTTGTGCACCGCAGTACCTCCATTGCCTTCAATGCCTCGATCGCCCAAGGCACCATCTCGCTGGGAGCAGGAGAATCAGCATCTGTACATTGGAGACGAACGGCCAGAATAGATGAACGATTACAAGTTCTCTGTCTCGATTGCCTGGTCGAGTACCCGTCCACGAAAGAGCACGGGTATGACAACGTAAAGGCCCAAAGGTTGGGACGAACCTGGGACGAGCGATGGAAGCAGGTAGCCCCGTGTGAAATCATAGCCTTTGAAACCATACCCCTTACCACTACCATCACTGTTTGGAAGGAGGATTTCGGTGGAGCAGTGAGCAGCTACCCCTTGGACTACTATGCCTATGGCGGAAATAAAGGCCTTTGCTCGATCAACAACCATGTCACACCCAGTTGGATCGCCCTTTCCGACGGCTCTTCAGGCCTTCTCATTGCACAGAGCCATAAGCATCTGCATGGCTTTGCATTCTGCCCAGTACGGCAAACCATCACCGATGGAAAACAGACCATTACGGCCAATCCTTTCGGCACCTATTGGGGAGAACAATACACGTATCCGGCCAGGACCACGGGATGGGGGAGAACGGCCGCATTGCTCACAGCAGAACACCTCCACTCCTCTGCACCCTCGTATGCAGGAGAACAGGTACACTTCTCGCTGCTCCTGGCGACCTATCAAGGCAGCCGACCTCCCAAAGAGCTTTGCCTGACAGCCCGTGTATTTTCGGAAACAGGAGAGCTCCCATGATCGACATCCAAACCAACCAAGACAGCTTCATACTCTCCCATAACGAAGTTCCTGTGCTTCAACATTCAAAGAAAAGTCCATGCATCGGCATCGGACAGGGCAGCTGCACCATTACCATGCCCCATGGGATGTACCACATCAAAGACGAAAGTCTTTCTATGTGGAAGGAACCCTCTCGGTTCAGCGTTGACGAGAGTAAAACGAAAGAAGGCACGATACACATAACCTTTGGCGATCTGGTGAAATTGACAATCCATGAAGAGCCCTTCGGACTGAGAATCATACCCACGGTCCTTACATCCGAGGTTCCCAACCGCTTTCACATACAGCTTCCTCTCCTCCCTGAAGACCCTATTTTCGGCTGTGGAGAGCAGTTTTCCCATCTGGACCTCCGGGGAAAAATCCTCCCGCTTTGGGTGTCGGAGCCGGGTATCGGAAGGGGACCCAATTATGTAAAAGTGCTTGCAAACCTCCACTCGGGACGCGGAGGGTCGCAAGAGCACACCTACTTTCCCCAACCAAGCTTTGTTACGGCTGCAGGGCGGTGGGCGCTCATCCAGACCACGGCATTCTGCCGATTCGACTTTTCACAAAAAGACAGCTGCACACTTCTCTGCCATGACATCCCATCATCAATCTACGTTGGACAGGCTGGTTCAATTCCTACGGCTGTCGGAGCCTTGAGTTCACTTCTGGGCAGGCAGGAAATCCTGCCGGACTGGGCCTTCGACGGCATAATCCTTGGTCTGCAGGGCGGTCGATCCGTCGTGGAAGCGAAGCTCAAGCGGGCCCTCGATGCAGGCATACCTGTGACCGCAATCTGGTGTCAGGATTGGCAGGGCGTCCGCATTACACCTTATGGCAAACAGCTCTTCTGGAATTGGCAGTACGACCAGCAGCTCTATCCCGACCTTCCTCGTTTCATCGAAGAACTGCACGAACGGGGCGTCAAGTTTCTTGGATACAACAACCCCTTCCTCAGTACAGATGCACCTTTGTATGCAGAGGGAGAACGCAAGGGCTATTTCATTCGCCAAAAACACTCTTCATTACCCTACATCACCAGTACGACGACTTTTCCCGTAGCCTTGGTGGATCTGTGCAACCCTGCGGCATGCTTGTGGTACAAGCAGATCATCAAGGAGAACATGCTGGCCATCGGACTTGATGGCTGGATGGCCGATTTCGGCGAGTATCTTCCTCCTGATGGAGAACTCTTCGACAACATGGACCCCTATCTGGAGCACAATAGATACCCTGTACGTTGGGCACAGCTTAACGCACAGGCAGTACAGGAGGCAGGGAAAGGCAATGAAATCGTCTACTTCTGCCGTTCAGGCTTTACCGGCAGCAGCAACAATGTCCCGCTGTTCTGGGCGGGAGACCAAGCGGTAAACTTCCTTGCCGACAGCGGCCTTCCTTCTGTTGTTCGGGCGGCCATCTCCTCTGCACTTTCGGGCATCGGGTACTGGCACTTCGATATCGGAGGGTTCTTCTCATTTGCCTGGATCAAGCGAAGCCGGGAGCTGCTGATGCGTAGCTGTGAAACAGCAGCATTCACCGCTGTGATGAGAACACACGAAGGCATCAACCCAAGGGTAAATGCCCAGTTCGACGATGACCAAGAGATGTTGTCGCATTTTGCGAGGATGGCACGTATTCATCAAGCGTTGCTGTTCTATCATCAGCATGTCAGCGAGCAGTATCAAAAAGAGGGAATCCCCCCGATTATGCCGGTCCTGGTCCAAAAGCATCGCGTAGCACAAGGCCAGTACTTCTATGGACAGGATCTGTTGGTTGCTCCTGTTCTGAAAAAGGGAGCAAGAAAGAGGCGTGTATGGCTGCCTGAAGGGAAATGGATACATTTCTTTACCGGGCAAGTGTACAATGAAGGCCGCTATGCCATCAGAGCTGACATCGGCTCTATTCCCGTTTTCATACGTTCAACAAGTCCCTTCCTGAATCTATTCAGGGAGATTGCACAGAAGGAGAGCATGTGATGGAGAAGAAAGAGAGGATGGTTACGTTTAAAACCCTTGTTTCCTATGGATTGGGAGACATCTACGGCGGCGGGGCCTTCATGATCGTGGGCATGTTGTTCCTCTTCTACCTCACCGAGGTGGTAGGACTCTCCCCTGCATTGGCCGGCCTGGTCTTCGGCATAGGAAAAGTATGGGACGCCGTATCCGATCCCCTTATGGGCTACCTTTCCGATAAGACGAAGTCGCGGTTTGGAAGGCGGCGGGTCTACTTTCTGGCCGGCATCGTTCCTATCACGCTCTCCTTCATCCTTCTCTGGCTGCCGATGAATTTTGAAACCCAAGCTGCCCTGTTTCTCTACTACAGCTTTGCATACATAGTTTTCGCCACCGTCTTCACCATGGTCATGATTCCTTATTCAGCACTCGCAGCCGAACTTTCAGGCGACTATAAAACACGCAACAAGCTCTCCGGCGCCCGTCTGTTCTTCTCAGGCTTCTCCTCCCTGCTTGCAGCCACCATACCCAAACTCATCATCGATTCGGCTGCAGGGCACCCCTCAACCGGATATGTGTACATGTCGGTGGCCTTCGGCATCTTCTTCGCCCTGCCTTGGCTGGTCACCTACTTCGGGACCTGGGAGGACCCACAGGTGAAGCAGCAGAGCGTATCGGCAAACTTCCTCAAGGAGTTCTTCACCATCTTCCGAAACCGTTCTTTCCGCATCCATATTCTGATGTACGTGTTTGCCTACAGTGCGATGGACCTGCTCATGGCACTCTTTACCTACTACCTCACCTACTACCTGAAACGTCCCAACCTCTACTCGGTGGCAATGGGAACGCTCATGGTAGTCCAATTGGTCATGATCATGGTGTATGTGCGCATTGCAAACAGCAAGGGCAAGCGACTTGCCTACCGGATGGGCCTGCTCATCTGGCTGACGGGCATGCTCTGTACGTTGGCACTCTCACCGACTTCGCCTGTCTGGATGGTTGCCTTGGTGTGCGCAGTAATCGGGTTGGGAACCTCTGCCGCCGTATTCATTCCCTACGCCATCCTGCCTAATGTCATCGATGTGGATGAACTGATGACCGGCAGCCAGCGCTCAGGGGTGTATTCAGGTGCAATGACCCTGACACGAAAGCTAGTGCAGGGTGCGTTGGTAATGCCCCTGATTGGCCTGTTCCTGCAGATGGTTGGCTTTGTATCCAATGCCGAGCAGACACCTCAGGTATTGTCGCGATTCTTCCTATTCTTCATCGGCGGCCCTGCCCTCTTGATTCTTGCCGGTATCATTGCAGCCTCATGGTTTGAACTGAGCCCGAAGAACAGTGAAATAGTTGCAGCAGAACTTATCCGCCTCCGCTCTGGGGGAAGACTCGAGGATGCTGCAGACGAAGTGAAGGCAATCTGCGAGAAGGTGTCGGGAAGGAAGCACGAGCAGTGTAATTGGTAGAAGCAGAACACAGCCTTACACCAGTTTCCTCACCACCCTTCGGTACAGGATGAACATATACTGCCAGGAAGAGACGCTATACTTTCTTGTATCACCGAAGACGATAGTTCAAAAGGCAATGTACTTCTGGTTACGGCTGTTTGGCTTGTCAGGAATTGTCATCCTCAATCGTCCTGAATTCAGTAATGGCTTGAGTAGCGATGACCTGAAATACTCGCGATGTGCGATTCCGATGAATGCTTGCATTTCTTCTCTCGTCCTGGGAATCGCACAAAACTCCAAGAGCAACTTCTGCCGAGGATCTTGCGCGGTGACTTGCGCGGTGACTTGCTCGGTGACTTGCGCCTTTTCTTTCACATGCATGGTTTCTGAGAAGTAGTTGATATTTTTCAGAACTACTCGAAAATCAGAAGGAGTTGAGAAGAACACTGGTTTCATGCCTTCTGTATACCCTGGCAGCTTGGCTGTCTCACTGAGAATCTTGGGTAGCCCACTACCTCTTCGTTCCATAAATTTCATTCGATGAAACAAATCCGCCAGGATTGGATTACGCCTGGCACTGCCAATGAAGCGAATGTCGCAATCTTGAATCTCCCTCCCGTAGTACATGCCACCTGGGGATTGTATTTCCAAACGATCATCATATACATCGATGTGAACTTCACTCCCAAGCATGATATAGTCGCGGTGAATCAACGCATTGACAAGTGCTTCAGTGACAGCCCTTTCAGCATAATCCGGCTTATCGATCCTATACAGCGCCTCCTTGACAAATCGGACCTTTGAGTTGTTTCGGACAAAATCACTGCTGTTACGCAATAGACTGAGGAGATTGCCCTCATACTCCTTGGCATCGAGGGCATCATCAAAAATAGAACCCTTGCCTAATCCGTTCCAGCGGGTACAGAACACTCTTGAATTAAGAACAATGTATTGGTCAGCCATAAGTTTGCCGGCATTCGTGAGAAACCCCTTCTTGTCGGCAAGCCCGAATGAGACGTAATCTGATGCATCAAAACGGAGTCCGGTTTGTTCAAGGTATGTCGCTTCGAGCAGGGTAAAGCTATAGTCAGATTTCCTTGCATCAGTAATCATTGCATCAAACGACCGGTTGGTACCCTTCAAAATCAATTCATTGAGGAGATAATCCGGGGCAACCACACTTTCGTTTCCAATTCTGATATATGCTTCCATGACTCCATCCGTTTTGTAGTAATAGGGAGTGGACCTTCCTGGATGCACTTTCAGACTAAGAATATCCTTACCCCCATCTCTCGACGCTAGTAATTCAAACAAGGGAATTGGCGTTATACGATCTTTAATCATCCTGCTGATGATTTCAGAATCACGCTTGATGTCTTGCAAACCAACTACCTGTTTCTCATTATCAACACCGAAAAACAGTACACCACCAATGGAATTGGCGTATGCGCTTACACTTTTCAACCAACTTTATGGTTTTCTGGTTTCAAGTGCGACTTTGAAATCACATTCAGTGCTCTCTGCAATCAACTCATCAATCATATTCGAGACTATCCTTACTAACTTCTTTGTATACTAACACACAAAAAACCATGAGCAACATTGGCACACGGAAAATGTGGTTCACCACTGATAGTTGCCTATCGAGTACTGCAATAATACATCGCAGATTGCTTCAAAGCACCATATTCACCTTCGGTACCGTCCAACAGTGGAAGTCCGGCAGGTATTCAAACACGGTAATCGATGCATAATCGATGCTGAAAAGGTGTCTTCGGTATGCTGGAAGGCCCAACACCGAGCAGAGAAGGATTCGGGTCAAGCCTTCGTGAGTGCAGAGGATATGGTTCTTCGTCCTATCCAAAGAGTCGAAAAGACTTCTGATACGCTTTTGTGCTTCATATCCGGTTTCGCCGCCGGGCATGCGGAACTCATGATCGCGAGTGTGGTAGGCAGCCCAGAAATCAGGGTACTGCTCTTCAACTTGTGTATCGGTCATCTCTTCGATGACACCGATATCAATCTCATTGATCCTACGGTCAACAAGAGGCACCAAGCCTTTTGATTCTGCAACAAAAGCGATGGTTTGTTGGGTTCTCAGGTACTCACTGACGTGAATGGAAGCAATATCGATAGGAGAGAAGAAGGCCACCAATCGACGGGCGCTTTCCATCCCTGCCTTGGTAATCGGTTGATCATTGAACTTCAAGCCTTCATGGTGAAAATCACCGCTCTGCTTCTCGGCATGACGAACGACATAAATGCTCATGATCACCTCCGATAGCTAATTCTAGAACCAAAACCTGTTTCTGTATAGAAAAGACCCCTTTGGGTTTCTTGATACCTCGTTTGAACGACATCACCTGCCGTTTTCAGGCAGGTGATGCGTAGTTGATGGTTTTGCCAGTCCTGCTGCTTAACGGCTGTGTCTTCCCTTCAGCACATCGATGACCTCCGAAAATTGTACATTCTTCTGGGTAAGGAGAACCAGGAAGTGGTACATCAAATCGGCAGCTTCACCAAGGAAGAGATTCTTATTGTCATCCTTGCTCTCGATGATCAATTCAACAGCTTCCTCACCGACCTTTTGGGCAATCTTGTTCAACCCGCGACTGAACAAGTGATTGGTATAGGAACCTTCCTGGGGGAAATCACGCCGATCATGAATAACCTCCTCAAGATAGAACAGGAATTCGGTAGAGGAGACCTGCTCGGGATCGTTTACCTCGTCGAAGCAGGTATCGGCTCCTGTATGGCAGACAGGACCGGTGGGAATCGCCTTGATCAAGAGGGTATCGTGGTCGCAGTCCTCAAGAATTTCACGGACCTGCAGATAGTTGCCGCTGGTCTCGCCCTTGGTCCACAGAGCCTGACGGCTACGTGAATAGAAGGTCACCAGGTTCTTGTCGCGTGTCAGCTTCAGTGCCTCTTCATTCATATACCCAAGCATCAGGACCTTGCGTGTTACGGCATCCTGTACAATGGCAGGGATCAAGCCTCCCTGTTTTTCAAAATCAAGTCCCATGATAGAAATCTCCTTACTAGCGGGTACGCATAGTTATACCACGTTGCTCAAGAAAAATCTTCAGCTGTGGGATATCTATTTCATGAAAATGAAAAATTGATGCCGCCAGAGCCGCATCAGCCTGTCCTTCCTTGAATACCGCTTCAAAATGTTCCATGGACCCCGCCCCGCCGCTGGCGATAACAGGAATGCCCACAGCCTGGGCGACCCGGCGGGTCAAGTCGATGGCAAACCCACCCTTGGTGCCGTCGTGCTCCATGCTGGTAAGCAGAATCTCCCCTGCGCCCCTGCCGTATGCCTGCTTGGCCCAGGAGATAACCTCGATGCCGGTAGGCTTGCGCCCGCCATGCACATATACTTCCCATCCTTCCTGGTTTGGGGTGTCGAAGGCAGGATTGCGCCTGGCATCAATGGCACACACCACGCACTGGGAACCGAAACGCAGGGCAAGCGAATCGATGACGCCAGGGTCGGCGACCGCCTGGCTGTTGATGGAAATCTTATCGGCCCCGCTATCCAAAAGAGCCGAAACATCGTCAGCACTTCGTATTCCCCCACCGACCGTGAAGGGGATGGCGATGTTCTGTGCGATACGCTCGACCAGGGCGCAGAAGGTCGAACGGCCCTCCACCGTCGCCGTGATATCGAGAAACGTCAGCTCATCGGCACCACAGAGGCTGTACGCCTTGGCCAGTTCCACCGCGTCCCCTGCGTCCCTGAGGTTGACAAAGTTGACCCCTTTCACCGTTCTTCCATCCCGAACATCGAGACAGGGTATTATCCGTTTAGCCAGCATCCTCTTCCTCCCCGAATCCTGCAAGTTCTTCCAAGCTTATCCTACCTTCGTACAAAGCCTTGCCGATGATCGCACCGTACAGACCTGCTCCCTTCAATGCCTTCAGATCCCCCAGGGAAGCCACACCCCCGGAGGCGATGAGCTTCAAGGACGGACGAGAGCCGAGCAATTTCTTGTACAGTTCCAAGGAAGGGCCTTGCAGCATGCCGTCTTTGGAGATATCGGTACAAATGACGGTATCCAGGCCATAGTCAAGATATGCATCGATGAACGGACCAACCTCTAGAGTACTCGACTCCAACCACCCGCTGCTCTGGATCAAGCCATCCCGGGCATCGGCACCAAGAATCAAACGGCTGCTGCCGAAGCCCTCGATCCAGGAACGTACAAGCAAAGGATCCTTGACGGCGATCGAACCGCAGGTCACCATGCTCGCCCCCGCATCGAAGGCCGCCTGCAGGTCCTCGGTCCTCTTGATGCCACCCCCGAAATCGATGATCAAGGAGGTGTGGGCGGCAAGGCGCTCAAGGATATGAAGATTCACGATACCCTTGCCTTTTGCGCCGTCCAAATCCACCAAGTGCAGTCTCTTGATGTTGGCAGCTTCAAATTGCTTGGCTATTTCCAAGGGGTCGGAAGCATATACCTTCTTGGAGTCATACAGCCCTTGGCTGAGACGAACCGCCGAACCCTCGATGATGTCAATGGCGGGAATCAGCTGCATCACAGCACCTCCAGAAAGTTTCTCAGAATACGCTCGCCGCTTTCTGCGCTCTTCTCAGGATGGAATTGACACCCATAGAAGTTATCCTTGTGGAGAATCGCAGTGAAAGCCTGTCCTCCATATTCTGTGGAGGCGATGGTACTGCTGCAAACAGGCACGTAGTAGCTGTGCACGAAGTAGCACCAGTTCGTGTGAGGCAAGCCCGAAAAGAGCTCATCTGCTTTGCAACTGAGCGTATTCCAACCCATATGGGGTACTTTATACTCGGGATCAAGACGGAACTTGAGCACAGGAGCATCGAAAATCCCCAAAGCCTTCGTAGCATTCTCTTCACTGTTGGCACACATCAGCTGCATGCCCAGGCAGATACCCAAAAATGGCTGCCTGAGGTTGACCAAGACCTGATCCAGACCTTTTTCCCGTAGGTATGCCATGGCGGTGGAAGCCTCTCCCACCCCGGGGAAAATGATCCGGTCTGCTTTCTCCAAAGTGGTTCGATCATCGGTAACCACGCCCTCATACCCAAGCCGGTTCAGGGCGCAGAGCACCGAGCGGGTGTTGCCCGCATTATATTTGACTATTGCTATGTTCATAGCATCCCCTTGGTGGAAGGCAGTTCCATGGAGTACGGATTGCGGTGCACCGCCTTCCTAAGCGCTCTGGCAAACGCCTTGAACAGAGCCTCGCACTGGTGATGGGCGTTTCCCTCACCTACAGAAAGTGCGAGATTGCACTGTGCGCTGTCACTGAACGACTTGAAAAAATGCTCGACCATCTCAGTGGGGAAGGTACCGATATACTCACGCTTGAAGTCGACCTTCCACTGCAGGTAGGGCCTTGCAGAGAAATCGATGGCTACCTGGGCAAGCACCTCATCCATCGGAAGCAGCTCAAACCCATACCTGCTGATGCCACGCTTGTCGCCCAAAGCCTGCCGAAACGCCTGCCCCAGGGCAAGCCCCACATCCTCGATGGTGTGATGCTCATCCACAACCAGATCCCCGTGAGCGTGCAAATCCAGATTGCAGCCGCTGTGGCGAACCACCTGCTCAAGCATATGGTCGAAGAAGGGGATATGGGTGTGCACATGTCCCTGGCCTCCTCCATCGAGGTTGAGCTCAAGGGCGATTTCGGTCTCCTTTGTCTTTCGCTCAATGCGGGCGATACGGGGGGCCAGAGCGCTGTCGTCGAGCAAGAACGAAGCAACTCGGGCCCAATTGTCGCTGATGAGGATGCAAGTCTCCTTCAGTTCGTCGGACAGCTCGTTGGCACGGGAAGGAGAGGCAAACCAGACAGCCTTGCATCCGAGGTTCCTGGCAAGCTGGACATCGGTCAGTCGATCCCCTATCACCACCGAATGCTCAAGGTCGTATTTTTCACCCTGGTACTCTCCAAGCATCCCGATCCTTGGCTTCCTTCCGGGGCAGTTGTCCGAAGGCAGGGAAAAATCAATATGCAGGGCATCGAAGGAAATGCCCTCCCCGGCCAAGGTCTCCAGGATCCTCTGTTGGGGGATGTCAAAGGATTCCTGAGGAAAGGATGGGGTGCCCACCCCGTCCTGGTTGCTCACCATGGCAAAATACCACAGCCCGGAGGAACGGAGTCTGGCCAGGGCGGAGAACACACCGGGGATATACCTGATTTTTTCCAGGCTGTCGACCTGGGTTTCCTCGACGATAATACCGTCACGATCGAGAAACAACACCCGTTCATGCATGGTCGTACTCCTTCAAGGCGGCGAGCAGCACATCATTTTCGTGCTCGCTGCCGATGGTGATCCTCAAACAATTTTCGCAGTGCATCTCCTTGCTGCGGTTACGCACTATAATACCTTTGCCAAGCAGATAGTGGTAGATGCCGGCGGCATCGGTCATGCGGACCAGAAAGAAATTGGCGTCGCTTTTGAATACCTGGACGACACAGCTCAACTTGGCAAGCTCGACACTCAGGCGCTCCCGCTCCCTCTTAATCATAGCAAGCCCCTTCTGGACTTGGTCCGCCTGCTCAAGCGCCTTCAGTGCAATGGCCTGCGAAGGACCTCCCACATTGTAGGGATACTTCATGCTCCTGATGACAGCTATGATCTCTTTGCTTGCAATCGCCACTCCGACCCGTGCGCTGGCCAAAGCCCAGCACTTGGAAAGCGTGCGCAACACTACAAGATTCTCATACTCATCAAGCAGGCTCACTGCACTCTCTTGAGTGTTGAAGTCAAAATAAGCTTCATCGACAACAACAATCCCATCGAACAAGGAGCAGATTGTGCGCACCTCATCCAAGGGGAAGGCATTGCCGCTGGGATTGTTCGGACTGCAGATGAAGAGCATTTTCAGCCTGGATTCTTGTGTTCTTCGCCCCTTCTCTTCAGCCAGATAGGACGTAATGGCCGGCATGTCGATTTGAAAGTCAGGGGTAAGGGGAACATTTTCCACCCGAACATCGTTGATGTCGGCGAACACACGATAGGCGCCATAGGTGGGAGGCATCAGAAGGACGGTATCCTTTTGCGGGCGGCAGAAACAGCGAAACAGATTGTCGATCAACTCATCGCTGCCGTTTCCTATGACCGTATGGTCGAACGGAAGACCCAACACATCCTCAAGGGCCTTGCGCACATGAACGGCCATGGGATCGGGGTAGCGGTTTGCGTCCTCCCTGCCGACAAAGTCCTGCCAGTTCTCGTTGGCGTCGAGGTACACCTCGGCCTCCCCGGTGAAATCATTGCGTGCACAGCTGTACGGTCTCAGCGTGGCAATATTCTCTCTGAGCAACTCTCTCATCTCTCTCCTCCCAATCGAATCGCAACCGCATTACGGTGCGCAGTCAGCTTCTCTGCTTCGGACATCGTCAATAACGTCGGAGCAAGGTCTTCCAACCCATCCTTGCTCAGCTTCTGCACCGTGATTTTCTTGAGATAAGAATCGGTGCTTACCCCGCTGTAACTTCTCGCCCAGCCATTGGTCGGCAAGGTGTGGTTGGTACCGCTTGCATAGTCGCCCGCACTCTCACACGAGTAGGGACCTAAAAATATGGAACCGGCATTGACTATCCAATCCAACAGTTGTTTTTCAGCAGGCTCATCCTCCATATTGATGATAAGGTGCTCGGCTGCATACGCGTTGGCCAAGGCGGCGCACCGCCTCGGATCAGGATGGACGAACGCACGGCTGCTATGCAGACTGGCCAAAAGATACTCATGCCTGCCCAAGACGGCCAATTGTCTTTCGATGGCCTGCTCGACCTTGTCCAGGAAAGCGAATCCCTCCTTTTCTCCTGCACAGACGACCAGCATCGCCTGACTGTCACGTCCATGCTCGGCCTGGCTGAGCAAGTCACTGGCAACATAGTCCGGGTTGGACGCAGGAGATGCGATGACCATGACTTCACTCGGACCGGCTGGCATATCGATGGCACAGCAGCTGCTGCTTACCTGAATCTTTGCCTCGGTGACATACTGGTTGCCCGGTCCGAAAATCTTATCCACCGCCTTGATGCTCTGTGTCCCGTATGCCATGGCACCGATTGCCTGGGCGCCGCCTACCTTGTAGATTTCCTTCACTCCGCACAGGGAGGCTGCATACAGAATGGCAGGATGGATGTTCCCATCCTTGTCCGGGGGAGTACAGAGCACCACCGAAGGACAGTGAGCCACTTGGGCTGGAATTGCCAGCATCAACGTGGTGGAAAACAAGGGTGCCGTACCACCGGGGATGTAGAGACCCACCCGTTGTATGGGGACTATCTTGCGTGAAAGCTCGACTCCAGGCCTTACTGAAAGCTTCTCCGCCTGGGGAAGCTGCTCGGTATGGAAGGAGAAAATGTTGTTGTAGGCCACCGCAAGAGCCCGTTTCAAATCATCGGATATCTTGCCCTTTGCCTCCAGAATCTCAGTTTCACGTACCCGAAGCTCGGATAAAGAGGCTTTGTCGAACTGCTTTGCAAATCGCAGCAGGGCTGCATCGCCCTCCTCCTTCACCGCCGCTAGAATGGCGCTCACCCGCTCGGTCAGGCCCTCGCTGTTTATTGTGTTACGGGCGAGCAGGTTGGGCAGCTCTTCGTCCTGTGGGTCATAGAATCGTGCAAGATAGGCCATACATTCCCCCTACTCGGTCATTTTCTCAATCGGAGTCACCAGAATTCCTTGGGCTCCGAGAGCCTTGAGCTGCTCGAACACATCCCAGAACGTATCTTCGGCAACAACGGTCTGCACTGAAACCCAGCCCGCTTCCATCAGACGCGTGACCGTCGGGCTCTTCATACCGCCGACAATACGAGCCACCTGATCGAGGTGTTCCTCGGGCAGGTTGAAGATTACATATTTGAAGGAGGCGGCACGCATCACCGCATCGATGCGCAGCATAAGGCGCTGGAGAATCGCCTCTTTCTCACTGCTTCCCATCTGCTTGCGCCCGATCATGACAGCGGTCGAGGTGTAGATGGCCTGAACTTCCTTCAGCCCGTTCATGGCAAGGGTCGCTCCGGTTGAAACCAAGTCGCAAATGGCATCGGCAATGCCGACGGCAGGTGTCACCTCCACCGAACCGGAGACTTGCACAAAGCTCGCCTTCACCCCCTGCTCCTTCAATATACCACCGAGGATGTTGGGGTAGCTGGTGGCGATGCGCTTGCCCTCGAGGCTGATCAAGCCTGTATAGTGCATATCCTGGGGAACAGCAATACTGAGACGACATTTGGCAAACCCGAGGTCGGTAAGCACCTGCAGGTCGATGGCCTGTTCGTCGTACTCGTTGCGTCCGACTATGCCGATGTCCGCCACACCGTCACGGATATAGGCAGGAATATCATCATCGCGGACATAGAGGAACTCCAGGGGAAAATTGGAAGCCTGTTCCTTGAGAACACGCTCGTCACTACCGAACTTAATACCGCACTTTTTGATGATTTCCAGTGATTTCTCACTCAGCCTGCCACTCTTCTGGATTGCGATTCTCAATACTTGTGCCATTGACTGCTCCTTTCAGGGTATAAAAAAACCCCCGCGACATGCGGAGGTCTGTATCTATAGGTATCAGAGCCCACCTGTCTACGGTTGGTTGCAGAAGTGATGATGGTGCTCGTGTGAAAAGGTTCTGTTCATGGCGAAACCTTACCGCTGCCTCCCCTTCCCTGTCAATACCCAAACAGAGAAACTGCATGGATATTCACATTTTATGCATAATAGAATTCATTGACCGGCCTTAAAACCCTATGGTACCATCAAACACAATCCTTGCTTGGAGATATAGATGAAACTACTGGTATTCGTCCTGAACAACGAAGAGTATCTGGAAGAGGTGCTTGAAGCCTACGTAGAAGCGGGCATCACCGGCTCCACCATCCTCGACAGCGAGGGAATGGGCCGTTTCCTGACGTATGAAGTACCTCTTTTTGCAGGATTCAAAGACTTTATGAAAGGCAACAGACCTTATAATAAAACCATCCTCTCGGTCGTTAAGGACGATGAGGTGGTACGCAAGGCCAAACATCTGGTCGATGGAGTGGTGGGAGGATTGGAAAATCCTGGAACCGGCATTATGTTCACCCTGCCGGTTGACTGGGCTGCTGGTTTGGTACAAGACGAGGAAGAGGTATAGGCATGGCGAACATAAGGGATTTACTCGATCAGCGTTGCATCCTGCTCGATCGAAGCGAACAAACCATCCAAGGAGTCATCAAGACCCTGACCGACCAACTGCATGCAGTGCACCCCGAGCAAGCTCCCGACAACTTGGTCGAGCGTCTCAGAGACGGGGGCTTTCATACCACCTGCATGGGAGAAGGCTGCGCCATCACCCATGCCCGCTGCCCCTCGATGAAGAAGACCCTGCTTGCAGCCATGCGCCTCACACCCTCCTTGGACCTCAAGGCCCTGGACGGCAAGCAGGTCGTTCTGGTTTTCCTGTTGGTAGGCCCGCAAAAGAGCTCCAGTTTTCATTTGAGGATTCTCAGCAAACTTGCCCGTTTGCTCCATCAAAGTGATCTTCGTGAAGCGCTGATAACCAGCAAGAGCAGCATAGACTTTCACACCCTCATCGCCGACAAGGAGTAAAGATGAACAGTAGAAGAATCTGGGCCCTCATACGTTTTGTACTGACCACCCTCTTTCTTTTCCTTGTTTGGCTTCTTTTCACCACGGAGCCGGGACTATTTTCCTTGCTCTTTGGTCTTGGAGCCTCCATTCTGACTGCAAGTCTCACCTATCATATATTCTTACCCGAGCACGAGGCCGGTTTGGGGTTCTTCATCCCCAGGCCACTCTCGCTCATCAGGTTCCTCCTGCTGATGGTCGTCTCCTTGTATGTCAGCAGCTTCTCGGTGGTTAAAGCGGTGATAAGCGGAAACACCAACCCCCGCATCGTTCATTTCCGAACACGCCTGCGCTCGGACATCGCAAGGACCGTCCTGGCGAATGCAATCACCTTCACCCCGGGGACCATGACACTGGACCTCAACGACGACCACCTGACGGTACACTGGCTGCTCTGTACCACCATGCATACGAAAGCGGCGGGAGAGGCGGTCAAGACAAAGCTGGAGCACGCTTTGGGGAGGACGTGGCTATGAGTTCTTTCATTCTTTCAGGCATGCAGACAGCCTTGTTCGTATTTGCCTTCATCACCTTGATCCGACTCATGCTCGGCCCCACCTCAAGCGACCGGCTTGTCGCCCTCAATGTACTCTCTGCAGTCTCGTTGGCCCTCTTGATCCTGTGGGGGATACGAAATCGTAGAACACTCTATCTCGATGTAGCCTTGGTCTATGATATCTTCGGTTTTCTTGGCTTCCTGGCCATTACGCGGTTTCTCAAGCACCGCAAGGAGGGACGATGATCATACGGGAAATCCTCTCCCTCATTGCATTTTTAATTGGAACCGCCTTCGGCATTGTGGGTATGATCGGTCTCTTCAGGTTCAAGGACCCATACAGTCGTCTCCATGCAGGTTCGTTGTGCGCAACGACGGCGGTCTTCTCCTACCTGATTGCCTTGCTGTTGCTCTCCCCCTCGCTGGCCAGTACCGCCCGCCTGATCATCCTCATCGTGTTCTTTCTCATCTCTGCTCCCACCGGCAGCTCCATTGTCGCCAGATTCATTTGGGAGAGTGAGGACGCCGAGAAGCACCGATCCTCCATGGCAAAGGAGGATAAAAGCCTATGATCATGTATATCCTCATTCTCAGTCTCATTCTTGTCTTGGGAATTTTCACCTTGGCCAGCAAGGATCTATTGCACTCTGTTATTGCTCTCTCAGCCATAAGCATGCTCAGCGCATTGCTTTTCACGATTCTACGGGCCCCTGATGTGGCGATCACCGAGGCGGCCGTCGGAGCCGGTGTATCGACCGTCATTTTCGTTTGGGCCATTCGTCATACCCAAAGACGGGACAAGGAGGAGTCATGAAGGCTTTGACGCATTCAAAAATCATTCTGACCATCCTCATCCTGGGACTCGCCATCCTTCCGGTGATACTCAGCGATGCTCCCTGGCCGGTTCAGGCGCGCGACTATTTATTCGGCAATGCAAAAGCAGACACAGGCGCCGATAATACCGTAAGTGCAATCTATCTCGGCTACCGGGCCATGGATACACTGGGAGAGACGCTGGTACTGCTCGTTTCCATTACCGGAACCATGTCGATCCTGATCAATTTGGGCCGTCACAAGATGGATGAAGAGGCTGTCAAGTTCTCCCTCGAACCCGAAAAACTTCCCCGGCATTCGCTTCGGACAAACCTCATCGAGGTTGTGGCTTCCAAACTGGGTCCCATTGTCCTGCTCTTCGGGTTCTATGTTATGTTGTACGGTCACATCTCACCGGGAGGAGGCTTCCAGGGCGGGGTCATACTGGCCTCGGGTATTGTCTTTCTGGCATTGGGCACCGAGTTGAAAACCAAGCTGACCAATACCATCGTCCTTTCACGCATCGAGTCCCTGTCCTTCCTCTTTCTGATGCTCGCCTCGATCAGCGGAGTCTTCTTTGAGAGCGGATTCTTCGGCAACCCGGTCAAGACAGTGCAGAACCTCTCGCCGAACTTCATCATACTGCTGAACATCATCATCGGATTGAAAGTAGGTACGAGCATTGCCGTCATGTGCATCGCCATGATGGGAGGCAGCCATGATCATTGAACGAATCCTCATTTTCCTGCTCTTTTTGATTGGATTTTCCGCCATTGTTGCAATGCGCAACATCATCAAGAAAATCTTCGGATTGAATCTGATGAATGCGGCAGTCGTTCTGCTCTTCATCCTGGAAGGGAGCAGGATCGGCAGCCAGGCCCCCATCCTTGATGATGGCATTATCCACATGGTCGACCCGATTCCCCAGGCCCTCATGCTCACAGCCATTGTCATCGGGGTCTGTGTATCGGCACTCTCGCTCGCCCTTGCCGTACGCCTCTACCAGGCCACAGGATCACTTGATATCGATGTCATCACCAAGAGGTTGGCTGATGAGCATTGACACCCTCTTTCTCGCACCCATCTACCTCCCTTTGCTTGCCGCCAGCCTGATTCTTGCGGCCAAGGCGTTCGCAGGCGAGACCGTGCGCAAGGCATTCGAGCTTCTTGGCTTTCTCATCGGTCTGGTGCTTCCGGCATTCGCCCTGTTTGCATTGCGAGGCGCAGTATGGGACCATCAGAGTGTAGAGACAGTCATTGGGGCCTGGGAGACGAGTCTGGGCGTCCACTATCACTTTGATGGACTCTCCTATCTTTTGATCGCCTTGCACCTGCTCGTAAGCATTCCGGTTTGGCTGTACAGCAGACACGCCGGCCCCAAACAGAACACCTTCAGCGTGGTATTTTTCGTACAATGTGCTGCAGTTGCCGCTACCAGCCTTACCGCCGACCTCTTCAACCTGTTCGTCTGTCTGGAGGTGATGGGCATCACCAGCTATGTATTGGTGGCTTCAAGCGAGAAGGACAGCTCAGCCTTGGCTTCCTTCAGTTACCTCCTATACAGCGCAACCGCCATGGTTTTCTTCCTGCTTGGGACTTTCGGACTCTACCGTATCACCGGCTCACTCTCCTATGAAGCCATCGTAGCAGCCAAGAACAACCTTGGAGGAAACGACCTGGTGGTGGCCCAGCTCTCCTTGGTTCTCATCGTCATCTCCACACTGCTGCGAAGTGCAGTCTTTCCCCTGCACGGCTGGTTGGTCGGAGCCCACTCCAAGGCTCCGCATGCAGTATCGGCACTGCTCTCGGGGGTTCTGATCAAGATTCCCCTCTTCGCCCTCGTCCGGCTGCTGCTCTTGGTGGTGGGAAGTCAGCGCATCGGATTCATCATGGCTTGGGCGGGAGGCATCTCTTCGGTCGTCGGCATCCTGCTCGCTCTCTTCGAACACCAGGCAAAACGACTGTTGGCCTACAGTTCGATCAGCCAGATCGGTTATGTGGTATGTGCATACGGTCTGGCCGTCAAGGCCGGCATAGAGACCGAAAAAGGAGCCCTGTTGCTTGGAATCGCCCTGCTCTACGGCTTCTGCCATGCACTCTCGAAATCTTTGCTCTTTCTGACCGTCGGAACCACAACCGACGTCCTTGGCACAAAGGACCTGAACAAGGCACGAGGAGCAATTGCGGCACTCAGACAGAGGGGAGAGCGAATCCCTCTTACCTTCATCTGCTTCATCATTGCCACCCTGAGCATGACAGCCCTGCCGCCAACGATCGGGTTCATGGGAAAGAACACCATGCTGCACCTTGCAAAGAACCATGCCTCGGTGCATCTGCTGTCCATAACATCGGTTCTTACCATCGTTGCCTACAGCAAATTGGCTCTCATGTTTCTCCCTTCCAAAAAAGCCCTGGCCGTTGATGAAAGCTGTGTCGTATCGAAAACAATGAAGCTTTCCTATGCCCTGCTTGCCCTTATGATCCTCGCTGGAGGGTTCTTTTATGAGAGGATCCAAAGGTTCCTTGTTCATATTCTCACCCCTCTCTCCGAGGCAAAGGGAGGGTATATCGCGTATTACGCGTATCAAGACTTGGGAAAAACCCTTGTCACGGTCGGTCTTGCGTTCCTCTGCATCGTCCTGACACGGACGGCCTGGGTGAGAAAGCTTATCCGGCCGCTCTCATCCAAAGAGGTTGGTTTCGCCGATCTCTTTTTCGGCTATGCCCTGGCTATAGGATTCATGGCCGCAAATCTCTTGTGGTAGGGGGAATCCATGCTGAGTAATGCAAACCTGATGTTTTCTCCCATCTACCTCCCTTTGCTAGGTGCAGCCTTGATTCTGGTTTGCAAGAGCTTCTTTCCTACGAAGGTACGCAGGCTTGCCGAATACGTGGGAGTCATCATCGGCTTGGCCTTTCCTGTCATTATTGTCCTCTCTCTCTATCCGGTATTGCAGGAAACGGGAAGCATCGATGCAGTGGCGGGTTCCTATAGAGGCATTATCGGAATAACCTTCAGCTTCGACGGATTGTCGATGCTCATGATTCTCCTCGCCGCCTCCGTCACCATTCCTTCTTGGATCTACTCACGCAAGGTGGGGCCGGGACACTCCTCCTTCACCGCCCTGATTCTCATCCAGAATGCAGCGATCAGCGCCATCGCCATGACAAGCGACTTGTTCAACCTGTTTGTATGTCTTGAGGTGATGGGTGTTGCCGCCTATGTATTGATAGCAAGCAGCCAAAAGGGCCATGCCGTGTATGCCTCCTTCTCCTACCTCATGATCTCCTCATCGGCGATGGTCTTCTTCCTGCTGGGTACATTCGGCCTCTATCGTCTTTCCGGCTCACTCAGCTACGAAGGAATTGCCCAAGGACTTGCCGGCCTTGGACCGGAGGCACAGAAAACCGCCCTCCTCTGTCTCGTGCTGTTGGTAGTTCCCATACTCTTACGGGTTGCCGTGATGCCCCTCTCGCTATGGCTCATCGATGCCCACTCCAAGGCTCCCCATGCAGTCTCGGCCATGCTTTCAGGCGTCTTGCTGAAGATTCCTCTCTTTGCGTTGATTCGCGTATTCTCACTCTCCCCTCTCTCTGGTGCAATGAGCCTTCCGCTCAGTTGGGCAGGGACCATCACCGCCCTGCTGGCGGTTCTTTTCGCCCTTGCCCAGAGCGATGCGAAACAGCTGCTTGCCTACCACTCGATCAGCCAGATAGGGTATGTGGTCAGTGCCTGGGGTCTGGCGCTTCACTACGGCTTGGAAACGAGAGCAGGTTCGTTGTTGCTCGCAGCATCCTTCTTCCATGCTTTCTGCCACGCTCTCTTCAAGGCTCTGCTCTTTCTCTCGATCGGAACCGCTACCGACAGCGGTGGCAACCGTAATGTCTATACACTCAGAGGAGCAAACTATCGGTTGCGTGAGGAAGGAGAGAAGCTGCCGTTGACCATGCTCTGTTATTTCATTGCAGCCCTCTCCATCACAGCCCTTCCCCCGTTCAATGGGTTCTTCAGCAAGACGCTGCTCACCTACTCCCTCAAGGGTGGATGGCAATATGTCATCCTCAGCATTGCAGGGGCCGCAACGGTGGCTTCCTTCATCAAGCTCTCCCGTATCTTTCTGCCTTCCAGGCAGCCCCTTGAGCCGATCATGCAAGGCAGCCTGCCCCGATTTCCCGTTTCTTTGCACCTGGGGCTCCTGATGCTGGCTGTCATGTGCGTTCTCACCGGAGTTTTTGCTCCTCAGGTGATGGCATTCATCGGGACGCTGCTCGGTCAGAAACAAGCCTTGGGCTATGGGCATGACTTCTTTTTCAACACACCGAATATGCTCAAGACCTTGTACACACTCCTTGGAGGGATTCTGCTGTTTGCTGTGGCAGTCAGCAAACCGGGGGCGAAGGTGCTGCACCGGATCAAGGCACTGCGCGGTTCCTTCACCGACCTCTTTTTGGGCTTCGCCTCGGCTATCGCCGCTCTCCTGATCATGCTCTTGTAGCATAAAAAAAGCTGCAGGAAATCCTGCAGCCCGCATTGATAATAAAGAACCTGCCTAGTTCGCCATCACCAGATCCAAATCAATCTCACAGGCGATGGTGGGCATGGTGCTGCCCCAATTTTCCAGAACCTGGGGATGAATCTCACCAAAGACACCGACCTCGATCTGTCCGACCATGATGCGCGCACAGCGGCCGTCGATGAACCTGCCGTCTCCTTCAAGGGATGCGAGGCTAAACTCCTTTCCCAGGAAGTAGAGAAGCGTATTGACCAACGATGAGACGTCGTTGTATCCCATCACGCTGTCGCTGGCCAGGAAGCCGAGGGTGTTGCGGGTGGTCGTTCCACTGTTGTCATGTTCATCGCGGAAGGCTACCTTGCCTACCTCGAAGATCTTGTGCGGGAACGGGGCATGGGCGCTGACACTTTCACTCTCCAACAATGAAGGAATGATCGAGGGGCGCACCACCTCATAGTTCTCACTCATCGGATTGGAGATGAAGATGCACTTCTCCTGAGGGTAGGACATGTTGTCCACATACTCGCGTTTGGAACCGAGGTAGTTGTACATCATCTCCTGAAAGCCCAGGCCGACCATCAGGTCTTTTACCTTGCGGCCCATCTCCTCGGCAGGACTGAGGCGACCGACGGTGAAGTCCTGGGGCATCTCGGGTGCAAAATTATTCAGCCCGTAGCCGATCATCACATCCTCGATCAAATCAGCAGGATGCAGAAAATCGTTGCGATACTCGGCCACCGTTGCATAGACGACATCACTGTCGCAGATGGCATGCATTCCCATACGCTTCAGCGATGCAATCACTTCATCACTGCCGAGCTTCACGCCCAGCGTCTTATGAATCTGGGCCATCGTGCAGGAGACGGGCTCCTGGAAGTAATACGGAACGGTGATCTCACTGCCGAACTCAGTCTCTTCGCCCAGGATGACCTTGACGGGAAGGATCTCAAAGCCCATGTCACTCATATCACAGGCCATGATCGAGGCTGCAAGCAGCAGGTCCTTCAAGTCCATACCCGAGAGTTCGAGGAAGAGGTTCTCATCCCCTACTTCGACAGCCCCGATGCGGTCGCTGTTGATGACCGGAGGGAAGGAGAGCACATCGTTGTTGTCGTCGTGCAGGAAGGGGAAGAGCGCATGGTCGCTGACAATATGACCGTACTCTTTTCCCTTGGGATGTTCGCTGCAGATTTGACGCAAGGTCAACTCCTTATCCATTCCCAAGGGAATGAAGGAGGTGGCATCGGGATCGGCGCCACGGTAGTGAACAGGGTACTTGATCAGATCGGAGCGGTAGATTCCCATGGCAATGGTCTTACGCTTGCGCCCAAAGTTGGAGCACAGCTTCTCCTGGCTCTGGATCAGGGCCTCAAGGTCGTCCTCGCTCACCTTGTGTCCGCGTGCGGCAAACCCGATGGAGAACGGTCGCACTTCCTTGACCGAAGCGTCGACGACCAGGGAACGGCCTTCGCTGTCGAAGGTTTCGTCTGCAGTGGAGAAGAAATCATAGAGCATGACTTCTTCTTTTTCGTAGGACTTCAACAGGCGTGCGATGCCGGCCGCAGACCACAAGTCAGGGCGGTTGGTATCGTTGAGCTCGATTTTCAGCACATCTTCCTCATGGCCGTCCAACTCCGCCTTGGCAACCGGGAATTGTGCTTCCAGCTCACTATCACTCAGTGTTTTTCCCAGCAAGCTGAAAAAGAGCCTGCTGGTGGTTTCAATCTTTGGCATTAGTTTCCTCTCCTCATGCGAACCGACTCGATGTTCGGGGTAAAGAGCTCGCGCAGGTCATTCAGACCCAGATGCATAAGAGCCATGCGGTCGATGCCCAAGCCCCATGCGAGTACCGGTACATCAATTCCCAGTGCCTTGGTGACCTCGGGGCGGAAAATACCACTGCCGCCAAGCTCGAACCAACCAAGCACCGGATGCTTGATGTGCACCTCGATCGAGGGTTCGGTAAAGGGGAAGTAGCCGGGAACATACTTGACTTCCTCGGCTCCAGCAATCTCTTCGGCGAACATTTTCAGCAGTCCGAGCAGGGTCTTCAGATTCACATCCTCACCCAGTACAATTCCTTCGGTCTGGTAGAAGTCGGCCCCGTGGGTGGCGTCGACCTGGTCGTAGCGGAAGCAACGGGCCACCCCGAAGTACTTGCCGGGAACCTTGGCCTTGGGAAGCTGATGGGCGGACAGGACGGTGCCTTGGCTGCGGAGCACCTGACGGCGGGTAAACTCGTGATCGAAGCTGTACCTCCAACCCCGGCTGCCGGTTGTCCATCCATCCTCATGGGTTTTGGCAACCTGACTGAGCCACGGCTCCTCTATCTCCTTGCAATGCACCGGATCTTTGACGTAATACACATCGTGAATGTCGCGTGCGCTGTGGAACTGCGGCATGAACAGGGCATCACCGTTCCAGAATTCGTTCTCAACCAGCGGTCCATCGAACTCTTCGAAACCCAGACTGCACAGCTTGTCCTTCACCCACTGCAGGTAATTGCCGTAGGGATTGTGCCGGCCCGGGATCAGACGACTGGTGGGAGCATTGAGTCCGTAGGGACGGAACGATCCTTCTTTCCAACTGCCGGTGCTCAACATCTCACTGGTAACCAGTCCCAGCTCTTCGCCGGTGATATGTGCTTTCAGGATGGCCTCTTTAGCGCTCTTTCCCTCAGCTGTCAATGCAAACCCGATATATTCCCGTTCTATGACTTTGAACGGCGAATTGGCCGCACCCCGCTTTTTGGCAATCTTGGCCATGGCGGATTTCTGCGCCTCACTCAGATCTGCTTCTGAAAGCTCGCCCGCAAGACCGAGACGGAGCAGCTCGGTGATAAGTACAAACTCACCGCCAAGCTCCTCTGAGAGAGCCTGGGCCTTGTTCTCTTCATTCATGCTTGCATAACCGGCCTTGGAAAGCTGGCCGAAGGCTGATCCGATCTCACTCTTTTCCAGCTGCAGGGCCAAGGCAAGCTCAGGCAGCGCCTGAGGTCCCTCAGCCTTGATAAAGGTAAAGATGCGCTGGGCGGGAGTTCCCTTTTGCTGCTGTTCTCGTCCGAATTCAGTCAGTTCATACATGACGCGTGTTTCACGGCTCGTTTCGACCAGGTAGCCCTTTGCGCTCAACCAGCTGAACGCCTGGTTGCACTGCCCCACGTTGTAACCGAGTTCGTCGATGATGCGCTCGGCTGTGATCTGCTCGTTCAGGTCGACATGCCTGAGCAGGCGGACTTCCAGTGGATGCAGGTTCTTTACATCGATATCCATGCTGTTCTTACTCCTGTAGATACGCTCTACGCCGAGGCGTAGAGCAAGTGGCTTGTATTCTAGCGTCTACAGGAAAAAAAGGAAAGTCTATCCAGCCTAGAAAAGCGAACGAACCGCCTGCATGACCTCTTCTGTGGAAGGAATTACCTCCGTTTCCAATTCAGGTGCGAACGGAATGGGAAGCTCCTTGCCGCATAGTCGCTTCGGTGTCGCCTGCAAACCGGCCAAGGCTTCGCTGTCACTGGTTACACAGGCGATGACCTCGGCACCGTATCCACCGTATTCGGGGCTGTCATGGACCACCAACAACCTGCCGGTCTTTTTAACAGAGCGCAGGATTGTCTGGGTGTCCATCGGCTTGAGTGTGACCAAATCTATGACCTCGGCCTCAATCTCATCCTGCAGACTCAGCCGGACCGAGGCTTCAAGGCATGTGGTGACTGCATGGCTGTAGGAGACAATGGTCACATCCTTGCCACGCTTCTTGGTGATGGCCTTGCCGATGGGCAGCAAATACTGCTCGTCCCCTACCGGTCCCAGGTTGTTGTATAGATGCTTGTGTTCAAAATAAAGCACCGGGTTGTTGCTTCGTATTGCACTCTTGAGCAGGGCTTTTGCATCACCCGGGCACGAAGGTGCGACAATGATCAGACCTGGAATATTGGCAAACATCGCCTCCAGACACTGGGTGTGTTGAGCGCCGTGGCCGGTCCCGCTGCCGATCGGGGAGCGAAGCACCATCGGACACGACAGCTGGCCCGCACTCATAAACCGGATCTTGGCTGCATGGTTGATGATCGGATCGCTTGCAAGGGTGGAAAAGTCGCCGTACATGATCTCAACCACCGGCCGAAGCCCAAGTAAAGAAGCCCCGACGGCAAGTCCGGTGAAGGCTTCCTCGCTGACTGGTGTTTCATGCATCTGCGCCCCATGCTTTGCATACAGGTCTCCGGTGACCTTGAAACAACCGCCGTACAGGCCGATGTCCTCACCGATGAGATGCACCGCCTTGTCGCGGCTCATCTCCTCGTCCAGGGCTTGGCGTATGGCTTCACGGTAGCTCATTCGTGTCGTCGACTGACATACCTTGTAAACCTCTTCCTCCTCAGGGGCGAAGAGGTATTCCATCGCCTGATCGAGGCTGATTCGTTGATTGCGAATTGCCGCAGCATCCACGGCAGCCTCGTCGATGTGTTTGCGTGCTTCCAGAATGAGACGGGAGACATCCTCCTCGCTATAGAGGCCGCTTTCGACCATCCTGCGGGAGAAAAGGAAAATCGGGTCGCGTTCACTCCAAGCCGCCTCTTCCTCCCGACTGCGGTAGATGCAGGGGTCGCTTTTTGAGTGCCCGCAGCATCGATAGGTCTTCACTTCCAAAAAATACGGCTTGCCGGTGGTGCGGATGTATGTTACTGCCTTCTGTGCGGCAGCATAGACTGCTTCCACATCATTGCCGTCTACGGTTGCATGACTGATGGAGTAAGCATCGGCACGACTTGCAATGGAGGAGGTGGAGACCATGCGGCTTGCAGCGGCGCTCATGCCATAATCGTTGTTTTCACAGAAGAACAGAATGGGAAGCGACCAGACCGAAGCAAGATTCATGCTCTCGTGCACAGAGCCGCGGCTTGTGGCCCCGTCTCCGAAAATTGCCACGCTGATGGCTTGGCTTTTCTGCATTTTCAAAGCGAAGGCAAGTCCTGCGGCAAGGTTCACCCCGCTGCCGACCACCGCCGAGGAACCTGCATTCCAAGTCTGCACATCAGTCATGTGCATCGAACCGCCGAGCCCCTTGCAGATGCCGTCTGCCGAACCGAACATCTCACTGAACATTTTGCGCTCGTTGGCCCCCCGGGCTATGGTGTGACCATGGCATCGATGGGTTGGAACGATCCAATCACCTTGGTCGAGTGCCAGGGAGAGACCTGCCTGACAGGCCTCCTGCCCGATGGACAGGTGGGTTGTTCCGTGCATCTCCTTGCGTTTGAAGAAGTCATCGATACACTCCTCGAAATGGCGTGAACGCACCATCATCGAGAGCGCAGACTGCGCCTGTTCTTTTGAAAGGTTCATGTATGCTCCCCGGCAGGATATGCAGTCCTGCCTTTCCAAGCTATTCCGGGTTCGTGGCCTTCTCTGGTAGTCGTTCCATCCTATTGGTTGGAAAGAATACTGTCAATAAATCCAATGTATATCGTATGGAAGTCGCCATCCTTATAGAACGAATCAATTTCAGGAAGGAGGAATGACTCCTTGGCGAGCGGCAATACGGCGGCTTTCGTACAAGAGAAAACCAACGAAGCCTGCTTGAAGGTTACACGCTCGGTTCCTTTCGGTCCTGTCAAGTAATTGATTTTCAAGCCGGTTTGCGCAATTTTGTCATGGTCCCGTCCGCTGTGCTGACCGCACCAGAGCAATCGGTCCTTCATTTCCGGGGGGAAGAATGAGACGGTGAAACCTTCGCTTTGCTCAAGGAACTCATGGGTGTATCGACTCGATCTGACATAGAGGGTAAGGATGTTTCTCCCCCACAGGACTCCCATCGACCCCCAGGAGGCAGTCATGGTGTTGAATTTCTCACTGCTGCCTGCGGTAATAAGAAACCCGTCTTTTCCGATGGCGGTAAAGGGATTCATTTGCAGAAGTTCTACAGGAACGTCAACATACATGATGGGCCTCCTTTTCTCTGCTTTCAGTGTAATATTGCCGCAATAGTGTGGTCAAGTAGCAAAAATCCTTCAGGAGTACGGCCTTCGAGCCGCCCCGGCCAACATTGACACTGTCCCACTTTTCGTATATTCCTACTGACATACAGAACATGTTCCAACAGTCAATCTGTTGCGTTGAGGAGGCCCAATGAAAGATTCCCTCGCGATCCCTGCTTTGACAGAGGATCTCGCCCGTGTTCTCATCGATGCAGACACGATCAACCGCAGGGTTGACGAGCTTGCCCGGCAGATCAGTGCCGATTATAAGGACAGCGAAGGCAAGTTGATTCTGGTGGGGGTACTCAAGGGCTCCTTCATATTCATCGCCGACCTCGCCCGTAAATTGAATGTCGAGCATGTCGTCGATTTCATCGCACTATCATCATACCATGGAGACCACAGCGGCAATGTCAGACTGCTGATGGACACCCGTGAGAACATGGAAGACAAGCATGTGCTCATCATCGAGGACATCCTGGACAGCGGCAACACCCTTGACTACCTGATCCGCAATTTCAAGACCCGCAATCCCAAATCGGTTCGCACAGCCGTACTGTTGGATAAACCCGATCGGCACATTGTACCGGTGGACATCGATTACATCGGGTTCACCATTCCCGATGTCTGGGTTGTCGGATACGGCCTGGACTACAATGAAAAACACAGGACCCTTCCCTACATCGCAGAGATGTATCCACAAGCCTGAGGAGTAAGAGATGGACGACAAGAAGTTCTACGTCAGTTACAATTCGGTACACAAGCTGGTGAAAAAGCTCTCGTTCGAGTTGCTTGAATCCGGCTACGACCCCGATGTAATCGTTGCAATTGGAAGCGGCGGCTTCATTCCCGCACGCATCATGAAGACTTTCATCAACCGCCCTATTTTCGCGGTAGGCATCTCCTACTATGGCATTGACAAGAAGCACAAGGACCACCCCACCAAAATCCAGTGGATCGATGAAGTTCAATCACAGCTGGTCGGCAAGAAGGTCCTCTTGATCGACGAAGTCGACGATACCCGGGCAACCTTGGCATACTGCGTCGGAGAACTTCTGAAGTTCAATCCCGAAGAAATTGCTGTTTTGGTCCTGCACAACAAGCTCAAGGAGAAGGATGTGGAATTCCCATCCGAAATCAAGCGCTATTTCGCAGGCATGGAGCTTGCTGATTTGTGGATCAAATACCCGTGGGATGCCGAGGAGATCGAGGACCACACCCAAAAAGAAGCGCTGATGTTGCAGTCATTTGCAAAAGAAGGCAAGGAGCTGTATTGATGAGCAATGTTACTTCGATCGTAGGAGCCCAGTGGGGAGATGAAGGCAAAGGCCGTGTCGTTGACTACCTGGCCGTCAATTCAGATTTAGTGATCCGCTACCAAGGCGGGGACAATGCAGGCCATACCGTCATCAACGAGATGGGAAAGTTCGCCCTGCATATCATACCCTCAGGCATTTTCAACCCCGAGACGATGAACATCGTTGGAGCGGGAACCGTGGTCAACTTCGAAACCATGGCCGAGGAACTGGATTCCATTGCACAAAAAGGCGTGGAGGTGAACAACCTGTTCATCGATGTACGCGCCCATTTGATCATGCCCTATCACCGGGCCCTCGATGGAGCCCAGGAGGGTTCGAAGACCCAGAAAATGCAGATCGGCACCACCAAGCGCGGCATCGGTCCCTGCTACAGCGACAAGGCGACTCGTTCGGGAATCAGGGCCGCCGACCTGCTCGATTTCGACCGATTGAGAAACCGCATCGAGATGGCACTCCCACAGAAGAACCGTGAGCTGGCCTACTTCGGACTTGCCGAGTATACCGTCGATGAATTGATGGATCTCTGCGCCAAGTGGAAGGAACGATTCGGCCATATGCTCATAGACACGCTGCCGGTCGTCCGCCAAGCGTATGAAGAGAACAAGAGCATCCTGCTTGAGGGTCAACTGGGCGTAATGCGCGACCTCGACTGGGGCATCTACCCCTATACCACCAGCAGCAGCCCCACCAGCGGTGGCGCGGCAGTCGGAAGCGGCTTGGGCCCCCGACGCATCGACCATGTCATCGGAGTTACAAAAGTCTACTCCACCAGTGTGGGCGGCGGTCCGTTCATGACTGAATTGTTGGATGAGACGGCTGAAAAACTCAGAGCCATCGGCGGGGAGTATGGAGCCACCACCGGCAGGCCCCGCCGTTGCGGCTGGTTCGACGCCGTGGCCGCCGACTACTCCTGCTGGATCAACGGATTCACCGGCCTTGCGCTTACCAAGCTCGATGTACTCGATACCTTTGAGAAGATCAAGGTCTGTACAGCCTACCGGGTCAATGGTGAGGTTATCACCTATCTGCCCGAGACGGCCCTGCAGGAGATAGCAGAGCCCATCTACGAGGAGTTCGATGGTTGGATGACTCCCACCACCGAAGCCCGGAAGTGGGAAGACCTGCCGCCGAAGGCCCAAGCATACTGCAAGCGCCTCGGGGAGCTTGTCGGATGCCCGATCAGGTACATCTCCGTCGGTCCCGAGCGAGACCAGATAATCATACTTTAATGCCATGTATCATGAGGCCTGCCGAATCCGGCGGGCCTCCTATTTGCAGAAGGAACCTGTATGAAACGCATTCTACTCTGTTGTCTGCTTTCCTTGTCCGTTCTTTGGGCAAGCGATCTTGTCGTCCTCACCGACGGCTCGATGCATATCGGCCTGATCGTCCGATACGAGGCTGACAAAGCGTTGTTGTTCGAGGACCTGAAAGGGAATCAGATTGTCTATCCCCATGACGCGCTCCTGGTCACACGAACGAATGTTGACGTGGAAAGCCTGATAGCCGTCGATTGGAACAGAATCGTCTACCATCCCAGACAAAGAGGCGGCGCTTATGAGGTTTCTCCAAGGTATACCTACAAGGGGCAGACCTATACCATGGAAACAGGCTGGGGAAGAGAGAGCGAGGTTCTGCAGTTCTTCGACGTGCTGAAAACACAAGAGCTGGATCAGCATACCCGTTCATTGATTGCAGAGCTTGAGCGTGCCATGAAGAAGCAGAGTGACTGGATGCAAGCCGGCCTGATAACTGAACTCGCCGGCCTGACCATGATGCTCACCCCCCTCTTTCTCAAGAACGACTCAGTCGACCCTCCCACCACGCCAATGTGGGCCGCCTGGACCGGGGTCGCCGGACTGGGTGTGAACATCACAGGGCTGGGCATCCTGATCAGTCAGTTGTTCGTCAATCATGACCACTATCTGCCCGAGATCGCCCGGTCATTCAACAGCAACGTTCGATGAAAGCAAAAGTTACTGAGTATAAACATCTATGCGGTGACCTACATGAAGAATAAGAATCACCACACGATCTTCTAAGATTTCAGCAATCAGTCGATAGTCCCCTATTCGATACCGCCATTGGCCACTTCGATCGGCAGTCAGGCTTTTACCACTTTGATAGGGATTTGTGCAATCTTCCAAATGTTTGCGAATCCAAGCAACAAGCATCAGGCTGATATGTTTATCCATTTTTTTCAATGTTTTTCGCGCATCATTGGAAAACTCTACGTGGTATTTCATTGCAAACCAAGTTCTTGCTCAATCTCATCCAATGAGTAGGTTACCGGGTTATTGTGGAATTCAGATATTGCTTTTTCATAGAGCTTAAGGTCAAACTCGTCTTCGATGCGCTCAAGGATTGATTGACGGACAAGCTCTGAGATAGTTAAACCTTTCAATTCTGCATACCGTTGTATGAGCTCAAGCTCATCCTGCTTCAATCGTACTGATAAGCCCATTATTGTACTCCTTCTTCATGTAATACATTGTAACACAGATAAGACTGCTGAACAATAGTCTTCCATTCCAGACCAACACATCCAGTCCATACTTCCGTCAGCATACGCTTCCTGCTTCAAAAAAAGGTAATTTTCTTTGTTTAGTTATTGACATATGCCGAAAACCCTTGTACGGTAAAGCTAGTTACTGACATATGTCAATAACATACTTAGTACAAGGAGGCACGATATGCCACGAAGAGATGGAACCGGTCCTGCCGGATTTGGTCCGATGACAGGAAGAGGAATGGGTAATTGCAACAATTACTCCGCAGTTGGGTATGGAATGGGAAGACGCGCAGGCAGAGGATGCGGCCTCTACGCAGCTGTTGCCTCCCCCATTACGCTTGCAGAGAGAAAACAATTGCTCCAAGAAGAGCTGAAACGTATTGAAGCATTGGAGAAAGCATGAGTAGACCACGCAAATGGCGAAGCGTTTGTTCGCTTCCTCCGAACTCCAGGTTCGGGCCGATAGGCTCGAACCTCGAGGGACGGCAGCCTGTAGTCATGTCCGTCGATGAGTATGAGACCATCCGTCTCATAGATCATGAAGGCATGACTCAACAGGAGTGCTCCGAACAAATGGAGGTAGCGAGAACCACCGTGCAAGGTATGTATGACACTGCACGGAAAAAACTGGCTGCTTCCTTGGTGGATGGCAAACCGCTCTTCATCGAAGGCGGTGAATATCGCCTGCATGACCACAATGGACAAGGGTTGGGCAGATGCGGCCGTGGCTGCAGATGGAGATCCAGAATGACAGAGATTGAAGGAGAGAATCACCAATGATTGTTGCAGTACCGGCAGAAGAGCAGAAATTAGACAGCCCCCTGTGCGTCTCATTTGGAAGAGCACCCTATTATTGTATTTTTGATACAGAGAATCAGAAGAGCAACTTCATCGTAAATGAGGCGGCACAAAGTCCTGGAGGAGCCGGCATCCAAGCGGCCCAGGATTTGGTGGATGCGAAGATCACCACCCTCATAACCTTTCGCTTGGGAGAAAATGCTGCAAAAGTGCTGAAAGCCGCAGACATATCCCTGCTTAAGGCTCTCAACCTCAGCATCGCAGACAATATCAGTGCACTGCTTGAGAACAAGCTTGCTGAATTGGATGCCATCCATGCTGGATTTCATCATGCCCACTGACCGCACCATAGCGGTGCTCAGCGGCAAGGGAGGCACCGGGAAGACCTTGGTCAGCGTCAATCTTGCTTCTGTGGCGCAGCGGGCCACCTACATCGATTGTGATGTGGAAGAGCCGAATGGGCATCTCTTTCTCAAGCCTTCCTACGTACAGGAAGAGGTGATTACCGTAGGCAAGCCTGTCGTCGATCAGAATCTTTGCGATGGCTGCAGGATCTGCAGCAAAGCCTGCGCCTTCAATGCCTTGGCTGTCATAGGCAAGCAATTGTTGATCTTTGATGAGATTTGCCACAGTTGCGGCTTGTGCATGCATCTCTGTCCCAACCATGCGTTGACCGAGGTTCAGAAACCACTGGGAGTTGTCCGTAAGGGAAACAGCGGTACAATCACATTTCTCTCTGCAGAGATGCGCATCGGAGAGAGCTCGGCCGTCCCACTCATCAAAGCCTTGATGAGGGAAAAACACAGCGGGCTCACCATCATCGACAGCCCTCCAGGCAGCGGTTGCCTGGTGACGGAAACCATTTCCCATGCCGATTTTTGCCTCCTGGTCGCTGAACCCACCATCTTTGGTGCACACAACCTTGCCATGGTGCATGAGCTGGTGATGCTGTTGAAAAAACCCTGTGCAGTACTGTTGAACAAGACTCAGGACGGGGAGAATCCATCACTGGCGTATGCAAAAACACATAATTTACAGATTCTCGGCTCCCTCCCCTATGACCAAGACCTGGCCCGTCTTACGAGTGATGGATTGGTGGCAAGTCAGGAGAGTGAGAAGTATCACACCTATTTCTCCCTGTTGCTGAAGGAGGTTGAAGATGCATCAGATACTCATTCTCAGCGGTAAGGGGGGAACCGGAAAAACCACCGTTGCCAGCACCTTCATCGCCCTCTCCCAGGCCAAGGCCTACGCTGACTGCGATGTCGATGCACCCAACCTTCACTTGGTCATGGGAAGCTTTACAAAAGAACAGGCATCCGATTATTTCGGTCTGCCCAAGGCGATGATCGACAGCGACCTCTGTACCGCCTGTAGCCGATGTTTTGCAGTATGCCGCTTCGATGCCGTCATCCCAGGTCCGACGTATCGAATCGACCCGATTGCATGCGAGGGCTGTACCTACTGCCTGCATGTGTGTCCTGTAGGTGCGATTTCCACCAAACCGGTCAAGGTAGGAGAACTGAAGCTGTACGAACGGGGCGAAGAGCGTTTCTCGACAGCCACCCTGACCATGGGAAGCGGAACCACCGGCAAGCTGGTAAGCGAAGTAAAAAAACAATTGAGGGACAATACCCAGGAAACAGAGGTGGCAATCCTTGATGGAAGTCCGGGCATCGGGTGTCCGGTCATTGCATCGCTTGCTGGTGTGGATTTGGCCCTCATGGTCGCCGAACCCTCGGTCAGTGCTTTCTCGGATCTGAAGCGGGTTATTTCCAGTGCCCGGCAGCTGCAGGTCCCGGTAGCAGTGGTGGTGAACAAATACGATATGAATCCAACAATCTGCGGGGAAATCGAGGTATTTTGTTTCAAGGAGGGCATTCCCTTCCTCGGAAAGATTCCCTACGACGGGCAGGTCATTGCAGCACTGAACAAAGGTGAGAATCCAGCCTGCCTGAACAGTCCGGCATCGAATGCACTCAAGAGCATCTATAGTAAAACACTCCAAGTATGGAAGGAGCACGTAAGGCAATGAAGATTACAACCTTGGTGGAAAATACCACCACATGCAGCGCTTTAGGATTTGAGCATGGATTAAGTCTCTACATCGAAGCAGCAGGCAAGACCATACTTTTCGACAGCGGGGCGAGCGAGCTCTTCGCCGTCAATGCAGAAAAACTAGGCATTGATCTTCAACGGGTTGATGCTGCGGTGCTCTCTCACGGCCACTATGACCATAGCGGAGGTTTGAAAACGTTCTTTACCAAGAACACCCATGCCCCCCTGTATGTGAGAAAGGAGGCCTTCGGCCCCTATTACAGCGAGCGTGCCGAGGGCGAGTACCATTACATCGGCGTCGATCCCACCCTTTTTGGCAGCAATCGATTTATGTTCACCTCCGCATTTACTCCCATCAGCGGTGATATCACCTTATTTTCCAAGGTGGATGGTACCGATTCCGTTCCTTCGGGAAATCAGAGTCTCTTCAGAAAGGAAGGAGAGACCTATACGGTGGACAACTTTACCCATGAGCAATACCTCTCCATTCAAGAAGGTGATGTCAGGCTTCTGGTAACCGGATGCTCTCACCGTGGGATCCTCAATATCCTGAAGTCATACCACGATCACCGGGGTTTTCACCCGACCCATGTCATCGGAGGCTTCCATCTCTACAACCATCGTACCGGCGAGCCGGAAAAGCCGGAGGTGCTCGAGCATATCGCCTCGGTTCTGCTTGCAAGCAAGGCGACCTTTTATACCTGTCACTGTACGGGTGAGGAAAACTATGCTGCGTTACGCGGTTTGATGGGAGAAAAGGTTCGCTATCTTGCCGGTGGGGATATCTTAAGTCTTTAATATCTTACTATATCAGGAGTTTTATATGTTGAAAGTAGCAGTAGCAAGTGAGAACAAGATGGTGTGCGGACATTTCGGTCACTGTGAGACATTTGAAGTATTCGATACCAAGGAAGGAAGGATCATCGACCACAGCAGTGTACCGAATCCAGGGCATCGTCCTGGTTTTCTTCCCAATTTCCTGCACGAGATGGGTGTGAACACCATCATCAGCGGGGGTATGGGGGGAGGCGCCGTCGATATCTTCAATGAGCACAACATCGAGGTGATTCTGGGTGCCCAAGGCAAGAGCGAGGAAGCAGTAAAAGCCTACCTTGCAGGATCACTTGCAAGTACCGGCAGCATCTGCCATGAACATGCCCATCATGATGAGTGCGGTGAATAAGTACCACAATATTTTTTCTTCTCCCAGCTTCGGCTGGGTTTTTTTTTGCGAACTGACAACATTGTGATGTGAACAATATTGTTGTCCTCTGATTGTTGAATCTTTAAATACAGCATCTATTTGTAGGTTTCAGTTGAAACATGCACTATTTTTTGCATTGGGTTGCCTAACTGACAACTTATATATTACTATTAGGTTGTCTTAATCTTGCACAGAATAGACATCACTGTTATACGAGGAGCAACACACAATGATTGAATTTAGGAATGTGACCAAACGATATGGGTCCAAGACAATTCTTCACGATTTGAGCTTTACCATCAAAACCGGAGAATTCGTTGTCTTAATCGGTCCCAGCGGATGCGGCAAGACCACTACGCTGAGAACCATCAACCGCTTGATCGAACCCAAGGCCGGTACGGTCTTCATCGACGGCAAGGATGTAACCAAGCAGAATGCCGTACAGCTGCGCCGTCAGATCGGCTATGTCATCCAGCAAATAGGATTGTTTCCGAACATGACCGTCAGCCAGAACATCAGCGTGGTTCCCAAGCTGTTGGGCTACTCAAAGGAAGAGTGCGATACAATCGTCCGCGACCTTCTCTCCCTTGTTGATATGCCCTATGAGGAGAACGCCCATAAATATCCGTCCGAACTCTCAGGCGGGCAGCAGCAGCGCATCGGAGTACTGAGGGCTTTGGCGGCCTCCCCTCCGATTGTCCTGATGGATGAGCCTTTCGGAGCCCTGGACCCTGTCACCCGCGATTCGCTTCAGGAAGAAGTTAAGCGGATCCAGAAGAAGCTGAAAAAGACCATTGTCTTCGTCACCCATGACATGGATGAGGCACTCAGACTAGCCGACACCATCATTTTCATGGATAAAGGCAAAATCCTGCAGATGGCTAGCCCCGAGGAGATGCTCCAGCACCCTGCAAGCCCGGTCATCAAGAGCTTCATGGGCAAACATATGGACCAAGACACCCCCACGGCTCCCTTGCTTGCAGAGGAGTTCATGAAAAAGAAAGTCTACAAGGTCTACAAGCATAGTAAAACGCTCGAGTCCATCGAGATGATGAGCAAGCGCGAAATAAACAGCCTGGTCGTTATCGACGATGATGAGACCTATCTCGGAACGGTATCCATCGAGGACATCAAGGCCCGCGGCAAGGCCGGTCGTTCGATCGCAGAGCTGATCAACACCGACACCATGACCGTCGGCCGTAAGGACGATGCGAAAGAAGCACTGGACAAGCTGCTCTCATCCTCTTCCAACTACGTGGTTGTACTCAACGACAACAGGACGGTGGCGGGAATCATTACAAGAACCAGCACCGCCAAGGCAATGGGTGAGGCCCTCTGGGGGGACTTGTCGGCATGAGAATGATCACCTTCTTTTCAAAAAATTCAGAAGCGATGTTTGCAAGCCTCGGACAACACATAGCCTTGGTCCTCATCGCAGTAGGCTTGGGAATGGCTATTGCCATACCATCAGGAGTTCTTTTAACCAGACATAAGAAAATTGCGCCCTATTTCCTCGCCCTTGCAGGAACGGTGCAAACCATACCGGGCCTGGTCATGTTGGGCTTCGCCCTGATCATCATGGGCATCGGCACCCTGCCGGCGTTGGCTGTCCTGACCATCTATTCGATACTCCCCATCCTCAGGAACACCTATACCGGCATCACCGAGGTACAGCCCGCGTACAAGGATGCCGCCAAGGGAATCGGGATGTCCAAGAGACAAGTACTCTTCAAGGTCGAGCTTCCCCTGGCCCTTCCCACCATTGTCAGCGGAATCCGCATTTCGGCAGTATACATCGTCAGTTGGGCAACCTTGGCCGGCATGATCGGAGCAGGTGGTTTGGGTGACTGGATCTGGACGGGTCTGGCCACGTACAACACCGACTACATCCTGGCCGGTGCCATACCTTCCGCCATCCTGGCTTTTGCTTTCAGCGCCCTCATCGGCCTCGTACAAAAGCTCATCACCCCGCGCGGGCTCAGGAGGAACGCATGAATGAGCTTATGACTGCAATCGCAGAACACCTGACCATAGTAGCAATTTCGATGGTCTTCGCAGCCATCATCGGCATCGCATTGGGAGTCCTCTCCTATTGGAAACCGAGGGTGGGAAGGTACATCATCGGCATTGCCGAGATCATCCAGACCATACCTTCGCTTGCCTTGCTGGCCCTGTTGATGATCATCTTCGGACTCGGAGACCTCACCATGGGAGTGGCACTGGTGCTGTATGCCCTGCTTCCCATCATCCGCAACACCTATACCTCACTGACCGAACTGCCTCCCTACATCATCGATGCTGCACGAGGCATGGGAATGAGTCGGCAGCAGCGGTTGGTGAAGGTCGAGATTCCCCTCTCCATTCCCATGATCTTCGGCGGCCTTAAGGTAGCCTTGGTCAATTCACTCTCCATCGCCGTGATGGGGGTGCTCATCGGAAGCGGAGGGTTGGGATACATCATCTACCGTGGAATCCAACAGCGCAATATGGACAGGATTCTGCTTGGAGCAATTCCGGTGGTCGTCATCGCCCTCATCTTCGATTGGGGCATGGGAAAAGCCGAGAAACGATTACAAAAACACGCACGTTAAGGAGTATTGAGAAATATGCATAAGAAAAGAACCAAAATCACCATTGTACTGACCCTGGCCTTGGCCGCAATCCTGTTTTTCACCGGTTGCGCCAAGAATGACAGCATCACCATCGGATCGAAGGACTTCGGCGAGAACATCGTCATTGCAGAAATGCTCTCTCAGCTTGTAGAGACACACACCGACTTGAAGGTGAACCGAAAACTCAACCTCGGCGGTACATTCGTCAACTTCAATGCGATCAAGAACAACCAGATCGACCTCTATCCCGAATATACCGGCACCGGTCTGACCGCCCACCTGAAAATGGATGTGGTCAACGATCCCGATGAGTCCTATAGAATCGTAAGTGAAGAGTTTGTGAAGCAGTGGGATATCGTATGGCTCGAACCGTTTGGGTTCAACAATACCTATACCCTTGCCGTTACGCCTGAAGTCTATGAGAAGTACGGGGTGGAAACCTACAGCGACCTGATCCCGTATGCCGGTGAAATGGTATTCGGTGCAGAACATGAGTTCTTCGACCGGCAGGACGGCTTTGACGGACTGGTTGAGATGTACGGCCTCAATTTCAAGGGCGAACCGATGAAGCTCAACGCCTCGCTCAAGTACCAGGCCATCGGACGCGGCGACATGGATGTCACCGACGCTTTTGCCACCGACGGCCCGATCAAGCAGTACAGCCTGAAGATTCTTGAGGACGACCTTGGATTCTTCCCTCCCTACCATGCCGCACCGATTGTACGCAAGGAGGTCCTGGACAAGCACCCCGAGCTGAAGAGTGTACTGAACATGCTTGCAGGCAAGCTTGACGATGCAACGATGACTGAACTCAACTATCTTGTCGACGTGGAAGGGAAAGCCGTGGAGCAGGTGGCAAAAGAGTTCCTTACATCACTGAACCTCGTATAATACGTGGATGTCCATCGTATTATGCCGGGACAGGGGGAGTGTGCCCCCTGTCCCTTTTTCATGTACCCAGGGAAACTACGCCATTCTGCAGCGTGTAGTCGGCCAAGGTAATTCCTGCCTCCTGAGAGAATGAAACCACCTTGTCGAGGCCGGCCCAGATTTCACTGGGCTTATGTGCATCACTGTTGGTTACCACTGTAACGGGATATTCACTTGCCAACTGCCAAAAGGGAAGGATCGGGTAGGCATAGCGTTCGCCCTGTGCTGTCTTGACCTTGCGCTTGCGCATGCCGTTGGAGTTGATCTCCAAGGCGACACCCGAACTTGCGGCGCACTCGATAATTGCTTTCGAACACGCTTTTGCCTCATCATCCCAAACATGGTAGTTGTAGGCAAAGACATCAGGGTGTGCACCAAAGAGGAAGAGCCCCGACTGCAAGGCCTTGCAATAGAGGTCGGTATAGAGAGCAAGGTCCTCCTTTGTCAAGGTGTTCCAAAACACCGAGTACTCACGATCCATGTCAAAGCTAAGGTCATGAATGGAACAAATGAGGTAGTCGGTTTTTGCTTTCAGCTCTTCATAGTAGCTTTGGTACTGAGGAAGGTAGTCACATTCATATGCGGTGAGTACCGTGAGCGGAGTATTCTGCCGTGCATCACGAACGTCCTGCTCATAGAGAGGCATCTGTTCATAATCCATACGGGTCCTGGCCCAGCGCGAGTCGGGTACGGGGCAGTGCTCGGTGAAACCCAGCACCTTGAGGCCATGTTCGACGGCCGCTTGAGCATATTCGCGTATCTGACCGCTTCCGTGTCCGCAATAAAAGCTATGGGTATGGAGGTTAACCACCTCCTGGGAATAGGTTTGTGCTTTCATAGTTCTTGGAGAGCAAGTATCGGTGATAAAGAGTGTTTATGCAACACCCGAAATGAGCGGCTCGTTGGAAAAATTATTTTGCCAATTTTTCGTTTTGAAGCGTAAAGTTATTGACCTACTTGCAGAAATACCCAATTATGGGGCTGAATTCAGAGGAGATGCCGATGCGCCACATCACCAGTTCCAAATCTTATCTTCTCCTTGCCACTCCAGCCTAGAAATCTTTATTGGGCCTTGTTTTGCAAGGCTTCACAACTATCACCGATCCAGGGAATGGCGTATGTTGACCTGGACGGGCAGACATCACCATAGTACAGGAGGTTTAGCCGTGAGCAAACCTACCACCAAGCACCTCATCCTCGCTATAGCCCTGGTTGTCCTGGGCAGTCTTCTCTTCCTCGGTTGTTCCAAGACAACGGAGAACAACACCACCGGCAGTAAAAAACTGTATGTGTACAACTGGTCCTACTATACTCCCGACTCGGTCGTTGAATCGTTTGAGAAGGAGTTTGGGGTGGACGTGGTTCTGGACTACTTTGCCTCCAATGAGGAGATGTTCGCAAAGTTGATGGCCAGTGGCAGTGCAGGCTATGACGTAATCTTCCCCTCGGGCGACTATGTCTCGATCATGAAAAACCTGAACATGCTGGAAAAATTGGACGTTTCCAAAATGCCCAACCTCCAGTACATCACCGATTTCGCCCTCTCCAAGGCCTACTATGACCCGAAGATGGAGTACTCGGTCCCCTACTACCTCGGAGCCACTGGCATCGCAGTCAACACCAAGATGGTCAAGGAGTACGAGAAGACCTGGAATATTTTTGGTGACACCCGGCTTGCCGGCCGTATGGTCATGATGGACGATATGCGTGAAGTCCTGGGCGATGCGTTGGCATATTTGGGTTACTCGGTCAACACTACAAA
Source organism: Sphaerochaeta associata (assembly GCF_022869165.1). Lineage (NCBI taxonomy): Bacteria > Pseudomonadati > Spirochaetota > Spirochaetia > Spirochaetales > Sphaerochaetaceae > Sphaerochaeta > Sphaerochaeta associata. The sequence continues at coordinate 822,338 of NZ_CP094929.1, read as the reverse complement.
TCCCGCAGAACTGGAAGCAGCACGCAAGCTTGTCAACGACAAGTGGAAGCCGAATCTGGTCAAGTTCGATGCAGAAGGGTTTGCCAAGTCCTTCGCCTCTGGCGAGTACTGGGTCTCCCACGGCTATGCCGAGGCGATTTTCGAAGAGATCCCCGAGAGCCAGTGGGCCGACATCGACTTCTTCCTCCCCATCGACGGCGGTCCGATGTACTTCGACTCCATGTGCATTCCCAAGGGAGCCAGGAACTACGACCTTGCCCTTGAGTTCATCAACTACATCCACAAGCCGGAGAACTATGCCCAGTTCCTCGACCGCTTCCACTTCCCCGCCTCGGTGAATACCGAAGCTGAGAAGTATCGGACCACCACTCCGTTCTACACCGTCGAGATGCTTGAGAACTACGAGCTGAAGGACGACCTTGGTCCGAACCTTGAGATGTACAACAAGGCATGGGAGACCATCCGTTACGTCAATTGACCTAGTATTACGATAGAGGGTACAGTCATGGGTAAGCGGAGGTCTGAATGCAAAGCTTTTCCCATGACACCTACCTTTCCCCTTTCAGCTGGCGTTATGCCGGCGAGCAGATGCGAACCATTTTCAGTGAAGAGCATAAACGCAAGCTGCTGCGGCGCATCTGGGTGGCCTTGGCCAAGGCTCAGGCTGAAGCAGGGTTGGTATCGCAACAGCAGCTTGATGAGCTGATTGCAAACCAGGACAACATCGACATCGAGCGGGCTACAGCGATTGAAGCCGAAATCCGCCATGACCTGATGGCTGAGATCAAGACCTATGCCGAGCAGTGTCCGAATGCCGGAGCGATCATCCACCTCGGGGCCACCAGCATGGACATTCTGGACAATATGGATGCCCTGCGCCTGAGGGAAGCTCTAGGGCTCGTAATCATCCAGACAAAAACACTGCTTGAAACGTTCATCAACAAAATGGAGGCCTATGCAGACCAACCTTGCATGGCCTTCACCCATATTCAGCCGGCAGAACCCACCACTGTCGGTTATCGCCTGGCACAGACCGCCCAGGACCTCGGCGAGGACCTGGAGGACCTGATTCGCATCCAGGCCTCGATCCGGGGCAAGGGCATGAAAGGTGCGGTGGGAACCAGTGCAAGTTATACGGAATTGCTCAAAGGAACCGGCATCACCGCCTCGCAACTTGAGGCTATGGTGATGCAGGACCTTGGCTTGAACGCCTATACGGCTGCAACCCAGGTCTATACCCGAAAGCAGGACCTCAGGATCGGACAAGCCCTCTCATCCCTGTGTGCAACCTTGTACAAGTTCTTCATCGATTTCCGTCTGCTGCAAAGCCCTCCGATCGGAGAGTGGAGCGAGCCCTTCGGTTCCAAGCAGGTAGGTTCTTCGGCCATGCCGTTCAAGCGCAATCCGATCAACAGTGAAAAAATCGACAGTCTCTGTCGTTTCGTGGAAGCACAGCAGGGTGTTCTCTGGCAGAATGCCGCCTCCACCTTGCTCGAACGCACCCTCGACGACAGCGCCAACCGTCGTCTGGTGCTGCCCGAACTCTTCTTATCAGTCGATGAGATTCTCAGCACCGCAGTCAAGGTGGTGCAGGGTATGCAGGTCCATATTGCCGGCATCGAGCGCAACCTGGCTTCCTACGGCATTTTTGCCGCAAGCGAGCGACTTCTGATGGAGCTGGGTAAAAGAGGGGCAAACCGTCAGGAAATGCACGAGCTTATCCGCGAGCACAGTCTCAAGGCATGGGCCGAAGTACAGGCCGGCAAGCCCAACACTCTCAAGCAGATGCTCTGCGAAGACAAGACGGTCCGTTCCTTTCTTCAAAAAGAAGCCATCGAAGTCCTGCTCGATGCCAAGGATTACACCGGGGACAGCGCAGAGCGCACCCGCAAGGTGATCGAGGAAATCAGGGAAGCGCTCAGCCGATAACGATCAAGCCGGCGAAAATCAGGTAGTAAAGCGCCATTCGCACATAGCGGATGAGGCTGGAGAGCAGGACATGGTGGACTTTGAGCTCTACGATGCCTGCAACGGTGCAGATGGTGGAAAACGGCAAGGGTGTCAGGCCGCTGATGACAATCGCCCAGATGCCGTACTTGGTGATCAGCTGCTCGGTGTGCGTACCCGACTGCTTCAGCACCCATCTCTTGAACAGGGGAATGAGACCCATCAGACGGCCGAACAGATAGGCACTGAAGGCTCCTGCCACCGAGGCGGTTCCCATCACCACAATCGCTAAAAGCGGATGCCACTCCATCACAAAAGGCCACATCAGGTCCACCGACAAGGGCAGGACGAAGAGGTCGACGATATAGACGTACAGGGCCACCCCTGAGACGCCAAAGTCTGTGATGAACCGCTGAACCACAGCATTCTGGTCCCACCCAAGTCGTTGGTAGAACTGAAAGCCGATGAAGTAGAGTGAAAATATGAAGAGCATGAGGACCAAGGTGCGCTTGAACAGCTTCTTGGTATCGAGGGACCCATCCGCCAACAGATAGGTCTCCTTTGAAAAGAGTGCTTTGACTCGTTCTTTCAATGTCATTGTATGAGATCCTTGCATGCAGAGAAAAAGGTTGTGCTACAGGCTTGCGCCGACCCTTGGAAAAGCGGGGCTTTGCCTCCTCCCTTGCCTTCAATGGCTGAAAGCAATGAGCTTTTGCCTGTGTTGAAGTCCAGCACTGCCGAAGCCTTCCCCTGGACGCCGATCAACCACAGCACTCCTCCCTCAACTTCCTTGGCTGCACAAAGGAGCAAATCCTCATGTTCCACCAAGGCTTGGGCGATATCCTTCATATCCATTTCTTCAGGAACATTCCAGTAGACCACCGGCACCATGCCTACCCTATCGGCTTTCTCCACCAAGGAACCGAGCAGAAGGGAGGCAATTGCCTGTTGTGCCTTTCTCAGTTCGCTTTTTACCAAGGCAGCTGAGGCAACTGCAGTTCTTGCGACATCAACCAAGCCATCCAGAGGGGAAGAAAAGAGCACACCCAGCTCCCTGGCCGCCGCCTCCGCCCTGCGAATCTCTTCTCGGGCGACTTTCCCCACGGTGAAAATAAGGCGGATGTGGCCGCGGATTTTCTCCTGTCCATAGTAGTGGAAAAGTTCTATTTCAGCAGTGCTGGCTGCATGCAGCCCTCCGCAGGCCACCGTATCGACATCGTCGACGACAACCAGACGCACTCCATCTCCCTCCACCTTGATCGATCTTCTCAGTCCCAGATTCTGCGCCGAGCTTTGGGTATGTACTTCGTAGTGCACAGGATGGTTCTGACGCACCACTGCATTCACCAAATCCTCCAGTTCAAAGCATGTTGCTTCTTCCACACCCGCTGCATCGGTTTCGATGGTGAGAACGCGTTCGCCTTGGTGGACGCTTACCGTCTGGATGCCAAAACGAGTGAATAAAAGACCGCTGGCCACGTGTTGAGCGGTGTGCATCTGCATAAAGTGGTAGCGATGATCCCAGTCAAGCTCGATGGTTACCTTCTCTCCAACACTGAACTTTTGCTCTACTACATGGTGGTATATGGTATGATCATCGTCCTTGGTTGTGTTCACGAGTTGAACACCTGAAATTAAGCCGATGTCACCACTCTGCCCTCCGCCTTCGGGGTAGCAGATGGTGGAGTCCAGAACAAGTGTGTTGTCAACGATGTCGACAATGGCAGCTGTATGCGTTTTCTGATAGGGCTTTTCGTAATACAGTGGATATGAGTGCATGTATTTCCTTCCAATTCATTTTTGCATGGTCAAGTAGTCGTCCACCGGCAGGGCGGTATCGGCAACAGGCAGGTGAAACCGGTATTTGATCGCGATCAGGCGGATGATGAACACCGTGCTGCTGGCGATCAGAAATTTGGGAAAAATCCCCAAGTCTGTCATTTCAAGAATCAGATAGAGTATGCCTCCGATCAACGATGCGGTGGCATAAAAGTCACTGGTCAGGACGGTTGGTACCGAACGGCTCATGATGTCTCGGACCACTCCACCTCCTACGGCTGAGAAGACACCGCAGAGCACCTGCCCTACCGGGCCTATGCCGTACATGGCCCCTTTTGCCACCCCCAGGGCGGTAAAGACTCCCAAGCCAAGGGAATCGGCAAAGAGAATGACCCTCCACTTCCCGACAAATTTCGGAGCAAGGAAAAAGACTGCCAGCCCGGTGCCTACACAGGTGAGAATATAGGCACTGTCGGTCAGTGCGGCAACCGGGGTTGCCCCGATGAGCATGTCGCGAAACATGCCGCCACCGCAACCGACGGTGCAGGCGAACACCACCACCCCAAGGATGTCGAGTTTACAGCGTACACCCTTTACAGCCCCGGTTATGGCGAAGATGAAGGTTCCGAACAGGTCGAAGATGTACATAATGGTAAGTTCCAGTTCCATGGCTCGAGACTATCACCAAACCAAGACTTGTCCAAGACAGCGAACTGTACTATCTTTGGTAAAGTAATGAGGAGTCGACTATGGCAATCATAAAATCTGCATGGGAACTTGCGCTGGAAAAGACAGAAAAACTCCAGGTGGACCCAGTGAAGATCAAGCGGGACCTGAAGGTCAAGGAAGGAAGACAGCTGGCAGGAACCTTCCTCAGCCATATAGATGCAACCAAGGAAGGCACCAAGAAACAGTATGATGCTGTTCCCGCAGAGGAGAAGGAAGCATTCAAGGAAGGAATGGCTCTCACCATGCTTTCCAATCTTGCACTTCCCAGAAATACTGCGTTCAAGGAGAACTTTGCGAAGGTCCTCGACCTTGGCATGATTCTTGGAGAGGGCAACGAGCAGCTTGAGCAGCTGCTTGGGCAGCTTGAAGGATTTTTCAGCCAATACTTGGAGAACCAAGAGGACTTGGTTGAGCGGATGAAACAGCAGTTTGCTCCCGCTCTCCAACAGAAAGAGGCTCAGCTGCGCAAGCAGTACGGTCCCAACTTCACCCTCAGGCCCGAACAGGACCCGGAGTTCATGAAGCTGCTGGACAAACAACTCTCCCAGCTTGACGACCAGTACACCAATATCCTGACCCAAGCCAAGGCCCAGATCAAGGATTTGTTGGGTATCCAGTAAAAAGCACAAACCAGTGACGTGAAGCCTGCCTTATCGGCAGGTTTCTTTTTGTCTGGAAATGGTAGAAGTTCATATCACATCTTCCACCGCTCTCCTGTCAGAAGCAGCACCTTACTTCGTTCATGTCTCTTGTCACAGCTGAGGGTGTGCCATAGGCATCTTTTCCATCACTTCCTCAATTGCCTTCAAATTCCTGCGATTTCTCTCTGTCACAAGTGATGCAGGCCGATTACTAAACCGGTTAAAACTTGTGATATGTGAGATGTTGCTGGTAGATGTTATATATCGCTTCTTCTTACATATGACATTCTCTAATTTCTTTCAATATAATAAATTATATCATTTACTATATTGACATCTTCTCACATCTTACGTATTCTTCAAGTGCAACAACGGTAAAAAGGAGAGAACAGATGAAGAAGTTAGCAACCATTATAACAACCATCATCCTGATGGCCCTGCTCTCTTCCTCCCTCTTTGCTGCAGGCACGAATGAAACCACGGTCTTGAGACTGGCCGCCTACGTTCCCGAAAGAACCACCTTCATCGCCGATGAGTTCGGATTTCTGGTTGCCTCCAACGCATACAACTTCACCTACTCGATGTACGAGCAGGGAATGGAGAGGACACTGTTTGTAGTTGCCAATTAAAGAGTTCTCAGAAAGCGCGTCCGGACAGACAAGCTTGCATATAGTTAGAAGCCAGTGTTGCGGGAAACATCACTGGCTTCTCTTTTTGTGCATCACCTACGGTACATTAATGCGCAATATATTTAGTAAGCTTTCCCTTCCCAAGAACAAAAATCATATTCTTATCGAGTAATCGCTTGAGTAGGACCCCTGCCTGGGTTTGGGAAATACCAAGAAAAGTTTGTAGGTCTTTTCTTTGAATGCTCCCTTTGCTTTTGATGTACTGATAGGCTTCATACAGCCCTTCACTCTCTCCAACATGTTCTACCAAGTAGTTCCTATTAGGGAGCGTTACTTTAAAAGCATTCGGGCTTGTTTCTATTACCGGTTTACATGATGACTTTGCATACTGTTCGAAGATACGAGGAAAGCCTGTACCATAGGCTTCAATTATTCCCAAAAGATGCAGGACACGTGCTAGGTACTCATTCCGGCTTAGGGAAATACCCAACTTCAAGTCTTCCAGGCTCACGTCAGACACCAGCCCACCAAACGTGATATATTCCAATCGATCGTCAAACACATGAAGAAGAGTTGCTGCGCTGCTGGCGTATTCGCGGTGCACATAGCAATTAAGGAGAGCTTCACGAAGCGCTAATGGTGGATAGTCATAGCTATCAATGCGGATAAGCCCAGGAAATTCCGAACGAATCCTGTTGTACTGTTGTACATATTCTCCTACTTCCTGAAGCTGTGTGAGCAATGAACCTGAAAATTCTCTTCTATCCCTAAAAATAGAAAAATCAGTGCCTTGGAAAATTGCCACTTTCGTCGTATGTTCGCATTGATCGGAGAGCAGCAACCCAAGATTTGTAAAGCGACCCTCCCCATCTCGGATATGAAGGGTTTTCTGATGAGTTTCTTCGAAAGGAATACGGCGTTCTGCAAACAACCGGGTTGCCTGTAAAAATGTAAGCGCTTGATTTGCTGAAACCTCGAGCTCGTATCGTCGGTGATCTGTTTCTATAATCATCATTCGTATTGTATCCATACTAGCCATAACAGTGGAAGAGCCTTGTCGAACAAATACACCTCGAGGGCTTAACCCCTTATGTTTCAATGCGTAAGGACGCTGAGTACCCCTGCTTACTCTCACTTCAAGTATTATGGTTGAATCGATTTGCTTTTGGTTATAGGAAACAAACCGCGTAATATCAGGGACTATTGAATCTCGAATCATATTGGTCAATCGAGGAAGCACCAAATCAATGGGCAAAGTTCCAACCAAAGAAGAATCATCATTGACTCCGTAAATAATAGTTCCACCTTTTGTATTGGCAAATGCCACTATTGTTTTAAGTGAATCATCAGTTAACTCACGTTTCAATTCCAGAGTTTCAGATTCTACATACATCCTGTCTACACCTTTTATTAATCTTTTCTTATCTAACTTTTTCTATTATATACTAACCTTTCTATCTTTTCAACTCAAAAGAAGATTCCTATAACCCGATGAGACTTGGCTTCTGTTTATAAAACAGGAGGAATACTTCTTGAAGCTTATATTCCCTTCGGATTCTCAGGTGTCGGGAGAAGCAGCTGCATCAGGACCAGGCTTCTGTATGTACCGAACTTGTACCCTGCTTCCTTGACCACACCGATAGATTCGAACCCGGCCTTTTCGTGCAGATGGATGGATGCGGTATTCTCTGAATCAATCGCTCCGACCATGCAGTGGTACTGCTGTTCGATGGCTTTCTCGATCAAGGCAGTGAGAATGATCTTCCCAAGGCCCTTGCCTCGATGTTCCTTGCGAACATGGATTGAGTGCTCGATGGTATACAGATACCCGGAACTTGACCTGAAGGAGCCGTAGGTCCCGAAAGCAAGTAAGACATCCTGATCATCCACCAGGCCGATGACGGGATATCCACTCTGCTCCTTTGCATCGAACCAGGTGCTCATGTATGCCTGATTACGCTCATGGGTTTCAAACATGGCAGTGGAAGTCTTGATGACATCGTTGTACATGGCCAGGATCTGGTCGGCATAGGATCGGGAGCATTCGATAAGGTGCATTGGAGGCCTCCTAACATCCAATCCTAGTGAATTGGCAGCGTACTTGGCAAGAATTATCCCTTATAACGAGAGAAAGCCGCCCTGCTCAACAGGACGGCCTTCCTCGTAGACACATGAGAATAATGGTTACTTCCAGTACTTCTCCATCCGCTTCACCAACGATGCCCTATAGGCTTCCCAATCGGTGATGGGCTTGGAGGCAAGTCCTTCTTCACAGGCAGCCTTGGCAACAGCTACGGCTTCCCATTCGATGACACGGGGATCGAACGGCTTGGGAACAATGTAGTTGCGGCCGAAGCTGAACTTCTGTCCACCGTATGCCTTCTCGACCGAAGCCGGTACCGGCTCCTTGGCAAGGGCGGCCAGAGCCTTGGCAGCCGCCATCTTCATGCCTTCGCTGATGATGACCGAACGTACATCCAGAGCACCGCGGAAGATGAAGGGGAAGCCAAGGACGTTGTTGATCTGGTTCGGATAGTCGCTTCTTCCGGTTGCCATGATCAGGTCGCTGCGGGTGGCCATGGCCAGCTCGTAGCCGATCTCAGGATTGGGATTGGACATGGCGAAGACCACAGGGTCGGCGGCCATGGAGAGCAGCATCTCAGGCGTTACACAGTCGGCGACGGAGAGGCCCATGAATACATCGGCTCCCACCATTGCATCGGCGAGGGTGCGTGCACTGCCTTCGGTGGCGAACTCCTGTTTCTCGGGTGTCATTCCGGCTGTCCTACCCTTGTAGACAACACCCTTGCTGTCAAGCATGGTGACATGCTCGCGCTTCACGCCGGCTGCAACAAACATCTTTGCACAGCTGATGCCGGCAGCCCCGGCTCCATTGACAACAATCTTGATGTCCTCAATCTTTTTCCCTATGATTTCACAACTGTTCATCAGGCCTGCGGTTGCGATGATGGCGGTTCCATGCTGGTCGTCGTGGAAAATGGGGATGTTGCACTGCTTGATCAGCTCCTGCTCGATCTTGAAGCATTCAGGGCCCTTGATGTCCTCGAGGTTCACACCACCAAAGGTCGGGCTCATTGCCTTGACCATGGCGATGATCTTATCGGGATCTTTCTCATCCAGCTCGATGTCGAACACATCGATGTCTGCAAATCTCTTGAACAGGACTCCCTTGCCCTCCATGACAGGCTTGCTTGCCAGGGCCCCGCGGTCACCGAGACCGAGGATGGCAGTCCCGTTGGAAATGACGGCAACCAGGTTTCCCTTGGAGGTGTACTTGTAGGCATCCTCGGGGTTGGCCTCGATGGCCAAAACAGGCTTTGCAACACCGGGGGTGTAGGCCAGGCCGAGATCGGCAGCTGTCTGGCAGGGTTTGGAAGGAACAACCGAGACCTTTCCCGGGACTCCATCCATCATGTGGTAATCAAGCGCGCGCTTGGTCAAATCGTCTTGCATTTTGTATTTCTCCTTTTCCTTATTTCTTCTCAAAATCCCACTTGTAATTCATCTTGTACCGATCGCGCAGGGTTACCATGACCTTCTGCAGGGAAGGAGGAACGGGACAGCCGTGCTCCTTGCGGAACTGGTAGGAGAGGTACTCCTTCTCACCTGCGGTGAAAATGTAATCCTCACCCGGTGCCTTCTTGCTCTCACGCAGCTCACGGCAGATGGTGCCTGCAATGCGCTTGAAGGTGTTCAGACCCATGAAGTGCTCGGGATCGATGGCGATGAAGAAGTGCCCCAGCGGATACGGGATCGGCTTGTGGTTCTCGTCAAAACCGTTGAGCGCCTTCATCCAGGCACCGTCCTGCAAGGCGGCGGAGAGGATCTCTACCACGGTTGCATACCCAAAGCCCTTGTAGCCGCCGGTAACCTCGCCGATGCCTCCAAGCGGAGTAAGGGCGGCCTTGCCGGTCGTCAGGTCTTCGAGTACCTGCTGCGTATCGGTCCTGGTCTTCCCTTCGTTGTCAAGAACCCAACCCGGAGGAAGGTCCTTGCCTGCTCTTCCATATACCTCGATCTTGCCTCTTTGCGAAACGCTTGTGGCGCAGTCGAGGACAAAGGGGAACTCTTCGTCGGTAGGCAGACCGAACGTCAGGGGATTGGTTCCCAGCATGTTCTCAACACCGTGGGTCGGAGCAATGGAGGGACGTGCGTTGGTACCGGTGATACCCAGCATGCCGGCCTTGGTCGCCATGGTGGCGAAGTAGCCTGCAATACCGTAGTGGTTGGAGTTGCGTACCACAACCATGCCCAAACCATACTTCTTTGCCTTCTCAATGGCCATTTCCATTGCACGGTAGCCTGCGACGTGGCCCATGCCGTTGTGTGCATCCAGTACGACGGTGGCATCCTGGTCCTTGATCACCTCGATCTCGGTGACAGGATTCATAATGCCCATATCGATGCGGTCGATGTAAATCGGCTTCAAGCGCCCGATTCCATGGCTGTCGATTCCCCGCTTGTCACTCTCGATGAGGACATCGCCGATGATCTTTGCATCAGCGGCAGGAACTCCTGCGTGAACCAGGGCTTCTTCCATGAAAGCCTCAAGTTCCTCAAAGCTGACCCAAGCGCAATCCTTATACTGCTCGGCATACTCATCCATATACTTCATTCGGTACTCCTCCTACACCTATGTAGTTGCTATTTGTATTGCAAGACCCTCAGGGATCTCCATTTGCTTGACTATCTCGCCGCCCTTCTCATCGGTGACCAGAACATCGACCTGATCAAGACCTACTGTCTTGAAATTCGACACCACCCCGATCTTGTTCGCTGCCGCCACTACGATCACCGTTCCTACGGTGTGCTCGATCATGGCACGGGTGGTCTCGGCCTCCTCCAGAATGGGGGTGGTAAGGCCTGCCGAGGGCGAAAAACCGTCGACACCGATGATTGCCTTGTTCGCATAGACCTGGTTGACCAGAAACGATGAAAGGGAGCCTGAAACAGAGTGGCTTCGACTTCTATACACGCCGCCTGCAAGAATGAGACGGATGTGCTCGCTCTCCTTGCACAGCCAAATGGCATCGATGTTGTTGGTGACGATGGTCACTTTCTTTTGGAGGGCAACCACCGCACGGATTACTTCGAACGTGGTCGACCCGCTGTTGATGTACAGAGTGTCGCCCTCTTCGACCATGGCTGCCACGGTCTGTCCGATGACTTCCTTCTCTTTGGGGAACTCTGATGCCTTTTGCAGGTAATCGGGCTCGACAGGAAGGTTTCTTCTGGCTGTCGCACCCCCGTGGGTCCGCTCCACAAGCCCTTTCTTCTCAAGCTGGTCGAGGTCGCGGCGGATGGTAAGTTCACTCACTCCAAGCTCTTCGGCCAGCTGACTGACGGTGACCGTACCTTCGGTCTTGATCAGGTTGAGAATGTACTGCTGTCTGCTGGCAGGAATGGTTGACATGAACACTTCCTTGAATGTTTTTGTACTTTTTACCCGTTACAGCTTCATAATACAATCAAAAACATTCAGATGTCAACGTGATTATCTGAAAGAATGTAAGAAAAACGTTCAAGAAGGTTCAATATATGGTGTAGGAAGGAAATCCATAGTGGGTGATGGAGGAAAACGAGAATCCGACATAGGGGACGATATTGCCAGCCCACCCTCCTATTCGCTTTCCATCCAGAAAACGGAGAAGCGAAACATCGGAAAAGAAACCTGCAACAAGGGCCACATCCAGCGAGCCGGAACTGCCGAGCCTGAAGCGTGAGCCGGCATCCAGGCCAAGCCCAAGCTGAACCTCATCACTGCCTCCGGGCACCTGTTGTTCGATCTCATTGAAGGATAGCCCTACGGAAACATGCCCCTCCACTCCCCCGGCCAAAACCGAGCGAAAAGCCGGGCCTATGAAGAACGCCATACGGGTAACCGAGTCTGCGAACGTTGTGGATACCTTGGTCACCATACCGGTTCCTTGGTAGGGTGTGTACAAGAAATAGGCTATGTCCAGACCGTAGGATACATCGGTGCCTAAAGCCGAGCCGTAATGCACACCTGTTGCGAAGCTGGTGTTCAGATGCCGCTCGCTGCCAATCGCAGAAAGTGGAGCCAAGTAGGCAAAGCCCAAGCATAAGAGAAGCAGCATTCGTCTCATCATCATTACTCCTTGTAAAGAATCCTCACTATTCCCCCTTGATTATCGAAAAGAAAACTGGTATGGTCAACATTGCCTAACGCATGGTGCCATACCCAAGCGGTAAGGGAAAGGTCTGCAAAACCTTGATGCATCGGTTCGAATCCGATTGGCACCTCTTAAGAGAGCCGCTGAATATCCAGCGGCTCTTTTGTATTTCAGGAAAGCCTTCTTACTTCCTAGCCGACATGGGATTGGATGTCTCTTGTCCTTGCAAAATCAACACCCGAGCAATCATACATCAGCAATATTCCAAAAGATTTCAATATTTCTTATCCTATGTTCGTTTGCGAACAGACGACTGCTTTGCCCGAGCCTATAATCAAACTACGGGATACTGAATCCTTGGCTTATGAACCAATCATTTCACACTCCCCGGTTGTAGGTAGTAATCAGACTGTAGGTTCTGATGTGTAATCGGAATCCAAACATTGGAGAAAGAATTATGGGCGTCTCAAAAATTATCGGAATCATCTTGTTCTTCGGGGGATTGGCACTTGTGGTCGGTGGTATATTCGCCACCCGTTCATTGGGTGACTCAGTACGCACCTTTTTAGGAATGGGCTTAACAAAAGACACTCTCTGGTATTTCATTGGTGGAGCTGCAGCAGTAGTAACCAGCCTGATACTCCTGATGAGTGGAAGATCCTAATACCCTATGAAAAATCGGTATTAGTCTGGAGGAATACAATGCAGATAAAAAGATATCTATCAGTAAGCCTATTACTGTTGGCGATGGCATGTTTGCCTGCGCTCGATCTTCCTTCCGGTCAAGTATCAGATGCAGGCAATGCCACCATCAGTGGTTCGAACGGATACATCGTCATTCCCAGCGCAGAAACAGCCTGGAGTGGGAAACGAACATCCATCACGACTGGCTACTCAGGAATCTTCGCCGGCTCCTATGCGCACGTCCCGTACATCCAAATGGGATTTGCAGGAAACCTGGAAATGAGCCTGGCAGTGGATATTTCTGATCAGGTTGACCTGTTGCTCGGTGGAAAGTGGAGAATTGCACGGGGACAGAACAGTTCCCTGACATTCGGTGTGGTTGGACAGCTGCTGAACGCTACCACTACAACCAACCTGGCGGCACAACTCTATTTGGCATCGACATTCAACAGCACCTTCATCGAATGGCCTTCAAAGACAACCCTTCTGATCGGCTATACCTTCGATGGGCCATTAACAAGCAATATTGATTTTGGAGTGGGGTACCAAACGCCATTCATGCCTGAAGCACTCAACCGCAAAATCGACTTCTTGGTTGACTTTGGCAACGCCTCGTACAGCGCATCCCCCAGTGGAGGCAATGCACAATCCCGCGGAATGCTCAATATGGGGTTGAGATTACGTCCAGTCCAGTTCATGAAAGTTGCCTACATATCCGTCGATATACGATTGTTGGACATATTTGATGCCCAAGGAAGAGCCTTGAGTGCAAGCGTAGCAATCTCGTACCTGGCTCAATAGTCCATGCACACATACAAAGTATTTCTCAGAGTGCTGCAGACTACGAACTGCATGCACCATCTGGATGTCCTACGAATAGGGGGGCTCTTGTCGAGTCCCTATTTTTAATAGGGAATATACATCTATCTACTTGAAGAATTTACCTCAATAGGGTTCAAGAAGTCCTCTCCTCTCAACCAGCGATCCAATGCATATTTGCTGAAACGCCAGTTTCTTCCAACTTTCTGGCAAGGGATTTTACCTTTACGCGCGAGCACATAAATAGTGGACTCTGCTATCTTGAGATAGGCAGAACACTCTTGCAGGGTTAACACTTCATCTTTTATTGGTAACATAGTGTACAGTATCAGCTATGATTTGCAAACAATCAACTACTATCATCTAAATTGTTAAATTTATTTGTAATTGTCTAAATTAGCTTGTATTTGATGATTATGCACTTTTAGAAATGTTTTTTAATGATATTTGATATTTATTATTGTTTATTGATGGTATTTGATTGACAATATCAGTCTATTGTTATACTATTGTAGTTGAGAAGGAGTCTTTAAATCATACGGATTCCTCCCATAGCATCTGATTACCAACCCTTACCTGGGAACAGACAATCAGAAGCCACGAACACAAATACCAACAGTTTTGTATCCAAGGCAAAGGTCCTTGCAGCCAACACTCTGGCACAGTTTTCATCAGGAACGTAGGAACCGCCGGTCATTACCCAAGTTCCAGCATCATCCTCTTCTACTTTATATTCAGTACATAATTGGCTTGATGATCTGGAGCATGCAGTGTCACCCACCCCCCCGATAGAAAGAACGGAGATGCGCGCTAGACTGCAGAGGTTCGGTTCCAAACACCTTGAGTTTCCCAAAATCTATAGCAAACAACTATATGGCAAACAAATAATCTGGATATTTCCAGAATGTTGTCAACACCCGGGAGGTTTGATATGCACAAAAAATTACTCGTTCTCATTCTCGCAGTCATGGTTGTTTTTGCAGGCTTTCTCAGCGCAGAAGAAGCCGCAGAAGAAGAATACGCACCAAGTAAATTTGATATCGGGGTAATCATGAACTATTCGTATGCCGATCTTCAGGAGCAGAACTTCAACGCCTATGTGCCTGCACTCCGCTTCCAATTGAACGTGAAGCCTTGGCTTGGATTTTCTGTAACCGGATACTCCAGAGGTCAAGAGTATCTCTCGTTGGTGGCAGAAGTGGTGCTGCGCGCCCCCCTTGGTATCATTGAACCTTATTTCGCAACGGGCCCAGGGTATTTGTTGGCCTTTACCGATGACGCTTCGGAAAGCGGGACGAGCAACTTCGCCTACAATTTCCGTGCAGGCTTCGATATCAACATAACTGATTGGCTCTCTGTCGGACCTGGCATTACGCTCTTGATCCCGGATGTCAACGACTTCTTCAACAATATCTCGACGCTGGACAAGCAATATCTGAAAGACACTTGTCTCATCGGAGTTGGTGCAAAATTGCGATTCTAACATAAGGATCCAGTGACTCTACCAAGTGTGTAAGCCTTGATAGAGCCTGTTTTTACTGTTCGATTGTGATATCAGCTGACCGGGTTCACATCCCGGGTGGCTGATCCATCAACGAGCCTACAAGGAATCAATAACGCATACACTTTCTGGAGAAAGGTGGTACGTAACATCTCTTGATGACTCCAAATCAGCACAGACAAAGTGCTACGTCATGTTCATTACGAAACATAAATAATCTGGAGGTTGTTCATGAGTACGAAAATGAAATATCTAAGAATTGTTACCACCTTTGTGATACTCCTAAGCTTCTCATTCTTGGTGGGATGTTCAGAAAAAATCACACCGCCGATCAATGTGGCCAGTATCACAGTAAGCGGAGCTGGTGATGCAATCACCGTAGTTGACGGATCTACGCTGCAGATGAGTGCAGTAGTCCTGCCAAATGATGCACTCGATCAGACTTTCACATGGTCGGTACAGGCTGGAACAGGCTTGGCCACCATCAGTGCAACCGGGTTGCTGACTGCTACAGAGGAGGGAACGGTTAGCGTTATCGCGACTGCCAACGATGGCTCCGCAATCACCGGCTCTCTTGTGGTGACTGTCACTGCCAATACCGCACTGCCTTCCCCGATGGCATCGTTCGCGGCAATCACCCTGACACAAACAGGTGATATAGCCAACAATAATGTGCAATATACCGATGCATCTGCAGTACTTGCAGTATTGCCGACTCAGATCTCTGTGACTTTGGAAAATACGGAAGTGAAAAATGTCCCGTTGACCTGGTTGGATACGGATACGTACAACCCTGCTGTCGCAGCAACATACACCTTCAACGCAGTCTGGGGAGATCTCCCTGTAGGTGCAACCAACGCCAATGACCTGGCCGTTCCTACCGTGGAATTGCAAGTAAGGCAAGGTGAATTGATGGTTGCCTCCATCACGGTTACCTCCGCAGAGAACAGCGAATTTGTCATCCAGAATGAAACATTGCAAATGTCCAGTACAGTTGCACCGCTTACTGCCGATGATACAAGTGTAACGTGGTCGGTAGCAGCAGGCACAGGAACTGCATCCATTGACTTGGATGGATTACTGCTCGGCTTGACGGAAGGGACTGTTATCGTCAAAGCAACGGCAAATGATGGATCGCTGGTAGAAGGATCGAAGATGATTACGGTCAATGCCCATCCTTTCGTCGCCTCAACCTTCCCCATCGATGAAGCCGCCGGAGTGGCAATCACCACCAACATTGAAGTCTCATTCAATGAGATAATGAATGCTGATTCTGTGGTCATCCCAGCAAATTTCATTGTGAGTACTGGCGGAAGCGAAATCTCTGGAGTTCTCTCCTATGATGTAGCCACCAAAACCGCATCATTCAATCCTGATTCAGACCTGCTCTACGAGACACTCTATACTGCTACGATCAAAGCAGCAGTAACAGATTATGACGGAGCTGAGATGGAAGAGGACAAGGTGTGGACGTTCACCACTGCTTCCGAGGTACTTGCAGGAACCGGACCGGCTCTCATCAACTTGAGAACTGCATCCAATTTCTCCATTCTTGCAAAATCAGCAATTACGAATACTGGTGAGACGCTGATCACCGGAGATATCGGCGTGAGTCCCCAGTCGCTTGTCGACCTGACAGGCTTCTCGGAAACGCTTTCTTTGGATGGAACCTCTGCAACCTCCATCTATGTAACGGGCAAAATCTACGCCTCTGACATGTTGGCCCCTACTCCCTCAAAATTGACCACGGCAATTTCGGATGTGGAAGCAGCATACGTCGAAGCAGCAGGAAGAGTGGATTATGCAATTGTCTCCGGTACTGCCGGCGGAATCATCGGAGGACAAACGTTTGTTCCCGGCATCTACAAGTGGGAAACGGTTGTCACCATGGCAACGGATATCACTTTGGATGGTGGTGTGAACGATGTCTGGATATTCCAGGTTGCAGACAATCTTACTGCCAGTAGCGGAGCCATAGTCCAGCTGGCAAACGGTGCTCAAGCCAAAAACATTTTCTGGCAAGTAGCGGGAATCGTGACCCTGGGAACCGGTGCACACTTTGAAGGAATCATCATGAGTATGACTCAGATAGTTCTTGAGACGGGTTCATCTGTTCACGGAAAGTTATTAGCCCAAACGCAGGTCACCCTAGACACAGCCACAGTCACCCCGCTCTAGAATCGCGCGAAAGCATTGGGGATCGAAACATCCCCAATGCTCTAGCCTCTTTTGCCGCGAAGCTATTCTGATCTTTCCTTCCATGGCGCTGGAGTATATGAGAGTAATACAGGAGTTGTTCCCGCATTAACGGGAAAAGGAGGTATTTGAAGTCCCCTGGAGGCTTCATGCCGGTGACCAGATAGGAGTGTACTGCTATGCTCCTTCGTTAATTCACAAGAAATCAGGAGGATTTCCATGAATACATTGAAAAGATTTACAAAGTATGTGTTTCTTTTTGCCATAGTCGGCATTCTCTCGTTCGCAGTAGGGTGTTCGAATGACACCGCACTGCCGACCAACGTGACAGGAATCACCATCACGGGAGCAGCTGATGCAACTACAGTCTCAAATGGCGAAACACTACAAATGAGTGCAGCTGTTCTTCCCCTCGATGCAACCGATGCAAGTGTAACTTGGTCTGTTGCTTCAGGAACAGGAACAGCAACAATAAGCACAACGGGGTTGCTCACAGCAACTGGAGCCGGTACGGTTGTCGTCAAGGCTACGGCGAATGATGATTCTGCTTACGAAGGAGTCCTCACGATCACCGTGACTGCTCCAAACGTAGCAATCAACATCGCAGCCATCACTGGTGTAACAGTTCCTGAAAGAAGTGTTACTCCCGATTTGACCGTTGCCGAAACCGCACAGTATACCGCAACCATCGCATGGGCGCCTTCGGATAGCCCGTACGCCAGTTCAACCGCGTACACTGCGACTATTACCTTGGCACCGAAAGCAGGGTATACCACAACGGGTATCACAGCGAACTTCTTCAACGTCTCTGGAGCAACTGCAACCAATCCCGCAAACAGCGGCGTGGTGACAGCAGTATTCCCTGCGACGGAAGCAGCTCCGGATGTAGTGGTAACCCTCGATACGATTGATGGAGTGACCGCACCTTCAACCGGAGCAACTCCTGACACAACAATTGCTGAAAATGATCAGTATACAGCAACCATTGCATGGGCACCTGTTGCAAGTCCTTATGCAGCAACTACCGTGTATTCTGCCACCATCACCTTGACGGCAAAGAGCGGCTATACCTTAACCGGTGTTGCAGCAAACTTCTTTACAGTCCCTGGTGCAACCACGAGCAACCTGACCAACAGCGGCATAGTAATGGCAACGTTCCCCGTAACGGGAGCAGCACCTGACGCGGCAATCAGCATCGCAGCAATTCCTGGAGTAGCAGCACCCGTGCGCAATGTGACTCCTGTTGATGTGATAACCGAGACCGCCCAATACACAGGAACTGTGACTTGGGATCCTGCTGACAGTCCGTTTGCCGGCTCAGAAGTGTACACTGCCACCATCACCTTGACGGCAAAATCCGGCTTCACCCTCAATGGTGTAGCGGCCAACTCCTTCACCGTAGCTGGTGCAACAGCAACCCATCTTGAAGACAGCGGCATTGTATCGGCAGTATTCCCTGCAACTGCAGCAGCCCCTGACGTAGCAATCAGTATCGCAGCGATTCCTGGAGTGACAGCGCCAGTACGCAATGTAACTCCCGATTTTGCTATCGACGAGACTGACCAGTACACAGGAACTGTGACTTGGCTGCCTGCTGACAGTCCGTATGCAGCAAATACTGTGTACACTGCCACCATCACCTTGACGGCAA
The DNA here is from genome assembly GCF_022869165.1 of Sphaerochaeta associata. NCBI lineage: Bacteria > Pseudomonadati > Spirochaetota > Spirochaetia > Spirochaetales > Sphaerochaetaceae > Sphaerochaeta > Sphaerochaeta associata. The sequence goes on along the minus strand of NZ_CP094929.1, from coordinate 803,607 downwards.
AAAGCGGCTATACCTTAACCGGTGTTGCAGCAGACTCCTTCACTGTGGCGGGTGCTACGACCCACAATGCCATCAACAGCGGTGTGGTGACGGCAGCGTTCCCTGCAACTGCCCCGATGCCTGTAAGCATTGTAGCCATTCCTGGAGTTGACGTACCGATGAGAGCAGGAATTCCTGACCTTCTTGTTACAGAAACCGAACAATTTACAGGAAGCGTTGCATGGTCACCTTCTGACAACCCGTATGCGGCTTCTACCGTGTATACAGCCACCATCACTTTGACAGCGAAAAGCGGGTATACCTTAACCGGTGTAGCAGCCAACTCTTTCACAGTCTTTGGGGCTACTACGGTGACCAACCCTGTTGACAGTGGTGTTGTAACAGCAGTGTTCGACGAAACTTCAACAGCTCCCTTGGCTCGTGTAGAACTCGGGAGTGCCGAAAATTACGTCATCCTGGCTGAGACCTTGATCTCCACAACAGGGGTGACCCATGTAACTGGTGATATGGGAATAAGCCCGTATGCTACTACATTCATCACAGGCTTCGCTTTGGTGGACGCAACCGGGTATGCTACCTCTTCACTGGTCACCGGCTTAGTCCATGCAGCTGATATGGCGGATCCTACACCTGCGAACCTCACCACGGCAGTGGCAAACATGATAACTGCATACAATGATGCAGCTGCTCGCCCGACTCCTGATGAGTTGTATTTAAATGACGGAGCAATCGGTGGTTTGATACTGGCTCCAGGCCTCTACAAGTGGGGTGGAACAGTTGAAATCGGAGCCGACCTCACCCTCAATGGCGATGCAAATGATATTTGGATATTCCAGATATCTGGAGACCTCAATATGGCCAGTGACTTTGAAGTCCTGCTGACCGGAGGTGCAAAACCTGAGAACATTTTCTGGCAGGTTGCAGGCATTGCAACGCTGGGAACCGGTGCCCACATGGAAGGAATCATCCTGAGTATGACTCAAATCATCCTCGAGACCGGCTCATCGATCAACGGTAGGTTGTTGGCTCAGACGCAGGTCACTCTTGATGCTGCGACTGTGGTAGAACCCACGATTCTCTAACCTCCTGGATTTTTTCCAGTGAACTGGCAGATTTGCCACTGGATTCTGACGCTGAGGGGAAAAACCGCTCAGCGTCAGGGTCCTCTCCTTTCCACCAGTTTTCGCCCGTATTGTTCCAGCAGAGGTAAGGCGGACATGTTTTCAGCCATCCATAGCTTGGAAACCATCTACAACGTGTTCCTGATTTACAAGAAATCTGGAGGATTTCAATGAAAAAAGTAAAAATCACGCAACGTCTTTTAATTGTGCTGCTGGCTTTCTTCACGATTGCAACAGCATTCGTCGGATGCAAGACTGATATTCTTACCCTCGATGCGCCGGTTGTAAGTTCGACCTTTCCAGATCATGCATCGACTGGTTCCGCCATCAACGGTACGATCAGTGCAAGCTTCAATGAACCAGTAGATCCCACCACCATCAACAGTGAGACCTTCCTGGTACACAATGGGTCGCTGAGCGTTGCAGGCATAGTGACCTACGATGCCCCCAACAAAAAAGCGATTTTCGCCCCCTCGGCAAACCTTCTCAATACCACGGCCTACACGGCAACGTTGACAGCCGGGGTAAAGAACATCGAGGGTACCGGCCTTTCAGAACCCAAAGTCTGGACGTTCACTACCGCAGCTGCCGGCAGCGGTCCTGCACCAGTGAATTTGGGAACCGCCGCAAACTATGTAATGCTTGCGAAATCAGCAATTTCAACCGTTCCCGACTCAGTCATCACCGGCGATGTGGGACTAAGCCCCGCAGCAGAATCCTATATGACTGGATTCTCACAAACAGATGCCACCGGATATGCCACTTCCTTCCAAGTAGCTGGCTTTCTCTACGCAGCCGACATGGCACCTCCCACGTCCTCAAATCTCACTACAGCGGTGGAAGACATGATGTCTGCGTATACCGATGCAGCGGGTCGGTCAACTCCCGATTTCCTTAACCAAGGGGCTGGAGAGATTGGTTCTCTCAGTCTCGCCCCAGGCCTTTACAAATGGACCAGTTCAGTCACCATTGGGTCGGATGTCACAATCAACGGCGGTTCAAACGATGTCTGGATTTTCCAGGTATCCGGAGACCTCACCTTGAGCAGTGATTTCGATGTAATTCTCAGTGGCGGAGCCCAAGCGAAAAACATCTTCTGGCAGGTTTCAGGAGAGGTGATCATGGGTACGGGTTCTCATTTCGAAGGCATTGTCCTGTGTGAGACCAATATCACCATGAACACCGGCTCGTCCATCAATGGCAAGTTGCTTGCACAAACCCAAATTGCAATTGACCAATCGACGGTGACCAATCCTTCCTTGTAAACTCTTTCATCCGTGAGAGTGAACCCATCTCTTCCGACGTTGAGAACTCCATACTCAACGTCGGTTTTTTTGTTTCAAGCAGGAGGGAGTGAATATCTTTAGCCAAAACAGGTGTGCAGTTTGGATATCGTGAATTCATTATCTGTCGCTTAAAGAGCTTATAAGGTAAATTCCATCAAATGAATTCAAATATCATCACTCATTATTACTATCAATCATGTACTGCATTGTTTCATTGACAATACACGTACTAAAGCGTATTATTTACTTGTAATATTTCAATATGGAGCATTCAGGGAGGACTACATTTTAGAAGGACTCAACCCAAAAATGAACCAGCTGCTTTCAGTCCTACCACAAGTGGATTACAACCGCATTTCCAGCCACTTGGAACTGGTAACGCTCACCCTTGGCTCTGCCCTCTATGAGTCCGGCGGCCATTTGGCATATGTATACTTCCCTATCGACTCCATCGTATCGCTTCTCTATGTAATGGAAAACGGTGCATCAGCAGAAATTTCGGTAGTTGGCAACGAAGGTATTGTCGGTATTGCCTTGTTCATGGGCGGGGATAGTGTTCCCAACCGTGCAGTAGTTCAGAGCGAGGGAACCGCCTATCGCCTTCCCTCAGCCATTTTAAAACAAGAGTTCAAACGTTCAGGTGCTTTTCAGCTTTTACTTTTACGCTACACCATGGCATTGCTTACGCAGATGGCGCAGACTGCTGTCTGTAATCGCCATCATACGGTCGATCAACAGCTGTGTCGGTGGCTGCTTCTCAGCCTTGACCGTTTACCCTCCAATACTCTGAGAATGACCCAGGAACTGATCGCCAATATGTTGGGAGTCAGGCGGGAAGGCGTGACAGAAGCGGCTGGAAAGCTGCAAAGTGCCGGGCTCATTCAGTATAGCAGGGGGTGTATTACTGTTTTGGATCGACCTGGGCTTGAAGCCCGTGTTTGCGAGTGCTACCAAGTGGTGAAAGAGGAATTCGACCGCCTTCTGCCACAAAAAACTGCAACATAGTTTCAGTATACAGGTATCTGTACAGCGAGCGCTACTCCAAGATAAAATCGAGAACGTTCTTCACTTCTACTCCCTCAATGGCAGGGAGCTCTTCGCAATCGAGGGTGAGTATCAACTTTTTGGAGGTGCCATTGACATCCCTCAGTGATGCAAGCTTTTCTACAAGCAGAGGTTCGTCTTTGCACGTCGCAATAATCTGTACATACATCTGAAGGTCATGCCGATTGGCGATGAACGTAATCTCTTTTGATTCCAATTTTCCCACAAACACCTCAAAGTTTCTTCTCAACAGTTCCAGATAGACAATATTCTCTATCAGGATACTGGTGGTAAGGGTATGGTATCCGAGGATTGCATGCCAAATACCTGTATCAACAATGTAATACTTTTCCAGATTGGGGTTGATCTGGTTCTTCTTAATGTCAAACTGCGCCGCCTTGTAGATAACGAACGCCTGTTCAAACATATACAAGTACTCTTCCACTGCTTCAAGATTGGTCTTCCGGCTTCCGATGGAGCAGGCTTCGCTGATTTTCTTTGACGAGAACAGCGTTCCGATATTCTGCATGAGGAAGTGCAACACCGATTCCAGCAGCATGATGTCCTTCACGACATTGCGCTGGATGACATCCTTCAGGATTACCGTATTGTAGATTCCCTGTAAAAAGTTTGCGATCACCTGGCCATCCAGGGGAAGCGAGGAAACAGCCGGCATCGAGCCGTACTTGATGTAGGAATCGAAATTCTCTTGTTGGGACAGGCCCTTTTCCAACTCCTGGAAATCCAGAAACTCCTTGAAGGAGAGCGGGAACATCTTGATCTCCACATACCGGCCTGTAATGAGCGTGGACAGCTCAGAGGAAAGCAAATTATCGTTCGAACCAGTGATATAGATATCGATGTCCTTGTCGACCATCAGTGCGTTGACCGCTTTCTGCCAATCCACCACCTGCTGTATCTCATCGAGCATGAGATAGGTACGCGTTGTTTGCAACTGCTTCTCAACCAAGAAGTACAAAGCACGGTAATCCCTGATGTTGTCAAACTGCATGGATTCAAAATTGATATGAATGATGTTTTTCATCGAGACGCCGCTGGACAGCAATTCCTGCTTCCAGAGTTCCAGCAACATGGACTTTCCGCACCTGCGAATGCCTGTTATAACCTTGATGAGCGGAGTGTCTCGATAGGCGATGAGTTGGTGCAAGTAGAGATCGCGTTTCTTGAGTTGTAGTTCCATATGTATAGTATAGTCTACTTCAGCAAAATTGTCTCTATTTCTTTATAAAATAAATAGTTGCCATGAGAGAAGAAACCTTGGGGAATGTTTGGTTCATTGCTGGGAGCAACCTCGACGGGTTTGAAGTTTTCGCTGGTTTTCAAAGAAAATGGGACGAGGCATGGCTAAAAAAATCGGGGTGGAAAACCACCCCTCAAACAACTCATATAGTTGATATCAGGCTAGGCTGACCACCTCATTGGTCCTGCTCGACTCATAGGAGGCAAGGGCTATCTCAAGGGCCCTGAGCCCGTCGAGGCCGGTAACCAACGGAGTCCTTCCTGTTGCACATACCTGGACAAACTCCTTGATCAGGCCCTCATCCCCCGTCTCATTCCAGCCGATATCCTCAAATCGTTGGTTGGTCTGGTCATCCAGGTGCAGCACCTGGGCGAACGCTTTGAGCTCGATCACACCTTTCGTGCCGATGATCTGCATATCGACCTGGGCCCAGATGGGATAGTTGGTGTGGTGCGCCCAAGAACAATCGATGGTGGCGGACACCCCGTTGTCAAGCTCGATCATCACCAAGCCGGTGTCATCAATGCCCTTATGGTGCAAGAGCTCGCCGCTCTCGCAGAACACGCTCTTGATCTCAGAGCCGGTGAACCAGCGGATTAAGTCCCCCAGGTGCACGGTATGGTCCATGACAGCCCCACCGCCGGAGAGAGCCGGGTCGATGAACCAACCACCGGGAATCTTGCCGTGGTTGATCGAGGTGATGGTAAGCACCTGCCCGATCAAGCCGGCATCAATCTTCTTCTTGGCGGCTATCACGTTGGGATTGAAGCGCATCGGGAATGCGTTCATTATTTGAACATTCGCTTCCCTTGCCGCTTCAAGCATGGCATGTGCATCGGCAATCGTCGTTGCAAACGGCTTCTCAACCAGGATATGGATGCCTTTCTTCGCAGCGGCTATGCTGACCTTTGCATGGTCGCGGTTGTTGGTGCAGATGACCACCCCGTCAAGCTGTTGCTCCAACAAGCTTTCATACCCCTGGTAATAGTTGGTTTTAAATGTTGCAGCCATTTCCCTGCCGCGCTTCTCATTTTCATCAGCTATCCCTACCAAGGTTACCTCGGCGTACTTCACCAGTTCCTGGGTGTAGCTTTGGGCATGCATGTGCTCAAAGCTCACAACTCCAATTCGCAGTTCTTTCATAGATGCACCACCTTTCCACTGTGGGCCGATTCTTTGGCCGCCAAGGCAACCTGAAGCGCGGCAATAGCTTCGGGTGCAGTAACAACCGGCTCCGTCTTGTGTTCTACGGCATGCAGGAAAGCCTTCAGCTCTGCACGGTAGGGATTCATCTCATCGCTGAGAGGGTTGTCATAGAACAGCGAAGCCTCCTCGTCACTGCCCAACTGTGTCTTGAGCGGACAATCGCGGCTGGAGTCATAGCAGAGCTGGCCGTCGGTTCCCACCAACTCAAAAGTGGTGCGGAACTCGATTCCCTTGGGCAGCGCCCAGCTCGCTTCCACATGTGCCATCGCCCCGCTTGCAAACCGCAGGATGGCCAGCGTATGCATCTGCTTTGGATGACCGGTGCCAAGGTTCTTTGCATAGACACGCTTCACCGAACCAAAGTTGTACAGCAACCAGTCATAGTCGTGGATGGCCAAATCGACTTCCGGCCCTCCACTCTTTGTACTATCCTGATACCAGTTCTCCCAGCTCCAGCCGGGAAAGGCCTGGTTTCGTGTAGTCCTTAAAAGTGCAGGCGTTCCGATGCGCCCGGCCTTGATCTGAGCAACTGCAGCCTGGTACTGGGGGAAGAAGCGCAACACATGGCCGACAGAGAACGTGACGCCGTATTCTTTTGCCGTCTCAACCATGAGATCGGCATCCTCAAGATTGAGGGCGATGGGTTTCTCGCAGAACACATGCTTTCCATCCTGCATGGCGTCTGTGGCATATCGGCAATGCAGATAGGTGGGCAGACACACATCCAGCACTTCGTAATCGGCCTTCTCTTTCATCGCTTCATAGGAGGTATAGGCAACACAGCCCAAGAGTGATGCAAGGGCCTCTGCCTTCTCAAGGCGGATGTCACAGACGGCAACCACCTTTGCCTCCCTTAAGGAGGTGTAGGCGTGGGCATGGGTGCTTCCCATCGTGCCGCAGCCTAGTAATGCGATTCGCAACATGCTGTATGCTCCTTATTGCAGTTTACCAAAGTCGGCGACCTGCATGCGCTTTCCGTCGGCGAGACGGGATGCCTCGGCGGCGAAGGCCATGTAGTGACTCTGAAGCGACGATCCAACACGTGTTTCACCGCTGGTATTGTTCGAGCGTACCAAGCGGACAAAGTCGGCGACGAACAGCTCGTCACTGCCGCTGTGCCCCTCGCGGGTGGTTTCTATCTCAATGGTTTTCTTATCCCGTGAAGAGAAGTAGTTGATCGTAATGATTCCCTTCTCCATATCTCCGATCAACTCGGCCTGGGTACCCATCAGCCTGAGGCCACGATGGGTTGTCATGGTAAACCCGCTCATGGTGAAGGTGGCGATAACGCCGTTTGCAAACTGTGCGTTCACCGTCTGATGGTCCACCACATTGTTGTCGCAGTGGTAGACACAGCGACCCCACGGGCCTTGTTGCAAGGCTTTCAGCCTGCCTTCAACGGACAAATCGGTGGTTATGACATTCACCGGCCATGCGGTATTTTTTCCAAGGTAAATTTTTTGTGCCGCATACGGGCATGCCTCGTAGTGAGAGCAGTTGTCGGTGCACCGAAGCGGAGCGCCGACCGGAGCATTCTCTTCCTTGAAATGGTAGAGATCGCCGTAGGAGCTGAGCGACGTGCAGTCGGCGCCGGCCAGGTAGAGCAGGATATCCATGTCATGGCAGCTCTTGGCAAGAATCATGGGAGCCGAGGTGTTGCTGTTGTTCCAGTGGCCTCTGACAAAGCTGTGGGACATGTGAATGTGTCCGACGCACTCATCCAGCTCGATGCCGATGAGTCTTCCCAGTTCCCCATCCCTGATCAACTTCTTGACGCGGGTGAAGAAGGGGGAGTAGCGAAGTACATGGGAGATGACGAATACCTTTGAGAAATCCTTGGCGGCCTCTGCTATCGTCCTGCTGTCCTCCAAGGTGGTGACGATGGGCTTCTCGCAAAGAATGTGGTACTGCTTGCCGATGGCTGCAAGAATTGCATCCCGATGCATCGAATCCTGGGTGGCGATGACCACTGCATCGAAGTTCTGCTTGGAGATAAACAAGTCACGCCAATCCTTGACTGCATAGGATTTTTCTATGCCATGCTCATCAACGATGCACTGTCGTTTGACATCGTTGGGTTCTGCAACCGCAACAATCTTCATTTCCTGGGGATGTGCTTGTGCATAGTCCGCATACACATGCCTTCCCCTACTTCCTGCCCCAAGCAGTGCTACACGAATAGGCTCCATTGTTTCCCTCCCTGGATTATTGGGTTGCACCCCGGATGGGGCGCAACCTGATGATACCATAGTTATTTGTTGATTTCTGCGTTGATCACTTTCTCGATCTCTGCAAGGCCGTTGCCAAGCTGCGGCTGCATGAATACCTTGTCCATCTCGTTGTTCAACAAGGTGTAAATGGGTCCTGCATTCTTGCCGGAAATCGGCAGCGGATAGCCGTAATTGACGGTGTCCACGATCGCCTTGGTGTCGAGCCAGCTGTACTCCTTGAAGAAGAGCTCGGCTCCACCCTTGTAGCAGGGAGCCCAGACGCTGGAAAGAATGGTTGCATGTCTTTCACTGGCGAGGTAGGCCATGAACTTCATCACTTCCTCAGGGTGCTTGGTCTTTGCAGAGGCGACATAGCCCAGGTTGTGGTAGATGCTGGCGCGCTGCTTCTGCTTGGGCATCGGTGCAATGCCGAGGTCCGGTCCAAGGATTTCAGCGAACTGCTTGAGGATTCCGGTATGGTTGGTGATCATGGCGACCATGCCGGACTGGAACATCGTGGCTTTGGTAATCTCACGCATCTCGCTTACCTTCGGAGAGTAGCCGTACTTGTAGATCAGGTCGAGCAGGAACTGGGCGGCTTCCCTTCCTTCGGGTGTGTTGATCGCAAGCTGCATGCGGTCTTCACTGAACAGTGTTCCCCCGTTTTGCAGGATGAAGTTGGAAGCACCGCTTTGCATGTCGGGGTCGGCGATGGTGCCGTATTGGATGGTGGTGCCCTTCTCCTTGATCGTCAGCTTGGCGCTTGCATTGAAATAGTCGTCCCAGGTCCAAGTGTCGTCGGGATAGGCAAGCCCGGCTTTATCGAACATGGCCTTGTTGTAGTACAGGATGACCGAGTCGAAGAAAATGGGAACGCCGTAGCGGTTTCCATCATGCATGAACGGCTCGTAATAGATGGAGTTGAAATTCTCGAACTTCATCTGGTCCTTGTAGGGCTCGAGGTTCATGACCAAGCCGGTGGGCAGGTAGGACACGGCATTGGGATGGTTGAGCCAGAATACATCGGGACCGGTACCGGTGGGCAGAGCCATCTGCAGCTTGGTCCAGTAGTCGGCCCAGGGGATGATCGACATGTTTACCTTGACGCCTGCATTCTGGGCCTCGAACTCGGCGATCATCTGCTTGTAGACTTCCTCACCGTTCTGGTCCCAATACCAGAAGTTGATCGTTTTCGTTTCCTGCGGCTTTGCTTCGGCTCCTCCGGCCGCAAACACGCTGCTAAGGGACATGGCGATGAGCAACAACGCCACCAAACCGATTCTCAGACTCTTTTTCATAATTTCCTCCATTTGTATTTCAATCCGGAACACTCCGGATGTGAATTCACTTATTCCTTAATTCCGGACAAGGCGATGCCTTCGATGAAGTAGCGTTGGCTGATGATGAAGACCACCACCATAGGGAGCGAGACCACCACCGCTGCGGTGAGCAGCAGGTTGTCCTTGGTCAGGTGCTGGCCTTGCAGGTTTGCAACGGCGATCGACAAGGTGTACTTCTGTGTAGAATTGATCACGACCAACGGCCAGAGGAAGTCGTTCCAGCTGAAGACCAGGCACATGATGCCGGTTGCAAGCAGGGCGCTGTGGCACAGCGGCAGCAGGATGGACCAGAAGATCCTGAAGTGTCCCGCCCCATCGAGGTAGGCCGACTCATCCAGTGAACGCGGCAGGCTCATGATCTGTTGGCGCATGTAGAATGTGGTGGTCACGCTGGGGATGCTGGGAATGATGATGCCCAGATAAGAATCAAAGAGCCCCAAGTCGAGAATGAGCTTGTAACGGGGCATGAGAATCATCTGGATGGGGATCATCAGTGCCAGCAGCAGGGAGATGAAGATCACATTCTTGAAGGGGAAATCGATGCGGGCGAAAGCATAGGCTGCAAGCGAGGAGAGAAACAACTGGGGGAAGGTGATGCCGATGGTGTTGATGATGTTGTTCTTGTAGTAGGAGAGAAAGTTGAGCCTGCCGAACAGCTCCTGGTAGTTTTCAAAGTTCGAGAAGCTGGCGGGGAAGAACACCACGGGAATCTGCACTGTCTCACGATAGGTCTTGAAGGAAGAGACGACTATCCAGAAGAAGGGTACCAAGGTGATGAGGGCGAATACGGCAAGTACGAAGAAGCCGATGCTGATCCCCCATTTCTTATTCAGTCTTTTCATCGCCTGCCTCCTCAGCTGTAGTGCACCCAGTGCTTCTGTCCGACATTCTGCAAAATGGTTACGGTAAGTACAATCAGCGAGAAAATGATCGCTTCTGCGGATGCGTACCCCATCTCCAGATAGGTGAATCCTCGTTCATAGATGCCGAAGGCCATGGTGCGGATGTTCTCCCGGACGATGACATTACTCTTGCCGAATACAAAGATGTAGTCGAACATCTTGAAGCTGTTGATGATCGCCAGCACCAGGCAGAAGAAAAGCTGCGGGGTGACCAGCGGGAAGGTGATGTGCTGGAATTTCACCCACCACGAGCCTCCGTCGATGTCGCATGCCTCATAGTACTGGGGAGAGATGTTCTGTAGTCCGGCCAACAGGATGACGGTGAAATAGCCGATGCTCGCCCAGAGCGTCACCAAAACAATGACGAACCGGGTCAAGAGTGCATTGCTGAACCATGCCGGCTGAGGCAGGTTCATGATCCTGAGCAGGCCGTTGATCAAGCCGTAGCGGGAGTTGAAGACGATCATGAATATTTGGGCGGTTATGACGGGAAGAATCACATAGGGAAGAAAGAATACCGTCCTGAACAGCCCCTTCCCCAAGAGGTATTTCTTATTGAGGGCGCTGGCTAAAAAGAGCGAGATACCCACCGTCAGGGGAACGGAGACGAGTACGAAGAACATGGTGTTCTTGAACTCAAGCCAGATGGTTGGGTCCTGAAAGAGCTGCTTGTAGTTTGAGAGTCCGATGTACCGGGGTGCACTGAGATGATTCCATTTGGTAAAGGAGATGAAGACTGAACTCACCATTGGATAGAGGAAGAAGATATACAGGCCCAATACCGTGGGGGCGATGAAGAGATAGGCCCATATCCAATCCTTATGTTTTCGTCGCAATTGCATGTTCGGCTCCTTTAAAAGGGTCGCTTCTTGTCGGGTACAGCTTCAGCATAGGGTAGGTTTTTACATTTGTCAAACTTTTTTGTTCGACCATCGAACATTTTTTGCACGACCTATGTTGTTACATCTACCAATACCAGACATTTTGCAGTATGCTGGGCGTATGAAAAGAATCACCGACAGCTCTACAAATCTTGCCATCCATACCATTATCCAGCTTGTATGGAACGAAAAAACCATTACCCGGGCCGAGCTCAGCAGGCTCAGCGGATTCTCACGCAGTACCATCACCGCCAATGTGGACAAGCTGCTTGAAGACGGGATTCTCTTGGAGAAACCCGTCGAGGGCCAGGACAAGCGCAAGAGCCTGGTCATCAATCAGAACCGCGGCCTGTTCATCGGCATCGAGATGGATGCCGACTGCTGTGCTGTCGGGGCCTGCGATATTATGGGCACCCTGCTGAAAGAACAGTGCATCACCATCGACTACATCGATGGCCCCGATGCCATTCTCAAGCAGATCTCCCATGCGATAGAGGCTCTGCAACAGTCACTGGCCGAAAGAGTGACCGATATCCTCGGCATCGGGGTGGGACTCCCCTCCCCGGTTGATTTTGCCGGTGGGTATGCGGTACACCCTGCGTTCATGCCCGGGTGGCACCACTATCCGGTGGGACCCAAGCTGTCAAAGCTCTACTCCTGCCCGGTCTTTGTGGACAATGAAGTGAATACCATGGCCTTCGGAGAGGCCTTCCTGTCGGACCAGTATCGGGGCAAGGATATTCTGTTTGTCAAGCTCGGAGCCGGCATCGGTGCAGGCCTTATCATGCAGGGTTGCATTTATCGGGGCAACAGCGGTATGAGCGGCAATATCGGGCACATGCGCGTCGATGGAAACACGCAGCAGTGCAAGTGCGGAAAAGTAGGCTGCCTTGAGGCTATAGCCGGGGGCGGAGCCTTGCTCAAACGAGCCGAGCTCTTGGCACACACCAAGCAGAATACGTTTCTGCAGAAGGTGGTTGAACAGAAGGGGTATCTGCAGTTTTCCGATCTCAAGGAGGCCATCAAGCGCCGTGACAGCCAGGTCATCCAGATGGTGGACGAGAGCGCCCACACCATCGGCTCGATGGTGGGAAGCCTTGTTGTGTTCTACGACCCGAAGGCGGTGGTGCTCGGGGGTAACCTGTGTGAATTCGGTCTGCAGTACGTCGACTCGATCAGGCGCGCCATCATCACCGAGGCAACGCCTTGGATCAAGAGCGACTTCGATGTGAATGTCACCAAGTTCGGTGACAGCATCGGCGTCATAGGCTCGGCGATGCTGTGCATCAGCACCCTTATCCGTAATGGGGCGTTTGTGAACGAGGTGTGAGAAGAGGCCTTTCAATGAAAGGATGAAGCTGCTGTATAGGTTTGATTCGTACTCTTCGGACGATCGGGGTTACCCATGACCAACAGGTTTCTCTCCACCAAAGGAAGCACATGTTTCGAATAGAAGTACGAAACTGACTTAAAGCTGAAGTGAGCAGCCAGTTCGGCCCTGGTCCTTGGAACCTTGCAGAATTCCAGAATCGAGTGCTCAATAGCAGAGATGTCTTCACTTGGTATGGATCTGTGGTGGTCCTCCAAGAAAGCCCGTTTATACAAGGTAACGGTGAAAAAGCCGCGTGATGAATCGAATACGGGATCCGGATTTCCTGCTTCCCTCATCGAGCTGTAGATGGTTGGAATGCCTGAATAGCGGTTCTCTGTCAGCGAAAGAATCTCCATGGTGGTTGCCAGAACAGGATTGCGCGTATCCGGCTGAACCTTTCCAAGCTGGTCGACAGTCAAACGGCCATACAATCCGCCGGGGTTTTTCACCTCCATCCGATCAGTATACATAATTACCTGGATGGGCATTCCTTCGGTATGCATGCTGTAGTCCCTGTGAACCAAGGCGTTCAGCAGTGCTTCCCTGACAGCAACCATCGGATACTCGGTATTATCGGTACGCTTTCCTGTGGCCGGGTCAACAATCGTGCTTACTTTCATATTGTTCATGATGAATGTGAGTGCGCCTGTAAGCATCTCCTCCAAGCTTCCTTCCAAGCGCTTGTTGTCGATGAATCGTTCATGATACATGGAGGTATCGCCCATCATAGTCCCTGGAACTGAAATGGCAGTAATGGCCAATTGAGGAAAGTATGCCTGTGGATAAGGGCAAAAAAGCAATATCGCACTTATTGACGGCCTTCCATCGACAATCATGCTCATCAGGTTCAATATTTGCTGGTCATCCAGCTTTGAGAGATTGGGTTTGTTCTGGCGTAGTTTCAGAAGATACCGTTGCAAGGCATCCTTATCAAGTGAAGCATCATTCGCTCTCTGAACGGGGCGAATGTCTTCTCGGTATTTCTTTCTGAACGCTTCATAACTGAAAATCTCATACTCAGTCATTGGTTCATCCGATTGTCCTACTCGTATATAGGAACCTTTCAGCCTTCCTTTTCCAGCGTAATAACATGGTCGGTCGACACTATCGATTGCAGGGATTTCTGCACTCAGAAAATACATTCCATCCTCTTCGTACAGGGTAATGAGCGGCCTCACTTTGGGAATCATCTCGTTGCATTGCTCGACAATCTTATTCTGTAGATCAAAGGGGTCGTAGACTCCGACCTTTGCAAGTCCCTTTGACTCGTCAAGACCAAAAAGGATGACTCCTCCTTCATCCTGATTGGAAAAACTTGACAAGGAGTTGTAGAGATTCCCTTCATGTGCCGCCTTCACTTCCAGTGTCTGTGATTCAGTTCGGAAAGTTGCTACACGCTCAATCAAGGCTTTCAGGTCTGCTGTTGTCATGCTGTTTCTCCTTGCACACGTATACATTCAAAGGATAGCAAGGATTTCTCAAGATTTCATTAAAATTTTCTTAGTTTCTATTTTTTAAAATTTTTTGCTTAGTTTTTAATCAAATTTCATCAATTTTTTCTAATATTAGGGATTTTAATCAAATTTTACACAAAACCAGATGCAGTAATTTCAGTTAGAATTTTAAGAAGTTCCCTCTTCACACACCAAGGAGGGGTCTCCCCCTCCTTGTCTTATGTACATTCGGCTTGACGATCAATTCAGGATGCACACAATGAACGTCTTTCAGTGAGTATTCTTTCGACATCAGACTCCCCCGTAAAGGGAATAGACTTCTCATGATAATGCAGCATTATTGTTTGTATGCAAGAATTTATTACATATAGAGAGCTATTCCTAAATGCCTTTCCATTCGAATCATTACTTGCAATCTATGCAAAACAGCCCGCAGCGTTGCACTTCGAAAGAAGTGACGCAGTGTACCGCATCGAAATCACCGGGACTATCGATCAGGTCTGTTTCTTGTTATACTATAAGAGAGGATGCACATAAAACGTTGTGCTTGCTAAAAAAACACCAGCCTCCAGCCTCCTTGGCAGCTAGAATTATCCGTAGGGGAACAGGTCTTTGGGCACGTACGAATGATTGGTCTGTCAAGAAAGGGAATTCACATGTTGATTGGTGGATATTTGCAGGAATGGCCCCTTTCACAGATTTTGAGGTAGTATAATGGAACATTCTGGAGAGTATTTCCAAAACAGCCCATGGGGCAATCTCTCACTAGACCGAACGTTTCTCTCATATAATACATTGCCCTTGGTGTTCAGCTTGCGCGATACAATGGGCAATCATTATCTTTGTGCGTGCGTCAGTTGGCATCCAGACTATGAGTGGCTTGTGGTAGAAGCAACTACTGCCGATTTGATCAGTCTTATCAACGATTCAACCACCCTTTCCACCTTGCTCACGACGAAGGGTACAAGAAAAATGTACTGCAAGTGGCCGGAACAATCCGATTCAAGCGAATTTTATGAATGTGAGCAATTCCCAATTGAAATATTGCCGCAGAAGGATGTGTATCTTGAGCTGAATCAAGAAGACTTCAAGGAGTATGTCTTGCTGTTACAACAGGAAAGCTAAAAACTGGTAGCAATAGGTAAACCACACACCAAGGAGGGGTCTCCCCCTCCTTGTCTTATGCACTCATTGATTGAAGCTCTTCGCTACTTGGACTTGCCCAGGTAGGCGACCTTGATGGCCTCGTTCTCCAGCAGTTCCTTGCCCGGCCCTGCGAGGGTGATGTTCCCTGTCTCCATGACATAACCGGTGTGGGCGGTTCTCAGGGCGACGTTGGCGTTCTGCTCGATGAGCAGGACGGTCACACCAGCCTCGTTGATTTTCTTGATGATGGAGAAGATGTCCTTGACCACCAGAGGGGCAAGGCCGAGGGACGGCTCATCCATCATGATCATCTTCGGATTGGCCATCAGGGCCCTTCCGACGGCCAGCATCTGCTGCTCACCGCCGGAGAGCGTTCCGGCAAGCTGCCAATGGCGTTCCTGCAGGCGCGGGAAGAGTTCATAGACGCGCTCGAGGTTCTGCTGCTCATGAACCTTGTCCTGCAGATACCCCCCGATCTTCAGGTTCTCAAGCGTCGTGAGGTTCGGGAAGACCCTGCGGCCTTCGGGAACCAGCACCAAGCCCATTTCCACAATCTTACGGGTGTCCATGCCGTTGAGCTTCACACCGTTGTACGTGATGGTCCCGCTGGTAATGGGAACCAAGCCCATGATCGAACGAAGGGTCGTGGACTTACCGGCACCATTTGCTCCGATGAGGGTGACGATCTTCCCTTCATCGACAGAGAAGGAGATGCCGTTGAGGGCCACGATACCACCGTAACAGACTTTCAAGTCCTGGATTTCCAATACACTCATGCTTCATCCACCCCCAAGTATGCCCTGATGACGGCAGGATTGTTCTGCACCTCTGCCGGTGTTCCCTGGGCTATGGTCTTGCCATAGTCAAGGACATAGATGGTGTCCGAGATATCCATGACCAGGTTCATATGGTGTTCGATCAAGAAGACGGTCAGCTTGAACGAGTCCTTGATCTCCTTGATAAACAGTGAAAGTTCCTCGGTTTCCTTCGGGTTCATACCTGCCGCAGGCTCGTCGAGCAACAACAGCTTGGGCCCGGTTGCCAAAGCGCGGGCGATCTCCAGCCTGCGCTGCTTGCCGTAGGGAAGCGATGAGGACTTCTCATCGCGGCTGCCAAGCAGCCCCACCCGCTCCAAGAGCGCCTCGGTATCCTGATGCATCCTCAGCTCTTCCTCTCTATTAAGGCGGAAGGTGGAGGAGAAGAGCCCTGCCTTTATATGGCAGTGCTTTGCGATCAGGACGTTCTCAAAGACGGTGAGGTCCTTGAAGAGACGGATGTTCTGGAAGGTACGGGCCATGCCAAGGCGCGTGATCTTGTCCGGGGTGTTGACCACCTGCTTCTCAAACGGTGTTTTGTAGGTACCGTTGTAGATCTTCTTCATCTTCGAACGGGGATAGTTCTCACCGATGACCATTCCGTCGAAGGTAACCCTACCGTTGGAAGGTTGGTAGCCGCCGGTGATGACGTTGAAGGCGGTTGTCTTGCCGGCACCGTTCGGACCGATGAGGGCGGTAATCTTGTCCTTGGGAATTTCGATGTTCAAGTCATCGACGGCGACCACGCCGCCGAACTGCATGGTTATGTGTTCGGTCTTCAGGAGGATGTCACTCATGCCTGGCCTCCTTTTCTCTTCTTGAATCGATTGATGATTCGATCCCAGTTGAACTCATTGGTTCCCATCAGACCACGGCGGTAGATCAGGACGACGATCATCAGCAGGATGGAGAATATGACCATTCTGAAGCCGGTGCGGAAGAGCGGGACTTCAAAGGTTCCTATGGTCAGCGGCTGGTCGAAGAAACGCAGCCACCACTCTTTTGCTGCAGTCACCAGGAAGGCGCTGAGCACAGAACCGGTGACGCTTCCGATTCCTCCGATGACGACGATCAGAAGAATGTCATAGGTCAGCGTGATGGAGAAGGTCTTCGCCTCGATCGAGCGCATGTACATGGCAAGCAGTCCGCCTGCGACAGCCGAGAAGAAGGAGCTGATGATAAAGCTCATCGACTTATGCTTGAACAGGTTTATTCCCATGGCCTCGGCTGCAATCTCATCCTCGCGGATCGCCTTGAAGGCTCTTCCGTAGGAGCTCTTGATCAACAGCATGATGAAGATGATGCAGAAGGTTACGACTATGAACGGTGTAATAAGAGAAGGTATGGCTCCCCAGAGCATCGGCGGGAAGTTGGGAATCTTGTTCAGGCCGTAGGAGCCGTTGGTGATCTGGTCGAACTGCGGCGAAGAGAAGATTGCACGGACAATCTCCGACAAGCCCAGCGTTGCGATGGCCAGATAGTCACTCTTCAGTCGAAGTACTGCGACGCCGACGATGGCTGCTGCGAAGGCTGCCAACAGTCCGCCCAAAAGCAAGGCGATGAAGGGAAACACTATCCTGACTAACTCGGGAGAGGATGCAACCAACTCCTTGAGTGCGCGTATTGCAGGGTGTACGCCGTTCATGTAGTAGACACCATCGAGGTTCTGCACCGGGATGAGCAGGATTGCGGTGGTATAAGCGCCGATGGACATGAAACCGGCTTGTCCGAGGCTGAACAGCCCGGTAAAACCGTTGAGCAGGTTCATCGAGACGGCGACCAGTGCCAGAATAACTCCCTTCTGCAGAACCGAGACAAGCATGCCGTTCTGCAGTCTGTTGGCGTTGAGCCAGTAGAGGAAGACCAGCAGCAGCGCCAGCGTGACCAGGGTATAGATGTTGTTTCGTTTGATCTTGATCATACTTTCTCCACCGTTTTTTCGCCGAACAGTCCGGTCGGTCGTACGAGCAGCATCACGATCAAGAGGAAGAAGGTGAAGGCGTCGGAGAAGGTTGAGTAGCCGAGGGCTACGAGCAGGGTCTCGACGATGCCGATGAAGAAGCCTCCTACGACGGCACCGGGGATGTTCCCGATTCCTCCGAATACGGCGGCTACGAAGCACTTGAGGCCCGGAAGCGTTCCGGAGAACGGCGTGACCGACATGCGGTCTGTAAAGTACAGAATGGAACCGACACCGGCGAGGAAGGAGCCGATGGCGAAGGTCACCGAGATGACCCTGTTGATGTTGATCCCCATGAGTTTTGCGGTTTCAAAGTCCTTGCTCACCGCCCTCATGGCCATACCGGTCTTGGTCCTGTTGACCAGTACCATCAGGATGACTACCAAAATTATGGTCAGCACCGGGGTGAGGATGGTGACAAAGGAGGCGGAGAGTTCTCCCATCTGGAAGATTCTCTTGAGAATGGGAATCTCCGGGTACCCGCGGGGAATGGCGGTGAACAAATACGTCGAGAGGTTCTGCAACAGATAGGAGACACCGATGGCGCTGATCATGATCGACATGCGCGGGCTGCTGCGAAGCGGCTTGTACGCCATCCGTTCAATGGCGATTCCCATCGCGGTCGTAACCACGAGCGTGATGATAATGGCCACCGGCCAGGGGAAGCTGGCAAGCGAGAAGATCATGAAGTAACCTGCCATCATGAAGATATCGCCATGGGCGAAGTTGATCAGCCGGAGGATGCCGTAGACCAGCGTATAGCCGATGGCTATCAAGGCATACGCTCCTCCCAGGGAAATTCCTGTCAGGCAGTGCTGCAGGATTGTTGTCATACTCATCAGTAGTTCTCCATACCTGAGTCAAGCTAAACATAGGGCAAATACAAAACCAAATGCCAATACTTAATAAGAGAGAGAAAGCAGACTACAAAAAAAAGAGACTTGGCTGGGACATCTGTCCCAGCCAAAGAAACAGAGCTTAGATGACGCTGACGGTCTTGAGGAACTTGAACTGGCCGTTCTCAACGACCTTGATGAATGCCATGTCCTTGTCGGCATCGCCGTTCTGGTCGAATGTGATACGTCCGGTTACGCCTTCCACATCAACCTTGGCCAATGCATCGCGAATGGCGGGGCCCTTGGAGGAATTTGCCATCTCGATGGCCTTCAGGGCTGTGATGTAGGCATCGTAGCCGAGGGCGGAGACTGCAGGGATGATGTCCGGCTGCTTGTTCTCGACCAGGTACTTCTTGAAGCCTTCGATGAACTTCGCTGCTTCGGCGGTTGCAGGGTCTGCATCGTCGAAGAACGTGGACAGGACGACGCCTTCAGCGCTCGCGCCTGCGTTCTCTATAATAGAAGAGTTCTCCCAGGTGTCGCCGGCCATGATCTTGGCCGTGATACCCAGCTCGCGTGCCTGCTTGATGATGAGCGGGGCGGTGGCGATGGAGGACGGGGCGAAGATTACGTCAGGGTTTGCTGCCTTGATGTTGGTCAGGATCGACTTGAAGTCGGTGGTGTTGGTCTGGAACTGCTGTTCGCTGACGACGCTGCCGCCCAGTTCCTTGAACGCACGGAGGAAGAAGTTTCCGAGACCGGAGGAGTAGTCGTCACCGAGCTGGGTGATGACTGCTGCCTTCTTCGCACCTTCCTGCCAAGCGAAGTTGGCCATGACGGTGCCCTGGAAGGGGTCGAGGAAGCATACGCGATAGTAATAGTCATTACCAAGGGTTACCTGGGGGTTCGTGCACGATGCGCCGATGGCGGGTACCTTGTTGTCAAGGAAGATGTCGCCGGCTGCGATCGAGACGCCAGAACCATAGGAGCCGAGAATGACTGATGCGCCGCTTGAGATAAGGCTTTGGGCCGCGGTGACGGCTTCAGTCTTGTCAGACTTGTTGTCAGCTTCGACGAGTCTTACGCTGTAGGTCTCACCGTTGATTTTCACAGTGGGGTACACTTTGTTGGCGTAGCGCATGCCCAGGACTTCCTGGTAGCCGCCGCCGCCGTTTTCACCTGTGAGGGGTTCGAATACTCCGATCACAATTTCTTTTGCCCCACTCTTCTGTTCCGCCCCACCAGCGGCAAAGAGCACGGAAGAGGCTAGCAACAGAACCAACAAGCACACAGTTAGTTTCTTCATAACAAGAGCCCTCCATATACATAGATGAATTATTATTGCGTTCTCTGTCGTATCTGTACAAGTAAAAAGTGTATTTATACGTAAAAATTTCTGTAACTTTCCAAGAAGTTTCTTCATTTTTTACGCCAATTGAATAATTTTGCGGTCAAAACAGGCTTTTTCATGAGTCAGAGTGAATAAACATACACCAATAGTGCAAATGCTATTGTTACATCTTCTGCTCTACTTCTAACGTATGTCGTCTGTTTACTAACATGAAATACCTCTAATAGGAATTGTTCTTGCATCGTCTGTTTTGCTAGTTTGCTACTATGTACAGCCTGTTGTCACAAGTAGGTGCATAAGATTATTTTTTTATTTCTATTTATTATATGCATTTATAAAATACTTAAAAAATATTTCAAAATTTTTCTACTTTTTTATTTTTAGTATTGACATAAGTCTCTTTTGTTCCTATTATACAAGTGTGCTCAGGGAAAGAGCAGCTAAAACGAAACTTGCACAGGAGCAGCAAAGGAGCTCCTAAAAGGAAGGAAAAAATGAAAAAGACAATCGCTATCTTGTTGGTCCTGGTAATCGGAATGGTTGGTGTGTGGGCGGCTTCGATATATGATGACCTCGACAATGACACTGAAGAAATCTTGACTCTCACCACTACTATTGATGCAAGATATGGACTCAAAATTGCAAATGAGGGTATTTTTGGTGGATCTCTCGGTCAAAAAATTGCAGCTTTTATTGGATTAAAACCTATAAAAACTGTTCTCTTCTCTGAATCAGATCTGACTGAGACATTGTACATGAACTATTTAAATAACCAGAAAGGATATGTCACTATCTCAACATCAATGACACCAATGGTATCTTCAACTGGTAGCGATAGTATTGGTTATAAAGTAACTATCGACGGAACTGATACGGAAGTTTCTAAAAGTGAGACTGGCAAGCTAATTACATTTTTTTCAGAAGGATCTGCTGCAGTGACTGGGATGAGAGTGGCAAGTAAAGAGTTTATAATTACTATGGATTCTGATGAGTGGATGGCAGCAAGCGCTGGTGCAGACTACGAGACTACATGGACTGTAACTTTAACAAATAATACATAAAAATCAAGGCTGTTTTTAACAAATAGTGACTTCATGCCGTTTGCCCTGCTTCCCATCTCAATTCAGGCGGGCTGAACAGCTTTTCTTGCTTGAGCCTTTCGATTGTCACAAAGCTGTTGCCCTTGATTCCTCTCAACCTTGATTTGACCAGCAGAAGAGCCTCGCTTGGATCCATCCTGCCAACCTGGAACCTGATATTGAAGAGAGCTGCATACCTGTTGATGTACTTGGAGGCAACCCCACCCATCTTGTTGTACCATCGCTCAATCAGGGAATGAAAGCTGTTGACGTTGTTGAGATGATTGACCCTGTCGTAGTCCTTGTAGCTCGAGACCACTTTGCTGCCGCTTTCAAAACCAGCGGTACCAGGTACAAACTCCAAAAGTTCCACTGGAATCGCAAGATAGCGGTTTGAATCAAGGGTTTTGAGAAACAGGGTTCCAGGTACAGTATCCAATAAAACCACAAGGCTGATCAGAAATGGTCAGCCTTTGGCTTGTTTTGAGCCTAAAGGTCAAGCTGCTGCTTGGGTCGCTATTCAGTAAGAAACGCCCCGGAATAATCCGAGGCGAACATCCAATAAACCCACAAGGCTGATCAGAAATGGTCAGCCTTTGGTTTGTTTTGAGCCTAAAGGTCAAGCTGCTGCTTGGGTCGCTATTCAGTAAGAAACGCCCCGGAATAATCCGAGGCGAACATCCAATAAACCCACAAGGCTGATCAGAAATGGTCGGCCTTTGGCTTGCTATGAGCCCAAGGGTATATCTACGGTTTGGGTCGCTGTTCAGATGGGAACGCCCCGGAATAATCCGAGGCGAATATCCAATAAACCCACAAGGCTGATCAGAAATGGTCAGCCTTTGGTTGTCGCTTGTCTATTTCTACATCCTCAAGGGCGAAGCAAGGGAGCATATGAGGGATTGGTGGGACGGAAGCTACGTTTGCTTGATGTATCCCGATGCGGTTCCGTCTGGCAGCAAGATAAGCAAGCTGTATAGAAAGCTTTCAGATCCCGACCTCCAGCTCCGTTTCACAAGGAAGTATATGGAGGCCGTCCTGTCCGGAAGCGGCATACACGGGATACTCATAGACAGCACCGGCATGCCGAATGCAATCTCCATGGACAAGAGGGAGGTCTGGAATCATGACGGGTCATGCGATGAAGGGGCAAGGCTCATCTACGTCTGCGAAAGGAATACAGGGCTTCCCCTTGCTGCAAGGACCATCAGCGGCAACATAATAGACGCATCCACGATAGCAAACACCATCGACGACCTCGAGAGGGTGGGAGTATGCACGGATTTCGCAATCCTTGATGCCGGCTACTATACTGATGCCAACATCAGATTGTTGCATGAGAAGAAGATAGCATTCGTGACCAGGATCAAGAAGAACCGGAAGCTGTACAAAGAGATTTTCAATCGCAACAGGCCGGGGCTGGAGGATGCCGCAAACCTCGTCTCCTTCAATGGGCGTGTTCTCTACATAAAGAAGGTCCCCTGTGTTCTGGCTGAAAGCATCGAAGCCTATTCATACATAGTCCTTGACACGAAGATGCAGGGCCTAGAGTCTGCACAGGCCCTGTCGGGCCCGATAGAGGACAAGGTGAATCGGGAGGAGCTTGAAAGGATTAGGAGCATGTGCGGGACGTTCATGATGGTCTCTTCAGAAGAGCTTGACCCATCCGAGATCCTTCCCCTCTATTATACCAGAGGCCAGATCGAACAGGTTTTTGACATTGCAAAGGGCAGTGCCGAGCTTTTACAGCTCGGCCTTCACAGCGAGGAGACGTTCGACGGCCATGTGTTCGTCTCATTCCTCGCCGTGATCATCTGCCACCTTCTTCAGAGGCTGTTCCTTAATGAGCGGATGACGACCTCCGAGGCTCTTGGAGCATTGAGAAACCACAAGTGCAAGCTGTATGACAATGGCGACATGGTCCCATATGAATCGAAGAAGAAGCAGAACCTGTGCTATGATCTGATCAAGGTCAAGCCGCAAAAGAAGCACTTCGACAAGTGCCCGAGCATATGGTAAGAAAACCGGTTACGAATTCAAGCTTAGTAGACACTTTTCGATGGACAGGAGCTCGATTTGGAGACACTTTTTTCACTGACTGCGACCTTATTGGTTTACAGCTCCATCCAGACGTATTAGCCACCTCACTTCCCTTCCTGCCGATAAGCTCCTTTATGATGTTCCAGCCAACTTCCCATTCTCATTGGGAAAGACAGCTTCTGCATCTCTCTTTGGAAGAGAGATGATGAGAATTGAGAGAAAACCATTTTCATGCCATATTTGCATACAGGAGAAGCATGCATATGGAAGAACAGCAAGGTATCCGTTGGAATCAGCGTCTACCAAATTACAATCGGGCTCTCGACCAATTGGATGCTGCCGTCTCACTGGCAAACCAAAGACTTCTGAGTACATTGGAACAATACGGAGTTGTTCACTGTTTTGAAAACACCCATGAATTGGGTTGGAATGTTCTCCGTGATTATCTTAAAGATCAGGGAACTCAACAACTTTATGGCTCAAAAGACACGGTTCGAGAAGCTTTTGCCGTTGGTCTGATTGAAGACGGGGAAACTTGGATGGAGATGATACGTGATCGCAACCTGAGCAGCCATACCTACAATATTGCAGTGGTTAATGCAATTGTAGGGGGAAAAACTCCTTGACATTCACATAGAAGAGCAGGAAATCGACGAGGACCTGCTCGTCCTGGCAGGGGACAACCTCCTGGATTTCTCCCTCTCCGGTTTTGTCTCCTTCTTTACAGGAAAGCAGTCCACCTGCATCATGCGCCACTATGAACCTTCCTTGACGGCACTGCAGAGAACAGGCGTGGCAACCATTGATTCTTCGGACAAGGTGTTGTTGATGGAGGAGAAACCCAGGGAGCCCAAGAGCAACTGGGCCGTCCCTCCCTTCTATGTCTACAAGAGGGAGGACCTTCCTCTCATACGCAAGGCCATAGAATCAGGGTGCAACACCGACGCTCCCGGCTCCTTCATAGCATGGCTGTGCAGCCATACTTCCGTCTACGCCTATCCCATGCCCGGAAAGCGCTGGGACATAGGAAACCTGCAAAGCTACGAGCAGGTCAAACAGGAGTTCGACGGCTCCCGTCTTCTCAAGCAATAACGTTCATTACCCTGCAACGCCCGGTTTTGGTGACACAAGACCGGGCGTTGTTGTTTGTAATGGATTATGCCACTTTTTTGTACCATCGGCCTTTAGGCTGTAGTATCATGCAGGAATAAGGAATCACTTCACAAACCAGCGGTACCAGGTACAAAGTCCACAAGTTCCACAGGAATCGCAAGATAGCGGTTTGAATCAAGGGTTTTGAGAAACAGGGTTCCAGGTACAGTATCCAATAAAACCACAAGGCTGATCAGAAATGGTCGGCCTTTGGTTTGCTATGCGTACGTTTTAGTAGACACTTTCTGATGGACAGGAGCTCGATTTGGAGACACTTTCTCAGTGACTGCGACCATATTGGTTTACAGCTCCATCCAGACTTATAGTCCACCTCATATCCCTTCCTGTCAATATCGGTCTCTCCTCAGTTCATTCAATCATTACTCCTCCTTTCTTTTCTCCCGGTCCGGTCAAGAGATGATGCACAATTCATTCAGCTGCCTTGAGGCGACAACCCCAAGACCGGTTTGCTCGGCTCCTTCTCGTAATTAATTATGAGAGTAGCCTTCTCACACGAAGGGTTCGTCCCCTCCTTTGCCAAGGTTCTCTTTGCAGTGTCGGTAGAAGGTCGCCAGTGACATCCCCAGCGAGGATGCTGCAGCCTTTGCCCCTTGGGCGTCCTTGAGGGAGAACCATCGGTACCAGGTACAAAGTCCAAAAGGTCCACAAGAATCGCAAGATAGCGGTTTGAATCAAGGGTTTTGAGAAACAGGGTTCCAGGTACACTATCCAATAAAACCACAAGGCTGATCAGAAATGGTCAGCCTTTGGTTTGTTTTGAGCCCAAGGGTCTATCTGCGGTTTGGGTCGCTGTTCAGATGGGAATGCCCCGGAACGATCCGAGGCGAATATCCAATAAACCCACAAGGCTGATCAGAAATGATTGGCCTTTGGTTTGTTTTGAGCCCAAGGGTCTATCTGCGGTTTGGGTCGCTGTTCAGATGGGAACGCCCCGGAATAATCCGAGGCGAACATCCAATAAACCCACAAGGCTGATCAGAAATGATTGGCCTTTGGTTTGTTTTGAGCCCAAGGGTCTATCTGCGGTTTGGGTCGCTGTTCAGATGGGAACGCCCCGGAATAATCCGAGGCGAACATCCAATAAACCCACAAGGCTGATCAGAAATGGTCAGCCTTTGGCTTGTTTTGAGCCTAAAGGTCAAGCTGCTGCTTGGGTCGCTATTCAGTAAGAAACGCCCCGGAATAATCCGAGGCGAACATCCAATAAACCCACAAGGCTGATCAGAAATGGTCAGCCTTTGGTTTGCTATGCGTACGTTTTGGTAGACACTTTTTGATGGACAGGAGTCGATTTGGAGACACTTTTTCACTGACTGCGACCATTTTGGTTAACACTCCATCCAGACGTATTAGCCACCTCACTTCCCTTCCTGCCGATAAGCTCCTTTATGATGTTCCAGCCAACTTCCCATTCTCATTGGGAAAGGCAGCTTCTGCATCTCTCTTTGGAAGAGAGATGATGAGAATTGAGAGAAAACCATTTTCATGCCATACTTGCATACAGGAGAAGCATGCATATAGAAGAACAACAAGATATCCGTTGGATTCAGCGTCTATCAAATTACAATCGGGCTCTCGACCAATTGGATGCTGCCGTCTCACTGGCAAACCAAAGACTTCTGAGTACATTGGAACAATACGGAGTTGTTCACTGTTTTGAAAACACCCATGAATTGGGTTGGAATGTTCTCCGCGATTATCTTAAAGATCAGGGAACTCAACAACTTTATGGTTCAAAAGACACTGTTCGAGAAGCTTTTGCCGTTGGTCTGATTGAAGACGGGGAAACTTGGATGGAGATGATACGTGATCGCAACCTGAGCAGCCATACCTACAATATTGCAGTGGCTAATGCAATTGTAGGGCGTGTCATCAATACGTATATCCACGCATTTAAAAAGCTTAAGAAAACTTGCGAAGGACTGGCTCATGATATCAAAACCTGATGCTGAGAAACTCGGCTTGCGGATGCGACAACCATCGGTACCAGGTACGGATTCCAAAAGTTCCACAGGAATCGCAAGATAGCGGTTTGAATCAAGGGTTTTGAGAAACAGGGTTCCAGGTACACTATCCAATAAAACCAAAGGCTGATCAGAAATGGTCAGCCTTTGGTTTGCTATGCGTACGTTTTGGTAGACACTTTTCGATGGACAGGAGCTCGATTTGGAGACACTTTTTTCACTGACTACGACCTTATTGGTTTACAGCTCCATCCAGACATAGAGTTTTCCTTTACCAATCTAAATTACTTCTAAGCTTATCGACCATGAGTCGCCTTTGAAAAGCATCAGTCTGACCGAGATTGTGCATCTTCCATTTGATGGCAGGAAGGTCTTGGATGTGAGGAACGCTGAAGTAGGACCAATCTGGATGGCCTTTCTTAAAATCGATGAGGAACTGTTTGTCCCGTGCATCAAGTAGGGAATGCACAATCCGAATCAATTCGGCTCTTGTCTCCATCAGATCCGTCAGAGCAATCGGATCGGTCGTCATACCAACAAAGTCGGTCTCATAGGTTTGCTTGATATCAAGTAAGTTTGGATTGAGAATTTCAACAATCCTCCGATTATGCGAGAGTAGATACACGATGAAAGCTTCCTTCATTCTGGCAGAGATTCCCTCTCCCTCGAGTAACCCCTTGATATCATAGAGGTCCCTTGGATGCTGCCTATCCAGCGCAGCCATAATTTTTCCTGCAAACAAATCCTCAAACGATACCACCGGTATTTCAGCAAATCCAAATATCTCCTCAGCAGCCTTAGTTATTCTCATCACAGTAGGCTCAAATACTGTCCCCCGCAATACTGGTGACAATTCTACTTTTACAACTGCCCGCCCCGCTTCGATGAACAATCGGTTAATATAATCAGTGTGGTTCAATGAAGAGTATGTGATTTTGGCACTGGGAATCCGTGCAATTACAGTATCACCTATTCCCTTGAGATTCCGGGTCATCGTATCGAGCGATGGTGCCCGCTCCCCTATCGGCACGTACACCAAATCGATATCAACAGAAAGACGTGGCATATTCCGGTAGAACAAATTGATTGCAGTCCCCCCTTTCAGAGCGAAACATGGATGCTCTCCCACCAAAGGCAGAATACGAACCAATAGTTCAACTTGCCTAAAATAGGGGTTCTTGTTGTCCATCCTGGACCTCCTTGGGTACGGTGATTAAAAACTGAGCATCAAGAGTACCCCCGCTTACTACCTGACGTTTTCCAGTCCCCAGGTTGATCCGGGATATGTCGATATGCTTATACCAAGGGTGACCTATGGTCCTGGCAAGCCAAAGAAACAATCGCTTCGTTTGTATATTGCCACAAGCTTCCAAGAGTGACTGCAAAAGCATAGGCCGCAGGTTGGCAGCTCCTTCCAACATTAATTTTGCCTGCAGGATGTCTTCTCGTGTCTCAAGGGTGCTTGCCAATTCGATAAACGCACGTTCAGCAGATGAATACGGTATCGGCCAATCCCATGTCCCGAATGAAACGTTAATTAGCCCGATTGAACCATCGGGAAACAGATTGCGTTTCATCTTGATGAAGCCAGGACCGATATCCACCTTCCCAACCCATGACGGAAGACTCCGGGTACTGTACAATCTAATACGCTGTGCAACACCAAGCTTCAAGGTATGCTCATACCCGTGATAACTCAAGGCAGTCAAGTGTCCGACATGAACATCATGACCGAGTACAATCAGCGAGTACACGACCTGTTGCCATTTCAACGGCGGCCCTGGTTTTCTGTAGAGACCATGCACCAAAGATTCAATTTTGCCGGAACGGAGGTAATAATCCACGGCAGTAGATTCTATCCCCTGCCGGCCAAACCATGCTCTATCAACGAGCAATCCTTCCTGCATACTTGAATCCAATGCAGCCATACATCCTCCAGTTCGTTATATATAAAATATCCATACATATACTCTGTATTATGTTCAATATATAAACTGAAGTCAAGTTTATCTTTTTTTATTTTTTCATACCATATGTATGTATAATTTTACTATAATAAACAAGCATCGAAACCAGGTATGGATTCCAAAAAACCAAAGGAATCGCAAGATAGCGGTTTAAGTCAAGGGTTTTGAGAAACAGGGTTCCGGGTACAAGTTCCAATAAACCCACAAGGCTGATCAGTAATGGTCAACCTTTGGCTTTTTTTGTCATGCAAGATAATCGCAAAAGCAGGGTTGTTGCAATCTGATGATTCTCGTTGTTATTGAAGAAGTCTCAAAACAAATCGCTATGCGTTCCAGTTCTAATCAATTTCAGGATAAGTGCTTGCTGAACAACTTTGTAAACAAGTAACCAATCCGGCTGAATATGGCATTCTCGCATACCTGTGTAGTTTCTGGAATTGACAAGCGCATGATCTCTGTAGACCTCCGGCAACGGCTGCTCATTGCATAAAAGCGTGATGACCTGCTCCAACTTACTTGGATTACAACCTCGCTTAATCGCCAATTTATAGTCTTTCTTAAACTGACCTGTAAATTCCAGCTTAAGCATCCAAGGCGTCCATCAAACTGGCAACACTTTCAAAAGGGCCATGCATGTCTTTGTCATGTTCAGCCGCATCCATTGCAGCCAACGTAACTTCGTTGGGAGTATGAAGAGCTACTTCAAAAGGAAGGCCCTTGAAACTGATTGCCTGCCTTAAAAAAATATTGATTGCTGTAGACATGTCCATCCCAAGGTCGGAAAAAATCTGCTGTGCTTGCTGTTTTACATCCCGGTTCATCCGTATCGTCATACTGGTGTCAGCTTTTCCTGCCATATTATATTCTCCTCTCATCCTAATCCTCACTTCAAGTATAGTAAATTACATGTCTAATGTAAATGCTTTGTATGTACATTGACTATAACCATCGGTGCCAGGTACGGATTCCAAAAAGTCCACAGGAATCGTAAGATGAGTGTTTTTGTGCCTGAGAGCCAAGCTGCTGTTTGGGTCGTTGTTCGGAATTAAACGCCCCGGAATGAGCCGTGACTTTAGTAGGCAGGTCTAAGCGTCCAAAGTACCATCAGCTATGCTTTGACCAGGTATTGATCAATCATCTCAGGATAGTCCCTGATCAACTGAAGAAGCCTGCGTGAAGGCCCTTCGGGAGTATTTCTGCCGCACTCCCATGCTTCTACCGTCTTCTTTGACACCCCAAGGGAGGATGCGAAAACAACCTGGCTCAAACCAACATTCTGACGGATTCTCTTGATATCCTCACCACTGAATGTCTCCACCGGCTTTACAACAATTCGGATCTTCCTTGCATTGACCTTTCCATCCTGATATTTGACGGCTTCATCAAGCCCCTGCTTTATACTCGAATATACACTCATTTGTGCAGCTCCTGTTTCTTCATACTTCGTTCAAGCATGGCAATCATATTTGCGATTTCATTTCTTTGCACAGCCGACAGAGTATCCTTGTCTGCTTTTGCATATGCCGTAATCAAATAAATTGTCC
This sequence comes from Sphaerochaeta associata, assembly GCF_022869165.1. NCBI lineage: Bacteria > Pseudomonadati > Spirochaetota > Spirochaetia > Spirochaetales > Sphaerochaetaceae > Sphaerochaeta > Sphaerochaeta associata. The sequence goes on along the minus strand of NZ_CP094929.1, from coordinate 773,655 downwards.
TATACGGTGTGAAATCCACATACGCTACCCGACCACTCCCGCTCTTACCACGCCCAGGGAAAGCAATCCGCACCTTACGTAACCCTCCGGTGCCTCTTATCACACTGCCTGCCTTAGGATTCTCCAATAACTGCTTCTGAAGTCTTCGAAGATCCTCATCGCCAAGTCCGAGGCGTTTCCATTGTCGATCGAACTCCGGCATCATGACAAATTCAAGAAATAAAACCATAAACCACCTAATATTAACCCTATCAAATAGGGTTTGTCAAGACTCCAACCACAGAAACTGATAGAGGACTGGAGATGCCGATGTACCGGCAAAGTTGGTCGGAGGCCGATAGGCCTTGGTCAACAAGGGAAGCCAATCATTTCAGTGCCTTCATAATTCGGAACCACTTTCTTTACCCTCAGGACCTCACCCGATCCAACATACGCAATAAGGTTGCTTTTATTCGGATATGCTTCACTCGAGATATGCAGGAATGCTTGGAAACCAAGATTATTCAAGTTGCAGGGCAACTTCGGGCAGCAGGTCTACAGAGCATTTCATTCATCCATCTCATGCAAATTGGATATCCAAAAAGGCCCACATCAACCACAGGAGGGATTTCCTTTCTTTCACGAGAGAAAAGTGATACCCTCAAAGCAGATACGTATTTGGGGGTATTGTGCATGGAGACACAGGCTGTTGAGAGGTTGCAGGAAATTCATCGCCTTTGGCTTGAAATCATCAAGGATTCGTATACTGAGTATTGCGCTGCCTTTCGGTCCAATAAGACCATGACATCCTACATTCGCAGCACTGTTTTCGAATTGGCCGATAGATTGTCCTTGCTTGTGCAGCCGGAGTACTACTCTCTCGATTATGCTTTTTACAGCAGAGAAGATCTTGTACCTAAAAATTGCTGCACATGGAATAAAGCCGATACAATTTGGCTGAAGCGGATCAGGGTGGCCTTCGAACATGAAAACAAGCTGGACGGCCAAGCTGGAGGCTACCAGGAATTCTCTCATTTACTGCTCACCAAAGCTGATGCGAAGGTTCTCGTCGGATATGGAGAATCACAAGAATCATACTACCCCTACGCACTTGATTATCAAAAACTGATGACAAATTCAGATACAGATCCCGTATTGTTCATCGGCGAATACGCCCCGATTGCAGGAGTGGATGATCTGAAATTTGAGAGTTACCTGATTTCATCGCTGCAGATACTCAAGTTTGACCCCGGCAAGGCATCCTGGGGTCCTATGACCGAGCAGTAATTAAAGAAGTTCCCTGATCCTGCCTACATGCTTTGCACCGTGGCAAAGGCAAACATGAAAAGCATGCAGAAATATCTCCAAATCCTCCATCGCATATGCCTCTCCCCTGAGTAAGCCAAACCCGTCATACACAGAAACCATCTTTTTGGGTATAGCTACTCTTGTTGCTTCACCTGATATTCAAGAAACTGAATTCTAGCAAACAAGAGGAGGAACCAAGGCAAATTTACCTAGAAGGGAAGGATTTCTACTTAAAAAACCCTAATTCCGAATATAAGGCACCAAAACAGGTTCTCCAAGCATGGTTTTTCTACGCTGTCAACATAATTTCCGTTCTTATTACATACCGGTTGCATAAACATCCAAATTCTGTATAGAATGGCGCCAAGACAAAGAAGTCCAACACGCAAAGCGCGTGCTGGGCTTCTTTTTTTTATCCTTGGAGGGAGAACCTTATGAGTACACCGATTATCAGCCTGAGGGATGTGACCATGCGATTTGGATCATTGCAAGTACTCGATGCAATCAACCTCGACATCCCCTATGGATCGAAAACCGTCATCATCGGCCCCTCGGGGGGCGGCAAGAGCACGTTGCTGCGATGCATCAACCTCTTCGAACGCCCCCAGGAAGGAACCGTCGTGGTGGAGGGCAAGGAGTTGACGGCCAAGAAGGGTCGTGAACTGTGCAAGATCCGCGAAGGAATCGGGATGGTCTTCCAGCAGTTCAATCTCTATCCCCATATGACGGTGCTGGACAACCTGTGCCTGGCTCCCCAGAAGCTGAGAAAAGAGACTCGCTCTGCCGCCGTGCAATCAGCGATGGAACACCTTGTACAAGTAGGATTGCAGGACAAGGCGCATGCCTACCCTGCCCAGCTCTCAGGCGGCCAACAGCAGCGCGTTGCCATAGCACGGGCACTGTGCATGAAACCACCGGTGCTCTTGTTCGACGAGCCCACCAGCGCCCTCGACCCCGAGATGATCAGCGAGGTGCTGGAGATCATGCAAACAATCGCCCACGAGAAGAACATAACCATGGTGGTGGTAACCCATGAAATGGGATTTGCCAGGTCCATCGCCGACAGGGTGCTCTTCCTTGACGGAGGACGCATTGTCGAAGACGGAAGCCCGGATGAAGTGTTCAACACCCCCACGCAGGAACGAACAAAGCAGTTCCTCTCAAAAATCCTGAAAAGCGCCTGAGTCCGGTGTTGCTGGACAAAATAATCTCTTGCAAGTGAGGAATCTCATGAAGAACGTCACATGCTCTGTTGCTGTTCTGTTGCTCATCGTACTGCTCTCCCCCCTGTCCGCCGCAGGGACGAAAGAGGCTGCCGCTTCCGACCCCTTGTCCGCTGTGAAAGCGAAAGGCTATTTGAGTGTCGGCTGCAAAGTCGACGTTCCCTCCTTCGGCTACAAGAACATCAACACCGGGGAAATCGAAGGGTTTGAGATCGACCTGGCAAAAGCCGTTGCAAAGAGGATTTTCGGCGATGAGAATGCAATCAGACTCACACCGGTAACCGCAAAAACACGAGGTCCCCTCTTGGACACCGGTGAGCTGGACATGGTTGCCGCAACCTTCACCGTAACCGAAGAGCGCCGCAAGAGCTGGGACTTTTCCACCATCTACTATGTCGATGCAGTGGCCGTGATGGTTAAGAAATCATCACCCTATGCCGTCTTCTCCGACCTTGCAGGAAAAACCATCGGGGTGGCGCAGAGTGCTACCACCAAGAAGAGCCTGGAAGCCGGGGCCGCAGAAGCGGGAATTACGCTCAAGTTCAGTGAATTTGCCACCTACCCGGAGATCAAGGTAGCCCTGGACAGTGGAAGAGTCGACGCCTTCAGCGTGGACTTCGCCATCCTCAACGGCTACATGGAAGATTCAACCATGCTGCTTGCCGAACGCTTCGCCAAGCAGGATTACGGTATCGCCGTCAAGAAGGGCAATACCGCCCTGCTTGACGCAGTAAATGCCACCATAGCCGACTTGGAGGCCACCGGTGCAATGAGTTCGATGCTTACCGCATGGGGTTTGCGATAACCATCTGTTCTGTTCTTCCTACCCCCTGTAACAAGGGGGTAGGATCTATTTCAAGCCAAAAGGGAGTACTTTGTGTTCAAATTATGGATGTGGGAACGCCTGTTCACTGATTTTTCAATATTCCTTGCCGGCTTCGGGATGACGTTGGTCGTCTCCCTGCTTGCCCTGGTCCTCACCCTACTCATAAGCCTTGCAGGAGGCTTGGTTCGCTGCTCGCATGCAAGAACCGGCAAGAGCATCCTCTGGCTGTACATGAGCCTCTTTCAAAACACTCCCTTGGTTGTACAGATTTTCTTCTTCTACTACGTCCTGCCCCGGATGGGAGTAGTCCTCTCCCCCTTTAGTGTCGGCTGTCTGGGCCTGGCCTTGTACACCGGAGCCTTCGGCATCGCCGTTGTGGAAGCCTCCATACTGGCCATACCCAAGCAGCAATCGGAAGCGGCGATGAGCCAAGGCTTTTCCTATCTGCAAACCATGTTCCATGTGATCATCCCCCAGGCAATGAAAATCGCCCTCCCCTCATTGACCAACCAGGCAGTGAACCTGATCAAGAACTCCTCGGTCCTCGCCATGATCGCAGGAGGTGATTTGATGTACCGAACCGACTCCTGGGCGAGCGAAACCGCAGTGTACGGCCCCACTTTCCTGGTGACAGGATTGCTGTATTTGAGTATCTGCCTCCCCTTGAGCAGGCTGGTAAAGACCCTTGAGTCAAAAGTGAGGTGAGAGCATGTTGGAATTATTCGCCCCCTACAGTGTTTCAGAAGTATTGGTGTTCCTGCTCAAGGGCTTGGGAATGACGTTGTTCATCGCAACCATATCCATCATCTTGAGCTTTCTCTTCGGCTCTGTCCTCGGAATAGCCCGATACCTTGGGAAAGGCATGGGAGCAAGGCTTGCGGCCATCTACATCGATTCGGTGCGCAACATCCCCCTGCTGCTGTTCATCCTCAGCTTCCGGCTGCTGCTTCCCTCCGTCATCCTGGGAATCCGCATCCCTGACAAGGCCGTGTTTTCGGGCATTGTTGCGATGACCGTCTTCACCAGTGCAATGGTGGCCGAAATCCTTCGGGGAGGATTGAACGGCATCCCCCAAGGACAGTGGGAAGCTGCAGCGAGCCAGGGATTCTCACGCTATAAGACCCTTCGCTACATCATCTTCCCCCAGGCACTGCGCAAAATCCTGGTTCCCATGCTCGGTCAGTTCGTGACCTGCCTGAAGGACACCTCCTTTCTGCAGGTGGTGGGGATATCGGAGCTGATGATGAACACCACCATCATAATGGGCAAGTTCAAGTTCTCCTATCAGGTCATAGTACTCTATGCCTTGACCGCCCTCATCTATTATGTGGCCAATATAGCAGTACTCACCATTGCCAAGAGAATACGGTTCTGAGCTTAAAGTCCACAGGAATCGCAAGATAGCGGTTTAACCTTAGTCTCAACAATAATCCGGTCAGAAACCGGTCAACCGTTGCCTTCCAACAGGAAGTCAATGATATTTCTTTGCTTGATACCATTACGATTGAAGCTGATCAAGGAGTCGGTGGAAAGTACTATCTTCTCATAATTATCATCAATGGCCTCAAGAGGAGCAAATTCGCGATCCGTATTGTCTTCTGTAAGGATGTAGCACACTTGGACATACAGTCTCTCATCGGCTTTGCCAGCAACGAAGTCAACCTCAGAGAGGCCTTGCTTCCCAATATGTACGCTGTATCCCCTGCGAAGCAGCTCGAGGAACACGACATTTTCCAATAGAGCGCCGATATCATTGTCACGGTACCCGATCGTTGCATGGCGCAGACCAAGGTCAGAGACAAAGTATTTCTCTTGGGTTTCGAGAAGCCGTTTTCCCTTGATGTCAAAGCGAGGAACCTTGTGAATCAAGAATGCACTCTGCAGTGCATTAATGTAGTTGTATACTGTCTCCGAGCTGAGTTTCCTTCCCTGGTTTTTCAGAAAATCGGAAATAGTCTTTGCTGAAAACGTGTTCCCAATATTGTCCAGCAGGTACTGCACAATCCTTTCGAGCAGATGTATATCGCGTATCTTGTTTCTCTTGATTACATCCTTAAGCAGCACAGAGTTGAATATGTCAGTTAAGTATCTGAGCAAGGCCGCATCTTCCCATTTCATCTCGTGGATTCCCGGAAGCCCTCCATACCGGAGGAAATTGGAGAAATGTTGTTCGTGGCTAAGCCCTTTTTCATCCTCGTTGTTTCCTGCAAACTCAAGATACTCACTGAATGACAGTGGGTAGACAGGGATTTCAATGTAGCGTCCCGAAAGCAACGTCGCCAACTCTCCCGAAAGCAGCCTTGCATTGGAACCGGTAATATACATATCGCAATCACAATCAATGCGTACTGAGTTGATTACCTTCTCCCATGATTCGACTTCCTGGATTTCGTCGATGAACAAGTACAATTTGCCGTTTGCAGCCTTTGCCGCTGCGATTATTGCCCCGTACAATGCCTTATAGTTTTTCAAGTCTTCAAATTGCAATGATTCGAAGTTGGCTGAGAAAATCTGACTTTCTTTAACCCCGCGTCTAAGGACTTCCTCCTTGATGAGCTCCAAGAGGACGCTTTTGCCTGACCGCCGCATGCCGGTGATTACCTTAATTACTGGTTTATCCAGGAAATCAAGAATCTGTTTCATATAGCTTTTACGAACGATCATAAGAAGCACCTCCTGTGGAGTTTCTCTTATGATAGCACAAATTCTATATAATAACAAAAGTTTCTTTTATAGAAGAAACTATCGATACCAGGTACAACCTCCATAAGTTCCACCGGAATCGCAAGACAGCGGTTTGAATAGTGTTTTAGCCCAATGGCTACGTTTCAGTTCCAAAGCCAACCCATGGCTTGGATGCCCCACAATGATTCGAGGTGAATATCCAAAAACCACTGCTCCGATCAGAAATGGTCAGTCCTGGGTATCCAGAGACGAGTACAACGGTGAAAGTTTCTTCCCATACCTGTCTTCCACCACGGCAACCACGCTGCCCTCTTTCTTTGGCAGCATCGGCTCTCCGGTAAGAGCGTGGATGCGCATCATCAGCTCTTCTATCGTAATGGGCTTGAGATTGGCTTGCTTGAGAGCCTTGAGAAGGTCTTCCCTGTTTGGATTGACCGCAATCCCCCGTTCGGTCACCACGACATCCACATCGCTGCCGGGAGTGCAGATGAGATTAACCTCTTTGTTGATCATAGGAATACGGCCACGGAAGGAAGGCAGCACCACAATGGTGAGCTTCGCCCCATAGGCGGTATCGGGGCCGCCGCCCAAGGCCCCGAGAATGCGGCCGTCGGTGCCGGATACGGAGTTCACATTGAAATCGAGGTCTACCTCGGTAGCCGAGAGAATCATTACATCCAGCTGATGGGCGATGCAGGCGGGGTTGTTGGGATTGGCATACAAGGAGGCGCTCATCTCCTTATGAAATGAGTTCTCAGCAACAGAAAGGGCGGCCTCGCCGTCAAAGCTCTGGACATCCCACAGCGTATGAAACAGTCCCTCCTTGGCCATACGGACCAAGGTCCCGGTAATACCACCCGAAGCGAAGCCGCCTTGCAGCGCATGCTGCTTCATATACTGTTCAAGCAGATTGGTAACCAACAGCGAAATGCCGCCGCTGCCCGCCTGATAGTTGAAGCCCGGTTTCAGGGTCCCAGCTGCCTGCATAACCGCCAAGGTACGCTCGGCAATGAGGTGCTCAGTGGGGTTCTGAGAGACTCTCAGAGAACCACCGCCGACCTGCTCGCTCTCACCGATGGAGTCAACCTTGACCAGAACATCGACAAGCTTTGCCTTGATCGATTGATAGGCAAGAGGTTCTTCACTGAGAAAGTCGGTGATGGCGATTACATACCCTGCATATTCGGCATCGGCATGTGCATACCCCATCGAGCCGAAGGGATTGGGACCCGAAGTCCCGTTCAGATTGCCTTGCCTATCGGCAGCCGAGGCTGCAATGAAGGCGACATCGACCGGAGTCTGCCCCTCTTCAATCGCGCGGGCACGCCCCCCATGGGTGCGAAATACAACCGGATGGGGAACCTCATTGTTCAGCACCGCTTCACTGAGCGGTGACTTCATACCGGTGGTCTCAATACGCGTTACCACCCCGGCTCTGACTGCTCGAAGCACAGCCTCGCAAGCCTCTCCCATAATGGAGGAAACGCACAACGTCAAATCGGCGAAGTGCATCTCTTGAAGGAGATCCAACACAAGGCCGACCACCCTGTCTCCCAGGCGAAGGTGGTGATGGAAGCTGATGCGCATCCCACTCGTTAGGCCACTTCGTGCGATCGCCTCTTTCAGAGTCAGGACTTCCTTCATTGCGTTCTCCCTTCAAGCACCCGCCTGGCCCAAAGCACCACCGGCTTGTCCACCATTCTTCCCTTTGCAGAGAGCACACCAGAGGTCGTGCCCTCTGCAGCCTCGACTATCCTCTTCGCTTCCTCGACCTCTTGGGCGGAGAACGAAAAGACTTCATTGATCACATTGATCTGGTTGGGATGAATGACCGACTTGCCGCAGAAGCCCAATGAACGGGAGCGTTTTGCATCCTCGATCAATCCTGCCTGGTCGTCCAAGAAACCCCAGACCGAGTCGTAGGCTTCCAAGCCGAAGGCTGCAGCGGCACTGGCAATGCGCGAGCGCGGGTAGTCGAGGGCAAGCGAGGCTTCCTTCCTTCGCAGTCCCAGGGCGGCACAGTAGTCCTCGGCACCAAAGGAGAAGGCGACAATTCTTGCAGAAGCACTCGCAATGAGGAACGCATGCTCCACTGCAAGCGGCGTCTCCAGCAATGCTTGGATTTTGGTGGTTCCTGGTGGAAGCATCAACTCTGCTTCCAATTGGTCCAGATATGCACTGATTCGGTGTACATCAGCTTGAGATTCAACCTTGGGTACCCTGACCAGCTGTACACCTGCATGGAGACATGCACTCAAATCGGCCTGCCACCATGCTGTGTCCAAGCCGTTGATTCGCACTGCCAGCCTGCAAAGGATGCCCTGCCTCTGTAGATCCGCCTTGATGACGCCCAGCATCTCCTCAAGCAGGAAGCGTGCCTCGTCCTTTTGGTCAGGAGCAATGGAATCCTCGAGGTCGAACACCACCCCGTCACTGCCGTATATTCCTGCATTGATCATCCGCGAGGGGGTATTCGCCGGTGTATAGAGCCAACTTCTCATAGCAAGCCTCCCATGCGGGCGATGGCACAGCGCAGCCGGGCCCGGATGACACAGTCGAAAGCCTGCTGGTCTACAACCTCAAAGTGTCCTTTGACAATATGTAGGTCATCAAGCAATTCTTTGCAGACCGCCTCGATTCTCCTGCCATAGAGACCCTGCACCGTTGAGGTCACCGTGAGCCTGAGATCACTCTCAGGCTCGCTGATGGTCACAAGCACATCTCCCTTCTGGGCTTTTCCTGCACTGACGCCGCTCATGGACAAGCCTCAGTTTGGACGGACATCGACAGAGAGGCAGGTCATGCGTCCGCCGCCGCCCTGCAACAAGCCGACCTGCCCGCTCAGGTACGGGTCCTGCTCGTCGGTATACTCGAGCACCACCTTCCCATCGACAAGAGCCGTCAGATGATTTGCCTTCACCTGCAAGGTGAGGAGGTGTTCGTCATCGGCATTCAGAAGCGTTGCACTACCCAGTTCAATACTCTGTCCCTTGTTTTTCTTGAGCAAAACAATACGGTTGCTTGCAGAAAGAACCAATGCATACCTGCGGCGATACCCCTGCACCCGGGCAAGAATACCATGACCGGATCCTATATCGCTTCGTATGCGGGCGGAGTAGGAGTAGTCGGCCCAGTCGGGGGAGCCGGTGTAGGTCTCTGCATCCTGCGGACCGCTGCCGACATAGGAAGCATCCTCAAGCCGCCAGAACCCGCGATGGAACGTCCATTGGGTGATGGCTCCCGCCTCGGCCCGCTCCTTGGAGAAGTCCAGGCAGTAGTCGGCCTCGCCCGACCACCAAAGGTTCTGGAGGATTACCTTGGCGTTCACCAAACCTTCACCGGTGTGGTGCACCACGATGCCGACTTCCGAGATGTGGGCATTCTCAATACGTTCAATGGCGTACTCGAGCTTGGTTGTACCACTGAGACGAACACCCTGGCTTTGGTGGGTCAATCCAGTGTTTCGATCCCGGATGTAGATGCTGGCAAGCAGATTCGGGCATTGGTCTTCAGGCAGATGCAGGGTTGCATGCACCCTCTGTCCCGGATAGAGCTTGGGAGAGAATGAGGCCCCGTAGTAGTTTGCCGTCAGTTCCTTGGTGTGCACGGAAGTCTTCACATACCAGGAGGCACTGCTCTTCTTACCCAGCTTCTTGATTACGGCACACAGGCCGGGGGTCTGTTGGGCAGGGTCGGTATTGGTATTCCAGAGCTGAACGATCTTGGGTTCCTCTCCACTGATCTTCCAACCCTGTGTAGAGCCGGGATAGGAGAAGTGGTAGCGTTGTGGTTTTCGCGTTGAACGTATGTCGGCCAGGCGTTCTGCGCAATCGGCAATGCGGTCGGCACACTCGGCGATATCGAGGTAATTGTCCGCCCCGATTATACTGGCAAGTACCAGTTCGTCCTGCATCGGAGAGCGCCACTTCTCATCGATTCCCTCCAAGCCTACTGCAACGGCCATGATGGCTCCAAGGTTTCCCACGTTGCAGTCGGTGTCCCAACCGCACATGTTGCCGATGCAGATGGTGCGCGAGTAATCCCCTTCGCCGTAGAGCAAAGCAAGTACAATGACGGCAGCGTTGGGGATTACCGGCACCACTCCGGCATATCGGTCGTAGCCGAAGTTCTCAAAAACATAGTGATAGGCCGCTTCCCAATCGTGGGGGTGCTCTGCATGAAAGGCGAGCATCGCATGCACCATCTGTGCGTAGATGGAGTCGGTATCGAGGGCGATCAGGGCATCTCTGACCAGCTTCTCTGAGGAGGTGAAGCTGAAGGCAAGGCTGGCAAGAGCGGCAATATAGCGGGCACCCTGCAAAACCTCGCCGTCATGGGAGATGCTTGAAGCCATCTCAGAGATGCGGGCAGCCTCAAGAGGATTGTTCGGATAGACAAGGCCCCAGATATCGCTGAAGATCTGGCCTCCGATCTGCTCGGCTAGAGCACTGCCGTTCAAGGCTGCCGAGCCGGAGATGCTTGGGGAAATTCCATTTGCGAGGTTCAAGTAGGCGGTGTGTTCGGTGGAGATGCCGTAGCCCCCCCACCACAGGGTGCCGCGCTGGTCGGCAAGGTAGTTGAGCATTCCCTCGGCAAAGGTTTCGGCTGAGATTTCACCCTTCCAATCACGAAGGGCCCTGATCAGGACCATGGGGAAGGCGGTGTCATCGTCGGGCTTGAACAACTTGCCCGGCTGCAGGGGAAGGTAGCCGTCAAGGATTCCCAGGTTCTCCCTGATCTCCTTGTACGTCCAGTTCTCGATGGGAGCGCCGAAGCGCACGCCGATGCATTTGCCAATCCATCCGGCATAGACTCGCTGTCGATAGCGTTCCGGCAGTATGTTCATCTGATACCCCTTATGATTTCAGTCAAGTCGCGATAGTCGGTGATGACCCAATCGGCTTCGGGAAAGCCTTCGCCTATGTCGTCACGGACCCCACTATAGCGTACGCTGTACATCCCCGCCTGCTTGGCTCCCAGGACATCGGTATGCTTCAGGTCTCCTACGTGCACCACCTCGTCCGCTTTGCACCCATTGATGTCCAGCACCTTCTGGAACACTCCGGGTGCCGGTTTGCTCATGCCAAGTTCATCGGAGTAGAGACCGAAGGAGAATTTACCGGGATGGTCGCGTTCGATGAGCCGGCCAAGGTACTTGCCCGAGGAGACTCCGGTATCGGAGATGATGCCGAGTTTGTAGGATCTGGAGAGCTCGGCGACAACCTCGACAATGTGGTCGGTGGGCACGGTATTTCCGGTGAATACCGCCTCCTGGAGCGTATGGCAAAGCTCGTCGATCACCCACTCGGGCAGCTGGATCTTAAGCTCGCCGAAGACCAGGCCCAGGAACTCTGCGACCGGCAGGGTGCGCTGCTCCTTGCGCCAGATGTCGTCCCACAAGAGCCAGGAGTTCTCCATGGCCTTGTAGATCTGCTCGTCACTGATATGAGTGATGCCGCACCGGTCGAAGGCGGCCCGGATTCGGTCCTTGCGCTCATGCTTCAATGAAACAGTGTTACGGTACAAAGTACCCCAAAAATCAAATGTTACCACCTTGATCGGCACAGGATCCCCCTTGTCAACCTTTCATACCCACCGATGCGATACCACCGATGAGATGCTTCTGAGCGAAGAAATACATGACCAGGACCGGTGTCATGGTCGAAAGCGTGGCAGCCATCAGAAGGTTCCACTCAACACTCCAGATTCCCTTGAACATCTCAAGGCCCATCTGGATGGTGAACTTCTCATAGGAGTTCAGGTAGATCAACGGCTGGAGGAACTCATTCCACGTCCAGAGGAAGGTATAGGTCACGATGATGGTCAAGGCCGGAATGCACAGCGGCAGTAAAATCCGGTAGAGGATTCCGAAGGTGCCCACCCCGTCGATTTTCGCCGCATCATCCAGGTCTCGCGGCATCGTCTTCATATACTGGATCAAGAGGAATATGAAGAATGGGGTGCCGCTGAAGGCAGGGAGGATCAAGGGCCAGTAGGTGTCGATCATACCTGCCTTGACGTACATGGAGTACAGGGGGATCAACTTGGTCTGCAGGGGGATCATCATCGTGCTGATCACCAGCATGAAGAAAATTCCTTTACCGGGAAACTTCAAACGGGCGAAGCCGTAGGCGATCAAGGGGACGGCAAGCAACTCGCCGATGGTCTTGAGGACTATCAGGTAGAAGGTGTTGCCGATGAAGCGAAACATGGGAACGCGGGTGAATACGTCGCGGAAGTTCACCCACTGGGGGACTTCAGGGAACAACACCGGCGGCCAAAGGAAAATATCCCACCGGCTTTTAATGGCAGTAGAGAACATCCAGAAAATCGGAAGCAGGAAAATGACGGAGAGCAGGATCATGAAGGAGTGGGTGACCACCGATGTGGTGATTTGCCTCCGCCGATGAGCTCGCTTCATTGCTTCGAAGGTTGTTTCGGTTTTCATCGGGCTTTGTCCTCCCCTTCATAGTACACCCAACGCTTGGATGTATAGTTTACAAACATGGTCATCGCCATGATGATGACGACCAGAACCAGGATCAGGGCGGAGGCATAGCCGGTGTTGAAGTGCTGGAAGCCTTCCTCATAGAAGTAGAGCAGGTAGAAGTAGGTGGCTTTCAAGGGACCGCCTTTGGTGATGACGTAGGCTTCGGTGAAAACCTTGAAGGCCTCGATCATCTGGATGATGAGCTGGAAGAAGAGCGTTGGAGTGAGCAAGGGGATGGTGATCTTGAAGAAAATCCGCAGCTTGCCGGCTCCATCGATTCGTGCCGCCTCGTACAGTTGCGGCGGGATGTTCTGCAGGCCTGCCAGATAGATGACTGCGCTTCCTCCCACCTTCCATAGGCTCATGCTTGCCACTGAAGGCAGGGCCCATTTCGGATCCCAGAACCATTTGGGTCCCTGGATGCCGAAAAAGCTCAACACAGAGTTGACGATGCCTACATCGGGTTGGAGCAACCACGTCCACAGCATTGCTATGGAGACTCCGGAAATGACGGCGGGGATGTAGAAGAGTGTTCGGTAGAAGTTCATCCCCTTGATCTTCATATTCAGCAGAAGCGAGAGGAGCACGCCGAAGATGAGTATCACGGGCAGCGACATGAGCACATAGAGTGCTGTCGCCTTGACCGATTGATAGAAAAGAGGCTCCTTGGTGAACATGTGAATATAGTTCTCCAAGCCGATCCAGACCGGTTTGTCCATCATCGTCCAGCGGGTGAAACTGTAGTAGATTGTTGAGAGTATAGGGATGAATGTGAGGACAATGAAGCCCAGCACCCACGGGGAGATACTGAGATATCCACACAGGGCTTCCTTCACGGCAGCCTTCGATCGTTTTACCTGTTTTGTTACCATCTGTCAGTAGCCTTTTGCCTGCAAGGCATCCGGGAAGGGACTTGGTGTCGATTCCCGGATGGTCTTGGGTAGTGTTTAGTAGAGCAGGGTCTTCTTTGCTTCGTCCAGAACAGCCTGAGCCTTCGGTACGAGTGCATTGAGTTCTCCCTTGATCTGATCCTTGGTGATCAGGCCAAGCTTGATCTTGTCCCAAAGGTCGGTGATGGAGGCTTCCACCTTTGTTCCGGAGGGGTGTGCACCGCGCCAGATTGCAACCTGGGTGTCATTGAGGACTTCCAAAAATCCCTTCACGTAATCCTTGTCGGCATCCTTGTACTGCTTTGCCACGGAGTCGATCGAGGGGAAGAGGTTTGCATTGTCCATCAAGAACTTCTGTCCTTCAGGTCCGACATACCACTTCAGGAACGTCCAGGCTTCCTCGGGATGCTGTGAGCCTTCCCAGATGCCAACCAAAAGCGACCATGCGTTCACGTGACGGGGGTTGTTTCCGACACCAGGTTCGCGTACCACGCCAAAGTTCTTGCCGGCCTTCACAGCGTTGAGCATATGCCCTTGGTTGAGGGTTGCCATTGCCAGGCGGTTTGCCATGAACAGGTCGATCGGTCCTGTGTTCTCGGTGCTCAAGGTAGCCATATCGGATACGGTGGGTGTTACACCCGAGCGCATCAGGTCGTAGAACCATTCGTAGGCGGCAAGGGATTCGGGGCTGTTCAAGTAACCGTCGACCTTGGTGCTGTCGGGGCTGTAAAGCCTGGCATTCTCACCATGGTTGAACCAGATTGCACGGAAGGGACGGGTAAGAATCTCGGCACCCCACACCTTCTTGGCAGGATTGGCTACTTTCTTTGCAATCTCCAGATACTCGTCGGTAGTCCAATCATTGGTCGGATAGGCCACACCGGCTGCGTCAAAGAGGTCCTTATTGTACATGACGATCGAGGCGCCTACGCCGAGGGGAAGTCCGATGGTCTTGCCGTTGAACTGTGTCTTGGTGTCCCAGAAGCCCTTGTAGTACATACCGGTGTCGAAGTTGTCCCGCTTGATGTACTCGTCGAGCACCAGGGCCTTCGGATACCAGTTGGCCACCGAGAAGAATGCTACGTCGGGTCCACCGACACCGGCACCCAAAGCGGTAGTCATCTTGGTCTCAAAGCCTTTGGTCGGCAGCAAGGTCATATTGATCTTGATATTCGGATGACTTGCTTCGAATTCCTTTACCATTGCACGCTGGGAAGCCTCATTGTACTCCTCCGAATCCCAGGTCCACCACTCAAGGGTGACAACTTCCTTGGCTGGAGCACTCTCCTTGGCACCGGCTGCAAACAGCGAGCCGACCAGACAAACCATGAGCATCAGCACGAGCACTGCTTTCATAGAGTCCTTTTTCATAACGTTCCTCCTTATTCATTCAATTCGCCAAAGGCGAATGTAATCACACAAAATCCCTTACGTTCTTCTCTTCAATGCAAAGTGCGCCAATTCGATTCCCAGATCCACCAGATCCTCCGTTTTTGCAAAGGACAGGCATACACCGGAGGGATGACGCACCTGCTCCACCCATGACTCAGGAATCACCTGCATGCCCTGCCCGGCTGCACAGAGGGCGAGCGTCAAGGCACAGATTGTATCCGCATCACGACCAAAATTCGCTGATAATAAAAACGCCTTTCTGAAATTGCCTTGCGCCATCCGATACAGCGCATAAACCTGGGGCACAGCCTCGGCGGCGATTGCATGACGCGGAGTCCAAAGCCGGGTGTGCAGAGCCTCATACTGGTCGAAAGGATCGGACAACTCGCCAAGGATTGCATCGGCCAAATCCATCCGCCTTCCAAGCCAGCTGTCATCAGGAATGCACGCTCTGCCGACTGCAACAACCTCTTCGACGGAGGCGCCTTCAAGTGCAACGGAGATCGAGGCGGCAATCGCCTGGGCTGCCCAGATTCCATCACGGTCGTGGCTTACACTTGCATCAATGCCTGCCAGGCGGGCTGCTTCCTTGGGATCACCTACAGCGGCGATACCGAACGGTACCGCCCGCATGGCCGCCCCATCGTCATTGTTCAGGGTGTTGTCTATGCCCGATAGCGGAGGGTTCATTCCCACCGAGAGGTTCCAGAGCGCTCCATACAACGGCGTTCCACCGCGGTCGAGTGCTCCGCCGTTGTCCAGCACGAGGGCGCGCCAAGTATCGGCGACATACCGGGCATTGTACTCGCCGGGGCAGTTCAGCAATGCTTTTGCAGAGAGCACACCGAACTCGGTGTCATCGGTACTCTTGCCTTGTGGAAGCAGGCGGTTGAGAATCCCATACTGTTGTCTGACGGAGGCATCACGGCCCAAATCGCCTGCGGCGTCCCCCACCCCCAAGGCAACCATTGCCGCCTTGGCCCTATCGATGAAGGTCTCTTCCCATTCTGTCAAACCGCTCTTTTCACCTACTTTCATCCTATCCTCTTTTAGTACCGGTAACGTTACCGGTACATGCAAAAAAATTATTAAACCTAAAGAATCCGTACGGAATCACGAACAACCAGCTCACCTGGATATACCAATTCCTTGCACTGGTGCGACTCTACAGCCATCTCTTCTATCAAGAGATCGACACTCGCCTGGCCCAAGATGTACTTGAAGGTATCGATGGTAGTCAGCCGGGGCCTGATCATCTTGGCTATTTCAATATTGTCATGCCCCACCACCGAGATATCGCCGGGAATCGACAAGCCCCGGTCGAGGATTGCATCATAGGCACCGATGGCCAGTACATCGTGAGAGGCGAAGAGTGCTGTGGGTCTGCTCTTCAATTCAAGAAGACGTTCCATGCACTCCCTGCCTGCTTCCACCGAGCTTACGCCTTCAACTATCAGGTTCTCATCAATGTCGATATTCGCCTCGGTAAGGGCTTTGAGATATCCTAGTTTGCGTTCATATCCCGACTGGGTCAGATCCCCGGTCGTGATGTGACCGATTCGGGTATGCCCGGCGTCGAGAAGGTACTTGGTTCCCAAGTATCCATTGGCAACATTATCGATGGCGATGGTCGAGATCATCGACTCCGAGCTCTTGCGGTAGATCTGGACAACCGGGAAGTTCTCATCGCGCAGCTTGAGCAGCTCATCACGATTGGCTTCATTGAATGAGAGTATGATGCCGTCGACCTGCTTGCTTCGCAGCAGCCCGATCGCCTCCTTCTCCACCCTGCTGTCCTTGTGGGCATCGAAGAACATGACCGAATATCCATACTCCTTGGCTTTGACAACTACGCCTCTGGCGAGTTCCGGGAAGCTTGCATTGGTGATGTCGCTTGCGATGAAGCCGATGACATTCGAGCGCTTGAGCACCAAGTTCCGTGCCACCTTGTTGGGGCTGTAGTCGAGGTCCTTGATGGTTGCACGGATGCGTTCCTGGGTTTCCTTGCTCACATCGGGCTTGTTGTTCAAGACCCGTGAGACGGTGGAAACCGAAACTCCAGCTTTTTTGGCAATGTCAATGATTGTTGCCGTCATGCACCGCTACCCCTCTACTTACAAGAGAAACCTTCCGGTAACGTTACTGGTAACGTTTCCGATACTTCATACTAAGCCCCAAAGTTGGATATTGCAAGCAAAAAATGAAGCAATTGAGAAGCGCTGTGAAGAGTGCCCCTCAGAATTCGTAGAGTAAAGGGGATCTAGTCAGGATGAGATTATGAACAATGCACCCGTTTCGATGGAATTCATTTTATGTTTGGGGGATCTCTCTTTCTCGTTAATACTGCAGTGAGAAGGAAAGAAAGAAGATGGAATGTATGGGCACCTCGTTTGAAGAGAGTAGAAGTTTTGAACAAGAACTGACGTTCAATACTCTGCAAAAAGAAATGGATGTGCGCCAGCTTGCCTTTGGTCGTGCACAGATGGAAACTCTGAAATTGTTAGGGTCTGACAAGCTTTTCACCAACCTCGCCATGTTGCTCTCAGACCAATGCACCCACTCCTGCAAGGTTGCTGTATTCCAAGGCCGTGATACTACAACATTTCGGGACAGAAGAGAATTCACCGGGTCGTTGTTGAAACAGCTGGGCGATGTCTATGAGTACCTCAACAATTACAATAAAACAAAAGCAAGCTTCACAGGACTCCTAAGAGAAGATACTCTGGATTACCCGCAGGACGCCATCAGGGAAGCATTGTTGAACTGTCTTATCCATCGTGACTATTTTTTCACCGGAAGCATCATTATCAATGTATATGACGACCATATGGAGTTCATCTCCCTTGGAGGATTGGTACGAGGGCTTTCCTTGGAAGCCGTTCAGCTGGGAGTATCCCAATCGAGGAACCCCAACCTGGCAGCAATCTTCTATCTTCTGCGATTGGTGGAAAGCTACGGAACCGGCATTCGTAAAATCATGCGTCTCTATGAACATTGCCCGAAAAAACCGCTTTTCAAGGCTGTACAAGGGGCCTTCTCCTGCATCCTTCCAAACAGGAATGAAGTTGTTCAGTATATCCAGAAGCAAGAAAGAACCGAGAGTACAGTCGGAGAGTCAATAGACTCAGAAAAACAATCCATCCTGCATCTTGCAAGGCAAAAGGGATCCATCTCAAGGAAGGAAGTTGAAGACGTTTTCGGGCTGAAGACCACAAAAGCGTTCCGGTTGCTCAGGCAGTTGTGTGATGAAGGCCGGCTGACCCAACAGGTGAGCGGGAAGTTTACCCGCTATATTCCAAGTACCATGTAATGGGAAAGCAGGGAATACCAGAAGCTTTCACACAATCATACCAACGAGGCTGACCATATCCGGTCAGCCTTCCTTGCTCTTTTCTTGACTCAGCCAGTCCTGTAGTTACAGCGCCAGCCTATAAATCTTTTCTACATCCCCAACATACAATTTCTGGAAATTCCCCAAGTAGGTTCGCTCACCCACAAAAGCATTTTCAGCCATGAAACGCAGCTTGTCCTCAGGAATTCCTGCATCGGCGAGCGTTGTCGGCATGCCGATACGCTTATAGAAAGCCTGCAAACGCAGGATTGCCTCTTCTACGATGCCTTCCTTATCACTCAACGGAAGATCGACATTCCAGACCCGCGTTGCATACTGCACGAATCGATCGATATCGACCTTGTGGACATACCGCATCCATGCGGGAAAGAGAATTGCAAGACCCGCACCATGAGCGATGTCGTACAAGGCGCTCAGCTCGTGCTCGATGTCATGGGTCGCCCAGTCGCCGACCCGCCCCCTGTCCAAAAGATTGTTGTGGGCGATGGTGCCGGTCCACATCAACTCTGCACGATACCGGTATTCATCAGGATACTGCAGGGCCAACGGTGCATTGGTGATGACATTACGCATGCAGGCTTCCAACAAGCGGTCGGAGAGGTCGTTATGCTCGACGGTGGTGAAATACCGTTCCTGCAGGTGTGCAAGAATATCGGATGCTCCGCAGGCGGTTTGATATGCCGGAAGCGAATAGTTGGTTTGGGGATCCATCACGGCAAACTTGGAGATGAGGGTTTCGCTGTTGACCGCCCGTTTCAGGCCATGCTCCGCATCGGTGATAACCGATCCGGTGGAACTCTCGGAACCTGCGGCTGGAATTGTCAGGACAACACCAAGAGGCAGTGCTTCAGCAATAGTGTAGTCGGCCTTCATGTAATAGTCGTTCCAGACATCCTGCGAGGCAGGAAGCTTCGCACCAAAGGCGATCGCCTTGGCGGAGTCGATGACGCTTCCCCCTCCGACTGCCAGCACAAAATCGACATGCTCTTTCTTACAGAGCGCAATCCCTTCCCGGACCAAGGAGAGATGGGGATTGGGCACCACCCCGCCGAGATACACTATTTGGAGTCCGGCATCCTTCAGGGAAGCTGTGACCGCATCGAACACTCCATTCTTCTTGATGGAACCGCCCCCAAAGTGGAACAGTACCTTCCTGCCCCATTTTGCTGTTTCTTTTCCGACTTCCGACATTGTACCCTTGCCGAATATGATCCGTGAGGGATTCCAGTATGAGAAATTCTGCATGCTTGACCTCCGTTGTACTACTTTCAATATAGACGCATCTCAAAGGTATTATACATGACAAGACTCTTAAGAACACGAAAAATACGGTTCACCAGCCTAATAATCCTGTCAATCAGCAGGATCACCTTCGAAGCATGCTCCCTTTGTTTCGATTGAGTGAGTCATCTCACCAGAGAAAAGAGACTGTCTCACTAGGAAACAGCCTCTTTCATTCATTATCTACAGTACTAACCGATCAATGCATCATCGTACAATCACCAGGGTGGCCATTGGTACCATCGTAGGAATCACCCTTCATGGCAAGATGAACGGCACCTGTCTTGAAGGTAAGCGGCAAAGCTAGAATATTTGGGTTCTCCGGCAGATATTTTCGCTTGGCATCCGCAAGAGCTTCCTCGAATGTTGACCTTGTCTTCAAACCCATCCCCCTGGCAATTCCCGGCTCGCGTGCACCGACAATATAGATGGCAGATGTATTCATCTCCGCAATGTGACCGCAGCTCATCATCGAGAAGCCATGGAAAGGATGAAACGCATTACAATAGCGATACTTGCGGATGTATTCCTCGTTCGTTGCAAAATACTCACCATAGCGGTTCATATCCGGCAGAACATTCATATAGTCCTTTTGGAACATGGTGTAAATCTCACGCAGATACGGCCACCGTTCATCGTGGAAATATCCGTCACAGATGGTGGAAACAATGAACACACAGCGATCGCTCATGATCCGCTTATGACGAATCACCTGTGCTGAAAGGGCCTGCATCATCTGAATCGGGTTTGTTCCCATGCCGTTTCCATAATGGAAATTCGTGGGCATACCGAATACGATACAATCATACTTCTTCTCAGCGAACGGCACATACGTACGATTGTCTGCAACCTTCCAGCTTGCCGGCTGCATCTCCTTGGCATACCCACTAAAGATGGCCATTTGACGGGAAGCAGAATCTAGCACGCCGTCACAGCAGAAAAATTTCTTACCCATCTTCTCTTCCATGAACATGCCCTGCTCATCGAACTTGTTGCGCATCTCACTGGTTCCCGAAACAGGCGTGAAGTCAACACGGTGCATGACCGACGGCACATGGTGGGCAGCAATGCTCTTCCAATGGGTGATCCCGCAGGTGCAATGCTTGTACCCACCTGAATAGCCACCATACGGATTACCCTGACAATGTCCGATCATAATAGCTACATCGGCGTCATAAACATACTTGTTCATGATCACATGATCACCATGAGCGGTATAGCCTAAATCCACAAGGTGCTCCCAATCCTCCGAATCGTGGCTTGTAACCTGTCCATATGGATAAAAATCGTAAAACAGGTCATCCCCGAGTATCTTGTGCACCTCATCCACCGTTGCACGCGGATGCAAGCCATTGGATATCAACATCAAGATATCCTTTTTTTCAACGCCTACGCTATACAACTCTTCCAAGCATGCAGTGATGGCGACCTTTCGATGGCTGGTCGGTTGAAGGCCTCCCTTCACAATATCCGGGATGATAAACACGACCTTGCTGCCCATTGTTGCCAACTTGGTCAGCGGTGGCATACCAATCGGGTTTTGAATACTCTTCAGTGTCTCGGCATAGAGAGTATCCCAATCCTGGGCAAGAGCAGGTGGATCCTTGACGGTTACGCCAGGTACGAATACATCAGTGTTGTCAGGCAGATTCGCCGAAATGGTACCTTCCCCATACTCAAAATCCAGTTTCATCCTACTTACTCTCCTTTTCATACTGTTTTGCGAATACCTTGTAAACGGCACTGGTATCCTCATTTCCATGTCCATTGGCATGGGCAAGTTCATTGTACATCTGTGCAAAGCCTGCAATAATGCTCGGCAAATCCAGGAAACCTATTGATACCTGAATGCGTTCATTTAAAGTCACTACTGTAGCAACCAATTATCTTTGGTGAAGCTCATTCACCTTATTGTTTCGTCGTCTCTCCATTATCAGTGTCTTTCAAGTTGCTGCCAGAAGCTAGCAGTTCTTCTGAAAGACAATATGGTGTTGGCCCCTTGAGGCCTTGTAATGATCCTTGCTTAACAAAACCTTCAGGACGGCCTTCAAGCTCCTTGATAAGGCGATTACGCCATACCTTGATTCTTCCTACATGCTCCTTGGACTTGGCAAGATCCGTCAATTCTTGCGGATCTATCACCAAATCGAAAAACTGCTCCTTTGCAAGGGCCGGATACCAAATATATTTCTCTTTTCCATCTGTCACGAATTGCATTCCGGTACCGATGGTTTCGAGTCTGCAGCACTCTCCGTGAATATAGTCCCTATCCACCTTCTCTCCACGCATTGCCGGAAGAAGGGATATCCCATCAACATCCTCTGGAATGGGAATATCCGCCATGGAAAGAACTGTTGGAAGCACATCCATCAATTCGACTGGAAGGTCGGATACAGTTCCTTGCTTGATGCCAAACTTCTTGGCATATGCATCAGGCATCCACATAATAAAAGGAATGCGTGCGGAACCCTCATATGCACTGCGTTTGCGGATCCATCCATGGTCGCCCAGCATCTCACCATGATCAGAAAGGAAGATTACAATGGTATTGGGAGGCAGCTTGTAGAGAATTCTCCCTATTTGGTGATCAATCTGCTCAACACAACCCAAGTATCCTGCTCGGTACTCCCGGATACTGCGGGAGGAAGGATCGACACGCCAAGCATTGACAGGCATTCCATTCTGCGTATTGGGCAGATCGTCAACCCAGTCACCTACACAAGGTTCTGGAATATCAGCATTCCAATACTTATTGTAGTAATAAGCTGGAGGCGTGCAGGGAGCGTGAGGTTGGTGATAACTGACATTTAGAAAGAATGGTGCAGTCTTATCCCTTCGTTCGATGAAGCGTAAAGCCATATCAGTACACCAAGTAGTGTAATGAAATTTTTCATCAAGATGGTATGGTCGAGCAGCATACCCGTTATAACTCATTCCATGCGACAAGCCGGCTTCATTGAACTGACCGTTTTCAAGAAGAAAACGATTGTAATCATTGTCTGGATTCGAGCTGTAACATCCATCAGCCCAATCAGAGGATTCAAATCCATAGCGCTTGCGTTCAGGGAAGAGATGCAGCTTCCCGCTAAGATGTGTCTGATATCCAGCTTTTTGTAGAAGTCCTGGAAGCGTATCACCTTCCAAAGAAACTCTATAATTCATCAAAACCCCATGGGTAGCTGGTTTTTTACCACTCAATAGGGTTCTTCGGGCAGGAACACAGACTGGGCAAGCCGAGTAGGCATACGGAAAGTATACCCCTTGTGTTCTCAACTGGGTCAAATAGGGAGTATCCACCACTGAACCCGGAAGACCTCCTATCGCATCCCCTCGTTGCTCGTCAGTCATTATCAATACGATATTTGGTTTGTCCATTCTTACCTCTCTCTTGTGGGCTCTCTACCGAAAACAAAAGCCCAAATCCGAAATCCCTTAGGAAAAGGGAGTTCGGATACTGAATATCCGTGATTCGCTAACGCGTTCTCGCAGAACGTCTTATTTAGCAGTTATAGCAGCAACATCCATGCCAATCTCTGCATAGTATCTTGCAGCACCAGGATGTAGCGGAGTACTGGCATTCAATCCAAGGGTAGCTGTTTGGGGAGAGATGGATCCCATGCTGATATGTATAGCAGCCAAATCCTTCACATTCTCCATCATCTGTTTGGTGACTTGATACACCGCTTCATTGGAAACCGTATCCCGTGCAACCAGAACCTGACGAGTGCAGAAAGTCTGAACCGCTTTCGTCTGCCCAGGATATGCATTTGCAGCAATAGTTGTCTTCTCGATTACCGAACTCTTCTGCTGCATTTTCTTAATCGCCTCGTCATCTATTTCAATGAATCTGACATCTTTGCTTGCGATAAGCTCACTTACTGCAGCAAGCGGAGCACCACCAATCCACATAACAACGTCAAGCTGGCCGTCCTGCATGTAGCTGCACTGGTTCGCAAGGTTGATATCAAATCGTTTAAAATCATCCGCCTTATATCCCAATGCGTCGAGGAACATCGTTGTGACGTCCAGAACAATACCACCAGGCTGCCCTACCCCAACCCTATAACCTTTAAAGTCATATACAGTCTTGATAGCGCTGTTCGCGGGAACGATAATGTGCATTTCAGCGGCGCCCATATTCATCATAGAAAGAACTTTCCCTTTCTCGTATTTCGTATAGGGACCTGTTGCAGAATACACTTGCTCTGCCATCATGTTATTGATGATGCCAAACTCGATTTCCTCATTCATGAGTAACTGAACATTGACAGGAAATCCTCCAGTCTCTTCAACCGACATCGTAGTGCCAAGATTCGCCTTATTCACAACGCTCGCAATGCCGGCTCCCATGGTGTATGCCGCCTGCCCACTGGGACTTGTTCCAATCGACAAATAGGCAGGGACTTTTCCATAACTCGATGCAGCTGCTGCCGGCTTGGCTTCTGTTGTTCCCGCCGCGAACAAACATGACAGTGAAAACAATGTGATGCATACCATACTAAAAATCTTTCTCATAATCATCCTCCAATTGTATTACCTACCCACCTAACTTGGGCATATCGATAGTCTTTTCTTTTCTCTTGAATACTTGCGGAACCATAGCAATTGCTACGAGAACCAAGCCAGCAAAATCAGTCACCACTTCTGGATACATCAACGCAAGAGCTCCGATAAATCCAATTACTCTCAAAGGAAGTGAAACTTTAACTCTTGCATGTCCTTGCAAGCACGCTGCAAGGACTACTACGCCAACCACAGAAGTGAGAATTGCCTGTACTATTTCCGTAGCATTCCCAATCCACAACAAAGCAGGTTGATATGCGAAGAAAAAGGGAACAATAAAGGCCACGAGCCCGAATTTACATGCAGTGAATCCAATTTTCATTGGGTTTGCCTTTGCGATTCCTGATGCAGCATATGCAGCAAGTGCTACAGGAGGTGTGATGGAAGACATTACAGCTCCATACAGGCAGAACATATGAGCCGCGATTGGATGCAGGCCCATTTCAATTAATCCGGGAGCTACTAAAGTAGCGACCATTATGTATGCAGCTGCCGTCGGCATTCCCATACCTAAGATAATGAGCGTAACAAAGGTAAAAAGCAGAGCCAATAGCAGATTCCCTCCGGAAGCCGCAATGATGATGCTACTGATCTTCAAGCCTAATCCTGTCAAGGATACTGAACCAATGATGATTCCAGCACAGGAACATGCTATGGCTACGCCAACAACGTTCTGCCCGGCAGACAAAAGCGCATCAAGCAATTTCCTAGGGGTTATTCGGGTGTGACTCCGAAAATATGAACATACCAGTGCAGTGACTATCCCAAACAAAGCAGACTTGACGGGAGAATACCGCATGGCAAGACTGGCAACGAGTACAACAATCGACAATAGCGTATGCCAATTTTTCTTCCACGTTTCTCGTAAATCCGGCATTTCACTTTCACTCATTGATGAAATATCTTTCTTTACTGCTTCAAAATGAACCATGGTAAATACAGAAATATAATAGAGGACCGATGGAATAATTGCTGCCAGAACTATGATACTATACTGAAGGCCCATCATCTCTGCCATGATGAATGCGGCAGCACCCATCACGGGAGGCATAATCTGGCCTCCTGTTGAGGCAACGGCTTCAATTGCCCCGGCAACATGAGATTCGTACCCTGTCTTTTTCATCAAGGGTATGGTAAACGTCCCTGTTGTTACCACGTTTGAGGCAGCATTGCCAGAAATTGTCCCCATAAGAGCACTGGAAATTACCGCAGCTTTAGCGGGTCCACCCTTGCTTTTCCCGGTAAGAGCAATCGCCAAGTCCATGAAAAATGCCGAACCACCAGAAGCTTCCAGAAAGCTTCCAAAAATGATGAACATCACAACCATGGTTGCGGCAGTACCCAGCGGAGTACCGAATATTCCGCTGGTCCCGGTAACCATATGAGAGATAATTCGGCTCCACCTATATCCCCGATGCCTGAACATTCCTGGCAATACACTGCCAAATCGAGTGTATAGGATGAATAAACTCGAAATGATGACAATCGGCCATCCGATAGTCAGTTTTGTGGCTATCAATAGTATACCTATCAGTGCTGCTCCAAGAAAAAATTCAAATGCATTGATTGAACCCATACTAACTGCAATCTGCCTGAAGTTTGTAACTTGGTACAGTAAGGAGTACCCAGCTGTAATCATCAAAAGAGCTATAATTCCTTTAACCAGGTAATTAATCTTGTCCTTACTCAATTCGGCAGAAAAAACCATGATCATGACAAACAACAGAACCATGCCACGTTGAATCATGTCCACTCTAATCCCAACTACTGCCGTGTATATTACAAACAGCGTCAAACACAGCGCTGCGCTCTCATTCAAATACTTGGCTACTTTGCGCACATACATATCCAATTCACACCCCCACACTACTATACAAACAACGATTATTTGATTTCTTGCGGGAAACCCCTGGAAATTTGATTCCTTGTCACATTCTGCTTTTACGATATATGCAGACTGCAGGAATAAATTTCAGCAAATGGCCTATACGAGGCGTAGGAAACACCTGCACCATACGGGCTAACAAGAACCTTTCATGCTCCAAAACCTAGCAATTTCTCATCAGGTTTCTACTGGTATTATTGTTAATACCTCATACATAAAATGTATCACGGGTTAGCACATGCGTCAACAAAAATATGTATAATATTTATTGGTGTGCTAATAGTTAATGAGTATTATTATATCTATTGTAAGGTGTTCATTGAGGTATGAATATGTATAATACCAGTTGTAGGATATATCCCCTAAGAAGGAACCACTAATGCCGAACATTTTCTTGGATTGACTTGATTCCCAATGGATACCGCTTAAGGGCTAATGAGTATTTATACCTGTCCGCGCGATAAATTGATCGATTGAACATAATTGGTATTCGACCCTCAACAAATGTAATTCGTTCAGAAACCAATACTGGAGCCAATCCGTCAATTTCGAGAAGGTTTGCCTCGTAAGCAGAAGGAGATCCAGCTGAAATGTTTTGGTCGGCAGTGCTGATTTTGTACCCGTAATTTTCCAATATTGCATAGACAATATCTTTCGTTAAATCTGATTTATCCAACAAATGGCCAATGTTTTCCAGCACATACGAATAATCAATCGCAATGGGCCCGACGTCATCCGTGACGACACGAACTACTTTAAAAATCCTGTATTCCAAATTCGTTTTCAGTTTCTTTGCTACATCTTCGGAGACGGTTTCATAGGATTTTTCGATAAGACACACAGAAATTTTCACATTGCGATATGCCAATTCCTCAACCACGCCAACCAATTTCCCTAGTGCATTTTCAATAATTCCCTTACTGCCGCTGGCGACAAAAGTACCCTTTCCATGTTTTCGAACAAGAACGCCATCCTTTACCAAATCGGAAATTGCTTGCCTTACAGTAACCCTGCTTATATTGAATTGTTCAGCGAATTCTCGCTCACTCGAGAGCAGATCGTTAGACCTATATTCCCCATTAGCGATTCTCATCACTATGATTTCTTTAAATTGTTCATATAATGGTTTATGACTATTGGGATATAGCATGGATGCCCACCTTTTCTGATGTATACCTTAGAATAGATAGTTTGGCATGAAACAACAAGTAAAATTCTCGTAATCCTGTTTGCCTCGGAAATGCCAAGAGGCTGTTTCAAAAGTATCCCCTTGAAACAGCCTCTCGTTTCAGTCACTAGTTTTCTGAGCCGGTCACTGCATCATCGTGCTATCACCAGGATGTCCGTTGGTCCCATCGTAGGACTCACCCTTCATCGCAAGATGAACAGCACCGGTTTTGAAGGTAAGCGGCAAAGCTAGAATATTTGGATTTTCCGGCAGATATTTGCGCTTGGCATCTGCAAGAGCTTCCTCGAATGTTGACCTTGTCTTCAAACCCATCCCCCTGGCAATTCCCGGCTCGCGTGCACCGACAATATAGATGGCAGATGTATTCATCTCCGCAATATGACCGCAACTCATCATCGAGAAGCCATGGAAAGGATGAAACGCATTGCAATAGCGATACTTGCGGATGTATTCCTCGTTCGTTGCAAAATACTCGCCATAGCGGTTCATATCCGGCAGGACATTCATATAGTCCTTTTGGAACATGGTGTAAATCTCACGCAGATACGGCCACCGTTCATCGTGGAAATATCCGTCACAGATGGTGGAAACAATGAACACACAGCGATCGCTCATGATCCGCTTATGACGAATCACCTGTGCTGAAAGGGCCTGCATCATCTGAATCGGGTTTGTTCCCATGCCGTTTCCATAATGGAAATTCGTGGGCATACCGAATACGATACAATCATACTTCTTCTCAGCGAACGGCACATACGTACGATTGTCTGCAACCTTCCAGCTTGCCGGCTGCATCTCCTTGGCATACCCACTAAAGATGGCCATTTGACGGGAAGCAGAATCTAGCACGCCGTCACAGCAGAAAAATTTCTTACCCATCTTCTCTTCCATGAACATGCCCTGCTCATCGAACTTGTTGCGCATCTCACTGGTTCCCGAAACAGGCGTGAAGTCAACACGGTGCATGACCGACGGCACATGGTGGGCAGCAATGCTCTTCCAATGGGTGATCCCGCAGGTGCAATGCTTGTACCCACCTGAATAGCCACCATACGGATTACCCTGACAATGTCCGATCATAATAGCTACATCGGCGTCATAAACATACTTGTTCATGATCACATGATCACCATGAGCGGTATAGCCTAAATCCACAAGGTGCTCCCAATCCTCCGAATCGTGGCTTGTAACCTGTCCATATGGATAAAAATCGTAAAACAGGTCATCCCCGAGTATCTTGTGCACCTCATCCACCGTTGCACGCGGATGCAAGCCATTGGATATCAACATCAAGATATCCTTTTTTTCAACGCCTACGCTATACAACTCTTCCAAGCATGCAGTGATGGCGACCTTTCGATGGCTGGTCGGTTGAAGGCCTCCCTTCACAATATCCGGGATGATAAACACGACCTTGCTGCCCATTGTTGCCAACTTGGTCAGCGGTGGCATACCAATCGGGTTTTGAATACTCTTCAGTGTCTCGGCATAGAGAGTATCCCAATCCTGGGCAAGAGCAGGTGGATCCTTGACGGTTACGCCAGGTACGAATACATCAGTGTTGTCAGGCAGATTCGCCGAAATGGTACCTTCCCCATACTCAAAATCCAGTTTCATCCTACTTACTCTCCTTTTCATACTGTTTTGCGAATACCTTGTAAACGGCACTGGTATCCTCATTTCCATGTCCATTGGCATGGGCAAGTTCATTGTACATGTGCGCAAACCCCGCTATGACACTCGGGGCATCAGAATCCTTGGCCATTTGCAGTGCTAGCTTCGTGTCCTTGATCAGCAAATCTACGGTGAAGGCAGGATGATCGAATTCATCCTGAATAATGCACTTCCCCACCTCTCGGAACAGACCACTGACTGTAGCTGCACTTGAACTGGCAACGGTGTTGTAGAATATTTTAGGATCGACACCGACATGTTCTGCAATTGCCATCACTTCACTCGAGATAGCATTTATGCAGGTGAACATCATCTGGTTCAGCAGTTTGAGTGCATTACCGGCCCCATGCTCACCAACGGAAATGGCGTTCGCAGCAAATGTCAGCAGTGCCGGCTTTGCATATTCCAAGGCATCCTTGTTCCCACCGGTTGGCAGCATCCATTTCCCGGTGGCTGACGGTCTTCCTAGAATCGGGCAGTCAAGGTATGCAGAACCGGTTGCTTGTTCCAGCCGTTCAGCATTGTCTTTGGTGGTTTTTGGATCGACGGTACTGGTGTCGACCACTACCTTGCCTTTGCCAAGACCCCGGACAATCCCATTTTCTGCAAAAAGAACCTGCTCAATCTGCACTGGACCTGGTAGTGACATGATCACCAAATCCACCTTTTGGGCTAAATCCATCGGGCTTGCTGCAAGAACAGCACCCATTGTCGCCGCCCGTTCCATGGCTTGTGCAAATGCATCATAAGCAACTACCTTGAATCCACCCTTGAGCAACACCTCAAGCATGCAGATCCCCATACGACCGCAGCCGACAAGCCCGACCGTCTCAACCTTACTTTTCAATCCTGTCCAAGACATCATACAGAACTCCTCCTTCAGCATCCTTAGGCACATCGATTTTCAGAAGCTTGGAAAGCGTCGGGCAAACGTCGATGATGCGGGCTGGAAACTTTCTCTCATACTTTGGTACACCAGGACCCACCATCAACATACAGGCATGCATATCATGCAGTGTCGGTTCAGCCAGATGGACACCCGTGAAATTTCCGCAGACAGCACTATGATCACCACCGTTCTCCGCAACTGTTTCCTTGATTAACTCAGGAAAATTCTTGCAAAGAATGGCCTGTTCATAAAGTTCCGGATTCGCCCTGACCCGTTCCGACCCATCCCGGTACTTGATTGCGGTGCGGTAGATGAAGGGGTGAGACATGTAACCGGGATTCCAGGCATACAACACATCTCCTACACGGTCGAAACCCGGACCTTCATAAATACCAAGCCGGGCGGCTTCCTTCTTCTTCAAAGCATAGGCCACGACATTCTTTCCATTCTCCGGATTCTTCATCCCCATCAAGCAATTGATGATCTCTTCCTGAACCTTCTCATAATCCTTCGGCTCAACGATGCCCTGCGGGTCGCGTCCTTTAAGATTAATGAAGATATGGGCATGACATGGTTCAAGCGGATGACACTTGGTATGCTTCCAATCGATGGAGAGGTTGGATGGATCGTCGGTGGAGAGATCAAGATTGTATTTCAACAGTCCTGCTCGCTGCAAATGCTCTTTCACGAACGGATTCCAGTCAAGATGGGTCATTCCATGGTCGGAGATGAGAACGACATAGGTTTCGTTGAGATCGACGGCCTCCAAGATCTTACCGATATTCTGGTCTACCTGCCTGTAGGTTTCCCTTATCATATGCCAGCAAAACGGAGCAGTCTTTTCGTTGTAGACCCGTGAAGTAGGTTCAATCCCCGAGTAGAGAGCATGCTCTACGTGGTCGATGGTTCCGACCCATGAAAATGCCATATCCCAAGCTTGGTTTTCCAGTACATGCTTGGTAGCTGTTCCCCACCAGTTTGCATGCAGACCCAATTGTTCCAAGTACAGGTCGGAGGACATCCAGCCATCCATAAAAGCCCAGGGATCGTCAACTTCCATATACGTCCCCGCCACCTTCTCCACTTCCTTGCTTAGCGAGGCAGGCACGGAGTATGGATCGGCCATGTTGATTGAACTCTGGTAGAGTTTGAAGTCCTTGCCATCCTTGCTCAGTTCCAGAATCTGGAAGCGGAAACGGCCGTTGCGATTGTAATCCCGGGCATCAAAATTTCGGGTGATCCAGGGGCCATACTCACCGAGAGTGATATCGGTAATTGCAACCTTGGCATCCTTGCTTTCAGAAACCAGCATCCTGTCGTACCCTTCGTCTGAGGAGGCATACACTAGGACCTGCATTTTGTAACCCTTCACATACGTGGGAGGAACCGTAATCTCGAATTCAAGATGGGGTTTCTTGCTCGCAGGAAGATTCTTCCAACCTTCTGCAGGTTTTGTTTCTAGCTTGACGGCACGACCGGGAATCTGATTACAATGCAGTAGCTTATTGGAGAAACATGCACTAGAAGCAACATCCCACAGCGGCATAAAGAAATAGCGGAATGGGGGATTCAGTGCACCCGCCAATTGGCAACCGTTCTCCTCATTAATGGCTCCCATCGGAAAGGTCACCGGCCAATTGACCAAGGCAACTTTCTTGCCCTTCTTGATGCCAACGTCCCAGAGCGTTTCGCAAAGGACCTCATTGCGGTCAAATGAAGTGTGCCAGTGGTCGAGCTCTTCGCCAGGGTGTTTTACCATCAGGCTGGGCACTCCATTGGTTCCACTTCCGGCGCCACTGACAATTGCAGTCCAAGCTGCGGCTGTGAGCGGAGGAAAAACCGTTTCAAGCCTGGAGAACACTCCTTGATCCATCAGCTTTGCAGTATTTGGCATCGCTCCTTCGGCAACAAATTTTTTAACTAAATCCGGCATTGCCGCATCAAGACCTAAAAATAAGATTTTCTTTTCCTTAGCCATGTGATTCATCTCCTATCCTCTTTCCGGCTCACCCAAACCCGGTATCAGACCGTCTTACCCCGCACTATTCAGCACAAGTACAACCGCCATTACCAGAAGCAATATGTAAACCAGAACTGAAATGATTTCTCGATTGATCTTCCTGTATAGTTTTAGTCCGAACAATCCCGCAATCAGTGCCGCTGTCACCGATGCCCCTATGTGGGGAGCAACGGCAGCAGTAATATTCTTATAAACAATCAGGTGCATGAGAGAAGAGTAGAGCCCTGCCAGCAAGAAGCTGAACTCAAGGCTAGCCTTCATATGGAGGGTATCGTCGCAGACGTTGATGTAGTACAGCATGAGAAATGGACCTACCACATTGAACATGCCTGCCGAAAGACCCGTCAGCAGGCCTGCAATAGCGGCGATATACCACTTACCCGAAACACCTTTCCCCATTCGTTTTGCCACAAACGAGATACCAGTTACTACAACAAGTAAAGAAGCCAAAATAAATCGTAAAATATGCTCATCAAACGTGTTCAACAGGAACAGCCCGACATAGATGGTGGCAAAACAGCTCAACACCGGAAGTGCTATGGTGGATAGCTTCAAATTAGCTCTCAGTTTCAGCGACATCTGCAGCCCGATGGCAACAATCGTCACGGCTGATATGGCAGAACAACTGGCCATCGGCAGAAACAAAGCCATCAGCGGCATCGCAACCAATGCATACCCAAAGCCTGTACCAGCTTGTACGAAGGCAGAGAGAAAGTTCACTCCCGATACGAGTGCTACTTGGGTGTAAAGCGTCATTGACACCTCACCACCACCTTATTTGCTCAGTTACATGATTTCTGATTTTTATGAATTCCGGATCAGAAACCTTACGTGGCCTAGGGAGGTCAACCTTGACTTCCTCTCGAATTTTTGCCGGCTTGTTGGTAAGAATGAGAACCCTCTCAGCGAGGTATACAGCTTCTTCAATATTATGCGTAATGAAAACCACTGTAGTCCCCATCTCTTTCCAAAGGCGAATGACTTCATCTTCCAAATAGAAGCGAAGTTTAATGTCCATTTGCCCATACGGTTCATCCATTAAAAGCAAGTCTGGCTGCATGGCAAAAGCTCGTCCAATAATAATTCTCTGCGCAGTTGAGACAGAAAGTTGGTGTGGATACCGATCACGGAACTCCTCAAGCCCGAGCAGCTTGATCATATTTTCCACGCGCCTGTCGATTTCATCCTTGGGAAGCTTCTTTATTTCCATACCAAAACGAAGGTTTTTCTCTACCGTAAGCCATGGCATTGCCGAGGGCTCTTGGAATACTACTGAGAGATTATGCTTCTTCGGATCTGCAGGCTCACCATCAATATACAATTCACCCCTTGTCGGCATGTAGATTCTTGTCAGTAAGTTGAGAAAGGTGGTCTTGCCGCATCCTGTAGGACCGACTACACACAAGAACTCACCCTTCTTGATATTGAAGGAGACATCATCCAGCACATGGAGGTCACCAAAGTATTTAGTCAGGTGCTCTACCTTGACCTTGTATTCTTCACTCATTATGTGCCACCCCCTTACAGTGCAAGATCAGTGTTTTCTGATATTTCAGTTCTAAATCGAAGGAACTCAGGATCCATCAGGTCCCTTGGACGGCCAAGCGGAGAAAGGTCATATACCTGCTTGACTTTAGCAGGGCAATTGCTCAAGAGAATGACTCGGTCAGCTAGGAATACAGCTTCCTCAATGTTGTTGGTAACGAAGATTACCGTTCGCTTCTCTTCTTTCCAAATTCTTAAAACCTCTTCTTCCATTGCATAACGGGTCTGAGCATCGAGTGCTCCAAACGGTTCATCCATAATGAGGATTTCCGGATTGTTGGTATACGCTCTGGCAATTCCAACACGCTGCTTCATACCACCAGACAACTCATGGGGATACGAATGCTCGAACCCTGTCAGCCTGACTAAATCGATATACTTTTGTGCGATTGCACGACGCTTCATTTTTTCCATGCCAGCCAATTCGAGCCCAAACTCTACATTCCCCATTACTGTACGCCAAGGCATCAGATTGAGGGATTGAAAGACCATACCAATCCGTCGATCGTTTCCATGGATCTCCTCCCCTTTGAGAAAGATTTGACCCTCAATCGGTTTCTCAATCCCGGCGATGACATTCATGAGCACGGTTTTCCCACAGTGCCCCGGGCCGAGAACGACGAGAAACTCATTGTCATAAACATCTAGAGAAACGTTTTCAACAGCAGGCTTTACTTCATCCTTTACGACGAAGCTTTGACTGATATTTCTCAAACTAAGGATTACTTGCTTTTTCTTGTCCATGGACATATCAACCTTTCAATAAACTGAGTTACGATTGCCAAAATTGCACCAACGATTCCAATTGCGATCATGCCTGTGAGAACCAAAGGCATATCAATTGAATCCATACCGCGCGAGATAAGAAATCCTACACCCGAGTCGGCTCCCAACATTTCTGCCGCGAGAACCACCATCCAGGCTGCACTTGTGGATGTTCTAACTCCTGCAAAGATTGCATCGAGGGAAGAAGGGATGGCAATCTTAAGCAAAGTCTGCGTCGGAGTGGCATTAAAGACTGTTCCTACGTTCAAGTACATGCTATCCACAGCGCTGAGTCCGGCTTTAACGTTTACTACAATGGAAGCAAGTGAACCAAAAATTACTATCAAAATTTTTGGGAACTCACCGATTCCAAACCAGAGAGTGATGAGAGGAATCCAAGCCAAAGGCGGTACAGCTCGGAAGGCATCGAACAAAGGAGAGAAAAATGCTCTGGGTTTAGGGAACCATCCAATGAGAATGCCAAACATGATTCCAAACGTCCAATCGAATGCCAATGCGATCCCAATTCGTCTGAGACTGACCAAAGCATGCATAATTAGATTCATTTTTTTTACAGGTCTTGTGAATAGCCTTATAGTTCTGTCCCAAACCGCAGTTGGAGTGGGAAACCCAGAACCGACTGCAGCATTAAAATCCCTTGAGGCAAGAAGCCAAAGGCCGGCTAAGAGCAGGATTGATATGACAGGAAGTATCTTGTAAAGAATCTCAAGGCGCCGCTCCCTGATTTCAGCCTGACTCAAATTAGAAGTATTGATTTTACTCATAATTTTTTCCATCCCATCAACAATTCCTCAAACTTTGAGATGATTGCCGAGATTGCTACCCCTAGAAGGCCAATCACCACAATACCCAATATGACCAGGTCGACTCTTCCATATGAGCGACCCATAAGAATCATGTATCCAAGCCCACTTGAAGCAGCCAGCATTTCTGCTGCCACCAAGGTGGCCCATGCATTTCCGATGGCAACCTTGATTCCAGCAAAAGCCATTGTCAACGATGAAGGAATACCAACCTTCCAAAAAACAGTAAAATAGGATGCCCCAAAGGTTTTTCCAACGTTTTTCAGCACTTCCTTTGTCTGCCTGATACCTGTATATGAGTTGATAAGGCAGGGAACAAATGCAGCGAAGAACACAATGAAAGATTTTGCCTTGAGTCCGATACCCATCCATACAATGGAAAGAGGAATCCAAGATACGGGAGGAATTGGGCGAATGATCTCAAATATCGGACGCATAAAAGCATCGAATCCTTTGTACCAGCCCATGAGCCAACCCAATGGAATTCCAATCACAATCGCTAAACCGAATCCGGAAAGAGCAATCAGTAAACTAGACCATACATTCACCAACAGTACAGCTCCATCAGGATTGGGATCAGTGAACTTAAGAATGAATAACTGAAATACCTCAAGCACACTACAAAGTTTTTTGCTATCAACCCAACCGGTAAGCACTACCGCTTCCCAAATCAAGAAGAAAGACAAGATCCCAATCACGGCAAGCATCACATCCCGTATTTGGGTTTGCTTCCTTTTTGTTTGCACATAGGCTACACGTTCTTCGTTTGTCATCAATTCAGGTGACTCACTCATCTCGCATACCTCCTTTATCAGATTCACTCTTTCCACTGCCACATTCATCAAAAAAAAAGTGAATACCTGATGATTCACCCTTATGTGGATTGAATGCACATATACCATATTCTGCCTCCCCGCAAAGGGGAGACAGATCAACTCTAATCTTATTTTCCGAGCATAGCCTTGACTGCGAGAGCTACTTCATTCGTTACACGTCTCTCATCAAGAATCTTGTTCCTGTCAGCCATGGTGTACTTGCCTTCACTTACGAAGAAGTCAAATCCACTCATGATATCCTGCTCAATCTGCAGTAGATTGCGCTTGGTATAGCGGCCGGCAGCGTCCGGGCTTTCCTTGGTGAAGATTTCAATGTATTCATCCACGGTATTTCCGCGATACCACTCCATGGTTTTTCTTGCAACATCTTCAGTGGCAAGGAACCCTTCTTCTTCACAGTGCTCGAAGTACCATTGTGCGGACTGCTCAAGATTCGCCGGGGATTCGTATACCCATTCAACAGCCTTGTGGAATACAGCCGTTGCAACCGTAATCAGCTCCTTATTGCTTGCAAGGAACTTTTTCTGTGCGAAGGTTGCACAGGGGAACGGAAGATTAAGCTTGCCCGAGTCAGTAACACGATAGAAACCATATGCGTCAGCAGCAAGCGCAATTGCATTCCAGCAAACCAACACGTCACCGGTACCGCCATTGAAAGCCGTCAAACTGTTTGCATTGTCCATGTTGACGGAAACGACATCGGTAAGACTAAGTCCAATAGTTTTCAGATACTGAGCCAGAACAGCCTGTGCAGTGGTGCCGGTGGGATATACACAGGTGACTCCCTTCCAGTTTGCGGGATTCTTGGGATCTGCAGCAATTTTCGAACCTGGTCGAGCAAAAATTGCCATATTCTCTTCGTAATCGTTGACATCCATCAACGTGAGGTTATCGTACTTGGCCAAGCCCAGAGCTATACCACCAAGTCCACAGGATGCGATGTCCCAAGCAGCATTTGCTTCCATCATAGCTGGTCCGTTGGTGAATGCAGTGTACTCAACATCGATATTGAGTGCATCAAAAACACCAAGATTGTCAGCAAACAAGTATGGATAGGACAACGGAGATCCTGTGAAGAAGCCAATGCGCAGTTTCTGCGGTGTATCAAAGGGTTTGAGTCCCCATGTCATGTCCTCAGTTGATGCAGCAACGGCTTTCTTCGTTTCTTGAGCCCCACCTGCAAATGCAAGATTCGCGATGAGCAAAAATGCCAGAAGAACCACTACGAGTTTTTTCATTTCTTTCTCCTTTTTCGAACAGCACATATGTATCAATCAGTCATGGAATATGCCCACAACTCATTTGCTCACGTTATCCAAACAAGTTACCAAACTAATGGTTAACTTTTGGTTCTTTTTTGTCACATCTTGGTGAAAGTATAGGGTCAGTTCCTACACTTGTAAATCTTTTTTTGCTGTATCTTATTCATTTTTCTTCTATACAGGTGACAAAAAGTAGGTTGAAGTAGTTACCTTTTGTACACCATACCAACCTATCCTTTGGAGTTTTTCATGAAATATCGCATATAGAAAAGGCAATAAACCCTATTAAGTATTTTACTTATGCTATTTAGTAGAACAATCTTTCCAAAACACGGGAACCTTGCAATAACAATTTGAAACTTAGTGCGATTACCTTTTCATCATTTCATTGCCAATTCAACCTGTTGATGATAAACTTGCTAAGAAATATAACCATATCATTATCAAGTGGTTAACTTTTGGTTAACTCAGAAAGCAGGTACATCATGAAAGAAGATAGACTAGTAAAAATGGAAGAATACATTCGGGATAAGAAATCAGTCTCCCTGGATGAACTTTGCGCGGCCTTTGATGTATCGAAAAATACCGTCAGAAGAGATGTTACGGCGATTTGTGAACGCTCGGACATACAGAAAATCTACGGAGGAGTAAGTGTTCAATACAACCGCATACCTCCCCCATTCACCGAGCGATCATCGGTCAACACGGAAGTCAAGCGTCGGATTGGCAAGCATGCAGCCTCAATGGTAGAAGATGGAGATGTTATCTTCGTTGATGCGGGAACCACCACCTGCCAATTGATTGATTTCTTGGGCGATCGCAAGAATGTGACGATCATCACTCATTCGTTGGACGTAATCACCCGTGCCTTTGCATACCCGAACCTTACCGTAATAGCCATTTCAGGAACACTCAATCGTCTCACCTATTCGTTTACCGGGCAGACTGGTTCGGACATCCTCAAGGAGTACAACATACGGAAGGCCTTCATGGCTTCTACCGGGCTTACCGTCCAGAACGGAGCCACCCAAGCCGCACCGTACGAATTCGCCATCAAGGAAGCTGCAGCAAAAAAGAGTGATTTGGTATACCTGATGATTGAAAGCCAAAAAATCGGGAGAGTCTGCCTGCTGACCTATTGCACGATAGACAGAATCAACGCAGTCATCACGGAGAAGATGCCGAATGCAGATTTTATGGAAAAGTATTCTGCTGTTGGCGGACGTGTCTTCTGTTCTTAGTCGTAAAACGCCTATTCGGATTATGGAACGATTTGCTTACGTCCAAGGAAAGGAACAGCTTCCGAGTTTCTGCCAGAAGCGATTGAAAAGGCGAGGATCCATGCTCAGGAATGCTTCTCGCATTTTACATACCTACAAGTGTTGAAATATCGCTTAAATTGCTTATACGACAGTCACGATCCATTAATTCAGTTATTTGTTCTTATTTGTATTTACATTTTTAATTAGTTTTTACTTTTATACATAATATTTTATTTGACAAATCAATATTCTCATTCTAGTATTTACAAAGAATCATATTCCGCAAGCAATACAGGACAAATCCGAATATTAGCCCAAAGTGTGAAAAGATTTCAAAATGTATCAGGAGTGGAAATCCAGACTGGTTGGAATTTCTGGAGCAATGAAGAATGTAATGTAATTACATTAGTTTCCAACTAAAGCAAGATATCGCATAGGTAATGTATTTCGTAACGGTAGTGGTGCTGTTAATTTATGAATATCTATGTTTTATGGGATTCCCACATTGTGAGGTAGTGAATGAAGCAATACAAAGCATTGATTTTCGACTTTGACATGACACTTGCCGACTCAGCAAAAGTCATAGCGGAATTGCTCAATGTTAGTGCCAACGATTTCGGGTATCCATCAATGAGTTTCAAGGATGTCCTTCCGGTGATTGGGAATACCCATGAAGTGATGTTGTCTCATGTAACCGGAGAGAACAATCCACAAAACATTCTGAACATGCGAACGCACTATAGACAGCTCTGCCGTACACGAATGGCACAGAAAACCGAGATTTTCCCCGATGTTCCCGCTTGCCTGGAAAATATTGCAGGAAAAGGGATAAAGATCGGCCTGCTCTCTTTGAAACTTCGTGATGTTTTGATGCAGTCTTTGGTGAAGTACAATCTGGCAAAATATTTCAGTGCAGTGGTGGGGTGCGAGGATGTTGCAGCGCCAAAACCCGATCCCTCCGGGCTTTTTACAGTGCTAAAGGTTTTAGACGTCGGCCCTCAGGATGCCCTGTATATAGGTGACAGCCTGGTGGATGAAGGCGCTGCAAAGGCAGCCGGAGTCGATTTCTCAGCCATGCTTCGCGGCGGGACAACCAAAGAGCAGTTCGACCATACCTTTGTCAAACATTTCTACAGCTCTGCAAAAGAGCTGTCAAACGATATAGATACTATGGCTATGGCTTTGTAGGACAGGAGTTGTTATGAAAGAGAAGAAACGAAGTCGGCTTTTCAAGCGGCATGAAGAAGATGAGGTTCTGGAAATCAAGGTAGCCGCCACATTGGAAGGCAATACAAAACCTCAGTCATTCTACATTGCCAAAACAATACAAGATGTACTGGCTTTAGGGTTGGGGTTTTTCACCTTATATACCTGCTTTACCGGTTTGTTGACGGATGTAATCCAAAGAAGCTTCTTTCTTGCGTTTGTTATGCCTATGGTTTTTCTGAATGCATTCACGAAGAAACGGAAAGAATACGGACCGATCATGAAATCTACCGGCGTCTTGTTCGCCGTTCTCTCAGGCCTTGTCTATACGTTTACGGCATTCAACTACACGAAAATGGGAACAACCTATGGGGCCTTCCCCCCCTTGTATCTCATCGTTGCAACGCTTGGGGTTCTCTTGGTGCTTGAAGCTGCCAGAAGAATCATGGGGCCAGCAATCACGATAATTGCAGGGGTATTCATAGTGTATGCACTTTTCGGAAAGTATTTACCTGGATCACTTTGGAATAGAGGGTACTCCTGGACGAGAATTGTTAAAACGCTTTACGTAAGCTCTGCCGGTGTTTTCAGCACTCCGCTGGGGACAGCTTCGACGATCATCATCATGTTCGTTATCTTTGGTGCTTTCTTGGAAGCAACACGTGGTTCTGAACTTTTCATGGACATTGCCTTCGCCCTTACCGGAAAAAGTATCGGAGGTCCTGCAAAAGCTGCAGTAGTTTCGAGTGCTCTCGTTGGTTGCATCAGCGGCAGTGCATCCGCCAATGTCGCTACCACAGGTGTTTTCACGATTCCACTCATGAAAAAAGCCGGCTATTCCCCCGAATATGCAGGAGCTGTTGAGGCGGTTGCTTCAACTGGCAGTCAGATCATGCCCCCGATTATGGGATCAGCTGCATTCATCATCGCTGAAACTTTGGGCATACCCTTCAAGGCGATTATTGCCGCTGCCATTATTCCCGCCCTTCTCTATTATATATCCGTGTACTTCTCGATTCACTACGAGTCCAGCAAACGGGGTCTCACCGGTATGGATGCAAAAGATATCCCCGATGCCCGCAAGACACTTCGCAAATATGGGCTTTCAATCATACCGTTGTTTGTGCTGATAGCGATGATTGTAATGGGATATGGTGCAATGTACACTGCCCTGTTCGCCACCTCATTTGCCATAGCGCTTTCCTTCGTGAACAAGAACACCCGTATGAGTTTCAAAACCATCGTGTATTCACTGATAAAGGGGTGCAAGGGTGTCATGAGCATTGCGACCGCCTGTGCTGCAGCAGGGTGTGTTATTGGCATAATATCGCTTACAGGGCTCGGACTGAAACTGAGTTCGCTTATTATAAGCATTTCAGGAGGGCGATTAATCGTCGTACTTCTGCTGACTGAAGTGGCTCTTTTCGTATTGGGAATGGGTCTTCCGACTGCACCGGCCTACATGCTCGTTGCAGTATTGGTTGCTCCGGCTTTGACTCAATTAGGAGTCCCTGAGCTTGCAGCACATATGTTTGTGTTCTACGGAGCCTGTCTATCCTCAATCACCCCACCGGTGGCGATGGCTGCCTATACGGCTGCGGGTATTGCAAATGCAAGTCCTATAAAAATTGGAATGCTAGCCGTGAAACTGGCAATCGTAACGTACATCGCACCTATCTTTTTCGTATATTCACCGGAATTAATCGGCATCGGTACACCATCACAAATCATTCTTGCTTTCATCTCGGGTGTTATCGGATGCTTCGGCTTAAGCATAGGTATTGTAGGGTATTTCAAAACCAAACTACATCCACTCATGAGAGTCCTGACCATAGGTGCCGGGCTTATGTGCATATACCCAGGTATTTGGACTGATTCAGTAGGCTACACAATCATCATTGGCATTGGACTAGTCAACTTGATCATGGCCAGAAGAAATCGCCTCAAACAGCTTGCTTGATCAATAGATCAGACGATAGTAGAAAAAAGGAGAAAGAAAATGAGAAAAGTCCTATGTGTATTGTTGATGCTCTGCGTTACACTGTCGGTATTTGCTGCAGGGTCAAAGGAGGCGGCCCCCCAGGCTGAACCAGCAGGAGAATTCAAGGGATTGACTACGAAGACTACCATTTCATTGGCAGCAAACCCAATCGGACAGTCTTCTTATCAGCAAGCCGCTCAAATCTCTGAAATAATCAATAGTAGTGGCAGCAACCTCACAGTGGTTGCAGAGGCTACCAATGGGTATGCAGAGAATGTTGGCCTGGTCGCCCAAGGTGATGTTGAGATTGCTTTCACCAATAACCTGATGCTCTCCGATGGGTATTATGCGAAAGGTGACTACACTGGTCTGGAAGCGGAAAAGTGCCTTGGTGTGATTTCACTGTCCTGCAACAAGACTCACGTCATCGTTTTGAAAAACTCTCCGATTACCGAAGTTTCCTATGCAATGTTCAAAGGAAAGAAAATTGGAATCGGACAAGTTGGTGGGACATCCAGGTTCGATGCGCTGGCTCTGATGGCCGCTCTCGGACTCAAACCTGGAGAGTACACAGGTATCGAGGTAAAGGGGGCGGAGCAGACAGAGATGATGAAAAATGGCCAGCTTGATGTATTCATTTGGAATGGTAAGGCTCCGATTGCTACCGTTCTTGACTTGCTCGCTTCCAAAGATTGCGTATTCCTTGACATTCCCAGTGCTATTGTTAAGAAGATCATTGAGAATTCAAATGGGGCATATACAGAGCAGGTCTTGGATAAGTCTTATTACGACCATCTCGACCGCGATGTAAAAACCTTTGGAAACAATGCTGTTTTGTTTGCTAATGCCGATGTCCCTGAAGCTGTTGTCTATGAGTTCATCAAGCGATTCTACGAGAATCTTGATGCCCTTAAGAACGTCAATAAAGGTTTCAAGGAAATCGTTCCAGAAAAGATGCTGGAGGGTATCAGCGTACCGCTCCATAAGGGTGCATTACGCTACTATAACGAAATCGGACTCCCAGGCATTGCAGCTTTCA
Organism: Sphaerochaeta associata; assembly: GCF_022869165.1. Taxonomy (NCBI): domain Bacteria; kingdom Pseudomonadati; phylum Spirochaetota; class Spirochaetia; order Spirochaetales; family Sphaerochaetaceae; genus Sphaerochaeta; species Sphaerochaeta associata. The sequence continues at coordinate 731,289 of NZ_CP094929.1, read as the reverse complement.
ACTAAATGGTTACGTACTCCCAGGCAGATAATTGCCTGGGAGTTTTACTTGGAATTGGAGTAGTGTACTTCTTACGCCTTCCTCGGATCAGCAAGAAATCAATGGCACAGATTATTCTTCCATCGTACTGTCAATAAGAAAGAATGAATCTTCGATAGGGTTTTCACCAATTTGGCATCAAGCTTAACAAAAATCGCAGAATTCGCGAATTGTATTTACAAAAGTAACATTCTGCTATAGTTTTCAAATTATCAATTCCTCTACATTGTGAATGCTTTTGGAGCGGAGAGAATACGATGACAGAGTATATGAATGGCAGTCCCCAGTACCTGAAAATCTATGATGATATTCGCAAGAAAATCAAAGATGGGCGGTTGGCTCCCGGAATGAAGTTAAGCACCGAGCAGGAGATTGCAACTCAATTTGGAGTAAGCAGGCCAACCGTCAGACAAGCCCTACTTGAACTTGAACGCGAGGGATTGTTGGAAAGATATAGAGGAAAAGGTACCTTCATTACCAATTCTGAGCAAAAATCTTCCGACCCGCATGCAAATGTGACAATCGGTATCATAGTACCGAGACTTGCAGACATTTTTATCGGGAAAATAATCACGGGAGTCCAAGAGGTTCTTGAAAAGAAGGGGTACACGATATCCGTGCATCTGACAAACGATAACATTGAAAAAGAGCAAGAAATAATTGAGTCCTTGATTGAGCGCCAGGTCGAAGGTTTGATTATCCACCCCACTGCTGCATCCATGTACAATCCAGCGATTTTCAAACTCATCGAGAAGCATATTCCATTCGTTATGACCGGCAGATATTATAAATATGCACCATGCAACTCCGTGGAAATGGACAACCGAAAAGGGGCATATGAAGCTGTTCAATACCTTTATGAGAAAGGGCATCGAAAAATTGGATTGGTATCCAAACCCTCGCTAACAAAGACTTCAATCGAACACAGAATCGAGGGTTTTTTCCAGGCGTGCAGAGACTTGGATATACCGGTGCATCTAAAGAATATCTTTCTTGATTTAGTCGATACCCGTTCGTTGTATTGGGCTGAGCAGACTACCGAAGAAAAGACATTCGTACACAACCAGATTCATGAGTATCTTGCAGCAGCAAAAGATGTCACTGCAATCATTGCATTGAATGACCTTATTGCCGCCGATCTCATCCATGTACTGGAAGAACTCGGGCGTAAACCTGGAGTGGATATCTCGGTCATAGGATTTGACAACGTGAACTTTGCAAATCAATTGAAGCCCCCGCTTGCTTCAGTGGAGACCCCCACTTTTGAATTAGGAAGAAAGGCTGCGGAGCTCCTTATTCAGCTTATTAGTGATCGCTCACACCCGGTTGAACATATTCTGCTTCCTTCAAAGCTGGTAGTCAGAGGATCTATATCAGAATGTTCTACACTGCAATAGGTGTCATACCGTACTTTCTCAGGATTTCGACCATGCGGCAATCGATACCAACCTCCTCCCTTGACCTCCCCCCTTCATTCTTTTAGGATAAGAACCGCTGGATCTGGAAAAACGGAACGGGGTGTGATTCCCCGGCGGTCCCGCCACTGTAATCGATGATGAACGCAGATATGCCATTGTCCGCTTCGGATGAGAAGGCCTGTCAGTAAAAAGAGTCGTAAGCCAGGAGACGTTTCCAGATATCAATTCTTCGTGGAAAAAGAGACAGCACCCAGGACACGAGTATACCCTCGGTATAAACTCCCCCTTTCCATGAAGTATTGCACCCAGACACCACTTTCTGGAGGCCCTTCATGCAGAAGCGCGGAATCTTCTCTCTGGTCCTGTTGCTCGCTCTCTCAAATCTCTTCGCAGCACAAGACATCACCGACCTTGGAACAGCCTATGAACTGGTCATAGCTGAGACTTCACTTGCCGAAGCTGAAACAAACACAGCATCCTCGGTATCTGTCATCACCAAAGAACAGATAGCAGTCTATAATGCCCAAACAACGGCAGAGCTCGTAGGAAAGGCAATCGGAGTTTCATTTAACTCAGTAGGCAGCTTGGGGTCGCTGCAAAATGTCGTCATCCGTGGCGCCACCTCTTCCAAGAACCTCGTCTACCTTGATGGAGTATTGCTCTCCTCGGCTCATGAGGGGACTGTCGATCTCTCCATTATTCCCGTCTCCATTATTGAGCGCATAGAAATAGTAAAAAGCGGACCGGGAAACCTTGGCAGAACCAATGCCATCGGGGGTATGGTGAACATCATCACCAAGAATGGGCAGAAAAGTGATACACCATTTGCACTTACCTTCGAGAATGGTTCCTTTCTTCCCCAACCCTATGGTGCAGCAGACTCACGCAATTGGCTCTCCTTGGTAGACAGCCAGAAGCTCGATTTCTCCTACACCAACAATGAACTTGTTGCCACAGTAGGAGGACTTGCCGCTCAAAATGCGTACACATACAGCAATGGGTCAACTCGTAGTCTCAGAGACAATGCCCAAGTCTACGAAGCTCATGGAGCAGTTAACTACAACCGTGCGTTCTCTGATTCTTTGCAGTTCAACACACAAAACTTCGCTGTGTACAAGAATCTCGGAGTACCTGGATCCGCAACAAATAGTACTCCCAATAATTTCATGAAGGATGTTTTTGTCAGCAGTACCAATACCATTAACGTTGCCGAACCTAATAAATTCATAGAAAACATTTCCACTCTTTTACATTACGCATTTGGACAGACGTACAATCATGATGTGGGGTCTGGAGACAGCACCCACAACAAATACAATGCATCTGCAAAAGTGGAAGGAGTCTGGAACCTTGACCAGCAGTATGCACTCCAGACAGACCTTCTCTATAGTCTCGATTACGTCGACAGCACCGATGTAGGCCAAAAAACCCGCCATGCCATCTCGACATCGGCCCATGGCAGTCTCTACCTCTTGGATGGAACGCTTTCTCTGCATCCCAGCTTGAACATCGCCTACCTAAGTGACTTGAATGCTCTCTCACCCAATGTTTCTCTGGGATCAATCTATACACCGATGAGGAATTTTGATTTCAAGGCAACCATCAGTTACGCGGAGAGAAATCCAACCTTCTCTGAATTGTATTGGCCTTTCACCGATTATACCGATTATGGATATTGGGGAACATTTCAAGGTAATCCAAATCTCAAGCCCGAAAAAGGTTTTAATGGAGATTTCGGAATCACTTACAAACAAAGGAACCTTTCATACGAGGCAACGCTTTTTGGCAGAAACATCTCTAATGCAATAGATAGCGGAGTCAGTATGCCAATAAACATCTCTCACAGTGTCTACCTCGGGACCGAACAATCCCTCAATCTAGAACTCTCTAAAATCTTCAACATCCAAGCCAGCTACCTCTACAACAAGAGCTTCGACCTCTCTGCAGGGAAGACCTTCTCTGACAATGTTGAGGTAACGGGAATCAGAAAACATACCGTCAAAGGCTCACTGTTCTTCACCCTCGACCGCTTTGAAAGTGTCATCAGTGGAGAGTACTTGGGGAAATCGAGCACCCTCGACAGTGCACTCCTGCTCAATCTCAGTGTCACCATGCAGGTCAGCAAAGCTTTGAAAGCCTACCTTGCCGTGGACAACCTGCTAAACACCGATTACGAACTGGTTTCCGGCTATCCTATGCCGGGTACAAAGATTCGCCTCGGCGGTACCTTACGGTTTTAGCGTATGAAAACCACCAACCTTATCACCATCATGCAACAAGGAGGAGCGGTCATGTGGCCGCTCTACGCCCTGTTGGTCATCACAGTCGTGCTCAGTGTTGAACGAACCATCACGCTGATCATCCTTTGGAGAAAGCATGAACCGGTGGTGAAAGCACAGGTGGAGAAACCGTTGAGCATTCTCGACCTGATCGCCATGATCGCCCCGGTCCTCGGCTTCCTCGGAACCGTCACCGGGATGATTACGGCGTTCAAGTCGGTCTCCGAGGCTTCATCGGTTCAGCTGCAGGTCGTTGCAGCCGGGCTGTATGAAGCCCTCTTCACTACAGCCTTCGGCCTGGTCATCTCCATTCTGGCTACCATCGCAAGCTTCGCTCTCGACCTTGCCATAGGAGCACTATGCGAAAAAGAAGAGAGTTAGGCCAAAGCAGCGACATCGCATTCCTTCTCATTATCTTCTTTCTCCTGCTCTCAGGCGTTACAGCTTCCCATAGCCTTGATCTGAACACAAGCAACAGCTCCATTCTTGTTGGAGAAGCCCAAGAACATCTTGAGCTGACGCTCAAGCAAGATGAAACGGTTCTATTCCAGGATAGAGTCCTGAACAATGCTGAATTGACTCCTTTCCTCAACCAAAAACCCCACCTCACGTTATCCATTGAAGCAGCAACAGATTGGCAGACTGTTGTCTCATTTCTGTCCCTGCTTGAGCAGTATCCTCTCAGTTCATTGAGTCTGGAGGTGGTGCCATGAGGAAGAAGAGACCTACCCCGCCCTCCGCCCTCACCGATATTGCCTTTCTTTTGCTGCTCTTCTTCCTCATTATGGCAATAACCTCCTTCCAGACTCCCGTTCCGCTCGATCCTGCACAAGCCCAGGCACAGAAGATTGACTTGAGCACCATCCCAACCTTGTATATAGCGAAGGATGGAAAAATCTATCAGGAAGGCAGGCTCCTTACCATCGAGCAGGTAGAAGAGAAACCCAGCTATTCATTGCTTGCTGATAGGTCAACAGGGTTCAGCACCATCCATCCAATCATTGAAGCATTAAAGAACAAGGGAGTTGAGACCTTGCACCTGTTGGTGGAGGAGCAAGAATGAACCTACGCTTTTCACTGCTTCTCGCCATCGGGATAACGAGCTTGCTGACAGCTCTGTTGTTTCTTCCCATACCTATTATAAAACAAGAGCCAGCACCTGTCCCACAAGCAAAGGCCGCAACCATTTCACTTGTAGATAGAATTGCTGTTCAGCAACCCGATCCGAGCCCTCGAGAGCAAGAAACAAAATCCATCGAGGAGACTGCCCAACCTGTTCCAATGCCTCAGGAGCAACCTGTGCAAGAACCAAAATCAGAGCAACAGGCAGAATATGAACCTCCACGGCCTCTGGTTGAAGAGGCAGTAGCAGCGACCAAGGTATCTGAAAATCTCAATCCCGTCATGATCGACGGATACTATGCAGCAGAGTCTGTTACCACGGCTCCTGTCTTTGACAGGGCCTTGCTTGCTTCCAGGATAGTCTATCCACCGCTTGCAAAGCGGCAACGCAAGGAAGGCTTGGTTGTCGTCAGGCTCTTTTTAGCTGCCAACGGTTTGGTTGAGCGAATCATCGTGGAAGAAGACCCGGGCTACGGCCTGGCAGATGCAGCGATTGCAGCATTCACTTCGTTCAAGGCCTCCCCTGCTTTGTACAACGATGAAGCAGTTGCTGTAACACTGCGCTACCCCATTCGCTTCACGCTGCAATAAGCGGGAGAGAAGACGCAACTCTTCCCAACTTCTGGACATACATCATCGTCAGTAGGTAGAGATTCTGCTACTTTATGCCTACAACTTATGTCAAAGTTATCACTTTCAGCATTGTATCACCCTTTGCAACTTTCTTGATACTTTGTACATTCTTTTACTATCTCATTATTCAATGTTCATTGTTGTCATATGTTATGCAAATCTTACCATTGTACTTATTTACTTATTATATAAATATTTAGATTACTTTCACAGAAAATCATAAGAAATATTTCTAATTTTATTGAGATTTATTAACAACCTGTTGACATAAGTCGCTAGTTTCAGTATAGTACAAGTGTGCTTAGGAAAAAGGCACAGGAAACTATATAACTTGCACCGGAGCAGAAAGCTCCGAAAGGATTACAACATGAAAAAGAACTTCGTAGCCGTACTTCTGGTAATCGCCCTCTCCACTTTTGCTGTATACGCAGTCGATGATGCCAGCTTCCAGGTTGAGACATCGGTTGCAGGCATCAATATGATGAAGCTTACCCAAGCATCTTTCAGTGGCAATAAAGCTGCTCTTGAGGGTGCTGCTGCTTACACTGGACCTCTTGAAGTTACAGCTTCTGGAGTGCAACCCTTTGATGCATATCTATCAACGCTGTCGAATAACCGCAAGGGATATACAGTAAGCATGACTGCAACCGCTATGGCTAGTGAAGTTTCAGGTCAGGCAACTTCATACATTGACTATACCGTGCAAGTGAATGGAGTCTCTATTGAAACTGATGGAGCGAATGTTGTGGCTGGCAAAACAGTCATAGACCAACTTGCAATGGCAGGGTTAGCCAGCCAATCACACAAGATCTCCCTGACTGTCGATAGTACTACTTTCGATGTGGCAGTCGAAGGCGACTACGAAGGAACCGTAACGTTCATATACGCCGCAAAGTAATTGGACCCAATACAAACTTGTCTGTCCAAGGCCACCTCTCCCGCAGGTGGCCTTCTCTTTGTATACAGGAAGGGAGCCTTTCGGCCCCCTTCTGTACGCGTTCTCTTGGCAGATGCTGTTATTCTCCTGCAAGCAATCTCTTGCACAGCAGCTTCAGGCAATGGAAGGTTGAGTCTGCGGGGATGAAGGCATAGGACTTGGTTCGCTTCAGTACGATGCCCTCCACAACCTGCTCAACGGTATAGAAGTTGCCTCCGATGCGATTGTTGTCATAGGGTGCGAAGGCTGAGGCGTAATAGAGGCTTTTTGTTTCACCGGGGTGTATTGTCACCGTGGTCTCCGCTCCCAGGATGGCATCGCTGCTTTGTGCCTCCTTCAGACCATTGTACAGGTGGTTGGTACCTGAACCACAGTTCAAGGAGTACTGCTGGCTCATGCCGCCGCTGTAGAACGCCCACGGAGTTTCGCTTCTCCCGCCGTAGTCGAAGAGGAAGTTGTTGAAGTTTATCGGCAGCATATCCTCTTCCAAAGCAGCAGGACCGGGGAAGAAAGTGAAGTAGACCATCTGTTGGCGCGGGTTGATCACACTCGCCCACCCCAGGTTGGCGGTTCTTGGAACAACACCTGTAATAAAGTCGGTTTTCCCGATCGGAGGCGGAACTTCGGTCAAGTCGACAGTCCCCCCTTCCTTGAGCGGGGCCTTCTTCCAATCCTCGAACTGGGTTTCAGCCAAAAGACGTGAAGTAGCACCGATAAATTGGGTATCGGAACCGGTAGCCCAGAGATTCGCACTTGCATTGAGGACACATCCTGACTCCAAGAATGGAGAACCCAGCTCATTATTCCAGGTTGTATTAGCAACGAGGTCGTCCTGGGCATTGTTGGTGATGAATATCGCGGTATAATGAACGGGTTGGTTGGGAAGCAACATGTCAATCTTACGCACCATCCAGCGGGCCTTACGATTGCGCACCATACTCATCAGCCATACACCACCGAATTCCGGGTCGGTCCCATAACGCTCAACCATCCAATAGGAGGAAGCTGTCAAACCGCTCTGCTCCTGAGTACCCTGCTCCGATTCATACGCCGGACCATAGTTGGGAAAGCTGAAATAGGAACCCCCTTTCTGATAAAGGTAGGGGCTGTTTTTCCAGTAATCGGCATTCTCGTCGCTGAAGACGGAAGTGCCGGTCCCCCGGTAGTGGGGAATGAGGTGTGCATTGAGTCTGCCGCCTTGAGGAGCGATGGCACTCAGTTCAAGCGCCATTCCACCTTGGTCTTCAAGCAGGACCCTGATCAAGTCGTTCGACAGCACTGTTGCATTGCGGCTCTCCCACAATCTCAGACGACGGATATCCATCTCGTTTCTCCTCATTCATGGTGTTAAAAACCATATAATAACAGTATACTGGTACCAGTAACCGCCGACTTATGCAAGGAGTGCAGATTCATGATTTCCAAGAAAGACCGACTGTTCAACCTTTCGACCAAGCATACCAGCTATCTGTTTGCGATAACGGAAACCGGACACCTTGAGCACCTTTACTACGGAAGGCTCCTTTCCAATCCCACGCTCAGCATCGATGCCCTTGCAGAGAAACGAAGCCTGAACATCGGAACGAGTACGGCATATGACAGCGACAACCCGACATTATATCTCACGAACCTCTGCATGGAGTATTCTACCATGGGAAAGGGGGACTATCGAGAGTGTTCGGTCAATATCGAGTACTCACGAGGCATGCAAACCCTCGATTTCATCGTAAAGAGCTTTCGAATCCTTCCCGGGAAGCCAAGGACCTTCAGTGGACTGCCCGAGTCATACGGAGACAAGAGCACCTGTACAACGCTGGAAATAACCCTGAAGGAGACTAGCCTGCCCCTGCGTATGGCACTGACGTACACAGTCTTCGAGGACAGCGATGTCATCACCCGAAGGGCGACCATCTACAACGACGGCACAAACAGCGTCCGTATCAAGGGCCTTGCCTCGGCACAGCTCGATCTCGATGCCGATGACTGGAACCTGGTCACCTTCGACGGAGCCTGGGCGAGGGAGCGGTACATGAATGAGCGACCGCTGCTGCCGGGAATCTACATCAATGACAGCAAAACCGGTGTCTCCAGTGCCGACCACAACCCCTGCATATTCCTCAAGAAGGACGACGGGGAGTGCATCGGCATGAACCTCGTCTACAGCGGCAACCACCGCGAGTTGGTTGAAGTCTCACCCTATGGGAAAATCCGGGTGATGACCGGCATAAACCCGGCGACCTTCAGCTGGGATCTGAGCCCGCAAGACCGCTTCCAATCCCCTGAGGCAGTCCTTACCTACTCCCACCAGGGCATGAACGGGGCCAGTCAGAACTTCCATCACTTCATAAACAACCATATCGTCAGAGGAACGTGGAAGCTGAGGGAGCGTCCGGTCCTCATCAACAACTGGGAAGCCACCTACTTCAACTTCAATGAGGACAAGCTGCTCAACCTTGCAAAAGAGAGCGCCGACCTCGGAATCGAGCTCTTTGTACTCGACGACGGATGGTTCGGCCTGCGCAACGACGACACCACCAGCCTCGGAGATTGGACGGTGAACCCGAAGAAACTTCCTTCGGGTCTGGCGGGGTTAAGCCTTGAGGTACACCGCTTGGGCATGATGTTCGGCCTCTGGGTGGAACCGGAGATGGTCAGCATCGAGAGCCAGCTGTACAAGAAACATCCCGATTGGATGATTGCAATCCCCGGTCGCAGACCGAGTGTCGGACGCAACCAGTATATTCTCGACCTGAGCAGGCAGGAAGTGCGGGATCATCTGTTCAAGAACCTGTCCGAAACCTGGCACCTGGCCGATGTGAACTATATCAAGTGGGATATGAACCGCGTCTTCAGCGACATCTACAGTGCGAACGCCGAGATTCGCAATCATGGGGAGTTCTACCACCGGTATGTGCTGGGGCTCTACGACCTGCTCGACAGGCTCACCAAGGCCTTCCCGAACGTCCTCTTCGAATCCTGTGCAAGCGGAGGGAATCGCTTCGACCTAGGCATGCTTTGCTATATGAGTCAGACATGGACCAGCGATAACACCGACGCCCTGTGCAGGCTCTATATCCAGGAGGGAACCAGCTGCGGCTATCCTCTCTCAACGATGGGCAGCCATGTCAGTACATCTCCAAACCACCAGACGCTGCGAAGAACCGACCTGGAAGCCCGCTTCAACGTGGCTGCCTTCGGGGTACTGGGTTATGAGCTTGACATCACCAAGCTCAAAGGCCAGCAGAAAGAGGCGATCAGAAGTCAGATCGCCTTCTACAAAGCCCATCGCTCCTTGCTTCAATATGGGAATTTCACCCGCATCAAGCTGGCGAACAGCCACTCCAACCAAGTGGTGTGGGCGGTTGCCAGCCACGACAAGAGCGAGCTGCTCGTTCTCTTCGCCCAAAAGCTCAACCAGCCCAACCCGGGTGCCGACAAGCTGAGGGTGGAAGCGGTGGACCTGAACGCCGTCTACGAGGTGTTTCCCCGCCAGCAGAAGATCGACATCAAGATGTTCGGCGATCTGCTCAACCGGGTCAGCCCCGTTCCCATCACCGAGGGAGGCCTTGCCCAGGATACGATCAGCAAGGCCATCTCGCTGGAGAGCGAAATCGAGCACTACAGGGTCAGCGGCGAACAGGTAGCCTACGGCGGCATCAAGCTGAACCAACAGTTCGGTGGTACCGGTTATGATGCCATGACCCGGGTGCTGGGAGACTTCGGCAACAGGATCTACATCTTCAAGAAGATCAACCTAGAAAGCAAGTAAGGTTGCCATCTCTTCCTGCGAAACCTCTTTCTGATAGTGGGAACGTACAAAGCCCAAGTGCTCTGTACTTCCCACCAGAATAGCTCCCTTGAGCTTGCCGTCCTGCACGAAATAGGCTTCATACCGGTTGCCTGTCCGCTTCTTCAGGGCAGGCCCATCGATGGAACCTACGCTGACCACATCCAGCCCGTCACCCTTGAAGCGGGTGAAGAGCACCGGTGTCTGATAGGACTTGTGCTCACCCAATAGATTGGCTGCAGCGGTCTCAGCCATGGCCAGGGCGACCGGGATAATGCCCGGAACCCGACCCTCGTACTCGGCGCAGTCGCCGATGGCAAGAATATCGCTGTTGCTCGTTTGCAGGTATTGGTCGACTACAATGCCGCGATTGGTTTTCAGCCCTGCCGCCTTCGCCAGGGTGATCTCAGGCAGTACCCCCAAAGAGAGCAACAGGGTGCGGCATGGCACCTCCTCTTCCCCCTCGGTCACCAAAGCCCTGATGTGGCCGCCCAGATCCAGCTTCTGCGCCTGGGTCTTCACCCCTTCCTTGATGACCAAGCCCTGTGCTTCCAGGTGTGCCTTGAGAATCGAAGCACCCTCTGTGTCCAACTGACGCACAAGAATGCGGTCGGCGGCTTCAAGGACGGTCACCTCATAGCCCTTCCTTTTCACCCAGAGGGCGGTCTCCAATCCCAACAGACCTCCGCCCAGGACAACGACAGGGTTCTCGATGGTTTCTCCGATATTCTGGGCATCGCTGAAGGTTCTCAGGGCGCAGGCACCATCGGTGCAGGAGAAAATATCGAGCATGCGCGACCGGCTGCCGGTGGCGATGACCAGTTTATCGTAACTAAATGCGGTATTTCCGCTATAGACAAGCTTCTTCTCGGGATCGATGGCAGTGGCTGCACGCTTTTGCAGGTAGGGAGGATCGGTCTTGGCGATCAGGTCCTGCAGGGCATCCTTGTCACAAAGGGCCTGCGGAAGCAAAATTCGGCTGTAGAACCCTACCGGCTCTTCACTGAACAGCTGAACAGATACACCCTTTGCTGCAAGCTTGGATGCTACCGTTGCCCCTGCCACCCCGTTTCCAATGATTATTACGTTCATAAAGAACTCCTTCTTCCCTCAGAGGCTACCCTAAGAGGGGGAAGGATGTCCAGAAAGGATAGAACCACTCTTGCCAGCAACGGCTGCTTCTCTATATTATGGACGGAATGGAACAGACTGTCATATATCTGGAAGCAGGGGCCGCCTCGCTTCCAACCAATGCAGCGTACCTCGCTCTGTGTCAGCAGGTACGCCGTTCTGTCTTCGTGAAGGAACAGGGCGTCAGCGAAGCCATCGATTTCGACGGCAAGGATTCCTCTTGCGCCCACCTGTTGCTCCTCTTCGGGGATGAAGCTGCAGGCACGCTCAGGATACAGAAGACTGACGATGGCACCAAGCTTGAACGGATTGCAATCATGCGCGAATACCGTAAGCAAGGCTTGGGTGAATTGCTGGTACGCTGTGCCCTGGCATTGGCTGATGGTCCGATCTATATCCACGCACAGGTCCAGAGCGAAGGGTTTTACCAACATTTGGGATTCGTTGTTGAAGACCCGACAATCTTCTACGAAGCTGACATCCCTCATAAAACCATGATCTGGCCGCACAAGAAAGGAGTTTTGCCTTGTACCATCACAAGACCATCATAATCGCGGGAGCCGGCGTCTTCGGCACGGCCATGGCCGAACGGCTCTCATGGAATACCACCAATACCGTCATCCTTTGGTCAATTGAAGAGGATGTGGTTGAGGATATCAATAAGAATCATAGAAACACCAAGTATTTTCCCACCCATTTCTTGAATACCAGCATTCGAGCCACAAGCGACAAACAGATTTTCCGCTCGGCCGACTGCATTCTTTTGGTCATTCCTTCGAAGGCGATAGTCTCCTTCACCGAGGAGATCAAAGCCCTGACCAAGGACGACTGCATGGTGATCAATCTTGCAAAGGGTATGAGTGACGACGGAGCCTTCATCACCGAGCAAATCCCCTTCACCCGCACGGCAAGCATGAAGGGGCCTACCTTCGCCATCGAGGTCCTGCACGGCCTTCCCTCTTCCTTCACCTTCGGAGGCAGGAAGGAGGACTATCTGGTGCTCAAGGAGAACATCCTCAAGGATACCGGTCTTTATCTCGACTACACCAGCGATATCCGTTCGGTGGAGCTGATGAGTATTCTCAAGAACATGTACGCCATAGCAATCGGACTTGTCAGCGGAAGATTCAACTCCCCCAACGTCGACTTCCTCATCTACACCAAGGCGGTCTCGGAGATGAAGAAGTTCCTCGCCCTCTTTGAGTGCAGCACCGACACCATCTTCTGTTACTGCGGCATCGGGGACCTCGGGCTTACCAGCCTGAATGACCTCTCACGCAACCGAACACTGGGCCTTCTGATGGGAAAGGGCTTCTCGATCGACAACAGCGGGACTTCGGCCACCGTCATTGAAGGTAGCAGGACCGTCAAGCTCATGGGAGAGATCACCCGGCAAAAGGGCGTACAGGAGGAGTACCCCCTGGTGCAGGCCCTCTATCGGCTGATGTACGAGGGAGAGTCCATCAACGACTATATGGCGGCGGTGTTTGCATAGACGTGGGCAAGCCCCATCTCATTGATGAAATGGGGCTTGGTCGGAAGAAACTCCATTATCTACAGAGCCTTCAGCACTTCCACGTCTTGGATGTGGCAGGTGTGTTTCAATCTCTTCAGTTCTTCTTTCAAAAGCACTTCATCAGCCTTTGATAGAGATGAGAACGGGCTTCTTGCAAAACCGGCTTCGACTCCGATCCAGGAGAGCATGCGCTTCATGCTTGCGTGCATCGGATGCTTGAGCACGCTGAATATGATCATATCGGCCTGGGTCTGCAACTGCTTGGCAATCTCCCAGTCCTTCTGCTTGTACGCATGAAAGAGCTTGATGAAGAGCTCAGGAATGACATTGTAGAAACTGCCGATCAGACCATCGGAACCGTAGGCGAGACCCGAGAGGGCCATCTCATCACTACCCGAGTAAATCTTGAAGTCAGGACCGATTTCTTCCTTGATTCTCAGTATCTCATGGTGAGAACTTGCCGTGTATTTTATCTCCTCCACGCCGGCAATGGTTGCCAAACGCTTGATCGTGGAGAAATCCATCGTTGCAGCGAGGGCGACGTTGTAGACGATCATGGAAAGGTCGACCGAAGCGCTGATCTCCTGGTAATACCGCACCACCTCATCGGATGAGAACTTCCAGTAGAATGGAGGGACCGAGGAGATGGCTGCCACATTGCACGAAGCTGCATGCCTGGCCGAAGGAGGGGAAGGCCCACTACGTGATGCTCACTTTCCCGTCGGATGCAGTGCCGGCTGCTTCCTTGGAACCTGCACCAAATACGGGTGAGGTCATCAGGATAAGCAAGATTGACAGTGCTAGAAGCGATAGCTTTTCATGCTCTTCTCCTTTTTTATTCATAGCCAAAGTGTTTTTTGTTGATACTTGTATGCTAGTTTGTGTTTTCCGGTTTGTCTATGAAAAGAATCAATAGCAGGTAAAGATTTTCCAAGAAAAACACTATTATATTATAATATTTATATTTATTGTATTTTACAACATACAAAATGCTTGGGTTTTTGTAGTAACTCAATCTAATCTTTGACTTTTCTTGTATTCTAGTTTATAGTATTGCTCAATACAAGTAACATCAAATGACAAGATTCTTTTGAGAAGTATGCATAAGAGTGCTAGAATAAGGAAATTATGGCAACACGTACTGCGGTAATCGACCAAATTTATGATGACATACGGGACAAGATTCTGAAGAACGAGTATATACCTGGCAGCAAGCTCAGTGAGAACTCCCTTTCAGTCGACTACAGCTGCTCGCGCACTCCCGTGCGGGAAGCGATCAAGCGCCTTGAACAGGATGGGTTCGTCACAGTCCTCCCTCAGAGCGGCAGCTATGTCAAGGAACTCACCCTCAAGGACTACCAGCATATTGCAGAGATCCGCACATACCTGGAAAGCCTTGCCTTCCGTCTCAACTGCGAGAATGAAGTGGACATCGCTCCCTTCGCTGCCATCCTGGATGAGATGGACACCTGTGACATGGACAAGCCCGATGAGGTGATGCACTTCAGCGACCTGCACTTCCAGTTTCACCTGGAGATGGTGCGTGCATCAAACAATGCAATCCTGCTGACCACATTCAGCAGATTGAATCTGAACACCAACAGCCTGCTCTTTTATCAGAGACTCTCAAACCAAGGAAAGATCCAGACACAGGAGGAGCACCGCAAGATTCTTGCCTACCTTGAAGCGCATGATGCCACCAAGGGCGAGAAGTTCATGTTCGCCCACCTGTGGCGCAAGCGCAATGCCTATAAGCGAAGCAGGGTGTAGGCAACATATTCTGAGGCACCATGGAGATTGTCCGGATCATCGTCTCTCCAAGCTCTGTTCGGGAAACACCCTGCCTTAAAAACACACCTTCAACCTGTTCCCGTCAATAAAGGGATGGTTCTGGATAAGTCCGAAACATAGTGCGGCTGCTTTTCTCATGCTTCCGGGGTATAGATCCTCACCGTCAAATGTCTGAAATGGTGCCTGTACTGCAGAATCCAATAACCGATAATCACGGATACCGTCCATCCCTCCCGAAACTTCTATGAGATACGTGTGAATAAGCAGGACCTGGCCTACGCTGATTCGCCTCATCTTGCGAGTTCTTTATACGCCTTTGCATGGAGGTTGAATGTACGCCTGGAGATTTCCAACAACTCATCATCCCCGACTTGCTCGGCTGCCATTATTTGTTCGAAAGACACCAAAACATAACGAGGAGCGTTATTTTTCAAAATTACCACTGAGCCGTTTTCATCCACTGCTCTTGCCACCTTCGAGAAATTTCGATTTGCTTCGGTGATGGATACCAAGTTTTTCATGTCGATCAGCATATGACCACCTCCTCTGGGGGCATATTCAAATATCCCTTATTTTTAGGATATATTCAACCTATTTATTCACTACAATTTATATGAACCTCCAATTAACCGGGAAAAATCAGAGTTCGAGTATAGATAATGACTTGTAATTGGCATGGAGTTGAATGCGCTGGAATGATCGCTGTATATACACTGTGAATGTCAAGGAGTTTTTTCTCTTCGCCCACCTGTGGCGCAAGCGTAATGCGTATACGCGAAGCAGTGTGTAAATTGCGGATTCCTATCCGTAAAATACGCTTACAAACCCATATCGCTGAATTGCAACCTTTTCCCAAACCTAACGGGTTAAAAGAAGCCAGCTTTTCGTACAACTTTATTCGAATTGAGAGAAAAACAGGAAAGTTGCCCCATATCTGAAATTGTCTGATAAATAATGCAAATTATGAGTTCTATTATTGACAGATAGCAGGCATTACAACACTATTGGAGTATGCAAAAACCAATACACTTGATTGTCATTTTGCTGTGTATTACTACTTCTTTGTTTTCTACCGTCACAGTCACATATGACATGGAACCCACTTTGTTTATTCAAGCCTCACTGCCTCTGCCATTTGAGCCCCGGAACTTCGGAGCTCATTTAGGAACCTTGACATTCCAACGTAGTGCTGATGATACAACACCCATCTACGATCCATCATTAATTGCCATTGCAACCAACAACACATGGAATATTACCGGGCCGTACTCATGGGGCTCTAATGCATACGGCCCGGTGTATGACAATAACTATACCATCAATCTATATCCACACGCTGTGTACCGCCTTGATGGATCCTTAGTGTTGAATCGACTTTCACCCAATGCAGGGAAAGTCCCGCTAACAACTACAGGTAGCAACGGTATTGACGAGTCTACATTCATTGTTGATTTATATGTGGCTAATGTGGACAAACACTTTTCAGGATCACAATTGAAACCCAATGGAAAGTACATCATCGATGAAGGAGATTTTGGAACTTTCACCGTTGCAATTGCAGCTCCAAATAAAACCATCTGGGAACCTGGAAGGATTGATCTTCCAATTATTGGGCTTTCTCCTTCTGCGACCAGCCCCTATATCGGAGTCGATTCCGGTAGTGTTGAGTTTCATCCTGAGCGATACATACTCACTATTCAAAACAACTTCCCATTCTCTCTTGACGAAGTATTTGCCACAGGCAAGGCCCAAATAGCCCAATTCCAACTATACCTTACTGAAGTAAGTCCATACAACACTGCAATTTCTTATGGAGTATATATTACATTTTCAAACTATGCTAATTCAGAAGCTTTCTGTATGCATAGGAATAATAATATGGGTGACTATGCAATCGACTACTGCCTGTTTTTTCTGGGACAAGATGTCATCGGCGGCCAGAGGATTTTGTGGGATGGTTTTTACGGCAACAATACTACGTATTATCAGAATGTATACGTCAAAGGCATCTCTGCATCACAAGTCGATTCTGTTCCGGAGGGAACGTATTGTGACACGATATACGTTACAATAACCCCGCAAGACCATATTTAGGTGGATTAGAGACAAATAAAAAACTCCCCCAAGCTTGCACCCTTGAAGGAGTTCCGCAATAGCGCGGGAGTGTACCTGTCGTTACCTCAGATATGAGGGGGAAAAAAACGAGCAGGACATTCGGTAGGATATTCATGACATAAGTCAATCGCCTAACCGTTCGGACATCTACACTATATCAGTAATCATAGCTTCTGTTAAGCCTTTTTTCAAAAAATTTCTAAGCACTTGCAGAAAAAACAATTACGTCTTCGATTTCAATACATTTCCAAGACCATTGAGACCGTGGAAGTGACAGTCATCGTGCCTGCGGGGATCTCAGTAGCCATGTCATAGGCTGCTTCACTGGCCATCGCCATCTTCAGGCGGCTGTTGTAGGGGTTGGAAGCTGTGGAGTACTCACTGATTGTAATTGGTTTTCCAACCTGCATTTGAGCCCCCCTTGCATAGAGCTCTGCCTTTGCAAGAGCCTTCTGGACGGCCTGCTGACGAGCTTCCTCCAAACCTATCGATTTATCTTCCTTGTCCAGCATTACCGAGTTCAGGTAGATGCCGCTTACCTCTCCAAGTTGGTCGATCAGGCTTCCGAGGTTCTCAAGCTTACGCAGTGTTACCGAAAGCGTCTGACTGGCGACCTGGCCCTCCAAATACTGCTTTCCCTCTATCCACTGGTAACTGGGCCTAAGGTTGAGCATCGTAGTCTTGATGTCCTTCTCTTCAATCCCGTTCTTTCTCATGATGGAAAGTAGTTGCGCCATTTTCTCATTGGCGAAGTTCTGTGCCTCACTGGTGGTTTTTCCCAGCTCGCTTACCTGGATGGAGAAGGAGGCGATATCGGGGGCAAGCGTCACTTCCCCGGTCGCCGATACCTCGATGGTTCGCACCAGGTCCTTATTGGACATACAAGAACTCAATAGCACTACGATTGCAATCAAAACACCTACCACAGCGATTCGTTTCTGTTTCATTCTCACTCCTTACCTATCGAATAGTGACCAGCTCAGGTCTTTTCCTTGCTTCCCTGAGGAAGTAGCCCAAGGCGATCATCATGATTCCATTGTCATAGATGCCCGTCCCCATCCGGTCGATGACAGTCTGCACCGGGATGGAAAGCACCTCAAGCTGCTCATTCGGATCGAGCTCCTGACCGCTGGTGTGCTTCACATGCTCGACCAAGTAGAAGTAGGACCTGTTGTTCATAAAGGCAGAGTTGGGGCTGACGTCTCCCAATGCAGTCACCCTGGTACCTTCCAAACCTGTCTCTTCCTTCAGTTCCCTGAGGCCGGCATCCATGGGATCTTCGCCCTTCTCCACCACACCGGCGGGAAATTCCCGCGTGACGGTTGCCGAGCCATGGCGGAACTGATCCACCATGACAAACATCGGCACTCCGTCATCGTTACGAAACCAAGGAATAATCGTCACCCATTTCGGACAATCGACTTCGATGAAGGTGGCACTGCGCCCATCACTGCTGGTGCGTTGCACGGTGCAAATATCGAAAATAGGACCTTTGAAAACCTGTTCCCGCTTGCCGGACTTCCACATCAAGTGAGTATTTGCTCTTCCATCGTCATGGGTGAACGGATCGAACATGATTCACACTCCTTTGCGTGAGGGACAATTGCTGCTGCAACTTGAGCAGGCGGAGGGAGCACAGGAAGCGGTTCCTGCAAATTCAGTGCTGCGGTGCGAAGAAACTGCTGTTCCGCTGTTGATCAACAGGGCGATATCCTTGATCGCCTTGGCCGAGACACTTTCGGGCTGCAGGCTCAAATAGCTCTTTCCCGCATCCTCGGCCTCCATGATCGCAACCTCCAAGGGAACCCTGCCCAAGAAGGGCACACTCATCTGCTCAGACATCTTCTTGCCGCCGCCGATACCAAAAATGGGAATCTCGGTACCGCAGCCCGGGCAGATAAGGCCGCTCATGTTCTCCACGACTCCCAAAATGGCAACGCCCATTTTGCGTGAGAAGTTCACACTTCGTCTGGCGTCCAGTATGGCTACTTCCTGGGGAGTGGTGACAATGATGGTACCGGTCAACTCGGGAATTGTCTGACAGACGGTGAGCTGCTCATCACCTGTTCCCGGAGGAGAGTCGATGAGAAGGTAATCCAGTTCGCCCCAGTCGGCCTGGGCGAGGAACTGACGGATTGCGGCAATTTTCATCGGACCTCGCCAGACAATGGGGCTGTCCGGTTCACTGATGGCAAAAGCCAGGCTCATGACTTTCAGGCCGGGGCGTGCCTCTACGGGAAAGAAGGTGTCACCGCCGTCCTCGGTGGTGAGAATCCCTGCCTCGCAGCCCAGCATCTTCGCCACATTCGGTCCATGCAGGTCGGTATCCAGAATACCCACTGTGCAGCCGCTGTCGACCAAGGCATTGGCAAGGTTGACCGTTACCGTAGTCTTTCCCACACCGCCCTTTCCGCTCATGATCAGAATTTTCCGCCCTATCTTATCCAGATGATTCCTGATTGCCTTGTCCTCGGCAATCCTCTGTGCAAAATCCACACCTTCAGACATTCTTTATTCGTTCTCCTTCGGCACGCAAGCCCTTTGTACCTTACGATAAAGAGTGAAAACAGACAAGAGAACTGCCTCCAGGCAGGGCTCACAGTACAAGAAGCGTCTTTTTACCTGTAATTTGGTTTTATCGTAAGAAATCGGGAGGCTGCTGTTTCTTCAAGTCGGAACAACTGCTTTACCTGCCTAGAAAAATTCCCGATCCCCGGCTCTGTGGGGTTTTATGAAAACTGTGTACTATTGCAATTCCGTTTCATATTTTTCAGAATTAACCTAACCATTTATCCTACCTTTACTTGAAACGCCCCCTCTGATTCCGATATACTCAGTACCAGTGCGTTTCTCGTAGTCATTGGCTACGGTCACTATAAACCTTATTAGGAGTTCGTATGGTATTCTTAGCGCAACTACCGAAAGAGCAGTTAATCGCCCAGCTGGAGTATGGGGTTATCCTCATGATCTTGGGACTTGCTACGGTGTTTGTGTTTCTTACATTGCTGGTCTTTCTTACCAAAGGCATGAGCGCCATTGCTAGAAAGATAGCACCTGCAAAGAAACCAGCTGCCGCCGTGATCAGTCCCTCTGCCGCCACCATTTCTGCAAGTCCTGCAAGTGATGCAGACATTGCAGCAGCCATCGTGGCCGCATTCGCCAAGTCGAAAGAATAAGTAACACCCGGAGGACAATTCCAAATGAAAAAACAAGTCAAGTTCATGTGCACCGCGTTCCGCGACGGCTTCCAGTCCGTGTATGGCGCACGCGTATTCACCAAGGATTTCATGCCCGCAGTTGCTGCAGCCCGTGAGGCTGGCATCACCCACTTCGAAGCCGGCGGCGGTGCTCGTTTTCAGTCGCCGTACTTCTACTCAAATGAGGACGCCTTCGAAATGATGGACGAGTTCCGCAGAGTTGCCGGAGCCGATGCCGATCTGCAGACACTTTCACGCGGTGTCAACGTCGTCGGACTTGACTCCTACTCCAGGGACATCATCGACCTGCACGCCAAGCTCTTCAAAAAGCACGGCATCTCCACCATCCGTAACTTTGACGCCCTCAATGACGTCAACAACCTCATCGACAGCGGTCGGTCCATCGTCAATGCAGGCCTGCGCCATGAAGTCGTTGTCACCATGATGAGCCTTCCCCCGGGAACCACCGGAGCACACGACCCCGACTTCTATGAAGCCACGCTCAAGCAGATTCTTGATGCCGGCATCGAATTCCAGTCCGTCTGCTTCAAGGACGCCAGCGGTACCTCCACCCCTGCTTATGTATACGAAACCGTCAAGCGCGCCCGCAAGATGCTGGGCAAGGACATGAACATTGTATTCCACAGCCATGATACCGCCGGTGTCTGTATCCAGCAGTACATGTGCGCACTCGAAGCTGGTGCAAACCAGGTCGACCTTTCCATGATGCCTGTCTCCGGCGGCACCTGCCAGCCCGACATCATCACCATGTGGCACGCCCTGCGCAATACCGACTTCGACCTCGGCATCGACATCAAGAAGATCCGCGAAGCTGAGGCAGTATTCCAGGATTGCATGAAAGACTACATCATCCCCCCCGAAGCAATGACCGTCACTCCCGAGATCACCTTCTCCCCGCTTCCCGGTGGAGCACTCACTGCAAACACCCAGATGCTCAGGGACAACAACCTGATGGACAAGTATCCCGCCATTGTTGAAGCCATGGCCGAGACTGTTGCCAAGGGCGGTTACGGAACCTCCGTCACCCCAGTCTCCCAGTTCTACTTCCAGCAGGCCTTCAACAACGTCATGTTCGGACCTTGGAAGAAGATTGCGGAAGGGTATGGAAAGATGGTGCTTGGGTATTTCGGCAAGACTCCCGTCGCCCCCGACGCAGAAGTCGTAAAGGCTTGCTCCGAGGCACTGGGTCTGAAGCCCACCACCGAGAAGGTTGTGGACATCAACGAGAAGGATCCCAAGAAGGGTGTTGCAGCAGCAAAGGCCATGCTTGAGAAGGAAGGCCTGCCCATCACCGACGAGAATATCTTCATCGCAGCTTCCTGCAAGGAGAAGGGAATCCTCTTCCTTACCGGCAAGTCACAGGTGAACGGTATGTACAAGATCAACCGTGAGGAAGAAGCCGCCAAGAAGAAGGGCGAGTATACTGTAACCGTCAACGGCAAAGCATACGGCGTCAAGCTCGGCAAGGACAATGCCACCGTCAACGGCACCAGCTATCCGCTGAACGTTGGGTTCGGTATCGACGAGAAGGCCATCGAGGCTTCCAAGGCTGTTGCCTCCAATGCTCCTGCTGCCGCTGCTGCACCTACTCACGAAGCAGTTTCCTTAAAGGCTCCGATGCCCGGCTTGATCCTCCGCATCGAGGTGAAGGAAGGTCAGAAGGTTACCAAGAACCAGGTCGTGATGATCATGGAAGCCATGAAGATGGAGAATGAAATCTTCGCACCGTGCGACGGCGTGGTAACCAAGGTTTCTGTAAGCCAAGGCCAGCAGATGCAGAGCGACGACGAATTGCTCGTAATCGCGTAAAGGAGATTCTGAGATGATTGGTTCTGCGTTTAATCAACTCTGGCAGTCCACAGGACTGTACGGATTCATGGGGATGGTGGAAGGCTTCGGTATCGGCAATTTGATTATGATACTGATCGGCTTCGTCCTCCTCTATCTTGCCATCAAGAAGGGCTTCGAGCCCCTCTTGCTCGTACCGATCGGGTTCGGTTGCATCCTTTCGAACATCCCCATGGGGTTCATCGCCAGTGTTGATCCTTCAACCGGGGCTGCCGGTTTCATCAAGCTGCTGTTCGACATGGGTATCGACACCGGGCTCTTCCCGATCTTGATCTTCATGGGTGTAGGTGCAATGACCGATTTCGGTCCGCTCATTGCCAATCCCAAGACCCTGCTCCTCGGAGCAGCCGCCCAGCTTGGCATATTCGTTGCCCTCCTCGGTGCCCTGGCCTTGAGCTTCATTCCCGGGATCAACTTCGACCTGTTTGCTGCCGCCTCGATCGGCATCATCGGTGGTGCCGACGGTCCTACGGCCATCTATGTTACCAGCCGACTGGCCCCGAATCTGTTGGGACCCATCGCCGTAGCTGCATACAGCTACATGGCCCTGGTTCCCATCATCCAGCCCCCGATCATGCGTGCTCTTACCACCAAGGAAGAGAGATTGATCAAGATGCAGCAGCTCAGACCGGTTTCAAAGATTGAGAAAATCATTTTCCCGATTCTTGTACTGTCCACCTGCGCAGTCCTCCTTCCGTCAGCCACCCCGCTCATCGGTGCTCTGATGTTCGGTAACCTGGCCAAGGAGTGTGGAGTAGTCAACCGTCTTTCCGACACCATGCAGAACGCCCTGATGAACATCGTTACGATTTTCCTCGGCCTCTCTGTCGGTTCGAAGATGGAAGCCACCCACTTCCTCAACCTCAATACACTTGGAATCCTGTTCCTCGGCATGGTGGCATTCAGTCTCGGTACCGCCGGTGGAGTACTGTTGGCAAAGCTGATGAACAAGCTTGACCCCAAACACCCGGTCAATCCGCTCATCGGAAGCGCAGGTGTTTCTGCAGTACCGATGGCAGCCCGTGTGTCCAGCAAGGTCGGCCAAGAGTATGATCCCCAGAACTTTTTGCTCATGCATGCCATGGGTCCGAACGTAGCCGGAGTCATCGGTTCTGCCGTTGCTGCCGGTGTGTTGCTCGCAGTTGTCCCGTATATGATGACTCACTTGCCCATGTAAGCAAGTAGCTGCATTAAAGAGGCTGTCTCCTTGTTGGGGACAGCCTTTTTCTTGTCCAGCTCAGAATCGATAACGGATGCTCAGCTGTGGAGACATTTCAACATCAATCGTGCCATCGGTGGTGTAGAGCCCTATGTACACGAACTCGGTGCCCAATGAGAAGTGTTCGAACAAGACAGTCTCCACCCCGATGCCCGCACCTGCACCGAACTGTGTAACGATGTCAGCAGGTGTGTATCCAATGGTTTCATCTCCCTCGGCTTCCTGGTAACGCCGATGATGCAAGCCGGCTGCCAGGTATACACGCCCTCCAAGAAACGAGGTGATGGTGTGGCTTATCAGCGGGTACTGAACCTCCGCTCCGATGTTGTACGCAAAGCGGTCGCGGCCCTCCTCCATATTCGGATGGAAAAAAGCTCCGCCGGCAATCTGAAATCCAAAGGAGGGGTACCACTTCTGGTAGCTTGCGCCAAAACCCGCCAGCCTTCCGCCTTGTACGCCCAAAGCATGCGTGTAATGGTCGAATACTGCACTCTTTCCAACCAAGGGAGTTGCAAGCGTAAGCAACAACAGGGCGGTTGCGTAGATTGATTTTCTTCTCATACGTTAACAGTACCACCACTTGTCCGCCCTGTCTTTCCCTCCATAATCCCAATTCCCACTTTTCTTCACCACTGTGGTAGGCTATAGTACTGGCTATGTGGATACTCATTGTACTCTTACTCATGCTATTCGTTCTCTGGAACACCACCCTCATCGGATATAAGGACAAACAGACACACATGCTTGCAACCGATGAATCGAAAGTGTTCAGCGAGCAGGCAAAGAGCATAACCTACACACAAGGCAGCAACACGGCGATTCTCTTGGTTCATGGATTTCCCTCCACCCCTGCGATGTACAGCTACAGCGCAAAGCGCTTGTTCGATGCAGGATTTGATGTGTACGCACCTCTGATGCCCGGATTCGGAACCGACCCCAAGGATCTTGAGAATACCACCTTCACCCAATGGTTTGGATATCTCAGCCGCTGCTATGAGGACTTGAGGGCCAGGTATGACACGCTCTATGTGCTGGGCACCAGCATGGGAGGCATGATGACACTCAAACTCGGCGAGCTCTACTGCAATACGGACAAAGAGCCGGACAAGCTGGTGACCATCGCAGCCCCGGTTGTCTACAACAGTATGAAGGAGTGGATTTTCACCGATTGGAGGCAATACTTCGCCCGGACTGTTGCTCTGTTCGTCCCTTCCTTCAACGCACACGTCATCGATGGAAACGGCAAGGGAGAGGACGGCAGCGAAGTCTGGTATGGCTATGGAGGAACATTCGTTCGACCGGGTCTGAGCCTGGTCCATGCAATGAGACAGGTCAGAAAGAAGTTGGGAACGATCACGTGCCCCCTCTTCTCCATCCATGATGTCAACGACCGCATCATACCGTTCAAGAATCTGAAGATCATTGAACGCGAGCAGAAGAGCAGGGAGTTCCGAAGTTTGGAGACCAAGATGGGAAATTTCAATCACGGTCGCCACTCCCTTCTCTCCTACCACTCAATCCAAGCATCACTTACCGATAGCATTTTGGAATTTTTACAGGACAAGGAGAAAGCCAATGCCTAAACGCAAAGACTACATCAGCTGGGACGAATATTTCATGGGGGTAGCCGTCCTCTCATCCATGCGCAGCAAGGACCCCAACACCCAGGTGGGAGCCTGCATCGTCAATGCCGATCATAAGATCGTTGGGGTGGGTTACAACGGCTTTCCCATCGGAGTGAATGACGACGAAGTGCCCTGGGAACGTGAAGGGGACTGGCTGGATACCAAGTACCCGTATGTGTGCCACGCCGAACTCAATGCGATTTTGAATGCCATCAGCAGCAGTCTGAAAGGCTGCTCCCTCTATGTCGGGCTCTT
The DNA here is from genome assembly GCF_022869165.1 of Sphaerochaeta associata. Taxonomy (NCBI): domain Bacteria; kingdom Pseudomonadati; phylum Spirochaetota; class Spirochaetia; order Spirochaetales; family Sphaerochaetaceae; genus Sphaerochaeta; species Sphaerochaeta associata. Next base: position 706,356 of record NZ_CP094929.1, on the reverse strand, counting down.
TCCCTGCAACGAGTGCGCCAAGGCAATCATTCAAAGCGGGATCAGGGAGGTCGTGTATCTCTCCGACAAATATGCGGATGCAGAGAATACAAAGGCCTCCAAATGGATGTTCGACCAAACCGGGGTAACCTACCGAAAGCTTGAACCGGCTCATGCAAGCATTCTGGTACAGATGCAATGAGAGTCCTCACCGTCTGCCTCAATCCGACGTTTCAAAACACGCTTCTCTTTTCTGATTTCAAGATCGGGGAAGTGAACCGTGCCGCCGAGCACTATCTCGACGCCTCGGGAAAAGGCATGAACACAGCCCGGATCGTAAGCCAGTTGGGTGAGGAAAGCATGTTGCTCACACACCTCGGGGGGCCGAGGGTCGAGGAGATGCTGAGTCTGTGCAAGAAGGATAAAGTCGAAATCCTATGGGCGGACAGCCACAGTGAAATCCGCACCTGCACCACCATCCTCTCAGACGGCAAGGCCACCGAATTGGTGGAAGAACCGTATCCGGTCGACAGCAGCACCGAGGGGCCTGTACGAAAACTTTTCAGCGAGGCAATCCAGAGAAGCGACGCTCTCATTATTTGTGGAACGCGGGCTCCCGGGTACTCACCCAACCTCTATGCCGACTTTGTCAAGGAAGCAAAAGAGCGAAACCTCTTTGTACTGCTCGATTTGAAGGGAGAGGACCTGAAGCGATGCCTCCCCTTCGGAGTCGATGTCATCAAGCCGAACCTCAGCGAAGCTGCACAAACCTTCCTCGGCCTTACTGTCGGGGAGCAGGAGGAAACTGGTGAACTTGAAGAGAAAATAAAGCCGATATTGAAGCAGATCCATCAAGAGCATCATACTTCTACAGTTCTCTCTCGAGGCAGTCAGGAGGTATGGGTTCAGTCAGCCGAGTTCTTTTGTGTACCGATTGAGCAAGTGAAGGCGGTCAATACCATCGGATGCGGGGACAGCCTGGGAGCGGCCTTGACTGTGGCCTTATACAAGAGTACAAATTTGCAACAAGCGGTACAATACGCAACAAAGATTGCAACAAAGAACGCAAAAACAGTCCGACCGGGTACGATTTTCTAGATTTTCAGCCAAGACCATTGGTGCAAAGAAGTTTTCAAAGATTGAGTAATCGCTAAATTTGCAACATTAAATTATGAATTTTCGCAAATTTTCATGGAAAAAATCATACTTAGCGTAATTCAATCGATATTAATTTACTGCAGGAAAAGCAATTTCTTTTGACAGGCAAACTATCTCACTCTATACTGAATCCAGCTTCAAATCCCACCCTGGTGGGATAGATATTTACAGAGGAGAACTTGTATGAAAAAGATTCTGACAATCGTGCTCTGTCTCGCGCTCGTTAGCTCTGCAATCTTTGCAGCAGGCGCAGCCGAAACGGCACCTGCAGCAAAGGACTCAAACACAGTCAAGGTTGCACTGATCATTGAAAACACCATTGACGACAAGGGTTGGTGCCAGGCCATGCATGACGGCATCATCGCAGCTCAGAAGCAGCTTCCCGGCCGCATCGAGTACAGCTACACCGAGAAGATGAAGCCTGTCGATGCCGGCAGCGCCGCTCGCCAGTATGTCGCCCAGGGATATGACATCATCATCGCCCACGGCGCACAGTACAAGAACCTCATCCTCGAAATGGCTGAAGAGTATCCTGATGTATCCTTTGCCTTTGGAACCTCAGCAGAAATCGGGCCGAAGAACGTTTTCACCTACATGCCCGAAAGTGAAGAGACCGGTTATCTCTCCGGCCTCATCGCCGGCATGACCACCAAGAAGAACATCATCGGTCTGGTCGGTCCCGTCGACGCCGGTGACGCCGCTCGTTACAACCGCGGTTTCGTCCTTGGCGTACAGGCTGTCAATCCCAAGGCCAAGGTCATGGTCGCCCACTCCGGTTCCTTCAGTGATTTCGTGAAGGCCGGTGAGATCGCCCAGTCCCAGATCAGGGCCGGTGCAGACGTATTGACCGGTTCCAGCCAGCAGGCTCTCGGAGCTCTGCGCGCAGTTGCCGACTACCGCACCCAGGACATCTGGTGGGTTGGTCAGGATATCGCCCAGATCAACATCGCCGAAGGCTACAAGGTAATTGCAGCTTCTTCCTACAACTATGCCTCTGTCATCATCGGCTTTGTCGAAAAACTTGACAAGGGTGTGAAGGGCGGTGAAGTCATTCCTATGAACTTCAACAACGGTGGATTTGTATTCCAATTCAACGCTGCACTGAAGGACAAGTACACCGGCGCCATCGAGACCAAGGTCAACGAAGCAATTGCATCCTTCAAGGCCAAGGCCGGTACCGTCAACTACACTTCCGTAGATTACTCCAAGCTTTAATAGTGCATCACTGCCAGTCATGCGGAAAATCCCTGCATGACTGGTTTTTTTGAATCCCCACGGAGGTTTTAATCCATGGAACTCACCACAAAGAAAATCACCAGCCTCAAAATGGAGCACATCACCAAGCGCTTTCCCGGTGTCTTGGCAAGTGATGACATTACCCTGTCCATCGGAGAGGGCGAAGTTTTGGCGTTGGTAGGCGAAAATGGCGCTGGCAAGACCACCTTGATGAACATTCTCATGGGTCTGTACCAGCCTGATGAAGGAAGAATTCTCATCAACGGGGAAGAAGTGCATTTCCGTTCCCCCAACGATGCCTTTGCCGCAGGCCTTGGCATGGTGCACCAGCAGTACATGCTGGTTCCCAATATGACGGTTCTTGAAAATATCGCCCTCGGCTACAAGCAGGCTTGGTCGTTTGTCAAGCTCGACTTGGCTATGGTACGGGAGCGCATCGATGAAATTTCGAAAAAATACGGGCTCCTCGTGGACCCCGATGCGTATATTTGGCAGCTATCCGTCGGCGAACAGCAGCGGGTTGAGCTGGTCAAGACACTCTGTCTCGGTGCACGGTTTCTCATCCTCGATGAACCCACCAGTGCGCTGACACCCCAGGAAACCGATGAGCTGATCGTCCTGCTCAAGCGAATGAGCAGTGAGTTGTCCATCATCTTCATCAGCCACAAGCTGCAGGAGGTCAAGGACCTTTCGGATAAAATCACCATTCTCCGCCATGGGGCGGTGGTCTTTGAAGGAAATACCAATGAGCACTCCCCTTCCGACATCGCAGCGCTAATGACCGGCCATGAGGTGGAACTTCCCTTGAACGAGGAAGCCGCCTGCAACGGAACGCCGGTGCTGGATATCCGGAACCTGAACGTGAAAAGCGACCGCGGCTTTCTGGCCCTCAAGGACTTGAACCTGACCATCCGCTGCGGAGAGATCATCGGTCTCGCCGGTGTATCGGGCAACGGGCAGCGTGAGCTGGCCGAAGCGATCAACGGACTGCGCAAAGTGGAAAGCGGGGAAATCGTCTTCTATGGGGAGAATATTGCAAACAAGAGCCCGCATTACATCATCCAAGCCGGTATGGGCTACATCCCCGAAGAGCGCAATACCGAGGGTATAGTCCCCTCGTTCTCATTGAAGGAAAACCTCATACTCAAGGATACCGAGCGAGAAGAGTTTTCCAAGCACTCATTCCTCAACAACAAGGCGATCGACAAGAATGCCAACGACCTGAGGGTGAAGTTCGATATCCGCAGCCCCAACATCGCAGTGGCCGCCGGCTCTCTTTCAGGTGGAAACATCCAGAAGGTGATCCTCGCCCGCGAGCTCTCGCGAAAGCCGAAGTTTTTGATAGCCGTCTACCCGATCAGAGGCTTGGACCTCGGTGCTGCCGAGTTCATCCATAAGCAGCTGCTGGAGAAACGCAGGGAAGGAATAGGAATACTGCTCATCAGTGAAGAGCTTGATGAGATACTCGACCTCTCCGACCGCGTTGCAGTCATTTTCAAGGGCCAGATCCAGAAGGTTTTGGAACGCAAGGATGCCAATCGCCGCAGCCTGGGAATCTTGATGGCAGGAGTGAAAGATGACCAAACAGTTTAAGCTACTTTACAAGGTTTCCATCATCATTCTGGCCATTTTGGCTGCGATGTTGATCGGATCCATCATTCTGATGACCATCGGTGCCGATGTATTGAAGACATACATGGTAATCCTCTTCGAGCCGTTGAAGACAACCTTGCAACTCAGCGAGGTACTGCTCAGGGCGATTCCTCTGACCATCATCGCATTGGGAATATCGGTCGCCTATCGCAGCGGCATCATCAATATCGGCGCTGAAGGCCAGATGGCAATGGGAATTCTGGGCACCACGGCAGTGGCCCTCGCCTTCCCCGAGCTTCCCAAGCCGGTCCTGCTCCCGATGGCTGTGCTTGCCGGAGCGATCAGCGGTGGCTTCTGGGGCTTCATTCCCGGCTTCCTCAAGGCGAAGCTGCAGGTCAGCGAGCTGCTCTCGACGGTAATGCTCAACTATATTGCGGCTCAGTTCTATACCTTCCTCTTGCGCGGACCGATGCTCGATCCGGCAGAACTCACCATGGGAAGCGGAACCCCCCAGTCGATGCGCCTCTCGCGCAATCTCTGGTTGGGAAGGTTTCTTCCCGGAACCCGTCTGCACACCGGCTTGTTCTTCGCCCTCATCCTCGCCCTGCTCATCTTCTTCCTGCTGTGGAAAACCAGCTATGGGTATAAGATGCGGGCGGCGGGGGCCAGCAGCCGGGCGGCCAAGTACGGAGGGATCAGCGTGACGTGGTACCTGGTGATCGCAATGGTCATCAGCGGGGCCTTTGCCGGTATGGCCGGCGCCATAGAAATCGCCGGTGTCCATCGAAGAGCCATTGAGGGCATTACGGGTGGCTACGGCTTCTCCGGCATCGTTGTGGCGCTCTTCGGAGGTCTGCATCCGGCTGGAATCATTCCCGCCTCATTCTTCTTCGGCCTCTTGATCGTCGGCGCCGATATGACCCAACGCATGGTCGGGGTTCCTGCAAACATGGTCAATGTACTGCAGGGAATCATCATTTTAGTCATCGTTGCCACCAAGATGATCCTCGCCGACCCCTACCTGATGGAAAAGGTCTGGCGCAAGGTGCAGAAGCGAAGCAACAAAACCAAGGAGGTGGAAGCATGAACTTTTTCGTAAACATCCTTAGCTTGGGCATTCCCTTCTCCGTCGCCCTGCTTATCGCATCCCTTGGGGAGATGTTCAACCAACGTGCCGGAGTGTTCAATCTCGGTTGTGAAGGCATTATGGCCATGGGAGCCTTCCTGGGCATGCTCATTCCCTACAGCATCGGACAAGGCGGTCCCACCCCGGGCATCTACAACGTTCTCGGTCTTGCTCTGGCTATGGGAGTGGGAGCCCTCTTCGGCATGCTCTTCGGGTTTGTCGTCGTCACCTTCCGCGCTCCGCAGGGCATTGCCGGAATAGGGCTGCAGATGTTCGGCGTCGGTACTGCCGGTACCTTGTTCCGTCACTTCATCGGAGGAACCCAGTCGGTTCCCGGCATCGACAACTTCCCGATTCCCGGACTTTCGAAAATCCCCATCCTGGGCCCGATTTTCTTCAGCCACAATGTGCTCGTCTACCTTGCATTCCTCTTTGTTCCTGTCGCTTGGTACATACTCTTCAAGACCCCCTGGGGACTGAGGGTCCGAGCTGTAGGAACCAATCCCAGGGCTGCCGACTCGATCGGCATCCAGGTCAACAGAGTGCGCTTCCAGGCTTTGGCCGTCGGCGGAGCTTTGGCAGGACTTGCCGGAGCCTACCTGAGCCTCTGTCAGGCAAAGATGTTCAGTGATGAGATCATTGCTGGTCGCGGCTTCATTGCCGTAGCGCTGGTGTACTTCGGTCACTGGCATCCGGTGAAGATCATGGGAGGAGCTCTGCTGTTCAGTTTGGCGCAAGCCTTGCAGCTGGCCATCCAGGGACAGGGAATCAACTTCCCCTATGAGTTCGCCGTCATGCTTCCCTATATGATGGTCATCGTGGTCCTTGCGTTCAGCAGGGAGAGCCAGTTGCTCGGGCCGACCGCCCTTGGACAGCCCTTCAACCGGGAGAAGCGAATTTAGGTTTTGAAACAAAGGCAGGAAGATGTGTTGCAAATTCCTGCCTTTCTGTATCACTGGGGGGAACTCGTTTCGATTCCTGCAACAAGCAACTGCAACAAAAGTCTTATATTGCAACAAGATATTGACTTTTTAAGAATACATTGAAACAATGTGGACGTATAGCATCACAGACCGTGGCATCCCTTCTTGGATGCTGACGCTAAGCGGCTAGCACCTGTTCCCACCCTTGCCAGACAATGGAGAGCACGCTATGTATGCATTCAGCGTAAATGGAAAGCCCGTTCAATTCGAGGGAGAAGACAAGAAGCTCCTTCGATTCCTCCGTGAGAATCTTAATCTTACCGGTACCAAGGATGGGTGCAGTGAAGGTGCCTGCGGCACGTGTACTGTACTTGTCGATGGGGTGAAGATGAAGGCATGTGCGATTCCTCTCTCCCGGCTTGAAGGTAAGGCAGTAACCACCATCGAGGGTTTGAGCGAGCGAGAGCAAGCGGTCTACGCCCATTGTTTTGCCGAAGCTGGGGCTGTACAGTGCGGATACTGCACACCGGGCATGATCATCAGTGCAAAGAGTCTCTTGGACAAGAATCCCGATCCTAGTCTGGACGACGTAAAAAAGGCGATCAAAGGCAATATCTGCCGCTGTACCGGCTACAAGAAAATCGAGGAAGCCATACTGATGGCCGCCACCTACTTCAGGGAGAATCTCAGCGTCCCCGAGCACCAGGAGGAGCCCAGGCTCGACATGCGCTATCAGCGCGTCGATGCAAAGATCAAAGCTCTTGGCAAAGGTCTGTATGCCGACGATTTTCGCATAAGAGGCCTCTTGTATGCAAAGGCTGTTCGCTCGGCCCATCCCAGGGCGCGCGTGCTCTCTATCGACAGCAGCGAGGCTGAGAAACATCCTGATTTCGTCTGCATTCTTACAAGCAAGGATGTTCCTCATAATATCATCGGCCACATCAAGCAGGATTGGCCTGTTTTCATTCCCGTCGGGGAAATTACCCGCTACACCGGCGATGCCATCTGTCTGGTCGTGGGCAAGGACCCGGAAACCCTCGAGAAATTAGCTTCCCTTGTAACAGTTTCCTATGAGGTACTGCCGCCTGTTCTGACCATGCAGGAAGCCTTGAAGGATGATGCTCCGCACCTTCATGAAGGAGGTAATGTCCTCAGCGCCGAACACATCAAGCGCGGGGATGTCGATGCTGCCATCAAGAAGGCAAAGCATGTAATCACCAGAACCTACACCACCCCCTATACGGAGCACGCCTTCATGGAACCCGAATGTGCCGTCGCCCTCCCTGAAGGGAAGGACGGGGTATTGGTCCATACCTCAGGACAATCGATCTATGACGAACAGCATGAAATTTCCCATATGTTGCAGCTACCTCCAGAAAAGGTGCATTGCCACAGCATGCTCGTTGGTGGAGGGTTCGGCGGCAAGGAAGACATGAGCGTACAGCACCATGCCGCCCTTGCTGCCTGGATTCTCAAGCAGCCGGTGAAGGTGAAACTCAGCCGCCAGGAGAGTCTGACTGTACATCCGAAGCGCCATCCGATGGAGATGAAACTGACCACAGCCTGCGACGAGCAGGGTCGTATTACTGCAATGCGGGCGATCATAGATGCCAATACCGGGGCCTATGCTTCACTTGGAGGCCCGGTGCTCCAGCGGGCATGCACACATGCCTCGGGCCCGTACAACTTCCAGAATTTCGAGGTCTACGGCAGGGCCATCTATACTAACTTGGTTCCAGCCGGAGCGTTCCGTGGCTTCGGTGTCACGCAGAGTTGCTTTGCGGTTGAGGCGAATCTCAATCTGCTGGCTGATGAACTGGGTATGGACTACTACGAAATTCGTCGTCTCAATGCCCTTAAGCCCGGCGATACCATGCCCAACGGTCAGATAGCTGGAGAAGACACCGGCATCATCGAGTGCTTGGAAGCCGTAAAAGAAGCATACTACTCCTCCCCTCGTGCCGGCATCGCCTGCGGCTTCAAGAACAGCGGCCTTGGCGTAGGATTCCCCGATACCGGACGCTGCATTCTCTCGGTCGAACAGGGAAAAGTACATATCCGTACCAGTGCCGCGTGCATGGGTCAGGGTGTAGCCACCGTCTGTACCCAGATGCTTGGTCAGACCTGTTCACTTGGAGCCGACCAGATTATCGTGGAGGACCCCGACACCCGTCGAACACCGGACTCAGGGACCAGTACCGCCAGCCGCCAGTCGGTATTCACCGGTGAAGCGGTCAGGCGAGCCGCCCTCAAGCTCAAGGATGCGTTGCAAACAAACGCACTCTCCGACCTGGAAGGTCAGGAATTCAGTGGGGAGTACACATCCATCACAGACCCCATCAACTCCAAGAAAGAGCATCCGGTCAGCCACGTTGCCTACAGCTTTTCAGCCCAGGTCGTCATACTTGACGAACAAGGAAGGATGGAAAAAGTAGTTGCTGCCTGCGATGTAGGGCAGGTGGTGAACCACCAGGCTCTCACCGGGCAGGTGGAAGGCGGTGTGGTCATGGGCTTGGGATTCGGCCTTACCGAGGACTTTCCGATCAAGGATGGGCAGCTGGACGTAAAGTATGGAACCCTCGGGCTCCTTCGTGCAACCGATGTTCCCCCGCTTGAGGTGAAACTGGTTGAAGGCCCCGGGAAGCACTCCATCGCATACGGCGTAAAGGGAGTGGGAGAACTGACCACCATCCCCACCGCTCCTGCATGTCAAAATGCCTACTACCGCTATGACGGCAAATTCCGAACCTCATTGCCGCTGGAGGAGACACCGTACCGAAAGAAGAAACAGTAATGAAGCGTAAGGACTCCACCGGCCTCTTCAACTCCATTGCTCCCATCTACGCCTTGTTCTTCTCCTACCAGAAGCGAAGGTATGCAAAAACGCTTGCCTCTATGCAACGCTTTCTCACCTATGAAACAATCCTTGATGTAGGCTGTGGAACCGGTGCCCTTTGCAGTGCTCTATCTGATCGAGGCCTGGCTGTCACCGGCATAGACCCCGCTTCCAAGATGCTTGCCATCGCAAAACGGAAGAATTATGACAATGCAACCACATTCATTCAGGCCGACGCCACCCAGGCACTGCCCTTCACCGACAAACAGTTCGACGTGGTCATTGCAAGCTATGTCGCCCATGGGATGAAACAGGAGATGAGAACAAACCTCTATCGGCAGATGGGCCGGGTGGCCAAGCAGTACGTAATCATCCACGATTACAACGACAGCCGTTCTCCGCTCACCTCCCTGGTAGAGTATCTGGAAGGTGGAGACTACTTTCATTTCATCAAGCACGCACAGAAGGAGTTGCAGGATTGTGGAACAGAACTCCAACACTGCTTTTCGAAGGTGGAAGTGGTGCAGGTAGGCAAGCGAGCAAATTGGTATATTTGTACGCCTAATGCATGAATGCGCAACTCCGACTTTTAAGAGAGCCTTGTACATTTCACAAACAGCTAGAAATTCTCAACATCTCCAGCAGAAGCAAAAAACAAATTATTGGTTTTCCATCGTAGCAAGCGGCAGGCTCCCCATGGAGCGTAGATACCAAGCGTAATGACTGTAAGCAAAATAATGAGCAGCCATGTACCAAAGAGACCAGCCCCGGATCCTTTAAACACAAGTTGTTTGTCATCAATGTACGTGTGTGAAGCTTTCCATCTCTCAATTGCGCACATCATCCAAGGATATGCTATGCCAACTGTGATGATAGTAAGTACACTCGTCCAGATCATCAGCCAGAAATACCCTCCACCTTTTCCCTTAAATTGGAAATTTCCATATGCCATATGAACCTCCTTCATTGGCTCGATAAACAGAGTATCTCACTATCAGTACAACTATGTGAGTTTTTTTTCAATTTCTTTGTATGGAGTCAAGGAGTTCAAATCTTGGACATATTGATCACACCTACTGCTACAGATTGAACCTATCAATTTCCAGAATCATCGTGTAGTTCCAATATTGCAAACCTCTCAACATTGTGCATCAATTGAGGAAAATCGTCTCAGTTCCTACTCCATTCTCGCTACCGAGGTTTGACGAAATGTAATGCATTGAACGTATGGACGAGGTACTGATTTACATTGAGAACGACTTGGAAGGAATTCTTTCCTATGAGAATTGTGGGTGTCGATAGCTTCAACCAGATGACGGCTTAAAATCTGGCCATGTAAGCAAGAAATAAGGCAAGACCAAGGATATTCAGCATAGGTTGGCTATTGGTTAATTGTCCCGATTAATATATAGTTTACGGGACAGTCGTAAAAGAAGAGACAAGCCATGAAGAATTATTCGAAGAAAATCCAGGAACGCATTCGGAACGCAGAGGAAGGAACCCTTTTCATCGGTGCAGATTTTACTGATATCGCCGATGCGGAAACTGTACGAAGAAACTTGAATCGGCTTACTCATGCAGGCGTTCTACGAAGATTATTGCAAGGGGTATTCGAAAAACCAAGGTTCAACACGTTCTTAGGAGAGTATATTGCAATACATCCCGATGCGGTTGCCCGGACAATCGCGCGCAACTACCATTGGAGCATTGCCCCCTGTGGGAATTCTGCTCTTAATGCATTGGGCCTTTCTTCGCAGGTTCCGGCCATATGGACTTACTGCAGCGACGGCCCCTACAGGGAGTACTCCTTCGGTAACACGACAATTCAATTCAAACATAGGACCAACAAGGAAATCACAGGCCTTTCGAGTATGACTGTCCTTGTGATCCAAGCATTAAAGACACTTGGAAAAGAATACATCACTCAAGACCTATTGCACACTCTTGAAGCAAAACTCACAGAATCAGAGAAGGATGCTCTGTTGGTTGAAGCAAAAGAATCAACAGACTGGATATATAGGACGATCCAGTCCATGTGCATGACAGATAGGGTGAGTGATGAGAAAAGTAGCGAGACTCTCGAATGATGATAGGGCTGATCTTTTTAGAAATACTGCAGATCGGATGCAATTGCATGATTCAATTGTAGAGAAGGATTTTTGGGTTTGTTATATGTTGGAGTATCTCTTCCATCGATCATCATGGAAGAATGCCCTCGCATTTAAGGGCGGTACAAGTCTTTCGAAATCTTTTCACCTCATCAATCGATTCTCCGAAGATATCGATTTGGTCTTGGATTGGCGTATGTTAGGATATCGAACATATGAACCTTGGGCCAACCGTTCAAATACGAAACAAGCAATCTTCAATAAAGAAGCGACTATTCGCACAGAGATGTTTCTTGCTGATGTTCTCTGCCCAACTATGCAATTAGAAATAAGTCGGGAACTAGGGCGGGAGGCTGACATTTGCATAGATGAAATTGAGAAACAAACAGTACGTTTTATATACCCGCATGTATGTGTACAGACTTCATTGTCGCCGGCATCCGTGATGACATCTCCACTATATACCCGCATGTATGTGTACAGACTGCTATCTCTCAAGTGATACGTCTGGAGATCGGAGCCTTGGCGGCATGGAATCCTATAACCATTACCGAAATTGAATCATATGCATCCACAATGTATCCTGCAGTATTTGAACGGAAGGCTACATCCATAGTAACGGTAGCCCCAGAGAGAACGTTCTGGGAGAAAGCTACAATCCTTCACCATGAAGCTCACCGACCTACTAATCTCAATCTACCAAGTCGTTATTCACGACACTATTATGATCTCTATCGAATGTCGACAACACCGGTCAAAGATACATCATTTTCCAACCTTGCCCTGCTTGCAAAGGTGGTGAATTTTAAGATGAGATTCTATCCCAGAGCTTGGGCAAGTTATGAGACTGCCATCCCCAAAACACTGAAGCTGATACCTCCCAACTATAGAATTCCTTCATTACGCGCAGATTATGAATCTATGAGAGATATGCTTTTCAAGGAAATCCCAAGTTTTGACTGCATCATGGAAGGATTGAGCATACTTGAGATGGAAATCCATACGCTATCGTGTACGTAATCGCATGGGCTGCAAGAATCCAAGAGTCCAGGCACTAAGTTTTTATACTCGTGGAGCCATTCAACAGGCTGAATAACTCCACGGTATTCTTGCAAACCTCTCAACATTGTGCATCAATTGAGAGGAACCTTTTTGGTTACTACTCCATACTCCCTTGTGAGGTCAGACGAAATGCAATGGATCGAACGCTTGAATGAGGCACTGCTCTACATTGAAGACAACCTGGAAGGAAGTATCTCCTACGAGAAGGCAGGACAGTTGGCAAACTGCTCAACCTATCACTTCCAGAGGATGTTCACCTATGTAGCAGGAATTCCGCTGGGCGAGTACATCCGCCGCAGAAGGCTCACCAAGGCAGCCCTTGCCCTGCAACAGGGGCAAAAGGTCTTGGATGTAGCGCTTCTCTACGGATACGACTCTCCTACCTCTTTTACCCGTGCGTTTCAGGCTCTTCACGGCTTGACACCGTCGCAGGCGAAGAAGGAAGGGATGTCCCTGAAAGCGTTCCCCAAGATCAGCTTCAGCCTGACCATCAAAGGAGAACAAGAGATGGAGTATCGAATTGAAAGGAAAGAGGCTTTCCGCGTAGTGGGTGTTACACTCAAGCTGGAAAAGGACATGGAACAGAATATGAGAGAAGTGCCTGTATTCTGGAACAAGAAAGCACAGGACGGAACGATTGCCAGGATCTGTTCCTATATGAAACCCGGTCAGGGACTTCTCGGACTGTGTACCAACGGCGATGAGAAGGATTACTGGGTCTACACCATCGGTATCGCCATGGAAGAGGGGACACCGGAGGGCCTGGAGAGCCAGGTTGTCGATGCAGCCCTGTGGGCGATCTTCCCTGGACGCGGCCCCATGCCACAAACCATTCAAGAGGTGGAGAGACGCATCGTCACCGACTGGCTTCCCTCCAGCGGCTATGAGTTTGCCAATGGTGTCGATATGGAAGTATACCTTGATGCCGATCCAGCCAACCAGAGTTTTGAGGTTTGGATGCCGATTAAGAAAAGTAAGGAATAGCACTTCATATAGGCCTGTACACACATGGTTGCTGTGTGCAGGCCGTATTATTTCAGTTCCTTCAACATTTCCAACATCACTTTGAAAGTAAGACATGCTATGCTACCACTATGTTATTATCCAATACCCGTTACCTTGGTGAAGATTTCGCACTCCATCAGGCAGACATCAGAATCGAAGGCTCACTTATTGTCGCCATTGAGAAAAACCTCAAGCCACTTGCAGGCGAGCAAGTCATCGATTGCTCCTCCCATCTCATCTACCCTGCCCTCGCCGACTGTCATACCCACACTCCCGACACCCTCTTTCGAGGGCTGTTCAGTGACAAACCACTTCACGCATGGTGTGACGACACCACCCAAGGCAGGCTGCAGCAACAACTCTTCGACTATACCGACCAAGCAGTTTCCACCTCCGACTTTCACATCCTTGTCCTCTATGCCTACCTGCAGTACCTCAAAGCCGGGGTTGCCTGCATTGTAGAAACCGGGCAAGCCGATGAGAGCAGCCAAGCCTTGGAGGAGTGCGCCAACAGAATCGGCATCAAGGCCTTGGTTGATTGGTATGACGAAGTACCAACCCAAGAAACAGCAACAACAGGCCTTATGCGCGGCACCCACCTTCCCGAGGAAGAGGACCTTGAACAGGACAGCCTTGTAAAGGCGATCGAACGGGTACAGAGGACCGGTTGGCCTTTGATGACCCACTGCCTCGAGACCGAGTTCAGACGAAAGGAGACTCTCCGAAAGTTCGGCCTCTCTACCGTCGAATTACTTGCCTTGCACAACCTGCTCAATGAACAGACCATTCTCTTTCACTGCATTGAAACCACAGACAAAGACCGTGTCCTCCTTGCCTCAAGCAAGGCCCTGCTCGTCCATTGCCCGATTTCCAACCGAATCTCAGGCGCCCATGAGATGGCCCTCAGCGATCTGCTGGATAAAGGAGCCCGCATAGGACTTGGGACTGACTTTCTAAGCCATGATATCTGGGAAGTCATGAGAACTACGTATGCTGAGCTCAAACAGAGCAACAGGGCCGAACACTATGATGCAAAGACAGTCTGGAAACTTGCCACAACCTCTCCCTGCCCTGCCCTCTACAACGGCCGGATCGAGGTGGGCAAGCGTGCAGACTTGGTGTTTGTACGCAATGCACTGGAGCTTTCACCCCTTCTGCAGACCCAAGGATTTTCCAATATCGCCTACAACACCCTGATGCATACCAGGGCCGACCTCATCGATTCGGTGATGGTTGACGGAAATTTTGTGATCAAGGATGGAACATGTACCACGGTCGATGAGGCGGCCTTAGAGAAAGCCTATACTGAGATTCTTCAGCGAGTATACGGTTCACAGCTCATCTAGGGCTTCTCGTGCAAGCTCAAGAGAGCGCACCCTTCGCGCAAGCAACGTTGCTTGGCTGCTGCCTGGCTTGAACTTGTCAGCCATGGCTTGGAGGGAAGGAAACAGACTTGTCAGGATTTCCTTGGCATCGACGGTCTCCTGCTCTGAATACGGGTAGGCTTGGTTTTCCCACACTGCATGAAGAGCGGAAAGGCCAATCCTGAGGGCCTTCAGCCTCTTTGAAACCACGGTGGTCGAAGAACCTTTTCGCTCTACACTGGTGAGCGTTTTCTCCAATTTTCGGATGCTTGAATCGAGCGAGGCAATCGAATGCCTGCGTTCTGTGTCGGCAACAGGTTCCATTTCTTCTCCCCCGGTACTTCGATACTAACTCAGAGCTTAGGTGTATGTGAAGAGCTTCAGTGAGCATGCAGATAGTTATACTATACACTTTGACATTTTTTGTATTTATGTTAGATTAAACCCAAGGACTTGCGCGTCCCCAAGGAACAGCAATGAAATCAACATCTCTCTCAACCATAGTGAACCGCATCAAAGAAGAAGTACAAGCTTGCAAAGCCTACCTTCCCATCGAGCGAACCATTCAACGGATCCTCGGCTCCAGAACCACTTGGCCTGCATTGAAAATCGGCGATCTGGTCGCTCCCACTCCCATCGTACAAGGCGGTATGGGCGTCGGAATCTCTCTCTCCTCACTTGCCAGTGCCGTTGCCAACAACGGAGGCATCGGTGTTATTGCCGCAAACGGCATCGGATTGTTGGAACCCGACTACTATGAGGATGGCCAGGCAGCAAACCTCAGGGCCTTCAGGCGCGAGATCCGCAAAGCTCGTGAGCTGAGCTCGGGAGCCATCGGAGTCAACATCATGGTCGCAGTCAATGATTTCCACCAGTTGCTGGACGTAGCGATTGAAGAAAAGGTGGATATTGTCTTCATGGGAGCAGGACTTCCAATCAAGAACATGCCCGTCGAGGCACTGCGAAAGGCCAATGTGAAAGTAGCCCCGATCGTCAGCTCGGCACGTGCAGTCGATATGATCTTCCGCATGTGGAACAAACTCTACAATGACATGCCCGACGCTGTGGTTTTCGAGGGTCCCAAAGCCGGGGGGCACTTGGGCTTCAGCGAAGAGCAGCTTGAAGATCCCGCCTACCAATTGGAAGCAATTGTTCCCCGGATTGTCGAGGCACTGAAACCCTTCGAGGAGAGCAAGGGCTGCAAGATTCCCCTGATTGCAGGCGGTGGAGTCTACAGCGGCAGGGATGTGTACAAGGTTCTCAGCCTCGGTGCATCGGCTGTCCAAATGGCCACACGCTTTGTTGCAACCGATGAATGCGACGCAGACAGACGATTCAAAGAGGCATACGTCAATTGCACCAAGGAGCAGATAGGCCTGATCAAGAGCCCGGTGGGAATGCCGGGAAGGGCAATTCGCAATACGTTCATCACCGACAGCGAGCAGGGCAAGCGCCCGTCGTTCAAGTGTGCATGGAAGTGCCTCTCCTCCTGCAAAGCCCAAGAAGCAAACTATTGCATCTCCATTGCCCTCAACAATGCCCGCAGAGGCCTTTTGCAGAGCGGGTTTGTATTCGTAGGCACCAATGGGTACCGGGTCAAGAAGATTGTTCCGGTACAATCTTTGGTTGCAGAACTTGAACGAGGCTACCAAAACGCCGTACGGGTAAATCTCGAACGGGTGCTTGCCAAGCTGTCCACATTGAAAGCGGAGTATGCAAAGGCGGAGAACCAGGTGAAAGATCTTGCAAGACGGTACGAAGAGGCCTTGCTTGCCTTCCCGCTTAAATCCGAGATGGTGAAAGCGATAAGAGCCCAATATAATCGTGCAGCTCAGCAGGTGGAGAACCTGAAGCTCAGGATGACCGAGACGCTTGCCACCACCTCGCTTCTCATCTCCTAAAGCAGTTTTTTCGCCCCGTTGTAGGCTTCCTGGACATGGATGACCAAGGCTCCATGCCCGGGATGCTGAGCTGGATTGAACGCCTTCATGAAGGCGAAATACGGGCCCTCGGTGTGGTAGCTGACTTTACCCTTGAGTTGGTACGACGTTCTGTCCTTGGTCAGAAACAGAACGCTTGCAGGCGTACCAGCTGCTATGTTCTGCTTGGTCTTGGCAAAATAGTTGTCCGCCACAACCACCGCTTCTCCGTTATACATATCAGCACAGGTTGCCCATATGCTGTTGGGCATTCCATCCAACGACACCGTGGTGAGTACAACGGCTTTCTCCCGTTCTTTCCAACCATCGAGAATTTCTTTTGGCAGCATGATCTCTCCTCCAATCCAGACAAGTGTACACCTCTGAGAGGGTGAACCCCAGCCTTCTTGAGCAAGATTACGCAATTCTATAGCATCATTGCATAGGAGTTGCCATGCACAATGTACCGTACAGACACTTCCTCAAGGATGTCCTTATCTGTTCACTTGGTGCCTATGGAGGGCCGGAGGCTCATTTTGGTGTGTTTCTCGACCACTTGGTGAGCAAGAAACACTATCTGAGCGAAGAAGAGCTGGTTGAACTGCTTGCCTTGACCAGCATTCTGCCCGGACCTACCAGCACCCAGACCATTACCGCAGTCGGCTACCGGATGGGAGGCCCCCTACTGGCCTTCCTCACCCTGCTCGTCTGGGCCCTTCCCCCGGTTCTGGTGATGACCACCCTCTCCTTCCTCTATCAGTTTCTCAAGGACCATCAAATCTCGGAGGATATCCTGCGCTTTATCGGCCCCATGGCAGTCGGGTTCATTTTCCTCGCTGCGTTCAGAATCGGCAAGAAAGTACTTACCGATGGGCTGACCATTGCGCTCTTTCTCTTTGGAGCGCTGACCACCTATTTCATTCGGTCCCCCTGGGTTTTCCCCACTGTTTTACTGATCGGAGGAGCAGTCTCCATTCTCTCGAGCAACGAAAAGAACCTGTTCAACAGAATCACCATACGGGCACCGTACAGGTATCTGGTACTTTTCGTCCTCTTCGCTCTGGGCACCCTGCTGCTTTCCCTAATCACCCACAATCTTCTGGTCACCCTCTTTGAGGCTTTCTACCGCTATGGCTATCTGGTTTTCGGAGGCGGACAGGTGGTGGTGCCTGTCATGATCGCAGAGTTGGTGGAAACCAGAGGATATATGACGAACGAGGAGTTTTTAACTGGATACGGCCTGGTACAGGGACTTCCAGGTCCCATGTTCAGCTTCAGCGCCTATGCCGGAGGCATGGCTGCAAGAGGTGAAGGTGCTTTCATCCAGGTCCTCGCATCCCTTCTTTCAGGAGTGGGAATTTTCCTGCCTGGTACGCTGCTCATTTTCTTCATCTACCCTGTCTGGGAGGAACTCAAGCGGATACAGGCGGTGAAGGTATCGCTGAAGGGTATCAATGCGGTTGCCGGCGGTCTTATTACGGCTGCGGCAATCCTGCTGCTGCAAAAGAGCGGGATCACAGGAGAGCACCTGACGGTGGTGGGCCTTACCATCGTGGTGCTTGCAACAAAGAAAATACCCGCCCCCTTGGTCGTACTAGCCGTCCTGGTTGCGGGTATTGTGTTTTGATACGTTTGGTTATTTGAATGACTTCTGGTAGATACTCAGGCAATCCTCATCGGTCAGCGTCATGGGATCGACACCAAAGAGGCCTCCCATGTTCTCCCGGGCGTTTTTCACCATTGCAGCAAGCTCTGTTTTCTTGATCCCATAGTCGCTCATCTTCAGCTCATCCACAGCGCAGGCCTTTTGCAGGTCGACAAGGGCATGCACGAAGTCCATCGCTTGGGTGGCATCACTTTTTCCCAAGGCCTTCGCCATGGCAATCATCCGCTCGTCGGCGATGTGGTGATCAGCGATGTGGGTGTAGTAGGCTTTGCTGATCATAATCAAGCCCGCCCCGTGGGGAAGCTCGGGGTGAAACGCACTCATAGCATGCTCAAGCGAATGCTCGCTGATACACCCGCTGAATGTTTCCACCATGCCGGCCAGGGTGTTGGCCATGGCCATATCCTCGCGTGCCTTCAGATTCTTGCCATTCTTCACCGCCTCAGGCAGGCTCTTACCGATGAGCCTGATCGCTTCAAGGCTGTACTGGTCGCTGAAGGTATTGGCAATTTTGTTCAGATACCCTTCGGTGCTGTGGAACAGGGCATCGAAGCCTTGGTAGGCGGTGAGATGCGGGGGAACGGTGACCATCAGGGTGGGATCGACGATGCTGAGGACAGGGAAGGTATCGTCATTACCGTATCCGATTTTCTCGTTGGTCTCCTCCTTGGTGATGACAAGCCAGGGATCGGCTTCGGTGCCTGTGCCGGCAGTGGTGGTGATGGCAACAATGGGAAGAGGCTTTTTGGTCATCGGCCTTCCTTTGCCGCTGCCGCCATGGATATAGTCCCAGAGATTGCCTTCATTGGTTGCCATAAGGGCTATGGCTTTTGCCGAGTCGATGACCGAGCCTCCGCCGAGGCCGATGACAAAGTCACAACCCTTCTCTCTTGCAAGCTGGGCCCCTTCTGTAACATGGGTAAGGATGGGATTGGGAAGAATCTTGTCATAAATCTCATACGAGACCTTTGCTGCATCGAGTTGTTTCTCAACTTGTTCAAGGTATCCAAACGAACGGGTGGATTTCCCGCTGGAAATAACGATCAAGGCTCGTTTTCCGGGAAGCTTCTGCTCTGAAAGCTTTTGAAGCGAATGTGAGCCGAATATGATTCTGGTTGGAAGATAAAATGTACTGTGCATTGCTGCCTCCTATCTCCTTTCAAAGTACTCAGAAGCGAAGATACAGGCAAGAGCGGAAAAACCCTGCTCTCAGTGATTAATTACTTGGCTGTCATACCGCTGCTTGGCAAGCCTCCCTACGGTTAAAGAGGAGTGTCGCTACACAGCAGATTGCGGATTCTTCGGCTCTCTGCAGGGTCTTCCCGATCTCTCTGGCCTGAAGCGGGCATGTGTACCAAAGGCCCCTTGTAATAGATTGCATCCAGAGCACTGCGGACAGCAGACCAATCGAGAGCTCCAAGACCCACCATCTTCTGGTTGTTCTCCCGCACATGCAGGCAGTGCAGGTAGATGCCGGCCTCTAGGATTGCGGCCTTCATGTCGTCCTCTTCAAGGTTCATCTCAAAGGTATCGAGATCGATGCCGCAGTTCGGGTGATTGACTGCATGCACATACGAGAGAGCATCACCGGCTGTAGGAATGAGGAAATGTTCATACCGGTTGACCGGCCTGATGTTCAATACCACATCCTCATCCTGGGCAAGCGGGGTAAGCGATCTCAGACTCTTTACGCTCTGTTCGAGTAGTTTCTGCCTATCGTGCTGCATTTCTCGGTTCCCGGGAAAGCTTGTGTACAGCGGACCGTTGAGGCTTCCGCCGCCCATCTCCCCGATGGTTCGGATAAGATCCTGAAATTGGGAGAGGGCATGCCTGCGCACATCCTCGTCAAGAGAGGACAAGTCGTACTCGGGTGGAGGGACAATACTGTAGGATATATCTATCTGGTGGTTTCTCGCCTCAAAGCCGAGGCGCTTACGCCCCCACGGGCTCATCTGTTGCATGATGATCCCATCCACTTCGAGTTGATCGTATAGCAGATGCTTGGCCTTCTGGACCAAGGAAGCGATATCCGCTTCGGCCGGAGAAGCCCATCTGGTGTAGTGTATGCCGACTATTCTCATACCGCTACCACCCTTTTGTATAGTATACCAGAGGGTGGTGACGGACGCCAGCCTTTGGCTACCATGGAGATAACGACTACTACAACAATGAACACCTATGCTATATTCAGGCGCATGAATACCTCACTTGATTGTCTCCCATGTTTTTTCAAGCAAGTCCTGGAAGCGGGAAGAATGCTGGGCTTACCTCCGGCATCGATAAAGCACATCATGGATGAGATAGGCGATGAGCTCAAACACTTCCCCTTGGAAATGAGCCCACCTGAAATGGCATATCATATGCAACGCCTGTTTGCAGAGCATTCCGGTAAGGAAGACCCTTATCTTGATGTAAAAATGTTGAGCAACAATGAAGCGCTTGCAGTAATCGATGACCTGCGGGCCATGATTAAGGAATCACAGACTCCCTTGAAAACCGCAGTGCAACTGGCCTGTGCAGGAAACATCATCGATTACGGAGCATTTCCCAGCGGTATCGACGTACAGGCGGAAATCTCAAAAATCATGCAAAACCAAGGCATGAGCACGGTTGCAGACTCCCCCCTATTCGAATTCACCGCTTTTCATGAAGCGCTTAAGAAAGCAAAGCGGGTGATGTATATCGCCGACAATGCCGGAGAAATCGTCTTCGACCGGGTCCTGCTGGAAACCATTGCATCCATGTTCCCCGAAACTGAACTGTACTTGGTCACCAGAGGGTTACCCATACTCAATGACGTACTGCCCGAAGATGCCATTGAATGCGGACTCGACTCTGTTGCAACAATCATTTCCAGTGGAAGCAAGACCCCGGGCTTGGTGCTCTCCCAAGCCGATCCGGCTTTTCTACAATTGTATCAGGAAGCGGATATGGTCATCAGCAAGGGACAAGGCAACTTTGAAGCACTCTCTGATGAGCAAGGGCCGATCTTCTTCCTCTTCATCATCAAATGCGAAGTGATCATGCAGCATGTCGGCGGGGCCATGCGCGATTTGGTACTCAAGCACAACTATACATAAGTTTCAGTCATCACCCCTTGACCGCTCCCATGGTAAGGCCCTTGACCACGTACTTCTGGAAGAACATCGTAAGAATGATTGCCGGTGCCATGATGGTCACTGCCGCTGCCATCACAGCCCCCCAGTCAACCTCGACGTAGGAGAGAAAGTTGTAGACGGCGATGGGAAGGGTGCGCGTCTTCTGCTGACTCAGGACCTGGCTGAACATAAAGTTGTTCCAACTGAAGATGAAGCTAAGCGTAGTAGCAGTAACAACACCCGGGCCGGAGAGTGGAAGCAGGATTTTTAGAAATGCCGACTGCTGGGTAAGACCGTCAACCATGGCGGCTTCCTCCAATTCCCTGGGTACCGAGTCGAAGTACGGGGACATGACCCAGACAACGAGCGGCAAGGCGATGAGCATGTGGCTGAGAATCAAGGCAATGTAGCTGTCCATCAACCTAAGTCTCGAGAATACGATATACCAAGGCATCAAAAATGAGATACCCGGCATCAGGCGGGCGACCAGAATGAAGATCGAAAGCTTCTTCTGCTTGTAGCGGGCGATGGAATATGCGGCCGGAAGGCCGAGCAGGAGGGAGAAGAAAACACTGACAGTGGAGACGATCAGGGAGTTCTGCATGTACTGCAGAAAGTTCTGCTCAACGAACACCCGGTTATAGTTCTGCATCACCGGCTTGAAGATGAACTTCGGAGGCCAGCTGATGATATCCACTTGTGTCTTGAACGAGCTCATCAGCATCCAAATGAAGGGGAAAAGTATCGGGATGATGATCAAAGCCAGAACGATGCCGTACAAAATGGTTGTTATGCGCTTCTCTTTCATACTCTCTCCTCCCCTACAACTCAAAGGCTCGACGCAGCCGCATGACCAAGAGGCTGAAGAGCAGGACGATGATGAAGAGGAAGACAAGCATTACTGCACTCTGTCCCATCCTGAAATATTCAAAACTGTACTTGAAGGCAAGCACATTGAGGTTCTCCGAAGCATAGCCGGGCCCTCCCCCGGTCATCGAGTAAATGATGTCGTAGGTCTTGAGGGCATCGATGGCCCTGAGGATAACGGCTGTAAGGATGGTGGGCATCAACATGGGGAGGGTGATGTGAAATAACACCTGACGGGCACTGGCCCCATCCACCATGGCCGATTCATACGGCTCGGAGGAAAGACCCGCAAGACCGGCAAGCACGATGATGGTGATCATCGGGGTCCATTGCCAGATATCAACAATAATCAGCGACGGCATTACCGACTTTGCATCACTGACCCAGCCGCTTTGGGGAAGTTTGAGTACGCTCAAAACATAGTTGAGGATACCAATGGTCGGGTCATAAAACAGGTTCCACACAATGCCGATTGCAACCGGCGTGGCGACCAAGGGAAGCAGAAGCAGCGTCTTGACCACGCCCTTGCCCTTGAACGAGCGATTGAGGATCAAAGCCAGGGCAGTGCCCAGCAACATCTCAACGATTACCGAGCCGAAGGTGAAATAGAAGGTTCTACCCAAGGCTTCCAGGAACCGAGGCTCCTTCAGAACCTGCAGATAACTTTTCAGGCCGACTACCGACAGCGGCCTGCCGCTGGTGAGCGTCCAATCCGTAAAGCTGAGAAAGAAGGTATATGCCACAGGAAATACCATCAGGACAACTACAAACAGGACTGCTGGAAGCGGGAAAATATACCGTAGGTTTTTCTCGAAGAATCCTTGTCGAACCATAGAAAGCTCCTTGTAGCACAAGTGGCCGACCGATCTACTCGGTCGGCCAAATACATCTCATCCAGGTCTAGAGACCGTACTCACCGTCGGTCTTAAGCAGCTCGTCAACCGCCTTCACTTTCTCTTGTGCAAGCGAAGCGAGCTTGGCACTGGTACCCTTCGTATTGATGGACTCGATGATCACTTCACCGATAAGGTCGCGGGCCTGGCCGACGGAGCTCATGAACGGACGGTCGTACGGATAGCCGTTCTTTGCTGCGTGTGCCTGGGTCTCAACCAAACCGGGGTTCATGATCTTGCGGACTTCAGCATCAGCCCAAGCACTGTCGCGGGCCATGGTGATATTGGAAAGCATACCTTCGATGGCAAGTTCCTTGCTGGTCGCCCAATCGAGGAACTGCTTGGCAGCATCCTTGTTCTTGGAAGCAGAGGACATAGCCATACCCCAGGAGACTACGATGAACGGACTGTCGCCCTTCGGGCCTCTGGGAAGCTGTGCAACACCGATGTCGGCGGCAGGAATCTGCGTCTTGGCGGGATCGACGATCTGGCCGTAGAAGACTGAAGCATCAGTCCACATGGCTACCTTGCCGGCCTGGAAGACAGGCATGACATTTTCCCAAGACATGCTGGTCACACCCTGAGGTCCATAATTACCCAAAAGTCTGCCGTAGTAGCGGATGGCCTCAAGAGCTTCGGGGCTGTCGAATACAGCCTTTCCGCCGTCCAGGTACCTGCCGCCAAAGTTATACACATAGCTGGAAAGCTGGGTGACTGCAGCCGCTCCCTTTCCGCGGGATGCAAAACCAGCAACGCCATCCTTGTTCAGGGCTTTGGCGGCGGCTTCGAGTTCGGTGAAGTTGGTGGGAACGGAGAGACCGGCTTTCTTGAACAGGTCCTTGCGATAGTAGAGCACCTGCCATTCGGTTACCAGCGGTACGATGTAGGCTTTGCCGTCCTTTCTACCGATATCAACCGAGTTGGTCGGATAATCTGCAAAGTTGTAACTGTCCAAACCTTCATACCAACCGTTCTTGATGAACATCAGACCTTCCTGCAACGGACGAGTCATGAATACATCGACCGTCGAGCTCTTGGTGGCAAACTCGGTGGTGAGCTTGTTGGTCAGCTGGCTCTCCTGCAGACTCTCATAGTTGACCTTGATGCCGGTCTTTGCTTCGAATTCAGGAATCTTGGTCTTCAAGAGCTCACCATACGGATGGTTCGCCAAGAGAACGCGGATTTCCTGCTTTGGGGCTGCCTCAACAGCACCCTGTGCAAACAGGGGGAAAGCCAAGCAGAATACCAGTGCCAATACAACCAGTACGTTTCTTGTTTTCATACTACACTACACTCCTTTTGATTTGTACAACCTTTCTCTTAGTATACCCCGTTTTTTCCAGAAGTGAAGCGATAAATGAATATTTATTTCTGATTGCCTGAATATTTTTTTCATACTATACTGTGATACAAGGGGAAGCCGATGCAGGAAGTCAGTGCCATCTACACCATTCGCACCAAGTATGCAACACTCAGCGCCAAGGAGAAGAAGATTGCCGACTTCATCCTCGAGCATCCCAAGGAGTCGGTGAACCCAAGCATCGAGGAGCTGGCCGAGCGTATCGGCATCAGCGAATCGACGATGGTGCGCTTTGCCAGAAAACTCGGGTATACCGGATACCAACGCTTTCGCATCGCCCTGGCACGTGAGACCATCCCATCAAGCGAACAACTCTTCGAGACGGAAGTATCGGAAGGAGAGGATCCCGCCGACATGGTCTTTGCCAATGCAAGAAAAAACCTCGAAGAGACCTACGCCAAGCTTGACCGCAACGTCCTCAAGGAGGCGGCCAAGCGGTTTGCACTCTCCCACACCCTCTTTCTAATGGGCCTCGGTGGATCGAACATCCTGGCACAGGATGCCTATCACAAGCTCATCAGAACCGGGCTGAACTGCCAGTACGCCTCCGACTACCATATGCAGCTGATGCTTGCAAGCCAGGCAGGTGAAGGCGATGCGGCCCTGCTCATCTCACACACGGGAGCAGGCCACGACACCCTGGCCCTTGCCGAGGAGCTTCGCAATAACGGCTGCTTTTTGATTATCCTGACCAGCAACATTCGTTCTCCGCTGGCAAAGCTGGGGAATCTGGTGCTCAGTGTCAGCAACCCCACCTCATCGGTGGTGGCCGAGTCCTTTTCTACAAGAATCACCAGTCTTGTGCTCATCGACGTCCTTTATGTGGAGGTGCTTGAGCACATTGGAGAGACCGGGGTCGAGAATTTAAATAAAATGAGAAGTGTCATCGCAAAACGACGCATCTAGAGGAGAATTATCATGAAAGCAACCATCGGACTGATCGGCCTCGCAGTAATGGGGGAGAACCTTGTACTCAACCTCGAGAGCAAGGGATTCAGTGTTGCAGTATACAACCGAAGCATCGACAAAGTAGATTCCTTCATCGCCGGCAGGGCGAATGGAAAGCAAATCATCGGCACCCATAGCCTCCGCCAGCTCGTCGAGGCACTTCAGACACCGCGCAAGGTGATGATGATGGTCAAGGCAGGCCAGGCGGTGGACGACACCATCGAGACGTTGCTGCCACTGCTGGACAAGGGTGACATCATCATCGATGGAGGGAACTCCAACTACGAGGACAGCCAGAGACGGATGGCCTATGTGGAAAACCAAGGCCTTTGGTATATCGGAACCGGTGTGTCCGGTGGAGAAGAAGGAGCCTTGAAGGGTCCGTCCATCATGCCAGGAGGTTCAGTTGAAGCCTGGGAGCAGGTAAAACCGATCCTGCAGAGCATTTCCGCCCACGTTGATGGAATTCCCTGCTGCGATTGGATTGGAAGCGGCGGAGCGGGTCACTTTGTAAAAATGGTGCACAACGGCATCGAATACGGTGACATGCAGCTTATCGGAGAGGTCTATGACCTGATGAGAAGGCTTCTCAAGCTCTCCAACGACGAAATGCAGGCTGTCTTCTCGGAGTGGAACAAGGGTGAGCTCGACTCCTACCTTATAGAAATCACGCGTGACATCCTGGGGTACCGCGAGGAGGACGGTTCGGCTCTTCTGGATAAGATCCTCGATACCGCCGGACAGAAGGGTACCGGTAAATGGACCGGCATCAGCGCCTTGCACGCCGGTGTTCCTCTTACCTTGATCGTTGAATCGGTTTTTGCCCGCAGCGTCTCAAGCCAGAAGGAAGAGCGCGTTGCGGCAAGCAAGGTATTCGACTTCAATCCATCAGCTCCTGTTGCAGATAGGAAGGATTTCATCGAGGCACTGCGCTCTGCATTGTATGCGGCGAAGATCATCAGTTACGCCCAAGGTTTCTCCCTGATCAAAACGGCAGGAGAGGAGAACAAATGGAATCTGAACCTGGGAGGCATCGCGCTTCTGTGGAGGGGTGGATGCATCATCCGCTCGGCCTTCCTGGATAAGATCAGTCAGGCCTTCAGCAAGGATCCTTCACTGAAGAACCTCATCCTGGACCCCTACTTCTCCAGAATCCTGACCGAAACCCAGCAGCAACTGCGCGAAGTGGTTGCAGCTGCCGCTCTCAACGGCGTTCCCACCCCGTCGCTTGGCGCAGCACTCTCTTGGTTCGACAGCTATCGGACCGAGAACCTGCCGGCCAACCTGCTGCAGGCTCAGAGAGACTACTTTGGGGCTCACACCTATGAACGGGTCGACAGTCCTCGTGGACAGTTCTTCCATACCAATTGGACCGGCCGTGGAGGCAACACCGCTTCCACTACGTATAGCATTTGACCTGAGGAGGTTGTTATGGCTCAGCTTGCACTCATGCCCAAGGAGCATGCCCATCTGGATTTGCTCTCTCTCGGAGCTCTGGTGGTCCGCTTTGACCCGGGAGTCATTCCGTTCGAATATGCTTCCCAGCTTGACCTTCATGTCTCCGGCGGGGAGTTCAATGTAGCTGCGAACCTCAGCAGGGCGTTCGGTCAGCGTACGGCCATTGCCAGTGCCATGGTCGATTACCCCATCGGATTGAAGATTGAAGCAGAGGTACGTCGAATGGGGGTTGCTTCCTTCTACAAACGCTTTGCCCACGATGGAGTACGTGGTCCGAATATGGCTCACGTCTACAGCAACCGAGGACAAGGTCTGAGGGCCCCGGTCGTGTTCTACAACCGGAGCAATGAAGCAGCAGCCCTGTTGGACGAAAAAAGCTTCGACTGGGACGCCCTGCTTGCAGGCGGCGTCCGCTGGTTTCACAGCGGAGGTATTTTCTCCGCGCTCTCCCCTTCCACTCCTGCCTTGATCATCAAGGCGATGAACAAAGCAAAACAGCAGGGGGCGGTGGTCTCCTTCGACCTCAACTACCGTGAAAAGCTCTGGAAATCGCTCTCCGACAAACCTCAGGAGCATGCACAAAAGGTCCTCTCCTCCATCGTCGAGCACGTTGATGTCTTGATCGGAAACGAAGAGGATCTGCAACTTGGACTTGGATTGAAAGGTCCTGAGGTGGTGAAGACCGACAAGCTCGACCCTTCCTCCTTCTACAGTATGATGGAGTCGGTGCAAAAGCGCTTTCCTTCCATCAAGGCTGTCGCCACGACGATGCGGGAGGTCCAGTCGACCAATCGACACCGTTGGAGCGCAGTGCTCTATCTTGATGGAAAAGGCTATCAGGCACCTACCTGCGAACTCGACGTGTATGACCGCGTCGGAGGCGGCGACGGTTTTGCCAGCGGCCTGATCTACGGCCTTTTGGAAGGCAGGAATCCACAAGAGGCGCTCAGACTCGGCTGGGCTCATGGGGCCCTCTTGACCAGTTACCCAGGGGATACCACCATGGCGACGCTCTCTCAGGTCGAAGCACTGGCCCAAGGCGGCAGTGCCCGTATACAGAGGTAAAACATGCAGGCACTCGTATTGACGGCATATAAGAATCTGGAGATGCAGGAGGTAGCAAAACCCGAACTGCTCTCCCCCACGCAGGTTTTGGTGCGCATCAAGGCCGCCTCGATCTGCGGCAGCGATGTGCATGGCTATGATGGGTCTACGGGCAGGCGCAGGCCGCCGGTCATCATGGGCCATGAGGGTAGCGGAATTATCGAGCAAACGGGCTCACTGGTAACCAATTTCAAGGTCGGCGACCGGGTGACCTTCGACTCGACCATCTACTGCGGGACTTGCTCATTCTGCAAGCAGGGCTTGTTCAACTTGTGCAATAACCGCAGGGTACTCGGAGTGAGCTGCAGTGATTATCATCAGGATGGAATTTTTGCCGAGTACGCCCTCATTGAAGAGCGCGTGCTCTTCCACCTTCCCGACGGCCTCTCCTTCGAGGAGGCCGCCATGGCAGAGCCTGCAGGAGTGGCGGCTCATGCCATCAGCTTGGCAGAGCCGAAGCTTGGAGAGGATGTGGCGGTTGTAGGGGCCGGCTTGATCGGCCTGCTTGTCATCAAGCTGCTCAGAACCATGACCAGCGGCACCATCATCGCCATCGAGATGGATGAACAACGAAGAAAGAAAGCACTCGAGATTGGCGCCGATGTCGCCCTCGATCCCGGCGATCCCCAATTGCTTGCAAAGGTTGGAACCATCACAAACGGCGAAATGCTTCCCCTTGTCTACGAGGCGGTTGGAGCGAGCAGCCCGATCAACACAGCCATAACGCTGGTACGAAAAGGGGGGACGGTGGTCCTGGTGGGAAACATCACCCCGACGATCGAGCTGCCGTTGCAGAGTGTGGTAACCCGGCAGGTCAGGCTGCAGGGCTCGTGTGCCATCAACGGCGAGTATCCGACCGTACTGAAGATGATGGCGGACAAGAAGCTTGACGTCACCGACTTGATCAGCAAGGTTGCCCCCCTGAAGGAAGGCAAGATCTGGTTCGACAAACTGTACAACCGAGAGGATAACCTGCTGAAGGTTGTCCTGGTTCCCTGAGAAGAAAGAGGCTTGTAGTGAGTACGATACGATATGCCCTGATCGGGTACGGGAAAGTGGCCAAGGTCCATGCCAAGGCCCTTAAGAATGCCAAGGACAGTCTTTTGGTGGCTGTCTGGGGTCGGTCTGAGGAGAAGGCACAAGCCTTCGCCCAGGAGTTCGGGATTCTGCCGTACACCGATATAAACATCATGGTGTCCGAAGCAAAGGTTGATGCAGTAATCATCACCACCCCGCATCCCCTGCACAAGGAACACTCGATAGCGGCACTGAAAGCCGGCGCCCATGTATTGGTGGAAAAGCCGATGGCACTTACCGTCAGCGACTGCGATGCCATGATCGAGACTGCAAAGGCAGAGAAAAAACTGCTTTCGGTGATCAGTCAGAGGCGGTGGTATCCTGCAAGTCGGCGCATTCACGATGCCATCATCGATGGCAAGTTGGGAAAGCCGATGCTCGGACAGGTCACCATGCTTGGCTGGCGCGACGAGGAGTACTACAAGAGCGACCCGTGGCGTGGCAGCTGGAGCCTTGAGGGCGGCGGTGTCCTGATAAATCAGGCACCTCATCAGCTGGACCTGCTGCACTGGTTTCTCGGCCCGGTCAAGGAAGTGTACGCCCAGTGGGAGAACATCAATCACCCATACATCGAGGTGGAGGACAGCGCCGTTGCGGTTGTGCGCTTTGAAAGCGGCGCCATGGCTTCCATTCTTGTTTCCAACTCGCAAAAGCCCGGCATCCATGCAAAAGTGCATGTCCACGGCTCCTCGGCCTACTCGGTCGGGGTGCAGACCGATGGAGGGGCTATGTTCATCGCAGGACGCAGCGGCATCCTTGAGCCTCCGGTCAACGACCTGTGGACCATCGAAGGCGAGCAACAGAACCTGAGCCGGTGGAAGGAGGAGGATACCGCCTTCTTCGGTTCGATCGATGCAGTAGCATACTTCTTCACCAAACAGCAGGAACACTTTGCCCAAGCAATCCTGGGCAAAGAGAAATTAATCAGCAGCGGAGAGGAAGGAAGAGAGACGGTAAAGCTCATCGAGGGCATGTACCGCAGCCAGAAAGAAGGAAGACCGATCCGCTATTGAAGGGACTCTGGGAGCACCAGAACATAACTGGTGCTTCTTCCTCCGTGTTCGGATTGCTTGAGCACCCCTTTATTCATCAGATCCTTGATGTCACGCATTGCAGTATCATGGCTGCAATGCATGAGTTTCGCCCATTTCTGGGTTGTCAAGGATCCATAAAAATCCGTAGTCAACCGCACGATCATGGAACGTTGGCGTTCATTGAAAGTCAGTCGCTCAAACAAGTGTCTTACATACAGCGTCTTTTCACAACTCTGGATTGCTCGTTCTTGGGCTTCACGAATCTGTCCAAGATACCAGCGTATCCAGTTGGTGCAATCAAGACTACCCGTTTGTGCTTGGCGAAGCTGTTCATAATACTCGCCCTGATGCTTCTTGAGCTGGGTAGCAAGGCTGAATAAGACTTGGTTGTTCGTATGGTGCCTATTGAACGTATAATCTCCGATGATTCTTGCCATCCTTCCATTTCCGTCCTCAAATGGATGGATGGTCAGAAACCAAAGATGAGCTATCGCACTGTGAATTGAATCGGGGATGTCGCTAATCTCATTGATCCATGCGATGAAAGCCTCCATTTCTTGAGGTACAAGATCTGCGGAGGGTGCTTCAAACAGAACTTCCTGATTCTTGGAGGATCCAGAAATCACTGCAATGGCATCTGTTCTGTACGCTCCTGCATGAATGGGAAAGGGTCCACTCAGATTGTGTGGGAACAAGGTTCTGTGCCAAGACCACAGTCTCTGGTGCGAAAGCGGCGACTGTGCACATTCCAAAGCTTCCAACAACGTTTTGACAACACCTTCAATATGAGGTCCCGAAAGCTGCATCGATGCATTGGGAACTTGGAGCCTTCTGCAGATTGACGAGTAGATTTTCTGCTGCTCAAGGATTTCCCCTTCTATTTCATGTGAATGATAGATTTCATCGGTGAAGGTCCGCGCCTCAAAATCCTTAAGATTCGAAATACCTAATTGGGTGAGCAAAGTTTCCAGCCTCCCCTGTGCATGAGCAATTTCATTGATGGAGGAGAGCAAAGAATGTGCATCATAGAAAATGTGCGGCCAGTCTGGTCGTTGCCAAATATAGGTGCTCATACCAGCATACTAGAGCACATGCGTAGAATAAGCAATCTATTATACGCATAATTACCGCATTTTATGCGTAGATTAAGCACTTTATTCTACGCAAGGGGGAAAACCCTACCTTAGGAGGCTTCCTTTTGCTGCTTCAGCAACTGATACACTGTTGCCGCCAAGGGAACTCCAAAGAGGACTCCGGGAATTCCAAACAGGCCTGCACCGAGCAGCACCGAGGCAAAGACCCAGACGCCGGGCAAGCCTACCGAGCCGCCGACCACGCGGGGATAGATGATGTTGCCTTCCAGCTGTTGGAGAATGACCAGGAACAGTAAAAAGAAGAGCGCAAGGCGCAGGCTTTGACCGAAAATGAGCACAAAGCCGATGGCCCCGCCAAGGTATGCTCCCACCAAGGGAATGAGGGCGGTCATGCCTACCACAGAGCCGACGGTAAGGGCATACGGGAATCGGAAAAGCAGCATGCCCAGGGTACACAACGTTCCGAGAATCACCGCTTCCAAAAACTGGCCGGTGAAGAACTTGGAGAAAGTCGTGTTAGCGACAGACAGGACTGCCATGAGCTTGCGGTTGTACTGCTCGGGGATGAAGCGGTCGGACAGATAGGAGAGCTGGCCCACCAGCCGATGCTTGCCGAAGAGCAGATATAAACTGAAGATCAGGGCGATGAGGCTTGTTGCAACACCGCTTACAGCCCCTCCGAGCAAGGAGATGGTATAGTCTGCAATCTTGGGTGATGAGGCTTTGACCTGCTCGATGGCGGCAGTAGCATATGTTTCGAGAAAGGCGAAGCCTTGTGCAAGCTCAGGCCTGCGGCTCATCAACTGCTCTAGCGACTGTACGCTCTCTTGATAGAGAACCGGCAGGTTGGTCCCGAACTGCTTGATTGCAACCCCGAGTTGGGGAAGCAGGAGTACCAATACCCCGGTGATGATCAGCAGAAAAAGGAAGAGGGAAATGAGGGTTGCCAAAACCCGGCCTACCATTGGTTTCTTGATCCGCTTCAGAAACCTTGTCTCCAGTTTCCTTGCGGGAATATCAACAAGGTAGGCGATTACTACACCAAGAAGCAACGGTGTCAGCAACTGCATGAGCTTTGATACGACTTGCAGTGCCACAGGGAAGTACACAACCAGCAAGGCAAACACCGCCCCGATTATCAGTAACTGCAGAATCTTCCGATAGGTATGCTTGTCCATACACCACTCCCTCAAGACTCGAGTATTACATACCGATTCAGACTTTGCAAATCCTTAAGCAAAGAGAATTGAAAGCAATATTGGGGTTGTTTTCCACCCCGCAGACTGCAGCGTTGCTCCCTGGCAAACATCCAGAAAACGTCTTCACCCTTGCATTCCTCAGACAATTTTCACGCATGAAGGAATTTTGCGTGATATACTGTACATCGTACACACTGAGTAATATTATGCAGGATTCTTACATAAGAGGATCACATCATGGCACAAGATTTGAGAATCATCACAACCGGGGGAACCTTCGACAAGCAGTACGATGCGATAAGCGGGGAGCTTACGTTCCGTGAGTCCCAGCTGCCGAGGATTCTGGGCCAGTCACGTTGCACCCTGACCGTCCATCTGGAGGGTCCTCTTGCGGTGGACAGCCTCTACATGACCGAGGAGCAGCGTCATGAAGTGGCAAAAACCTGCCTGCATAGTGCCGAGGATAAAATCATCGTCGTCCACGGTACCGATACCATGTGCAACACTGCAAAGGTAATTGCCGAGACACTTGGCAAGGAGAACACCAAGACGGTGGTACTCACCGGAGCCATGATTCCTTACTCCCTGGAAGGATCGGATGCCATTTTCAACCTGGGAACAGCCATTGCGTCTGTCCAGCTGCTCCCGCCCGGGGTCTACCTGACCATGAGCGGGAGAATCTTCAGCTGGGACAACTGCCGCAAGAACAAGGAGAAGGGAATCTTCGAGACCCTTATCTAGGCTGAGGTCTTTGACAGGAGTGCTTGATCGCCACCTGTTGTTTTGTATCCGCAGAAGAGAGCAGACTGCTCATCACCTCAACAACATGCCGGGCTAGTTCTCCGCTGGCCCGGTTTTTCTTTGCCTCGGCAAGAGAGAGGGCGATGTCGGCAACCCCCAACCCCCGGGAGTTTTGCTCATAGTCGAAGAGCAAAGGAAGCTCCTTCCACTCCTTTGTTCCCTTCCTGCAAAAGAGGATGGGGCCACCGAAGGTATTGGGATCGGGGACCTGCAACGAGCCTTCAGTCCCATAGATATCCAACCGGGGCATGCTGTGATGCCAAACATCGAAGCTGGTCACCAGCGTTGCAACAGCACCCCCCTCGAAGTGAAGCACTCCTGCAATATGGGTTGCAACCTCGACATCGATGACATCCCCATGCTTGGGTTCGCTGGTGATGGTCCGCCTCTCAAAGCTTTTTTGAGCATAACCGGTAACCGAGTCGACAGGCCCAAGCAGATTCACCATGGCGGTTATATAATACGGTCCCATATCGAACAACGGGCCGCCGCCCCTCTTGTAGTAGAATTCGGGATCTGGATGCCAGCTCTCATGTCCGTGGTTCATCATGAAGGCAGAGGCGGCAATGGGTCTTCCGATCCATCCATCATCGATGAGTTTTCGGCAGGTTTGGATTCCTGCTCCCAAGAAGGTGTCTGGAGCTCCGCCGAGCAGTAACTGCTTTTCACCAGCCAAGTCTACAAGCTCACCCGCCTGCTCTACAGTGAGGGAGAGCGGTTTCTCCACATAGACGTGCTTGCCTGCTTCCAAGGCCCGTTTGCACAGGTTGTAATGGCTTTGCGGCGTGGTGAGATTGAGTACCAGATCGATGGATGGATCGCCAAGAATTTCTTCTGCATCGGCATACCGCTTGACCTTGTACTGCTCTGCAACTGCAGCCGATCGCTCTGCCACCAGGTCGACAACCCCGACCAGTTCCACCGTATTGGAGAACATCTTGGTCAGGTTCTCAAGATAGATTCCGCTGATTTTTCCCAGCCCTATAATTCCAACTCTCAGTTTTTTCATATCAGAACATCTTCCTTTCACTGGCGAATCGCTCGATGGTCAGACCTTGCTCTTGAGCAATCTGCCTCCCTTCTGCCGCCCATAAGAGACCCCGTTTCATCAACGTCCAAGCCTCGGGAATATCGAATATGTCATCGTGGTGTCCCAGCGAGTTGTAGAACACTCGCCCGTGTCCCCACTTCTTTGTCCATACCACCGGCATTTCAACCCTTCCGTTGGTGCTGTGATACCAATCGACGGTTGGAAAGGTGGTCGTGGCAAGGACTTCCACCACTGGATCGACATGCAGGTAGTACTGCTCGCTCGATACGGAAAAATCCTTGACGTCCCGCGTCAGTTCGCTTGAGCTCTGCTTGATATGTACCTGATAGGGAACACCATCGGAGCCCGGGTGTGCGACCCAGTTGCCTCCCATGATGAACTGCCACAGCACGTTGGTGCGGAATGCATCACACATGCCCCCATGACAACCTGCCACCCCCACACCGCTGCCGATTGCATCGGCTAGATGGTTAGTCAGCTTGGAATGCAGTTCCCCCATCGTCCAGATGGGAACGAACAGGTCGAGACTGAACAGATACTCCCGTTCCTGAAGGATATCGAGTGAACGTTCGAGCTGTACTTCAAAACCCGCTTCTTCCAGAAACGTGGAAAAACGCTTTGCAACCAATTCAGGTTGATGGCCATCCCAGCCACCAACCAACAAGAGAGCTTTTTTATCCGTCATAACTGCTCCTTGAAAGATGCTGCCCTATAACAAAGCAGGACCTCAGTATGAGGCTGTTCACATCGGATTTGAATATCCTTCATAGGCTTTTCATATGTGTTATTGACTCAAAGTTCGCACATGCCTAAGCAGCTAGATCCAGACAGGTTTTCAGCCTCTCAGGCAGTTGCTTGAGGAATTTGTTCATCGCTTCATTGAGCTTTCCCGGTGGCATGGCATATTCAGAAGCGAGGGTCTCGACGAACAATGTCAACACCAGTTCAATGGCATGAAAGAGAGCAGTATCTTGGACCTCTTCCAGGAGTTGGTAGAACAGTTCACCGAAACCTATTTCATCAGAGTTCTGGCGGTTCAGCCAGGAGAGCATCGCATATTGGAACATGACTATGGCGGTGCTGGCATGGATTTCTGAATAATCCAGCGATTGGGTGCTCTTTTGCAGGCGCAGGAATGACTTGCAGGTATGGAACATTGTTTCTATCCCCCATCGGCTGCAGTAATATTCAACTATCTGGTCCTCTGACAGGCTGTTGTCTGTGCAGAGAATCGCCAGGTATTCACTCTTCTTGTTCCTGTTCCTGACGAACACGATTTTCGATTCTTGGTTGGGTTTCTCATCCTTGTTGATCAGTGAGATGGCAGCGGAGAACAGGAATTTCCTGCCTTTCGAGTCGTCATTTCCGGCCTTTCGGTCCAGTTTGCGCTGGAGCCTCTCCTCCTTGGCGCACATGCGGAAAATCTGGCTGAGCTTTCTCCTTTCTCCCTTGTAGAGATAATAGGTGGAGGAGTTTTTCAGCATGCAGATCACCTCGTATCCCTTGTCTCTGATGGCGAAGATGGTGACGGGGTTGGCGAACCACTTGTCGCACAGCAGGTACCGGGCCTGGAGATTCGCCGCTGCAGCGACATCCAGAAGGTCCAGCAGCGTGTCGTTCATCTTCTGTTTTGCCAGCTTGCGTATCTTGAAGCCAAAGGTTTCCTTTTCTTTGGCGGTAAGCCCTTTGGATCCCCTGAGCACCTTCGTATCGTCGCATGTGCTCATATTGCAAAAAGATACGGGAAGGACCGATACGCCATCGGTCCAGGCAAGGGTAAGCATCCTGAATCCCTTGTAGTAGCGTTTGAGGGCATGGTCCCAGTTCTTGGCGCTCAGCTCCACCTTCTTGGACCTGTTGCGACAGTAGCTGCTGTCATCGGCCACCAGGAAAAAAGGCTTTTGCACTCCCTTGCAATCGTTGCGGCATATCGGGCGGAAATCCTTGTCGATGATCTCTTTGGCCAGCAGGGAAAGGAACCGGTTCCAGTCCATCTTCATGGATTGGAGGAACCGATGGCTTGTATCCTTTTTCACCATGTTCCCGTACTTGCGGGTTTTTTGATCCCTGTTCATGGATATTCCACAGAACAGCAGGGTACACAGGTAGGAGAAGACCTTCCGGACTTCTATGCCCTTTTGTTTGTGTGCACCACAATGGCGAAGGATGGCTCCGACTTTAAATCTCTGGGAAAAAACACTGACTTGACTTGTAATGGCATCGGTATTGTTGGTAAAATCCCTCAACATGTTAGGCATAAGCTCCTTGTCTTGTATAGGTTTATAGTACATCCATTATACGAGATATTCGAGCTTATGTCTATATATTATATGTAATTATTAATTAATCTCCAAATTTTTCCTTTGCTTTTCATCCAAAATTCTAGGGCCTAGCAGTATGCGAACTTTGAGTTATCATACAAGTACGGGATGTCAACAACTTTTTGTTACAAATTTCTTATAGCGTATAAACATATCGATATCCAGTTATCGATATAGGTTATAAGAGAGGGAATATCGCTTCCCTCTCTTAAGAAAAATTACTCTTTCTTTGTCTTGTTCTTTCCCAAAGCCAACAACACAAAGAAGATGATGAGAATCACAACGAAAATGCCCGTCATCCCCTGTGCCATGAGGGTCAAGGACTTACCAAACAGCGTATTCATGCTTCCCTCCTTACAACAGACCCGGGACCAAGCCCAGGATCACTCCACCGGCGATGACCGAGGCAATCTGCCCGGCGACGTTCGCCCCGACTGCATGCATCAAAAGGTGGTTCTGAGGATCGGCCTGCTGGCCCATTCTCTGAATGACACGCGCCGACATCGGAAAGGCTGAGATACCGGCGGCCCCTACCATCGGGTTGACCTTTTGCTTGACAAACAGGTTCAGGATCTTGGCAAAGACCACTCCTGCTATCGTATCGAAAACGAAAGCCAGAAGGCCCAGGGCCATGATCATGACTGTCTGCACCGTCACAAAAGCATCAGCTTTCATAGTCGAAGCGATGGTGATACCCAGAAGCAGGGTGACGAGATTGACAAGAACCGTCTGGGCCGCAGTGGACAGGGTGTCCAGTACCGTGCATTCACGAATGAGGTTGCCGAACATCAGCATTCCCACAAGCGATACGGAGGCAGGGGCAACATAGCCGGCAACCACGGTGACGATGATCGGAAAGAGAATCTTGGAGCGTTTGGATACCGAACGGGGATTGTACGGCATTCTGATCATCCGCTCTTTCTTGGTTGTCACCAGCCTGATGGCAAACGGCTGGATGATCGGGACCAAGGCCATATACGAGTAGGCGGCGATGGCGATGGGCCCGATGTACGTGCTTCCCAGCACCTGGGAGACCAATATCGATGTCGGCCCGTCCGCGGCCCCGATAATGCCGATGGACGCTGCATCGACGAGGCTGAAGCCCATCAGGGTGGCCAGGCTGATCGTAGCGAAAATCCCCCATTGGGCTGCGGCCCCAAAGAGGATGAGCTTCGGATTGGCCAGAAGCGGCCCGAAGTCGATCATCGCCCCGATGCCGATGAAGAGCAGCAGGGGCATGGCCTCGGCCGCCTCGATGCCAAGATGGAAGAGCCAGTCGAGAATGCCCGGAACTTCCCCGATGCCCACCATCATCTGGGTGACGGCCCCACTGAACGGCAGGTTTACCAGAATCGCCCCGAATCCCATGGGAAGCAACAACGAGGGTTCGAGTTTCTTTGCTATTGCAAGATAGATGAGAAGACCGCCGACGCCGAACATAACCAGTTGCTTCCAAGTAGTGGCGAGCAGCCCGTCCAACAAGAAGTCCATACAGAACCTCCAGTATAAGAATGGGGGGAGAAGTTGACTTCGCACGATGGCAATGAAGCTCCCCCAACAAAGTCCATCATAGGATGTCCAAGTCGTTTGGTCAAACAAATACCACAGGATACAGACAATTGAATTGCACCGAATACCATCGTATAGTAGCTCCATGAATATTCCATATACGTTGACGAACAAGGATATCCCGGCAGTCCTTGACTACATCGCCGAAGAGAAAGAGTTGAATCTCTTCATCGAAGGCGATATCGAGAACTACGGTCTCGAGGGAGACATCGTAACCATGTACGCCTTCGGTGATGCATGGGATTATCTGGTCCTGCGCTACTATGAGAACTATATGGTCACGACCAACAAACCTGGTGGGGACTTGGCAGAAGTTGCAGCATTCCTGAAACAGCAGAACATGCTTTGCTTGAGTGCAAAAGAAGATATTTTATTGGAAATCCAACAGTACTTCCCCCAGGCCAAGGTGCAGGGTACGTACCTGTGCAGACTCGATAAGGAACATTTCACATCCAAGGCTTTCTCGGATAAGGCGGTAGTTCGACTGACTGCCGATGATTCCCGGTCCATCATCGACCTGTACAAGCAGATTGAGGAGTTTGCCAGGCCCTATATTGAGCATGAACAGGACAAACTGAAGCAGACACGGGAACTTTTAGAGAATGGAGGCCTGGGATTCGGTATCTTCAATGAGGAAAATCTTGTCTGCATGGCAACGATAACAGCAAAAACAAAAAGCGGGGCCATGATCATCGGAGTGGCAACCCACCCTTCCTACCGCAGCCGCGGCTATGCATCCCAGGTAATGAGCAGGCTGTGCTCCCAATGCTTTTCCGACGGCCTGAGTTTTCTCTGCCTGTTCTATGACAATCCCTTGGCAGGCGCAATCTATCACCGCCTCGGCTTTGAGACCATCGGACGATGGGGTATGCTGAAATTCTAAGCTTTCTTATTTTTCCATTTGAAACAAATATTATACAAAAACGTAAACAAATGAAATACAACATTATGAATCAAAAGATTGTTTTCGCAATGAACTAAACAATCAAAAGAGTTTTATTTGACAAACCCAAGAACTCATGCTCTACTGGATATAGAGATAATACGTATGATGTTTAGATTCCATCACCACATGCGGAGGAGTTTAAACCAAGGAGGAAACATGAAAAAGGCATTTGTAGCAACGTTGATGCTTGTCGTGATTGCATCGCTGACTTTTGCTGCCCCGACGGCTGAAGCAGGCCCGAAGAAACCCGCCTCGCTCACTGTCGTGGTACCCAACACAACCATTTTGGATCCATTGGAAAGAATTTTCGCCAACTACACAGCTGAGACCGGGATCAAAGTGGAAATCCAGGCTCTTCCTGCAGGTGAGGAGTACGGCCGTCTTTTGCAGACCCGCTTCGCAACCAAGGATTATCCCGATCTCTTCACAATGGACCCCGGTACCAAGCAATACACCAAGTTCGGTATCGACCGCTTGTTGGAAATGACCGGAGACAAGCTGTTTGACAACGTACTGGAAGCTTCACTTGACTTCCAGCGCTACCAGGGCAAGCTTTATGGGGCTCCCTGGGGAGGTACCGGCACCTACGGCGTCTACTACAACAAGGACGTCTTCAAGGCAATCGGTGCTGATGTTCCTAAGAATTATGCAGATTTCTTGAACATTCTCAAGAAAGCCAAGGCAAGCGGATACATCCCTGTCTATGAAGCCGCAAAGACCGAATGGCCCCTTCAGGTTTTCTCCCTGATTGCTTGGCCGACCTTTGTCGATCCGAAAATCGGTGATGAAGGTGTGCAGAAGCTGGAGAGAAATGAGCTGAGGCTGAACCAGATTCCCGCCCTCAAGGATGTATTCTCCCGCTATGTCGCCCTCAGGGATGCAGGTCTCTTCCAGAACGGCTATCAGAGCGGCACCTACGATGAGCAGATGGAACTGCTTGCAACCGGCAAGGCGGCTGTCGCCTTCCAGATCAGCAACTTCATCCCCTCGTTGATGGCTAAGTTCGGCCAGGATTATGTTTCAGAGAAAATCGGCTGGTTCCCCCTTCCGTCCGACACTGACAAGGGTGTGGCCATGCTCACCCCGGCACACCAGATTCTTGTTCCTCGTGATGGCAAGAACACCGAGTTTGCCATGGACCTCGTCCGCTATATGACCAAGGTGGAGAATCAGAACATCTACTTTGAGTACAATGCAGGCATCCCCGTGTACAAGGGAGTCGAGAAGAAGCTGCTGCCGTACGAAATGGACGTACTTGCCTATGACCAGGCAGGGAAGGCCAAGATCAACGTACAGAACAGGCTCTCATCTTCCTTTACTGATTTCCCGAAGATCCTGCAGAACCTCTTGATCACCAGCGATGTCGATGGAGCTCTCGATTTGTTGGATGAGAACTTCCGCAGAACCGGAAAAGCCCGCGCTCTTCCCGGCTTCTAAAACCGATCCTTGTAATCCTGCACCAGGCCGCAAGGCCTGGTGCTTCCTATCCTAGACATGTAAAAGCCGAGGTTTCTATGATGCGCTCCATGCAACGCTCCCGATATCCCAACTGGTTCCTGCTTCCAACCATCCTGATATTCGGATTTTTATTTGTTATCCCCACACTTACCAGCTTCTACTATAGCCTCACCGACTGGAACATCAACCGAAGGGTGATCTCCTTCATCGGCTTGGAGAACTTCAGGGAGTTGTTCTCTGATGTCAAGTTCCGCTCAACGCTGGGCAATACCCTGACGTACTCCTTCAGCGTCACCTTTGTCAGAAATTTTCTTGGACTCTTTTTGGCCATCCTGTTGAACAATGCACAATTGAAAGGCCGAAACCTGTTCAGAACCATCATATTCCTTCCGTATGTCATCGCCCCTGTGGTCATCGGCTACCTGTTCACCGCCATCTACAATCCCGCCCAAGGCATTCTCAACCAATCGCTTCGTGCATTCGGTATGGGTTTCCTAGCCCAGGATTGGCTGAACGACCCCAACATCGCCCTCTTCTCTACCATCATGACCGACGTGTGGAGGACCACCGGTTTCAGCATGGTCATTTACCTTGCAGGACTGCAGGCCATACCCCATGAACTCTATGAAAGCGCCGAGATTGACGGCGCGAACGGTCGATGGAAACTCACCAACGTCACCATCCCCCTGCTTGCCCCATCCATCACCATCAACGTGGTCCTCGCCTTGATCGGCACCATGAAAGTCTTCGTCATGATCCTCGTGCTCACCAACGGCGGGCCGGGCTATGCCACCGAAGTCATAAACACCTACATTATGAGTACCTTCAGCCTAGGACTGTACGGCAGTGGAACGGCGGCAAACATCATTCTGAGTTTCTTGATCATTGTCATAGCACTACCGGTGCTGCTCTTCCTCAAGAAACGGGAGGTCGAACTATGACACGTAGAGAACGCACCTACCATGGACTGCTGTACCTTCTGTGCATTGTACTATCGGTCATCATCCTCGTTCCGTTTGCCATGATGCTGGTCAACTCCTTCAAGGATATCCGTGAGTCGGCTCTCTTCAAATTGACGCTTCCTGCAGCACCGACGCTCGAGAACTATATCACCGTCCTCTCCAAAGCTTACTTCTGGAGGGGCTTGCGCAACAGCCTGATCGTTACCACGCTGGCAACGGTTCTCGTGAACGGGTCGGCTGCGATGGCGGCATTTGTCATCCAGCGCAAGAATGGAAAGCTGGGCAATGCCCTCTACTTCATTCTTTTCGCGGGCATCATTGTTCCGGTATCGATCATTCCTACCATCCAATTGATGATGCAGAGCAGGATTCACAATACCTATCTGGGCATCATTCTCTTCTATGGGGCGGTAAACCTGCCGTTTTCAGTCTTTTTGCTTACAGGCTTCATGAAGACGGTACCACGGGAGATCGACGAAGCCGCCATGATCGAAGGCTGCAGCTACCCGAGGCTCTTCGCCCAGTTGATCATCCCTCTGCTTCGTACCCCGCTGGTAACATGCACCATCGTTACCGTCACCGCAGTCTGGAACGATTTTTCGGCCCCCTTCTACCTGATCAGCGACAGCAAGAAATGGCCGATCGTCATCAGCGTCTACAATTTTGCTTCCCAGTACTATACAAACTGGGGCACGGTGTTCGCATTCATGATGATGGTCATCCTCCCGGTCCTGGTCGTCTATGCACTATTACAAAAACACATCATCGCCGGTCTTACCACCGGTGCGGTGAAAGGTTAGGAGCGTATTTCATGCAAACAGAAGTAGAGAGTAGCTATACCGCCTTGAAGCGACCGCCCTTGCACAGCACTCATTGGACCGGCGGATTTTGGCTAAGGCAGTTTGAGCTGTGTTCCGATACCATCCTGCCGAATATCTTCCACCTTTTCGATTCCGATGCCATCAGCCACTGCATCGCCAATTTCCGCATCGCCGCAGGCAGACAAGAGGGCGCGCATCAGGGTCCTCCGTTCGGTGACGGCGATTTCTACAAGTGGCTCGAAGCCGCCTCCTATGTGTATGGAGTAACCAAGAATGAAAAATTAAAGAACCAAATCGATGAGGCGATCGAGCTCATCGCCTCGGTGCAGCGAGAAGACGGCTACATCTTCACCCAATACACCATAAGACTCCAGCAGGGAACAAACGAAGAGAAGCTTGGCAACAGCCTCAATTTTGAGGCCTACAACCTCGGCCATCTCATCACTGCGGCTTGTGTCCACGCAAGGACCACCGGCGAACGATCCCTTCTGGATTTGGGGCTCAAAGCAGCACGTTGCCTTAAGGCTCTTTTCGAGGAAGCTGAGAAAACCCATACGGCCAAGACAGCCATCTGTCCCTCCCACTACATGGCTCTCATCGACCTGTATCGCCTTACCGGAGACAAGACACACCTGGATACGGCAGAGCTTGCGATCAGGCTGCGCGATGAAGTGGTCGGAGGAACCGACGACAACCAGGACAGGCTGAAACTTGCAGACCATACCGAGATGCTCGGCCATGCAGTGCGGGCAACCTACCTCTACAGCGGGCTTGCCGACCTGGTCGCAGAGACAGGGGATGAAACGTATCGTACTACCTTGATGAAGGTCTGGGAGAGCGAAGAGTACACAAAAATGTACATCAACAGCGGATGCGGCGCCCTTTATGACGGAGTTTCTCCCTCCGGCTATGCCGGCGACCACCCCAATCTGGCACGGACCCACCAAGCCTTCGGAAGGCCGTACCAACTGCCGAATCTTACCGGATACAACGAGACATGTGCGTCCATCGGCAACATCTTTCTCAATTGGAGACTCCTTCATCTGAATGCTCGGGCAGCCCACGCCGACCGTATTGAACAATCCTTCTACAATCTGGTGCTTGCCTCGGTCAGCCGAGACGGCCTGCGCTACTTCTACTCCAACCCCCTTGCCCGGGAAGAGAAACAGCTTCCCTTCCATCTAAAGTGGGAGAGAAGCCGCAGTGAGTATCTTTCCTCGTTCTGCTGCCCTCCCAACATGCTGCGCGTGCTCTCACAAAGCAGCGAGTATGCATATTCACAGGCTGAAGATGGAATCTATACCGTCATGTACGGCCAAAGCAGAGCCTCTCTTCAGGTGGGCAACAACCATGTGGTACTTGAACAAACCACAGCCTACCCCTTCGACGGTCCAATTACGATTACCATTGCAGAGACCGACGGCACCCCGTTCACCCTATATGTCCGCATCCCCTCCTGGGTCAGGCAAGGACGTATACAGAATCAAGCAATTA
Organism: Sphaerochaeta associata; assembly: GCF_022869165.1. Lineage (NCBI taxonomy): Bacteria > Pseudomonadati > Spirochaetota > Spirochaetia > Spirochaetales > Sphaerochaetaceae > Sphaerochaeta > Sphaerochaeta associata. Next base: position 662,826 of record NZ_CP094929.1, on the reverse strand, counting down.
CTGCTGAAATGGCTGACACGTACCTGCCGCTTCGCTCTGGTTGGAAGCAAGGCGATGTGATCACCATCGAGTTTGCAATGGAGGCTCGAGTCCTCTTGGCCCACCCCTTGATCGAGGAGTGCACCCACCAAGTTGCCGTCATGCGCGGCCCCTTGGTATACTGCAGCGAACAGGTCGACCATCCCCAGGTGAACTGGGCAAGCCTCGGACTGCGCCAGAATGCACACTTTACTACGGTAACGCGAACTATTGGAGGAGAGTCCATGCTCTGCCTCCAAACCGAAGACGGCGTAGCCTATCAATCACTAACCTGGGAAACGGGTGGCCTCTACCAAGACGCCTCCGGTCTCAAGGCTGAACCGACTACACTCTCGCTCATACCCTATTACGCCTGGGACAACCGCGGCCTTGGGGGTATGAAAATCTGGCACCCGCTCTATCTATCATAAGAAAAGGAATCGTTCGTATGCAAATCTCTCAGAGACTCTCCAATCCCCCAGCAGAAAACCGAAGCATCCCATTCTGGTCCTGGAATGATGTACTCGATCCCGAGGAGCTCAGGGCCCAGATCCGGGAGATGGCAAAGGCGAAAGTCGGCGGCTACTTCATGCACGCCCGCAGCGGGCTGAAGACCACCTATCTCGGCAAACCTTGGTTTGAAGCCATTGCAGCAGGTCTTGACGAAGGCCGCAAGGAAGGCCTGCACCCTTGGGCGTATGACGAGGAAGGCTGGCCCAGTGGGTTTGCAGGAGGCAAGGTAACCGCACTCGGTGATGCCTACCATGCCAGAGGGCTGAGGATGCAGAAAGCCCAAACAAAAGAAGAGCTCGAACAGGCAGAAAATGTCCTAGGTCTGTATGCACACACCCAGGACTTTACCCATGTATATGCGCTGGATAAGGTTCCTTCGGATGCTGTCATCACCGGCTACATCGTCATGACCCATTCGGTGTCACCCTACTACATCGACATCCTCAACCCTATTACCACCAAGGCCTTCATCGAGGCAACGCATGAAGCTTACTACGAGCAGTTCGGCGACCAAATGCCCGAAGGATTCTTCACCGATGAACCCAGGCTCTCAGAAGGCCCGATTCCTTGGTCCTACATCATGGAAGATGAGTTCAGAAACGACCATGGCTATGAACTGCTTGATGTTCTGCCGTCCCTCTACCTTCCCTGTGAAGGGTTTGAAGCGGTTCGGACAGACTTCTGGGCAACGGTTAGCAGGTTGTTCGTCCACTCCTACATGGAGCAGCTGTACCTGTGGTGCGAGAAGCACCACATCAAGCTCACCGGCCATATGATGATGGAGGAAGGCCTGTACAGCCAGATGACAGGAACCAGTGGCAGCATGCCCTTCTACCCCTTCTTCCACATGCCCGGCATCGATTCTCTCAGACGCATGATCCACGACCCCCGCATGCCCAAGCAGGTCAGCTCGGTGGCCGAGCAGCTGGGAACAAAGCGGGTGATTTCCGAAAGTTTTGCTCTCAGCGGTTGGGATTTGAACTTTGAGGAAATGCGTTGGATTCTCAACTGGCAGTTTGTCAACGGAGTGAACATCATCTGCCAACACCTCCAGGCTTACTCACTGAAAGGATTTCGCAAGCGGGACTACCCACCTTCGTTGTTCACGCAGCAGAGCTGGTGGGATGAATACCACCACTTCAACGACTACATGGCCAGGCTGAGCACGCTGCTCATCGAAGGAAAGAAGATTGTCGAAGTCTTGCTGTTGCACCCGATGCATACCGGTTGGATCACCTACGATGGAACAAACAACCCAACCATCCAGCACTACGATGCTGCATTCAGCGAAGCAACCAAGACCTTGAGCGCTCTGCATATCGACTACCACCTGGGCGATGAAACGATTCTCAAGGAGTATGCAAACGTAGAGAACGATGCTTTGCAGGTTGGTTTGTACTCCTACCAAACGGTAGTCCTCCCCTCGCTGCTGAGCATCGATGAGCATACCGCTGATCTTTTGGTTTCATTTGCACAAGCAGGAGGGAGACTCTACAGCATGGGAGAAGGGCCTCTCTTGATCAGCGGAAGAGAAAACAAAGCGGTACTTGCAAAACTCAAGCAAGTCATCACAAGACTTCCCGATGACCAGGCAATCCTGGACGAAATAAAGAGTAGACTCACCCATCCAGTCAAACTGCTTGTTGACAACAAGGAAGAGAAGCGGCTGACCTGCTGCATGCATGACCAAGGTGAGTGTGTGAGCCTCTATATTGTGAACAACAGCAAAACAGAACGTGTGGGGGGCGCAACCATCGACTTGGGTCGCCCATATCAGGTAAGCCTGCTCGACCTACAGACAAACACCCGCACCAAGCTTGCTGATTCTGTTCAACATCTTCTAACATCCTTCGAGGCAATGGAAGGGCGTGTCTACCTGCTTGAGCCTCCTGTACAATCAAGAACAATGGCTTCAAACCGGGATGCTGATGTAGTTTTCATCACTCCCAACCCGATGTGGGAAATCCAGCACATGGATGAGAATGTCCTTACCTTGGATACCTGCCGATACAGAATCGATAAGGGCGAGTGGCAACAGAAGAAGGCTGTCATCAGGATTATGAAAGAGTTGTTGACCCTCAAACGCTCGTGCTCGATCGAGCTCGAGTTCTCCTTCACCATCCAGGACCGAGACAGTATACCAGCTGATCTCTACCTGGTCATGGAGGACAGCAAGCACTTCAACATCACCGTCAATGGCACCCAACTTTCCCAGCCGACCGGTTGGTATAAGGATCGTGCCTTTGAGAAACTTCTGATAACAGACGCTGTGGTGGAGGGAGAGAATACCATTTCCATCGAAGGCACATTCTTTCAGTCACAGCATGTCTACGACACGCTGTTCGGCAAGAACATGTATGAAACTGAGCTGAACAAACTGACCTACGACATGGAGCTTGAGAGCATGTATATCCTGGGGAATTTCGGGGTATACAGCAAGAGCCCGTTCACCAAAGGTGAGCGCGAGGCTTTGGAAACTGATGGTCCGTTTGTAATCACCACACGACCAAGCAAGCTCACCCATCAAAGTTTTACCGAGCAGGGCCTCCTGTGTTTTGCCGGCAAGCTCACCATCAGCCAAACAATGCTCATCAAGAAAAGGGAGGATCAGCCGATGATGCTCTCCTTGGGAAACCCGAGACTGCAGATGGCAAAGCTCTGGATCAATGGAGCATTGGTCAAGAACTTCCTTTGGGCACCGTGGGAAGTGGATATCACGCCTTATGTGCATGAGGGGGAAAATACCATCACCATGACACTCTACGCAAGCAACCGCAATATGCTCGGTCCCCACCACCATATCAGCGGGGAGAACTACAGCGTGGGGCCCCAGAGTTTTGAAGGTGTCTTCAGCTGGTGTGAACGGCCTACCGAGGCGGTTGCGATCGATAGAAGCCTGGTCGATAAGAGTTACTGGAAGGACAGCTACACCTTTGTTCGGTTCGGGTTCTAGCATGCTGAAAAATCCAATACTCAAAGGTTTCAAACCCGACCCATCCATTCTCAGGGTGGAGGATACGTACTATATCGCAACCTCCACCTTCGAATGGTATCCTCCGATCAACCTGTTTCGCTCGACCAATCTTTCCGATTGGGAGCAGATAGCCTCCCCGATTCAGCACCTGGACTTGCGTGGACTCGACTCCTCATGCGGCATCTGGGCTCCGAATTTGAGTTATCATGACCATCAGTTCCATATAGTCTGTACGGTTGTTGAGACAAACAGACGCAGGTTCAAGGATCCGCATAATTTCATCATCAGCGCCCCTTCGATGGAGGGGCCATGGACCGATCCGGTATTCCTCAACAACAGCGGATGGGACCCCTCCCTCTTTTTCGAAGATGGAACGTGTTATCTCATCAACATGCTGCTCGATTGGAGACCTGACAAGAATCGCTTCGCAGGAGTCATCCTGCAGGAATTGGATCTACGAAAGAAATGCCTTGTAGGCGATGTTCATTACCTGACCGCAGGTACGGCGACCGGAAGTACGGAAGCACCCAACCTCTATAAGCACAACGGCTTATACTATATGCTTTTGGCAGAAGGAGGAACGGAATTCGGCCATCAGGTAAGCGTGTTGCGCTCATCCTCCCTGATTGGACCGTACGAGCAAAGCCCCTGCAATCCCCTGATCAAAAGCAGGAGTGATGATGAACTGCAGCGTGCCGGTCACGGCTCGCTGGTGAACACCAAGGATGGAAGAACCTACCTTGCCTACCTGTGCTCACGTTCGGTGGACCATGCCTACTCAATCCTTGGCCGAGAGACCGCCTTGGCTGAAGTCGTGTGGAATAGTGAAGGATGGCCGGTTCTCTATCCCGAGGGAAGTCACAGTCCTCAGCTGGAAGTTCCTTCACTGCCAAAGGCACAAGAGGCGCCTTTGGTTCTCCATTTCGATCATATCGACCATCGTATGAAAACGCTGAGAGAACCGTTGGCCAACTGCGGTGTGGACGTAACCAGCCGAGAGGGATGGCTGCGAATCCATGGGGGCAACTCACTCTCCTCGAGAGCGCGTCAGCACCTTATGGCGATCAGTCAAGAAACCCTGGAGTACCAGGCGACAACACTGCTTGACTTCAAACCCCGGTCGCCATGGCACATGGCGGGACTGCTTGCCTACTACAATGCCGACAACTATTTCTATGCCTACCAGAGTACTGATGACAAGAAGCAGCCAATCCTGGGTGTTGTTGAGATGGACAATACGGCAATCAGGCAGGTCGGAGAACCCATTCACCTAGAGATAAGCTCGCCTGTATACCTTCGCGCCACAGTCAGAGACAATTCCCTGATCTTCTCCTACAGTCTCGATGGAATAGCATTTGTCGACCTGCATACAGAAGCCCTGGATATGCGCCATCTCAGTGACGAGTACATCCAGGGCAATGGCTTCACCGGTGCAATGGTTGGCATTGGATGCCAGGACCTGGCCGGTGATGGCATCCATGCAGACTTTTCCCATCTCAAGTACGAGCGGTTGTAGAGGCAAACAGCGCCAGCTTGGAGTAGAAATCCTCAAGAATTAGACGCGGGTCGATTCTACGGTATACCCGTATCGGTCGATTCAGACCGGTATGGACATACTGCATGTCCATGCCGATCATAGGAGCCGGCACCCAATCGAACTCATAGCGGTGTTCGTAGAGCACCAAGCCGACGGCGGGAGAGTCCCCAAGCACCCAGGTTTCACCGCTGCGGAAGGCACTCTTACGGGGGCCCTCCTCATGGGCGTGCTCGTTCAACTGATCCAGCAGATACGCCCCGATTTCTCCATGAGGATACACCTTCTGCTCCAATTCCGCGAGCGAGACAGGAATCATCTCGTACACGTTCTTGGGAACCTGCCATACCGGAATCGTGGAACTGAACACTACATTCGCCGCATGGATATCGTTGCTCAGATTGTACTCGATGCTCCCCGATGGATAGGCGCCCCCACCGATCCAAATGGCAGTAAGCCGGTTTGCGATACGCGGTTCCTGCAGGTACGCACTGGCCAAGTCGGTCAAGGGACCAAGGAAGAGCACATACAAGGGCCTGGGGTCGTCCTTCATCGCCTCCTCGATGATCAGGGAAGCGCCTTCACTGGGGAGTAGTTCCGTCTTGGACGCAAGCGGCCGTTCGCAGCCATGAAACAGCAGACCGTCCGAAGGAAAGCCCATCTTCTCGAAGATTGTCTCAAGTTCCCGGTAGCTCTGCTGCATGCTGTCCTGATGACGGGTGATGCCATAGTGGGCGGCAATGAATCCGACATTCTCAAACTTGGGACTGAGCAGTGCATGCACGATGGCAAACTGGTCGTCCGCCTCGTTTTTTGCATCAGTATTGGTGATGACCCGCACGATTTTCTCTTCGGGAACCTGGAATGCATATGAGGTATAACGCATGGTGACTCCTATCAGCCTTTGACCGCACCCTGGGTCAGTCCGGCAACAAAGTATTTTTGAAAGTATCCGAATATCAGCAACAAGGGAACGGTGACCAAGCTCAGGCCGGCAGCATACTGTCCCCACTGTACACCCATCTCCGTCTTGAAGTTCAACAAACCGACCGGCAGCGTCTTGAGATTCATCGAACTCGCGGTGGTAATCTGGGCCCACATAAGTTCGCCCCAGTTGCCGATGAAGGTAAAGACAATGACGGTTGCAACGGCGGGGGTGATCAGAGGCATGACGATACGCAAGAAGGTGGTGAGCTCCGAACATCCGTCGATGCGTGCCGATTCAATAATATCCATGGGAATGGTCTCAAAATATTTCTTGAAAATATACATGCTGAACGGAATCTGCCAGGCGGTATAGGGAAGGATCAGGGCGGCATGACTGGTAAGCAGACTTGCCGAGGCCATCATTTTATACAATGAGATGTAGATGGCGATGCCGGGAATGAAGTTGAACGTCATGAAAGCCATGATGATCAGCTCGCTCTTGGGCAGGTTCATTCTTCCCAGTGCATACCCGCCCAAGGTTGTCAGGACGGTGGTCAACAGTACAGCAATGACGGTTACGAAGACGGAATTGAAAAAATAATCCCCCAAATGTCCGGTAGACCAGGCTGCAGCATAGTTGGCCCAGACCGGCTCTTTGGGGAAGCCGAATAAATTGACATAGAATTCGCTGGTTGATTTCAACGAGGTGAAAAACAGAAACAGAATCGGATAGGCTACCAGCAAAGTTCCCAAAATGAGAATCGTATAGGCAATGATGACCAAAGGTTTATTATTGTAGAGAATTGTGTTCTTAGAGCTCATAGCTGTCCCCCTTGATCAAGCGCTTGGTAAGCAGCATGCCTGCAAGTACGATCAACACAAAAATGACAGACATTGCCGCCCCATATCCGTATTGATTGAACGAGAAGGCATTCTGCATGATCCACATCGGCATGACGACGGAGAATTTTCCAGGGCCGCCGTTGGTGAGGGCCAATACAGTGTCGTAGATTTTCAAACCGGACATAAGCGCAAAGATGGCGCTGAGCTGAACAAAGCTCATAATCAAGGGGAGGATGATTTTTCTCAGGATCGCCCAATCCCCTGCTCCCTCAAGCCGCGCTGATTCCAACAAGGAGGGCGAGATTGCCTGCATTCCGGCAAAACAGAGCACCATGGTCAGGCCGACCTGTTTCCAGGCGGATACAAACAAAATACTGTTGAGCACGGTAGTGCGGTTGGTAAGCCATGCCGTCTGCAGACTCCCAAGATTAAGGACTTTCAGAAGCTGGTTCAGCACTCCGATCTCCGGCTCATACACAAAGGAGAAGATCAAGGCCGTAATGACGGCAGGAATCATGCTGGGAGAGAACAGAATGGTTCTGAAAAAGCCACCGCTTCGTTTTCCAACGAAGAGCAACAACCAAGCAAGCAACACTCCAATAACAACGCTGATGATGGAAGAGACAACACCCAGATAGACGGAATTCTTGATGGCAAGAAGAAAATTTGCATCGCGAAACGACTCCAGATAATTGTCAAAGCCTGCAAACACTCGTGCACTAAACCCATTCCAGTCTTGGAAGGAGAGTACCAGATTATCGAAAAAGGGGATAACTGCAAAAAAGAGGTAGACCAAGGTTGCGGGCAGCAAAAAGAGAAAGCCCTTGATCATATACGACCGCTTCAGTGCGTTGCCGGGTTGTGATGCCATACTACACTCCAACATAACGAGAGAAAGACAGGAAGGCCCGTTCCCAATCGGGGAGGGCCTTCCATCCAGAGAATCGTCCTTACTTGCCCATTGCCTTGACGCGCAAAGCTTCAAGCTTGGCTAGTGCGGAATCGATGGATTCGCCGGCACAGACTGCGCCGACCAAGTCGTTCTGCAAATAGCTGTTTACTTCAGGGGAGATATTCTGCATGTGGCGGTAGCTGACTACGTTGTCACCGGTGGTGGTGTTCATCAGCGCCTGCATCAGCTTGTTGTCGATCTTGTCCTGCTTGGCCTTGATCGAAGGAAGTCTGCCGGTAGCCATGGTCTCGCTCTGGCCGGCTTCGCTGGTATAGAACTTGATGAAGCGCACAGCTTCTTCCTTATGTGCAGCATTTATTGGAACAAAGAGTGCATTAGTTACTACGTTCACACCATACTTGCCACCCTTCTCCACCAAGGGGAACTTGGCTACGCCGACTTTGAACGGAGCATCTTTCTCATACTGGCCGACGTTGGAGCCTGCATCGAAGAGCATGGCGATTCTGCCCTGGAAGAACGCAGCCTGTACCTGGTCCTTGGTTGCAGTAAGAGCGCCTTCACCTGGATACCAGTAACCCTTCTTATAGACATCACGCAGCAATTCAAGCGCCGTTCTCAGGCCGGGAGCCTCATTCGAACCAGCAAACGGAAGCTTGCCGGCTGCAGCCTGCTCAAGTACGCCATTGTTAGCCATGACCTGGTAGGCAAACACCAACAGCTGGTGGTTCTGGCCGGACCAGTTGCCAAGTGCATAGATGCCCTTCTGCTTCAACTGTTCTGCAACAACCAGCAGTTCATCCCAGGTGGTGGGAACCTGCAGGTTGTTCTCAGCAAAAATCGTTTCATTGACGAACAGCGTTTCGATAACCGGCTGGTAGCTGACTGCATAGTACTTGCCGTCAATTTTTCCTGCATCGATGTACTTGGGAACAAACGTATTCATCCATGCATTGTTGTCTGCAGTAAGATACGGAGTCAGATCTAATGCCATTCCGCTGGAAACGAATGCGCTGATCTGGCTTCCCCAGAAGAAGGAGACATCGACAGGATTACCAGAGGCAATACCCGTTTTGATGATCTGCTCTGCGTTGTCAAAATCGATGGGCACAATCTGAACCTTTACATCAGGATTTTCAGCTTCAAATTTTGCAATGATGTTCTTGTTATACTGGGCATCAGAGCCGTAGAACTTGATGGTCTTCACTTCTTGTGCGGCACCTGCACTTTCCTTGGCGCCTGCAGCAAATGCAAGAGCCATGGAACAGGCCAACACAAGGGACAGAAGCACGATAGACTTTCTTTTCATGTCATACCTTCCTACTATAATTTTTCTTTTTGTTTCGAATGCTTTTGTTTTCGAACCCAATAGTAGTGTATAACAGGGTTATGAAGAATGCAATGAAAACTTTTCGTTGATTACACGAAAATTTGTGCATGATTCGAATGTAATCGTAATTATTTGTCAGTAATTACTACCTTCCAGTTTTTTTTCGTACCGCTTTCACCAAAAGAAAAACACCTCCGAAAAACCGAAGGTGTCAGGCAGTGTTTGGAAGCTGCTTAGCAAATGATCACATTGATCCCTGCATTTCTCAGGCGTTTTGCATACTCGCTGTCGATACCGCTGTCGGTAAGCAGATACTTGATCTTGTCTACACACCCAAGCGAAGCAAACTGGACTTTCTCGAGCTTGCTGGAATCTGCAAGCAGGTAGACCGTCTTTGCTGATGCAATCATGGCACGCTTGAGGGCGATGTCGCTGAAGGAGGGATAGGTAAGACCGGCGTCCAAACTGAAGCCACCGGTTGCCAAAAAGAGTTTTTCCACATAGAGGTTTTCAAAGAGGAGAAGCCCCTTCTCTCCTGTAAGCGAGAGCGTAGGGGGTTTGAACTCCCCACCCACCACCAAAACGCGATTTGAAGGCTCCATACCCAGATGCAGGGCAATATTGAGGGCATTTGTAACAATATTAAGGTTGGTCCGGTCTCCCAGATGCTTGACCATTTCCGTGACTGTTGTTCCCGAATCGAGGATGATGTTATCCCCATTGCTGACAAATTCAGCAGCCTTTTTCCCAATCCTGGCCTTCTCTTCCTCATGGCCGCGGCGCGGCGGAGTGAGCGGAAGATTTGCCGAAGCAAGCGAATTGATGAAGGCACCCCCATGCTGGCGGGTGATTAAGCCATGTTTTTCCAAACTCTCCAAATCACCTCGAATGGTGGGCTCCGATACCTTGAACAGCTCCTTGAGCTCCTGTACGCGGCAGCTGCCGTTTTCCTGCAACAGCTGCAGGATTTTCTCTCTCCGTTGATCTTGAAACATGCTTTCACCCTCTCGTCGTATTCCTTTGGTATCATACTCGGAAACAAATGAAAAGAAAAGGTTTGTTTTTGAATCCTAACGAAATATCGCAAGTTCGAAGCTTGAAAGTACAAATTATCTTGCTCACAATAGCTGGATATTTCAGAGACCACCTTTTTAACTGTAAACAAAAGAAAGCCAAAAGAAAACAATCGAAATATTTTTCATTGACGAATACGAAAACTTGGAATACCATGGGCTTAACGAGATAAATCCTATAAGGAGTGTCATCATGCCTACCATCAAATTGGGCTATGCGCCCACCCGAAGAAGCATTTTCAGTGCACCCGATGCAATTAAATACCGCAACCTTACCCGCGATCGTCTTCTTGAATTGGGTATTGAGTTCGTCGATATCACCGATATCAATGAAGAAGGACTGCTCTATGACGATCATGACATGCAGCGAATAGCCCAAAAGTTCAAGGCTGAGGGCGTCGACGGCCTCTTTCTTCCCCACTGCAACTTCGGCACCGAATATGTAGTCGCCCGTCTTGCAAAAGAAATGGGGGTGCCTGTACTGCTGTGGGGCCCGCTCGATGAACGGCCGGAACCTGACGGAGTGAGACTGCGCGACACCCAGTGCGGACTGTTTGCAACCGGAAAGGTTCTCAGACGCTTCCAGGTTCCTTTCACCTATATGACCAACTGCAGACTCAGCGACCCTGTGTTCGAACGCGGACTTCGTGACTTCCTCGCTGTCTGCAATGTCGTAAAGACCTTCAAGTCTATCAGAATCCTGCAGATATCCACCCGCCCCTTCGATTTTCTTACTACCATGTGCAATGAAGGCGAGCTCTTGGAGAAGTACAATGTCCAGCTCGCCCCGATCCCCATGCCCGAACTGATCCAGACGATCAGAGACTGTCAGAAAACTGATCGACAAGAAATCCAGAAGGTGATCCAGTATGTAAAAGAGAGCATGATCATCCAGGTCACCGACGAGCAGCTGGAAGTTATTGCAGCGCTGAAAGTGGCTATGACCAAGCTGGCATCCCACTATGGGTGTCAGGCGGTGGCCATCCAGTGCTGGAACGCCTTGCAGTCTGAATTGGGCATCATGCCTTGTGCAGCCAATGCACTTATGAATGACGAAGGAATTCCGGTAGTGTGTGAGACCGATATCCATGGAGCTATTACAGCCTTGTTGGTGGAAGCCGCTGGGATGGGAAAGAATCGTTCCTTCTTTGCCGACTGGACCATCCGACACCCCGATATTCCAAACGGCGAGCTCTTGCAGCATTGCGGCCCCTGGCCGGTTTCGGTGGCAAAGGAGAAGCCGATTCTCGGCTATCCGCTGGCCTTCGACCATCCTGGAAGTCTCACTGCCGAAGCTAAAAGCGGAAAGGTCACACTGTGTCGATTCGATGGGGACAATGGACACTATTCCCTCCTGCTCGGCACCGCAGAAGGGACCGACGGCCCGAAGTGCATGGGGACCTACTTGTGGATCGAGGTGGAGAACATCAAGAGGCTTGAACATAAGATTGTCACCGGTCCGTACATCCACCACTGTGTAGGCATCCATCAGAACATCGTTCCCGTGCTGTATGAGGCTTGCAAGTACATCAACGTGGAACCAGACTTCTATGATCCGATTGAGGAGGATGTGAAAGCCTACCTCCGGGGTGAAGATGTCCCCTCGATGCAGTAAATGAGGAACCAGATGACACTACAAGAACTCAAGGTGCAAGCCGTGCAGACACGCAAGGCCCTGCTATCGATGATTTATCATGCAAAGACAGGCCATACCGGCGGGGCCTTGTCCTCCGCCGATATTATGACCGCACTCTTTTTCCATGTTCTCAAGTTGGACCCTTCCAACCCATTCTGGGAGGAGAGGGATTACTTCATTCTCTCCAAGGGCCATTGCGTCGAAGGGTATCTTGCAGTCCTGGCCGAACGAGGTTTCTTCCCCCCCGAAGAGCTGGAGACCTTCAGCAGATTCAAAAGCCGCCTCATTGGACATCCCAACAACAAAATTCCCGGCATCGAGATGAATACAGGAGCACTTGGACACGGATTGTCCATTTCCGTGGGGATGGCCATTGGACTAAAAAAAGACCGCAAGACCAATCGCGTCTTCACCCTTATGGGTGACGGCGAACAGGCCGAAGGCTCGGTGTGGGAAGCTGCTATGGCGGCAGGCCACTACAAGTTGGACAACCTGGTGGCGATCATCGATCGCAACCATCTGCAGATTTCGGGCTCGACCGAAGATGTCATGAGCTTGGAGCCGCTGGCAGCCCGATGGGAGAGCTTTGGTTGGGAGGTCAAGGAGATCGACGGCAATGCCATGGATGAGGTTGTTCAAGCCTTGACGTCCACGCCCCTGAAGCCGGAAAAACCAACGTTGATCATCGCCCATACCATCAAAGGCAAAGGCGTGAAGGCGATGGAGAACGTAGCGTCCTGGCACCACGGGGTTCCGAACAAGGGACTCTATGAAGAGGCTATGGCTGCTTTTACACGCCTTGAGGAGGAACTTCGCAATGCCAAACTCTAAAGCATGCCGAGAGGCATATACGACGGTCCTGCTCGAGCTGGCCAAAAACGATCCTGATATCATCGTCATCAGCAGTGACGCCCGTGGATCATGCTCGTTGAACACCTATGTAAAAACACTGCCCGACCAGTTTGTGGAAATTGGAATCGCCGAACAGAATGAAATTGGCGTTGCAGCCGGGCTGTCGGTGGTCGGAAAGAAACCCTATGTCTGCGCTCCCGCCTGCTTCCTGACGGCCCGTAGTCTCGAACAAATCAAAGTGGATGTAGCCTACTCCCATCAGAATGTAAAAATTCTGGGAGTCAGCGGAGGAATCAGTTACGGTGCCTTGGGAGCAAGCCACCATACCCTGCACGATATTGCAGCTCTTCGCTGCATCCCCGATCTTACACTCATCATTCCCTGTGATGCCATTCAGACTGCAGCAGCCCTGCGCTCAGTGGCCCAGACAAAGGACGCTGTCTTCTTTCGTATAGGAAGGGAGAAGGTTCCAGCAGTGTACACTGAGGAATTGGGCATGGAACCCTTTGTATTCGGTAAGGCCAATACGCTCAAGGAAGGCTGCGACCTGACCTTGGTCGCCTGCGGGGAGATGGTGTATCATGCTCTTGAAGCGGCAACATTGCTCAAGACTCAGGGCATTGAAGCCCGTGTTCTGGACATGGCCACACTCAAGCCGTTCGATGAAGAAGCGATCATCAAAGCCGCCGGGGAAACCGGGGCAATCCTGACCGTGGAAGAACACAGCATCAATGGGGGGCTGGGTGCTACGGTAAGCCAGATAGTCTGTGCGAATCATCCAGTTCCCGTAACCACCTTGGGTCTTCCCGATGAGTACTTGGTGACAGGAACCAGCCTTGAGCTGTTTAGCGAGTATGGCCTCGATGCAAAAGGAATAGCAGAATCAGCAAGAAAACTTCTTCAGAGGAAGCGGTGATGAACCAATATATTCTCAGTTTCGACCAAAGCACTTCTACAACCAAAGCCCTCCTGTTTGACCGGAACGCGGCATTGGTTGGCAGAGCGGACATCCCTCACCGACAAATCATCAACGACCAGGGATGGGTGGAACACGATGCACAGGAGATTCTTGCCAATGTCTTCAAGGCGGCGGAACAGTTGCTCCTTCAAACCGGAGTTGACCGTAATTGCATCAAGGCCGTCTCAATCTCCAACCAGAGGGAGACAGCCCTGGCTTGGGACCGAACCACCGGCAATCCGCTTTACAACGCCATCGTCTGGCAGTGCGGACGTGCCCAGGAGATCTGCAATAATCTGAGCGACCAAAAAACATTGATCCACAGCCATACCGGACTGCACCTCTCCCCCTACTTCAGCGCAGCCAAGTTCTCTTGGCTGCTGAACCATGTAGAACAGGTCAGGCAGGCCGCAGAGAATCAACAGCTTGTACTCTCCACCATGGACAGCTTCCTTCTTCACCATCTCAGTGAGGAGAAGGTAGTGAAAACCGATTATTCCAATGCATCACGAACCCAGCTGCTGAACCTTGTGAAGCTCGACTGGGACATTGAGGTGGCCCAATTATTCGGCATCCCTCTCGATTGCCTGCCCGAGGTGTGCGACTCCAACGCAGTCTTCGCTCATACCACCATCGGAGGTTTGTTGCAATCGTCTGTTCCTCTATGCGGAGTGCTCGGGGACTCCCAAGGCGCCTTGTTTGCACAAGGCTGCCTCCGGGAGGGATTGACCAAGGCAACGTATGGCACCGGTTCCTCGATCATGATGAATATTGGTTCTGAGGCAGTGTTGTGTGAGGATTTGGTAACCAGTGTGGCCTGGGGAATGGATGGAAACATAACGTATGTCCTGGAAGGCAATATAAACTACAGCGGAGCGACCATCTCCTACTTGGTCGATGATCTGGGTCTCATTGCCAGTTCAAAGGAAGCTGGTAAAATGGCACAATCGGCCAGGGTGGTTGAAGGACTGTACATGGTACCGGCTTTCTCCGGACTGGGTGCCCCCTATTGGGATGCAAATGCCAGAGCCCTGATCATCGGCATGGACCGCCGAACAGGAAAAGCTGAATTAGTGAAAGCAGCAGAGGAAGCGATAGCCTATCAAATAGCCGACATACTCTTTCTCATGCAGAAACACAGTCACAAGGACATTATGAGCCTCAGAGTCGATGGAGGGCCTACCAACGACACATTCCTGATGCAGTTCCAATCCGACATATTGCAAAGCGAAGTGCGGGTGGCGAATCTTGAGGAGTTGAGCGGACAAGGGCCGGCGTTGCTTGCATTGTTGAAGCTGGGCATTTTGGATGAACAGACGGCTTTCGACAGACCACCGAAGGCACTCTATCATGCAGGCATGGACAGCAAGGAGCGAGACAGACTATACCTGGGTTGGCAGAAAGCGGTGGGGAAGGCCCTCTCTTGCTAAAGCTCCAGGAGAGTCTTGTCCCCGTAGACCTTCTTCCAATCATCGGCAAAATCCTGCACCGCCTTCTTGATCGAGGGCATGGCAAGGCCGGTTGAAAGAAGCTCCGGCCGCACGGTGCAGCTTCCGGCTCCGCTGGCGTAGGCATTGGTGACCTCGGCCACGTTGCGAAAACTCGCAGCAAGGACCTGGGTGGAACTAGTGTTCGTCCAAAGCAAACCGGCAAGCTCTTTGATGACCCTGCCCGCATCGATGTCGAGATTGAGCATCCTGTCGTAAAAGACAGCGACATAGCGTGCCCCGCTGAGCATCGCGAGAATCCCTTGGATGGTGGAGAAAACCGTTGAAGCGGTGATATTGAGGCCCTCTTGGGCGAGCTGTTTGATGACCGAAAGACCCACCTCGGTTACAGGAACAGCGATGAAGGTCTGCTCGCCCAACTGTGTTGCAAGGTGGTGGGCTTCCCTGATCATCGTCTCTCGGTCGCGTGCCATCAGTTGCACATGCAAGTCCCGTTCATCACCGATAAGAGCCCGAATAGCTTTCAAGTGTGACAGCACATGAGTCTGCTCCAAGCGGGAGAGCATCGTTGGATTGGTGGTAACTCCCTTGATGGGATAATATTGGAGTGCATGTTCCACTTCTGCAAGATCTGCAGTATCAAGCAATAAATCCATGGCAATACCTCTGTAGCCAGTGTGTCACACAATACAAAACTGGACAACTCCCTACCAATGGTTCTTGACAAACAGTGGGGGATGGACAACCATTTCGGCATGAGTGAGACCATCCTTACTGAAAATTCCTTCTTCTATGAGCCTACGATGCAGCTGAAGGTGATCAAGCGTGACCCGGAGCTCCCCTACCGGCTCCACAGCCATGAGTTTCATGAACTTGTAATTGTCATCAGCGGCAGGGGCATTAACTTTACCGCAACCGAACAGATACCGCTGCGCGAGGGTTCGGTGTTTTTCATTCCCCCGGGAGTCGAACACGGGTACAAGGATGTCGAAAACCTCGTACTGTACAACATTCTCTATGGAAGGAATCTCATCACCCGTCATGCCTTGGATCTGACCGAATTGCCCGGCTTTTGTACCATTTTCCTGCAATCAGAACACATCGTGGGGCTTACGCTCTCCCCATCCCAAATCGCCGAACTCATACCTCTGGTCCAGCTCATGGAAAAGGAAGCAGACGACCAAAGCTACGGCTCTGGTTCAAGAACCCTTGCCTACGCCTACCTCATCGAGCTTCTTGTCCAAATATCACGCATTTACGACCAGATTCCCCGTGAGACAAACCAGACCGCCCGCAGATTATGGGAGGTGATCTCCTATATGGACGGGAACCTTGACAAGGCCCTCACCACCGAAGACCTTGTCGCAATAGCAAACATGAGCACCAGCACGCTCAACCGCTGTTTCAAGCAGAGTACAGGCCTTTCACCTATAGAGTTCCACATCCACAAGCGCATTGCCCACGCATGCTCGCTCATCCAGGAGCGAGGCCTTTCCATGGGTCAGGTGAGTGAGGCGTGCGGCTTCAAGGACCCCAATTATTTCTCCCGCCAGTTCCGCAAGGTCATGGCAATGAGCCCCAAGCAGTACCAGCGGATTTTCACCAGTCGCTTTACCTAAGCGACTCCAAGGCGGTCACAGCAGAGGAGAAGAACTTCTCCTCTCCCACCAGGGAGTAGAAATCCAGGCGCTTCATCAGAGACTGAACCGAAGGTTGCACACCGCAAAACAGTACTTCCACCGATTGCTTTCTGCACATCTGCACGATTTCAACGAACTCATTGATCGAGCTGTGGTCGATGGTGGCAACTCCGCGAAGGCTGAAAATAATACGATCCACCCCCTCAGAAAGCAGGCCCTCCACCGTCCTGGTAAGTTGTTCCTGGCTGCCGAAGAACAGCGAACCATCAACATAGACAACCTTGGTTGTTGCATCATAGGATCCGAGCTCAGCAGTTACGGGATCAACTTCAATGGAAATATGATGACTGCGGATGATGAACATCACCATTGAGAAAATCAGACCGATGAGAATGGCGATGGTAAGGTCGAAAACTACGGTAGCCACCATGGTTATAAGGAATTGGGCCATCGATGTCTTGATTTTCTTGGAGAAAATCTGGCGAATGGAGTGCCACTCATTCATCCTCCACGCGGTAACCATCAACACCCCGGCCAATGAAGCCAGAGGAATCCTGCTCATGTACGGGGAGAGGAGGAACATCGAAGCGAGCAGTCCGATTGCATGAATGATGCCGGTCAGGCGGGTCTGCTGTCCGCTCTTGATCGCCACTGAGGTACGGGCGATGGCCGCAGTAGCAGGGATGCCTCCGAAGAAGGGAATGATTACATTACCGATGCCCTGGGCATACAGCTCCCGGGTGGCATTGAGTTTCTCCCCCTTCATCTTTCCTGCAGAACTTCCGCAAAGCAGACTCTCGACCATGCCAAGCGCTGCAATGGAAATCGCCGGGGAGATATACTGGGACAACTCGGATAGGGGAAGCGCGAAAATATGCAGCCTGTTCTCTCCCAACAAGGAACGGGGGATCATGCCGACTTCCTTCACCGGAAGGTCCAGAAGCATTTGTACGACCAAGGTAATGATTATACCCAGCAGACTTGCAGGGAATCGAGCATTCCATTTTTTGGGCCACAGAATCATCAACAGCACCACAAACAAGCCATACCCCAAGGTGGCGAGGTCGATGGGAAATCCAAGAGAAGTATAGGAGAACAGCTTGGCCAGCGCACCCTCTCCACTGCTGGATGTGCCGAAAAAGTTGTCAATCTGGCCCAAAGCGATGATGACGGCGATTCCACTGGTAAATCCGGTAACAACAGGGCTGGGAATGTAAGACACCAAGGCTCCCACTTTCAGGTAGGCTGCAGCCAGAAGAATGAGGCCGCTGAGGAACCCGGCGATGAATACACCTTCGGTACCGTGGCGGACGACCAGACTGACTAGAATGGCAGCCATGGCACCGGTTGGCCCGGAAATCTGAAAAGAGGCCCCACCCAGGGCCCCAATGATCAGGCCTGCCAGAATTGCTGTAATCAGACCGCTGGCGGCATCCAGGCCGGAGCTCACTCCGAAGGCAAGAGCCAGCGGCAGGGCGACGGCTGTCACCGTCAGACCTGCCAACAGGTCCTTGGAAAACGAGGCCGCCGAATACGAGGAGAATTCACCTTTCAAGTCGGAAATAAATGTAGCTTGTTTTGGACTATCAGCTTTACGCATCCCACCCACCCCCACATACGTTCATATGAATGCAGGCCAAGCATAGAACTTTAGGCTCACAAGCTCAAGAGACTGAAAGGCCCGTCTCATTGCCTCTTGGGGACAATCTCCAACCAGTATCCATCAGGGTCCACAATGAAATAGATGCCCATGTTGGCATTCTCGTAACAGATGCACCCCATCTCGCGATGCTTGGCACGGGCGGCTTCCATGTCGTCCACCTCGAAAGCCAGATGGAACTCATTGTCCCCCAAGTTGTAGGTGCCTTTCTCCCAGTTGCGCAGCCACGTAAGCTCGAGCTGGTGCTTGGACACTCCGTCACCGAGGAAGACAAGAATAAAGGAATTGTCGGTGGCAACCTTGCGTCGAACCTCCACCAAGCCCAAAGCCTCTTTGTAGAACGCAAGCGACTTCTCAAGATCGGTGACATTGAAATTATTGTGTGTAAAGGTAAACTTCATAGAATCCTCCAAGTTTGATTTTCATGGGTGAGTTGTACTACCGTGACGTCCGTATCCTTGAGCTCGGCTTTCAGCTTTTCACATACCGAGTGGTCCTTCCAAAAGTGCATGGGGATGAGTGTTTTAACCTTCACTCTCTCCACCAGGTCTTTCGCACCCAGACTGTAGAAAGGACCGAGCCTGGGGTCTACAGGCACGAAGGCAATGTCGAGTTTGGCGGGAAGCAATCTCAATTCGGCGTAGTAGTCGCGCTTCATCTGCAGGTTGTAGGCCTCGCTCTCCCCCTCCCAATGCCAATGGTTCAAATCCCCTGCATAGTAGATGGTCTTTCCATCAACCTGCAGAACAAATGCAACACCCTCGTCCGTCGACTTCAACGTCCTGACGGCCACTTCGTCGATACTCACCTCCTCATACGGGCCCATCCAACGAACCTGTACGTTCTGTGGGACGAGATGGGTGGCGATGTCCGAGGAGAGAATGAAAACGGTATTCCCTTCCCGTCGTGCAAGAGAGAAAATCGTTTCATTGAAGTGATCTGTGTGACGGTGGCTGGAAAACACCAGCAGGCTCTTCTTTCCGTCCTTAACTTCCAACGGGCCTCCGGTGTAATCGAAAAGAAGCAACACATGCTCTGTCTCAAGGAGAAAGGTGCTGTGACCTATATATGTACAATCCATACCATAACCATGGACGAACAAAAGCATGCTGTCAAGACAGGACGTATATGCTATAGTAGGCTGGCAGGAGGAAGCAAATGCACATCGAAATTCAGGACAGGGATCAAAACATTATCAGACAGAGCGTCGACTGCGGCTATGGCTGCGCCTTGGTCCATCAGGCTGCCTACAATGAAGGAGACCAGATCGTCATCCATGTTCCCCAGGGCGGCCTCTATCAGATTCAACTTGATGAGACGCTGGGCAACCAGGTGGTCTACCTTGAGAAGGAAGCCCGCTATGCCATTCCCCTGCAGCCTGCACTGCGCACCTGCTATCCAGTCCAGGCTTTTCTAGGTTCGATGCACCTGCTTACCCTTGCAAAGGTGGAGCAAACCTGCCGAAGAAACCTCGCACTCAACCCGTACGACCATCATCACACCCAAGGAATATTCCCCCAGGCCAAGGCAAATGTGGAGACCCGCGGGGAGATGGTATTTGCAGCACGCAATGCGATTGACGGGAACTTTGCAAACCATAGCCATGGGAATTACCCGTTTGAGAGCTGGGGGATAAACCGCGACCCCAAAGCCGAGCTCACCCTCGATTTCGGCAGACCGGTGCGCATTGATGAGATCAGGCTCACCCTCCGTGCTGATTGGCCGCATGACAGCTGGTGGACCGAAGCCTCGGTTACCGATGATACAGGTGAGACCTATACCTTGGCACTACAGAAGGACGCCCTTCCACAACGCTTTCCGATCAAGGAAAAAGTGGTAACCAGCCTTACCTTGCATGACCTGAAGAAGGACGAGCGCGACCCGTCCCCCTTCCCGGCCCTCACCCAGATTGAAGTCTGGGGTGTCGAAGCCTAGGTAAATCGAAGCGTGCTCCTACCATCCTCCTCACACCAGAGGGGGAAATTGGTATTCCAGATGTTGTTGTACAGGTTGAAGTGAAAGACCCCGTCGTTTCGGGGCAGCTCATCATCAAAGCACAGCAGTTTGCGCTGACCAAGCGAAACCAACGGTGAATCAAGGTTCTCGATGAGAAGAGGCTTTGTTGCATGCTCATAGGCAAGGCCTTCAACAGCGTGAATACTGCGCGCCCCCTTCGATACCGTGGTGTCCAGAGGCAGCGATTGCCCGAGCTTTCGCATTCGCCAGGTTCCCCCCTCTTCAGTGTTGAGCCCTATTGAAAGCCACAAAGCCTCGGGAAGCCGCGTCGCCTCCTTTTCGTTCCAAGCAAGCGTAATCTCAACAAGGGTTCCTGCCTTGCTGAAGCAATACAGTATGTGTATATGCTTCGGAGCACCCCTGGGACTCTCTTCGTCAGCCTCAAGGCTCGCACGGATTTGTACGATATCCTTTGCATCACAGCGGACCAAATCCGTGAGCCGGGCCTTGCACAAGCGATGCTCGGGCGCAGGTTGCAAGGCCTCCATCCCCGGCTTTCCATAATCGGCAAGAATCCAATCCCTTCCTGACTCAAAGTTGCGGTTGTACTGATGATGGAACCGGTCGTAATCAGCGGAGCTGAAGCTCTCATAGCGGTACACGCCGATACCCTCCCCTTTGGCCATCTGTCTTCCCTCAGAGGTCAGAAGCGAGGATATGCTGCCGTCATCGGCAATGACCACCTGTACCGATCCAATCTGTATAGGGGTATTGGACGATAACCTATAAGCAGGTTTTTCTTTGCGATCGATTGAAGTATTCCGTGGTTTCAGACTATCAGGTGCTTGTTGGCGCAACAGAGGAGGAAGAGAAGCGATTGCCTGCTCGACATACGAGCGCTGCTCCTGATGGCTTGCAGAAAAGAGCGAGTACCTGCGCGTCTTTCGCCTTTGGTCCTGCTCACCGAAAATATGGGCATACTCTTTTTGGGCGAACGCCTCGATGAACCGGTAGGCGGGAGGCACCGCCGAAGCAGCGACTATATCCTGTTCCCTTGCCCGGTGAAAATCCTCGATTGCATAGTTGGTGTAATCGCCCAGGTACTTCTTGAAGTCCATGCCCCAGGTATGTTCGCAGATCATCAAGAGCCGATCCATGAAGCGGTCGTTGCCCAATACCTCGACGTTAGTCTGCGCCCAGGCTAGCAGGCGCTTGAGGCAGCTGACTTTGTAAGGATCGCTGCCGATACCATGAATCCAGGTATCCCCGATTTCTCCCTTCACAACTGGGAGTGTATGCTTGAACGGCAGGATTGCACGTGCGTAGGAACTAAGGTCGCTTGCCATAATGACCGAGCCGGGATACTTCTTCTCCAATTTCTCGAATACGGCATATACCTCCTCGGCTTTGGGAGGTCCTGCATTATCCGCGCTGTTTTCGATGACCAGTACATCCTCCAGTTCGCCGATGGGCTCGGATGAGCCGTAGGAGGCATCGTACTGAACAAGCACTTCTTCGCCGGTGGGAGCCCGCCAGACAAAAAGCGGAGGTACATCTGGCAAGGGAGACCCTCCATTCACTCCGATGTGAAGAAACTGCACCCCGGCCTTGGCAAGGAAAGGTACCAAGGCAAGGGTATGGCCCGGCACATCGGTCATTTTTGCAGCTATGGTAGTGTGGCCGAATCGTGCATCAAGGTTCTGTGATAAGGAGAGCGCGTATTCAACCAAAGGGCCGCTCATCAACTCGGTATGAGTGGTGAACGGCAGGGCGTGCCAGGTGATGTCGCCCGCCTCGACCGCGTCGACGAACAAGGCCTTCTCCTCAGGACCCGATGCCTCGAGGTAGTCCTTCACCAGCCAACTGCCGGTGGTCCACACCAAGCGTTCTTTTCCTCCCCTTCGTCGAAGCTGCTTTGCCACCTCGATCGCCTGAGGAATGAATTGCTTGTGATACCGTTCGATGGTTCTTGCAGCAAAATCAGTGAAACCAATGTCCAGATGTGTCTTGAAAACCACGTGTACGGTTTTGATCATACTTAGATTCTCTCCTTATGCTTGCATGAAGACAACAACGAAGGCATACTGCGTAAAGAGGATTTACCGTGGACACCGAACTGAACAAAGCTTCCAGGCGTTTGTCTGAGCTTCCCATCAGCATTGAACTTTCCGGCTTCACCATCGATGTGCAGTGGCTGCGCGTCATGCAGAAATCGGGGCAGTGGGAGATTGAACGTCATGCCCACTCCAGTTTTGAATTCCATATCATTGCCCGAGGCTCCTGCAAAGTCGCCACGGACACTCGTTCCTTCGTAGCCGAAGCGGGTAGCTTTTACCTTACCGCACCGGGTGTCTACCACCAGCAATGGTCCCGGTCCGAGGAGGATCTGGTCGAGTACAGCCTCGACTGCACCTTCCGCCCACGGAAAGAGAGCATCGGTTCTCCGAGCGAATGGGTAGAGCTTCATGAGTTCTTCCTCTCCTGTGCCTGTCTTCCCGTCAAGGACACCAGCGGTGTCATTGCACTGTTCGATCAAGCCCTCAACGAGGCGCTTGCCCTGAAACCCGGGTATTCGATAGTCATTCACTCCCTTGTTCCTTCCATACTGGTTGCCGCGGCCAGAAGCATGGGCTTAAGCAACAGCCTCACCACCACCAAAGAGAAAAGCAGGATGGATATGATCGCCGATTTCGTCGAGGACAATCTCTTCAGACCCATCAGTCCTGCCGATATCGCCGCCTTCATGAACCTGAGCGAGAAACAAGTTTCCCGTATTGTGTTTGCCTCGGAGGGATATTCGACCAAACGCTTCATCACCCTGGCAAAAATCGAGCAGGCCAAGAAAATGCTCACATCCACCTCATACTCCTTGGTTGAGATCTCCAAGGAACTGGGCTTTTCCACCACCAGTTACTTCAACACGGTTTTTCGAAAAACCGAGGGAGTAACCCCTGGTGCATATCGTGAGCAGATTCTGGAGAAGCTCGATATACATCATACCTAAATGTCCAAAAATTTACAAATAAAAAATTAACTTCTGACTGAAAATTCATAGTCTTATAACCTCTTTTTACTATATTGTATAGTTTTATTACTTTTAGTCATACCAAATAGTGTTAAAAATGTCTAAAAATTGAAATTCGTAAAACTTTTTATTTGTCTATTTTTTATAATCCATGGTATACTGCCCCTGCAAGGAGGGTGCGTTTGAACAACGTACGCTGCAGAGAGTCGAGACGAACGAATTAGGGAGCAGTATGAATACACCATTGGGAAGACAGCTCAAGAAATACCGAATATTCTACCTCATGTTCATCCCTGTAGCTATCTACTTCATCGTATTCACCTACTATCCATTCCTTCGCGGCCTTATCATGAGTTTCCAGGAGAACAGGCTCTTGGGTAATCGGCCGTTCTCAGGCCTTGCCAACTACCGGTTTGTCGTCAAGGACTCAAACTTCCTTGCAGCGGTCGCCAACTCGCTGATCATCGGCCTTTGGGACATGGTCCTCTACTTCCTCTTCTCCCTGGGTTTTGCTCTCATCCTCAACGAACTTGTCCAGCGAACGATCAAGCAGAGCATCCAGACCATCGCCTATATTCCCTATCTTTTCAGCTGGGCGGTCATCGGAGGCGTCTGGGTCCTTATCTTCGATCTGCAGGGCTTGGTCAACCAATTCCTCTCCCTATTCGGAACCGAACCCATCTTCTTTCTCGCGGACCCCGCCTATGCTCGTCCTCTGATCATCGCCATGGGGGTGTGGCGCTCCATGGGCTACTTCGCCCTGCTCTTTACGGTGGCAATCATGAATATCGAGGGTCAGCTCTATGAAGCTGCACGCATCGATGGGGCCTCGCGCTTGATGCAAATCCGCAAGATCATCCTCCCTTCCTTGATTCCCACCATGAAGACGATCATCGTGCTGCTCTCCATCGGTGTGCTCACCCACTTCGACGAAATCTACGTCATGGTCAATCCCGCCAACCGGAGGCTGATCAGCACCTTGCTTCTCTATGTGTATGAAACCGGTATTCTCAACTTCCAGACAGGAACTGCATCGGCAGGGGCGACCCTGGTGATGGCTGGCACCCTCTTGATCACCGGCCTGATGAGAAAGTTCATCGGCTACGACAAGGAGTAGACGATGAAAAATCGACTCAGCAAGAAAGACGATCTACCCCTTGCACTACGGTTGCTGAGCATCCTGCTGCTGGTCCTTGTCGTGGTGCTGATGGGACTTCCCATGCTCAACGTTCTTGCCGTCTCCCTCTCCACCCAAGCCAAAAGCGACTCCCCCGGTCTGGTGCTGCTTCCCGCTCCGCCCACCTTCGAAGGGTACACTTTCATTTGGAAGCACACAAACCTTCCCCGCCCCTTCTTCAACACCGTCTACGTCTCGGTGGTGGGAACGGTCCTGCATGTGCTGATGGCCTCTCTTGCCGGCTACATCCTCTGCCAAAGCAAGCTGCCGTTTCGCAAGGCGATGACAACCTTCATCCTGCTCACCATGACCGTACCTTATGAGCTTACGATGATCGGCATCTACGCAGTGAACAGGGACCTCGGGCTCACCAATACCTATACCGGCCTTATCGTCAACGGCATGGTCAGCGGTTTCAGCGTCTTTCTGATGCGCAACTACTTCCAGGCCATTCCCCTCTCCCTTGCAGAGTCGGCACGCATCGACGGATCGGGGGAATGGCGAATCTTCTCCTCCATCTACCTGCGTCTTTCGGTTTCCGGGTTGATGACCATCGGGACCCTTGAGTTGATCCGGCGCTGGAACAATATCACCATGACCATCACCCTCATCAGCGACATGAAGAAGTGGACGCTGCCGGTGGTTCTGCGCTTCATCCTGTTCGACCAGACTTCCACTTCGGGAACCAGCTATATTTTCGCCAATGCAAAAATGGCTGCGGTGGTGATGACCGCCCTTCCCTTGATCGTCCTGTACTTTTTCACCCAGTCATTCTTCTCAAGCGGAATTATGATCGGGTCCGTCAAGGAATGACACTCTTCTTGTACAGAAGAGACAAACGATATTACGTACCATGAATCCAAAAGGAGGATGCATATGAAACGTACTCGCGTATTGGTAATGTTGGTGGTGCTTCTGACCATCAGCCTCACGCTGTTCGCCCAAGGTCAGGTTGACAAGGCTGCGGTGGAGGTAAAGGTGCTGGCCGGAGTAACCGGCGGAAAGGATGACGCTGAGAACAAGTTGTTCGAAGAGGCCATGGAAAAAGGAACCGGTCTGAACATCACCTGGGAGAAGGTACCCTCCGGGTATGACCAGGTCCTGATGCAGAAGCTTGGAGCCGGTGAGCAGTACGACCTGATCTACCTCAACCAGTTCCAGATGTACACCCTGGGCAAACAAGGAGCATTGATGGACCTGACGGCCAGGATAGCAGCCTCGAAGGTCTATGCAGAAAACGTAGACAAGGCCGAACTTGAGAAAATCCAGTTCAACGGCAAGTACTACGCCGGCTTCAACAAGCTTGAGGTGTTCCCCTTGGTCAACGTCAACAAGGCCATCACCGACAAGGTGGGCATCGACTTGAGCAAGCTCTCCACCTTGGATGATTACTATCAGATGCTGAAAAAGGTGAAGACCTACATGGAGCAGACTGAAGGACGCAAGCCCTACTATCCGTTCTTCACCTACATGCCGGACATCTGGGATCTGCAGCCGTGGTTCAGCTCGGTCGGTCTCAGACGTGGTGTTTTTGTGGATGCAAACGGCAAAAAGTACGCCCCGTATGTCGATCCTAAGGCCAAGGTCGTCTGGGAATGGCTTGCCAAGCTTTATCGTGAAGGCTTGATGGATCCCACTTCCTTCACCGGAAAAACCGGCGACATGCGCTCCAAGATGTGGCAGAGTCAGGACATTGTCATGGACGTCGACTGGGCTGCTTGGACTGGTTTGTACAACAACAACGCCCGCACGGCAGGGACGTATCCTGCAAAGGTCAATGTAGTCGGACTTCCCGGGACCAAGGGGCCGAACGGCACGTACATGCTCGAACAGGGCGGAGCATCGCTGTGGGCGATTCCCGCCAACGCCAAGAATCCCGATGAAGCTTTCAAGATCATCGAGTACATGGCCACCAAGGAAGGAGCACTGTTGCTCTCAGCAGGCATCGAGGGACATGACTACAATCTCAAGGATGGAAAGATC
This sequence comes from Sphaerochaeta associata, assembly GCF_022869165.1. Lineage (NCBI taxonomy): Bacteria > Pseudomonadati > Spirochaetota > Spirochaetia > Spirochaetales > Sphaerochaetaceae > Sphaerochaeta > Sphaerochaeta associata. Next base: position 636,369 of record NZ_CP094929.1, on the reverse strand, counting down.
GAATACACCGAAGCCGGAAAGGCCCACGCAAAGGACCACGGGGCTCCGTTCCCGATTTCCAAGCTTTTCGACCTTACCGTCCTGGGCGAGATGAACCCTGGTGTCTTGGAATCGGTATCGATCGGCAGGAGAGCCGATGTACAGGTTGCCCCGATGGGATATGCCAACGGAGAGCTGGACGCCCGCAAGTACTATGATATCATGTCCAAGTGGATGACCGAATGCGTGATGGGAAAAACCACCGCCGAGGCCGCCATGAAGGGTGCTGAGAACGAGCTGAGGACCAACAAGCTCATCGACTGATGATACGGTAGTATCAGATTCGGGCGCAGCAACTGCTGCGCCCTTCTTGCAGGAAACGACATGGAAGAGATTCGCTTGAGCAGGACCTATACCAGTGAAGAGCAGAAACAGTACCTTCGCATCCCCTTCGAGGTGGGAGAGAACATAGAGCGTATTGAGATATCATATGCTTATTTGCGCCATAAACAGCGGCAAACACCGTATGGAGAGGAGAAGAGGGAGATCAACATCATCGATCTGGGGCTGTTCGATGAGCAGGGGCAGCTTTGCGGCTGGTCAGGCTCAGAACGGCTTTCAGTCGTTGTCAGTGAACACAACAGTACTGCCGGGTACCGCCGGCTCCCGATACGAAGGGGAACCTGGCAGGTTGCCTTGGGAATTTATAAAGTTGAGACCAGCGTCGAGGTGCAGCTCACCATACGACTTGTTCCCAAACAGAGGCGTTGGCTGAAAGGCGACTTGCACATGCACACCCTCAACAGCGACGGCATCTACACCACAGATGAGGTCATCACCTATGCCAAGCATGCCAAGCTGGACTTCATAGCCCTCACCGACCACAACAATACCGAGCAGAACAAGGAAATCGGCAATCCTGACGGAATTACGGTAATCGCAGGGATGGAGTATACCAACTATGGCGGTCACGCAAACTTCTTCTTCACCGATGACGGAATCTTTACTGCAAACCCGCTCTCAAACACCTCGGAAGAGATGCAGGCCACCATCGCAGAGGCAAAGCGAAGAAATGCCATTGTCTCGCTCAACCACATCTGTGACACAGGCTGCCCTTGGGTTCTCGGTTTCGACATTCCCTACGACCTAATCGAGGTATGGAACGGCTTTATCAAGCCTTCAGACATGCAGGCGATCGCTTGGTGGCACCAACGATTGGCGGAAGGCCGTCATCTGGCTGCCGTCGGAGGCTCCGATACCCATCGTATCGAGCAGGGGCGCAGCCATGGAACGCCTACCACGTATGTGCATGCGCTCTCTTGTGCTCCCAAGGATATTCTGGATGCCTTGGTGCAAGGAAGGTCCTTCATAACGGCAACCGCCGATGGAGCCCGACTTGACCTCTATCTCGGCAGCTCAGGCCTTGGAGAAACCAGCCCTTGGAATGACGGGCTTGAAGGAGAGGCCTCGGTAGAACGGGCAAAGCAGGGTGACCGATTGACTCTTGTAAGTGACATGGGTATCGAAAAGAGTTGGAATGCCGAGTACGATGGCTCTCTAACCTTCATATTCCCGGTGGAAAGACGAAAATTCTACCGAATTGAGCTCTATCGAAAAACCCTTGGGATTGAGCTGCTGGCGGCTCTGACCAACCCAGTTTATCTCAATTGAGCGGTGGAATCACGCTCGACAAAGGTGAAGGGAAGGGCAATGCTCACCGGCAGCCCGTTCTTGCTGGTTATCAGGGAGTGCAACAGCGCTACCGACATCTGCCCCATTTCAACCAGCGGTTGACTGATGGTCGTCAGGCGGGGAACGGAGAACGAGGAGAGCTCGATGTTGTCAAATCCAACAACCGAAACGTCGCCGGGCACGCTCAGGTTGTGGTCGGCAAGAGCGCGGATTGAACCAAGGGCCAACTCATCGGTGATGGCAAACAATGCGGTAAAGTTGGTATTCGATTCCATCAGCTGGTTCAGGGCCAAAGCACCCCCTTCCATGTTGTAGGCATCGGCGAAGGCAACCTTTCTTTCATCGTATGCAATACCGGCCTGTTCCAGCGCCTTGCGGTACCCCAGCAGGCGTTGGGAGGAGAAGCTGTACTTCGTTCCTCCGATGCAGGCTATATCGCGATGACCGAGCTTGATCAGATAGCTGACCGCACGCAAGGCGGCTTCATCCTCACTGATATGTATCGAAGTAGCCTTCCACCCTTCCCGCTCAAAGGTGGCAAGTACAGTGGGAATATGATTATCTTCCAGATGATCACGGAACTCGGGCAATGCGACTTCGTGGAGGATGATGATTCCATCCAGGCGGTCGGCCTTCAGTCGCTTGAGACAAGCCAGCTCCCCATCCTCATCGGTGGAGGCAAAATAGAAGCTGGTATGGTAGCCGAACTGCTCCAGATGGTGTTCCACAATACTGAACAACTGACGCTGGAACATATTGAAGGTTCCCGGCATGACGATGCCGACGGTGGAAGTGTGTTTGCTGACCATATCGCGTGCGGCACGATTGGGGACATAGCCGGTCTGCTTGATCGCAGCAAGTATACGTTCACGCTTATCAGCCTTGACGTTGTCCTGCTGGTTGAGCACCCGTGAAACGGTGGAAACAGAAACCCCTGCTAATTTCGCTATGTCCTTGATACTTATCATGCATATCTCCCTCAAGCCAAGTGACTAATCAGTTGTCATCTTATCGCGTAAGACAACCCACTAACAAGGTATTTTCCCATTCATTTCATATCCATGATTGCCTTTACGGCTTTTTCGTAGCTTTCACTCGGACTTAGCTCGAAAGCAACCCAATTCCCATATCCCCGGCTCCTGAGATGGGAAAATACAGTCGTGTAATTAATCTCACCAGTACCCATCTCATGTCGACCGGGAACATCGGCTGCGTGAATATGGGCAATTAATGGCTGGAATCGATTAAAATTCGCAATAAGGTTACCAGTCTCAATCTGCATATGATACAAATCGTACAGCAATCTGATGGAAGGCGACCCAACAGACTCCACCACCAATGCTGCTTCTGCGAGGCTGTGAAGCAGGCAACCAGGATGATCAACCTGTATGTTCAGGGGCTCCAACACACAGGTAATGCCCGCTTTTTGCGCATAGGGGGAAAGAGCGGTAAGTGTTTTCGCCATGGATAGGAACAACCGATGAGAAGGAACTTTCTCATATGAATCAACCACTACCCCATTGTCGAGTGCGTTGGAGTGAAGTACCACCATGGAACACCCTATCTGTTCGGCAGCCTCGAATGAGGCTCTCGCATACTCAATGTAGGGCCGTGAATGGGTGTCATCGCAGAGCGCATACTCACAGCTGTCTCCGCTGATGCTGCTGATGCCCAAACCGAGCTCCTGACAAAGAAGGCCAATGGACCTCAAGTCCTTGTTCTCCCAGGACCAGAACTCAATACCGTCAAAGCCGGAGGCCTTGGCTGTCCTGATTCGATCTACAAACGACTCGTTTTTACAAAGCATTTCAATATTGGCAGAGAATCTCATCATACCTCCTCAATCTCCTGCCAACGTCGCGGCAGTGCAGCCTTCAGAACATCCAACGACTTCAGCACCCCTGTCAGTTGGTCCATTGTGCGGTCCTCCATCTCAAGGCTCACCGGGCCTGTATACCCTACCATGACCAATATGCTGAAGAACTCCTTCCACCACGACTCATCATGCCCATATCCAAGGGCGACATAGTTCCAACTCCTCTGTGCGAATTCCTCGATTCCCAAGGTATCGAGCAAGCCATCCGCCTCCCACAATCCTGCCTCAAACCGAACATCCTTGGCATGCACATGATAAATCATAGGGCCAAGAGAGCGGGCCATGGCCCTTGGATCGCCTCCCATCCAGAACAGGTGGCTTGGATCAAGATTCATACCCACGGTCGGGCCAATTTCAGAGCACAACATTTTCAGTGTGCGTGCATTGTAGACGAGTTGACATCCATGATTCTCCAACGCTATCCGATCGACCTGACAATCACGTGCACGCTTAACCAACTGTTTCCAATACGGCAGCAGGCAGTGCCGCCACTGATAGTCCAAGACAACCTCATTTTCCGGCGGCCAGCTGGTGGTAATCCAGTTAGGATGGGTATCACCACTTCCAGCACCGGGCAGACCGCTCATCATCACGACTTTAGCAACACCGAGCAATGGTGCAAGGGCAAAGGTTTTTTCTACTACGGTTGCATGTTCAGCCCCTAAAGCATTGGGGGCAAGTTGGTTCCCGCTGCAATTCAATGCTGCAAGGACAAGTCGGTGCTCCTTCAGTGTCCCTAGGTATGCTTGCCGTGCATCCCTGGACTGCAAAAGAAGATCCACATCAAGATGGGGAGCCGACGACCAATTCCCAGTGGCAATCTCCAACTGCTCGAATCCCAGTGCTTGTGCTGTTTTCACCATCCGCTCGAATGAAAGGGATGAAAGAGAATCTGTCATCAGGCACAGTGCATTCATATGATTTCTCCTTGATAGATGGATGGTTTTGCCATCGGTTCTATTGGACAGATTGTACCGGTGGTCAGAGAGTATCCAGCAATATTGGTAGTCAACAAGGCAAGATATCCATCCCATGCATCAGCACCCTGAAACGGTACCTTGGATGTGAGACTATGGACCCAATTCTGCATTTCCAATCGATATGAGTGAGCAAAATACGCCCTGAAATCATCACCAACGCAGCTGTATTGTTTCTGTTGCCTTCGAACTGTGACCAACTCGACTCCTGCCGTTGAGAGCACCCCCTCCTGACACACCACCTGAGCATTTACTTCATACCCATACGCTGCGTTGACATAAATTTCGGCTATGGCACGACTACCGTTTTCCATCAGCAAATTGACCACCAATAAGTCGCATGCCATCGCATCAAGACTTTCACGGGATCGTATGCCGTAGCAATAGACCTCTTTCGGGATAGAGCCGAGCAACCAGCATGCAGAGTCTACGTCGTGCCCGCCACTGTTGTTGAGTATGAAGGGACCGTCTGTATGATACATTGCCCGGGCATTCCTATGCTCCCCCTTGAACAAGAGAGGACGACCGAATCCACTATCGGCGAGCAGTTGTTTGAGAGCGGTGTGTCGGTTGTCGAATCGTCGATTGAACCCGACGCTTACCAACTTGATTCCAAGGCTCTCTTCCATTTGGAGAATACCCACAGCATCCTCAACAGTAGAGGCAAGTGGCTTTTCACAGAAAACTGGTTTCTTTTGTTCAAGGGCTGCCAGGACATAGGTACTGTGGGTAGCATCAGGACTTGCAATTACCAGCGCATCCACTTGGTCGATGAGGGTCATCGGATTGCTGAAACAGTCTAAACCCCCAAGGTCTTCTGCAAGACTTCTCATCCTGTTTTCATCCGTATCGCTTATTGCAGAAACCATCACCGAGGGGCAACTGCAACGGAGTGTCCGCACATGGCTCTCTCCCATGCTGCCGGTCCCTATGACGCCAACGGATAGTTTACGATTCATACGGTTCCCCTTTTGAGAAGGAAGGAGGGCTTTCCTTGAAAGCCCTCCTTCAACGATTGTCCTTAATTTTGAGATTCCAAGGCTGCCTTGGCATTCTCCTTGGTGATGATGTCTACACCGCTGTCAATACGCTTGTCGATCTTCTCACCCTTTGCGACCTTGATAGCATACTCAACACCCATATACCCCATCATTTCGGGTTTCTGGGCAACTGAGCCGAAGAGACCTCCAGCAAGGATGGATTCCAAGGCTCCCTTGTTTCCATCGGTGCCCATGACCAAAGCCTTGACGCCCGCCTGCTCAAGTGCACGCAGGGCTCCGAGCGCCATCTCATCGTTGGAGCAGAATACTGCATCAACGCTCTTATTGGCCTGCAGGATGTTCTGCATGGTTGTGTAGGCGCGTTCACGATCACTGTAACCAGGCTGGCGGGAGATAATTTGATACCCGGCTGCGGTAAAGGCTTCGAGAGCTCCATCAGCACGTTGTGTGGTCGAGGGGTTGCCCGGAGCACCTTCGATGATGACAGCACGTTTGCCCTTTCCCAGAACCTTGATCATAGCCTCTGCACCCAGCTTACCGGCTGTGTAGTTCTCTGTTCCGATGAACGTCACAAAATCGGTGAAGGTATCGGGCATCGGAGTGTCAACCAGAATGACGGGAATGCCTTTTGATTTAGCACTCATCAAAACGTTTACAGCGGTAGGGGGTTGGGATGGAGAGAAGACGAGAGCGGCAGGGTTGGAAGTCAGCACATCCTGCACCATGTTGATCTGCTGCTCGACTGCATCCTCGCTCGGAGGGCCAAGCTTGATCAGCTCAACGTCGAACTTGGCAGCTGCCTCCTCTGCACCGGCTACAACACGCTTCCAGTACTCACTGCTGAGAGTCTTGAGCACCATTGCGACCTTCATCTTCCCGCTTGCAGCGGCCTCTTCTCTGGTTCCCTGTGCGAAGAGATTTGCCGATACCAGAACTAGAACCAAGATCAGGACAAATACACTTACCTTTTTCATTTCTTCCTCCTTTTGGATAGTTAATGAAAACGCGAGATATAACCAGGGGAGCAAAGCTCCTCATTACGCCTACTTCGAAATGACAGCTTTCTTCTGTCGGATTACATCCAGATACACTGCCAGAATTATGACCACACCGATTGCAACGGTCTGCCAAGCGGAGTCGACGTTGAGCAGATTCAGACCGTTGCGAAGCACCGCGATGATGAGTACTCCGATGACCGTGTTGTAAATCTTTCCAACTCCTCCTGAAAAACTGGAACCTCCGATGATTACTGCTGCTATCGCATCGGTCTCGTAGTCCTGTCCGGCCAAGGGGTAGGCTGCATTCACCCGCCCTACCAAGACAATGCCCGCAAGAGCAGCCATGAACCCGCTGATGGTATAGACGATGCACAAGACCCGATCGACATTGATGCCGCTGAGCCGGCTTGCCTCCACGTTGCCTCCAACGGCGTAGATGTACCGACCAGTGGCGGTATGCGTCAAAAACAGGAACATGATTACATAGAGAACAATTACCAAAAGAACACTTGCAGGGACCGGTCCGATCGTTCGGCTTCCGAGGAATTGCACCGGTACGGCAAAGCCACTGATTGGTGCCGCCGCAGTAACGGCAAGTGAAAGCCCGCGAGCGATTTTCTGCGTACCCATGGTGGAAATGAAGGGATGTGGAAGCTTGAGCTTAGTGAGCAAAAGTCCGTTGATCAAACCCATGAGGCTGCCGACACCGAGACAGAGCAACATGGAGAGGAAAGAGTTGATTCCCATCTTTACTTGAAAAATGCCCATCATCATAATCGAAAGAGCGAGTATCGAACCAACCGAAAGGTCGATGCCCCCAGTCAGAATTGCAAGGAATAGGCCGATGGAGACTATGGCACTTACGGTTGCCTGACTGGTGACATTGCGTAGATTATCGATGGTGAGGAATCGCGGTGAAAGAACAGAGATGATTGCACACAAAATTATCAGACTCAGCAAAATCCCCAGACTTTTACGACCTTCGCTTTTTCGACGCTTCTTCTTCACCTCGTCTTTCACTTCCACGACATCACTCATTGCTCATCCTCCTTCTCGTTGGTCAAGCGAATCGGCTTTCCACGTACAAGCGATTGATTTGCAGCCTCGGCCAAACGTTGTGCATGGATTCCGTCCTCGACACCCACCGATGGCTGTCTGTTTTCCAACACATCAGATACGAATGCTTCAAGTTCCAGCCGATACGCCGTTTCAAACCGCTGGAGAAATCCAGGTACAGTGGGGACACAGACCCCCTCTGAGCGTAATGTTAAAAGCGAATCCTCCTCTAGCTTTCCTACAAAGAGAGCTCCCTGAGTGCAGACGATTTCGGTTCTGACATCATAGCCGTATTGGGAATTCCTACTGCCCTCCACAGTGGCGAGAAACCCGTTTGCAAAGGTGAGTGTGATGTCTACGTGATCGATATCACCCAGACTTCCCAGCTCTGGGTATCGTATTGCAGATCCCCGTGCATAGATTTCTGTTGCCTCACTCTTTGAGAACCATCGACACAGATCCAAGTCATGAACACAGAGGTCCATGACCAAACCACCGCTGGACTTTGCAAATGCCAAAGGGGGGCAACCGGGGTCACGGCTGACGGCACGAAGGGATATGGCGCTTCCCACATCTCCACGTTCAATTCTGTTCATCGCAGATGTGTATGCCGGGTCAAAACGACGCATGAACCCGAGTTGGAAAAAGGTTCTCTCCTTTGAAAGCATCGCTTGTATCTCGAGGGCTTCAGAAAGTTCCATTGACAGCGGTTTTTCACAGAAAATCGCTTTCTTGGCCTTAATGGCGCTCCTGACCATCGCAGTATGTGTGTTGGTTGAGCTGGCAATGACCACCGCGTCGATATCAGGTGCTTGAAGTAAGTCTTGATAGGAGGAATACGGCTTCACGTCGGAATGCAAATCAATGAATCGTCCAAGCTGTTCGTCATTTGTTTCGGAAACCGCCACCAATTGCGCCTGTGGGATTGTCGCTTTCAAATGAACAGCGTGCCTCCATCCCAATCGACCAAGACCAATCACTGCACAACGCAACCGCTCCATACTCCACCTCTTCTATGCTTTGATCCCCGATGCTGCGTACATGATTCGTTCTTGACTGAACTCATCGCGTGTCAGCTCACCGGTCAGCCGTCCTTCATGCATGACCAGGATTCGATCACTCATCCCCATGCACTCATCCATCTCGCTGCTGATCATAATCACTGCAGCACCGTTCTCCACCAGATTGTTGATCAGGTTGTACACTTCAATTTTTGCACCAACATCAATTCCTCGGGTGGGTTCGTCGAAAATGAAAATCTTTGCCTTAGTCATGAGCCACTTGGCAATGACTACTTTCTGCTGGTTGCCGCCGGAGAGTTGCCGGGTCAAAGTGAAAACCGAAGGAACTTTTATTCTCAGATCCTCAACCATCTTTTGTGTCGATTCCCGTATTCTCAACCGGTCCAGGAAGGGTTTATGGGTACGGAACTCCTTGAGGTTTACCAAGGTTGCGTTGAACTCCACTGATTGGAGTAGAACCAAGCCTTGGCCTTTGCGATCCTCAGTCAAGAAGGCGATGCCTGCGCGGATGGAATCCCTTGGATTCTTAATAGTCAAAGGCTTGCCATGAATGAACAACTGTCCACCATCCAGACGATCTGCACCGGTAAGCGCTCGCATTACTTCGGTGCGACCTGCCCCAACAAGACCTGAGAAGCCCAAAATCTCTCCTGCATGAACCGAGAAGCTGATACCTTCAAATATCCCTTCACGTTTCAAGTCGCGTGCCTCAAGCACCAACTCACCTCGATCGACAGGTTTCTTCGGATACTTATTACTGATATCCCGACCGACCATCAGCTTGATGATGTCGTCGACCGACACCTCGTTAATCTCCCTGTTCGCAACGACCTTTCCATCGCGCATCACCGTCACGGTATCGCAGATTGCCTTTACCTCTTCCAGTCGGTGGGAGATGAATATCATAGTTACTTTTTGCTGCTTCAACTTCTCTATGATCCTGAACAGCTCGCCTGTTTCTTTCTCACTCAAGCTTGCTGTCGGTTCATCCATGATGATCAATTTGGCATGGGAGTGAACCGCTTTGCAGATTTCAACCATCTGCCTGCGCCCGACGCCTAAATACCCGACAGGCGTATTGGGATTAATGTCCAATTCAAAGTCTGCAAGCAGGGAAGCAGCCTGTTCAAGTTGCGCTTTTCTATCGAGCAAAGAGTATTTTCGTTTCAGTTCTCGGCCGAGAAAGATATTCTCGGCTACGGTCATGTACGGCACCTGGTTCAGCTCTTGATAAATACAGGCTATACCGAGGTCCATTGCCTGATGAGGAGTGAGGGAGGTAAACGTTTCTTGGTCAAAGAATATCTCTCCGCCATCGGGGGCATGGGCGCCTGCAAGTACTTTGATCAAGGTCGACTTGCCCGCCCCGTTCTCACCAACCAGACCATGAACCTCACCCACCCGGACGTCCATGCTTACTTCATCCAAAGCAAGAACGCCGGGATAGCGCTTGGTTATCATTCGAAGCTCCAAGAGATGAGTATACTTGTCCACTTATCCCTCCTGTTCGAAGAAGCTAAGTTGCATTATCAGTAATATCTCAATGGGCGGCATCCATGTGGATACAACCTCTTAAACTCCTCATGACACTTGAAAACGTTACCATCAAATACATGTTTACACTACTTTTGTGCTTTGTCAAACACTTTTTGCAGTACCAATAGGGATAAAAATATCTCAACCACGTAAAAACTCTTTACAAAAAACTGGTGCGTAGTATACTCAACATATACATGATAACGTTTTCAAAATGTAGGGAAAATCGTACAGGAATTTCCAAGTGGAGAGGAGATCATAGATGAGCAAGGTTGTGAGAATCGGTATTATCGGAGCCGGCCGGATCGGCAAGCTGCATGCAGAGAATATCACCAAATTCGTAAAATCGGTGGAGGTGGTGGGCATCAGCGATGTCCTGATGAATGAGCAGATGGAAGCTTGGGCGAAGGGCTTGGGAATCCGGGTTGTCACCAAGGAAGCCATGGATTTGATCAAGCACCCCGACATCGACGCCATCATGGTCTGCAGTTCCACTGCAACCCATGCCGACTATACCATTGCTGCTGCAAAGGAAGGCAAGCACATCTTCTGTGAGAAGCCGATTGACTTGTCAGTAAAGAAAGGTTTGGAAGCCATCAAGGCAGCAAAAGCTCATAAGGTAAAACTACAGCTCGGCTTCAACCGCCGCTTCGACCACAATTTCCGTCAGGTGAGAGAGCTGACCAAAACCGGCAAGGTCGGCGATGTCCACATTGTCAAGATCACCAGCCGCGACCCGGCTCCTCCGACAGCCGCCTATGCAGCAGTGTCGGGAGGAATTTTCCTCGATATGATGATTCATGACTTTGATATGGCCCGTTACCAGGCAGGCAGTGAGATTGTCAGTGTACACGCAACCGGAGCTGTACTTGTCGATCCAGAGATCGGCAAGGCCGGTGATGTCGATACCGCCATCGTCACCCTCACCTTCGCCAATGGGGCGATCGGTGTCATCGACAACTCCCGCAAGGCGGTCTATGGCTACGACCAACGCGTTGAAGTCTTCGGTTCCAAAGGGTGTGCAAAGGCAGAGAACGACACCCCCTCGACCGTCACCCTTTCAACTGTTGAGCATGTAGCTGCCGACAAACCCCTCTACTTCTTCCTTGAGCGGTACAAGGATGCCTTCGTGGATGAGGTTGTCTCCTTCGCCCAGGCCATCGTCGAAGATACCGACGTACTTGTCAGCGGAGAGGATGGTCTTGAGGATATGGTTGCGGCCCTTGCCGCCGGCAAGAGCCTGAAGGAAGGAAAGCCGGTTACCATAGCAGAGATGAAGAAAGAGCTCGGGCTCTAAGGAGAGACGCATGGCAACGATACGACTGACTATGGCGCAAGCCCTGTTGCGCTTTCTGGACAACCAATACATCTGGTTCGACGGAGAGGAATCCAAATTTGTCGAGGGTGTCTTCGGCATCTTCGGCCACGGCTGTGTGGTAGGCATCGGGGAAGCTTTGGCTGATGAGCAGAATGGATTGCCCTTCTATCAAGCAAAGAATGAACAGGGAGCGGTCCACGCAGCAACGGCGTTTGCCAAGGAGCACAACCGAAGAAAAATCATGGCGGTAACCAGCTCCATCGGCCCCGGAGCATTGAATATGGTGGTAGGAGCCGGTACGGCGACAGCAAACCACATTCCGGTGCTCCTTCTTCCCGGTGATGTCTTTGCATCCCGTCAGCCCGACCCGGTTCTTCAACAAATTGAGACCCCTGTCGATTACACCAACACTGCCAATGACGCATTCCGCTCGGTATCACGGTACTGGGACCGGGTCAATCGTCCTGAGCAGTTGATGAGTGCCATGCTCAACGCAATGCGCACCCTCACCGACCCTGCCGACACTGGAGCAGTGACCATCGCCCTCCCCCAGGATGTGCAGGGCATGGCCTACGACTACCCCCTCGAATTCTTTGCCAAACGGGTGCATTATATTGAGCGAAGAATACCGACGAAGAGCCAGCTCGATCGCCTCGCCAAGCTGTTGTCCAAGGCGACCAAGCCCTTGGTCATCTGCGGCGGCGGTGTACGGTACAGCGAAGCCGGCGATGCATTGGCAGCGTTCTGCCAGCGTTTTGCCATTCCGTTTGCCGAGACACAGGCTGGGAAAGGAACCGTCCTTTGGGATAATCCATTCAACCTTTCGGGTATCGGGACCACCGGCAGCCAGGCGGCGAACCGCTTGGCCAAGGTAAGTGACCTGATCATAGGGGTGGGTACCCGTTTCGGTGACTTCACCACCTGCTCGAAGTGGCTTTTCCAGAACCCGGCATGTGAGTTTGTCTCGATCAACGTTGCGTCCTTCGATGCCTATAAACTCAACAGCCTTCCCATCGTTGCCGATGCCAAGCTCACCTTGGAAGCTTTGCTCTCTCAGCCTCAGCTGTCCGGCTACACGAGTAGTTGGGGCCGGGCCATTGAGACGGAGCGAAACCTGTGGAAAGAAGAGGTCGACCGCCTCTATCAGGAAGTTGTTCCCTCTTCGCTCTCCCAGGCACGGGTGCTGGGCGAGCTCAACGACCGCCTGCTTCCACCCTCGGCCATCGTGGTTTCCGGCTCAGGCTCGATTCCCAGCGATATGCAACGGGTATGGAGAACGCGGGTGCGGGGAACCTATCACATGGAGTATGCCTTCTCCTGCATGGGATATGAAGTGGCGGCGGCCCTTGGAGCAAAGATCGCCCATCCTGACCGCGAAGTAGTGACCATCATCGGCGATGGAGCCTACACCATGTTGCACACCGAACTGCTTACATCCATCCAGGAAGGAAGGAAAATTATTGTAGTGGTGCTGGACAACGCCGGTTTCCACTGCATCGACAACCTGCAGAACAGCCAGGGCATTGTCCACTACGGCAACGAGTGGAGACGGCGCGAGGATGAGACGGGTCGATTGACCGGTTCCTCCCTCTCGGTCGACTATGCACTCAATGCTCAAAGCTGGGGTGCGGTTGGCTTGAGAGCCGATACTATCGAGGAGTTGGAGCAGGCTGTGAAGCAGGCCTTGGCCGAGAAGGTATCGACGTTGATCCACTGCCATGTGGCTCCCAAGTCCATGACCAAGGGCTACGACTCTTGGTGGCGCGTGGGTACTGCAGAGGTTTCCAACAACCCCAAGGTTGTTGAAGCCTGGACTGAATTGCAATCCGAGATTGCAAAGACACGACAATTCTAAAAGGAACACAGTATGAGCAAAGAGGCCATAAAACTTGCAATAGCCCCGATCGGATGGACCAATGACGACCTCCCGCAGCTTGGAGGCGACATCACCTTTGAACAGTGTGTCAGTGAAATGGCACTTGCTGGGTTTACCGGCAGTGAAGTGGGCAATAAGTATCCCAAGGACACCGAGGTGCTTAAGAAAGCACTGAAGCTCAGGGGCCTTCAGATTTGCAACGCCTGGTTCAGCACCTATCTGACCACCCAAAGCTACGAAGAAGTGGAAAAGGCTTTTATACAGCACTGCACATTCCTCAAGACCATGGGGGCGACCATCGTCGGAGTCGCCGAACAGGGCAATTCCATCCAAGGCAGGCAGGACCTGCCTGTCTTCGATGCAAAGCCGGTCAATACCGAGGCAGAGTGGAAACTTCTGACCGAAGGGTTGAACAAGCTTGGCAACAAGGCCAAGGAGATGGGAATGCAGCTCACCTACCACCACCACATGGGAACCGGGGTGCAGACCAGAGGTGAAATCGACCGCCTGATGGAACAAACCGACCCTGACCTGGTGGGCCTGCTCTACGACAGCGGCCACCTGGTATTCAGCGGAGAGGATCCGATGGAAGTGCTGACCAAGTGGATGAGCCGCATCCGTCACGTACACCTCAAGGATGTGCGCGCAGACAAGCGCCAGATGGCCATCTCTGCGAAGTGGTCGTTCCTTAAGGGAGTACTTGAAGGCGTATTCACCGTCCCTGGTGATGGCTGCATCGACTTCAAGCCTATTCTTGATGAACTGATCAAAGCCGGTTACAAGGGTTGGTGGGTGGTGGAAGCCGAGCAGGATCCTGCAAAAGCCAACCCCCTCGAATATGCAATGAAGGCACGAGCCTATATCCGCACTACTGCAGGAATTTAGGAAATTCATCCAATGCCCTCTCAGATATTTGAGAGGGCATTATTCTATCCACAAATGTGTTGAGGTGGGTCTTCCCCACCTCAACACGGACTCCCACGCAAAGGAAGTTAGTATAACTCAGAAGTAGATATCACGCTGCTCCTGCGGGTAGCCAAATGCCATATTCCATATGGTATTCTTGGTTCGCAGGTACTCGTGCAATCCAGTCTTCCCATATTCGCGCCCGATACCACTGTTGCGGTTCCCTCCGAATGGAGCGTTCATCCGAGCAGTGTTGGGCATATTCACAAAGATCGAACCTGCATTGAGGCGTTGGGCTGCATAATGAATGGTTTTATGGCTCTCCGAGAAAATTCCTGCACCCAAACCAAACTTTGAGGCGTTTGCATAGTCAATGGCCTCATTCAAGGATGTGTACTTCATCACCACAAGCACAGGTCCGAAAATTTCCTCACGGTAGCATTTCATGTCTTCTCGTACATCACACAGCAAGGTCGGTTTGTAGAAAGACCCCTTGTCAAAGAGAGGTCCACTGAACGGCTCGCCTCCACAGACCAAGGTAGCACCATCGGCGACGGCATCCATGACGGTTTTGTGGACCTTTTCCATTTGGGCCCTGTTGATCATAGAGCCCAATCGGGTTTCTGGATCGAGGATGTCACCGGGTTTGCGTTTTTGAAGTTCCTTGCAGAGATCTGCAATAAAGCGGTCATAGAGCGACTCATGGAGCAACAGACGGGTCTGCGCACAGCATACCTGCCCACCGTTCAGCAACAGTCCGTCGGCCACTCCAACCACGGTGTCCTCATAGCGGCAATCGGGTTCCACAATGACAGGTCCCTTTCCTCCCAGTTCAAGCACATTCTTTTTAATAATCTCCGACCTGGCGGACAGTTCCAACAGTCTCCGACCTACCTGTTCGGACCCGGTAAGTGCTACAACATCAACCTCACGATGAGAGGCCAATGCTTCACCTACAGTACTTCCTTTTCCGGAGATGATGTTTACCACACCGGCTGGAAACCCTGCCTCTTCAATGATTTCACCCAACACTGCGGTTGTCCAAGGAGTCATGGAAGAAGCTTTGCATACCGTCGTATTTCCTGCAGCCAAAGCCGGGGCAAGACTGCGGGTCAGCAGGTGCAACGGGAAGTTATAAGGACTGATAATGGCAACCACTCCATACGGCTCATATGTCATGTAGTCATGCATGTAGGGTTCGTTGGCAACCGGGATGAGTTCGCCGTTTATCTCACGTGCAATATTTGCAAAATACCGAAATGCATAGATTGAATAGGGCATATCTCCTGTTTCGACTTCATGAATCGGCTTACCGGTATCCTGAGCTTCCATTCTGCACAACTCATCCCAACGACGCTGCATGATATCGGCAGCCTTGAGCATGATTTTGGCGCGCTCATTGTTTTCCATTCTCGACCAGACACCACTATTGAACGTTCTTCTGGCAACCTGACAGGCCTTGTCAACATCGTCGAGACCGGCTTCCTCAAACGATGCAAGCACCTCCCCGGTAGCTGGACACGTTGATGTAAACGTTTCACCGATGGAGCTCTTCACCCACTTGTTGTCAATGAACAAATCATAATGCTTCATAGAATCCCCCTTATTTATTCAGTGCACGAAGCCCGGCAGCTGCGGCCATAAGACCTTCTTCAGTCACCTGACTCCTCTCAAACTCTCCGCTCATCCTTCCGTTGTGCATGACCAGCACCCGGTCACACATGCCGATCACCTCCAACTGTTCAGATGAGATGAAGATTACTCCCAGACCCGACTGGGCCAACGCATTGATCAATTTATAAATCTCGACCTTGGCCCCGACATCGATTCCCCTGGTAGGTTCGTCAAGAATTACAATATGTGGATTATTGGATAACCACTTGGCAACCACGACTTTCTGCTGGTTGCCGCCGCTGAAATCCTTAATCTTACGATTCGGAAGTGCAGGTCGAATTGAAAGCTCCTCGATATAGGAATTCACTACCTTGTTGAACTGTTTCTTAATCAGAATCCCATAGCGTTGAACCAAATCGATGCTCGTCAAAACCATGTTCTGTGCCATGGAAAGCACCAACACCAAGCCCTCCCGCTTACGGTCCTCTGGAATGAGGGCGATGCGATGCTTGATGGCATCGCTGACCGATCTGATATGAACTTCCTTTCCCTCGACAAAGATTTCCCCCGAATCGACGGGATAGTACCCGAATAGAGCCTTCATCACCTCGGTTCTTCCTGCACCAATCAAACCGGAAAATCCAAGGATTTCACCTTTGCGAAGTGAGAATGAGATATCGGAAAACATCCCCTTCTTGGTCAGGTTTTTGACCTCGAGAATGGTGTCGCCGAATTCGAGGTTTTCCCGCATCGGAAACGTATCCTTCAAATCCCTTCCAACCATGTATTTCACCAAGTCCGTCTCGTGGACCTGATCTCGATTATTTTCCAGCTCAACGACAAACTTGCCGTCACGCAGCACGGTGACTCTGTCGGAGAGATCAAGAATTTCCGATAGTCGATGGGATATATAGATGATGGAAAGCCCATGGGAACGCAAGTCACGCATAAGCTTGAAAAGAAGGCCTGTTTCGTTGGGGCTGAGCACTGCAGTAGGCTCGTCCATGACAAGAATCTTGGCATTATTGTAAATAGCCTTTGCGATTTCCACCAATTGTTGTTGTGCAACACTTAGATGCTTGACCCATACAGAGCAATCAAAATTCGAAAGACCCAACTTTGCCATCACCTTGGCCGCCTCCGCTTCCATTGTCTTTCGATCAGCTGCCAATCGATTCTTGGCTATCAACTCCTTGCCAAGGAAAATATTCTCAGCAACGCTGAGGGTCGGAACCAGATTGAATTCCTGGTAAATGACACTGATACTGTGGGCCAAAGATTCGCGTGGAGTATGGAACTGAACCGGCTCGTTCTCAAGAAAGATGGAACCTTCATCGGGTATATAGACACCACCGAGAATTTTCATCAGTGTGCTCTTCCCAGCCCCATTCTCACCGATGAGGGCGTGAATTTCTCCCTTCATCAAATTGAATGAGACATTTTCGAGGGCAACCACGCCTGGGAAACGTTTGGTTATCCCTTGCATCTCCAGTATATAGTTGGACTGCATAGAAAATCCTCCCTTATGCCTGATTTCTCGAATGGGAGAAACTATCCAAGGCGCATACGGAAATGATCAGCACACCAGCTACGATTGTCTGCCAGTAGATACTTACATTCATCAGTACCAATCCGTTGCTGATTATCTGAAGGATCAAAGCGCCCAGCAAGGTTCCGATTACCGTACCCTCGCCGCCACTCATGGCGGTTCCTCCGACAATTACGGCAGCGATTGAGTCCAGGTCGAAGTTTACACCCGAGTTTGGATTGCCTGAGTTCACACGACCAGCCATGATGATTCCGGCAATACCACAGAGCAAACCAGTAAGCACATAGAGCATAATTTTATGACGAGTAACTTTTATACCTGAAAGTCGGGCGGCGGTTTCATTGCCGCCTATGGCCTTTGTTCTCAAGCCGAAAACCGTCTTTCCCAATACAAAGGCTGAGACAACAAAGAGCGCGAGCATAATGAGAGACATAATGGGAAACGGCCCAAGATACTTGTTTCCCACCCCGATTACAAACGGGTCGCGAACAGGAATCGGATAACCGCGGGTTAATACATACATAATTCCTCTGGCAATTTTGGCCAAGCCCAGGGTGACGATGAAGGGAGGCAGCTTGAATTGGGTAATGATGACACCATTGGCCAAACCGATAAGACAGCTGATTCCCAATCCGCCGAGTATGGCCAGCATAGGAGAAAAACCGGCGGTAATCATAACGGCCATGATTACTCCGGACAAGCCCAAGGAGTAGCCGACCGAGAGGTCGATTCCCCCCGAGACCATAATGAAGGTTTGACCGAAGGCGATAATGGAGACAATACTTGCCTGCTTGAGAATGTTGAATAGATTAGTCGAAGAAAAAAAGGTGTCCGGCCGCAATAAGGAAAGGATAAGTATCAGAAGAACCATCAGCACGATGAGCCCGGTCATCCTGTTTTTTCTAAGGTCGGTAGCCCAAATCCTAATTTGTTTGCCTGTTATTACTTTGTTCATGGTCAAGACACCTATTTCATGACAGCTTCCCTAACACCGAAAGCTGTTTGGAAACACAGAGATTCAGCGATACCCCAGAGGATATCGCTGAAGTCCAATACATCAATTGCTCATGTAGGTTTCAACATTAGCTTTGGTGATTTCAACCGTTCCGGTATCTGTGGAGTCTGGAACGCTCTTTCCAGCAACAATGTCGTCCAGGGTCTTGAGGATCATCTCACCCCAGAGCCACTGCTTTTGGGATACGACAGAGGTTACCTGGCCATCACGGATTCCCTGGATGTTCTCTTCCATGTTATCGAATGTGATGATCATATGGTCATCTGCCGTCCAGCCAAGGGATTTCCAGATTGCCACAGCAGCAGGTCCGCCTGTTGCATCGATGCTGGTGAAAACATCGAAATTGGGATACGACTGAATTTGTGTCTCAATGACGTTGACAGTCAAGTTCGGGTCACCCTGTCCGGTCTGAATGTCGAGAATTTTCACGCCAGGAAAGTTTTCCTTCAGCTCATCCTGGATACCCTGTATGCGCTCGTTCAAGCTTCTCTGGGTGGGCAGACCGGTACAGATGATCATCGTCCCCTTCCCATTGAGTTCACGCCCTACGACCGAGCCAAGGTGTCTACCAGCATTGTAATTGTACGTTCCCAAGAACGCCAATCGCTTACTTTCCTGGTTGTCGGATTCAAAACAAATGGTCGGAATTCCTGCATCGATAGCTTTGTCGATATACGGTGCCAAAGCATCAGGATCGGTCGGAACGATTGCAATACCATCAACCTTCATTGCGATCAGATTTTCCATGATCTCAATTTGTTGATTGACTCCTACTCCCTCAGGGGCTCTGGTAATGACCTTGTACCCCATCTTCTCTGCATACGCTTCAGCACTATCGGTCACCGGTTCGAAGAACGGGTGTACGATTGGATACACGATTGCGTACGTCTTGGTTTTTGCGGCTCCAGCTTTGCCTTCTGACGATCCAGCTGCAAACAACAGGGATGACACGGCAAGAAGCACGAGCGCGATAGCCACGGTGGTGATTACACTACGTCTTTTCATAATTCTCCCCCTTTTTTTTGGTGAATGTGAAAGATTGTTCGTAATATCTGCCTAAAGTATATGAGCCGTTTTTTTCAGCCCACAATAGAATTAAATCGGGACGGAGTTGAAAATCATTCATAAGAAAGACTTTGGAGTGTAGAAAATTTTTTGAACTCGTGCTCCCCACCTAAAAATTTTATACTTCGATATCGGCACCTTTTACACTCATCCGATAAGCGCTTGAAGTCATACCGGTTACCTTTTTAAAGATTGTGTAAAAGTAGTGAGGATCACTGAATCCCACTGCATAGGCCACTTCCGCCGAGCGCAGTGATCCAAGGGAGAGCAACTCTTTAGCCTTGGCAATTCGAATCTCGCAAACATAGTCTGTGTAACTCATACCCGTCTCTTGATTGAAGATTGTACTGAGGTGACTGCAACTCATATTCACATGATTGGCAACATCCGAAAGTTGCAGTGTCCTGTGTTGATAGTTGGCCTTGATAAAGTTTTTCACCTTATTGATGACCGATTCGTAGGTCTGAGTCTTTTGTTGTTCCCGTTGTTGCAGGGCAAAGGCAAATAGTTGCCTGGTCTGTTCAATTACTTCGTCCAAACTCAAGCTCTCTGTGCACTCGGTTATCAAGAGATTGAGTTGCTGATTCGATTCCATACTCTGCTGATAGTACCCGATCTCCTCCAAGAACAAGGTTGTCTCGTAGAACACATTAAAGCGGGCAAGCATGGTGAAAAAGAGATTGGACGGGAATGCCTCAAAACGCAGGATATGTCGAGCTATAAAGTCTTCCAATTCATCCTTAAGGCCGATTCTTAAAAAGTCAGAAATCTCCGAACGCTCAAAGGGGATTTTCGCTCCTTGATAGGGGTTGAGCATGGTCGTGTCCTCAAATCCTACCACCTTGTTTTTCCCAAAGAGATAGGAGAGCTTGGCCGTTTTTTGCGCCTCCTCGTACGACTCATGAATATCCTGGAGTCGACTCTTCACTCCTCCGATGGAGAGACTTACCTGTACTTTTGTTTGTCGCTCGAGCTCCCGTTTGATCGACTGGCTGATGCGGTATCTGTCATTTTGCAAGGCTCTCTCACTAGCACCCTTCATCAAAAGGATATATTCCTTGAGACTTGATCGTATCAACAATACATCGTCGGTCTGCAATGTATTGATGATGGAACCGGCTTTAATGAACTCCTCTGATACGGAGGCTGGCTGCATTTCCAAGTTCAGGACAATAACCCCGTAGGCTTTTGCCTTGATTGCGATATTTAGCGATGTTGCCGTATCGAAGATTTCAGAGACGCTCAGCACCCCGGCGATCAGATTACTGAGAAACTCCTTCTGCAAAAACTGTTTGTTGAT
The DNA here is from genome assembly GCF_022869165.1 of Sphaerochaeta associata. Taxonomy (NCBI): domain Bacteria; kingdom Pseudomonadati; phylum Spirochaetota; class Spirochaetia; order Spirochaetales; family Sphaerochaetaceae; genus Sphaerochaeta; species Sphaerochaeta associata. The sequence continues at coordinate 615,589 of NZ_CP094929.1, read as the reverse complement.
CTCCATCTCGGTTTGCAGTTTCTCAATATTATCAAGATGCGCACGCTCATCATCGATTCTCTGGATTACCGAATGCAGGCTTGCCTTCAGCTCCTCCATGCCGACCGGTTTGAGTAGATAATCGCTTACTCCTATCTTCAAGGCTTGCTGGGCAAGTTCAAAGTCATCATGACCGGTCATGATGATTACCTTGATCCAAGGCATCTGGGAAAGGATGATACGGCTTAAGTCCAAGCCGTCCAGAAACGGCATCTTGATATCGGTAATGACAATTTGAGGGTTCACATCCTCAATAAGCTGCAATGCCGTCTCTCCATCGGAGGCTTCTCCTGCAAGCAAAACACCATTTTCCGCCCAAGGAAAGTTCTCCCTGATATTCTCACGAATTATTATTTCATCCTCGATGAGTACTGCTTTATACATCATACGGCTCCTTGGCAATGCGGATGCTGACTACAGTCCCAACCGACCGTTCGCTTTTTATGTGCACTCCCATCCCTTCTCCATACTCCAGCTTCAAGCGCTGATGGATATTCCTCAGTCCATAGCTTGCAGAGAGTGTGTTAGATGTAATGGGTATGTTCAGCATGTGCTCAATACTCTGAATCTGCTCTGCATCCATACCCATGCCATCATCACTCACCTCAAGCACAATGGCGTCAGGCTCTTCATACCCCTTGATAAGTAGCGTTCCCATATCGCGTCTATTCTTAATACCGTGATACAGGGCATTCTCTACAATCGGCTGCAGGACCAGTTTGATGATTGTATACTGATACAGGGTTTGGGGAACTTCAATCTTGTACGAGAGAATGTCACGGTACCGCAACTTCTGGATGATGAGATAATTCTCCACATGTGCAATCTCATTGCGTATAGGAATCTTGTAATCACCCTTGCTCAAACTGATGCGATAGAAGTTTGAAAGCGACTTGGTGATGGTGAGAATATCTTCCTTCTTGCCGGCTTCCGCCATCCAAAGTATCGATTCCAGTGAGTTGTAGAGGAAGTGGGGATTGATCTGAGCCTGTAGCGCACGAAATTCCATCTTCTTTGAGAGCATCTGCTCTTCACGGGTGATATCCAGAAGCTCCTTGATTTTCCCGACCATTGAGTGAAAACTATGCGTCAAATCCCCGATTTCATCCTTTGAAACAGTCGTTATTTGTAAGTCAAGGTCCCCCTGCTCGACGAGGGTCATCGACTGTTTCAGATTTCTGATCGGATGCGTCAGTCTGCTGGAAATATAGACATACATGAGGACAGAAATGGTCATCGTCACCAGCAAAAGCAGAAAGGTTGTATTGCGGATGGTGATGGCACCGGCAAGCAGATTTCTACTGTCAGAACGCCCGATAATCTTCCACCCTGTCAACCCCAGTGTATTGAATACAAAAAAGGAGTCCACACCCTTATAGGATTCGGTGAAATAGCCGCTTTGTTCTGTGCGAATCTGCTCTATCCGATTGCTTGGCAGCAGTCCCTCTTCATAGGCAAACGTGCGCGGGTAGATGAAGTTGTCCAGCCCCTCCACAATGAAGAAATCACCAGGAGGTGAGATGGAAATGGTATCCACGAGGTTATGCAGGGTGTCAATCCTGACATTAACAATAATATAACCCAACTCCTCATGAGTAATGTTCTTTCGGATCACCTGGCAGATGGAGAGATACCCCTGTGTGCTCTCAGGAATCATGTATGGGTGCTTCTCTGCAGGAATGATGGAAATACGGTCGCCATACTTGCGGATCTCCTGCACTATCTCAAGCTCGTCGATTCCGACAGGCAGGTCATAGACGCCACGATGCTCACTGATATGACTGCCATTTCTGTTTAGAATAACAACATTGGCAATGTAGTTGGTGAAATCAAACAAGTTTCTATAACTTTTGAAGAGAGTCACTACTTCCATAGCATTCTTATACTTAGTTTCCTCATCAGTGGACCGGTAGAGATAGTTCTGAACCTGTTCTGATTCAGCGATTTTTAGGAAGTTTTTACTGTCCAGCAGCAACAACTCGATATTGTTGTTCAACTGGTCGGCAACTGTGAAAAATGTATCAACAGCAGATCTCCGCATTGCTCGAAACGACAAGGTATAAGAAATGATGGAGATAATGATGATCGGTAAGGTGGCCACCAACAAATACATGATAATCAATTTGGCCCGAATGCTGTATTTCGAGCCAATAAACTTTGAGATGACAGGAATTTTGGACGCTCCACCTTTCATGAGTACTCCATCAGCAAGCGTAGCAAGCAGAACTATTTCCTGCATGCAGTATAGACCAGAATGGGCGAGCTAGGGAGAAATTTTCCTTTCCTGTCCTAGATCCATGTAATTGAAGTCTCTAGTCTCTGCATCAACGAGATGATTCGCTTGCTCTCCTCTAGTGGCATCCCTAGTGCAGAATTCGTCTCAATATGCCCTATGAATGCATCAAGTTCCTTGAGGAATGGATCTTCTGCATCGAGAAGCATCTGCTTGTCATCGTCCTTGGTCAGTATGCGAATCGAACCCTGTTCCCAATTGAACAGTCTTTGGATTTCAATGACTCCCTTTGTCCCGATCAGCCGGGTTTCAATGGTTCTCACCTCGGAGATCCAACCGCAAGAGAAGGAAGCGAGCAGAGCGCTGCCGTATCCCAACTGTCCTGCCATGTAGCCATCCACGCCTTGCTCGCGTTTAGCCATCACCTGGACCGTGAGAGGATTCTCTCCACCTGTAAGAAAGCTGATAAGGCTGATGGGATAGCAGCCTAAATCCCAGAGACTTCCCCCTCCCAAGGAAGGGTTGGCTCGAATGCCCTTCAGTCTCTCGCGCAATGAAAAGAACGACGACTGGATAAGCGTCAGCTCCCCGATGACCTTCTCTTCAAGCAATTTCTGCAAGATTTGCATCCTATCCATGTACCGATACATGAAGCCTTCCATCACCTTGCATCCGGTTTTCAAGGAGACTTGCATGATGGCATCCACCTCCTCTTCCCGCATGGCAAGCGGCTTTTCGCAGATGACATGCTTACCCTTCTGAAGGCAGGCAAGGACATATCCGGCATGCAGCGTATTAGGCAGGGCTATATAGATAATATCAACCTGCGGATCATCGAGCAGACTCTGGTAATCTTGATACAGAACCCCGGAGAAATCCTCGATTTTCTGTTGCGAGGCAGAGGCAATCGCGTATAAATTCAGCCGCTTGCAGGCTTCTACCGCTGGTCTCATTTGATTACGGGCGACCCCGCCATATCCCAGAAACCCGATATTGTAAACTCCATTCTTCATATCAAATCTCCTCTGCAACCTGGATCAAGACATGTATGACATCATTGGAATTCTCTGCTCGAACTTCGAATGCTTCTTGGATTGCCTCCAATGGGTAGATTCTATCGATATAGTCATGAGTCCTGATCAGGCCATCGGTCACCAGGGATATGCCTTCCTTGAAATAGCGATACATATCGATATCACGTTTTGGTTCGGTTGAGAGAATTTCAGCACGCTTTCTGTGCATTGCAAAATAGTCGACGGGTTGTGATGTCTTTCCTATTCCTCCATACATCACCACCTTTCCTCCAATTCTGCAGCAGGAAATTGCATCCACCACGCAGTCCCCTTCCAAGAGACAAGGGATGACCACATCATACCCCTCGGGATGAGCCTGTAGCACATACGGCGCATTATCAATCTTATCAACGGGAATTTGAATTGTCTGGGTTGCTCCATAGCTCTTGGCAAGTTCCAGATTCCTCTTCTTGTGGTCGGTTACCACCAAAGCAGAAGGGGAATACAGAGAAACCACCTGCGTGAGCATCAGACCGCTTACACCCTGGCCGATGATAAGAACCCGCTTCCCCGAGTCGATGGCGGAAAGCTCTGCTGCATGAATGACACCAGGAAGAATCTCAATCAGGCTGATGGATTTCAGCGGGAATGAATCGGGCATTACCTGTACATTGAACGGCTTGCATACGATATACTGCGCATAGGCACCCCACACATACCGGCAGGCTACCTTCATTCCGACTTTCAGGCCGAGAACATTGGACCCAACTTTGTCGATGATTCCAGCTACCTCGTGCCCAAGTCTTGCAGGCAAGGTGATGAATTCCGGATTGCGTGTTCCTTTAAAGGCCTCTAAGTCCGAGCCGCAGATTCCCACATAGATCACCTTCACCCGAATTTCAGTATCGGATGGTTCAGGTATTGCAGCTTTCGCCAAAGAAAGCTTGTAAGGTTCTTCAAGAATGGCAACCTTCTGATAGTCACCTTTGGCTTCGCGCTCGGAAAGTAAAGCAAGATCGGCGTACGTCATGGTTGTAGGCATAGCGGCCTCCTTGTATAGGATATGTTCACTATACGAGGCAGGGCAGGCATCTGTATTTGTCGAAATTGGTCATGTTGTTGTCATTTCGGGAACGAGGAGCCTGTCTCCAGGAAATACTGGTTGGAAAAGTCAGGATCTATATTCACATCCTTGCAAATAAAGTTGAGCTCCTGTTCTCTCCAACGAGCAGGAGGCAAGCCAACCAGTTTGCAGAAACTTTTAGTAAACTGATGAATGTCGGCATATCCAAGTTTTTCGCTGATTTGCTTGATTGTCGCATTAGTGGATATCAGCAGCGTCTTCGCCGTTTCAATCCTGCTTTTTTGGGCATAGGCTATCGGGGTGCACCCCAAAGCCTGCTTGAACAGCTGGCTTAAATAGCGATAACTGACCGAAAATACCGCTTCCAGATCCTCGGAGCACAGTACATCCAGACTTCTGGAATCGAGATACCGCAACACATCCCTGACAAGTGGGTGATGTACCCGCTCGATGGGGATATCGACATTTTGTTTGATGATCGGATCATTGCTGTGAGTCTGGAAATTCCGTATAAGCTCGATGAGCAACATCCCCATCTGTACTGAACACATCGACTGATAGAGCGGAGGTTTCAACACGCCTTGTTGCAGAATGCTTTGCATAATGTGGCTGAGGGTATCGCCGGAAGGGAGACTGAGCACAGGAATGACGTTGCAGGCATTCGCAAGGGTTGGATTGGTGATGGTGAATTTGATGTCCAATGTGCACAACTTCTCTGAATATACCTGCAGTATCCCATGCATCTCACCCGGAGGAAGGAACATAAGCAGATTGCCTTGTGCTTTCACCACCCTTTTCCCCACCTGAACCTGTGCCGAGCCTTCCAGGAAATGGATGATTTGATAGTAGTGGTCATGCGCATGAACCCTCAACGACCAATCATTTTGGTAGTCAAAGCGAGAAGCCCAGAGTACCTGTACGTCAGAGAAGCAGTGTTCCACAACTCCGATAGTACGGCAGGGCTCGGCATAAAGCAAGAATGGCTTGACGAAACGCAGATATTTCTTTCATATCCAATCTCATACAATCAAATAATGATCATTAATGACTGAATTTGAAACTATTTCTTGCAAACATATATTTCTTGTCATATGATGGATGGTGTATGAGGCAGGAGGTACTAGTGAAAAGCTTGAACACTCGTCAGAGCACGATTCTCCGATTTATCGAAGAGCGTGGCTCAATCAACATACATACACTCTTTTCACAGATTCCTGCTTCAGAAGCCACGATTAGACGGGATTTAACGCTACTGGAGCAAAAACAATGCATCATGCGTAGGCGTGGAGAAGCCTTTGTGCTCAAGAAATCCTTGGAAAGTGCATTCCAACAAAGGGAAAACATCAATCGCTCTGCAAAGCAAATCATCGCCCATATCGCTGCAAAGCTCATACAAGACAATGATACCGTCATTCTTGATGCAGGTACCACCACCTTAGAAATTGCCAGACTACTCACCCAGAAAAACAACCTCACCATTGTTACCAACTCACTGCCGATCGCCAACATTTTAGCACCAACAAAGGTATCACTCTTATTTGCCGGTGGGCACTTGTTCAGCCAAAACATGTCCACCCAAGGACCTGATGCCGAAGCCTTCTTTAAAAAAATTGAGGTTAATAAAGCTTTCGTAGGTGCAAGCGGAGTTCGTCAAAGCGTAGGTCTGGAGACACTGAATCCCTATGAGGCGGAAATAAAGCGACTGATGGTTAGATCCGCCAAGCAGGCCTATGGGGTGGTTGATGCATCAAAATTCACTATGGCAGGAGTGAATGTGTTTTGTGAATTCTCTGAGCTCGATTTTCTTATCACCGATAAGCCGATAACAGATACAGCTACGTGCAATGTGCTAAAACATAACAAGGTAACTGTATTGACCCCGGAATCAGAGCAGGCGCAGAGCCTCTGACAATACAGATTTTTTGAGATAATCAGGAGGAAACAACAATGAACAAAATCAAGGTCGGCGTTGCCGGATACGGAGTAATTGGACAGCGTCTCGCTGATGGAGTCGCCCTGCAGGGTGACATGGAACTAATCGGGGTCGCCGATGTGGCACCAACGCTCAGCGTACGGGCCCTCAAGGAAAAGGGTATGCCCTACAAGTTCTTTACCGCCGCACCGGACAATACGGCAGCGCTTGAAGCTGTTGGAATTCCCATCAGCGGCACGCTTGAGGACCTGGTGAAGCAGGTTGACATCATGCTCGACGCCACCAGTGCCGGAGTCGGGTTGAAGAACAAGGAAATCTATAAGAAGTACGGCAAAAAAGCCGTATTCCAAGGCGGGGAGAAGAATGCCATCGCCGATGTCTTCTTCCATGGTTATGCAAACTATGAAAAAGGTCTGGGTGTCGACTATCTTAAGCTCACCAGCTGCAATACCACCGGCCTCATCCGTGCAGTGGACTGCATCGACCGTGAAGTCGGGGTGGAAAAGGTTGCCATCACAATCATCCGCCGCGTAGCGGACCCCGGTGACTATCACCGCGGCCTTACCAATGCCCTGCAGATCGACAAGGCTCCCAGCCACCAGGCTGTCGATTTGATGACCATCATGCCCCATGTCGAGGCTACCGGCATCCTTGTCCACACACCGGTGACCCACGGGCACATCATCACCGTGGTTATGACGCCCAAGAAGGACATCTCTGTTGAAGAAGCCATCGCCATGTTCGAGAAGCACCCCAGAATCCGAATGGTCTCCATCGATGAGGGATTCTTGGGCGACGCCAGCCTCTTCCGGTATGCCCGCGACCTCGGCAATCCCCGTGGGGACATGTATGAGATCGCCTTGTGGAGAGACTCGGTGGTCAAGAGCGGAAAGGACTTGATGTTCGCCATCAACATCCCCCAGGAGTCGGTGGTAATCCCTGAGAACATCGATGCCGTCCGTGCCGCTATGAAGATGCAGCTGGACCGCAAGAGCGGTACCGAAGCAACCAACACCTACTTGGGGATTGGAACATGGAAGAAGTAAACCGAATTCGCATGACGAGCATCGATGCTGTTGCACTGAAGGGCAAAACCGTGTTGTTTCGCCCTGACATCAACAGCCCCATCGATCCGGCAACCAAGAAAATCGTCAATACAAACCGTTTGGAGAAAGCCGCTCCCACCCTCACGCACCTGCTTGAGGGAGGGGCGAAGGTGGCCATCATCGCCCACCAAGGCGACACCCTGGACTACCAGAACCTCATCCCGCTATCGGAGCATGCATCCATCCTCTCCAGCTTGACCGGCAGGACGGTCACATACCTTGACGATGTCTGCGGCCCGAAGGCGATTGAAACGGTGAAAGCATTGAAGGAAGGCGAAGCGGTTCTCTTGGGAAACCTTCGGTATCTGAGCGAAGAGATCACCGCATTCGAAAAAGAAGTAAAACTGGCACCCCAGGAGATGCAGAGCACCTGGCTGGTACGCTCACTTGCACCCCTCTTCGACCTCTATGTCAACGACGCCTTTGCCGCCGCTCATCGAAGCAGCCCTTCCATGGTTGCATTCCAGGAAGTTCTGCCGACCGCAGGTGGAAAACAGCTGGTGGCCGAGTACACAGCCCTCTCCAACGTGGCGTCACATCCCATCCATCCCTGCATCTTTGTTCTGGGCGGGGGAAAGATCAGCGACGCCTTTGGCATGATGAAGCATGTATTGGCCAACAATACCGCCGACAAGATCCTGTGCGGCGGCATCACCGCCCTGGTCATGCTGCTTGCCCAAAACAAGGAACTTGGTCAGAGAACCAGGACGTTCCTCCAGGACCGCGATCTGACACACTTCATCGATGAGGCACGGGAGCTGCTCGCCGTGTGGCCCGATCGCTTCGTCACCCCCCTCGACCTTGCCTATGAAAAGGATGGAGAGCGTTTTGAGTCAGACGTACTTGAGATTGTCGAACGTGATGAATTGCAGACAAAACTCTTCCCAGACCTGGGCAGCAAGAGCATCGAGCTGTACAAGACGGAGATTGCCAAGGCAGGCTCGGTTTTTGTAAACGGACCGGCCGGCGTCTATGAGGACAGCAGATGGGAGAAGGCGACCAAGGAGATTTGGAAGGCCATTGCCGCATGCAATGCTTACACTGTCATCGGCGGGGGCGACACCATCACAGCAGCAACAAAGTTCACCAACCTGGAGGACTACTCCTATGTCTGCACCGCAGGAGGTGCGATGGTTCGCTTCCTTTCAGGCAAGAAGCTTCCCCTGATCCTGGCAATGGAGAAGGCCTGGGAGCGGGACAAGGAGTAAGGTATGCTGGTGAGCATCCCCTACAACAAAAGCGAGAATATACTGCTGAGCATAGACGATGAGCTGCTGCTCGGCATCTTCGAGCCCAATGAAATACCCTCCCTTGGGGCACAAGAGGCACTTACCCAGGCCCTGGGGAATGGAATCATGACGTTCCTGGAAGGTGCCTCCAACGTTCTTGTAATCATCAATGATGCCACCCGCCCCACTCCTACCAAAGCCATGCTGGCTGCCTTGCTGCCGTGCTTCGAACAGGCAGGGATTAGTGATGACAACCTGACGCTTCTGGTTGCAACCGGAGCTCATCGTCCGGTAAAGGATGGTGAGCTCGACCAACTGCTCGGGACTTTCAAGGAAAGGCTTTCCCCCAGACTGGTCAGCCATGAAGCAAAGGATGCATCGAGTCTGGTGCGAATCGGGGTGACGCGCAACGGAACCCCGATCCTATTGAACAAGCTGCTCTTCGCCTACGACCGCATCGTGGTAACCGGCAGTGTCGAACCCCACTACTTTGCAGGTTTCACCGGAGGAAGGAAAGCCTTCCTCCCGGGCATTGCCGGCTACGAGACCATCGTAGCGAACCACAAGCTCGCCGTCAGTGACACAGCCCACTCCTTGGCCTTGGAGGGAAACCCCGTCCACGAGGATATGATGGATGCCCTGACTCACATCAAGGCTCCGGTTTTCTCATTGATGACCGTCCTGGACAAGGAACAGAACGTGGTAGCAGCGACCGGCGGGGATATTGTTGAAAGCTTTGGGAAAGCGGTGGAAATCGCCACCCGTGTGTTTTGTGTGCCGATTCCTCAAAAAGCCGATATCGTGGTCTCAATCGCCAAGTTCCCTATGGATATCAATCTCTATCAGTCCCAGAAGGCCATCGACAACGGCGCGCTTGCCGTCAAGGATGGAGGGACTTTGATTCTCGTCTCAGCGTGCAGGGAAGGGATTGGAGACCAAGAGTTCGCCGACCTGTTGGGTTCCTGCAGCTCACCCGACCAGGCACTGCAGATGATAAACAAGTCCTACAAGCTGGGCTACCACAAGGCGGCCAAGATGGCCAGTGTCTGCAAGCGGGTGAACGTCATGGCATATACCGAATTGACTGAGGGACAGGTTGCTTCGCTTTTTCTTGAACCGATTGCAGATCTGCAGGCGGCACTCGATGGTGCAATCGCAGAGGCAAAGTCCAAAGGAATAGAGAGGCCGTCGGTAATCCTGCTTCCCGACGGCTGCGTCACCGTACCGTCTCTTTCGTAAGCAGCTCCTTCTTCTTTACCGCCCGATACTCATCCTCGCTCTGCAGCGCCTTCGAGGGCGTTGCATCGGTATTGCGCTCCGGATCGAGGGATCGAAGCATCTGCTCCGATCGGTGATCACTATTCTTTCTGAACGCTGAGGGAGTAACACTGCAGAACTTGGAGAACACCCGATTGAACTGACTGAAGGAGGAGAAACCACACTGCTCGCAAATATCCTTGATCTTGAGCGGAGAGTAGAGAAGCAACTGTTGGGCGTTCTTTACTCTGATCTGCTGTAGATAGTTCACAAAGTTCAACCCCGTCACCCGCTTGAATTGGTGGGAAAGATAAAATGAACTGACGGTGAAATAGTCAGCAACAAGCTGCAGGCTCAACTCCTCTTGAAAATGGGTATGCAGATAGCTGGTCACTTCATAGATTTTCTGGGTGATCGAATCGGTTATCTCCTGTTTGGCGTAGGTATTCGCCTTTCGATGTGTAAAGAGAAGCCATAAGAGTTCAAGAAACTTGCTGTGAACCATCAACTCATATCCGACTCGCAGCTCACTACCCAAAATGTATATCGAATTGAGCAGCTCTACGACTTTAGCCTGCACTTCCAGAGGAAACCGAAAAATCGGAGGCTGCTCATCAAAGACGGTGAACAGCCTCTTGAGTTGACGCTCCAAGCCCGGTACTTCGAGAGGGATGCGAAACGCCACAATGAGCCGGGATTTGGGATTTTCACCTTTGGGATACATCGTCATATGCAACAAGGAAGGCTTGAGCAGCACCAAGTCATACCGTTGCAAACTGAAATACTCCCCTTCGATGATATGACTGGCATGGTCGTCCACCAAGAAGAAAAGTTCATAGAAGTCGTGAAAGTGCTGGAACTCCATATTCATGGAATCCGAGCGAACCCCATAGTCAAATACATAGAACAGCGGGCTTCTGTCATTGTTGACGGTGATCGAGAAATCCTGCTTGAATAACAATCTCTTATCCCACTGTTCCATAGGAAAACGATACCGGCCATCCGCTCGGTTTGCAAGGGTGAATCACCCTTGATTTTCCATCAGGAACAGCATGGCAAGCGCTTGTCCGTAGGGCATCGGCCTCAGCGGAATCTCCTTGTAGAAGTTCTTGCTCTCCCGTCCCATCGGGGTTCCATAGGAGACCTGCTGAACCACACCGTCCTTATCCACCACAGCAAGCAGCGCACACAATGCCTTATCCGATATAGCACAGTACGAGCGGTCAAGCAGACCCATGTTCACCGCCTTGAGAATCCCGTATCCGAAGCCGCAGGTTGCACTGCTCTCCAAATAGCTGGTCGGGTCGTCCAACACAGTGTGCCACATCCCGCTCTCATCCTGCAGCGTTGCCAAGGCTTTGATCTGACGCACCAGCACAGTCTTCAGGTAACGGCTGACAGAGGCGCTCACCTCCACCATCTCCAGAAATACTGGAATTGCAATGGTCACCCAGCAGTTGCCCCTACCCCAGAAGGCCTCGCTGAAGTGATGCCGCCCCTCGAAGGTCCACCCGTGGTACCAGAGACCGCTCTTCACATCACACAGATACTCAACATGCAGCAGGAATTGGTAGACTGCCTCATCGATGTACTCTTGTCTTCCAAGGATTCGCCCCACATTGGCAACCGCAAGGACAGTCATCATCAGGGTGTCGTCCCACAGCTCCCCGGGATTCTCATCATCGGTGGTGCGGTGCTGGAACCCGCCTTCCTCGGTCCGGTCAAGACCTCCTTCCATCACCCACTCGACCCATTCAACGGCAATATCCATATACGCCTGTTTATTCGTATACTCGGCAAGGAAAGAGAGTGCAAGGATGGGAGCCATCGTGTTGACGTTCTTTCCAGGCAAGCCCTGGGCGATACGCTGATCGTAGTACTGGGTGAGAATATCCAAATACTGTTTCTCCTTGGTCTTCTCAAACAGCTTCCACAGCCCGAAGAGACCGACCCCATGGGGCCACTCCCAAAACTGATACAGCTTGCGATGGGCATCATCAATGGCACTTGCCAGTTTATGGGAAGCATAATCAGGATCATCGGGGGCATATAGCACCGGCAAAAACCCTGCAACCAATTTTTTCAATGTCTCATCTACTTCTTGCATGAAAACTCCTCATTCATCGTTCAGGACAAGTTCCACACTTACAATCTCATGTCCTTTCATCGCAATCTCCACCATTTGTCCTGCCACGGACAGTTGCTCGAGTCGTTCTTCGACCAGATTACATATCCACACCTGTTTGACTGCAAGCGCCGAACGCAGCGTACATACGCCATCCCTGCCTGCCATGCTGATCAAGCGCAGGATGAGCGAAGCCCGCTCTTCGCACTTCTTGATGGTCTCAATTACAACACCATCGCCGGTCGCTTCAACCAAACTGAAGTGATCATCCAACTTATCGCACACCTGCTCCGAACGCTCGGCGATCAGGCTCTGATGAAGTGCGTAGCCCTCCTCGATCACCTTGCCTTGCTCATAACCACCTGCATGAGGCAGAAGGGCATAGGAGAAGTCATGCTCGCCCCTGTCGGCTTGAGGGCTTGGATAGGTGGGGGCGCGCAGCAAGGAGAGCGTCAGGGTATTACCCTTAGCCGAGTATCCATACGATTGTTTGCTGAGCAGCGCCACCCCATGGGTCTTCTCACTCAGGTCAACCCACTTGTGGGCCGGCACCTCGAACTGCACCTCATCCCAACTCGTGTTGGTATGGGTGCTGCGCTCACACACCCCGAAGGCGATGTCATACGATGCGCGCATAGCCCGGACATCGACGTCGAAGGCTGTACGAAGCATCAGGTGGTCTTCCCTCCAATCGACATGCAGGTTGAAATCAATGCGCTTGGAGTGGGCGCCGAAGGTGATGCGCTGCCGGTAGGTCGACTTGAGCCACGTCCATGTACCTTCGAGCGTGATCCCAACCTCAGAACAAGAGAGTACGCGGTAGCGCACCTCGCCGTCCAAGGCATACTGCATCAAAGCACCCTGCTTGCCGATATTCCAGGCATCATACTCCTTGGGAAGGTCAACCGATAGGGATAGAACATTGCCACGCTTGCCTTGTGCAAGCACGTCCCGCCTCTGTTGCTTGTCATACAGACGCGCCAATGAGCCATCTTCGGCAAAGGTCGCCTCGTAATAGGGCGTGCTGAGGTTTGGTTCGGCCCAAGAGAAAGGGCTCTCTGATTCAGCGTGCTCATTTCCCAATCGATACCGCTTCCATCCCTTGGACGGTACCTTGCAAGCGATGAAATGGAGTTTTGAGCCTTGCTTGCAGGAAGGAAGACGCCTGCCGGTCTCGTCATGAATGCTGCAATACGAAGCAGCTTCGATGGTGCATAGATCGTTGCGGACAAAATCCAACGTGTTGAAAACAACTACATCCTCGGCAGCCTTTGCTATGTTGGAAGCCAGGAATGAGCGGGCCTGGGAGGCTGCTTCATCGAAGGTTGTTGTAATCTGGGTGAGCTGGGGAATGGTTGTCTCATAGACTTCCTTGATGGAGGAGCCGGGAAGAATGTCATGGAACTGATTGAGTGCCAGCAGCTTCCACGCCGCCTCAAAGCTTTGATGGGGATACCTTTGCCTTGCATCCAAAGCCCAGGCAAGACAGCAGAAGAATTCGGAGGCGAAGGCCTTTTGTTCACACAACCGATTGAGCCGTTTGACTTCAGCCATGGTGGTGTAGGTACCCCGGTGGTACTCAAGGTAAAGCTCTCCCGCCCAAACAGGGGGATCTGGCACCTCGTTCCTTACGGTATCCAAGAACGAACGGACCGTGCTGCTATATGTTTTAGGAAGACCGGGAAGGCCCGTCTTCATTCGCTGATGGTTCTCAAGCATCTGCTTTGTCGGTCCCCCTCCGCCATCACCATAGCCATACAGATGAAGATTGGAGGAACAAAGGGCCTTGTCCTGAAATCGCTGGCGGGTTCCGAGAATCTGGCTGGGAGTGAGCACTCCGTTGTAGGTGGTCTCGTTGCTTGTTTTCTTTGGATAGGAAGCAAGACTCTCGTAGTCGGTGGTGCTGACCAGATAGCTCAAGACCCGGCTTCCGTCCAAGCCTTGCCATGCAAAGACGTCGTGGGGGAATCGATTGGTCTCATTCCACCCAAGCTTGGTGGTCACAAAATAGGAGATGCCCGCACCTTTCATGATCTGCGGCAAGGTGGCAGGGAACCCGAAGCAGTCGGGAAGCCAGAGAACTACACTCTCTTTTCCATACTCATCCCTCATCCACTTTTTCCCCCAGTAGAACTGGCGTACAAGAGACTCCCCGCTGGTGAGGATGGTATCGCTCTCGACCCACATACCCCCTTCCACTTCCCACCTGCCCTCATCGATCCGGGCCTTTATCCGGTCATACAAGGAGGGCATATCGGCCTTGATGAAGGCAAGCAGCTGCATCTGGCTGGAACTGAAGACATAGTCGGGATACTGTTCCATCAAGGAGAGTACTGTGGCGTAGCTTCGTATGCCTTTCTCCCGGGTCTGGTCGACTGTCCACAACCATGCCATATCGATATGACTGTGTCCCACAACGGCCACCTTTGCCTTGGAAGGTGAAGTACCTGAGCTAAGAATTTGAGAAAGAACGGCCCTTGCCTTCGTAAGCATGGAAACATTCTGCAACGCCTTCAGACTGGAGAAGTCCACTGCCTTGACAGCCTCAATACAGGCTTTACTGAGAGTTATATATGCCTCACTGTCATATTCGACCGTCATTGCAGTTTCATAGGCAAGACCGAGGTCGTAGACGAAAGCCTCAAGCTCTTCGTTGACAAGGTATATGCTGACATCCAGAAACACATCCTGCTTCTCGCTGGAGACATAGCAGTACAGGACAAGCTCGACATCCTCCATGTCGGGAAGATCTACTTCGGTATGACGGACATCAAAGCCGCAGGAAAGCTTATCATTGAGGTAGACCAGGAACTGCGGGTTGTTGAAGTTCCAAATGTCCGACGAGCCGGTCTCCACCTTCAGCCTGACCTTTCCCCCCATCCATGAGGGGGGTACTTTCAGAGCGGTCTTGAAGAGGGCATGATACTCCCTACCCCCAAAGCCGCGGCTTCGGTCGAACGGCAGCCAGCCATCTGCCTCGAGGCGTACACCCCAGTCATGGTAGGCGCATGTTTTATACTGCAGATCCTGCACATCCAGCATCTGAGCATACCGGCTTTGGTTGAGTACCTGAAGAGGACCCTGAACGAATAGTTGGAGCTGTTGTTTTGTCATAGCAGCAGTTTACCCTTTCACCCCTGACGCCGAAAGTCCTCCAACGATGTATCGCTGTAAAATGATGAACAAGATGATGATCGGGATGATCGACATGACCGAGGCTGAGAGAATGCTGCTCCAGTCGACGCCATTGAATCCAATGTAATTCTTGATTGCAATCTGAATGGTGTACTTCTTCTGGTCGCTCAGGACAAGCAACGGCAGGATGTAGTCATTCCAACGCCACATGAAGCTGAAGATGGCAAGCGTGACCGTACTTGAGGTTCCAAGCGGAAGCATGACATAGAGGAAGGTCTGTGCCTCATTGCTGCCGTCGATGCGGGCCGCTTCCACAAACGAGAGAGGGATGGACAGGTAGTGCTGACGGAACATGAAAATTCCGGTCGTCGTGGTCACCACAGGAAGAATGACTCCCCAGATGTTGTTGTACAGGCCCAGCTCGCTGATAACCGTCACCTGCGGCACGGTCAGTGTCTCGCCGGGAATCAGGGTACCCAGGAGGAAGATGCCGAACACCAAATTGGTATAGGAGACTTCTTGCCGATAGATCGCCAATGCATAACCGCACATGGCGCTGATCACCAAGGTTATTGCAGTTCCCACCACAGCCAGAAAGAGGCTGTTGAAGACATAGCCGAAAAAGCCTTCACCAATGACCTTTTGGTAATGAATGAAGGTGAAGCGGGAGGGGAACATGGCCAAAGGATAGCTGAAGAGTTCCCCTGTCTCCTTGAACGAGCTCAGAACCAGCCAAACGATGGGAAAGAGGATGGCCAGGGAGACAATCAACGTCAACGCCGAAGGGATCAATGTTTTGGAAACGCGAAGCGAAGGCTTGTTCATCGGTCACCTCCATTGCTGAACTTGAACTGGACATAGGCGATGAAGGAGAAAATTACCATGACAACCAAGGAGATGGCCGAAGCGTAGCCGTACTGCATCTGGTTGAAGCCCTTGTCGAAGATGAACTGGATGATGAAGGTGGTATTCAAGCCCGGTCCGCCTTGGGTGATACCTTGGACCAGTGCGTACTCCTTCAGCAGATTGACCGTGGAAAGCAAGGTCACCAGGAAGGTGGTGGGGGCGAGCATGGGAATGGTGATGCGTAAAAAGGTCTGCACATTGGAACTTCCATCGATGGCCGCTGCCTCATAGATGTCACGGGATATGTTGTTGAGCCCGCCGATGAAGATTACCATGTAAAATCCGGTGGAAGCCCAGTTGGAGGCAAAACTGATTACAAAAGTGGCAAGCTTGGGGTTAAGGGCCCATTGAAGCGGCTTTCCTCCAAGTAGTTGGATGACGTAATTGACCAGTCCGTACTCGGCGCTGAACATCCAGTTGATCGTAATACCGACGACCAGAGCACTGAGCAAGGAAGGGATATAGGTCAGCGTCCTTGCCAGACCTTTGATGGCAACCCGTTTGGAAGTGACCAGGCTGGCGATGAGCAGCGGAACGACGACCTTGAAAGGAAGGCTGAACAGTGTGTAGGCAAACGTCCTTCCAAGCGATTGATAGAACTTGGTGTCAGCGAACAACTCCCTGTAATTTGCCAATCCGATGAAGTTTATCGTCTTCCATCCATCGTAGTTGGTGAAGGAAAATCCCACACTCAACCCAAGCGGGACGAGGAAGAAGGTGGAAAACAGCAACAGACAGGGAGCTACGAACAGCCAGAAGGCTCTTACGTGCCGTTTCACATATCGTGTCTTCATATCATCCCCCCGGTTGGCATACAACACCTTGCTTCTTCCAATTGAATCATCCGGGCCGCCCGTACCGGACAGCCCGGATAGAACACTTAATACTTGAGATCCCAGCCGGACTTCTTGGAAAGCAGGGCTGCAAAATCATTGAGAGCCTTTGCGGCGGTGAGATCGCCGTTGACAGCCTGTTTCATGGCATCGCGGTACTCATTGTCGTAGAAGTTTCTCCACATGGAACTCTCGTCGGTGCTGAATGCATAGGTGACCTTGCCGACTTCACTCTGCAATACCTTGTAGTCTTCAGCAACCTGTGCATCTAGAGGAGAGTACGTCACGCCGACCAAGGATGAGAGACCCTTGTCGCGATTAAGATACTCCTGGAAGTTTTCCTTGGTGTAGAACCACTTGAGGAAGGAGATGGCCAGGTCCTTGTTCTTTGCATTCGCCGGTACGCCAAGACCGCTTCCACCGAGAATGGCACTCGCACTCTTTCCAACCGGTGAAGGCATGACGCCCCATTTGAAGTTCTTGATCTGGTTGTAGAAGGAGTTGTAGTTCCAGCTTCCGCTGAAGTAGATGCCTACGTCGCCGTTCTTGAAGTAGTCGGCCGGGTTGTCAGTCGTACCGCCGGCCCAGATGGCCTTGGGCATGAACTTATTGTTCCAGTCGATGAACCGCTGCAGGGCGGCGATATTCTGCGGGCTGTTGATGGCGACATCAAAACTTGCCCCGTCTTTTTCAACCATCGATCCGCCATTGGCATACATCATGTTGTCATAGCGTGCACGGGAGGCATCCATTGCCATGCCGTACTTCACACCACCCTTCTCCTTGAGCAGGATGGCATTCTTCTCCAGCTCATCAAGGGTCCAAGGCTTCTCAATCGTGGGGGCGGTGATGCCGGCACGAGCAAAAGCATCCTTGTTGTAGTACACATTGGTAATCGTGAACTGCTGCGGCAGGATGGACTTCTTGGATGACTTGTAGTCCTGGACGATGATCTCAACGGCCATAGGCTCGAAGATGGACATGTCAAAATACTGTGCCATATCAAGGAACTCATCCGGATAGAGGCGGGATAGACGAGTTGTGGTGAGAAGGTCGGGCAAATCATTGTTGCGCGCCATCAAGGGGAACTTGGTCAACTGGTCTTCGTACGGAATTACCATGACATCCAAAGTGTTTCCTGTCTCGGCAGCCCACTTCTTGAGGGTATTGAGCAGGGCATCCTCACTCGAAGGTTCCTCGCTGAGCATAACCTTCAATACCTGAGGGCCGGCAGCGGCAGCTTCTTTTGTTCCGGCAGCGAAAACCATGCCGGAGAGCAGAAGAACCATCAAGAGAATCATCGATACTTTCTTCATATCATACCTCCTACGTATGAGAAAACAAATCGAATTGGAGAGCTATGCTCTCATCTTCAGTATAAAGAGCCATAGATAGAAAACTACAACTTTTTTGCCCAATAAACCGTTTTGAGTGTGCATATCTTGCGTTTTATCGCTCCACATACCACAGATTCGTTCCAACCGGGTCAAAATTATTGTACTTGATCGTCTGTCCTTGGACCTCCAATGATGCGTCCCAGCCCCCCTCCAGACGACCGAGGGACGGGTCCTCGAATACAAACGCCTGATCTGTTGCCGACAAATCAGAATCGAGCATCGCCTTGATGAAAGATGCAAAGCTGCCGAAGCTGCACTGCGACCCCACCCTCAGCAGATAGACGGCCTTCCTGCCTGCTGCGATGAACTCACGCTCCTTGTTCGGACCGTAGCCTGCAGGCTCAAGGTATTGGGAGCAGTACACACCGACATACCCTCCATTATGCGATGCAGCAAAGAGCCAGCTGCCTCTCCTCTCAAAAGAAGCGAACTCCATGGTCGGCAGGTAGACATGGGTGAAATCTACAGGATGGGCAGGATCATTGTTGAAAACAACACAAGCAAAGTTCTCATACTGGTTCACCCGCGGCAACGTCCCGTTACCCGCCCAGTAGGATGGCCGGGCATGGCCGAATAGGTTGTGTTCGCCCGGGTGGTTAATCCATACCTGCTCGGTGGCTGAAAAGATAAGGTGGATGGGATTCTCCTGGAACCCACGCTCTCCGACTCGGAAGTTGTTGGCGCTGCTGAGCAGTGAACAGGAGGTTTTACAGACATACACATCGGCGTGTCCGTTGTAGCCGTGCGTCGACTGGCTGATAAGCGCCTTGCCTTTGGGAACCTGACAGAATTGGCGGTACTCCTGTGGAGCCTGGTAGTCGGAGAAACAGAGGGCGGTCACACCCTTGCCGGCGTGGCTGGTATTGCCGATGCCATAGCCGATCCAATTGATGAAGGATGGACAGTTGGAGTTGTTTCCGAACAACTCCTTGGGATAGGTGCGGCCGGCGGTGGTACAGAAAATCCCATCGAGTGAGTTGATTGCAAGAATGTAATAGATTGAGTCCATCGCCTTCCTGGCCAGGTCCTTCATCTCCTGATTGCTTGTCTGTGCATACAGGCTGGCAAACCCCAGTGCATCGATGGGCAGGTAGGGAGGGCTGTTCCACTCGGTGAACCCGATGGCGAAGAAGGTCTCAAACCACGGGCGCAGCAAGCCGACGGCTTTTTCCTGCATCCGGGCCCCAGTCATGCCGCTGTTGGTAAACACCTCATCCGGATACAGCTCTCCGGCGAGCAGCTGGCAGACATGGAACATAAGGGCGTGGTTCTCGCTGTAGAACCACATGGCGTCGTCACCGGGTTCATCGTGCCAGTAACGGAAATTGAGCAGGCAGTGCTTCATCTCCTCTTTCAAATCCTCGGTAACATAGGGATGGTCGGCAAAGGTTCTCAGGATATGGGGAAAATAGGAGAGATAGAAGTCACTGCAATCGCTTCGCTTGTTGATGAAGGTGATCTGACGGCGCAGGATATGCTCAAACTCATCCCTCGGTCCGTCTGCATGCAGGATTGCAACCGCACGATTTGCGTTGCGCTCTCCGTACCGGGCAAGCACCTCGAAAGCCTGTTGCTTGCGCTCATCCATGGTCGCTTTTGCCTGTGGAACCAGGGAGAGGGGGAAGTTCTCAAACGCCAGGTGATAGCTCATGCTCATCCCCTGTACCACTGCCGTTGCCTTGAACTGCAGATATCCGATGGGCAGCTTTTCGCAGGGCCCGAGGGAGCAGGTGTTCTTTCCGGGAAGAATGACCGCCGTAGTCTCGTAGAGATCTCCGACCATGAAGTTCTCTTCGGTGGCTCCGATAAGGTGGATCTCAAGAGTCTGATGCTCATACGGATTGGGACAGAACAATTCGACCTCGCCTTTCCGTACATGATTGCTCCTGCAACTGAGGTTTCCCAACGCTTCCTCCACCGCCAGAACCAGAGCGGCATCGCACTCGCCGATGGGCAGCTTCTGGACAAGTCCTTCACAGTCTGAATCCAGGGATAGAGAAAAGGAACAATCGCTGTCACGCTCTGCAAACTCATCCCAGAACACCACCACTTCGTTCTCACCCACTTTCAGCGGGAGCACAATGTGTGTCTGCTGCATCTGGTTTCTCAAGTGCGGAGTAAACGAAGCCACCAGGTTTTCATTAACCCAAATTCTGGCTCCTCCACAGACAGAGAGAACGCAACCGACATCCCTCTGCTTTTGTGAGTCGAGGTAGGTGATTGCTGTTGCACTGATCCACGTAGGATTGGGATAGAAGCCGGAAAGTGAGAGCACCGGGTCGTTGAAGGGAAAACGGGCTGAAAGCTGATGAGCTGTCCCGTCGATGAGGACTGATCCTCCAGCCTGTTTTTCGATGAACGTTGGATAGGATTCAATGGCCTGTCTTCGCTGCTGGACAAAGGTTTCCCTCACGGGATTCACATGCGTTGCCGCACCCACCGAGCCTTCCCAGACATTCGCCTCTTTTTGAATGACTACGGCTTCACCCCTGACAGGTTGTGTATGCGTTTCACTGACGAGAAACCGATTGATGATGCCGCCTTGCTGTAATGCATAGGTAAGATATTGCATGGATGGTCCTCCCACATAGAGAAGTATATGCCCGCTTTATTGCAAGAACCACGTATTTCTTGCTGAGAAATATATTCGAGCTTGCATTTCATGCGTTTTACAGTAGGATGGGAGCATGAAGTACGAAAAATTGGACATGCTCTTCAATGAGTCCTTGGTCATCAAGGTCAATCAGGTGGATGATCCTGTCTTTTATGTCTTCGATTATCAGAAACGCCATTTGAATATGGAGTTCCAGCACTTTCACACCTACTATGAGGTGTATGTCCTGCTCGACGATGCTGCGACACACATCATCGAGGGTGAATACTTTTCCTTGCAACGTGGCGACATAGTGCTGCTCAAGCCGATGTGCCTGCATAAGAGTCTCTACCCGGAGCACGAGAGTTCGAAGTCTCGGCTTGTAATTGCCTTTCAGTTCCCGATTCCCATCGGGTTTGAGCGACAGACGGAGCGACTGCTCTCCTTGTTCGAGGAGAAGATTCCCATCTATCGGTTCGAGCCGACCATCCTGCAAGGCATCATCAAGCTTTTCAATGAAATCTACCTGATGGGAACAAGCAGCATTCCCGGCTCGGATTTGATGATCCACAACACCTTCCAGAGGATTCTCTGGATCATTGCCACCAACAGGAAGGCCAATCGCTATACCAAGCAGGAGATTGTCGACTCGATCACCCAGAAAATCTACGAAGTCACCAGCTACATGCACAGCCATTTCGAAGAGGACCTGCCGCTTGCCGACATAGCCCTCAAGTTCTCCATAAGTCCCTTCTATCTCTCAAGGCAATTCAAGGAGGTGACCGGTACGACCTACATCACCTACCTTCAACTGGTTCGGGTGCGTAATGCACAGAACCTGTTGCTGTACAGCACTACCCCGATCAGGGATATCTGCTCACGATGTGGATTTTCCTCATTCAGTCAGTTCAACCGTGTTTTCCACAAATACTGCAACATGAATCCGACTGAGTTCAGAAAGGATGTGAATCACCAATCACTACTGCTTCTTCGTCAGTCCGACCCCGAGCGTAATGCCCATGCATCGCTGCCCAGGATATTGCAGACCCCCGAGGAGCAGGAAGGAAAGCGATCAGCGATGCTTCGCTGAATTTCAAGTCCGAATCATCCTACAAGGTTATTCCAGCATCCTCAAGGTTATCCACTGATTGTTGTTTCTTGTAATAACGAACCGCATGCCTCATCATTCCTTCCTGAGTGTAGAACGGGTCTTCAGACTCCAAAGGAAGTATTACGCTGTGAGTACATGTTGCACTCTTATACATGGCACTGATCAGCTCGACTGCATTACGCCCATCCTTTGATGTCACACAAGGAGTTCGATCGCTGAGAACAGCCTGCACTACATCCTCAATCTGGGCTGCATGCCGTTCCTTCTCAAGCATCGGCAGGGTTTCTACAAACCTGTTCAGCTCCCGCTCCTGTTCCAAGTTCGGCTCAAGAAATCCATTCGGCCGCTGTTTGCATGCCTTGACCATCCAAGGAATACCTACTGTAGCCTTTTCACAAGCGAAGAAAAATTCCTGCTTCTCATCATGGTCGACCAAAGCAGCGTCAACCTGGGCGAGCATTCCTGGATACGTTAGTATTGAAAGAGAGAGATCCTCCACCTCCGAGTTGGTATGCGCCACATTACTCATGACTGAGTACACGCTTTGCGGCATGCCAAGGAGCCAAACCAGTATATCAATCTGGTGCACTGCATGGTTGAGCGTGCAGCCTCCACCTTCTTTCTCATAGGTTCCGCGCCACCAAAGGTCGTAATACTTCGAGCCTCTCCACCACATGGAGTTGACGCGAGCCAGCAACACCTTGCCGAGCTTGCCTCCTTCAATCAAGGCTTTCATGCGCATCGTATCGGTTTTAAAGCGGTTCTGCGAAACGATGGAAAGCATTTTTCCGCTCTCAATCTCGGCTTTCATCATAATGTCGCACTCAGCAAGAGAAGGCGCCATAGGCTTCTCACACAGAACATGTTTACCGGCTCTGAGAAAATCAACCGAAACCTGACAGTGCAGTGAGGGAGGAAGGCAAATGGAGACCAAGTCAATGTCTTTCCGATCGAGCAACTGGTGATAATCTTCCACTTCAACCAAATTGCCTAGCATATATTGTTGTTTCAGGCTCTCCATCTTCTGGGGATAGATGTCGCAAAGGCAGCGAATCTCACACTCCTGT
The DNA here is from genome assembly GCF_022869165.1 of Sphaerochaeta associata. NCBI lineage: Bacteria > Pseudomonadati > Spirochaetota > Spirochaetia > Spirochaetales > Sphaerochaetaceae > Sphaerochaeta > Sphaerochaeta associata. The sequence goes on along the minus strand of NZ_CP094929.1, from coordinate 592,528 downwards.
CCCAACGCCTGATACCCCTCGACATGCGCTTTAGAAATACCGCCACAACCGATGACGGCCACTCCAAGTATGTGCATAGCTGCTCCTTGCATCATCAGTATAATGATTAACGGAAAATCTGCAATAAAAAGAGAAGGGAGGTCTCCCTTGAAACACCTCCCATACTCCACGGATACATTCACTACATTCGATCCTGCTCCATCCGCTTGAGCACCTCTTCAAGGGTTCCCCGGAAGACTCCGGGCTTCTCCATCTTCAGACTGCACAGTGCAGCAGCAAAGCGGGTGGACTCTGCTGCATCGTGGTCCTGCCTCCATGCGAGGTAGGCGGCAAAGGTGGTATCACCCCGTCCGGTCCGCCCGCTGTTGTTGACGTTGGTGAATGGAGCAGTATGGATGTTCCCCTGATGGCAGACCATCACCTCGGTATTGTGCGTGAGCATCACCTCCTGGGCCCCCCAGGAGTATAAGAGACGGGCGGCCTCCTGTCGGTTATCCAAGCCGGTGAGTATCTTTGCCTCGGCGGCATCGGTCTTGAAGTAGGTAATATAGGGAAGCAACTCCTGCTTGCGCCGCCAGTCCTTGAAAACAAGATTTTTCTGTTCATCCAGACACCGAAGCACCCCTTGGGCGTCGAGGGCGACTTTGCCCCGCTTGGAAAGCGGCAGGACCAAGGAGTCGGGAATTTCACCGCCGAACAGGCCGGCAAGGTGGTAGATGGAGGCCTCTGCCTGTACTTCCTCGAGGGTGAAAGGATCAGCCTGGGAGAGCAGAATCACCTCGCGCCTCTCCTTGTCTGCAGTAAAATAGGTGTTCTTGATCGATGTACTCTCCCTGGAGGGCAATACATCCCAGTCCACCAGCGGATGCTCAAGGTCCTTGAGGATGTTGAGGTCCTTGGCCGCAAGCTTGGTGATCACCTTTACACGCTTGCCTGCAGAACCTGCAGCAAACGAGGAGTAGACAACAGCCCCTCCCACGATGTCCTGTCGTACGTTCTGATGGTCGATCAGAACATCCTGGGAGATGTGGCCCAGCATCAAGATGTCATAGTTCATTCTTTATTTCTCCATCGGCAGCACATGAAGGCTGCGGTCCTTGAATGCCAATCCGACTTTGTGGCCTTGGGTGAATATCGGGTGATACTGAGGATCGGCCACCTCAATCTGAAGTACGGTATGGTCGGGCAGCTCCACCTCATAGAGCATCTGCGAGCCGAAGTAGACAGAGTTGACAACCACTCCTTCCACCAGTTCCTCATTGGGGTGTTCAGGAAGAATCGACTCCGGCCTGGCAACGATGAGCACCTCATCCCCTGTCTTGATTTCCTTGTTCCAACGTGGTGCAACGATCTTCTTGCCCAAAAACTGCAGAACCAACTGTTCTGATTCCACCGAATCCACAACCGCCTGCAAAAAGTTCGCCTTGCCGATGAACCCGGCGACAAAACGATTGACCGGGTGGCTGTAGATTTCGGCTGGGGAGCCCACCTGCTGAATCAGTCCTCTATCCATGATCACAACCTTGTCGGAGAGCGTCATCGCCTCCTCCTGGTCATGGGTGACATACACACTGGTGATCCCCACCCGCTGCTGCAGTTTGCGTATCTCCAATCGAGTGGAAACACGGAGCTTGGCATCAAGATTGGAAAGCGGCTCATCGAACAGCAGCACCTTCGGCTCCATGACCAAGGCCCTGGCGAGGCTGACACGCTGCTGTTGACCGCCGGAAAGCTGGCGGGGTTGTCGGTCTCCCAGATTCTCCAGGCCGATCAGGCGCATGATATCCTCTACCTTGCGTTTCACCTCATCATTGCTCTCTTTTCGGATTCTCAACCCATAGGCGATGTTCTCAAAAACCGTCATATGCGGAAACAGTGCATAGTTCTGAAACACCATCGCAGTCGGACGTTTGTTCGGGGGAATCTGATTCATGCTCACCCCGTCGATATACACATCACCTCCGGTGGGTGTATGAAAACCCGCAATCATCCTGAGGGTGGTGGTCTTTCCGCATCCCGAGGGACCGAGCAAGGTCACCAAATCGCCCTCTTTCACCTGCAAATTGATATGGTCGACGGCAACTACCTTGTCCGCATCGTTTCCGAAGGACTTCGTCAAATCTTTCAACTCCAAATATGCTTCTTTCATGGCTTCTCTTCCTATTCAATGATTGAGGTGGATTGCATGCCCCTGCCCATCTTGTCTGTTACAAACTTGATCAGGCCCAAGGCGAGCAAAACGATGGCGATCAGCAGGAGGCTCATGGCTGCAGCCTGAGCATACTGACTATTGTCTACAAACCCGAGTACGGCGACGGTGATGAAGTTCCACCGACCCGAGACAACGAAGATGATGGCACTGATGGCGGTCATCGAACGGACGAAGCAGTTGGCCAAACCGGAAAAGAACGCCGGGGTGATCATCGGCAAGGTGATCTTTCGGAACGTAAGACCGCTGTCGGCGCCTAAATCAATCGAGGCCTCCTCGATGGAAGGGTCGATCTGTTCGATGGCGGCAACCCCGTTTCGAATGCCGACCGGCAGGTTTCTAAACACCAAGAGAGCCATGATGATGAAACCCGTACCGGTAAGGGTGATAGGCATCAAGGGAGAGGGAGTATTGAAGGCAAGAATATAGCCGATACCTACAACGGTTCCGGGAACCGCAAAGGTCAGCATGCTGGAGAACTCCATCGCATTGCGCCCGAAGAACTGCTTGCGGGTGATCAAATAGGCGATGAACATGCTCAAAATTCCGGTGATCGGAGTGATGATGGCCGAAATGTAGAGCGAGTCGATGATGTAGTTCTTTCCCACACGCCACATCTGCACATAGTTGCGCAGTGTCAGGGTGGAGTCGACGCCCCACAGTTTCTGGAATGAACCCCAGACAACCATGCTGTAAAACAAGAGTACGATCAGGGCAAACAGCATGCAAAACGCATAGACCGGATACTTGATGTACCATTCAAGATTCTTGATGGTTGCCGATGTAGGCTTGCCGGTAACCGTGACATACGACTTCTTGGAAAGCAGGTACTTCTGCAGGTAGAAGGCGACGACGGTGGGAACCAAAAGCAGGATGGCCAGCGTCGATCCACGGGCAAGGTCATACATGCCGGTGATCTGCAGATACGCCTGCACCGAGAGAACGGAAAAATCCCCGCTTAGAATCATGGGATTGCCGAAATCTGCAAGGGACTGGATGAACACCAGGAGCCAAGCACTGACGATGCCCGGAGTGGCCAGTGGCAGGATGATGGTCTTGAAAATCTTAATCCTGGAGGCCCCGCAATCCATGGCGGCCTCTTCAAGGGCCGGATCTATTGCCTGCAGCACCCCGACTAAGGCAAGAAAGGCCGTCGGAGCGTAGGCGATCACCTCAACAATGGTAAGACCGGTGAGGCCGTAGATGTTTCCGATCGCACCTGCAAATATCCCCGATCTACCAAAGAGCAGTATACAGGCAAGAGCCACGACAAACGGAGGACTTACCATCGGGAAGGTTGCAATCAAGCGGAATGCACCTTTCGCCTTCATAGGGGTCCTGGTGATGGCATAGGCGAATACAAAGCCGACCAATGTTCCAATGGTTGCCACCAGGACTCCAAGAATCATTGAATTGAAGAGCGGCTTTATATAGTACGACTGCCTGAGAACATCACTGTAGTTCTTCAGGCTGAAGTGCCCGTCGTATGACAGGCTGGTCTTAAACACCTGATAAATCGGGAAAATGACAAAGAGAATCAAGAGATAGAAAATTACAAGGATGGAAATTAGCAAGAACGGTTCCTGTATCAGTTTCTTTATCTCATTGATGCGCTGAATAGTGCTGCGGCCCTGATGTTTCATCACCTACCTCTTTACAGCAAGGTGCAACCCCACAGGAAGAGCTGAGATTGCACCTTGAATTCGGACATGAACTGTTACTTGCCGATACGATCTCTCCAAGCGGTGACATACTCATCCTTGGCAAGACCCATCTTCACTGCATCGTAGTCGATCAACTTGATGTCGGACAGCTTCACAGCACCTTCTGCAACGGTAGCCTTCGGGTTGACCGGCAGACGGGAGTACTTCTTGAACAGGTTCTGTGCTTCTTCGGTGAAACACCAATCCATGAAAATCTTGGCTTCTTCCACCTGCCTGGCCCCATTGATCATGGAAACTGCACCAACTTCATAGCCGGTTCCTTCCTCGGGGAAGCTCATGACCAACGGATACCCCATGGCAACACCCTTTGCAACAATATCGTGGGAAAAGGAGATGCCGACGGCACATTCGCCAAGGCCGGCGCGTGCGATACAGGCAGTACCGCTCTTGGTGTACTGATGAACGTTCTTATCGAACTTCTCCCACCAATCGAGGGCTCCGGCCAAACCTTTCATTTGAATGATGGTGGCCCAGGTTGTGTAGGCGGTTCCGCTGGTATACGGATACGCCATTTCAATCTGTCCCTTGTAGACAGGGTTGAGCAAATCGTCCCAACTCTTGGGGGGTTGGAGATTATGCTTCTTCAAAAACTCGGTGTTGGTCACAAAGCCGATGGCACCGGTATAAAAGCCATTCCAGCTGTAATCATCGGCATGCAGCATCGGTGCAAGCTCGAAATCAGTGGCGGGCTTGTAGGGAGTCAGCAGACCCTTGGACTGGGCATTGATGTGATCGGTATTGGAACCGCCGAACCAAACACTAGCCTGCGGATTGGACTTCTCCGCCTCCATTCGGGCCAAAACCTCACCAGAGCTCATACGTACATACTCTACCTTGATCCCAGAAGACTTCTGAAATACATCCAAGTAGTACTGAGCCTCCTCGGTATCGAGCGCAGTATACATCTGCAGCGTCTGATACTTCTTCGGTCCGCTTTCCGCTGTCGCCTGGGCGAACAAAGGCATGACAAGCATGAGCACAGCTGCCACTACACATACCATTTTCTTCATAATCGATCCTCCTTTCTATACAGCTCCTTTACCAGGAGCGGCAACACCTTCGAGCTCAGGAACGCATCCTCCTTTGTCCCTGACCCTTTCATGAAAACGTTACCATACTTTGATGATTGCATCAAAGTTGTCATTTGTCAAATAATTCTCAAATTTCTTCCCATTCACCAGCAACAGCAATGCACTGCAAGAAAATTGCAGGAATTCATCAGGCTTGACTGTAAGAACGTTTTCACATTACAGCAGGGACCGAGAGGCAAGCAGACGGGAGCGAACCTTCTCTCCGATTGCTTGATTGAACGGTTCGAAATCCTCATAGGTATACTCACAGATGAATCGACCTTGATACGATTGGACAAGGGAGAACACCTGGTCAAACGGAACACTGCCAAAGAAAGGCGGAATGTGGATATCACCCCGTCCGAATTCCCTGCGATGGGACATCGACAGGCAGTCGTAGGCAAGACGGTCGGTGATCCTCAACTCCTCGAAACGCCCGGTATTGTCATTGAGGTGCATATGGCATAGATGGGGGGCCATCTGCTTCACAGCCTCCAGAAAGTCGAACCCAAAGCGCTTGGATGCGAGGTATGCATGACCCGTATCGAGATTGAGTTTGAGATTGGGATGACGGATTTCATCCATCAATGCCACCACCGGCTCTACCAGCTCAACCTCGATGTTCTCGACAGCCAAGGTTATTCCAAGCCTGAGGGCAAGGTCGGCCGCCCATCTATGGGCATCGAGGAACTGCCGTTCGGCCTTCAGGTTGTTGGTCTTCACCTCATAATGCAATACCAGGATATCCATATGCAGGACGTGGCAGATTTGAAGCGAGGAGCGCAGGACCGAAGCATGAAGTTCGTGGTTTTCCAGATTGCGTAAATCCAGGCCACGTCCGATATGAGCTGAATACAGTAGGGGGTACCGTGCAAGCACCGGCTCGACGGCATCTACCCAGGCCGAGCAAATATTCCCATCGATGATGAAGGGGAACATCTCCAGCGACATCTCAACGGCATCGAATCCTTGCCCCTGAACTTTTGCCAGGAAGGCATCGAGGGCCTCCAAGGTTCTGACTTTGGGCATTTTCACCCCGATAACCGGCCATCTCATTATTTGCATAGGGCAAGTGTAGCACCGCTGTCTTGCAAACACCAGCATCGTTTGCTTGACAGCAGAATATCGGATGATACTATGAGGCACAGGAGGATTATTCAGATGCAGATCGGCCTCAATAGAATCATCGCCCCCTCGCTGCCCCTTTATGACTTCTTTTCTCTCGCCCAGCGGTGTGGCTGCTCGGTCATTGAATTGAGAAATGATGGAGGAACTCAACACCCGTTCGACGGGAAAAAGGCAGAAGAGGTACGCGACCATCTTGCCAAGCATCAGCTCAAGGTGGCTACCATCAACGCCCTCCAACGCTTCAATGAGTATTCCGAGGCTAAGAATCAAGAGCTCCGCACTCTTTTGGAATATGCAAAAAACCTGCGTGCCGATGCGATTGTGCTCTGCCCGGTCAACGGCATCGATGCCAATGAGAATCGCTCGTCGTGGTTGGAACGCACCCGCTATGCACTCTCCCAGTACGGACCGCTGTTTGAAGAGTATGGACTATACGGCTATGTAGAACCGCTGGGCTTCACAGCAAGTTCCCTGCGAAGCAAAGCCGAGGCGATTGAGGCGATCGAAGGCAGCGGATATGAGCGGTGGTACCGCCTTGTGCATGACACCTTCCACCATCACCTTGCCAACGAAAAGCAGTATTTTGCCTCAATGACCGGCTTGGTACATCTCTCCTCTGTGGCAGCAGGTTCGTTGCACAAAGAACCGACCGATGCCGACAGGATCCTCTTCTTGGAGGACGATCTGCTGGCCACCAGGGAACAGGCGCAAGCCTTGGTCAACAGCGGCTATCGGGGAACCTTCTCGTTTGAACCGTTCAGTCCTGCAGTACAGAACCTCGACATTGAGTCGTTGGAAATGGAAATACAGAAGAGCATCAACCAACTCTTCCGCTGAGCGCTTCCAAGCTCTGCAGCGCCCGGTCGAACAGTCCAAGCTCATAATAAAGGTCGAGCACGGTATAGCGATTGCGAATCATCTGCGCCCCGGTCACGGCCCGCTTCAAGTCCTCGAGCGTTGCATTGATGTGGCTCGGATGCACGGGACAGCCCACTTCAATAAGAGAATCCCTCAGCTCCTTGGAAGGAGGAAGCTGTACGGAGATTCGCTCCTTCAGGGTGGGCAGCAGGGCAATCAACGCCTTTCGTCTTGCCTGCAAGGCCTTCCCTTCCAAGAACTTCGCCTTGGAGACGGAAAGAGCTTCCTCGGCTACCGTTTTATTGGAAAAGAAGGAGAGAATTGCCTGCTTCCGCTCCTCCCAGCTTTGGGTGGGCTTGCCATAACATTCAGTAACATCCAGCATGGCAAGTTCTTCATAGAGGTGAGCGATTGCCATCGTCCCTACCGCGACCTTGAACCCATGGCTTACCGGCAGACCGTCCTTGCTCAGGTGTTCCATCTCCCAAATATGGCTGATCAGATGTTCTGCACCGCTTGCCGGGCGTGAGTCATGCATGATCTGCATGGCAAACCCGCTTGCCGAGAGCGCATCGAAAAGCAGGCCGATACCTTCGCGCTGCCTGTTGGCGATACCCTTGTGATGAGCATACACCAAGCGAAGAGGCTTTTGGACCATCTCCCAGACATCGTCCCGTATGGGTTGCACACCTAAAAGATCTGCAAGGATCCAGTCCATGCCCGCCGTATATTTGGCCATGCAATCACCATAGCCGCTGGCTATCATCTCAGCAGGAGCCTCACAGAGAATATCGGTATCGGCAAGGACCACCATAGGGGCGGCACAACTGAGCGTCTGTTTGAAACCCTTGATCGAGACGGCTGCGCCATAGGAGGTGTATCCATCCACCGAAGGGGCGGTGGCGACTACCATGTAGGGACGGTCCAGCTCTGAACTTGCACGCTTGGTGATATCATTGAGCGTCCCCGAGCCGAGGACGACGGCGATGCTGTTGTCCATCTCAAGACTGAGACGGACCTGGGCGATGGAGTGCTCGTCCGCATAGGGCTGCGGGTGGGCCGGGAATATGAACTGACGAACCTCGATGCCGGCCTTCTGTAGCGATCGGGCGGTGGCAAAGCCTCCAATGCGAAGGGTGTTCCCATCGGCGATCAACAGCGCGTTCGTATGACCGAATGCCTCCACAAAGGTTGAGCCTACCTTCTTCAAGGCCCCTCTTTGCACCAGCGAAATCTTCGTATCCATGCAAGCCTCCTTTTTGAGCATACCACAGACTCTTGAGTGAGGAAAAGCAGTGCGATACACTGCCTCCATGACACATACAACCTTCTCAATCCTCGGTGATTCCATATCAACCTTCAAAGGTTTTGTTCCCCAAGAGAACGAACTCTTCTACCCCAAGGAGGGGGTGGACGTCATCAACGTCGAACACACCTGGTGGCATCAGCTGGCAAAGCGGTGCAATCTGGACCTGATCATGAACGAGTCGTACTCGGGCAGCAGGATCAGCAGAACCGGCTTGAGACCCCTTTCTTCTTGTTTCCAGGATGAAAAAAGGCAGTCCCGGCTCTGTGGCGACCTGATCATCGTCTTTGGAGGAACCAACGACTGGGGACAGGCCGACCTGCCGGTAACCAAGGAGGTGTTCATCCAAGCATATGAGCAGTTGGTGGCAGCCATGCTTGAGCGGCATTCAGCAAGCAAGCTCTACTTCTGCACTCCCCTGCAACGCACCGACAGAACCCTGGAGCAAGTGAACATGCACAACTGGAGTCAGCTTGAGCTTGCGCAGGTGGTACGCGACTGCGTTGCTCGCCATCCGAAAGCCAACCTTATCGACCTGGCAGCCTATCCCATCCACGAAGGGGACGGGATGCTGGCAGACAACCTCCACCCCACCAGACAGGGAATGAAAACCCTCTCACACCTAATTCAGCAGGGATTAGGACTGTAGCAGGGCGGGAAGCAACAAGGACCTGCAATAATCGAGCCCGGCCTCCACTAAATCAAAGGAGGCCGAGCTGATATTCCAATCGAGGAAGAGACCGCGAATCGCTCGGTTGAAGAAGTTTGCATATTCAGCAGCCCCTTTCTCCTTCCGAAACAAGCCCGTCTCTTGCCCCTCCTCGATGATCGAGCAGATGAAGGTGTACCAGAATCGGCTTTGGTCGGTGATGACCTTGTCCGATCCCTCCTTGAGCACCTGATTGGCATACAGGACCTTCAGTGTCTCACAGCCGATGACATCGCGTACATACAGAAGCTGCAACTCGGTGAACCTGAGCAGTCGCCGTGGAGCAGAGGCCTGCTTGAGCACCTCTGCCTCAATGCTGCGGTAGTAGGCATCGATGGTCCAGAACTCCTCGACGATGATGTCGCTCTTGGTGCTGAAGTAGGTGTAAAAACTCCCCTTCGCCGTACCCGCATAATCGGTGATCTCCCTGATGGAGACCTGGTCGAAGCCCTTCTTCTTGAACAGCGTCAATGCTCTTTCAAAAATCAGTTGCTTGGTTGCTTCTGCCTTGCCGTGCGGTTTGGGTTGCTTTGCCATTCCTTCTCCTCAGTCCAGAATCTTGCCGGGGTTCATTATGTACAGGGGATCGAAGGCAGTTTTCAAGGCCTTGAAGAGCTGATACTCCGCATCAGGAATCAACGCTTTCAAGAACCCTTTTCGCTTCAAACCGATACCGTGCTCCCCGCTGATCTTCCCTCCCAGCTCGCCGGTGATGAAGGCATAGAGCTCGGTAAGAAGCTTTGGTTCCAACTCCTTCCAATCAGCAAGGCTCATCCCGGGATCCTTGACTATGGTCGCATGGAGATTCCCATCCCCGGCGTGGCCGTAGCAGGGAATCCTGACCTGATACTTCTCTTTCAGCTCCTGTAGACGGGGGAGTACAAGCGGGATGGAGGCGATGGGAACCACCACATCCTCCAGGCTCTGAACCGGGCTGTAGACCTTGATCGCCTCGGCGATGTTGCGCCGCACCGACCAGATGCGTTCACGGGTGGTGGCATCCTCGGCGATGTAGACTTCCATCGCCCCCTGCCCGCTGCACAGATCCCCAACCTGAATCAGTTCCCGCTCGACAGTCTGTTCATCCGTTCCGTCAATCTCGATGAGCAGCATGGCACCCACCCCTTCAAGAGGCAGGCTCTCATTCAGGTAGGAACAGGACATCTCGATCGAGCTGCGGTCCATGAATTCAATGCTGGTGGGGATGATGCCCTGCTTCATGATCAGGGGAACCACCGCGATTGCCTGTTGGGCGGTGGCGAACGGTACCAAAAGATTGGAGGCGACTTTGGGCACACCCAGCAGCTTGATCGTTGCCTTGGTGATGATTCCCAGCGTCCCTTCGCTGCCGATGTACAGCTGCTTCAAGTCATATCCGCTCACATCCTTGGTCACCTTTCCGCCCAGTTCCACAATGTCTCCCTGCGGGGTGACCACCTCCATACCTAAAATGTATCGACCGGTCACTCCGTACTTGACCGCCTTTCCTCCACCGGCATTCTCTGCAATATTGCCGCCTAAAAAACAGGTCTCAAGGCTCATCGGATAGCCTGCAAAGAAGAGCCCCCGGCTCTTCAATTGTTCATTCAGTTCATTGGTGACGATACCGGCCTCGGCGGTGACCGTCAGGTTTGCCTCATCGATTTCCAAGACCTTGTTCATCTTTTCCACCGATAATACGATGCCTCCGAACAAGGGAATGGCACCACCTGAGAGGCCCGAACCCGCACCACGGGGTGTTACAGGAATACGTTCTCTGGTGGCAAGCTTCATAACCGCAGCAATTTGATCGGCCGAGGTCGGGGTGATTACCACCTCGGGACTGTGGGCATACTCCTCCTTGGAGGTTTCGTCATGACTGTAGTTTTCCATCCGCTCAAGGTCGGTCAGGAGATTGGATTTGCCAACAATCGCCTCAAGTTCACCGACCAGTTCCCTGGTGACGACTCCATATATCGAATTCATGCCTGCCTCCTTGCTTCCAGCCGCTTTTGAATCTCCGGCAGGATGGTGAATAAATCTCCGACCAGGGCGAAGTCTGCGAGATCGAGAATGTTTGCATGCTCGTCGTGATTGATCGCCACAATGCACTTTGCGGTCTTGATGCCTGCAAGATGCTGGATGGCCCCCGAAATCCCCACCGCCACATACAGGCGCGGTGAGACGGTCTTGCCCGAGAGTCCGACCTGATGGGGATAGGCCGCCCACCCGCGGTCCACTGCATCCCTGCTCGCTCCAACTTCCCCGCCGAGAGCCTTTGCAAGGTCCTCGACCAAGGTAAAGTTGTCCCGCTTCTTCAAGCCCTTACCTCCGCTGACAACAATCTCGGCCTCTTCAATGCTTGCATTCTGGCCTTCCAAACTCCTCAGTCCGAGAACCTCTACACATGCATTCTTCCAACTCGGAGATGGAGGAATATGCACAATCGTACCAACACGACTGCCGTCACGCATTGGTTTCTTGGTTGAACGAGGCCTGATGGTCGCCATCTGGGGGCGATGGTCGGGACTCTTGATGGTTGCCATGATATTGCCACCGATTGCAGGCCTGGTCTGTAGCAGATTCCCCGTTCCCGGCTCGATCGCCAGCTCGGTGCAGTCGGCAGTCAAACCGGCATGGACCTGGACGGCCACATAGGGCATCAAGGTGCGTCCGGTGGTGGTGGCCGCTGCAATCATCACCTGAGGCTTGTGTTCCTTGATCAGAGGAACCAACACGTTTGCATAGCTTTCGCACGTAAAGTCGGCAAGACACGGATCATCGGCAACGTAGACTACATCGGCCCCATGTTCGATCAGCGATTGCAATGCGGACTCTTCGATCCCATGTCCCAACACCACTGCCGCCAACGATACACCCAAGCTGTCGGCAAGGGCCCTTCCTCTACCAAGGAGCTCGAGGGAGACATCCTTCATCCCATGCTCGGAATATTCACTGAGCGTCCATACATCAGCCATGATGGGCACCTCCTTCACCAAGCAAATCCCGCTCTTCCAGAAATGCAATCAACCGGTCCACAGCCGCGACGAGGGAGGCATCGTCCTCAACCTTGGCGACAATGCAGTTTCGGCTGACCTTGGGAATCTCGATCTTGACGACCTTGGTCGGCGATCCCTTAAGACCGATGAACCGGCTGTCGGCCTCAAGGGCCTGGGCGTCCCAGACTGCGATTGAACTGGCCATCGCCCGCTTCTTTCCGCTGAGGGTGGGAAGGCGAACCGACGAGATTTCCTTTATGACGGTAAGGAGTGCCGGCAAGGTGGTTCTCACCTTCTGATAGCCCTCCTCGACCAAGCGCTCGGCGATAAGGGAATCAGCATGCACCTGCTCAATCTTTGATACATAGCTCAGAACCGGAAGACCGAGCCATGAGGCAAGAGCCGGCCCGACTTGGGCGGTGTCCCCGTCGGTTGCCCGCTCTCCGGTCAGAATCAAGTCAGGAATGCCAAGCTTCTTGACTGCCAGTGACAGGATGTATGAAGTAGCCCAGGTATCGGAGCCTCCGAAGGCCCGGTCGGTCAGATGCACGGCGTCGTCACACCCCATGGCGATGGCTTCCTTGAGCACCTTGACGGCGCTTTGCGGCCCCATGGTGATGACGCTGACCCGTGCCTGATAGCGATCCTTCAATGCAAGGGCTGCACTGACGGCATACAGATCCAATGGATTGAGAATGGATGCAGAGCTCGACCGGATCATGGTGCCGGTCTGTTTGTCCATCTGTACATCACTGGTCTGGGGAACTTGTTTGATGGGAACGATGATATGCATGATACCCCCTCTTTTGCTCCATGGTAGAGTGGGTTTGATCAGAGGTCAACAAAAAAATGACCGCGGTCATTTTTTATTCCATACATCATCACCATACAAAAAACCGGGGCGTAAACCCCGGCTTAATACGAAAAAAAGGCATGCACCAACTGCTACAAATTGGTGGGAATATAGCCTCCAAAAACCATCGGTAGGAAGAGGCTGATCTGGGGAATGAAGGACACGAGCAAAAGCGCGACGATCATACAGAGATAGAACGGAAGCGTTGCCTTGACAACCCTTTCCATGGAAATTTTTGCAACGGCCGAACCGATGAACAGAACGGCTCCTACAGGAGGAGTCAAGAGACCGATACCGCAGTTGAGCACCACCATGATGCCGAACTGAATGGGATCGAGGCCGCAGACGCCGGTTGCGATGGGGAACAGAATCGGGGTGGCGATGAGGATGATCGGTGCCATATCCATGATGCAGCCGAGAACCAGCAAAATCACATTCAACAACAGAATCAGAAGAATCCTGTTGCTGGTGAGACTGGTGATTGCATTTGCGGCCAGATCGGGGACATGGAGAGTGGTCAGACAGTACCCGAAGACCGAAGAGGTAGCGATAAGAATCAGCACTATTGCCAAGGTTCCTACACAATCGTCCAAAGCCTTCCATACACCCTTCCAGGTCAAGCCCTTATAGATGAAGACCGAGACAATAAGGGAGTAAATAACTGCAATGGCTGCTGATTCAGTAGCAGTAAAGAAACCGGCGACAACACCGATGACAACAATGATGACAGCCGCCAAAGCCCAGAAGGATTTTCCCAATTGCACAAAAAAGTTCTTGATACTGAACGCATCCCCCTTGGGATAGCCGCGCTTCACCGCAAAGATGTAAGAACCGATCATCAAGGTGACGGCAAGCAGAGCACCAGGGAGGTAGCCGGCAAGAAAGAGGCTTCCAACTGAAATACCGCCAGCGGTGGTGGCATAGATGACCATGTTGTGGCTGGGAGGCACGAGCAAGCCCTCGCAGGAGCTGGTAATCGTGACTGCGGTGGAGAAGTCTGCATCATAGCCTTCGTTGACCATCATGGGAATGAGGATGGAGCCAAGTGAGGCTGTGTCGGCGGCAGCAGAGCCGGAAATGCCTCCGAAGAAGTACGAAGCCACGATGTTCACCTGGGCAAGGCCGCCTCTCATCCAACCCACACACGCATTGGCAAGAGCAATGAGTTTTTCCGATATCCCACCGGAACCCATCAGCACACCCATGGTTATGAAGAAGGGAACCGCCATCAGCGAGAACGAGCTGATGCCCTTGACCATAAGTCGGCAGATATCATTCAGGCTTGAGCCCTGGAAAAGCATACAGAAGACTGAGGAAAGCCCTACCGCATAGGCAATGGGAAAACGAAGGAGAATCATGGCAAAGAAAGTTCCCAGGAGAATCAGAATTGCAATACTGTTTGCGTCCATCAGGCTTTCTCCTCTTCCTTCACAAAGAAGGATTTCAAATGGTTGTACAGGGATTCCAACTCAAAAATGATCATGGCAAATCCTGCGAGGGGAACAGGAAAATACATCCAGAAACGACTGAGCCATGGCATTGAAACATATGTTCCCCTACTTCCGATGGTCGTGGCATAACGCCAACCGACAAAGAGCATGATCAAGCCCAGGCTGAGGACTGCGATATCAGAGAGGATGTCCAGGAACTTGATGACCCGTTTGGGAAGGTATTTATCAAAGGCGGTCATCCTGATGTGCGAACACCGCCTGATGGCAAGGGCGGCGGAAAGGACAGCCATATAGGACATGCAAGTCAATACCACCTCTTCCGACCAGGCAGGGTCTTTAAGGAAAGGAATGTATTGATTGAACATTCGGCCGGCTACTGCATAACTGGTGATCAGGATGTCTGCAATCAGCAATAATTTGCAGGCTATCATGACAATCCTGTCCGTCCAATCATATGCATGTTTGATTTTATCCATGGTTGCAAAGAACTTTGACATGGTGTATCTCCTGAGACTTGAAAAGGTGGGATTGATTCTTCAATCCCACCGATACCTGACATAAAAACCCTTACTTCAATGCCTTGATCTTCTGATACAGAGCAGCCTGGCTCTTGGTATTCTCTTCGATCACAGCCTTGCTGGCTTCGGCCCATTCAGCCTTGTTGGTTACTTCAACAATATTGGTGCCTTGTGCCTTGAGCGCTGCAAGCACTTCGTTCTCGGCATTCTCGCTGATCTCGGCATTGTATGCCTGAGCAAGCTTGCCTGCTTCCATGATGGCGCTTCTCTGCTTCTCGGACAGCTTGTTCCAAGCATTGTCGGTGATGACAACCTGGATGGCACCAAGGGTGTGGCCGTCAAGAATCATGGTAGGGGCAACTTCCTGGAAAGCGTTGGCCTTGTAGTTTGCAATCGGCTGCTCGGCGCCGTCGACAACACCGGTCTGCAGGGCGGAATAGAGCTCACCAAAGGATACTACGGTCGGGGAAGCCCCAAGGCCTCTTACCATGCCGTTCATAACGGGGTCGTTGGATACGCGAAGCTTCATGCCCTTGAGGTCACTCATCTTTGCAACTTTCTTTACAGTAAAGAAATGTCTGAAACCTTCCTCACCATAGAAAACACCGCGGATGGGAAGACCGATGGTCTGGGGTTCGTTCAAGAATTCAGGAGCAAGGTCGGAGTTGGCAAATGCCCAGAAGTGAGCCCTGTTCTCGAAGGTGAACGGAATAGAAAGAAGCTTGGACTTTACAGCACCATAACTGGTCAGTGCAAAAGCGGAAATTCTGGACATGTCGATCGAGGTACCACCACCGAGAATCGAGTCAAGAACGTCGTTCTCCGATCCAAGAACACCGGAAGCCTGGATGTCGATGGTCACCGTTCCACCGCTGAGTTTTTCGACCTGCTGCTTGAAATAGACACCGGTCTTGCCAACGATGCTGTCAAGAGGGTTTACCTCGGCATAGACAAGCTTTACATTTTTTTCAACTGCGGGACCCGCAGCTGGAGCTTCTTGCGAACCAGCGGCAAATGCCATGGATGAACAGAGCACGAGCGCCAAAAGAACCAACATTACACGTTTCATAGGAGCCTCCTAATAGAAATTCGACCTGGTTACCACAGGTACATGAAAAATGTAAATCAGGAAAATCACGCACACAAGGAGCAGTCAAAGAAAGTACAATCTATCCAAAAAATTGAAAAAACTGTTTAGGTATCTCTAATCCTTTCAACAATTTCTCGTTCCTTCTGTCCCAGCTCATGGTACAGCGGCTCCATGGCTTGCTTCAATGCAAACATGTCCTCATCACTGGGAATGATGAATGTAACTCCTGATTGCACTGCCTTCTCATACGCCCGGTTCTCCTCTTCCTGCCAGAGTTTTCGCTCATACACCCCGCTATCCCTTGCACATGCTTCGATAATCTCAACAAAGCCGGGATCGATGGCGGATACTTTCTTTTGGGCATCGGCGCTTATCATTACGACTTCGGGCAGCCGGAAGTGCTCATCCTGATAGAAATAAGGGGCCGCTTGGTTGTGGTCCATAAACACATAACTGGGAAGGTTGTTCTCCGCCCCGTCGATTCGTAGTTTCTGCAATGCAGAATAGACATCCCCATAGGGAATCTGCACCGCCTCGGCACCAAGCAGTTCGATGGTACGACTCATCATGTCATTCTCCTGGACCCTTATCGTAAGGTCCTGAAGGGAAGCAAAGCTGGAAATCGGAGTTCTTGTGTAGAAACTCCTGGCTCCGGCATCGTACCAAGCCAATCCAATAATACCCTTGCCCGACATTTCACGCAGATACATGTCACCGATATCCCCGTCCAGGACCCTCCACATATGCTCGCTGTCGGTGTACAAGTAGGGCAGTTGGAGCGTCCAGAGCTCTGGAAAGAAACGGGAGAGCGTGCCCAGCGAGAAACGGGACATATCGATGCCTCCATAGGTCATCTGCTCCATCACACTGTTCTCCGACCCCAATACACTATCGGGGTAGATCCTGATCTCTATCTTCCCCCCAGTCCGCTTTTTCACAAGTTCAGCCATATATTTGGCCGCTTCAACAGTGGGGTAGCCGGTACTCTGGTTATCGGCATAGCGGAGCACCAACTCGGGATGGCTGGGCTCCTCCTTGCGGCAGGCAAAGAAGATGCAGATGAGCAACAATGCAACAAGCAGGACTTTCTTCATTTTCTCACTCCCCCACTGACCTGTCTTCGGTATTCGGTTGGAGTAAGCCCCGTATTTTTCTTGAAGGCACGGGTGAAATAGCTGGAACTGTCGTAGCCGACCATCGAGGCGATTTCCGAAGCCGACTTGAAGGGATCGCACAGATAGTCCTTTGCCGCCGAAATCCTGAGATTTGTGATGTAATCGAGGAAATTGACCCCGGTGCAGCGTTTGAAGATGCAGCTCAGATACGATGCATTGATATTGAGCAGGCTGCTTACCGAATCCAAGGAAAGGTCGTAGTTCATATAGCTGTGTTCCAGATACTTCTTTACCTTGGCCATCATCAGGGCGGCCTTGTCGGAAACCTCATCCACTTCCAGACAATCGCCTTCAGGAGGCCGGACAGCCTTCAGCTGCCGCTCGGCTTCCACCTGGCTGATCGCCCGCTTTACAGCCCTCAACACATCCTCCTTATCCACTGGTTTGAGAATATAGTCGATGGCCCCCAGCTTTACAGCTTCACGGGCGTAGGAGAATACACTGTAGGCCGTTATGAAAATAATACGGCACAAGGGCTTGTCCGCCAGAATCCTTTGGGCGGCTTCCAAACCGTTGAGAGCCGGCATCTCAATATCCATAAGGACGACATCCACATCGTACAGGGAGGCATACGTAACGGCCAACCGCCCGTTTTCCACCTGATACAGTTCCAGGAGGGGATTGGGCGAGAGTATTTTATACAGAAGCTCTCGTTCGACACTTTCGTCATCAACTATCAGTATCTTGATCATCCTCTTCCTCCTCCTTTTTCAATACCAACGGCATTTCGATAGAGATTGTTGTGCCATACCCTTCCTCGGAACTCACCTTCAGGGAACACCGGGCATCCAGCAGCTTCAATCGGGCGGCGACGGTATACAAACCTATATGCTCTCCGGTGACCGGAGAGTCGAGCAGCCGGGAATGAAGCGCCTCCAAGGCCTCGTTCTTCATCCCCACCCCGTCATCCCTGACCTGTACGAAGAGGATGCCATCCTTCTCTTCCAAGGTGAGCCAAACGCTGCCGGCACTCTCTTTCGGACCAAGCCCATGCTTGAAGGAGTTCTCCACCAAAGGTTGGAGAAAGAAGGATGGCACCAGCGTCTCGGTCAACACCAAGGAGGGAGAGATATCCCAATAAAGCGACATCTTTTCCTTGAACCTGGCTTTGTAGAGACTGTAGTACTCATCTACAATCTGGATCTCCCTCGAAAGAGGAACCTGCACCTCATTGTCGGCGAGTGCGTACCGGAACAGACGGGCAAGGGAGGAGAGCAATGCATCGGTTTCTTCAGCATTCTCCTCCTGGGCGGTGTATTTGATCACATTGATGGTGTTGAAGAGGAAATGGGGGTTTATCTGGCTTCGTAGAAGCTGCAGCTTCTCTCGTTCGAGCAGATTCTGCATAGCCAACGCCTCAGTATTTTTCTTGTGAATCTCCTTCTCCATCTCATTGTTCGCCGTGAGCAATCGCACCTGGTTGCGCATCGCCTTCTTCATCTCATTGAACGCCCGGGCCATATCCCCGATTTCATCCTTGCGATGCACCGAAATCTCGGGCCTGTCATAATCCCCCGCGGTTATCGCCTTGGAGGAGCGCGCCATCTCCTGGACAGTGGCGAGTATCCGAATCACTTCCTTGAAAGCGGCGAAACCGAAGAGAATCATCACAAGAACCGTAAGGCCGTATACCGCGTCCAAATCATCGTTGAGCCGTATCAACCTGTCGTAGGCGGATTGGTTGTCCATGATGGCCCGTTCGATCAGCTGCTGCACGTAGAGGTAGAGGTAGTTGAGCCTTGGTTCGAGATTGGAGTAGTACATCGTCGATGCCTTGTCGATGTTATTTTTAAGCAGTTGGTCCTGCATGGCCGAAAGATAGGTGCGATAGTTGTTGTAGGTGGTATTCACCGCCTGCACCAGAAGGTACTGCTCCACCCCGACTTGTCTACACGCTGCAGTTTTCGCAGGACTCGGATGTACTGGACATCTTCAACGAGAAAGAGAAGGCAAGCTATCGGTGGCAGGATGTATACCATGCGTATTTCGAGAAGGAGAGCATCTACCTGTTCCTGACCAAGGACAAGGCGTTCCTACTCCCGCATGATGTGCTTGAAAACAGAAACGAGGTGACTACTCTCCTTGAGGCAAAGCTCGGCAGCGAGCGATGCACCAAACACATCAAGCCTTGAAATACTGGGGGTAGCGTTTGGAGAGAATGTCCATATCGGTAAGCACCCTGCCCAGGTGGACGAACAAGCCCTGCACCAGGGGTCGAGTGAGCGTCATTTTTGAAATCTCGAAGAAGAAAACCTAATGAGCACAGTGTTGATGATGAACAACAAATAAGAGCTTGAAATGTAGATTCAATCCCTGTAAGGATGCAATATACGGCTGAGGCTGATTTAGTTTGAACAGAACTTTATCAGCATTGCAGATAAGGTTTATCAAATAAAGTCTGTCAATCCACCCTGCAACAGTTTTCAATTCTTTCATCCAGTCTTGCTTGCTTTGTATTTCATTTCAATGCTTAAAGTTTCCAAACGATTACAGGCTTTCATCTCTTCAAGAATGGTCCTGACCAAACCAAAGAGAGCTCCCGCCTGGGTATAATCGGCTGGTGTATAGAAGTTGATCCGATCCTCGGCCATCAGGCGATAGGCTGTCTCCTCCTTACCCTGCATGTAGACGGCAATGCTCTTTCCACCGTTCTGCTTTACCAGCTTCATGCAAGGCACATCGGTAAGGCCATCCCCGATATAAATCATATTGCGAAACGGTACGGTGCGCTCAGTCTCGGCCTTATAGGCATTCAGGGCCTGATCCTCATGGACATCGAGCACACCCTTGTTGATCCGAAAGAGAAATTGCGTCTTTGCCGTATAGTTGACCGAAAGCTTCGGCCACACCGCAACACCATTTTCGTCGTACAGATACTCGCAGGCATAGATGCGACGGAATGCACCACCGATCGCCGACCCTTCGATGATCTCCTTGAGCCCGGAGGAGATGATGTAGTGCTCGATGACCAGGCCAAGCTCTTCTCCCAGGTTGTTGACGAGCGAGAACCAATCCAGGACACCTGGGAAGAACTCAAGCTCGCGCCCCAGGGCGACAAAGTCGCTTCTCCTGATCGGCTTTGCCTGTCTCTTGGACTCATCAAGCATCAATTTCATGTAGGAAAGAATGCTGTCCATACCCTGCGTTCGGGCAAGGGTGTTCGCCTTCTGCCAGAACTCAGCTGCACTGAGCCCCAAATTGGGAATGAAGGTGTACTCCTGCATATCACGGGTGGTCAGGGTTTTATCAAAATCGTACATGATGGCTATCGTCGGTCGTGTTTCCATAGTGGAGACAGTATACCATGAAGGATGGATGGGAAGCAGGCAAATATTAGTTGACATATCAACTATAAACTTCTACAGTGTCTGCCATGCAACAGAGTTTATCGCGTCTTGTGGCCATTCTTCATAGAAGCCATGCAATGTACGTCAATCGGGTTCTCAAACAGTGGAACATCACCAGCGGCGAGGTTGGCTTTTTGATGACCCTCTACCAAACCGAGGGCCGAACCCAGGAGCAACTGTGCAGCATCCTTGCCATTGACAAGGCCGCTGCCACGCGTGGTCTCTGTTCTCTCGAGAACAAGGGATACATCACACGGCAGGTCAACGAACAGGACAAACGGTGCAAGTGCATATACCTTACCGAAAAGGCAAAGGAGCTTCGAAACAGCATCACCACCGAAGTGCGTGCTTGGAATACAGGTGCTTCAGAGCTTGTAGGAGAGCAAACCTACCAGAACGTCTGTACCAATCTGGAAACCATTCTCCAGAACATGAAATCGGAGCAGAACCATGGAATCTGAAGCCATACACTCCAATCCCTTGGGTACTGAACCTATTTTCAAGCTGCTGATGCGCTTCTCCATTCCCGCCATCGTGGGCATGATGGTCAACGCGCTGTACAACGTCGTCGACCGCATGTACATCGGAAACAGCCCCTCCTTGGGAGCGAACGGTATAGCGGGCATTACCATCGCCTTCCCCATCATGATCATCCTGATGGCAATGGGGGTGCTCTTTGGCATCGGAGGGGCCACCCTCTTCTCGATCCGCTTGGGTCAGAAAAAAGAAGCAGAGGCAGCCCATGTGCTGGAAAATGCCTTTCTGCTCTTGACCAGCGGCGGCTTGGTCTTCCTGATAATCGGACAAATCTTCCTCACTGATATTCTCGTTCTCTTTGGGGCAAGCCAAGAGGTGCTTCCGTATGCAACGGGCTACCTGCGCTTCATACTCTTCGGCTCGGTGTTCGGAGTGACCAGCATGGGTTTGAACCACTTCATTCGTGCAGACGGTAATCCCAAGGTCGCCATGCTCTCCATGTTCCTGGGAGCCGGCACCAACATAATTCTTGACCCGATTTTCATCTACGTACTCGACTGGGGCATGGAGGGAGCGGCCTTGGCTACCATCATCAGCCAAACCTTCTCCTTCATCTGGGTTGTATCATACTTCATCGGCAAGAAAAGCAAGGTCAAGCTGAGCTTGAAGGCACTGAAGCCCGAGTGGACGGTGATCAAGCTGATCATCACCTTGGGAATTCCCCCATTCACCCTTCAGATTGCCTCAAGCCTGCTCAACGTGATCTTGAACAAGACCCTGATCGCCCATGGAGGAGATTTGGGAATCTCGGCCATGGGAATCGTGCACAGCCTTCAAACCCTGCTCATCCTGCCGGTCATCGGCATAAACCAAGGGGTGCAACCGCTGATCAGCTTCAACTTCGGGGCCAGACAGTACGACCGGGTCAGGGAGGCAGCCAAGCTGGGCATCTTCAGCGCAACCTTGGTCATCATGGCAGGGTATTTGGCCACCCGCCTCTTCCCTGTTGCCATGGTGGGCATGTTCAACCGGGAACCCGAGTTGCTGGAGCTGGGAACCTTCGCCTTGAAGCGATGGTTCCTCTTCACTCCCTTGGTTGGGTTCCAAATCATCGCAGGGAGTTTCTTCCAGGCCATCGGCAAGAGCAAAATCGCCATGACACTCACGCTCTCCCGCCAAGGCCTCTTCTTGATTCCCTCCATCCTCATCTTCGCCCACTTCTTCGGCATGGAAGGAATACTCTGGTCGGCACCTGTTTCAGATGCCCTTGCCACCGTTGTGACCGCCTTCTTCTTTTTCAGGGGCCTCAGGGACCTGGAGAAGAAAGCAGCAAGAATCTAATTCAGACTCTGGGTTTTCTTGAACACTTCCAGAAGCGGCTGCCACCACTCCTTTCCTCCCGACACCTCTCCGATGCCCCGGATTTTCTTGATCCGGTAACGGACCAGGTGTTCGGCGGGCTTGGAACACAATACATCCAAATCACGCAGAATCGTCTGCTTGATCCGGGAGGCGGTTTCCTCGGCACTGCCTTCGGCAATGATGTCGTGGATGACGGAGAACTCCTTGAGATGATGGCTGGTCATCTTCATCGCCTCCGCCGCCTCCTTGGCCTTGGAAGGGTCACGCAGCAGTATCGAGGCAAACCCTTCGGGGGTGATGACCGAATAGACTGCATGCTCGAGCATGTAGAGCTTGTCCCCCACTCCTATACCTAATGCCCCGCCGCTGCCGCCTTCACCGATGATGAAGCACAATATGGGGGTCTTGAGTGTGGAGAACACCTTCAGGTTCTGGGCAATGGCCTCCCCGATCCCCCGCTCTTCGGCACCAAGGCCGGGATAGGCACCGGGAGTATCGATGAAGCAGACTACAGGACGGCCGAATTTTTCAGCCTGTTTTGCAAGCCTGAGGGCCTTGCGATACCCCTCCGGATTGCTCATGCCGTAGTTGCACAGCACATTCTCCTTCAGGTTGGCTCCCTTGCGGTTTCCGATGAAGGTGACCGGCCTGCCTTCGACCAGCCCGACTCCCCCGATCATGGCGGGATCATCGCCATAGAGGCGGTCGCCGTGCATCTCCATGAAGGAGTCGCAAATCATTTCGATGAAAAGCTTTGCTCCTGGCCTGCCCTGCTGACGCGAGCGCAGGACGCACTCCCAGGAGGAGGAACCTTCACAACGATCATGGCTCTTGGCCAGGGTCTCTATTTGGTCCAGTGTCTGTTTAAGCACCGGTTTTTCTTCTTCATGCATGTGCACCACCCCCTTTTACATGGGTCTTGATCAAGAACGAAAGGGTCGACCGAAGATTCTTGCGCTCCACCAAAGCGTCTACAAAGCCCTTCTTGAGTTGGAACTCCGAACGCTGGAATCCATCAGGCAGCTTCTGTCCGATGGTCCCTTCGATAACCCGCGGACCTGCAAAGCCGATGACCGCGCCAGGCTCTGCCAATATGACATCCCCGAGCATTGCGAACGATGCTGTCACCCCCCCGGTGGTGGGATTGGTAAGCACCAAGAAAAGCGGGGTTCGGGTATCCTCCAACAGGGCGGCGGCACTGGCGGTTTTGGCCATCTGCATCAGGCTGAAGATGCCTTCCTGCATACGAGCGCCTCCGCTTGCGGTGAAGATGATAACCGGCTCCCCCCGAAGGGCACCTTCGATGATCGCCTGGGTGATCTTCTCACCGACAACCGAGCCCATGCTTCCACCCATGAAAGCGAAGGACATGATGCCCACGATGACAGGCTGTTGTTCGATGGTGCAGCTGCCGATGGTAACCGCATCGCTGAGCGATGACTTTTTCTCATTCTCCTTCAGCTTGTCCTCATAGCCTGCAAGGGAGATGGGATTCATCGATTTCATCTCCTTTGCCATCTCCACAAAGGAGTCTGGGTCGGCAAAGAGGGCGATGCGCTGTTGGGGGCTGAGCGGGAAATAGTGATTGCAGGAGGGGCAGATTCGGTACGGACCGACTTCCACATCCTTCTGACATTGTGGGCAGAGTTCATCCATGGTTTTTCTCCTGGGTGATGACCTTCGTATACAGG
Organism: Sphaerochaeta associata; assembly: GCF_022869165.1. Lineage (NCBI taxonomy): Bacteria > Pseudomonadati > Spirochaetota > Spirochaetia > Spirochaetales > Sphaerochaetaceae > Sphaerochaeta > Sphaerochaeta associata. Next base: position 568,582 of record NZ_CP094929.1, on the reverse strand, counting down.
TCGGTTGAGAATCGTCCGCTTGAGAACGGACGGCTTTTGATGAGCAGTTTCTGCTCCTCGATATTGGTCTTCACACCCTCGATGACCACCTCGTCAAGGGCTCGCAGCATGACAGAGAGGCCCATTTCACGAGTCGGGGTGTAAACGATGATTTTTGCTATCAGTGAGTCATAGTACGGGCTGAGCACCGATCCGCTCTGAAGATAGGTATCGACACGGACATGAGGGCCGCAAGGCATGACAAAATTCTTGATTTCGCCTGCACTCAAGCCGTTGATCCTGCATTCCAGGCTATAGCCCTTGCAACGTACATCGGACTGGGAATACGAGAGGGTCTTGCCTTGGGCGATGTCAATCTGGGCGTGGACGAGATCTATGCCCGAGACAAGTTCGCTGACCGGATGCTCGACCTGCAGCCTTGCATTTACTTCCATGAAGTAGTAGGCATCTCCGTCAAGAAGGAATTCCACTGTCCCGGCTCCACGATAGCCCAATTCCTGAAAAAGCCTCACTGCATCATTGCACATTGCATTTCTCAGGCTATCACTGAGTACAGGGGACGGGCTCTCCTCCAAGAGCTTCTGATGGTTTTTCTGTACCGAGCAGTCACGCTCGCCTAGGTGCAGAACCGTACCCTGCCCATCACTGAGAAGCTGGACTTCCAAGTGTCTTGGTTGTTCCAAATACCGTTCCATGTGTACGGCGTCATCGCCGAAAAAAAGCAGTGCTTCCTTCTTGGCCACAGCAAGATTGGCAGCAAGGTCGGCCTCCTTGCGTACGATGCGCATGCCCCTTCCCCCGCCGCCGGCTGCAGCCTTGAGAATGATCGGATAGCCGATTGACTGTGCAGTCTGCTTGGCATCCTCAAGGTCGATGATTGCTTCCTTGCTTCCAGGGGTTATGGGCAGGCCTGCCTTCAAGGCGACCTTGCGGGCCTCGACTTTATTACCCAAGAGGGCGATGGTCTCACTTTTCGGACCGATGAAGATAAGACCGGCATCCTCCACCTGCCTGGCAAAGCCGGCATTCTCACTGAGAAATCCTACTCCGGGATGGATTGCATCACAACGGGTCAGACAGGCGGCCATAATGATGTTGCGACTTTGGAGATAACTCTCTTTTGTCGCAGGTCCGCCGATACACACCGCCTGGTCGGCCATGCGTACTGCCAGCGTATCCTTGTCTGCAGTCGAGTAGGCAACCACCGAGCGCAGTCCCAAGTCCTTGCAGGCACGAACCACCCGCACGGCGATTTCGCCCCGGTTGGCGATAAGAATCGATGCAATCATACGCGTTTGACCTTGAAGAGGGGTTGCCCGAATTCAACCATCTGCTCGGGCTTGGCCAGAACCTCCACGATCTCACAGGCAAAGTCCGCTTCCAGTTGGTTCATCAGCTTCATTGCCTCGATGGTGCAGAGCACTGAACCTGTTTCCACGGTGTTTCCCACCCGGACGTAGGGAGGGGCATCAGGGGCGGGCGTCAGATAAAAGGTGCCGACGATGGGGCTGGTGATCACTTCATAGGATGCAGGGCTTTCCTGCTTCGTTTCCGTCTTCGCACTCTTGGCTGCTTCAGCGACGGGTACAGCTGCTGCAATGGCACTGCTTGCAGTATTGCGCTTCAGCTTAAAGGTATAACCGGCCGAGGAGAACTCGAGCTCGGAAAGTGTACTGTTGTCAAACATGGTAATAATCTGCTGTAGATCGGGGTTGTCGATTGTATTCATGAACGTTCCTCATTACGTATGGGGATGGGATGCAAATAGGGTACATCCAACCTGTTTTAATAATAACAGTACGGATGTTTAGTGTCAATATTGACAAATATTTCTATTTTGTAATAATTATAGGCCTATGTTATGAAACCAAGGAGGGAGACCTTGAAGCCTCCACAATCGATACAGATCACCGCCCTGGGCTCCTACAGCCCGGTAAAAGTGGTCACCAATGAAGAACTATCAAAGCGGGTCAACACCAGTGATGAGTGGATACGAAGTCACACCGGCATCGGGACCCGACATATTGCCGCTGAAGATGAAACAACGACCGACCTGGCAACCAAGGCAGTGGAAAATCTCCTTAAAGCCAGCGGCAAACATGTCGGGGACATCGATGGCATCGTGGTGGCGACCGCCACACCCGACTACCCCGGCTTCCCTTCCACCGCATGTCTGCTCGCCCAGCGGTTTGGCATCACCGGCCCAGCCTTGGATGTCAGTGCAGGATGCACGGGCTTCATATACGCACTTGAGGTTGGACGGGCGATGATCGCCAGCGGCGCCATGAGAAATGCTTTGGTGGTGGGGTCGGAGACTCTTTCGACGGTAGTCGACTGGGATGACCGCAATACCTGCGTTCTCTTCGGAGACGGTGCAGGCTGCGCACTGCTCGAAAGCTTTGAAGAGGGTGAGGGCATAGTCGACACCTATTTGAAGGCAGAGGCTGCCGGAGCAGAGGCTTTGGTGATCGACCCCAAGAGTCGTGCGATCAAGATGGATGGAAGGGCTGTCTACTCCTTTGCCGTCCGCTCGATCGGACAGACCATCGAGACCCTGCTTGAGAGAAACAGTTTGACCATCGACGATGTCGCCTGGATCGTCCCGCACCAGGCAAACCAGCGCATCATCTCAGCATGTGCAAAGCGTCTGGGCATCGATGTGCAGAAGTTCTATTTGAACATCGAACAGTATGCAAATACATCGGCGGCCTCCATCCCTCTTGCCCTTGCAGAAATGCAGGAGAAAGGCCTGCTCAAGGATGGACAAAAACTATTGCTCGTTGGCTTCGGAGCGGGACTCACCTATGGAGGAACACTACTGACATGGCACCAATAATTGCTCTCTATCCCGGTCAAGGGTCCCAGAAACAAGGCATGGCCATCGACCTGTACCAAGCCAGCGCCAAGGTACGCAATCTCTTCGAGTTGGCAAGTGATATCGCAAGGCGGAATCTGTATGCACTGCTTAGTGAGGGAAGCGAAGAGGAGCTTACCGCACACGCCCAGACCGCCATCACGTTGGCAAGCCGCTCAGCCCAGGTTCGCCTTGCTGAACTGGGCATCCAGTCACACGTCCACAGCGGTTTCAGCCTCGGCGAGCTCAGCGCCTATGCGAGTGCAAACATTTTTAACGACGAAACGCTCTTTACCATCGTACAGAGAAGAACTGCCTTGATGGACGAAATGTCGGCAAGGGCACGAGAAACGTTGGGAGAACTTGGTATGGCGGCCGTCATCGGCCTCGACTACCAAACAGTACATCAGCTCCTGCTGGAGCTCAACCTGCCTCGCCTCTATGCCGCCAATGACAATGCACCAAACCAGGTGGTGGTCTCAGGCCTGAGTGAAAGCATCGCACGGGCCAAGGCTGCATTCTTGGAAAAGGGAGCCAAGCGGTTCATCCCGCTGAAAGTCTCGGGACCCTTCCACACCCCGTTCATGGAGGAGGCGAGTCAGCCTTTCAGAACGTTTCTTGACGAACTCGAGATGACCGATCCCAAAGACTTGGTCATCTCCAGCGTCGACGGCAGCCCTATCACGAATGTCCGCCAAGCGCGCGAGCACCTCAGTCAACAACTGGCCAGGCCGGTACGGTGGACTGCTGTAATGCAGCGTATCAATACAATGGCCGGCTTCGATATCGCGGAAGTAGGATCCGGCACGGTCCTGAGCGGGTTGTGCAAAAATAATGGAATACAGTCATCCTGCCTCAGTCTGGGTGAAGAGACAACAATACAAGCGTATGCAAAGGAACGAGCAGTATGAGTGAACGAAAACATGCCCTGGTAACCGGTGGCTCACGAGGAATTGGAAGCGAGATCGTCAAGGTCCTGCTCTCGGAGGGCTATGAAGTTTGGTCGCTTTCGCGGACCACAGGCGAAGATGCTGAAAATCTGCATTACATCAGCTGCGATATGGCCGACCGCAGCAGCGTCGAAGCCGCCTTGGAGGCCGTGGTCAAGCAAGCGGGAACGGTAGATGTGCTGGTCAACAATGCAGGCATCACGCGTGACGGCTTGATCATGCGGATGAAGGATGAGGCGTGGGACGAAGTACTGTCGGTCAATTTGACTTCGGTTTTCCTCACCTGCCGACGAATCAGCAGGCTCATGGCCACCCAACGAAGGGGGGCAATCATCAACATCTCCAGCGTCGTAGGAATCATGGGCAACGGGGGGCAGACCAACTATGCGGCAAGCAAGGCCGGCATCATCGGCTTTTCCAAGAGTTTGGCCCGTGAGTTGTCAGGCCGAAACGTACGGGTGAATGTCGTGGCTCCGGGCTTCATCGAGACAGCCATGACCGATGCACTCTCCCAGACGCTCAAGGAGCAGATTGCCACCCAGATACCACTCGGGCGTATCGGCAAGGCTGAGGAAGTTGCACAGACAGTGGCATTTTTAGCATCAGAGAAAGCGTCCTACATCACCGGCCAGGTTCTGGCGGTCGATGGCGGCATGGCAATGTAAGGGGGAAACAGTATGATAGAGCTTGAACGAGTAGTAGTAACCGGTATGGGAACCGTAAATCCCTTGGGAACGAGCATTACGCAGTTCTGGGACAATATCAAGGCGGGCGTTTCGGGAGTCGGTCCGATCACCAAGTTCGACACCGCCGACTACCCTGCCAAGATTGCAGGTGAAGTGAGGGACTTCGACCCTTCCGACCTGCTCGACCGCAAGGAAACCCGTGGTATGGCCGACTTCACCAAGTTTGCCGTTCACGCAAGTGTACAGGCAATGCAGCAGGCGGGTCTGGACAAGGGAGGCTATGACCCCTACCGCAGCGGAGTCTACCTGGGGAACGGAATCGGCGGCTTCGAGGTGGTTGAGGAGAATATGGCCAAGCTTTTTGAACGCGGTCCGCACGCCGTGGCTCCGCTCACGATTCCCAAACTCATCAGCAACGAGGCAGCCGGTAATATCGCCATTCATTACAACTTCAAGGGGCCCTGCCACACCACCGTCACCGCATGTGCAAGCGGAACCGATGCCATCGGGGATGCTTTCAACGCAATCCGTTTCGGCCAGGTCGATGTAGCGCTCACCGGCGGAACCGAGGCCGCCATCACCAAGCTCAGCGTCGCTGGTTTCTGCCGCCTGCAGGCTCTGGCAACCAAGTACAACGATACACCCCAAATCGCCAGCCGTCCCTTTGACAAGGAACGCGACGGCTTTGTCATGGGAGAGGGCGCGGGTATGCTTGTGCTCGAATCCCTATCCCATGCAAAGGCACGCGGTGCTGTAATTCTTGGCGAGATTGCCGGATACAGCATGACCTGTGACGCCTTCCATCTCACCGCCCCGAATCCAGACGGCGAAGGGGCTGCCAGGGCGATGAAAGCCGCCGTTGAGATGGCTGGTGCAAAACTTGAGGAAGTCGACTATATCAACGCCCACGGTACCAGTACCGCCGCCAATGACTCCATGGAGACCAAGGCCATCAAGAGCACCTTTGGAAGCCATGCTTACAATCTCAAGGTTTCATCCACAAAATCGATGACCAGCCACCTTATCGCAGCTGCAGGCGCTGTAGAGGCGATTGTCTGCCTGCTGGCCATCCGCGACCAGTACTTCCCCTGCACGCTCAACCTGACAAATCCAGACACTGAGTGTGATCTTGACTATGTACCCAACCAAGGAAGAGAGGGTACAATTCGCTATGCCATGAGTAATTCTCTTGGTTTTGGAGGGCATAACGGTGTGCTTGTCTTCAAAGCCTTTAAACCATTGTAAGGAGTGCTGACAATGTCTGAATCATTTGAATCGCCGGTTGATTTAATCCCCCACCGAGATCCGTTCATTTTCTTGGATGAGCTCTTGGAAGTCGATGAGAAACACACAGTTGCCAAGCGGGTGTTCACTTCCGACCACTTCTTCTTCAAGGGCCATTTTCCCGGCTACCCTGTAGTTCCCGGTGTCATTCTCGTCGAGACCATGGCACAATGCGGAGGTGCGGGGTTGGTGCAGGCCGGTATTCTTCCCCATGGAGCTTTTTTCGTTCTGGCGACCATTGAAAAGGCGAAGTTCCGCAGCCAGGTAAAACCCGATGACACGGCCATCATCGAGGTGCACAACGCTCGTGTTTCCCAGGTCATGGTCCGCCAGAGCGGGACTATCACGGTAAACGGGAAGGTAGCTGCCGAAGCTACGTGGATGTGCATCGTCGGCGACAATAAAGCATAAAAGAGGCAGATGTGATTATTACCAAGAAAGTGTTGAGAAATGTGAGCCTTACCGCCCACCCAAAAGGGTGCAGGCGGTATGTCGAAGACCAGATCGCCTGGGTTGAGGAGCATGCCAAGCAAAGCGATAATCCACACTATCCGAGTACGACGGGCCTACACATGCCCAAGCGTGTGCTCGTCCTTGGAGGTTCCACCGGCTATGGTCTTTCGTCACGCATCGTTGCCGCATTCGGACACAATAGTGATACCATCAATGTGAGCTTTGAACGCGAGCCGAGTGAGAATAAGACCGCCACCCCCGGCTGGTACAATACCATGGCCTTCGAAAACCTGGCCAAGCGCAAAGGCTTGAAAGCTTTTTCTGTTTTTGGCGATGCCTTCAGCAATCAGACCAAAGAAGCAGTGGCACGGAAAATCGAGCAAGAGCTCGGACAAATCGACTTGGTCATATACTCGCTGGCCAGTCCGCTCAGAAATGACCCGGTAACCGGCCAAGCGTACAAATCAGTACTCAAACCCATTGGAGACGCCTTCACCGCCCTCTCTGTGGATTTGGAAAGTGATATCGTCAAGCAGGCGACCATTGAACCCGCGACCGAGGAACAGGTAGCAGAGACGGTGAAGGTGATGGGCGGCGAGGATTGGAGCCTGTGGATTGATTTCTTGTTGCAAAGAAATCTTCTTGCACACGAGGCGATGACTGTCGCCTACTCCTACATCGGGCCGAAGATCACCTACCCGGTCTACCGTGAAGGTACCATCGGCAAGGCGAAGGAGCATCTTGAGAACAGCGCAGAAGAACTCACAAACAAACTGAAGGCCATCAACGGCCAAGCGTATGTTTCAGTGAACAAGGCTCTGGTCACCCGTGCAAGCGCTGTCATTCCCGTAGTGCCTCTCTACATGGCCCTGCTCTATCAGGTGATGAAGGAGAAGGGTCTGCATGAGCACTGCACCCAACAGATTTACCGCCTCTTCACAACCATGCTCTTCTCGGGCAACGCAGTACCCACCGACAACGACGGTCGGGTACGGGTTGATGACTGGGAGATGAGAAGCGATATTCAGGCAGAGGTTGAAAGACGTTGGGCATTGCAACAAGAAGGCAAGAGCCTCGTCCAAGGAGACCTTGGCGGTGTTTGGGAGGAGTACGAGCAGATTCACGGTTTCGGCTTTGGCGATATCGACTACTCCAAGGACATCGATCCTAGAATCGTGTAGCAAGCGAGGGGCCCGAAAGGGCCTCCAATTTTTGTCCAAATATTATAATATTAGCTTTTTTTGTTCCTAATTAGGATTATTTATAGTATTTATACTATGAATCCAAGGTATTACTATACACTGATTTAGTGCATTTGCCGATTTCCCTCCGCCTGTACTTACGTTACTATGGATGTATCATGAACAAGCAAGTAACCATGAAGGACATCGCAAATAGACTCTCTGTGAGCTCTGTAACCGTTTCCAAGGCACTTGGGGGAAAGGAAGGAGTGAGTGAGGAACTGCGCCAACACATCATCCAAGTCGCCAAAGAGATGGGGTACCGGAAGAACCTCATTGCAAAGGACATGCGCGATGGGACCACCCACAACGTGGGTATTCTCATCGGTGAGCGTCACATGCAGGGAGACTGCGCCTATATGCGCATCCAGCAGGAGCTGAACAAACACCTGCTCAACCAAGGATACTATGGGATCGTGGAACTCATATCGGCGGACGATGAGGAAACAGGCGAGGCTCCCCGGCTTGTCTGTGACAACAAAGTCGACGCTTTGGTCCTTCTCGGCCAGCTTCGTCCTTCCTATGTAAAAACCATCCTGGCCTTCGGCCTTCCCTATGTGTTTGTCGACTTCTTCTATGAAAACTACCAAGCCGATGCAGTGATCAGCGACAATATGTACGGCGGGTACTCGCTGACCAATCATTTGCTTTCGCTCGGGCATCGCACGATTGCTTTTGTCGGAAACCCCATGTACTCCAATGTCGTCATGGATCGATACCTTGGATACTACAAGGCTTTGATGGAGCAGGGAATCGTTCTCGACGAGGCGCTGGTTCTCCATGACTGCAATGAGCTGGGACAACGTGTTGCTCTCTCACTCCCCAAGAAAGGCACTACCGCCTATGTGTGTGCAAGTTGTGAGACAGCCTATCGGCTCATGCAGCTCCTCCAAGGGCAAGGCCTGCAGGTACCCGAACAAATATCCATCGTTGGATTCGACGAAGATCTGTATACAACTCTTTCCAATCCCCCACTTACGACGTTTTCCGTCGATATTCCGCTTATGGCATTGAGTGCAGCCGAGAGCATCATAAACAAAATAGAGAATCCAGAATCCCACTTTGGGAGAAAGACCATTTGCGGATCGCTTGCAGTACGCAAATCCTCGGCGCGGATCACCCCGGCGGAGTGGGATTCCTTGAGCAGGTTCGGATAAGTGATTTCAGCAGGGTACAGGGCGGAGAAACTCTCCGCCTTTTCTTCGTTTAAAGAGGTTGGTTAATTTTCTCACCATAAGGTTGACATCATGAATTTTCTGTTCATAACCTAATATTAAGTTATCGTAAACTTAATAAAAAGGAGTTATGTATGAAAAAGAAGGTTCTCGTGGTATTGTTCTGTCTCTGTGCATTAATCCCGGCAGTCCTGTTTGCCTCAGGAAAATCAGAAGCAACCACCGCTCAGACACCAGCCCAAGACTCGGTAATCGAGCAACCAGTGGACAAGAATGTTTCGATGAAGCTTACGTTTCTCACCCACAAGCAGGGCTTGGAAGAGGAATTTGCCAAATATCAGGTGGAATTCAACAAAATCTATCCAAACGTGCAAGTCATCTATGAACCTATTGGAGACTACAAGAAAAACATTGAAATCAGGTGGACCAGCAACAACTGGGGAGATATGTGCATGATTCCCCATATGTTCATCAGTGAAACCCAGCTTCCCGAGTTGTTTGCACCACTGGGGAAGGTTGAAGAATTCGAAAAAAAATATGAGTTTGCCTCAGCATTCTCAATCGAAGGCGATGTATACGGCATCTCTTCGACAGGAACCGCCTACGGTGTACTGTATAATAAGAAAGTGCTCCAGCAGGCCGGTGTCACTGAAATTCCCAAGTCTCCCGAAGCCTTCTTTGACGCACTGAGGAAAGTAAAGGCTAATACCGCTGCCATACCTCTGTACTGCAACTATGGTGCCGGTTCGCGGCTCGCCGACTGGGAGTGGAATGCCCGTGGAAGCCTCACCGCCGATGGAAACTATAAGAATAAGCTGGTGTATATGGAGAACCCGTTCTCGCCAGGCAAGCCTTATTATACTGTAATGAAGATGCTCTACGATGTGGTTGCTCAGGATTTGGTGGAAGACGATCCTGCAACCTCAAACTGGGATACCTGCAAGAACCTGTTGGCTCAAGGCAAAGTTGCTGCAACAGTCATCGGTTCATGGGCAACCGTCGATACCCAGAAAGCAGCGGAGGATCCCTCGGATATCGTCTTCGCAGCCTTCCCTTGGAACAACAATGGCAAGCAGTACGCAACCATTGCAGCTGACTATGCATATGCAATCAACAAGAACATCTCTGCCGACCGGTATCAGGTCGCCCGTGACTATATTCTGTTCCTTACCGAAAAATCCGGCTATTCCTTCACCTACGGGGGTATTCCCATCATGAAGGGTGAAGCATATCCGCAGACACTCAAGGCCTTGCAGGATGCTGGAGTCACCTTGGTACTCGACAATCCTCCCCATCCCCAGGACATCGGCCTATTTGATGAGTTGAATGCAGAATCAGAGTTGTATCTGGGTAAGTATCCCCAGAAGGCTCGTATCGTCGAAGCTGCGATGGGACAGACCAAGGAGAGCTTTGACTCTATTATGGAGGATTGGAACAAGCGATGGACTGCCGCTCAAATCTCCATCATTGGAAAGGACTACGCAACAAAGAATCGGTATTAGCGTGCAGTTTACCTCCTGCATCTAACAATAGTGAATCTTGCTCTCCTGCAGCAATGCAGGAGGGCGCTCTACACCTTCTCCTAAAGGCGGATTTTCATGGAACGACAGCAGAAACCTGCACTGCAATACTTTTTCCAACAGCGAGAAGTACAGAAATGGTTGGTAATAATCACCTTCACCTTGGTTCCTATGGCATTGCTGGTCACCTTTACCTACCTTCCGTTTGTCAAAATGATTGAATTCAGTTTCTTCAAAATGAAATACCTCGGTCCTAGAACCTTTATCGGTCTGAAGAACTACCAAGATGTTTTCTCCCGCACCGATACCAAGGCTGCGTTGGTAAACAGTTTTTATTATATGGGAGCCGGCGTTATACAGCTTACTCTGGCTCTCTACTTTGCCACCATCCTCAGCTTCAAGGTACGAATGGGGAATTTCTTTAAAGCCACCCTATTTTTCCCCTACCTTGTCTGTGGTATCGCTATGGGCTTCATTTTCCGATATTTCTACACACGTGGCCTCGTGCTCGACTCTGTACTGAGCATCATCGGTTTCGATAAAGCCGAGCTACCCTACTGGCTGAAAGAACGCTCGATCAACAACTACAGCATCGCCGCGACCTCCATCTGGCGCTATATGGGTCAGAGCATGGTTCTATTCATAGGAGCGATCCAATCCATTAGTCCGGAATTCTATGAGGCCGCCGAAATCGACGGGGCAACAAAAGTCCAGCAGTTTCGCTACATCATTTTTCCCATGCTCAAACCTATTGTCACGCTGAACATCATGTTGATGGTCAAAGGCTCCTTCAGCGCGTTCGAAGGCCCGTATGTCATCACCAATGGGATGAATGGGACAGCCACCTTTGTAGTCTTGATGCATCAACTTGCCCATGAGGCCGGTAAGGTCGGTCTTGCCTCAGCCATGGCCATTGTTCTCCTATTCATCATTCTTGTCGGAACCGTTCTACAGAAAGTACTGTACAACCTCTTGTTCGGTGAAAAAGCAGGGGGGAGGATATGAGATCAAAACCAATGAGTATCCTGCGTCTGGCAACCTATGCAACACTTGCTCTTGGGGCTTTTGTCTCCTTGCTGCCTTTGGTAACGGTCCTGTTGGCTTCATTCAAGGATGTAAAGGAGTTCGGACTCTCAGGAGCACTCGACTTACCTAAGAGTTGGCTTTACCTGCAAAACTATGCCACCGCTTGGACCAAGGCCAAAATGCCTCTTGCATTTTGGAATACCTCGCTCATCCTCTTTTTTACCCTCATCGGTTCGGTAATCACTGGGACCATGGTCGCCTACATTATCAATCGCTTCTCCTTCAAGGGAAGAAATTTGGTCAAAGCAGCCTTTTTAGTAGCCAATCTCATTCCCGGGGTAACGATGCAGGTAAGTACTTATCAGATCATGACCGCACTGGGTTTGGTCAACTCGATCCCGGGCATTGTCATCCTCTATACCGGTACCGACATTATTGCCATTTACATATTCCTGCAATTCTTTGAGAGCATTCCCCGTTCCCTTGATGAAGCTGCATACATTGATGGGGCATCCTACTTTACAATATTCTTCCGGATTCTCTTTCCTTTGGTTAAACCGGCTACAGTTACGGTCCTTATCCTCAAGGGTGTCTCAGTCTATAAAGAGTACTATCTTGCCAATCTGTACTTGCAGTCGAAAACGCGATATGTCACGATTTCGACCTCTTTATATACATTTACGGGAGAGTATGGAAACCAGTATAATTATATCTGTGCCGGGGTAATGATTACCATCATCCCAATCTTGATTGCTTTTTTATTTTTACAACGCTATATCTACAACGGCATTGCTCGAGGAGCGGTTAAAGAATGATGAATTTACTAGCACATCAAGCCAAGGAGCATCTTGAAAAGACAATAATCCCATTCTGGGTGAGTCTGAAGGATGAAGAGTATGGAGGATACTACGGCAAGGTCGGGTTCGATCTTACATGGTACAAGAAGGCTTCCAAGGGCAGTGTGCAAACAAGCCGGATCTTGTACTTCTTCAGTGAGGCGGCAATGTTGCTTAACCGCGAAGATTGCCGCCGCTCAGCCGATCACGCCTATCAATTTCTGATGCACCATTGCTTCGACTCTGAGTACGGAGGGCTCTACTGGTCCCTGACGTATAACGGAGAAATTGAAGATCCAGTGAAAAGCAGTTTCAGCTTTGCCTATGGAATTCTTGCGCTCACTTCCTATTATCGGCTGACGGGAAAGCTTGAAGCGCTGCAAAAGGCACAAGAGTTGCAAGAGTTGGTAGAGTTGCATTTCGCCGATGAAATCGGATACAAAGAGGTCCTTTCACAAGATTTCAAGGCAAATCCCAATGACGACACCCGCTTCTCCAAAGGTAACTTCGGAGGAGAAAAAACTATGAATACGATGCTGCATCTTCTGGAAGCCTATCACACGCTTCATCAGGCGAGTCCCGATGCGAAGCTGCTGCAGAAAATCCATATGCTCTGCTCGTTGTTTGCGACCCAAGTCTATGATAAGGAGCGCAAAGCACTGACCATCTACTTTGACGGCTCACTGAACAAAGCGAGTGATTACCGCTCGTTCGGCCATGAGATTGAAGCAAGCTGGATGCTCAGCAGCTGTGCAATGGGAACCCACACAGAGTACCTGATTTCGCTGTGTGACACTCTCGTCCAACAAGTATATGAACACGCCTACAAGTATAACTCTGTCGTAGATGAGACTCACAACGAAAAGGTACAAGCGAGGCGTGTGCACTGGGTCCAGGCCGAAGCTGTTCTCGGTTTCATTTCAGCCTATGAGAGGCACCCCGATAAAAAGGAGTATCTTGAAGCTGCCAATGGAATCTGGACTTTCATCCAGATGCATTTGGTTGACCAAAGAAGTCAGAGCGAGTGGCTTTACCAAGTTGATGAAAAGGGAACCGTTACCGAACCGCATGCACTTGTTTGGTCATGGAAAGGTCCTTACAACAACGGAAGGATGTGCATGGAGCTCATAAAAAGGTATACTCAGAACATATGAACCAGTTTCTCTATGAGACCCACCTCCATACCAAGGAAGCCAGTGCCTGCTCGGTCAGCTGGGCTTGCGAGTATATACAACCCTACGTGAATGCCGGATACAGCGGCATTATCGTTACCGACCATTTCTTCAACGGCAACTCCTGCATATCGCGCTCCCTGCCTTGGGAGCAGAAAATCCAGCAGTTCTGCAAAGGCTATGAGAATGCAAAACAGGCTGGGGAACAAGCCGGCCTCGCTGTCTTCTTCGGCTGGGAACACTCCTTCGGCAACGATGAATACCTCATCTATGGCCTGGACAAGACATGGTTGCTTGCCCATCCCCAGATTATGGAGTGGGACCACCTTCAGCTCTTTGAGGCGGTGGACAATAGCGGTGGGTGTATGATCCAAGCCCATCCTTTTCGGGAACGATTCTATCTCTCTGCCATCCATCTACGTCCCTTTGCCGTACACGGCATAGAGGCGGTGAACGCAGAGAATGACGCAGAGTTCGATCGAAAGGCTTGTGCCTATGCACAGAAGTACGAGCTTGCAATGACCAGCGGCAGCGACATACACGATGCAGCAAAAGTAGGGCTCGTCCCCGGAGGCATGGCCTTCGACCATCCACTTCACACGATTGCCGATTTCGTGAAAGCGATCAAGGAGAGAAAGGGGTACGAAATCCTATCGGATGAGACCCATGTGCAGCCTCCCAAAAGCTCTGATTCCGATATCCCTGTCTATCTCTACGATGCATCCGGCTCGAAAAAGAGGGTGCATGCATACAACACATGGAGCCAGCTATGACAAAAAACCTCATGCTTGCCAGATTGCTCGATCGAGCCATCGCCTACGACAGCCCCGACAGTCGAAGAATTGCTCATTTGGTGAAAGTCCATGGTTATGCCCGAGCCATCGGATTACTGGAAGGACTTGACGAAGAGACCCAATTCACTTTGGAAGCCGCAGCAATTGTGCATGACATCGGTATAAAGACATGTGAAGCAAAGTACGAAGGAAAGAGCTCGGGACATCTGCAGGAGATCGAAGGCCCTCCGGTGGCAACGGCATTGCTCTCAGAATTGGGCTTCGATGCCAAGACAATAGAACGGGTAGCCTACTTGGTCGGGCACCACCACACCTACACCGACATCCAAGGACTCGATTACCAGATTCTGGTAGAGAGTGACTTCCTGGTCAATCTCCAAGAGAAGAACACTCCCAGCCAGTCCATCCAAAGCACCTGCAATACCATCTTCAAGACAAGAACCGGTAAAAACTGGTGTATCCAGATCTTTGGCTTGAATAGGTACTCTCACCAGGACTATGGGTTTATCTAGGATTGAAAAAGTCCAATCCCAGCCTGGAATTTTATTATCCACACCAACATGGCAATAAGTGAATTCTAAGCGCTTATTGTACAATTATAAGATTGTGTTGGCACTTTGAGAGTTTTTGCCATACATATTCCTTGATGTGTCATGTCAGGTACCGTATCCTAACAATACCATACTACCTGGAGGACGCAATGAAACGAGCATACGTCTCTCTGAGCATACTCAGCATGCTGGTACTTGCACTGGTACTGGCCGGATGCGAAGAATCCATTGAGAATGCAGACACTGGATTGAGCGCTTGAGAGAGATTGAAGCAATATCCCAAAGTACCTACCTTTCTTTCGTGCAACTTGATAAGAATCACCTGAAAATGTGGAAGAAGAGGTTGGGATTGGAATCACTGGAACGTACCAATACGATTTCTCTGGATAGGTTAGTCGAATACACTGTTCGTGCCTATGAACAGCACCGGATCACCTTTGAACGCTTGGAATACCTGCTCTCCTTGTCAGGCTTGCAAGCTGGGCAAGTGGGAATAAAGTCACCAGAACAACCTCAACTTCCATCAAATGAGGAGCTATCAAGTCTGATGGAGATATAATCTATTGCATTATAATCAAATACTGGTTGATGCCGACTTCTGCATCAAACTTGGGTGTAGCGATAGTTATCCGTATCTGACCAAAATGTTACCGCTTCTGGCAGATGTCGCCCTCATTCATGAAACTGTCTATAACGAAATCAGGCAATCGACATCAGCAAAAAGACAAATCAAATCATTACTGGATTCAGGAACCTTGAAAATTGTCAGTGAAGCCGTGTTACCGGTACAGGAACAACTATTGTATCATGCGACATTCAAACTACTGTCCAAGAGAATGATTGATCCCCGATATCCAAGGAAGAATTTGGGTGAAGTGAGTTCCCTTGCGTATGCAAAAACAATGGACATCGCCATCTTCGCCACTGATGAAATGCACCTGCAGACAATCGTAGATGAATTATTGAACACAGAACTCCACAAAATAACCTGCCTGAGACTCATCGATATCATCCAAGCCATCAAAGCAGGGAAAATTCAACTTTTACAAAGAAAGGACGCAAAGCTTCTTTGGATCATCTCAGCAAAGATAAAAGAAGCATTCGATCCCAAGATATGGCCATTGATTCAACAACCTTCGTAGTAAGCCTACAAACACATCGAGGCCTGCCATCATCTCAGCTCCTTCAATTGCTCCTCGGTCAAATGCCTGATAGGCAAAGTCCTGCCAAGGTACCAGAGCTTTGCACTCTCCTCAAATTCCTCTGCACTATAGAGGGCTTCGTTCAAGGTGGCGCCACAGACGATCAGGCCATGGTTCTGCATCAGATAGGTGCTGTATTGCGGCTTTGCCAGGATGTCGGTGGCAATCAGAGGCGATCCCGGCTTGCGGTAAGGAAGAATGCCCACCTTGCTGACCTTCATCACAAAGTAGGGAGTGAAGGGCACAAAGGGCTGTCCATCGACCAGATGTTCACAACTTGCAAGCAAGGTTGCATAGGTTGAGTGCAAATGCACCACCGCCTTTGCCTGTGGATGCGATGCATAACAGGCGAGGTGAAAAGGCACTTCCTTGGTGGGGGCTTTGCCGCAGAGTATGGTTCCCTCCTTGGTGAAGTGCGAAACATCCCCCTCTCTCAGCGAACCGAAGGATGACCCGGTGGGAGTTGCCAAAAAGGTACCGTCATCGAGGGACACCGACATGTTGCCCGCACTTCCGACGACCAATCCTCTCTGATAGAGACTGAGGGCGACTTCCACCAACTGCTGCTTCATCTCACGTATTTCCATCGTACATCTCCTGCGCCTTCAACAAGAACTGCTCGGAACCGAAGTTGCCGCTCTTGAGCACCAACTGATATGTTCCATCCAACGATCGCACCCAGGAGACACCCGGGTCGATTTGAGCTCCGATACGGTAGGCATCGACTCCCAAGGTGGTAGCCACCACCCCGCTGGTCTCGCCTCCCCCTACGATGAAAGTTTGTACGCCCTTCTCTGCAAGCAATGCGGTCAGGCGGGCGAACAAGTGCTCGATGGCCGATGAGACATCAACGTCGCCGAACTTCTTTCGATTCTCTTCAAGCTCAATCGGCGACCTGGTTGCGTACACCAACGGTGCGAGATCCTGGTCTTGATGATCCAAAACCCAAGTTGCTATGTTCTTGCCATACTCTGGATCATCCAAGCAGGCCTGTTCATCGATGCTCAACGAAGGAGCGAGCTTTTTGTAGTACGCAACCTGCTTCTGCATCATCGCCGAGCAGGAGCCGGCTATAACCACCGCCTTTCGTTTTTCCACGACAAAGGCGGCTTCATTGCCTCCACGCTTCTCAGTTCGTCTCCAAACCTCTGTTATTCCCTGGGCAAGGCCTGAGCCTCCGGTCACCAGGGTAAAATCCTGGGTTGCCTCTGCAATGCAAGCAAGGTCCTCATCATCGACGACATCGACGATAATGTTGTTTACCCCCTCGTCTTTCAAGCCGTCAATCGCCTGACGGACGGCATCACTTCCCCTCTTTATGACATCATGGTAGATATGTCCATTCTTGGCCGGGCTTTGCGAGGAGAGAATCCTCGCGAGTTTGGAGTCGTGCATCGGATTGAGCGGATGGTGGCGCATCGGCGAATCGCTGAGCAGCTCATCGTTTACAAAGAGATAGCCATGGAACACAGTCCTTTTGTTGACCGGAAGGGCCGGACAGATCAGGGTGGCACTACAATGCAGAGCCTGTCTGAGGGCATCGGAAACCGGTCCGATATTCCCTTCAGCGGTACTATCGAAGGTGGAGCAGTACTTGTAATAGAACCGGTCACAGCCGCATTCCTTGAGAAAAGCAAGAGCAGCAAGGGCTTGCTCGACTGCCTGCTCCTTGGGGATGCTGCGTATCTTCAAACTCATGACGATTGCATCACAGTCACCCGTCTGGACCGCACGGCTGCACATGACAGTCCTCATTCCCCCCGCCACCAGAAAGCCGGCTATATCGACAGCCCCGGTAAAATCATCGGCAATAACACCTAAACGCATACAACGCTCCTCAATCAGAATTCTTGCAAAAGACGTGCATTGATGTACAGCTGATCGAACTCCCGTTCCTCAATTCCACCGGACCAATCCAGGATTTCTTCATATTGCTCATGCTCGGGATCAGCGAGAATTCCCATCATTTCATCAAATCCATAGGCTCCGCCGCAATCCTCCCAAGGACTCGCACCTTTTCCACCCGTACACACTGCAACGGGTTCTTCAGGTATGAACTTCGGTTTTTCAACCTTGATGGTATGGACCCAATAATCGCCGAAATCATAAATATAGGTGAAGGTAGGGGCAAGGCCGACTACTTGTTGCAACTGCACTTCACTTTCATCGTATATCTCATCACGGTCAAACCATCCGTCCTTCTCCTCGTTTTTCTCACCTATGCGGATATGCTTGCCTACTCTGAATTCGTGCAGATGATCGTCGTCCCAAGCGAAGGCAATCTGCAACACACGATGCACTTCATACATGGTAAGTGTCGGAGGGAGGAGAAAACTCCGCCAAACATTGTAGCCGGGAGTCAGCTGAAGGGTTGCCTTCAAAGGAACAACCAAATTCAGTTTCTTGGTAATTTCCACCCTTTGTTCATCAAGAGCCTCCCTCATCAAATCAGAGCTGACCACCTTCTTCCTGTTCTGTGTCGTCACCTGCTTGGGGAGCATGGAGGGCGCCTTGTCAAATCCAATTTCGCAGGTAGAAGCAATAAGGGCGTCGAGCTTCTTCTTGACAGGCTGGTCACTCTTTCGGGTAAATCGGACAGCCTCACCTTCCTTCAGATAGACCTCGATTGCATTATTGTCATAGCCTTGGGCTAGAAAAGCCTTACGAATCTCAGCAAGAATCTGTTCGCTGTTGATCACAAGGGTTTTTCTTGATACCTGAAACAAGATGGGAAATCCAGTATAAAGGTTGCGGAGCATAACGTATGCGTTTCCATCATCTGCATGGAACAGCTCCCCCGACCAGGTGAACAGAGAATCATACTCATGCGAGCCTATCCTTTCTGAACCACCGACATAACCATACATCTTGCGCGTACAACTAATCAGCATGCAAACCTCCTGTGCATGCAATCATAGTAGCCGAGAGCTTTCGCAATGACTAGAGTTTTCTAGCGCGCGAGCACTACCACGTAATTCTTCCCATACTTCTTGGCACACTTAGGACAGGTGGTGTACCACATGTACCATGTGTTGATGACGAACTCCTTCTCCTTGGCCAGCCGTTCAAAATCCTTGCACCAGATGGCTGTATCCTTGAAGGGCCCCTCGTACACATTGGAAAGGAACTTCCCCGACAATCTGATCGGCTTCAGTTCAGCCACTTCCTTGTCTATTGCAATGTAGACTTCCATGGTCCACCTTGAGACATGGTTGGATAGGGCGATGTTGTTCACCACCTTGGCTCCGCTGGCTTCAATCTGCTTCTGGGCTTTTGTCATCACCGATCCGAAGTTAAGGGGAATGTGATTGAAGGTTCGAACCTTTACCTTCATGAAATACTGGTCATCAAAGGAAACGAACCTCTTTTCCCAAGGTTTTGGGTCGAACTTCGGGCAGCACACTTGTTCTTCCATAGATTGTTAACCTCCAATAAGTTAGATTACAACCGAATATCAGAATCTACAAGATGTTCAGTTATTGTTGCGAGAGTATTGGTATTTGAATCTCTGTGATGAAATGATTACTGTCGCGTTCTACGAACTGATCGAGGATATTGAAGTTCACCTCCCAATCGGCCAAGTGTAGGCCTTGGGCGTGTGCTCGAATAAAGGCTATTCTCTCATGGATTGTTTCGTATGGACCTTGATGATAGGCGCACAGGAACTGCCCGCGAGGGAGAACCAAGGCATCCTCTGGTTTTTCTGATGCAAAAAGGTAGGCTCCGAAGGTTTTTTCCCTGCCATGGTAAAATACCATAGTCGGATGGAAGTAAAAGACATCGGAGCCATACAGGCTCTCCTCGGAACCTATATTGAGGTAGTAACGGTCTTCGAAGGTTTTCACAACAATATGCTGAAGATCCACCAGAGGGAGTTGCTGCTTGATGAACTCCAGTTTGCGACCAATGGTGGCATCAATATCGATGAGCTCATTCCACCGCCGCTTCAACTCCTGTGATTGGTCATGCAGGTGCTGCATGGTGTGCTCCAGCGTCCTGCTGTCCAAATACTGACGTATTTGGTTCAGGGAGTACCCGATGCGCTTGAGATAGCGGATTGAGGCAACTTGGTAGATCTGGTCGAACTTGTATAATCGATAGCCATTATGGGCATCCCGATGTGAAGGAACCAGGAGTCCGATGGAATCGTAGTACCGCAACGTCTGTACATCGATGGCAAAAAGGTTTGCAAGCTCGCCTATGGTGAAATAGTCCTTCATGCAAAAATACTACCGTTTGTCCCTTTCATACGGAAGCCCCAAGGCTGCAGGATTGTGACCCTTTCCCATCGAAAGCATCAATACCAATACGGTAACAACATAGGGAAGCATGCTGAAAGCCTGTGATGGGATGGTCGAGCCAAGGGTTTGCAGGCGTATCTGCAAGGCTTCGGCCGAGCCGATTACCAGCGCAGCAATCAATACCCCCAACGGGTTGCGCCTGCCAAGAATGACAGCCACCAGGGCTATGTAGCCCTTGCCGCCGGTGAGGTTCTCCTGGAAGAAGCCAAGCTTGACCAAGGTAAGGTATGCTCCTCCAAGCCCGCCGAGCACGCCGTTGGCCGTACAAGCAAGATAGCGAACTGCATGTACCTTGATACCCGCAGTATCGGCGGCACGAGGAGCCTCTCCTACGGCATGGAGGATGACACCCCACTCTGTCTTATAGAAGAAAACCATCAAAAGGATGACCATCAGATACAGTACATAGACGAAGGGATCCTGAGCGAACAGGGCCTCTCCGATTATCGGGATGTTGGAGAGCAAGGGAAGCGCCACCGGCTTGAGTACAGTAATGGAAGGAAGCGTGGTCGTTTTTCCAAATTGCATTAAAAACAAAAAGCTGGTCAAACCAAGAAACAGGAAATTCAACGCCAATCCGGCAATGGTCTGATCTGCTTTGCACCTCAGAGAGAGGAAGGCATGGATAAGACTCGTACCTGCTCCTCCCAAAATGCCCGCGAATACCGCCACATAGACGTTTCCACTTTGAAACATCGCCCAGAAGCTGAAGTATGCTCCGCTGAGCATTATGGCTTCAACCCCGATGTTGCTGACACCCGCTTTCTCGCTGATGGTCTCCCCAAGAGCGGCAAGGGCGATCGGAGCGGCCATTCTGACTGTGGCGGCGAGAAAGCTGGAGAGTACCACCAGTTCCATGCTAAGCCTCCTTGCACCTGAACAGGCTTTTACGTGAAAGAATCATAATGACCACCAAACCCATAATAATGGAAGCTATCGAGGTGGGAACCCCGCTGGAACGTTGCATGGACATGCTGCCCACCTGCAAGGCGGCAATACCCAAGGAGGCAAACACAATACCCACCGGATTATTGCGCCCCAACAAGGAAACGATGATGGCAAGGTACCCATAGCTTGGACTGATACCTTCGATGAGTCGATGATGCAACCCGGCGATTTCCGACACCCCGGCCAGGCCGCTCAAACCTCCGCTGATCAAGGAGGAGATAATCACATACTTGCTGACAGCAATTCCGCTGCACTGGCAAGCACGTGCATTCAAACCCACAGCCCGCATGCAAAACCCTAGAGTTGTTTGAAACATCAGCAAGTAGACCAACGCAGCACAAACCAAAGCAAGCAATAGTCCTGCATGCAGGCGGGTGGGAGAAAGCAGCTGAAGGAAATTGGTCGAGGCAGGAAGCATAGGGGACATTGGATAGGGATAGGTAGGATCCTTAAGCGAGGTGCGAACCAGGATCCCCACCAAATTGATGGCTATGTAGTTGAGCATAATCGTGTTTATCACCTCGGAAAGGCCGAACTTTGCTTTCAGGAGCCCTGGAATCAAGGCCCAAAGTCCTCCGCTCAAAAAGCCGAGTACAAGCGAGAGTACCAGCATAAGCGGCGCAGGCAACGTGGGGAATGTCATACCAAGCCAGGTGATGGATATGGCCCCCAGATAGAGCTGTCCTTCGGCCCCGATATTCAGAAAGCCGGTACGAAACCCCACCGAGACACCCAAGGCGGCCAGCATGAGCGGGGTAGCACGTACCAGGACTTCAGCCATTGCATACGTCGACCCTCCAATTCCACGAAAAAACTTGCCAAAGAGGTCGGGATGTCGCTTCCTACCATGGCAATAAGCAGGAAAGAGACAAGCAGGATTACAATGATCATTACGGCAAAGGAGAGTATGGTCCGTTTCATACGCTCCTCCGCGTCTTGGAACCTGCCATCAACAGCCCTAGATGGGTCATGTCCACCTTGTCGTGATCAAGTACATCCATAATCGTTCCCTGATAGATAACCGCGATCTTATCGCTGAGAGTGAGGATTTCATCGAGATCCGAGGAAATAAGCAATACCGAGCATCCCTGACTGCGCAAGTCGAGAAGAATGGAGTGCACTTCCTCGGTGCTGCCGATGTCCAAGCCCCGGGTGGGCTGGCAGGCGACCACCACCTTCGGTTGGTCACCCAGCTCCCTGGCTACTATCAGCTTTTGCTGGTTTCCCCCGGATAGATAACGTACGGGCGTCGAAAGTGATGCCGTCTTGATGGCATACAAAAAAACCGCCTGCTCGGTCGCCTGTTGTACGCGCTTGGTATCGATAAGAGCATGGGATGTGTACTCCCTCTTGTCATATGAAGAGAGCAGGAAATTGTCCCGTACATCCATATCCAACACCAAGCCATCCTTGAGCCGGTCGTCCGAGATATACCCGATGCCCAAGGCCTTGCGCTCTTTTACACTCAGATGCTGCAAGGGCTTTCCATCAAGCGTAATCGTCCCGCTCTCGATATCCCGAATTCCCATTATCACCTCGGCAAGAGCCTTCTGTCCGTTTCCATCCACACCGGCGATTCCCACGATGGAGCCGGCGGGAATCGAGAGGGACAGAGGCCCCAACGGTCCGTTTTTACTCTGAATCGAATCAAGCTGCAGACCTTTGGAGGCAAACGAGAACGGCAGTGGTTTGCGTTCAATTTTTTGGAGCTTCCGACCAATCATCAGGGAAGAAAGCTCTTCTTCACTGGTTTCACGAGTTACAACGTGTCCGGCATTTCTCGCAGCCCGAAGGACCGTGACACGGTCGGTTATGGCCAATACTTCATCGATATGATGCGTAATGATGATGACTGAATGCCCTTCCTCACGCAGGCGCCTGAGAACGATGAACAGACTCTCCACCTCCTGTGGCGTAAGGACGGCGGTAGGTTCATCCAAAATAATAAGCCGGGCGTTGCGGTAGAGTACTTTCATGATCTCCACCCGCTGTTGCTGGCCTACCGAGAGGGAACCCACCAGTGCAGCAGGGTCTACGGTGAGGTTGTAGCGTTCGCTCAAGGTGCGGATGCTGCGATCGAGTTCCTTCGCATTGACGAAAGGATACCCTTTGCTTTTAAGCCCGAGGGTAATGTTCTGGCGTACGGTAAGGGTGGGCACCAGCGTAAAGTGCTGGTGCACCATCCCGATTTGCAGCGCAATGGCATCCTTGGGACTCTTGATGCTTACCGGTTTCCCGTCAAGTTCAATACAGCCCGAATCTGCCTGATAGATGCCGTAAAGAATGTTCATCAGGGTGGTCTTACCCGCCCCGTTCTCTCCAAGCAGGGCATGAATCTCCCCTTGTTCCAAGGTGAAATCCACTTGTTCATTGGCCATCTTGCCAAAGAACTGCTTGTCGATTTTGGACATCCTCAACGTCGGCATGTTCACTCCTGGTTACTTCGAACGGGTTTCGATCAAGGGTACCTTGAAGCTGCCGCCAAGAATCTCATTGCGCTTGGCTGCAATCGCATCCTTCACAGTCTGGGGGATCTTGGCCTCGAAGCTGTTGTAGCCGGAGATGTCAACAACCCCGTCCTTCATACCGAGATTGAAAACTCCACCCTCATAGGTATTACCCAATACCTTCTCCACGGCTGTCAGCACCAATGCCGGCACACTGTAGATGGTCGAAGCCATGACGGTATTCGGTGCTATGGAGTTCTGGTCGTAGGAGTCCCCGGTGGAGAGCAGACCGCGCTCCTCCGCCGCCTTGATAACGCCGGTACCTGCCTGGTTTGCACAGTGGGAGAGCACATCGGCTCCTTGGTCGGCCATCGACAGGGCTGCCTCCTTGCCCAAGGCTACATCGGTGAAGCTGCTTACATACGCTTCCAGTACCTTGATCGAGGGATTCACACTCTTTGCACCCAGTTTATAGGCTTCCAATACCTTGACGATCGAAGGCTGTTCAAAGCCGCCGACAATACCGATGACACCGCTCTTGGACATGGAGCCTGCAAGCATGCCCATCAAATATCCCGCTTCTTCACAAGCCATCACATAGGAGGCGGCGTTCTTGGAGTAGGTATTCGACTCGATGGCCATGAACTTGGTATTGGGAAACTGTGAGGAGATGCGGACGGCGGGCTCACCGAATTGGAAGCCATGGCCGATCACCAAGCCGTAGCCCTGTGCAGCATAATCGCGAAAGGCAGCCTCGCCGTCAGCAATTCCGACATTCTCAGAGTATGCCGTCTCGATGTTGAACTTCTGCTGTGCTTCCTGCAAACCGGCATAGGCTACGGCATTCCACCCTTGGTCGTTTGCCGGACCACTTAAGAGCAGTGCCACCTTGAGCTTCCCACCGGAAGTACCAGCTTCCTTCGCTCCCCCTGCAGTGAGCAGCATCGTGCCCAGAGCCAGGACCAAACACACTACCACTAATGTTTTTTTCATGATTACTCCTCTATCTCAACCAAAGATGGTCGGAAACTGTGTGCGTAGGCGCTCGGTACACGCCTCTTCAGCCATACAAGCAAGCTGTTGCTCATCCACCTTGAGCAGCCGGCCATCCTGAAAGACTACCTGTCCCCCGACCATGGTCAGTGCCGCTTCACCTGTAGCTCCACACCGAGCCAGAAGGTTCTTCGGATCATGGAGGGTTCCTGCAAGCTCAAGGCGGGAAACATCGATGGCAAACAGATCGGCTGCCTTGCCAACTTCAAGGGACCCGATATCCTCTCTTCCCAAGGTCTTGGCCCCGTTGACTGTGGCAATCTTCAGCATCTCATAGGAAGAGGGCGCCCCTTCACGAATCTTGCTATGGTAGGATTGTGCGAGATACGCCATCCTCAGTGAGTCAAGAAGATTGGAGCTGTCATTGGTTGCCGAACCATCACAGCCCAACGAGACGGTCATACCTGCTCTCTGCATTGCAGGGATGTCGATGATGGGGAACCCGCCGAGTACCGCCGGGGCAGGACAATGGGAGAGAGCGGTGCCGCTCTTACCCATGACAGCATATTCATCCGGCTGCAGTTCCCAGCCATGGGCATACCAGACATCCTTTCCCGTAAATCCAATCTCCTGGGCCCAGGTCAGGGTTCTCTTTCCCATACGCTCAAGCATGATGGGATTCTCCCCTTCCCCGAGATGGGTATGCAGGCGCACCCCTAGTTTTCGTGCCAGAGCAACCGACTCGGTGAATGTCTCTTCATAGCTGTTGATGGGCTGACACGGTGCCAGAACAATTTGGGACATGCTGTTTGGTCCAGGATTGTGATACGCTTTGATAAGGCGTTCACAGTCCTTGAGGAACTCATCGGTGGTTTCCAACATTTCATCGGGAATGGTGCTGCCTTTGCTTTTTTCCAGCGTGTTGCAACCTCGGCCTGCATGGTAGCGGATGCCTAACGCTGAAGCAGCTTCCATTTGACGGTCGACTGCACTCTTGCCGGTCTTTTTGGTGTAGCAGTATTGATGGTCGAAGGCTGTGGTGCAGCCATGCTTGAGCAGGTCGGCCATTGCTGTCAGGGAGGAGTAATAGATCACTTCGCTGTCGATCTGAGCGAAGATGGGATAGATCAAATCCAGCCAATCGACAACCAACAGGTTTGGATAATCGATGGTGATCAGATTGCGCACAAAGGTTTGGAAAAAGTGATGATGGGTGTTCACCAAACCGGGGTAGATGAAATAGGAAGAGCCGTCGATGATCTCGCACCCTTCAGAGGAAAGATTTTTTCCAATTTGCTTGATCTGAAATCCTTCGATCAGTACATCACTGTCGTAATACACAGTGTCCAAGGCATCGCAGCTTACAATTGCACGAGCATTCCGAATAAGTTTCTTTTGACCCATGGTTCCTCACTCCGCTTGCGTGATGAGTGAACGATAAAGCCTATAGTTACTATAGGGTCAAGAGAAAATTGCATTAAGAAAAGATGTTTTTAGAGGTCAATACTTTTATAGTCGAGCGGAGGTCGCAAGTGGAACGCTTGATCGAGTATCAAAGCAGCCGCTCCTATGGTAATGGGGGTGGAGTACATTCCATTCTGTTCAAATCGAATATTAGTAGGAACCTGCAACAATTCGACTTTTTTCTTTGCAGTCTCCACTGCAATCTCGTAATACAAGGGACAATTCTGGGGAATAAGACCAGATAAGATAATCAACTCAGGAGCGAACAAATTAATGTAGTTCGCCAAAGCCAATCCAAGCATGGATGCAGATCGTTCTATTACTTCTCTGGCGAGCAAATCTCCTGTGTGGACGGCATCGCAGATATCCGGGAATGTGATGGTTTCAATAGGCTTTTGCACCGATGAAGTTCGGCCCATTTTCAATCCGGTAAGGAAAGCTTTAACAACAGCTGGAATGGTAGCATAGGCTGCAACACAACCATACCAACCACAATCACAACGATCACCATCATAGTCGATGGTCATATGTCCGAAAGCATCTTCATAATTCGGAGCAGTATTGATAAGCTTTCCCTCAAAAAGCATGGCTGAGCGGATATTCATTGCACAGAGGAGGTAAAACATCTTCTTCGAATGCATTCCCTTGCCGTGCACATATTCAAGCAATGCTGCTGCATTAGTCCCCTTCTCTATATGCACAGGAAGAGGAATACGTTTTTGCACCTCCTGTAATATGGGGTATTCAACCCATCTCTCATGTGCATAGAGTTTAATGGGACGGCAAATGAAACCGGTACTTTCGTTGAATGAGCTAAAAACACTGACTCCCACTCCCAAGACTTGATGCATTGAGATATTTTCCGACTGAACAAACCTATAGCAAAGAGCTGAAGCCTTCTCTACCACAGAATCAGGATGGGTTGCAACATCAACTTGGAAGCGTTCTATTGCAAGAGTTTCCAAGCGAAGATTAACCAAGGCCACTTCACAATACGTAGTGGAAAAGTTGATTCCCAATAAATAGTGCTGATGTGGGTTGATATCATAGAGCATGGGCTTTCGACCACCGGTGGAATCGCCTTTGCTGTGTACGATGACAAAATTATGCAGCTCCAGTGGTTGAAGCATCCTGTTGATGGGTGTCATTTTCTTTTGCAGGATATTGCAGAGATCGGTCTTGCTGATCGGCCCAAATTGATGAATAAGCCCAAAAACGATAAGACTGTTCTCAGGCAGTGTAAAAAATGGATGCTTTGCCGAACCTTCTTCAAATCGAAAGACGCCCATCATTCCCTCTCTTCATACAGATTATCACACTATTAGCAATACGACTCAAGCAGAATTACACACCTTTTGGTATCGGAGAAAAGAGTGCGGGTTTAAAGCCTTTTAAGAACTCCTCCTCTCCACCATAGGTTTCCAAAAGCTGCAACTGACTGGCTTTTGCTTGTTGCGCCAGAGCTTCGGGATCAACGATTGATCTAAGGTGTTGTTCCATACTTTCAAGTACTCCAGCATATGCGCTTTGCGAACAAAGATCATGCAATTCATCAGGATCATTTTCCAAGTTGAAAAGCTGACTCGGTTCCCCCACATAATGGATATATTTATAGGGGCCTAATCGCAGCATGAATTGGGATGTGTAGGACCCAAAAGCATGATACTCTGAAAAAACCGGTCGATTATGCAGGCTTGGATCTATTAGTACCTCAAAGAGAGAATTACCTGGAAGACGCTCCTCTGCATAGAAAGAAGAAAGCCCGACCGAATCGAGAATCGTTGGATAAAGATCAATGAGAGACACTAATGCACTGCTTACTGTATGTTGGGGAAGGTCAGAACCAGCAAGAATCATGGGAACGCCTACACTGCCTTCATACATGGTGGATTTAAAAAATAGCCCATGTTCTCCCATAGTATCGCCATGGTCGGTTGTGTAGAGAATCCTTGTATCCTCTTCCAAGCCTGCTTCCTGCAATGCATTGAGGACAGTGCCGATTTGGTCGTCAAGAAATGTGCACATACCGTAATAGGTAGCTAAAGCTCTCTGTGCTACCTCTGACGAAACATGCTCCATATTACAATACCGACGATAATCATTGAGTACAGGATGAGAGGGCCACTGTTCAGGATCAGATTGTATAGGTTTAACCAGTGATTGATTAATATATTTATCAAAATACTCTTGTGGTACTGTAAGTGGAAAATGAGGTGAAACAAATCCTAAGTAGAGGACGAAGGGTTTTTCTTTGGAAGGAGCTTCGTGCAAAAGATACTCACGTGCCTGCCGTGTAATTTCTCGATCATACCTTGTGTAATCAGTTTCTCCAGGACCTGCAGATTCCAAAGCTTTCAAAAATTGTGGTCTTGCAATCTTCTTATCTCTGATCGAACCATACACATCCCCGATTCCATTGACCATATGCAATGGAATTCGTTGGTCGTGAAATCCTGTCTCAGCAGAATCATTACGCAGGTGCATTTTGCCGATTGTAGTCACAGTGTATCCATTTTGGTGCAATTTTGTACCAAAACTGTCTTCACCGCCTCCATACGCATGAGCATTGTCCCAATATCCATGTGTATGCGAGTATTGCCCAGTTACCATGCTGGAACGCGACGGGACACAGACAGGATTATTGCAGTATGCATCCGTAAACCTTACGCCCCTGGTTGCCAGAGCATCAATATTTGGTGTCTCTATTACGGGATTTCCATAGCAACCCAGCATATGTTTGTTATGCTGATCGCTCATGATCACAATCATATTTTTAGGCCGAACATTCGACATCGATAACTCCTTGGAGAAATGTATAAAGATCAAGTGCGTGCTGTTTTCTGCCTCTTTCGGCTCTTCAGTGATGAGAACACAAGAAGAACCAACGTCATGACGAGCACTACAGCAGAAATCGGTCTGGTAAAGAAGGCCCCAAAACTACCATAGGTGGACATCAAACCTCTTCTCAGATTCAGTTCGATGATCGGGCCAATGACAAATCCCAGTACAAGTGGAGCCAATGGGAATTCATTCTTGTCCAAAACATATCCCAACACGGCAAAGATGAAGATACAGAGTACGTCGAACAATCTGTTGTTCAATCCATATGCGCCGATGGTTGCAAGTACAATGATGATCGGGTAGAGAAACTGCTTCGGGATATCCAAGAGCTTCAGAAATACTTTCAATCCATACATTTCAATGATAAGGGTAAAGACATTCGCAACAATCAGAATTGCAAAAATTGAATACACGATGGGGCCATGCTCCCGAAACAACAGAGGTCCCGGCGTAATGCCGTGCAACATGAAGGCTGCAAGCAACATAGCGGTACCAGCATCACCAGGAATACCCATGGTAAGCATTGGAATCATTGCACCGCCGGAGACAGCATTATTTGCGGTCTCGGAAGCAATAAGGCCATCTACTACTCCAGTACCGAACTTCTCCGGGTGGTTGCTAGAGTCCTTGGCAATGGAATATGCAAGAATATTGGAAATGGTGGCACCCAAACCCGGGAGAATGCCAATAACAGTACCTACGACTGAAGAACGGACGAAATTTACAAATTGTTGTTTGAACTCTTTCAGACTGACGCCTAAGCCTTTCGCTTTGAATGCAGGAATCTCCCCATATCCTGCATCACTATTTTCAGCAGACTTCAAAATTTCCAATACTGCATATACACCGATAAGAACCGGTAAAAGCTGTACACCACCATTCAGGGCCCCGATTCCGAACGTAAAGCGCTTCACACTATCGATGGGAGCCATCCCGATGGTAGTCAGAGCAACACCGATCATCGCACTAATAATGCCTTTCACTAAATCATCGCCGCTTAGACTGGCAATCAAGGTTAATGAGAGAATACCAATGGAGAAGTATTCAACAGGACCGAATTTCAAGGCGAATTTTGCCAAGGGCGGAGAAACATAGAACAAAACCAGCAAGCTGAACATTCCACCAAGGAACGAATAGAACATGCCAACTCGTAGGGCTTTTCCACCCTCTCCCCGCATAGCCATGGGATATCCATCAAAGGTTGTTGCTATGGACGCAGGAGTCCCAGGGATGTTAAAAAGAATCGCTGTAATCAGACCTCCTGAAATACTGCCGATATAGATACCCAGCAGTATGGCCATCCCCTCAACGATACCCATACTGTATGTTACGGGTAATACGAGTGCAATTCCCATAGAAGACGTCATTCCTGGAACAGCACCAAAGAAAATCCCAAGAATCGAGCCAATCAATATCAATAGATATGCCATTGGATTCGCAATCATGGAAAAGCCGGTTACAAACATATCAAACATACTTGACTCCTTTAAAAAATGCCTTTCGGAAGAATCATGGTGAATCCATAGCGGAACATTACATAAAACAGAAAGGATGAAGCGAGAGAAAGCACAATATTGAACACAAACCTATGGTTCAGTGTCTTGGGAGTCAAAATCAGCATGAAGCAAAACATAAATATCGGAGTAGCAATCAGGTATCCGAAAACCATCATCAATCCTACATAGGCAAAAGAAATCAAAAAGATGATTATCACTTTCTTATGGAGTGCCCAAAAAGATATTTTTGCAGCCACCGCCCCTGTATCCGGCTGATCTTGAACAGTTGGTCTCTCGAAAAGAGAACGCACATTTCGAAGAGCCAGAAGGAGCCCCATCACGATGAATACGATAGCGATTAGTTGGGGGAACATCCGGGAGTTGTAGTCACCCCCAACACGTGTAACACGAATGGAGAAGGATTGGATATAATATGCAACTCCTAATACCATAACAACTAGTCCAGAAATTAGATTATTATATTTCTTGCTATTCATATGTATTCCACCCTTCTCCTTCATCGTAGAAATTAGTTGCCCATGACCTCGTCATAGATCTTCTGATACTCAACAAGATTCTTTTTTGCTGCTTCAAAATAAGCCGGGATCTCAGCAGGACTCACATATTCAACTGCGTAGTCAATTTTTTTGGCATCTGCAATGAATTCTGGATTCTGAGAGACTCTTTCGAGAGCAGAAGAGAATTTTTCGATAATCTCATTGGGAGTCCCTTTTGGGAATCCTGCATAGAAGAACTTATCCACGACAAAGGGAAGTCCTTTTTCCTTCAGGGTAGGAATATCAGGATAATCTGAGTTCCTGTTATCATTGAAGAATCCAAGCAAATTGAATTCACCAGTTCTCACATAATCCTTTACCAAACCAACAGGTGACTTCATGAAATCGATATGGCCACCCATCATCGAAGCTATCTGGTTTGAAATGGCACCAGAGTCAACAATCTGAATTTTAGTACCGAATTCCTTTTGCATCATAGCAATGATATGAGTATCATTGGTTGCCGCTTCTGTTCCGAACTTAATTTTTCCAGGATTACTCTTGGCAGCAGCCAACAGTTCATCGAAAGATTTGTAATCCCTGCTCAAGAGACAGGTTGTGAACACTTTCAAGGCAATGCCGCCACTAGTAAAAGCACCATAGTCAAAATCTGTAATACCACTGATCTTGTTGGTAAGCAGAGCTTCATGACAGACCAGCATAGTATAACCATCGGGCTTGGACTCCTTTACCTTCGTTGCAGCGATGCTTCCGGCTCCACCGGACATATTCGAAACTACGATTGTTGCACCAAGTTCTTTCTCAAGATACTTTCCCATAAGACGTGCTGCAGTATCGATTCCCCCACCTGCATTAGCTCCCACATACACCTGAATCGGTCTTTCAGGCCATTTCAAATCAGCAGCTACAGCAGCTTCAGAGGAACCTGCAGCAAAAAGAAGGGAACACGCCATAAGAATGCTCAGTACTACCATCAATGCCTTTTTCATACATAAACTCCTTTAACACTATTTATCAGGCGCCAAATCCAGGCAAACCTTCAATTGCGACAACACGAACTGGACTTGAATCAATACCCTTGATCGGAAGCGGTAAAAATGCAATGAAAAACACCTCTTCGCTAAGTTGGTCGAGATTTTTCAGCACTTCCAAAAACGTCACATCTTGTTCCATCAATACATCGTGGAATGCACAGACATCTTTATTCGAGTTTTCGATGGAAACCCCGTCGCCGAAACCCACGCATTTCACGCCGATATCGGCTAGCCACTGAGCAGTCTCTCTGCTAATAAAGAGACGCTTGTCTTCTGCAGTATTGGTCTTCGGTGTGAAGGGGGGAAGCTTATGGGGAGAATCGAGAATCACAACATCATTCTTACCCACCCTTCCTCTGCAGACCTTCTCGAGATCGTCTGCTGTAATATAGGAATTGGGAGCAAGATGAGTGAAATTCAAATATACACAGCGCCCAAGGAAATGCTCGATGGGAAGCTGAACGACATCCTTCCAATTATCATTGTGATGATAGGGAGTCTCCACATGGGTTCCAAGGTGAGTTGTGAGATCCATATCTGTATGAAAATCAGGAATTGGTCCACCAGTGTTGAACCTACGGATTTTACACCGCCTCGTCTCTGTTGCCGGATCTAAGATTTTAGACAGATCAATTACTTTGTAAGGCTTCATCTAATTCCCTCTTTTTGTTTTTTTCTTTTTGTTAATTTCTATCACAATTTAGTTATGGTTTCTGCAATTTTCAGGCATAAAAAACGTGTATTTCTTATTAGTTTTTTACATTCTGTCAATAACTATAGAGAGATAGTAAATCGAACCTCTTATGAAGTCAAGAGATTTTTGCTGTCTATGAAACAAAAAATATAGGAGAACAAACCTTACAGTATCGAAACCTTTCATACCAAGCAGCACCGCCCCCGAAAGGAGGCGGTGCATCAATCAAGCATTCTTTCCAATATTGGAATACCCACTCGGAGCAGGCCAATGAAGTCCCCGCTGGTTGTACAATCCGTAGTGCGGCTTTGGTTCAAACTCCTTCTCACCAAGCCCTATCAGCTTCCCGTCCTTTACCCAGGATAGGTCTGATCCGTGAAGGTTGGTTATCAACAGCTGTTCCAGCTCCTTCAATATTGCAGCGTACTGGCCATCATGTACACAATCGTGCAACTCGTCAGGGTCTTGCTGAAGGTTGAACAAATGCAGATGGTTTCCCCACGGGTAGTAGATCAGCTTATGCTCCCCCTTTCGAATCATACGCGTTGCTTTCTCGCCCTCGCCGCACTCTCCATAGAGGTAGTCACGTCGGGTTTCTGAACAGATATCGATGCCTTCGACTGAAGCAGGAATGCTGATACCGCACAGGGACAGCAGAGTCGGCATGATGTCTTCCAGGCAGACCAGTTTGTCATTGACCTCACCCCGTCGCTTGTGCAGCGGTTTACCGGAAAAAAGCAAGGGAACATGGGCTGCCTGTTCGTAGAACAAGCGCTTTGCCACCATGCCATGATCGAACAGCATATCCCCGTGGTCGCTGGTAAAGACAATGATGGTGTCATCCAGAAGATTGCATTCCCTCAGGGTACCGATGAGCAGGCGTATCTGGTGATCGATATGGGTGCACTGCGCATAGAACGCCCTGAGCGCCCTTCTAATGTCTCGCTCTGAGTACTCATCAGCCAGCTCCTGCAATGCTTGGTAGATCGGGTGCTCTTTCTCCCAATCACCCAAAACAGGAAGCGGCATGGAAGGCTCGTCATACATATCCAGATACGTCTGCAGCGGGACAAGCGGAGGATGGGGGGCTTGGTAGGAGATGTAGAAAAAACCTGGACGGGTGGGATCGATGCGCTTGATGGTCCTGCACATCTGTTTGGTGGCCCATGTAGTAGGATGAGCCTCCTCGTTCAGGTGCCACGGCCTGGTGTAATAGGTATTGCTGCCCATAGAGTGGGCGAACTCTGCCCCTGCATACCCATTTTCCCCCAACCAGACCTGGTAGTCATCCACCACGCCCAGCTCGTAACGTCCCTCCTCCATCAACACTACATCGTCGAACCCGATACGGTTGCGTTGGGGATAGACATGAAGTTTGCCCACCCCGTACGCCTGATACCCGGCATCGCGGAAGGTCTGTGCCAGCGTGGGAATGTCCGGCATCTCCATGTGGTCGCTGTATACACGGTCTCCATGGGTCTTGGGGAACGTGCCGGTCATCATCGAACGCCGTGCGGGAATGCACACAGGACAGGTGCTGTAGCATTGCGTGAAATCTATGCCATCGCGTGCCAACGCATCGAGAGTCGGTGTCATTATATCGCTATTGCCATGACTTCCCAGCAATGCTGCAGGCCAATGGTCGGTACAAATAAATAATACATGGTTCTGCGCCATGGAGTCCTCCTACATGAGAAAATTGGGAACGAACATGGTGATCTGAGGGATGAAGGTCACCATCAGAAGCACCAAGACCATGACCAGATAGAACGGCAGCAGCTCCTTGGTGAGCCGCTCGATCTTGATACCCGAAATACCGCTGCCTACAAAGAGGACGCCGCCGACTGGAGGTGTGATCAAGCCGATACCGCAGTTGAGAATCATGATGGCACCAAACTGAATCGGGTCCATCCCAAGCTGGGTTACGATGGGGAGCAGGATCGGGGTCATGATAACTATGATCGATGCCATACCCATGATCATACCAAGCAGAAGGAGTATCAGGTTGACAAGCAAGAGTATAATGATTTTGTTGGAAGTGACTCCCAGGATAAGATCTGAGATGAAAGTTGGAATCTGCAGGTAAGCAACCACAAATCCAAAAGTGCCCGCAGCAGCAATAAGAATCAGAATGTTGGACAAGACCTTCAGAGCCTTTTTCAGGATTCCTCCGAACGCTTTCAGCGGAATCTCCTTATAAATGAAGAAGGTCACAATAAAAGCCCATACAGTTGATATTGCAGCAGACTCTGTAGCTGTGAAGACCCCTGTTATAACTCCCACCACTACGATAAGGATGGTCATCAGAGCCCAGATGGAGTCCTTGAGCGAGACAAGCACATTCTTCACATGGAAGGCATCCCCCTTGGGGTATTTGCGTTTTCTCGAGACAAAGAACGAGAAAATCATCAACGCCAGGGCAAGCAACAGACCAGGAACCAAGCCCCCCAGAAAGAGTTTTCCGATGGAAAGACCTCCTGCAGCCATGGCATAGATGATCATGTTGTGGCTGGGTGGAATCAAAAGCCCCTCGATTGAACTGGCCATGGTGACTGCAGTGGAGAACTCCCCGTCGTATCCGCTTTTCTTCATCATAGGAATGAGAATCGATCCCAATGAAGCAGTATCGGCAGTTGCACTTCCGCTGATACCGCCGAAAAAGACACTGGCGATGATGTTCACCATTGCAAGGCCGCCGCGCATCCAACCTACCAGTGCATTGGAGAGCTTGATGAGGCGGTCCGAGATACCCCCTTGTGCCATAATTTCCCCTGCCAGTACGAAGAACGGGATGGCAAGAAAGGTGAACCCGTTGATACCGTCGATCAGGGTGGTCACCACGGCAATTAAAGAAATATTGAGGAACACGATGGTGAATACCGCCGAGGCGATCATTGCATAAGCAATATGAATACCACCTAAGATAAGAACAGCGAACGATCCTAGAAGCAAGAGTATTGCCTGTACATTCATAATTTAAAACTCTCCTTGTCAAATAACTTGGCAAGTGCCATTACAAGTCCCAGAATCCCCGATACGAACACAGAGCCGTACATGACTGACAAAGGGAGCTTGGTTGAGGGAAGAATGGATTTTGACATCATGAGAATTGCATCAAGTCCAATTTTGATAAACAGCATATACAACACAAGCAATACTACATAAGCAATGCGATGCATTACATTACAAACCTTGGGGCTGAAGATGTACTCGATGATTGTCATGCGCATGTGCGATCCATCGCGTATGCCCATTGCTGCGGTCAGAAAGCAGAGCCAAACAAGGCTCAGGATACCGACTTCCTCGGTCCAGCTCGGAGACTTGCTGAAGACGAACCTGCCGACGACAGCTATGGAAACCGAGACGACCATAATCACGAAAATGAGCTTTGCAAGCAGCTCCAAGACAGTATACAGATACCGGGATACGGTTTGCAGTCCGGCTGATAACGAAGTAAGCATTGATGGTCTCCCTTCATAGATCGCCAGGCAGCTTGGCTGCCCGGCTTTGAAACTTAATACGTGGTATTTATGATTTGCTCGATGGTGGCAGCGTACTCGGTGCCATACTTGTCATATACACTTTTCACAGCAGCTCTCCACTCGGAGGGGTCGGCAGGCTCGTACACTTCGACACCGGCTGCCAGTATCTTCTTCATTAAAACCGAGTCCTCGGAATCGGAAAGCTGGTTGAAATACGGGACCGACTCGGCAAAGCACGCCTTGATCAACTTCTGGTCTTCGGAGGACAGCTTGTTCCAGGTAATCTCGGAGAACAAGACAATGTTCGGACTCAGCTCGTGCCCGTCAAGGACCATGTATTTGGCGACTTCATGGAACTGGTTGTTGTAGAAACCGGAAAGCGGCTGCTCGGCCCCGTCAACGATGCCGGTCTGAAGGGCGCTGTACAGCTCGGTGAAGGCGATGGAGACAGGGTTGGTTCCCAAGGAGGCCATATTCTCCAAGGCGATCGCTCCCTCGTTCGAGCGGATCTTCATGCCCTTCATATCAGCAACACGAGTGACCTTCTTCTTGGTGAAGAAGTAGTGACGTGCAGACTCCTGATAAGAACCGATGGCAACCATGCGGGTTCCGCTGGTTTGGATGCTGTCAAACAGTTTCTGGCCTGCCTCGGTTTTCTGGAAGGCACGGGCATGGGCGACACTCTCAAAGAGGTACGGAAGGGTGAAAACCTTCAGATCCTTGGCACCGTAGTCTGCAAGGGTTGCAGGCATGATCATGGTCATATCGAGCACGCCACTCTGCAGCGACTGCAGGTGTACAGCAGGCTTTCCTAGCTGGCCGCCGGGGAAAATCTGCAGTTCATACCGACCTCCCGACTTCTCTTTCAGGATTTCACCAAACTTCACAATCCCCTGGTCCAATGGGTGGGTGATCGGATTATTGAGACCGACCTTCAGAATGGTCGGCTTTACTGCGGCACCGGAGGAGGCCTCCGTCTGACCTCCTGCAAAAAGTGATCCCGCCATCAAAAGGGCAAGCATGCATACAAGCGCTGTTTTTTTCATAGACAAACTCCTATTCAAAGATAGGTTCATGGTAGAAGCTGCAGCAAAAGAAAAGTGAGAGACAAAATTGTCCAATACCAGGAAATTATTGTCATGAAAGTCTCTTCTTCTCCTGTACGTACTCACGGGGCGTCAAACCAACAACCCTCTTGAAGCATTTGGTGAAATAGGCAGGATCGGAGAACCCGGTTTCACTGCCTGCCTGTTCCACAGTTTTCCCCTCAAGCAATGCCTGCTTGGCCTTGTCAACACGAATATTGAGAATGTAGTCCTTGAGATTGATCCCTTCCTGGGATTTAAAGAGACGGGAGAGGTAGCTTGGACTCAACCCAATCTCCGAGGAGAGCCCTTCCAAGGAGATAGCCTTGGCATATTGCTCAGTTATTCTGTGTTTCACCTGGGAGAGCAGTCGTTCATTTCTACTGGTAAGGTTGGCTTGAAAATAGTCATAAAAACGTGTGAGACAGGTAATGAACTCATGCTTGGCTTGTTGCAACCCTCCCCCAGCCTCCTGTTGGATTGGGTATCCAATCTCCCGATATAGCTGAGATACCTGCACTTCGGAGATTGAGTAGACCTGGACCATGATCTTGTGCACGATGGCAAGCAGAAAGTGTCGCATCTCCAATTCATTGCAATCGCGCGCCTCAGGGCCGAGCAACAGCTCCTGTGCAAACTCCATCAAATGCTTTTCATCTTTTGAGAGCACTGCATCCGCCATCTTGAAAATGAGCAGTTCAGATGAGGATGAGCTGCTCTGCAAATCCACAGGAAGGCGGGCCATCAAGCTCTTGTACTCCCTGCTTAGAAGCTTCCAGTCGGATTGGATTTCGCTGAACACCACAGGGCCGGTGACTCGCTTGGAGGCCAGCCGGCTTTTTGCTGCCTGCAGGGTTTCCGTCTGCTCGGCGAAAAGCAAGCATACTGATTGGGACTGAAAGGAAGCACTATAGAAAGAAACATCAAAGGAAGCCTGCAAGGAAGGAAGGTACTTGGACAGGGCTGTCTGTCCGCTTTGCACCATATGCACGCACAATAGATAGGTACAAGGGGCAAGGTCGAGGTACTCGGTATACTCGGCTATCTGTTCATCGGAGAACTCGGAACCCAGGTAGAGCTTTTGCAGAAACTCATGCTGCAGCAGAGCCTTCAGTCTCTGGTTTTCCTCAATCTGCCTGCTCTTGCGAAGCTTCTGCTCAATTTTCTCAAACAGGCGGTCCATCATGGTCTGGATGGTTTTGATCGAGTAGGGCTTTACGATATAGTCGAACGTATTATTCTTCACCGCCTGTTGGGCGTACTCGAACTTGCTGTAGGCTGTGATCATGACAATTTCAACGGTCTCGTTGCAACTTCGTATTCTTCTGGCCGCCTCCAACCCGCTGAAGATCGGCAGCTGGATGTCCAGCAATATGATATCGACAGGAATTGAACGAGCCATGCCCACCGCCGTCTGTCCGTCGTTTGCATAGTGGATATCCAGCTGCTTGGAGGGATACAGCTGCAGAAGAATCTTGGTAAGAGCCTGCTGTTCGATCAGCTCATCCTCTACTATCAGAATGGTCATGCAGGCTCCTCTTGCTGGGGAATACGCAACGTCACCGTGGTGAAGGCATGTTTCTTGCTGACTATGCTGAACAAATCGTCCCGCTTGTAACGCAGGCTCAATCGGGAGGAGACATTATTCAGTCCGATGTGAGGGGAAGGGGCGGCCACAATCTCCCCTGTTTCAAAGCCTTCCCCGGTATCATGAACGACCACCTTCAATATGTCTTGCTCAAGATCGGCCTCTAGGCGTATATGCAACGAGGCTTGTGCTTTCATCCCATGCTTGAAGCAATTCTCCAAAATAGGTTGGAGCAACATTGCCGGCATTCGAGCCTGCCTGGCTTCCTCTGCAACTGCATACTCGATGACTACCCGCTCGCCGAACCGAACCTTCTGTAACAACAGGTAGTGTTGGATGATGGACAACTCTTCAGAAAGCGGCACCAATTGGTCGGTAGCGTCCAAGGAGTACCGGAGAATCTTGGAGATGGCCTCGATCAACTCCATAGCCAGTTCAGGATTGTTGAGAAAGGCGACCTTGCCGATGATGTCCAGGGCATTGAAGAGAAAGTGCGGATTGATCTGGGCCCGAAGTGCAGAAAGCTGTGCCTGCATCAGCAGTTTATCACGTTTCTCAGACTCTATGAGCTTTTCACCGAGCTCCTTCTCCTTCTCAGCTTGTGCGTGCAACTTCTGGATTGAAAGTAAAATCTCCCGCTTCATCTTGTTCATACCGGTGGCAAGTTCATCCAATTCAAGAAACCCGGAACTGGGTATATCGGCTGTTGCCCAATCGCGTTCTGAAAGCCGATGGGCGGCATGCTGGATCTGTTTGATCTGCAACCCGATCCGCCGTGCATAACGGGTTCCCGTAAGGACAATCATGAAAATGCTGGCTATCAGCAGAAGCCAGAACGAGTATTCGATCGTGCCAAGCCGGTTTTCATAGGCGGAAAAAGTTTCACTGGATAATCGATAAATTCCCAAAACCAGCTCATCGACAGCCATCTGGTGTTGGATGACACTGTCACGAATGTAGGTGAATGTCTCAAAGGGGATTAATGAAGAATCATTGAGAAGTATCCGCTGGTAATCATTGAAGTATGCAAGCCTCCTGAGTATTGCATCGAGATCGGCATCGACCTCGGGAATCAAGCGAACCTGCTCAATCTGCTGATCAAGCAAGGCCATGGCATTGCGGTAGTCGGGAATGAGCTCGGTGGAGGAAGAGCGCAACATGGTGCTGGAAAGGACGTTCAGCTGACTGACAGTCCTTGAAAGCGTGAGAACCTCCTCGTTCTTATCCAGAAAAGCCCGATGCGCACGATCCTGCAAGGTTCCCAAGACAAAGAAAACCGAGAGACTGATGCCCAGAAACAACAGGAGAAGAATGAAACTAAGTGCGACAAGACGAAGAATGCTTTTCATAGGTTTTGTGCAAGTCACTATACAGGCCGATTCAGATGGCGTCAACGTTGTCCTCCACCTAGACAGTGGAGCGCTACTGTTGTATCGTCTGCTCAACACAAGGGAGGAAGTGTATGGAGAACAGTCCACGCCTTCTCGGAAAAACCGCTGCTTTCTGCAGCCTTGCCATGCTGGTGCTCATTCCAACACAAATTATAGTTTTCAGCCTGCACCGTCCACCAAGCGAAGCAAAGCTCTGGTTTGACTTGTTTGCAAGCAACTGGTTCCTTGGCCTCATCGAGATGGACCTGCTCTACCTCATCGACAACGCCTTGGTTGCCCTGGTATATCTGGGTCTGTATGAAATCCTAAAGGAAAAGCACCGTGCCCTGATGCAGATCGCCCTGCTCCTGGGGTACATCGGCATCGCAGCCTACTATAGCAGCAACCCCGCCTTCGAACTGTGGGAGGCACAGCGTAACTACGCACAAGCCTCCACCCTTATTGAACAACAAACCTGGCTGACCATTGCTGAATCCCTCATCCTGCAGTGGAGGGGAACGGCCTTCAACTCCTACTACATCCTCAACGGAATCTGCCTGATTCTCATCTCGTATGCCCTCATAAAGAGCGACCTTCCAAGAGAAATCGGCGTCATAGGCCTGATAAGCGGCATACTGATGAGCATTCCCTCAACAGCGGGAATGATAGGCTTGGTATTCTCCATCCTCTCACTCATCCCTTGGATGTTCTTCCTTGCACTGCTGTACAAGCCTTTGAAAAACATGCTGTGATTTGAAAATCAGAATCCCTGGTAAGCACCCGCAAACTTAACCACATTGCCCAGCGAGAGCACGATGATGACCACCATCAGGGCCATGAAGAGCTTGTCCACCTGTGCGTTGTCCAACCTCTTTGATACCGACCTCCCTGTCATTGCACCGACAATACCGCTTGCCATCATGGAGAGCAGAAGCAGCACATCGAACGCAGGAACGCAGTTTTGAACAATATTGGCAATGAGGTTTGCCACCTGACTGCAAAAGATGATGTACAGCGAGTTCAGTGCCGCATGCTTGCTGTCCATGGAGAACAGGTAGGAAAGGAACATGATGTTGATCGGCCCTCCCCCGATTCCCAGAAAGGAGGAGAACAGCCCCAGGACCAAGCCGGCTGCCAACGCAAGCGCCTTGTTCCGAACAGCCAGCGTCTTGATCCTCGCCTTGTTCAGGATATACAAGAACACCGTAACGGTGAGCAGGACCATCAGGATGTTCTGTACCAAGCCGAGCAGCGCATCATTCTGGTACGCCTCCTTGATGGCTGAGAATACCAGCTTTCCCAAAATTCCACCGACCGCACCACCAATGGCAAGCGGGGTTCCCACCACGCCATCTACTTTGATTGAGTCCCTGCGGCTGCGAAGCAACGAGACGGCGGTCATGGCAAGCACCGTATTGCCGCTGAGAAAGCTGATCGTGGCTACCGGATAATCGACCAGTGCATCCATGACCGGCTTGATGAGCACCCCGCCGCCGATACCACTGATGGCACCGATGACCGTAGCTATAAACGTAATGACAACCAACAGTATTTCCACACACCCCTCCAGACTTATTGCTTCTGCACCGACCGCGCCACTATCTCAAGCCTCTGGATGGCGTACGGGAAAAACTCCTGCATCGAGGAGCAGTACTTGTATCCCGTCTCATTGCGGTACCGCTTGCACCCGCCTCGACAGAGCACTCGCCATGGGCACGCGGCACAATCATCGATGCGATTGGGAGAATCCTCTATGAACCGAAGCTCTGTACGCCTGGCGTCCAATTCTGCAAAAGAATTGGTGACAATAGAGCCTAAAAGTTGGTCATCAGTGCAATAGAAGTCGCACGGATAGATAGTGCCGTTGCTCTCCACGACGTAGTTGGCCGAGCATACCCCGCCCATATCACAGCTTTCAGGGGGATAGCCGAGCAGCATCCCCACCAGATTATCAAAAAACCGGATTGAAACCGGCTTCCCCTGCTGCCAAGAGGCAAACCACAGGTCGAACAACTCCTTGAGGAACCGGCCGTAGGATTGGGGGGAAAGATAGCTCTTCTCATCCTGCAACGGGTCCATGCACGCAATATATTGGTGATAGTACACTTCATGATTGACCAAGTAGCTGTAGGCCTGTTTAATGTTCTGGGCTAGTTCGTTGGTCACTACTGAAAGGACATTGAACTGCACGTCTTCTTCCTTCAATAAGGCAATAGTTGCTGCAACCGACCTGCCGCTTCCCCTCTTCTGAGCGTCGAAACGATGCAGATCGTGAAGACGCGGACTTCCATCGAAAGAGACTCCAACGAGAAACCCATGCTGTTTGAAGAAACGCGCCCATGTTGTGTCCAGCTTCAGTCCATTGGTCTGAAACGCATACGAAACAGTGTGGTCTTCACTCTTGAGCAAAGCAACCTGCTCTACAAATCGTTCAAAAAACCCTAAGCCTGCCAAGGTTGGCTCACCACCCTGGAAAACAAAACTGCAGTGCTTTGCCTCTGCAAGGCTCTTTTGGATAATGGCATCGGCAACCTCGTTCTTCATCAACGGAAGAACCCCCATTTCTCGATGATGGGCTGTATCGAGGTAGAAGCAGTAGTCACAAGCAAGGTTACAGGCAGCCGACGCTGGTTTGATCATCATCGTCAGCTGCGATCGTTGAGTTTCCATATTCTGTGTATACCCTGTATCGAAATTATTCGCAAGCGAGTACTACTGCGTACTCAAGTCATCGGCGTTGAACGTAAGGGTCCAACCGTCGCTGACGTTCCACTCCTTATGGTACTCATTGTCCAAGTAATCATAGGCATACAGGTGCAACACCTGATTATTCTCCACCAATGCAGGGCTTACCTTGAACGTGAATTCTTCCTTCACCTCCCAGATGCCGTCACGAAGCAGGTCGTTGCCAAAGTTCTTCTCATGCACCATCTCATCGGTAGCCAAGTACAGAAACCACAAATCAGCAGGCGTATCGTTGTACAGAGAGAGGCTTTCGGCTTCTTCCAAAGCTGCTTCCGCCTCGAATACTACATAAGCGATATCCCGATTGGGATAGTACTCCTTGTGATAGAGAACTTCATCGGCATCCTTGGCGATGAGGTGAATGACTTCATCGCTATCTCCCTGCAAAGCCTCATCCAGGTAGTCCAGTTGGGCCAAATCCACAGTGAGCTCGTCAGAGTCGTAGATCAAGTCCCAATCGAGAAGGTCTGAACCATAGTCTCCTTCCACAAAATAGGAGTCGGGAACAGCATACAGATACCAAAGCGTCTGACCGGTCTGGTTTTGTACCGTCAGGTAGAACTGATCGCCCTCGGGCCACTGCAGCTCTGCCAAGGTGAGCTCGATGAACCAAGCATCGGTTGTGGGATGCCAAAGCAGGGTATAACGATCTCCATCAGTGTCGAAGGCAGTAATAGTCAGCGTTGCATACGCATCGAAGGTCAGGAACTCCTGCAAGTAGGCAAGGTCAGCCACCTGGATGCGGGCAAACTGTCCGCTTGAAAGCAGTTGCTCTCCGAGCAGATTGGTTTCACTGCCATCCATCTCGTTCGGGCTCTTCCTCTCAATATACAGCCGCTCGAAGGGGTACCCGCTGCGGTTGGCTATGACAATCGAGGGGCCGAAGGATTCAACATCAATGTCCATCGATGTCGGAAGCAGAGAATCGGAAGTAAGCACCAAATTCCAAGAATCCTCGCTTGGATCCCACTCCCCCCAATACAGGTCATCGTCCCAGTCGCTGGCATTGAAGGTGAAGATTGAGCCGTCACGTTTCTGAATCTCTTCAGAGAGCAGAGGGAATTTCGTCAGGTCGATAACCATCCGCTCCCCATCGCCAAGAGATTCAGAGAGCATATTCAGCGCTTGTGTGCTTGCAAGATACATCCGGTCATTGAAGAGGTCGAAACTCTTGATCGAGTACCCTGTCTCATTGACCAACCCCATGATCTCTCCATATCGAACAACAGGAGGATATTGTATAAACCGTGGAGGTAGTTCAATGGAGGCCATCGCAAGCTTCGGCTCTTCAACCGCCACAGCCTCGCTCTGCTGCTCAACCTCTACAGGTGCTGCTGGAACCGGCGGGACAGCTTGCTGATCAATAGGGGTTGCACAGCCCAAGAACAGAGTAGAGAGCAGAAGCACGAGAGAAATCGTGCGTACCACATTGATTCGTTTCATATCAGGGTCCTTTGCGACAGAAAAGCTGTCGCTCTTCGTCATACCTGCAAAAACCAATGGAATATCTATAGAGAGTGTAAAAAGAAACCTGCAAAATAACAATCAGCGAGGCTTCTATCTTTGTGTTATTCCCTATTTATTTAGTATGATTTATCATCCACCAGCTTCTTAATCGACCATCCATCGTAAATCGTTGGCTTGGTGTTATGGAAGTCAAGTACAGACAACGATTGGATCATATTTCGGTGCGCTCTTGCTCCAATTTGAAAGCAATGCAGATTTTCAGCGATTTTGCTGAAAGTTGTATGGTTGATGGACAAAAAGGACAGACTTGTCTAGGTGTGGATTTGAATCAGGACCAGCCTTGCAGCCGGTCCTGTTTGTTACTTCTTCACATCGTAGAGCTTTTTTCCCCGAACAGCACTCTCCATCGGAAGGCCGGTATCATA
Organism: Sphaerochaeta associata; assembly: GCF_022869165.1. Lineage (NCBI taxonomy): Bacteria > Pseudomonadati > Spirochaetota > Spirochaetia > Spirochaetales > Sphaerochaetaceae > Sphaerochaeta > Sphaerochaeta associata. The sequence goes on along the minus strand of NZ_CP094929.1, from coordinate 523,940 downwards.
GTCCCACTGCCGGCTCTCGTACTCCTCGTTCTCACGCTGGCGCGTCAGGCCGCTGTTCTGCCAGTTTGGATGACGGTCGTTCCGCCATGGCCGGGCAACCCACTGATAGCCTCGATAGACATCGCGGGTGCGGTCCATGTGCTCGATCAGCAGGTCGTGAAGCTTGTTTCTGATTTCCCTTCTGCTAGGATCTTCAATCAGGTTGACCACCTCATGGGGGTCAGAATCCAAATCGTAGAGCTCATCGCAGTCCATCAGGTTGATCGTCAGCTTGAAGCGACCATCGGTGATGGAACGCATCATCTGCAAGCCTCCAAAACCGTCATGGTCGACCTCGTACCGGGTGAATTCACAATAGACATGCTCATTGACTTGAACCGTCGGGTCTTCGAACTGGACGAGCATGCTTTTTCCCTCAAGAAGCTTGGGAATCGGGATGCCGAAGTAATCCAGCACCGTAGGGGTCACATCGATGTGGCTGGCAGGATGGGAGACCACGACATTGCGATTGAGCTCATGGCCTCTGCCCGGCTTCACAATGAACGGAATGTTCGTTATCTCCTTGTAAAAAGCGGCATTCTTGGCCTGCAGGCGGTGCGAGCCCAGCATATCGCCATGGTCGGAGGTAAAGATGACCAAGGCATCCGGGGCAAGACGATACACCTCATCCAACACCCTGCCGATCTCATGGTCGACGAAGCTGTTGCATCCTAGGTAAAGAGAGAGCATCTTCGAGGGCGCGTGCAGCGCCTCGGGACTCTTGTGAAGGTCGTCCCCCGACCACAGGCGCTGGAGCATCGGCTTGGACTGAAGGCTGTCATGGAAGGTGGGATTGTCTTCAAACGAGAACCCATCGTACATGGTGTTGAAGGGAGCGGGACAGATGAACGGACCATGGGGCTCGTCATAGGAGACTGCAAGGAAGAAATCCTGGCCTTCATGCTCCTGCACATACCCTATCGCTTTGTTCGAAACACGGTGGGCATAGGTCATTTCCGCCCCCCAGTCCTCATCAAACGCGGTTTCGGACTTTCGTGAACGAAGCCTCTCTTCTACAGAAAGTTCCTCAAGGTAGTTGTGCATATCGTACCACGCATCTGGATCCCACCCATCCGGGCACTGTCCTAAACCGAAATAATCCCCGCCATCGAGGTGCCACTTGCCGGTATAGGCCGCTTGGATGCCGTTGTCCCTCAGCCTCTGTCCGAGAGTCTTAACATTATCTCCCAAAGGCAGGTTGTTTGAGACCACCCCGTTGGAGTGGGGAAAGGTCCCGGTAAACAGGGCCGATCGTGCCGGTCCGCAGACAGGCTGACAGCAGTAAGCCTGCTCGTAGCGCAAGCCCTGTCCGGCCAGCTTGTCGAGATTGGGTGTCAGCATGCGACTGTCGCCGTAGCAGCCCAGCATATCCTTTCTTGTGGTATCGGTCATAATGAACACAACTTGTCTTGGCATTGAATACTCCACCTCAGCCCTTCACAGCACCGGCTACCAGGCCTTTGATCATATATTTTTGGAAGAAGAAGAACAGCAGTACAACAGGAATGGTCCCGATGATTGAGATGGCATTGACCAACGACCAATCGTAGGAGAGCTCACCCAAGTAGCGAAGTGCTATGCCCACCGAGAGTGTGCGCAGGTTGTCAGCCTGAATGAGGGTGGCTGCATGCAGGTAGTCGTCCCAAGTCATCAAGAAAGCGTAGATGCCGACTGCAAGCAGACCCGATTTCACCAGGGGTGTCACAATGGTCAAAAGGATTCTCCATCTCCCAGCCCCATCGACGAACGCAGCCTCCTCGATTTCGGTGGGGATGTTTGCAAAGAAACTTGCCATCAGGATTATGCAGAAAGGCACTTGGGCTGCAAGGAGGGCGAATATCAGGCCGCCCAGGGTATTGATGATCCCCAGCTTACCCATGATTGCATACAAGCTGATCATGCGGCTGATGACCGGAAACATCTGGCTTACCAGCAGGAGGGCGAAAAAGGCTTGGTTCCAACGATTCTTGAACCGTGCAAGTGAGTATCCGGCAAAGATCGCCAGCATGCAACACAGCAAGGCCACGCAGGCTGAGACGATAAGGTTGTTCTGATAGTAGACAAAGAACTGGTTGTGCTGGGTAAAAAGCTTGATGAAGCTGTCAAGAACGGGAGTGTGCGGAAAAAACGTCGGAGGGTACTGATAGGCTTCCATATTCGTCTTGAATGAGGTGACCAGAACCCAATAGAGGGGAAAGAGCAAAAAGAGTAGAATGCTGACAAGCAGCACGTATTTGGCCAGGATGAACAACCGGGAATCGTGTTTGAGTGTAGAAGTATTTGCCATAGGTCACCCCAGATCCTGAACACGGAAAATCCGGTTGTAGAAGAATACCACCAACACCATCATGAGCATCCACAAGGTGGTTATTGCTGCCCCAGATCCCAGATTCATTGACACAAACGCCTCGCGGTAGCTGAGTACGGCAAGCGTGGTGGTGGCGTTGTTCGGACCGCCTCCGGTCATGGTCCAGAAAAGCGGGAACTGCTTGAAGTTCTCGATGATCGCCATGGAGATGCTCACCTTGATCACCGGACTGAGATAGGGCAAGGTAACAGAAACAAAACGTCTGAACTTGCCGGCCCCGTCGATCATCGCCGCTTCGTTGATCTCCTGAGGAACATTCTGAAGTCCTGCCAGCAACAGCAGGGACATGAGGGGAATCTGCTTCCAAAGGGCGGCGATACCCACCCCGGCAAGTGCTGTCTGTGGATTGTTGAGCACGGCGAAGTCTTTCACGTTCCCAAAGGTAACAAGATCGACCAAGTATTTGATAAACCCGTATTGGGGTTGAAAAAGCCACATCCATATAAGGGCCGAGATGACGGTGGGCACCACCCAAGGAGTCATCATGACGCTTCTGAGCAATCGGGCGCCCTTGATCTCGGTATTTAAAATCAGGGAGAGCACAAGCGAAAGCATAAACTGCAACAACACCACTCCCAGCACAAAGCTGAAGGTATGGATGCTCGCCATGGTGAATGCATCGGTCTTCGCTAGATACAGATAGTTTGCAAAATCGTTCCAGACGCCCGGCTTTCCGCTGATGATGTTGCGTACCCCATAGTCCTGAAAGCTCTTGACCACTGAATCCACTATGGGAACGATGATGAACAACACCGTCATCAGAAGGGCCGGGACATCGAGGAGGAACGAGAAAAGAAAGTCTGCTCTCGTCCGCTTCAAGGTTCTGCTTTTCATACCACTCCTACCATGGGAGCCGGGAAGACCGGCCCCCACAAACATACGTTATGTTACTGGGAAATCTTTACACTCGCAGTGTTTTTGAACTTCTCGATGGAAGCAGCAACATCCTGCTTGCCGACCGTCACAGCCTGCGCAAGGGAGCACAGCTCAAGATTGAGATTGCTGATCCTGGGAATGAACGACTGCACCTGCACTCTGCCTGCAGCCGGGGAGGCACCCTTGAGAATGCCGTTGTTCACCACACTCTCCATGGTCGCCATCGACTTCTTTGCAGGATATGCGGGGGTGAGGTCACGCAGGTAGGAGCTGAGTGTCTGTTCGCTGATCACGAACTCCACAAACTTCGACAGTGCAGCTTTTCTGGCGGGTCCGTTGTCGACCAAAATGAAACAGTGGGCTTGAAGCAGGCTCGCCCCTACTCCGTTTCCACCCTTCAAGGGCTCGGCGGAGGCGGTGAAGTTGACTGCATCAGGATTAATCGACTTTACACCGTTGAAACCCCAGCTCTGGTCGTAATACATGGCAAGCTGTCCGAGGGCGAAGAGGTTTCTCAGGTCCTTCAGCTTGGCATTCTGTGGATTGTACCCCAGCTGGTCGAGCTTCTGCACCATGGTAAAGGCATCCTTGAAACCTTGGTTGTCCACAGCGAGTTTTCCCTGTGCATCGAGCACCTGACCGCCGAAATTGAAGACCATTGCAGTCAAGGAAGCTCCTGAAACAGGTACCGAAGCAGTGGTCTGGCCAAAGGCATAGACCTTGTTGCCGTTTGCATCCTTCAGTTGGGAGAGCTTCTGGGCGTAGGAGAGCATCTCATCATAGGTCTTAGGCGGCTTGTTCGGATCGAGTCCCGCCTGGGTGAACAGGTTCTTGTTGTAATACAGTACATACGGAGAGACATAGAGCGGAATACCGTACGGCTTGCCTTCCACTTCGAAGGACTTGAGGACATCGGGATAGAAGTCATCGACAAACGCTTGAGGAAGGATGTCCCTGACAGGGGCAGCCAAACCTGCATCGACAAGTCCTGGAACCCAGTCGATCTCCCCGAAAATGACGTCGACCTTGTTGCCGCCGCCGGCCATATTCACCACCTGGTTGACGATCTCACCATAGGGAGCGGTCACCCACTCGATGGTGATATCGGGGTTGGCAGCCTCAAAATCCACTTTCACCTGCTTCCAGAACGGTTCATACCCGCTCTCCAGCAGAGCATAGTTCGCCACCTTGAGGGTCACCGGACCGGCGGGGGCGGCTTCAGTCTTTCCTGCTGCAAACACAGAAGCAGACAGCATTGCAAGCACCAACAGAAATACTACGACTTTCTTCATGATTCAAACTCCCTTTTGTTGTATAGCTATTTATACGCTCTCGCGCATAACCAGTTTCGTATCCAGATAGACTTCCAAGCGCTTTTCAAACGAGCTGCGGTTGTCTATAAGGCTCATCATCATATCCATCACCCAACGGGCAATTTCGCTCTGCTCAATCTCAACAGAGCTAAGTGTAGGAGAAGAGAATCGGCACAAACGCGTATTGTCAAAGCCGATGACCGAGATGTCATCCGGAACATTGAAGCCCATTTTTTGACATGCCTGCATTCCCACCAAGGCAATCGGATCGTTCCTTCCGAAAATCCCGTCAGGGACATAGCCCGACGCAAGCAGATCGATCACCTTGGCACTCAATTCGTCCTCGGTGCGGCAACCGCTGACAACCACAGGCTCCAGCCGATACACATTGCACTGGTCGGTAAAGCCCTTCAAGCGCCAGTCATCCATGCTGCTCCAATTGCCAGAGGTGCTGACACGGTCAAGAAACAACAGCTTGCGCCTGCCCCTCTCGTACAAGGTCCGTACGACACGACGAGAACCTTCATACAGACCGGTGTTGATCAATCCATAGACCCCCTGAATCGAGCTGTAATCGCGGATTTCCAAAAGGACAATCGGTATTCCGGCATCGATCAGCCGCTGGATATTATGCAGAGGAAAGGATGCCGAACCGATGACGATGCCGTCAAAGAATTTGGAATAGATACGGTTGACGAAATCCTCATCCTGATGGTCGGCACACAATGTAATAAAGTAGTCCTCTTTATAGGCGAGACCGTCTATTTCGCTGATAAGCTTGCCGAAGTACTCACCCTTGATGTCGTCGGCGATGAAAAGAATGTGGTTCGATTTCTTCCCCTTAAGGGCACGGGCCATGGAATTGGGACGGTAGTTGAGCCGGGCGATCGCCTCCTCCACCTTCCTGCGCTTCTCTTCCTTCACATACCGATTGCCGTTGATCACATACGAGACGATGGTCTCTGTCACCCCTGCCTCGATGGCGATGTCCTTGCGCGTTATGGTTCGAAGGTCCTTTTTGCTTTCCATGCCTGATTCCACCAATATACACACCTGTGTACATTGCTAGGATAAGACAGGTGTGCTATTCTGTCAAGGAAAATTGTAGGAGCAAGGAAGAGCACCATGCAGGATATCGCAGACATCATAGGCCTGTTCGCCATCGAAGGCGAACTTGAGAAAGTCAAGGCAAACAAGGAAGGGCACATAAACAGCACCTTCATATCAACCTTCAAATGGAACGGGAACCATTACAAGTACACCCACCAGAAACTCAACGATGCAGTCTTCACCCGGCCCGAGGAGGTCATGGACAATATCCAGCGGGTGACAAGCCACATCCAGAGCAAGGTTGCACACCTTCCCGACAAGGACAAACGGTGCCTGAAGCTTGTACAAACCAAGGGGCATCAGTGGTATGCGTATGACGATGAGGACAACCTCTGGCGAACCTACCACTTCATCGACGGGGTGAATACCTACCCCTTCCTCGATGACCGGCTCCTTGCCTATCGCTTCGGAGAGGCCGTGGGGACCTTCCAGCAGCATCTCTCGGATTTCCCGGCCGACCAGCTGCATACCACGATTGCAAAATTCCACCACATGGGAAATCGCTACAGCCAACTCAGGCAGGCTGTCAGCGATAACAAAGCTGGAAGGCTCGACTCCGTGCAAGCCGAACTGAAATTCTTTCTAGAGAACGAAGAGCGGGGAATGGTCCTCACCAATGCCTTGGAAGCAGGACAGGTACCGCTGAGAGTGACCCACAATGACACAAAGATCAACAACATCCTTTTCGACCAGACAAGCGGCGAAGGAGTTTGTGTGATCGACCTCGATACCGTGATGAGCGGAACCATCCTCTTCGACACCGGTGACATGCTCAGAACCGGCAGCATCACGGCAAGCGAGGATGAGCAGGACCTGAGCAAGGTCAAATGCGATGAGAAGCTCTTCATCCAGATGGTCAAAGGGTACCGCTCTGTAGCGGACAGCTTTTTAACACAATCCGAGCGAAGCCTCATTGCAGAATCAGGGAGGGCGACCACCCAGATCATGGGGGTGCGCTTCCTCACCGATTATCTCAATGGTGATGTCTACTACCACATCGAGCGGCCGAGCCACAATCTCGACCGAGCCAGAACCCAGATCGCCCTGATGCAGGATATGGACCGCAAATGGAAGGACATTATGGATTGTCTTTCATAGATGCAATGTGAGCATGCAGCTGCTTGCGAAAATCGGTGGGAGAGAGATGGTGGTACTCCTTGAAGGCCTTCGAGAAAGCCAGTTCATCATCAAATCCCACCTGATGGGCAACCTGCGATATATACAAGTACTTTGAAAGCAGCAAACTTGAAGCATGCTCCATGCGCACTGCGTTGAGGAACTGCTTCGGCGAGACCTTGTACACCTCCTTGAAACAAGCGTACAAGTAGTTGCGGCTCACTCCGAACCGGCGGGCCAACTCCTGGATCTTAATCGGCTCGCTGAAGCGCTCCATTATATAATGGTAGGCCTTGCGGGCATACTGGGCACATTGCTGGTTGCTCTCACCGGCCAGCGTTCCTTGTGCCTGATAATCCTCGACCAGATGTGCAATGAAGTGGAAAAAACAGCCGTTTCTGCGCAATTCATTGGTGAACGTGAGGTGATAGGTCTCGATCATGCCTTCGATATCCTGCAAAAGAAGCTGCTCATTGAGTACTGACCGCACAGGATGCTCTCTACTGAAGCCGGCCATCGCCATGCTCTCTTCACTCATAAGACCTGAAAAGCCCACCCACATGTAGTGCCAGGGATCGTCCTTGTCGGCGGTGTACTGAGCCTTGACTCCGGAAGGGATCAGAAAGGCATGGCCGGCCTGCAGAGCATACTCCCTGCCATCCATCTTCAGCACTCCCTTTCCGCTTCTCACAATATGGATGAAGCTGGTGTCACGAACCTCAGGCCCATTGTTGTGAAGCGGCGAACACTGCTGGATGCCGCAGTACGACAGCGCAAGATCGATGGCGGATTTCCTCACCCCGTCCAATCCAACAAATCTGGCAGCCTTGATCAACAACTCTTCTTCGGCCATGGCTCTACTCCTGCCGTCCAGTATACAACACCCCGGACGAATCCGGGGTGTGCACCATCACATACTTATCGATACATTTCCATCAGCGGACCATGCTCCTCGATCATCTCGTCGCACATCGCAACGATATCATCGATCGAAAGCTCGGCGGCCGTATGAGGATCAAGCATTGCTGCATGATAGACATCCTCTTTCTTTTTGCTTACCGCCGCTTCGACGGCGAGCAACTGGGTATTGACGTTGGTCATGTTCATCGCCGCCAGATGGGCAGGAAGTTTGCCCACCTTGCATGGGTGAACACCGCTGCCGTCCACCAAGCAGGGAACCTCGACACACGCATCTCGGTCAAGATTATCGATCAAATCAGTATTGAGCACATTGCCGTTGATCTTGTACACCGAATTGGTTACCACCGCCTCCATGATATGGGAGGCATACTCAAGCGAGCGTTCATGGCCGATCGAGCCCTGGTTGTGGATTTTCTTCCACTCCTCATCCCACTCGGCGATCTGACGGATGCACCGCCTTGGATACTCGTCCAAGGGAATGTTGAACCGGTCTACCAACTCTGGATAGCCCTTCTTGAGGAAGAACGGATTGTATTCGGCATTATGTTCACTCGACTCGGTGCAGTAATATCCCAGATGCTTGATGTACTCATAGCGGACCATGTCATCGTGCTTTTCAGTTGCGTTCTTGTGCGCAGCCCTCTTCTTGATCTCCGGGTAGAGGTCATTGCCGTCCTTGTCATGCAGACTCAACAGCCAAGCCATGTGGTTTATGCCGGCAATATACTCGACCCTGCCTTCCAGCTTGTCTTCCATACCGAGGCCCTTGAGCAAGGTCTCAGAGCAAATCTGCACGCTGTGGCAGAGCCCTACGGTTTTCACATCGGTGTAACGCAACATGTATGAGGTAAGCATCGCCATGGGATTTGAGTAGTTGAGAAGCAGTGCGTTCGGGCAGACCCTCTCCATCACCTTGGCAAACTCCTCCATAACGGGGATGGTCCTCAAGGCCCGCATCACCCCCCCGATACCGATGGTATCGGCGATGGTCTGCCTCAGTCCGTACTTTTTAGGAATCTCAAAATCAGTAATGGTCGCCGGGTCGTAGCCCCCCACCTGGATTGCATTGACTACAAACACGGCACCACGCAAGGCAGCTTCCAATTGTTCACGCCCATGATAGACCACAATGCTTGCGCGGCCCCCGTTGATGGTATCGTTGATCGCCTGAAGAATCAGCTTCGACTCCTCGAGCCTCTTCGCGTTTATATCGTAGAGAGCCATCTCTGCGTCCCGCAGAGCTTCGGTTCCCATGCAATCACCCAGCACATTGCGTGCAAACACTGTGCTACCAGCTCCCAAAAAGGTAATTTTCATCGCTTCCCCTCTCCTATCTTATGGTCCTCTTATGAGAAATCCAATCGTACCAAGCTATACCAACCACGACATCCCCCACAGGGGAGCCTGACCAGAACAGCTGAGACACTACACAACCAAAGCGCTACAACTTTCCTCCAGAAGTGGCAATTCCTTCAATGAACTGCTTTTGGAAGATGAAGTAGAGAACAATCATCGGTACACAGGCGATCAGTGATGCTGCCATAAGCTCGGGATAGTTGGCTACATACTGACCCTTCATTTTTGCCAATGCAGAGGCCAGGACCAGAGAGTCCTTGCTTGTATTGACGATCATCGGCCACATCAGCTCCTTATAGGCGAACACTGCAGTAAATACGCTCAATGCCACCAAACTGGACTTTGTCAAAGGAGCAAGCACGAGTACAAACGTCTTGCCGATATTCAAGCCGTCAATCTTGGCTGCATCCTCCAGGTCCTTGGGCAGGATCTTGTATGCCTGACGCATCAAGAAGGTACCGAAGGCAGTCACCAGCCCTGGAAAGACCAAGGCAAACGTGGTATTTGTCATTCCCAGCTTGCTGATCATCAAGTACTGGGGAATGATGAAGATCTGAGAAGGGATCATCATCTGGACCAGAACAAGGGAAAATGCCAGTTCTGAGCCGAAGAATTTCAATCTGGCAAAAGCGAATCCAGCCATGCTGGCCGTAATAACGGCACATAGTATTCTGAAGGCAATGAGCAAAAGCGTGTTCTTATACAAGTTCAGGAAGTTGTTCGTGGTAAAGACACGGATAAAGGAATTGAACTGGAACCTTGTGGGGAAGAACACATACGGATCGAGCTGGATTGCTTCTCCTGCCGTCTTGAATGCGGTAAGAATCATCCACACAAATGGAACGATCATGGTCAGTGATACGACAATCAGGACTGCATGCAACAACAGGGTATATACAAGGCTTTTCTTTCTCATGCACACCTCCTAATTGTAATGAACCCATTTTTTCTGGGCGATCATCTGTATTACAGTTATACACATGATGAGAACCAACAAAACAACTACAATCGTTGAACCATACCCAAAATCCCGTTCCACAAAGGAGGATTGGTAGAAGAGATACACCAAAGACTGGGTTTTATACATGGCTGGATTCGACCGCTGTTCCATCACCATGAAAATGGTGTCGAACACCTGCATGGCGGCAATCATACGGGTAACGATGACAAAGAAGAGAATCGGGGAGATCATCGGGACGGTTATATGCCGAAAGGTCTGGATGACGTTCGCCCCATCCAGGTCTGCTGCCTCATAATAGTCCTTGGGGACCTCCTGCAGCCCTGCAAGGAAGAGGATCATATTGTATCCGATATCCGACCATATGCCGATAATGGCAATGGAAAATACTGCAATCGCAGGATCGGAAATCCAGCTTATCTTGAGATTGAAGAGATTGTTGATCAATCCGAATTCCGTATGGTAAAGCCATCGCCATACCATGGAGATAGCTGCCGGAGCAACAACCATGGGTAAAAAGAAAATGGTTCGATAGGCTCCCCTGCCTTTGACCTGCCTGTTGAGCATGACGGCGAGAACCAAGGCGATGAAAACCGAGAAGGGTACCTGGACAATAGTATATTTCAACGTATTGATGATCGACTGCAAAACAGCTTGGTCTGAGAACAGCTTTTGGTAGTTCTTCAATCCAATGAAAATATTTCCCCTGCCGAAATCCCCGGTCTTGTGAAAGCTTTGGTTGATTGTGTTGATCAAGGGAATAATATTGAGAACCATTAAACCGACAATGGTGGGCAGGACCAGAATCCAACCCCAGACAAACATTTGGGTTTTAGTTGTAGAACGTAACGAACGTCTGTTCATGCAGAATCATTCCTTGGAAAAATCCCAGGCAGGGGTTTCCCTGCCTAGGTTCGAAAAGATGGTTCTTACTCCTCGGCAAGAATTGCATTCATCTGGGCGGCTGCTTCCTTGCATCCAGCTTCCATTGAAATTTCCTTGTTCCAGACTCTCAGCATCACGTCAAGGACTGCATTCTCCCACTTGACGGTGTTTCTGGAGAACGGGCGGATAACCATATCGTCCTGCATGTTCAGATAAGCCTGCAGATTGAACTGCGGTACGCCGTTCTTCCATGCATCGCTGGTGTTGTTGTAAGCGGACATCGTAATGCCCAACTGAGCCTGCTTGAGCTGACCTTCCTGTGAACCGAAGTACTCAACAAGCTTCCAGGCATCATCGGTTCGTGTAGAGTTCTTTGCAATCGCCCAGCCAAGACCGTTGTAAATGGAGGGACGACGGCCGGTCTTGCTGTTCTTCGGCAGCATGGCGATATCACAATTCTTCAAGGTGTATTCATTGTCCCTGAAGGCGGGAAGCATCCAAGAACCCTGCATGGCCATGGCGATTTTTCCTGACTGGAGAAGCACGTCTTCCGAACTCTCGGTCATGACAGTCTGCGGAGGCATCAGATTCTCATTGATCATCTTCTCCATCCACTTCATGGCTTCAATGGAAGCAGGGAGGTCCATTCCGGACTTTTTCTTGTCTTCAGAAATGACATAGCCGTTGTTTCCATAAATCAGGTTGTACCAACCAGCCTGGTTGTTGTTGTTGGGACAAGCGAATCCATACACGCTGCCATCAGCCTTGGTAATCTTCTTCGCTGCAGCATAGAGGTCCTCCCATGTCCAGTCATCAGTCGGATAGGCTACGCCGGCCTGGTCGAACAGGGCACGGTTGTACCAAAGGGCAATGGTATCCACGTCCTTGGGAACAGCATAATACTTCTTGTTGTAGGTATACAGGCTCCAGATATCAGCAGGATAGTTCTCAGGATCAATAATAGGGCTCTTGGCAATGCGGTCGGTCACATCAAGCAGCAGATCGTTGGACATATAGCGCTGAGACTCATTCGAGTGCATCCAGAATACATCGGGAAGAGAACCACCCTGGGCTCCTGCGCTGAGCAATGTCCAATAGTTGTTCCAATCGACAACCTGAATTTCTGCAGTTACACCGGTCTTTGCAGTAAAATCATCGATGAGCTTTCTGATGCCAGGCTCCTGGTTGGAGTCCCAAATCATGACGGACAAGGGCTTGGAAACGTCAGCGGTTTTAGCTTTCTCAGCATCTCCACCGGCAAACAGCATCACACTTACGGTAAGAGCAACGAGCAACAAGACAAGAATCCTCTTTTTCATACATATCCTCCTGATTTTTATCTGTTAGAGGCATAAAAACCTCTACACTCCTTTTGTCGTCCAAAGGGTGAGAAAACATAAGTAATTGCTTGGACATATATTATCGTATGCTGGTTTTCCATGAAAACAATGTAGAAATGTTACGAATACATGGAAAAATGTTATGTATAAAAAAGAGACGTACAAGGAGACCGGATGGCTGAATGTATCGGGGACCTCTGGGCAAAGGTCCCCAGACAGCTCTAGCGCCTGAGCTCATCGAGCAATTGGCAGCAGACCAGATACATTCTGGGAATATGGAAGGGCCCTTTGTACATGTTGCCCTTAAGCGGCGTTGAAAGGCTCCCGTCGCGATGCAGATAACCGTACCACTCGCCGAACTCCCGGTCGATGAAGTGGCCTTTGATGTACTGGTGCACCGTATCGAATTGGGTCAGGTAGGATTCTTTACCTGTCATGCTGTAGGCCATGAGGTTGGCGATGGTCGCTTCGCACTGCGGCCACCAGAACTTCATGTCGTGCCAGTACTCGGTGGCGCTACGGCCCAGGGCATCGCGGAAGTAGATGATTCCGCCCATCTCAGCATCCCAGCCCTTGGACCACATCCAATCAAGCATGGTGGTACCCAGATTCATAAGATCGGGGTCGTTGTTTCGGTAGCGCGCCTCATTGAGGATGAACCAGGCGCCCTCGATGGCGTGACCTGGATTCAGTTGCCGTCCCTCGAAGTGGTCGAGCTGCAGCGACCCGTCGGGATTGCACTGTTCGACCACAATCTGCAGTTCAGGACGTACAAAATGCGTCTTGATCTGCTCAAGATACCCATCGATGCGAGCGTTGAATTCAACAACTCGATCGGGAAGGGCGGCACGGAGTTCCTGTACGGTGTTAAGAAGTATCATGGGAAGGCCGAAGCCTATGGAAGCCGTCTCGAATTTGGGAACCAAAACCCCCGGTGTGTTGAGGTACCCCTCCACCTTCAGAAGCAGGTCGTAGGCCTTTTGGGCATAGTCGGGGCGGTTGAACGCCCTGCTGTAGGCTGCAAAACCCAGAATTGCAAAGGTCTCGCTGAAAACATAGCGGATGCGCTTGATCTCCGGCCTGCCTTCTTTGCTGACCCGAAAGAACATCCTCCCGTCGGCAGGGTCGAAGCAGTGCTTCTCAATGAACGAGACCAAGGAGTCGCATGCTGTCTTGAACTCGGCGTTTTTCTCCACCTGGCGATATGCAGTGGCATACGTCCATAGCGCCCGGCCTTGGAACCAGACCGATTTGTCGGTATCGAGAATCGAACCATCCCGGTCCAAAGCAGTATACATGCCGCCATGCACCCGATCCAGTCCATAGCGAAGCCAGAATGGAAGAATGTTGTCCACCAGCATGTGTCGATATTCCTGGTACAACAGGTCAGATGTTTGTTTCATTGCAAATCCTCACATACGAGCCATCATACTCCAATTGGTGCATCCTAGTCACCGGTTTTACTCCCTTGATTATGCCTCTCCGGTATGGCATGATGCTTTGCATGCATACCAAACAAAGCTTGCTGTCCGATTTGAAGAACCTCGGCCTCGACCCGAAAGGGACCACCCTCGCCCACTTCTCCTATAAGAGTTTAGGAGATGTTGAAGGCGGTGCGCAGACCGTAGTAGACGCAATGGTCGAGTACATGCGTGACGGCTTGATGGTCTTCCCCACCCATACGTGGGCGAATGTCAACGACGACCAACCCTATTACAGTGTGAATGAGACCGAGGTCTGCATCGGCATCATACCCGAGCTCGCCAGGAAAACCCCCAACGGCATACGATCGGCACATCCGACGCATTCGGTCGTCGCCTTCGGCAAGGATGCAAAAGCCTTCACCGATGGCGATCAATTGTATACCACTCCCTGTCCTCGTGAAGGGGCCTGGGGCAAACTGCTCGACAGGAACGCAACCATCCTGCTGGTCGGGGTCGGCTTGAACCGTGACACCTTCATCCACGGAGTTGAAGAGTGGCTGGACATCCCCAACCGCATCAACGAGAAGAAGCGCATGCTCTTCATCCGCCTCGCCGATGGAACGCTCGTACCCCGCCCGAACAGCGGGCATGTCGGTCATGTAGCAGAGAACTTTCCCCGTGTTGAAACCATACTGAAGGAGCGGGGCATCCTCAGTGAGGGGAAGCTTGGCGATGCAAAGGTGCTCTATCACAAGACACAACCGCTGACCCGGCTGCTCAATGAGCTGCTTGCAAAGGATCCCGACCTATTCGGCGAACGCTGAACTCTCGGCGATCACCAGGTGCAAAGGAGTAAGCCTATCAAGCTGCTCCAACGAATCCTTCTGCAGAAGGTGTGAGAGATACTCGACTGCAAGCGACCCTAGTTCCAAGCGTTGGTTCGACCACCGCGTCCAATGCTCATGGCAGCCCATCCAATCGTCCTCCAGCACCGCACCCCTGATGTCACTGCCAAGCTTCAGATACTTTCTCTCCAGTAATCGCTCAAAGGGCTCCAACAGGAACAATCGGTCAAAGACTACAACCTTGCACTGCTGGATGAGAGCGAAAGCTTCCTCGCTGATTCTATTTCGCTCATCGGCTTGAACAATGAGCACCTCCAGACCAAGGGACCGGGCGGCATCCAATAAGAATCGACGCTTATCCTTGCGTGGTTCGCGTTCCTGCTCGAAAGACTCCACATACACAAGACTGTGCTGTAAACACAAACCACTGAGATGGTCGACCATCTGGATTATTACTTTCTGGTAGTCGAAGGTGACCCAGTGAGTCGAAACCTCGGCGACCTCGCGCCGTCCGACAAACACCAAGGGATAGTTGGCTTTCACCAACCGCTCGATGCCCTTGTCGTCCCGGTTCACACCCATCATCACAGCCCCGTCGGCCAGCACAATCCTACTCGAGTTCTCCTCGGTGGGTCGGTTGTTGAGAATCAGGATGTCATAACCCAACTTCTCTGCAGTTTCCTGGATACCGACGAAGAATCGGTAGTACTCATTCTCCGACTCAACCGGGAAAATCTGTTCATAGGTGAAGACGGCGATCAGGGAGTTGGTTCCGTTCTTCAGTTTGCGCGCCGCCATGTTGGGCACATACCCTAGGCTGGCGGCACACTCCAGGATTTTCTCCTTCGTCCTCTGGGCCACCCGGATGCTCTGCCCGTCCTTGCCGTTGAGTACGGCGGACACCGAGGCGTAGGAGACTTTCGCCTCCCGGGCTACATCCTGCAAGGTTACCCGCTTGAACTCTTTCATCCTACAAATGCTCCTGCATTGCGAAGTGTAGCATGGAGTGCATCCAAATCAAGATGTAAAAGGTCTGTGTTTGTCTGGATAGCCAGGGCGACGGCGGCGCCGGCCCCCTGCCCGATGGCTCCAGCCGACGGACTTACCCGAAGACTTGCATGGGCTGTAAACTCGCAGCTGATGTTCCTGCCCGCCGCCAGTACATTGGGTACCTGCTCGTTGAGCAGGCTCCTCAGTGGTATGGTATAGTAGCCGCCTTCGCGAAGGAAGGTCGAGTCAGTTTCAGCCCCATCGGGAGAGTGTATGTCGATTGGATATCCACAGGCTGAGATTGCATCTTCAAAGATGGTCTCATTCAGCAAATCCTGTGCAGTGATCCTATAGGCACCCTTCAGTCGACGTGAACTTCGTACCCCGATCCTGGGCCCGCTATAGGTCATCCGGGCCTTCTCAAAGCCGGGTATATGGGTTTTGAGAAAGCCATACAGCTCCCAGACTTGTCGCCTGCCCTCCAGCTCGGCTTCGGTGAGCTCAAGCGGCTTGACCGGATTCTTATCCAGCACCCGCGTCATATTCACAATTACTTCATTCTTTGCATTGGTCTCAAAGCAGAGCACGATGTCGCGGTCGAAGGTAATCTCACCCTTTTGTATGCCTTCGCCCATGATTTGCTGGAAACCTGAGAAGGAGAGCCGGCTCGCCTGATGCTGCAAGCCGGCCTTGGGGGCAAGGAACGGGAAAAGTTCTACATCGCTGTCCATAAGGTTGCGGATAACCGAGAGATCGACATCCACCAGCTTGAAGTTCATGGTAAGCGGTTGGTCTTTCCCATCGCTCTCCCTTCCCTGCTCGAACGGAATGCCTGCCATGGCGATGAGGTCGGCATCACCGGAGGCATCGATGAAATAGGTGCCCTCGACGCTGAAGAGGTTGCCTGCGCACAGGCAGGTAATCGTACCCAACCTTCCATCAATTACCTTCGCCACTACAACCGAGGTGTGATAGAGCAATTGCACCCCGGCCTCAAGGCACATCAGCTCAAGTTCACGCTTCATTCCTTCGCTGTCAAACGGTGTGACGGTATAGGTATAGCCGGTTGAGTCGATGATGTGGCCGACCGACAAGCCTTTTTGTACCAAACGCTGGATCATCTCATCGACAAGGCCGCGTACGACCTGCTTATCCCCGGCATGGAAGGTCATCATCGGGCCCGTTCCGCAGGCTGTCAAACTTCCCCCCAGGTAGCCCTCCTCCTCGATGAGCAGGACTCGAAGGCCTTCACGGCCGGCGGCAACGGCCGCCATCGATCCTGCGATACCGCCTCCGACAACAACCAGATCGTAGTGAGTATGGGTACTGCTTTGCATAGAGTGCTCCTTCTTATTTCAATCCAGAGTTGACCATGGAGTCGGAAACCTTCTGTTGGAAAATGAGATAGACAACCATGATGGGTAAAATGGATAAGGTGGTCGCCGCCAGTTGCAGATGCCACTGGGGAAGACCGTAGGTATCGTTGAAATTCGTCAGCGAGAGCGGGAGAGTGAATTTCTCCAGCGAGCTGAGAAATACCAAAGGTTCGAGATAGGTGTTCCAGACGGCGATGAAGGCAAGGATGGCTACCGAACTCAGTACAGGAACTGCGACCGGCAGCATGATCCGCACAAAGATCCCGAGCGGATTGAGCCCGTCGATGCGGGCGGCTTCCTCAAGCTCGTTGGGCACCGTCACATAGAACTGACGGAGCATGAAGGTGGAGAAAGCCCCCTGGCTGCCGAAGATCGCCAGCAGAATCAAGGGCGTAAGGGTATCATGCGCCCCCCAACTGCGCATTTGGAAAAACAGGGGGATGATGGTGACCTCGATGGGCATCATCAATGCCGTAAGCAGCAAGAGAAACGCCGCATTTCTGAAGGGAAAGTGCATGCGGGCGAAGGCATAGCCCGCCAAGGCGGACAAGAGCACATTGCCGAATGTCCCCAGCAGAGCCACTGCCAGCGTATTGGCGTAGTGGCGGGCAAAAGGCTGGACGGTGAAGATGTCCCGATAGTTTGAAAACGCCCACGAGGTAGGCAGAAGCTTTGGAGCGCCGAAAATCTCGGCACTTACATTCAATGAGTTCACTACCATCCACCAGAAGGGATAGACGAAGAGAACGGTCAGGATGAGCATCAAGAGCCAGTAAGGGATCTGTTTAAGGTGTGTATTAGTTTTCATAGTAGGAGATCCTCTTACGGGTAACCCATTGGATTACCGTTAAAAGCAGCACGATCAAAAAGAGTACTACGGCCAAGGCAGAGGCAAAGCCGGTGTCGAACATCCGAAAGGCTTGGTGGTAGATGTAATAAACCATGACCATGGTCGACCCTTCAGGACCTCCATCGGTCATAAGCTTGATGGTATCGAAGACCCTCATCGAGCCGATGATCGTGACGATGGTCACCATCATGACGGTGGGCATCAAGAGCGGCAGCTTGATCTTGAAAAACAAGGTGAAGCGTTTGGCTCCATCGATGCGGGCGGCTTCGATGACATCACCGGGCATGTTCAAAACCGCTCCCATGAAAATCAGCACGTTCATGCCCAGGTTCTTCATCACCCGAGTGACGATGACGCTGCTCATCGCCCACCCCTTCTCGAACAACCAGTTCGGCCCGGTGATGCCGAAGAACGAGAGAAAGGCATTGACAGGGCCGGCGTCCCCACCCTGCAACAGGTACTTCCATACAATCGCCCAGGCAACTCCCGACGTCACCACCGGCAGAAAGATGATTCCCCTGACAAACCGAGTCCCGGTCCTGCCCCCACCGAGGTAGAGGGCAAGCAGGAGGCTGAATACCAAGTTGAGGGGAACGACCCCGGCGCTGAAGATCAGGGTATTGACCAATGACTTGGCGAACAGCGGATCTTTGGCGAGCAGGCGGAAATTCTCAAGTCCGGTGAACAGGCTGGTGCCGAACAGCAGATTCTTCTCCTGCATGCTGTACACAAATACCGAGGCCAACGGGAGCAGGACGAAGATGATAAAGCCTGCCATCTGCGGGGCGATGAACGCCCAGCCGATGACTGCTTCCCTTCGATGACTCGCCTTCAGGGTTTGCATCCTCATTCGTCCCCTCTCCTATCAAAATAGTTATTTAGTGTGCTTTGCGTAGATTGCAGCCACCTCGTCGAGAATCGCCTTGACGTTGGCATTTGCGTTCCACAGCTTATCAAAGACCATCTTCGATTCTACTTCAATCTGGGGGTACTTCACATGGCTGGGAAGTACGCGACCGCTCTTGATTGAGTCGGCGACGGCTCTCTGCATCTGCTCCTTGGTCACACTCTTATTGGAGGTCAGGAAGGCTTCGGACTCAAGCACCGACTTGCGGGCCGGCGGCCAAATGCCTGCCATGGCGGCTACCGAGCTCTTGTTGGTCATGTAGCCGACAAGTTCGCTTGCCAGCTCTACATTCCTGCCCTTGGAATTTGCACCAATGGCAGCCTGTCCGATCACAGGAGATTCTCCCTTGGGCCCTGCAGGCATCGGGGCAAGACCCCAAGCGAATGCAGCCTCATTAAGCTTCGATACGCGGGAAATCTGTCCGACGGTCATCGCAGCATTGCCGGCAAAGAAGTCGCTCTGGTTTCCAGGAGGTACCACCGAGGCATCCTTGTACACCATGGTATGGAACAAGGTTACCGCTGCCACCGATTCCGCACTGTTGATCAAAACCTTTCCGTCATCAGTCCAGAAGTCACCGCCGTAGGAGCGGACCATCGGAGCGAGGTTGTGCAGAATGCGTGCGTCGTAACCCTGTCCGTCAACGGTCTGCAGGCCCCACACACCGGTCTTGTCCTTGATCGTCTTGCTGACGGTTCTGAAGGCATCCCAGTTCCAGGTGCCTTCGGCGGCATACTGTTCGGGAGTTTTCAGGCCGGCCTTGGCAAAAAGATCCTTGTTGTACAGGATGAAGAACGGGGAAGTCGAGAAGGGAATCGCGTAGACATCACCGCCCTTGCTCCACAGCTCAAGAGCATCGGCGGAGATGTCGGCAGGGTCGTAGGCTTTCATCCCGTCGTTGAGTTTGGCAAGCAGGCCGCTCTGAATGAAAGCCGGGGCTGCCGTTTCCAAGACCCAGAACAAATCAGGACCACTTGAGCCTTGCAGCTCCAGGGAGAGCTTGGTGTTGTACTCTGCAAACGGAATCGATTCAAAGGTTGCCTTGATTTCGATGCCCTTCTCCTTGGCAAAGCCTTGGACAAAGGAATCAAGCAGCGCAATCTGGTCGGGGTTGCTCGTCCAGGTGGCAATGGTCATGGCTACGGGTCCTGCAGGGGCTTTTGTCTCGGAAGTTCCCTGTGAAAATGCCATCGGCATACTCAACACAAGAACAAGCAACAGGGCGAGGGCACGGACCACCCCCTTGGTGTGTTTCAAGTTCATACATTCCTCCTTAATTGTTTGATTAATCATTTAATCAGTACCTGTATCGTATATCCTAGCCTACAATCCGTCAACAAAAAAAATTCTTCTTACGAGAAGCCTGACGAATCGGAATAGAAATTCCGGTGAGAATGGGAACTGAGAGAAAAGAATACTGTTTGGGAATCAGGTAGTTCGTTTGGCAGAGAACACCAGGTGGGGCATCGAGACACCGCGATACTGCTTGACGAATCTACCGCGTACAAGCATGCCGTTGCGAATGGCTACATTCATCGAGGCTATATTTGTATCGCGGATGATCGAATAGACTTCATTCGCTTCCAATACAGAGAATGCATACTCTTTGCAGGCTTTAGCCGCCTCTATAGCAAATCCCATCCCCCAGTACCGTCGGTTCAGCAGGTAGCCGATCTCGAGCACCGTTGCTTGCTCGATGGACTGCCAGGTCAAGCCCGCCATCCCGATCATAGCCCCGCTCTCGCGCAGGATGACAGCCCACAGGCCGAATCCGTCCTGTTTGTACCTAAGAATGTTCTTGTCCAGCCATGCCTGGGTCTCTGCATCACTGAAGGGCCCCTCGTACGCATACATGGTCTGTTCATCCTGGACGATGGCCGCAAGAGAGGAATAGTCTGCCTGATTGAGTTCCCTGAGGTATAATCTGGAGGTTTCGATCACATGCTTCATGAAAGCATGACCAAGCTGACCGCCATCACGATCATGCCGGCAATGACGCCGGTGATGGCGACATGGTGTTCGCCATACTCCTCGGCGGTGGGCAGCAGTTCATCAAGGGAAATATAGACCATAATGCCGGCAACTGCGGCGAAAACAAACCCGAAGGTAATGTCGTTGAACCAGCGCCTGAGCAAAAAGAAGCCGATGAAGGCTCCTACCGGTTCAGCAAGGCCTGACAGCAAGCTGTACCAGAATGCTTTCTTGCGGCTCTTGGTGGCATAGTAGATGGGAGCCGAGACGGCTACGCCTTCGGGAATATTGTGGATGGCTATGGCCACTGCGATGCTGATACCCAACTTCGGCTCACTGATGGCGGCCATAAAGGTGGCCAGGCCTTCGGGAAAGTTATGGATGGCAATGGCCAGGGCACTGAAAAAGCCCATGCGCATGAGCTTCGAGTCATTGGAATCGACATAGGGCTTGGTCTCAGAGCCATGGTCCTGTATTTCGTGGGGGTTTTCGTAGTCGGGTATGACTTTGTCGATGATGGCAATGACGGCTATACCGGCAAAGAAGGCTACGGTGGTCAGTGTATACCCGGCCTTTGCGCCCAAAGCACCTTCCAATGACTCCCGTGCTTTCACAAAAATCTCGATCATGGCGACATAAATCATGACGCCTGCAGAAAATCCGAGGGCGGCGGCGAGGAACTTCGGATTGAATTTCTTGGAAAAGAAACTCATCAACGAACCTACACCGGTACCAAGGCCTGCAAACACCGTCAACCCAAAGGCAAATAGCAGCGTTGAGACGTCGAATTCATACATGGCATGCATCTCCCGATGGCTCCACCCTACCACGACCTTGCCAAGCGGAGCAACTGTCTTTTATCGATTCGCTTTGCAACTGGAGAACCCCGCCCGAAGCAGAAATACTGATGATTGGTCGAATAGGAGGACTCTATGGAAGAAAAGAAACAGAACGAGAAGCTCTCAAAACCCAAGATTGCAATCCTGGCCACGTTTGCCTTGGTGTTGCTCTTTATTTTCACCTTCGGGTGCTACGGCTGCAGCTACCAACCTGTCTTCGAGGAGCCTACCATCGAAGAGGCAATCGATGTAGTCTCCCGTCTTGCGGGCAATCGATGGGAGATCGATGACACCGAGGGAATTCCGGTCCTGCCGGAGTTATTCGGCCTCTCTTTGAAGGAAATCTCATTCGGCAATGCCGTTGTACAGGCTAGTGAGCTTGAGATGACCCTGACGGCAACCAATCGGGCCGTCCTGTTCGGTAGACTTGTATTTGACGAGGATGGAGGCTTTGCAATGTACTATGAGGGGGATGCGCTGCCGATTACCATCAGCTACTCCCAAAGCCGCGATGGACAGAGTGAAATGGTTACGCTGGTCGGAGAGGAGAGCAACACGCACTGCTACTACTTGAAAATATAAGCGTTTATGGCGATATTACCGTAAAGGGAAAATGAAACCCCTGATAAAGGATACCAGCCTATGATACGATATACACCACACGATGCAACGTTGCTCAAGGAAGAGCACACATTGGTCACCACCCCTTTCCTGCTTGATATGCTCGACTCAGCCTTGATCGAGAACATCCAGCGGGGAAATATTGAAGCTGCCTACGGCGTACTGGACTTGAGCATCAATCTGGCACAGACGCTTGAGGGCAACACGCTCTCCGAAGCTGAAGGAAGGAAAATTCTTCTGAAGGTGAAGAAGGCGATGAGCAAGGGAAATATCGCTGGAGCAAAACAGCACATGGTGGAGTTTGCACTGCGATAATGCACTATACAAGAGACGTGACAAACAAGGGTCTTTCGCACAGGCGAGAGGCCCTTTTCTTTGTCATTCGTCCTCACCTCTGTGTTCTGTCAGCATCTCATCCACCCAATCCTCTTCAATGTACACCATTTTGTTTCTTCCGGTTACACGGCGATTGGGACCGGGACGGTAGTTTTTGCATGATTTGGGACCATAACAGAAGGTCTCCGTGCGATATTTGCGGATCCAGGGCTTCCACTGGTCGACGATGATTTCAACTGCCATCCTGCAACCCCACATACAAGATGTACATGCCGTTTCGTACGTTTTGGCAGCAAGGCGTCTAGGACCCCGCTGGCGATAGTTCTCCAACGACGGAGGAACAGGTTGCTCTGATTCGGCTTCAAACACCTTGAAGCCGGTTACCCGGTAGTAGTCCACGCTCTCCAACTTGCTGTCTTCCACTGGCTTGCAACAGCCTGATACTGCCATGCCAACCCTCAACTGATGCTTTTCCTGTAGCTTCTCACTGATGCCTACCAGCAAGGGAGTTCCCTCTGCCTCAACGATGGTCAGGGCATAGCCAAGGTAGCTGTGCCAAGATTGGTCAAAGGACCGATTGAGCCTTATTCTTGGTTGAATAGAGCTTATTACTCCATGAAAGGGTCGCGTATTCTCACTCATGTCAGCGCCCGATGCTGTAATACTCCACCCCGGCTTCCAACATGGCCCTGGGGTTGAAGAGGTTCCTTCCGTCGTAGACCAGAGGTGTGCGCATGAGCTGTTTGAAGACCGAGGGAGAAAGGCTTCGGATCTCAGGCCAATCGGTAAAGATGAAGCAGACCTGGGAACCGGTAAGCGCTTGTTCGACACTCGAGGCATACTGCATCTCAAATTGGTACTGGCGCTTGCAGTTCTCCTCTGCAACAGGGTCGAAGGCAGTGATTAACGCGCCCTGATCCAAGAGAAGCGGGATATTATAGATGGAAGGCGACTCCCTCAGGTCATCGGTACCTGCCTTGAAGGCCAAACCAAGCACCGCCACCTTGATGCCGTTGAAGGTGATCATACGATTGCAGGCCTTGCGATAGAGCTTGTAGCGCTGCTCGTTGTTCACATCCACTGCAGCACTCACGGTCCTGAGGTTGTAGCCGTACTGGGTTGCCAGATACTGCAACGCCTTGGTGTCCTTGGGGAAGCAACTGCCGCCATAGCCGATGCCGGCTTTCAAGAAGCGTGAGCCGATGCGTTCGTCATAGGACATGCCCAATGCCACGTCCTCGATGTTGGCTCCGACGAGTTCACAAAGGTTCGCCAAATCGTTCATGTAGGAAATTTTCAATGCAAGAAAGTCGTTGGCTGCATACTTAGTCATCTCGGCACTGCGTCTGCTGACTGCAACCACAGGCAGGTTGAAGGGCTTATAGAGTTCACGCAGGAATCCTTCTGCATGCTTGTCCTCCACCCCGATGACGATGCGCTGTGCATGCATCATGTCATGCACTGCGGTGCCCTGGGCGAGGAACTCAGGATTTGAGGCAACTTCGATACGCACCGGATGGACCAAGGAGTCCTTGATGAACTGCTCGACCTTGTCGTTCGTGCCAACCGGAACGGTGGACTTCACAACGACCAGGCAGTCTCGTTCGACGTTTTCGGCAATCTGGCGGGCAACTGAAGCTACGTAACTCAGGTTGGCCGATCCGTCGGGAAGCTCGGGAGTGCCGACGCCGATGAAGATGACATCGGGATTCCTATACGCCTCTTGGTAGTTGGTGGTAAAGTGCAAAAGGCCCTTCTCCAGACCTTCCTGCAGATACTCTTGCAAATCAGTCTCGTAGATGGGGCTGAGGCCTTTGTTCAGCATCTCCACCTTCTTCTCGTCGATATCCACACACGTTACATGGTGCCCTACCTTGGCAAAGCACACGCCTGCCACCAATCCTACATACCCGGTTCCCGCAATGGTCAAATGCATGTCTGTCCCCCCAAACTCCCTTGATTGTCCCACAGCTTCCGGTTCTCTGCAACACCTTCCAAGCGAATCAAAACTAACTTTGAAAGTGAGTCAATACATGCTTCACTCCTTCGGTTTCAATCAATGCAAGATATGACTGAAACAAAGGCTGAAGGACATCATACTGCTCACCTGCAAGCCCGATGAGGCCAAAGAACGGTTTCACGTCTAAATCCAGCAGTGAAACGGCCTTTATAAGAGCTTCACAAGCCTGGTCATCAACCAACGACGCATGCCTACGTAGGAAATGAGCCCACAGGGCGAGCGTACAGACCATCACCTTGTGAGGCAGGCCTTTCTCCAAAGCAATCCTGAGTGCTGGAACCAGGGCATTGGCGAATTTCTTGGAACCGTCCTGGGCAAGGCGCAGCAGCGTATCGCTGCAATACGGATTGGAAAAGCGTTCGATCAGCTGGTCCTTGTATGCCTCGAAGTCGTAGCCGGGGATGGGAAGCAGCGTATCCCCTACTTCACACATGTAGCGATCCCGGATGAACGACCGGAGCGTTGCATCAGCGAGAGCCTCATCCACATAGGCATACCCCGACAGGAGGGCCGGATACGCCAAGGCGGAGTGGCTGCCGTTGAGCAGCCTGATCTTCATCGTCTCAAAGGCCTCAACATCCTTGGTGACCAAGGCACCCGCCTTCTCAAAGGGAGGGAGCCCATCCAAGCCTCTTGGCTCGATCACCCACTGCAAGAAGTCTTCACTGACCACCAGCCACTCATCCCTCAAACCATACTCCCTCTCTACAAACTGAATATCCTCGGTCTTGGTGCTGGGGGTAATCCTATCCACCATGGATAGAGGGAAAGCAACCTTTTGTTCAATCCACGGTACAATGGATGGAAATGCCTTGGAGCAATATTGGAGGATGCACCGTTTCAACACATACCCGTTGGAGGGAATGTTGTCGCACGAGGCGATGGTGAGCTTCTCCCTGTTCTCTTGGCAACGCTCAAACAGGGCGAGCGAAAGGTATCCTATCGCCGACTGTGGATCCTGGGGACTATGCAGGTCGTGCTGCAACAGGGGGTGCTGCCAGTCCAGGGCCTGGGTGTGGTTGTCGTAGCAATATCCCTTTTCAGTGATGGTGAGTGTGATGAGTTTTGTCTGAGGCCGCTTCATCAGAGCGATGGCTTGTCTCTTGTCCTCCCACCCCTTGGTATAGCCAAGGATGCACTCGATGACCGTCATCTGTCGGCCTCCGGCAGGGTCTCTGCTGCAGAGGGTGTACAGATACTCCTGCTTTTTAGCAATCTCGTCTGTATGGGAGGGGACAAGATCAATCTCCTCGATGCCCCAGTCCGTCACTCCTTGCTCTAAAAGTTGGTGCAGATAGTAACAGAAGTGCGAGCGATGAAAGTGCCCGAGGCCCAGATGCACGATATGCGGCTCGAGCGTTGTTCGATCGTATGATGGGACCTTGATTCTTGTATCCAGAGAATGAAGATTACATTTGCCAAGCATGGTGTTTTCACCTCCGCCCTTCAGCCTACCACCTTCTTTGGATTTTACAATGAAGTGTGGCAACAATTCCGTGGTATAGTTTTTGCGGAGGATTTCATGCACAACATCAAGGCAGCGAGCGTACAGTTCCGGCATAAGGCGGGGGACAAGCAGGCAAACCTGAAGACCATTACACACTTTGTAGAGCAGGCAGCAAACAAAGGAGTCAACCTCATCGTCTTTCCCGAGATGTGCATCACCGGTTACTGGCATGTGCGCAATCTCAGCAAAGAAGAGATCATAGACCTTGCAGAACCAGTTCCATCCGGTTCATCGGTCCACTATCTGAGGAGTCTTTCCCTGCAATATGGCATGACCATCGGAGCGGGGTTGATTGAAATTTCAGAGCAAGGCGAGCTCTACAATTCCTATGTCGTGACGCTCAGCGACGGCACTGTCCACACACACAGAAAACTGCATACCTTCATCAGCGCCCATATGCAAAGCGGGTCCTCCTACACCGTCTTCGACATTCCAGAGGGAGTGAGGTTGGGAGTACTTACCTGCTACGATAACAACATCGTGGAGAATGCCCGCATCACGGCCCTTCTGGGGGCTGAGGTGCTGCTCGCCCCCCACCAGACAGGCGGGTGCAACTCTGCTAGTCCGAAGGGTATGAAGCGAATCGATGTTGCACTGTGGGAGGAGCGTTCAACAAAAGAAGCAGAGCTCCTCTCTGAGTTCCAAGGCCCTAAGGGCCGACAGTGGTTGATGCGCTGGCTTCCCTCCCGTGCCCATGACAACGGCATGTTCCTAATCTTCAGCAACGGGGTTGGAAGGGATGACGATGAGGTACGTACCGGCAATGCCATGATCCTCGACCCCTACGGAGAGATACTTACAGAGTCAAAAGCGATCGAGCAGGATATGGTTATTGCTGAGTTGGATGCTTCATTGCTTCCCTCAAGCAATGGCAGACGATGGATGAAGGCCCGCAGGCCCGAGCTCTACTCCCCTCTCTCAGAGAAAACAGGGAAGGAAGAGGATACCAGAACGGTGAGATTCCACTATGAATGATACATTAACTCTTAGCAATGTAAGGAATCAATTTTCTTTCTGATAAGTACTCGATAGGGAATTTATAAATATGCTTTCATCTTAGGATGTGAAAAAAGACATTCCCTGAGGGTATATGTCAAGCTATGGGAAATCACTTGCAATGTAATATATTTTATAGTACTATCTATGTGTGAACTACATCATAAAAATGTCATCCAAGTTCAGCAAAGTAATTAGGGAAATGCCAAAAAATGCCAAAGAAACGTTACGGCATTTGATTGACGATATTAAGGAGACTGGCCCGGTGCAACCGAAGTATCATAATTTTAGTGCATTGGGAAAATAAACGTATCATTGCCATCTTGCGTATCATTGGGTAGCATGTTGGCGATGTGAAAAAGACACATGGATTGTGGAGGTACTATATGTTGGTAGTCGTGAAAAAGCCCCCTATTAATTTCACTGTCTCGGGGAAAATTCCTAAACATCTTCTGGATTCTCTCTCCTCTGAATATAAAAACTATATGCATATAGAATTTGAGGAGGAAGAAGATACCTTGATGGAAGTTCAAGAAATGGCTTGGTACAAGGAGTCGAAGGCCGAAGAGACTCCAGGAGGCAACTTGCGTTTCTACCGGAGGCTTGCCCATATGAATCAGACCGAGCTTGGCAGCAAGCTGGGAATCTCCAAGCAGTTTGTATCCAACATGGAGAACGGGATCAAACCCATAAGCAGGGCTATGGCCCTTAAGCTGGGATCCTTGTTCGATGTGCCTGCAGGCCGATTCATCTAGTTGATAAACCGATACTTCGTGGCAGGACCTTTACCAACCATTTCAACCACCTTCTGCTGTTGTAAATCAAACAGTACCTTCTTGGCCATAGATAGTGATTTACCAATGTATTGGGCGAATTCCTTGGAGGAAAAGAATCCTTTTGCTGAGAAATATCGCTTCATGACAGGAATGTCGTAGGGATACTCTGGAGCATCAGAAACATAATCGGCGCTTGATTGCCTTCTGAACATGACCAGTTTCACATGATGCTCAAGCTCGATGAACTGAGGCTCCCCGAGACCAGCTTCAAGGCAACTTGCTATGATGAGGTTGATACCTATACCTTGCTTTTCCATATATCCTTTCTTCCTCAAGGCATCGGAAATCAAGGGATTTCGGTATCGAGAAAGGCCTTCCTTGAGATTCTCTGGATTGATGGGAGCATAGAACGTACCCGGATTCAAGAATTCAATCCTATCCGGAAAAAGAGTAATCCGCGTAGGAGCCTCATAGTCGTAAGCCCTATGTGCCACTGTATTGACAAGTGCTTCACGAATGGCAGTTTGCGGTATGTCATACGCTACCGGACGCTTGACCAATCCATCCAGCTCATAGTGTGAGCCCAGAAGACTCATGATGAAAGCGTACACTTGCTCAACCATGGGAATGAGCCCACCAGAAAAATCCTCTTTCTTGATCAAATACCGTTTATCATCATCTGCATAGACACTTACCGCAATTCCTGACTCTGCTATGATTTTTTGATGATTAGGGTAGAATAACAGCGTTCCGGCAACATTTGGGATGGTCCTGCCCGATACTTCTGCTAAAGCATATCCAGCTCCAATGAGTATCGATTGGTCATAGTCGGTGAACAGATTCCCAAGCAAATCTTTCGAGAGATCCTCATAGGAAATCTCTGGACAGGGTTGCTGTTCGTACCGTACCCCACTACGGCTCTGGGAGAATTGCTCGATTGCATAGGTATCAGCAACCCTGTTATGAGCGCCAAAACGGATGAACACCCCAAGGGGATACCCTACTCTTTTCAGAAAATAAGGTTTCTGCGGGCCTGGAAATACACGGATTGTTACACAGGTCTTCCCTCCGATATGCTGTTCGTACAAGTCTACCGCAATTTGTGGTGATACGGCATCTACGATAGCCTGAGGTAGTTCTTGGCTATAGCGTTCAATATCGTCCCTGTCTAAACCGACAATCAGCCGATCACTATCCCTGATACCGATGATGATTGTTCCTCCCTGCGTGTTTGCGAAGGCTGTGACTGTCTCCAGCAGTCGGGAGTAGTCATCTAACCGTTCCTTAAATTCCAGGATTTTTGACTCGATTGATTCATATCGCATGGCATCCTCCATATCTGATATTATCCGATATTATCCGATAAAGCTAGTATTATCGGATTATTTCAAGTGATTTTCCGACACTTCTCGTGATACCTATTCAAGAAATGATCAGAGACACCCAGATAGTTGTGTATCCTGATTGTAAAAACCCCTTCCTGCATCCGCAAGAAGGGGCCTGTATTGAGTATATACGTTCTTAGTTATGAGCAGGCTTATAGTGGTTACCCACCAAGTTGGCTGCCACCACCAACAGTGTTGAGAAGAATATCATGATGATTCCCAAGGCAGAGAGCCTGCCCCACAGCCCATCCTCGCTGAAACGAAGAATCTGAACTGCCAGAACCTCCGTACCAGGACGGGAGAGCACCACCGAAAGGGAAAGTTCGCGCAGGAACATCGTAGCCATCAACACCCAGCCGGAGACAATGCCTGGAACCAGGAGAGGGACCACGATGCGTCGCATGGTGGTCAGCAGGCTTGCACCACACACAGCCGAGGACTCCTCCAAGTGGCTGTGAATCTGCACAAATGCACTGGTCAACGGGCGAATGCCATACGGCAGGTAGGTGGCGATGTAGCCGATCAAGAGAGCCCAGATGGTTGCATAGAGCGGCGTCTTGATGAAGAACCACATGAACCCGATACCGATGACGATACCAGGGAAGGAAAAGGAGAGGAAACTAAGCGACTCAAGCACACCAGCAGCCTTGCTCTTCACCTTTACGATGACATAGGCGACAAAAAGCGAAAGGACCGTACCCAAGGTCGCCCCCACGATTCCGAGGAACAGACTGTTCTTCAAGGAGAGCAGGGAAATCGGGTCCTTCATGACCGTCTTCCAGTGCTCAAGATTCATCATGGAGAACGCTCTTGCGCTCGGGACCATCGAATACGGGACGAACGAGGTATAGAGCAGGACCAGAACAGGAAGGACGATCAAAACGAAAGAGACCAGCAGCAGGACGATGAACAAGGGAATCCTCGCCTTCTTGAGCTCGATTACCACCGGTTTGAAGCCGCGGCTTGAGACCGTGACGAACTTCTCGCTGCTGCGGGTGAAATAGCGGTAGACATAAATGAGGGAGATGGAGAGTACCAGAATGCTCATCCCGATTGCTGCAGCCTTGCCGTAGTCTGCGATAAAGCCTGTGTTGACCGTTCGGTAGATGTAGGTCGCAAGAACGTATACACGTCCTGGCATTCCCAAAACCGAAGGAACGGCAAAGGAGGCAAGACAGCGCACTACGCACAAAATGAAGGCGGCCAGGATGGCAGGACGTAACACAGGCAGGGTGATCTTGAAGAGTGTCTTCATGTTGCTTCCGCCGAAGACCTTGGAGGATTCTTCAAGCGATACGTCAAACGAGGCCATGGCGGGAGAGATGATCAGATAGGCAATCGGCAAGTCCAGCAAGCCTTCCACCATGATCATACCCGGAAGAGAATAGATGTTGAAAGGAGCCTTTGCCAAACCAAAAGCCTGCTGAAGCCACAGGTTCAGAATCCCGTTGGAGGGATTGAGCAAGAGCGCCCAACTGACGGCAAACAATACGTGGGGGATCATCATCGGCACTACCGAAAGGACCTTGAACAAGAACTTCCAATGGATGTTCGTCCGGTTGTTCAGGTATGCCAGAAAAAGTGAGAGAACCGTCGCAAAGAGTGCAGAGCCGCCTACGAACACCACGGTGTTGAGAAGGACCGCCAACAAGGCGGGGTCGGTGTAGACGGAGATATACTTGTCGAAGGTAAAGGCGCCTACGTTGCGCAGCCCTTTCGAAAAGCTTCCGATCACCAACATGACCACCGGGGCCATGGTGAGCAGAACGAGAATAAGAATCAATAGATAGGTAAGCTTTGTATGCCGTGTTTTTGCCATAGAAGCCCTACCTTGCTACCAATAGACAGTGCTCTGCTGCGATGGAAACCACCACCTCATCCCCTTCCTTCACCTTCGAATCGGGATCGACTTTCACCATTATCAGTTGATCGCCGACCATGATCTCACTCTCATACACCTCTCCGACAAACACCATGGTGTGCATTCTTCCGGTCAAGGTATTCTGATGCTTCCCCTTATCCGCCGGATCGATCAGGTCGACGAACTCCGGCCTGATACAGAGGGTAATCTCACTGCCTGCAGGAAACTCCCGTTTGCTGCAGGTGAACGTTCCAATGGCGGAAACAACCTTGGTGAAGTCCTTCCCCTGCTCCTGGATGGTCACCGGAAGCAGGTTGGAACGACCGATGAAATCGGCTACAAACTGATGCTCGGAGTCGAAGTAAATCTTCTTCGGGTCTCCAATCTCAATAATATTGCCCGCCCGCATGACACCGATCTGGTCGCTGAGAGCCAGCGCTTCAATGCGGTCATGGGTTACATACACTGCGGTAATCTGCAGCTCACTGAGGAAGCTGCGCAGCTCCTTGCGGGTCTCCTCACGAAGCTTGGCATCAAGGTTGGAGAGCGGCTCATCGAACAAAATGACCTTGGGCTCGGCAACGAGCGCCCTCGCAAGGGCGACACGCTGCTGCTGACCGCCCGAAAGACGGGTTGCAGGACGACTACCGAAGCCCTCAAGCTGGACGAACTGCAGGGTCTTCTCGACCCTGCGCACGATCTCATCCTTGGGAAGCTTCATGTTCTGAAGCGGATAGGCAACATTGTTGAATACATCCATGTGCGGCCAGATTGCGTAGGTCTGGAACACCATACCCAGTCCCCGCTTCTCGGTAGGGACATCGATGCGTTTCTCACTTGACCACACAATGGTGTCCCCGATACGAATCTCCCCTTCATCAGGGGTTTCCAGGCCGACAATGCTCCGAAGCAGCGTGGTTTTACCACAACCGCTGGGACCAAGCAGGGTAAAAATCTTATTCGCTGGAATGGTGAGGTTCACCCCGTCCAGTGCCTTGATGATTTTCCCCTCGGAATGATAGTACTTCTTGACGCCGCTGATCTGAATTTCCATCCGCTTCTTCCTGCTTTCCGTATCGGTTATTTCTTTTCGAAAATCTTTTCGAACTCAGCACCCCACTTCACCAGTTCCTCGTCGGAAAGCTCGCGAATGGCGATGACCTCAGCCTTCTCGATATCCTTGATCGGGGGGTAGACACCCGGAGTCAGCACATACTCGCCGACTTCGTTTGCCAGCATGCCCATGGCCTTGTTGGAAAGCCAGTACTCCATGAATGCTTTCGCAGCGTTGGGATGGGGGGCGTCCTTGGTGATGGCAATGGCTCGGGGGCTGCCGAGCATCGGCTGCGATACCTGTGCCCACGCCAGCGGAGCCGGAGCTTTGGTTACGATGTACTTGGGCATCGAAATGCCGATTTTCTTCTCACCGCTCTCGATCGGGGCGGGAGTCGGGCTGAAGGATGCGACGAACATCGGGTTGTTGGCAGCAAGACCGCGCAGGAAGTCATACCACTCTTTCTCGGTGGCAAAGACATGTTCCTTCAAACCTACGAGCCAGCTGATGGTCGTTGCATGGCTGGCAGGGTTTGCCATGACAATCTGATCCTTCCACTTGGGATCGGTCAAATCTTCATAGCGCTTGGGAACATCGGCCGGAGCAACGAGCTCGGTGTTGTAGATGAGTGCGACATATTCAATGCCAAAGAGGTAGATGCCGTCCCTTCTCGCCCACTCGGGATAGGTCTCGCCCATCGGGGAGACGTAGTCGGCGATCACGCCCTGTTCCTTGAGGATTTCCAGCACCGGAAGCGGTCCCTGCAGTACGTCGGCGGCAAGCTTGCCGGCTTCGAACTCGGTGAGCACGGTGGAGACAAAGCGTGCAGTCGATAGTCGGGTGTTCTCTGCAGCAACCCCGGTATCGGCAGTAAATGCTTCGATGATCGGCTCAATGGAGGTAATACTGGCATACATGGAGACCTTGTCCTCCAAGGCTGTACTGGCAGGTGCTGCAGCTTCTTTCGAACCGGCGGCAAAGACTGAGCCGAGAACAAGCAGCATAATCAAGAGAAAACCCAAAGCACGTTGTGTGTGTTTCATGCAAACCTTCCTTTTCGGGGACAACCCCTCACTTGAAGGTATCATGCTCACATAGGGCGGTCAACGATTATACGATTTTTTGCAAACCAGCAACAAATTTGTAGGTTTTCATGTCTGAAATAGGGCACGGAATGTGAAACAAGGGAAAACCATTCAAAGCTGAAAACTCAATACATGCGCCCATTCCTTACTTCTGAGCATATTCTCTGGTACAGTGTTCCAAAGCTGACTCCACTCTGCAGCTCCTCAAGAAATGCTACTTTCCAGCGATATCCTTGAGCAATAATGGCGTCATACCCGGTTGCATGAAGAACCTTGTCCTGCGCATAGAGAAGCTTCGCATCCTCTTCAATAGGCAAGAGAGAAACATCGACACAGCCAAGATTTCTCACATGTTCGACATGTCGTCGTTCGGTTGTGAAAAAACCACGGGTCTGCAACTTCAAGAGTTCTATTGCAGACTTGGCCATAAGAGGATTCTGATAAAACATTGAATTTCCTGAATCGAATATAGGAGCCATACCAACAAAATCCAAGGAATATGTATCCCTTAGCACACCAAAGTTATTCAAATGCCGGTCGACATTGGAAAGCAGGAAATCGGTGACAATCTGATAATCCAGAAAAGAATACACCACATCCTCTCCCAAACCACCTTCAATTGCCTTGGCTATGAACCGGCTAAACAAAGGAGAGCTCTTGGCCAAGGATTCGCTGCCAACCAAGTCCCATGCGGGAATGAACTCCAAAACATTGGAAGTAAAGCAGGCACACGAACAGGCAAGTCGACCATTGGTTTTCTCCTGTATCAATTCATAAGGCACATACCTGCCACTTTGTTGCTGCGATGCGTGAATAGCTGTCGCAAACACCTCATTCAAACTTTGTTGAACAGAAAGCCCTACACTATCCTTTATGAGGTATCGTATTCCACCCTTGATCACCCATTTCTTTGGAAGATCACCCCCTGTAGAGGCAGAAGGCGAAAAGGACCTGAACCGGTTGGTGTCCTGCAATACTGAGAAACTCTCGCTGAAATTGTTGGAAAATAGACTGACCTCATCCCAATGCAGAGAACTCTCAAGCGGCTTGACCCAGTAATGGTCGTTCAAGCTCAACCCTAGATTCCTAAGCAAGAAGCTCTGAGTGGTTGGGATATTGTATTGCCGCAAAACCTCCAGGATATAGCCTTGGGTCTTAGGAACCGCCCGATCTCGCCACCATGCAGCAAAATTTTCAACGTTGATGTGTGCCCGGTAGGGGACCAAATGTATATTTCTTATTTCCAAGACACGAAGAAGATAACCGTCCTCCGAATTGAATTCCAATACGGCGACCTCATCATCCCTATGCATGCAGATGTACTTGGCAGGTATCATTGAGGGCTCCCATGCTTCATTGCTAATCAGTATATCACACTACAGCTTGATGATATCCATTTGTAGTCCCCTACTTCTTCTGATACAGAACCGTTTTCTGGTAATCGGAGGGAAGCATGCCATAACGCTTTTGGAACGCCCTGCGGAAGGTCTGGGCATTGGAGTACCCACAGAAGGAGGTGATCTCACTGATCGTCATCTGCTTCTCGGCAAACAGGGCAAGAGCGCGCTCAAGGCGGTACGCCTCCAAATACTGGGCAAACGATGTCTCCATGCGGGTCTGCATGAAGTGGTAGAGAAAGCTCTCCTTCAAGCCGAAGTCACCCGCCATATTGGAGAGGTTCAAGCCCGGGTCGGCATAATGGTCGTGTATATAGCCAATAATCCGTTGGACGAGCACCTCATCCTTATCACTCTTTGCCCTGTTGATCGCCAACGCCTGGGAGAGAAAGAACTGCTTGACCTCGGCATACGACTCAAACACCGAC
Organism: Sphaerochaeta associata; assembly: GCF_022869165.1. Taxonomy (NCBI): domain Bacteria; kingdom Pseudomonadati; phylum Spirochaetota; class Spirochaetia; order Spirochaetales; family Sphaerochaetaceae; genus Sphaerochaeta; species Sphaerochaeta associata. The sequence goes on along the minus strand of NZ_CP094929.1, from coordinate 488,990 downwards.
TGGTGGAGTGTCAGCCTGAGGCTCTGACTGAGCTTGATCGCCGTCGCATAGAGAACCTTCATGAGATTGGCATGCTCTTCAGGCCCCAGATTCCTGGCAACAAAGTTATCCTGCTCGATGGTCCTCAGGATCTCCTCCAAGGCCTGCCGCTCCCCTTTCATGACGGCAACGGAGAGCTTTCGCTCCATATCGAGGCTGTAGTGGTACGGCTCACGCTTGAGGCTCAACTCGGTATAACGGCGCATGATTTCCACCTGTTTCTCACTGAGCAGACTCTGCTGGACCTCGCTGCACTCATTGGTCGCCGAGAAAATCTCATCAAGACTGTGCTTGGCCGAACTGACCGCCATGCTCGTGATACAAGGCGAGACTTGGATGAACTCCTTATAGAACTGATCGATCTGTGTATCCAGAAAGCGGCCGTCACCATGCCAGAGCATGATCCAAATCGAGAATGAGAAGTCCATGTAGAGGTAGTACTGCTGGCCGAACGCACGCATCGCCTGCTTTTGGGCCGCAATTCGGGTGAAGTCGATGTCCTCCAGCCGATCACTGGATAGAAAATCCTGCACATCGTGGATCGCGATATGCACCATTTGGAAGGTGTTGGGAGAGTTCAAATCGATATCCTTCTGGACCTGCTTGAGCATCGCCTGAATCTCGGCTGTCCCCAGCATTTTCCCGTGAATCAATCGACGAAAGAATGTGTCGGTGATAAAGGGAGTGCCACCGGCTTGGCGTACCTTGCTTCGGTCCTCCTCAACGATATTCTTGATGTACCCGACCGCCTGCTCATAGGGAAGCGGTTTCCCGCTTACATCGACCAAGCCGAGCAGCTCGGTCCAGTGGCGGTTGCTGCGTGCAAGCATATAGACGGCAAAGAAGGAGAGCAGCAGGAACATCCCGATGCTGAGAATCACCAGCAAAGGCCACATGGGATTGAGCATGGCGTTGATCTGTTTGAGCGAGAGCAGGCTGAAAAACCTCAGACCGCTTGCGTTCGAGGAAAGGGCCGAGAGCACATACTCCTGGCCTTCAATGGACACTCGATGCTGACCGTCGGCATACCCATCCCCCAGGATGAAGGCGGGGTCGCCCGAGTAGGTGATCACGGTTCCCTTGCTGTCTGTGACATAGACGGTGGGGCTCGCCCCCTCTATCTGCTGCGAAAGCAAGTCCACGATGTAGCTGCTGTCGAGCAGCAGCATGATCTTGCCCGCATTGGCTGCGGGATTATTCAAAGGAAACGTCTGGACCAACGGAATGACCGACCGATTTCTCCCATGCACCAAGGCATCGGTTTGGGGAAAGAAGGAACGGTTGAAGGCGGGTGTCAGGTACTTGCTGCGGAACTGACGGTAGTTCAATCCCTCGAAGGCGAACATGGAAGGGTACATTTTCTCAGGTTCCAGGAAGGCATTCTGAGAAGAGAGGATATAGCCGCTGCGGTTGGAGTATATGTAGACCTCGGCCAGCATGGCATTGATGTTTGTTGCCGTAGGCAGGACGCCTTTTGCATCGATGAGGGTCTGAATATCTACCGAACCGCTCTCGATCTCTCCCTGGTAGATGAATTTGGCGATATCGTTGTCCAAGAGCAGCATCTGGCTGAGCTTGTACATCTGGTCCAGCGAAAGGTCGGTGGTGGAACGAATGAGGTGGAGCATCGAGTAGGTCTGCTCCTGCTTGTCCCTGCGCACGGTCATCAACATCCAGTTTTGGGCGAGAATGAGTATGACAAAACAGAGTATGAGGGCGGGAAGGAACAACAGCAGTGTTCTGGATGCAGGAATTTTATGCTCAGGCTTTCTCATAGGTGCAGTCAGTATACCATAGGGAAACCCCTTTTCACGGGAAAAAGTATCAGTCGTCAAGCCAGGCAACCGTCTCCCAAACAGCAACCCCGTCGTTGAGCTGTCGGGGGCCGGATGTACTTCTGCCTTCCCTTACGAGGCAGGCAAGTTCTTGTCTCATGGCAGCTACCAGATCAGGGTGCTCGGCCTGCACATTCACCGTCTCTGCAATATCGCACTCAAGGTTGTACAACTGCACGGAAGGAAGATTCTGTGCATCCTCGCTTCCGCTTGAAGGGTATGACCACCCGCCCGAGCCTTTGCACATCTCAAGCTTGTATGCTCCTTTTCTCAGGGATAGCGAACCGTCAAGGCTCTGATGGACCAATGAATCTCGTACTTCAGGGTGAGTAGTGTCTGAGAGCAACGGCAGAAGGCTCACACTATCCACCGCCTCATCCTCGGCCAAGCCGAAACCAAGAATATCGGCGGCAGTAGCATAGAAATCGGATAGGCAGACAAGGTGGTTGGAAATTGAATGCGGCGCTATCACCTCAGGCCAGCGCATCAGAAGCGGCACCCGGTGTCCACCTTCAAAAATGTCCGATTTCATACCCCTGAAGTGGTAGCTTGGGTTGTGCCCGAACCGTGCAAGCTCTGCAAAGTCGGCCATCGGCGAGCAACCGTTGTCGCTGGTGAAGATGACCAGGGTGTGCTCATCGATGCCGTTCTCTTTGAGCTCATCGAGCACCCTACCCACCACATCATCGCAGTGAAGGACAAAATCCCCATAGGCATTGGTGTTCGACTTTCCCCTGAACCTTGGATGGGGAAGAATGGGAGTATGGGGGGCCGGGAGGGCAAAGTAGAGAAAGAACGGTCGCTGCCTGTTCTCCCTGATCACTTCCAAGGCCTTGTCGGTGAGATGGTCAAGCACCTCTTCATGGACAAAATCATCGGCGGTCAAACCCTCGCGCCAAAAACCCTTGCCTGTGCCTCTGGTGATCCTGGTGGGAACTGCAGTGAACATGTCATCCTTGATATAGACGTAGGGTGGCATATCCAGTGAACCGCTGATCCCGTAATAGGAATCGAAGCCGACGCTGATAGGTCCGCCTTTGATGGGCTTGGTATAGTCGATGGGATGGCTGTCACCGAACTCAGAGGCCTCAACAAACCCTTCCTGTTTGGGAAGGTCCATGCCAAGATGCCACTTGCCTACTGCATGGGTGGCGTACCCGCCTCGTTTGAGGAGTTGGGCCACAGTTTTTCTGTTTTCATCAATAAGGGGCGGAGAAAACCCACCCAGCACATAGCTCTTCAGCTGTGAACGCCAGTTATAGCGCCCGGTGATGATGCTGTATCGACTGGGGGTGCAGACGGCACTGGTGGCATGGGCGTCGGTGAAGCACATGCCCTGTTGTGCCAAACGGTCGAAGTGGGAGGTGACGAAAGGACAATCGGGATTCAGTGATGAGACATCACCGTAGCCCAGATCATCTGCAAGTATATAGACGATGTTCGGCTTCTTTCGCACCTGTCCACTCCTCCCTATCTACACCATAGGGCCTCAAGGGCCCTATGCAGTGTTGTGATGCTTATTTGTACTGGCGAGCGTAGGCAGTGTTCATGAGGTCGAGAACCGACTTCAACTGCAGCTTCTCCAGGTTTGCAACGTACTCGTTCCATACCTTGTCGTCGTTGACATCCAACGAACCAACCATGAACTTGACGGCACTCTGGCGGATGTAATTGGCAAGCTCACGCTTGACGGTTGAGAACTTCTCACTCTCTTCGGCTGTATACTTCAGTACGGGAACTTCCACCGAGGTGTCCTCGTAGGGCTTGTACAGGTTGAATGTCTCGTCAAAGAGGGTCTTTTCATTGTTGCCCGGCAGGTAGTACTCGGGATTGTCCTGAGTCATGGGCTTGGAGGCCAAGCCGTTCTTCAAGGACGGAGTCATGGCTGCGGTGTAGGTCTGGATCCAGGTGTCGTTCTGGGGATCCTTGTCGTTCCAAAGTTTCAGCTGCTGCCAAACGGCAGGCTTTCCATCGAGACCGACCTGGCCGCTCTTCGCCCAATCCCAAGCCTCACCTTTGAAGCCGTTGCGCTGCAGAAGAGTGCCTTCGGGGCTGTACATGAAATCGAAGTAGCGCATGATGGCTTCGGCATACTTGGTGTCGCTGCTGAGCACCAGTTCACCGATTTCAGGATTCTGGAAGAAAGCAACCGAGTACTGTGCGCCTTTGGGTCCTTTCAGGGGGGCAATGGCGCGGAAGTTGTTGAAACGCTCTCCACCAATAGTGGCGAACTGGCCTCTCCAACCACCAGCTGCAAAACCGACGACCGGCTGGGCTGAGCTCTCGACGAGCTGGGTCAGCTGGCTGGAATCCTGGGTGAAGGATCCGTTATAGAGCAGACCTTCCTTGTACAGCTTATTGATGAAGGCAAGACCCTCACGGAAAGCCGGCTTGTTCACAGCGGTGTCGACCTTGCCGTTGTTCATCATGTAGCCTACGTTGTCATCGGCGTTGGCGTTAATGTTGGTGTCCAGGTCGGTGTAGATGAAGGAGTTGAGCAAGAAGCGCTCGACTTGGTCGGACCAGCCGATGATGGAGCCGGCGAGTGGAATTTCGTCTGCCTTGCCGTTGCCGTTGGCGTCCTGTTCCTTCATGGCCTTCAGCACCTGGTAGAACTCATCGGTGGTGGTGGGCATCTTCATGCCAAGCTTGTCAAGGAAGGGCTGGTAGACGAACAGCTTTGCCTGGTTGGAGCAGTGGTAGCAACCTTCGAGGCGGGGAAGCGAGTAGATGTTTCCGTCGATATTGGTCATGAACCCGATACCGCCGGGGAACTCTTCAAAAGCTTTCATCATGTTGGGCATCCACTCTTTGGAGTAGAACTTGTTCAGCGGCATGAAGAGGCCTTCCTGAGCACCATAGGTGGTTTCCAAAGTATTGTTTACACCAAAGCCAAGAAAGGCATCGGGGTAATCGCCGCTTGCCAGAACCAAGGCGAGCTTTTCGGTTGCGGCCTGCTCGGGAATCATGATGTAGTTCACCTTGATACCGGTCAGTTCTTCCATGTACTTGGTGAACCGGTTGGTGTTGTAATCCTCGACACAGGGGGGCTGAGCGACCATGATGTCCACCGTAATGGGGGTCTTCACGATCGGGAAGGTCCCGACAGGGGTATACTCAACAGTAGATTTTGCCGTAGCACTCTCCTTCGAGCCTTGGGCAACCAGCGAGGCCGGCAGCAAAAGAGCGACCAGCAATACGATACACAACGTTTTCTTCATGGATTCCTCCTATTGTATGCAGCCTCCACAGGGAAGCTGTGTACTCCTAACCTTTGACGGAGCCGATCATGACTCCCTTGACGAAAAACCTTTGCACGAACGGGTAGATTACCAGAAGCGGAACACTGGCTACAACGATGACTGCATAGCGGATCGTCTCGCTGAGGCCCTGAGCCCTGATGGCGGCCTCGACATCGACGGTCATTGAGGGAGTGTTGCGGTTGATGATCAGAATATTGCGCAGCACAATCTGCAGGGGATAGAGGGCCTGCTTCTGCAGATACAACAGGGCATCGAAGTACTTGTTCCACTGCCCTACTGCATAGAAAAGGGCAAGGACGGCCACTATCGCACCGCTTAGGGGGAAGACGAACGAGATAAGGAAGCGAATGTCCGAGCAGCCATCGATTTCGGCTGCTTCGTACAGCTCATCGGAGATGTTCTCCTGCAGGAAGGTGCGGGCTATAATGACGTTCCAAACGGTAATGGCGTTGGGAAGGATGATCGCCCACCTGGAGTCGTAGATGCCGAGGTTGCGCACCACCAGGTACAGGGGGATGGTTCCACCGGTGAAGAGCATGGTAAAGAGGATGAGCTTGGTCACCACCGAGCGCCCGTAGAACTCCTTGCGCGAAAGCGGATAGGCGAGCAACATGGTAAGCAGCACGCTGACCACAGTCCCTGTCACCATATAGTAGAGGCTGTTCATATAGCCGGTTCCAATCTGCTTGTTGGTAAAGACTGCCTTGTAGCTTACCAAATCAAAATTGACGGGAAAGAGCCACACCTTCTTGGCCATCACTGCCTGCGGCTCACTGAACGAGCAGGCGACGATATACAGCAGCGGATAGAGGACGATGACCAGGCTTATGAACAGAAAGCTGTTCACTACCAATGAAAACACTCGGTCTGTTGCAAGTTCTTTTCGTTTGTAGTGCATTACCACAGCCCTCCTTCCTTGTTTTTACTCTTGGCAATGCGGTTGAAAGTCAAAATCAGGACGATGTTAATGATTGAGTTGACCACATCGATGGCGGTTGAGTAGCTGAAGTCACTGTTGATCAAGCCCATCTTGTAGACGTAGGTGGACATGATCTCGGCGGTCTGCAAATTGAGAGGATTCTGCATGAGGAAGGCCTTTTCAAAACCCAGGCTCATGACAAAGCCCATGTTCATGATGAACATGATGACGATGGTATTCTTGATGCAGGGCAGGTCCACGTACCAGATTTTCTGGAACTTGTTCACTCCGTCGACCTTCGCAGCTTCGTAAAGCTCGGGGTTTATGCCGGTGAGGGCGGCCAGGTAGATAATCGCGTTGTAGCCGGTGTTCTGCCAGAGGGCCGACCAGACGTAGATGTGCTTGAACATATGGGCTTCACCCATGAAGTTGATCGAATCCTTGCCGAATGCCGCCCTGATCGCATTGAACAGGCCCAAGGCGGGGTCGAGGAACTGCATCAGGATGGCTACCATGACTACGGTGGAGATGAAGTAGGGGGCATAGGTGACCATCTGCACGCTCTTGCGCCAGATTTTCGAGCCGGTCTCGTTGAGGGCTATGGCTAGAATTACCGCCAGCGGAATGGATGAGACCAGGGCGTACATGCTCAGCGAGAAGGTGTTGAACATGATCTTCAGGCTCGAGGGGTTCGTAAAGAACTTCTCAAACTGATAGAAGCCCACCCAGGGGCTGTTCCAGATCCCTTGGCTGACGCGGTACCGCTTGAATGCAAGCAGGACGCCATACATGGGAACGTACTTGAAGATGATGAAGTAGAGCATGGGAAGAGCAACAATGACATAGAACTGCCAGTGTCTGCCCATCTTTCTTCCCAGGCTGAGCTGTCGTGGTTGGTTGAGTGCGTTCTTCATGACAAAATCGTCGCATGGAAGTCAGATATGCATAAGAGTCAAGTTTCCAAAGCTCGGTCAGCTTAGCTTCACACTCAGGCGTCATTTTTTGCAAGAGAGGTCGAACTTTGAAAAAATGACGCAATACAAGAAGGTCCTTGGAAACTTTGACCCTGTTGTACCGCCCCGGCTCACGCTAAGCTGTCATCAAGGAGACACAGCGATGAAACGCGAAGCAGTACAACAGTGGCTCGACCTTCAGTTCGGCCTCTTCATTCATTTCGGGCTCTACTCTCTTCCCGGCGGGGTGTGGAAGGGAAAACCCATCACCCGGGGCTACTCCGAGCAGATACTCTCCCACGGCTACCTGCCCCAGGCCGACTATGAGGCTTTGACCAGCCAGTTCAACCTTCCGGAGTTTGATCCAAAGCATATTGTTGCTACGGCAAAGCGGGCTGGAATGAAGTATCTGGTTATTACAAGCAAGCACCATGATGGATTCTGTTTGTTCGACACCGCCACCACCGACTACAACAGCACCAAAGCCGCCTGCAGGCGCGATATCGTGAAGGACCTCAGCGACGAGTGTCGGAAACAAGGGCTTGCCTTCGGAATTTACTTTTCCTGGATCGATTGGCACTTCGCCGATGCCCTGCCCATCAGCAGTCATAACAGCGACCAAATCCCTGAATCTCACCAGAAGCTGAACATCGCCCAGCTTACCGAGCTTCTTTCCAACTACGGATCCATCTGTGAGCTGTGGATGGATATGGGAGCTCCCACAGACGAGCAAAGCCAGGAAGTCTACGATCTGGTACAGAGATTGCAGCCCACCTGCATGGTCAATGGGAGAATCTGGAACGACAAGCAGGATTTCTTGACGATGGGAGACAACCAGCTACCCACCGTCCCTTTGAATTGTCCGTGGCAGACCCCGGCATCCATCTATAAGGAGACGTGGGGATACCGCAGCTGGCAGGTTCGTGGAAACAGGGATGAGAAAATCAAGGAACTAACCAATACTGCCCGCAGTGTCGTGAAGGAAGGTGGCAATTACCTGCTCAACATCGGTCTGATGGGAAATGGCGCCATCCAGGGCTTTGAGCAGGAGGTGCTTGAGGGGATTGGAGACGAGCTTGCCAAAGAGCCGCTGAGAAGAGAGACGATGAAGAGAACCCTTCCAAGAGTACTCCCAGACCAAGCCTGTCCCAAGCCCTTGATGCTTCATCGTTATACGGGAACAGAGTACTACTCCTACCGCCCCATCCCCACCACCCTTTGCTGGACCCTTGAGCAGGATGAGGACACCAGGCTTTCCATCGGGTGGCTGAGTGAGCAAGGCATTGCCAAGGAGCAAAAGCTCTGCCTTGAGGTTGGAGGAAATCGTTACTGCAGTTCCCTCCAAAAGAGCCGCACTTCTGATTTTTTCATCACTGGTTTACAGCTGAAGAAAGGAACTCATGAAATTTGTTTGCATACAATCGGCGATGAGCTGAAGAGAAGCGAGCTTGTCGATACCACCATACGACTGGTACTGAGAAAGGAAGAAACACTATGAAGATTGAGATTTGTCTGGAATCGATTGAGAGCGTACTGGCAGCCGAAGCCGGCGGAGCCGACCGCGTCGAGTTCTGCGCCGACCTCTTCGAGGGTGGCACCACCCCGTCTCTTGGGGCCTTCAAGACAGCCCGAAAGCACAGCAAGATTGCCATGAACGTCATGATCAGGCCGCGTGGAGGCGACTTCTGCTACAGCGACCTCGAGTTCGAGGCGATGAAGGAGGATGTCAGGCTCTTCAGGGAGGCGGGGGCAGACGGCATCGTCTTCGGCATCCTCACCCCCGATGGTGAGATTGATGTACAGAGGAGCAAGGAGATCATCGCCCTTGCCAGGCCCTGTTCGGTCACCTTCCACCGTGCCTTTGATATGACTCCCAACGCCAGTCGTTCTCTTGAGACGCTCATCGACCTGGGAGTCGACCGCCTTCTGACCAGCGGTCTTGAGGCCACGGTCATCGAGGGACTCGAAACGCTGAAGATGCTGGTGAGGCAGGCCGGGGACAGGATCATTGTCATGCCCGGCTGCGGCATCACCGAGCGCAACTTCGCCTACCTGCAGCAGCAGGTGGGGGCCAAGGAGTACCACGTGTTCGTCCCGGGCGCCTACGAGTCGAAGATGACCTACCGCCCCGAGCACATCTACATGGGCGGCATGCTCAGACAGGCCGAGTTCAGCATCAGCCACACCGATGCCGGCCGGGTGGGAGCCATCGTGGGGGCAAAGCGATGAAAAAGCGAGTATTCGTAGGAGGGCTCCACCACGAGAGCGACACCTTCAACCCCATCATCACCGGCAGGGACGAGATCTGGGTCACCAGGGGAGCGGACTTGTTCACTAAAAGAGAGAGCTCGTACAGCGGCATCATCAACACCCTCGTGGCTGCTGGATATGAGGTAATCCCCAGTCTGGTCGCCCGTGCGGTGCCCAACGGGGTGTGGGACCATGACTACTACCAGGAATTGAAAGCTGAGTTGTTGCAGAAGCTCAAGGAAGCCGGCTCGATCGATGCCATCTGCCTGTCGCTGCACGGCAGCATGCGCGTGCAGAATCTCGGGGAGGCCGAGCAGGACCTGCTCCAGGCCATAAGAGAAGTGCATCCGGCCACCCCCTTGTTCACCAGCCTGGACATGCATGCGACCCTGACCAAGCGGATGCGCCATGCAGCAGACGGCTTCGTCGGCTATAAGTGCGCCCCCCACACCGACACCTACGAGACGGGCATCCATGCAGCCCTGATGGTCATCCGCACCCTGGAGATGGGAAAGAAGCCGACGATGGCGGCGGTGCGCATCCCCATGCTCATCGCAGGCGAGCAGAGCGAGACCTCGGTCGAGCCGATGAAGAGCCTGATCAAAGAACTCCGATCAAGGGAACAACAGCAAGGCGTACTCGCCTGCTCCTACCTTTTGGGCTTCCCCTGGGCCGACGGGAAGGAGAACGCGGTGCATGCGGTGGTGGTGACCCAGGACGACCAAGACAAAGCAGACCGCCTTGCAAAGGAGCTTGCACAGATCTTCTGGTCCAGAAAGAAGGAGTTCGGCTTCTACAACGAGACGAGGATGCCTTCCGATGCCCTGAAGGCAACCAGAGAATCGATTGAGAGCGGTGTATACCCGGTGGTCATCAGCGACAGCGGGGACAACCCCACTGCAGGAAGCAGCGGCGATGTCACCAATTTCCTTTCACTCATTCTTTCCGACCCCGTCCTCTCCAAGCTCGACCCACCCCTGCTCTACCAGGGTTTCTACGACCCGCAGGTGGTCAGGGAAGCTTTCGAGAAAGGCGTGGGTGCAAGCTTTGAGTGTTTGCTCGGAGCGAAGTTCGACACCGTCAAGAGTAAACCAGTCAGAGCGAAGGCAACCGTAAAAGCACTGAAAGAACAGTGGGAGGGGGCCAACGGCGCCGACCTCGCCCTTCTTGATGTAGAGGGTGTCGATGTGGTGGTGGCGAGCAAGCATGTGGGCTGCTACGACCCCGAGATGATGAGGGTCCTGGGAGCCGAGCCCAAGCAGAGGAAGGCGATCGTGGTGAAGCTTGGGTACCTTGAGCCGGAGATCCGCGCCATCGCAAAGCGCTCGATGATGGCACTTACCACAGGTTCCTCCGACGAGCTATTCGAGCGGCTTCCCTACAAGAACCTTCCCAGGCCGATGTATCCGCTGGACAAGGAGTTTGAGGCCACATTGGAATTAATCTAGGATTTGCAACCGTATTCTTTGTGTGTTTACATGACAAAGGGGAAGCTGATGAGGCTTCCCCTTTGTTGCAATCATCCGATATTTCCATGCGTTCATCGTGTTCTTCTTGTACAACCAATCCTTGACAAATGAAGAAACGTGGACCTATACTAAAAAAGTAAAAACGTTTTGCGTAAATTTGCTAATCCAAATAAGGAGGATCTGCATGAAAAAAGTAATCGTGACATTGATGATCCTGTTGCTCGCCACTACGGCTATGTTTGCAGCGGGAACCAAGGAAGAGGGTGCGAAAAAAGATGTGACCCTTTCGGTATTGTGGTTCAATGACGCCAATGAGTCCGATGTCTTTCTGAAGACCATGGATGAGTACCTGAAGGCCAACCCGCATGTGAAGTTGGACCTCCAGATTGTCGCCTACAACGAGTATGACCAGAAACTCAAGCTGATGATCAGCGGCGGCAACCCTCCCGACCTTGCACGTATCACCACCAACACTTTGTCGGTGGTTGTCGACAGCCTGGAGCCAATCGAGAATCACGTCGCCGATGTCGAGGCGGTGAAGAAGCAGTACCTGCCCTCCATGGTGGCATTCGCCACCAACAAGGAAGGCAAGTTCATCGCCTACCCCACCGAAGCAACAGCCAACGGCATGCTGGTCAACAAGACTGCATTCGACAAGGCCGGCATCGATGTGGATGAGGTCAGCAAGACATGGACATGGAGTGAATGGGAAACCATCGTCAAAAAGGTCATCGCAGCCAATCCTGCAATGAAGTACGGTCTTGCCGTTGACTTCACCCCGCACCGCTTCTCTACGCTCATGTACCAGTGGAACGGTCGTTTCCTCAATGAGGACCAGTCGAACATCAAGTTCAACAACCCCGGTACCATTGCAACATTGAAGTGGTTCAAGCATCTGCACGACGAAGGTCTGGTGCCCAAGAGCGTATGGCTCGGCTCCGAGAACCCTGCCGAGCTCTTCCAAGCAGGACTTGTTGCCGGTCATATCGGCGGCAGCTGGAACATCAACACCTACAACAAGAACGTGAAGGACTTTGAATGGAAGGCTGTACGCATGCCCAAGGGCGCGATCAACTCCTCCGTTCCCGGTGGAAAGTTCGTTGCCTCCTTCAAGGGAGCAAAGAACCAGGAAGAGGCATTCAAATTCATGGCCGCTTTTGCTGACAAGTCTCACAACGAGATGTACAGCCGCGACACCTTCAACATCCCTTCACGCAACGATGCACAGGTCACCTATCCTTCCAACAGCGGAGACTTTGAGGTCTTCCTCGAAGAGCTGAAGGTCACCCCGGCCTACACCGCAAACGAGTGGAAGAATACCAACCTGAGCAAGGTCACCACCTACATCCGCGAGCAGATCGTGGAAGTGCTGCTTGGCAACATCACCGCCGAACAGGCTGTGGCCAATGTTGACAACAGAGGCGCAACGTTCTTTAAGTAACCTGCACTATGGATATCGGCTCCTCCACCAAGGAGGAGCCCGATCCTTCAGACCGGCAGGGCTGCCTGCCTTTCAGGATTCCTATGAAACGACATACCAAGGGAAACTTTCATCAGACAGCAGCCCCGCTGCTCTTTCTGCTTCCCAACATTCTCATTTTCGGGACATTCATCATTATCCCAGCCATCCAAGGTCTGAGGATGTCCTTCACCGAGTGGGGTGTGTTCACCACTCCGGTTTTCATCGGTTTTGATAACTTCATCGAACTCATTGGTGATGAAGTCTTCTGGAAAACCTTCAGCAATACAATTGTCTACTCATTCTTCACCGTTGCCTTGATCATGGTCTATGCATTGGCCTTGGCCTTGCTGCTCTATAAGAATACCATCAAGGGCGAGAAACTCTTTCGCTCCCTCTTCTACATACCGTCGCTCTTGAGCATGATAACCGTTGGTATTGCCTGGCGCTTCATCCTTGGTGATGAGATGGGAATCATCAACTATCTGCTTCGCGCCGCTGGAGGCAACGGAGTCCGTTGGCTGACCGACAGCAAGCTGGCCATGGTTTCCATTATCGGCGTCTCAATCTGGGCACAGGCCGGGTACTATATGGTCGTCCTCATCGCGGGACTGCAGGCCATTCCCATCGAGCTCTACGAGGCTGCAAAAATTGATGGGGCCTCGGCTCCCAAGACCTTTACATCCATCACACTGCCGCTACTGCGCAGCACCCTGCTGGTGGTGTTGGTGCTTGCCACCATCGCCTCCTTCAAGGCATATGAGTTGATTTCGGTGATGACCAAGGGAGGACCTGGCTATGCTACCAAGTTCATCGTCCAACAGGTCTATCAGGTGGCCTTCCTGGAGGATCGCATGGGCTATGCAAGCGCCATGTCGATCGTGTTGATGCTCATCATCTCCCTTTTCACCGTCCTGCAGTTCAAACTCAGCGGAAGGGAGGCATCACATGAATAAGCAACCTATTTCCAAAACACTGCACTACACCGTGTTAATCCTGCTCTCCCTTATAACCCTGCTACCGGTGCTTTGGGTCGTTCTCTCCTCCTTCAAGCCCCAGAGCGAGCTGTTCCGGGTTCCTCTGACCTTCATCCCCCAGGATTGGACGCTTGAGAACTATGTTTCCAGCCTTGCGGCAGGAAACTTTCCGGTATACTTCTCAAATACGGTCTTCGTTGCGGTTGTTTCCACCGCTCTTACGGTATTGATAAACCTGATGGCAGGTTATGCCTTGGCCAAATACATTTTCACCGGCAGGGACATCATCTTCACGGTGATGATCGCAACCCTCATGATTCCGTTGCAGGTCATCATGATCCCGATTTTCCTTCAGCTGAAAAGCCTTGGAATGCTGAATTCGCTGTGGGGAATCATCATTCCACCGGCAGCTACTCCTACAGGGGTATTCCTTGCCCGTCAGTATTTGGTGACACTGCCTAACTCACTGATCGAGGCTGCCCGCATCGACGGGGCAAGAGAACATACCATTTTCTTCCGCCTCATTCTTCCCATGAGCAAGCCCATTGTCGCCACCATCGCCATTTTCAGCTTCATGTGGCGTTGGAACGACTACCTCTGGCCCTTGATCGTCATCACCGACAACCGCAAGCAGACCATCCAGCAGGCGTTGGCGAACTTCGTCGGTCAGCTGCAGATCAACTGGTCGGACCTGCTTGCCATGACCACCATCGCCATAATTCCCGTCATCATAGTCTTCCTGGCTTTCCAGAGGTTCTTCTTCTCTGGCATCGCTGCAGGATCGGTTAAAGGTTGAACGCATGAAACATATCATTCACTCTCTGTCTGCATGTCGTTTTCACTCCCCTTCCTTGGTTATCGCCAAGGGCGTCGGTGGTGAAATACATATACAGTTCTTCACCTCCGAGATTGTGAAGGTCAGCTATCAGTTCGACCACGTATCCATCCATGAGACGTTCGCCAAGGCGAGCCAGTACATCACCAGCCCTTCCAAGTCTCTGCAATTGGACGAGCAGATCAGCATAAAGGAAGAGAGCGAGGCCTTTATTCTCACCTGCGGTCTGAGTAGGGTGGTACTTGAGAAGCGGTACGCCCTTATCAGCATCTGGTATGCGGGAATCCTGCAGCACGGTGGCCGGGTGGGAACCGCTGACACGGTGCTGCCCTCCTACCAGGTGCGCTGCTTTACCAAGGAAGGTTCACAGGAATCCTTCAGCAGGTTCAACTTCCCGCTTTCAGAGGCGGATGAGTTCTACGGCCTCGGGGATAAGAGCGGCTTACCCAACAGAAGGGGAAGACGATTCTCCATGTACAACCGCGACTCCCTCGGCTACGATGCTTCCAATTCCGATCCGCTGTATAAGTCCATTCCCTTTATGATCAAGCGTAATGCGCAAACCGGCGCCATGTGCGGGCTGCTCTTCGACCAGAGCTTGATCAAGCTCTTCGACCTGGGTCGGGAGAGTCCGTTTTTCTTCTCCGTTGAGGTGGAAGGCGGGCCGTACAGCTATGTAACCTTTTTGGGCGATTCCTACCACCAGGTTCTCAAGAATTACTTCAAGGTTACAGGTTTTCCCGCCTTCCCACCGCTGTTCAGCTTTGGGTTCTTCGGCTCTTCCATGAACTATGCCGAACCCGATGATGCAGAACAGAGAATCCTGAACTACTTTGCCACCATTGAGGAGCACCAGATTCCCTGTGAGGGGATGTATGTCTCCTCAGGCTATTTGAAGAGTGCCGAGGGCAAGCGGTATGCGTTTCTCTGGAACAAGCAGAAGTTTCCCGACCACAAGGCGTTTCTGACTTCCCTCTCGGCGCGTGGATATAATTTGTGCATGAACATCAAGCCGGGAATCCTGACCAGCCATCCGTGGTATACAGAGTTGGCAGAGAAGGGGTACTTCATCAAGGACCAGAGCGGCCGGCCGTATCAGGAGTTCTTCTGGGGAGGGGAGGCCTCCTTCATCGACTTCAACAACCCCGAGGCTAAAGAGTGGTGGAAGAGCCAGCTCAAGGCTCAGTATCTCGACCACGGATGCACCGGGATTTGGAATGACAACAATGAACTGGAACTTGAGGATGTTGAGCTCGAGGCTTTCAAGACGAAGACCCTCTACCCTATTCGGATGGCAGAGGCTTCCTACGAGGCGTTCAAGCAGGAGCAACCACGGAAGCGTCCTTGGATCTACAGCCGAAGCGGTTATGCAGGCATGCAACGGTTTGCCAGGACGTGGTCGGGAGACAATGTGAGCGATTGGAAGACACTGAAGTACAACCAGTATATGGGTCAGGGGTTCAGTCTTTCAGGACTGCCTTACTTCGGCCATGACTTGGGTGGGTTCTTCGGGGCGTTTCCCGAGGAAGAGCTGTTGGTACGCTCAGCCCAGTCGGCGGTGTTTCAGGGTCGCTTTGTGATTCACTCCTGGCGTGAGGACGGTAATCCCACCGAGCCGTGGTCGTATGAGAGTGCTTTGCCTCACATCCGCTCTCTCATTCTCGAGCACTACCGGTTCATGCCCTATATCTATACCTGTGCTTTTGAGGCGGCTGCCGAGGGTACGCCGATCGAACGCTCTCTCTTGTTGGAGTTTCCCGATGATAACAATATCAAGGGTGATGAGATCAATAGTCTGTTCGGACCGCATATTCTGAAGGTCTTGGTTACCGAAAAGGGAAAAACCAACGCTGATGTTTACCTCCCTCAGGGCTTGTGGTGGTACAGCAAGGATGGAACAGCGTTCGAGGGAGGAATAAACCTGGAACTCCCCTATCCCCCTGACGGTGAGAGCCTCTGGTTTGCCAAGGAGGGGTCGGTGATCCCGACCGCTCCTGGGCTGACACACCTCCAAAGCGGTGTGTTTGAGAAGGTGGAGCTTCTAGTCCATCCCTGTAAAACAACAGGGAAAGAGATACATTCCTCCTACTTTGAGGATGATGGAAGCAGTGAGCTTGCCGGAAAGCAATATAACCTTTGGGAGTTCCAAGTAACCGACCAATCCCTGGTGATTACCAAGAAGGTTGATGCCATTAAAAAGCAACGAGTCTTTACCATCAAGGTGCCTGAAGGGTATACCGTCTCACAGCCCTCGTTCGATCCTGACTCTCTCAAGGTAGGCGAAAGTATGGTAGTTGCAATAAGCGGGTGACAAAGGCTGTTAGAGGCTTTACACTTGCCAAGAGGAGGGCGTATGCGTGATGTAGTGACAATCGTAGATGTAGCGAAAGCTGCCGGGGTTTCCCCTGCTACGGTTACGCATACCCTCAACGGCAAGCGCCCGGTCGGTGAAGCCACCCGCAAGAAGGTGCTCGAGGCAATCGAGCAGCTTGGCTATGTTCCTTCCTGGAGTGCGTCACGCATGAAGCGGGGGAACTCCGGGATTATTGGGTGCTTGGCAGCCGATATCACCGAGACCTTCGTAAACCAGATAGTGCGGGGTATCGAGCATGGCCTGTCCGGTGGCCAGTACTCCTTGTTCTTCGTCAGCGGTGTTGAGTTTGGCAATGACTTGAAGAAGGCGTACAACTTCCTAAAGAGCCATAAGGTCGAGGGAATTCTATTCTGTCACCATATTCCTATTTGGAAGGAGTTCAATCTCGATACGCAGAACTCAGACATTCCGATTGTTTCAATCAATATGGCGGCCCAGGAGATGATCAGCGTGGTAGTAGACAATACTACGGGGGGTTATCAGGCGGCGGAACACTTGTATGGATGCGGAATGCGCCACCCTGCGATGATTTGTGGTCCTGAGGATCGATTGAGTGTACAGGATCGTCTGAAGGGATTCTCTCAGAGAACGAAAGAACTGAAGCTTGAGATGCCACAAAACAACTATTACGGCAACTATGACTTCGATCATGGCTTTGAGGCTGCCCAAATACTGATGAACGACCATCCCCAAACCGATGGCATATTCTGCGCCAATGACTATATTGCAGCCGGTGCTATTTCAGCACTCCAAAAAATGAACATCCATATTCCGAACCAGGTACGAGTGGTTGGTTTTGACAACCGCGACTTCTCAGAGTTCTGGAATACGCCCATCACCACCTTTGAATTACCGCTACAGGAGATGGGTATGCTGGGGGTAAGCCTTCTCAAGCAGGTGATCCACACCGGCATCTACTCCAAGAGCCAACATGTACTGCAGTCGAAGTTGATTCCCCGAAAGAGTAGTAAGGGTTGAAGACAGGAAAGGGGAACCTGATGACAGATTCCCCCCGTAGAAATATTCGATTATGAACAGGAATATTTTAGACAAGACTTCTCAAAGCATTAATCAATGCATCATTATCTTCCTTGTTGCGAACAGCAATTCGAATACACTGCCGTGGCGAGATTCCACGTTTGCTCGATAAGTCCTTAATAAGAATATTATGAGAATCCAATAATTCTACTGCCAAGTCATAGGCCTTCTTCGGGCCTTTTACCTCACACATAATATAGTTGGCTTGTGAAGGAAACACCGTAAGATAATCAATTTGATTCAATGCTGTTGCTAAACGATCTCGTTCATCCTTGAGCATCACCAATGCATGCTCATAGGTTGCACGATATTTTCCCCAAATCTGCATATAGAATTCTCCAAAGGAATTGATATTCCAGATGGAGACATTTTTAGACACACTTGAGAGAATAGTCTTATTCGTTGTTGCCAAAAGGCCGAGACGAACGCCAGGAACTCCAAATGATTTGGAAATACTCTTTATTACAACTAAATTTGTGTACCTTTCTAGAGTAGATTGGTCCAAGAGTGAGCTTGGTTCTTTTGCCAAGGCAAAATCGCTGAACGATTCATCGACCAAGAATATGATACCTCGCTCTTGTGTCCAAGAAGCGAGTTTCAATACATCATGCTGTTCTATGTAGTTTCCAGATGGGTTATCGGGATTTATCAGTAGCAAGGTTGAGATTGGTTTATTCTGAAAGTGAGAAATAATCTGATCGGCAGTATACGAGAAATCATCTGATTGTACGGTAAACAGTGAGATTCTATTTCCTGATACACGATTTCTATACTCATCAAACGAAGGTGAAAGTATTCCGATGATTCCTTCAGTGTTTTCCATAATTGCTTTG
Source organism: Sphaerochaeta associata (assembly GCF_022869165.1). Taxonomy (NCBI): domain Bacteria; kingdom Pseudomonadati; phylum Spirochaetota; class Spirochaetia; order Spirochaetales; family Sphaerochaetaceae; genus Sphaerochaeta; species Sphaerochaeta associata. The sequence continues at coordinate 470,746 of NZ_CP094929.1, read as the reverse complement.
ATCAGCTCAGCGGCACCATTACCGACAATTACATTCTCTCTATGAAGTCCATAATAATTGGCTGCAAGAAGATTGTTTACTTTTTGTCCCGATGGATATTGTGTTATCAAACTAGTGAAACTCGCCTGCATTTCGTCAATCAACTTGGTAGGAGGATAATACGGATTCACCAGATAGCAGTAATCTAAAAGTCGAGGAAATCTCCAAAATCCTCCATACCGTGCGTTCATTTTCTCAAATCTTGTATTCTTGTTCTTTTCGAACAGGGTCTGGGCGATATCAAGGTCTTGGATATCATCAATCTCATACCATTTTTCCGTATCCAAAACCAATGCCTTGATTCCAGGATTGTCCAGCAGTGCAATGACTTTTAGCACTTGCTCATAGTACTCGTTGTTCCCCAAAGCTTTGCAATATGCTTCCAAGAATGGGACATAATGAGTCATAGAAAAAGCTCTGCTGAATTTATAAATGTTAACTGTTTTGTAATAAGTCATGGTATCGCAAAAATGAAAATCCTTCTTACCAAGGAAACTTTTAATCTGTTGACTTTCATCCAGCGTGACGACAGTACCATCCATCCAACTTTCATACTTCGCCACCAGAACAATATTGGGATCTGGGTTCTGAATCAACACATTAAGAATTCCATCCTCAATAATAAGATCCGACTCAAGTAGCAAGGTGTCCTGTTCAAGAAGATATTCTTTGGCCAAGTAAAGAGAATAGATATTATTGGTCTTATCATAAATCGGGTTGGTGATGAAAATTATTTCAGTTTTGATGGGAAGAGATTTTACGTACGATGCTAATTTTTCACCTTTATATCCAATCACAAGCACAATACGTTCGAGATTCAAACTATCAAGCTGGGTGAGTATTCTCTCAATGAGTGTCTCTCCATTCACCTCTATCATACATTTTGTATTATCCTTGGTTAACTCTTTTAATCGCTTACCCATTCCAGCAGCCAAGATTATTGCTTGCATCACCCACTCCTCCTATTCGCATTCCTCAAGGTAATACGTCAAACATACTCTAGATTCTCTCATTCTTGATATATACCTACTAGCATCTCAAAGTCTTGCGAAAAATATCTACGGAATATCTTATTAACAAATGTCACACGAAAGGTAGAAAGCTTGCAATTCCTTCGCCGATTGCTTGATATCATACCCTGCTTCAATAATTGACTTACTGGTATCTTTGCGAATATTGTCTCTCGATATCGTAAAAATTATATCAGCCCATGCTTTTGCAACACTTTCAAGTGAAACGAATTGAATCAAATCGGTCACTTCAATTTCTTTTGCAATCGTATCTGATACAACACTTGGCAATCCACTTGCTTGAGCCTCAATCAAAGTAACTGGTAACCCTTCATACAGAGAAGGAAACAAAAATACATCCATTGCCTGAAGCATTTCAGGAACATCAGATCGGAATCCGGCAAAGATAACCGCCTGGCCCAATCTCAGTAGTTCCACTTTATCCTCAATCGCTTTGCGGTTTGGGCCGTCACCGATTAACAATAACCTGGCATGAGGCTCTCGCTTGAGAACCTCCTGAAAGATCTCCAGGAGAAATCCATGATTCTTTGCATCGATAAAACGTCCAATATGTCCTACAACAAAGGAATCTTCCAGTCCGAGTTCTGAACGAACTCGATTTCGAGTGGCTTGGGAGAATTGATACCTACTTGTATCAATCGCGTTCTTCCATAGATGGAAATTGGGAGCTTGCAAGGTCTTTTGCCCAAACAACCATCTTCCTGCGGGTTCGGAACAGGCAAAGAGGTAATCGGCATCTCTTCGTAAGGACAATTGGAAAAGCCCTTTTATGAACGAAACTAAACTCTTCCCATTTGAAGTACTGTGGGCATGAATGATTGTAGTTCTACCTAATCGCTTGCAAATCGGAATTGCAATGGCCGAAGTACCGCGGATATGGAAATGAATACACCCATATTCTGGATGTTGTCTTAAGAATGTCTTCCACCATGCCTTATAAGCAAAATGATTGATTCCCTTATATGCTGGAGCATGATGGACCACCCCTCCGCGATCAAGTATTTCTTTGTCAAAGACGCCTTCTTGATCTGTGTGGACAAGGAAATCGAATTGCACAACCCGGGTATCGACATTGCGATACAGATTCATAATCATGGCTTCGGCACCACCGTGAAACAGGCCGCCTAGTACCTGAAGGACTCGAATGGGTTGATTACTCATTTGGCTTTTGTTCACATCATTCCGCCTTCTGCCCTACAATCTTCGCTACAGCCTTCATATACTCATTCACAATAATCTCGCGGTCAAATTCTCGTTCAACTTTCTTCCTTCCAGCCAGACCCATAGCTTGTTTCTGGTCGTAGGGAAGATGAATGAACTTCTCAATCGCCTCAACCAAGGCTTCTACAGAGCGCGGGGCAAACATAATGCCCGATACTCCATCATCGAATGTATCACGACAGCCTATATGGTCTGTTGACAACACAGGTCTTCCTGCAGAAGCTCCTTCCAAGAGAACATTGGCAATACCTTCCAAGTGATAGGAAGGCAGTACCACTGCATGACTTTTCTTGATCAGACTATGAATGTCCTTCTGAAATCCTAAGTACTTTCCAGCCTCTGAGGCTGAGTAGTCAGCCAATTGAGGTTCATACACTGCCTCTCCAATAAAACCTGCTATATCGCAGCTGAAGTAAGGATACTTCTGATGAATGGCCTTTGCCGCTGCCATCATCTCCTCAATCCCTTTGTCCTTAATTATACGGGCAATATAGATGAGACGAATCGACCCATCATCTTCTGGATACGGTTCCAACGGATGGCGGGCGAGATTGACGCCTGAACCTGGGATAAGAACCGACTGCTCTTTGGTGGTGATGCGGTGGTCAAGAAAATACTGCAGGTCTCTTGCATTCTGCAAAAATACAGTCCGTGCCTTTTTAAATGCAACACGAAGCAATGTTAACACTACTTTCTGGACGAGATTCTCATCCATCAGAGCTTTACCAAGACCTGTCATGTTAGCTATCTGAGGAACCTTCAGTATTCTACAAACCAAGCCACCGTAGATATTGGACTTAATGGTATAGGTCAGTACAACATCAGGCTTAGTCTGTTTAATCAGCCTGAAGTATTTGAGCAAAACTCCAAGATTGGAGAAAGGGTTCTTCCCTCTTGGAGTAAATTCAACAGGATGAAACGTACATCCCAACTTCTCAAAGAACTCAACACGGTCGTTGTATGGTGCGGAGAGAGCAACGGAAGCCCCTGATTGAAGAAGTCTTTCAATGGTCTCCAAACGCAGCGTATAGAGATAGTCAACGTCGTTGGAGAGAATCAGAATAGAAATACCTTGCATACATCACCAGTCGTACAACAGAAATTGTTGATTGACTATATCTCCTTGCTATCAATTTACAACTCGGACATGAGTCATCCATACATGCATTATACACAAATGTGAAATATTTGATTCATTTTTAATAACGAACGTATTACACCTCGGCATTCTATTACTTTGTTGTAAATTACTCAAATTCCCGACCTAATTATATCTAGGCCTCCTCGTCTTCCTGTTCGTCATCTTCTTCAGACTCCATTGGCTTCTCAAGATTCACTATCTTTCCCTTCCAATGGTACTCTATCTTTAAGAGGCTGAAGATCAGCCTCTGGGCCTTGGTGGGCACCGTCCACAGGTCCTTGTAGGTGCCGGTGAAGTGGATTCTGGAATAGGTCGACACCTTGTTCAGCATGTCCTTGAAATCCCAGTACTTCCTGTTCCTGGGCTTGATGGCCGAGACCTTGCCTCTCAGGTCGTTGAGCAGGATGAGGGTGATGAAGTTGACGAAAAGCCTGCCCTTCATGGTCTTCTCTGTGTGCACGTTGAGCCTGTTGCAGTCCAAGAGGTTCTTCATGTCGTCGAAGTGCAGCTCGATGTCGCACCTGCGGTTGTAGTGCCCCAGGGCCTTGGATGCATCCTTCTGTGCATTGGTGAGGATGATCCAGAACCCGCTGTAGCCGTCGATGTAGGCATTGACGGCCTCCTCGTTCAGGCTGACCTTCCTTCCCCGCTTGGGGGTATCCTTGACGGTGAAGTAGGTGTCGTACAGGTTCCTGTGCTTCTCGAAGGCATCCCCGCCTGCAAGCTCCTCCTCGCACTTTCTCAGCTTGAGCATCAGCGATGCGATGTCCTGCTCCTTCCTGACGGGGTCGAAGTAGACATGCCTCCAGGTCCTGCCGTAGGACTCGGTCTTGTAGTCGGTGACGCCATAGATGTAGGACTTGTCGTCCTCGGGATTGCGGATGATGTTGGCGGGTCTTCGGATTGAGGGCCTGACCTTGTCGATCAATTCCTTCTGCCACTTGAGGCTGGAGGGGACGGGGATGGTGAACTTCTGTCCCTTATCCGCTATGTTCCTGAGGTTCGCCTCGCTGTAGAAGCCCCGGTCGCCGACCAGGTTGATGTCCTTCACATCGAGCTTTTCCAGGCTGCGCAGCACATGGTCGAGGACGAGTGAATCGGACATGCTCCCGGGCAATTCCGAGTACCAGAGAGGGACGTTCGACGAGTGGGCGCTGAGCAGGCCGAGGTTTATCTGCCTCAGGTTCTCGTGGTCCCGGTTGTACCCCCGCTCCACATAGGTGTTGTTTTTTCCATAGGACGAAATCGAGGTTATATCGAAAAGCAGTGCCTTTTTCTTCGCCTGCTTGGCAATCCAAAGCTTGAAGAAGGTGTTGCGCCTGTCGTCGGACAGGGAGGCAAGCAGCTCGCTGATCCGCTGCGAGCAAAGAGCGTTGCCGTTGAAACCACGATCGTTCAGCCAGTCCTCGGCTCTGCTGAGGGCCTTGCCCTCGCAGACGCTGTACCGTGCAAGCTGAAGGATGGCATCGGCATCGTCGGCTCCGAAGGCTTCCTTCAGAACAGGCTGTATGCCGACGTCCTTGACCACCTTGTCCAGGATGAGGTTCTGTCCCATCAGGGTGGTTTTCGAGACAAGCGGATTCTCGGCCTTGGAGGCTTCCTTCCTGGCCAGGTAGAAATCGTTGTATATCTCGCTTCCATCCGGACCGAGTCGGCCGATGCACTTTCGCTTGTGCTCGCCGCGCTTCTTCTCGCTGTTCCAGAAGGCCTGGTCCTCGTAGAGGTAGGTGACACCGTTCTTCTTGTTGGTGACACGGATGATTTTCATCGGTTTTGCATTGGCATCTATCATAGATACAATTATACCTATGTTTGGAGCTTTTGTCACGCACTTTCCGACATTATCTGCAACTATTTAAAAGAATTATCTAATCCCTAGATATAACTGGGACGGGAATTTGAGTAAATTACTCTTGTCTGAGGGATTTTATATGAATAAACCGCTGGAAAGGTTTGATCAACAAGCTAATGATATCGATACCTCTAAGTGGAAGATGCATAACAATAATTGCATAACAAAGTGCATATAATATGTGTGAAACCTCATCATAAAAACGAACACGACCGAAATCATCCAAGCAAAGAATGAGTAGCATCATCACAGAGAAAACCACAAGGCTAGTACGATGTCGAGAAAGCAGAATCCCGATTCCTTTTATAATTACATAACCCAAAAATAGATAGTACCAAATTAGGCCAAACATGCCCCAAGAGACAGCAATTTCTATATAATTATTATGAGAATATACTCCAAATTTCTCTAAGTCTGAAAATGCATGCAAGCCCCAACCAAAAAATGGTTTTTGCTTGATCATATCAATCCCGAGGCGAATCATCTCTATTCGTTCATTTGCACTCGCATCAATCGATTGGCCTGTAAAAGTTGTTAAGAAAATTTGAATTCTATATCCAATTATATTTTTCAATGGCTCCCATTGAAAGGATATCAGGAGAAACCCAGCAACAAATAACAAGCTAAGAATCATCGATATGAAAATTGTATGTGGTTTTCGAGATGATAAAATTGACAAGAGAACTATACCAACAAAAAGAATTATCATGGTTTTACGTGAACCTGAGAACAAACCAATTACACTTAACACAAAAAACAAAGGAAGAGCTATCCAGCGTTTTTCCAGAATAACGTAATACAAGTTTATAAGTGCCGCAATGGCAAATATGAAACCCACAAAATTTGCGTTAAAACCAATTGATTCACCCAGACGAGTATTCATCAATTGCTCAGGAGGAGCTGACATCCACAAGCGAAATCCTAATCCGACAGCAGAAAGTATAAACGAAAGGAAGAAAACATGGACATTTCTTTTATCGTCTCGAAAATAGGGGACCAGCAAATTGCCAAAGATTACAACTTGTATAACAGAAATAGCCCAACGCATAGCAGCTGTTTGGTTTGGTGCATACGTTGTAGAGACTAGCGCCAACAGCGAAAGCCCTATTGTCCAAATAGTATATAAAGAGAGTGTAGACCGTTTTACAAAGAACCTAATGGTAAAAACCGACAAGAACAGAATCTCTACCGGTATAAAAAACTTCTTGGCATTTGTTCCAAGAACTACCAAAACAGGAAAAAAGATTAACAGTGAGGCATCACATATATGGTCAAAGAGGTCCATAGAACGAGAATTAGACATAAAAATACTCCCCTAAGTATAGGAGAGTATTACAAGAAACAGAGCTCTTTACAACCTCTATTACTATTTATACTTCCAAGTCTATAAGCAGTATAGTGCACGGCTACACTTATTACATATCCTTGCTTTCTTTCAGTCCAGCAAGAACACCAACCAAGAAATCGGCAACCATCTCGCCGCTCTTCCCTTTGTATTGCCATGCTGTAGCATTGGCATTCTTTCTTTTTTCCTCAAGTATCGAACTCTTGCTTGTTTCAAGAATAAGTTGACCGATTCTCCCAAAGTCGTTTTCTTGAAGTTCAACTCCAATTTCAGGAAGGACCCGGAATTTCCACGGCTGTTCTTCTAGATCGTATGCATCATACGGTCGAGCATCAAAATTACTATTCACGTAAAGAAACGGTTTATTAAAGAGAAACGCATAATCAAAGATAACTCCTGAAAAGTCAGATATCATGATGTCCGACCGAGAAAGGACATTCAGATTCTCATTAGAATAATCCCACTCGAGATTCTGAGCGGCCTTGTATCGCATTTCTAGAGCTTCAAGTATCTCTTTTTCTGATTGTTTCGATTGTGGGTGAGGTCTCACAATAATTGAGAATCCTGTTTGTACCAAGGAATCAAGAAGAGATGCTCCATATCTACTCAGAATCCCACTTTTTCCCCATGAAGGAGCCACGAGTACCGTAAAGGATTCATTCTTTCGTTTAGGCAGATCTGCTACTTTCTTTTGCAGCTCATCAAGGTAGGGACATCCAACAACTACCAACTCTTTTTCTTTGATACCTCTTTGTGTTTCCAAAAGCCGAATATGCGCTTTTTGATATTCGCCAGAAAGGAGTACAGAATCAAAATAGTCTAACCCAAAAAGTCGATATCCTGTTGCGTCATCAACTGAGTGCAGGATATGGGCATAGTGCTTAACGCCTCTTGAGCGCTTGAGCTGATAGACATCCAGACCAGGAGTAGTCATCAAGCACACATCTGCCTCAAGGAAATTCAATCGAGTGAAAGCTTTGTTGCCTTCCCCAATAAACTCACTTGTAATATGTTTATATGCTACTGAGAAGACTGGGTCGTCTTCTGATGATGCGTAATACACAGTTGGAATAGCTTTTCTTTCCAATGCATCTAGAACTGGCTTAAAAACATTCCAATACCGCTTGCTTTCAGAATAAATGACCAAAGGATAATGATTTTTCGAAGTGGTTGCTTTTCCTCCAGAGAGAATAAACTTTACCTTAATGAATGCTGCTTTTCCAAGAAAATAGAGCATAGTCACCAAACCAATGACTATGGAAAAAAGCATGCTCCCTGTACCGGGGTCTATATAGAAAAGTATCATCTACTTAAGTCTCCTTTGCTCATTTTGGACTAATGTGCTTCCAATTAGCCTCATCAAACACTGAATCATGTACAGAAAAGCTCTCTGAATAATTAAAACTAAATGTGTTACCCCTATTGTTGTTTGGCTCTGAAGAGGATGAGTACACATTAACTACATCTTTCTCAATAACAGAAAACAAGTCATTTTTAGTGAAAGGATTTATGGTTGAAACGGGTAGATCCTTGATAGCCATGGCAGGAACGTCCGCAGTTGTCATAAACTGAGTGTCAGTAGAAAATTCTTCGGATGCATAGAAATCCTTAGCCATGAACAATGGGTGGTATGCCGCAAGGACCTCTTTTAGTTGCTCAAAATCTTTGAAAACCGGTGCTTTCAAATTATTCCCATGATCAGCAACAATGATAATTCTCGTGTTGTCGTATACTCCCTCTTGTTTGAGAAATTCCAACCATTCACCTACCTTTCGTAGTGCCGCTACATTGGCATGATAATGTATCTGAGCTTTCTGATCGTAATACGTATCAGCTTGGAGAGGGTTCGATATATCTGTTACTTTTACAACTGGCACATATTCTGGGGCTTGTAAGAAAATTGGTTCGTGTGGAGTATCATTGACAAGAAAGACATATGATCCTTTTGCGCTATCAATCGCAGTAAGCTGGGGAAGGTAATACAGCACAGAATATGCATTAATAAAACTGTTGGTGTTTTGCGTATTCTCATCCATCAGGAAGTATGTGCCCTCGTAATACAAAAGACTTCGAACTGCAGGATAAATGGTTCTTAGAAATGAAAACATAGGAAGACGACGCTTGATGATTCTGCTCTCGTAGTCAGGTCCCCATAATTCGTTCTCAGGATGCTCCATTTTATACTTATAGGAATATACACCATTCAAGCCACGAACCTGTACTTCTGGATACGGACGAAAGGCTGTAAAGTCATTTGACCATTTATGGTTAGGCATTGGAGGATCAAATACAGAAGCACGGTATCCCGCTTCGGAAAAAATTCTTGGAAGCACCAATGAAGCTTCGTTGTGCTTGTCTACCAAACGTTCGGTACTACGCAGGTTCATTGCATCCGGAGTGTACTCATATCCTCCCATAACTGGAGGAGAACCAGAAAGCGTTACCCTTCCAGGAGAAACAGTATTGGGATAATAGACAAATCCTCTATACTGCTCAGTGAGCTCGGGAAACTGTTCGAATACGATTGGCAAGAAAGAGTTGATAGCTCTATCAAGAAAGAGGACGACTACATTCTTTTCAGTTTTGCTGAGAGGAATCACTGGATTGATCTCATGAAGAGTACTCTTATCCACATTCTCTGCCACATTCTTAGCATGGGCAGTATAAGCTATTTGGATATTCACTGCAGCATATACACCCATTCCCGCAGAAGTAAGGATGAGAATCGTGAGTATACTGGTAAGCACCTTTGACCACCCGTTTCGAATACAAGCAAATGTGCCGATTGATAGAATAATAGTTATGAAAATGGGAAGTACCGTTTGGATCAAGGAAGCGGAAAGACGTGCCGGCTCATCGTACAATAATACTTTGCTTACAAGGCCATAGTCGCCCTTGAAGATGAAAAGATTAATTATTGCTGTTAGAGAAAGTATAAAAAAGATAATTGAAAAGAACCCTCTCATTTTTCTACTGGCCATTGCATACAAAAACAAAGGCCAGACCACACATAAACCCAAGAAAAATGAGGCAGTATGGTACATGTAGGAAAGAGGATTCTCAACGGTTCCAGTGAATGCAAATTCGATAGGAGAAGAAAGTATCAGGCTTGATGGCACCACAATGCCACTAAGGAACCATAGAAGCAGGATTGATAAAATATAGACATTGAAAACGCTTGATCTTTTCATTGAGAAGGTAGAGAGATACCTTTTCTCAATAAATCCCACGATTTTTACAAGAAATGGAAGGGAAATTATCCCTCCACAACCTGCAAAAAGTACCAGCTGTTTGCTAAGAGGGAAATTTGATTTTATAACAAGTATGGCTACTGTTAATCCAACACTTGCAACGACAGCCGTAACATACAACACCTTCAAGGGTTGCTTCATTTTATAAAAGATATTTTTTACCAATGAGAAAACATTGTTCAGGGTCCAGTAGAAAACCAACCCCGCTGGAGACTGATACAGAAGTATAAGAAATAACCCAGCCATACCATACAACTGAACTTTATCTCGCAGAGGGAATCCTTTTGTATAGATTGCACCGGCTGCTATGTTGATTAGGGTCATTATCAATGGAAGTACATTTATTGGAAGAGAACCGAGCATGAACATATGATCAGGTTGCCCCAGATCCTTGATGAAAAGAAAGCTTTCAGCCTGCAAATGGGGAAGATGAGAAAGAAACTGATAGGCAGCAATAAAGAATGGAACCTGAATGAGAAGGCTGACAGAACTACGAAGAGCATATGCAGGATGATAATGGTGTTGCCTGTAGAAAGTAGAGAGAATCATGTATTGCTCATCGCCCTTAAAGGTTGATTTGATTCTCTGGATTCCATTCTGCATTTGTATGCGCATGTCCCGCTCTTTCTTCTGCAATTGATCGGCAATATGATAGAGGGGAAGAGAAAGCAAGCTTACCATCAGACTGATTCCAGCTATGGCAAACCCGGTACTATCAAAAGCTTTAAAGAAGAAGACAAAAAGCAATTCAACAAGTAATTCTATCGGATATACGATAACAGTATATAAAAATGACGTCACAACAAACCTCTTTATCGACTACACAAACTCTTGCATGTTTCGTCTGAGCTTATCATATTCCATCACCATTGGCGACAGTATGGGAATGTCTTAAAACTGCAGTATTTAGAAAGATCAACGCATAATTCCCTTCGGTATTGCTTTAAGTAATCGTGGGTAAAACACCGCATTTACCAAGAAAGAAACAATTGAACAAATTAGGACTACTTTGAGAGCCATAACAAACCAAGCAAAGAAGGAAATACTTGAAAGAGTAATCCATTGGGTAGCACATACCATTGTCACTACAGATATAGCATCTACAACTATGTGAAGATAGAAATGCCTTAATGTGCGCTTTATAATATTTTTTGAGAGATACCAGGCCAGATAGACTGTTCGGTAAAGCATTGCAACAAGAGTTCCTAATGCAACACCAATCAAGCCATATGCTTGTACTAATACAATCGAGATTACAATGTTTATACTGGCTTCAATAATTGCACTTGTCTGGGTCTCTTTGAAATGCCCTGCAGCAAGCACAAGTTGGTTGTATGGAAGCCGAATACAATAGAGCGCATGTGCAACAACCAGCAGGATACCAAAGACCGGATACACATATTCATAGTCGGTAATTGTTGCTGTATAGACTATAATAAAGGGGATTATAAGAATCCCGGTACACGTGAAGAAAATAGTCACAAAGGTATGCATTATCCATTCAAACTTCTCAAATGCTTGATTCAATTTGGAAAGTTCATTATTTGAAAGCATATTGCCAAAGAGGGCTTGGAACCCTGACGTAAAGGATATCAAGATTTTCTTAATACTATTGACGACAAGATAATACACCGAATATACCGATACCAGGCTGAAGGAACTGAAAACGGTTAATACAACAATATCCGTACTATTGAGTACAACAGAGGCGATATGTTGGGCGATGCCATTCCATTTCTGTTTAATTGGCTCAACATGGAGCGGGATGGAAAGCTGCAATCTATAGCGTTTTTTTACAACAATCTGGAAGATAATTGGACGAATAAGAAATATCATCGAAGATACAAGTTTTACAATTTGTACGGATTTTTCGTACTTGATCAACAACAGGACAACTATTGTATTTATGATTACCGTTACGGTATTGGTGAGCAAGGCGACAAAAGCGAGTTGGTCCGCCTGTAATAACAGCTGATAAGAAATACCGAAGAAATACTGCGCAAACGCACTGAGTGCAAGAATGGCTACTAAAGATCCTGTATAGAAAAAGGAATGTGTTGTGTCAATCAACATAGGGTAGAGAAAAAACAGTACGAGAGAGTAAAGGATAAGAATCCCACCTATCTTTTTAAAAAACCTATTGGAGGAGATAATAATGCGGCTGATCTCCTCAGTCTCTTTCTTAGCAAGTGGAAAGTATAATGCAGCTTGGACTACTGCTCCTACGCCTAATTCCAGGAAGGTAATTATGGATATGAATTGGGTGATGGAAGCAACCAAGCCATTTACTTCCGACCCAAATGATGCGATATAGGCACGAGGAAGAATGATTCCACATACAACAGTAATCAATTGATGAATAAGTGAGCTTGCTGTATTTAGAATAAGTTTCTGTTTTCTTGTCATAAGGCTGCCAAATCAATCCAACTACCCAGTAGGGTATCATAGGAGTCAGGCTCAAATTTTTCTAAACCTGAGAAATGGAAAAATGTCAGTTCTCCAAAAAATATGCGTCCTGCAACATCGATATAAAAATCCACTCGTACATGTGGGATACCTTGTGAGAGTTTCCTAGCTAATTGAAGCATTTCATCCCATTGCAAAGGTTTTGGTAAATCATAATTGCTCGTAGAGTAATGCTGTTTGACAGGTTGACGATTCCAATCAACATCAAAGAAATCAAACTTAGTGTCGACTCCCCTATCTGACGCAACAAAGGCAAATTTGGGCACTCCATGAAAACAAAAAATCTTGTAATCCTTTGGACTCCTTCCATCTTCAGTTTGTATCATTGATTCACAAATAATACGTGGATTAATATGTTTATAAGGCCATTCTCGAAGACCCCAAAAATAGCGTTTCTGTAACCACATATTCATCTTCTGCTTGGTTAATTCAGGAGAAAGCAGATCTTTATCTTTGCATAATATGACATCACCAGAAGTGTGGGTTGGCTTGAGAACGAATGTTCCAGGAAGAGTGGAGAATTCAATCTCATCTACTGTATTATAGACTCCCAGCAACGGAATCAAGTATTGTTCTCCAATTGTATCCTTCACAAACTGCCGAACTTCATACTTGTCGACCAAGGAAGGATAGAGAAGATTATGGTCATGGAGCTTCAACCACTGAAGTTTCTCATTGAATGTTGTCGGATTTTTCAAGTTAAGGGACATTCCCATCTTTAACCTATACAGCCAAGACAGATATAATCGATCGGGAATAATTCTGGCTAGTTTCCTCTCCAGCAGATATTCTCCAACGATATGAGGATTCTTCAACCCTTTCCGAATTTTATATGCAATGCTACTCATCGATTTCTTTACCCATACTGACTACATCATGAATGAAGGATTCCCAAGATGCAAATACCACTTGGGGATCTACTTCCTGGCGAATCTTTCTAGCTACTGTACCAAGTGCTTCAGCATAAACAGGGTCATTTACCATTGAACGCATTGATTCAACTAATGCTCTCTCATCCCCAACTGGAACCAATAATCCATTTACTCCGTGTCTGATAAGCATGGCTGAGCCTCCGCAAGGACAATCGGTGGAGATCACAGGAAGCCCTAAAGCCATTGCCTCCATGAGAGCGTTGGAGACACCCTCATAGTCCGAGGAGAGCACAAAGAGAGCTGCTTGCTCCAATACTTTCTCGATATCATTTCTGACACCCTTAAGGAAAATTCTTGATTGCAATCCAAATGAATCAATCAACTGCTGCAATGAGTTTCTCAATTCTCCTTCACCGTATATCTCTAGGGTATGTTCAGGAAATTCTGATGCAATATGTGCAAACGAGCGAATGAGCAGTGCATGATTCTTCTGAGGGAATAACTTCCCTACGGTTACAATACGTGCATCACGAGACCCAATGGCCCTCTCTTTAAGGAAAGTTGGATGTATAGGGTTAGGAATTATTGTGTCCTTACTAGAATAATGACCAGTAAAAAACTGTTTGGCATCAGGAGTCTGAAATACGATGCCGTCGGCTCGTTTGATCAATCTCATGATAGCGAACCGTTGCAGCCAAGAGGAATAGTCAACATTGGGATCATTTCTGAATGAAATGATTACAGGTACGGAGAGCTGAGGTTTCAAGTACAGTACCCTCAAGATTTCCCGCTCAAGAAAGGTAATAATTACAGAAGGTTGATACCTTTGTATTATTTGTTTGAACCGTATATTTCGCTTACGATTCTTTGTAAGCTTGTTCGCTTTTATGTCTTCTGCAGCAAAATCCAACGATAGATGAGTAATATTCGGATTCAGAGGATATGTTCCTTCTCCGACGGTAGTTGTTACAAGAATAACGTGATATTTTTCAGAAAAATGATTTGAAAGCGTGGTGATGACCCGTTGGGCACCACCTTTCGAAATATTGGAAATGTAGAATAGTAAAGTTTCCATGTTGTTCTCTTTTGCTCTCTAGGCAAAAAGAAAGTTCCTCACTTTATTTCGGCTCATAACCCAAACGTGCTTCATTCGAAGTTTTGAAGCTATTGTAGAATGAACGAAAAGCTTGAATGCTGTCAATTTCTTTCCGTTTCTTAGCATCTCTTTTGCCAGGCAATATTCTTTGTAGGAAGCATGATATGCCTCCAATGCCTTCTTATCAAAGTAGTGATGTTTTTTTAGAAATGCATTGTAATACTCTTCCGAATGATCGTCACGACCTAATTTCTTTCGTTGCCTATAGAGCAACCGAACATATTCAGCTCCTAAAAACTGAACATACCTATTCAATCGAGAGACACCTTCATACGAGATTCGTCGGTATAACAATGGTGTCTCCAGAAATCCAATTGAATATCCATCAGTAAGGAAACGGAGCCAGAGATCATAGTCTTCGGCTGATTTGATTGTTCGATAGCCATTCAACCTATCTAAGGCTTTTTTCCGTATAAGGACGGTAGGATGAGCTACCATGTTCTCAAAGTACATCTGCTTTTCAAGATTACGACCAGGCTGGTATTTGGGATGCTTCTCCCCTTCCAAGACTTTACCTCCTTCGTCGATGGCAACAATGCCCGTAGATACCAAATCGTGATCATGCTCTAGAAGAAACTCCAATTCTTGTTCGATTCGCTTATGAAAGGAGATGTCATCTGCATCCATTCTGGCAATATACTCACCTTTGGCGATGGAGATCCCATAATTAAGACAATATACAAGGCCTCTGTTACGCTCATTGATGTGGATTGTTATCCGGTTATCTTTTTGAGAAGAAGATTTAAGGAATGAAATGGCTTCCAGGTTTTGTGGATTATCGACAATAACCAAGACTTCCAGATTGAAATAGGTTTGGTTAAGAATAGAAGAGAGAGCAGCCTGAATATACTCAACAGGTTCGTTATAGGTGCTCATTAGTACTGTAACAATTGGAAACTCAGCCATGCGCTACCTCGACAAGTCTTTCAAGAATACAGACACTGTAAATGATAGCCAAAGCTATATATAAAATATCAAGCTAGCTATCAAGTTCTCAGAAACATTAGACAATGTACCCTGCATTTTAAAATCAGGGAATAGAAACCCACCAAATGTATCGATATAAAAAACCCAGCTTTTTCTTTTAAGTAAGCTGGGCAGTAACAGGAACGTCAAGATAAAATTATTATTAACTCTTTCAAAATTCATTTTTAAGAATCATCTTTTCGTTTACCTGACAATTTAAATAAATATTCTCTTAGAAGAGAACTTATTATAAGAATTAGCCGCTCAATTTCATGAAGATAGACTAGTGTAATCACTAATAAGATTAATATTGTAATGACTATTCTTGGAAACATAGGAAGAAAAAGATTGAGTGATGCAGTGAAGAGTAATAGAACAACAGTAAAAATTGTACATTTAAAAGAATCAACACTTTTATAATATTTTTGGCCAAGTATTGTGCGAAGTGAAACCATAATTATATCGGAAAAGACAACACTTATCGCGCATCCTATAAGTCCAAATCGAGGAATTAGAATGACACATAATAGGATATTTACAATCATCGACAAAAAAACCAGTATTGCTTGGAAATATGTTTTTCCAGAAAGCGGAATCCCAAGGCCGGTTGTTTCAGAAATTGTGTATAGAACATGAGTAATAATCAGTAGAGGGAATATTTGTTGGCTTGCTTGATATGATACATCAAGCAATAAAAATATTATGTCTTGAAAAAGCATTAGACATATTACGAAAATTGAAAGTATACAAACTATATAATGATGTACTTTCTGAATTCGAACAGATTCAGATTCGTAATACTTCATAGCATATGGAGCCCAGAATGTATTAAAACCTGTTTGAATAATTCCAACAACACTTGATAGAGTTAAAGCAATACCAAAGAATCCTACTATATCAAAACCCCAATAACGAGCAAGTATAAATTTCGACACAGATCCATTAATCCAATAAAAAATGGAAGCCGGTAATAAAGGAAGACCAAACTTAAGAATTTTACTTTTCTCTGAAGCCTTATATCTATGTAATGCTTGTGAGAAGAACGATTTTTGAAAGAAAAAGATATAGATTACAGATAAGAGTATTACAAGAAAAACCCTCATTCCTAAGGCAAACAATGCCGTTCTATTCCAATATGCTATAAAAAAAAATAAAACATTATTTGCTAAAGCATGTAATACTGAATGTAGAGTATAGTTCCAAGCATCTTGCTTGAGCCTATAATCAAGTGATGAAAATCTCTGAATATTGGTAAATAAAATATACAAAATTAAAATGATTATTAAGGTTAATGAAGACTCACCGATAATCAATTTTGCTATGTACTCTCGAAAAAGAAAAACTATAGAAGAAACAAAAGCCCATGAAATTATGCTGAGCCTTATACAATCGCCAACCAAGATACCATGGTCTGAAACTTCAGCATGGTAACGAACATATGACTGATCAATCCCTGCAATTGCTAGCATTGAAAATAAACTTGCAACTGTAGAAAAGAGATTGATTTTGCCCATTTCAGAAGGAGAGAACAATCGAGTTGCAAATGGAATGATGACAAATCCAATAGCAGCCGTAATTAGTGATGCGTATGAAAAACTCAATACATTTTTGAAAAAGGATATTGAATTTGTATCAGATTTCATTGCTCCAGATCCCTCATTTGCCCTAAATATGAAAACCTAATAGCAATTTTTTCAAAAAAATTGGCATCAACTCTAAATTTGGGTTTAATTATTATAGACAATGAAGAAAGAACTGCCATAAAAACACACAACCATTCACTTCCAAAGTTTGAGCTAGAACTAATCAAACCAAATATCAATCCTCCCATTATACATATTGTAATAATTGAGAGTTGTGATTCTCTGCTATCCAATGGATAAGTAAAAGCAATAACCATCGCATGGAGAATAATCCTCCCATAGAAAATCAAGTAGCCAATGAGGATTAATACTCCATATGCCGTAAGTATTTCAAACCACCAATTATGCATATTGATTGTACTTATTGGGAAAATTGCATAGTTCTCCATCCAATACTCAATGTTTCCAGATCCGACTCCAAATCCATATGTTCTATATAAAAAGTATAAACCATTTTTTATTAAATTTATACGAGTATTAATTGATTCATCAATATTTTCATGTATCGTTATTGTTTGTTGAGTAGTACCTGATTGCTCGCCTACTTCTGCAGGAGTACTTATCATTTGATAAACTCCCGACACCGTTGACGTGATAGATGTTCCTTGACGGTATAACCCCATTTGGTTCAATACAAATAACGATAGTATTGCTAGCATCATAATAATAGCTAAATCGAATATTTGCTTTTTCGCTCTTTTGATTATGTAAAAACATATCAACAATATAACCGAGATTGCTAAACCAAAAACGTTTGCTCTAGACCCCGCAAGAAAAATCAATGAAATCATTAATGAGCCATCAATTAGAAAGAAAATACGTATCACTTTATTAGTGAATAGATTCTTGCAAAAGAGACATAGATTAAAACCAATTAGCATAAGCATTGCAAAATCGTTTGTATTATTGAACCAGCTAACTGGAAGATGGTAATATGAATAATTAGATACTAATTCATTACTTAAAAAGAAATAATTTGATGAAAAAACTTCATATATACCAATTACTGAATTAATTACGAGGATAATTGTAATCAAAATCATGGCTACCTTAATCTGTTTCTTCTCCTTAAAGAAATAATTAAAAAAAATAATAGAGAAGAGACTTAACCCTAAAAAATATACTGACTTAAACCAATGTGAATAATCTTTTATCCAAAATACAGTCAATATTGCATAAAGTAACCAAACCGAGTGAAAACTTATAGCATAGATATTCATACTTCTTATAATACTAAAGCATTCGTGTCGTTGCTTAATAGCAATGAAGAATGACATACAAATTACAATAATTGTAATAACTCGAAAAATTGACAATTGAAAAAAACCGAGATCGATAGAAAAATCAATAACAGGAAAGAAGGAAGTAATCAAAAAAAGGTATAATATGGTATTAATCATAAATCACTCTTTCATAAACCGATTCTAGCTGATTTACTATTGATTCAGCAGAGAACAATTGCTTAACCTCTGAAGATATTTCCCCACGATTGTAATCATTGATTGTTAGATACATTTTTTTCAGTGCATCCAAAAGCGATTGCTCATCGTCAACTGGAATTAGTATTCCATTTCCAGAATGAATAAAGCTTTCTGGCCCTCCCGATTTCGTAGCAATTACGGGAAGACCGCACGCCATTGCTTCGACTAGCACCACACCAAAAGTCTCGACTTCTGAGACTAAAACAAAACAGGAAGCTGTTTTCAGTGCATTAGCAATGATATCTCTTTTACAACTTCCCTTTAAAACTATTCTATCTGATAGCCTCAAGCTGGAGATTTGAGCTTGTAAATTATCTTTTTCAGGACCAGATCCATAGATAAATAATTCGGAATCAGGAACAAACTTAACAAAACTAGCAAATCCGCTTATTAGAGCTTTCATTCGTTTTCTTGGAATAAGATTACCAACAGAAATTATCCTAAACTTACTGTCTTTATTTGGATTTGAATCATATGAAAATATCTTTAGGTCAACAACATTTGGAATGTATAATGCTTTAATCGAAAATTCCTGCATAATTTTTGCTTTTAGCTCATTACTTACGGCAATTACTGTATTTACATTATGATATACTTTCTCAGCAGTTCTACATAATTTCTGATCAATATTTATACAGTTAATTCCCGAGGAATGCTCTGTCATCACTATTGGAATTTTTGTTTTCTTGAGAGATTGAAGTGCAATATAAGCATAATCTGTAAAATGCGCATGAATAACATCAGGTTTCCCAAATTTTTTTAGACACTTTCTATATATGTATTTTAATCCGAGCAAACCAAAAAAATGCAATACGATTGGAGCCACTGGGCCTAAAGGAATATTTACAACTTCAATACTTACATTATTTTTCTCGATACTTTCGAAAAACCAATGCCGCCAGCGCCTAACAGACCTGAGGTCAATAGCAGCAAAAATCACTTCATGCCCTTGCTTTGCTAAAGCTTGAGCTTGATCAAATTCAAATATTCCATTCAGGTAATACTTTTCAGTGGGATATCCACCTGCGACAATTAATATTCTCATAGAAATTTTCTTGTATTGAAATTAATAACAACAACAGTCATTAATAAATTGTGAGATATTCCTTACAGTTTGCTCACCCTTATATGGATCCAAAGGCAATGAAACCACAGTCTTACATAGACTCACAGTATTAGAACAAGGTACATAAGGCTTTAAATCTTTATAGGCCGTCTGCTCATGCATCGGCTTGGGATAATACACCATGGTGGGGATACCCTGTTCCTTGAGCTTTTGCTGCAAGGCAGTGCGTTCTTCTTCATTCTTCACTTGGATGGTGTACTGTGCCCAGCTTGAATAACAGCCCTCAGGAACAACAGGCGTCTTCACCTTGCCCTTCAAGGCTTCAGTATACCAAGCCGCTACCTTGTTCACATCCTCCAGCTCATACTCAATGAAGGCGTCAAACTTTACCAACAGGATTGCTGCCTGGATGGTATCAAGGCGCGAGTTCCAGCCTATGCGTACGTTGTCGTACTTGAACGAGCCCTTGCCGTGCACAGCTATCGATCGGAGATATTCAGCCTCCTGGTCGTCGTTGGTGAAGATTGCTCCGCCGTCGCCGTAACAGCCCAGAGGCTTAGCCGGGAAGAAAGAGGTGGTTGCTGCATCGCCGAGCGAACCCGCTCTTCTGCCCTTGTACATCCCTCCGAATCCCTGTGCCGCATCCTCAAGCACCTTCATGCCATACTTGTGTCCAATCTCATTGATGTGGTCATAATCGGCAGGGAGGCCGAACAAATCGACGGGAATCACAACCCTTGGATTCAGCCTACCCTCAGCCTTGACGGCCAGGATGGCCTTCTCAAGACTTACGGGATCCATGTTGAAGGTATCAGAATCGACATCGACGAACACCGGTGTCGCACCCTCGAAGGAGACGACCTCACCGGTTGCGAAGAAGGTGAAGTCGGGGACGAACACCGCATCGCCTTCTCCAATGCCCCAGGCCATCAGCATCATCGACAGGGCGTCGGTTCCGTTGCCGCAGGTGATACAATGCTTCACACCCATATAGGACGCCAGCTTCTCCTCCAGCTCCTTCACCTGCCTGCCGCTGATGAAGTTGCAATCGGTCATCACCTCGAAGACGGCCTTGTCCATCCGTTCCTTGAGTACCTGGTACTGCTTCTTCAGATCACGAAATTCCATGTTCAATCCCTCTTACTTTCAACAAGCCCGCTTTCCTGCTGTTCATACTGTCGACCGCAGCTCTTGCAGTGAAGATCTCCTTCCAGAATTGAGCCGCATTCGCAGGCCCAACCCTTCTGCTTGGCGGGAACCCCCACCATCAGGGCATGATCGGGGACATCCTTGGTCACCACCGCCCCGCTTCCTATAAGTGCCCATCTTCCGATGGTTATGCCGCAAACAATGGTTGCATTGGCCCCGATGGAGGCTCCTTCCTTTACCAGCGTCTTCAGATAGCCAGCCCTCCCCTTGGGGTACTTCGCCCTGGGGGTCAGGTCGTTGGTGAACACACAGGAGGGGCCGCAGAACACATGGTTCTCCAGTGTCACACCTTCATACAACGAAACATTATTCTGGATCTTGCAGCCGTTGCCGATTGTTACATTGTTGGAGACGTTCACGTTCTGTCCGAGCGAGCAGTTCTCGCCGATCGTTGCTCCGCTTTGGATGTGGCAGAAGTGCCAGATCTTTGTCCCTTTGCCTATGGTTACCTTGTCATCCACGTAGGATGAGGGATGCACATACCATTCATCCATCAGGAGAACCTCCCGGTAAAATCGGTTGTGGCACACGCTTCCAAGGGAAGCTTCACCGGCCTTCCCTCGGCAGCTGACTTGTATATAGCCAGTACCAGTTCCAGGGCACGTTTGCCGTCCTCGGCTGTCACCTTCGGCTGCCGATCAGTCCTGATTGCATCGATTACATCTGCGAACAAGGGGGTGTGGCCGAAGCCGTACACGTTCGGCGGATTCTCGTGGTAGGTGGCTTTCACCTCATCGGCGTCGTCGAGCATATCGGCGAACCGCCACTCCTCGATGATGTTCACCGACTGGCCCCCGGCCTTCACCGTCCCCTTCTCGCCGAACAGGTAGAGCGTCTCCTCCAGGTTCTTCGGATAAATGTCCGTGGTTCCTTCGATGATGCCGTAGGAGCCGTTGGCGAACCGGATGAGGGCGATGCCCAGGTCCTCTGCCTCGATGTAGGGATGGTTGAGCTTGTCGGTGTAGGCGAATACCTCAGTCACCTCGTTTCCCATCATCCATCTTAAAAGGTCAATGTTGTGGATGCACTGGTTCATTAGTGCTCCTCCGTCCTGCTCCCAGGTGCCTCGCCAGGAAGCACGGTCGTAATATTCATGACCCCGGTTCCAGCGGATGTGGGCCGTACCGTAGAACAAGCGACCGAACCGCCGCTGGTCCATCGCCTCGCGGATCTTCACCACCGACTTGTTGAAACGGTTCTGGTGGCATGCACAGACCTTGACGTTATGCTTTCTTGCTTCCTCAATTATTGCATCTGCATCCTCTATCGACAATGCTATCGGTTTCTCAACAATGATGTTTATGCCTCGTCTGATGCACTCCAGGGCGATCGCGGCATGCTTTCCGCTCTCGGTGCAGATGGAGACCAGCTCGGGCTTCTGTTCGTCGAGCATCAGCTGATAGTCATCGTACTGTGCAACTTTCGAAGCATCCAATTTGAACTTAAGAATCTTGTCTTCAAGCATGGCTGCATCGATGTCGCACAGGCCAACTATCTCAAGTTTGTTTGCTTGGGCCGCAGCCAGATGGTTCGGAGAAATCCTCCCACAGCCGATCAATGCATATCTCATCACAGCACCTCTATGTTGTCGCGGTTCTTGATTGCCTTCATCACGTTCTTGGTGTCGAAAATTGCTTTTGCATGCTGCTGTACAAAGCCATAATCCAAATTGCTGTGCGCGGCAGTGACCATTACCAGGTCGGACTCTTGCAGAGTCTTGTGTTTTGTCAAGCAAAAATCCTTGGTCTAATCACCAGGGAATCCCGTGTCTAATCACGGGAAATTCCCGGGTTTTATCATCTGCACAGGAATCTATGCAGATATCCAGAAACTATGGCTTGTAATCAGGGACATCCTCATATTCATCCTCAATCACAAAGATCACGTTTGGATCCGTTTCCCCATGCAGCTGATGTGCAATTTTACCTTTCAGGTAGGCAAGCTTGTTGCCCAGGTAAGCCATCTCGTTCTCGATCTTGTCCAAGCCGTACAACAGTCGAAGCCTTCCTTCAGGGCTTTGGTACTGCATTACTATCTTTCTGGCCTGCTCATGCAGGTCCTGTTCCGAGTATTCATGCGGGCTGGGTTCTATCCCCAACCGGTCCAATATGATCTGCTCGAGCTCCTCGGTGAATTTTGTACCGTCGTATCGGTAACACGAACGCAATTCACGCAAGTATTGTTTGTCAACGACCATGTTCGTCACCCCCTTTCGACCGCTCGGATGCGGTCTTCCGCATCAATGCATGCTCCATCCGGTAGCTCTGCCCCTCGAACACAAGCAGGTGCCCATGGTGGATGAGCCTGTCGATCATTGCTGCAGCCATCTGCTGGTCGGTGAAGATGCCACCCCACTTGGAAAACTCGAGGTTCGTCGTAAGAATGAGGCTTTTGCTCTCGTAGCTGTCGCTGATGATGCGGAACAGGAGCTGGGACCCCTCCTTGTCCACCGGTACGTACCCCCACTCATCAAGAATGAGCAGATCCAGTCTGCGTATGTCCGACACCAAGCGTTCCAAGACTCCGTTCTTCCGTGCCTCGGCCAGTTTCAGCACCAGCTCGGTCACCGTATAGAACCGGGCTGCAAGGCCCATCTCGCAGGCCTTCATCCCCAGTGCTATGGCCATATGCGTTTTCCCGGTTCCCACCGGTCCATAGCAGACCAGGTTGGTCTTCCTGCCAATGAATTCGCAGCCTTCCAGTTCCACCCTGGTAATGGAAGGCGGCAGGCGCACATGAGAATAGTCGTAGCCTTCCATGCTCTTGGGCATGGGAAACCGGGCCCGGTTGAGCAGCCTGGAGCGTTTTGAGCGTTCCCGGCTCTCCACCTCCATTGACAGCACGTCATGCAGGAACTCTTCCTGCCTCGGCGTTGCCTGCTGGCACAACGCTACCAGTTGTTGGGAAAGGAACAGTTTCCGGCACATGTCCGATATCTCTTCCCTACGTTGGATGCGGATGGTTGAAGTCATCATCATGGCTGCACCCTCCGTTGTTCCAGAAGCTGGTCGTACAACGAAAGGTCGGGACCGGCGTCCAGGTCGGTTTGGTCCCCGAACTCCGCCATCCTCGCCGCAAACACCATTGCATCGCTGAACGGGGCGTTGCCGGGGTTCCTCAGCACCAGGTCGAACGCATCAAGTGCTCTTTCGAAGCTGTAGCGCTCGCTCAGCAGGTTCATCGTTCGCAGGGCATCCTTCAGCGATTCCCTGTCCAGCGCATCGAGATAATCGCGTACGGGGGAGGACACCATCTCCCTCACACCGCTGTTGGGCCACGCTCCCACATTTCTCATGAGTACGGCCATGGAGGTTCTTGGGTCGACGCTGTCGGACCGCTCCTTGCCGAATTTGCGGACGTGGCTCACCAGGATCTTGCGCTTCTCGTCATAGATGTCGACGGTGTGGGCCCGGATGCCCACCAGCACTTCGCTTCCCCGGTATTCGGGACGGGTTGAGTAATGGTGGTTGCCGTCAATCTCCACCTTCCCGTACCCGTCGGCCTTGGCGTACACATACCGACAGACATCAAAACGGTGTCGGGGCAGCGGCAGCAGTGCCTCGCGGTCCTGTTCGAAAAGCTCGCCTATGATTGTGTTCTTCTTGTAATGGGTATTTCCCTGAAAGCTCGTCGCCTGCTCCAGCAAGCCCTTGTTGTATTGCTGCAGGTCGTCGAACTCGGGCAGGGGAACGAACCGGTTCCTGCGGACCGTGCCGATTTTATTCTCGACGCACCCCTTTTCCCATCCACTACCCGGACTGCAGAATCGTATGGAGAAGCCGTAGTGAGCCCTGAATTGGGCGAAGAGCTTCGCTTCCCGTATCTCCTGCCCGATGCGACGACCTGCTCCGGTGGCATTGTCTATCACAACCAGGGGGAAGACTCCGCCGATGAACTCAAAGACGTCCTGAAAGCCCTGGCAGATGCATTCGCTGGTCTCTCCGTTGAACATCTGGGGAAAATCCGCATTTGAATTCGGAAACACGCAGACAAGATAATGCTTGCGCTGCTTGACGCCTCTTTCATAGCAGTCCGCCTCGCCGAAGTCCCCCTGGGCCTCACCCGGATGCCATACCAGCTCCTGGCAGGCCCTGTAACTCGAGCGTTGTGCACGTGTTTTCCTCACATACCGCGATACCGTTGGGTAGGAGCAACCGAATTCCGGATGCAGCTCCACCAACCTGTCATAGACGCGCTGGGCGGTATGGCGCTGTTTCGAATTCTCCTTTTCATCGTTGGAAAGCCATCCGTCTATCTGCGGCTTGTAGGGGTCCAGCTTGCTGGGCAACCCCTCCTTCTTTTGAGGCGGCTTCGGTGAGAAGTCTTCCATGCAGAGGTACTTCCTCGCCGTCTTCTCATCGACCGATACTTCCCTGGCAATCCTTGCCACTGAGTATCCCTCTTTCCTCAAATCTCTGATACAATTGATTTGGGACATGTTGAGCACTTCTCCTTTCTCCTTTAATGTATTTGTTTCTACATCAAAGGTTACTTTCCAAAGGGCAGCTTCTCAACTGTCCCTTTGAACAATCCCGGGAATTTCCCGTGATCAGACCAAGGAAGATGAAGTGATCTTTCTAGGGATTTTTAGTTTACGCTACACAAGTCTCCTTCGTGAGTTCCTTCAAACCCTGCACAGCCCTTCCCTTGTACCGGTACTCTGCCACCCAGGGGTCGTAGTAGGTCACTTCCGCCCCTTGCCTCTCCAGTATCTCGATGACCTTGAGTGCCGGACTCTCGCGGTAGTCGTCGATATCCTGCTTGTAGGCTACACCCAACACCAATACCTTCGATCCGTTGAGGGCTTTCCTGAACCTGTTCAGAATCTTGGAGGCACGCTCTACCGTGTATTCAGGCATGCGGTCGTTGATCATCATCGAGCTCTCTATCATCGACGTATGAAATCCGTACTCCCTCGCTTTCCAAGAAAGGTAGTAGGGATCGAGCGGGATGCAATGCCCGCCAAGTCCAGGGCCGGGATAGAAGGCCTGGAACCCATAGGGCTTGGTCTTCGCCGCATCGATTACTTCCCAGATACTTATGCCCATTTCATGGCAGAGCTTTGCAAGCTCGTTCACCAGCCCGATGTTCACATTACGATAGGTGTTCTCCAGAATTTTCTCCATCTCGGCTATAGCCGGGCTGGAAACTTCGTAGACATCACTGGAGAGTACGGCACGGTAGACGGCAGCAATAACTTCAGTGGCATCCTTGCCGATGCCTCCGACCACTTTGGGGGTGTTCTTTGTCTTGTAGATGAGATTGCCCGGATCGACACGCTCAGGAGAGAATCCAAGGTAAAAATCCTCACCGCAGACAAGCCCGGAACCTTTTTCCAACAACGGCTTTACCAATTCCTCGGTGGTACCGGGGTAGGTGGTGGACTCAAGGACTACGATGGATTCCTTTTTTAAGTACTTAGAAATCTCAATAACTGAATCCCTCACATAGAAAATATCCGGTTGCTGGTGCTCGTCCAAAGGAGTAGGCACACAGATGGCAATGAAGTCGCAGTCGGCTACAAAGGAGAAGTCGCTGGTGGCACGAAGCATCCCCGACTTCACCAGGGCAGCAAGGTCTTCCTGCACCACATCGCCAATATAGTTGATGCCTTGGTTCACCATGTCCACTTTCTTCTGTTGGACATCGAAGCCGGTGGTCTTGAATCCTGCTTTGGCTTTCTCTACGGCAAGAGGGAGACCGACGTAGCCGAGACCGATGACCCCAATTTCAATTTCTCTATTTGTGATTTTTTCTAAACATTGGATTATATTCATTTTTCCACACTTATTCAAATATTTTTATTAGCATGCGGTTGAAGAATCAAACGATCAACTAAAGTCAGATAATCGAGGTTATCCTTCGCAAAAATATAAGATTCTTGTCGTTTACTAGAAATTTGTCCCGGAAAATCTAGGATTTTTTTGAGAGTATGCTTTAAACATGAAGGAGTCGCAATCTGATAGTAAATTTCTTTTGGAATATAGTTATATGTATCAACTGGATTTATTGAGACTCCTACACACTTTCTGCATAATGCAGTTAGAAATGTGGAAGACACTGATAATTGAACATATATATCGCAAGCACAAAGTAGTTCACTTAATTGACTTGAATTTTTCCATCCAAAATATTTGATTCTATCAGAATTTTCATGGATTAACGTCATTACATCATCGTAGATATCATTTTCAATACCTCCAATTATCCAGAGTTGCGAATCCTGTACGCCAGCATAGAGAAATGAATTAATTATTTCTATGGTATACTTTGACTTGTTTAGTTTTCCAGTATGACATATTACTTGACATTCATTGCTCACAGAATTTTGAGTCCTTATCTGTTTCCGAGTTACTAAATACTGATCATCCGATAAAATGAAATCCCCAAGTGGAAATAATTCCAGTTTTTGGGTTGGAATATGGAAATTATTTTCTAAAAAATATTTCTCACCATTTCCGATATAAAATATCTTCATCGACTTTTCTGACGCTCTTCTCACATAATTGCCTAAGATTAACTGATAACGGAGATATTTCGAAACCCAATTCTTTCCAGAATTATAGAAAGCAGCATGATTATCAAAAAAAATAGTCGTTTTAGGATTATGGTTTACATAAATGACTGAATTTTTAATCTCCAAACCACAAATATTCATGTGATAAATTATGTCTGGCTGGAAATCTTCCAAAGCTTGAGATAATCCTTTCATTTTCCAAAGTTTATGCGCTAGGTAATTACCTTTCCAAGCAAATGAAATTCGTTTAACGGCCAAATTATCATAAACATAATCTCCAGGACTAAAACGCTCAATTTTGTCTTGAACATAACTTTCAGTCGAGGCAATCAAACTTACATTATGCCCAAGAACTTGAAAAGCTTTCGCTAGTTGATTTTCCATATAGGAAAAGCTTGGTGAATAGGTAAAACAAACAATCACAATCTTCATTTCTAACTTCTTTTAAGAATTATTAATGTGTAACTTTTAAATCTTAGGTTTCCCTAACCGACTAGAGGACCGTCAATCTTGATGTTCAGGTCGGTACACAGCTTCCGGGTATTCTTGGTGAACTGCGACAATCTCCACTGTCCGTGGATCTTGTTCGCCCGAATTCCTTCAAGGGTCCTGAGCACATCCTTGAAGGAATACCTGCCCGCCAGGTTTGCCTGGGCGACGTGGTCGAGGATGCTGTACAGCATCTGAAGGGCCAGGTGGTTGACGAACAGCCACCCCTCGAAGGTATCCTGGTCCTGCATGAAACTGGCGTCCAGATCCAGGGTGTCGTCGTAGCATTTGGAATTCTGCTCGATCTCCTGTCGTGTCTTGTACAAGGCATAGATCTGGGACTCGTCGAGGTCCAGGCGGTCGGTCTTGAGTATGAGAGTGCCGATTTCGCTGCGCTGCTGTACATTGCTGGCGACGTCGATGCTCTGCATCGCGGCAATCTGCTCGTCGGTGAGCTTGCTCTTGCCTTTGCTGCGTCGTGCCCCCTCCTTTTGCAGCGCGGCTGCCATGGTATTGTTCTTCTTCTCGAGGCGGCAGATGAGATCGTTCGTCTCATGCATGGCAAGCAGCATGTCGTAATAGACCACGACCTTGCATCTATCCTTGGTACCGGATATCCAGAATACGCTGCGCTGGCGGAAGTTGAACGCATTGGCGTACAGCGATGTGTTCGCAGGGATCTGCGCCTCGGTCGTGTTCCTTCTCAGCGGGATGATGTAGTGCATCCCAGACCCGGTGATGGCACTGAAGTCGTCCTCGGACCCGAAGCCCTTGTCCACTATCACGGTGATGCCGGAACCCCCAATCCCCGCCTCATCCCCGATGTCGGGAAGCGCCAGGCAGTCGGGCACGCTGCCTGCGAACTGTTTGTAGTACAGCGGAAGCCTCGTCCCGTCCTTCCTCCCGAACAGGTACAGCAGGTTGATCTGCGGCTCGTAGCGCATCCTGCTGTCGTAGCTCATCTGCGTGAGCGGCATGTTCCGCGATTCGCTGATGATCCGGTGCCCGTCGACAAGGATGAAGCCGCTGTAGGCGGACAGGCCGTCCCTCATGTAGGAGCAGATGCCGTCGCGGTTTCTTCCCAGCTCCCTCATGACATGGGTGAGCGAGGGGGCGGACAGCCCGAGGCGGGGGAACAGGACCGAAAGATAGCTGGTCTCATAACAGGTCTGCACCCGCTTCAGCGAGGCCTCCCCGATGCACTTGAGCGCGGCAAGGGTGAAAACCGTCTTCCAGGTGTCGGGGAAGAACCGCCTCAAGCCGTCCATCATGGCCCCGTTGGCCTGGTACAGGTAGCTGCAGGCCCCGTACTCGACGCACTGAACCTCCCTCAGTTCTTGCTCGGAGACCTTCTCCTTCTTGGGGGGTGAACCCATCCTCGGTGATGGCGCCCAGGAGCGCGCCTGATTTCTTCTTCTTGCGCTTTATCTGTGGGTCGTAGACGCTCTTGCGCTCATACAGGTAGTAGTGGCCGTTGATGAGCTTGATCTCGGTGCCGGCGGGCCTTTTGAAGGACTGGATGAACTGCGGTTTCTGTGTCATCTTGGGTCTCCCTATTTAGGTATACCCATTATAGTATGACACCTCAAATTCCCGTCCCAGTTATATCTAGGGATTAGATAATTCTTTTAAATAGTTGCATATAATGTCGGAAAGTGCGTGACAAAAGCTCTAAACATAGGTATAATTGTATCTATGATAGATGCCAATGCAAAACCGATGAAAATCATCCGTGTCACCAACAAGAAGAACGGTGTCACCTACCTCTACGAGGACCAGGCCTTCTGGAACAGCGAGAAGAAGCGCGGCGAGCACAAGCGAAAGTGCATCGGCCGACTCGGTCCGGATGGAAGCGAGATATACAACGATTTCTACCTGGCCAGGAAGGAAGCCTCCAAGGCCGAGAATCCGCTTGTCTCGAAAACCACCCTGATGGGACAGAACCTCATCCTGGACAAGGTGGTCAAGGACGTCGGCATACAGCCTGTTCTGAAGGAAGCCTTCGGAGCCGACGATGCCGATGCCATCCTTCAGCTTGCACGGTACAGCGTCTGCGAGGGCAAGGCCCTCAGCAGAGCCGAGGACTGGCTGAACGATCGTGGTTTCAACGGCAACGCCCTTTGCTCGCAGCGGATCAGCGAGCTGCTTGCCTCCCTGTCCGACGACAGGCGCAACACCTTCTTCAAGCTTTGGATTGCCAAGCAGGCGAAGAAAAAGGCACTGCTTTTCGATATAACCTCGATTTCGTCCTATGGAAAAAACAACACCTATGTGGAGCGGGGGTACAACCGGGACCACGAGAACCTGAGGCAGATAAACCTCGGCCTGCTCAGCGCCCACTCGTCGAACGTCCCTCTCTGGTACTCGGAATTGCCCGGGAGCATGTCCGATTCACTCGTCCTCGACCATGTGCTGCGCAGCCTGGAAAAGCTCGATGTGAAGGACATCAACCTGGTCGGCGACCGGGGCTTCTACAGCGAGGCGAACCTCAGGAACATAGCGGATAAGGGACAGAAGTTCACCATCCCCGTCCCCTCCAGCCTCAAGTGGCAGAAGGAATTGATCGACAAGGTCAGGCCCTCATGTGTTTTGTCAAGCAAAAATCCTTGGTCTAATCACCAGGGAATCCCGTGTCTAATCACGGGAAATTCCCGGGTTTTATCATCTGCACAGGAATCTATGCAGATATCCAGAAACTATGGCTTGTAATCAGGGACATCCTCATATTCATCCTCAATCACAAAGATCACGTTTGGATCCGTTTCCCCATGCAGCTGATGTGCAATTTTACCTTTCAGGTAGGCAAGCTTGTTGCCCAGGTAAGCCATCTCGTTCTCGATCTTGTCCAAGCCGTACAACAGTCGAAGCCTTCCTTCAGGGCTTTGGTACTGCATTACTATCTTTCTGGCCTGCTCATGCAGGTCCTGTTCCGAGTATTCATGCGGGCTGGGTTCTATCCCCAACCGGTCCAATATGATCTGCTCGAGCTCCTCGGTGAATTTTGTACCGTCGTATCGGTAACACGAACGCAATTCACGCAAGTATTGTTTGTCAACGACCATGTTCGTCACCCCCTTTCGACCGCTCGGATGCGGTCTTCCGCATCAATGCATGCTCCATCCGGTAGCTCTGCCCCTCGAACACAAGCAGGTGCCCATGGTGGATGAGCCTGTCGATCATTGCTGCAGCCATCTGCTGGTCGGTGAAGATGCCACCCCACTTGGAAAACTCGAGGTTCGTCGTAAGAATGAGGCTTTTGCTCTCGTAGCTGTCGCTGATGATGCGGAACAGGAGCTGGGACCCCTCCTTGTCCACCGGTACGTACCCCCACTCATCAAGAATGAGCAGATCCAGTCTGCGTATGTCCGACACCAAGCGTTCCAAGACTCCGTTCTTCCGTGCCTCGGCCAGTTTCAGCACCAGCTCGGTCACCGTATAGAACCGGGCTGCAAGGCCCATCTCGCAGGCCTTCATCCCCAGTGCTATGGCCATATGCGTTTTCCCGGTTCCCACCGGTCCATAGCAGACCAGGTTGGTCTTCCTGCCAATGAATTCGCAGCCTTCCAGTTCCACCCTGGTAATGGAAGGCGGCAGGCGCACATGAGAATAGTCGTAGCCTTCCATGCTCTTGGGCATGGGAAACCGGGCCCGGTTGAGCAGCCTGGAGCGTTTTGAGCGTTCCCGGCTCTCCACCTCCATTGACAGCACGTCATGCAGGAACTCTTCCTGCCTCGGCGTTGCCTGCTGGCACAACGCTACCAGTTGTTGGGAAAGGAACAGTTTCCGGCACATGTCCGATATCTCTTCCCTACGTTGGATGCGGATGGTTGAAGTCATCATCATGGCTGCACCCTCCGTTGTTCCAGAAGCTGGTCGTACAACGAAAGGTCGGGACCGGCGTCCAGGTCGGTTTGGTCCCCGAACTCCGCCATCCTCGCCGCAAACACCATTGCATCGCTGAACGGGGCGTTGCCGGGGTTCCTCAGCACCAGGTCGAACGCATCAAGTGCTCTTTCGAAGCTGTAGCGCTCGCTCAGCAGGTTCATCGTTCGCAGGGCATCCTTCAGCGATTCCCTGTCCAGCGCATCGAGATAATCGCGTACGGGGGAGGACACCATCTCCCTCACACCGCTGTTGGGCCACGCTCCCACATTTCTCATGAGTACGGCCATGGAGGTTCTTGGGTCGACGCTGTCGGACCGCTCCTTGCCGAATTTGCGGACGTGGCTCACCAGGATCTTGCGCTTCTCGTCATAGATGTCGACGGTGTGGGCCCGGATGCCCACCAGCACTTCGCTTCCCCGGTATTCGGGACGGGTTGAGTAATGGTGGTTGCCGTCAATCTCCACCTTCCCGTACCCGTCGGCCTTGGCGTACACATACCGACAGACATCAAAACGGTGTCGGGGCAGCGGCAGCAGTGCCTCGCGGTCCTGTTCGAAAAGCTCGCCTATGATTGTGTTCTTCTTGTAATGGGTATTTCCCTGAAAGCTCGTCGCCTGCTCCAGCAAGCCCTTGTTGTATTGCTGCAGGTCGTCGAACTCGGGCAGGGGAACGAACCGGTTCCTGCGGACCGTGCCGATTTTATTCTCGACGCACCCCTTTTCCCATCCACTACCCGGACTGCAGAATCGTATGGAGAAGCCGTAGTGAGCCCTGAATTGGGCGAAGAGCTTCGCTTCCCGTATCTCCTGCCCGATGCGACGACCTGCTCCGGTGGCATTGTCTATCACAACCAGGGGGAAGACTCCGCCGATGAACTCAAAGACGTCCTGAAAGCCCTGGCAGATGCATTCGCTGGTCTCTCCGTTGAACATCTGGGGAAAATCCGCATTTGAATTCGGAAACACGCAGACAAGATAATGCTTGCGCTGCTTGACGCCTCTTTCATAGCAGTCCGCCTCGCCGAAGTCCCCCTGGGCCTCACCCGGATGCCATACCAGCTCCTGGCAGGCCCTGTAACTCGAGCGTTGTGCACGTGTTTTCCTCACATACCGCGATACCGTTGGGTAGGAGCAACCGAATTCCGGATGCAGCTCCACCAACCTGTCATAGACGCGCTGGGCGGTATGGCGCTGTTTCGAATTCTCCTTTTCATCGTTGGAAAGCCATCCGTCTATCTGCGGCTTGTAGGGGTCCAGCTTGCTGGGCAACCCCTCCTTCTTTTGAGGCGGCTTCGGTGAGAAGTCTTCCATGCAGAGGTACTTCCTCGCCGTCTTCTCATCGACCGATACTTCCCTGGCAATCCTTGCCACTGAGTATCCCTCTTTCCTCAAATCTCTGATACAATTGATTTGGGACATGTTGAGCACTTCTCCTTTCTCCTTTAATGTATTTGTTTCTACATCAAAGGTTACTTTCCAAAGGGCAGCTTCTCAACTGTCCCTTTGAACAATCCCGGGAATTTCCCGTGATCAGACCAAGGAAGATGAAGTGATCTTTCTAGGGATTTTTAGTTTACGCTACACACCCTCAATCCGAAGACCCGCCAACATCATCCGCAATCCCGAGGACGACAAGTCCTACATCTATGGCGTCACCGACTACAAGACCGAGTCCTACGGCAGGACCTGGAGGCATGTCTACTTCGACCCCGTCAGGAAGGAGCAGGACATCGCATCGCTGATGCTCAAGCTGAGAAAGTGCGAGGAGGAGCTTGCAGGCGGGGATGCCTTCGAGAAGCACAGGAACCTGTACGACACCTACTTCACCGTCAAGGATACCCCCAAGCGGGGAAGGAAGGTCAGCCTGAACGAGGAGGCCGTCAATGCCTACATCGACGGCTACAGCGGGTTCTGGATCATCCTCACCAATGCACAGAAGGATGCATCCAAGGCCCTGGGGCACTACAACCGCAGGTGCGACATCGAGCTGCACTTCGACGACATGAAGAACCTCTTGGACTGCAACAGGCTCAACGTGCACACAGAGAAGACCATGAAGGGCAGGCTTTTCGTCAACTTCATCACCCTCATCCTGCTCAACGACCTGAGAGGCAAGGTCTCGGCCATCAAGCCCAGGAACAGGAAGTACTGGGATTTCAAGGACATGCTGAACAAGGTGTCGACCTATTCCAGAATCCACTTCACCGGCACCTACAAGGACCTGTGGACGGTGCCCACCAAGGCCCAGAGGCTGATCTTCAGCCTCTTAAAGATAGAGTACCATTGGAAGGGAAAGATAGTGAATCTTGAGAAGCCAATGGAGTCTGAAGAAGATGACGAACAGGAAGACGAGGAGGCCTAGATATAATTAGGTCGGGAATTTGAGATGACACCTCCCCGACAACAAGTGAAAAGGTGGTTCCCTGATATGAATTTATGAATATTCAGGCTCCCTTTTCGGGAGCCCTAAAAACTAAAAGTTACAGATTAAAAGTTGTTCTTACTATATAGTAGTTGAAAGTAAAAAATCAGAATAGTTATAGATGTATTCTTCTCGTGAATACTTGCAGTCAGAAATAATCAATAAAATATTATCCGGAGAAAAGCACTTCATCGACTTCCAAAGCATTTTATCCACGAATAAGCATTGAAACGGGGAATCTAGCAAGTATTCAACTTTATCGAACCCGTCATCAACTTCAACAACACACGAACCTTGTAAAGAAATAAAGCCAAAACGTGATTCTTTGTTTGCATGATTGCCCCTAGAAATTGTTGGATCCGTATTAAAATCATAAAAGACTCTGCGAATAGGGAAAGGGAACTCTTTATTCTCCTCAAGAACAACAAGACTGCCTCTTTCATCACCAAGTTCTTTCAAATCGATCAAATAATGTTTCTTATTCATACTCATTCATCACCTTGATAACATAATCAATTTCTACGTTCTGCATGCCATTATAAATTGGAATCGAGACGATTGAATGCGAAAACTTTTCAGTAATCGGAAAATCACCCACATGGTACCCAAGGTGTTTATATGCTTCCGACAAATGTGGAGGTGTTGGATAGTGCACATCAGATTGTATCCCATTAACCTTGAGATACGTCCGAAATCGTTCCTGTTCCTCAACTTGCACTACATAAAGGTGCCAAACATGTGTTGCCTTATCTGCAATTTTAGGTTTAGAAATTCTTGGATTTGTAATCTCTGCGTTATAGCGTTCTGCAATTGAATTACGTTCTTGATTGATAGCATCCATATGGGTCAGTTTTATTCGCAGAAATGCAGCTTGTATCTCATCCAACCGAGCATTATGCCCAGCAACAAGATTTTGGTATCTGACTCTGCTCCCATAGTTTCGCAGCATTTTCAGCAGAGTCGCCGTATGCTCATTCTTCGTGACAACACATCCAGCATCCCCGAGAGCGCCTAGATTCTTCGTAGGATAAAAACTAAAGAATCCAAGATCTCCAAAGGTACCTGAGTATTGACCATTATACTTGGAGAAATGGGACTGCGCACAATCTTCAAGCAGAAACAAGTTGTTCTCTTTACAAAATTCAACAACTGAATCCATCTCAGATGTCTGCCCATATAAATGAGTTACCAATACAGCTTTAGTTTTAGAAGTAATTTTTAATTTCAACAAGCCTGCATCAATGTTATAAAAGTCATTTGGTTCAACAAATATTGGAGTTGCTCCGTTCCATGTTACACCAAGTACAGTCGCTATGTACGTATTTGCCTGCATGATTACTTCATCACCGACTCCGATACCCAAAGCCTGACATCCAAGCTTTATTGCATTCAGTCCATTATCAATTCCAATACAATAAGGGATCTCAAGCTTAGCAGCAAATTCCTGTTCAAATAATTCAACTTCCTTCCCAAGAACAAACCATCCACTTCGTATTACCTCGAGAGCCTTTTTCTCAAGTTCCACCTGAAATGGTAAATTTACCCGATGAAGATCGTTTACAGGAATATTCATATACTTTTCCTCAATTTTCTAAGAGATACAATATCTGAAAGACTTGTTATCTTAAAGGGCATTACATAGTTCTGGATAACACGTAATAATGGATTCTGATAGTATGATTTTTTAATAGTGAAAATAAGTTGATACTCATCATGTAACATTGCCCTAATCATTTCG
This sequence comes from Sphaerochaeta associata, assembly GCF_022869165.1. Lineage (NCBI taxonomy): Bacteria > Pseudomonadati > Spirochaetota > Spirochaetia > Spirochaetales > Sphaerochaetaceae > Sphaerochaeta > Sphaerochaeta associata. The sequence continues at coordinate 434,957 of NZ_CP094929.1, read as the reverse complement.
ATATGCTTTAAATATGGGAGATAAATCGCATTTTTCATCTTCCGATCTTTCGTCCCCGACCTAAGATTCACCAGATTGAATGGTAGATACCGAATATTCTGGAAATGATAAAACACTAGAGGAAATGTAGACTGATTATATATCAGGATCTTCCTATTTTCATCGAATAAAGAATATTGGGCAATGTTCCAAGGTGCCACCCCTCCGCCCAAATGTTGCAACTCATGAACGCAGGAATAATCGTTAGTCCAAGCTTCAAGATACTTTTGATCTCCCATTCTTTCTCCATTAGGAGTATAAAAGCACCAATCAAGACATTGCTCTTTCCAAGTTCCCAAAACTTCTTTCGCTTGTTTGTTATTTAGAAATGTATTGAATTGCACACAATACTTGCCAGCTCTCTCAACCATCTGTTTCTGTTCCGATGGAGGAAATCGGTGCTCAGTGATGATTACAGATTTATTCGAATCTTGTAGCTCTTGGAATAATACTTTTGGAGATGCGAAAAAATATAAATCTGCATCAAGATATGTACAATGTGGCTCACTGAATTCTCTCAACACATAATCTATGGTAATTGGAGTACATGTCCAACAATACTCAGCAGCTGATCTTTCTTGTTTAACCTTGAGCATCTGTTCAGTTTCGAATTCTTTTAAAGAAACCAACCGCATCTTCTCATAATTTTGGCAAGAAAGAATATCATAAGCCCTCTGATCGAACGCAAATACGTAGAGTTTGAATTCATCCTCTACGCTACAGAGCGATTCGTATAAAGCAATCCCTTTATCAAGGTATTTTGAGTCGAACAATGTACAAAAAATCAACATGTATATCCTAGATATCCCTTATTATTATTGTTAGAAGCAATAAACATCGATGGAATTAATCATTTCTAATTAGTATACATCATGTAATAATACCCCTGATAATCCCCACTCACCACCCGCTCTATCCAATGCTGATTATCCAGATACCACTTAATGGTTTCTTTCATACCCTGCTCGAAGGTGTATGAAGGCTTCCATCCTAGTTGGCTGGTAATCTTCGTATTGTCGATTGCATACCTACGATCATGACCGGGTCTGTCTTTCACATAGGTAATCAAATCCTCTGACTTCCCGATAGTCTTGATAATGAGCTTGACTATTTCAATGTTCGCCTTCTCGTTGTTTCCACCAATGTTGTAAATCTCTCCGGTTGTTCCCTTCTCTAGAATGGTATCAATTGCTGAACAGTGGTCGAAGACATGCAGCCAGTCCCTGATCTGCATCCCATCCCCATAGACGGGAAGACTCTTGTCCTTGAGACAGTTATTAATCATCAAGGGGATGAGCTTCTCTGGGAATTGGAATGGACCATAGTTGTTGGAGCAACGTGATATGGTCACTGGCAGTCCATAGGTTTCATGGTATGCCCGGACAATCAGATCGGCACTTGCCTTGGAAGCGGAATATGGACTGTTCGGAAGCAAAGGCATGGTCTCAGTGAAGAGGCCCTCCTTACCAAGTGCCCCGTATACCTCATCAGTAGATACCTGATGAAATCTCACTCCTTCCTGATAGTCCTTGTTGTACTTATCATCTGGATGCAGTTTCCAGCTTCTCTTTGCTTCATCCAACAGAACCTCTGTTCCAATAATGTTGGTGGTAAGAAACAGCTCGGGCTCAACGATGCTTCGGTCTACGTGACTCTCTGCAGCAAAGTTCACTACGTGGGTGAACTGATTCTCAGCAAACAATCTATGAACCAATTTCCTATCCCTGATGTCACCTTTCACAAATGAATAGCGTGGTTCATTTTCCACCTCTTTCAGGTTCTCAAGGTTTCCGGCATAGGTAAGTGCATCAAAGTTGACTACCGTGTCAGCAGGATGCTTCTTTAGTATGTAAGCAATGAAATTGCTCCCGATGAAACCGGCTCCACCGGTTACCAAAATGATTCTTGATTTGCTGCTCACTCAGTCCTCCTATACAGACTCGTCAACCAAAGAAAGGATGTATTGACCGTAGTCGGTCATCTTCAGGCTCTCTCCGATTTTCTTCAGCTGTTCTGCATTGATGAACCCACGTCTCCAAGCAATTTCCTCAATACAAGAGATGTAAAAACCCTGCCTCGATTGCACTGCCTCCACATACTCAGCAGCCTTCAGCATCCCTTCAGGTGTACCTGTATCGAGCCATGCCATGCCACGCCCCAAGAGTTCTACATGCAGCTCCCCCATTTCTAAATAGGCATTATTGACTGAAGTAATTTCAATCTCACCTCGAGTGGACGGTTTGACCTGCTTGGCAATCTCAATGACATGGCTGTCATAGAAATAGAGACCCGGTACTGCATACTTGGACTTGGGAATCTGGGGCTTCTCCTCGATGGAGAGGACCTTCTGGTTATCATCAAATTCCACCACTCCGAAAGAACGGGGATCATGTACTGGATAGCCAAATATTGTTGCTCCATTCTCCCTTTTCTTTGCTCTCCTTAATACATCAGTGAGATCCTGCCCATAGAACACGTTGTCACCGAGAATCAAACAAACAGAATCGTTACCAATGAAAGATTCCCCAAGAATAAAAGCATCAGCCAATCCCCGGGGAGTTTCTTGGACTCTATAGGAAATCTCCAAACCAATCTCAGACCCATCTCCCAATAACCTCTGATATACCGGGGTATCTTCAGGTGTTGAGATGATGAGAATCTCTTGGATGCTAGCCAGCATCAGCACTGAGAGCGGGTAGTAAATGAGGGGTTTGTCATAAATTGGAAGGAGCTGCTTTGAAACCGCTTTTGTCATTGGATAGAGACGGCTCCCTTTCCCCCCGGCTAAGATTATTCCTTTCATGCCTTTCTTCTCCTTTTTTATTTTCTATTCCCCCACACCGTCTCATTAACTATCTTCGCATAGCTCTGGATTAGCTTGACCACCTTCACCGATACGTTGGTGTCATGGTAATCGTCGGGCATCTCCGTCTTCTCTTGGTTGTCCCGCATGGAGACAGCCATTTCCAGGGCTTGGCTAATGTCCTTGGTCGTAATGCCCCCGATGACAACCGTCCCCTTGTCCAATACCTCGGGCCTCTCTGTGCTTGTCCTGATGAGGACTCCTGCAAAGTTGAGCATCGCAGACTCCTCACTGAGCGTCCCGCTGTCAGACAGTACACAGTAGGCATTCATCTGCAACTTGTTGTAATCCAGGAAGCCGAAGGGCTTCAGGCTCTGCACCAGCGGATGGAACTGGAAGTTTCTCTGCTCGATGAACTTCCTGCTCCTGGGATGGGTACTGTAGATCACTGGCATCTGATACTGTTTAGCCATGTCATTGATGGCTGTCATCAGTGACATGAAGTGTTCCTCGTTGTCGATGTTCTCCTCCCGGTGGGCCGAGACCAGGATGTAACGGTTCTTCTCAAGGTTCAGCCTAACAAGCACATCACTCTTTCGGATGCCTTCCAAGTGATTGTCCAAGACTTCGCGCATGGGAGAGCCTGTTACGAAGATCGTCTTGCCGTCCAGCCCCTCGGAAAGCAGGTACCTTCTGGAGTGTTCTGTGTACGGCAGGTTGATGTCGCTGATGTGGTCCACGATCTTGCGGTTGATCATCTCGCTCACGTTCCAGTCCCAGCAGCGGTTGCCTGCTTCCATATGGAAGATGGGCACCTTCAGGCGCTTGGCGCTGATGGCCGACAGGGCGCTGTTGGTGTCGCCCAGCACCAAGAGGGTATCAGGCTTCTCCTTCTGGATCACCTCGTAGCTCTTGGCGATGATCTTGCCCATCGTCTCACCCAAGTTCTTTCCTACGCTGTCCAGATAGTAGTCGGGGGCTCTCAGACCCAGGTCCTCGAAGAACACCTGGTTGAGCGTGTAGTCCCAATTCTGCCCGGTGTGCACCAATATGTGGTTGAAGTACCGATCGCACTTTTGGATCACCGCACTGAGCCGTATGATCTCGGGTCTTGTCCCCAGGATGGTCATCACCTTCATCTTTTCCATGCTGCTTATACCTTCTCGAATATCGTATCGGGCCTGTCGGGGTTGTACGGCTCGTTGGCCCACATGAAGGTGACCAAGTCCCCCTCCCCCTCGTTGATGATGTTGTGGGTGTATCCCGGGGGGATGTCCACAACCTCAAGCTTCTCTCCCGACACATGGTAGTCGATTACTTCAGTAGTCCCGATCTTTCTGAACTGGATCAGGGCTTTTCCACTTACCACCAGGAACTTCTCGTTCTTGGTATGGTGCCAATGGTTGCCCTTGGTGATGCCGGGTTTGGAGATGTTCACCGAGAACTGGCCTCTTTCAGCAGTATGAAGAATCTCGGTGAAGCTGCCACGGTTGTCGGTGTTCATCTTCAGCGGATAGCTGAACCGGCTTTCAGGCAGGTAGCTCAGGTAGGTGCTGTACAGCACCTTCTCGAAGCTGTTTGCCATATTGGGCACAGAAAGTGTTGTCCGGCTCTCCCTGAACTGCCTCAAAAGCTCAACAATCCTACCCAGCTTCACCGTATGGACGGTGGAGACCCTGCAGAAGTTGTTCTCAATCAGGACATCACCCTTGAGTGCAGAGAGGAAAGCCTGGACCACATCATCGATATAGACCAGGTTCATGACCACCTCAGGGTCGTTGACCGTGATGGGAAGGTCTCTTGCGATGTTGTAACAGAAGGTGGCCACCGCGCTGTTGTAGTTGGGCCTGCACCACTTGCCGAAGACGTTGGATAGGCGAAACACATATACGACAGAGCCTATCTCTTGGGCATAGGCGAAGAGCAGGTCCTCACCCGCTTTCTTGCTCCTGCCGTAAGGATTGTCAAGCTCTGCCTGGATGGAGGAGGTGATGAGAACGGGACAGGTATTCTTGTTCCGCTTCAGGGAGGCAAGCAGGGTATCGGTGAAGCCGAAGTTGCCCTGCATGAATTCCTCTTGATCCTTGGGCCGATTTACTCCGGCAAGGTGGAAAACAAATTCACAGTCCTTGGTATACGAGTCCAAAAACTTCGGATCGGTGTCGATGTCGTAGAGATACAAATCTTCGTATCCCTTGCTTCTCAGTTCAGCGATGAGGTTCTTCCCTACGAAGCCGCTTGAGCCGGTTACCAGTATCCTCATGCTAGCGGTTCTCCCATGCCTTCAATTCGTCCTGGATGTACTTCAGGGTGAGCAGCTTCTCCTTGATCTGCTGAACGGTAAGTAATTCAGTATTGCTGGAATTGAACTCGGTGAGCGTGGTGCGCTTGCCGTTTCCGTCGGTGAAATATTTGTCATAGTTCAAGTCGCGGTTGTCTGCAGGAACCCGGTAGAAATTGCCAAGGTCCAAGGCATGTGCGCACTCCTCGTTGGTGAGCAGCGTCTCATACATCTTCTCCCCGTGCCTGATGCCGATGGTCCGGATCTCATTGTCTGCACCAAAGAGCTCCTTCACCGCCTGGGCAAGGTCACCGATGGTGCTTGCAGGTGCTTTCTGCACCAGGATGTCACCGGTGTGTGCATGTTCGTAGGCGTAGAGCACCAAATCCACAGCCTCGTCGAGGGTCATGATAAAGCGGGTCATGGAGGGTTCGGTCACGGTCAGGGGCTTTCCCGCCTTGATCTGCTCGACGAACAGGGGAACAACCGAGCCTCGGGAACACAGTACGTTGCCGTACCTTGTTCCGCAGATGAGCGTCTTGTCCTCGGCGACAGTCCTAGACTTTGCAACAAAGACCTTCTCCATCATCGCCTTGCTGGTCCCCATGGCGTTGATGGGATAGGCGGCCTTGTCGGTGGAGAGGCAGATGACCTTCTTCACTCCTGCATTGATGCAGGCAGTCAGCACGTTGTCGGTGCCGACGACGTTGGTCTTCACCGCCTCCATGGGGAAGAACTCGCAGGAGGGCACCTGCTTCAGGGCGGCCGCACTGAAGACGAAGTCGACACCGCTGAGGGCGTCGCGGATGCTGCGGTAGTCGCGTACATCGCCGATGTAGTACTTGATCTTGTCATTCTTGTAGAAGTAGCGCATGTCGTCCTGTTTCTTCTCATCACGGCTGAATATGCGGATTTCTGCTATGTCGGTATTCAGAAAGCGTTCGAGCACGGCATTGCCGAAGGAGCCCGTACCGCCGGTGATCAAGATAGTCTTATCAGTGAACATGCATTCACTCCTTGCCTATTGTTTCTAATATTGTTTCCAATCGAGTAATCAAGGTATCTTTTTGAAACATCTTTTCAGAGTACGTCTTCGCAGACATTCCCATTTGTTTTCTTTGCTTTTTACCCAGGGTAGCAAATGAACAAATAGCATCAACAAACGACCCTGTCTCTTCAGCAGGAGCAACAAATCCTGCTTGAGCTTCCAATACAACACGTTGAGCTTCTCCACCGGCAGAGACAAGTATGGGGAGAGCACAAGCCATATATGATTGAACTTTAGCGGGAAGCGTCTTTGAGAAAATTTCACTCTTCTTAAGGATTACCAACCCTGCGTCTGCCTGTGCAAGAAGGCCTGGTATTTGGGTAGCTGGTTGACGATCAATGAATAGGAAGAAATCCGAGAGATTGTGTTTGTTTACTTGCGCAATCAACGTCTCTTTATAGCTTCCATCTCCAACAATAATGAAAGTTACCAAGCATTTTGCGTTCTTCAGGGATTCGCCAACAGGAACAAGCAAGTCCAACCCCTGGGCTAATCCAACATTCCCAGTAAATATGATTTTTAATCGGTCATCAGTAGGAATGCGTGTATCTTTAACTAATGTACCTTGATCAAGAGGAATATAAAATTCCTCAGCATATTGAGGCCAATATTCAAGTTTTGCTTTGGGGACGCCTCGTGCTTCAATAACATCAAGAAAACCGTAGGAGGAAGTGAGGACATGATTTACCTGGCTATATATGTGATCAACCATGTTCCCCAAAGGCCGAAGAATGAAACCCGAAGAAATACCTGTTATCACTTGGAAGCTCTCAGGCCAAAGGTCCATGATATAAATCACACTCGGAATGCGGCGCCTTTGAGCTAACCATGTTCCCACAAGACTTTGTGTCATCGGAGAACTCATATTCATAAATACGACATCAGGTTGGAGCTTTGTAAATTGAGCGAAAAACCATCCAGAAAGTACAAAGGAAATATAATTCAGAGTCAGTCCAATAAAGCCTTTACCGCGCGGAATTACGGGAAGGTGAATGATGGAAATTCCTCTGTAGGTCTCCTTACGCCGTTTAAAAATCCCATATCCGGGATAAAATTTTCCTTGTGGATAATTTGGAATACTGGTAACTACCGTTACCGTATGGCCACGCTCAACTAAAGCAGCACAGATGTCATTGATTCGCATCTGTTCAGGATAGAAGAACTGTGACTCAACCAGAATATGCATGGAATGGTTACCTACCACCCTTCATTCCCAGAAAGGTCTCGAACGTCTGCATGATGATCTGAATATCAAAGAGAATTGATTTATGTATTACATAGTACAAATCAAATTCTGTCTTGCGGATATACTCTTCTTTGGTTGTAGTATGCCCATAATTGATCTGAGCCCATCCGGTAAGACCGGGTCGAACCATGTTGCGATAGCCATAGAACGGGATTTCTTCAATCCACTTATCATGGTAGACCTGCATCTCAGGCCTTGGGCCTACAACAGACATCGTACCATTAAGAATATTTACGAACTGCGGGAACTCATCAACACGGGTCTTGCGAAGAATTTTTCCGACTAGCGTAATCCGCTGTGTAATGGTCCCGTTGGGATTCTCTGAATTCTCTGCTTTCTTATCTACTTTAAGACTTCTCAGCTTATAGAACATAAAGTACTGCTCATATAAGCCAATCCTGGGTTGCTTGAAGATAATGGGGAAACCCGAATTCAGAACAATCAAGACGCCGAATACAGCAATAAATGGTAAAGCAATAAGCATCATCATCAATCCAAGGACAATATCCATCACCCGTTTTTCTTGTGAAATTGGTGCTTGATTGAGGAGAATCTCATAGTGATCACGATACTCTTCAGCCAACTGCAAGGGGATTCTATAGAGCCAATATTCTGCTACATCAGTAATGAAATATTTCTGGACGCCCTGTTTCTCCAAACCATGTAAAAGCTCTGTCAACTTGCGGTACAACGCTAAATCAGCAATGAGGATTGATTTGGTCCCAATCGAACTTGAGACTTCTTCGGCTTGTTCTATTGTGGTAATCCAGCTATCGATAACAACTTTCCCATGGGAAGCAATCTGCACTTCATCAGTCAATGCCTTGTATTTTTTCGGCTCTCCTATCACTACACATCGAGTAGGAGGAATCACCTTCATGATGATGCGATAATACATCCAAGAGAAGAAGGGAATACCAACAATTGCAGCAACAAAGGTAGCAATGAACTCATGCCGATAGATATCTCTCTGAGCACCAAATATCAAAATTACCAAGAACATGCCAAGCAGAACACCGAGAAACGAACCAATGACTGTTGAAATAAAGATGATATGCTTGCTTTTGAGAGTATTCAGCTCAAAACCATGAAAAGCAAAAATAAACGCTACTACAGATAGATCCACAATAATAAACTGCAGCATCCTCATATTGGTGAACCTGTCTGTGTAAACAAATTGGAACAGATAGAGGAATGCTACCACAAAGGTCATGTACAGACGCTTCTGGTGTACTATCTTTTGATACATGCGAACCTACCTAGCTTGCAATACTGCGGTATACACCGGATGCACCTACCTCATACGAGGCACAGACATCTCGGCTTTGGCTCCTAGGATTTGATTGTAGATGTAATCAAGTAGAGAATCTCAATCCAAAGGACAGACCTTCCCCAACCCAGAAAGTTCTGGAAACGGGGTATATACAGCCACTCTTTTTCAGGACGGACCTACAAAAAAGATGGTTAGGATTGAGACAAATGCATCGCATATACATCCCATCCCACGGCTAGATTGAAGCCTATCATTCTTCTATGCCCATGTAAACTAGATTTCGGCAATCACTCGTATCCATTGACTAGATTTCTTTGCTGATTGACATATAAATAAGCGAAATATGAGACATTTGAAAAATTCCAACAAAACATCAAAAGACCAAGTTTATTAATAAGATATCAAAGCTATTGCAAAGCCCTCCACCTCTGCAGGAATGAATTCCTTCCCAATTCGAACTACGACACGCTGTTTTTGCCCACTCCCATTGGCCAACACCAGCGTCTTGGCTTCAGGGAAGTATGCACAGTCAACCAGGGGGTTGTCCGTGCAGTAAAGACTCTCTTGCAGTTTACTCTGTTCAAGTATTGAACGCAATGCAAATGTATTTTCAGGACTATACCGATACTCACTGAGGTAAATACCCTTGCCCTTGCCGAAAGAACGTTCGGTCACAACAGGAAGATTGTCCTTTTCTTGCAGTACCTTGGTATCACCATCGATCAGGTACACACCGTCCTTCTTTCGGATATCCAGCTTCAGCTGTGATGCTTCCTGCTCAACCTTCCAAAGTCCATGACACAAACGCCTGCCGTCATCAACATCGACTCCAAGCACAGGTGCCATCCTGAGGTTGTTTGCATATCCCTGTACTGCTGAAGGCTCATTAACCCCCATAAAAACACCACCGTCATGCACCCATTCAGTGAGCATTGTTACAATCTTGTCATCCTTCCAATGCTCTCCCCCGCTCCAGCTGCTTCCGGCAAAACCTGCATTGATGAGAACATCAATCGATTCGAGGTTGTTTTTGGTTATCTCGTCAAAATTCAGGAATTCAACCTCATAGGGAAGGCCTGCCAGGCTTTCGAGGATGTTGATCAAATCCAAGTCAGGGTGTTCGTGAAAGTGGCCGCCGCACGTCCAGGTCCTCAGCTTTCCCCAGCTGGTCAGAATTCCCACCTTTAGATTCACCTTGTAGACCGATGACCTCTGGTGCAATTCCTTGATCATCCGAAACTGCTTGGCAATATCGGCAATCGTATCCACAAAATCAGGGAAGCCTTCGACCAAGTGCAAAATGCCACCCAAGCCGATACGGTCGATCGGAGCCCGCAGCAAAGCCCTTCGTACGTACACCCAGTATTTCTGAGCATCGAGGGCAGGATTTCCTCCTTCCTTGAAGGTTGGGGCTCCGCCCAACCCTACCGGGAAGAGATAAGGATGGAGCCTCAGCTCATGGGTCAGCTTGCCAGGCACTGCGCTGCAGAGCCTGACTTCAAAGGCCGAGAACACGCACTTGATAATCCCATCGAAACCAATGGTACCGAAGGCCTCAGACTGAGGTTCCATGCCCACCCAGCTGTCGTCATAGAACACATAGGCTTTCTTGCCGTAGCGGTGGACAATGTCCACCAGCTCCTTGGCAAACGAGCAGACAAAACGGTTGGTGAACCACAGGTAGTCCACCATCTTCTGCTTCCAAGCCATATGATTGGGATTACGATACCCTTGGTTGATGAAGTCCTCGCTGGTAAGTCTATACCCATACTCTGCAGTAAACAGCTCAAGAGCCAGCGGGCTGACAGTGAAATCGTAGGAAGCCCAGTCGGTGAACAAGAAGGGATTGCGTTCATCACCGCCCCAGATCCAGACAAAGTTGTAAAACAGGGAGGTGAACCGTACCACATCGGTCTCCGGATGCTCTTCACACCATGTAGTCAACCATGAGCGCAGATACTCCTGAACCTCTGGATAGCGGGGGTCAAGCTGCTTGAGCGGCTCCTTATCCCAGCTGTTGGTCACATGGTTGTACATGTTTATCTCTTCCCAGATGCGGAAGGCCAGGAAGTTCACGCTGTAGTGGTGCCATTGTGTAGTACCCTGGATGGTGACGCTATCACTCTCTGCATCGAACGACCAATTGATGCGGGGAACCACGGTATCAGTGGTCCTGTCATAGACCTGCCAATAGGATGTTGATTCCTTGTTCACACAAAACTGTTTGGTAAAGTATCCGGACAGAAGAGTAATGGAAACAGCAGAGGAGGTGGCAAGCACTCTCCCGCTCTCCAAAAAGACCTGCTGCTGGTACTCTGGATGCTCATTGATAAACGCATTGTGCTCACGAATGATGCAGATGGTGGAATACACATCCATCCCTGCAGAAAGCAGCTGATCAGAAAGCTTGGTGCCATCACAATCGCGGATGACATCCGAGCCCCACTTCTTAGCCAACTGCAAGGTCAGCTCTTCATACCCGGACTCTCCCGGCATCGTAAAAGAACCATAATTATACAAATCAGACATTCTGCACAAAACCTCTGACTAGACGGTATCATGAGAATTGCCAGACGTCCAGCACAAGCAGCTACAGCAGGTTCTTGCCCATCACATACAGCACATCCTCATCCACCTTCTTTCTCACTGCCTCAAGGCTCTCGAACTTGGTGATGGGACGGATATATGTCTTCAGTTCCAGGCTGATGTACTGCCCGTAGAGTTCACGATTGAAATGCAGCAGAAAGGTCTCGATGGTAACAGTAGGAAGGTTGTCCACCGTAGGCCTCGGCCCGATGCTCGTCACGCCCAGGTAGCGGATTCCGTCGACGATGGTAATCGTCCCATACACGCCGTGGGCGGGAAGCAATTTTTCATCAGCGGTCTTGAGGTTGACAGTGGGCATACCCACCGTTCTTCCCAACTGCCTGCCATACACCACTTCACCATAAAGGGTGTACGGATACCCCAACATGGCCTCTGCATCCTCAATCTGTGCCGCAAGCAGGGCTGCCTGAATACGTTCGCTGCTGATAGGAAGATTGTCATAGAGCACTGGCTCAACAGAGAGCACTTCAGAAGAGGAGTGTCCAGGCAGTTGATCAACAAACTCGATATGAGCCGTTGGCCCGGCATAGGCTGTGAGCAGAGCCTGTTTCTCTTCGGCGGTAGTCAGAACCAGCGCTGATGAGGAAGGCAATACATACACGGTATCAGGCTTTTGGGAGAGGAGAGCCTGGTGACCCCTATGCACCCCGTCAAATACTCCACAGGCAATGCTCATACGCTCTGCCTCCGACCTCGGTATAACAGCATTCCCAGCAGGTAGTATGCAGTTGTGGCCACCCATACCTGCCAGCCTCCCTGAAGAATACTGGGAATATAACTTGCTACGAGAACGGCCAAGGTAATGACGGGAAGAATGGTTCCCCCCGGTGCTCGAAAATGCTCGGCTTCAAGCTTCGGATACTTCTTGCGTGAGGCAAGCACCGTTACACAGACAATGGCTACCACGATGACATTACACAGGGCACCGAGGTTTATCAGGATATTGGTCAGCTGTGGAAACGCTGCAAACAAGCCGGTCACCACAACTACCACTGCTGTTGCATAAAGCGGTGAGCCCGACTGTTTTCCTGTCTTTGCAAGGAATTGAGGCAACACGCCATTCTCAGCACACGAAAGCAGGGTGTGGGCGGCAAGGGCCATGGTGACGATCATGGTGGTGACCAAGGCCAAGACGGCGGAGATGGAGATCAAGGGAGTCAGAAAGGAAAGTTTGGGCAGGAAGGAAGCGGCGGCATAGAGGGGAATATAGCGCAGTCCTTCATTAGCCTCAAGGAAGCCTGCTGAGACCAGCCCAAGGGTCGCCACCAGTACAGCCAGATAGAAAACAAGCACCACGGCCATGGCGATTGCCATCGCCTTGGGCACGGTCTTATTCGGTTTCTCTACCTCCCCAACCAAGAAGGAAAGAGCAACAATCGCCCCATAAGCAACCATGGCCAGAGGAAGGGCATCGAGAAAACCGGTGGACCCTCCACTGCCCTGGGTAAAGAAAGGAAGCAGCAGGGAAGCATCCCAGCTGCCGCTGGTAAATACCGCTATGGCAAACAGCAGCAGCGTTCCACCCAGAAAGAGGGTGAGAATTGTGGTAGCTCTCCCGGTAATTTTAAATCGGGCGATATTCAACGCCCCACTGAACAAAACGGCAAGCAGACCAAGCGGTACCTGCATTGAGCCAAGGGCTGGAAACGCTACTCCCAGGTAAATGCCGATGTAGATGGCAGAGAAAGCAGCACCGGCAATACAGCCGAAGAGATAGGCCCACGCTGAAATCCAACCCCAGAGCCTGCCCTGTTCTCGTGTTTTTCCCAAGAGTTGCGCCGGGAAGTTGAATATCCCGCCGCTTTGTGGATAGCGAGAAGCAAGCTCTGCCGTCTGCAGTCCATAGGCTAGCAGGATGAGGCCACCAAGAATCCATGAAAGCAAGGAAGCAGGACCGGCCTGCAGGATGGTGATACCCGACAGTGAGAATATTGCCGACCCGATCATTCCCCCCACAAGAAGGTGCACACTGTCAAAGAGTCCAAGCTTGCTGTTGTTGCTGCCCATCATCACTCCTTTGCCTAAGGCCATTCTAGCGAGGGGAAGGAGTGGTGTTCAAGAAACCGGGAAACCGTTTGGGGCGGATTAGGACCAGGAATCCCTGATCATATGGTCAATAATGCCATATCAGCACACACTGAGGAGTAGGATTTAGTTCAGGATACGATAAAGGAAGAATATTCCATAGGCATGCGGACAGTTGGAAAGATACCGCTTGCTTCTTCGAGTATTGCAGAATGAATCGCTTTTGAGGGAGGGAGATGGACTAACAGCAATGCCTGTGCATTGAGCGTTTTTGCCAGCTGTGCAACTTCAAAAGCGCTTGAATGACCATCATGATGCAACGCCTGCCTATCAACATCCAGTCCACCGACCTCGTGAATCAATAGTTGGGAGTTTTCTGCACAATCAGGATAGGGTTTTTGAACCACACTGTCAGGAAAGTATGCCACTTTCCCCGTTCCATCAAAAAACGTGTACCCTTGCGTAGTCATTTGAGGCCGGTGATAAAGTGAAAACGTCTCTATTTCAATGTCACCAACTTGCTTGCATGCGTCAGCCCAACAAATAATCGAATCGAGACTCGGTTTACAGTCCAGATGGAAAAATTGATACAACTGTTTCGCAGCTTCCAAAGTTTCAGAATTCCCCACAATCAACAGTTCTTTCTGCCTCTTCCGCATCCAGAGATTATGCAACAAAGAAGGAAGGGCATATAGATGATCTACGTGTGCATGTGTCAAGACAATTGCATCCAATAAGTCTGGATTGAAATTGCGTTGAAGCAAAGCTTGTGCCGGACTACCGGAAGTATCGACGAGAATACTGGTACTCCCGGATGTAATCAACAGACTCGTGTTGGAAGAATCCTGAGTTTGCATGCTCCCAGAATACCCAAGAATATCTACTACCATTTTTAACCCTTCATTCATTGATAGGGGTATGCCATCGGCATACCCCCAATGGAAACGAATTACTCGCCCAATAGTTTTGCAACTTCCTCACTACCAGCTCTGATAGCTCGAGTGATGGCATAATCCTTCTCATAATTGACCGGGATAAACCTATCGTTCTCCGGCCAAGTCTCTTTCATCAACGTACCTGCCCAGTTGTAACTGAGAAACGCATCACGTATCTTTGCCTGCAATTCAGGTGCTATACGATAGTTTACGCCCCAAGCTGTCGGGGGGAATGTTTGAGACTCAAAAACCAGCGTCATCCATTCTGCAGGATCAGGAACACGGTTTCCTGCAACCATTCTCTGCAATACTGTATCAGCAATGGCTCCGGCATCATAGTCTCCGTTGAAAACACCAGCAATTGAGTTGTCATGTTTGCCAGAGAAGGCTACTTTATAGTCTTTGGTAGGCAGCATCTTAAACTGATCATACAGAATGGCTCGAGGAGCACTGTAACCAGAGTTTGAACTCTCAGAAACGAATGCGATGGTCTTACCCTTCAAGCCTTCAATGGTGGTAATACCTGAGTTCTTGTGTACGATAATCGCCATCTTATACCCGGTCATGCCGGTTTCGGCACCCATAATAACCATCGGGACAAATCCACCGGTATTGACTGCATCCTGTACAGTTCCTGCCGCAAAACCGGAAACATGGAGGCGGCCGGCTCTCATTGCCTCAATCTGAGTAGCATAGCTGGTAACAGCAAACCATCTCACTTTTTTGCCAGTCTTTGCCTCAAGGTGTTTTTGGAAGTCCACAAACACTTCTTCATAGACTGCAGGATCTTCTACCGGTGCATAGGCAAACACCAAGGTATCGGGGTCAAGCCACTGCTTTGAGTCGGCAGGAGGATCAGCGACCATGTCACCATCCTTATCCACATACATAGGATCGAGTTCGCCGTACTGTGTCGGTTCAACCTGCTCTTTGGCCCCTTGGGCAAAGGCAAAGCTTGCTACGAAACAAAGAATCAAGACCAATACTACACTTTTTCTCATCGTTCTCTCCTTTTATTCTCTGGTATCAATGTACCGAAATATCCTTACGATATGGATTTACGAATCTTTGCAGAAACCCATTCAGCAACTACAACAGTAAAAAAGATAACAATCAGAATCGACATCACTTGATCCCATGCAAGGCGGTTGATGGAAGAGTTCAGCAACATGCCGATACCACCTCCGCCAACTATGCCGATAATTGTTGATTCCCTGATATTATTTTCCCAACGATAGACTGAAGTCCCGACAAATGAGGGCATCAACTGTGGGAGGTACCCATACATAAAGACTTGTGCTTTCGTTGCCCCTGTAGCAGTTATTGCCTCTATAGGCTCTTTATTGATTTCTTCGATTGCTTCATACATAAGTTTGCTGATCATACCCAACGAGCGGATAGCAATCGCAATGATGCTTGCCAATAAGCCAGGCCCAACAATCTGGACGATCAACAACGCCCAAATCATACTATTGACCGATCGTGAGGCAACAATGACTGTCAGCACCACCATGCGTACTGCACTGTTGGGGGTAGTGTTTTTAGCCGCCATAATCGCGAGTAAAAATGATATAACCACTGCGATACCGGTGCCAAACACAGAAATAGTGATAGTATCCCACAGAGCCGGCATAATCCTGCCGAAATACTTTACATCAGGGGGAAACATACGACTTACAAAGTCACGAATCTGCACTGGTGCATCGGAAACAAACTCCCACATTGTCTGCCTGCCGATATAGGAGGAGGAAATGAGGAATATGACAAGAATGACAAGGAAGGAAAAGAAGCGAGTCCTTTGCTGGGAAACAGTCCGACGCTTCCAGAAAAATGTTGTTCCGTCTTTGTGGATGGGCATTAGACTATCCTCCTTCGGATTGCACTCGAGCCATACTCGGTTACCAAAACCATGATGATAATTACCAAAAGAATCGCTCCAGCAGTATGATAATCGTAGCGCCCCATCGCCGTGTCGAGCACTGCACCTATCCCACCGGCTCCGACGATACCAATGACCGTCGACTGTCTGAAGCTGATATCTGCACGGTAGATGGACAACCCGATGAATCTTGTTGAAACCTGCGGCCAAACAGCATACACCACTGTCTGTAGCCAATTTGCCCCTGTGGCACGAATGGCCTCCAGTTGCTCTTCCTGAATATTCTCTATATCCTCTGCAAGCAGCTTGCCGATGAAGCCCACTCCGTTAACCACCAAGGTCAGTACTCCAGCCAATGGACCGTAACCAAACATGATAACAAAAATGATACCCAGTATCACAACATGCAGACTTCTGATCAGCATCAAAAAGACACGGCAGATGAGGTATACCCATTTGGGTACAATATTTCTCGATGCACCAAGAGCAAGAGGAATAGCCAAAACCATGGCAAAAGCCGATGAAGCCAACGTCATTGCCACACTCTCAAGTATACCCTCAACGATGTATTTGCCACGCGATTGGAAATCAGGTTGAAAAAATCCTGAGAATAACAATCCCACTCGTGAAAGGCCTCGTGCCACGCGGTCAGAGTCTACTTGAATGCCTTTCCCAGCCAGATACAAGTAGACCAGCACCAGTACAAGAATGCCGTATCGCAGGAAAGGGCTTTCAATCTTTCGTTTCTTTCTCCATGTAGTTTGCACCTTTTGCATGCTCACTCTCCCATGGAAAAGATGTCGGCTTCGTCGTCCTCATCTTCTTTCTTTTTCTTCGAAATATTCCAATCTTCTTCTCCATAAATCGTATTGAGGACATTGACATCCAAATCAGCACTTTGTCCTTCGAAGACAATCCTACCATCCTGAAGACCAACGATTCGTTGTGCAAACTGCTTGGCTAGAACCACATCATGGATATTGATGATGCACTGCAGATTACGCTCCTGCACCAATTCTACAATCAAGCGCATAACCTGCCTGCTGGTTTTGGGATCCAAGCTTGCCGTCGGCTCGTCCACCAACAGGAGTTCTGGATTCTGGATAAGGGCACGGGCGATACCCACCCGCTGCCGTTGCCCGCCTGAAAGCTGGTCAGCACGGTTGTCGACAAAGTCCGATAGTCCCACACGCTCAAGCAGTGTGTAGGCTTGAGTGACCACTTCTTGAGGAAAACGACGCAAAGTGCTGGGCCAAAAACCAACATATCCAAGTTGACCTGAAAGTACATTCTCCATAACCGTCAATCGATCAACCAAGGCGTATTCCTGGAAAATCATACCAATTTTCCTGCGTCTCAAGCGAAGTTCCTTTTTACCGAGATCACAGACATTGACGCCATTTATCATAATTGAACCGGAGGTGGGTTCCACCAAGCGGTTGATACACCTGATCAAGGTACTCTTTCCTGCTCCTGAAGGGCCTATAAGTGCCATGACAGTATTCTCTTTCAGTGTCAACGACACACTTTTAAGCGCTTCTTGTCCTGATGGATACCTTTTAACCAATTCCTTGATTTCAACCATGAATTCTCTCCATTATCCTTGATAGGATCCGATTGCATCTTGGGCAGCAATCGTATCAATCGTATCTACACATTGTGCGAGTAGTCCTGCATCGGAGGCTACTACCGACCAGCGTGCAACCCCTTCCTCACTTTCACTCGAGCGTTGAGAAATGCAAGCCCATACTGGACTTTCACCAGCCGCTCCAATCCTGAGCAACGAAGATCCAAGTAGTGTTCCATCGGCTTGGGTGTTAACCGATTCGAATCCCTGGGATAGAAAGGCTTTCTCAACCCTCGAAAGAGCCTTTGCTCGATTACTATCGTTTGCGTAGGTGTACCCCCATTCCCGCTTACGTTCGACAGAATTCTGCAAGTCAAGCAAATCGAGAAAGCGTTGCTTCTCTTCTCTCCAAGTTTTCAAAAAGAGCAGTATAATGAGAAGAGTGCTCTCTGTAGCTACAATTCTTCCTTCATAAGCAAGAGTAATATAGTAGTGGGCACTCTCCTCCACTGCAGCCACCATTCCCTGCGCATTTCGCTTGACAAGCAGTTCCTTGATCTTTGAGTGTCCGTTGGGAATCAGTTGGGGCTTGGCACCATATGCCTTGATTGAATTAACCAATAAAGGATTGGCTTTAGGATCGAATCCGAAAGCTGTGGATGCTGAATCAGGATGAAACCGCTTGAACCCGGGGGCAAGAAATGCAAGTACCAAGGACGGTTCCACGTTTACCAAGCCATGAGCGATTGTATCGACCCTATCACCATCGCCGTCGAAGCAGAAGCAGAAATCATAGGAAGGATGTTCTTTCAGATACGCTACAGTCGGTTTTATACTTTGTTCTAGAATGGGATTGGGCGGGCCTGACGGAAAATTCCCGTCAGGAACTACATTTCTTGCAACAAAATGCACTCCTGCTTCTTGCAAGCCGAGCAACACCTCAGCCGCAGCGGTTCCACTGAGAAAATCAAGCACTACCCTAAGCCCATGCAACGAACCTTTTTCAACACCAGCCCACGATAAGCAAGCCTGTACATATGCTGTACGGTCTTCGATGCAAAGGATGTCTCCTCGCTTTGAAGCAAGATCAAGGGCTGTACCTTGTATAAACAATTGACGAATTTGGGTAAGCCCGCCTGCCGGTCCAATATCCTGTGCGATGGGAATACAATAAGGGCCTACCAGCTTCTGGCCGGTATATCTTCCCGGATTATGGGAAGCTCCTATCATGATGCCCAATATGGAGCCAAGACGCGAACAGCTGAAATAGAATTGGCAGGTCGACACGGGATTCAATTCTGTATGAACGGAGAACCCTAAGCAGGAGAAGTGCTCGATGCCTTGTTGCAAGAGAGAGTTGCCACTGAGCCGTGCGTCTCGACATAACAAAACTGAATCAACCTTCAATATGGTTCTGGCATATACTGCGATGGCATCAAACAGCCGACGAGCATGATCATAATCAAGCAAGCCGGCATCAATCCTGATATCGTAGGCATGAAAGAGTCGTTCAGCTAGTGCAGCAGAGTCAATGTTGGACATACTACCTTGCCTGTTGGTTTAAGCTTTTCTACCTCAGTAGTATCGCATCCAAAATTGAAACGTGTCAATTTAAATATTCAGATATCAACGTATGAAACTTTCCCTCTCTCTTTCATATACTTGTTGAGCCCTTTGCAATGATTTTTTAATCGGAACCTGTTCATACCAACACCTCCATACTGCTTCACCCAACAAGTTTACAAACTTATGATCATTGAATGGGGCGCAGTTCGTGGATGGAGTTCGTTGTCCTAATGCTTGAGTAAACCCGGTGGAGAGCATTTCCATCCAAGGGAAGGCTTCGATGACCTCGTAATTGGTGAGAGTGCTGGCAGTAATGGGATTTCCCCCAAACAAAGCAACCGCAGAGGCCACAGGTTCGCTAGCCATCCACGCTATAAAACGTAATGCTTGTTCAGGATGACGGCAGGCGCGGGTAACCCCTAAACTCCCGCCACCCAGCAAAGGTCTGCATCCCGGAACCATGCTGTAGCCGATCTTGTCGGAGACTTGAGAGTTCTTACCAAAGAATTCACTAGCAAAATTGGAAAAGAGAATAGTCATTGCCGTTTTGCCATTGGCAAATTCCTGTGCTGCTTCAGTCCACCATGTTTGGGGAGAACTGATGGAGTGCCGTAGCGAGAGTATATCCTGCATAGCCCGCTCTGCTTCATCAGAGATCAGTCTGGGCAGACCCTCTTCAAAAAGGGAGGGAGCATAGCTGAAGTATCTGGTCATGAACTCTGTGCCTGCAACTACAGGCTTCTTACCCAACAACAAGGTTGAGCCGTACTGAATGGGAGAAATTGGATTGATTGCATTGGAGAAGAATCCGGCAATGCGATTATACTGATTGAATGTTGAAGGGACCTTCAATGTCTCATGATATGTCTCTTGGTAAATCCTTCGATACATAGGCTTCTCAAATAGGTCTTTTCGATAAAACAGAACTTGCAAACTCGGAGAAATAGGTATTGCGTACCGTCTGCCCCTCACATGGGTATAGGGTTGTTCCACCCCTTCAACCAGATTTGTGAACACCGAATCCACCGAATATGGAATTTCATCAAGCGGTCTCAGCACCTTGGGGGCATCCCAGGAAAATACGTCTGCACCAATACGCAATATATCATACTCGGATGCAAGCGTCTCAGAGACAAGTACTTCATTGATTCTTTCATAGGAAGCTATCTCAACAGAGATGGCAATACCTGTCTCTCGACTGAATTTTTGTGCAAAATGCTGTAAAGCTGAACTATGGGGAGTTGCTAGAAGCAACACTCGCAATAAACAAGGCTCCATTCTGGATTTCGACCAGGTTCGAAACCCGTTGTTGGGTAAAACACATGCAGAAGTTTGATGGCTGGAAAGCGCATTAAGGAGTTGTTCAGCAGCTTTTCTTCCTAAATATCGGTAATTGAGCTCATATCGTTCAAAGTCTTCTTCAGGCAGGGTATTCAACGTACTCAGGGTTATGAGTCTGCTTGGAGTCTCTGGAAAGAAACTCTGCTGGATATTCTTCCAAACTCTGGCGAGCCCAGGATGTGTTGTTACAACACATGAAGGAGGCAGGCTCTCGTGCAAACTAAGTAATTTAGATTTTCGATTGAAAAGATTGGTTCGAACGTGAGAAAGAGATGGGTACTGTTCACGCAGCAACTGTATAAATGTCTCGTCGTTATCCGCTTTCTCTTCAGTAACTACACACATCGAATCTACTTCACATTGTCTTAAATAGGCAGCGATATCAGCAGCAGCTTTTGCATAGTCGAAACCAATCCAAAGAGGTCCTCCTTTTCTTTCTATAAAAAGGACATTTGCAGGGTCAAATCCCAACTCTTGATACACCTTGTAAGCTTCTGCTCCAACCGAAGAAAAACAAGCAAGACCCGGTGCCATGGAAGCCTTGATTTGCTCAACCAATGAGCGTTCCCGTTCTGCATTGTCTTCACTATAGTACACCACTGATTCATAACCTTGAGCTTCAATAAATGCCGTAAATGAGATTTGAAAATCGACGTAATGGCGATCCTGTGGATTGGGGATTATAAGAGCTATGATATTGCTTGAGCCTTTGCGAAGCATCTTAGCCTTTTCATTGGCCGTATAGCCAAGTGAATGGGCGGCAGCTTCAACACGAAGCATCTTGTCACTACTGACATTCCCCTTGCCGTTCAAGACATTTGAGACGGTCCCTTGGGAAACACCAGCTACCTTTGCAATATCCTTTATTGTCGCCATGTTCAGAGAGTATATCAGAATCTAAAGATGGCAAAGAGCAAGTTGTGATTCACAATAGAAAAATTCACTCAAAGACAATCTGATGGAATCATCACCCCTTTCACTAAGGCATCATGAGAAATGTACCTATTTACACCCTTCCGAGTATAAACCAACAAAATTCTCTTGTATTATTACCCGTTCGGGTATAAATTATACCTATGGATTCAATTGCGCGATTCATCAAGGAACAAAGAAAACGGAATAAGCTTACCCAGGAAGAATTTGCCCTTCGAGCGGGACTTGGCCTTCGGTTTGTCCGTGAACTGGAACAAGGCAAGCCTACTGTAAGGCTGGATAAAGTAAATCAAGCGTTGGCAATGTTTGGAAGCCAGGTAGTACCGGGCCCTATTGAGCAGAAGGATGAAACCTGAGCACCCCTACCTTAAAGGTATTGCACCAGACATGAGAAACAAGCATTTGAAGCGTTGATTAAATCACGAATGAGAAGATTGCAAGCATAGAATATGCTACCTCTCATCCGACATTCGCATCTATTGATATTTAGGAAGGATTGCCGGGGATTCTTGTTCCATTCTTGTCTTGCATCTGATTGGAACTGAAAAATGCCGATAGATTGCTCCACCAACCTTTCTCATCGGCCCTTTTCTCGGGAACATCGTTTCATAATACCACTACACAATCCCATTACTGACAGCTGCCCATCTCTCGTATATACTGCACCCATGAAGATGGCACGCTCCAGCTATATCACCAAGATGTTCATTCTGCTCGCGCTGGTCATGACGCTCGTCACGTTGTTGATGGGAGGGACTGTCCTCTTCTATCTATACCGAACCGTGGAACAAGAGGTCATTGGTTACAACCGGTCATTGCAAAAATACGCAACGGACAGTAGTGCTCAAACCATGAATCGCCTTATTTCACTTACCCAGGAAGTCTCCTATGACAGTGTGCTCATTGAAAAGTTGTATGCGCATAAAAATAAGCAGAAAGCAGCATTCGAGGAGGAAATTTCCACCTATCTAGGCAACAAAGTGAATAATACCATCTGGGTCACCTACCCGGAATCAAACTTGATCACCTTGCATGTGTTGTACGAATCGGAACAGTCCTTTCACAAGATCTCACCGCGATACACTGAGAATGCAGTGCTGCCTTCTCTCTTGGAGAGCGGAAAACTTTCAAGCAGCGCACCCACAATCCTCCCCATGATTGAGCACCCTGGCAGACGAGGGGTACAGCAATTCTCTTTCTGTATCAGCAATCCGCTCATAGATCCGGTCAACGGCGATTTCTACGGGTACGTCATCCTCGATGTCAGCGAGAAAGTACTGTACGACTCCTACAAGGACCTGCAATCGGAATCGAAGATATTTGTAATAGTCGATGAGCAGGGCACAGTACTCTCTGCAAAAGATAAAACGCTCATCGGGACTCACTTCCTTGATGCAAATCCTGCCGGGCTGGGACAACGAGCATCGGGGTATGTACGATCGCAGGATAAGCAGGCCATGCTTTTCTATCAGCAAATAGGCGGATCCGATTGGTATTTGGTCCAGCAAAGCAACATCGCAGTTGTCATGGCATCGCTGAAGAAGATGCAATGGTTCATCATTATACTCTTCTTCATCAGCATCCTCACCATGCTTTACATCATATCCCGTTTCCGTCATCAGACCGCAAAGCCGATCATCGGCATGAATACGATGCTCGATACCGTTGCCTCAGGCGACCTGAACGTAAGGGCAACCGTACATACAAATGATGAGTTCGGGCAGATGGCAGCCTCCTTCAACACCATGGTGGACAAAATCAACAATCTTTTAGCAACCATCACAGAGACAGAAAAAGCCAAACGACTGGCTGAGCTCGATTTCCTTCGAGCCCAGATACATCCGCATTTCATCTACAACACCCTCAGCTCCATACGGTTTTCCATCGATATGGGCAAAACGGAGAATGCAAGCGAAATGCTCTTTCATTTCACGAAACTCTTGCGGGCAACCTTGAATCGCAGCGACCAATTCATCTCGCTTTCGGAGGAAATCGCCATCATCGACCATTACGTGAAGGTACAATCATACCGCTATCCCGACGGTTTTATTCTGCAGAAAGAGTTGCAAAAAGAAACACTCGATTTGGAAATTCCCTCATTCATTCTTCAACCCTTGGTTGAAAATGCCATTTTCCATAACGAAGGACTCAATCATATCAACATCATCACGCTCAGAACCAAGAGAGAAGGACAAATCCTTCACATAGCCATTGAAGACAGTGGGTTTGGAATGAAAGAGGATGAGGCTCAGACTGCATTGGCAAAGAATGCCACCCTGAATAAAGTCGGGCTGCATAACGTTCAGGAACGGATCCAGCTGAATTACGGTACCGCATTCGGACTTTCAATCACCAGCAAGGAACATGAAGGTACCACCATTCATATCACCATTCCGGCACGAGTCTATAACGAATTGGAGAAAACACACCATGTTGAGCATCCTTGTAGTTGATGATGAAGCTCCGATCAGGGATTGGGTTGCATATTGCATCGAACGGGAACCACAGCGAGACCTCAAGCTGATCGCCAAAGCGAGAAACGGGCAGGAAGGCGTTGAAATGGCCCTGCAATACCGCCCCGATCTGGTCATTACTGATATCATGATGCCTGGTTTGGATGGTCTTGGGATGATGAAACAGATCCTGCAAAGCCTTCCGTACACGAACTTCATCATCCTTTCCAACTATGCCGAGTTCTCCTATGCCCGTACCGCCCTCGCTTATGGGGCCAAGCACTACCTGCTCAAAAGTGAGATGAGAGCCACTGACCTCATCGAAGCCATAGAAACCCTGCATCAACATAAAAAGGACCTGCTTCAGGGCAAACAAACCGACATGTACGCAAATGGATTCCTTGACATCTATGACCTGTATCAACATGCCGGGGATGGAGATTTCGCCCGTACATTCATGCATCGGCATGGCATGCAAGACGCCCTTCCGTACTGTCTCATCGGCCTTGAGGAAACAGATCTCTTCATCCAACGACAGGTGATCGACAACATGATTGCACTTGAAAAACCAACACTCTGCCTTGCCGCCCTCCAAAAACATACAGTTATGGTGTTTCTCCAAGAATCAACTTGCAGTGCCCTCAATGCTAGAATCCAGAAACTGACCTCCGCTCTACTGACGACTACGAAAAATACTATAGGCGTTTCTCACACTAGGAACGACCTTTCAGAATTGCTCACCGCACTGCATGAAACCGACCAAATGGTGCTTGCCGGTTTCTTTTATCCGCAAGAGAGACAACTAACCACGTCCTTTTTCCACTCCTCACCAATAATCGACCGTCAACAAATCTGGAAAGCCAGTACTGAGATATTTGAAGCCTTGCAACTGCAAGATAGTAATAAAACCAGAACCCTGCTAACGCATTGGCTTGAACAGCTAAGTCGGGTTGGGCTTGAGGATATTCAATGGGCCAAAGAAGCCTGCCTACGCATGCTCTTTACCGTAGAGGAACGAGTCATGCATACCCAGCAAAACAAAATTACTGAAGCAAGCAAGGAGCCCGACTCATTCGAGGAATGTAAAAAGCGGATACATGATTCCCTATGCATCTTGGATGAAGCTCTCTGCGATACATATTCGCAGCGAATCCAGAAAGCATTGGCGTACATGAACGAACACTACTCGCAGCCCATCTCGCTAGTCGAAACCGCTGACCATGTCAGTCTTTCTGCAGAGTACTTCAGCCGTCTTTTCAAAGAGAAAACAGGGGAGAACTTCAGTGTCCACCTTATGATGCTCCGCCTCCAACAAGCACAAAAGCTTCTCACCGAAACCAATGACAAGATTTATGACATTGCCAATCAGGTCGGGTATGCTTCTGCCAGCCATTTTTCCAAGCTTTACAAGAAGTACATGGGCATCAATCCTGAAGAAGTCAGAAAAGAACAAGAAATCTCAAAATTACGATAGAAGAACCTCCACGTCGAGGCTTCAATGTCAAAACCTTGATGAAACAGGTCATGATTCAGTCTTTGCAAAAGGGTAACCGCCTCATACGCTGTACATACAGAAGGCTGTATGCAGCCCAGGAGGAACTACCAATGAAAAAACTGACCTGTCTGTTCTTGATTGCATGTTTGGCACTCTTCACTTTGACTGCCGGGGGAAACAAGGAAAGTGCCGAGGTAAAACCGGCGAAGGCGCCGAGCATCGGGCTCGTCCTCTCCACCGGTGGGCTCGGGGATAAGAATTTCAACGATATGGCCTATGAGGGTCTGCAAAAGGCTCAAGAAGCCTTGGGCATTACGTTTGACTATGTAGAACCCAAGTCACCAAGTGATTTCCTGCCGCAAAACAGAATGTTTGCTGAAGCAGGAACCTATGATTTAATCATCGCTTTGGGCAATGACCAGCTCGAAGCATTGAAAGAAATCAAAAAAGACTTCCCCAACCAAAAGATATCCTTCATCGATTCATCAGCCGTAATTGAAGGGGTTCGATCGGTTTCCACCAAATGGGCTGAACAGACCTTCTTGTGTGGTGTTGTTGCAGGTTTGGGAACCCTCAGTACCATGGACAAGGCAAACAAGGAGAATACCGTAGGAGTAATTCTGGGCATGGATTTCCCCAACCTTCGTGAAGGTGTGGCAGGTTTCATCGCCGGAGTCAAATACGTCAACCCCGATTGTGATGTGCTGCAGGCTACCGTAGGAGCCTTCAACGACCCCGGCAAGGGCAAAGAGATTGCACTTTCCATGTACAACCGTGGGGCAGATTTCATTCAGCACATTGCCGGAGCTTCCGGTCTCGGCGTGTTCAACGCTGCCAAGCAGGTCAATCGCTATGCATTCGGTGTCGGCGGCAATCAAAACCATCTCGAGCCTGATCATATCGTCGCCACCTCGATCCGAAACGTCAACGACATGGTCTACAACGAAGTAAGTGCCTTGGTTGATGGAAGTTGGAGTGCAGGACTGCAGATCAGCGGCATGAAGGAAGGCGCAGTAGGTTATTCAACTGAATACTCCAATGTCACCCTTCCCGAATCGATTCGCACCATAGTCGAACAAACACGCAAGAAGATCATCGCTGGAGAGTTGGTGCTTCCCACCAGCATGGAGGCTCTTCCTTCCTGGACAGCCGCCAATCAGTATAAATAAGTCCATCCAATGATCGAGGAGTAGAGCATGAGCAGGGTCCAAATGCAGGACATAATCAAGGATTTCCCTCTTACAAGAGCTCTGGATACCGTTTCATTCACACTGCAACGGGGTTCCATCCACTCCCTGCTAGGTGAGAACGGAGCAGGGAAATCCACCCTGATGAACATTCTCTACGGAATGTGCAAGGCCGACGCGGGGACGATTACAATCGACGACAAGCCGGTGGTAATCAACAACCCCCGCGAAGCCATTGCCTGCGGCATCGGGATGGTTCATCAGCACTTCATGTTGGCCCCGGTGCTCTCCGTCACAGAGAATATTGTCGTAGGAAATGAAAAACAGCGAGGCTTGTATTTTGACATACACAAAGCAGCAGAGAAGGTGCAGACACTCATAGACCGCTACCATTTCCATATGCAGGCCACCGATTGTGTGTCATCATTATCGGTGGGAGTGCAACAGAGGGTGGAGATCCTCAAAGCCCTCTATCATGGATCCGACATTCTCATTCTCGATGAACCGACAGCTGTCCTGACCCCTCAGGAGGTCGATGAGTTGTTTGTCATCCTTCGCATGCTCAAGAATGAAGGGAAAAGCATCATCCTCATCACTCACAAGCTCAAGGAAACACTGGCAATTGCCGACACATTTTCTGTACTCAGGGACGGCAGGCTCATCGCCAGCGCCCTTCCTGTTGCCGGCACCAATGAACGTACCTTGGCACAGATGATGGTAGGGAGGAATATCAGCCTCACTTCCACACGAAGAAGCAAGCAACGCGGGGAAGTCTGTCTTGCAGTAGAAAATCTCTGCCTTACCGAAGGGTCGAATACTGTATTGAAAAACATCAGCTTCACCCTCCACCACCATGAGATACTCGGCATTGCGGGTATTGAGGGGAACGGCCAAAGTGAGTTGATTGAAGTTCTGACAGGCCTCAAGGAGGCCCGATTCGATTCGTTTGTTTATGAAGGGAAACCCTTGGCGGGCAATGCCATCACATTTCTTGAGAACCGTATCGGCCATGTGCCTGAGGACAGGTCTACACGAGGCTTGATCTCGCAGATGAGCATCGAAGAGAACGTAATTTTGGGCTATCATCACAAACAGCAGTTTTCCAAGGCAGGTTTCTTTAAACCTTCTGCAGTAACGGATTTTGCAAAACAACAGATTGATTCCTACCAAATCAAGGCAGGATCAAGCAAGCAGGCCTGCGCCACCCTCTCTGGGGGAAACCAGCAGAAAGTCGTCATTGCCAGGGTTTTCAGCGAAGATCCCAACCTCATCATCGTGGCGCAACCAACACGTGGTGTCGATATTGGTGCAATGGAGTACATCCACGAACAGATCTTCTCACTCAGGGATGCAGGAAAGGCAATTCTTCTCATCTCGGCGGACCTCGATGAAGTACTCAGGCTCAGTGACCGCGTTGCCGTTCTGTACGAGGGTCAATTGGTCTCGATCAGTGAGAATGGAACCTATAATGAAACAGAATTGGGATTGATGATGACAGGATCCTATCAGAAGGGAGATAATGATGATCAGCATTGAAGCTCAGAATAAAAGCCAGAAGGCCTTGCACTCGCTCTCCCTCTCATTTGGTGCATTGGTTTTGGCCATCCTTGTCAGCGCGATTGTCATGGCTCTGTGCCGATTCAATCCTATGCAAGCCTTTGCAGCAATTTTCCAAGGGGCATTCGGCAGTCTCAGGGCTGTAAGTCAGACGTTGGTGCAAGCCACTCCCCTGATGTTTACAGGACTTGCCTTTGCCATAGCCAAGAAAGCAAGCCTGATCAATATCGGTGTTGAAGGGCAGATGTACATGGGTGCGATTGCCGCAGCCTGGATTGGGGCCATGCCGCTTCCACTCCCACTCTTTGTGCATCTCCCCCTGGCGATTGTCATCGGTGCGGCAGCAGGAGCCTTGCTGGCCGGATTCGTAGGTTTCCTTAAGGTAAAATTTGGATCCAACGAGGTTATCGCCACCATTGTCCTCAATACGATTGCCATCAACATTACGAGCTACCTGGGCAATTATCCGCTGAAAGCCGACGGGCCGACTGCCCAGACGAACCGCATTCAGCAGACCGCAGAATTGAGCCGCATATTCCCAGGTTATCAGTTGACCATGGCTTTCTTCCTTGCAATGTTGGTGTGTTTACTCATCTATTTAATTATGGAAAAGTCAATCCTTGGATATGAAATCCGAAGCGTCGGTTACAATCGCCTCGCTGCACAGACTGCAGGAATCAACATCTCAAGAGTAGTAGTAATCAGCATGATGCTCAGCGGAGCGGTTGGAGGATTGGCCGGTGCCATGCATGTACTGGGTGTGGATAAGCGCTTCATAGTCGGTTTTTCACCTGGTTACGGCTTCAATGGCATCTCGGTTGCAGCCTTGGCCGCAGACCATCCCTTGGGGGTCATTCTTGCTTCCATCATCTTCGGGGCTTTGAACGCAGGAAGCATGGTGCTTAATCGCACCACCCGAATCCCAACCGATTTCATCAATGTCATCCAAGGCCTTGTCATCATTTTTGTTTCTGCACCGGCACTGGTAAGAGAACTCACACCACATAGGAGGAAGCGTCATGGTTGATATCCTAACTCATCTCATTCCATCCGTGCTGCTTTCTACAATCAGCATGTCAACGCCGCTTATTTTGGCCGCATTGGGAGGAGTGTTCTCTGTTCGGGCGGGCATTATGGCCTTGGGATTGGAAAGCATGATGATGACAGGAGCCTTCTGTGCGGTTCTCGGATCATACCTTTCGCAAAGCCCATTGATAGGCATAGTCTGCGGAATACTGGGAGGCATGCTGCTCGGCCTGTTGCACGGTGTGCTGTGCATCCGCTATCGGGTCAACCAAGTCATCAGCGGCATCGGCTTGAACCTGCTCGCTTTGGCAACCACAACCTTGTTGATGCAACTGGTCTGGAAGAACCGTGGCAGCAGCCCCCAGGTTCCTTCCTTGGAGTACGCAGCGCCATTCTCACCCCTGTTTCTTATATCCTTAATACTGGTGGCAATCTCGGCATTCCTGCTTTTCAGGACTAAATTCGGTCTACGCCTGCGCATGGTAGGAGAAAACCCCAAGGCAGCAGCATCGATGGGACTGAGGGTGCATGGGTACAAGTATGCCGGGACGCTCATTTGCGGCGCCCTTGCCGGTCTTGGTGGTACGTATCTCTCCCTTGATCACCTGAATATGTTCGTCCGTGATATGACCGCAGGCCGCGGATATATCGCAGTCGTCATCAACATACTGGCCCGTTACAATCCATTCAATACAATCTGGTGTGCGGGCATCTTCGGCTTCAGCGATGCAGTACAGATCGTCTTCCAAGGAAAGGGGGTTCCACCCCAGCTGGTACAGTCACTGCCGTATGTTGTCACCCTGTTTGTCTTGGCCTTCGGAGTCAAGCACATCACCCCACCAGCAGGAGTGGGAAAAAGCGAGGAGGATTGATCTATGCATCAAGCGCTTACCGAAATTTCCAAGGAGCACTGCCAATATCCATCTGCCGTCTATCTCGACGATGGTTCCGCTTATGTGGTCTACACTAAAATGCAAGGCTCTTCTGATGTAATTGTACTTGCAAAGCTCTCTGAAGCCGGTCTTGAAAACCACCTTGTGCTTTCACCTTTGAACGCCCAGGCCCTGAAGGGTACAATGGTTGAACACCAAGGAACGCTTTATATTGCGTATGCATGGCACAGAGACAAAATATGGTCGATCAGTCTCGCCGTGGTTGAATCGATGATGATCAAGAACACATACGTAATCAGCACAGGTGAAGCGGAGTTCTATCCAGCACTGTGTGTTTCAGATTCTCAGCTCATGATTGCCTATACAAGCCAAAACAAGGATGAGAGTAGGATTTTTGGGAGGATTCTGACAAATAATACACTTTCAAACCCGAGACAGCTCTCTGTGTCGACAAAGGCTTACAGGCCATCCATCACGACAGGCCCTAATGGAGCCTTCATTCTGGCCTATGATCGCTTCAACGGCTCTTCATACGACATCATCCTGAAGTCAATGGATGGGGGGGAAGTACAAGTCAACAACGCAGATGGGCGTTGGGCGGCAAGCCCGATAGTGGTTCCCCTCCAGAATGGAGTACTGGTCGGTTGGTACGATATCGGCAAGGGAGCAAGCTTCTCCTTCAAGAGCGCCTATGCAACAGTGCATCAGGGCGCGCTCACCGTTGAGCACCCCATCCAGCTGGCCGGAGCCATGGATTGGTACCAAAATATCAGTCTTGCTTCCGATGGAAGGATAGCGGCTTTTGCGTATACATGGGGAAAGAATAACATCCATGTGCGTCTTACTGATGACAATAAGAGCTGGTCCGACCCGGTGGTCATGTCCTTGGACGACACCAACTGTGCCGTGCATCCCCATCTTGCAGTGAACAAGGATTCCATTGACTTGGTATGGCAGTTTGCCTTGAAGAACGGGCATCAACAGGTCCGGAATGCTCAGCTTTATCACTCTTCAATGCCGCGTGAACAGTTCCATTGTGCCGCAAACCGTGACGCCGAGCTTCGGCAGGTGCAATTTACACTGCCGATTCCGACTCCGAAGGCATTCCCCTCCCCTTCACACGATGCTGTCGAGCGCTGGTTGAATCAGACGCAACATACAGAAAGCCGTCCCTATTTTGGCGATATCCATGGCCAAAGCGGGATCAGTGATGGAATGGGGGAGATCGACCAATACTTCCATTATGCAAAAGCAGGAGCCGATTTGGATTTCACAGCTCTTACCGACCATGACTGCTATCCAGATTGGATGTCCCCCGGTGAATGGGAATGGATTCGGACCACCGCCCGTTTGCACAACAAGGAAGGAGAGCTTGCCACACTGCTTTCCTATGAATGGACGCCGAATGAGTATCGTTACGACTTTGGACACAAGAATGTCTATTACCCCGGTGATGAAGGGGAGGTACTGCGCAGCGGGGATGAGGATGGGATGACGCCTGACAGGTTGTTCAGCAAAGTGAAGCAGTATAAGGCCATGGCATTCCCCCACCACCCTGCGGCGACATGGACGATGGTCAGCGCCGCAACCGATTGGGCTTTCCATGACGAGCAAGTACAACGTCAGGTGGAAATCTATTCACGACATGCTCCGTTTGAATTCTATGGTAACCACTCAATCTATACCAAGAACAACCCACAGCTTACCGACTGCAGTGTGCAGGATGCACTTGCACTGGGCTACCACATGGGCTTCACCGCCGGCAGCGACTCCCACCAGCTCGAGCATGGCATTGAAGGCGGAATTCTTGGCATGGTCCTTCCGACGCTCAACCGCAGCGGAGTGTTCAAAGCCTTGTACGACCGTGCTACCTGGGCCACTACAGGGGCTAGATTGCTTATCGACCTGAAGGTCGACGGTAAGCCGATGGGAAGCATCATCCACAAGAAAGCCGGAGAATCATATACTCTTGATTTTGCAGTTGCAGGAACCACCTCTCTGACCGTTGAACTACTGAAAAACAATCACGTAGTATTCTCCCACGAAACAAACCAAGAGGAATACCACGGGACCTTCATGGATACGAAGCAAGAGGAGAATTGTTGGTATTACCTGAGAATCACCCAACAGGATGAACACCAAGGCTGGTCGAGTCCGGTATGGGTTGAATGATTAAAATGTAACATTCAAAACTCAGGTACCTCAACCTCCCGTTAATCTTGCCCTTCAGCTAGCGTACAGCGACTGAAGGGCAAGGTGGTTGATGAACTGGAACCCTTCGAAGGCATCCTAATTCTGCATGAAGGTGGTGTCCAGATTCAGGGTGTGGGTCTTGAGCATGCGTATGTCTGTGAAACAAGACATCATCACTTGGTATGATAAACTGGGTATTTATTGTATAGCTACAGAAGAATTCCTGCTTGATCCATCAGTAACTGCATGCTGTTTGTGCCTTTCGATGCACCGTATGCTTGAGTATGGAATACGCCAGGCGGTACCGGGCCCTATTGAGCAGAAGGAAGAATCCTGAGCACCCCTACCTTAAAGGTATTGCACCAGACATGAGAAACAAGCAGTTATGGCGCTGATACCTTCAAGGATGAAAAGATTGCAAGCATAAAAGCCGCTGCACCAAGATTGCCACCTTATTCCTTTTTAGGCAGGATTGATTCAGGCGCAGCCCATTTGCTTCCTGGCTCGGGGATGCGCGGTTGCATGATGTACATCATATTTACACCTCGCACAGAGCTGAAGAAATCCATCATGTCTTCTGAGCTATACCGCTTTCCATCGATGATAAACGCAATTTCATCCCAAGCATCGGGATCATCGACGATACCTATGACTCCTATTTCACTCAGCTCATCCTCTTGCAAGGTATCATGCTTTAGAAATGCAACAATTCGATACTTCAGTTCTTCCATGGCTTCTTTTCCGTTCATGGTAAATGGCCCTAGATAGGAAACGGAAGAGAGGGCGGTCGGCTTGCCCTTATAAGCGTAATATGCAACCCCGTTGTCAAGCACTTCCTTCATCACCCGGAAACGCTGGCCTTCCACTGAAATCGTCTTGGGATGATCATATAAAGCAATATCCAATCCCATTCGCTTACACAGGTAGACATTGAAACAATCCAAGCAATAATGGGCAACACCACCCTTCTCCATCGAAATATGATGATTTGCCTCTATCCCGCAATCCTGACATGTGTACATACGTTCATCCTCCCTTGCTATTGACCAGCATAGATGGCGGAATCAGAGAAAGCAAGTACGGAATTACAACAACCTGGCTTGCTGCAATTCCTGTTTCAACATCCGTTTGGCAGGATACTTCCCAAGAAAGTACCCTCGCAGCGATTGAACCTCGTCTTCCCAGCCCAAGTCTTTAAGCAAAAGCAATTTCTGAACAAGAACCTTGCATTGGGTCCTGTCACCATCATGGGAAATCATTGTCTTGCAATATTCTGTCATATGCATCTTGAGCTCTGCCGTATAGCGAGGAAGCAAGTGATCGTAATAGTCATCGAACAGGAAAGGCTTATCCCGCACCAAAGCCATGAGACGTTCGGTTTTGCCTTCCTGACATAAAAATCGTGCATACGTATTGGTTGCCTGAGAGTTCTTCTCCAACACTTCCATGAGCTGTTGTACTACGGCATCCCAATGTTCGGCTTCAGTCAATTTTTTCAGCATCTCAATATGGCTGAAGGAACCTTGCGCAGCATATCTGAAAGCAAGTTCTCGAGTAATGTCATCCCTACCTGCCTTGATCGAAGCATCGTAGAGGTATGTATCCCACAACGTAATTCGCGAAAACCTTTCCAGAGCTCGCTGTGAAAGGGTAATCACGCGAACATAAGAGCCTGCTTTGAGTGCATCCTCAATAGCAATCGTGTACCAGCAAGCCTGACACTCGGGGCTCGAAAGGAAGACATCCAGTTCTTCATACAGTGCAAAACGCAGTAAAAGGGATATCCAAAATACCGATAGGGAATCATCCTCCTCAACTGCTTTGCGCACGCACTCAATCTCTTCATCGCCTTTGATCAGTCCCACCAGCACATGCAAACCGAGTTCCCAATCCCGACGGTCTTCCCACAGGTATTGCACAAGTTGCAGACGTTCTTCATCCTCAATCTCAACAGTACCAATAGCGTCGGCCAGGGCTTCCATACGGTTGCGGACTTCTCCTGCATTCCACTCGATACCTTCAAGCGTTTGCGTCGCCTCTTCGAGGACCTTAAGCAGATCGACAGCATACAGAAGACGCTTGTAGTGAATAGCAAAATCAATCTCAGAAAGGCACTCTTCTATGACGTTCTCACCTTGCTCGGCAAGGCAGACTTCCCCAAAGGAATTTTGTGTTAACTGGGAAACCGCTGTACCCAACCCAGAGCCCCAATGATGGAGCAAGGATTGCACATCGTCGGAAAATGCAATAAGGATATGCTTTGCCAATGAAGAATCGTACATAGCCGAATTCAGTAAGAAATCAACCAGTGCATCCTTGTCCCGACCTCGAAGCAGAGGCTTGAGGGCTTCTCTCATATCAGGCTCAGCCATTCTATTCATTGAAAAATATCCTCTTCATACATGATCCATTTGCAATCAGGTGAAGGCACTCGTGAATCAAGGACATATCTGAAATTTGTCTCCATGTACATGCTCGGGTGCTTGATGAATGGTTCTCCTGTATACCGTTTTCCATGTACGACGAAGTCTTCGTAGTCATACCCATTCCTCGAAGAAACAACACTGATAAAACCAGGTTCCAGGACAAGTACATCATCCTTCTGTCGTGGATCCGTATGCTCTGCGATGATGGAAGACAGCTGCTTTACAGCCTCTTTACCACTCATGGTAAAAGGTCCGTTAAACAGGAAAGATTCTGGATTATCCGCTCTTCCCGCATAGGCCCGGTATTGCACTCTCCCAAAGAAAGCCAGCTTTTTCACAATACCAGCTGTTATAACAATCAAGGCAGAGGGCTAGGCTCTCTGTCGATCTGAGTTTGATACATTGTGTTGCAGATGCATCGCAATGCTTACAATGGCTCATCCGTATTTTTCCTCTCATAGGTGAGCATACGACGACAATACTGTCGAGACAACAGTACACCTGGGTAATTAGAAGAAGAACGGGAAGTAAAGAACCTGAGAATCGCAAGCACTACCTAACGTATATTATGAGATTCGTTAGGTAGAAGGACTAATGCTTCGCTTGTAACGACCCAAGTCCTTATACTAGAGCACCTCGAACCCATCCTGTTTCAGTGTTGGCGATTACATAATCTTATTGTTCCAAAGAAGCTCGAGGAAATACCTCCAAGGCATAATCTCAATACCGTTATCCTGTTTTCTAGGTCGATCTTCATTACAGACCAAGATGTACCGTTTACAGATGCCTTCATCCATGAGAGCTCTCAAGCCCCGATAATCTCTTGAGTCAGCTTTTCTCGTCGTTTTCAC
Source organism: Sphaerochaeta associata (assembly GCF_022869165.1). NCBI lineage: Bacteria > Pseudomonadati > Spirochaetota > Spirochaetia > Spirochaetales > Sphaerochaetaceae > Sphaerochaeta > Sphaerochaeta associata. The sequence continues at coordinate 399,333 of NZ_CP094929.1, read as the reverse complement.
CTCTATAGCCACAGAATCACCAAGAACGAAATCCACTTCGAATCCACTGGTTGTCCTCCAGTAACTCAGCACTTCCTTTCTTTGGCAATAGTCGAGGTAGGCACGTAGTTCCATAAACAAGTAGTGTTCAAACATTCTCCCATATTCACTTTGGGATTCAGCAGGAACCGGTGAGTTTTGCAGCAGTCTTGCAACACCAAGATCAAAGAAGTAAAACTTCGGGAGTCCGAACGTTTTTCGCTTGGATGCCTTGGTAAAGGCTGCAAGCTCGTACCCGATGAGCGTATCAACCAATATTTGGTACCAACCTGCGACAGTTTGCCTGGATACCCCGACATCGTTGGCAATATTGGTAAAATTGAGGATTTCTGCATTTGACACTGCAGCAACTTCAAGGAACCGTGTAAATTCAGGAATTTTCCTTGTTACCCCTTCAGCATGAATTTCCTCATTGAGATATAATGAAATATAGTCACTCAACTCTTGTTCAGGGTCGTCAGAACAATAGGCTGAAGGGAGTAATCCTGACTTGAATATTCTTTCCAACCGAATACCATCATTTTGAATTTCTGGAAAGACGAAAGGATGCATGGTAATCGACCCCGCTCTTCCTCCCAAAAGATTCACCCCAGCTGAGCGCAGTTTCCTTGCACTGGAACCAGTCAATAGGAATGTAAGATTCCGGTCCTCTATGAGAAGATGAATTTCTTCCAATAATTGTGGGACCTTCTGGATTTCATCAATCACGACAAGACAGTCACGCAAATCCCGTGCTTCAATCTCTTCCTTGAGCAATCCAGGATCAGCTAAGGCTCTCATGCGAAGTCTTCCATCCAATAGGTTCCAACTTAATGTCACCATATCCTGCAATTCATGACGAATGTAGGTAGTCTTTCCTGTCATCCTTGGTCCCAGCAGAAACTGTGATTTTCGTTCCAGTTTCTCTCTTATCTGCAGAATCCGTTTGACATACGCTTTATCTCTCATCGTCCTAACTTCCATATGGTAACATATTTTATTATATTTGCTATTACTAATTAACATATTTCATGATATTCGCTATTTCTGTTTACGTCAATGAAAATTCTCCAACCCAAAAGTACAATTCTTTGTTGTGAAAAGTCTAACCTATCCCTCACCTACATCGGCCTCAGTATTGGAAGCGGCTCCCAAGTAATGAATGGAGTGATTCTTCTCTTATACCGACCCAAGTCCTTATAGTGGAGCACCTCGAACACATCCTGCTTCGCTGGGAAATACTGATTCGCCCGATGGTAGGAGTCGTATGATGGAATAACGCCTACATTATCCTGGGCAAGCAGCCGCTTCCTGACCGATTCAGGATTTGTGATGGTGATGGGCAGACCTGCTTCGTGAATGGCATACAGCATCTTCAGTGTCTCGGCAAAGCGAGTCCAAGCCTCACCGCACAACTCGATGATAAAGCGATTACGTTGACTGTAGGGAGGCCTGTACACTGCAAGTGTGATGTGGGTGGTATTGCCGCCCCGCTTGATTTCCCAAGGATGGCCTCCCATCCCTTTCTTGGGATGTTTTCCATCAATCCAATCGGCAAACTCCTGCTGAGAATCCCCATCAATCTCCAATAATCCATCATCACGACCATCGGCGAACATGCGGTACAGCTCTCTACCCGAGAGGGTTTCGTCCACCTCTTCATCTTCCCGCTTGGCGGCAATATAGGCGATTTTGCAATAGTTGAAGTACTCATTGGCGGTCAAGCTCTCGAGTTCTGTGTTCTCGCTTCGCCTCAGATACAGCGATTCCACCAACTCAATGATTTTCTGTTTCTTCTCGGGTCCCACCTCAAGATCGAAGCGAAAGTAGTCTGCAAAGGTTGCACGAATCAGAGCATGAGGGACAATCCCCTTGCGGTAGTCCAAAGGATACTCAACTCGAACCCGCTTGTTGGCGGAAATCCAATCCTTGGCAACGAGTTTCAACCAATTGCGTGCCTCATGAACCAGGTTGGACCAGCCGTTCAAGTCTGGGAAACGGTAGTCAGGAAGTTCATTGATGCTGTTGGGCTTCTTCAACTCAATCGGCTTGAGATCACCGGTGATATCGATGAAAACATAAGCCTCCTTATAGTTGACCACCCTCAGATGGTGCCACTTCCCATTCTCGGAAGGAAACAAAACGTTCCAGATATGGTCCAAGGATTCCATAGCGTATTCAAAGGCTTCAAGCTCCTTCAGAAAGCCAAACAACACTTCCTCAACCGTTCCATTATCCTTCCTTTTCATGAAAGTTCTCTCCTTCTCGACGTTCCTTGCTCCTGCTAGGCGTCAGGAAGCAGTTCCTTGTAATCAACCCCAAGAGCCGGAGCAAGTTTCTTTGCCAGGTTGACACCAAGATTTCGTTTCCCATTCTCAAGCATGGAGAGCGCTTCCCGCTTGATACCGGCACGTTCAGCCAATGCTCCTTGTGTCATTCCTTTTTGTTTGCGGTACATCAACAGCCGAGAAGAAGCATCATATGATCGTGCACTATAGCAAGCTGACTCGCCGACAATATCTGCTACTTCCGAATACAAATCATCGATAATTTCGATATCAGGGAAAGCTTCTCGCAACAAGGATAAAACCTTGTCTTTTCCCCTTGTGATAATGATGTCAATATCATGAGTTGTATCGATAAGTCGCATCCGTGCCTCCGTATGAATAGTAATTACTCCCATTAGTGCGGAATTTGATTATATAGTATCTTATTTGTTACTTTTCTACAATCGAAAAGTTCCTGCTCCCAATACATAAATAGATAAAATGACAAATATTGGATAACAAAATTAAGGTCGACTACTAAATGAGTCGACCTAATATAACTAATAAAGAATAACTAAATTGGTGATCTAGGCTCTCACCAAGCCTAACTAATGTTTTCTATACATTTTATACTAAAGTTTTAATCACCTGTCAATCATCTTGGGATCGCTGATGGGGTTTCTTACGTTCCTACGGCCACCAGATAGCATTCGTCAATTGCAAAATTCGGGCGATCATGAGTGATGCAAGGCTGCAGGAGAAGCTCTCGCTTTCCAAACCGCAAGCTCTCTTGGTACTCCAACAGACGCACTTCTCCCAGCGAGGAATCCCTGTACTCTACTCCGACGGCTACTACCTCAGTGACAAGTTTGAGTTCTCAATCGTCAGAAATGTAAGCGAGTAAACGGGCTGTTTCACCTCATTTCAGAAATCACGAGAACCTTACCGAAAAGAATCCTGTAAGCGCATCTTGCTTTTGCACAGCAACTATTCTACTATGAAACTGTCATTTTGTGACAGTTTCTATAAAATTCGATAAGGATTTTCCCATGAATCGATTAGTCAAGACTATTCTCGAACAGGTACCCACCCCGTTATTTACCACGTTGGAGATTTCTCATCTTGTCGGGGGAAGTGCAAATAGTCGCTATGCCTTGGTCAAGCGGGCTATCGCCGATGGTGATATCATTCATATCAAAAGGGGCCTGTACACCCTTTCTCCCCTCTACCGAAAGCGAAATCTGAATCCTCTTTGTGTATCACAGGCAATCGTAACACTCTCCTACATCAGCCTTGAAACCGCCCTGAGCATCCATGGCTGGATACCGGAGGCTGTGACGAGCATCACAGCTGTCACTTCCCGACCTTCAACGGAATTCGATACTCCGGTCGGGCATTTCACCTACGACAGGATTCCTCAAAAGACCCTATTTGCTGGAGTCGAGAGGATTCATGACAATCCTTACTCTGTTTGGTTCAGGGCTATCGGGCTAAAAGCCCTTGCCGACTATGTGTACCTGCATGGTTGTACGTGGACTACAAGTCGCCCCTTGGTTGAATCTCTTCGTATTGATGAAGAGAGCCTAAGAGAAATCAAGGAGGAAGACTTCCTCCAATTGGAAGGCAATTATAACAACCAACGAGTGATCAGGTTCCTGGAAGGACTGAGAAAGGAGTTGTTTTCATGAGTGTAGTGATGGTTGAAGAAAAATTGAAATCATATCGGGCTTCATCAGAAATTGAAGAAATCCAAGCATTGAGAGAAATTACCCAGGAAATAATCCTCGCCTCCCTTGCAAGAACAGACTTCTATGAATATGCAGCATTCCAAGGAGGCACTTGCTTACGCATCTTCTATGGTCTCAATCGATTCAGTGAAGACATGGATTTTACTCTTATCAGAGGCAACTCAACGTTTGCTTGGAAACCTTACCTAGAACAGGTCATACGTGATGTTGCGTCTTATGGATACAACATGGAAATCACAGATAGACGAGAAACGGATTCACATGTTCGGCTTGCATTCTTAAAAGACGATACACTAGGAAAGATATTGCAGCTCCAGTATGCAGGCAAGACAAGTCAGCTTGGAAAAATCAAAATCAAGTTGGAAATCGACACAAATCCTCCAGGAGGTGGAACCAATGAGCTGAAATATGTAGATTTCCCATATATTTCCCCGATTGTAGTACAGACTCCTGACACGCTTTTTGCAGGAAAGATTCATGCACTCTTGTGTAGAAACTATGTGAAAGGCCGAGACTGGTATGATTTCATTTGGTATACATCAAGAAGAACAGCAGTGAATTATCAGTATCTGGAAAAGGCTTTACAACAATCAGGACCTTTGGAAAATACTGATATCCACGTAGATCAAAATTGGCTTTACAACAAATTACTTGAACGGATTACAACGATTGATTGGAAGGAAGCTGCCATGGATGTCAGACGTTTCGTCCCCGTCAGAGAGCAAGCTTCGCTTGATTATTGGAATACACAAGTATTTCTTCAGCAATTGGAAAAAATGCGCGGCACTTCAACAAAGGAGCAGTAATTCAAAGAGAATCTTATCTCTGATGGCATACCACTCCATGCATCGGAGAATTCAAGGACAAAGAGCCATTCAAATGAGTTTCACCCCATTTTATAAAAGTGCGTATATACTCATTTTGGGAAGATACTTGTTAGTCCGTATACCACCTTTGCCTCCTAAGCATATCCTCAAGTGCAATATCCACCCGTTCATCCTTTACATCCATCAAAGACAAATAGAGAGAAAGGGGGTCTACATGCCCATCGACTGAAAACAAAAGCGGATCATACGCCCATATCTGCAGCTCGGCAAGCTTCATATCCTTCACCATTGCCTCATCCCGGACGATCGTTTCTTGCATGTACGAAAACTGATTTTGCCCTATGGCTCGGATGCTGTATTCTGGACCATTGATCATCGTCAATTGCGCCAACGCTTCAAGCCCTGCGAGCAACGATGTATCAGGTACGTGCCGGACATTCACAATTTGCTTCACCGGCGAACAAAGAAATTCTTTGCCTCTTTTAAAAAATTGAGGGTCTTCAATTTTCCGATACTCTTTGCTCCTCCCTGTCTTTCCGGAAATTCGGCATTGTACAAGTTCAACCTCATAGAGATGCTGCAAGGCACGGGAAGCAGTCATCGTTGTAACATTGAGTTCCTTGGCAAGCCGTGTTACATTCATCTCAACGTTTTCTCTGTATAAGAAATACAGATATGCAAGCTGCGTTGAGGGAGAAAATTTACCCTTCTCAACTTTTTGAATACATTCTTTTGGTTGTTTTACATTGATTCCAAGGAAAGGAAGAAACATCTGTGCATCTTCCAACATGAAAGGGATTCGATTGGATAGCATGCTTTGCATTCGATAGCGAGACAGTGACTTAAAAAGGAATGCAACCGGTAAATCAGTCAGAGAACAAAGCCGTATAGCGTGTTTTTTCAATGCATTGGTACTCGCAGGAGACCTTACTTCTTTTGCAAGTAAAAAGGTTACACTCAACAGAGTAATCTCATACATCTTATAAAATTCCAGGAAATAAAGCGGAATTTTTTCAGATTCTTTCCAAGGCTTTATCTGTACTTGCTCATCAATGGTTTGTCTTAGCTTCTTTTCAAACAGTTGCATTGCTGTGATGTCTCCTGCTTAATATAACAATATATATTCTAATATAACATATATTGTGTTATATTTCTAGTTATATATAATATACCCTTATATTACAGGAAATAATTCTACAATTTAAGTCTCTCACCATCTTGGCTGGAAAGAAATTCCCTCGTTCTCATTCCAGCATTGTGTCTACAACACTCTTTCCATCACTGCTGGGTTGAGAAAGTATCCGGTCTTCGGACCTGTATCACCTGAAGGTACCAACAACCCTTCCTGAAGAAGATGCTGGATATCGCGAGTTGCTGCTGCAGGAGAACATTTGTTCATCTTTGCCCATTTGTCCGTCGTCAGCTTGCCTTCAAATGTTCCGTCTGCAAGCTTGAAGAGCATGGAAAATTGGCGGGAATTGAACACCGACGGATCAAGTTGCTTCATAAAATGCGTAAGTCTGACACGCTTCTCATACACCCTGATCGCTTGCTGCTTTGCTTGTACTGCGATGTTGATATTCCAAGTAATCCACTGCGTCAGGTCAAGCGACTGTGCTTGCCCACTAATGGCATTGAGCAACTGATAGTAAGCGTTTCGATGTTTCAGAATCAATGAGGACATACTGTATACACGATGCGTCACACCAAAGCCCTTTGAGATTACATAATCGGAGAGAGCCCTGCTGATTCTGCCATTCCCATCCTCGAATGGATGAATGCAAAGAAACCACAATGAAACAATTGCACTCTTTACCAAGGGGCGCTGCTCATTGTCTTCATTAATAAAGTCGACCAATCGCCCCATCTCTTCCTCGATCCTTACGGCAGGAAGCCCTTCGTAGATAATCTGGGAATCCTTGCCATTGCCTCTGCTGATATACACAGGGGCATCTCGATACTCACCAATCCTCTTTGGCTTGAGTCCAGCCAGCGATGAGAAAAGAAGTGAATGCCATCCCATGATTCTCGTCTCGGTCATCGTTTCCAGATTATCGGTTGCATCGAGAGCCAATGAAGCAATGCTTTCAGCATATCGGTCGCTCTTAGCACTTTGCTCAAGATGAACATCCAACTTCTTGCAAATTGAAGAGAACACAGATTCATACGCTATGGACTCACCTTCAATCTCGAGGCTCGATTGAATTTCCTCCGAAAGCGATTGGGCATGCATTCTCATTCTCATATCAGAATCAAGAAAGCCAAATACAATATCGGTCACTTGTTTCTGTATCAGATAGGCATCGTAGGATCGTGCAACTACTTGTTCATCAAATACATAGCATGGCCAATCAGGATTCTCCCAAATAGTGTGCATACTTCGTGCTCCCAAACAAATCATCGCATACCAAAGAAGAATAGTCCATCATTTTTGATTGGGTAGAAAACCCATCGCCCATATCCACTCAAAAATGATTGAGTACTATGATACTCCCTCTCCATTGCATGGGTAGCTAATCCAGAATGATTACACAGAACACGCTCACTGATCATTATGCATCTGCATCTCAATATTCGGCTTGGGCACTTCTTTGTTCTCAAGCCCTTTGAGCATGACAAGCAGCTTGGCAAGATGCTTCACGTACAATTGACGCGGTGATGCATCCCAAGTTCTGCACAGGCTCGCTGCATACCCGACAACCTCCCCCATCATCCCGCAGGTCCTCATCACCCTCGCTGCGCCCAAGGCATCATGCGTCACAGAGATATTCCTGCCTGCCATGAAGAGATTGGAGATATTTCGAGAATAAAGACATCGATAGGGAATGAAATAGGGGGTTTTATACCGCTGTCGGTAATCCTTGGTCAAGAATCCGTCGCCTTCATGGAACGCTGCATAGAACCTGCGGTCGGGATAATGAACATCAAAATTCCATGTGGAAGGAACGCATCCATCCTCATATGCACGATCGGCCATGACCTCGGCCTTGGTAAGGATGACATCTCCAAACAACCTTCGCGATTCCCGCTTTCCCCCGATATACGCCGCGAATCCAAGCCGGTGATTCGGGTAATCGTGGTCGTGGTTTTTCAAGCAATCCCAGGCACCATACATCGCCCTGAAATTCATATCGCGGGCATACTCTGCATACATAATTGGATCGAGCTCGCAGCCGCTTTCCCAGAACCAGCACCCAAGGGACATCTCCCGCTGGTTGTCGTACACATCCCGAATTTCTCCGCGACCCGGAAATTCCACCTCTTTAAGATCAACGGCCCAAGGGCAGGAAGGGAAATCAACCTTCGAATCGGTCTTCTCCACATACCAGATATTCGTCATCCCCATATGACCGTTGGTGGTAACCTCGAAATCGGCACCACTTATAGAACCAAGGCTGCCGTCACCCGTGCAGTCACAAAAGAGAGGAGCCTCAAGGCGAATAAGCGTATCGCTGCGATACTTCCAAGCAAGCACCGAAGTAATTACTGAACCATCGACATGACTCTCCACAAGAATTGAGGACGAGAACACCTGCAAGTTCTCTTGTTGCTCGAGTATGCTGCGTTTCTTGGCATCTTCATACAAATCCGCTTGATTCTCTGCCCCGTAATGCCCGATTCGCTCTTGCTCGAACTCCCCTACAATATTTCCGATACCTTCAAATGGTTTGAGATTCGTCAATCCACCAAGCCAAACCCGGACCTCCGAGCTGTTATTGCCACCAAAGACCTCACGGTCCTGAATCAGAGCAGTTTTGAGACCTTGGCGGGCGGCACAAACGGCTGCACACATCCCTGCAATACCGCCGCCGACTACCACAAAATCGAATGAGTACGATGTAAGCGGGGGCTGCTTAGCTTTTCGATACAACGCGAACATCTCACTTGGATCGGTGGGAAGTACTTCCTGCTTTTCTGTCGAGAAATAGAGGAATCCACAACGACCCTCAAATCCTGTAAGATCCTTCAAGGCAAGGTGTACGGTCGTGGAGGACACCTCCATGGTACCGCCATACTCCCAATCCCACGTACCCTCGTGGGTCCCGAATACCGGAGAAAGAACAGTGTCATCGACAGCGAGCTGAAAGACACCGGGACTAAAACCCTTCTTCCAGGGAGAAGTCCAATTGGAAGTATAGACATATACATGATACGTCCCCTGCTCGGGAAACTCCACGGTGGTCATAGCATCCGATACAGGGTTCCCCAACCCATGGGCCAACAAATACGGTCCACCCATGATCGAAACGAACTGGGTATCGAGCACCCAACCACCAAAACAGCTGAAACTTCCTGCAGGAACCAGAATATCTGCCATGGCTCAACCCTTGACGGCACCGGCTGTCAGACCGGCGATAAAATACCGCTGGAGAAACACAAACATCGCCGCAACTGGAATTGAGGCAATTACCGAAGCCGCCATCATGCCGATCCAGTCATTGCCTCCCTCACCGGTGAAGGTGAAAACCATACCGCTTGCCAATGTCCTGTTTGCAGTTGAGGAGATGAGGGTCAAGGCATAGAGCAAATCGTTCCATGCCCAGACGAAACTATAGATTGCAATGGTCATCATTCCCGGGACTGCCAAGGGGATGATGATCTGGAACATGGTTCTCCACTCAGAGCTGCCATCGACGCGGGCAGCCTCCATCAGCGATTGGGGCACTTGGTCGAAATACGCTTTCAATGTCCACGTTCCGACAGGAAGCGTGAATGCAATGTATGCAAGGATGATGGAAGGAAGGGTATCGAGCATGCCGACTTTCTGCATCATGGGATAGAGAGAAAGGAGCAGCAGACCTTGGGGGAACGCCTGGCTTACCATGATCAGGGCCATGACTGTTTTTCTTCCCTTGAAACGGAACTTGGAAAAACTGTAGCCGGCAAATACCGAAACCGCCGTAGAACAGAGTGAGGACGCGACTGCAACGACAATACCGTTTCTCAGATACCGCAGAAAGATCTTATCAGACAACACCCGCATAAGATTGGAACCATTGAAATGCTTGAAGAAGCTGAAACTGAACATTTCAGTCGCAGGTTTCAATGATGTGGAAACCATCCACAGCTGCGGGAAAAAGGCGAAGAATCCTATGACCAGGAGGAACGACCAAAAGAAAATCTTGAAGCCTATTGTTTTCTGAAACATCTCAGTCCTCCTTGATCCGTTTAAGATAGAAAATGCTGAACAAGCTGAGCATCATGGCCCAAATCACACCAAGGGAGGCAGCCCTGCCCAAGCTGTACTCCTTGAATGCCTTCTTATACACTTCGGTTGCGAAGGTGGAGGTCGCACGTTCAGGCCCGCCTCCGGTCATGACATTGATCAAATCGAAGTGCTGAAGGTTTCCGATGGTTCCCAGCAATAGGATAAGGATCAACACCGGCTTGATTGCGGGTATGATGACATGCCTGAACATTTGCAGATTGTTCACCCCGTCGATTCTTGCAGCCTCGCATTGGTCGTTGGACACCCCTTGCAGCCCTCCCATGATGAAAGCCATGTACCAGGGAAACATCTGCCATGTACGTGCTGTAACAACGGCAAGCATCGAGGTCTGCCTGCCTCCAAACCAGATGACATTCTTCTCGATGAGGCCGAGCTTTCCCAGCAAAGCATTGAGAATTCCGTAATCACCATTGAATATCCAACTCCATAAGAAGCCGATGGCAATGCCTGGAATGATCCAGTTGACCAAGGTAAGTCCCCGTACAAATTCCGAGCCCTTGAACTTCTGGTTCATCAACAAGGCCCAGATCAAGCCAATGGTAAAAGGCATAAGCGTAGAGAGAAGTACAAACTTGATCGTCGTCCAGACAAGAAACAGTGTATTGGGATCGGAAAAAAGCTTTCGATAATTCTCAAAGCCGATGAATGCCGATTTTGCATACAGCAGATTCCTGCTTGTAAAGCTGATGAAAATCGAGTTGATGAAGGGATAGAAAATCATGAGGGCAAAGATAGCCAACGCGGGAACCAACAACAGCCATCCCATCAGCGTCTGATTTCTTGTTGAACGATTCATAGACAATCCTTATTCAGGTAAACTCCCCGCCCTCCTTGGGAAGGCGGGGATACAAAGCTTACAGGGTATCGATTCGGCTGGCCATAGCCGATCCGGCCTGGCTCGGGGTCTTTGAGCCGGAGAGCATGGCCTGCAACTCTTCCAGAATAACCTGGTTCGCTGCAGCATACAGAGGACCTGCAGTCTCGGCCAACCTGCCGCCGTCAAGCACCGGTGTCCAAGCATTGGACCAGTAATCGGAGGCAACCGCCTCATTGGCGAGTACACTCTTCTTGGAGGGAAGCATACCGTTCTCCTTGAAGTAGCGAAGAGCAACCTCTTCACTGATCAAATGCTCGATGAAAGCCTTAGCCTGCGCCTTCTTCGGGCTGCGGTCGATGATCACCAACAGGTGTCCCCAGCCGCTTGCCTGAGGCTTGTCACCCTGCTTGAGTACGGGATGAACCTGCGGGAAGGCATACTCGGAGATATCGCCGAATGCCGGGTTGGTAATGGCACCCTTGCTCATCAGTGCATCATCATAGAATGCAACACGTCCTTCCTTGAAGAGGGTTCGGGCATCGCCACGGGCCATCGCCTGCTGGATGTATCCCTTCTGCATCAGGCTGTTGAACCAGGTGAGAGCCTGCACGGCTTTCTCACTGTTCAACGCACTCTTCCCCTGCTCATCATACACACTTGCGCCAAAGGTCCACAGCCATACCATCAGATCAGGAGCGGCTGTTCCCGACTCCTTGGTCATCGCTGCATACGCAACAATGTCGTTGGAAAGATTGGCATCCTTGTTGGCCGGGTGATTGGTCTTCACCATTTCACAAGCCCGCTCGAAATCAGCAATGGTCACGATAGGAAAATCCACACCGGCTTCCTTGAGAATCTTGGGATTGCTGATCAAAGCCATGGGAGCAACGGTCCAGGGAATACCATACTGGGTACCCTTGAAATTGCCGACTGCGATGGAACCTGCAGAGAAGTTGCTGGTGAAAAACTCCTTGCCGAATACCTGATTCAGATCGGCAAGCACTCCTGCTTCGGCAAGTGCAGGAAGCATCCTGATATCGATTTGGGCGATATCGTACTGCTCCTTACCCTGCGCCCTGATCGCCAGCTGAGACTCGGTCTCACCCCACGGCCAGTTGATCTGCACCACCTGTTCTTCTGCTCCCACCTTCTGGTTGAAGGTGTCGATCATCCAGGTAAAAATTTCCACTGATGCCTTTTCCGAACCAGACCAGTTGGAAAATGTCATACCTTGTTGTACTGCGGTTTTCTCTGCAGCACCTGCTGCAAAGAGAGATGAGGCGACAAGTGCCATCACTACAAAAACAACGATACTCTTTTTCATTGTCGTACTCCTTTTTCAATGAATTCGTATTGCATAGACCCCGGTATGTTCAGAACCGTGGGTCCTCAGAAACCTGATCAACAACGAAGCAGTGTCACAGCACTCGAAACGAACCATCACATGACGCTGGTAATTATCCCGAATTCGACGTACAAGCACATCCTCATCTCCTATGCGGACATACACATCAAAGTCACGAACCAAATTGGGGCTGACACCACTACGCAGCTGGATATTATGGTGGGGATCTACATCAGCGACACGGCTGCTTACCATCTCCTCGCTCAAACCGCAATCAAAGAAGAGTGAGATTGCCGTAATTGACCGCGATTTTTCAAGATTCAGGCGTATGGTCGGCTGCTCTTCCTTTCCAGAGAGCCAGATATGCGCCCGATTATACGGACGGGAATGCCCGTTTATTAGATTCTCAGGTCCATAAGAGACGAATGAACGGATGCTGAGCAGGGGGTGGTGATAGGTGGCAGAATCCCTCAGCCCGCACAACACGCCTACCAAGTCTTTGTTCACGAGTGGAATGGAGACTCCATGCGATGCATGCAAAACAAGCAGGAGATAGGCATCTTCCTTTCTGCTGAATCGAGCTAGGTCAACAGAGGTTCTTCCTTGTTTCAGCTCGAGCATGCCATGAAACCACTCTCCTTGCTTGCTGTTCCTGCTGGGCAGTGCTGCATATCGGTAGGAAACCTGCAACAAGGCCTCCTGCTTGGCATCCAAGAAGAGTGAGGATACGGCCGCCAGCTCGGTAGGAATTGCGAGAAAACAATCCCGATGACAGGACAGAGCCCCGCACTCTTTTCCCGGCAGGCCATCGATGACACTGCTTGCCTCTACATGAATATTCTCGGATATAGTCTCCTGATGATATCCGGGCAGCAGCATATCACCCTCGACAAGCAAGGCTTGTATTCTTGCATAGACGCTCTTGTCAAGCAAATCAGGTGTCTTCAATTGATCGGAAACCAATACACTTGCAGCAGTGCCTGCAGCTTGTCCTGAAAGGGCACACGTATCCATGATTCGAGTGCTGGCGAACGCTGCATGGCTGGCACCAAGGATTCTTCCACATACCAGAAGATTATCCCTTTGCGAGGAGAAGAGACAACGAAGCGGAATGCCGTAAAGGTCGACCGGTATCTGGGTGCAGAAGTCCGCTTTACTGTAAATTCCTTCCGAGGGGTGGAAATCGAGATACCAACCACCATGAAAGGCAACGTCATTAAATGTCCTATTCTGGAGAATATCGGTCTCAGTCAGGACATACTCGGTAACAAAGCGCCTCGATTCCCGTTTACCCGGCAGGCTTCCCGTCCAGTTGAGCTCCAAGGTATCGGCATCGAACTTGCTTGAATTCTTGATGTAGTTGTAGATGCCCAGCGTCAAGCGCTTGAGTTCAAGGGTGATGGAAGCAATCTCGTTGATCGTATCCTTCTGCCCCCCAAATTCGACCCACCAAAAGTCGCAGCCATTGGACTTCTCACTCACCATGCGTCCACCGTTGTTCAGCAATTTCTCTATGTACTCAATCGGGTAGGCATAGGAGGGCGGAACAAAAGCAACAGGCCGGTCCCGCTTGATGAAGGTCATAAGGATGGTGCATCCTTGGGTGGTCGGGTCGAATTGCTCAGGTGCATGCTCTTCGCCATAGGTCCCATTACATTCCTTTCCTATTACATAGGAGAGGCCTGCCGAAGCAGCAATAAAGCCGTCTCCGGTTGCATCCACATATACGGGGGAGCGGAATTGAAACCGTCGTTCAGAGTTGATCTCCAGCGCTGTCAAGGACTGGATATGGCCGTCTTGGTGAGCAACATCCACAACCAGCGTATTGAGGAAAAGTGAAATAGCGTGTTCCTGATAGACTGCATCCAAAAGGATCTCATCCCAGAGGATGGGATTCCCTTCAGGGTTCTTGTACTGATTGGCCAGTTTCAACTCCCCCAGGATCCCCATCTCTTCACTGAAGAGGTTTCCTCCTCCGGTGGACCCACGAGTCCATACTCGTATTTCGCTGGAGCTGTTCCCTCCCAATACGGGACGGTTCTGGATGAGGGAGACGGTTCGACCTTGGCGGGCGGCTGCGATGGCTGCACACACCCCGGCCAAACCTCCGCCGGCTATTGTTATATCTGCAGTGATAGTTACAAGCTTTCCTGGATGGGTCATACCAGAACGCTAGCACACCGCCAGGACGGGCACAATGGAATATTTTGCAGACTATTTTAAATATCCTGCTCTCCTTTGCTCGAAATATACTCAACAATATTATACAAGCCCGAAGAAAAATTTCCCTAGAATGACTCACACTTGTTGTTTGACAACCGACTGATGTCGTGGTACGGTAGAAAGCAGTGAGGGCCAGAATCCCGTGCAAACCATCCAGTCATTGCAAAGATACCTATTTGAACTATCAAATACCTATGATGCTACAATTTGTATTAAAGATTTTACAGGTTTCATGCGACAGGACAAGGCGATTTTCCAAGCGCTCAGCCCCTTTGAAAACCATACATCCGCCTATTGCAACTATGTGAAAAGCAACAAGAAATGCTACCGGGAGTGCTTGGATATGATTCCGAAAATCCTGCGCAAGTGCACAGAGACCAGAAGCACTTTTTCAGGATTCTGTCATGCTGGAAGTTTTGAGTATGTCATCCCCATCATGGACGGAGAGAATATTCTCGGAGCAATTACGTTTGGCGGCTATGCTTCAAACTCCCCTCCCAAGAATAAGAATCACCATGCACTTGCTGAGCGGCATCCGGAGCTGGATGAGTCTTTGCTCGAACAGTTGTACTTGAAAGAACCTGCACTTCCCGATGAACAACACATATCCGTAGTCCTTCGTTCGCTTGAGTTCATCGCCTCCTATCTGGGCTCCTTGGGCAACGGGTATTGTGCAACAGAGAATACGGCCAAACTGCTCACCCAGCCAAAGCAGAAACAGGAAGACGTGCTTGTTGAGCATGCCCTGACGTATATCAAAATGCATGTGACGGAGAAGATCTGCATCGAGGATATCGCGCGATACTGCAACTACAGCAGCTCCTATGTTTCCCGAAACTTCAACAAGGTGGTGGGAATGAATATCAACACCTATATCAACAAGTTGAAGGTGGAGGTTTCCAAGACCTACCTCATTACTTCCAACAAGACTATCGCCGATATTGCCGAAATAGTTGGGTTCGAGGACCTTTCCTATTACAGCAGGGTGTTCTCCTCGTTTCTTGGAATTCCCCCGGCTGAATTTCGTAGAAGATTTACCTAAAGGATAGAGCATGCCAAGCTATAAGATCATAACGTCCTATCTGGAACATGTAAAAACAGCCTACTCTCTTGATGTGACCATCAAGGATTACTCAGGCTTCATCTATACGAGTGAAGACCTCGAACGTGTCATCCGCCCCTATCTTGCCCACTGCAGCCCCTACTGCATGTGCATAAAGGAGACAGAGAACGGGTATCAGCGTTGCTTGGCCCAAAACAAACCTCTCTATCAAAAATGCATGCAACGCAAGCCATTCTTCGGCTATTGCCCTGCCGGCTTGTGTGAGTTGGTTGTCCCTATAGCCTCAAAAACCAAGGTATACGGCTCGATCAACGTTTCTCATTTTGCACTTGAGGAAGGCAAAGGGGATTTCCTAAGGGAGAGACTGCTCAAAAAGGAGCCCGAATCCAGGAAAATTGCAGCTCGATTGTTATATCAGCAGTTTGTTCGTCCTGTTTCAATAGACATCAACGAACTCCAATACTCGCTGGCCTTGCTTGCAGAGTTCCTTGTAGAAATCGTGCGAAATGCAAATGAAGCACAACAACAAAAGGATCCCGAGCTTTCGGATGAGAACAGGGTCCGGGCATACATTGCAGAACATACAGATGACAAGATTCTTGCCCAGCAGGTGATGAGCGCTTGCAATGTTACAAGACTGTCTCTCAAAACTTGCATCGAGAATGCCAATGTAAAAAACTTCAGGGAGTTTGTGAACGGCATACGGCTTGAGCAGAGCGAAAGACTTCTCTTGGAGACCGACAAAACCCCCAAGGAGATTGCAACGTCCCTGGGGTTCAAGGACTACCAGCATTTTTGCAGGTTGTTCCTTGATAAGATTAAGATCACACCTTCGGACTACCAGAAATATTACAAACACGAGAGCCATCCGGGAGAGAGCTGATCAAGAGGACTGTTTAATACAATCTCCATTCTTGAGATAGTATTTCCTCTACAAGCACCCAGAATAATTATCTGGGACCAACTTGTGTCAGGGACATGATAATCCAAACAGGCAGACATAACACTGCATTACACCCTCAACCCATCCTCGTGATATCGCCTCGCTTTCTCGACTACTGATGCAATCAAAGGGTACATTGCTTTGCTTAACTTGAAAACTTCAGTGGAGCCATACAACACCTCATCACCAATTGCCCTGAAGTTGATACGAGCATTCTGTATTGCATCCCCAATAAGCACAGGATGTTTCCTGCTGTCAAAGCCTCCAGGGATTCCGGCATTCACCAAATTCTTCCATTCAGAACACCCCTGCAATGGTATTGTCCATGCAGCATCGCTGAAAACATGATAATAAAGCCAGACTTCAAAACATGGATTGCTTTCTGCTACGAACCAACCGGGCCGGCTTCGACAGAGGCTTTTCAGTTCAGGAATTGCCTCTCCCCATGCATCGGTATCGATGACAAACCATACCTGATCACCTTCAACCAATTCATACTTTGCAGGAAAACCTTCACCATCGATACCCCTGCATGCTTATTCATAAAGACCCAATGGAGAGTTATTACCTTGAGAATCGGCAGGAAGCACCTCAACATTTATTTTTGAGCTGATCTCCTTGAAATACCTGAAATAGTGATGCTCCCTTCGACTGCCTTCACAATATATTACAAAAAGTGTTGCATCCCTATCCGGTAGCTTACGTTCATATACCCTACTCTTTAAAATCATAAGCATCCCAATTAAGGTCTTTCAGATTGGCAAGGAAGGGTATGGCGCCATACCTGCCGGATAGGTATCCTTTTCGTATATCGATTGTGTTGTGAACCTTGAAATCACAGAGAGAATACAGGTCGGTCCCCCCCAGGCTATCCTTCTCGGCAAACCAGATTTCATCCAGCCTGAAAAGTTCCTGATCGAGCAGATTAGATTCATGCGTGGTAAAAATCAACTGTCCCTTTGAACCGTCATCTGCAGAAAATTTTCCTAAGAGTTCCTTGATAAGGATGGGATGAATGCTTCGCTCAATCTCATCAATAAAATACGTCATATCCTTCGTCAAAACATCCTTGAATGCAGGAAGATAGTCCATCAGTCGGACAGATCCATCGGATTCTTCCAACAAATCGAATACCACCGCCTGTCCGTTCTTGTCCACATGCTCTGTTTTCAACTGCTTGATTACGACAGTATCTTCTTCTTGTACAGCAACAAGCTCTTCACCTGAATTTGTACGCAAGCCGAGAATCCCTGAAGAGCTCTCTGCTAGTTTTTGCATCAGAGTCTCCATCTCATCCTTGTTGTCATCACCGAAGAAAGCTTGTATAGGCTTCTTTATGACCTGGAGTTTCTTTATTCCAACACTGAATGTGCACATGATCTGCTCGGCATAACGATGAAACTCCGCATCCACATCAAGCTTGTGCGCAAGCCCGCTCGGTTTCATAGTTGGAGAAATAATCACCAAATTATTCTCAAACCACTCATATGCACGTTTGGTATCCATGAGCAGAGGATTATCTAGCTTAGCTAAAATCTTCAGAGATGTCTTGTTATGTTTGACCAGGTTGTTCTCAAGAATCCCTTTTAAGATAGGACCTTCCGGATGTTTCTCAAATTTATCAGAAAACGTGAGTGTCGTCTTGAATTTTTCATCAGTGCTCCGTTCAAACACCAACCTATCATCCTGTTTGCCAAGCCCGGAAATATAGAGCTCCTCCTTCAAGACAGACTGATCACTGAACTCCAAGGCATAGATGTAGGGGACATCAAAACTAATGAATTCTACAGCCAAAGCTGAAGGGACATCTGTAGTATGGAAGTGCTTCATCCTCCTCAGGACCATCGTACTGGGAAGGTCGGACGAAACCACAATTTTTCGAAGGAAGGAAAGCGCATGAAGCAAGTTCGATTTACCCGCACCATTAGCTCCATAGAGTGAGGCCATTTTCAACAACTCAATACCTTGTTTCTGATATTTATGACCTTTCAGCCTTGTGAACCGCGGAGCAGGAATCATATTGAATTCCTTCTCTTCCCCGAATGAGTACATATTTCGTATCATACATCGTATAAACATATACGTGATTATATCACTTTATTATAAATTTACAAAGAACAAATCCACATAATACTTGGTAATTATCATATTGAATGTGATTTTTTCACTCAATGAATTCTGAATCCTAGCAAGAAACCAAGAATCCTGTAATACGTTATCCTCCAATCACCCTAAGACAACTCGCCCATCGAATGAACTCATACGTTCCTAATTCCGGGAGATAGGCCGCTTCTTGTATCGAGCACATAATTTGACAGGCTCATATTATTTACTTATATTACAAAGCATTCTCAGAAAAGAGACGGTACTCCGTATGCAACATCCGCTCTGCATGATTCTTAACTACTGAACGCCAGCTCCTCCCTTTCCCCACCCCCGATACAATCAAAGAATGCATTGCATCTCATTTCACTTGGGGAATTTCCTGCATCCTCTTGGCGATCAACTCTATCATCTCCTGGCTCACCCCGTACTGCTTTGCCAAAGAAGACCAAGAAGAAAGAGCAAATCGAGTTTGATCAATAATCTCTGTGATGTAAGCCTTCGTCAGCTTTGCCTCAAGTCCCAAACGCATCAATTGCTGCACCCCGGGATTCCTTCCCTCGCCCATAACCATAGTGCTTTGTTCTCCACCAGGCCCGTATGAGAAGGTAAGATCGTAAGCCGGTGACAGGCTCCAAGTACCTTTCGCATCCATCAAGAAACTGAAGTTCTTGGAATGGTCATCACGGTTGTGAGCAAGCACATTGAACACCGCAAGCCTATACATCCTCTGGACTTCACGGATGTCCCGAGTCAGCATGGAGGTAAGTGTAAGCAAATCTTGATAATCCAAAGAAGGGGCGCGGAAATCAGCATGCAGCAATCCACAAGCAGTATGCATATGAAAACGCCTATCACCATCACGATCAAACCGTTTGCAGGCAAAATACCCTGGACCTCGCTTGGCTGGAAATAGATGTACTTCAGGCATGTGCACCCCTGCTTCCTTGGCCATCAGGGCATAGACATATTCAACCGAGCCAGCATCAAGACCATCCTGGGTATTGGGGAATTTCACCAACCAAGGCGAATACCCTTCCTGAACGTTCATCCCTCCATGGATGATCGACTCGTGGTCCTGAGAAACACCAATCAAAGCCTTGGGCCTTGCACCAGAGGAAGAACCATTGAGTATCAGTAGTTCTTGCAATACTTCTGAAGAAGTACCCTTCAGGATTTCTTCTACCTGATAGGCAACACAATCAAGATTGAGAGAAGCGTCGGGTAGGTCCATTGAGAATTCCGGTTCATAGACCAAGGCACCAAGGCCTTGACTGCCGACAGAGGCCAATCTATCCAGAGGAGTAATTTCCGAAGCCAACCGTCCCTTGGATTGTGCAAAACGATCAAACAAGAGGCGACCCCAACCATCCGGAAGACTGTCATTGAATACACCCGGCAAACCTTCAAACAGGCTATTGCCAAAGCTTGTTACTCCTGGTTTTAAAGGAAGCATGAATGGGGAGATCTCCAATCCTCTCTGTATAAAAGAAGACTCGTAAGCAAAATAGATGGTCCTCTCACGTAGGGCCAGACGGCCAACAGGAATCCTATCATTTGCAAAATTGAGTTTTACGTTAATTGCAGATGCCGAAGGAAGTGCCTTCATGTTCGTCTTCCTCTCTTTCGCTTAGGCGCATTATTGAGGGCAATAACCTCATCGATGGAACTAAATGGAATTGTTTCCATCTTTGTAGCTTTTACTACATTGTCCAACATACCCAAGACCATCAGCAACTTCAAGAATGATTCCAAAGAGATCACCCCCTGCTGCTCGAACTTACGCAACGTCGAAAGGGGAACCCCTGAACGGGATGAAAGTTCTTCTTGGGTGAGGTTGCGTTGCAATCTGTGTTCACGGATATTTTCAGCAAGTAAACGTTGAGCTTTTGATGGAGATATAAGTGCTATCATAATATTCTTTAACTCCAAATATCATACATTACTAACATTATAGTAGTATTTCATATAATCATCAATGGCAACTTAGAGAGTGAGAACTAGAAATCAACAACTCTTGAATCTCCACACCATGAATCATCATCAGTGAATTTTTCCAATAGTTGGGATACCTATCCTAAAGGAGCTAAGATTTTTCATAAATTAGCAAGTCCTGCTAGTATCACCAATAGCGGTATAACCTATCTCATGGTAGGATGGAATCACCTACCTATGCTATATGCAATAATTTCGAGCTTTGCCTGTAGCGCATACATCTGCCTCGCAATCCTGATTCTTGTGTTCGGAAAGAACTCCCCAACACAACGAGCTTTTGCACTCTTTTGTGCAACCCTCACCCTCTGGTCCTTCGGCAGCATCGGCCAGCATCTTCTCAAAGATAGCATCTGGGTTTCTCTCTTCGACCGCATCTATTTTACCGGATCCGAGCTCTTCATCCTGACCGGCATACTCTTCGCACTCACGCTCACCGAAGGGTGGACATCACGGGTATACAGATTGATTCTGCTTGGAATTACTGTGCGCATGGCACTCTACCAGACAGCCAACTGGGGCTGGAACCTGCTGTCGCAGGACTTCCCCTCGGGCTTCTGGTTTGTCTCCCACCAACTGTTTTGTGCACTGGAGTCCCTCTTCATTCCCCTCATCGTCTACCGCTGGGGACGAGCATCCTCGCTCTATCGGCAGAAAATCCAAGCAAACATCATTGTAGTCAGCACCATCAGCGGAACAGTAATCGGAGTACTGGTGGACTTCCTTTCGGGAACCGGAGGGAAGAATCCGATTTCGTGCACCATCCCCCTGTTCTGGGTGGGAGCAATCTGCTTTGCAATCTTGCGGTACGGACTGATGCGCTTCACCCCTGCACAGATACATCGTGAGCTTGTCGACCGCATGAACCGCCCTGTCTTCATGATCGACCGTTCATGGACCATCACCGACCTCAACGATAACGCAAAACGACTCATCGGACCATCAAAACCACCCATTGCCATGCAGCAGGTATTCTGTGACAACGAAGCAATAGAAAAGCGGGCGGCGGCGGTCATGCAGACAGAGACCACCGAGTTCTCCCATACCGGATTCATCCGATCGACCAACGGCAACCTCATTCCGATTGTAACCAACTTCTCCATCATACGTGATGCATGGGGAGGGAGCATCGGAATCCTTGGCGTCTGCCACCCGCAGTTCGACCTAGAGGACTTCATCCGACGATACAGCCTCAGTGAACGGCAGACCGATATCCTTCGACACATCCTCAGCGGCAATTCCCAAGCCCAGACAGCCGACGCCCTGTGCATCAGCCTGGCAACGGTAAAAACCCACACAACAGGCCTGTACAACCGCCTCGGCATATCCAGCCGCAGCGAACTCTACGCCCTGCTTCAAGGAGAGAAACCAAAAGACATCTCATAGCACCAGACGGACAATCCTACCCTTCACCTGCCGATGAAGGGTAGGATGACACATAAACCCTACACAAAAGAACGGCTAAAGAACCGTTGTCATCTCGCCTCTGCTCGAAACAAACTCGCCCGTAACGGAATACACTCCCAGTGTCTGCTCGGGCGTACGGTAATCAACGGACACTACCGAACCACTCACGGTGCCTTTCACATACGAGCCGAATTCGGTTCCATACTTGGAGAATGTCACAGAAACACCATCGACTGCGCTTAGATCCCCATGCTTCAGAACATCCGGCTCATCACCAGGGTTGTCAACAATAACTGGGTTGTGAAAGTTGCCTACAGCATTGAAGTCCTTCCTGAACCCGTAACCATCCGCGATCTTTCCGGTGAACAGGCACCCGTCGTACGCTTGATCGAGGACAACGGTATCGCTGGTGACGCCCCACGGCCCGAATGCCGCCGTCATATGCTCGTCCCATGATTCACCACCCAGCGGGAACATATCCAGTTCAGCATCAATGTCCAGCGGAACGGAGGAGGCAAGCATGAAGCTTCCCATCTGATAATCATCAGGATCTTTTTCCATGAACATTTCCAGATGGATCGGTACATTATACTCAGGGAACGTACCAAACGCATCGAAGCCCGAATCCTCGGCCGGGCCGCTGGTCATCCAGAAGTGATAGACATCGTTCTCGTCATCGATGTTGATGAAGGTCAACTCCATCCATCCGCCGGTACCGGAAATTGGATCCACAAGGAAGGCTTTCGTATCAGAGGAAAGACTGCCATCGAATTGTTTGACCTTCACCGATACGGTGTGCCATCCCAACGGGAAACCCTCACCATCGATCTCGAAAACATCCCCATCAGCCCCTGCGACCATCATGCCATCGAGATACCACTGATATGCAGCGGCATCAGCAGGGGCGGCGAAAAAAGATTGGGAGTTTGCACACTCCAACACAAAATCGTGGGATGAAATAGAAACCTCGAAAGGATTTCTCAGGTTGTTGACGATGGAGAGAGACAGCCCCAGCGGTGATACCGGGACTGTCTCGGAAGCAGAACTTTCCTGGCCTGCAAGGATGCGTACCTCATGAAAATTCCCTGCAAAGACCTGCATGCCATTCTTCAGCACGTAGCTGAAGTCATAGTAGCCGGTGGGAACCTCGTCAACGGTGATGGTTGCCGTCGAACCTGTGATGCTGATATCCGACGCAGCCACTGAAGCAGGGACACTTGCCGATTCGGCAGTCAGATACGCCTCCAAAGAAGGAGAGTCGATCAGATTTCCCGTCCAATCGAGGGTGAAGGTAAAGCTCCCATTTCCAGTGAGAGGAACGACCGATATCGAAGTTTGTGTCATTTTTCCCGGCTGGACGACAACCGTCGACGAACCCTCGCCGATTTTCACACGGGGGGAATCGTTGTTGTACGCCTCAACTGTCACCACCCAGGTTCCCGAGAGAATGCCGGTGAAGCTATGCGTATCGGCAGTAACATCGACAGGTCCGATTTGGTAATCGGAGCCCACCCGATTGGCCCTGATGTTCCAAAGATCCACCTCCATATCCAATAGAGGGGCGATGGTTCGTGCAGCAATCCTGTCTTGTAGGATTATTTCCAACGACCCGAGCTGTGTGTCCCCACCTCCGAAATCACACGCGACAAACGCCGCTACAGACACCAATAACGCCAGCAATACGATACACCCGGTCTTGATATGATGCATCATGATTCAATCCTCCTGTGGAGGTTGAAAACCAGGGAACCAACAAGCAATGATGCACAACCTTGTTGTCTGACATTGAAGGTCTCTTGTCCAACCCTGGCCAAACGATACAACCACATCGGAGCGTCGCCTTCCTACCAAAGTATGATTATGCAGGATTTTGTCGCAAAACCAGTAGCATGAGACCTATGTTGGATGGGAAGGTTAGCCGGAGAGCTTGGCATGCACCAAGTCGGCTGCCATCTTAGCCGTCATGATGCAGGTAGGAAGCCCTGCCGGGCTTACCGTCCACTGCCCCGCCCGGTAGACATCAGGCATGGGGGTGGTGATGGCCTTCTTCATATTCAGCATTCCGGCCTCGATGGGAATCTTCTGTTCAAAGGACCAGCCGACGATGGCCCCCTCCGAGCACGCAAACTTTCTTTGGATGCTCAGCGGACTTGCCGTGAAGGAGAAAAGAATATGCTCACTCAGAGTTGGATAAACCGACTCAGAGAGAGATGCAACCATCAACTCAGTGATACGCTTTTCAAACTGCTCATACCATCCGCCCTCCTCAATCTTTCGCGTAAGCTCGTAGTCGAAGAGGAAACTGACGACAAGCCCTGTTTTACCCTCTGGAGCTGCGCTGCTGTCGTTGAGGACAGGGATGGAGATCTCGTAGGTGTTCAGGCGGCAGAAAGCCTCCAGCCAAGTATAGAACCGCTCTCGATCCAGAGTATCCCAATCAGAGAGCAACGCAGCAAGATCCGCTCGATGAAGCTCGCCCAAGCCCTTCCTCGATGGAGTGTAGAAGAAATGTCCTTCCGAAATACCGGCAAAGTACGAAGGCGCCAAATCGACGGCTACAAAGAGCGTGAACACCGACTCAGCACCCCGACTGGAAAGAATTCGCTTCTGCTCACGAAGTATTGCCTCAGTCTCTTTGGCACCATACCCCTCAAAGGAAAGAGTGCTGTATAGGCGCTTCAAGTCGGCACACCAAATCAACTTGTCATAGGAGTACTGGTTGCCATTACCATCGGTAAGTGTCTTGTGATACGCATCGACGCTCACCACTTCTGTCATGGTCCTGACCTCGGAGCCCAACTCAATCAAACGCTGCTGCAGTGCCTTGGGAATGCTTCCTACACCCCCCTTGGGGTAATGGTAATCCGGATAGAGGGAAAAGTAGCTCATGGCAAAAAAAGCAGGAGTCTTCTTGAAGAAATGCTGGGAGATGATGTCCCTGAGGGCTTGGTTCTCCAAAAGATGTCCAAGGAACTGCTCCATGGGAAGACGCATGCGCATAATGGCAGCCCCGGTGGCCAAAAAACATGCAAACCAAACAATAAAGGTGGTCAAATAGTAACGAATGTCACGCTTGGCATCCTTGAAAAAGGGGCTGTCACTGCCGAAGAGGACCTGCATGTACACATCAAATTTGGCAATGACCTTGATGACCTTCTCTACATCGGCTGTACTCTCGGGATAGAGCTCCTTGAGCAGCTTCTCATAGTCGGTGAGGCTCTGCTTGGTGTCAGCCTTGATGATCTTGTCCTCAACACCCAGGGAAACCTTGCTTGGCAATAGAGGAAGGTCGATCTTAAGCTCTTCGAGCATTGGCTTGACCATGCCGGCATTCTCGACCGCCCGTATCCCCCCGTCAAAGAGGAATCCATCCCGCTCGAAGCTGTTGACCAGACCGCCGGAGGTTGCATGCTTTTCCAGCACCAGCACCTTGTGGCCGCGCATGGCAAGCGAGGTTGCTGCAGTCAGACCGGAAATACCTGCACCTACAATGATGATCCTCTTCTGTTCAGACACTTGGCTCGCCTCCAGGCCGAATACGGAGAAATTTTCAACAGTATAACATGAGCTTTCGCCACCAAGAGATTGAATAAAGTCCTAAAGCTATACTTTTTTGCGAGAAATCCTTTCCCAACAAAAGGCACTCCTCGTCGAACCCATTGCGGCGGGAGAAAGCAAGGGCGCCTTCATTCTCTTTCATTTCCCCAAACAAATTTTCCAAGGTGTCTATCGCAAAATGGATGAATAAAATGCTTTATTTTTAGGGAATTACGAGTATAATACTCATAAGTATAATATATAAGATTCAGGAGATTGCTATGTTTATCGGACGAGAAAAAGAACTATCCTTGCTTGAAACACTGCATTCCTCAAGTAAATTCGCCTACTTGGTGCTGTATGGAAGAAGGCGTATAGGAAAAACATCCCTGCTAAAGGAATTTTCCAAGAGCCACTCGGTGATCTTCTATTCGGCCCAGGCAAAAAACGATAGCCTGAATCTTGCTGATTTTTCCAAAACACTACAGATGTATTTCACCGGGACTACGTTTGGTACTTTCTCGGATTGGAAGGCTGCTTTCACATACATAACCAGTCAAGTATCAGAGAAACGAATAACACTCATTATTGATGAGTTTCCATTCATCGCAGAGGTCAATCCAACTATCAAATCAATTCTGCAGCATACAATCGATCACCAGTGGAAAGAAAAGAACCTCTTCCTCATTCTTTGTGGATCAAGCGTGAGTTTTATGGAAACGGAGGTAATGGGTTCAAAGAGCCCGCTATATGGTCGCAGTACAAGTAATTTGGAACTGCAAAGCTTTGACTACCTGCAGAGTGCCGCTTTCTTTCCGAATTACTCAAACGAAGAGAAATTACTCAGCTATGGAATACTCGGAGGCATCCCATGTTACCTTCAAGCCTTTAGTGATGCATCACCCTTGGCACAAAACATAGCGCAGAACATCCTCAGTATGGGCTCGTTCTTGAAAGATGAGACGCAAAACTTATTAAAAATGGAACTTCGAGAGCCTGCTGTCTACAACAGCATTTTCGAGGCTATTGCAACTGGTTCGAGCCGTCTCAATGATATTGCACAAAAAATTCATGAAGAACAATCGAAATGTTCCAAGTATATCGGAACACTCAAAACCATGAAGCTGATTGAGAAAATTACTCCTTCAGGTGAGAAGGCATCGAGCAAAAAGAGCATCTATATGATTTCCGACAACTTCTTTATGTTCTGGTATCATTTCATCTTCTCGAATAGAAGCTATTATGAGTTACTCGGAGAAAATGAATCAGCCCAAGAAATCATGGAACAGCTCCCGCTTTATATGGGCGGAATTTTTGAGAAAATTTGCACAGAATACCTGGTCAGGCTCGCAAAACTCAAGAAACTTCCCTTCATACCCCATACTATCGGTAGATGGTGGGGAAGCGATCCGAGGACGAAGAAGGAGAATGACATCGATATCCTCGCTTGGGACAAACATCATCAGAATGCCATATTTTGTGAATGCAAATTCCGAAACAAGCCCTTTGCCATGGATGAATACAATGATTTCATGCGTGCTACCGAAATTCACACCAAAGCCGAGCATCGATTCTATTATCTGTTCAGCAAATCAGGTTTTTCTGAATCGGTGACGACCAGAGCTCAAAATGAAGGGGTCATACTCGTCAATCTTGATGATTTATTCCTTGTCATGTAAGCGTAATGGTCTGAACACTCATCACCAAGGTCGGAGTCACTTAGCTTCCCTGGTTGAAAACTCCCTTCCCAGCAGCAGGTACTCCTCGTCGAATCCATTGTGGCGGTAGAATGCAAGGGCTCGGGTGTTCTCTTTCATCACCCCGACTTCAATCTCATTGAAACCCAGCTCTCGCGCCACCTGCATCGCGTACTCGATCAATGCCTTGCCTATCTTCTGATTCCGATATTCCTGGCTCACCACCAGTTCGTTGACCAAGACTGTACCTTTCTTGTGGAAGAACGAACGGTAGAACACCAAGGAGAGGAAACCCACCACCTCGCCCTCAAAGCTATAGACATAGTTCTGGTAGATATCGGGGTATCGCTGCATCGCTTGGTACTGCAGCAGATAGTGTGCATGATCAAGATCAAACTCTTCACCCAAATTGGAAGCCAGTTGCAGGATCAGAGAGCGGACAGCACTGATATCCTGCTCTTCCATCGTTCGAATACCTATCATGAAACACCTCCGAAAGCGAGCATACCACGGGTATTTCTCACGTGCCAGAGCAAGGATGGATAATTCGTTTCTCAAATCTTGCGAGTACAATTCCCTCTTCAGTTTTCACACGTCTGCCGGTATCCTTGAATCCAGCTTTGGTATAGCAAGTACGATTCTTTTCCAAATCCTGAGGGAACTCAACGGAGAAAAGCGTTGCATCTGCAAGCTCATGCTCGCACAGTGCTATCGCCTTGCGACCAATACCTTGGTTCTGCCTCTCAGGGGCGATAAAAAGTCTCTGCAGATAGTACTCACGCTCTATTTCATTGGTCATGGTTGCATAGAGGATGCCTCCGATAATCTGAGCATCGTCAAGAATACAGAAGCAATGATATTGAGGGGAGAAAAGCCTCGTCCTTATGTCCTCAGGCCCACGCAGGTACGGATTGCCTGCATCGTGATGTCTTTCCCATAATGGGAGGAACGCTTCTTTTTGGAGCGTCCATAGTATTTCAACGTCCTTGGTCTCAGCTGGTCGTAGGGTAATCATCGGCTTAAAGGCAAGCATACCATGAGAGAAGAGAACTTGACAGATTCCTTGTACAGGCATACAACGAAACTCATGCCAGGAACAACAAAACTCAATCGCTTCATGGGTATCAGCGCAATCATCGCAGCAGTATTGCTTACCGCTGCTGATTATCTTTTGGAATTTCACAAGGAGTACGGAGTCTCTTCATCGATTGTAGAGACCGCATGGCTGGAAATGCCCCCCTGGCGCTTTACCGTTTCCATGTACTTCTGCATGTTCGCAATACCCTTCTACCTCATGGGCTTTTGGTTGGTCTACAAGGCGGTGAGCAAGACTAATAAAACCCTGGGCATACTTATTTTCATCCTCTTCTCTTTCGGAACGGTGATGGGCTCTCCCTTCATCCATGGAGTGATGAGCATCAACCCATTCATCTACCGCTTTGGCATGCAAAACGGATTACGTCACGAAGCTCTGGTTGGATTTATCGAGGGGACACTGACAAAAACCATCCTGCCGGTATTTCTTGTCCATTACCTGGTCACCTGGGTCATAGCTCCCCTGTTGTTGTTCATCCACATCATCGGGGGCAAGAGCGTGTTCAAACGCTGGACGGCACTGCTCAATCCCTTGGCCTTTCTGCTTGTCGGAGTAGTCGGCCTTCTGGTGTACCCCAAGCTGTTTGTCTATCTGGCACCGGGTTCGATCAACAAGGGCAATGTGGCCATGTTTGCCTTGGCGACAGCAACGATGTGGAACGAAGAAAAGTAGCAAGAACAATCAGCTATACTTGCCGACCAACTCCACAAAGGCAACATCCAGCAGCTTTTTCTGCTCTATGTTGCCTTCACTGTCTTTGGTGACCTGCATCAATTCCTGCCAACCCAAGGGACCTACAGGGATGATCATGATGCCTCCGGGAGCAAGTTGCTCAATCAAAGGAAGCGGCATCCGTTTGGCAGCAGCAGTCACCATGATCCGGTCATAGGGAGCATGCTCGGCCCAGCCGAGGCTCCCGTCTCCAACCTTGTAGTGGATGTTGTGGTAGCCTAATCCACGAAGACGTTCTTTTGCCTGCTTCTGCAGCTCTGCAAGCAGCTCAACGGTATAGAGCTCAGCACAGAACTCAGCGAGAAATGCACTTTGGTATCCGCTTCCGGTACCAATCTCAAGTACCTTTTGGTTTTTCTTGAGATCAAGCTGTTGTGTCATATACAGGACAAGGCTTGGTTGACTGATCGTCTGTCCCAGCCCTATAGGCAAAGGCCTATCAAGCTTTGCAAGGCCTTTGTACTGCATACCCAGAAAGAGGGAGCGGTCGAGCGAGGTGAAGAACTGGAGCAAGGCTTCGTCCATGGAATAATGATACTACTCAAATCATCAGGATGAAAGATTGGCTCGTGATGCCATGCTTCGCTATAGTAGAAGAAAAGAATCAGGGAGGAACCTCTGTGATGAAAACCCAGTACTATACCGCTGCAACCCTCGATGGCTTTCTCGCCACTGAAGACGACTCCCTTGCGTGGTTGTTCCCACTAGGAGAGTTGGACAGCAGCAGCTATCCGGCCTTTATTGCCGAGGTGGGAGCCTTGGCGATGGGCTCCTCCACCTATGAGTGGATGCTTGACAATATCGAGCAGGTACGCGAGGAAACCGGAGAAGCTTGGCCCTACACACAACCGGTATGGGTATTCACCACCCGAACACTTCCAACAGTTGAGGGTGCCGATATTCACTTTGTACAGGGCGATGTACGAGCAGTACATGAGGCTATGCGCAACATTGCTGGAGAAAAGAACATTTGGATTGTCGGCGGTGGAGACCTTGCCGGACAATTCCATGACGCTGGCCTGCTCGACGAGCTCATTATTCAGATTGGTTCGGCTACGCTTGGAAGCGGGAAGCCTTTGTTTCCCAGAAGGGTGCTGAGTCCGGTCTTGCAGCTTACCTCAGTGCAGCAACCGGGAAAGAACATGGTTGAGCTGAGGTACTCGATACAGAGAGAATAAGCAACAACTCGTCTTTTTTACCCATTATTTTCTCACTCTACTTACATTTTTTACCCTTATATTTAGCACTTAGTTTGGTATTATTACCCTTACATTCAGCAGTTTCCTTCATTCATTCATTTTCCCGGGAGAGGGTACGCCTCATACATCTTTGACAAGAAACAACTTAAATTTTTGCATTCTCATGACTTTTACGAGATTTTCCTGGTCGACCGGGGCAATGCAATCCATCAGGTAAATAATCTCCGGCTCCCCTTGTACGCAGGGTGCCTGTGTTTTGTCCGCCCGGACGATGTGCACTGCTATGTCGAGGCATCCGAGGATTTTCGGATCATCAACATCATCATTCCCGAGCAGATCATCTCCAACCTGTTCGCTTTTCTTGGGAGCAATTACGATGCAGAGCGGCTGTGCCACTCCCAAACCCCTCCCTGCGTCAGTTTGGATTATCGTGATTTGTCTTCACTTATCCGGGATTTCGAGCAGCTCATCCTGTATAAGAAGATCCTCAAGGAAAAAAGCGATACGATGTACCGGATTGCCATTTTCAATCTTCTTACCAAGTATTTTCCGCTTCAGCAGGTGCAAAAAACTTCTGCTTCCATCCCACAGTGGCTTAAATTGCTTTCGCTGCAGATGCTGACCAAAGAGAATTTCACCAAAGGCCTTCCGACGTTGTATAAACTATCGGGCAAGAGCCCGGAGTATGTTTCGAGAGCTTGCAAGAAGTACCTGGGGAAAACACCATCGCAACTGGTGAACGGCATCCGCTTGGAGCATGCGGCCATGCTGCTTGTCACAACCGATATTCCGATCATCGAGATCAGTCAGGATTGCGGTTTTGAATCCCTCAGTTACTTCTATCACCGTTTCAGGGAGCAGTATTGCACGACTCCGTCGGAGTTCAGAAAAGATAAAACGAACTCCGATTCGATGGTTTATCGCATGGGTGATTTATCAATCAAGGCGGAAATTCCTGCCGCCATTCCCATCAATGCGAACGCCTTGAAGAAAAGCCGACGCTGAGGTGTGCGGGGTGAGATTACATCGGACAAGGGCGAATGTATGCAACCTTCTCCTGTATGTTCATGAGCGATGGTTGCCCTTTCTCAAGGATGGATTGTATTGCTCTTGAACCTAAGCCGCTTCGATGGTACTGTTTCTATGGTGTTTTTGATGAAGGGGAAGTCTTTGCTGTGTGCCAACAAAGACAAAGGGCTTCCTCTTCATTTCTCCTTCAGGGATCCTCTCCCCTGGTCTTCTCCTCATTAAACCACATATCACAAACAGGCAGGAATACACCATTTGAGGGATGATTGGGAGAAATCATATTCGGGCCAGTGGTAAGCAAGTGTCAGCCAACTTTAGGTAGACAGAACTGTGGATGCACGGTACCCTTCACACATCAATGCCCGTCCACATCTGTTTGTTGTAGTAATACATTGAATAAGTGGCGGGCTACTCATTTACCAGGATGACTAGCGTGCCTTCTTTGGGTAGACACATACAAGCTTCAACAAAGAGCATCACGTACATCCACTTCGCCAACTGCATCGCCGGTGGCTTCCATCTGCGCTATGGATTTCTTAAGCCGAGCAATATTCTGTTTGCTATAGAATGGATCGACCGCAACCTCGAAGGGAATGCGTCTCTCCCTTGCTACTTTGGTTGCAAAAATCGTGAATGCCTCGGAAGTAGTCAAACCCAGTTCCTGACAAGCTTTCTCAAAATTGAACGCCAGCTCTGCATTCATATGAAATAAAACAGGTACGGTTGCATTATCCATTTACTCATCCTTTCAAGTATCGCTACAAACACACCCTCACTTGGGCTGCTTGGAAGTTCCTCTGACAAATCTGTTATACCTGCTTGTAGAAGTCTCGAACCGCCTGTTTGGTGGTGTCATAGTTGGCCAGGAAGTTGAGCTCTTGTTCTTCTTCAATCGTTTTGAGTATAAAATCAGACGAGTATAACTATTTACTGCATCTCGTTTGATAAATTGTTTGATTTTGTTACTTTTTGGTATTAAAATACATATATAGGTTGAAAACGATATTTGAAGGTGAGACTGTAGAATGAAAATAAAAAGCATATCCATAGGTGGATTCAAGAATCTGAAACAGACAAGAATCGAGGTCGATCGCATAATCGCGCTGGTTTCACCGAATAATTATGGTAAATCCAATTTTCTCCAGGGAATTGACTTTGCATTGACGTTCTTGAGTGCCGGGGAGAAAAGCCGAAAGAAGATGACTTCTTGGAAGAAAGGGATTCCATTGAACCCGAACTCCGCGGATGATCCGTTCTTCTTTGAGGTTGAGTTCCATGAACCTTCATTGGGGGAATACCAATATGTCCGGTATGGTTTCTCATTCATATGGATGCGAGATGATGCATCAGGCCAACGGATTACCGATGAATGGCTGGAAATGAGAGAAAGCGAGAGTGTCAAATATACAAGGTATCTGAAGCGAAATGAAGGCCACTACCG
This sequence comes from Sphaerochaeta associata, assembly GCF_022869165.1. NCBI lineage: Bacteria > Pseudomonadati > Spirochaetota > Spirochaetia > Spirochaetales > Sphaerochaetaceae > Sphaerochaeta > Sphaerochaeta associata. Next base: position 366,619 of record NZ_CP094929.1, on the reverse strand, counting down.
GAAAGCAAAATCCACAAACGCCTTCAGGAACATCACCCTTGGTGATTATCAGTTGGCGGTCGACACCCTGTCTTCCATCGATGACATCGCTTACACTCTTGTGCTCGATCGCATCAAGCATCTCTCGTTCAAGACATGCTCATCCCTGGATATGGATACTCACTATCAGGATGTTCCATTCGAACTGGATGAGCCGGGCATTCCTCTCTCTTACACCAACGATATCCCTAAACTGCTCAACGCTCTCAAGGAAACCAATCCAGAAAGATTTTCTTTGTTCAAGGAAGCCATCACAACACTCTTCCCTGAGATCACCGATGTGGAAGTGGTGAAGGCAAGATTCGATGCCCCTCAAGGATTGATCAAGATGTTCTCCATGAAGAATGGAGAGGGGCTTCAAAGCAACGATAAAGAAGTCCCCCCATTCAAATGGAAAAATGAAATCCAAAAGATCTTTGTGACAAACAAACATATGAACCAGCCTATGGACATCACCATGTTGTCAGCAGGGACCAAGCGCCTGTTCTGGATCATGACCATACTGTTTTCCAGCAACTCGGATACCCATCTGATAGGCATTGAGGAACTGGAGACCAGCATCCATCCGAGACTCTTGAAGCAGACCCTGGAACTTCTCAACGAGCACTTAGGCGACATCTCCCTTCTCATCACAAGCCATTCACCCTATCTTGTCCAATACTTGAAATTGGAGAGAATCTATATCGGCCTCCCCGATGAGACAGGTCTGGCCTCCTTTCAGAACATTGCCAAAAGCAAAGCAAAATCTTTAGTCGGCACATCCCAAGATCTTGGGCTCTCTGTGGGAGAGTACCTGTTTGACTTGATGGCGGGCGATTCCAAGTCCAGCCTCATCCTCAAGCACTTCATCAAGGGTTGAGCCAATATGAAGAAAACCTATTCCAGCGGTGTTGCGTTCATTTTCGAAGGAGATACGGAACAAACTTTCTATGAGATATTGATAAGCCAATTCAGCGGAAAACACCCAGAATATTCGTACTCGGTCAGCTTTGATGATGTAGTCAATGAAGTCATCTCCGAGTCGAGCTGTGGATCTCATTCTGTAATTATTCGCATGAATTCCATGAAGACGATCACTCAAGTAGCTCATTCTGCCGATTGGTTCAACAACTCTTGCAAGAAAAAACATCCTGGTATCAAATGGACCGTCTTTTTGTGCTATGACACCGACTCCCATCTTGCTGATATCACAAAATTCTATGAAGGTGACTGGCTCACCTTACGGAGGAAGTTGAAGGGAAAGAACGTGGAGGTCATTGATTTAGCCTCACGAGCGATGATCGAAGATCTTTTTCTCTATGATAAGGAGGGAATCTGCAACTACCTGGAAGTTCCGGATCAGACCATCCCTCGCGAAGGAAACGGCAAGACTACCCTTAAGCAGTTCTTCCGCAAATTTGGCAAGGTGTATCACGAAGGGGAGCGAGCTGCGGATATAATATGGGGCTTGGATATGGATCTGATTGTTGCCAGCGCTGAGATACAATTGCACCTGGTTGATGAGCGTTGTTTTCCTCTCGTCTCCGAGAGGGTCTTCAGAAGCTGATCGACCCTGATCGAACGGTTTGTGCAGGTGCGCTGTTTCCTGTCCCTACACCTTCTACAGATACACACGAGTGGGCTGTTAAGACTAGACTTGAATATTTGCTTCGAGCGAACATGGTGAGTAGCAAGGCCAAGGAGGATCAGATATCTACGATATCCGATCCGACGAGAACACAGCTACCCAGCGTTTGGGCCGAAGAAAATTAAAGAAATAGGATTTACAGACCACAGATAATCATACTGGGTTTCAAGATAGCCTGCCCATCCATCTCATCGTCTCGTAGCTAAAAGTCAGAAAAGTCTCTACACTTCAGATCAACTACTAGGTATCTCTGGAGTGGGAACCACATTGAACGATACGGATCACATCTCCATCAATGCGGTAAACAATCCGATTACAATCATCAATTCTCCGACTCCAATACTGCGACAAATCGCCAGACAACCGCTATGGTTTTCCAATCCCTTCATAGCCATTGCGGTCAATATCCTTAAGAATCGTCAATATTCGCTTTAAAGTCTTCCTGTCTTGTCGAGTCCAGTACTCAAAATCATTCCATGCATCATCAGTCCACGCCTGAATCACGTACATCCACCTCGTGAATTATACCGCCGGTGGCTTCCATCTGCGCTATGGATTTCTTAAGCCGAGCAATATTCTGTTTGCTATAGAATGGATCGACCGCAACCTCGAAGGGAATGCGTCTCTCCCTTGCTACTTTGGTTGCAAAAATCGTGAATGCCTCGGAAGTAGTCAAACCCAGTTCCTGACAAGCTTTCTCAAAATTGAACGCCAGCTCTGCATTCATATGAAATGTAATAGGTGCGGTTGCATTATCCATATACTCATCCTTTCAAGTATCGCTACAGCCACACCCTCTCTTGGGCTGCTTGGAAGTTCCTCTGACAAATCTGTTATACCTGCTTGTAGGAGTTTCGAACCGCCTGCTGCATGGCTGTAAGCTCATCATCGGTCAGAAAGTCGAAATGTGCGGTTCTTTTCTTTTCAGATAGGTGCCCGTTGTTCTGCAGGCATACATGGATGAACAAGTCGATCAGACGGTCGGGCATATCGATGATATGCTGAATCGCCTGCTTGGCGGTGTCATAGTTGGCCAGGAAGTTGAGCTCTTGTACGAGTTCTTCTTCGATCGTTTTAAGTATAAACTCGGACAAGGCTTCTGCCTGTGCTGTCATATCCATATAGGAATACCAGCATGCACTCTCACTCTCCACAGTCATCCTGCCCATAGCATCCATGCTATAGTCAATGACCTGGAGCAAGGGTCGGGAGAAGGCTTCCAATGACCGGTCATACGCATCCGGGTTCTTTAGCATAACGGCTGAGACGGGGAACATGAGTCCACGTGGAACCATATTCTGCATCGCAAGAATGTTATGGATGAGAAATCGGTGTACCCGTCCGTTCCCATCCTCAAACGGGTGCAGAAACACAAAGCCATAGGCTATGACCGCAGCATGGATGACAGGGGGGATCCCCCCTGTTTTCATCCTTGCATGAGAGGCAAGCAGCCCCTCCATCAAGCTTGGCAGATCATCAGGCTTCGGGCAGATGTAATGGATGATCTCCTTCTGATACGCAATCGATTGACCTACATACTGTTGACTCAAGCGATAATCACTGTCACTAAACCGTGGGTCGACAATTCGGTTCTGCAGCTCGATCAGTCTTGCCTTTTCACAGAAATCTTCTTTTTCGGCAAGTTGCAAGGATGCTATGAATTTCTCGGTTCGAGAGGTATTGCTCGTAATGTTTTCTATCTCAAAGGACGATCTGGCTTCTATGTTGTAGAGAGATCGCAGTGCATGACGGAGTAGTTGCGGGGGATAGTCTGTGACAATCTCCTCACACCGCCTTTGCAGTGATGCAGAATCCAACTCCAAAAGCCTTTCCGTTTTCCTGACGACAGGACAGAAGGTCCGAGGGCCGAGAAGATTGTTCACAACGCGGTGACGAGGGGACCTCTCCCCTTTCTGCACAGTGTAATAGTCTTTGGTCTCCAAGGCATCGATATAGTTGGAGGTGGTCATGTCGTCGATAGGCAGTTGTTTTTCTGTCAGAAACTCATAGAAGAACCAGATTCTTCTGACATACTTCCCGGTTGGTTTGGATTCGATGAATTCGACGAGTTCCTGCATGGCAATCTTTTCGAAAATCTTAGCCAACAATGCAAGATTCACCCCATCATATTTCAGCGCAAACTCAAGATGCGCACCAATCGTTTCTCCAGGCCAGTATTGGGCTCTGAATACTTCATCGACAAACCCGTCCTGCCTGGTTACGGAGTGTATGCCGGTAGTGGCGACAGCAGATTTGTGCCAGTTGGGAATGCCGGTGATTTCCAGTTTCTCAAGTAGATATGCGTACCCTGCCAATCGATGGTCAAAATCTTGTATTTGCATAGGAAAGCCTCATAAAAGGAGTATAGTACTGATAATATTATTATGATTGTAGGTATGTAAACATAAATAATTATTTTATGTCACTTTTATTACAATATCGGTATAATGATGTATAACGATTATCCATTACAGGCTTTTTGCAAAAAGGCGTACATTCTGCCTCCAAAGCAATATGACGAGGTTGGAACCAGAATACTCTCCATACCAGTAACTCAGTGACGGCATTGCTGGTCTGAACAGACAGGCAATCCTGCAGGGATGTGATGCATTCTATACAGCCCGTCCAGGTGTCAGGTTTCCTTGTATGGAATTGCATCGTTTTGCTGTTGGTAGATGCCGATAGTTCTGTTTAACGATAGTATTGTTTCATTATTTTATGAGCTTTCACCACCGTGGTGAAAGAAGGCTTTGTAATGAAAGCTGCTTCCAATGAGTCTTCCCTTGGTACAATGTGTGTATGGGATGTGGTTGACTATCAAGTCAGGTGCTCGTTTCCAAGGTTGTCCAAAAACACTTCAGCTGAGACTGATCATAACCGTAACGCATGGCGATTTGTTTTACATGACCACCAAGAACCATCCGATCGCCAATCAGGGGAACAGGATGGATCACACCCCGGCCGGCAACACATGCTGTTCGACAAGGATGTTGCAAATCTTTTCAGGGATGTCGGACAGCGGGATGTTTTCGATGCTTACCTGAACATCGGCACGGTCGTAGGAGCTTTTGAAATAGTTGAAGTCGGCCTTGACGTCTCGAAGGTATCTCAAACGTTTCGCTGGACTCATGGGCTCCTCGATAGGGTTTGAATCGACGTCGTAGAACGTCAGCCTGCCCAGCACGTTCTCACAGGTATCGTACAGGTAGAGCGAGTAGAGCTCCTTGTCCTTCTTATGGCGCTTGAAGACCTTGTTATAGGCGAATTTCAAACCTGCCGGAGTTCCCGCAATTACACAGTCAATATTTTTGGAGAGCAGATGGTCCAGGACGACACCGGCTTTCTCCCTGAACCCATACATCGTAAGGTGCTCACTCTGAAGTCTTTCAATTGACTTCTGATAATGCTTCATCACCTCCTCATCCAAGTCAATGAACGTGTAGCCCAGCCTCTCAGCCAACATCCTGCCGATTGTTGTCTTCCCAACACACGCCATGCCTACTAGATAGATGATCATGGACTTCTCCTCAGATACAGTATTGTTCCCTAGTATATCGCGGAATAATCATGTAACAAAGCAAAGTTTCATCCTTTGCTTATGCGATATTGGTTCCAGAAGCTGGTTTTCCGCTTGTTCTCCAGCAGGAGATTCACTTTGTACGAGTTATGGGTGGGATAACTCCTCCAGTCCTTGATCAGGGGTGCAAAGGTGTCCAGGGCATTGAGATAGTCCACCCCGTGATGATAGCTTTTTGCGTATGCACGCTCCATCATACAGTCCAACAGGCTTCTATAGAGCAAGGAGGCGGCGAGATAGCGCCCATGCTTAGCCAGCACAGCTGCTATTTTAGGTACCGTGTAGTAAGAACCTTTATTCAACGTCTCCACCCTGGCAAATATATAGACTTCCAGTTCATCAATCATCCCAATCTCTGAGAGAAACTGTGCATCGTCATCATCGAAGGAAGAACTTTGGGATATATGAGCCCATTCATTAGCCAGAATCTCATCCCGTTTTTCCTGACCTGTTGCAAGCAACAGCTCCTCAAAGCGTTCGAGGGTGCGAAAGAACCGAAATCGTTTATACTGCAGGGCGACAAGGCTTTCCCTGTCACCTTGCATAATATAGATTTCCTTCAGGATTTCCTCAATCTCATATCCGTATGATACATGATCCTCAGGAATCCTCTGTATCCAGGCAAGTGCCGATTCGGCATCCTGCTTCTTCAAAAAAGCACGGGCTGCTGCAAACATCCTTGGCACTGGAAGTTCCACCTGTTTGCCTTGCAGGGCTGCTGCAAAAAGCTGCGCTTCCCGCTGTTGACTGGTTATGGACTCAAGCATCCAAGTATAGGATTTCTTGTTCTTCGCTTCTTTCTCGGTAGCTTCCAATGCCTGTATCTTTTTCAATACGAGAGACAATACAGGTTCCCCAAGAGTTTCGGGAAGGTCCTTCATAAGGGAAGAACGTGCGCCATAGTCATCTTTGGTGGCCAACCTGATAAACAAGGTGGCTACCTTCTCTTTATCCTGGCAAAGCGAAGCATACTGGAAGAACAGGTTTCTTGCAGTAGAGAGATATACTTGACCGACCGTACCGTCGGAATCGTCACAGATCTCGAAAACCACATCGTCTGTTTCGATGAATTCGGCAACAAGGTCCAAGCCGGTAGAGGGGTCCGTTACCCAAGTTTGCAAGTCTAGAAGCATTCTCTCCAGTTGATCGGCAAAGGAAGAGCTCAACTCAAGGCTGATGTATCTATTGGATTTTCTCAAGCCGGCCAACTTCTGTCTGTATCGTTTGATATTGACTTTCTCAGCTGAGGTAAGGCTGTTGATCTTGTCATTGACCTGCTCATTATGGCCTGCCAATTCCAACAGGGTATCGGCAAGGGTCTCAAGACCAAGGTCCATCAGCAGCTGTTTACGGGTATCGGGCATACGTCTCTCCAATAGGGGTGAGCTATAGAGTGGATTCTGCAGGAAATTGGGAGATGTTTCTACACAGACTCAAGTGGTTTCAAATGAATTGGCCATTTATTGGTTCCGAGCAAACCTTGTACATGCCTAAAACGAAGTCCTACTGCACCCGCATGATGCATAATTGAGCCAAAATGATCTCTAGATAATCCGAAACAATTGGTTGTATTTCCGTTTTTTATTAGGTGTGTTGAATAATCGGAATCCAAATCGCTCGGATTGATACATTGGAACAAGATGATCTTCGCATTCGACAATCACAAACTTTCCGCCAATCAGATTCTTTACCTCACCCAGAACTGCCAATGCGTTTTCCAAAATCTGATTTCCCGGTAATTCAGCATGTGAAAAGGAATCATTTCTCCCAATTTGGCCAATAAGGAAACAGGGAATTCTATGATCGGGACATTTGCTCATTTTCAATGTATTCTTTTCTTCTTCGGAAAGACCTTCACTATTGCTTATATCGGCGAACCCGATGGAGATTGTGAAATATCCAGCAATGTCCTTATTTTCTGTTGCAAGAAGATAGGTTCTAGCACTCGAGGACCTTTCAAATGCTATAGCCGAGGCATGAAGGAATTTCTTCCACCTCTTTGTTACGACTGCAGGAAAATCGGGCTAGGATTTGCTCGATTACTGAATCTTCAGCATATCCTAGCCATGAACCCAGCTGTTCCAGATTCAGTTCTTGTTGCTCTCCAACCATTTTTGGAATCTCTCTCCACTGGTGGCGAGAGATTATTTTTCTTTCTCGGATAACTTGAATCTAACGGCAGGTTTATTAACGGTCTTGGCTATTTCACGCAAGGCCTTCTTGGGTATTTTAAAAACAGTTGTGAATGAACTTGTTGCCATACCTCACCTCCTTTTCAAATGTATCTATTCAGAGGCTCTTGCAAAGTATAAAGTCCGATCAAGGCAGTTACGTATGCACATTCAACAAGAGAGTCTTCTATAGGCTAAAGCAACTTTAGAAAAACTTTAAGCAAGTGTCGGCCAGTGTTGTAACAGGTATCAAAACCTCTTCGTTGACAATATGCAATCATGCCTTTAGACTTTGTTGCCTAAGGGCACCGATATGAAATCTTGTACCATACTCTACACATCCGATATCCATGGCTATCTGTTTCCCACAAATTATGCAAATGATTCAGTGAGGGCAATGGGGCTTCTGTCGTGCTCCCATTTTTTCGAAAAAGATGGAAATACCTTGGCCCTTGACGGTGGTGACACCATCCAAGGATCCCCCTTTCTTGATTTCCTTCGAAGCAACAAAGAAAACCGCTTCCCGATAACACAAGTCATGAATGAGCTTGGATATGACTACATAACACTAGGCAACCACGATTTTAATTATGGATACGAAGGAATGAAGGAATTCCTTGGTGCCCTTAGCGCACAATGCGTCTGTGCAAATGTCATAGATCATAGTGGGAAACTCCCTATCGTCCCCTATGTCGTCAGAGTATTGGAGAACGGCTTACGAATCGGGATCGTCGGAATCGTCACCGATTTCGTCCCCGTCTGGGAACCTCCCCAGAATCTTGAGAAGTTCACCATAACAGACTCATTCGAAGCTGCCGAACAAGCCTGCAACGAACTCAAGGGAAAAACAGACATCCTGATATGCCTCTACCATGGCGGGTATGAGTACGATATGTCTACGGGGAAAAAACTATCGGAAACCAAGGAAGACATCGCCTGCAAATTGGCAGCAGAACTCGATTTCGACATTGTGTTCACCGGCCATCAGCACAAACATACCGAAGGTACCTATATCAGGGGCACCTATACGGTTCAACCTGGAGCATATGCCTCGGAAATTTGTAAAGTCACAATCACTGCCGATGACGAGCATGCGCTGCATCTCGATACGAAATGGCTGAAACCCGACGGGTCGATCAAACGCGCCATTCCTTCCCTTCCCAACCTGTTCAATATGGAACATGACATCCAGCGCAAGCTCGATGAACCTCTGGGAACATTACCTGAACCCATAAGGTTTTCCGGACGCCTGGACACAGCATTGCATGGAAATGCATTTGCAACGTTGATCAACCAGGTCCAGATGGAAACCGGTAATGCTGATATCTCTGCAACGTGTCTGTACACAGTCTCCAGGGATCTTCCGGAGAACCTTACGGCAAGGGATGTCCTCATCGCCTATGAATTTCCGAACACCCTGAAGGTTCTTGAAATAACAGGATCCATCCTGCGTACTGCTTTGGAGCAATGCGCATCCTATTTCGATTGCGATGCAGATGGAAAAGTGGTAATCAACCCTGAATTTCTGCAGAACGAACGCCAGCATTTCAATTATGACTATTTCTACGGCATCACCTACGAATTCGACATCACCCGCCCTGTCGGCTGCCGTGTCACGTCCTTGGAATTCAAAGGAAGACCCATTGCAGACGACCAACTCTTCCGGCTTGCCCTCAACAGCTACCGTGCGACCGGAGGAGGAGGTTTCACATGCTACATCGGGTGCCCACTAGTACTGGATTCGCAACTGGAAATACCGTTGCTGTTGCGTGAATACTTCCGCAATCACGCAGTACTACCTTCGATACCCTCGTCCACATTCACCGTCAGAGGATGCAGATAGCATCAGCATCCATCAAGATTGACTTGTGGAAGCAAGATATGCATCAGCCTTCGTTGCGTCTCGCTCACAGGCAGGATCGAGCCGCCGCCATGGTCACGGTTGGACAAGACAAATACTTGTTTCAACTGCGATAACACCTCTTTGTAGGTGTATTCGCCATCAAGGCCGGTTTCCTTCAGTTGTTTGCGCAATTCACAGATATAAATGGAAGCAATGAATTGCAGGAACAGACGCGGGGACAGCCTGTTGCCTTCATGAATTCTGATCCGCAGCAAATCCTGATCATTTCTCAGGTCGTCAAAAGCACGTTCTATAGTCCTCTGCATCCGATGGCTTTCAAGCACCTTCACAGGATCCAGCAAATCAGGGTCGTTGGTGAGGAATGCAAAGAAGCCAGCATACGTCTTCTCATGAAGCTCCAGTTCCTCAACGTTGATTCCGACAGTCCTTCGGCCTGTGTACTTATGCTGTCCAAATATGAAGAACTTTGACAGGTGCGGTTCAGGGCTGTCTCCCTGATGTTGTTCAAGCCTCTCCCGTTCCTGCTCGATCCTATGCATAAAACGGTCCCTGTCTTTGCCGATGATATCCTGGGAGTAGAAGAGATGAACGGTACAGGGATGGTGTACCGTCCGATTCTTCTTTTCTTCCTCCCACGTATATGCGATTGTCCTGGTATAGTAGTTCCTTCCATCCAGTAAAAAGAGCGATGAAGGATCACCCATCATATCGCGATTCTGTTCAATGAGATTACAAATCCATGCATCCTGAATGCGAACAGCTTGCAGGAACGAGTATCTGCGTACAAACATGGCCGTAATGTTTTCTATGCTGTAAAATTCCTGATCCATGTTCAGAGCCTCAACACAAAAGCCTTCCTTCTTCATCATCCTGAGGAGATTTGCTACTTGCGTTGTTTCATGGAGTTCCGTTTCAGTCGATTCCATATACAAGGGAAGCATGGAGTTTTTACCTGCGACCATGATGTAACGCAGCTGTCTCGGGCTGCATCCCACCATGTTCACTCCCCAAGCAAGGGAGGGATAACAGGTATTGTAGCTGGACACGGAACGGAGATCATACAGCATTTTGGAAGAATCGGCCACAGTATCGTTCCATAGTCTGTAGAATTGAGTCTGGACTTCCTCAGACAGTCTATCCAGGACTTCCACTATGTATCTGCTGGAAAACTTCCCAACGAATGGTGTTTGATTGAATGCCATCCAATTGCCGCAAGAGCTGAGAGGAGCGCTTTCAACAACCAAGTACCAAACCATCGCAAGGACAGCCCTCCAATCAGAGGGGATGGCACTCTTCATGATCCTGTCGAGGTTAATTCGCTGCGTGATGCTCCAAAGAAGCATATCATGGCCGGCATGCATGACTCCAAGATTGTTCTTATTGATGTCCCGGGCAATTTTCTCTGTCATATCCAGCCGTTTCGAGGGGATGAGCTCACCGCTTTCAGGGTCGAGTTTGCCGATGCAGATGCGCTTGGTCTTATATTTCTTGCTCTCTTCGTCCCATACGGTTGTACCTTCGTAGATGTACGTCGTTCCGTTCTTTGCTTTGAACTTCACCCGATGCATAGAGCAATTCTCCTGAGACTGATTAGGTATAATTTTGTATAAAATTACCTTTATATCTCGATTATATCACAGATAATTCTTTATTTCTTTCTTTTTATTTGTATATATTTAATCTTTTATGCAAATAAAAAAATCAGCTATATTGACAACTCGCTTGCATGAAACTTATGGTTGTTCCAGAGATCAATCATCAAGTACTCTAACATTCAGCTGAAATTGGAGGATTATCTTGTCGTCATACGACCCATGGCAACAATGCAAAACCAAAAACGGGCTACCTGCCGACCAGGTAATTTCCGCCCTTCAGAAGGAAATCCGTCGAAACAATGTCGATAATGCCGCCCTGCTGGCATATGAAATGCTGACTACGAGTCGGGAACTCGAGGAATTCCTTTGGTTCCGGCTGCAAGTCATCAGTGTTGAAGATGTAGGATTCGGGGACTGCTCGGCCCCCATTCTCATTCATTCTCTTGAACAGATGCGCCTCAGTGCCAAACCTGAAACCAATGACCGCTATCTGTTTGCAATCCATGCTGTCCGATATCTATGCTCGAGAATGAAGGATCGTTCATCGGACGAGATGTTGAACTGGATCAAGAAAAGCAAGCTTGTACCGCAGATTCCTGACTATGCCTTGGATAAACATACACTCGCCGGGCAGCAGATGGACCGTGGCGACAAGAACTTCTACGACGAGAGTGCGGTAGTATCCCCTGAATGTAAAGATCGCGATACAACGTACCTTAAGAGGGTGCAAGACCTGTTGGGCATCAACTGATGTAATCAATTTTGTGGCTTCAAAACCACAATGGATGCAATTATAAAGGAGCAAAAGTATGAAAAAGCTGCTTGTCTGTGTACTGGGATCCCTTCTTATCGGGGGCATGCTGTTTGCAGCCGGAGGTTCGGAACAAAAGAAAAGTACTCCCAAAGAACGGGTTGTCACTACGATTCCTTTGTCATCATATGCCACCGAAGCATGGTACAAGGCTATGAACGATGCGTTCACAGCCGAGACCGGTATCCGTGTAGATGTACAGGTGACCCCCGGAACCAACGATGAACAGGTCTCAAAGGTAAACCTTGACCTGCTTGCCGGCAGCAGGATCGATGTAATCCCGACTCTCGGGCCCCGCGACTTGAATACCCGATTGGAAGCCGGCTTCCTTGCTCCGTTGAAAGACCTCGCCCTCAGCTCGGGGACGGATGTCAAATCCATTTGGGGCAAATACATTGTGTACGATGAAAAGGGTGAGTTCTATTCCATCCCGACCAAACAAGAAATCTACTGCCTCTATTACAATAAGACCATGTTCGACAAGGCTGGAGTGGCTTATCCCCAGGCTCCATGGACATGGGATGACTTCGAGAAAACGGCAAAAATGCTGACAAATGCACAACAGGACCAGTACGGTGCATTGATGCGCCTCGAAACTCCTCATATCATCATCAAGGCATTGCAGGAACAGGTCCCTCTCTACAAGGCAGACGGAACCAGCAATTTCGATGACCCGGCATTCGCTGAAAGCCTCAAATGGTTCAAGGAGCTGGGAAGTGCCAAGAAGTATCAGTTGGACGTGAAGCAGCTGTTGGCTGAAAAGGCATCGTGGAACTATTGGGCGACAGTGGACAACATGGCTATGTTCATTCAAGGCAATTGGTTCACCAGATTGCTGAACAGCCCTGCAGATTATCCTCGTGATTGGAACTACGGTGTTGCAGCAATTCCTACGACAGGAAAAAAGGGAAGTGCCAACAACTTTGTATCAATGGCGTATGCAAGCATCAACAAGAATGCAGCCCACCCCGAAGATGCCCTGACATATATCCTCTGGCTCGGACAGAACCAGTGGAGATTCGAAAAGGGAATCCCTGCCCTGGAGAACATGAGCAAGGAGGACGTTGCCAATGTATTCAAGAGCACCGCAGACGCTTCGAACGGAAGCATCACTGTCGAGGACATGAACAATGCCTTGATCGACAATGGCTTGAGCATCATCAATGTCGACATCGTCGGTCCTGCTGCTGCACAATATAATCAGATCATCAAGGAAGAAGCAGAGCGGTATTGCATCGATCAGCAGACACTCTCCGAGACAGTCCAACGCGTCAAGCAGAGGATGGATGAAGCTCTCAAGAGTCTATAAACAACAAAGCAGCTGTGGCCAGGTGGAGGAAAATATGCATCGTACAAGTGGAAGACTGAAAGCTGAAGAACGCACTGCGTGGTTGTTTCTGTCTCTCTTTACACTGTTGTTCATCATTTTCAAGCTCTACCCGCTCGTGTATGGAGTAGCGATAAGCTTTCTTGACAGGAACTCCCTGAAGAATGTGTATTCAGACAAATTTGTATTGTTTTCTAATTATTTGAAGGTTTTTTCAAATAAGACCACCATGCAAGCCTTTGTCCGAACATTTCAGTTTTCTGCGATGTACACCGTTTTTACTATGACTTTCTCCATCCTGGCCGCAATTTTATTGAATAAGGAATTTCGTGGGCGTACGGCAACCCGGACCATGTTCTACATGCCGTACGTTACCAACTTGATCGCAATCGGTGTCGTATGGAATTACATCCTGAATCCGTACAAGGGTCCGGTCAATCGCCTGCTTCTTTCCTTGGGAATAGCTGAGCAGAACCTGCCGCTTTGGCTTAGTGGGAACAACAGCGCCTTGCCTGTGGCGGCTTTGATCCATACATGGGTCGGCTTGGCTTTCCCGGTCATTACGTTGCTTGCCGCCCTTCAGCAGGTACCGCGTTCCTTGATCGAGGTAGCCGACCTGGAAGGGGCCGGCCCGCTGCAGCGTCTCAGATTTGTGATACTGCCTTCGCTCAAACCCGCCATACTGTTCATCCTGACAATTACCATCATCAATTCGTTCAAGAACTACACGGTGATCATGGCATTGACCGAAGGAGGACCAGGGACAGCCACCCAGGTTGCATCGATGCAGATATATGCCGATGCGTTCAAATACTTCAAATTGGGAATTGCTTCTGCTGAGGGTACGTTGCTCGCTCTGATCATATTCATCATCAGTTCACTGATACAAAGGAAAACCTATGAATATTGAACTGCAAACAAAAAATCCCAAGCAGGTTTTCTTTACGATGGTGATGTGGATTTTCGGGCTGCTCATGGTCTATCCGTTTGTTTCCATGGTGGTAATAGCCTTTCGTCCTGCCGGGTTGGCCTATCGTCCGCTTTTCTACCCAACCGTTCCCATAGCGGACAACTTCATTACAGTGATTTCTCATCCCAATTTCCTGAATTGGAGTCAGAACACCATAGTCACTGTTGTCGTATCAATCGTCCTGCGTCTTATGGTCACGTTGCCTGCTTCGTATGCTTTCGCACGGCTCAAGTTCCGTGGAAGCAAGCTGCTTCTCTTGGTTTTCATGCTCACGCTCGTAGTACCAAGTGAAACTACCATGGTGCCTCGATATCTGTACTATAAATCTCTTGGATTGTTCGACTCCCTGTGGGTTGTAATCCTTCCTGAGTTGAGTGAAGTCTTCTATCTGATGTTGCTCATCCAATTCTTCCAGGCAATTCCGAGAGACCTCAATGAGGCTGCCTGCATAGACGGTGCATCACAGCTGTGCATCCTTGCAAGAATCTATGTCCCGCTTTCCGGCCCTGCCATTGCAACGGCGGTGCTCTTCTCATTCATCAATATCTGGAATAACTTCCTCGACCCATACTTATTCATCACTTCGATCGATCGCCAGATGCTGACCCCTGCCCTGAAGTACTTCCAGGAGCGTGGCGGTGCCAATGTTCCTGTACAGCTTGCTGGTTCTGCCATTGCGATCATTCCGATAGTTCTCTTGTTCATCTTCACTCAGAAATACTTTGTTGAAGGAATTACGAATGCGGGAATCAAGGGTTAGGCACATCAAGTGATTCTTGATGGTAAGGCAAAATGGAGCCCAGCAAAGTAACAATGTTGGGTTTCCTTCGGATCATCGTTTCTCTGAGTCATCGATGAACCGCATACAAGCGGTTATCGAGTCTTCGGGAAGCCCGCTTGTCGCTTTAGCCAGCGGAGAAAGGTCCAATTTCGGACTGCCTTGGAGCTCAACGAAAACCTTCCCGTCGACAGCCGTCCGGATGATTGCCTCGAAGATTTCCCTCTTTTTTCGGGCTTTTTCAGAAAAGTTGAAAACAGCATCGTTGCCTCGCCATAACAGCGAGGCCGGCAGAAAGCGTTGATCCAGTAATTTCTCAATCGAGCGTTCCATCATGACCATAGTGAGGTGTTTGCCTTCGGCCGGCTCGATGCACACGGCATAACGCGACCCGATGGCCTGCTCACGTGACAAGACCGTGTAACCGATTTCTTGCAAGTCCTTTTGCAGTGCTTCCCGGTCTGCCCTCGGCAATGGATAGACTGCAATGGCGGTTCTTCCATACCACGCGATCATCCGATCCTGCCATTCGGGTGAACCGAACAAGACATCCTGGACCTGCATGATAGATGTCGCTGCCCCTGGGAGGCGTTCAGCCAATGTCCTCATGATATAGGAAGAGCGGGTTGCAGCCTTGGCTGTACGCAATGATAACGGCATGGTGAAGCGGATATACAGCGGCTGCATTGCAGCTTTGGCCTTACGCAACGCTTCGACAGTTTCCATGTCGGCCTTTGTGGGAGCCTTGATGGCATGCCCGATAAGAAATTGCCGTTCGGTTGCGCCAGAGCAAGCACCGCAAGCCGAACAACGCGTTATCTCATGCGAGACGGGCATGCACGAGCTTTGTTGGACATGGTTTCGGGCATCGATGAAGCGGTTGTACAGAAACCCACTGTCGATGCCGGTATCGAGGAAATCGAAGGCAAATCGAGCATGCCGGTCCTTGAGTTGGGTGAATGAGCCGGGCAGCCAGCCCTGTCGTCCCAACAATGAAGAGAAGAACTGCCAAGCTCCTTTGGGGAATTTGCAATCGTAGACATAGCCGTTCTCGGCCATGGCCACTAAAGCAGGAGCGATGGGATAAGGCGTCATCACCAGCGTCTGCGAAATGAAGTACTCGTCAAATTGCTCGGCCAAGCGGAATTCAAAACGTGCCGACTGGACTGCACTCTGCACGGCTTGCAACGACTGTTCCCATTGTGCCCTGTCGAGCAGCAACCGTTCATAGCGCAACGGAGTGAACGGCATGCGCACCAACAGTCCGAATGAGCAAACGATACGGGTATGGCTGCCATGGTGTGAACGCAAGGAATCGATTGAGATCAACAAGCGCCTGAATTCCTCACCATCGACGGAGTCCTCGTTCCCGCTCAAAATGAAAAAGAGTTTAATTTCCTTCGCTTTGGCTTGTATAATCGCTTCAATCGCCCCCATGATCTGGTCGCGACTCAATTCCTTGTGGTAGTAGGCACGCATGCGCTCGCTGATGCCCTCGATGCCGACGGTGAACACCCGTTTACCGGCTGCCACCTCAAAATCGACTAAAGCAGGCATAACGGCCAGGACGTCCGCCCGTTGGCTCATGAAATCAACCTGTTTGAAGTACCGCTGTAATTCAACAATCAAGGCGACGATATCTGAGTGGGTATTGAAGTTGAACGAAGTCAACTCGACCGAATCGGCACCGGTGGTCTGTTTCAGGAGCAATGCATTTTCCACCAGCTTCCGAAAGGGCACTTCCCGGTATGGCTTGCGTTCCCATCCTTCAAAGCAGAACGTGCAAAAAGAGGGGCACCCGGCCGCGATTTGCAACCGAATCGTCGAGGCTTCATCAGAATCGAACAACGGTGGATTGTCGGCACATCTGATTGGATAACAGTCCATCGATCGGTAGACGGCCTTTACAACCCGACTGGGGGTCCGGGTGCTTGTGAATACCACCAAGCCGTCGACCGAAGCAGCATGTTCTTCCAGTGCAGTGCGACGCTCAGCACACGGCCTTGTCGTAAGGGCTGCGACCAATGCAGAGACCAACATTTCCCCCTCTCCGAAATGGATGGCGTCGACTAGGGCGTCATTGTCGCTGAATACAAGGCTTTGGGATGCCAGTGAATTCGATCCTCCCAAGATAATCAGTGTTTTGGATTTTGCCTGTCGGCGCTCTGAAGCAGACAGGGCAATACCGGCATGTGCAAGCAGGTAGGGAAGATTGACCAGCTCAAGCGCATATGCATTGGAGATGAGGAGCAGGTCGAACTGTGCCAACGGACGCTTGGTGAAGACTGAGGTGATCCAACAGTCATGATCACCCTCGTGGAGTTGCCGTTCACGCGAGGTGGGGAACCAAGCGAAATCGATGGAAGCAGCCGGGAGGACGGCACGGCACTCGTGGTAAAGGAAAAGATGGGGACTGGAGCGTTCAATATCGTTGAAGGGAGAAAGGCGGACGATGCAAACGGAGAAATCCCCGTCACCGATGGTTTCCATGATAGGGAGACTGTATCTGAAATTTTATCCAAAGACAATTGGAGAAGAAGGCATCCTCGGAGAGGGCTGGCCACATAGATTTCACCTTCCCTTCCCGATTCTCCTGACCGTCTCATGGCTGACATGCAGAAAGGACGCGATGTCCTTCAAGGCATGGCCGTCTGCAATGGCGAGCTGAACAAACTCAGTGCGAAGGTCCCGTACCAGCGAGGAAGAAGAACCTGAAACCAGCATGGTTCTCTTATCGTTTTAATGCTTCTCAGAGAGCAGCCTGTCCTTAGCCACCTTGATGGCACTGTCCCCCAACCCGACGATGGTGGTTGTCTGCAGACCTGCGATGATCGCCATTTCCACTGCAAGCGGGTACCCGCTGATGCCCGTAATTCCCAAGCTCCTGATTACTGTAGCCACAACAAACCTCCTACTAATCATCAAAAAGAAGTAAATGGCAGGTTTACTGCAGGTGTCGGGAAAGAAAAGCAGAAAACCTTGAAAGGATTTTATACATGACGATTAAGAACAGGGAAACCCAACAGACTTCCCATCTGTTGGGTTTCCTTGGTATACACCTTAATCGTTTTGTTGTTGGAAGCGCTTAGAACAAATCAATATTCTCTGTCCACGAGAGGTAACCCGATGGAATCATCAAGATTGTATACAAGCTTGCCTATTTTCTACCTTGCGCTGTTATTGGCTAAGCCTGCCAATATTCGTTCACCAACTGAACTGATCCGGTACTTTTGTTTGCTGCTTGTAGGTTTCTCTGGGATTGTCATTTCTATAGCTTTGATTTCGAGCGCTGGAATTATATAGGATTTTCGGAAGTGCTCTGCATCCCGGAGGCCAATAACCTCTTGTAAATCCCCCCGGCTCATTTCACTTGTGAGATGTTTCAATAGCTTTATAACTTCCGGGGTAACTTCCGGGGTAACTTCCGGGGTAACTTCCGGGGTAACTTCCGGGGTAACTTCCGGGGTAACTTCCGGGGTAACTTCCGGGGTAGAAAAGGTTACGGTGACTCCCAACTTTGGATCTGACTTCCAAAACGGAGAAGGCAGGCCACTGTCAAGGCATTTCTGTACCATCAGCACGCTACCGCGCCCTGCTTTTTCCATAAACCCCCGAAGATACAATACATGGGCTATATCAGGATTGCGAAGAATTGAAATTTGCCCTTTCAGCAGGCTCTGCTCGGTAACCCCTTCCGGGAGTGCTCCTGAGTTCCATATCTCCAGTCGATGAGGATATACATGGATGCTGACACCTCCGGATGCTGCACTATAGTCCCTATGTGCCAACGCGTTTATCAATGCCTCGCGAACCGCTTCTTCAGGATATAACGGGGCATCCAGACGTTTGGGATTACCTTTGATGAATTTGGAGCTGCTGGAAGTATTACGAATGATGAATGCATAGGCATCCTCGAAGATGCGATGCAACGGGCCTTCGAAGGATTTCATGTCAATGAATGTATCACCTGCTTTATCCGAGCTGTAGCACATAGCCCTGATTCGGGTTTGTGGCAATCGGATGGCCGGATTTGTTGAAAAAAGAACATCACCACCATTGGTCAACCGTCCGTATCGAGCAACCGAGAAGTCTTCCAATACCATGGAGATATCTTTTGCATCCCGAAACAACACCCTGCGCACATTTCCTGCTTCTGCTATAGTGGTTCGTATTTCTTGTACATCAAGATCTCTCTCTATATCAGCGAAAGAGAAGCGGCGCTCCCAACGCTCAGGTTCAACTTGATGTCGCATCACAATATCACGAATGGTTTGTGATTTTGCTACTTGAGTGAGTTCACCCGTTCGTATGTAAATGACATCTTTGAAGGCATACGGGACATCACTCCCTGCGGGAACCTCAATGGAAATCACCAGTTTCTTATCCAATTCCTCAGCCTGAACCGCAACGAAAGCCTTTGGAGAGATATGCTCAAGCAAATACCGCTCAAGCTTGGTTACTGCGTCATGAGAACTCTCAATGCCGATGACACCTTCACTCTCGCTCACCCCGCAAATCAAATAGCCCCCAGCGCTATTCAAAAATCCACATACGGTTCTCCCCAATTCCTCAAGATTTCGGATGGAGGACTTGAACTCAACACGTTGATTTTCTCCAAGAGAAAGCAGTGTCTTTATCTGTTTCAGATTCATGAAGCCCCTCCATTTTTCTGAAGCGGCTCTCCGTTCTGGAAGTTTTCCTTGATGAATTCCTCAACCTCCTGGTACCTGAAGAACTGGGAACCTATAAAAATTGATCCATCATTGTTGGAGTGATACTTCTGCACCCAATTGCCTTTTCGTTCATCCAAAGGAACGGTCTCAGGTGATTCATGGTCAATGGTGGCGTCTTCATAGAGGTCGCTGATGCGTAAATCTGTAAAAATCTGATTCTTCTTCAGCCTTAAATCAGCTCGTCCAGCCCTACCTTTATACCCCAAATTGTTAAGTAGTGAACGGGCAAATACCACATTATCGTGAGCCAACAGCCACCGAGGTTTATTAAGCTCAATTGCTTTGAGGATCTCCTGGTGTGTGATGGAGAGACTTGATGAGTCTTTGGGATCCTGACCACTCCCATAATTGGGTGTAATGATTCCGAGAAACAAATCACAATCCTTCACAGCTTGCAGACAGTTCCCAAAAGCAGTTCGATTGGAAAATACGGGAACGGTTCCTTTATGGGACATCCAGACCTCGTAACCAAAGGAGGTTAAGAGTGTATACACGCGATCAAGCAACTCTTCTATTCCATATACAGTCGAAGACACCATAATTCTCAGCTTGTCTCGTTCTCTGTTCACCTATCGTCCCCTCGTGCTCCCAACATGAGCATATAATCCTTCATGGAATAATACACCGCAATCCAATCTGAAGATCCTTCGATTCACTGGTGTTGTCTGATTGTACATCAATTCTTGAGACTGTGCGATTTCTTTTAACGCTGTATACCAGACTGGGAACCCTTCATCTTGTCATGCCGGGTTTCATGTAGACTTGGCCACTCACTTTGCACCCCGTTTCTTGATGTCGCCGGGACTGAGGTTGACTACGACTTCCACTACAAGCGGGTACCCGCTGATGCCCGTAATTCCCAAGCTCCTGATCACTGTGGCCACAACAATCCTCCTACCTACCCATCAAAGGTGGAACAAAGGAGGAGTTGCTTCAGCAATCAAGAAAGAAAAGTAGAAAACCTGCATGAATGGGCCATTGAAGTCAAAGCTGTAGACTCCTATCATAGGCGGGGTAATGATTTTCACGTGGTACCATGTGACCAATGTCGGATTGCTGGTGTTTTCTTGAGAACTACTGCCTGTTGCAGTGCTTAATCACCAGAGTCGTTCCATAGAGCCAACCGGCAATCCTTTTGGTCAATGCTTCAGATATCTCTGCTGTCCCGAAGGTCCCTTATCGGCAACTGTCACCTTACAGTCTTGGGTGCCGATATAGCTGAGGAACAGCATGAGCCGGTCCTGCTTAGGAATACGGTTTCACTCATAGCCCTTGAACAGGTCCTTCACAAGTATTCAAAATGGTTTGGAGATATCGGTCACTACAAAATATCCGGGTGCTCAAAACGGATATCCTCAAGTTCTTTTGCTGCATGCTGAAGAAGAATATTCCTGGCTGCTTCGCCTTCAAAGTGCATGTCTGCGACAGCAAGCAGCCACGGGAAGGTCCGAATCATCCTCATCAATGCGAGTGCTGCTGCCGAGGGATACATGGATCGCTCATTCTTCCACCTTGCAATAGTCCGAGCGGGCAGCCCCAAGGCGCGTTCCATGGATGCAGTCGCGTGACCCATGGCATTGAGCTCATCAAGCACGTTCACCATCGAGACTCGTTTGAGCGCTGCAAGCTCTTTCTGAATCACGAGATCATTGCTGCCATCATCCTCGGAAAATCCACAATGGCTGCATACTCTTTCTTGTATCTTGATTGTGGAGGATTCAGCATAGGGTTCGCTGATCTCAATCTCATGATCCTTGATTGATACAGTGTCCTTTCCACAATATGAACATATGACTTTTTCCATACTTACTCACTTCCTTCTAAACTAGCAGGCAGCAATCCTGCCTTCCTTAACGCGAATTCCATTATTGTAGGCCCGCATGCAGCATCACGATGAAACGATTTGATAATCCACTTCCTGTTCGACTCACTGAAAAAGAAGGAGATATAGCCGACGGAAAATCCTGACTTGAAATGATAGGCATCGCAAATCGGAGGGGGTACCTCAAAACTGCGTCTATACTCAATCGAATTGACAAATTCAAGATCTTCCAAACCTCCTGCATTGATGAATGCAAAAATGGCTTCCTTTGTCTTGAGAGAGAAATGGCTTGCTGCTGTTTCAAGAACTCCTCCCATGAGCACCACGTTCGATGGTTGACGCCCATTACCCTTGCATGCCCGAAGAAAATCCTTGATATCGTATTCCGGTTGTGGTTTTGGCACTTCGGCATCTCATATTATACATTATGTATAAGATAAGTCAATCGACCAATCCAGTATGGACATCTTCATCGTCAAGGGATATCTGATTGCGTTGTTGCCAAGGATCCAGAACACCGTAGCCATACTTGAAGGTACTTACATCAATCAAAGGAAGGGCAGCAGCACGATTGATTCAGGAAGCATCAGCCCTGAAGGCCTCTTTCTGCTAGTTTCAAGGACTCTTTCCTGACTTTCGGACTTACGGAAAGAGAAATCGGCCAAAAAGGCTGAATATAACCACCAAATGAAGATTTCAAGAGAAAAGCGAGAAAACAATTTCTCCTACCAAATCCTGTAAGGATAGGTATACTGGTCATGCCTCAGGGCAAAGATGGACTGTGAAGGGTTCAAATGTCGGAGAATATCCTTCCTCTTGTGGCATGGGATGTAAGATTTTTCTGCCGGTATCGTGACGCTGGAATTCTCTTGGGATAGCCCCCTACTCAAACACCTCATAGGTCTTCTTGATAGTCTGGATGTACTCATCCGGCTTGTTCTTGATAATCCGGGAGAACAGCATGTCGATGAGCGTGTTCACATACAGATTTCACCTTCCCTTCCCAATCCTCCTCACCGTCTCATGGCTGACATGCAGAAAAGACGCTATGTCCTTAAGGGCATGGCCGTCTGTGATGGCAAGCTGAACAAACTCAGTGCGAAGGTCCCGTACCAGGGAGGAAGAGGAACCTGCTACGAGCATGGTTCTCTTATCCGTCTGATGCTTCTCACCAAGCAGCCTGTCCAGCAGAAAAGCCAGCCTCTCTTCAGTCTCGACCTTGCGGTCAATGATGGTGGCAAATCCTACCTGGGACGACCAGTTCTCGTGCTCGGTGCACTGGCGGTACCGAGACAAGGCCAGCTTTGCATCAGGGGAGAAATACCCAAGGAGCATTGCTCGATCAACAAGACCGTCTTCCCGCTTCAGAACGGCGGCATGGCCGCTGTACCGATACTTACCGGGAGAGTCGACCAAACCCGCCTTGACCGGATTCTGCACGATGTAGCGGACGATGCTGTAGAGCTTCTGGTCCTCGGTGATCAGGTAGCTCTTGTACCGTCCGCCATAGATGGTTCCAATTCGGTGGTATCGCTGATTGTAATACAGCGTATAGCTGCGGTTCAGAAACCATACCAGGGAAGAGAGGGGTTTCTCCCCCACCTTGAGCAGTAGATGGTAGTGATTATCCATGAGTACGTACTGCAACAGCGTCGCTTCATAGAGGGTGAGAGCAGTACCAAGGAGGGAGAGAAACTCCTTCTTGTCACGGTTGTCCTCATAGATGTAGGTGCGGTTGTTACCCCGCTGGATGACATGCTGGAGGGTATGCGGCTCTGCATTTCTCTTGCGTCTGGGCATATGTTCAGAGGCCTCCGACCAGGTGCCATTTGCCGTCACTGAGAAACGAGACTTTTCCGGCAAGTTCCATCGATGCCAGGCACTCCATGACCGGTCCGTCACCGATCTGCACCCAGGCTTCCAATTCCGTGGTTGAAAGGGGCCGTGAAGCAAGGGCTTTGGCCACCACCTCTTCACCTGAGCACGTCTGAACAAAAGAATCATTCACTACAAGCCGGTCGTTGAGGTAGGCATGGGCCCCTTCACTCAACAGCAGGTTTGTACCGCTGCTCTTGGGTTCAAGCAGGCTGTTGGGAACTGCAAGAACCTGCTTGGCCTTGGAGAGGGCACTGCGCGCGGTATGCATGCTGCCGCTCTTCATTCCTGCTTCAATAACAAGGAGGGTGTTGCACCAGGAGGCGAGCAGGTCGTTTCGCCCGATGAAGCGGAAGCGCAATGCCTCCCTGCCATAGGCATAGGGGGTGATGACAGCCCCGGTATCGGCGATGCGTTCCATCAGATCGGCATGCGAGGCCGGCTGGGCCTTGTGCAGGCCGCAGGGAAGAAATGCATACGTAATACCACCACAGGCAAGGGTGGTTTCGTGCGCGAGAGCGTCGATACCGAAAGAGAGACCCGAGGCAACAATGCTGCCCTCACCTACCAGATCCGATACCGCGGCCTTGGTCACCAGACGTCCATAAGAGGTACAGGCCCGTGAACCGACGACTCCAACCACGGGGATGGAGGGATCGCATAGCCTTCCGCGGTAGTAGAGAACAAGTGGAGCTTTCTCATCGGCTTCATAGATATGGCGGTAGTATGGCGAGGTTGCATCGAGCACCATGATGGAGGATTTCTCATTGTTTGCCAGTATCGTTTCAGCAATTTCCAAGTTTCGTGCTTTCCAGCTGGATTCGAGAGAAAAACCCTTTGCCCCCTCGGCGACAGACGATGAAGAGCCGGAGCCATGCAATACATCGTCAACCGTCGTTGCACTTGCTCTGAATATCTGTTCGGGGTTGCCGAGGGCGGCAAGGAGTGTTCGTTTCTTTTTCAAGGAGAGTCCGGCCAGTTCACTGAGCCAGATCCAATAAAGCGTAGTGTCATGCATGGCGCATCTCCCGTTCCAGGTCGCGGGAAAAGAGGGCCTTCAGGAGGTGTGTTTTCTGGATGCGCTCGCTTGCATCAATGTCGGCGAACGTCCTTGCAAGCTTGATCGTCTTGTAGCGGGCACGAACCGAAAGGCTGTCTCGTTCATACGTCTTCTGCAAGAGGGCTGCACATTCGTCGTCGAGAATGCAGTACTTGCGCATCTGGGTGCTGTTCATCTCCGAATTCGTGGTTATTCCCTCACCTGCCTTTCGGAACCGATGACGCTGGCGCTCACGCGTCAGCATCACGGTATTGCGTAGGGAGGCCGAGCTGATGGTTCCGCTCATGAGGTGACCGTCGCTGAAATCCACCCGTCCTACGTACTTCTGCATGTCGATGCGGTCGAGGATGGGCCCTGATATGCGTTGACGGTAGGTCTTGATGGTATAAGGCGTGCATTCGCACTTACTGGTCCCTGCATACCCGCAGGGGCAGGGATTCATCGCGGCGACGAGCATGAAGTCGGAGGGGTATCGGTTGGTCTGGCTGACGCGGCTGATGGTCACCTTCTTGTCCTCAAGCGGCAGTCGCAGTGATTCAAGGGTCTTTCTTCCGAACTCGGGAAGCTCGTCCAGAAAAAGAATACCCCGATGGGCAAGGGTAACCTCCCCGGGTTTTGCATAGGGACCGCCGCCGATGAGGGCGTGGGAGGACATGTTGTAGTGGGGCGAACGAAAGGGTCGTGTACTCTTCAGCTCATGGCCGTCAAGCTCCCCTGCGATGCTGTAGATGGAGGAGACCTCCAGGATTTCCTCTTCGCTCATGGGAGGGAGGATGGTGGGAAGCAGCTTTGCCATCAGTGACTTGCCGCAACCGGGAACTCCTACCAGCAGGAGATTGTGGTTGCCTGCCACCGCTGCCGCAAGGTAGGGGAGAATCTCCTCATGGCCGACGACGTCGCTGTAGTCGCCGTCCTTTCCCCGGCCCTTGTTCTCATTGGCGAGAGGGCTGCGCTGGTGATCGGGAATATGCAGCCGTTCTTCCAGATAGGCGACAACCTGGGAGACGGTGCTGCAGGCGATGATGGAAAGTCCTGTTACCAGTGAGGCTTCATCGGCACAATCGAGGGGGACGATCAGGTGATTCCAACCAAGCTTGCGGGCTTGGATGGCCATGGGCAGCACTCCGTCGAACCCGACGAGAGAGCCAGTGGTGCTGATGCCTCCGACAAACGCAATTTCATCCCACCCCTTCTTCCTTGGCTTGACTTGCCCCGATTCCACAAGCATGCCGATGAGCATGGGAAGATCGAGGTATGCACCCCGCTTCTTGATGTCGCTGGGACTGAGGTTGACCACGACTTTCCTGGTCGGGTAGGCATATCCCATCTCTTCGGTGCAGGCTTCCATCCTGTCCTTGGCCTCCTTGACGGCACTGTCCCCCAACCCGACGATGGTGGTTGTCTGAAGGCCTGCGATGATCGCCACTTCCACTGAAAGCGGGTACCCGCTGATGCCTGTAATTCCCAAGCTCCTGATCACTGAGGCCATAACAATCCTCCTATCTACCTACCAAAGGAAGAACAAAGGAGAAGTTGCTTCAACAATCAAGAAAGAAATGTAGAAAACCTGCATGAATGGGCCATTGATGTCAAAGCTGTAGACTCCTATCATTGGCAGGGTAATGATTTTCACGTGGTGCCATGTGACGGATATCTGATTGTTGGTGATTTCATGAGTAATACTGTCTGCAATAGTCCAGAAAAGATTGTTGTCGTAAGAGAGAAAGATATCCCTACCGTAAAAGCCCAGGCACCTAACCTGCAATCCTTTTAGTCACTGCTTCAGGTATCTCTGCTGTCCCGAAGCTCCCTTATCGGCAACTGTCACCTTGCAGTCTTGGGTGCCGATATAGCTGAGGAACAGAGAACCCAGCATGAGCCGGTCCCGTTTGGGAATTCGGTTCCACTCATATCCCTTGAACAGATCCTTTACAAAAAAGATCTCCCCTTCCCGAACCTGCTGGGTTTCATCGATCGCAGTCTTCAACAAGGAATTCATGTCTCCCATACGATACCTCCATCATAGATAGAACTAATTTTGTTTTATTATATCGTTATTGTTATTAATATTGATATTATACGAGAAAATAAAAAAATCGCCAACAATTCTGCGGATTTTGTGGACAGGGTACACGGTACCGGTTTTCTCGAAATCAGGCCCTGGAAGCCCTGTTCTGCGATTCCTGTGGACGATGTGGATTTCTTAACTGGTACCGATAGTTCATCCTTTTAGTCACTGCTTCAGGTATCTCTGCTGTCCCGAAGCTCCCTTATCGGCAACTGTCACCTTGCAGTCTTGGGTGCCGATATAGCTGAGGAACAGGGAACCCAGCATGAGCCGGTCCCGTTTGGGAATGCGGTTCCACTCATATCCCTTGAACAGATCCTTTACCAAAAAGATCTCCCCTTCCCGAACGTGCTTGGTTTCATCGATCGCAGTCTTCAACAAGGAATTCATGTCTCCCATAAGGCGATACCTCCATCATAGATAGTACTGATTCTGTTTTATAATTTTGTTATTGTTATTAATATTGATATTATACGAGAAAACAAAAAATTCAAACCTATTTCTGTGGATTTTGCGGACAGGGTACACGGTACCGGTTTTCTCGAAATCAGGCCCTGGAGACCCCTTTCAGCGATTCCTGTGGACAATGTGGATTTCTTAACTGGTACCGATGGTTTCATGGCGGCCTTGGCCTTATCCAAATGGGCCAATTTTTCTTTCATTGTATACATGGTGCGGTGCATTGCAGCGTCTCCGTCTTTGGTTTTGCCTTCAGTCTATAGACAGAGAGACTGCTCATAAATAGCGATTTATAGTCCGCTTATTTATATCGTGGTGAAATTATTTAATTCAAATCGTTTGGGTAACGAATATATATACCTGTTCCATCCATTCTGGTTCCTCTTCCTTCCGGTAGAATCAACTTGGGGATTTGTCTGTATTCAAATAACAATTCATCACCTCCTTCTGTAAACTTGTATAATTCAAACAACACTATTTGTAATCCAGCAAGTGATGCTAACGCATTTTTCAATGATGCTCGATCAAAATTCCCTGAGCGCTCATGCTTGATTGAATTGTAAGATCTCCACCATTCTGGATTATTTCCATGTTGAGTACTCCAAATTTCAAACGGTTTTACAACCTCTTGAGTGTATGAAATTTTTCTTTCACGAAAATTGAATCCTGGCCTATGAGTGAGAATGATTTCTCTGTAATTCGAAATATTCCTACAAACTGTATTTGTCAGCTGGCGGCAAACTTCCTTGAAAACCATATCTATTTCAGCACAGGCAGTTAATATAATTCTTGCGAACTCTATGGAATATGTATTCATATTCGTTTTGTTGAACTCGACATAACGAGACGTATCTATAAGATCATTCTCTAAAACTAAATAATAATCCCAATATTTATAGCCCATCCTTCTTTCCTCCTTAAACAACAAAGCTTATTCTTCCACTCCATTCGGCCCCATAAAATCATTTTCTTCTAAAAGATGCATGAAAACCATTCCACATAGGTAAATCTTTTTTGTATTTCAGCCGTCAATAGATAGTAAAAACCGTTCTCCTCACTCCACCCTCACCCCATCATCAGTACTGCAGAAATGGACGGAGAACAAGTCCTTGTATTGGGGGAACTGCTGTAGGTATTCTCTTGTTACTTGTTCCTCTATCTCTTTCTTACAAGCAGGATCTACAAGAGCCATGCAGCATCCCTTGAAGCCTGCTCCACTGAACCTGCATCCATAGATACCCTGCACATGCTCTGTTATCTCATAGATGGCCCTGAGCTCGGGAGAGCCCGTCTCCCATGCATGGATGGAACTGTACCCTGAGGCAAACACAAGCTTTCCGAACTCCCTCAGGTCTCCCCTCTTCCATGCCTCTATACCCTTCTCTACCCTGTCCATCTCCGTATAGTAGTGCTGTGCCCTCTTGGCAAATACTTCAGGAAGCCTGTCCCTGTACTCTTCATACACCAAGGGAGGGACATCCCTGAGCCTTGTATCCTTGTACAAGCCGTACTCCATACCCGAGAGAGCCTTGAGGCTGTATGCAGCACTCTTGGCCTCATCCACCCTGGTGTTGTATCCACTACCCAGGACACGGGAGACACCTGAGTAGAAGATTGCTATCTCAAACCTGCCCAGGGTGTCCGGGGCGGGAATGAGTGTATAGGAATCGTCCTTGGTATCAAGGGCGAGGAGGTGCTGCTTTTTGCACAACACCTCGCACGACTGATCAAGCTTGCCCACGTTGATTCCCACATACCCGTTCTCTGCAAACAAGGCTGTCTTGATCAACTCGGAAGGAGTAAGGGTAATATCGTTTGCAAGACAGAGAGCGTTGAGGTAGCAGAGAACCACTGCAGCAGAGGAGGAGAGCCCTCCCACCGGGAGGGTTCCCCTCACCACGCCCTTGATACCGTTTCTCAGCTGGTACTTCTGGGATAAGGCAAAGGCTGCACCCTTTGCATAGTCCCCCCAGTTTCCCTGCTTCTCCCCGATGTTTCCCAGATCGAAGGAAACATGCTCGGGAAAGTTCAGGCTGTCGAGGTTCACCGCACCATCGGTGGAGAGAAGGAATCGGAGGGTTACGCCCTTGTCCAAAGCAAAGCCGGTGATGATGCCGTATTGGTGATCGATGTGGGCTCCAAGGGGACAGACCCGGTAAGGAGCATAGGAGGTATGAATGTCAGAGCTTTCAGCCCAGGGGTACAGTGTCTTGAAGTGTTTTTCCAATGTCTGCGGCATGTGAAGTGATTCCTTATTCCTGCATGATACTACAGACTAAAGGCCGATGGTACAAAAAAGTGGCATAATCCATTACAAATAACAACGCCCGGTCTTGTATCACCAAAACCGGGCGTTGCAGATGAATCAACGTTATTGCTTGGGAAGACGGGAGCCGTCGAACTCCTGTTTGACCTGCTCGTAGCTTTGCAGGTTTCCTATGTCCCAGCGCTTTCCAGGCATGGGATAGGCATAGACCGGAGTATGGCTGCACAGCCATGCTATGAAGGAGCCGGGGGCGTCGGTGTTGCACCCTGATTCTATGGCCTTGCGTATAAGAGGAAGGTCCTCCCTCTTGTAGACATAGAAGGGAGGGACTGCCCAGTTGCTCTTGGGCTCCTTGGGTTTCTCCTCCATCAACAACACCTTGTCCGAAGAATCAATGGTTGCCACCCCTGTTCTCTGCAGTGCAGCCAAGGACGGTTCATAGTGGCGCATGATGCACGTGGCCTGCTTCTCTCTAAAGAAGGGGACGAAACCGGAGAGGGAGAAGTCGAGGAGGTTGTCCCCTGCCAGGACGAGCAGGTCCTCGTCGATTTCCTGCTCTTCTATGGCGAAGAGAATGTCCTTCACCGCACCAAGCCTGTTGGGGTTGTCGGTAGAGCCGTCATCGAGAACGACGACAGGATGGGAGAGAGAACAGCTCTCTTTCCAAGCAGTGAAGTGATCATAGAACTTGTGGTTGGAGACAACCACATACTTCCCGATCCCTTCGATGCGATCGACATCAGAGAGGAGCCAGTCAAGGACGGTCCTTCCCTGTACATCCAAGAGGGGCTTGGGAAAGTTCTCGGTCAAAGGATAAAGCCGGGTTGCATAGCCGGCTGCGAGGATGAGGCAGATCATGAATAAGAAACCTCGTTAAAAAGAGTTTATTGTTGAATTTGTGGACAGGGTACACGGTACCGGTTCTCCCGAAATCAGGCCCTGGAAGCCCCTTTCAGCGATTCCTGTGGAATTTGTGGACGTTGTACCTGGTACCGATAGTTGAACCGATGGTCCTGGGCCCGAACGAACAAGAGCCGGCTGTAACGCATCCTGATGCAGAGGAAGTGCACATGCTCCCCCCCGTTGATTTCCTGGACGCCGTAGTCTAGCTGGATCTGCACTCCAGGGGGAGGCGACTCGATGTAATTGCAGAGCCTTGCCTCGACGGGAGGGCTCGTGACCTGTTCGGTTTTTCTCAGGTGTGCGCAATAATTGCGAAGCGTCTGCTGGTTGCCGGGCAGGGATTGCATCTTTCCCGTATCCACCAGCATCTCTTCCAGCAGGTCGTACAACGAGCTTATCCGCAGCTGCTTGTTGTTGCAGTTGGCTTGCAGGGTGCTGATGATGATTTCCCTGCACATCGGATCGTCGAAGGCTTTTTCCTTCTGGTAGGGACTTGCCAACTGGCTTGCCGATGGGGCATCATCCTTGGTGTAGTACTTGCGGATCGTAGGCGCTGACGGTGGCTTGAGATTCATGTTCCGCAGCACTTTCGCGATGTCCGATTGGGCTATGCCCTGCCGTTTCAGTTCGATGATTGTGTTCATTACTTCTACCTGCTTCAGCAACGTTGCCATTGGCGGCCTCCTTCTGGTGATAATGTATTGCTACCTATCACTATACTAGGAGTCGCCAATGCTTGGCTTAAATTATTAGCCGGTTTACTGGCAGGGATTGGCTGTTATTGAAAAACCTTCTTACCGTAGTCAAGAAAAACATCATTACCGCACTGGTGAAAAACATCATTACCGTGAGAGAGCAAAACATCCCTACCGCACTCCGGTAAAAACATCTTACCTCTCACATTCCTGGTGGCAAGGAACTGTCCAACAGGGATTTCCCCGCAACGGAGCATCTTCCTGTACTGCTCATCGATGTCATAAAGCTTGGCCGCTTCCTTGAGGATGGCCAGCGCGTGTATGTCGTGCTTGTTGAGCTTGAGTATCTTTTTCAGCTGGCGTACTGCATGGACCCAGCAGACGCAATGCTTGTCGTAGGAGAGATAGCCTTTCAGTCCGTCGGTCATCAGGTGGAACGTATAGCCGTACTTGCCCATATCCTCGAACAGCACCTCACGTGAACGCCCCTGGATGTAGTCCAGCAGCACGAGACTGTGGGTCTTGCGTGTCTGTACGTCGTAGGTGTCGCCTATGGTGATATACATGAATCCGTTTTTCGATACCTTGCCCGAAGGGCCCTTCACATTCAGCACTGACACCCTGGTCTCATCCTTGCTTATGAATGCCGAGCGGTAGATCCGTTTCTTCAGGTAATCTATGAAGGGCAGCAGCTGCTCGTAGTAGGTTATCACCCAGGAGGCCAGCTTCTGCCTCGAGAGGAAGTAGCCTTCCCTGCGGAAGATTTCCTCCTGCCGGTACAGGGGCAGGTGGTCGTCGAACTTGCTCACCACCACGCCGGCCACCAGGCTCGGGGACGCCCCGAGTGCCGATGTCTTGGCAGGCAGCAGGACTTTTTTGCCGTCCTTGCCCGCATCCACATCCAAGGCCTTGTACTGGGGGTAGTGATGGCGTTCGACTACCATCTTGCGCGGAATCATCGCCAGCTTGTCGATGATCTTGTCCTCGACCCTGGTCAGGACGATGCCGTCCTTGCCTACGATGGTGTCTGCGGCGCCTTCCGTATGGAACACATCGCATATTGGTGCATCGGCGGGGGCGCTGCAGGCATTGACTCTCTCCCTGACCTTTCGGCTGTGGGCTGCGACCTCGGTGGTCTGATCCGGCTCGGGCTGACTGGAGAGCACTGTGTCGAGAATCTCCAGCTCCTGGAACAACCAGCCTATCTGTTCGGATGAGGGGCAGTAGCGCTCGGCTGTCTTGAGCTTGACCAGCTCCTTGAGCTCTGCTATTTCCTCGTTCTGTGTCTGGACAATTGAAGTAAGGTTGAGCACCAGCGCAGCCAGTTCATCCGGCTGCATTTTTACTAGATCTTCTTTCCTTAACTTCTTGTCTTTCATGGAGTAATGATAGCACAAAACGAGGTTTTACTCAACTATTCTGGAAGAATTATTGTCTTTTGGGCCATCATTTTAGCCTACATACCTCGGGCTGAGAACCGGGAACCGCCTGAAGACATCATAGCCCTTGAGCAACAACAGAATGTCGGAGATTTCAATCTGCAAAGCTTCTTCTTCCGTGTTTGGCCATTTGAATGCCGAGCCGCATTCAAGCCGCTTGATGATCTCAATCCAGCCGTTACGGTCCCAAACGATCGCTTTGATTGTTCGCTTGGTTCCGCCGCAGAACAGGAAGACCGCCTTGGAAAAGGGTTCGAGCTTCATCTCGTTCTGAACGATGTATGCCAGGCTGGGTGACCCTTTCCTCATGTCTGTTATGCCGGGTTTAATGAAAAAATATTAAGCCTCAAGGTTGATCTCCATCTATTGCCTCCTTCATGGGCATAGAATAGAGGGTTTCATGCAGACTTGGCAGAGCGATTTATAGTCCGCTTACGTTGTAACTGGTACCGATAGTTCGACGAATCATTTCCAAAGAGGGACAGTTCTTGCATCGAATGTATTTACCTTGAAAAAACATTGCCCCCTGATTTTTTCGATTCTTTCTTTATCTTCAGCAGAAAATACTCCCACATATACACTATTCAATCTATTTCTCACATCACCTCTAGCCGCTTCATTCAATGCTTTAAGAATATGTCTATCTGACTCACCAAAGCTAAATCCTAAAGTAATTAGACTACCTTTGATTTGTTTTAGATGTGTATAACAGTTTGATAGATAACCATTATGCATGATATGTTGCAATTTCTGGTCACCATCCCCTTCTGTCACGAAAATAGGATATTGATTATTATTGATTCTTTTCTCAATTTCTTGCTTAATATACTGACCATCTCTATATTTTTCTTTGATTATATCACTATTATCATCAAACAAATGAAGAGCTCCATGAAGATAAAATACAGTTTGCTCATCGGTCATCCCACCCCAAACCAATGTATCGTTAGAACGAATAAAATCATCCTCATTCATCCGTTCTTCATAGGGATATGAAAAGCCATCATTAGCGATGGACGAAAGCCCATTGTATCTCATTAATACCCAATAAAGTAATAAATCGTAATTAGTTGAAATTATTGAATTTGGCTTAGAAGAATATGGTTTTAAAAAATCACCACATTTTTGTATTGATCCTTCAGGAATGTCAAAAACGCATTCAGGATGTAATCGGTCTATCGTATTAATTAATTCTAGTTTTAGCTGAGTTCGTATTTTTCTCAATTCTTCCAAGAAGTCATCATTTGCTCCAAAACTCTCCCCCAACTTTATTAAAGTATCAAGTTGCTGCATCACTATCTCAAAATTCGAAGTATTAGTAACCTTGAATAATTTGACTAGATCAGGGTTTTTACCTCTTTCCATCTCTTTAAAAAGGGCATTATATGAAAAAATCTCTTTATCATATGCAATGCTAAAACCATTACCTAGTAGCAGATGAAATGGAGAAGAATCTTTGTCAGCACGTCTTTTCAATTTATCAATTACTTTTAAGTAATCATCAAAATACTCGCCATCTAGTATTACTTTCTTAGCCATTTACCTTCTTCCTCCATTTTACATCAGCTCACTGATTATTTAAAAAACCTTTCCAGCCGGCCTGTACTAAACATTTATTAGAGATCTGAGTCCGATTTGGTTGACTTTCTGAGAGATGACACTGCATGGTCTGGTAAGGAACCTCGTAAAATAGAAGTTGTTGTGGATTTTGTGGACAGGGTACACGGTACCGGTTCTCCCGAAATCAGGCCCTGGAGGCCCCAATTAGCGATTCCTGTGGAATTTGTGGACGTTTTAACTGGTACCGATGGTTATGGGAGTACGTCAGAACTACGAGAGCAACCGAGGAAACCCTACTAAGGCTCGGCCTGCTTCCCAAGATGGAGAAGCCTGCCAAAAAGAAAAGGGGAAGACCCAAGAAGGTAGTGGACCCTAATGCACCGAAAAGGAAACGTGGGAGGCCAAGGAAGAACCCTTCTTAGGCGTATATAGTGTTGGAATTTGGGAAATCATTAATTAATGTGCTTACACATTCTCTCCACAAGAATCGCAACACCAAGACTATGCTCGAATCTTGAATGACGTGCTGAAGGATAAACGTAATTCGCAAATCCCATTTGGCTTACATGACGCAATCGTTGAAACAGCTGTGTATTAATTATTGAGACCTCATGAGGTCTGTATAGATTCGTCCCCCAAGTTGTATCATGTATGATTTTTGATGAAGGTTTTATCTCATGCTTTGTTGGTAGATTCTCATTACAATAAATCTCAATATGTGTTTTAAAATCTTCAAAATTCATAGAGAGGTTACGATTTTTTTGCCTATTTCACTAATTAGGCTTTGAATAGCAGTATCATATTTACTATTTAACTTTTTCCATGTTTCAGTAAACTTCTCGGCCTTCATGTACTCCACCAGATCCGGGTTCTTCCTGCTTAAGACATGGATATATTGAAGATTTGACAATGCCTCATCAAGGTCTTCAGAATAAGGGCTTGCGGGAGAACCACGGAATCTAATTTCTCTCATAATATCTTTGAATTCTGGCTTTTTCTTTAAATGGTAGAATGCTTTTTGGAATTTTGAAACATCAATAGTAAGGCTGTCCTTGGCAGTATCGAACATGCTCATAATCAATACTTCCGGTATAATACATTCCATTTTAAGCTCCACGACTTAATTATAACTTTATTAAACGAGGCTCTTGCAAAATAGCAAAAGCCTGACATTTCCATGCTTCCGGGCTGCCTGAGGCAGCTTCAGAAGCCCAGCCTAGATGAAAACAAGCATGTAATTTGAAGATTTGTATAGAAATGGACCTGACAATCCTTTATAATATGATTAACTACAAACAATTAGAAGGAGAGCAGGTCCATGAAAAGCATAGCAGAAATCCTCGGCGGTTGCCAGATGGTATTCGGAATTTCTTTCGACATCCAAGAGGTTTTCGAAGGATATGTGACCGCCGAACATCGTATGTTCATCCAGATGCTGCAGGTGATAGAGGAATTTATGCCTGCATGCGAACGCAAGGAAAGCCTGCTCGGACGCAAGGGCTATGATGAGACGGCGATGATCCGTTCGGCCCTGGCCAAGCAGTTTTTCAAGATTCCCACCGTCACCTCGCTTCGCAACCGCCTGCTCAGCGATCCGTCGCTGCGGCAGGTCTGCGGGTTCACCTCCGTACCGAGTGAGGCCACCTTCAGCAGGAAATTTGCATCCCATGCACGCCAAAGACTCATGGAGAAGGCGCTGGGCCCCTTGGTAAGCTCCTATCTGGACGGCCGCATCGTGGGTCATGTCAGCCGGGACTCCACAGCCATCGAGGCGCGCGAGAAGGCCGTGAACAAGAAGAAGGAAGTGATCCCGAGGGGGAAACCCGGCAGGCCCAAGAAAGGCTCTGAGTCGAAAACCAAGAAGCAAAACGTTCTGCAGAAGCAACTTGGCCAGACTGCCGAACAGGCAGTCGAGGAATTGAACTCCCAGTGCAGCTGGGGATGCAAGCGCAACAGCCAGGGCAACCGCAACTATTGGAAGGGCTACAAGCTTCACCTGGATGTCACCGACAGCGGCATTCCCGTCAGCACCATCGTCACGGGTGCCAACGTACATGACAGCCAAGCGGCGATTCCCTTGGAGCGGATGACCGGGCAGCGGATCAAACACCTGTACTCGCTGATGGACAGCGCCTACGACGCAAAGCCCATCAAGGACTTCATCATCGGAAACGGCAGGGTGCCCATCATCGACCCGAACAAGCGGCGCAAGCAGCAACGGGTCCTCTCCCCCTGTGTAGCGTAAACTAAAAATCCCTAGAAAGATCACTTCATCTTCCTTGGTCTGATCACGGGAAATTCCCGGGATTGTTCAAAGGGACAGTTGAGAAGCTGCCCTTTGGAAAGTAACCTTTGATGTAGAAACAAATACATTAAAGGAGAAAGGAGAAGTGCTCAACATGTCCCAAATCAATTGTATCAGAGATTTGAGGAAAGAGGGATACTCAGTGGCAAGGATTGCCAGGGAAGTATCGGTCGATGAGAAGACGGCGAGGAAGTACCTCTGCATGGAAGACTTCTCACCGAAGCCGCCTCAAAAGAAGGAGGGGTTGCCCAGCAAGCTGGACCCCTACAAGCCGCAGATAGACGGATGGCTTTCCAACGATGAAAAGGAGAATTCGAAACAGCGCCATACCGCCCAGCGCGTCTATGACAGGTTGGTGGAGCTGCATCCGGAATTCGGTTGCTCCTACCCAACGGTATCGCGGTATGTGAGGAAAACACGTGCACAACGCTCGAGTTACAGGGCCTGCCAGGAGCTGGTATGGCATCCGGGTGAGGCCCAGGGGGACTTCGGCGAGGCGGACTGCTATGAAAGAGGCGTCAAGCAGCGCAAGCATTATCTTGTCTGCGTGTTTCCGAATTCAAATGCGGATTTTCCCCAGATGTTCAACGGAGAGACCAGCGAATGCATCTGCCAGGGCTTTCAGGACGTCTTTGAGTTCATCGGCGGAGTCTTCCCCCTGGTTGTGATAGACAATGCCACCGGAGCAGGTCGTCGCATCGGGCAGGAGATACGGGAAGCGAAGCTCTTCGCCCAATTCAGGGCTCACTACGGCTTCTCCATACGATTCTGCAGTCCGGGTAGTGGATGGGAAAAGGGGTGCGTCGAGAATAAAATCGGCACGGTCCGCAGGAACCGGTTCGTTCCCCTGCCCGAGTTCGACGACCTGCAGCAATACAACAAGGGCTTGCTGGAGCAGGCGACGAGCTTTCAGGGAAATACCCATTACAAGAAGAACACAATCATAGGCGAGCTTTTCGAACAGGACCGCGAGGCACTGCTGCCGCTGCCCCGACACCGTTTTGATGTCTGTCGGTATGTGTACGCCAAGGCCGACGGGTACGGGAAGGTGGAGATTGACGGCAACCACCATTACTCAACCCGTCCCGAATACCGGGGAAGCGAAGTGCTGGTGGGCATCCGGG
Organism: Sphaerochaeta associata; assembly: GCF_022869165.1. Lineage (NCBI taxonomy): Bacteria > Pseudomonadati > Spirochaetota > Spirochaetia > Spirochaetales > Sphaerochaetaceae > Sphaerochaeta > Sphaerochaeta associata. Next base: position 329,551 of record NZ_CP094929.1, on the reverse strand, counting down.
CCCACACCGTCGACATCTATGACGAGAAGCGCAAGATCCTGGTGAGCCACGTCCGCAAATTCGGCAAGGAGCGGTCCGACAGCGTCGACCCAAGAACCTCCATGGCCGTACTCATGAGAAATGTGGGAGCGTGGCCCAACAGCGGTGTGAGGGAGATGGTGTCCTCCCCCGTACGCGATTATCTCGATGCGCTGGACAGGGAATCGCTGAAGGATGCCCTGCGAACGATGAACCTGCTGAGCGAGCGCTACAGCTTCGAAAGAGCACTTGATGCGTTCGACCTGGTGCTGAGGAACCCCGGCAACGCCCCGTTCAGCGATGCAATGGTGTTTGCGGCGAGGATGGCGGAGTTCGGGGACCAAACCGACCTGGACGCCGGTCCCGACCTTTCGTTGTACGACCAGCTTCTGGAACAACGGAGGGTGCAGCCATGATGATGACTTCAACCATCCGCATCCAACGTAGGGAAGAGATATCGGACATGTGCCGGAAACTGTTCCTTTCCCAACAACTGGTAGCGTTGTGCCAGCAGGCAACGCCGAGGCAGGAAGAGTTCCTGCATGACGTGCTGTCAATGGAGGTGGAGAGCCGGGAACGCTCAAAACGCTCCAGGCTGCTCAACCGGGCCCGGTTTCCCATGCCCAAGAGCATGGAAGGCTACGACTATTCTCATGTGCGCCTGCCGCCTTCCATTACCAGGGTGGAACTGGAAGGCTGCGAATTCATTGGCAGGAAGACCAACCTGGTCTGCTATGGACCGGTGGGAACCGGGAAAACGCATATGGCCATAGCACTGGGGATGAAGGCCTGCGAGATGGGCCTTGCAGCCCGGTTCTATACGGTGACCGAGCTGGTGCTGAAACTGGCCGAGGCACGGAAGAACGGAGTCTTGGAACGCTTGGTGTCGGACATACGCAGACTGGATCTGCTCATTCTTGATGAGTGGGGGTACGTACCGGTGGACAAGGAGGGGTCCCAGCTCCTGTTCCGCATCATCAGCGACAGCTACGAGAGCAAAAGCCTCATTCTTACGACGAACCTCGAGTTTTCCAAGTGGGGTGGCATCTTCACCGACCAGCAGATGGCTGCAGCAATGATCGACAGGCTCATCCACCATGGGCACCTGCTTGTGTTCGAGGGGCAGAGCTACCGGATGGAGCATGCATTGATGCGGAAGACCGCATCCGAGCGGTCGAAAGGGGGTGACGAACATGGTCGTTGACAAACAATACTTGCGTGAATTGCGTTCGTGTTACCGATACGACGGTACAAAATTCACCGAGGAGCTCGAGCAGATCATATTGGACCGGTTGGGGATAGAACCCAGCCCGCATGAATACTCGGAACAGGACCTGCATGAGCAGGCCAGAAAGATAGTAATGCAGTACCAAAGCCCTGAAGGAAGGCTTCGACTGTTGTACGGCTTGGACAAGATCGAGAACGAGATGGCTTACCTGGGCAACAAGCTTGCCTACCTGAAAGGTAAAATTGCACATCAGCTGCATGGGGAAACGGATCCAAACGTGATCTTTGTGATTGAGGATGAATATGAGGATGTCCCTGATTACAAGCCATAGTTTCTGGATATCTGCATAGATTCCTGTGCAGATGATAAAACCCGGGAATTTCCCGTGATTAGACACGGGATTCCCTGGTGATTAGACCAAGGATTTTTGCTTGACAAAACACACCCCCTCTGAAAAGCAGCGGTTCAGGATCCGTTCGACCGTGGAGAGGTCCAACTCCCACCTGAAGGATTGGCTTATTCCGCCGAAGATCATGGTCAGGGGGACGGAGAAGGTCTCCCACTGCCTGATGACCGGCGTGCTGTGCCTTGCTGCAATCAAGATACTGCAGTACTGCATCCTGCCGGGCATCCAGAAAACTGCGTAACACCACAAAGAGCAATGACGCATTCTCCTATCGTGGGGTAGGTGTGTCTTCTTGCACTCGATTATCGATGGACCGGGCGTATTTACTCGTTTGAAGCCCTTGATTGGACGGATCGCTCCTCTTAATCAATGGTATTAGTGTCGTCGGATGGATTCAAATTCTCAATGAATCCTCATTTTGCAAGAGCCTCATAACCCAGATTTCTGATATTACTACCAAATATTTTTCTTGTAAATCTATACCCTTTCTTTATTATCAGTATTGGCTTCCAATCTTCAAGATAGCCTATTCACAAAGACATTAAATTTTCAGACATTTACGACTCTTCGCCTAGCAGAGGCAGCCCATGTATAAAAATATCAGCTTGTGAATCATTCAGAATTTTAATAGAATTGTCAAATTGGGCAATTTTTTCATTCAATTCGCTTGTAGTTTTTCCTGAAAACAATACACCTGCAATACGATCGCTACTGTTAGTGTTACCAGAAATATGTGTTCCTTCTTTCTTATAGAAGAAAACATTGTCGATAATTTTTTTTTCCAAACAGTAATCAAATCCCTCCTGACCCAAATACATCCCAGGAATTGTATAGATATATTGCATCACATAATTTCTAGGATTTTGTATCAACCTGATAGAAAGATTTTCATGGAAAATTATTTTCAGAAACCCTTGTATCACATTAAAACCAGTTATTTCTTCAATTAAGGCGTATTTCGACCCCCCCCCTGTCCTTGCACTCAACTCAATTATATTAATTCCATCCTCATTGACAATTGCTTGTACCAATAAAGGAGAATCTATGATGCAAAATGCATCAGCAATTTTCTGTAAAATATCAACAAGCATAATTTCTAGTTTATTACTCAAGGAGTAAGGAGCAATACTCCGATGTATCGGGAAATCCCGTCTCTCAATACCCTGCAGTTTTTCTGATTTAGAAACCAACAATAGATGAGCTCTTGACTTAACAATAAATGCATCTATTGAAATCTCCTCTCCGCTTATGAATTCCTCACAAATGACAACACCAGATCGACTGAAAGATTTTGCATATGTAAAAGCCGCATGTACATCCTCCATTGATTTTGCTTTAATTACACCTTTTGAACTATTGCTATCAACTGGTTTAAAAACAAGAGGAAATGACAATCTATCTAGCTCAAGGTTTTTCACATCACTAGAGACCGAATATTTTGCAGTAGGAAGCTGCGCTTCAGTAAGTACTTGCTTCATCCATTTCTTATTTGTAAGGTTCTGTGCCATTTTAAAGCTAATTGGAAAATATAATCCTAACTGTTCTGATGCCTTTGCAGCAATTAACAATGCTTGGTCTGTGCATACAGTTAATATAAAATCAACTTTCTCAGATTTGGCGATTGATACAACTGCACTGTAGTCCATCGTACTTACTTCAAAATGCTTGTCTGCAAAAGGTTTTGCAATCGGTTCTTTATTAAAATCAATTAAAATCGTGTAGATATCCCTTTCACGCAACAATTTTAATAGCGCAATTTGATCATTTCCACCTGCTAATACAATTGCTTTCATACTGTCCCACCGTATCTGATTTTATTAGTTCGTTCTACCGCTGACAATGGTTTTCCTAGTTCATTAACCAAGTAATATCCACCATTAATATACTGGACATCCCAATTAACTGCATTACTATACTCATCTCTTCCAACCCATAGATGGGGTACAGGAAACCATCCTTGTTTGAAAGCAATATTAAATCCCTCAGGAGAGTATAAATTGGGAATGCTTTGCTCCATAGCAGTAATAACACTATTAGCTTCGCTAACTAGTTCAAATTCTTTGTTCTCTATCCATTCTTTCTCATCTCTAGAAACTAAGCTCCCTTCTTTCTTTTTAAATGTTTGATATGATTTTAATGAATGGAGAGTTAACTTGATACTTTCAATAACAACATCAGGATCCGCTAAAAACTTACCTTCCGAATAATTAACTACATGGATGATATCGGGATTAAATTTTGGAGCCTTTGCTAAATCATCCATTAGCAAAGTCGTAGCAACCAATTGTTTTTTAGCTTTATCAATATCCGATGAGAACAGAGAAAGTCCAGCACGGGTTTCGAATATTACCTTAAAGTTTCTATCTTCCAATTTTCTTGTGATAGACATCATTGCTCTTGATTTGGCAATATCTTGTACACCCCAAGTAAATCGTGGAGTATTTAACATATTTTGTACAATATATGTCTTAATCCCTGCATTTTTACATGCTACAGCAGTAAGATAATTAGTAATTATATATGTGAGATCGTCAGAACCCCTAAAGGCGAAATGATGTGAAACGTTTGCTTCAACAGGTTTCCCAGTCTCTGCAGCATACTGAAGAGCTTGAAATGTATGGATTAAATTTTCCTCAAGCTTTAGGGGTCCTCTTCCATCAAGAATATTAAACCACCAAAAAGAAAACGCATGCCATGCAATATTTAGATACTGTTCATGAATCTTAGCCATCTTCAAAAGATTATTTGTCCCAGCGTAAGACCGAACTAACATCGGGCTTGCCAATTGAGCAATTTCAAAAAATTCTTCGCGTGAATTAATTGGGACACCTCCCCCATTCAAATTTGTGTTCCAATTCTCTTCAAACATACTTTGTGACAATTGTGAAGTTCCAATAGACAAGACATCAAGGTATCCTGACTTAGCAATCGTTCTAACCCATTCTTTGTATAACTTCAGTGCCTCAAATCGGTTATCAAGATATGGGCCAATATGAGTGCGCAAGATTGGTAAGTTATCAACTTTCTTCCTGCTTATAATTCTATTCAACATCGTATCCCTAAATGTCCCATATCCTTGATAGTTCAATGCTGATGGATGTGGTGTAACAAGATACTCATCAGAAGTGAGGATACTGGTAGCAAACTCATCACGTTTCTTATCATAAATCGATTCAACACGTAATCCTGAAGGAAAGAGTGTTTCAGGTATTCCGAGTTCGCAAATCAACTCCAATGGAGATTCCTCACCTTTGAAATATTTAATTCTATCCCCAAATCTTTCACGTATTAGCATGCATGTTTCAGACAGACCTGCAAAAGAAATTATCTTAATCGGACCTCCTTGTTCTTTGAGTAGTTGTGCTTTACGTAAAGTCATATAGAATTCAGAAAATATTGAAAATCCTGTTGTTGGATCAAGACGATAACTAAAACTGATATGATCAATGTGATTCCTTTTAATCCACTCAGTGAAAATTTCTCTATTTTCATCTCTCTCAATTTTTTCAATAACTCTCTCAATCACAACATCTGCAAGCACAACCGAAAATCCACATGATTTGAGTATTGATTGACAGGTTACCATCCCAAGGGTATGAACATCTATTGATGTTTTAACTAAACCGAAAACATCTGTTGCATGTATCACAGTATATTCCTTATCATACAAAAATAGAAGTTGAGAATTTTGCTTGAAGCATTTTTGGGAAATTCCTACCATTAGCAAGATAATCCACATCCATAAAATCACAAGCAAAATGTATAAATGTCTCAATAGTTGGCACAGCAACTCTAAAATATTTTGCAGTATTTAGAATTGGGATTAAGCCAGTCAGTAAATCATCATAAACATATCTATGATTTAGGGTATTTGGGGCATCAATCTCCTTGTATGCAGATACACTTTGCAGACATGTGTATAAATCTTCTCCTTCTGCACAATACTCAATTTTTAACCAATCCACCAATGAACAATGATAAACACCAAGAAATTTGCATAATTCACCTTTCTCATCATCCATACGCTGGATATAGGCAGCAACATGCTTACTAATACCTGTGGAGTAATACTTAAAAAAGAGCCTTCCTTCAATCACTCCAGCATTTAATAGAGTTGGGATTGGATGAAAAAATGCACCCACATTATTAAGCGCAATGTCCAAGTAATTTGGAGAATAATGCAACTCTGGTAATAATTTTTTTAGTTTCATTATGGTATCATCTGAAACTTGGTTAACCCCAGAATACGTGACTTCTTTTTTAGTTCCGTAAATTGTAACCTTATTTCCTTCTGCTCTACAAGCATGTAAAAGTGTTTGAGCTTCAAGACAAATATTTTTATTATTCGGAAATAATTCTTCTGCATTCTCTAGATATGCAACGCAACCATAGGTTCTCCCTGGCATCAATAAGATTGGTACATTCGGTGGAACGTAAGGTGGCAAAATCTTTCCTAATTCCTCATGGGCAGAGCTGGTCGTAACTATAAAAATGACTTCTACATCATTAACAATAAGTGATAAATTATCTGAAACTTTATTAAGTTTCACATAACTTTTCTCTTCACCATTTATTGCAATAATTGAATTATCCTGCTCAATAATCGGAGCAATCCTGCTTATTGATCTGTTCCATAGATTTATCTCATTTCCCCTTTTATACAGGAGACTTGCCAGAGCAAGCCCCCCATTTCCACCGCCAATTATTCCTACTTTCATTTCAGTCCCTTAGTTTTAATACATCCTCTCATAATACCTCTGATAATCCCCACTCACCACTCTTTCAATCCACTGCTGGTTATCAAGATACCATTGGATGGTTTCTTCCATTCCCTGTTCGAAAGTGTAGGAAGGCTTCCATCCCAGCTGGCTGGTAATCTTCGTATTGTCGATTGCATACCTACGGTCATGCCCGGGACGATCTTTCACATAGGTAATCAAATCCTCTGACTTCCCAACTGTCTTGATGATGAGCTTTACTATCTCAATGTTTGCCTTCTCATTATTGCCACCAATGTTGTAGATTTCTCCAATCGTTCCCTTATCCAAGATTGTATCGATCGCTGAACAATGGTCGATAACATGTAGCCAGTCCCTGATCTGCATCCCATCTCCATAGACAGGAAGACTCTTGTCCTTGAGGCAGTTGTTAATCATCAAGGGGATAAGCTTTTCCGGAAACTGGAATGGGCCATAGTTATTCGAGCAGCGAGAAATGGTCACTGGAAGGCCATAGGTCTCATGGTATGCTCGGACAATCAAGTCAGCACTTGCCTTGGAAGCGGAATACGGGCTGTTCGGAAGCAATGGCAGGGTCTCAGTGAAGAGGCCCTCCTTACCAAGTGCTCCATACACCTCATCGGTGGATACCTGATGAAATCTCACCCCTTCCTGAAAGTCTTTGTTGTACTTGTCATCGGGATGCAGCTTCCAACTCTTCTTTGCTTCATCCAACAGAACCTCTGTTCCTATGATGTTGGTAGTAAGAAACAGCTCGGGATCAACAATACTTCGGTCCACATGGCTCTCTGCAGCAAAGTTCACCACATGGGTGAAGTGATGCTCAACAAAAAGGCTATGAACCAGCTCCCTGTCCCTGATGTCTCCTTTTACAAACGAATAACGAGGATTGTCCTCCACCTCTTTCAGGTTTTCAAGATTGCCTGCATAGGTAAGAACATCAAGATTCACTATAGTATCGGCGGAATGATACTTCAAAAGATATGCAATAAAGTTACTTCCAATGAAACCGGCGCCACCGGTTATCAGGATGGTTCTTGGATTGGTGTTCACTCAGTCCTCCTACACAGACTCATCAACCAGGGAAAGAATGTATTGGCCGTAGTCGGTCATCCTTAAGCTCTCCCCAATCTTCTTTAGTTGTTCAGTGGTAATGAACCCACGTCTCCAGGCTATCTCTTCAATGCAGGAGATATAGAAACCCTGCCTCGATTGTACCGCTTCCACATACTCGGCCGCCTTGAGCATACCCTCGGGAGTACCCGTATCTAGCCATGCCATGCCACGTCCGAGCAGCTCTACATGGAGCTCCCCCATTTCGAGATAGGCATTATTGACTGACGTGATTTCTATCTCTCCACGGGCTGAAGGCTTTACCTGCTTGGCGATCTCGATTACGCGATTGTCATAGAAATACAAACCTGGTACTGCATACTTGGACTTGGGATGCTGAGGCTTTTCCTCGATTGAGATTACCTTCTGGTTCTCATCAAAGGCTACAACACCGAAAGAACGGGGATCGTGGACGGGGTAACCGAAGATGGTAGCTCCACTACTCCTACTCTTCGCTTTATTAAGTACTTTAGTAAGGTCCTGTCCATAAAACACATTGTCACCGAGAATCAGGCATACGGAATCATTCCCAATAAAAGACTCCCCAAGGATGAAGGCATCAGCCAAGCCTCGGGGAGTTTCTTGTACTTTGAAAGAAATTCTTAATCCAATCTCTGCCCCATCTCCCAACAACCTCTGATACACCGGAGTGTCATCAGGTGTTGAGATGATGAGAATCTCTTGGATGCTTGCGAGCATCAGCACTGAAAGCGGATAGTATATAAGGGGTTTGTCGTAGATTGGAAGGAGCTGCTTTGAAACCGCTTTTGTCATAGGGAACAACCTAGTTCCCTTCCCGCCGGCAAGAATGATTCCTTTCATGTTTTCTCTCCCTTGGTTTCAGCCTTGTATTTTCAACTTCGTACTGAACTTGGTCTCAAAACTTGTGAAGGATTTATTAATCCCATCCCAACACGTATCCCAGAACTTTAGAAAAGGCTTCTCGATGAAGCGAATTCTGAGAAGATCAATAAGACAGCAGACAGTGAAGATTCCCACGATAGAGCCAATTGCATGATAAACCATCATTGGCTTTCCATACATACCAACGTTATTCAAAGTGTCACGCCAGAGCCATTGACGCATCGTGTCACTGTTTGCATGAATCATCAGGACTCCGAAGCATGTAGATGCGACTATGTTGATGAAGCGGCTTCTAATCTTCAGATTCTTAAACCACAGAAACGAACTCAAACCGGTAGCAACAGCTAAGAAAGTATTGGAATCAGATACAAAGAAGAATGGAGCGTTACGTCCTATCTTAGTTCCCATCCAAGCACAAGCTACAACTGATGCAGCACTAAGCAATACTGTTATCGATGTCATCCAACCCCAGAAACGAGTACTATCAAAAAGCTTCTTTGGATAGAGCCTAATGTAAGAAGCAATGAAAAAAAGCACTATGTACCAGGACACGTAGTTCATCGTTACTGGTAGCAGCTTCACGGTTCCGAAAAAGATGTACATAAAACTGCTTAACAATAAAAGTCTGGCATGCTGCATTTCTGTCATGTTGTGCACCAGGATATTCAGAAACGGGATGCACAGGAAGAAGACTAAATATGTTCCAGTGAAGTTCTGAGCTATGCTTGTTATCGGCATCAAGGCCTTGATAAGAGCTTTGAGGGAGAAGGCTTCATAGCCTGACAACAAGAAGACGAGGTAGAACACTATGTTGTAAAACATCACTTCTGCCAAGAGTTTGATGAACTTCCTAGCTGTTATGTGTGACTGACACATGAAGTAACCAGTAATGAGAACAAAGCAGTTGATCCCTATCTTCCCCCAGGCTCCAAGCACGAGAAGAAAGAGTGATGGTCCAGACAAGACATTTTGCCATAAGGGGCTATTAGGTGAAGTAAGACCGGAATTCACCACGTAATGATGAGCAATGATTCCCAGCATTGAAACAATTCGAAAGAGCTCTAGATTTGAGTCTCTTTCCTTTGTGGGGTCAGGATGAAGCCCCCCTTCAGATGGCTACAATTGCTTATCATACAACTATTCACCTCGTAATAATAGAGCAGATTCTATCTACGTCATCCAAGGAAAGGTCTGCATAGAGAGGAAGTGTAAGAACACGTTCAGCAATATACTGAGCTACAGGAGTCTCTGCAGCATCATACTTGTCTCTATAACATGCAAAGGTATTGATGGTTGGATAGAAGTACTTGCGAGCATAGATTTCATGTTCTTTAAGCTTTTCGAATACCTGGTCTCTGGTATATCGATACTGATCAAAGACCACAGGGAAATAAGCGTAGTTCTCAGTTACATCAACTGGAATTGAATTAAGTTTAATCCCTGCTATTCGACCCAAGTTATTACGATATCGTTCTACAATCTGCTTTCGTTTCTCAATTTCTTCATTCAAATGCCGAAGATTGCAGAGCCCCATAGCTGCCTGGAACTCATTCATCTTGGCATTACCACCCACAGCTATAACATCTTCAGGACCACTAATTCCAAAGTTCTTGATCATTTCTAGTTTCTTCTTAAGTTCAACACCAGAAGTAGCTATAGCACCGCCTTCAATAGTATTGAACACCTTGGTGGCATGAAAGCTGAACATGGAAGCATCCCCGAAGGAACCAATACCCTTGCCCTTATAGGTTTCAGCAAAGGCATGGGCAGCGTCATAGATAACTCGTAGATGATACTTGTCAGCAATCTTCTGAATTGCATCAACATCACAGATATTCCCGTATACATGGACGGGGAGAATTGCAGAGGTTTTATCCGTAATGAATGATTCAAGTAAGGAAGGGTCGAGGGTGTAGTCTGATGGTTTTATGTCACAAAAGACTGGAGTCAATCCATTACGAACAATTGCATGGGTGGTAGAGGCAAAACTGAAAGGAGTGGTTATAACTTCACCAGAAAGACCCAATGCTTGCAAGACCATTTCAAGAGCAAGGTGCCCATTAGTAAAAAGTGAAAGAAAGTCAGCACCAAGAAAGGAAGAGAGGGAAGCTTCTAATTCCTTATGCTTGGATCCCATATTGGTTAACCAATGGGTATCCCATACTGAGCGCAATTCTTCAATGTATTCATTAAAAGGAGGAAGAGAGGAGCGAGTGACAAGTATGGACATGAGCGCCTCCGGGAAATATCAGAAACAGAAAACCGAATGTTTGCTATTAGGATTAAGAGTTATGTTTACCCTTAACTAATGATAAAAGTGTTTGTACAAGGTAGGTAAAGCATTCTAACTTAAACAGAAGAGCAAGCCCCACATAGACAATGGTCCCAACACCTATCTGTAGAAGCATGGTAATGAGTGGAGATAACCCTAGGAACAATAGCAGGTAGACAATTACCCCCATAACGAGAGAAAGGAACAAAGAAGGCAAAATGTCTTTGATTTGTTCACCATAACCATAATTTAAGAGTTTCTTATTGGGATATGCATTGATGAAGGATGAAATGATTCCACTCATTACCCCACTCAGTGCTAATACGTACACGCCAAAGGGAAGAGCAACTGCAAGAATACTTAGTCCTAGGATCTTCTTGATGATCTCTAGCTTTAGGAAGATATCACTTCTGCCCATTGCGTTGATGGCTTGAAGGTTAGCAGTATGTATTGGCCACAAAGCGTAGGAAAAACAAAAAATCTGTATAAAGGGAACTGAAGGCAACCACTTCTCGGTGAGAAGTAGCAATACTAAGGGTTCAGCAACAACAGCGAGGCCTACCATCATAGGAAACACGATAAAGCAACTTGTTACAATGGAGCGACGCATCATGGACTTGACTCGATCTGCATAGTCTTGCTGTGCTGCTAATGCCGGGAGCATGACTGATTGGATTGAGCCATTGATATTGCTAATAATTAATTGAGGAAATTGTTGACCTCTATTGTAGTAGCCCAACATTGCGGGAGTATATACTTTTCCAATTATTAAGCTTCTAAGATCACGGTAGGTAGTGTCTATTAGGGAAGAAACAAGAAGTTTCCACCCAAAGGAGAATAATACTTTTACTCGTTCCAAAGAGAACTGAAGTGTTGGTCTCCATTTGACAGTAAACCAAAGTATCAAGGTAATATTTATTTGATTAATTAGTTGCTGCCATACAAGTGCCCATATCCCAAAACCATGATATGCGAGATATATTCCAATGATACCTGAAACTATACCAGCTCCTACACTACTGTAAAATAACCGTTTAAATTGCATTGTTCTGGAGACAATCGCATTTTGAATAGAATTGAAGGCTCCAGGGAAGAGAGTTAATGCAAGAACTCGAAGAACTAGAGCCAAACTGTCATTCTCGTAGAATGCTCCAATAAATGGGGCTACGAGAAAAAGTATTATATAAAGAATTCCTGCTATTCCAAGACTGACATAAAATACAGAAGAATAATCAACTTGATCGACAACTTTCTTCTGAATGAGTGAGGTACTCAACCCACTCTGAACAAAAACGTTTGCAATAGTAATGAAAATAACTACTAAAGCTAGTATTCCGTAGTCAGAAGGAAGAAGGAGGCGAGCAAGAATGATTTGGATGATGAATTGGAGGCCTTGGGTGCCGAAGCGTTCGAGAAGTTTCCAGAGCAAGCCGCCAATAATTGAGTTATTTATGGAATTGGGATTCTTGTTCATCTTGCATATCTAGAAAAACTCTGTTTGGCGAATTTTTTCAAGTATCTTAAAAGGAATAATATTTTACATCTAATTTTTAACGTTTTATCTAAATAGCTTGAATAATTTTGTAAAAAATATATTCTTTCATCTTTCTCCATATATGGGTTTGTAACGTAGCTTAAAAGAATCCTAGTAATTTTTTTTCTAAAGTAATAATTATATTCATAACTAGTGAATTCGTTGAGTTTTTCATTCCATAATATACTTTTCTTCTGAACTTCTTTTGCAAAGTTTGAATCATTCATCATTCTGGAAGACCAGCTTCCTAGTGACCTTACACGATAAACTGATCCAATCATAGGTAGGTATAAGGCTCCCCCCCTTCTAGATGCAAGGAATTGTAGCATTACATCCCCAACAGGAAATTTCCCATATTTTTCAAAAAACGCATCAACAGAAGTTCTTATTTCCTTTCTATAAAACAGAGAAGCGGTTGGCATAAATCCACCTCCACCGAGAATCACATCACCTATAGAGAATATTTTTTTTTTGGATTTGCTGTGTAGACACATAATTCTTGAAGTACCATTTGGGTACAATGCTTTTGCTGGATGAAAACAGATATCACAGGTTTGGTTTTCCTCTAAAGCATCAAACTGTTTCTGTAACTTTTCTGGATCAATCCAATAATCATCCCCTTCACAATGTGCTATGTATTTTCCTCTAATTATTGGGTTGAGAAATGTTGAGAAAATTCTAGTCCCTTTTGAGTATTGATTTTCTTTTTGAAGAATTGGGATTATAATACCCGGGAAGCGTGGATAATACTCCATGATGATATTTGGAGTTTCATCTGTAGATGCATCATCATGAATAATTATCTCAAATGCAAAATTGGTTTTTTGAGATAGAAATCCTTCTATAGCATCTCTGATAAACGGTTCGTGATTATAAGCAGTACAAACAATACTAACTTGGATATCTGGGCTTTGCCAATTTTCTTTTATCACTTGTTCAGTAAGATTTTGCTCATTTATGTGCATGTCTGTCATCTAAAAGTCCTTAAAATTGTTATCGTTGCTGTGGATTTTGTGGACAAGGTACACGGTACCGGTTCTCCCGAAATCAGGCCCTGGAGGCCCCTTTCAGCGATTCCTGTGGAAGTTGTGGACGTTGTACGTGGTACCGATGGTTAGCAATTTGGTTTTTATCGCTTTAATGCATAGAGAATTTAGTTTTGCTTCAAGGACTTTTTTATATAATTCCTTTTTACTTTCTCCATAGAAGATTGACTGATCAATAAACAATGTATCAGCTTTTTCAATAATAGTATTATCAATAGAAATTAATTCATAGTTATATATATAAATATCATGCCTTTTACTACAAAGCTCATTAAAAAGAGTACTGAAAAAATCAGGCGAGACACAATCATCAGAATCTACAAAAACGCAATACTCTGAATCCGCCAAGCGAATAGCATCAACTCTTGCTAATAATGGGCCTTGATTTAGTTTATCTATCACCCTTATACGAGCATCTTTTTTAGTATAATCATCAAGAATTTTTTTTGAACCATCTGTTGATCCATCATTGACTGCAATAATCTCATAATTGGAAAATGATTGAGATAGTAGTGAGTCCAAACAAGAACAAAGATATTTTTGCGCATTATAGACTGGTAGAATTACAGAAAATAAATATTTACTCAATTTTGGTTGCATCCCCATAAATCAATACTTTTTCAACCACCTATAACAATCTCCCAAAACAACAAGAGAAATCCTTGCAATTAAACGCGACTTGGGAATTAGGATGTATTTATAAAATTGTTCTATTGATAACTTTTTTGGTCGAAATAATTGTAAGGCAGTCTGGAAATCATTCTCCATCAACCTATTTAGCAATTCATTTTGTTCACTCTTTTTATGAATAGCGTCTGCATATCTATTTATTATCAGACTTGAAAAAATACTCTTCAAAATAATGCCAAATCTTTGACGATAAACACTCTCTGGATATCCCCATCTCTCAGCATACTCACACAGAACAGAATACATTGCCAACCATGAATTAATATTATTAATACTAATTCTTGAATTAGTCATACTATTAGGGCTTGACCTATATAAATATAAACAATCCTTAATAACAGATATCGTGGTTGCTTTATCAAATATTGGAAGGCTTTGAATCAAATCCTCACCATTTCTGATTGAGTAATATTTTGTATAGTCAGTATCGATATCAACTATTTCTGACTTAATACATTTAAAACACAAATTATTCAACTTATCAGATGATACTACAATGTCTCTTATTTTACTCATTTCTTGTAAAGTATATCTACCTCCAGTTAGCGGAGGAGAAACCTCTTCAACAAATTTCCCAAACAAATCTACTCTATTATATCCAAATATCACAATATCAGGATTGCAGCTCTGAATTTCTTGAAATAATACTTCAAAAAAATATGGGACAATGAAATCATCAGAATCCAAAAAACAAACATATTCACCAATAGCATTTTTTAGTCCAATCCGTCTTGCACTAACCAAGCCTTCATTAACTTTATGAATTACTGATATCCTCTCAGGATATTGAGCTTTGTACTCGTCACAAATCTTACCCGAAGAATCTGTAGAACCATCATCAACACAGATTACCTCAAAATCATCAAATACCTGTGAAATAACCGAGTCTAAACAATCTCTCAGATAATTCTCTACATTATAAACAGGTATTAGTAGGCTAAATTTCATAATATCTCTTCAAATTAGTATATAAGCTTAGATCTTGTAGATAAAAAATTATTCCAACCAGCAGAAAACTCAATCTGCCATTCTATTGGTGATAAAAATTCTTCATATGAAATATTGGATTGATTATACATGATATTCAGTTTAGAAATATCCGGAGCTCCATCCAACTTTATCAAATAATCGATGTACTTAATCTTTTTATAATTACAACCGAAAATCTTGCTGATAACAATATCACAAAGGAGACTATCATTTCCTAACAGAATCAAGCCAATAGGTTTAGGAGAAGGTTCCATAGGCCCCTCTTTCTCTCCAACTATAATCATATCACAAATATTTAGAACTCTTCGCTGCGGCTGATTCTGAATCTTCCCGAGTTTATTAGAATACTTTAGTATTAGATTTAAATCGATTATGGTTCTCCAAATTGTATCATTACCATACCAACTACCTTCTGAATAATTATCTCTTGAAAGAATCCTTCCCAACTTATCTATGATACTTGTGTAGAAGCTTAAAAATTTTGTATATCTATTTTTATTATATGCTAGAGTTAAATAAATATCTCTTAGGTCTGATGATATAGATCTTAAATAACTTCTTCTATAGTACTCATCACCACCTTCATCAATTGAATATTTTGTATGATGAGGAAGACATTCTTTCCTTGAATTTATGCCAACAAAATTCTTCATACAAGCCGTGATACCAGCCTTTCTATGAGCTTTCGGCTTTGGAAGATTGATTATTACATTCGCTTCAAGGACGAATGGATGAATATTGTACTCGTGAACTGATTGTGTATGATGTTTGCGAAGTTCTGCCGGAGGATAATTTGTTATTCGGAAATTATCAGCATGTGCCTTCTCATGAAATGCAGACATTTCATTTAGCTTAACCAGTATACCCAAATTATCATCTACTTCTCCAGTGAAAGTTCGGTCCTTCTCAATTCTTGCGATTACACCTCGGAAATCTACAATCTCTAAACTAATATTTCTCTCTTTATAAAAATCCCATAATCGATTGTATCCATGAACTTCCATTAATTCTTTCAGATCACAAAGTTGTATAGGAGAATCTCCAATAATGACCCTTCCTGTACCCCCAAGTGCAATTAACACATAATCAATTACAACCCTGAGAATTGATGGATGGGTTACCATACAGTCCATATCATGACTTATAGGTTCAACGTTTTTATGAAACACCCAATTTGGCTTAATTAATACAGTGTCACCTTTCTGAATAATCGTCCCCAATGGATTCCAATTCGGTTTCCCATAATTTTCACAATCATAACCTAATTCAAAGAATCCTTGCCGAATAGTATCATATACTTCATTTTTCTCCAATGTTACGTCTCTATAACAGTATTCTGGATATTGAATAGCTGGTGAATAATATTGACTTTGGGGATACTGTATCAAATCAGTTTCTCCAATATAAACATCCTCTTTCAATATTCGTATCTCCTATTTTTCTTTGGATAGATCTAGCCAATTTCCAAGAGTTTTGTCATATTCTTCAGGAGTAAATTCTTCTAGACCAGATCCAGGGTAAAAAGTCAGTTCGCCAAATTTAATTTGCTTATTTACAATATAGAAATCGACTCTTACAAACGAAATTCCTCTCGACAAAATCTTTGACAATTCCAATAATTCTTCAAAACACTCTGGCTTTTCAATGAACTTTCCACTTCTTGGATAATGCCGCTCAAAAGGAAGAGGGGTCCAATTCAAATCATAGAAATCAACTTTCAATCCACTTGGACTTCTTCGATCTAAGCAGACGAATAGACATTTAGGCTCTCCATTAAAACAAAGTATTTTATAATCCATCAAATCTACTTGTGTGTCATCAACAAGCAATTCCTCACAAATAATTCTTGGCTTTATATTTTTATAAGGCCATTCTCTCTGATACCAGAAATACTCTCGTTTCATCCATTCTTTCAGTGTTTTATTAGTTACCTTAATATCAAGAGCATCCTTGTCTCTACAAATAATAACATTTCCCGAAGTATGGGTTGGTTTTAATACAAACTGATTTGGCAATTTGGCATAATCAATCTCATCCACTGAATCATATACTCCAAGCAAAGGGACTAGATATTTATCACCGATGGTATTTCTAATATGCTCACGGACCGTATATTTATCTACTAAATTGGTATACTGCGGGTTTCGATCATGTAGCTTGAGCCATTGGAGTTTTTCATTGAAAGTAATTGGATTACTGAGATTGGGCTTTCTTCCTATTCGAAATCTATAAAGAAGAGATATTTGGGCCTTATCTGACAAAACCCTTGACAGTCTCTTATCCAACAAGAATAAACAAATCAATGAAGGATTCTCAATACCTTTACGGATTCTTTTAAACGTTTTAAAATTCATAATGAACTATGAACCCCGTTATAGAAAATAGATATATAATTGAATACATTATAGAAACTCGGAATCGCTTCGCCCTAGTAGGAGACGCCTAGCATTTTCCTACTGTTAATGCTTTTTCTATCAATCAAAGACACAAAAAAAAGCCATATTACATACAAAGATTCACTATAATATGAGACAGTACCCAAATCTCCAATCAATGCTGCAAAAACTAAAGCTACTACACAAATATATTTTCCCTCTTTAGTTGTTTTATATAGCCTTATTACTTTTATTAAAAGCCAAATGAAAAGAGAATAATAGATAAATATTCCAACTAATCCAATAGATACAAGAAGTTCAGTATAGTTGTTATGTGAATATGTTCCATAACCACTATATATCCTAAAAGTATTCAGACCTGACCCTAGAAGCGGCTTTTTTACAAACAAATCTAATGCATCACTTATCATCGATAACCTGATGAGTGTGCTCCCTTCGCTAGTTTCTCTACCTGTTAAGGATTCAAAAAATGTTACTACTCTTCTTCCAAGAATATCGTATAGCACCTCATTTTGAGTAATTAGGATAATAAGTAATATTAAAATTACTCCAAGAAAGAATATTCCCTTAATGAATTTTAATATATCACCTTGCTGGGTATAATGTCCGATGATTTGAATTGAAAATGATATCAGCATCACTGCTAAAGCAGTTCTCGACCCAGACAACAAGCATAAAATGGAAAATACAACAATAATGGGGAGGTAAATTTTTTTTCTATTTTCTAGGAATAGATATGAAAGAACAGTTGTCCCATAAGCGAAAATGAATCCAAATTCATTTGCATTATATCCAATTGATGAACCTGCCCTCATGAGCCCTAAACTAGAAAAAGGAGTTGTCACAATTAAGCGTATACCTAAAGATGCAATCGCAAGGATAATCCCTATTTGAAATAAATCACAATTTCTTTCATTGTCTCGAATATAAGGTAATAATAGGTTTGTAACAACAAGTACTTGAATAGTTGAAATTAGCATCTGAAAAGAGACTGTAATATAACTCGAGAATATCGCTGAAACCAATCCAACCAGTAGATAAGCAATACTCCAATAAGCATAAAATTCAAGCCTCATGTTTCTCGTAAACGCTCGTATGAGAAATACTCCAATAAAAACAATTTCAATAATCACATATGCAGGCCTTACATTCGCAAATGCAATAAAAAAAACAAGGAACAATATCATTACAAAATCATATAATCTATTTGAAAATTTTCTATTTTTACTGGTTTGGGAAGACTTAATCACTTAGTGACCTACTACTTATTACTTAAAACTATTTCTACCAACCGCTGATAACAAGACTCTTCAGAGAACTCGCGAGCACGCTCAACACTTTTATTCGCATAAGAGGAAAGCTTATCAGAATCCTTATTCCATTTCATGATTTCTGCAGCCCATTTTCTTTCGATAGGATCAATCTGCGTCAACCAATCTTCATTACTTGATAGTGGAGGCATCAACAAGCCATATGATCCATAAAGTGGCTCGATAACAGAATCTAATTCAATCTCCAATTCAGGAGCAAGAATTTCTCGTGGTCCACTCTGACAATCAGCAGCTATAATTGGTAGCCCTAAGCACATTGCTTCGACCATCGCATTTGGAAATCCTTCAAATAATGAGGTCAAAATGTATAAATCGCATTGTGCAATAATGGGAAATGGATTTTTTTGATACCCTGCGAAGAAAACTGAGTTTTCAATACGAAGAGATTTTGCTAATCCTAATAACTCTTTCTGCTGTTCTCCATCTCCGATGATTACAAGACCCAGTTTTTCTTGTTCAGGATTGAGCAAACTGAAAATCTTTAATAAATGCCAAAACCCTTTTTGATGCTGTAGCCGACCTGTACTACATAACAGTTTAGTTTTGGTGCTTTTAAAATTTTTAAATGATTGGTCGGTAGGGAATCGACTAAATCTCAGAATCTCATCAGTATTGTATGGATTATACAATACTGAAATCAAATTTTGAGGTACGTTATAGTTCTTATGTATATCGGATGCGATAAGCTTGGAAACACAAATAACACCTGCAGCTCTTCTATAAATATTGCCCATTAGCAGTTTATGAAGGAATTGAATTCGTTTCTCATAGTAACTAATCTCAGAACTATGATGATTCCGAATGGAAACAAATGCGTGAGATTTGTTTACTCGAGCCAGTACATTGACAATATTTGCCCCATCTAAAAAGCTGATTACCGATTCGAGATCATACTCCTTTTTTATCTTCTTCAGCTTTGATACGCGTTTCCAAAGTATGCCCAGTTTTCGAAAAACTGAGTTGCTTGATTGAAGATTCAAATCAACAAGAGCCCCCCCAACCGGGTAAGCAATTTTTCTTGTATCAGATATGATTACAAATACATTATGGCCATGCTCATGTAGAATGCTTGACAACCTACTGACAACTCTTTCTGCCCCGCCTGGCCCTAAAGCAGTAATATACAATCCTATATTCATTTAATTCTCAATTGAAGGATTACCTTTTGTAAAGTACAGAAGGTCTTACTTGCCACAAATTTCGAGGATAAATTTCTTATAGTTAATATCTGCATTAAATAGCTTCTCCCAGTTGTGCCTTGCATTTCTTCGATATTCCTGTAATGACTCTTCATTTAATGAATAGTAATTCTCGATTATTGTTGCAAGCTCTCCGCTTGAAATATCTTGAGATAAAAGAGTACCACAAGAATTGTCAACTATTTCTCGAGTCCCTCCAACATCAGTAGCAATCACCGGGATGCCAAATGATTGGGCTTCCATTATTGACACTGGCAATCCTTCAGAAGTACTTACATTAATAAACAAATCACAGTAATGAGACTTATAAAAGTCAATAACTTCTTTGTTTGCTAATCTACCTTTTATACTAATCTGATTTGAAATGTTATTATCATGTATAATAGAGACTATTCGCGGCATTTCTGGCCCATCACCAATACAAGTCCAATGAATATTTTCAATTTGCCGACTTTTAAGCGTTGCAAGTGCTTCAGCAACAAGGTGAATTCTCTTAAGTGGAATGAGATTAGAACAAGTAACAATATGAAAAACTTGATCTTGTTTGTTTTGGATTATTTGCATCCCATAATCAATTGTCCCTAAATAAGCAACCTTGACTTTCTCTTTCCACTTAGGGTATTTCTGTATTAAATAATCAGCTCCATCCTTTGAACAAGGATATACTGCATCAATTTTCTTAAAAACTAATTCACGAAAAGGTATACTATTTATTTTATTACGCGACTCATATAGATCATACCCATGAGCTCGGGAAATGATTTTTATAAGAAATTGTGTCCGGTACCTTTCTCCTAAGAGACATGCCAATAAGGCCTGGTCCATAAACCAATAGCTATAAAAAGCAACAAAGGTCGGGGACTCTTTGTTGAAATCAAGATCAAGGATAGAAATGATTTTCTTATAGCTAGTATGAACTCTCCCCCTCGCATACAACGACGCCAAGAACGACTTCAGTGTTGCAGCAGGTAACATCTCTTTCATTCCGATTCTTCCAAATGGGAGAATCCCACGTAGAGTATAATGAATATAACGCGTTTTAGAAGCGTTATTCTTGAGTGGAACAGGAATCACATTATGAGGAGTTTCTCTCGTTTGCTTCCCATGAGCAGAAAGCGCAAATATATAAACCCTATCAAAAGATTCAGATAAATACTTAATCTCATTTTCAAGGAATGACTCTCCTTTGCAAAATGGATACTCCATAGTGACTAGAACACAGTTACTACTCATTAACAATTCGTCTCCATGACTTACTTTCACCCAAATTCAATTTTGTTTAATAATCATGATGAAAACGTAAATCATCAAATTGAACTTACAACTGAAAACCTATCCTCTCTAATATAAGGATCCAATGGTAACGAGACCACCATCTTACACAACCTTTCGGTAACCGGACACTCTACATACTGCTTCAGATCCTTGTAGGCCGTCTGCCCATGCATCGGCTTGGGATAATACACCATGGTGGGAATCCCTTGATTCTTAAGTTTCTGCTGCAAGGTATTTCGCTCTTCTTCATTTCCAACCTGGATGGTGTACTGTGCCCAACTTGAGTAGTATCCATCCGGGACAACAGGAGTCTTCACCTTGTCCTCAAGAGCTTGGGTATACCATGATGCAACCTTGTTCACATCTTCCAGCTCATAATCGGTAAAGGCATCAAACTTAACTAGCAAAATAGCAGCCTGCATGGTATCAAGACGTGAATTCCATCCAATTCGTACGTTGTCGTACTTAAAGGATCCCTTTCCGTGTACCGCTATCGAGCGCAAGTACTCAGCTTCTTGATCGTCATTGGTAAAAATTGCCCCACCATCACCATAGCATCCCAATGGCTTTGCAGGGAAGAATGAGGTGGTTGCAGCATCGCCGAGCGATCCTGCCCTCCGGCCTTTGTACACTCCTCCAAATCCCTGAGCTGCATCCTGTGTTTTGTCAAGCAAAAATCCTTGGTCTAATCACCAGGGAATCCCGTGTCTAATCACGGGAAATTCCCGGGTTTTATCATCTGCACAGGAATCTATGCAGATATCCAGAAACTATGGCTTGTAATCAGGGACATCCTCATATTCATCCTCAATCACAAAGATCACGTTTGGATCCGTTTCCCCATGCAGCTGATGTGCAATTTTACCTTTCAGGTAGGCAAGCTTGTTGCCCAGGTAAGCCATCTCGTTCTCGATCTTGTCCAAGCCGTACAACAGTCGAAGCCTTCCTTCAGGGCTTTGGTACTGCATTACTATCTTTCTGGCCTGCTCATGCAGGTCCTGTTCCGAGTATTCATGCGGGCTGGGTTCTATCCCCAACCGGTCCAATATGATCTGCTCGAGCTCCTCGGTGAATTTTGTACCGTCGTATCGGTAACACGAACGCAATTCACGCAAGTATTGTTTGTCAACGACCATGTTCGTCACCCCCTTTCGACCGCTCGGATGCGGTCTTCCGCATCAATGCATGCTCCATCCGGTAGCTCTGCCCCTCGAACACAAGCAGGTGCCCATGGTGGATGAGCCTGTCGATCATTGCTGCAGCCATCTGCTGGTCGGTGAAGATGCCACCCCACTTGGAAAACTCGAGGTTCGTCGTAAGAATGAGGCTTTTGCTCTCGTAGCTGTCGCTGATGATGCGGAACAGGAGCTGGGACCCCTCCTTGTCCACCGGTACGTACCCCCACTCATCAAGAATGAGCAGATCCAGTCTGCGTATGTCCGACACCAAGCGTTCCAAGACTCCGTTCTTCCGTGCCTCGGCCAGTTTCAGCACCAGCTCGGTCACCGTATAGAACCGGGCTGCAAGGCCCATCTCGCAGGCCTTCATCCCCAGTGCTATGGCCATATGCGTTTTCCCGGTTCCCACCGGTCCATAGCAGACCAGGTTGGTCTTCCTGCCAATGAATTCGCAGCCTTCCAGTTCCACCCTGGTAATGGAAGGCGGCAGGCGCACATGAGAATAGTCGTAGCCTTCCATGCTCTTGGGCATGGGAAACCGGGCCCGGTTGAGCAGCCTGGAGCGTTTTGAGCGTTCCCGGCTCTCCACCTCCATTGACAGCACGTCATGCAGGAACTCTTCCTGCCTCGGCGTTGCCTGCTGGCACAACGCTACCAGTTGTTGGGAAAGGAACAGTTTCCGGCACATGTCCGATATCTCTTCCCTACGTTGGATGCGGATGGTTGAAGTCATCATCATGGCTGCACCCTCCGTTGTTCCAGAAGCTGGTCGTACAACGAAAGGTCGGGACCGGCGTCCAGGTCGGTTTGGTCCCCGAACTCCGCCATCCTCGCCGCAAACACCATTGCATCGCTGAACGGGGCGTTGCCGGGGTTCCTCAGCACCAGGTCGAACGCATCAAGTGCTCTTTCGAAGCTGTAGCGCTCGCTCAGCAGGTTCATCGTTCGCAGGGCATCCTTCAGCGATTCCCTGTCCAGCGCATCGAGATAATCGCGTACGGGGGAGGACACCATCTCCCTCACACCGCTGTTGGGCCACGCTCCCACATTTCTCATGAGTACGGCCATGGAGGTTCTTGGGTCGACGCTGTCGGACCGCTCCTTGCCGAATTTGCGGACGTGGCTCACCAGGATCTTGCGCTTCTCGTCATAGATGTCGACGGTGTGGGCCCGGATGCCCACCAGCACTTCGCTTCCCCGGTATTCGGGACGGGTTGAGTAATGGTGGTTGCCGTCAATCTCCACCTTCCCGTACCCGTCGGCCTTGGCGTACACATACCGACAGACATCAAAACGGTGTCGGGGCAGCGGCAGCAGTGCCTCGCGGTCCTGTTCGAAAAGCTCGCCTATGATTGTGTTCTTCTTGTAATGGGTATTTCCCTGAAAGCTCGTCGCCTGCTCCAGCAAGCCCTTGTTGTATTGCTGCAGGTCGTCGAACTCGGGCAGGGGAACGAACCGGTTCCTGCGGACCGTGCCGATTTTATTCTCGACGCACCCCTTTTCCCATCCACTACCCGGACTGCAGAATCGTATGGAGAAGCCGTAGTGAGCCCTGAATTGGGCGAAGAGCTTCGCTTCCCGTATCTCCTGCCCGATGCGACGACCTGCTCCGGTGGCATTGTCTATCACAACCAGGGGGAAGACTCCGCCGATGAACTCAAAGACGTCCTGAAAGCCCTGGCAGATGCATTCGCTGGTCTCTCCGTTGAACATCTGGGGAAAATCCGCATTTGAATTCGGAAACACGCAGACAAGATAATGCTTGCGCTGCTTGACGCCTCTTTCATAGCAGTCCGCCTCGCCGAAGTCCCCCTGGGCCTCACCCGGATGCCATACCAGCTCCTGGCAGGCCCTGTAACTCGAGCGTTGTGCACGTGTTTTCCTCACATACCGCGATACCGTTGGGTAGGAGCAACCGAATTCCGGATGCAGCTCCACCAACCTGTCATAGACGCGCTGGGCGGTATGGCGCTGTTTCGAATTCTCCTTTTCATCGTTGGAAAGCCATCCGTCTATCTGCGGCTTGTAGGGGTCCAGCTTGCTGGGCAACCCCTCCTTCTTTTGAGGCGGCTTCGGTGAGAAGTCTTCCATGCAGAGGTACTTCCTCGCCGTCTTCTCATCGACCGATACTTCCCTGGCAATCCTTGCCACTGAGTATCCCTCTTTCCTCAAATCTCTGATACAATTGATTTGGGACATGTTGAGCACTTCTCCTTTCTCCTTTAATGTATTTGTTTCTACATCAAAGGTTACTTTCCAAAGGGCAGCTTCTCAACTGTCCCTTTGAACAATCCCGGGAATTTCCCGTGATCAGACCAAGGAAGATGAAGTGATCTTTCTAGGGATTTTTAGTTTACGCTACACACATCCTCAAGCACCTTCATGCCGTACCTGTGTGCAATCCCATTGATGCGGTCATAATCGGCAGGGAGGCCGAACAGGTCGACGGGAATCACAACCTTCGGGTTCAGCTTCCCCTCAGTCTTGACGGCAAGAACGGCCTGCTCAAGACTTACGGGATCCATGTTGAAGGTATCGAGATCGACATCGACGAACACCGGCGTCGCGCCCTCGAAGGAAACGACCTCGCCGGTGGCAAAGAAAGTGAAGTCGGGGACGAAGACCGCGTCACCGGGCCCGATACCCCAGGCCATCAGCATCATCGTCAGGGCGTCTGTCCCGTTGCCGCAAGTGATGCAGTGCTTCACTCCCACATAGGACGCAAGCTTGTCCTCCAGCTCCTTCACCTGCCTGCCGCTGATGAAGTTGCAATCGGTTATCACTTCGATGACGGCCTTGTCCATCCTTTCCTTGAGTACCTGGTACTGCTTCTTCAGATCACGAAATTCCATGTTCAGTCCCTCTTCCTTTCAACAAGACCGCTTTCCTTCTGTTCATAATGCCTGTTGCAGCTCTTGCAGTGAAGATCCCCGTCCAGGATTGAGCCGCACTCGCAGGCCCAGCCTTTCTGCCTAGCGGGAACCCCCACCATCAGGGCATGGTCGGGGACATCCCTGGTCACCACCGCCCCGCTTCCAATGAGGGCCCACCTTCCGATGGTTATGCCGCAAACAATAGTGGCGTTGGCTCCAATGGAAGCACCTTCCCTTACGAGAGTCTTCAGGTAGCCCGCCCTCCCCTTGGGGTATTTCGCCCTGGGAGTAAGATCGTTGGTGAACACACAGGAGGGGCCGCAGAACACATGGTTCTCCAGTGTCACACCTTCATACAACGAAACATTATTCTGGATCTTGCAGCCGTTACCGATTGTCACATTGTTGGAGACATTCACGATCTGCCCCAAGGAACAGTTTTCACCGATTGCAGCGCCGCTTTGGATGTGGCAGAAATGCCAGATCTTTGTCCCTTTGCCTATGGTCACATTATCATCCACATAGGATGAGGGATGCACATACCGTTCGTCCATCAGGAGAACCTCCCGTTAAAATCGGTGGTAGCACACTTGGTCAGGGGAAACTTCACCGGCCTGCCTTCAGCTGCCGACTTGTAGATGGCCAATACCAGCTCGAGAGCACGTTTGCCGTCTTCAGCCGTCACCTTCGGCTGCCGATCAGTCCTAATTGCATCGATTACATCCGCGAACAAGGGGGTGTGGCCGAAGCCGTACACGTTCGGCGGATTCTCGTGATAGGTGGCCTTCACCTCATCGGCGTCGTCGAGCATATCGGCGAAGCGCCACTCCTCGATGATGTTCACCGACTGGCCCCCGGCCTTCACCGTGCCCTTCTCGCCGAACAGGTAGAGCGTTTCCTCCAGGTTCTTGGGATAGATGTCCGTGGTTCCTTCGATGATGCCGTAGGAGCCGTTGGCGAACCGGATGAGTGCGATACCCAGGTCTTCTGCCTCGATGTAGGGATGGTTGAGCTTGTCGGTATAGGCGAATACCTCGGTCACCTCGTTTCCCATCATCCACCTCAAAAGGTCTATGTTGTGGATGCACTGGTTCATCAATGCACCTCCGTCCTGCTCCCAGGTACCACGCCAAGAAGCACGATCGTAATATTCATGACCCCGGTTCCAGCGGATGTGGGCCGTCCCGTAGAACAGGCGGCCGAAGCGCCGCTGGTCCACCGCCTCGCGGATCTTCACCACCGACTTGTTGAAACGGTTCTGGTGGCATGCACAGACCTTGACGTTATGTTTTCTTGCTTCCTCAATTATTGCATCTGCATCCTCGATGGAGAGGGCAATCGGTTTCTCCACGATGATGTTGATGCCTCGTCTGATGCACTCCAGGGCAATGGCGGCATGCTTGCCGCTCTCGGTGCAGATGGAGACCAGCTTGGGCTTTTGTTCGTCAAGCATCAGGAGGTAGTCATGGTATTGTGCAACCTTGGCGGTATCCAGTTTGAACTTAAGAATCTTGTCTTCAAGCATGGCTGCATCGATGTCGCACAGTCCAACTATCTCAAGTTTGTTTGCTTGGGCTGCGGCCAGATGGTTCGGGGAGATTCTCCCGCAGCCGATCAATGCATATCTCATCACAGCACCTCTATGTTATCGCGGTTCTTGATTGCCTTCATCACATTCTTGGTATCGAAGATTGCCTTGGCATGCTGCTGTACGAAGCCGTAGTCCACATTGCTGTGCGCGGCAGTGACCATTACCAGATCGGAACCTTCCAGAGTCTCTATCGTCAGCTCCTGTAGACCTTGCACCGCCCTTCCCTTGTATCGGTACTCAGCAACCCAGGGGTCGTAGTAGGACACTTCCGCCCCTTGCCCCTCCAGTATCTCGATTACCTTGAGTGCAGGACTCTCGCGGTAGTCGTCTATGTCCTGCTTGTAGGCCACACCGAGTACCAGCACCTTCGATCCGTTGAGGGCTTTCCTGAACCTGTTCAGAATCTTGGAGGCACGCTCTACCGTGTATTCAGGCATGCGGTCGTTGATCATCATCGAGCTCTCTATCATCGACGTATGAAATCCGTACTCCCTCGCTTTCCAGGAGAGATAGTAAGGATCAAGGGGGATGCAGTGCCCCCCAAGTCCCGGACCGGGATAGAAAGCCTGGAACCCGTAGGGCTTGGTCTTCGCTGCATCGATGACTTCCCAGATGCTGATGCCCATCTCATGGCACAGCTTTGCCAGCTCGTTCACCAGTCCGATGTTCACGTTCCGATAGGTGTTCTCCAGTATCTTCTCCATCTCTGCTATCGCAGGGCTGGAAACTTCGTAGACATCACTAGATAGAACTGCTCGATAGACCGCAGCTATAACTTCGGTTGCATCCTTGCCGATGCCTCCGACCACTTTGGGGGTGTTCTTTGTCTTGTAGATGAGATTGCCCGGATCGACACGCTCAGGAGAGAATCCAAGGTAAAAATCCTCACCGCAGACAAGCCCGGAACCTTTCTCCAGCAAAGGCTTTACCAATTCCTCGGTGGTACCGGGATATGTAGTTGATTCCAGAACAACGATTGAATCTTTTTTAAGGTACTTGGATATCTCAATGACAGAATCCCTAACATAGGAGATATCCGGTTGCTGGTGCTCGTCCAAAGGAGTAGGAACGCAGATAGCAATAAAATCACACTCACCGACAAAAGAGAAGTCGCTGGTGGCTCGAAGCATTCCTGATTTCACCAACGCAGCAAGGTCTTCCTGCACCACATCGCCGATATAGTTGATGCCTTGGTTCACCATGGCGACTTTCTTCTGCTGGACATCGAAGCCGGTGGTCTTGAATCCTGCTTTGGCTTTCTCAACGGCTAGGGGGAGACCGACGTAACCGAGGCCGATGACTCCAATGCTTATTTTTCTTTCTTTGATTCTTCCCAATAAATCAGATTTGTTCATGATGTGTAGCTCAACCTTTATTTTTAGCAACATATGCTGTTGCTTCTAAGAATTTATAGAAATCAGAATATACTTGAGAAGCATCAAACTCACGATGAAATAAATTAAGTGCATTCTGAGTCATCTGTTCCTTTTCAAGAGTTGAATAATGAATTCGTGTAATACATTCTAGTAAAGATGAAGCATCCTGATAATACGTCCCACAATTTTCTTTCTCTAAGATTTGTCTTGAGGCACCTCTTAAAGAGGTAAGAATTATTAATCCTTGGGACAAATACTCACCAAACTTGTTAGGAAGAGAATCGATGAAATCATCGGTATTCCGATATGCCAACAAGCCAAAAGTAGAAAGTTTCAGCAATGCCTGGATTTCTGCTCTATTTCGGTATCCCGGTATTATTACATTCTTGAGATCTTTACATCTCTCAGTCAATTCAGCAAAATAATTGCCAGTACCACAGAAAACAAAAATTACTGACGGGTCTTCGCATTTCTTAGCAGCCTCAATAAGAGTGTCAAAATCACCAATTCGATTACTTATCGAACCGATATAGCTAACAATACATTTGTTCTTCTGAAGTCCATAGTTTTCCCAGAGAAAATTTGCTGCGGAAGACTCTTCTGTCAAAACTGGGGTATTATCATATGCCAAATGCACAACATGGTCTTGTTCTTGTAGTACTCTTCCATATGATTTGGCAAAATCCAAAGCCTTTGGAATAACACCCACTACAGATGTAGCAGATTTCATAACATAGGAGACTTTTCTTCGTAGAAAGCAACTAATTCCAAGTTTTACAATAGGCTGCAACCTCTTAGGAAAGGGTTGTATGAAGATATCTGGCCAAAAATCACGTATATCAATAACTACCGGAATATTGAATTCATGCCCAAATTTTATAGCCTCATATGCAAAATCTATCAGTGGCCAAGAACAATAGATAATATCAGGTCTATCTTCTTTCCTGCTTTGTTTCCGAAACTCCCTACCTAAGTCTTTGGAGTATCTGATACGTTTGAAAGAAATATTTTTATTATACCCATTAGGTGAATGTAAAAGTTTCAGTTTTAAAGTCGGATTTACTAATATAGTTTGTAGTTCATCTGAAATATACTTCTTTTCATAATGTAAGAAGGTTGAACTCCACCAAGTAACACGATAGTCCAATAGAGCTAACTGAGTGGCAAACATGCCACCTCGCATCAATCTTCCATTTAAACCATTAATTGGTAAAGGTTCACCTTCACATACAATCCAAATATTCATTATGCTTACAGTACCGCCAAACAAGTTCGAAGCAACAAGACCATATCCGAAAAAAAAGAAAAGGATCTAATTGATTCAATATTAATCCTCATCTTCTCCCCCAATATCCTCTCTACATACACCTCATCAGTATTCTCTGCTTCTTTCAGGATCTTCTCTTCGTTCTTGTATTCAATACTCGCCTTTGATGTCACGCCTGCTGGAAGCAGCAAGGTAGCTTTCATCTCATCAGTGTAACAGGCTACGTACTTAGGTACTTCAGGCCTAGTTCCGACGAAGGTCATATCACCGGTAAAGATGTTGAGCAACTGTGGAATCTCATCCAGCCGATACTTCCTCAACTTTTTCCCAATTTTGGTTACCCTGGGATCATTATTGATGGTAACAAGAGAACCAATTTTATCAGCATTCACTACCATGGTACGGAACTTAAAGATCTTGAATCTCTTTCCATATTGAGTGACACGTTCCTGCCTATAAAACACAGGTCCTTTGGAATCAGCTTTTATGAACAGTGAAACAATCAAAAAGACTGGAGAAAGTACTACCAACAAGACAATCGACATGACAATGTCGAAAAGTCTCTTTACCAGTAAAGAAACAGCTTTCTTTCTAAGGATTTCATAATACGGCCTTACCGCATCATTCTGCATGTCTATGGGAAGCTTGTCCCATCGCTTAACCAACATACAGCATCACCTAGTAAGCAAGCTTCTAATAGTCTGCAATAGATACCTAATCTCTTCATCCTTCAAACACGTATGCAACGGCAGTGTCACTTCATTCTGAAATTGCTTGTAGGTGTTTGGGAAGTCTTCTATCTTGAAGCCAAGCTTCTTGTATGCAGAGTGCATAGGAAGAGGCTTATAGTGCACGTTGGTAGCAATATTGGCTTCTGCCATTTTTGCTATAAACGCATTCCTCTGCTGTTCCGAATATCCATCGATCCTCATCAAATAGAGATGTCCACTCGATTCATAGGTGTCTGTATAGTGAACAAGAGAAGTAACAGGCAAATCCTTCAGACCTTCGTCATACATCTCTATAATCTGTCTTCTTCTCTTCAGAATCTCTGGATACCTTTTTAGCTGCACTAATCCAAGAGCAGCCATAATGTCAGTCATATTGCACTTGTAATAAGGCCCAACAATGTCATACTCCCAAGCGCCGAACTTGGTCTTGGCTAAGGCATCCTTGCTTTGACCATGGAGCGAGAGCAACTGAAGTTCATGGTAGAGAGCAGGATTGTCCAACCCCGTTCGGTCTATCCAAGTGAGGGCACCACCTTCAGCAGTAGTGAGGTTCTTCACCGCATGAAAAGAAAAGGCTGTGAAGTCAGCGACTTCTCCAGCCTTTTTTCCCTTATACGTAGCACCAATAGCATGAGCACTATCAGCAAGAACCATAACTCTATCAAACGCAGCCTGAACCGGTGAATTGGGAGTATACAGAGACTTCTTTTCTTCCAATACCTGATAGAGCCGATCATAGTCACACATGACACCACCGAGATCTACCGGAATAACAGCCTTCGTTTTCTTGGTAATGGCTCTTCCTACCGCATCATAATCCAGGAGGAAGGAATCAGGAGCAACATCGACAAGAACCGGAGTAGCCCCTACGTGAATAATAGGACTGCACGAAGCTGTATAGGTATAGGCGCTGGTGATGACTTCATCACCTGGGCCGATACCCATGAGAATCAGAGCCAATTCAAGCGCTGCAGTAGCTGAGTTTAAACAACACACAGTACTCGTATTGCAGAATGCTGCAAGATGCTTCTCAAAGAGCTTTGTCTTAGGTCCAGTGGTAATCCACCCCGACCTCAAGGCATCAACAACTTCATCAATCTCTTCTTGGGTAATATCAGGAGGAGAAAAAGGAATGGGCTTATGTAATTCCATGTATATATTCCTTACTAGACATGCAAAACAGAGAGAAGGTTCTCGCAAATGAATCCTCGCTCCTTGAGCGCGGTTTCATCCTCCATATTCCAAACAAGAAGCACGATATCAGAAGGTGAAAACATTTGTGTGAAAGTACTCAGTGAGTGCTCTTTATATAGTTCAGCTGGCAACTCGGTTGTATCGAGGACTGCCTCGATCAATTGGGAAATCTCATCATTCGGCCCGTAAAAGCAAACCTTCTTTCTTGGGTTTGCTTTCTGGATTATACTCACCGCAACAGCTATCTGCTGCTGGTAAACCAGCAGCTCCCTATACATCCTCACTATATACCCATACGTCCTCTCCAACTTATTCGCAAGTCCACTGGGAGTGAGGAAGTAGCGAATGGAATTGGGCTGCATACGCTCTATCTTCAAGAGACCCTTCTTAACCAGGCGCTTAACGAGAATATTAATCGTACCCAAGGACACACCAACATGCTCAGACAACTGACGTTGAGTTGCATCTGAGTTCTGATCAATGTAAGAAAGAATGGAAAATTCCTTGGATGTATGTTCTGTTAACATATTCTTTTTTTTGTGGGCTATAAAGACTATTATTTACCAGTCTTTACTGCCCCCTATGTTCTTGTGTTCTGTAAAAGACTACTACGTATATGTTCTTCGGCATAAACGCCGGGTAGCCGCGTTTCTCGTCGGATCAGATACACCAAGTATCTTCTCCTCCTCAGCCTTGCTACGCATCGTTTCCGCTCGAAGGCAATATATGAGTGCTATAAAATGTATACAATGTTCATTTTCTGAACATTATCTATGAAACACCCCATTTTCAAAGGGATTCACTTTGAAATGAAGGTGGAAGAAATTACTTGATAATGTGTATTTCACCGCAGGCCTTGCAGACAAAGCTTCGCCATAGCAGACCAGAAGGAATGCATCGCAGAAGAAGCCTTGCGCTACACACCGGCTGCCGAAACAAACGCGATGTATATTCTTCCTGCAACCACAGCAGAACAAGAAGCGCTGTGTGTTACAAAAGAAAACCTGCAACCAAGGTAATAGTTACGAGTATGACAGAAGATTGAGCAAACCACCCCGGCTTTGAATGACATAGTAGCACTGCTTCTGATTTGCTTCAACAGAAAACGCACGATTTTCATTACAACTATGCAAAAAATGTAACAATTCATAGACAACATAGTATGTCTATCAGTAAAGAAATTAGCCCTTCTACCAGAAAACAAGTAAGGAATTTCCTACAGCCGAGCACGACAAAACAACCCTCTCAGCACACAAAAACCACCAAGTAAGTACCGTCAGAATTACACGATACAGCAAAAAGCACGCAAGCAAGCCATCTGGTTTATCCAGCATCTCAAAACCCTAGACAACAACTGTGTCATAGCTTGGCTCTACGTTTCCCAGTGGGCAGTAAATATTAGTACTTGCACATTGGCTTCGAGTAAAAATGGTGAGTAGCAAGGCCAAGGAGGAGAGGATACTCCGTGTATCTGATCCGACGAGAACGCAGCTACCCGACATTTGTGCCGAAGAAAATACAAGAACTAAGATTTGCAGACCACCATTACAAAGAAAATCATTTCCTCTTTTTGCTGAAGCAAACACTGATCCTTTCCTCCTTAGGAGCTAACAACTAACCTCGGAGGTAACCTCAATGCATTTTCAACAAGCACTCGTAACCATCATGGAAACCAGGAACGTAAGCCTGGAAGAATTAGCCGCGCGAACCAACGCGAATCCCAGGTGGCTGCTGGCCATTACAACCAATAGCGATTGGACACCAAAGCTGGACACCATCCTACGACTCTGCCATGCTCTCAGGTTCAACGTTTTCTCCTATCTGGCCTTGGCAGAGGTTGGTTCGCGCGGCTATAACCCTCAACCCTCAACCCTCAACCCTCAACCCTCAACCCTCAACCCTCAACCCTCAACCCTCAACCCTCAACCCTCAACCCTCAACCCTCAAGAGTCAAGAATTAGGAATCAGGACGGCTCTTTAGCAGAGCATCTGAACCAGATCATCGATCTTCAACCAAGGCATATCTCCATGGCGTTGCGCTCCTATCGGATTGAGTGCGGGTTCTCTTTGCGAACGCTGGAGAAGCTTACGCCCTTCAATGTGCACACCCTCTGCATGCGCGAAGGTGTGCGCTATGAGAACTATCCTACGGTAACGACGCTGTACTCATACTGTGATGCGTATGAGATCAGCTTGACTGAGTTTGTTAAACGGGCGTTTTCATATATTGGGTGTTAGGTGCTTGCTTGTCTCTTCCAACCAAGGCAACCATGACAAACCCCAACAAGCCTGCCACGAGGAAGGAGAGGTTGTACCCAAAGGAGTCGATGGCAAGGCCGAAGAGGAAGGGTGCAAGGGTTCTGCCGATGCTGATGGAAATCTGCTGGTAGTTGATCAAGGAAGTCTCCTTTTCGCTGGTCATTGAACCGATCACGACGGCATTGGTCACCGTCTCTACGAGACTGAAACCAAGGCCGAAACACACAGCGGAAAGCACCAAGCCGATCTTGGGGAGGGTGATGACCAGCAAACAGAGAACCAACGCACCATAGCCGATACGCAGGTATGCCTTGCTGTGTTCAAGCACCTTTCTTGAACGCAGCAGGCTCTGACTGAGAACCATCGCAGAAGCGAAGAGCAGAAAGTACCACGAGAACGAGTGACCCACTGTCACCGCATACAACGGCAGAAAACCAAGGACGATGATATCGACAATGCCGAGGTAGACATAGCAGAGGATGGGGTACCTGACCGGCAGGCCGGCCTTGGTTCTTTCTTGCGTAGGCAGTGCTTCGAGCTCACGGTTGCTATGAACCAGGGCCGAGCCTGCAAGCATGCAGACCAAGCTGAGAACGCTTACTGCAAAGGCAGCGCCATAGGCGGCAGAGAAGGAGTAGCGGGTGACAAGGAACTCGGCAATGAAGGGTGAAACAGCCAAGGAGAGCGGCATTGCATAGCCGGCAATGCTGGTATAGGAGACAAGCTGGGAGCTGCTCTTGGAAACCTTACGTACAAGTAGCAGGTAGTAGATTGGAAACAGGGCAAGAGGAATGCCATATACGGTCCGTATCAGGAACACCTGCACAGGATGGTCAGCAATGAGCAGGAGGGCTGTGATAAGGCAGAGAAAGGTGTGGGAAGCAAAGAGGATCCTGGTAAAGCCGACCTTCCTGAACAAGGGCGGGCAGACAAACCGAAAGGCAAAGGCAAGCGCCCCCATGGCTGCACTGCTGTAGCCGATGAGGGTCATGCTTGCGCCAAGCGAATCCAGATACAGGGGAATCGCAATGGTGAGCATATGGTTGTTGGCAAAGAAGAAGAATCCCCCGCACAGGATCAGGGCAAAGGGGAGCCTGGAATTGTTCTTACCTTCGGGCATGGGCAACCAGGTCCTTGATCTTCACCACACTCCAGCTCTCGGAGTCGGTATCGCTCTTCAGCGAGGAGCTCACGATCGCGCCATCGGCGATGCTGAACACCTCTTGTATGTTCTGCTTGGTCACACTGCCCCCGCAGATCGCCTTCGCCTGGGGGAAAGCCTTCTTCACTTCAGAGAGCATCTCAAGGGTCTGCTCATAATCCTTTCCCGTAATAACCAGACCATCGGCACCCTTCTGCAGGGCGAACTTGGCAGCCTGGACCAGGCTCAAGTCACCGAGGGGAACGCCGCAGCGGTCGAAGATATCGGCGAAGATCAGGGCCTCGATCCCCTGGGTCTTCTTATAGGAGTAGGCAGTATGGCACTGACCCTGCACAAGACCGCGGTCCTTGATCATGGTCCCGACATACGCCTTGATGCGGACAAACGAAGCCGCACTGGCATGGGCGACAGCCAGAATGGGCTCGGCCTCATCACACTCCATCTGCGAACCCAAGGCGATCGAGTCGACCTGGCTGGACACATAGCGGGTAAGGGCTGAAAGCATCGCAATGGACTGAGCGGTAGAGGGTCCCTCGGTCTGATCCTGCAGGAACACCCCGTCAAACCCACCCTCGGCAAAGATCCTGGCATTGCGCAAGGCATAAGCCTGGATCGCCTCAAAGCGGCTGCGATCGACCGCCCCCAAAAAGGAAGGGAGGTGGATCGCACCGAGTAAAAGCTTGCGCTCGGTATTCAGTTGTAATGTTGTCATGTTATTACTCCTATTCAATATTTACAGTTTTTCGATACTACAGTATGATTTTTACTTGTTGGAGGACGAAATATGACCAGTGGGACCATCCCCCTCAAGTACCAGATTGCTGAGAAAATCAAGAAAATGATTCAGAACAATGAGCTGAAACCCGGCGACACCGTCCCCTCCGAAGCAGAACTCTGCGACCTGTACAAGGTGAGCCGGACCACCGTCATCGCAGCACTGCAGATCCTCCAGAACGAGTCGTACATCCATCGCCAGCAAGGCAAGGGCACCTTCGTCTCCCCCAAGAAACTCGTACAGGACCTGAGCGCCTCCAATACCTTCTTTGGCAGCATCACGTCCAACAAGTCGGTCTCCCACTCCTCCAAAATCCTCCAGCTCAGGACGGTGAACGCCGACCTCAGCGTGGCGGAGAAGCTTGGGATTCCCGAACTCTCCAAGGTGGTCTTCATCAAGCGCCTGCGCATCATCGACGGCAACCCCATCGCCATCACGTGGTCCCACATCAAGTGGGAGTATGGCAGCAGGCTCCTGCAGGAGTCCCTGGACGACAACTTCTCCATCTACTCGTACATGCGTGATGCCTTCCTGCAGGAACCCAATCCCAGCCCCATCATCCTCACCGTCGGTGAGTACAACAGTGAGGATGCACACCTCATCGGATTGGAGAAGGGGGCGGTATGCTGCAGGACCGAATCGACCTCGCTGATCGGGGGCACCCCTTTTGAGTTCGCCCATACGGTGATGCGAGCCGACAAGTTCGAGTTTGTGATCAAGATCATCTCTTTCAAGTAATTTACTTAACAGCCCTCTTACCTACCCTTTCACACCTCCCAAGGTCAGTCCACCGACGAGGTGCTTCTGGATGATGAAAATCAGGATGGCCGGGGGGAGGATGAGCACCGATGCGATGGCGGCGATCTGCCCCCAGTGCACCACGTACTCACCGACGTACTGGGAGGCTTCCACCGAAAGCACCCGCGTCTTGGTCGGAGCCAGGATCAGGGCGTAGAAGAAGTGGTTCCATGCTCCGGTGATGTTGTACACACTGGTCACGATCATTCCCGACCGGGCCAGAGGCAGGGAGATGTGCAAGAAGGAGTAGAGGTTGGAACACCCGTCTATGCGGGCCGCCTCCTCGATGCTCTTGGGAATCCCGTCGAAGAAGGAGATCAAGAGCCAGATGGTATTGGGAAGCAGGAATCCCACATAGGCCAGGATGAGGCCTTCAATGGTGTCGATGATCCCCAGCTTTGCAAACATAATGAACAGGGGAAGAGCGATGACCACCGGCGGCAGAACGCGCATGATGAGCGTACCGTACAACATCGGCTTGCCGCCGGTGTGGTAGCGGGAGATGCTGAAGGCCGCCATGGAGCCGAACAGCTGGGTGATGACCGTTGCAAACGAGGCTACGATGACGGTATTGAGCACCACCTTGGAGAACGCTGAGGAGGAGAAGATTACCTTGTAATTCTCCAAGCTCGGGATGAAGAGCCACTTCGGGGGGATCGAGAAGACATCGCGCCCTGTCTTGATGGAGGTGAGGATCATCCAGAAGGGAGGGAGGGCGAGCATGAACACAATGAAGGCAGCTACAATATAAGCCGGCACATGCTTGTACCGTGATTTGCCGATTTCCAAATTAACCATTGCTTTCCCCCGACATGGAACGGATCAACCTGCTTGCAAGCAGGAGCGTGATGGTGGTCAGTATGAGCGCCTGGGCGGCACCCGTACTGAAGTCCTGACTCTCGAACGAGGTCAAGTACAGCTGCAATGAGAACACCCGCGTGGACACCCCGGGTCCCCCTTGGGTGAGGGTGTAGATGATGTCGAACTCACGGAAGGCGTCAATCGCCCTGAGCATGACCACGATCGAAATGACCGGGCTCAGCGACGGCAGCGTGATGAGGGTGAAGGAGCGCCAGCGCCCTGCCCCATCGACCTGGGCAGCCTCAAAGGGCTCGGGAGGCAGTGCACTCAGGCCTCCGAGCAGCACCAGCATTACAAAGCTCACCCCCCACCAGATCTGTACCATGCACACCGATATGAAGGCGAACGTCGATTGGCTCAGCCAGGGAATTGCATCGATGCCGAAGAGGCTGAGGAAGTAGTTGATGATCCCCCACTGGTTGTTCAGCAGCATCCGCCAGAACAGGCCTACCGCCACGGGGGTCATCATCATCGGAATGAGGACGACCACCGTCAGAAGGCCCCTGCCCTTCAGGGCGGTGTTCAGGGTGAGGGCACCGATCATGCCCAATACCAGCTGGCCGGTGACGGTGACCAGCATGAAGACAAACGTTCAGACCAGTGCATCGGTGACCGTCTTGTCCCCCAACGTCTTGATGAAATTGTCCAGTCCGACAAACTTCCAATTGCTGGAGGTGAAGTTGAGCATATTCACCTTGTGCAGGCTGAGGTTTACGTTGAAGAAGAGCGGATACACCACCAAGCCAAGCAATACTGCCATGGCAGGAATGATGAAAACAATGTGGATCCGGTCATCGAACCAGGAGAAAAGTCGTTGCGATGTTGTTTTTTCCATACTAGTGGGCTCCAAAGAATAGTACTTGTAGATTGGCTTCGAGTAAAAACGGTGGGGAGCAAGGCCGAGGAGGAGAAGCTGTCACCGACATCCGAGCCGACGAGAACGCAGCTACCTGGCATTTGAGCCGAAGGAAATGAAAGAAATAGGATTTACAGACCACAAAGTCCTTGCTGCCTGCAAGCAGGGTGGTGTTGTAGGCGCTGCGATAGTTCGCTCTTCCCTGAATCACGATGGAAACCGTTTTGCCGGTTGTATCCTTGTACGCCTGTGCAGCTGCCTCTGTCTGCCCTCCGGCAAACAGGCTGCCGACAACTACAAGACTCAATACCAGTATTCCAAGTACCTTTTTCATAAGATCTCCTTTTAACTTGTAGTATCAATACATCATCCTACCAAGAGGAAGTCAACAGGAATCATACACTCGCGCAACCGGAGGTTTTGGCCTTCAGGTTGCCTTCAATTACTTCCATAAAAGCATTTATGT
The DNA here is from genome assembly GCF_022869165.1 of Sphaerochaeta associata. Taxonomy (NCBI): domain Bacteria; kingdom Pseudomonadati; phylum Spirochaetota; class Spirochaetia; order Spirochaetales; family Sphaerochaetaceae; genus Sphaerochaeta; species Sphaerochaeta associata. The sequence continues at coordinate 291,063 of NZ_CP094929.1, read as the reverse complement.
TCTTTTTCTATAATTTTTTAACGCTTCTTTACCCTTTCAACTCGTGGTTATTCAATGCTCTTGGCAGAGGAAAGACACGGGGGTGCGTCCAGAGTTTCTTCTTGTCACTACAAGTTAATGACTTGCTTCATTTTTACCCATGACCTGTTTCTACACACGTGGGAACCAGATGTCGCAACAAAGCAACAGGTCCATAGAACAGGAAAGATTCATAAAGCAGGCATGCTCATTCATGTTCGTCGGACACCTGCATCCCCCAAACAACCCGACTCTCTTTCCTGTTCCCGGATTCCCCTCCATGACAATCTGGTCCTTGTCAGCCTATTCCCTCATGGCATATGAAGTAAGGAAATTCCTACAGGTGTAAAACCTCTTTTTCCGCTACCCTACGAGTGAGCGTGTCGACACGGTACGGCTATGGATGCAAGAGTTTCGGAGTTTGGAGAGCAGGGAAGCAACCCCACTCATTTCCATCGCCTTCATTCCTTGCAGGAAGAGTGTGCAGTCGATTGACCACAAGGATTAGGATTGCAATGTTACACTACGATGTTCGCGTCAAGCTGGAAGCCCCTTTTGACTATTGCCGGATTTTTCATCTCCCGGACAATCCCAAAATCGCGTCCTACACCCGATTACTATGGTACGGCTATGACGAAGAAGGCCCTTCGGTATACCGTCAGGACCCTAAGACTGGAGAAGTGGTCCGCATTGATTTCCTCAGAGCATGACCGGCTTCAGTGTTGTTCACCAATCACTTGTCGTGACAAAGCAGTAGATGTAGGAAGTATAGATGCCATACAGCCCACTGGTTTGGATTACTACTTATTCAATGACTGAAGCGTTCAGCTTCTCTTCAAATCTGAAAGTTCTTGTAATCGTGGTTCAACGAACCCGCTTGCAAGAGGCGTCCGATTTCCCCTCAGCGCTGCAATACGCTTGTTCAAACGGGGTCTGAGAACTCTCTGGTAGAGCCTTGTCCGGGAGCGTTTGTGGATTTCAGGATGGGCTTGGAAGAGTGTGTCAGGGTCATCGAAGAGACCAAGCTCACAGACAAAGGCCTTGGCCTGGATGGAGGTTTGTCCTCCTTCCCACCTGGTGGGAGGATTGCGGAAGTTCAGCACGGCTATGCCGTACCCGTAGAAACTCCCGCTGTAGTCGGGAAACATCGCCTGCAATTCGCCTAAGTAGAAACGGTCGACCGCATACCCTTCGATGGTCAACCAACGACCATTGTAGAACATCTGCATTGCAGTATGGTAGATATCGGGGGGACACAGCTTGTAAGCGAGCCAGCCAAGCAGGCCGCGATGAATGACCTTGTCGATTAGGTCGGCTTGCACCCGGCAAGGGATACCTAATGCACGCAACAGCGCCATCAGGAGGATGGTCTTGTCCAGATTGCTTCCCATACCCTGTTTCAGGACCTTGGAAGCAGGAATTTGAAAATCAGGGCAGTAGCCGTAGAGCACCTCATCTTTTACATACTGATAAACGGCTTCAACACGATCGTAGACCGACTCCAGGTTTGCCCACCCTCTCTGGTGGAGCAGGTGCCGTATGGCAATGTTGTCGAAATCCAGCAGTGCCGTAGGCTGAAGATAGTGTGCTGAATGTATTGTCTGCATGTGCCGGCCCTCCCTGCTGGTAGCGTTCAACTTATGGCATAGTAGTATCACAACAGTCTTATGTCAACACTAAAATATATTTTTCCAAATAGGATACTATTACTTGCACAAAAATAAGACAAATTGGTCAATTATCTTATTTCTTCAAAGAATTACAAGGTAAATCTTATGCGTAACTTATGTCATCTTAGTATCACAATTCTAGACTAACATCTTTTTATCCCTACTATGCAAGGTATATCAATCGAAAAATATAGGGATTACAATCTTGATATGTCATATGTTTGACAGCCACGAAAAACCCAATCATAGCCGGGATATGCAGAATATTTCACGATGTTCGATTCTATGAGTATACTAGACACATGTCTAATTCTGTGATTACCAAACGAGCATTGGCAGCGGCGCTGAAGGAGCTGCTGCAAACCACGACGATAGAGAAAATCTCCATCGCCGAGATTTGTCAGCGATGCGGCCTGAACCGCAAGAGCTTCTACTACCATTTCCAGGACAAGTACCAACTGGTCAATTGGATTTTTGCCCAGGAAATCGGCGACACCTTGCTTGAGACAAAGCAGACTACCGTACACACCCAGCTCAGCCTTGCTTTCTGCACCTACCTGTATGAGAACCGCATGTTCATCCTCAATGCCTTGCATGCAAGCGGCAGCGGTACGTTCTACGATTACCTGTGCCAACAAATCCAACCCCTGATCAAGCGGACCCTGGCAACATCGCAGAAATCCATCCTCAATACCGACGATGCTGCAAGCATGGTCAGCCAGTCATTTCTTTCTGCTGTGTACTTGTGGCTCAGACGCACGCCACCGGAGAAGCCACAGGCGTTCCTCTCCGAGCTCATCAGCGTTGCAGAAGTACTGTCGGTTCGCATCCAACAACTGCTCGATCCTCCTCCAATGCAGTGAGGCTGTCCCATTTTGGGACAGTTGTCCTCTTTTGACCATGGAAAAGTCCGTACCACGGCAGCATGGTGAATACAGGAGTACAGAACATGGTCAACAAAGCAAAGCAGAAAGCAGCACAGCACCTGGCCGTCATGGCATACAAATGCCTGCAGGAGAATCCTGAGGCAGGGCTTCCCAAACTGCTCAAGCTCTTCGATGTCCTCGATACCAAGGATTCCTATAAGAGCGGCAGGGATTTCATCCGTACAATACTCCGCGACCCTTCAAATACGTGGTATCGCTACTTGCTTGCAATCTGGGAGGACGTCGACAGCGAGGTCCGCTTCACCTTCTTTCAAACCTTTTTTCTCAACTCCCTGCTCAAAGGAAGGGAGGATCAACGGCTTTTAAGGGAGGAACACTAGTGCAACCTTCCCTGGGCGATACTGGTGGACCCAACGACAAGTTGCAACCTTCATTGCACCGGGTGCTGGGCGGCCGACTATGAGAAGGGCACCTATCTCTCCTATGAAATCCTTGACGCATTGATGGAGGAAGGCAAGAACCTTGGCACGTTTATGTACCTGTTCAGCGGCGGCGAACCGCTGATGCGCAAAAGCGACATCATCGCCCTGTGCGAAGCACACCCCGACTGTTGCTTCCTGGCATTCACCAACGGCACCTTGATCGATGAGGCGTTCGCCTCGGCGATGCTGCGGGTGAAGAATCTCTCTGTTGCAATCAGCATCGAGGGGGATGAGGCGGCAACCGATGAGCGCAGGGGTAAAGGAACCTACGCCAAGGCAATCAAGGCAATGTCGATACTCAAGCGTTACAAGCTGCTCTACGGCATCAGTTGCTGCTACACGTCACAGAATGTACAGACGATCGGGAGCGAGGCATTCATCGACTCCATGCTCGAACTAGGGGCGAAGTTTGCCTGGTTCTTCACCTACATCCCCATAGGTAGGGATGCGGTACCATCGCTTATGGTTTCTGCCGGGCAACGTGCCTTCATGTACCAGCAAGTACGCTCTTTTCGGAAATCAAAACCCATCTTTACGATGGACTTCTGGAACGACGGTGAGTATGTCGACGGTTGCATTGCCGGCGGCAGGTGCTATGTGCATATCAACGCACAGGGCGATATCGAACCGTGTGCGTTCATCCACTACAGCGACAGCAACATCTACACGACCAGTCTTCTGGATGCCTTCAAACGCCCGTTGTTCCAACAGTACAAAGAGCGGCAACCGTTCAACAATAACCCTCTCCGCCCCTGCCCGCTTCTGGACAACCCCGAGCAATTGAGAGAGATGGTCCATGCCAGCGGTGCGGTTTCCACCGACCTCGCCTCTGTCGAGTCGGTGGATGACCTGACTGCCAAGTGCGACCAAGCAAGCAAGGACTGGGCTGTTTCGGCTGATCGTCTTTGGGAGGACCACGCCACCTCCAGCATACTATGTGTTTGAGAATGTAAAGAAAATTCTCATTGAAGAGACACAGAGCAAGGCGACTGATATCGCAGTCAGTATAGCTTCGTTCCTGGTGCAGGAAATTGAGTCCTACCGCATGCTTTCAGAGTCTTCTTCCCTACGTATCGACGATCCCTCCTACCTGTATTACCTCGAGACTAATTCAGTCTTGAGGGCGATCAGGAAACAGACCGATACCTCCTACATCTTCACGGCAAGGTACATCGACGAGCAGAACAAGGCATACGTACTGGACGGAGAGTGTCCTGACAGCGAATTCTTCTCTCCCTTCGGCAGCCGGGATGGATTGAACGATGCGGAACTGCAGGTGTACCAAACAGCACAGGTGGGTGCGAGCGGCATTGTGGAGGACCCCGTCTGGGGAGCATACCTGACCGGGTACGCTCCCATTGTCGACCCACGCGACAACATATTGGTAGGATGGGTCGGCGTCGACTACGATGCAGACTTCTTCTCCATCAGGTCGGCCCGTGTCTCGTGGATTCAAGTGGGCTGAAAATCCCATTTCTTTCATTTTCTTCGGCACAAACGTCGGGTAGCTACGTTCTCGTCGGATCAGATATCGTAGATATCTTCTCCTCCTCGGCCTTGCTACTCACCGTTTTCGCTCGAAGCCTCTATAAAAATAATAGTCTTTACAGCCCACGGGTCTTCTGCTTCACGTTCTTCATTCTCAGTATGACGGTCATCCTCTACTATGTGATTGTGGCGATTCATAAGAAGTCAGCAACCGATTATTTGACCAAGCTGGGCAATAAACGCTCGTTCAGCCATACCGTGGAAGCTCTGTTTCGCGATGCGCAGCACTCCAACAGAGCTTTTGCGCTGCTGATGATCGATGTAAACAGATTCAAGCAGATCAATGACACGTTCGGCCACCCTGCCGGCGATGCTGTGCTGAAGCACATTGCCGGGGCTTTGGCTGCAGCCATGGAGTCGCCAAGAGGCTGCTTCCGTTATGGAGGTGACGAATTCGCAATCCTGCTTGTAAATGCATCACCATCCACTGTTGAGTTGTCCAGAGCTGCGATTCATGAGGAGATCGAGGCGCTTACCATCGATGAGCTGCATGGATACCGGGTGTCGGTGAGCATCGGGACGGCAATGTGGGAGAAGGGAAAGACTCTACAGGACTTGATCGACGAAGCCGACCAAGACCTGTATGAGCAGAAGAAATTGCGTTCATGACCGCACAGTGATGGGTAATCCCTTCCCTACATACGGCACAAAGCGCTTGAAGCCCTCTGCGTACTCAATGTTCAGCTTTGTCCAGATGCGTGCCTGGAAGGCACGGTGCTTGGCAAAATGCACATAGAAGTCTCCCAGCTGAGGCTGGCAGCCGAACTTTGCTATGGCCTGCATTTTCTTCTCTTGGTTGGCAGAGATGTCGACATAGAAGTCAGGGTCGAACTTGTTGAACTCACTCATGGGAACCGTAGGCTCGAAGAAGTAGATGTTCGGGTAGTAATGGGCCGGGGTACCTGGCAGAGCACCGAGCTGTGATGCACTGTTGCAGGCCATTACCACGGCGTTGCCAGTATTGGCATGGTCGGGGTTGGTGGGGTCGACCGTCCAATGGGTGAGAATAATCTCGGGCCTGATCTGAAGCACCCGTTTTATGAGATAGCGCGTACGCTCGACATCGATCACCAAGGGGTAGTCGTCCCAGTCAAGAAACTCAATGGTGGCTCCTAAGGTTTTTGCTGCTTCTGTGGATTCTCTCTTTCGGAGCTCTGAACAAGCTTCATAACTCCCCTCTGGATTATTCTTCCAATATCCGCCCGACTCACCGCGGACTCCGCAGGTAAGAGCCAGGACGTGTACGCTAAAGCCTTGTTGCACTAAGTTGAGTATTGTTCCCCCGCTTCGGGTACAGTAGTCTGCTGCATGGGCGCTGACTACCAGGACATTGTTTGCTGCCATACCTTTCCTTTCTTCATGTTTCGTCGGCTCGGCCATCGGCGACAGCCTCGCCTCCTCAGTCTCATCCTGCTGCCCTTTCGCTCGAAAGAGCATGCAGACAACACCCTATGATAGACCAAAGGGGTATGGCAGGGCTACTGAGCAATTGAGTTTTATAAGAAACGGCAGGTTTGTATAAAAGACGCCTCCGTCTTGTATAAGAAACCGGCCTTTCGTATTAAACTCGTGCCCGTTCATCACTGCTTGAAATCAATCAGACTTCCTTGCCGATTGTTCCAAAAAAGTGCTCGCCATGCATGTTTTGTGGCGTAATGCGAGTTATTAGTTCTTCCAATTGCTCCTGGCGGCTCTTCGTAATCAGGAGTCCTTCTACATTCAGGGATACCTCGACAAGTGAGCCATCGTGCAAGTCCATGGCTTCAATGAATGCAGAAGGAATTTGTAGGCCTAAGCCATCACCCCATGTTCGTACTACTACATTCAAGATTGCTCTCTTCTTTCCGCTTTTTGGTTCTGCATGCTGCTTACCGTACACATCACTCATTGTCCACGTCCACCTATCTTTGGACAATGATCAGACATTCATAACAGCATGCTTTTCCCACCAGCTCCAGCTGTTCAAGGCGATATTGAAACCATCAAAGCCTTGACTCTTGGTTGATTATACCCGATACAATGTATGCAGTCAGTGGCGGTAGGATTGACCCCACGTAAAAAACAAAAAAGTCCGAACAGAATGAGATGGTGGTAGGGTTGCCCCATGAAAAAAATAGAAGAACCCAAACAGAATTGATTTAGCCAAAAAAATCTTCTTGATGAAAGTAATATGGCGTAATTCTCCCCTTACGTGGCATGAATGGCATTGTAAACGTAGGGCATTCATGGTTCTCAACAGGATCAGCTGCAATTTGGTTTATGGAATGCTGTATACTTGGTATGGGGTGAGTCCAAGAGGGGGTTAATCTATGGACGAGAAGGCAATTACTTCATTCATTGCAGAGTTCGAATCCTATATGGCAAGTGTCATTACTTCCAAGGAGAAAGCCCGCAAGTTCCTTCAGGATGCAGGAATCTATACTAAGAGGGGTCGTTTGAGAAAGGAATACAGAAGCCCCAGTGCTGGACTGGATGCTCGGTGAGAGTCTTCAGTCTCTGATAACCATGTAATCACGTATTGCAGTTTTAATAACGCTTAATTGATACTTGCCAACGCTTATCTGTATTTTAATAACAATACCATTGCTTTCACTTCCATTGTCTGGTAGCGTATGCATAGAATCGACAAGTGAGAAATACTATGTATACAGAAATCATCAAGATCATTGAAGGCGGCTTGGCAAACGATAGAGAGAAAATTATCAATTATGCCAATGTTCTGGCAAACAACCTAAAGCAAAGCGGCGATGCGTCGATTGCACACAGGATTGAGACAATACTACAAAAGAAACAAGGTACCTTTACGACACTCGACAGCTTCTCAACAAAGCCGGTAGATACTGAAAGTCGGATGGATATTGTTGAGATAACGATGCCCACCGGACTACCAGAACAGATGATACTCAACACATATGCAAAGGAGGCAATGGATACCTTTATTGCAAGCTACAGGTCCAGGGATGCTCTATTGAAAGCCGGGCTCGATGTTCCAAATTCACTTTTACTGTATGGCCCCCCGGGTTGTGGGAAGACTACTATGGCTCATTATATATCCAGCATCACATCTCTTCCTTTGGTTACTGCTCGACTGGATGGACTTGTCTCCTCATTGCTGGGCAGTACAGCAAAGAATATCAGGAAACTATTCGACTATGCCTCACAGAGAGATTGCATCCTATTCCTTGATGAATTCGATGTCATCGCAAAACTGCGAGACGATAAGAATGAACTTGGGGAACTGAAACGGGTCGTCAACAGTCTCATCCAAAATATTGACATGTTCAGCAATAACAGTATCTTAATCGCTGCTACAAACCATCATGAAATGTTGGATAGCGCCATATGGAGAAGGTTTTCAACGGTTATTACCTTGGGAAGGCCACAGAAGGAAGAGATAGCATCATTACTGAAGGCTCTGCTTGAGACCAAGGAAACCAACTTTATGCAGAACCCCAAAAAGAAGGAAGCCATCGTGTCTGCTCTCCAAGGATTCAGTCATTCAGAAATCAAAACGATTATTCACATGGCTCTGAAACATATGATTCTGAGTGATAGGTCATGCTTATCTAGTTGTGACGTCCTCAAGCAGATTTACTTCCATACCTACCATGCAATCGAGGATGAGCATGGTTTTATCGACTTTCTCCTTGAGCATGGAGCAACTCACAGGGAGATCAACGAGGAAGCCAATATCCCATTAAGAACAATCCAGAATGTTTCAAAAAGAAGGAGTGTTAAATCATGAAACCAGAGAAACTGCCGATTATTCGCTTCTCGCATAGGAAAATCGATGAGCAACGCACGGAAGGGAGAGGAGATAATACTCCTCCAAAATGGCTTTTACCCGACGAAATGCTTATCCCTCATTCAAAAAAATTGCTCACTGAATTTCAAAGCTTCTCCAACCAATTCAGTAAGCGTATGAAGGATCAATCAACTGTTCCCTTTGTGTTTTTGGTAAAATTATTCGAGAAAGCAACTGCAAAATCCAGACGTGCATACATAGTCGATTTATTTCAGGATGAACGTAAGAACAGCATTATCGGTCTTGTTGATACCGACAAGCTTTTAGTAAAGCTGGATTCTTCCGACCATGACAGGACCATTCAGAGTAAAATTAACGACTACCAAAGTAACCGCAGAGCCCTTTCTTGCATCGAATCCTTTTTAGATTTTTCCCCTATACTGTATAAATCGGAAGAAGAATCTTCGTGCTCCTATAAAGTCAAGCTGATCGATTATCAAGATTATGAACTGAATCTGGCCATACAAAGACAATTTGAACAGACTCTTCAAACAAGTTCCATTGAATTTAATAAAACGTTGTATACAAGCCAGCTACCGATATATAAAGTAGGGAACATTGCATCAACAGTACTGGATTCCTTCCAGCACGATGATACATACGACATGATATTCTCAATTGAGCCTATGCCCCGATACACAATTTCTCTCGATTCATTGAGCCAAGATAGTGACATTGCTATCCTAACACCAAAACCTGATGTTAATTATAAAACTTTAGGGATTCTGGATAGTGGAATCGCCGGTATCCCGCATATAGCTCCCTGGTTATCAGAAAAAAGTTGGAGTCCATACCCATCGTCTGCAATCAATAAAGATCATGGGACATTTATTGCAGGAATAGCTCTTTATGGTGACACTTGTGAAGAACATGATTGGATAGGACATTCAGGCATCAAGCTCTTTGATGCTACTGTAGTCCCGGATACTTCCAAAGAAGGGCTCGAGGAAGATGAATTAATCCACAATATTCAAGAAGCTATTACAGCCAACCAAACCGATGTAAAAATATGGAACATCTCGATAAGCATCACACATCCGGTTAAGGACAATAGGTTTTCTGATTTTGCACTTGCTCTCGACAATCTTCAAGATAGATACAATATTCTCATTTGCAAATCCACAGGAAATTGTGATAATTTCTTGCATGGTAAACCAAAGGGAAGAATCTATGAAGGAGCGGATTCTGTCCGATCGTTAGTTGTTGGCTCTCTGGCTCACAAGAAAGGACTTCATGACATTTCTGACATTGATAATCCTTCCCCATTTACGCGTATTGGTCCAGGCCCAGAATTCATAATCAAGCCTGAAGTATCTCATTATGGAGGAAATGCCGGTATTTTCCCCAATGGAAAGCTTTCCACAACTGGAGTTACATCGTTTACGGCAAAAGGCAATTTAGCTACTGATTGTGGAACAAGTTTTTCAACTCCACGCATAGCATCATTAGCAACTGGGTTATATCAAAAGCTAGATAGTGAATTTGATCCTTTACTTCTCAAAGCCCTGATTATACATTCTGCATCGTATTCTAAGAATTTAAAGATTCCTGAGACTGAACGTAGCAAACAATTAGGATTTGGTGTCCCCAAAAACATCCAAGAAATACTATTTAATGACCCATATGAGGTAACCCTCATTCTTCGAGAAACTCTTTATAAGAGGCATTTTATTGATATCATGGATTTCCCAATGCCTCAGGGATTGATACGGGATGGGTTGTATACCGGACAAGTTATCGCAACATTGGTATACGAACCAATTCTTGATGCAACACAAGGGCCAGAATATTGCCAGTCAAATATTGATATAAAATTCGGATCCTACGACGAGAAAGCAAGCAGAGATATTAGCAAACCAACTATACTGAATCCAGTTGGACATGCTGGGGCTCAAAATTTATTGGTAGACACCATGTATAGTAGGACCAAAATGCGGAGTAATCAGGACAGTTTTGCACTTAAAGAACGTTTACTGATCAAGTATGCCGACAAGTATTATCCAGTTAAAAAATACGCTGTTGATTTCGATGACATGTCCGATACAAACAAGCATAAGTATCTTACTCAAGAGAAGCTGTGGTATTTACAGTTGAAAGGACTCTATAGAAACCATACTGAACAGAAAGCTGCTTTTGAGTCAAGAAACCTCTCCCAGGAATTGTGTTTAGTCATGACAATCAGAGACCCGGAAAAGCAAGTCGCTGTATATGATGCTGTCACACAAGCCTTAGATCTCAATAATTTCTGGCATGACAACATCAGGCTGACAAGTGAGGTATCTGTATCAGTGTAATATACTATGAATCGCTTTCACCCCGACACATGCGCCACTGCTTCCCAGCTACGCTTGAGCAGCGGCTCTATCTGCTTCTGGCAACGGGCCAAGATCATCGTGTAGATGAAGTCGACCACCAAGAGTTGTCCCAGGCGTGAGAGGGTTGCACCCTCACGGAAGAGCGACTCGCTGTTCACGACATTCAGCGTAATATCGGCAAGCTTGGTCAGCGAGTTGCCCCCGATACGGGTGATGGCAATTACAGTAGCCTCGTTCTTCTTAGCTTCCCGCGCAACCTTGAGCACACTGCTGGTCTCCCCTGAGTAGGAGATGGCAATGAGTACGTCCTGCTTGCACAAGGCACACGCTTCTACAATCTGCATGTCACTGTCGGCGGTGAAGACCGCCTTCAGCCCTAATCGTGCGAGCTTTTGCTGCAGGTCTATGGCAACAACTCCGCTAGCCCCGACTCCGCTGATCAGAAGGTGCGAAGCATGAAGGATCGCTTCCACCGAAGCTTCCACGGCTTTGGGATCGATGACACTCTCAAGACCCCTCAAGCTCTCACACGTACTGCCTACGACCAAGTGGACAAGCTCCCCTGCACTGGTTTTCTCAGTTACTTCCCTTACCTTCTGCTCCTCCGCCACACGTTCGGAGGAGAACACTTCCTTGGCCAAGGCCATGCGAAGCTCGGTATATCCGGCAAAGCCCAGGCGGCTTGCAAACCGGATGCATGCCGCTGCACTGGAACCGGTGGCCTTGGCCACATCCTGTACGCCCATGGAGACAGCCTGCGTCGGGTTGGCCAACAGGAAGTCAGCCACCTTGCGTTCACTCGGTGCCAGATTGGGAAGAAACTGCTTGATTAAATAAAGGCATCCACTCATACCCAAAGCATAGCATAATTAGGTCTAATAATAAATGAAATAATTTTTTAGTATTGAAATTAATTTCTTGGAATTCATTTTTGATTTTCCTTGACAACAGTTTGGAGCAGGGTAACAATTTACACGAGGCTACTTATTACACAAAAGGAGATACAAGGGAATGACCGCAGGCGCGGTAAAATAGGAGAGAAAACCTTGCAATCATCACTGCCCACCACCGAACAACGAAACCCGGCTTCCTACCGTATCGATACCAAGTCCACCCTCGAAATCCTGTCCATCATCAACGAGGAGGACCGAAAAGTTCCTCTTGCGGTTGAAGCGTGTCTTCCGGTCATCGCCAACCTTGTCGACGATGTCGTGGTCTCGTTCAAGAAAGGCGGCAGGCTCTTTTATATCGGTGCCGGTACGTCGGGAAGGCTTGGTGTGCTCGATGCCTCCGAGTGTCCTCCCACCTTCGGGGTTCCTCCTACGATGGTGCAGGGCATCATCGCAGGGGGCCTGCCGGCCCTTACCAATGCGATAGAGTCGGCGGAGGACAATCCAACGGCAGGAGTAGCCGAGCTTCAGGCACGCTCCTTCACCAAGGATGATGTGCTGGTGGGCATCACCGCCAGCGGCCAGGCTCCCTATGTGATCGGGGCCATGGCCTGGGCTCAGAGTATTGGGGCCAAGGTGGGAGCGATCAGCTGCAACGAACACTCGAAGGTGTTCGACCATGCCGACCATAAAATCCATGTGGCGGTGGGGGCGGAGATCATCACCGGTTCGACGCGTATGAAGTCAGGTACCGCTCAGAAACTCGTGCTGAATATGATCACCACCGCCAGCATGATTCGTATCGGCAAGGTGTATAACAACCTCATGGTGGATTTGCTTCCGCTGAATGCAAAGCTTGTCGACCGGGCCAAACGCCTCATTATCGAGGTGACCGGCTGCACCAGAGCCGAAGCCGAGGAGCTTTACAAGCTGAGCAAGGGCAACATCCGCATTGCATCATTGATGCACATGCTCAAAGTCGATGCCCCTGAGGCAAGAAGACTTTTGGATGAGAGTGATGGAAGCATAAACCGGGCGCTGGACAAGAAAGGGGTGAGCGTGTGAGCAACTACTTCTTCGGTCTGGACGGTGGAGGGACCCAAAGCCGTCTGGCTGTGTGTGATAGGACAGGCAAGGTTGTAGAAGAGGTGTATGGCGGAGCCACCAACCTCTATACCGGCAAGCCTGATCAGGTTTCCCTAAACCTGAAGGCCTTGTTCTCACAGGTTGAGCAGTACTTCCTTTTTGCTGGTGGATGCATCGGTTCGGCCGGGCTGGGAAGAGAACGGGAGAAAGTCCTTTTCAGAGACATGCTCTCCTCCCTGCTGCCTTCAGTACCGGTGTACCTCTGCAGTGACGGAGAAATTCTGTTGGTGGGAGGCCTTGCAGGCCTGGAAGGCTATGCGCTGATCAGCGGGACAGGAAGCCTCGCCCTGAGCAGAAGCTCCGATGGCTCTCTTAAGCGCGCCGGCGGATACGGCTACATGCTCGGCGACGAAGGCTCCGCCTATTGGATTGCACACCAGGCCCTGAGGCGTTCACTGCGCTCTTTGGAGGGCAGGGACTTGAACACCCATATGCTCCCTTCGCTGCTGGAAGGCTGCTCCCTCTCCAAGGCAGAGGACCTCATCGCCTATGTACACCACCAGGCCACCAAGGCCGATATTGCCAAGCTGGCACCCTTGGTGACGGTGTTTGCCAAGGAGGGCGACGCTTTGGCAAACGACATTCTCCTGTGTGCAGCCAAGGAGTTGGTGGCCTTGGTAGTGTCGGTACAGAACCCTGCCATTACTGCCAAGGAGCTGGTGCTGGCTGGTGGAGTACTGGAAAAGGACCCGGTGGTAAGACCGCTGTTTGAAGAGGAACTGAAAAAAGTCCTTCCTGAGCTTCGGATCATCAAGGCAAGGGGGACGGCGTTGGATGGTGCGTGTTTGCTGGCCATTACCAAGTTCTCATAGGCTCCTTTGGAGCAAGGTGATTCTTCCATGCAGACTCATGAGCTTTGTTGTGTTGTCTTCAACTCAACTATGGTTTTCGCCATGCACCACTACAGCAAGATCCTCTACAAGCACATACATTGATTACAAAATCAGCCTCCGTACTACATGGCTGATGAAAAGAAGAACATCAGTGAATTCATTCGGGATGTAATCAGCCATATCGGCAAAATACTCAATATTTGCCGAAGTGGCTGATGACATTAATGAGTTTGTTTATTATACTGATTCAGCCAGAACGGCAAAATATCGAAAAATTGCCGAAAAGGCTGAGGAGGCTAAACCTATGAGAAAAGATGCAATTATTCATTCACTGCCTGAAGGTCCCTTCTCAAGACAGGAAATCCTGGATGCGGCTCGTACTATTGATGCCTCTTTCAAGGAGACTCAACTCAGACACTTGATGGGAACCCTGCTTGGTTCCAATCTGATGCTTCGCGTTGGTCGCAACCAATACAAGAAAGTTGAGAAGGAGCCGCAGAAAAGCGTCTTTACCGGAGTATATTCCAATGCTGCCCTGCAGGTGATCAAGTACATGCAAGAGCAGTTTCCCCTGATTTCCTTTCGGGTGTGGGAACTCTCATGGTTGAATGAATTCTTCAATCACCTGATTGCACGCAATCAGATATTTCTTGAAGTGGAGAAGGACGGTTGTGATTTTGTGTTCTCCGCGCTTGCAGAGGAATTACCAGGCAGGGTACTGCTGAGACCCAAAGCTCAAGAGCTACTGCACTATGGCATCGATGACGGAATCATCATCGACCCACTTATTACGGAGGCTCCCAAGTCAGACGGTGAGCCGTATCAGGTACCTTTGGAGAAATTGATTGTTGATCTGTTTGCAAAAAAGAACTTGATGCTCTCCAAAGGTGATTTTCCTTCTGCAATCGAGATAATGTTCTGTAGATACCGCATTGACCAGATCTCAATGCGGCGGTACGCACGAAGAAGAAATAAAGCGAAAGCTGTGTTTGGATTCCTTAGGAACCAGACAACGATAGAATCGTTGGTTGGTACTTGATAGCAAAGAATGCTCAGGGTTATATCCTCTATACAATTTCATTGAAAGAACTACCTCCTATAGTATGACATGTGTTATACTTGTACCTAGCAGATGTTATAATAGGGGAAAAATTATGGAATTCCATCATCAGGTAAAACATGTAAGGACCACTTTGCAATTGAGCCAGAAGCAACTTGCCGACGCATTACATGTGAGTTTTGCAACTATCAATAGATGGGAGAATGCAAAAGTACTACCAAGCCCTCTTGCACAGAGAATGTTCTATGATTTCTGTGAGAGTAACTTCATTCAGGAAGCATTCCTGAAGCAGCTCTAATACACGAGTGCTGGTCACATAGTTGTGGAGGATTGAATGGCGCGAGCAGACTTGCTCTACGAATTAATACAACATGGGTTAGCTGGAGAAAAAGCCAGTTTTCGTTTGGCAGCAGAAGCTATTTGTGCTGAGGAACGCGCAAAACAGCATGTGATACTCGCAAAAAAACTGGAAGAATTGTTGGAGCAGGATTCACAGTCCCTTGAAACAAGGGAAGTTGCACCCAAACCGTTCGGTTTAAGAACACTGAATGGAGCTTCTTTGTATCAAGAGATCAACCCAAGCAAGCGTCTCACTCAACTGGTACTTACTGAAACAACAGTCAAAATTTGCACTGAGGTTATAGAGGAGCAGATGCGATCGGAGTTGTTACGCTCATATGGCATTGAACCACGTAACAAAATCCTTCTTTATGGGCCTCCTGGAAATGGAAAAACTTCGCTTGCCGAGGCGATTGCCAATGCGTTGATGGTCCCCTTGTATATGGTTACGTACGATACTCTCATCGGAGCATATCTCGGCGAGACTGCCTCCAATCTTGCAAAACTATTTGAATACGCGAAAACAAGGCAATGTGTGTTGTTCTTTGATGAGTTCGAGACTCTAGGTAAAGAACGGGGAGACCGCCATGAGACCGGAGAGATCAAACGGGTGGTAAGCTCCCTGCTTATGAATATAGACGCCTTACCCAGTTATGTTGTCGTCATTGCCGCTACCAATCATGAAGCATTGCTTGATATTGCTGCATGGAGAAGGTTTCAGGTAAAAATTGAGCTTGGCAAACCATCAATCGATGATATCCAGTGCTGGTTGACCTCCTTTGAGAAGAGAATGAGGTTTTCCTTCAACATTCAGCTAAGCAACCTGGCGAAGCGGTTGCTAGGAAGGAGCTATGCCGAAGTTGAAGAGTTCGCTCTCTCCATCTATCGCCAATATATCTTGAAAGGTTTTATTACTGACACCAAGGCCCTTACCAAGTTCCGACTGAACCAGGACTCTTCTCTATCCATGCATTAAAATTCATAGATGTAACAGGAGCAAAAAATGGCCGAGAGACCTCTCGTTTTCTTTTCAGAACCAAACAAAATCCACTCGTACGACCTCTGTTCATTCAAGCATTGAGAGAAGCACTTCCAGAACTTCAGAGCATTACTGCAAGAGGGACGGCATTCCAGGGAGTGTGTCTCTAGGCTGGAACAACCTTCCAAGGAACAAGCAGGTGATTTTATTGGGGTATACCCTATACATTATCTGCAACTATTTAAAAGAATTATCCATTCCCCAGATATAACTGAGACGGGAATTTGAGAGTCTTCAGGCTAGCATGTCATCCCGTCTTTTCCGGATAAGATTTGACTCATCATACAGCACCTTGTAGAGCGAATGGTCACTCGCCTTTTCCTTGTCTCCATCCTTTCTATAGAGAAAACAATGAGAATACCGGCTGTTTCAAATCTTTGTCATCAAAACTACTGTCCCGACGTCGTTTTCTTTGGGCAAGCGAGTTCTATCTCAAATCACTCATTCATGACAATCCAGGTTCCTGCTTTTCTCCCGCCTTGCCTTTGTACGACACCTTTCCCCTTCAGCTGAGTAAGGATTTTCCTTACATATCCATCCGAATATCCAGTAGCCGTAACAAGCTCACGAATCGTGATATGAGGATTATTGTTGATCTCTTCAATCACTGCTTTTTCAGCCTGGGTCAGGATAATTTTGATACCTTTCAATATCTCTTCTGAAATGCCTTTTTGGTAATTGAACGGTATGGCAACATTGACAAAATTTTCCATGATATCAAATGCCTGTCGTCCATAACTGCTGATGATCAAAGGCACACCATGTCCTGTCTGTTCTACATACCCAAGCTGCCCGAATATCTTTTGTAGTTTAGCATTGACCGGCTTACTGATCCCCTTGAAAAATTCATCCTTAGTCAGATCAGCCGGAAGTCCTCCGGTAGATATTATTTCTATTCTGTCTGAAAAAACACATACTGCGGGCGGGTTGCCTTTTTCCCATTTTGTATGCAGACATGCGTTCTGCCAGGCTTCTTTGAAACTAGCCGCATCGAATAGCTTTTCCTCTTCCCTTTTGTGGTTTCCCATAGTGACTCTTGTTTCATTAATCGAATCCATATAATCAAGTACTTTGTCCATGGAAGTCACAAGACAGGTGCCTCCATACTCATTCCTTTTGATGATATTTGTCTTATCCTTCCCTGCGAAAGTAACGACTTTTATGGAAATGTCATTCACATCCGCCAGAAGGTATGCCATGAGATTGTATTTTCCAGAACTTGTTTTCAGCCCGGTATTATTCTCAAAGGTTTCCTGGTCAACGGTTAAACCGGAAGAAACGAAAGATATCCTCAGTTTGGTAAACGAAAGATCTTGAGCCGGAGCTTCCATGATCGTTATTGGATCTGCAGCCGTTTTTTGATTCATTAGTTTCTTCAGCTCTGTTGGACTGAGCTCTCTGTCTTCATCTGCGGACCGCATATAATATCTTCCATAGGCAGAGTATGGCTTATCAGAGCCTTGGACCTCGACTTTGATTACATTTTTCCCATCAATAAGTTCCGAAGAAATCGACGGAATAATCTGCGGTTTAACAAAGTTCGCAATTGCCTGGGATATTTCACGCAGCGTTCTATCTCCGAGCTGCTGTCCCCCAACATCACCGCTGTCTTTCACACCAAAGTATAATACCCCGTGTCCGTTTTTATTCAGCATCGAAGAAAGTGATATGATGCCCTCTTTAAGTTCACCAGTTGTCTTCTTAAATTCGAGGGTTTCGGTCTCTGTTCCGAGATTTTTCATGGCCGCTCTCCAATCATCAGCTTTCCCGGAGTACTCCATATCTCAGCGTTTCTGCTACTCTTTTTTCTACTTTTATTTGCTACCTTATTGCCACTCTTCAGTAGCAGTAAAGGCATGTATGCTGGATAGCTCTCCCATTCGCGAATTCCAGCTTTTTTCTTACCTTGGGCAATGTAAAGGGAAGAGACCTCTAACCCTGGCAAAAACCTTGATTTCATTATAAGCACCATGTATGACAGGAATTACAAGCTCTTAAACATCCCAATCACTATTGAAATAGCCATCGACCTAATCACTGCTTAAAAGGACCAATGTCTCATCGGTTGTTGATTTTGGTGTCCAAGACTCATATACCGATTTCCCATCGTATGCCACAGGCAACTTGAAATGAACAGTCTTTCTCAAATTCCCGACCTAATTATATCTAGGGCTCCTCGTCTTCCTGTTCGCCATTATCTTCAGGCTCTATTGGCTTCTCAAGATTCACTATCTTTCCCTTCCAATGGTACTCTATCTTTAAGAGGTTGAAGATCAGCCTCTGGGCCTTGGTCGGCACCGTCCACAGGTCCTTGTAGGTGCCGGTGAAGTGGATTCTGGAATAGGTGGACACCTTGTTCAACATGTCCTTGAAATCCCAGTACTTCCTGTCCCTGGGCTTGATGGCCGAGACCTTGCCCCTCAGGTCGTTGAGCAGGATGAGGGTGATGAAGTTGACGAAAAGCCTGCCCTTCATGGTCTTCTCTGTGTGCACGTTGAGCCTGTTGCAGTCCAAGAGGTTCTTCATGTCGTCGAAGTGGAACTCGGTGTCGCACCTGCGGTTGTAGTGCTCCAGTGCCTTCGATGCATCTTTCTGTGCATTGGTGAGGATGATCCAGAACCCGCTGTAGCTGTCGATGTAGGCATTGACGGCCTGCTCGTTCAGGCTGACCTTCCTTCCCCTCTTGGGTTGATGCTCTTAAGATACCGCATTGACCAGGTCTCAATGCGGCGGTATGCGCGCAGAAGGAATAAAGCGAAAGCTGTGTTTGGATTCCTTAGGGACCAGACAACGATAGAATCGTTGGTTAAGGAGTGATTGCATGGTGAAGTCTGAAAGTTTTACACGGGAGCAAATCGAGGGCAATTAAATACTCCAGGTGTTGGATACATTGGAACTGGTATAAACCCCAGCTTCTCCTAAGTGTTTAATCCCTGGAATAGAGGGTTGCACTCGTTGGCAATACTCTGCAAATAAAGATCTGTGGCAATCCTTAGGGTCTTTTTCGTAACACATGAGAGCAATATTTTCCCTAGATACTAATCTGGCAACAACAGACGCATACCTCTCACAGAGAGGCAGCGTATTCTCTGAGTACCACTTAAATAAATCACATCTTCTTCCTGATGGCAACAACTCTTTTCTATTGGAGGCTGGTATCCCTACTTCTGGCATAGGGTAGTACTGTATACCTGCCTCCATAAGAGCTGCTTCGAGATTCTTTTTCCTGAACTCTGGCCTCATGGAGAATGCACTTTTTCTGACATCAACAAGAGTTTTAATATTCTGGAGAATCAATGATTGGAGAAATCCATCAATAGATAATCCCTCGTATCCGATTGTGTATAGGTACCGGGGAGCACTCGTAACGTGATCCCTGATTGTTTGGATTTTGCTTATAAAAACCTGATCGGAAGAGAATCTATCAAGAAGTAAGCTTCTGATTGCATAAAAAGGATAGGCCTTTAACACTCTTTCAAGTAAATCGTCATCACTTTGATGTTCGCTGTCACAGATAAGCTTATCAAGTAGTGGGGAATCTTCGTCCTTGAGGAGTATCGAATCCAGTTCAACCCGCTGGTTGTCGACAGAAAGGAATGAGTTGAATGGGGAATCCCCTCTTGCTTCAATCACAACATCCTGTTTCGTCAAAGCTTCCTGGTCGTTATAGAGACTTATTGAATAGCATCCATAGGTATGGGGAATAAAGTCGTAGTATGCATTCCCCGTTGATTTAACGAGTAGAAACATCAGGGCTTGAAGCCTAACCAGAGATAGGGGCTTCTTATGTCTGAGGACTAGATTGAGAAACACTTTTCTCCTATACAACATACACTCACCCTGAACACGTTCTACCATGGGGCACAGGGAAACACAAGGGACACAGCAAGTTTGAAAGAAATCAGAGCCGGCTCTGACTCATAAACACGGAATGGTAATGTAATCTTCGTGTACGTTCTTCACCTCCTCCTCTCAACACGTTAGTCCAAGTTCCATTTATTTCTTTATAATATATAGCAATGTTATTCTTCTTGACTTCCATTTTCAGGCCCCTATACTGGACTTAGGTTGGTACAAAAACAAACAAACCAAGTATAGGAGTTGTCCATGGACAGTCCTCACAGAACCAGACTCATCAATTCCTCCCGCATCATTCATCGCCTGTGGATAGAAGATGAACTCAGCCGAGCCGAGCTTGCCGCTCGGTTGGGACTGAACCGCTCTTCAGTCTCCAACATTGTAGCAGACCTTATGCAGAGGGGCATTGTCAAGGAGAATGAGACCATAGATCCCGGTCCGAAAGGCGGAAGAAGAGCCATCGGCATCACCTTGAACAAAGAGTACTTCCATGTCATCGGCATTGAGATCCGCTCCGACTCCTACACCGCCCTCTCCATCGACCTGGAAGGCACGGTACTCTTCTCGGAGACACAACCAAAAGGCTTCACGGCAAACACCTTTAAAGAAGAGATGCTCTCGTTCATCCAGACGATCACTCAGAGATTGGATCACATGGGGCGGCACCTGTTGGGAGTGGGAATAGGCTTTTCAGGCATCGTGGATGCAGAGAGGCAGATGATCATTCGCTCCGTCTCCCTCGATTTCACCAAGCCCTTTGACTTCTATACCGAAATAGCTTCAGCTTTTCCCTATCCCGTCTTTTTGGAGAACGATGCAAACTGCGGGGCATGGGGGGAGGTCATATTTCAACGAAAGCGGAAGCTTCGAAACTTCCTCTTCGTCCTGATTGAGTTCTGGAAAGCCTATGACGTACAAACAGGCCTAGCCAGGCCGACTGTCGGCCTGGGCTTCGGCTTCGACGGGAAAATCCATCGAGGCAGCAACAATCGAGCAGGTGAGTTCAAGAGCGTACTCAACCGCGACATCACCTCGTCGGAGCAAGTAGTGGTGGACAGCGCCATCTCGGTAACCGAGAACAGGGAAGCGCTGCTCGCATACCTGGGCGAGGTGTGCGAGAACCTCGCATTCCTGATCAACACCCTGGACATCGCACACGTCTTCATCGGGGGAAATGTAGAGACCATCGAGTCTGTCATGCCCGATATGCTGCGATCAGCGCTGCGGGCGAACTCGCTGGACCACAGTGACGGAGGGACGCAGATACAGTTCTCTTCCCTCGGCTACCAAGCCGTCTCGTTCGGGGCGGCGGCGTTGGTACTGGACAAAGTGTTGATGAACCTGGAACCACTTTCAGACTATGCAACGCAGAAAGTGCTTCCCCTCTTTCATCTCTTGGCATAATTCGATGATTCCTTCCTGTGAAGGATACGATACAATGGAGGATTACTATGAACATGAAACGGCTCTTCAGCATTGTTTTCATTTCGTTGTTCCTGGTTCCCGTCTTGCTGTTTGCAGCAGGGACCAAAGAACAAGCCAAGGATACAGGGGATGGTGTAACAACCTTGTCTGTATATCACTTCCTCGATCAGACGGATAAAACCACCGCTCCCAATTTCCAGTATCTGGTGGATGTATTCGAAAAAGCCAATCCAACCATCAAACTCACCTTTGAGTATGGCTACGGTGAAGCCTTCCACGACAAGCTGCAAACCATGGCGATGAGCGGCCAGCTGCCTGATATCGTACTGCTCTATCCGGGAGAGAGAACAAGCCAGGTCACCAATGCCGGTCTGGTACAGGACTTGCGTCCGTACCTTGCAGGACACGAGAACGAGTTTGCCGATATGGCAATGCAGGGCCAAG
Source organism: Sphaerochaeta associata (assembly GCF_022869165.1). Classification (NCBI taxonomy): domain Bacteria; kingdom Pseudomonadati; phylum Spirochaetota; class Spirochaetia; order Spirochaetales; family Sphaerochaetaceae; genus Sphaerochaeta; species Sphaerochaeta associata. The sequence goes on along the minus strand of NZ_CP094929.1, from coordinate 269,304 downwards.
GAAAGAACGGAGAGATCTGGGAACTGCCCGAGGACATCAGCATAACCTCGATCATGTTCACCAACAACCGCCTGCTCAAGCAGCTGGGCCTCACCCTTCCCAAGACCTATGAAGAGCTGCTGGCCCAAGGTCCGAAGATCAGGGCGGCAGGACTCATTCCCATCTCCATCGCCAACAAGGATGCGTGGCCGATGCAGTCCTGCGTAGCAGGCATGCTGGTCGAGAGAGCCTGTGGACTACAGTGGTTCGACAAGGCAATCGCCGGAGAGGCTCGCTTTGACGATGCCGAGTTCGTCTATGCCATGGAGATAATCAAGGAACTCACTGACAAACAGATGTTCTCACCGGGAACAAACCAACTGGCCTACGGCCAAGGTCTGGACGATTTCGTCCAGGAAAAGGCTGTGTACTTCATCGATGGCGGATGGACGGTAAACAACATGATTGGAGAACTGACCGCCGAGCAGAAAGAGTACATGAGCCTGGAGTCATTCCCCGACATTCCCAGGCAGAAAGGCAAGAGCCTCTCTACCTCGGCAACCGCCGGCCAGGGCTTTGGCATGAATGCGAAGCTCACCAAAGCAGAGTCGGAAGCCGCTTGGAAGTGGATATGGTTCTACTCAGGTCCCGAGGGTTCGGCGATCAGGCAGAAATTCGGCCGATTGCCCGCCTACAACCTTGACGAGCCCAAGGATGCTGATCCGATGATCCAGAAGCTTGTTGCCTATGCAGGCAAGGTGCCCATGGGGTATGTCATGGATTCAGTGCTCGCTGCAGAGCCCATTGGAACGTTCAATATCAACCTTCAGAATATGATGTTTGGTACAAAGACGCCCAAGCAGATTTCCCAGGAGCTGGAAGCCATGGTTACAGCCATCGGTCGGTAACATCCTATGCAAGGCTCTTTCCCCAACCGGGGTAAGAGCCTTCCTTGGAACACGAGGAGAGTCATGACGTTCTCACAACAAAAACGGATGAGTTACTATCTCTTGCTGGCCCCAGGCCTGCTTTTGTTTGCCTCGATCATTATATTTCCTGTTGCCTACAGCTTGTCGCTGAGCTTCACCTCTTTTGGAGGGTACGGGAAGCCTGCGTTCATCGGCTTGGAGAACTATGTAAAAATACTCGGCGACGAAGTGTTTCTCCACTCCCTGAGAAACAACCTCTTGATCGTAGCCGTCTCGGTGTTCGGCCAGATTCCCTTGGGCTTTCTTTTGGCATTTCTCTTGCACCGCAAGATGGTCCGCAACGGCAATTTCTACCAGACCATGATTTTCCTGCCCATCACCATCTCCCCTGTCGTGGTTGCCCTGTTATGGAACCAAATCTTCTCCTCCTCGGGTATGGTGGTAGCCATAATCAGAAACCTGACCGACCAACCTCAGTATGTGATGAAGATTTTCGAGAACCGACAAATGGCCATCTATCCGATCCTGTTTGTCCTTTTGTGGATGCATACCGGTACGTATATGATTATTTTCTTTGCGAACCTGCAGAAAATGACGCCTTCGCTGCTGGAGGCAGCGCAAATCGATGGAGCCAGCGAATCGCAGATGCTGGGGAGAATCATACTTCCTGGCATGGTGGGCACCATTGCAACCACTGCGATATTTGCAATCTCTGGAAGCTTGAAGGCCTTTGACCTCATCTATTCCATGACCGGCGGCGGGCCTGCCCACTTCACCGAAGTGATTGCCATCTACATGTACATCAACACCTTCAAGTACTACAAATACGGCTTCGGCAGTGCCGCCTCCATGATCATCGTTCTCTTGGCAGTCGGCCTGATACTCATCCTGCAATACGTCAGCAGGAAGTTCGAACGTCGGTTCGAGTAGGGGGAAGCTATGAAAAAAACCATTACCCTGGGAAAAGGCCTCTCCTACCTGCTTATGATTACCTTCACCCTGCTGACGATCATCCCGCTGACGTGGATGATCCTCAGCGCCTTCAAGCCGCATGCCCTCATTGTCCGCCACCCGCTTTCACCGCCGGTGAGCTGGTATATTGAAAACTTCACCCTTGCCTGGACACAGGGGCATTTGGGCATCTACTTTATCAACAGCACCATTTACTCTTTGGTTGCCACCTTCTTTACCGTGCTCTTTGCCATGAGCAGCGGCTATGCCCTCTCCAAGTTTCACTACAAGAGCAGCCGCTTCGTCTCCCTGCTCTATACGCTGGGGCTGCTCATTACCGTACACTCGGTCATCGTACCGCTGTTCATCATGGAGACAAAACTGGGCCTATCTAATACACGGTTGGGGGTAATCCTGCCCTATATTGCATTCGGGCTTCCGTTCCAGGTTTTTCTTGCTACTACGTACATCAAGGGAATTCCCGATGCCATGCAGGAGTCGGCTATCATCGACGGGGCTACGTTCATCCAGGTGTTCCTGAAAATCATCATCCCCGTTGCCACCCCCATCATCTCCACGATGTTCATCTATACGTTCTTGGGGAACTGGAATGAGTTCATACTCGTATTGACGCTGACCAGCGACCTTACCGTACGCTCGCTGCCGGTCGGGATCAACAGCTTTGCGGGAGGAATGTCCCGCGACTACGGCCTGCAGTTTGCTGCATTGGTCATCGGGACGGTCCCGATGATCATCTTCTATCTGATATTCAAAGACAAAATCGCCCAAGGCTTCGCAGCCGGGGCGTTAAAGGAATAATACCATTCATATGACAGAAAAGCTCCCTCTCATTCCCTATCCTTCAGGTGCCGTTGCAATGCTCGGTGGCACATTCTCCAAACCCTCTCGCTTGGTAATTGCTCTTGACCCCTCCTTTGACGCTGAATGCGTCCTGCTCTACGTCAGAGAGCAGCTTGGCATGGAAGCACAAGAGGGTGGACAATCACCCGATCTGATTATTACCGCAGCTGCAGACGCTACGGAGGAGCAGGCTTACCGCTTGGAAGTGAACCCAAAGGAGTGCAGGATTGAAGCGATAACCCTGCAGGGAGTGTTTTATGCAGTGCAAACACTGCGTCAGCTCTTGCTTGCCTACCCTGAAGCAGTTCCCTGCTGCCGCATCGAGGATAAGCCCGCCCTCCTGTGGAGGGCTTTCATGCTGGATGTAGCGAGGTCGTTCTGTCCGGTCGAGGAAGGAAAGAGAATCATCGACATCCTCGCCTCGTTCAAAATGAATGTCCTGCACCTCCATCTCAGTGACGACCAGGGCTGGAGAATCGCCTCGGAGAGCTACCCGAAGCTCGGAGAGGGAGAGTCCGGTCGGTATTCGAAACAAGAGATCAAGGACTTGGTGGCGTATGCCCAGGCCCGCCATATCATGGTCATCCCTGAGATCGACATGCCCGGCCACTTCACAGCAGCGCTGGCTTCCTATCCCAAGCTTAGCTGCACAGGCGGTCCGTTCACGATCCCTACGGGAGAAGGAATATTTTCAGACATCCTGTGCGTGGGAAAGGACGAAGCTCTCTCTTTCGTGAAGCAGATCATCGAGGAGACAGCTTCACTCTTCCCTGCCCCGTACATCCATCTGGGAGGCGATGAGATTCCCCTGGACCGCTGGGTCGACTGTCCCGATTGCCAGAAGAGAAAGAGAGTACTGCGCTTGTCCGACGAGAAAGCCTTGTTGCGATGGTTCTTAAATGAGATGACTTCGTATGCACGAGGCTTGGGAAAGCAGGTGATTCTCTACAATGACTATGTGGACGAAGGGTATGACAAAAAGATTATCACCCAGGTGTGGAACCCGCTGCTGGATGCATCGGCTTTGACACATCCGGTGATCATGAGCGACTATTTCCATACGTATCTGGATATGGACCATACGCTGCTTCCCCTACCGGTGGTCTACCGCTACGGCAAGCAGCTGCAGACTCAGAAGTACTCCTCTCTGTACGGGTCGGAGTTCATGCTCTGGACCGAGTACATTGCAACCAGGGAAGAGAGGGACTTCCATCTATTCCCACGCCTGATTGCCGGTGCCGAGTCCTTTTGGACACAAGAGGGGCAGCATGACTATCGCAGGTTCATGCACACATTTGCAAAGCATGGTTCTGCATATCTTTCCTCTGATGCACAGATTACGCCCAAAAAGCAGTGGAATACTTCTTCCATCGTCTCTGCATTTGCGCGGTATAAGCGTAGACGCAGAGTGAAGAGGAACAGCAGGAAGGCGGGTATTTCACTTTCATAGCGTGAAGTATATAGGGTTATACCCATGAAAAGGGGTGTCCATAGAAGAGTTTTTATGGGTATAACCCTAAAAACTTTCCTTTCTTACGTAGTTTTACTGGGTATACTCTTATCAAGAGGTCTATGTTCATGCTTAATCGACCATTGTATTACGAGAAGATTAGGCCCTTCATTATAGTGATTACAGGGATACGTCGATGCGGAAAATCGACCATGATGCTGCTGATACAACAGCTTTTGAAGGAAGAAGGAGTTGCGGGAAAACAGATCATCTCCATCAACTTTGAGAGCATGAGGTATTACCATTTGCGTACTTCACTTGCGTTATATACCTACGTGTCTGGCCTTCTAAAAACAATGGAGAGCCCCGCATATGTGTTCTTCGATGAAATCCAAATCGTAGAGAAGTGGGAAGAGGCAGTAAACTCCTTGTTCCTCGATTTCCAGATAGATATGTACATCACCATTTCCAACTCACAGCTGCTTTCATCCGAACTCTCTACCTTGCTCACCGGCCGCTTCATTCATATCGAGATGCAGGTGTTGTCTTTTACAGAGATGCTGGGGTTCAGATCGGACCAACAAGAAGCCCAAGAAAACCTGCTTTGGCTCTATATCAGGCGAGGAGGGTTTCCTGTTGTCCATCTGACTGACGATTACGATGAGAAAGCAACATATATGATAATTCATGACATCTTCGATTCAATCGTTCTGCGTGATGTAGTCCAACGATACAAGATACGGGATGTAGAGCTGCTGCGAAGAATTCTGAACTTTATCGCCGAAACGGTCGGAAGTACCATTTCTGCTAAACGCATAGCCGATTATTTCACACCCGTCGATCCCGGCACAATCTATACATATCTGGATGCGCTAGAGAGCTCGTATCTGATCGCTACAGTACATCGATATGACATCAAACAGAAACATGTGCTCAAGACCCAGGCAAAGTATTACCTTGCAGATTCTGGTCTTCAGCATGCTCTTTGTGAAGGGAAAGCTTCCAATATAACCGGTATTTTGGAAAACATCGTGTACCGTGAATTGGTCAGACGAGGATACAAGGTTTACATTGGTAAGACGGACACCCAGGAAGTCGACTTCATTGCGGAGCAAGAGCCGAAAAAACTCTATGTGCAAGTTGCCTTCAAACTGGAAAGTGAAGAAACGGTACAAAGGGAGTTCTCTCCACTGCTTAGTATCCGGGATTCCTACCCTAAATTTGTGGTGACGATGGATCCTCACTTCCAGGACACCATTGAGGGGATACGGCATATAGGGTTGTACCAGTTTCTTACTGATGAGCAACTGTACTAGCATTCTTGAGGTGTCGATTAGCCACTATTTGTTCCAATCCCTCATGCTTTCTGGTATACTTTTGTGTACCGAGGTTGGAGCATGCTTAGCAGAGTGTATCTTGATAATTTCAAGTCTCTTATAGATTTTTCATTTCCGCCGCAAAAGGATGCCAAAGGCATTCCAGCGTTCTCATGCCTTGTTGGGCTGAATGGTTGCGGTAAATCCACAATCCTGCAGGCATTCGGTTTTCTTGCTCAGCTTCCCCAAGGACGCATAGATTCCTGGCTTGAAACGCGTGGTTGGAAACACGAAGAGCTTACCAGCAAATTTACCAAGAAAACCACCATTACGTTCAGCATCTCTTTATTGCATCAAGGGAAATCAATAGTTTGGAGCGGTACATACAATAAGCAAACCATCCGATGTACCCAGGAAAAGGTGACAGAAGATGGCAAAACCATCTTTTTGGTTCAAGATGGCAAATTGAACATAGTGAGTCCGACAGAAATTTCTACGCTTCCCGTAAAAGACCTGCTCTATCAAGGGTCCATTCTCAGTGTGTATAAGTTTGATGTGCTGAAAGTTCCCGCCATCGGTGCCATTCTGGATTTTTCTCAAGGAATGAAGTCTTTGGAGCTCCTCAATCCTCAATTGATTAAAACCCGCAGTAGAGCAGCCGCCGACGTGGGTATCGGGGGAGAAAAGCTTACTGCCTTTTTCCATGGGCTTTCCTTCGAACAAAAGAAAACAATCCTTACGCAACTGCAGGAATTTTACCCACAGGTGACATCCATTCTCTCATCCTCTCTCAGAGCTGGTTGGAAGACCATCACAGTAAGTGAATCATTCGATACCGGCAACAAGAACCGACTGGAAACCGAAACAACCCATCTTAATGATGGAATGCTGAGAATCCTGACTATCATCACACAGATGCAAACAAGCCATACATGCCTGTTGCTTGATGAAATCGAAAATGGAATCAACCCGGAATTGGTTGAACGCTTGATGGATTATTTGGTAAGCAGCAACAAACAGGTGATTGTCACTACACACAGCCCTATGGTTCTCAACTATCTGGACGACCAAGTAGCCAAGGATGGCATTTTCCTTGTCTACCGAAATGCAGCCGGATATACCCGCTGTGGTCGTTATTTCCAAAGCAATCGCACTAGGGAAAAACTCAGGTTGCTGGGTCCGGGAGAAGTATTTGTCGATACAACCATGCAAGAGGTGTCCTCTGATTTGGAGCATGAGATCACATGAAACTCCTCCTATCAGGTGAAGGCCCTACTGATATCGGCACAAGATCACAAGACAACACATTTCTGCATGGTCCCATGACATGCTTTATTGACATCCTTGCAACCCCAGTTCTTGGATACTCTCCTCGTGACATTGAGGGAGAGCATGAAGATATTCTTGTGCTTTGCAGTAAACAGGAATTACTTGATCGGGGGAAGCCGGGAATAACCAAACTAGCTGGTAAGAAATACGGAAAGAATAGAAGCTTTTTCACAGCAAATGCCTAAGTACTCGGCAGTATTGCAAATCAAAAAATGCATGAAGAAAATTGTCCCTATATTGCTGTCCTCTTCCGCGATGGGGATGGTTCCCGGTCAAAAGATGAGTGGCAGGAAAAATGGGATTCCATCGTGCGTGGATTTGCATTGGAAGATTTCAACTTTGGCGTACCCATGGTCCCCCGACCTAAGTCTGAAGCATGGCTGCTTCAAGCTCATATGAACCAAGAAAACCCATCTGAAACCTATGAAACAAGAACGGGAAACAGAGCAAGTTCATTCGACATGAAAGCGCAGTTGGAGTTGCTGATCGAAGGCCATCCATCACGGGAATATCTTGTGCAGTTAATCGACGAGGGAACCATCAGCCCCAAAAACATCTCAGCTCAGTGTTCAAGTTTCCGTACCTTCCGAGACGCGCTTGTTCATGCATTGACAGAAGCGCTCCAAGGCAACTGATTGCATGGATGCTTTTCTCATACAGGTAAGCTACATCTTCGGACTATTGAACTCCGGCACCAGCTCATGCAGCATTCTGAGCATCTCCTGGGGGCTTCCATTTTGGAAGGTCGAAAGATAGTGGTTGAGGAAGGTGAGCTCGGAGAGCTCATGGTTGCTTACCCGCGCCTTGAAGACCAGACTGTCCTCGGTGGCTATGGTGGTGTCCTTGTTGGCCAACAGCTCCTCATAGAGCTTCTCGCCGGGCCTGAGGCCGGTTACGATCACCTGGCTGCGCCCGTCGCCGTAGTACTTGACCAGTTTCTGGGCAAAGTCGTAGATGCGCACCGGCTGGCCCATGTCCAGCACCATGACCTCCCCGCCCTTTGCCATCGAGGCAGCCTTGAAGACCAGGCCTACAGCCTCGGGAATGGCCATGAAGTAGCGGATGATGTCCTTGTGGGTGACGGTGATCGGAACCCCCGCCTTGATCTGCTCCATGAACAGGGGCAGCATGCTCCCCCTGCTTCCCAATACGTTGCCGAAGCGCACGCAGACCATCTCGGTCTCCTTGGAGTTGAGCATGCCCGCCATGAGCTCGACCACGCGCTTGGTCGCCCCCATGACGTTCGTCGGGTTGACCGCCTTGTCGGTGGAGATGACCACCACCTTCTCCACGCCTCTCTCTTTTGCACTCTTGAGGACTGCATAGGAGCCAAGGATGTTGGTCGTGATGGCCTCCTCGGGATAGAGCTCCTGCAGCGGCACGTGCTTGTAGGCGGCCGCGTGGAAGACCAGCTGAGGACGGTACTGCTCCATGATCCTGTCGACCTTCTTGCGGTTCTTGATGTCGCACACCACCGGGACGATCAGGTCGCTCCACTCCTTCTGGTAGTTGTGCAGCCTCAGGGACAGGTCGTGCAGCTCGGTCTCATCGATGTCCAAAAGAATGAGCTGGGAGGGGCCGTAGCTTAACAGCTGCTTGCAGATCTCACTGCCGATGGAGCCGCCGGCTCCGGTGACCAGCACCCGCTTCTGTACGACCATCCTCATAATCGGTTCCTTCTCGATGCTGATCAAGGGCCTGCCCAGGAGGTCGCCGTAGTCGAGGTTTCTCAGGTCCATCTCCTTGGCCCCCTGCTGCATCTCAAAGAGGGAGGGTATGACCTTTATGTCGACGCCGAGCTCCTTGGCGGCATCGACGGCCTTGAGCATGCGCTCCTGGTCGATGTGGGTGATGGCGATGATAAGCACTTTTGCCCGGACTTGGATGAGCGTCTCGGCCATGTCGTCGATGGTACCCCATACCTTGATTCCCAACAGATAGGTGCCTTTCAGCGAGGCATTATCATCGATGAAGGCGGAAATATGGTAGGGAAGCTTGCCCCGCTGGTACTGGCGCACCAAGGCGTTTCCCAGTTCCCCTGCACCGTAGATTACTGTGCGGGGATTGTTGTTGTGGGTCTGTTTGGTATAGTAGGTCCGAAAGCCGCGGTAGGCGAAACGCACTCCGAGCATGGTAAGGAAGGACGAGCCCCAGAATACAATAAAATAGGGGATCCAATAGGAGTGGATGCTTTCCAGAAACAGAGGAATAAGAATGGAAACAAGGGAAGGAAGCAGAAACCCTGCAAACGCCCTGTTGACCAAATCGAGCGAACCTTCACTGACACGGATGAGGTAAAAACGGGTCAAGGAGAGGGAGAGCAGAAGAATCATGGAGGCGATGACGGTGAATAGGACCACAGTTGCGTCATAAGAAGTGAAGACGATCCACATAGATACCATGGAGCACAGGACCAGCAATACTGCATCGATACCCATCAAGAGAAGTTGTCTCTGAATCCGGTTCCTGACACTTCCACCCACATTCACCTCGCTATTTCCTGATGCTTGAACATCCGATCGCTTCAAATTGCGTGGATATCTGATTCTCCTTGGCCCCAGCTATTGCATCGGTTGAAGATAGAACATCAGTAGCTATCTTCATACCACACACAGGCAGTCGTGTCATCACTTTTATGGTGCCTGCCTTGTAGGAATTGTTCCCTTCAGTCCAGATCGTAGTTCTCCTTGTCGGGCTGAATGAACTCAACGGGCATGCTCACCTTGCGGATGACATCGGCGAACTGGAACTCCACCATCACCCTACTATGACGGTAGTCGACCGAGATGATCGTTCCCATAAAGTCCTTCAACGGTCCTTCCACCACCTTGATCGGCTCTCCTTGCTTGTAGACCACCTTCGACGGCTTGATCGTCCCCTTGTTGTGCATGATCCAAGCGGCATACTCATGGTCTGGTCCCTTGAGCTCAATGGTTTTGTCCAGGTTGTGGAGAAAGCCGTAGCAACCGGGAAGCCGATGCACATCGAGTGAGAAATTTGCAAGGTCCTCTTCACTGGAGACCAGCAGGTAGCCGGGAAGTATGGGGTGGTCGGTCATTATCTTCTTTCCCTTGCACCGGTCGATCATGCGGCGCATGGGGATGAAGATGAACACATCATGCACCTCACCCAGCTCTCTGGTGAAGAACTTGTTCAAGTGAGCCCGGACTTTCTCTTCCCCGCCGGTTCTACATGCAATGAAGTAGTAGTTCATAGTCGCTCATAGTAGGATATTTCTTTCTTCTTGTCAGCACACAGCAAACGCTTCTTCCAGGCTTGCACGCATCAAAGCCCGGTCTGGGTCCCTGTCCGTCCAGAGCTTTACTGCGATGGCTCCTTGGTTGACCAGCATACCCAGCCCGTCGAGGGTTTTACATCCTGCCAGCTTGGCCTTCTTCAAAAACGCCGTCTCCACGGGATTGAACACGACATCGCAGGCGATGACGTTGTTCAAGTCGGGGGCAAAGGCCACGTTGATGCACTCATGAGGTGCAAACAAGCCAACACTGGTGGCCTGTACCACCACCAGATCGTTCTCCCGTATCTGGTAGGTTCGTTCCCAAGGTTCATAGCCAAGAACGGTCTTGGAAATTCCCTCCAGGTTGGTTACCAGTTTTTTGCTGTGGGCAAGGGTGCGGTTGACCACCATGACCTGTCGAACACCGTACAGGGCCAATTCGGTGACGATTGCCGAGGCGGCCCCTCCGCTTCCGAACACCACGACCTTGCGCTTCTTCAGATCGGGGGCAATCTCGACCAGTGATTGCAGAAAGCCCTTGCCGTCGGTGTTGTCCCCGACGTAGGTACCGTCCTCCTTGCGCGTGATGCAGTTCACCGCGTCACACAGGCTGGCACTTTCAGTAAGTTCATCGAGATAGGTGAGCACTTCTTGCTTGAATGGTGCGGTTACGTTTCCACCTTGAAAACGCATCGCCAACAGCCCCCATATACTGGGTTCCAACTCTTCGGGGTCCACTTCGATGGTCAGGTACCTGCCCGAATAGCCGAGAGCATCGAAGGCTGTTTCCATCATATGCTGGGTTGGATTACCCACCACGGGACTGCCGATGCAAAAGTACAACGGGGAAAGCGGTCCTTTCATGAGAGCCTGTAGACTTGTTTTCCTATCCATGTCTCTCTCCTTAGCTCTATTATAAGACAAATTAAAAAATATGTCTAACTATGGTAAAAAATTACTATAACCATCCTAGCAAAACATGCTAGATAAAATACAAAAGGAAGCATATGCTTAGTATAACACTACGAACATGAGGATGTGTTGTGGAATCTGAAGAAGCAAATCAATACCTTCGTCCTACGTTGCTGCTCGACTATGACAACCCTGAGATAAAAGCCCTTGTACAGCAGAAAGGCTGGCATAGCCTCGGTTCACGATCAGCACAGATTGATGCTGTGTATACGTTTGTAAGGGATGAGATTCTCTATGGATATTCCAGGAGCTTTTCCATCAGCGGTTCACACGTGCTTACGACAGGGTATGGCAACTGCCTGACCAAAACCACATTGCTCATGACGCTGCTCAGGGCAATAGGTGTCCCCTGCCGCATGAAGGCAAGCATGATGGACAAGGTCCTCCATCGCGGCCTTCTGGGTCCACTGGCCTATCGCCTCAGCCCTGATTTCCTCTACCATGGGTGGGTGAACATGCTGTACAACGGCAAGTGGATTGAGATCGGGGGACACATCGTCGATCGTCCCTATCTGCAAAAGCTCCAGGCAAAGTACCCCGACTACATGGGCAGTTTCTACGGCTATGGCATTGCTGTTTTGAACTTCCGCAACCCTCCGATCCGCTGGGAGGAAGGGGATACCTTCATCCAGAGCAAGGCTCGTGCAGGTACGCTGGGGACCTATGACGACCCGGACAGTTTTTTTGCTGAGTATCCAGAAGCACAACAAAGGACACATGGCATTTGTTATCAGAAGATTCTCAGACCTACTTTGAATAAGTCCATAGCAAGGCTGAGGGAACGTTAGGACTGCAGACGTCCAAACTGAGTAAAAAGTAACATATACACGTTCAAAATCGCAAATTCTTCTCAAATTACCTTGGATCTTCTCAAATACGAAACCCAATGGATTTGTGAAGTTTTTTACAAGTGGGCTGTGAAGCCAAGTACTTGCGTAATACCTTCGAGCGAAAACAGTGAGCAGCAAGGCCGTGAAGGAGAAGCTAGCTGCAATATCCGACAGAGGAGAACGCGGTTGCCCGACGTTTATGCCGAAGAGGATTCAAGAAACAGGACGTACGGATATCAGATACCAAGACAACCAGTACACCGTTAGCGCTTGTAGGTGGTTCTCGTGTGCTCAATCTTCAATCAGTTGTAATCTACAATGAAGGCCCGCAGTTTTAAAATCACTTGATTCTGAAGAGGCCGACCTTCGCCATGCACTCGTAAAGTCAAAACCTGTTCTGCGCTGCAATATAACGTTGATGCTTGCTCTTTGGCCTATCGGGCAGAGTCATTCTCAGCTGAGAGCTTTCCAGCAAGGGTTGAAGATACCTCGAAGTGATGTAATACACAGAAGAAAGGCCGATATGCTTTGCAATTTCATCTTTTGAACGCGGCTCAGTGCAAAATGAAAGAATCTTTTTCATGATTGCAGATTCACTATCATCAGCAGCAACATCAGCAGTCATCGATACACTACCCTGATTATAGAGCGTAGCCCTGAATATACCACGTTGACTCTCAAATACAGGAGGAAGCAGACTAGCCTTCTCCATCTCAGCATAAATGGTAGGTATACCGGAAAACCGGTTTTCTGTCTCTATTAAAACTTCAAGAGCACCCGCGATGAATGGATTGCGGGTATCTGCAGACATTTTTCCCAGCTCATCAATGGTAATCCGGCCATAGAGGCCTCCTGGATTCTCAATTTCCAAGCGGTTTTTAAACAACAGAATGCGTATCGGCGAATTAATGGTGTGAATGCTGTAGTCACGGTGAATCAGGGCATTCAGCACCAATTCGCGGACTGCCTTGGGCGGATATTCCGGCCTGTCGATGCGCTCTCCGTTCTCGTTGATGATTGTTGCTTGCCGGGTATTGCGGCTTATGAAATTCATGGCACTTTCATACATCTGCCGTATAGTGCCCTCGATGCGCTTGTTATCAATGAAGCGTTCATCATTTTGACCGATATCAGAATACGTATTGCCTGCGATAACCATGGCTGTTATGCTGAGCTGCGGAAAGAATGCCTGGGGGTATTCTCCGAAAAGCATTAACCCGGCTATTGTAGGCACTCCATCAGCTGTGATGCCCTGAAGTCGTAGCACCTTTTCCAGTGGAAGCTGGGAAAGATTCTCCTTGAACCTTTTGATTTTCAGCATGTACTCAGTCAGCCTGTCACCGCTCAGATCATGCATGGTTGCATTCAATACAGGATGTTTTTCATCCTGGGTGTTCTGACGAAAAGCTTCGTAACTGTAAACTTCATACTCGGTCATGGGTTCATCAGAATCACCGACTCTGACATAAGAGCCTTTCAAACGCCCGGCTCCAGCATAATAACATGGCTTCTCCATGATGGGACACTCTGCAATCTCTGCACTCACGACCTTCTTACCATCAATCTCTGCCACCGTGAACACAGGTCTGACAATCGGGACCATCTGTTTGGCTTGGTTGTTTACCTGCTGCTGGACAGCCTGAGGGTCATCAACACCAGGTATGGAATAATTATCATGCTCATAAATACCGAAGATGATGATGCCACCATCTTTCTGATTGGAAAAACTCGACAAGGTTCCGTAGAGGCGCTTTGGAGCTTCGGTCTGTGAGCGCTTTAATTCGATGTGCTGGGTTTCACAGCGCAGATGAACGATGTCATCAACCAAAGATACAAGTTCACTTGGCAGCATATGGATTCCCTCCTATTTTGATATTATGGCATATGCAGAGTAACAAATCAATAAACTTCTCAAATCTCAGAAATATTATCATAAATCAAATTTCAAATTCGCAAATTATTCTCAAATTATTTTAAATCTTCTCAAATTGCCTTGAATCTTCTCAAATTCGAAACTCAATGGATTTGTGAAGTTTTTTACAAGTGGGCTGTGAAGCAAAGTACTTGCGTAATAACTTCGAACGAAAACAGTGAGCAGCAAGGCCGTGAAGGAGGAGCTAGCTGCAATATCCGACAGAGGAGAACGCGGTTGCCCGACGTTTATGCCGAAGATAGTTCATGAGAGATGATTTGCAGCCCACTCTATGTTGTGAAAATCAAAATGCATTGACACTAAAGAGCCTGTCTGAACTTCGGCCAGGACAGGCTCTTTAGTATTTATGAACCTCTAACTCAAGCTTATTCATGGTAGCAGCCAAGCTGAGGTAAAACTAAATTCCCAGACATCCAATAGGAACAACCAATACACCATCAGGTCTTGCATAGGCAGTGTTTGTTGCTGTAAGTACCATGAGGAAAGATGGTTTCTTCATTCCATGTTGCTTAATGAGTGAATTCAACTCAAGAAGGTGAGCAGCACCTTCATCTATCCTGCTGCCACCCAACTTGCATTCAATGAGAGCATATCGTCCATCCCTGAGATGGAGCACACAATCACACTCAAGGTCATACCTGTCATGATAGTACGAGACCGTTCCTCCCAACGGTTGTGAATATACTCGCAAGTCTCGGATACAAAGGGTCTCAAATACAAAACCCATGTACTCTAGGTTTTCAAGCAACATAGCCGAGCTTAAACCTATTGCTGCGACGGCAAGTGAAGGATCGACAAATTCCCGCTTCGGGCGTGACCGAATTGCAGTTTTTGAACGGATTGAAGGTTTCCACGCAGAAACGTCTTCAATGACATACAACCTTTGCAACGCATTGAGATACTCATAATAAAGAGATTCAGAAAATGACATGTCATTTTCTGAGATATCTCTCATAATATTCTCATTCGTAGCCAAGGTTGAAACGTTTCGTGCATAGCTTCTGAGAAGTGCATGTACTCTCTCTGGGTTTTTTTGAGTCTTTGTAGTCCTTGACACATCACTTTCCGCCAAAGAAACCAAATATTCTTGTGCTATGAGTCCTGCGGCTCTTTCTGATTTTCCAATTGAAGCCGGCCACCCACCCCGAACCATGACATACGCCAACTGAGGTATTGCCAAGCTGGATAGCATCCCTGGTTCAATCGCCTTACCAAGAAACAAAGAAGATAAGGAGACTTTCCCATTGGACTCTCCGGATTCCATGAGACTCATTGGTCTCATAGTCAACCTACTGATTCGCCCAGTTCCAGAATGCCGTTGATCATCATCGACAGGAACGGTTGAACCCGTTAGAATGAATAAACCTTCAACTTTCAAATCATCAACCTGCAGCCTTACTGCATCCCAGATTTTTGGGACGACTTGCCATTCATCTAGTAATCTTGGATTATCCCCTTTCAATAATAGTGAGGGATCAATTTCCGCCATCATCCGGTTGGATTCCCCGGTTTTAGGGTCTTGAAATCTGACAATGCTCTTTGCTTTCTGCTCCGCTGTGGTTGTTTTCCCACACCATTTAGGTCCTCGGATATATACAGCTCCAAAGGTTTCCAAATACTCTTCCAATAGCGTATCAATAACACGGGGAATATATTGGCTCATTGTATCTCCAGTTTTGTTTACTATATACTACTACTCCATAGAAATATAATCAATAAAGAAATTGACTCTTGCGGTAAACCACTGGAGACTCTTGCGGTAAACCACTGGAGACTCTTGTGGTAATCCACTGGAGACTCTTGCGGTAAACCACTCTCACCTTGCGAATTCAAGGTTTTTCCGTCTTCAAGGCCTCAATGCAGTCAAAGGTACAACATATACCCCATCAGGACGTCTATAGGCTGCATTCGAAAGGCCACAAATTACACACAAGGAGGAAGCCGGCTTAAGAAATTTAGCCTGAATCTTTAACAACGACTGTGCAGCCGCATCAATCTGATTGGCTCCAAGCTTGATCTCAAATGCGCTCCAAGAGCCATCCGGCATTTCGATGACTGCATCTATCTCATTGTTCTCGTAATCCTGATAATGGTATAACTCCCCACCAAACGCTTGAGCATAAATCCTAAGATCCCGTACACACAACGCTTCAAACATGAACCCGAACGTTTGGAGATCACCGATAAGCTTGTCTTCCTGGGTGATTCCTAGAAGTGAGCAGGCAAATGACGGATCAGTGATATGACGTTTCTCTGCTTGTCTGATAGAAAGCGATGACCGTAGCGATGCTCCATAGGGTTTTTGGTTCTCCAAGATGAAGAGGCTGGTAAACACATCGAGATAATCGGTTATGGTGTCTTCATCAATTGAATCCTTCTCTACACCCATTATATCGTCCTTGAGCTTCTTTTTTCCTACAGTTGTACTCTCGTTTCTTGCGAGAGAGCGTAACAGAAGCCTCATCTTGGCTTTGTCTCTCTTGGTATCATCAATCTTGTCAACATCATCATCAACAACGTTTTTCAAGTACATCCTTGGGATCAGAACAGCATTTTTTGTAGACAATCCAATACTCCCAGGCCATCCTCCCCTAAGAATGAGAGCAGCAATAGTCCGTAATTGGACCTCCCCTGTCAACTTTGTCTCATATACTGAGTTACAAATATCCTTAAGAGAGATGAAGCCTGTGGAATCTCCGGATTCATACAGTGACATTGACATCATTCTCAATCGCGCTATTCGACCGGTTCCAGAATGCATCACTCCCCTACGCTTTGGCGTTGCAGAACCGGTAAGAATGAATTGTCCCTTTACTGCCTGGTCATCAACTTTAAACCTGACGGCATCCCAGAGGGAAGGCACTTCCTGCCACTCATCAATCAATCGTGGAAACTGCCCATCCAGTACGATTGAGGGGTCAAGCTGTGCCAATTGCCGGTTTTGAAAATTACCCGCTGGATCACTTACAAGAAATGCACTCTTTGCATGCATATGTGCAGTCCACGTCTTCCCACACCACTTTGGACCCTCAATACAAATTGCTCCAAATGCCTGTAAGTATTGTTCAACCAGCTCATCGATCACTCTAGGACGATATTGTGAAGGATCCATCTCTATTCCTCTTTTACATATAGTATAGTGCAAGATAGGGAATCATCAACATCTTTCGGTTAAATTCGTGAGTTTCATTCGGTGTTTTTCGGAGACTTCAATCGGTGAAATTCGTGAATACTCCTAGAGAAGCTGTACCTGTCAAGAAAAGTTTTCAAAGGCCGCCCATAGCATATAAGGAGGAATTCTTATGATGTCATCAACAACCGAGAAATTTTTTGGATGAATGATCATCTGATACTCAATCTTCCTACCAAACACTTCCTTGAATCTTCCTAAAGATGTAGACGTGTAATTTTTCGATGACTTAACCTCTATTGGATTAATCCTGTAATTGGTTTTTCGTTCATTTGAAATCAAATAATCTATTTCAATGTCATTTCGATGCCTTTCATTACTATACCTTGTGTAGAAGTACAGTTTCCTTCCCATGGCAGTAATCATCTGCGCAATAGCATTTTCATACAGCATCCCTTCATTCAAGGAAAGCTTATCATTCAGGATTTCTTTATATAATTGCTGGTCAGCGATTTCGTTTTCACTGAATGCCAAGGAAGTCAGCAAACCGGTGTCACCCATATAACACTTCACATAAGAATCATTCTTGTTAAGGGCCAGACCTACATTTGGATCATTACACTTGTAGCAGAGATTGCACATCATCGAGTCTTCCAGCCAGAACAGAGGCTCATCATACATACTAAAACGACCATCTTTCTCGAGTTCATTCAAAACAATCCTTTTCTCATGCGTTGAAAGATAAGCTGGTATGTTTTCAAATACTGCGGATACTCGAGAGCTGTATTTTTTGGCCGCTTTTTTGATGTCATCGCGATATAGCGAAAGGATATCCCGCTTCTCAATGTCAGCAGCCTCAAAATCCCTTCCGTTTGAAGCAAAAGCTACAATAGCCTGCGGCATTCCCCCGACAAGAAGATACTCTTTGAAGAGATGCATTGCCTTGCTGTGGAATCTCTGTTCTAGCGGCACTTTTCTCCTATAGCAGTCGCCAATATATTCCAACAGAATACCTTCACCCATATACATCATGAATTCTTTAAAATCCACAGGATGCATTTTAATCTTTCTTTCTTCCGAAGGCAGGGTTATCCCTTCTACATTCTCCCTAATGGAAATCAGTGAGCCAGTTTCTATGTAATCATATCTTCCGTCTGCAACAAGATATTTAATGGCTTCCCTTGCCTTTGGAAACTTTTGGATTTCATCAAAAATTATCAAGGATTCTCTTCTGTAGAGTCGCTGATTGTATTCCAGCATAAGAGTCTGAAAAAAGAGATCTAGGTTATTCAAGTCATTAAAACAATCTTTGACTTTCGTGCTTGCTTTATTGAAATCAACCATAATGAAGGATTTATATTCATTCTTTCCTATTTCCTCTACCACAGTAGATTTCCCAATTCTCCTTGCTCCTTCAATTAAGAGAGCTTTCGTTCCATTGGCCTGCTTCTTCCACTCAAGGATTCTGTTGTATATGTTTCTTTTAATTTCCATCAGGACATCCCCCCGGCTTCAATCCTCCGCTATACGCAAGGTAATATTATGATAAAAACCCGCTATACGCAAGGTATTAATCTTTACAATCCACCGCTACGCGCACATTGGCTGGAAAGAGCAAGGCCGATGAGAACGCAACCTCCCCGGGATTTGTGCTGGAGGAAATTCAAGTAAGATGTACAGACCACTGGAGTAAAAAATAAGGGTTCGACGTATCGAAACCCTTCTTCTTACAGTCCGAAACCCTGCACGGCAATTATGGATATACCGCCCCAAGAAGCAATGCTTACCCGACTTATCACACAACCAGCAACGGAGCTTCTGCCTTCTCAACCACCTCGCCTATGATTGAAAAGCCTGTTTCTTGGCTGTAGAGAAGCCCATCGGCTTTGCTCATGCTCAAAAGCAGTCCTCCGGAAGTCTGTGGATCATAGAGGATGTCCATGCGTGATTGCTCCATCCCGCCTCTGAACTGAACAGAACCCTCCAGATACTCACGGTTGTTGTACAGCCCCTCGGGATTGAGCCCCATGGACGCATACTCCAGCGCTTCCTCGATCACCGGGATGTTTTGCGCATTGAGGATGAAGGAGACATTGCTGGCAGTTGCCATCTCATGAGCATGACCGAGCAGGGAAAAGCCGGTGATGTCGGTTGCGGCATGCACGTCCTTGTCCCTTGCTGCCTCATAGGCGGCCTTGTTCAGTGTGGTCATGCTCAAGATGGCTTTCTGTTGGGCTTCCTTGCTTGCAAGGCCTGCCTTCACTGCCGTGTTGATGATTCCCACTCCCAAGGCCTTGGTGAGAATGAGCACATCACCTGACTTGCTGCCATGGTTGGCCCAGACCTTGTGTTCCGGTGCAAAGCCGGTGACACAGAGGCCGTACTTGGGAGTCGCGTCGCTGATCGTATGCCCGCCGGCTATCACAGAGCCGCTCTCGGCGACCTTGCTCTGACCACCAAGGAGAATTTGTCGGAGCACTTCCAGGTCCAGGCAGGACGGAAAGCAGACCAGGTTCAATGCCACCTTCGGCTCCCCTCCCATGGCGTAGATGTCACTTAAGGCGTTTGCAGCAGCAACTTGGCCGAACAGGTAGGGATCGTCGACCATGGGAGGAAAGAAGTCGACGGTCTGCAACATTACTTGACCGCCTCCGACCGGAAGGCGGTACACACAGGCATCGTCACTGCCCTCAAAGCCTTCTACAAGATCGGGGCTGTGCATCCAGCCTATACTGTCCAGCACCTCATGAAGCTGCTTGGGAGGCAACTTGGCCGCACAACCGCTGGTCTTCACCATCTGGGTGAGTTTCACCGAATCCATACCTATATCTCCTTGACGAACTGCGCACCTTCATGACGGTAGACGGCTTCAAGTTCTTCAATCTTGTATCCGATATCCCAGCCCTCGCTCTCATACCAGGCACAGGTGCCGCAGGATGAGGAGAGGGAGCGGGGGACGGGCTTGAGGGTGCACGCCACCTGACGGGCCTTGGCATGATTGCGGAACTGCACCGCTCCCCAATGGTCGAAGAAGGTGGCGATGTACTGTTTCACAGCTTTTTCAGCTCCAGGGTCCAACCGTACTCGGTCTCGGCAGTGCTGACAGAGAACTTGGCCGCCTTTGCATACCGGCTGACGTTCTCCTTTGCGGCAATGGTGTCTACAAGTACCTGCAACTCGACTGCCTTGGCATCGATTGCTTTCTTGGTCTCTATGACCGGCTGAGGGCAGGAAAGCCCGCGGGTGTCTACTATCTGCATGGTGTTAGCTCCTTGCTTGTTTCTTCATCACTGCCAAAGCAATGAGGGTAATGACGGCAAAGCCGACGAGGGTTGCAATCTTGCCCGCGGTGGTGGCTCCCTGGCCCGAGGAGGCAAGTCCGAAGTTGTGGCTCACTGCAGCACCTGCAAGAAAGCCCAGTACGGTGACGGCACTGTCGCTGTTGCCTTCCCCTGCCAAAATAGTCTGGCGCAGGGGACAGCCGCCGAGCAGCACCGAGCCGTATCCGACAAGACCCATGCCCAGGAAGTTCCACAGCCACTGGGTGTGGGCAATCGGCTGGCCGGTAAAGCCAAGCTTGAAGGATCCTGTTGCCAGGTTCAGAATAAGGGCAACGACCAGGACTGCTGCCGAACCGAGCAGCAACGTTGGGTCCTTGAAGAGAAAGATGTCGCGAATTCCTCCTGCCATGCATAGTCTTGTGCGTTGGGCAAACTTTGCCCTGAACTTCTGAAGGGACGTCAGGGTGTAATTTTTGCTGGACTTCACTTCTATAGGTGAGATGTTGTGTTTATTGCTGACCTTGCTTTTGGCAATGAGAAAATCTATTTCTATACGCGATAAAGCATCGTCTCGTGATGAGTTGGAATAGAAATACAGCTTGTGCCCGCTTGCAACCAACATCTGTGCCACAATGTTCTCCACGATCATCCCCAGGTTTACTTGCTGTAATCCATGGAGACTTCCACGGCGACTTGTCCCAAAATCTTTGTGACTAGCCTAAGTGGAGGATGCAAAGCATCAATGAAAAGGGAAATACCCCCCACTAACAACCAATCACGCCACAAATCAAGTGGAATGATAACTTCTTGATATTACATTGGTGGAAGCGTATGAGGATTCATATGGTGAGCGGTTTCTGTAATGGCACGCAGGTTCTGTGTTGGGACATTCGTTGGAAGAGCACATTCCGGGCTGACAAGACTGATCCCTTCACGAAAGGTTCGAATCACTTCCTGGGTAATTGAGTAGGGAGTGCCTTGAACAAGAGATACAGGATTATTGATGGCTCCGGTAAGAATGAGAGAGCTACCGGCAATCTTGAGTGCTTCCTTCAAAGGATTCCGAGAATCAATGTGAAACAGCTTAATACCAGTATTGGCTATGAGACTGAGTCTGTCCATGACATTACCGCAAATATGAAGAATCAGAGGACCATGAACCTGTATGATATTTGCTGCTTTCTTGTGGACAGGAAAAAGGAAGCGTTCATAAATCTGGGGACTGACCAAATCAGATGTAGCATGCTCTGCCCAAGTTATCATATCGGCACCGGCATCGAACTGAGCAAGAGCGAATGCTAGAGGGATGCTTGACAACTCAGTAATAAGTGCCTGTGTTTTCGCGGGTTCCAGTATAGTGTCGAGTATCAGATTCTCCACCCCATACAAATTATACGCCAGCGTCCAGGGACCGATAACCTTTCCGATAATTGGAACGCTCTGCTTGTACCGAGACTTCAGGATGCTGATGGTTTTCAGAAGAGCCTGAAACTCTTGTTTGGCAAGAAAATTGGGGGGTAGAGAGAAGTCGTCTATTTTATTCATGGGACGTTGTGTAACAAACGGCGTAGTATTGGGATCTGAAAAATCCACCTTGGCACCTAATGCTGCAGCTTCCAAATGCACCGAAAAATACGGGGCAATGGAGTCAAAGCCAAACACCTCGTATCCCACAGCCGCCAAATCCGCCATCTGCATGGGATGTGTATGTGCTGCAGGAAAATATGCATTTGAAGCCTTCATTCCTTCCAAGGTTGCTACCGAAGTGGGGGTTATGGCTGGATAAACATCAAAGTCTTTTCCCTTGATTGCTGCAAATACTCGTTCCCTACTGTTCATGCAAGAAGACTCCCTAATCTCAATAGTATCACACAACCAGGAAAGACAAAAATCTTTCCTGGCCGTGCTGACTAATTCTACTGATGGATCACACGAGAAAAGAGAGCTCCTGAGGGATACACTGCCCCATCGCCAAGCTGTTGTTCCATGCGAATGCATTCATTCCATTTTACCAGTCGTTCGGTTCGTGCCACAGAACCGACTTTCAACTGTCCAGCGTTGGAAGCAATCGCTAAATGGACGATAGTATCATCTTCTGTTTCACCGGATCGCGCTGAAACAACAGGAAGGTATCCATGATTCTTCGTAAACTCAATTGCATCGAGGGTTTCAGTAATCGTACCTATCTGATTCATTTTTATAAGTACTGAGTTACATGCATGTAATTCAATACCTTTTGCTATCCTGTCAATGCGTGTTGTAAACAGGTCATCTCCGATAAGCTGAATTTTTGTTCCCAATCGCTTTGTAAGTAAAGCTGAGCCTTCCCAATCCAATTCCGAGCAACCATCCTCAATCGAAATAATTGAATAGTTTTCAACCCATGAACAAATCAAATCAACAAAGGCCTCTCTGGTGAACTCCCTGTCTTCCAGCTCAAATCGATAAGTCCCTCGCTCTTTGTCATAAAATTCACTTGAGGCAATATCAAGAGCAATACAAATCTCCTTCCCTGGAGTATAACCAGCTTCGAGAATACCTTCGGTAAGCAACTGAAGACCCTCTTCATTGGTTTTAAAGGCTGTCGGCCAAAAGCCACCTTCATCCGCTATCGCCAGAGGCTTCCCATGCCTTTCAAAAACTCGTTTAGTTGCGTTGTAAACATTCACTACCTGTGCAAAACCATCTTCAAATGAAGCGGCTTGCATAGGTATTACCAGGAAGTCCTGCACATCAATAGAGTTTGCTGCATGCGCACCACCGCCGATGATTTGGACCATGGGGACCGGGATGATTTTGGCATTGGCGCCTCCCAAGTATCGAAACAACGGCAATCCCATCTGCTGTGCGGCCGCCCTGGCAACTGCCATCGAGCATCCAAGGATGGCATTCGCTCCAAGTCTGCTTTTATTTTCGGTTCCATCGAGAGAAACCATCAGCTCATCGATTTCACTTTGCTTGGTGGCATCCTTACCAATAAGTGCTGGAGCCAGAATAGTCTGGATATTCTGAATCGCCTTGTGAACACTCTTTCCACCCAAATTGGAGGTATCTCCATCACGTAATTCAAGAGCCTCATATAAACCCTTTGAGGCACCGGAAGGTACTGTGCCTCTTCCTATTGCCCCACCTTCCAGCACGATATCAACCTCAACCGTTGGATTGGCACGAGAATCAAAGACCTGTCTTGCGATTACTTTTTGTATAGTAAAAATTGACATATATCACTCCCTACTTTTGTATTATGTTCTGGATCATCATCAATGCATTCGTAAAACAATCCGGTTGTTCTTCAATAAGTGAAAAGGCTATCGTACGAACGATGTCCTTATCTTCATTACTGGTTATATACTCAGCCGGAGATTTTCCATCAACTCTTGCCAATTGCATAAGAGCCAGCAGTTTTATGAAAGACACTTCCAAGGTCTTCTTGTCCATGAAGGTGCATCTGGAGAAGTAAATCGTCAGCATGTACTCGAGCATATTAAGATACGCTGCACAATAGGCTTTGGTCTTAACTGCTTTTAATATGAAATGGTTGGCAAAAAAAGCAAGATCAAAGCAAGGATGTCCATAATGCGCTACTTCAAAGTCAAGAATGAAAATCTCTCGATCCTGAACCAGAATATTCTTTGGACTGAAATCACCGTGAACCAAAGTAATACTACTCTGCATCAACTCATCGATAATCGGCTGTGCATACGCTTGGAGTTGTGGATATTTTGCTACAGTAAATTCAATATATGGTGAAATCCTCAGATTATAGAATACATCCTTATCCTCAAAGGTCTTTGCTACTTCAATGTCCCTTGAACATGCATCATGCACTATTGCCAAAGCTTCAATTGATTTACGAGCCACTTCAAAATCAAGCAGCCCGGACAACAAGTCCGATTTCCACATAGTGCAGGACTCCGGAGCAGCTTCACGGCCATATATATAGTTATCTTCATCATAAAAATAGACTTTAGGAACTGCTGTCGGCACATATTTGTAATACACTTGATTACTCAATTGCTCAATATTCATCCTATTGGGATCACAAAGCCAAGTTTCCTTAACTTTTAACTGGGCTAACGCTTGTTTGATGATCATTGGTGAATTTCCCGCCATTACAAATGCAACAGTACCTGAAACACCCCCGGAGCAATAGGTAATGGAGTATCCATCCGCCGGATCAATCAACTTTTTTGCAAGTAAATACGATTCCAACTGGTTTTTTTCAGCTATATCAATCATGAGTCCTCTCCATAGAATAATGTGTGTGTGAAGCCACCGGCTTGATGCTTCAAGCCGGTGAGTATTATCAAAACAGCTGCAAAACCTTATGCAACCACAAGAGACATGAGCAGGATGGAGACAAACGCTATACCACCCATTACAAACGAAGTAAGGGTAACCGCAATATAGCCTTTCTTGATATCATACCCAGCGAGTTTTGAGACACACCAGAAATAGGAACCCTGGGGGAATACACCACAGAAGGATCCACCGGCAATTGCTATAACTGCAAGCTCGGGAGAAATTCCAAGTCCGCCAAGCATCGGAAGAATAATTGCAGCAGTTGTTGTCAGTGCAACCGTTGCAGATCCTTGGGCGATCAACACAATCGCAGAAATCAGGAACGGAAGAACAACTGAGGGCATTCCGGTTTTCACCATTGCATCAGCAAGAATAGGACCTACTCCAGTAGCTTGAAGGATTTTGCCGAAACAACCTGCAATACCGGTGATGAGAACTATCTCAGCACTCTTCTGAATTGCTGTAGATACCCAAGTATCGGTGACTTCACCTGTCAATTTCTTGGGAAGCAGGAAGGAAATGAACGTACCTATCAGCAATGCAATGTAAGGAGTTCCAATAAAGGTCAGGAAAATGCTCAAAGCCGCTTTGGGATCTCCGTAGAGAGTGACAAACGAACGAACAACAATGAGGATGATAGGAACAACGATAGGCATATAAGACATGAAGGTGCTCGGTGCGTGTTTGACGGTAGCCTTGTAGGCTGCACTTTCTTGTTGACTGGTTGCATCCTCTTCGGCAAATTCAGGATAGCGGGAGCGTATAAACTTGGAGTTACTAAACAACGCAGTACCCACGATTACCGGAATCGAGATAATCAAGCCGTAAAGCATGACTTTTCCAACATCAGCTCCCAGTATGCCCGCTGCAGCTATCGGACCCGGAGTCGGGGGTACGAGGGAGTGGGTAGTCAAGAGGCCTGCCATTAGAGCGGAGACCAATACCATGTAGGGGATTTTTCCAACTCGAGAGAGCTCCTTGATAACTGGATTCAGAATTACAAAACCTGAATCACAAAATGTAGGAATAGAAACAACTCCACCGGTTATCGCCGTTGCAAGGGGAGCCCGTTTGATGCCGACTAGGCGCAAGATGGAATTAGCAATTTTCTGTGCGGCACCAGTTTGTTCGAGCACCTCTCCCATGATGACACCGCAAACAATCACGATACCGATATTCTGCATCGTTCCACCAAAACCCGCTGCTACCAAATTGGCAACATCAACCAGCGAAAGACCTGACGCCACCCCTAGGAGCAAAGAAACAAGCAACAATGACAAAAAAGCATGCAAATGCAATTTTGAGATCAGCACGAGCAACAACACAACGCTGACAACCAAGAGCACAACTGGATACATGACAACCTCCTAACCATTTCATTTTGTACAGTATCAGAGGATTGCTGTGATTCCACAAATTATTTCGGATGTGCATTTCTTATATTATTCTTTAAAAATCAAAATAACTCATGCATAATGACCATACTAAGTAACCACCTTATAAAAATTGATATGATAATTTATATTTTTTGCACATTATTTTTCATATTATATTTACTATAGTGTACATTTTATATATTCGGAGGAACCATGAATATTGCAGTCGAATTCTTGGAAATGGTACTCAAGCGTCACGAGACACCTCATTGCACGATACATATCACAGATGCAGAAGCACGGATTATGGTCTCCTCTCAACACTATCGAGTAGGGACCCCCAGCAAAACAGCCATGTACGTTATCCAAATTGGCAGACCCACCGTCATCGATTCTCAACCGGAGACCGGCAACAACCAGTCATACTGTACTCCGGTTTTTGTTGACGAGGTCTTACAGGGAAGCGTAGTCGTAAAAGGGCCCGAACAGCAGATTACAATATTAGGTAACACCATCAAGTATTCTTTAGAGACAGCTCTTGAGTACGAGCGGCATACTCAACAGGATTTTTCTGCATTGAATGAACGAACACTCCTCGCGAAACTACTCCTCCAGCAGAATTCTGATCCTGATAAACTTTTATCCACGATGAATCGCTTGGAACTTGATCCATCTCTCTTACGTTGTGTCATTTATATCGAAATGGAGTTTCATCAAACTAAGTATTTCAGTATCAATCTAAACCTGGGATATCAGTCATCCATAGAGAAAATCCGCCAAGAAATTTTAGATATTGTAAAAAACAACCAATTCCTGAATGCTGAAGATTTGGTAATCAATCATACCAACAATTCGATTGTGGTTATTAAAAGTTTTATACCAGTGAAAGATTTATCGAGGATTTACTTATCACTGGATGTCATCTGCCAAAGCTATGTTGAAGCTTTGAAGAAACAACCTGCATTCTCATTCCAAATTGCATATGGGAACCTCCATTATGGGCCCAAATCGGTTGCAAAAAGTCTGCAAGAAGCAATTGATACATTGCATATCGGAAAAATCTCCAAACAGAAATCACAGTTTTACAATCTTGAGTCCGTCCTGCTGGAATCTATCTGCCATAATCTACAACCACAAATCATAAACAAACTGCTCGAACCCGCTTTACAAAAACTACGTGAAGCGGATCCTTCCGGCTACACTTCGCTCCTTGATTGTGCTGAGGTGTTTATGGACACTGAGTTCAATATCGCAAAGACAGCACAGATACTCCAAGTACATAGGAATACTGTCCTAAGCCGCCTCAACAGACTTGCTCAAATCACAAGCATTAATCCGATGCAGGGATTTCAAGAAGCATTCTTGGTGAAACTTATCGCTATTTACAGAAACATCACTGGGGGAACAATCCAATCAAGTAAATGAATCTTTCCGATGGAGCTAAACACTCAGACATCCAACAGGAACAACCGTCCAGTAATCCACGGAGACTTTTAGAGGACACCATCCTTGCAATCACGGATTCAAGGAATCCAGTATCCAAATAATCACGTTTTCAAGCATTTCATACCCCTTTATAATCACGAATTCAAGAATTTTAAACAAAAAAGGGCTCGACGTATGCAAGCCCTTCTTCGCACAACTACCTCTTCAGCAGTTTTAATGCTTATACAACCAGCAACGGAGCTTCTGCCTTCTCAACAACCTCGCCTATGATTGAAAAGCCTGTTTCTTGGCTGTAGAGAAGCCCATCGGCTTTGCTCATGCTCAAAAGCAGTCCTCCGGAAGTCTGTGGATCATAGAGGATGTCCATGCGTGATTGCTCCATCCCGCCTCTGAACTGAACAGAACCCTCCAGATACTCACGGTTGTTGTACAGCCCCTCGGGATTGAGCCCCATGGACGCATACTCCAGCGCTTCCTCGATCACCGGGATGTTTTGCGCATTGAGGATGAAGGAGACATTGCTGGCAGTTGCCATCTCATGAGCATGACCGAGCAGGGAAAAGCCGGTGATGTCGGTTGCGGCATGCACGTCCTTGTCCCTTGCTGCCTCATAGGCGGCCTTGTTCAGTGTAGTCATGCTCAAGATGGCTTTCTGTTGGGCTTCCT
This sequence comes from Sphaerochaeta associata, assembly GCF_022869165.1. Lineage (NCBI taxonomy): Bacteria > Pseudomonadati > Spirochaetota > Spirochaetia > Spirochaetales > Sphaerochaetaceae > Sphaerochaeta > Sphaerochaeta associata. The sequence goes on along the minus strand of NZ_CP094929.1, from coordinate 241,315 downwards.
TGCTTGCAAGGCCTGCCTTCACTGCCGTGTTGATGATTCCCACTCCCAAGGCCTTGGTGAGAATGAGCACATCACCTGACTTGCTGCCATGGTTGGCCCAGACCTTGTGTTCCGGTGCAAAGCCGGTGACACAGAGGCCGTACTTGGGAGTCGCGTCGCTGATCGTATGCCCGCCGGCTATCACAGAGCCGCTCTCGGCGACCTTGCTCTGACCACCAAGGAGAATTTGTCGGAGCACTTCCAGGTCCAGGCAGGACGGAAAGCAGACCAAGTTCAGGGCAACCTTAGGCTCCCCTCCCATGGCGTAGATGTCGCTTAAGGCATTCGCCGCTGCAACCTGTCCGAACAGGTAGGGATCGTCGACCATGGGAGGAAAGAAGTCGACGGTCTGCAACATTACTTGACCGCCTCCGACCGGAAGGCGGTACACACAGGCATCGTCACTGCCCTCAAAGCCTTCGACAAGATCGGGGCTGTGCATCCAGCCTATGCTGTCCAGCACCTCATGAAGCTGCTTGGGAGGCAACTTGGCCGCACAACCGCTGGTCTTCACCATCTGGGTGAGTTTCACCGAATCCATACCTATATCTCCTTGACGAACTGCGCACCTTCATGACGGTAGACGGCTTCAAGTTCTTCAATCTTGTATCCGATATCCCAGCCCTCGCTCTCATACCAGGCACACGTGCCGCAGGATGAGGAGAGGGAGCGGGGGACGGGCTTGAGGGTGCACGCCACCTGACGGGCCTTGGCATGATTGCGGAACTGCACCGCTCCCCAATGGTCGAAGAAGGTGGCGATGTACTGTTTCACAGCTTTTTCAGCTCCAGGGTCCAACCGTACTCGGTCTCGGCAGTGCTGACAGAGAACTTGGCCGCCTTTGCATACCGGCTGACGTTCTCCTTTGCGGCAATGGTGTCTACAAGTACCTGCAACTCGACTGCCTTGGCATCGATTGCTTTCTTGGTCTCTATGACCGGCTGAGGGCAGGAAAGCCCGCGGGTGTCTACTATCTGCATGGTGTTAGCTCCTTGCTTGTTTCTTCATCACTGCCAAAGCAATGAGGGTAATGACGGCAAAGCCGACGAGGGTTGCGATCTTGCCCGCGGTGGTGGCTCCCTGGCCCGAGGAGGCAAGTCCGAAGTTGTGGCTCACTGCAGCACCTGCAAGAAAGCCCAGTACGGTGACGGCACTGTCGCTGTTGCCTTCCCCTGCCAGAATAGTCTGGCGCAAGGGACAGCCGCCGAGCAGTACCGAGCCGTATCCGACAAGACCCATGCCCAGGAAGTTCCACAGCCACTGGGTGTGGGCAATCGGCTGGCCGGTAAAGCCAAGCTTGAAGGATCCTGTTGCCAGGTTCAGAATAAGGGCAACGACCAGGACTGCTGCCGAACCGAGCAACAACGTTGGGTCCTTGAAGAGAAAGAGGTCGCGAATTCCTCCTGCCATACACAATCTGGTGCGTTGGGCGAGCGAGCCGACGATAAGGCCGGCGGCCAGGGAGATGAGGATAGGGGCGTGCTGACTGCCCGGTCCCGAGGTGCTTGCCTTCAGAAGCATTGGAAGGAAGACGGCGATGACGACCATTACAAGTGCGGCGGCACTGAAGGCTGTTCCCTCGGCTCTTGCCTGGGGATAGCTGCGGCCAAGGCTGAATCCCTTGTTCAAAAGAATTCCCCCTACCCCGATACCTGAGGCAAACCCAAAGAGGGCCACCAGTGCATTGAGATCACCACCTGCAAGGCGCAAAATCATGCGGAAGGGACAGCCAAGGAATACCAGGGCCCCGATCATGACGAAGAAGGCGATGATGAAACGCAGAACGGGAGAAGAACCACCCCTGCTCTTGAACTCCCCCTTGATGAGGCTGATCACAAACGATCCGAGAATGAGGCCCATGATCTCAGGGCGCGCATACTGGACCACCCCGGCCGAATGCAAGCCCAGCGAGCCTGCAAGGTCACGATAGAAACACGCGATGCAAAATCCCATGTTGGCGGGGTTTCCCAAGGCGACAAGGCCTACCGCAAGAACGCCGAAAATGCTTCCTGCAATGATTAAATTCCGTTTTTCCTGCATATACTACTCCACAAAGAGTAGTAAACCATTATTTGTTTGATAATGCAATGGAAAATTTCTATGACTCATCCTTCTCCGGCTTCTCATCGGTCAAGGTGGGAATGAAGCGCTTGATGAAGGCGGCTTTCTTGGAGCGGTACTTGAGATAAAAATAACCGGCAATACAGAAAACCACCGCGCCGATGAAATTGACGAAAAGGTCCTTCATCGTGTCGATGAGCCCGATGTCCAGATAGCCTCCCAATCCCAGTTCCTTGCCGTTGACGACCACTTCCTCGATGCCCTTGATCGCTACAATCTTCTGACTCTTAGTCGGGTCGAGCATGACCGAGCGGATGGTGGTCACCACCGTATCCTTCTGCATATCCATGCCGAAGACCATGTCCATGGTGAACTCGAAAAACTCCCAAATCACGCCGATGGTCATGGAAAAGCAGAAGGCGACGATGGCCACGAAGATCGGGGAGAGGCGGAAGGAGAAACGTTCGTTCTGGTTGAGGATGTCCACCAGGGAAAAACCGATGGCCGCCGCCAAAAAGCCGTTGGCTGTATGCAGGGCGGTGTCCCAGAAGGGATAGGTCACATAGTAGGAGCGCATCTCCCCCAATATCTCTGCACTGAAGATGAAGAAGAGAATGATGTTCTCCAAAGTGTCGGGGATGTCGATGCGGGTGTTGGTTTCGATCAATGAAGGGACGGCAAAGAGCATGAGTGTCAATATACACAAGAAGACGTTCTCATAGTTCTTGTTGAGCACCTGGGCGATGAGGATGAGGATGACCACGAGGCGAAGCAGGTAGTGTACAAGACGGGCGCTGTCGCGCTGGACGATCATCTGTTTGAGGGTTTTCTTGACTGGTCGCTTCCACTTCTTCATACAAGCTATACTGCAGGCAGATGCGGGTGTGGTCAAGCATCGGTGTTCAAGAATATGCTTCCAACTCAAGGATGGGTGGAAGTTTTCTTGATTTACATCACCTGTCTCAAACTGACAGGAATATATCATTTGAGGAATGATTGGGAGAATTCATATTCGGGCCAGTTAGTGAAATTTTCCAAGAAAATAATCCTTGAACGCTCGGAAATGATGGCTTATAGTATAAGGCAAGAGGAACCAACGATTCCTCAGCAGACAGGACTTAAAATCCGGTTGGTGTGTTGGTAACCATCAGACGACCAAGGGAGGGACTATAAATCTCTCCCTTGTGCTATGTATCGGGCCAGCATCCATAATCTTGCGAACTGGATGAATACTATTTCCTTACAATAAAGATATATAGGCTCTTACTAATAAATCATTGCATTACTCAAGCTACGCATTGGCTGTCAAAAGATCCTTTGTAATTGCTATGAAAAATTCTTTGCTCCAAATATCCAGAACATTCGCATTTGGAATAAATGGAAGAACATCAGCTTTAACCGACTCATAGTCAACTTCAGTAAACCTCTGTTCCAAGAGGTCAATGACTATCGGTAGACTTAGGGAACGCTCAGAATCCCAGTGGCCTGACTGATGCATACGTGCCTGCAAATGTTCCAGATTAACAGGAATATGTTCCTGCAAATACCAAACATAATCATAGAAATCCCTCCCTTTTTCCCGGTGCTTCCAATTTCAGCATAGCAAGGCATGCAACTTGCCAGCAAAGAGAGAGGGCTTGTCATATAATACTACGGAGTAAGGCTGAGGAAGAAGCCTGAACTTTGTTTCATACTGTGCACCTGGAGGTGGGTTGGTATCAATCTCAACCTTGATTGATAGCAACGCATTGCTCGGAACTCCTGAATAGGGGAACGGTAATGCTGCAATATGCAACAAGTGCATCCTCGTGTTTCCTTTTGGAAATGCAGATTGTACCGGTGCCCCCTGTTGTTTTTGTTTCTCCTGGGCTTGCATGGTAAAGCCAAACGAATGTAATCCTTGTTCCAAGACAGGGAGATGCTTCTACAAAGAAAAGTCTGGCTCAAGAGACTGTAAAGAAAAATCCATATCTTCAGAAAATCGATTCAACCCATAAAAAATGCGTAGTGCTGTACCACCATAAAAGGCTGCATGTTGAAAAAAATCTGTCTGCGAGAGAATCTGAAGAACAACTTCCTGGCTCACCTCTTTCAATGCATGAATTGCCTTATCCACGGATTTAATATCGTACTTCCCAAGCATCCTCTCAATTTCTGCATTCATTTTGCGTCCCTCCATCGAAGCAGTGTATTCAGCGTTGTACTGTGGTACAGTGGCACCAAGGATTGGATGACATTCCAATCCAATTGCATGATGGCTTCTTCTTCCAATCGAAGATCATCGAACAACAGCTCTTGTAGATTTTTCCTGCTTGTAACCGACCGTATCTTATAGAGTGTGTCCAGTAATGCATTCTCCTTAAAAAACAGCATTACTGCGCTACAATGAGAAACTCAAACTTCAAGCTACCTCTGATAAAAATTGTGTTCCAAATCGAGAAAGACAATATAAAAGGTATTATCATCCAACCGAGAATCCTGCCTGCAATAGCTCTTTGGTATTGTGAAACCAATAAGCCGTTTCTTTCCATCTAAACGGAATCTTGCCCAGTCAACATCCGACGGGACATGTGGAGGGTGACTGAACCCTGATTTTCGAGGAAAAGCTCCATAGATTTCAAGCATATGCTGTCTATGAGAACCAGAACCGACACATTGCTGTTGCCAATACTGTAATGGCTTCGCAGAAAATGCTTTAAGCTTCGTAAACAATTCTCGAAGGTTTTGCTCATCCCACACAGCAATATCTGTAGCACATTCTTGATTATTGTCAAAATATGAAAAATTGAACTTACATCGCAAGGCAATATCTGAATCAGCATCTCCAAGAGTGAGTTGAGGGAAGTTTCGAAGAAACTTGTCTTTTCTACTGTTCTCTCCTTTCTTCATAGATTTGGAGTCCCCCCGAGTTTCCCAGTCTTGTAAATAGTTTCCAATGAACGATCATTTCTCACAATGTTTCCTGGAAGCTCATCAATGCGATACAGAAAGCTCTCATTTTCTTCTTTATTGACCAAAACAATTCTGTATTTACCCAGCGTATCCATTACTCCTGTATTATGAGTGCAGAAAACCAGCTGAGCATTATTGGTATTGTTTTCAGGATCAAGAAAAAGGTTCACAAGTTTCCCAAGAATATCCGGATGGAGGTTATTGTCGAATTCATCAATGAGGAGCACCCCACCGCAATCTAGAACCTGCTTATAAATTGAAAGTTGAGAGAAAAGTGAGCGTGTTCCATTTGATTCTAAATAGTATGGTACAGTGACATCACCCTGCTTGGTAGTATGGTTAAAAAATGGGAAGAAATAATCATCGTCTGTTGGACCTTTCAACTTTTCGATTGATACTCCATTAATTCCTGTATCAAATAAAGCTAGTTTTTCTCGAACGAAATCCAGCGTCTCTGAGGATTCGTAGTACGTCTTTGAGATGGAAAAAACATTGGCTGTTTGTTCATTGTATTTAACTTCACCGGCAAAAGGATCAATATTGGAAACAATATGAGAAAAAAATGCATATACCTCTTCTAACCCTCTGATTTCATACTGATGGGCAGCACTAAGCACGGATACATTTTTTCTAAGTTTCATCGTCTTCAATTCTTGGAGCTCTTTGATACAGTACTCAAGTTCCTGCCTCTTTCGAGAAAACACCTTGATTTTCCTCGATGCTTTTCTCTCCAGCGTTTCGCTGAGTACTTCTGCATTCGTGAGCTCAACTTCATAATAGTATCGTACATCACCAATGCTGAACTCCATAAAAAAGGAAGATGCTTCAGTACTAAATCCAAATGAGGTGACCGATAGACGTTCTTCGGGTTTATTGGAGAATGAATTGCAACAAAAATCCGAAACGAAGGTGAGAGCTCTAATAACATTCGTTTTTCCAGAAGCATTCGGCCCTATGATACACAATACATTTGAGACACCCTTCCCTGCCGAAATAGCAGGTGGACAACCAGGACTCAGCTCCAATGACACTTCAAATCCTTCTTTGAAGCTCAGATAGTTTCTTGCACCAAATGAAATCAACATCATAGATTCTCCTCTGCAGTATAGAGAATATGTCAAGAAACCATAAAACGCAAGTCTTAACGTAATTTATTGTCATTTTTGTCTAAAAACCTAAATAAGACATATGTTTTCAAGGCTCGAACAACTTCACAATGGAAGACATTTCCATACCTATCCGGAAAAACAGCTCTCCTTAGGAGAATGAGGATCCTACTACAAATCACTTCTATTGAGCATTTCTCCATCGAAGCAGTGTATTCAGCGTTGTACTGTGGTACAGTGGCACCAAGGATTGGATGAGGGGCCAATCCAATTGCATGATGGCTTCTTCTTCCAATCGAAGATCATCGAACAACAGCTCTTGTAGATCTTTCCTGCTTGTAACCGACCGTATCTTATAGAGTGTATCCAGCAATGCCTTCTCCTTGGTAGCCAGACGAAAACCATGGCCTTGTTCCATTGCCGGCTGTACAGCCCAAGGAAACACTGCTTCGGGTATATATAAGAAACTGTAGCGGCCCAGTGGTGTATCGAAGTGCTTCTCCTTCTTCAGTTGAAACCCTGCGCTTTTTACTTCAAACACACGCTCGGGTATCATCTGATGATATGCCAGTGCCGTCTCGAATGAGATATAGCAGGGGCTGTGAATCATGGAAGCTGCCGCAAGCTTTGGGTCCGACAACGAGTCGGCATACACAGTACGAACTATCTGAATGATCTCACCTTTCTTGATCATCTGTGTAAGTTTGGATTTTGGTGAGGCGTATGAACGCAGCTCGTACATAACATAGTCGCGTGTCATAAGCAATGTTATCTGATTTGGTTCATAACAAGAGCCTCAGCTTTCAATCCACCTTGGGAAACAGAACTCTCCGCGGTAGTTGGAAGCATTGTAGTGCGGGTATTTGATCGGAAGGTAGGTCTTCCCGCTCTCGGGTTTTGCCCGGTCCTGGGTGTAGACCCACAGGCTCTTCAGGTCCCAGACCACAATCTCATCACGCTCATCGCCGGTGATGTCCAACACCTCACAGCAAAGCTCGGGATGGCCGTCGTCGGGGAATGGGACTACCGTATCCCCTTCTCCATCCATCAAGCCGCCATGCTCCGTACTGGCACTGAGCAGCACCAGGTCCTGCCCTGACCCATCCCAGTTCACCGGTGCGATGACAGCCCCATTGCACCGCAGTTCCCTGGACCAGAGCTCCTCGCCCTTGCAGTTGTGCATATAGAGGATGCCTTGGCTGCCCCAGTAGGTGGTGGTAAGAATCTCAAGACCTTTGTTGTCAGGCAGGTAGTTGCCTACGCTGATCCTCTGCCCATGTCCGTTGATTGTGCGCTTGAGGATGGTCCCGTCCGGCTTGAGGAGCATGAAGCCCTCCCAGCCGGAGACAATGGCGATGAGCTCTCCATGGTCGGGATCGATCGGGCCGATGACAATCTCATCGGTATGGTCGATGGCGATCGGCAGCTCCCACTGAAGATTTCCTTCACAGTCGATCATATTGTAGCAGCTGAAGATCTCATCCTTGCCGTCGCCGTTGAAGTCGTAGGCGTAAGGGAAGTGACCGGTATTGTTGTGGGTGAACTTCCAGACCAGATTGAACCGGTCGTCGTAGATCCAAAGCCGTGCATACCGATCCTTGATCAACAGGTCTGTCGGCCGGCTCTTGCCCGTCACATTCACAATCCTGATCGCATCTATATTCAGATGCTCGAAAGCATGATGACCGAACTCAACGCCGCACAGGTCATCAGCAGGCTCCTCGTTGGGCGGAGTGTCCATCTGTTTCTTCACCTCCCCGGTCCTGCCATCGAGGATGAAGAGCTTGAAATCCCACGAGGCGATGACTTCGTCAACACCGTCGTTGTCGATGTCATAGACCTGGAAGGGAAGGTCGGTGGTAAGCTGAGCCACATCATCGTCCTGTCTCGGTTCACCGAGCTGCCACAAGATCGTACCAGTAGCCAGACTCACCGCCGTCAGGCAGCTGATGACCGGATAACGGTCTTTGTAGACCCTCCTCTGGTGTTGGGCCATGACAAAGAAGAGCTCATCGGTTCCGGTGAGGTGACCGAAGCGAATCTGCCGACCGGCGCCATAGTTTTTGAGGTCGATTTTCCTATCGGCCTTCAGCTGAGGATACAGCGTTCGCTTCTCATGGATACGCTTCTGTTCGTTTGCTTTCTGTTCGGTTAGTCTGTCCTGTTCAGCCTGGGTGGCTTTCACCTCAAGGGTTGCATATTGGGTGGGCATGCAGCCGCACAGGGCGATGGCCCCATGGGAATAGCGGTCGTCCTCAACACTCATCACTTCCCGGCCGTTCAAGCAGACGGTTATCACAGTACCTGTTGTGGTTACCACAAGATTCTGAAACTCCTGGGTCGACCAATCAATCGCCGCCGTCTTGAGGATGGTGCGCTCGGTGAGGTCGACCTTCTGCACCTCAAGACCTTCCTTGGTGAAAAATACGCCGTAATGCCTCAGGCTCGTCTGATAGCGCACCAACACCCCGCTGAAAAGATCCTTTGAGAGCGGACGCAGATGCACGGTCAGTTGGCAGTCCCGCCATCGTGTGTCACCTGAAACCAGCGTGGGAAGCGTTCCCTTCTCAACCGGCTCCTGAATGCGCGAAAGCTCCATCATATGAGTCCCGTCCATCAGGGGGTTGGTCACCACCCAGGACGGGCCTTTGTAGTTGTAGTTGGCGATCGGGTCGTGCCACTGCCCCTTGTAGCCGGTTTCGGGATAGTAGTGGTACTCGCCCATCGCCGAATGTTCACTGTCGAAGGGAAAGGGTCCGAGGGGAAAGGAGGAGAAGTCTTCTGAGAATAACAGGACGTCGTACACGAATAAGCTCCTTATACCCTTACCAATGCAGGAGGGTGTCAACATCTACGGGAAGGCCGCTGGCAATGCTCTTGTTGGCGGCGATACCGGTGAGGATCGAACGCAGACCGTCGGTATGATCGGCACTTCTATGCAGAGGATCGAAGGGAGGGTTCTCAAGGAAGATGTCGTCAAGCATGGTCGGGTCTCCCCCGCCATGGCCGCCTTCCTTGATCTGGACCTCCACCTCATAGGGGGTGTCGAGCAGGGGGCAGACCCGTACCTTGTGAAAGACCGTCGCCCCCTCATCGCACTGCTTGCCGCCGGCGTTGATATACGGCCGTTCGAGGGCGGTATACTCGATACGGCCCTTGCTGCCGTTTATGGCCACGTTGAACCCTTCCCAAGGAAGGTAGGAGTTCAGCGAGTAGGAGAGCATGGCCCCGCTCTTGTACTTGACCAGGACGGCCATGGTGTCTTCGATGCTGATATCGTCGGAAAAGACGGAGCGGTCGCGGATGTAGCCGCTCTCAGCCTCGGCATCGAGGTAGAGCCCCTTGAGAGTGGGATTGTTCTCCATATCAATGGCAAACGGGTCGCCCTTGGCGGCCTCGCTGCCATGGCAACGTGCATAGAAACTCTCAACACCCCGCTTCTGGGCGGCAGCCTGACCATAGAAGTTCAAGGCGCCGAAAGCGAAGACGGTCTTGGGCTGGGTGCCCAGCCAGAAGTTGACCAGGTCGAAGTGGTGGGTGGACTTGTGGACCAGAAGCCCTCCGCTGTTGACCTTGTTTCGGTGCCAGCGGCGGTAGTAGTCGGCCCCATGCTCGGTGTTGAGCAGCCATTCGAAGTGAACGGAGTACACCTCTCCGATTACTCCGCTTGCGATAAGCTCGCGGACCTTGGAGTGGTGGGGGGCGTAGCGGTAGTTGAAGGTGACGCGGATGGATTTGCCGTATCGCTTCTGGGCATCGAGAATCGCCTGTCCCTTCTCGTTGTCGGTGGTGATGGGCTTCTCGCATATGACGTCGCAGCCCTTCTCCATCGCACGGATGATGTACTGATCGTGGGTGCGGTCTACGGTGGTGACGATGATTACATCGGGCTTCTGCTCGTCGATCATGCGGTCGAACTCGGTATGCTTATAGGTGGGAACCGGACTGTGGTTGCATTTCTCAACCAGGATCTTATTGGAAAAGTCCATCCGCACCTGACTCATATCACAAAAGGCCACCAAGGCACTGCTGTCCTGGTACCGTGTGGCGATTGCTTCGTAGAACATACGGGCCCGACCTCCGGTCCCGACTTGGGCATATCGCTTTTTTTCCATGCCGCTCCTCCCGTTCATACTCTGTTTGCCCAAAAGTATACGTCCTCAAAGAGCGTTTGTCGTTGGCAGAATGCCGGCAGAAGTTATCCTTTTTCGTAGATTAGTAGTCGGTACGAGTAGTGCGCCTCACCTTCTCGATATACTCCGATGGGGCGATGCCGCCGTGCTGTTTGAAGAAGCGCGAGAAGTACTGAAGGTTCTCAAAACCAAGGTTCCACCCGATCTCGCTGAGCGACAGCTCGGTGTTCTGGATGAGAGAGAGCGAGCGCTCGAACTTGACCAGGTTGATGTACTTGATCGCCGACAATCCTGTCTGCTTCTTGATCACCCGGTACAGGTAGTCCTGGTTGTATCCACACTCATCAGCCATCTGGGAGAGGCTGAAGGATGTGCCGATATGGCTGTTGATATAGGCATCGACACTGTCCAGTACTTCGCTCTTGGTTGCCAACGAGGATCGGCGCAGCTGGTGAATCGGATTCGATTCATACAGGGGCAGCGAGTGTTCAAGGCACAGGCGGTTCATGGAGAGCAGGCACTCCATCAAGAGGGCCGAGGACATCGAACGGTAGTGCAAGGCTTTACGCTGTCCCTCCAGGACAATGCGGGACAGCAGTGTATAGATCTGGTTCTCACGATCGGCGAACTTGGTGTCGATGCCACCCAGTACCTCCTGTACACTCTCATCGGCTGAGGTGAACTTCACCTCCAGCATTTTCACCCCTTCCTTGCTGGTTGCACTGAAGGCGTGGTAGCGGCCCTTGCGGCAGAAGACAATGTCCCCGCTCTCCAGGTCATAGGGTTGGCCGTCGAAATAGTTGCGTGCCTTGCCGGCATAGACGAGCTGGATCTGATAGTCGTCCTGGTGGTGGTGCTCGCTCTTGCCTTCCCCTTCCTTGTAATAAAACCTTCCTGACGAGGTAATGCGTACGTACATGGCCCATACTCCTTGCTTTGCTGCAGACATCCTATAAAAGATGGCCGGACAAGAACAATACCGTATCTACGAAAAAGTATAACTATTTCTCCCTTTCTGCTAACGACTGGAGAAAAAAGGGCCCCTATACTACCTACAACTGCTCAATGTGAGTAAACTAGAGAGGAGGAATCCTATGTTGAACACCAAGCGCTTACTGCTTACCTTTGCAACCCTGCTGCTCTGTCTGACCGCCGTTGTGGCCGCAGGACAGAAAGATGCAAGTGTTGCCCAGACCCCGACCCTTACACTCGCCACCGCCGACAACACCTACGGTCTGAGTACCGACCCGGAACTTCAGGGTGCCATTACCGCCCTGATCGAATCGAAGACGGGGACCAAGATCAACCCCATCATCCCCCCGCTTGCCTCCTACACCGACAAGCTTGCCACGCTGGTAAACAGCGGGGACATCCCCGACTTGTTCGTCGTAGCCCAGGCAATGACCAAGATTCCGACCATGGTCGCCCGTGAGCAGATTCTTGACTTGACCGATTACATCAAGAACAGTCCCGCCCTATCCAAGCTCGACCCCAACCTGTTCAAGGACCTGCAGATCGACGGCAAGACCTATTTTGTTCCCTACAACTACCCCAAGAGCAAGGCCATCTTCATCCGCAAGGACCTGATGGAGCAGTATGGCGTCAAGCTTTCCAGCACCCCGACCACCGAAGAGTTCCGCACCGAGATGGCGAAGTTCGTCGGCAAGGGAATCATTCCCTTCAACTTCCCCAAGTGAGTCGACAACTTCCAGTTCTTCTACAACTCCTTTGGAGCGTGGGGTGGGGTCTATCTTCAGGACGGCGTCTTTGTCGACGGGTTCCAGACTCCTGAGATGAAGAATGCTCTTGCCTACCTGCGCCAGCTGTATGTGGACGGCGTCTTGAACCAGGAGTTCATCACCACCGAGAACAGCGGCATGCGTGAGAAGACCTATACCGGCCAGGCCGCTTCCTCCATAGACTATGTCACCAACTACATCAACTACGTGCAGAACACCACGGCCGCGAACAAGTACACCGAGATGCACCTGGTCTATAAGATTGTTGGACCCGAGGGATTCGGAGGAAGCCTCAACGAGGCGACCCAGACCGCATTCGTCGTCTCATCCAAGACCAAGAATCCCGATGCTGCTGTGAAGGTCCTCGAGACCATCGTCACCGATCCAGAGGTCTACCCGGCATTCTTCGGGATCGGGCTTGAAGGCAAGCACTACACCCTCGATGCGAACAAGGCCATTGTCCCCAGCGCCAAGGCAGCGAACAGCGGGTACAAGTACACGCTCAACTACCTCAGCGACTCGTTCATCGACATCGATATCAACAACCTCGCTTTCGCGCTCACCCCGGCTCTCAAGCAGGGTCTGCCCAAGCAGATAGAGCACATCAAGGCAATGTCGGCCAACCTCGGTCCGAACCATGCCGCCGATGTCCCTGTCGGAGTATCGGTTGCCTACGACCGCGTCGCTCCTTCGATCAAGAGCACCCGTGAGTCGATCGCTACGAAGATCATCGTCGGAACCGTCTCCCTGGAGCAGGGCCTGGCCGAGTACGAGAACTTCTGGAAATCGATCAACGGACCGAAGATCCTCGAGGAACTGAACGCAGCCCGCTAAGAGAAGAAGCGAACAACGACTGGTTATCGGTTTCCGGGGTCCCCTGGAAACCGATTCTTTAGATTGACCATGAAGAGGATGCAATGAACGCACGACAGAGAGCGCAAGAGCTGGTAGAACGCATGAACCTGCCTCAGATGATGAGTCAGCTCCGCCACGACGCCCCTGCCATCGAGAGCCTGGGCATCCCTGCCTACAACTGGTGGAACGAGGGATTGCATGGAGCCGCACGCAGCGGAACCGCCACCGTGTTCCCCCAGGCCATCGGTTTGGCTTCCCTCTTCGATCCCGAGTTCATCTCATCGATCGCTTCTGTAGTCTCAACCGAGCAGCGGGCCAAATACAATCTCTACAAAGCCGAGGGAGACCGGGACATCTACAAGGGCCTTACCGTCTGGTCGCCGAATGTGAACATCTTCCGCGACCCCCGCTGGGGACGCGGCCAAGAGACCTTTGGAGAGGACCCGTATTTGACTGAACGTCTTGCGGTAGCCTTCATCAAGGGACTGCAGGGTGAAGAGTCGGTGCTCAAGACGGCCTCCTGCGTCAAGCACTTTGCCGCCCATAGCGGCCCTGAGCCTCTTAGGCACGGCTTTAATGCTGTAGTAAGCAAGAAAGACTTGGAGGAGACCTACCTGCCCGCTTTCGAGGCGGCTGTGAAGGAAGCAATGGTCGATGCTGTGATGGGCGCATACAGTGCCCTCAACGGCGAACCGTGTTGCGCCAGCTCCTTTTTGATGGAGCACAAGCTCAGAGGCGAGTGGGGCTTTGAAGGCATGTACATCTCCGACTGCTGGGCTATTCGCGATTTCCACCTCAACCACAAGGTCACCAAGGGCGAGGAGGAGTCGGCGGCCCTGGCTTTGAAGCGGGGGTGCGACCTTGCCTGCGGCTGCGAGTACCAGAGCCTGGACAAGGCCTTTCAGAAAGGCCTGATAAGCCGAGAAGAGATCAAGCAGGCCGCAGTTCGGGTGATGACCACCCGCTTCAAGCTGGGCCAGTTCGACCGGGCTACCGTGTACGACAATCTGGGCCTTGAGAGCCTGGACAGCGAAGAACATGCCCTTCTCTCCTATGAGGCTTCCTGCCGCTCGTTGGTTCTGCTGAAGAACGATGGCCTGCTTCCCTTGAGGAAGAAGGATGTCGGCTCCATTGCGGTCATCGGACCGAATGCCGACAGCACCCAGGCCCTCTGGGGCAACTACCATGGCACCTCAAGCAGGTATGTCACGATTCTTGAAGGTCTGCGGGAGTATACCCAAGAGTATGCAAGAATCTTGTACAGCGAAGGCTCGGGTCTGACAAAGAACAAGGTGGAACGACTTGCCAAGGAGGACGACAGGCTCTCCGAGGCTGTGTTCATGGCCAAGGCCAGTGATGTGGTGGTACTCTGTCTGGGACTGAACGAGACGGTCGAAGGTGAGATGCACGACGACGGCAACGGCGGCTGGGCGGGAGACAAGGATGACTTGCGACTTCCATTGTGCCAAAGAAAGCTGCTCAAGGCAGTAGCCCGGACGGGCAAGCCGATCATCGTGGTCCTGTTGTCCGGAGGCAGCCTCGACCCCGAAATCGAGCAGTATTCCAATGTGAGGGCCCTCATCCAGGGCTGGTATCCAGGCCAGGAGGGAGGAAGGGCGATCGCACACCTCTTGTTCGGCGCCTTCAGTCCGTCGGGAAAGCTTCCGGTCACGTTCTACAAGGCCGAGGCGGTGCTGCCCGCCTTCACCGACTATTCGCTGAATCGTCGAACCTACCGTTACTGTGACCATTGCGATGTGCTCTACCCCTTCGGTTTCGGCCTGTCCTATGCATCCTTCTCTTTTGACGGGTTGCAGGCAAAAGAGACCGATGAGGGTGATGTAGAGGTTGCGGTTTCGGTTCGCAATACCTCCTCTATTGCATCGAGAACGGTGGTGCAGCTCTACTTGAAGATGGAAGGACCCGATCTTCCACCTCATCCTGTGCTTTGCGGCATGAGCAGTGTGCTGCTTCAAGGGGACGAGGAAAAACTGGTACACTTACGCATTGAAAAGCGGCGCTTCACTGCCGTTGACACAGAGGGAATCCGCCATACAGTGAGCGGTCCCTATACCCTGTATGCAGGCTCGAGCCAGCCGGATGAGAAAAGCTTGATGCTTGGCGCGGACAAACCCGCAGTATTACGTTGTATTCGATAAGGAGTCATGCGATGGCAGACAAACCATTAGTTATTCGTACAAAACCACCGCTCTTGACTCGGCTGAAGAGCCAGAAGTTCCTGCTTCTGATGCTCCTGCCGGGCGTGGTTTGGTACCTCTTGTTCAAATACCTTCCCCTCTTGGGGTTGAGCCTGGGATTCACCGACTATGGATTCCGCTCGAAGGTTTCGTTTGTAGGACTGGAGAATTTCCAGCGCCTGCTCTCCTCGACGATTTTCTGGAATGCGTTCCGTAATACGTTGGTTATCAGCCTGGCGAACATTGTCTTCTACTTCCCCGCCCCGCTCATCGTCGCCCTGATGATCAATGAGCTGAAGAGCGTGAAGTCCAAGCGGTTCATTCAGTTTCTCATCTACATTCCCTACTTCTTCAGCTGGGTTGTGGTGGGCAGTATTTTCGTTAACTTGCTCTCCCCTTCCACCGGCTTGGTGAACAACATCATCACCAAATTCGGTGGCGAGCCGGTCTATTTCATGGCGAGTGCGAAATTCTTCCGTCCTGTTCTGGTCAGCTCCTACATCTGGCGTCAGATGGGCTACGGGGCGGTCATCTATGTGGCGAGCCTGACGACGGTCCAGCCCGAGCTCTACGAGGCTGCGACCATCGACGGGGCCGGCCACTGGGGACGGCTGTGGCATGTGACGATTCCGGGCATCCGTTCCACGATTGTGACCATGCTGCTTCTCAACCTCAGCCATGTGCTGCTGATATTCGAGCAGGTGCTGGTCATGTATAACGCCGCCGTCTACGACGTGGCCGATGTACTGCAGACCTATGTATTCCGCGAAGGGGTGCTTGCAGGTGATTTGGGATATTCGATCGCAGTGGGTATGTTCACGTCCATTGTCAGCTTGACGTTGGTGCTCTCCACCAACAAGCTCAGCGCCCGGTTCCTGGACGAACCGATTCTGTAGGAGATAGAGCATGAAGCAAACCACACCGACCACAATCCGCGAAAGCGGGAGCCGCAAGCTCTTTCGGGTGATCAACACCCTGCTTTTGGCATTCATCTGCCTGATCTTCATCATTCCCATCTGGAACGTCCTCATCACCTCCGTTGCCAAAGACATTGATGTCATGGGTGCCGACTACCTGCTCATGCCCCGTTCGTTCACGCTGCAGAACTACTGGCGCGTGCTCAACAGCGGCTACATGGGAGCCTTCAAGAACTCGCTGTTCGTAGCCTTCTTGGGCACCGCGCTTTCGATGCTGATCACCGTTCCGATGGGCTTCGCCTTGGCGCAGAAGCATCTGGTGGGCAGGTCAATCATCATGAAGGCGATTGTGTTCACGATGGTCTTCGATGCGGGCATTATGCCCTTCTACATCGTTGTACGGTCGCTTGGGCTCATCAACAGCATGGGGGCGATCATATTCCCGGTTGCCATCTCGACGTTCAATTTGGTCATCATCAAGAACTATATGACCAGCATCCCGGTCTCGCTGATTGAGAGCGCCACCCTCGACGGCTGCAACGACGTTACCATCCTGCTGAAAATCGTCCTGCCTCTTTCGGTCTCCATCATTGCCGCTGTTACGTTGTTTTACTTTGTAAGTTACTGGAACAGGTATTTCGAGGTTATCATGTTCATCAACGACAGCCGCAAGTACACCCTGCAGGTGGTCTTGCGCTCATTGATGTTCGAATCCGACGAGTCGCTCGGCGGTGGTCAGTATGTCTACAACAACCTGAAGATGGCAGTCATGGTACTGGGCATGCTTCCGGTTCTGATCATCTACCCGTTCGTGCAGAAACATTTCGTTTCAGGCCTCATGCTCGGAGGCGTCAAAGGTTGATACGGGGTAGGCCCTACTTCTGAGTTCTTCATAACACCCTTTGCAGGTCGGCTTCATAGGAGGCCGGCCTGCTTTATTACTCTCAGTGTTCAAGCAATTGTCTCTCTGTACTGAGACGGACCGACAAGAATCGTTGTCGGTCTAAACAGGCATCGAGCAGACTAGACAAGAGAGCTCAATGAGTAAGTCCGGATAGTTATCGAGAAATATACATCTTAGTGAGGTTTTATCTCATTTATATGGTCATTTTCCTTTGATAAAGCACCTTCTCACCAATTCAGCAATTTCAATCGTTGAGACAAAATATGCAGAATACAAAAACCAGTGCATCACCCTTCCTTCCAAGATGTGCCCATGTACAACAGTTCGCATACTCGTAAAAGAGCTCAAAGGAAAAATTCCCCAATAGAAAAGAAGCAAAGGATTATTTCAAGCGTATCGCAGTGTGAGAGGAACCGGATCGAGGTATGGATTCTAATCCATTCTACTGAATGAAAACGGTCCATTCTACTGAATGAAAACGGTCCATTCTACTGAATGAAAACGGTCCATTCTACTGAATGAAAACGGTCCATTCTACTGAATGAAAACGGTCCATTCTACTGAATGAAAACGGTCCATTCTACTGAATGAAAACGGTCCATTCTACTGAATGAAAACGGTCCATTCTACTGAATTTGGTTGACTATTTCATTTTTTTATAATAATTTATTCTTGAAGGAGAAATCCATATGAAAGAGTATCTTCCTAGAATTGCAGATATAGTATTAAGCGATGGGCTTGAAGCCAAAGGTGCCGTACTTATTGAAGGGCCAAAATGGTGTGGAAAAACAACTACAGCATTGCAAAAAGCGAAAAGCGTTGTGTATATGCAAGATCCCTTGGACAAAGAACAAAATCTCGCTTTAGCAGAGTTGAATCCATTGCAACTACTTAAAGGAAAAACTCCCAGGCTTATCGATGAATGGCAACTTGCACCAAAACTATGGGATGCCATCCGTTTTGATGTTGATAAGCGGGATGAATTCAATCAATTCATTCTCACCGGATCCTTTGTCCCAGCTGACGATATGTCAAATTCACACTCGGGGACGGGTCGCATAACAAGAATGACTATGCGGCCTATGTCACTTTTTGAGAGTAAAGATTCTGATGGGTCGGTCTCCTTACGGTCCCTATTTGGCTCAAAAAATGAAATCTCAGCAGATAGCAACATTTCCATTGAGGAATTAGCATTCCTTATTTGTAGAGGTGGATGGCCCAAAGCCATCGGCCAGTCACAAAGAGTTGCCTTGCAACAAGCATTTGATTATGTAGACTCGATTGTTAATAAAGATGCATCTAGAGTTGATGGAATCGCGAAAGATCCACAACGCATGAAAAACTTATTGCATTCGTATTCTAGATTTATAGCTTCAGATGCAAAAATAACCACAATTCGTGATGATATGGTAGCGAATGATGTTGATACTCTTGATTATAACACTGTCTATACATATATTTCTGCATTAAAAAAGATTTTTGTTGTAGAAGACCTTCCAGCTTGGAACCCAAAGCTTCGTTCAAAAACCGCAATCAGAACGACTGATACACGGCATTTTACCGATCCATCTATTGCTACTGCATCATTGGGAATAGGGCCACAAGATTTGTTAGACGATTTACAGACCATGGGACTTTTCTTTGAAAATCTCTGCATACGTGACCTACGAGTCTTTGCAGAAGCTCTTGATGGGAATGTTTACCATTACAGAGATAAAACCGATCTCGAGTGTGACGCAGTTATTCATCTTAGAAATGGTTCTTTTGGATTGGTTGAGGTAAAGCTTGGAGGCAGTGCTATCGATACGGCAGCCGGAAATCTTCTAAAACTTCAGGAGCGGCTAGATACAAACAGAATGAAACACCCCTCTTTTCTCATGATACTTACAGGAACAAAGTATGCATATACTAGAAAGGATGGTGTCCATGTAGTACCTATTGGATGTCTGGGATTGTAAAAATGTTTACTAAAACAAGGGAACCATGTTTCTAGCGTACCAGGCCCTCCTCCCGGAGGGCCCATCCATCTACTCCTCGAACAACTCCTCGAAGGTGGGAGTGTTGTCGACCGCATCCTCTTCGTACTTCTCCTCCTCCAACGCCCTGACCGTACTATTGCCCACCGAGTGGTAGAGATAAAGTTGGTCGAGGTACTCGATGGCACTTCTGATCTTGGAACGCAGGAGATAGCCGCTGCGGTCAACTTGTGAAAGCATCGCCTTCAAGTCGACATCGGGCTTCCAGTCATACGCCTTGCCGTGGAAATCCACGATCTTCTCCAAAATCTGCTGGATTTCACGTGGTGTCAGCGGCTTGAGCTGGGGAGCATTCACAATCGCATCCAGAACAGCCTTCATCGGCATCTGGTCCTCAGGGTACAACTCCTCCAGATTCTGGTACTCCGCCTTGGCTTCGATCACATCCTCGGTATAGGAGGAGCTGAACGCAAACAGACTGAACGTTGCCTCCAGCTGCTTGGGAGGAAACAGGAAGGAAGCAATCGTCTGGTAAGCCTTGGAGCGAGCCTTCTTGCTCAAGCGACCGATCAACTCGGACTCATCGAAGAGCACCACCCAACCCCGATAGCCCAGCTGCCGGAACAAGTGGCTGACAAAAGCGATATAGTCCTTGGTATGCCGTGACTTCACAAAGTTCTGATTGAACGACACCTTTTCATTGAAAATCCTGCGGTACATCTTCTTGATCATGGGGTTGGGAACAAAATCCCCTTCCATATCGGTACGCAGAAGGAACTGCTCCTCCTGGTCGTCGGTATGTACATAGGAACGCAAGAGATAGTAGAGCCTATCGGTCTCAAGCTGCGTAGCTGCATACAGAAGCAGGTCATTGGTGAGCGGGACATTGGGAGTAAGCTTATCCAGCTCCTGGATGAACCCCGGCTGCAGATGCCCGGGCAGGTACGTATTGCTGATCAACTTCGGATAGACCAGATACGGCTTGTCCAGCGGAGTCTCCTTGCTCAATGATACCACCGAAACCACCATGTTGCGTGCATGGGCGAGCGTATAGACGGTATTGAGCAGGTGGGTCTTGCCCTCGCCATACTTGCCGCTGAAAATCATGGCATCGCTGGTGCCTTCTTCACATACTTGATCGAGCTGTTCGATGATGCTGCTCAACAAGTCGGCACGCGCCTCGCAAAAATGATGCCCGATCGCCTTCGAAGGGATCCCCGAGCGCAGGGCCTCGATCATATGTCTCTCTTCATACCCCCAGCTCATACTGACCCTCCTCTGTATCGGCCTTGAGCAACCCCAATGTCGCCTGATTCACCAAACGCGGGATCGAAACCCCGCCCAACTTTGCCTGTTTGATCAAGTGCTGGGCGATCTGCTCATCGATGGGCCGTGTCTCTACATTGATATGCTGTACGATCGCGGCCAGTTTCTGGCTCATCTGCACCAGCATTTCTGGTGTATACACCTGCATGGCTACGGCATCGAGATCGATGATGTCGGTGAACGTGTTGATCCTATCGGAGACCACCTCGTTCTGGATGCGCATCCACAGTGCCTGATACGCCTTCAGACCCGCATTCTCATTGTCGATAAGCTCGCGGCCAAAACCGAACACAACAAGGAAGTGGCTGAATGTATCGATGTCGTCGATGAGCTGGCGGATGCTCTCATAGGTATCCTCACGCTTCATCTTCGTGTAGTGGAACGGATTCATGCCCGAATTGTCCACCATCACATCCAGGTCATCGACGGTGACCACCAGGCCGTTGTAGCCTGCAAGGTGCACCAGCTCTGCAAGCGAGCGCAAGAGGTTGCGGGCATTGTACTTGGTGATTCTGCTTGGAGCCATCCCCAAAGGCCTGAGGCTGGTCATGCGGATCTTCTTATCACCATGCATCCATCCAAGGACAAGATCCTTGTTTGCCTGCTCAAGAGCAGGATGGCCGAGCAAGGAGCCGCAGAGCAGACTGCAGGCAAGGCTGAAGTTGTTGTCCATCCGACGGTTGTCCAGAAACATCTGCTTCAGCTGGTTGCGGATCTCGCGGCGGGTAAGGCCGTCGGCCAAGCCTTCGATGGCAAGGCGGTCCAAGAACGTAGAACCAGGTTCGATATCATCGGCAGAGAATCCCATAGCCTCAACGATTCGTTCACTGCAACGCCCGAGCAAGCCCATCACATCAGCTTGCTTGAGCACCTCCAGATAGAACTCACGAAAATCGTGGAGCCAGAGCGACCGCGCAGAGAGGGAAACCGTCAAATATCCCTCCTGTTTGGCAACCGATTGGAACAGGTGCAGGCAGTGCGTCTTCCCACTGCCCTTGCCGCCGGTCAGGAATTTGATCTTGCTGCCGCCTTGCAGGATGAACTGCTGCAGGTACTTCTCGCGCCAAAAGTCGGTAAGGAATTGCAAACCAACCGTAAGCTGGTCGAGCAACTCCTCGCTTTCAGGAACCTCGCCCTGGGAAAGCTGGGCGATGGTTGCGCTGATCCGTGTCTCTGTCTCCATCTGCTACCTCACTAAAAGAACCTGATTGTGGCCAGGAAATGTTCTGCTCCGCTTCGGTCGAGAATGCGAAGCGTCTTGTTGCTGTTGCGGCTCGGGCCGAACTGATAGCTTCTCCCTCCCTTGACCTCCACCATCTCATTATCGAACAGGCGGGCGATATCGAAGGCATAGCTTTGCTGGTCGTAGTCCTTGCGGAACCGGCTCATCGGTACCAGATACTTATACAGCGTTGTCAGATACAGATCCGATCCGGCTGGCTTGTTCAAGCTCAAGAGAGCAAGGTCATAGGCAACAGCCAACTCGTTGGCGAACTGGGTTGCATTGAAACTCGCCTTGTAGAGTTTCTCCTGCCCGCCCTTGATGGTGCTCACCAAAGCCGAAGGCCTCAGACACGAAACCTTCTTGCGGTCGACAAAAACCTCCTGGTTTTCCACATCGATGCGTACGGTGTAGGGAAACATCTCAAATACAGGGAAGGACCCGATTACGTCGACACCCTTCTTTGCACATTCGGCGAGCAACTGTTCGGTGAACAAGCCGCTTTCCAGGTACTCTCTTGCATCGAAGCCTTCCAACAAGGCATGCATTTCACCGGCAATGGACTCGACTTCCCCGCCGACTTGATTCAGAGAGGCGGTATCGGAAACACAGCGGAACACATCGCCGCTCTCCATCTGCTTCGCAACTGATTTCTGCAACTTGGTCAACGTCTTGAGCTTCTCCTTCAAAGACTTCTCAAAGACCAAATACTCACCATACAAGGTATCGTAATCCATGACTTCTCCTTCACTGTACATCGGTAAAATCATAGAGTATGTGCAGAAGCTGTTCAATCCTAAAAGGAACAAAACAATACATTGCCATACAAAGGTTGCTATGTTAGGGTGACTGAAGGAGTGTACCTACGCGATGAGCTTCTCACTATATGCATGGCAGAGCGCATGCATTGAATCCTGGCTGCAAAACAAAGGCCGTGGTATTGTGCAAGTGGTCACCGGAGCCGGGAAAACCATCCTGGCACTCTACGCCGCCAGACAGCTGCAACTGCACCTTGCAAAGAGACTTCATATCGTCATCGTCGTCCCAAAGACTTTCCTCGTCGGTCAGTGGAAGGCGAGCATCCTCTCGCACCAGCACGATCTGGGCCTTAGACGTGATGATATCGGCTGGGTCCATGGAAATCACCACCAGGCGCATGACAAGCCGGTGATGATCTATGTAGTCAACTCAGCGCGGTACACACTAGCAAACATCCTGCTGCAGAAGATCAAGAACAAGGAACCGGTGCTGCTCATCGCCGATGAGTGCCATCACTATGCCAGTGCGGAGAACCGAAAGATATTCTCCTTCCTCGATGGGTTGTCTGAAGAAGAGAACAAGTGCTATCACGCCCTTGGGTTGTCGGCCACACCCCAGACCAATGGATTCGCCGCCCATCTGGTACCAGCCCTTGGCCCGCTCTTTTATACCTACGGGTTCAATGAAGCGATGCAGCAAGGGGTGATCAACCAAGCGGTGATCCACAACATCGAAATTACCATGACGGAGATGCAGAAACTTACCTATTCTGAGCTCTCAGGAAGAATCAGCAACACGTCAAAACGATTGAAAAAACTTGCTCCCTACCTGGACAAACTCAAAGGGCTTGCATTCTTCTACGCCCTTGAGGATCTTTGCTCCAGCAAGGATGAAACCATCGCTGAACTTGCCAGACTGCTCCTAGGTCTCTATCAGCAACGCAGGGCCCTCATCAACCTGGCACCCCAGCGCCTCGATTGTACCTTCGACCTCATCGCTCTTCTTGACCATACAAGCAAGATCATCATCTTCGGCGAGCGGATAACCCAAAGCGAGGAGTTGTATGAGAGACTCAAACGTCGCTACCCCAAGGAAGTGGTGCACTACCATAGTGAGATGGGCGATGTCGAGCGGACCATTGCACTGGAGAACTATCGAAGCGGGGAGGCCCGAATCCTTGTCTCCTGCAAGGCTCTCGACGAAGGGTTGGACATACCGTCTGCCGATGTGGGGATCATCCTCTCCTCCACCAGTGAACAACGCCAGCGTGTGCAGCGCATGGGAAGGGTGCTCAGACGCCAGGAGGGCAAGCACAAGGCAAGTCTCTTCTACCTTTCCCTGGCAGACACGGTAGAAGATGCCAATCTACTGGAGGAGGGCATTGAGATGGTGCAGGAGGGGTATCTTTCCTACACCGATCGATTCATCCATCCTTCCTATGACGAGCTTGCCGATGCATTGACTGAAGCAGTCCTAAAGAGCAAGAAACCCATCCCGGGCCTACAGACACTGCTTGACCAAGGGAGGGTGCGAAACGACTGGTACGAGGAGCCTGAGGTGCTTCAGACATGGCATAGGCAAGCGACGAGCCCTGTGAAGAAGCGTTATTACAGCTGCATGCGGACCCTCGCCCTCTTGAGGGAGAAATCCAATTGCTAGGATTGCAATCGTAAAGCGGCCTTTCGCATTCCATTGAATATCGGCTGTGCTACGTCTTGTGGAAAATCCTGCGGCAATTGACTCTCCAAGCGCTCAAGGACTTGTGGCAGGTCATGCAACGTTTCATCCATGATAGTCTGCATTATGTGTTCGGCACCGCAAAGTTTTGCAGTATCCAACCAATGCTGCCTTTGCATAGTCGACCAACCATATCGATGAGCTCTGCGCTCCAACCCCATTGCCAGCGTTACTTTCCGATCAAATATCTGTCCTTTGCCCTGTTCAATCACCGGATGCAAAGAAAGCACGTCATAGAGCGGTGTCATCCGAAAGCGTCCCTGTTGTTCAAGATACAGGCTGAAATTCTTGGCATGAGCATCAGGTGCGGCCATGAGCCAATAGAGGAAATGTGCACTAAGAAAGGTCTTCCTGTCTCCATACGCCTGGCTGGAAGCTTGGAGCAAATCCATACACGCTTGTATTCCCACTCCCTTATCAACTTCATACTTCCGGCTTGAAGGAAGTCCATGAGCTTGGCAAAAATCCTCCTGAGGGATTCGAACATACCAAGAGCCATCACCGGAAAGCTTTCTATCAAAACGCTTTACCACCAGCACACGCTGGTTGCCGAAATCATGCATATCCGCTTGAGCAACAGGCAGACCGAAAGCTTGAAGAATCTGCAGGCAAAGCCACTCATTCTCGACTGAGTTATGCAAATCGAGGCTAAGTGAATTCATTGCACGTATTGGTAATTTAATAATATGGGTGCTGGGAGTTGCACCAAGGCTCATGCACCACGAACCATCATGAAACAGCAATGCTGTTTTTTCCTGTGCTCCAGCAAGGGAAATACGAAAGAAATCGTCATTGTTCACCGATATTGGATTATTGGAGACAGCATCCAGAAGAAGCAGTTCAATCTCATGTTCAGTAAGAGCTTGCTTCTCAACAGTGCGTACTGAAGGTATCGGACTATCCTTTTTCAGTATCTGTAGAGCTCCGACACAATCACGCCCGGTCTCAGCGAGAATATCGAAGGCAGAATCCGATGCACATCCAAACCGTCGAGCAAGTCTTCGCCTGATCTCAAAGCTATCGGGAAGGAGATTATCAAAAAATGATTCAACAAACGTACCAACAGAAGTTTGGTACAAGGGTAAAGAGAGAGAAAGCGGGCAGGCGTTTGGGTTTTGTACATAGGAAACATCATACTCAAACGTATGGACACCCTTGTCTCTCGACCAACGGCCCACAAATGTTCCATTCATCCATACATCAAGTGTCGTCTGTGTTCTCATTCCCACATATTCCCTTGAGGAGCATCCTCCTTGCCTTGCAAGAGGAATTCCAAATTCAGAGCTGAAAGCAGCCGCAACAGACTCTCGATCGAGCAATGAAGAGGATCGTTCTCCAACGCAGAGATGGTTTTAGGAAGCAGACCGATTCTCAAAGCGGCTTCCTTCTGCGTCAAGCCCAAAGCCTTCCTGCGTGTCCTGAGGTAAGAACCTAATTGGACCGGTGTCTGGATAGGGTATTGCATACATCCTCCTATGCTGTATCAGCATACCCTATAGGGTAGTTTTTGTATATATACCTTACAAGGTATATCTACAACCTCCTATACCGAGTAGCCGGACCATCGCCTTCCTTTTTCACCAAATACGACTGCATCATCCCGGCAAGGACTCGCTTGGCACTGGTGGCGCTGACACCCAGCTGGTGCTCGACATCGGATCGGGTGATCGTCTCCGATGTAAAAAACAGAGCAAGTACACGCTGGTGTACAGCCTTCATATCGGGTGCATACAGTTTTCTCTCATGAACCTCACCATAGCTGACCTTCGGAAGTACAACGGTTACGGTGTTCTCAGCAACCAGAAAGGATGGTTTTTGCAGAAAGTCCATATAGGACTCCTGAATCCTTCGTACTCCGGTGGCAAAGCGTTCCATGATTGCAAGCCGATGGAATACTTGGGCCAATATTACATTTCTCGGAACTGAAATTCGGCCGCCAAGATATTCAGCAAGAGAAAGGCCTGACGGCAGACCTCCCGGCAAGCTTCTCGTGGAATCTGGATACGCTTTTCCCGGTAGAATCCACTGACTTGCTCATACTGACCATACCATGCATCCAAAAGCTCAAGAACACGATGGTATTGATACAATACCGAGCATTCCTCCAGACTCTCCCGATGCAGAAATATGGAAGAACTCTCTCCAAACCTGGCAATGTCCAGTGAAGCGTGAAAAGGCCCGGGACTATCACTGAGAAGCTGACCGGCATAGGTATACCCTTGCCGATCGACCAGTCCCAGAGTTTTGAGAAGATCGTTGCTCAGGGTCTCGATGCCCAGAACCTTCTGAAACTCTGCCTCTAATTGTTTGAAGCTCAGATCCTGTTTGCTTGCCGGCAGCTCTTCGTATGCGAGGGCACTACCTTGGAGAACCAACTGTCTCAATTGTGCGGCATCAACAGGTGCAGTAGAGGCATCGAAACGCACATAGGCACGATGCTGATAATAATACGGTGGATTCATTCCTTTGCAGACTGAGAGGACAACTAATTGGCGGCCTTCTCGTGTACACGTGGAAAGCTTATACGACGGGCGTGGAGAAATTCCGTCATTGATGGCATGCTCGATCTGCAGCATCAACTGCTGGACATTCTCAACACCAAGAACGGTACGGTCATCCTTGATGCCGAAGATAAGTCGGCCATCAAGATAGTTGGCAAAGGCCGATACTGTTTTCAAACAAGAGGGTGTGTATACAACCGTATACTCGCAATCTCTGCTTTGCGGCACTTCAATCACCTCATTTCTCCTTAGCCTATGACAGAATGAGCCGATTACACTATTATCGGACCAACATTGGTCCTATAGGGTAATCCGGTATGTCCTAAGGAAGAAGCAGGCTCGGATTGCTTCTCAAACGCTACGCTGCAATGCCAGGGTTATGAGTTTCTCAGTCCAATCAGCCATAAAGAAAGGGATATTGAGTACATCACCATCGAGTTTGAGATTCTGTAAGGAATACCGAATTCTCAAACCAAAATCATTGTCATGCAGGCGTTTGATGGCTTTCAACGAAGAGCTGGAGATATTGGTGTCTGCCTTTACCTCGATAGGGATGATATGATTCTTATGTTGGAGAAGGAAGTCAACCTCATATCGGTTATCACTACTGGTCCAGTACCGTAAAGGGACAGGAAACGCTGCAGTCAATGCTTGCAGAATATAATTCTCTACAAATGCTCCCTTGAACTCGGTAAACAATTGTGTAGGATGGAGGAATGATGAGATATCCAGTTGAGCCAGTCTCCTCAGTAAAGCAACATCGGCTGCATAGACTTTAAAAGCAGACAGATCCTCATATGCCGACAAGGGTAAAGCAGGTTTGGTACAGCGAGGCACCTTTGTAACAACTTCAGCAGAAACCAACCAGTGAAGTGCATCCTCATACTCTCTTGCTCTCGCTCCTTGTTTCACGAGTTGGTACAAGAATTTCTTGTTTTCTCTTGCTAGTTGGGAAGGAAGCGAATGCCAGATATGCATCAGTTTCGGATACTCCCTCGGCTCGGGGTGTTTTGCAAAATCCCGTTCGTAGGCTTGGATGATCGACCATAAGATACCGTCTATCTGTCCACTATGTTTCTCGTTCACCCATCGAGCCATGGCTTCAGGCATCCCACCAATCAGAAAATATTTCTTTAAGTTCTCAACCAAAGGATTGAAGAAAGCATCGGGAATTGGATCCAAATCAACTTTCGCATCCAGATATGCAATCAAATTCTTCTCATCCTCTGCAACCAGCATTTCCCTAAACGTAAGAGGCAGGATTCGTAAAAAATCAACCTGGCCGACGGGGAAGGAAGAGGGTTTTGCCAAAGCCACTCCCAGCAACGACCCAGCACAGGCAACATGATATCCCTTTCCATTTTCATGAAAGTATTTCAACGAGTTCAATACTTCAGGAGCATCCTGGATTTCGTCAAACACTATGAGCGTCGAGCCTTCTGTAATTGGAAAGCCGATGGCAAACTGGAGATTGCTTAAAATCCTCGTTATATCCTTGGTCGATGAAAAGAATTGTCGATATTCTGGATGTTCATCAAAGTTGAAAAGGGCCACCCGCTCATAGTATCTCCTACCAAATTCCTTGAGCAGCCAAGTTTTTCCTACTTGGCGAATGCCTTGGAGAAGTAGTGGTTTTCGGTACGGTGACTCTTTCCAAGCAACCAAATCCTGCATTGCATTTCTTTCCATTCACCCTTTCCTCTCTTCTGGTTAAGTATAGAACGAAATCGAAAAGCAGTCAAAATTAATCACATAATTCCAGCAGATTATGTGAGTTTTATCACACTTTATGCAGGTTTTTTGTGATTTGTAGTTTATTGTGCCCATATAAAATACTTTTACTAGTGTAGAGTTCATCAGAGAAAAGCTTGTTCATATTTTGAACATACTGCTATGAGGCAGGAACAAATGAAGAGGCAAAGGCAGCAGAGTTGCTTGGCCAATCTGTTATGGAGTTTTATCGTAGTCGTTATATGAGAGACAGCAATGCCGCAGTTGTTAGTCAGTGACACCAACATTTCTGGTACTGCAAGAACTCCAATAATACAGAAAGACCGACTTCACAGTCGGCTTCTTGGAAGGGGTTCCGATTCTGGCCTTGCGGCCTTCCAACAGGACAAGGGATCGAGTCTCCTTGCTCCCCTGCTGTGCCGCAGGCAGGTTGTCTGGCAACCTATCTCTTCCGTCCAAGGTATCGCTTGTGGCATTGCCCTGCTTCCTTGGTTTCTTGGCTATAGTAAACACGGTATTGATGAAGAAAGTATGAACAAGCGGTAAGAAATGTATAAATCGTATAGTGATAAGACGCCTGTTCCTGTTCAATTATTGAACAATCGTAATGAATGAAAGGACACCTCCTTAAAAGTGTCCCTTCTGTCGTTGCATCGAGTGTTCCTGCTTCTCATGTGATAGGAGCCGGATTGAAGTAGCAGAGGAAGTTGTTCAGACCGAACTGCTCTGCATACGGCTTTTGGCCGCTTGCCACATCGAGGATGAGATTGAACAAGCGTTCACCCACCTCTTGCACCGTCTCTTCACCGGTGGCAATACCGCCTGCATCGAGGTCGATGAGGTCCTGCCACATCTGTTTCATGACATTGCGTGAGCAGACCTTGATCACCGGAGCCTCGGCCAGGCCGTAGGGCGTACCACGACCGGTCATAAAGACCTGCAGGGTAATACCACTGGCAAGCTGGGAAGGACCGCAGACAATATCGCTGGCCGGCGTCGCTGCAAATAGTAGACCGCGCTTGGTCGGCAGCTCTCCGGGTCCGATGACCTCGACAATGGGAGCCTTGCCGCTCTTCACAATCGATCCCATCGCCTTCTCGACAATGTTTGAAAGGCCTCCTTTCTTATTGCCTGGAGTCGGGTTGGCACTGCGGTCGACACTACCCTTTGCAAGATACTGATCGTACCAACCGATCTCGGCAACCAATTTGTCGACAGCTTCCTTGCTCGTACAGCGTTTGGCAAGCAGGTGTACACCGTCGCGTACCTCGGTCACCTCGCTGAACATCACCGTAGCCCCACCTGATACAAGCAAATCACTGGCATGGCCTGCAGCAGGATTGGCGGTAATGCCACTGAAAGCATCACTGCCCCCGCACTGCATGCCAATGCAGAGCTTGGAGAGAGGAAGGGTCGTTCGCTTGCGCTCATTCAGCTTCTTCAGCTTCGAGTCGGCCATCTGCATCAGCGCATCCATCATCGCAACAAAGCCTGAATGGTCCTGCAGCATGATTACATTCTCAACATTGATCTCTTCCTCGTTCAGCAGCTTGTCGACGGTGAGCTTCTCACACCCAAGACCTACGACCATCACCTGGCCGCCGAAGTTGGGATTCTTGATGGTATTTCGTATCGAACGGATGGGAATGACGGCATCGGGGGCGTTGATCGCAACCCCGCAGCCGTAGGCGTGGTTGATTGCGACCACCGAATCGACATTCGGATACTTCGGCAGCAATTCACTTTTAATGCGCCTGACCAGCTGGTCGACCACCCCGCTGACACACTGGACCGTGGTGGTAATGGCAAGAATATTTCGCGTTCCAGCGTACCCGCCGTCAGGGTTTTCATACCCTTCGAAGGTAGTCCGACCAGGCTTTGGAAGAAGCACATCATCAGGCTGGCTGAACTGCAACTCGTCAAGCGAAGGCTGCAGCGGAAGCTCAAGCATATGCTCGTTGATCCACATCCCTTTCTTTACATCCTCAAGCAGGTAGCCGAGCACCACAGCGTAGCGCAGGACGGCCTCTCCCTTCTTCAAATCCCTGAGGGCCACCTTGTGGCCCTGGGGGATGTCGGAAAGCAGGGTGAGACCGGACACCGTTTCACCCTTGCTTGCAGCCTCGGTTACGATGGCAACATTGTCGGCGGGATCGATCTGAATCAGGCGTGCTCTCATGCCTTCTCCTTCCTTGTCTTCTTCTTGGTCTTGTACTCATCGTAGAACGCATAGACCAAGGAGATGAGAATCAAAACCCAGATGACATTGCCGATCGGGCGGCTGAAGAACGTTCCAAGGTTTCCGCCGGCTCCCTTGATGGAGTCGACAAAGTACTTCTCAAGGTCGTCTCCGAGGATGAAGCCGATCAAAAATGAGGGGATACTGAAACCGAATTTCCACAATACATAGCCGACCAGGCCGAAGAAAATCATCGCCCAGACATCGAACATATTGCCGTTTTGCGTGGCGTAGCTGCCCACCGTACAGAGCAGGATGATCACCGGATAGATCCTGGTCTTGGGGAAGTTGATGATCTTCACCACATGCTTGATCGGGTAGAACATAACCACAAACATCAGGATGTTCGCAAGACCCAAGGCAATCAGGATCGCCCTCCAGATTTCAGGGTTGTTCATAATGAACAGCGGTCCTACCTGGATACCCTGGAGCATGAAGGCTCCGATGAGCACCGCTGTCGTACTGTCACCGGGAATACCCAGGGAGAGAAGCGGAATAAGGGCTCCACCGGTAAGTCCGTTGTTCGAGCCTTCACTTGCTACAAGCCCGTCGACAATTCCGGTTCCGAACTTCTCGGGGTGCTTGCTCATGCTCTTTGCCTGAGAGTAGGAAAGCAGGGAGGCAGCAGAGCCGCCGACACCGGGAAGGACGCCTACGAAGGTTCCGATCAAGCCGGAACGAAGGACGTTGAACCACTGACCATTGAAGTCCTTGAAGGAAAAGCCACGGGTTTCGTGGTTGAGGTCCATCTTCTGATGCTCCTCCTTCATGCCTGTCTCTGCTTCCTGGAAGATCTGGACCAGGGCAAACAGTCCGATGAGGACCGGCAGCAGCTGAAAGCCCATGCGCAGGTCGACCTTCAAGAGGTCGGGAACCATGCGCATCTTGTTGTTGTCGGCGAACTGGCCGATGAGGGCGATGAGAACACCCAAAAAGCCTGCAAAGATTCCCTTGATCATCGCACCCTTGCTGAGGGCGGCAATAATGGTGAGCGCAAACAAAATGATGAGGAACTTCTCGATAGCCGAGAAGTTGATCGCAACCTTTGCAAGCGGCGGGGTGAAGAACCACAAGCATGCAAGGCTGATCAAACCACCGAAAAGGCTGGCGGTGATGCCGATCCTCAAAGCCCTGAGACCTTCCCCCCGCTTGGCCATCGGGAAACCGTCAAAGCCTGTGCAGATGGAGGAGGGAGTGCCGGGGATGTTGATCAGGATGGCAGGGATGAGTCCGCCGGAGATGCCACCGACGTAGAGCCCCAGAAGGAGGAACAAGCTGGTCGTCAGGTCATAGGCATAGGTAAGGGGCAGGAAAATGGCTATGGCCATGGTGGCCGTCATGCCGGGAAGTGCGCCGAACACAATTCCGATCACCACTCCGATGAACGACATGACAAGCTGGGTAATTCCAAAGGTAAATACTTCCATTGCTTCACTCCTTAGGGCAGGGTAATCTTGAAGACCGTTCCGAACAGAAACCAGATCAAGGTCGAGGAAACGACTGAGATGATCAGGGAAATCAAGAGCGATCTGAAGTCAGGGTTCGACCAGAACTTTTTGGTCTTGAAAGCCACGGGTATTGAAGCAAGCTGCTCGATTCCTACATACAGGACATTGAACAGGAAAATGAAAATAATCGAGGCAGGAAGGAACCCCATAAAGTTCATAGCCGGGATGTACAGCAAGAGGAGCAACAGAGAGCCTGGCAACCTGACTTTGTCCCAATTGGCCACAAAGAAGTGATAATTCTTGAAATTGAAGAAGGGCTTGCCCTGCTTCTTGCATTTGATTGCACGTTGAATAAGCATGATGACCATCAAGAACACCAAAATCCCCATGATCATCGGCGGAAACAGCCAGTGGGAGGTGGATGGTTTATAACTGATACGCGGCATGGGATCTCTCCTTACAGAGTGACTGCAGACCTAGAGGTCTGCAGTCATGTTGATACAAACAATCAAGAATCTACAGTACCAGGTCGTCCAAGGAAGGAGCCCTGTCGATCAAGCCCTGAAGACTGTCGCGCTTTGCATAGATGAAGTCCTTGCTTTCGGCGGCGGTGAGGTACTTGCCGGGGCGGTAGGTCATCTTGCCAAGGTCGGCGATCAAGCCGGGATCTGCATTGGCACGCTTCATGGCAGCATCAAGTTCGGCAACCAAAGCGGCGGGGAAATTTTTGGGCAGGTAGATCAGGAAGTCCTTGGAGAAGCGGAATTCCTTGCCGTCAAGGGTGATGCCCTGGTCAGCATAGCTGGTCGCATCCACGCCATCGATGTTGTCCAAAAGGCCTACAAACTTCATGGCAAGCTTCTTGTCGGTCGTCTGGGTGTACTGGAGCAGGCTGGTGTAGTCGGCAAAAATTACGTCGGCATTGCCATCCCAGAGCATCTGCAGCTTGTCACCGGTGGATCCACCGATTACGACCTTGATGCGGTCGGCAATCTCTTTGCCGTAGGTATCGACCACCCACTGGTAGTACACGATGAAACCGATGTGGGAGACGCCACCTGCTTCACAAGCCATGCGCACGATTGCGCCGGGGTTCTTCTGCAGGTATACAGGAATGTCGGCCATGTCCTTGTACGGAGCATCGGCCTTGGCACCCCAAGCCGAACCGGGGTTCTGGGCGATGCGGGGACCGACGGTCATGTTCTCAAGACTGTACATGTCGTCATAAGCACCAAAGGAGATGCCCAGGTACGTCATGTCATGGAACATCATGATGGTGGCGCCATCGGCCTTGGATGTCTGCATGGCATCGAGGGCCTTGGCAGCACCGACGGCATCGACTTTGAGGTTTGCACCCAGTTCCTTGCCGAGGTAGCGGCTTACCGTCTCGGCGATCAAATACGAGTCACCACCGGTGGCGGTGGATCCGATAACAACACGGACATTCTGGCCCTTGAAGGTCGGAGCTGCAGTTTCGGTAGCTCCGGCAGCAAACAGCATACCTCCTGCAAGCATCAAGCAAAGAGAGAGAATCAACAATTTTTTCATGGAACGTTCTCCTTCTGGATCGTAACCGCCCCTAAAAGAAGCGGCGATATGTCATACACCTGCACGCAGGTCCATATCCACATAGATGGTTGCACTAGCAGCCAACCCTGTATTGATAGCGTACGCTTGGATTCTTCATCTGTCAACGAAAAAATGTTATTTTTCAAAATCCTTTTGATTTTTTATAATGAAAACATCGATTTATCAACTAATTAATGAAGTAAAATTGCTGTATTTGTATTTATCTCCTACTAAAACCATAACCATTAGAATTGAGTTTATAATATTACCATTAAAAGATTTATATTATTTTTACCTTCATAATCATAAAATTCATCAACACCACATACCGGATTAAAAGTGCATAAAAATTCAAATAATGATAAATTTTCTATAATTCTATTTGATTTTTCAAAATGAAAAACAAAAAAAGAAACCTACAGAATCATCCCCCAGAATGGGATGGAAACCAACGAAAGCATCGTGCTGATGATCACCAGTTTGGATGCATAGGTGGTATCCCTGCCGTACTTGGATGCCAGGATGACCGTAGAAGAGCCGCCGGGCATCGCGGCAAGAATCACCCCCACTCCGATGAGTAGGCTGTCGATACCCAGCAGCTGCCCGATCACCAAGGAGACCAAAGGAATCAGGACAAGCCGAAGAAAGGAGAACTGCACGAGATTCCTATCGATGTGCAGGTGCTCCCGCTTCATCTCCCCGAACAGCGAACCGATGAGCAGCATGGAGAGGGCCGTGGTGCAACCTCCCAGACTTGAAAGGGTCATACGGGCGAAGGCGGGAATCGACAGACGTATCACCATCA
This sequence comes from Sphaerochaeta associata, assembly GCF_022869165.1. Classification (NCBI taxonomy): domain Bacteria; kingdom Pseudomonadati; phylum Spirochaetota; class Spirochaetia; order Spirochaetales; family Sphaerochaetaceae; genus Sphaerochaeta; species Sphaerochaeta associata. Next base: position 207,098 of record NZ_CP094929.1, on the reverse strand, counting down.
GAACAAGACCGACATAGACTGCAACCATGCAAGGATGCAGGATGACTTTTCTCGCTGCCTGCTTCTTGTTGACAGCCGCAGGGCTGAAAATCGATAGGCCCGCCGTCCACATCACCACCCGCTGGGGGATGAGGTAGATGGAAGCGTACATCAGGCCGGTTGCACCGAAGAGCTCCCCTGCTATCGGAAGTCCAAGAAACCCTGCATTGGAAACAAGAATGCCATAGTGGAGCACGCTTCGCTTGGCAGGATCCACCTTGAGAAACGTGATGCGGGTCAGTAGGTAGCAGATTACCTGGACCCCTACCGAAATAAGGAAAATGATGGACAAGGAACCAAGCAGCTCGGCCTTGATATCTATCTGGAAGGAGAGAATAATGCTGCACGGCAGGGTGACATAGAGGACCAGGTCGGTGAGCAGCGTCTTGGCGGTCTCGTTAAAGAGACCGACCTTTCGCAGCAACAGGCCGACTGCAAGCAAAGCGAACAGTTGGCCCTGCAGGTTCCAAAGACTGGAAAAATCCATCAAACGCCCCCTCCAGGCAGAGCACACGGCTCTGCCTGCATGTTCTCCATCATCGTACCAGTGCAGGACGCTTGGGGTCGAACTTCCAGCCGGGGATCAGATACTGCATGCCGATTGCATCATCACGCGCTCCAAGGCAGTTCTCTTCATACACCTTGTGGGCTTTCATGATCTGGTCGCGGTCCACCTCGATGCCCAAGCCGGGCTTAGCGGGGATGGCGATATGACCGTCCTCGATCCTGGGAGGATCGACGGTCAGTCGTTCAATGCCTTCCTGCCAGATCCAGTGGGTGTCGATCGCGGTGGGATTGCCCGGAACAGCCGCCCCGACATGGGCGATCATGGCCAGGGAGATGTCGAAGTGATTGTTGGAGTGCGATCCCCAGGTCAAGCCGAACTCATCACACATCTGACCGACCCTGACCGCGCCGCTCATGGTCCAGAAGTGGCAGTCGGCAAGAGGAATATCCACGCTCTGTAGTTCAAGTGAATGGCCGAACTCTCGCCAGTCGGTGGCGATCATATTGGTGGCGGTCGGAAGCCCGGTGGCACGACGGAACTCGCTGAGCACCTCGCGTCCGCTGTAACCCTTCTCAGCTCCACAGGGATCTTCGCAATAGGAAAGAATGCCGTGCATATCCTTGCACAGCGAAATGGCTTCCTTCAGCGACCAACCGCCGTTGGGATCGAGTGTCATACGGGATTCGGGATATGCTTTCTTCAACGCCTTGATCACCTCGATCTCCGCTCTGCCTTCCAGGACACCGCCCTTGAGCTTGAAATCCTTGAAGCCGTAGAGTTTCTCGCTGGCACGGGCAAGTTCAACAACGGCATCGGCATCCAGGGCCTCCTCATGGCGCAGGCGGTACCAGTCGGTTGCATTGTTCTCGTCACTGTAGTACGGCAGGTCGGTCTTCTTTCGGTCGGCAATGAAGAATAGGTAGCTCAGCACCTTCACCCGGTCACGCATCATGCCATCACCCAAGAGGGAGGCCACCGGAACTTCCAGGTACTGGCCGAGCAGGTCTAAAAGCGGAGCCTCGACGGCGGTGATCACATGGATACCGGTCCTCAGGTCGAAGGTCTGAAGGCCGCGCACATCGCTTTCATCGTTGCCCAATGCAGCCTTGACCTTCAACAGCGTCTGCTTGTATTCGCTGAGCTTGGAGCCCTCGACAACAGGCTTTACCTGCTCAAGAGCCTTTGTAATCTTCTGTCCGCCGGGAACCTCTCCTACGCCGGAGTTTCCCTGGCTGTCGGTGAGGATGACAATATTACGGGTAAAATAGGGGGCATGGGCTCCGCTGAGGTTCAGCAGCATGCTGTCCTTGCCTGCTACGGGATAGACTTCCATCTTCTGGATATACGGTGTCATGAGTTCTCCTCCTGATAGGGAAACATGGTATTCAGACTACGCTTACATTCAAGGCTATAACGGTTTTCCCTAATTGTCAATTTATTGTTGTATTTTTATAATACCTTAGCAATTTTTTATAATACTATTTGACCAATTAGTAAAAAAGCATGGTATAAACCCACACCTTGGCATAGACTGCGAAGAGTGCATCCAAGATTCCTAGAGGAAATCTGCACAATTATTTTGATTTTCCAATCCAAACGTGCAATACTATAACAACATTATATAAATCAGCCATACTTTCTAATGCAAATCGAGGAACCATCATGCCCATAGACACCGACAAGTATAATATTAAGACTGTTGCCCGTTGTTTTCAAATTCTGGATTACGCCTCCGAGCAGAGCGGTCCCATCTCCATCCAGGATGTATGTGCAGCCCTCGATACCAACAGCAATATGGCATTTCGCCTGCTTGCGAGCCTGCAGAATTCAGGCTATATGACAAAAGACCCCTATACAGGCCTCTATGCCATCTCCCTGAAAACCCTGAAGCTCAGCAGAAGCGCCCTCCAGTCACAGGAGATTCGCAAGGTGACGATGCCGTACCTTGAACTGCTGTGGAACCAGTTCCCCAAAGCAAATGTGAACATGGCGGTCTTTTACAACGGCGAGGTGCTGATGCTCGACCGAATCGATACCCAATCGACTCCCAGAACGTACTTCACCCCCGGCCGCCAGCTTCCGTTCCACTGCTCGGCCCTTGGCAAGGTCCTCACCTGTGAACTACCTGAGGCAGAGTTGGACAAGATCATTCATGACAAGGGTTTGAATCGGTATACGGAAAAGACCATCACCGACCCCAAGGCCTTGAAGGAAGAGCTGGCTAAGGCCCGCAAAGAAGGGGTCGCTCGCGACCGCAATGAGTTCATCGAAGGCGACAACTGCTCGGCGGTTCCCGTACGAGGCCGTGATGGAAGAATCATCGCTGGCATCAGCGTAAGCGCCCTCACCTCCAATATGGCCGTCGAGGAGATCGAGGCAGCCATCCCAAGGCTGAAGGACACCGCTTCCAAGATCTCCTACATGATGGGCTATACTACACAACCGGTTATGTGATCGGCACCATATGCTCTACGCCAACCAAGGTGGCCGGCTTTGCTTCTCTTCCGATGGATAGGTGTTCATTCATGGATGTAGCCCATCACTCAATTACGTTTTAGTAAAACATATTTTAGTAAATCATGTCTTTGTACTTCATCCTGACTATAAGAGGCTGCCCTTTCGGACAGCCTCGACTTCGTTTGCCTTGCTTTTCAGGTGTTCAGCCGACCACCTCGAAGCCGCCGTCGACCAGCTGCCTCTTCAGGTGCTCGATCTGCTTGGGCGGCGAACTCAGGTTGGGCAAAAACGGGCTTCCCACCTGCATGCCCACCAGGTTCGCCAGGTCCTTGGTCGCAACAGGGAAGCTCGACTTGTCGGTTGCCAGCCTGATCGGGTTCAGCTCCCACTGCGCCTCCAAAGAACCCTTCAGGTCCCCGCTCACGTACTTGTCGTAGATGGAACAGACAAGCTTGGGCAGGTAGTTGGCCGTAGAGCACACAGCCCCCACGGCCCCGACGCACAGGCCCGAGTAGATCAGCGTGTCCTTGCCGCACATCACCTTGAAGCCCACGTCGGCGTTGCGCCTGATGAACTCGATGGTCTGCGTCAGGTCCCCGCTGGAGTCCTTCATGCCCACCAGGTTGGGCACCGAGTGTGCAAGCTCCTCTACCAGCTCCTGGCTCATCGCGTAGCCGCAGCGCCCGGGGTTGTTGTACAAGAGCACCGCCGTATCGGGCACCGATGCGGCTATGCTTCTGATGTGGCCCTTCAGCTCCTCGTCGGTGGGCTTGATGAACATCGGCTGCAGGATCGAGACGGCCTTCGCTCCCATCGAGGCGCCCATCCGGGCGAGGCGGATGCACTTGGTGGTGCGGATGTTTCCCACGCCCATGTACACCGGCACCCGGCCGGCCGCCTGGTCCATCATGACCGACAGGGCCCTTTCCATCTCATCCTCCTCCATCATGTAGAACTCCCCGTTGGAGCCGAAGGCCAGGATGCCCGAGCACCCGCCTTCTATGACGAAGTCGATGAGCCTGCGAAGCGCCGCCTCGTCCAGCGTCTCGTCCTCTTTGATCGGGGTCACGATCGGGGGGATGATCCCCTTGATGAAGGAAGTATCCATGCTCACTCCCCGATTGCGGTGCCGGACAGCTTCGCATAGTAGCGTGCCAGGGCGCTGTGGTCGTCACCGCCGAAGCCGTCGGCGTGCAGGGTCTCCATCATCTCGCGTGCAAGGGCCGTCAAGGGAAGCGGGGAGCCCACCCCGTGGCCCGTGTCCAGCGCGTTGGCAAGGTCCTTGATGTGCAGGTCGATCTTGAAGCCGGGCTTGAAGTTTGAATCCATCATCATCGGCGCCTTGGCGTTCATCACCGTGCTGCCCGCAAGACCCCCCTTGATCGCCTCGAACACCAGGTGCGGGTCCACACCCGCCTTGCGCACCAGCGTGAAAGCCTCCGCCACCGCCGCTATGTTCAGCGCCACGATGACCTGGTTGGCCAGCTTGGTCGTGTTCCCCGCCCCGATCGGCCCGCAATGCACAGCACTGGAGCCCATCACCAGCAGGATCTCCCTCACCTCTTCGAAGAGGGCCTTCTCTCCGCCCACCATGATCGCAAGCGTCCCGTCCACCGCCTTCGGCTCACCCCCGGAAACGGGGGCGTCCAGCATGCGCACCTTCTTCTGCGCGCAGGCCTTCTCCACCTCCTGGCTCGCAAGCGGGGCGATGGAGGACATGTCGATGAGGATCAGGCCCTCGGCCGCCCCCTCCAGCACCCCGCCCTCGCCCATGACCACGCTCTTGACGTGGGGGCTGTTGGGCAGCATCGTGATCACCAGGGGGACCTGGGAGGCTACGTCGGCCGCGCTCGCCGCCGCCTTCGCCCCGGCCGCCACCACGTTCTCCACGTTATCCTTGTTCACATCGAAGCACACCACCTCGTGGCCCGCCTTCAGCAGGTTCTTTGCCATGGGCTTGCCCATGATGCCTAGTCCGATGAATCCAATCTTCATATCTTCACTCCTCAGAATTATAATGCGTCTCAAACAACAGGCACGTTCGTATCACAGAGTGCATACGGACGGAACTGCCCACATATATAGAGTACGAGCAGAGTGAGCGATTGTCAACTAAAATTATAAATTCAATAGATTCTATTATATTTTTTATATTTCTTATTATAATTTTCAAATTGCATTATATTCATATCTTTTTCCACAAAAAACCCACCCGAAGGCAGGAAAAAAGACTGGCAGGGATTTTTCTCAGATCACCACCGTTTGCAAAGGCGGAAACCCGTTGATTTCTATGGCGGAGTAACTGCTGGTATAGGCTCCGGTAGAAAGCCAATACAGCCTGTCTCCGACAGCAAGGCTCAAGGGAAGTTCATAGCGGTAGTCCTCATAGAGGGTGTCCATGGAGTCACAGGTCGGACCTGCAAGGATGACCTGCTCCTGCGGCCCGTTGCGTTCACAGACAATCGGATAATGGATGGCTTTTCCAAGGGTTTCCATAAGCCCGCCGAAGCGGCCGCAGTCCTGGTATATCCACCGTTCAAGCGCGGTTCGGGATTTACGGGAGATGAGTACGATCTCTGAGACAAGCACCCCGCTGTCGCCGACAAGCGAGCGTCCGGGTTCGATGATTATCTCAGGCAGCACGTCCCCATAGTCTTCTTCCAAGTACCGCTTGATTTCATCGGCATAGGTCTGCACTGGATGTGTCCGTTCGCGATAGGTGGCAGGGAACCCCCCGCCCATATTGATGCAGGAAAGGGTTAGATCCTCATTCTCCTTAAGCCAGGTGAATAGGTAGCTGACCTTCGAGAGAGCACTATCCCAGGCGGTGATATCGCGCTGCTGCGATCCCACATGAAACGAGAGGCCCCAGGGCTGCAGCCGAACTTTCTGGAGAGGGGCCAGTCGGCGGTTTGGGCTCCCTCGGCCATCAGGCGTACCATGACCTTTGAACCGGGGGCGGCCATTGCAATATTTCTCAAGTCCCCTTCGCTGTCGGTGACGAACAGTCGAATGCCAGCGGCATAGAACTCCTTGATGTGCTCGAACTTCTTGATGGTATTGCCGCAACTCATGCGGTCGGCACTGATCCCCAGCTCCTGCAGCCGACGCAGCTCATATACCGATGCCACATCGAAATTCGACCCCAGACGGTCGAGCAGGCGCAATACATCGGGTGCGGGATTGGCTTTCACCGCATAATATACCTTCGCAAACGGAAGTGCTTGACGAAGCTCCTGGTATTTCTCTTCGATCACATCGGAGAGAATCAATTGGAACGGTGTCTCGCGGCCTTGGGAATGTTCCAGTACCCGTTGCCACCGTTCCTAAGACATTATTTCAGTTATGTTCATACGGCTGAATATGTAATTTCGAGTTCCTTATGTCAACCATACGACCACATCAATCATTTATGCATTCACCACATTCTGACTCTTGCCTGCAAGGAATGCCTTCAGGTTCTCGACGGCTATGTCCATCAGACGCTGACGACTCTCCTTCGGCGCCCAGCTTATGTGGGGGGTAATCAGGCAGTTCTTTGCAGTGAGCAGGGGATTGTCCTCCTTGATCGGCTCGGTCGATACCACATCCAAGCCCGCAGCATACACCTTGCCGCTGTTCAAGGCATCGGCCAGGTCCTGCTCGACGATGAGGGGACCGCGGCTGTTGTTGAGGATGATGACCCCGTCCTTCATCTTTGATGATGGAATTCTTCATTGTCACATCTTGCTTCCTGGTTTCTCAGTACTCAGCTCATTTTGTTAATGAGTCTTATAGCATCAAGGATGACAGCTTCAAAACTGAGACCATGAACATAGTTGTTCTTCTTTGCATAAGCATTCCAACGCTTCTGAAAAGAGTCATCCACCTTTAATCTTTCGAGCAACTCCTGTATTTTTACTAGATCAAATTCTGTTTTTCGATACTGGAATGTTTGCTCACAAGCCCTTACCAATGTTGGCATGTCTATCGCTTTGCTTTTCAGTTTGTAAAGGATATGGAGATCATAATAGTCCTTGTTCCGGCTATTCAAGAATCCCCTTGCGTAAATTGTCTGCAATTTCTCTGCAAGCATTGTTTCAATCGGATATGCCTTGATGGGGATTTCGTCATCCCCAAAGACACTGGAAAATGAATACTGTATTGGATTCGGTGTTATAACATCTCCCGTTGCAATATCAAGTGGAATGACTTGTCTAATATTTTCAAATCTGCAAAGAATACTTGCTCGATACCCTCCGTATTGATCTTGTTCTTTGATTGGTGAGATGCCCATAATTTCATATTGTATTTCATCGCCTTCATTCTCTTTCAATGATTCAGTAAGCATCGCCAAAACATTTTCTTCCGATATCTGCATGTTTCGTACAAGAATATCTATATCCATTGTGCTGCGAGATTCTATTCCCACGACGTTGGAAAGGAGAAAGCCACCTTTGAAAACAAGAGTCTCCCCATACTTTCCTTGCACAAGCTTTCTCAATATGTTCTCGAGAAAATAGTAGAGCATGACTGAGTTGAAGGTTAATCCGGTATCTTTGCTGATCGTATGGCAAAGTGCTGTCAATCCGGCTTTATTCATAGACCAGTTCCATAAGTGTCTTCACCTTTGCATCAAGTCCCATGCTTGTTGCTATTTCATAGAGAGTGTGGATATCTCTTTTGGCATAGTGTGCATAAGAACGGACAAGCTTGATATACACCTCCCTATCCATTGCATCTTCGTGGGCGATGAAATCGCAAAGTGTTCGTTCATATGAATACACTCGGACAGGGTTATTGAACATGGTTCTCGTTTCCACCACTCCCAGATTGTGAATCTTCTTATTCACATAATGGATGTTCACGCCGAGGGGGGCTTTATTGAACTTATAGCTATAGTAAACCGTGACATCCATGTCTTGGGGAATCTTGTCTGTTGCCCCAAGCAGATGCAGTGCTGTCTCATAAGAAAACACTGCTTTTTTAAAGCGATATTGAAAGTAATAATAGGCATCATACATTCCTGCTTCCGAAATATAGAGACCCTCTGCCGCTCTTTGCAGAATCCCTTCTCGAACGAGCCTGCTAAGATAGATCGTTGGGATCTTTTTGCTACGACAGTATGATGCCGTGATTATTCCACCTGAGTTCTCCAGATACTGCTCTATGTGCTTTTTATAATCCATATACCTTTTCTTTTGTTGCATCCACACGGACATAGTATCACATGTTCCGTGTAAGTGCAACAAAAGTATTCCGTATCAGGGACACAAGCTAAGCTTCAATAGTGTAGGAGAAGAATGATGGGTTAACAACAAGCCACACATTCGCACTGATTCTTTGCAGGTTATGCATTGACCACATTCTGACTCTTGCCTGCAAGGAATGCCTTCAGGTTCTCGACGGCTATGTCCATCAGACGCTGACGACTCTCCTTCGGCGCCCAGCTTATGTGGGGGGTAATCAGGCAGTTCTTTGCAGTGAGCAGGGGATTGTCCTCTTTGATCGGCTCGGTCGATACCACATCCAAGCCCGCTGCATACACCTTGCCGCTGTTCAAGGCATCGGCCAGGTCCTGCTCGACGATGAGGGGACCGCGGCTGTTGTTGAGGATGATGACCCCGTCCTTCATCTGTGCAATGGTCTCTTTGTTGATGATTCCCTTGGTCGCCTCAAAGAGCGGGCAGTGCAGAGAGACAACATCGCTTCTCTGCAGCAATTCGTCCAGCGATACATAGACATCCTGATGCTTCGGGTCCTGATAGGAGTCATAGGCAATGACCACCATGCCGAATGCACGCGCGATTCTGGCCACCGCCTGCCCGATCCTGCCGTAGCCGATGAGGCCCATGGTCTTTCCTGCAAGCTCAATGAGCGGATAGTCCCAGAAGCAGAAATCCGGGCAGCTTGTCCAGCGTCCCTGTTTCACCGCATCACTGTGATGCTGGACGTGGTGGGCTATCTCCAACAACAGGGCGAAGGCGAATTGGGCGACTGCATCGGTGCCGTAGGTGGGAATGTTGCAAACAGGAATACCCTTCTCTTTCGCCGCCTGGGTATCGACTACGTTGTAGCCGGTGGCAAGAACGCCGATGTACTTGATGTTGGGAGCCTTCTCAATGATCTCCCTGCCAAGCGGCGTCTTATTAGTGATGACGATATCGGCATCACCGATACGTGAGAGAATATCCTCTTCCTTGGTGCGATCGTAGACAGTCAAGGATCCGAGCCCGGCAAAACCGTCCCAACTCAGGTCTCCGGGGTTTTCTGTGTAGCCATCAAGAATGACAATGGTGTGCTGCATGGATGCTCCTTCAAAAGTTTTCATATCGTAGCATACAATAAAATCAGAAATTTGGTATCCTCACGCATCCAATCAAGTGTACGCAATAAACGATGGCCCACTTTTCCATACAGTCATCGTATTTGAGCGCATATCAGGATTACAGGATCATCATCAGGAGCGATAATACAATACTCGCGGACTGAAGCGGGTATGATGAACGTTTGTGCATAGTGCACTTCAAACGGCGCAAAAGCGTTGCTTGGACTTGTGATGAGAGCACGTTCCCCCTCAACCAAGTTCAACACTTGAACACTGTCATCCATGATTACAGGACATGCCGTCCTCACGGTATAACGGAACGTGATGATAGGTTCGCGAATATGCAAGCCGGTCTGTTCAATCTCGTAATCGGGGTTTCTGCTCACAGTGTGTGCTTGTTCGAGAAGTTGGGCTTTCACCCAATCGGTATCTCGATCCCATTGGATGTTTCTCTTCCCATGGGCCAGATGCACCGGCCGGGGTTGTCCATCGAGTCCCAATCGCCCCCAGTCCCAGAGCTTGAAGGTGAAAATGTATGGGGTGGCACTGATTTCCAAAACCATCGTATCCTTGCCTGAACAATGAATGGTGCCTGCCGGGATCAGGATATGGTCATGCTTTTGTACAGGGAATGCATTGACGTATGCTTGAACAGGGAACGAAGCACCTGCATGTTCTGCAGCATCGAGATCGGCTAGCATCGTTTCTTTGTCACAATCGTTTTTCACTCCCAGATACACGACAGAATCATCTCCTGCATCCAGTATGTAGTAGCTCTCATCCTGTGTATAATGCATGCCGAATTCCTGTTGGATGTACTCAGTCAAGGGATGTACCTGAAGCGACAGGTTCCCTCCCCCTATGGTGTCAAGCAAGTCGAATCGTATCGGGAACTCCAAGCCATATCGTCCATGGACCTTTTCCCCAAGAAGTTCATGCGGTTTTGAAAAGACCACATTATTGGCTGGAATTTTGATGATCTCACCGCCAAATTCGAGATTGATGCAATTCTCTTCAACAATCCCATCGAAACACCATGCATAATTAGGTGCTTCGTTCGGAAGACCGAAATGCTGCTTCATCCACTGACCTCCCCAGACTCCCGGGTTGAAGTAAGGCTCCATCCGGAAAGGCCGGGTTGCAACTGCAGCGATCGCATCCCTGAGAACATCACCTGCAATCATTTTCGGGTGATCGTTCTCATGGGTATCGATGAACCACGCAACAGAGTCAAAGAGCGAAATCTTATGCCTGTCTGCAATTCTCCACTCAAGGAAATACCCGCGTTTGAATTTTTCCAGAGCGTCCGCCTTTGGATTATCAGCCAACCAATTAGGCAGGTCCTGTGCATAGCGCTTCTGTATCTCCCAGCGTGTAAGGTCGAAGTAGAGCAACAAGCCTGAACAACTGACCAAACTGGCACCGACGCCTACGATGAGAACAACTGCTGAATCAGTGGACGCAACAAGTTCTCGGGCGCTGTTGAGCTTTGCTTCGTCAAAACATGACTCGATGACATGGTGGGACATGAACCCGAACACCCGGTCATCAGTGATGTTCCGACTGAATTGTGTTTCCAGGATTGGAAGGGGCTTGAGCAAGTCGCTGGTATCGACAACCACCACCGGATGCAAGGCCGATAATGCATGGACCACCTGCTTCGTATCAACGCCGGGGTAGACATCACAAACCACAATCCGATGCTTCGTCTCCCTGATTGTTTCTACCATCTTTTCATATCCAACGATAACGGCATCATCACACCCGCTGATTTCAATCACCGGGTGCAACTCATACCCTGGCTTGCGCATATCGGCCTCCGTACTATAGTTCTATCGTGTATTTATATTTTTCACCCGGATAACAGCTCACGGAGAATTCCACCTGTCTTCCATCCTGGTCGAAGCCTTTTCTCGTCCTCTTGAAAACCGCGGTATAGAGCGGTATTTTCAGAAATGCAGCCATCTGACCATCGGCAAGCATCGCCTCCAGGGTGTCTTGGGCCGATGCCACGACGATATCCCTCTCTTTCCTGAGGAAAGCATACAACGATGCATTGTATGTTGCCTCATTCAGGGGAAGATCCAGACATCCGGGCAGATACGTATCTGAATACACCAAGGGAACGCCGTCTGCACAACGGACGCGAATCAGATGAAAGACCCGCTCTCCTTCCATGACGTCCAGGTGTTGGGCGATGTACTTGGAGGCGGCCTCTGATCCAATTGAGCAATGACTCGTGGACATGATGACTCCATGCCTTTGCATCTCCTCGGAAAAGCTGATCACCGATTGCATGCGCTCATTGATCTTGCTGAACGTAACCATCGTGCCGATCCCCCGCTCTCCTCGAAGGTAGCCGAGGTTCGACAAGTCCCCAAGTGCCTGTCTTACAGTGGTCCTGCTTACTCCGAATGTGTTCATCAAGTCTTTCTCGCAAGGAAAAAGCGAGCCTTTGATGAAATTCCCCTCTTCTATCTCTTTCTTAAGGATCTGCTTAAGTTGATGATACAGAGGAGCAGCCCCCTTTGACTTGTCCAAATGGCATGCCTCAAACATGTTCATTTCCTCCTCATGCAGTTGGCAAGAAGGCCTTCAAAAATCCTGACAGACGTTTCATGCTCCACCAGTACCTCAATACCTTCAAGGCTTGCCGTCGTATGCAGGCCATCCTGAAAATTGGGATAGGCTTTGGCCAGGTTCCCACCCAAAACCAAGACCTGCGGGTGAAATCCATTCAGAAAGCCTTGAATGGCAGAGCCGATTTCTTCTCCGAATCTCAAAAATACTTCAACGGCTCTCTCATCACCGTCATCAGCCATTACTTTCAGATGGTATCCATCCAGTTCGGTTCCCAGCTTCTCCTTGGACAATCGTGCCAAGCCCCGGGCTGAAATATAGTCATCGATGATGGACTCCTTGTACGGAACATTGTAGATCCAGCCATTCTCCGGAACACCCTCTGTGCCTTTCACTACAGTCCCGTTGGCGAGAAATGCCGACCCGGCACCGGTTCCCAAGCAGAGACAGAACACGCGCTTGTCTGCCAAATAGGGATATCGGCGACAGATTCCATAGGCAAAAGCCTCGATATCGTGCACAAAATGAAAACTTGCTGTTTTAATCCAGCCTGTTTCATCCAAGTCCTGCAAGGTTTTCTGCATTTCAAGGCCATAGAGTGCCTCATACTTGGATAACCCCTTCATGTAGCTTATGCCCCGTGCATAGTCGAAGGGACCTGGAAAAGCAAAACAGATGCTTTGGACACAATCTCCCCGGGGATTCAACTGGTTGAGAATGGACAGGAAATTGAGCAACAATTCCTCCCTGGTTCCATCGGCGCATGCATCAAAGACTTTTTCTTCAGGAAAAAACAGTTCGTTCTCCTGGGTAACTACATTCCCTTTTATGGTTGTGCCACCTACATCGAGAACAATATATCTGGTCATACCTGCCTCCCAAGCCTGCAGCTCGATTGCCTCGCACCTTCAAGACTCCCAGGTTTCAAGATGAAGGAAAGCCTTTGGTGTTAAATGTCATGACATTATGATATTGTTCTTATGTAGAAGCGTCAAGGGAGGTTTCAGTCTCAGAGGGCCTACATTCCTGCGGAAGAACCTGGAAGTACGTTGATGTATTGACTACGAGAGATTCTTATCGGCAATCCGCTGCTTCAGATTCTCACTGATCCCTATCTTTCCATGAAGAATACGCTTGATTGCATCAAGCAGGACATCGGGGCTTTCATGCTTCATGATGTATCCGTTCGCACCGCTTGAGAGGGCGCGTTCGCCATAGAGGTTTTCATCATGCATGGATACGACCAGGATTTTAAGCTGGGGATGGCGGAGTCTGCACTCATTGACGAGTGTCAGTCCGCTCTCACCGAGCAGGGAGATATCGACGATTGCAAGTGTTGGGTCGATGGTATCAAGCAGTTGCCTTCCCTCTTGCAGCGAGCCTGCTTCACCGATGCATTCCAAACCCAACCCTTCACGCACCAACGCGCTTATACCGCTTCGATAAAGCGGATGGTCATCAATGATGATACATGTTTTCTGTTTCATACACCCTCCTGCAGGGTAACAGTACAGCTGACCACCGTCCCCTCTGGCGACGATGAAACGTTCAGGCTTCCTCCGATCAGGTTGGCTCGGTAGGTAAGGATCTTCATTCCCATACCGCTTGCCGCCTTGCCTTTCCTCACTTCAAAACCCACCCCGTCGTCGGCAACCTCAACGGTTATCGACTGCTTGTCAGATTGCAGACGTACAGTGATATGGTTGGCATGTGCATGCTTGATGGCATTGTTCAACGCCTCTTGGATAATACGGTAGAGCTGTATCGCCATCTGCGTATCATCAACCTGAAAATGGGGCTGAATCTCAAGAGCGATCCTCCCTCCATCGGTGATGTTCTTCGATTTCACCAGCTGCATCACCGAAGCCGTCAAGCCATTATCCTGCAGGTCGGAGGGGAACAGGTCACGTGCAATCTGCTTGGCTGTATAAGCACTCTTGAGTGCCGACTCACTGATGTGTCTGGCAAGCTGCTGGGCCCCGGTCAACTCGGTTTTCTTGAGTGTCGATTCCAGCGTGGCTGCAAGCATCCCAAGAGCCGCCAAATCCTGACACAAATCATCGTGAATATCCTGACCGATGCGGGTCATGATGTTGTTCGAGATCTCCAGCAGCTCGTGTTCAAGCTCCTTGCGTTGGGAGATTTACTTCTTCAGTTGCTTATTGGCTGCCATAAGCTCCATGGTACGCTTGTTCACTTCCCGCTGTAAGGTAAGTTCACGATCCTTCTCCAAGGACATGATCAAGGCACCCTTCACCGAGGTGGTGATAAGGTCGCGCAGCGTAGCGTAGACATGCATGTCCTTGGCATCGGGGGTGCAGATGAAGTATCCCATCTGCTCCGAGCCGAATTGCAGCGGCTCGCATACATATGCCTGGAAGTCCCCGGGAAGTCCTTGGGGAAGCAGGGCTCTGGTGGAGAACTGTTGCCCGTTGGGTGTTTGAATGTGTACGGCATCCCCATCGAGGCGCATGAAAAGACTTGCCTGGCTGGTGTTCTTCTTATGCATATCGACCATAACCACAGCGGCAAAACGAATTCCCAGCCGTTTCAGGCCATTGGCCAACTCATAAAGAAGTTCCTCAAGCTTGAACGTCCTGACAACCGCAGCTTCGATACGCCTGAGAAAGCCAGAGCGAGAGCGTTCGCTCACCTGCAGGGAGAAAAGGTTCCTCAGACGACCCTGAAGTTGATCGACGGTGGATTCGGCATATTCGGCCCCGCCGTTCATACATCCGCAGCTCTGGCGTATGACGAATGAGGTAGTAAGGTCGGTAAACCTGCTGACTTCATCGGCAGTGCCCAGCTCCAGCTCGGATGCCAGGTACTCGATGGCTCTTCTGCCGAGTTCGGTCGTAGGTTGGTGGATGGTCGTAAGAGCGGGAATGGAAAGAACACTGTAGGGTATGTCATCAAAACCGGTCACCGAAACCCTGGAAGGTACATGGAGGCCATACTCCTCCAAAGCCCGAATCGAACCGAAGGCCATTTGGTCGTTGGCGGCCACAACCGCATCGAAGTCCCACGTCCCCTCAATGGCCGAAAGCGTACGTTCATACGCTTTCTCTTCCAGAAAATCCGCATACACGACAGTCGGTTTTGCTTCGGGAAGCAGTTCAGACAGCGTATCCAAAAATTCACGCTTGCGAGCCTCGCTCTCAGGATGCCCCTGTGGCCCCGCAAGGAATAAAAAGTGCCGACGCTTGTGCACCTCGACCAGATGGCTGGTCAATTGACTCATACCGCCGCTGGCATGGGGGCTGAGCGTATAGACATTGTCAAAAGACAGACCGATCGAGACGATGGGTATGTGGGAGAAGGAAGCGAGGTACCCTGCGATTCGTTCTCGGGAGAAGGAAGAACCCATGGTATTGGTCATGACGATAAGACCGTCGAGCTGGGTTTTCGCCGCCAGGCTGAAGGCGGTGTCGTCCAACGCACCGGCCTTGTTCAAGGTGTCGGAGTTGCTCCCTTCATAGAAGATGAGCTGCACAGGATATCGCCTTGCTTCCTCCAAGGCACCATGAAAGACGAGATTCTGATAATACTCATCGAATTGGGTTGCAAGAAACCCGATTCGTTTTGGAACTGTGCTTCCCATAGTTTCTGCAGTATAGCTCAGATTTGGTTCGAGGATGGATGTATTTTGCAATGAACATCAGACCTCTCCGCTTTTCCTTGACAGACCAAAGCGGGGCTCTTCATACTTGCCTTCATGAAACGACAGCTTTTCAACCCCATTTTTTTGCTCTATATCATCAAATGCCTCATCGGAACCATCATTTGCCATGGGTTTTACAAGGCATTTCCCCAATACTATCTCTCGTGGTCGATCGTGAGCCTGCTGTTGGTCTTGGCCCCCGACTGGGACAACTCGATCACACTGCCTATCGCAAGAATCAAGGCAAACATCACCGGGGCTTTATTAGGGTTGTTCTGTTTCACCTTGCCACTGAGTCAACTCACACAGCTGTGCATCGGGGTTGTGCTGACCATCGCTGTCTGTACGATCCTGAGGATTCCCACCTCCACGCGAAGCGCATTGGCCGCCTTGGTCATCGTCCTTCTGCAGGAGATGGGCAAGCCCATGTGGTCCTACGCCCTGCAGCGCATTGCTGCAGTCCTGCTGGGTTGCCTGGTGGGTTTGGCACTAACCCTCTCGTTCCAGTATGGAGAGAGGTTGCTTGCAAAAAAGCCCCTCTCGTAAAAGAAAGGGGCATTGAATATTACTTGGTTGTTCCTTCGAACACCGGACTCCTTGGTTCAAGGCTTCCTGCAGAATAGCCCCAAATGGTATCGTATTCACTGACATTCTCACCCATTTCAGATAGCTGATTGAGATAACGGGCTATCGATTTGGATTCTATGACAATGACAAACCCCATATCCTCGATCACCTTGCTGTGCGGCCGGGTATGGTCGAATTCAAAGCGCAGAATACGTCTTCCATCCTCGGTGATTCCGATGGTTCGGTAGGTATTGCTCTTGCCGACTCCGGGAAGGTTGAGCGTATTTCGGTCGGGGGAGATGAAGGGTATCTCATCGCCCTGACGGATTGAATCGATTTGTTCGACCATGTTCTGTGCATCCTTCATGAAGGTGCGGATGGTAGCGTGATAGCGTTGGGCGATCTGTCCGATGGAACTTTCCTCAACCTGCTCCTGCGTGCTGCGGGCGTTGGTGGAGAAGAGCTCGCGGTTCTCCTTAAAGCCCTTGACACTGAAGTTGTAGTAAGGAAGCACCCCGATGTCATTGAGGACCTTGCGCAGCTTGGCCGAGTGACCCCTGCGACTGGCGGCAACCGTGAATACTTCCTGGTTGGTGACAGCCCAGCCGGCATCGAGCAACCTGCGTACCGCCTTCTTGGTTTCGGGTGTGACCTCCATCGCCGAGGAGACATGGGTTTGTACCACGCACTGGTCGATTCCCACCATTGCAGCTTTCTTTTTAAAATCAGCAAGGACCTGGGCAAGTTCAGTTGTTACACGCTGGGGAAGGTAGACAGGTATCTTGGTTCCTAAGCGGACCCTTCTCATGGGAGCATACTGCTCTTCAAGACTTCGAGCCTTATTATCCTCGATCTTCTGAGCGGCCATGGTGAGCACGGCATCCAAAATGGTTTTCAGGGACTTGACCGAGCTCATGAAGGCATCGCCTCCGGTGATGAGGATGTCCCACAGGTATGGGTCGTTCCTGAAGTACTCCATGTTCAGCGCAAGCTGTTCCTTCCAGCTTTTCTTCGGGCGCAGTTTCTCCAATTCGAAGTTGAAACGTCCCCCCTGGAAGTCATACATGCGCTGGCAGTAGGAACACAGGCCCCCGCAGGCTCTTCCCATGGTATCGGGGATGAAGATGGCAACATTGGGATAGCGGCGGTGGACGTTGTGCGAGGGAAGCAGCCAACCTGCGGCATTCGGCTCGCCGGGCTTAGCTATGTCCTCTTTCTCCCATGCAACGATCGAGCCGAACTCCTCGACAAGGTCGCGGCTGTAGAAGAGGTAGCTGCGTATCGCTTCGTCGCTATGCGCCCGCTCCTGCTGTTCAAGAGGACGGGTGTCGATGAGGGAGAGGAAGTACGGAGTGGCGAAGATGGGTATCCCCTTCTGCTCTGCTTCGTGCATGATGCCGAGGGTCTTCTCATCCATGCTGTAATCGAGGTAGCGATTCAAGTCATCGGCCGACCGAATGGCAAAGTGGAGATGGAACCTATCCTCCTTCCACCAGAGCAGCACCTGCTTGCGTTTCTCGATTTTTGTCATCCCTTGCTTGAAGTGATAGAATGATCCCGCCTTGGTCTGGTTCTCAATTCTCTCCACCAAGAGCTCGACAATGCGTTCCTTGTTCTTGGCTCTCCAGGCGATGACCGGTTGGTCAAGCCCGCTGGGATGGCGTTCCATCCACTCCAAGACTTTGCTTCTTGGTGGAATATCGCGGTCTTCCACTCCGCTGAGCTGGGCCAGCAGATGGGCCATGTCCTCGACAAAATCTACCGAGCAGGAGCAATCTTGACCCAGCAGCACCTTGCGAAGCAGGGTAATCGGCTGGGAAACGACTTTCCGACCGTGGAGGTTCCCATCCTCGAAGGCCTCTCCCTCATGGTCCAGGTAATCCATCATCCTTAGATGCGCCATGGAAATACTCATGAGTTTGTAATAGTCCTGTTCGGTCTGCTCCTCTCCGGTATAATAGGCCCAAGCTTTCGGGTAGTGTTGTTGCATGACGGCAGAAAAATGCTCACGCAGGTGTGCAACGAGGGCCGCATCATCAAGCTTTCGGTCAAGGAATAATGCGACAACCTCAGGATTGTCCTGCTTCATCCTCTCTACAAGTTCAGTAATGCGTTCATATTGTGTATTCATACTCTAAAGATACAGGCATAGGTTATCAAGTGTCAAGGTTTGTCTATTATTACTTATATTATATATAGTTATATATACACAAACGCCCAGATTCCATCCTCTGCAACAACAAGAAACGCCAATATGAATTTTTGCAACAAAAGCAGGAGGATGTGTTGCAATCAGTCAATTATCACATGCTCTATGGTATACGAGCCTGAACTTCCCCCATCTGCCTGGACTTGTACCAACAAATAAAGAACAAGTCGATCACGTACTGTTATGTGGATTTCTTCTGACCAGAGATCAGGATTATCTGAACGTAACGGATTTTCATGCATACTTGTCTCATACGCAGCAGACGCATCAATCATCGAATTTTCGGTATCATATGCATACAGCATCAACTGCAGATTGCCTGTAAGATTTTTAATTCTAAATGAGTGGGTTTCTCCATCATCAGGTACAGTAACAACCCAATAATCCTCGTCTGAATCTGAACTAATCGCTCCATTTCCGATTTTCCGCAAGAGAACAGTTGCTTGTTCACGAATATCGTTGGGCTCTTGCTCATAGCTAACCGACTCCTCACACCCAACCACCAAGAATACCAGTACAACCAGAAAGCACACAGTCAGTATTCTCTTCATAGCAGACCCTCCTGCCACCTATAGTCTCCTATGGGTTTAGGGAATTGTCATCAGCTCCACCGCCCTCCTTTTCTTTATTCAACCATAGTACAAACCTGTCTTTCTTCCTTGCCCCTCCACACTCAAAGTAGTATCTTACGTCTGTCGGGCTCTCCTTGCCTTGACTATTGGTGCGAAACGACGTATCAATACATGCGTACATATAAATATTTGAGGTGTCATGTTACATTTTTATACACCGTCCTTTGCGGACAAAGCCCTATTCCCCTCGTACAGCAAGTACTTTGCCTACGAGTATTTTTTTTCCTATTCGGTTCTCTGGAAAGAAGCCATCGGATTGACCATTTGTAAAACAGATACGGCTCTGTACATGCATCTGGATGTGGATGACTGCTTTTTGCTGCCCATCACCGACGATCTGCCCAAAGCCATGGCAGAGCTAGAGGCCCACTGCAACGAAAGCGGACAACGCTTCCATCTGGAATGCGTCCCCTCCGAACAAGCCTTGGAACTACAGAAACTCGGCTACACCATCGAGCATGTGCGTGCGCTGGATGACTACATCTATGAAAGCCAGAAACTGATCCACCTCAGTGGAAGGAAGCTGCAGGCCAAACGAAACCACATCTCCCAATTCGAGCGGAACTACACCTACTCAGTCCGCTCGCTCTCCACCAAGGAGATGCGTGACGAGTGCTATAAAATGGCCTCCACCACCTGGCTGGAAACCAAGGATTGCGACACGAAGGAAATCCAGGACGAGTTGAGGGCGTTGCGCCTTGCTTTCGACAACTGGGACACCCTCGGCCTCGTGGGAATGCTGGTCTGTGTGGACCATCACCTGACAGCCTTTACGGTAGGAGAAATCATCGACGACCAACTGGCCATCGTTCACTTTGAGAAGGGTGACACCTCCTACATCGGCATCTATTCGGTTATCAACCAGCTTTTCTGTTCCCAGTACCTCTCCGATGTCAAATACGTAAACAGGCAGGAAGACGCGGGAGTTGAAGGCCTGAGAAAAGCCAAACTCTCCTACAAACCCGACCTCATGGTCGAAAAGTACAGGGTTACCAAGCAGTGATCATCGAACGGGCAAACCAAGAAGATTTCTCTTCATTGAAGAGCCTTTGGTCGGAAGTATTTTCTGAAGACCCGGTCTTCCTTGAACACTTCTTTACTGTTCGGTTTGCCAGCGAACACATCTTTGTCGCCCGCAAGGATGGGATCATCGTAAGCGCCCTGCACGCACTGCCTGCTCAGTATCTACAAGGGGGGACCATCAAGGAATGTTCCTTCATCGTAGGTGCAGCAACCTATGCTTCTCATCGCAAGCAGGGCATCATGGGAGCCTTGCTTGCCGCCGTTAAGCAGGCATACAACCACCCCATCACGCTCTTTCCAGCGGTA
This sequence comes from Sphaerochaeta associata, assembly GCF_022869165.1. Taxonomy (NCBI): domain Bacteria; kingdom Pseudomonadati; phylum Spirochaetota; class Spirochaetia; order Spirochaetales; family Sphaerochaetaceae; genus Sphaerochaeta; species Sphaerochaeta associata. The sequence goes on along the minus strand of NZ_CP094929.1, from coordinate 186,809 downwards.
CGCCCCTTCTACGAAGCAAACGGATACTACACCACCTCCTCGGTACTCGCCTTCCCCTTGGAGGGTATTGAGGCCTCATCAGCTGCTTCGATTCCCATGGATATCGAGCACTTGGACAGCCTCTACCGAACCGAACACGCTCTTCATGGATGCCTGCTTCGTGACAGGAAAGCCTGGGACTTCCTGACCGAAGGCTATCAAACGCTCTGTGTTCAAAACGGTTATGCGTTCATCAGTGGAGGCAAAGCCGTTGAAACCTGTGCCAGTGACGAAACCGCAGCCAAAGAGCTGCTGGCTTTGCTTGCATCCAATGCTGTTACAGAGGTGCACACCCTGGAAAACTCCTTCCTGACCCGTCTGCTGGACAGGAAGAAAGCAGTGCCCATCCCGATGGGGATGAGCACTGACACATCAATGCAGGGCGTCTACATTGCTGAACAATACTGATTGCTAACGCACCGTCACCTCAAAGGAATGGGACCAACTGTCACCCTTGTCGTTGGTGATCGTCAGGGTGAACGGAATAACAGAACCTGCTGGAGCCGAATCGCTTACAATGAAGCGGAAGGTATTGGCTTCACCACGTACCTGTTGCTTGCTCTTCGTTGCAAAGCGACTGTTGTTCGTACTGGACAGTCCTGCGGACAATCTTCCCAACTGCAGTTCATCCCTTAGAATCCGAACATAATCACTTTGTGTAGAGAGCACAGCCTTCAAGCCGGAAAGGTTCACATTACCTGTATTGCTGTAAGAGAAGCCGATACCGATCTGGGTATTGGTCGGAAGCTTTGTCTGGTCGTAGTAGAGAACCGTGACATCCTCGATGGCGAGGCGCTTCCATAAAGCCTCAAAGAAAGCCCCCTTTCCTTCGGTGGTATAAGAAACAGGGTCGGTGATGAGCTTTCCTGTCGTTTGGTCATACCAGCCGGAAAAAATCGCAGAAGCATCACCCGAAGCGGGAGTGGGGACCTCGACCTTCCCTTCCTCAAAGAAGACATCGGTCTTGTTCAGGTCATCGACGAACCGCACCCCGCTCTGATAGATGGCATAGAGCGTCTGATCGGTATAGCTCATCGTAATCGTCTCACCCGGTTGATACGTCACTTCATCAGGTGTCAAACCCCATCCGGCGAGCACACCGAGGTGAGTGGAATTGAACCTGATCTGGGAACTATCGGGAAGGGTAATCTGTGAACCCGGTTCTCGCCTGATCTGCTGACGGTAGCTGTATCGGTAATTCTCCCCCTCGGAAGAGAAGTCGAGCGTCACAGAGGGCTTGTAGTAGGCGCTGATCTGATAAAGCCATGCTGCATACTCGCTTCGCTTGGGCTCATCAAGTGCCAAAATCCTCTCTAGCAACGCTTCAGTCTGTGAACTGGTCATCCGATAGTCTGCAAGCCTGTTCAGACTCTCCCATGCTTCGAAATAAGCAGTTCTATCGCCCTTGGAGCGGGCTTGGGACAGGTTCTTGTACGCTTCATCCTGTTCGCGCACCACCGCATCCTTGAGGGTATCGATGGACTTCTTCAGCTCCTCAAGACTCATGGTAGTAATATCGGAAGTCTGAAGAGTTGCATACTGTTTCTCAGCAGTCGGGGCAGCCGTTACGGCAACCATCCCGATTAATACGACAAAACTGATCATCAAGAGTATACGTGTTCGCTTCATAGACAATTCTCCTTCATCTCTTGTTACTTAACTCTATAGCAACAGAGAAAGAGGAAGGCAACATGCACAGGTATATCTTCACACACTCTTTAACTGTTTGAAGAAATATGAAGACAAACCTTTCGGCCGTTGAAGGTGAGCAGACCTTCATGTTGCAGTAAGGTAAACTCCCGACTGAGGGAAGTCCGGGCAAACCCCAGGCGGTTTGCAAGCTCGGTCTTGCTCATGGGCAACATCACGGTATTGCCGCCCTGTTGCCGACAGAGCTGGTGCAGGTATTCAAGCAGACTTTGCCTGAGCGTCTGCTCATTGAGCTTGGTCACCGTCAGCCCCAGCTCATGAGCCCTGTCACTGATAATCTGAAGAAGACCCACCAAGAACTCCCGCTTTTCAGTGCACAGTGTAAGAACCAGACCCTTCTTCAAGCGTACGACCGAGCTTGCACGGTCGCACACAACCTGCATCGGGTAGTGGTTGTACCTGCTGAACAGCAAAGTCGCACCCCAAACATCCCCCGCCTCAAGCACCCTGGCCTTGAAGACGGTCCCCTGCTCGTCGATGCTCTGCAGCGAGAGGCTGCCTTGTATGATTACATCGAGGGAGGCACATGCGTCGCCCTGCAGGGCTACCAGCTGGTCTTTCTCAAAGTGCATGAGATTCATACCGCCTTGCTTGAGGTAACGAGCCAGCTCCTCATCCGAAAAGCACTGAAACAGGGCAACCTTGCCCAGGGAGTGTACGATATCCATGCCATCCTCCAAAAGTGTAGCATATGTAACACTCTATCGCTCTCTTGGCTTCTATACTAGACTTCAGCAAGAAGGAGTCAACCATGATTGAAAAGCAGTATACCTATACGCAAACCCATGAGAAAGTCATTGAAAAACTGGTCGGTGACGATGTGGCGATGATCAACCACGTAGTGTTGGCAACAGGCGATGCTCTGCCTGAACACTATTCAGACTCGAACGTCTACCTCGTTGTCGTACGCGGAAGCCTGACGATTCAGCTGGATGAGCAGGAGGCGAATTACTATCAGGCATCGGTGGTGAACGTGCCGTTCCATACAAAGATGAACATTTCCAACACCGGCAAGGAAGCTCTTGAATTCTTCATTGTCAAAGCACCTCACCCACGGGCATATAAGGCGGAGAAGGTATGAAAAAAGTATTGCAGCGAACCATTCAGGTCCTATCCCTTGCCCTGTTCGTCTTCCTGCTCATCAGCGGCAAAATACAGGTATGGATGGTAATCTTCGTCGCTTCGGCCCTCCTCGCCATCCTCTTTTCCCGCTTCTACTGCGGTTGGCTCTGTCCGATCAACACCATCCTAAGACCGATGAGCCATCTGAAAAAGAAGCTGAAGATTAAGAGCCTCAAAACCCCTGCCTTCTTTAAGAATGGAGTGTTCAGGATTATCATGCTCCTTGCTTTCTTGGCTGTGATGGTCGTCGTATTCAGAACCGGAAAAAAGCTTCCCGTTCTTCCTGCACTTGTCCTGGTTGGGGTTTTACTCTCCCTCTTCTTTGAGGAGGAGCTGTGGCATCATTGGCTCTGTCCCTATGGGACCATCCTCTCGCTGCCGGGCAGAGTTGCCAGAAAGGCCATGGTCATCGATCCATCACTGTGCTCCAACTGCACCCGCTGCGCAAAGGCCTGTCCGAGTGGAGCCATTGTGAAGGAAGAGAAGCACCGGATCATCAAGGGCGAGTGCCTTGTGTGCCACGAGTGCGAGCGTGTCTGCACCAAGGGTGCAATTTCTTACAAGTAACGAAACAACGAAGGATGTACACGTACCAGAAAGAGGGAGAGCGGCGACTCTCCCTCCTTGGTTTTATACTGATTGGCACCGGTATGGTTACTTTTTTTCCTTTCGGAAGCAGAGGAACCAGTCGAGGCAGTATTGATTCTCGTCCTTGCTCTCCATGCGTTCCTTTGCCGTACCGCAGCTGCCGGGGGTGGGGATGATGACATCCTGGCCTGGTCTCCAGTTGGCAGGAGTGGCGATCTGATCCTTGTCGGCTTTCTGAAGGGCAAGCACGACGCGCTTGATCTCATCGAAGTTGCGACCGGTGGAAGCAGGATAGAAGAGAATGGTTCTCACTACTGCGTTGGGGTCGATGACAAAGACTGCACGGACCGCCTGGGTGGAGGACTGGGACTGGACCATGCCGTACTTTCGGGCCACATCCATCTTGATGTCCTCGATGACCGGGAACTTCACTTCAATGTTCTTCATGCCGTTCCATTCAAGTTCCTGGATTTTTCTCAGCCATGCAATGTGGGCGTACAGGGAGTCGATGGAAAGACCCACCAGCTCGGTGTTCAGGGATCTGAACTCATCGGCCATCGATGCGAAAGTCATGAATTCGGTGGTACAGACAGGGGTGAAGTCGGCGGGGTGGCTGAAAAGAATAACCCACTTGCCTTTGTAGTCCTCGGGAAAGTTCATCGGGCCCTGGGTGGTAACCGCCTTGAAAGCGGGGGCCTTGTCTCCGATCAGGGGCATGCCGGCTGGGGTGTTCTGCATTTCGTCCATGGTGTAAGTCTCCTTAATTATGGTGATTTTCTGATGGACTAATAGTAATCAATCCTATTAATAATATCAAGTACTTATTAGTATATTTTACTATTAAGCTTCTTTGTCTTACCTATTCCGCTGAAAATCAAACAAGATAGAGCTTTATCCCTCTTTGTGGGCCAAAGCAATTTGAATGGAGTACAAAACTCTTGTTATGCCGTACTTTATATGAGTATGATATGGAAAATAAGGAAGGAGAATTCTCTATTAAAGAGCATAGCATCACCCGACGATTCATCATCGGTTTAGTGCTCATTCTTGCCGCCCTCTTAGTCATAGGGTATATCAAGATGAGCTTGACCACCCGTGCGATTGAAACCAACCGCAAGCTTAGCCATACCTATGAGGTAATCACTGAAACCAAAAGCCTGATGCGCACGTTCCTCAACATCCGCATTGCAGAGCGCGGCTACCTGCTCACCGGGGATCGGCGCTATTTGCAGGAAATCGGTGTCAGTTCCTACTCCTTCGACCAGCACCACATCAAGCTCAGCATACTCACCCGCGGTGACGAAGTGCAGCAGCAACGCCTCAAGGATCTGAAAGACACTTTTAATGAATTGATCGTCCAGGCGGTACAACCAATGCTCGCCTTCCGCGATACGCTAACCGGGGAAGTTACCGTTCACATCGAAGAGGAAGAACTCAATCAGTTGATGGAAATCTCCAAATCCCTCTCTCTTGAGTTGGAATCGATTCTCGACCAAATCGAAACAACCGAATATGAGTTGTTGGCGATCCGGCAGCAGGAGGTTGACTTCTGGTATTTGCTCGACCGCATTATCACCTTCCTCGGTCCTATCTTCATTATCCTTATTACGTTCTTTGCGGGCCGCGGAGCAGTAGTCCGTCTGGACCGATACCGACGCCAACAGGAACGAGACCAACGTGAGCTGCGTTCTGCCCGCGACCGGTTTGCATCGGTGATCAAGGGCTCGAATCTGGGAACCTGGGAGTGGAACATCGTAACGGGTACGGTGCAGGTCAACGACAGCTGGGCCTCCCTGCTCGGCTATACAAAAGAGGAGCTCGAACCGGTTACCATTGAGACGTTCAAGCGGCTGACGGAACCTGAGGATTTTGCCCGCTCCATTGCTCTCTTGGAGCAACACTTTCGCGGAGAAATGGACTTCTACTCCTGCGATGTACGCATGCAACACAAGGACGGCCACTGGGTTTGGATTCTCGACCGCGGGCAGGTCATTACGTGGGACGAGCAACACAACCCGCTCATCATGACCGGCACCCATGCCGATATATCAAAGCGTGTTGCCGACGCCCAGGCCCTTGCCCGCAGCGAGGAGGAAAACCGCAAGATTTTTGAGAGCATGAACCAAGGTTTCGCCTACAGCCAGATCCTGCTTGACGAGAACGGGGTTCCCAACGACTACCGCATCCTCAGGGTCAACCAGAACTTCGAGGCACAGACAGGCCTTGAGAACAAGAACTCGGTCGGCAAGCGCATCACCGAGCTCATCGATGTGGTGGAACCGATATGGTTCGAAAACAACGGCAAGGTCGCCCTAACCGGAGAGTCGATGACCTTCGAAGCGTACAATGCCGGCCTGCACAGGCTCTTCAGAATATCCTCCTTCAGTCCTGAGCACGGCTATTTTGTGATGATCATCGACGATATCACCCAGCAAAAAGAGACGGAAGCTCAGCTCATCTACGAGAAAAACCTCTTTGAGACCACCCTGCTGTCCGTCGGTGACGGGGTGATCTCCACCGATGCCCAAGGTAATGTTCAATTCATGAACAAGGCTGCCGAAACGCTTACCGGCTGGAATGCGGAGGAAGCGAAAGGCAGGCGGTTCGAAGAAGTTTTCAAAATTCTCTGCGGCAAGGACCGTCAGGCATGTCCCGATCCCGTACGACAGGTGCTTGAGCAAAAGAGGGCCATTGAACTTGCCGATGATACCATTCTCATCGCCCGTGACGGTTTTGAACGGTACATCAACGACAGTGCGGCCCCCATCCTCGATGCCAGAATGCAGATCACCGGAGTAGTGCTTGTATTCCGGGACAGCACCGAGCAGCGCAAGAAACAACGTGAAATACTTTCACTGAGCTTCACCGATCCCCTGACGAGGCTGAACAACCGCCGCTATTACGACCAAGTCAAGCAGGAGCTCGACACCGAGCCGTACTATCCCCTCACCTTGGTTGTCGCCGATGTGAATGGCTTGAAGCTTACCAACGACGCCTTCGGTCATGAGGCCGGGGATGAGTTGCTGCGCAAGGTCGCCGAGGTGATGCGCAAGACTTGTCGTGAGGACGACATCATCAGCCGCATCGGTGGTGATGAGTTTGTCCTGCTTCTCCCCCAAACCGACGCCCTTCATGCCCAGACCATAGTAAAACGCCTTAATGCGGCACTCCAGAGAGAACACATCAAGGGCATCCAGGTCTCGGTCTCCTTTGGCTATGCAGTAAAGGAAGAGGACGGCGACCACTTCGAGGACACTTTCAAGATGGCCGAGGATGTCATGTACCAGAACAAGCTCGCCAGCAGCCTGTCATTCAAGAAACAGGTTATTTCCTCACTGCTTGAACGGCTCTTCAGCCAGGATCCCACCCTTGAGGAACATAGCCGCAAGGTTGCCGAACTCGCTGCCTCCTTTGCCCATGTGCTTGGATACCAGGAGCATCAGATCCAGGAAATGCGCCTTGCAGGCACCTATCACGACCTGGGCAAAATCGCCATCTCACCGGCGATCATCAACAAGTCAAGCAAAGAAATGACCCGAAGCGAGTTACTTGAGTTCAAACGCCATGCTGAGATCGGGTACAATATCCTACGTTCTGTCGGTGAGTATGCCCCCTTCTCCGAGGCGGTGCTGCATCACCACGAACGGTGGGACGGCAATGGCTATCCGCAAGGCCTGAAGCACGAGGATATTCCCCAGGAAGCCCAGATTCTTGCCATTGCAAACATCTATGCCGACCTTGTCGGTCCCAGGCTGCATGGTACTTCTGTCAGCGAAGAAGAGGCTGTCACCCTCTTGCGAGAACGCAAGAATACCCAGTTCAATCCTGTTTTGATTGAAACTTTCATCACCAAGGTCCTCAACAAAGCTTGACTTTCTCTCTATCCGGCCTACGATAGGGTCATGCAAACCAACGAACAACTCATCACTCTTTGTCAGGAGCTCATCAAGCGACCCAGCCTTTCAGGATCCGAGGGCGACGTAGCCTCCTATATCCAGCAAACCATGCAGAAACTTAGTTTTGATGAAGTCTCTATCGACGCCCATGGTAGTGTGATCGGCAGCATCCACGGCAAAGCAGAGGGGCCGGCCATCCTCATGGACGGTCATATCGATACAGTGGGAGTTGAGAATCCCCAGCTGTGGACATATGGTCCCTTTGAAGGCCGTTTGGTTGATGGACGCATCTACGGCAGGGGCAGCAGCGATATGAAGGGCGCCCTGAGTGCCATGATCGTCTCGGCAGCGACTTTCAAGAAGAGGACTGGAGGCAATTTTCACGGTTCAATCCATGTCTCGGGTACCGTGTTTGAAGAGTGCTTCGAAGGCGTCTCATCCCGTCTGGTGACAGCGCGGATAAAGCCCGATATCGTCATTGTGGGAGAAGCTTCCTCCCTATCCATCAAGCGCGGACAGCGGGGACGGGCCGAGATAGTGCTGCAAACGTTTGGAAAGAGCTGTCACTCATCCAATCCTCAGGAAGGGGTGAATGCAGTTGGCGCGATGCTGACTCTGCTGCCTGAGATTCTTGCCCTCGAACCACCGCACCATAGTGTGCTTGGGGACGGGATTCTGGTCTTGACCGACATAATCTCCTCACCCTATCCGGGTTTGTCGGTAGTACCCGAATCGTGCAAGGTCACCTTCGACAGGCGCCTGCTCCCCGGAGAAACGGAAGCATCGATCCTCGTTCCGATCCAGCAGGTCCTGGACAAGCACCCTGCGATCGAGGCAAGCGTATCGGTGGCCGAGGACAGTCTCTGCTGCTATACCGGTATTGGGATGAGTGCTAAGCGATTCTTCCCTGCCTGGCTTCTTGATGAGGACCACCCGTTGGTACAGACTGCCAAAAAGGCACTGCCTTCCAGCACGCTATCGCACTACAGTTTTTGCACCAATGCAAGCCACTTCTGCGCCGAGGCCGGCATTCCGACCATAGGCTACGGGCCATCGGATGAGAAGCTCGCCCATACGGTTGACGAGTACATCAGTGTAGAGCAGCTCTCACTGGCCCTGGGTGGGTACCTCAGCCTGCTTGACCACCTGCTGCTTTGACGCAGTGCGCCCGTAGATCAGGCCCACTGCAACCAAGAGAATACCGCTGACCACCAGAAGAATCTGGATTGAAATCCGGTCTGCGAGAGGTCCGAAAACCAGAATTCCCAGGGGGATGGCACTTCCGCTGAGTATCTGCACGATGGAAAAGACTCTTCCCAGCTTATCCTCATCGCTTATCTCCTGGATCATGACTATCTCGGCTGTATTGAGGAAGGGAACAAAAATTCCACCCAACCCCATGACGATGAGATAGATGACAAAGGTGGGGGCAACACCGAGCAGGGCGAAACAGGAGCCGAAGGCCACCAAGGAGAGTGATATCGCTGTGACTTTATTCTTGAAATTTCCCTTCAGCGAGACCAGCAGCCCGCCGAGCAGCGCTCCGCCGGTCCACACCATCTCGTTGAGAGTCAAACGCCATACTTCACCGCCGAAGGTGCGCTCAACGAGCAGGGGTGTAAGAATGGCCGCGGGGGTGATGAGAAAGAACGAAAAGCCATAACAGATCAGAAGGTTACGAAGGATGGGGTTGGAGAAGGTGTAGGAAATACCCACCTTCATATCTGCTGCGACCGAGTGCGTCTCTTCCGCCCGTTTTGGCTTGGCAACCTTGATGAAGCTGAAAACCACGACTGCAAGCGTTGCTGTTACCACATCCAGATAAAAGGTGGAGACCAAGCCAAAGAGGCCGAGCATCATGCCCCCTACTGCAGGAGAGAGCAGCATAAGAGCCGAACTGATGCTCTGGTTGATTCCTTGGATACGCACCAAGTGTTCCTCACTCACCAATTGGGGGATGATTGCATTCACAGCCGGGCTCTGGATTCCGCTACCTATGGAGCGGATCACCGAAACGGCGAGAATGGCCCCGATCGACTCCCAGCCTAAGGAAAAGACAAGGGCTAAAACAAGGGTGGCGACTGCAATGAAGCTGTCGCTGAGCATGATCAGGACCTTGCGGCTGTGACGATCGGCCCATACCCCGCTGTAGAGGCTGATGACCAGGTGGGGCACCATCTGCGCAAGGGTTGCCAGCATGAGATAGATACCCGAGGAGGTTTCCAAGGTGATGTACCAGATGATGGCAAATCCGACTACAGAAGAGCCGAAGATGGAGAGATTCTGACTGAGAAGAAAGAGGACCACCCGCTTGGAAAACAATGGGGGTGCCTTCTGTTGTAAGGTGTCTTGCATATATTCTCAACGTAAGGGTGAATAAGGAGATGCAACAGAGCTCCTACCGACGTCCTCACTGTAGCGAGAAGAGCAGGACCTGTAAAGACCTGCTCAGAACGAGAGTCTTGCAATCGCCTCCTCTTCACTGCCGACAAAGAAGATATCGCTACCTCTGTTGCTCTCTCGGATGAAGTCTCTCAGGCTCTTGCTCGTATACACTGAAAAGTCCCCGATAATGGCCAGCTTCGTCTGATAGGTGACGAACTTTTGCAGAATATCGCCGGCCAGACGAGTCTTCAAGTCGAAGAACCGCTCGTCAATGGCACTGCTGTCGAGAATGAGCCTACGCACCCCACTCTGATAGTGGACACTGGCCATGAGGTCCAAGGCCGAGTCTACATCGAAGATGAGAATCGAATTACTTGTCACCCGGGCGATTGGGACACTCGTATGCTGGATCACCTGTATGTTCATGACACCCTCCTCATCCATTTTGCACGATATAGCCTCTGCTGATGAACCCGTCTGGAATCGAGGGCAGAGGCATGACAGGCCGGCCATCCAACTGGCAGGGTTGGATTGTTATGTCGGAGAAACGAATGGGAAGGCCGACGCTGGTATAGAAATTCGGTCCGTTCTGCAGATGAAAATGCAGATGCGGTTCAGTGGAGTTTCCACTATTCCCGCATCGTGCCAACGTCTGAGCTCGAACAACCTTTTCACCGGCCTTGACCACTATGCTGTCCTTCTTCAAATGGGCCAAAAGACTGTATTGATCCTCTGCATGCTTTATTATCACATAGTTGCCTGCAATGTGGTTTGACCGGTTGAAATACCTACCCTTTCCCAATATTAGGCTATCGTTTGAGCGGTTGTTCACCTTCACCACCACCCCGTCTGCAGGAGACAGAATCGCCTTGTCGTAGCAGTAATAGCTTCCTACCTCCCGTTCATTCCCTGAATAGGAACGTCCGCTCTCCATTTGCAAAAAGTCGTAGGCATAGCGCTGGACGGGAATATTCCATGAGTGTGAGTACTCCTGGGTAAAGCCACCGTTGACAACGGCCCAATGCCCTTCGAAGGGAAGGCTGTAGATTACACTACTGCGAAAAGTCTCCACCGAAGGTAGCTTGTTCCGGTACCGCCTCTTGATCACAAGCATGCCCCACAGCAGTGCAATCGACCCAAAGAACACCGATGCATTGAGGGCTATCTCCACCACCACAAACAAGGCAAACAGCGTAAGGTAGGAGAACAGGGCATAGTCACTGAACAAGGAGAGCAGGTAAGAAAGAAGGCCTATATACTTGGCCCATTTGCTGAACACAGAGAGCCTGTAAAGAAACATATCGGCATCCTTTTTCCATACAATACCGTGTCACTTCGAGTATGAGAAGTGTTCTGCCTACCGAGCAAAGGCATACAGCATCAGATAATCCTCATCCTTTTCCTCAAGGGTGGTGAATCCAAGGCGTTTGTAGAGGTCCGCTGCAGGATTTTCCTTCTGAACCGAGAGGGAGGTTTGTCCGTACCCCGCCCTTTGAAGCAAATCGAGCATTGCACGAAGCAATGCAGTACCTATGCCCATCCCGCGAAATTCATTCTGTACAGAAATGGCAAGTTCAGGGGTATGCTCATCCACATAGCCGTACCCTTTCACAGGCCCCGACAGCACTCTTGCCCAGACGGCTCCTAGAAGTTTACCCTCCTGCTCTGCAACAAGGCAGTAGTCATGCGCCCTTCCAAAATCCTGATAGTAATTTTGGATGGAGGGTTCAAGCAGGACCGACCGAGGCAGAACTTCCTCCCCGACAGGAACAAAGATGGCGTCGTAGAGAAAGTCCTCAAGCAAAGAATACTCTTCTTGTTTGAGCGGCCTAAGGTTGTACTGCATAAAAAACTACCTCTTCGTTGTTGTACGGTCCATGTCCATAGAGCAAGCCTGCTTGCCTGGATATGCGTGAAAAGCCCAGCGCTTTGATTTGGTCGTTTGAGAAGTAATGGTTCCAGAAGCGATAGAGCTTGGTTTCGCCATCCTCGAAGATAATGAAGTGTTGCTCCAGCACTGCACACTGGTCAGGGAAATGGAAATTCCTGTCCAGGCATAGGTAGGGCTCGGGACTGTAAAACCCTTCACCTTTGGAGAAGCTGTAGGAAGCATTGAAGTGCATCTGCTTTATTCCTACTTCGGTGATGGAGTCGAAGAGGAATAGGCCACCCTCTTTCAGATGCTGCTTGATCAGTGAGGCCAAGTGGTGTTGCTCTTCAGGCACCAAAGCTCCAAAGTCGCAATAAATCATCATGATCAAGTCATACGTTTGATCGAGTTTCAGGCTCCGATAGTCCTGCTTCAGGTAGGTGATGCAAAGACCTTCCTCATCACGTCTTTGTCTTGCATAGTCCAAGGAGACCGAAGAGAAGTCCACGCCGGTCACTTCATAGCCCCGCTTTGCAAGCTGATGGGTATAGAGGCCGGGCCCGCAGCCCAGATCGAGGATGGATGCACCCCGAGGCACGAGTTTCTGGATATAATCGAGCGTCGCCTCGATGGCCTTCGGGGAACGACTTGCCGCCTCTACAGAGGGGTCCAAGTGTATTGCAAGCAGCTTTTCCGAGATATAGGGATCGGTCCACATACTGTCCTTTCCCCTGTCGTACGGTTTGGGATGCTCGGTTTGCTGTATCAATGCTTCAATGTCGAGCTTGCAGTGTCTCATAACTCCACCTTGCCATTTCGGCGATCAAGGCATAGGGGATGGGCTTGTCGTAGGGAAACTGTACCGAGCCCTTGCCGGTCTTGTATGCACTCAACCGAGCCTGAAAATGGACAAGTACATCCAATCCGATATGGATTCCCACATGCTTGGCATGACCGTAGAAGTGAATAATGTTGCCCCCTTTCCAGTAAGTGGGCATACCCCAGGACATACGGTGCTCTGCTTCGGGAATTGATGAACCGATGGCCTGATGCAGTTCGGAAAGCAAAAGCCTGATTGATTCTGGCTGGGATGCTATATAGGCCTCAATGGTAGGCTCGCTTTTCCCGCAGCTATGACTCTGATTGGTTTTCTGAAAACTACGGCCACATTTTTCACACGTCCACATCTCAGACCTCCCTTTGTTGGAGCGTCACCTTTATCATGTCTCCCGGTTCTTTTCCAATGCTTTTCCGGATGTCCTTACGGACACCGATGATGTAGCGGATGCTGCCATCGGCATTTGCAAGGCCCATGTTCACTACGCTACCGTCATACGGATGCCCATCGAAGGTGGCATGCACCTTAAGCCTTCCCTTTCCGAACACCTGCTTGATATCGATTGGAACTGCTAAATAGGCTCCATCCTGATCGGGCACCTTCTCTATGATTGCATCAAAGCTGTACATGCTCGTATTTCCTTATCAATCACACCGGCTGTATCAACCGATTCTCCAAAAGCGTCTCAAATGTATTGACCGCACCGCCATGTTCAACGATTTTTCCATCAACCATCCGGTCGATGTCGACTCCATTGAAACTCAAGGTTCGCCCCGTCGGCTTGATGCCGATCCATTGCCCCTCATGCTTCCCCTGCATAATGAATTCAGAGATTACATACTCCCCGTCACAGTGTTGACGGATGATGCGCATAGAGTAGTCGGGGTACGTAACCCTGATTGCCTGGAGGTGTTCTCTCATTCCGGCAATTCCACAGGCATACTCTGTTTCTCCCACCCGTACCGTACAGTCATCAGCAACATAGTCGTACAACCTATCCAACTGATTTTGTGAAACCACTACTTCATAGAAGTACCGTATCCTGTCTTTCTGTTCATCTGCGGTCATGAAGGAACCCTCTCCTTATCGAAGATTCTACACCGCGGCAGAGAGGCAATCCAGACCCAGCCTAACAGGAGAGGAAATCATTGCTCTTTCGAACAAGAATTCCCTCTCTTTCTTCCATCTACACTGCCTTGGATTCTATCGTCGGAGCGAAAGCACTTCGAGTAGTTGCTTTGGAGTAACAATAAAAGACCTGCTTGGAAAATGTTTCAAATTTCCTGTTACAAGATATATATCAGTCAGCTTCTTCGCTTCCATAGTAACTGCATAGAAAATCACATCCTTAGGATCAGGCAAGTCAACCTTGATTTCTTCTGCCTCAATCATCACAGCTTTATCCACGATTCCATCAATAATGAAGGATATCAGTTCTTCTGTGAGCTTAAACTTCGGACGAGCCAGCACTTCTTTATATTCGGAAAAGATTTGCTCATTGAGAACAGGTATGAATTCTCCCTTGAATGCAAATTCAATAACTTGACCTGGGTTTGAATCGTATTTAATCATTGCAGAGACCAAGACACTTGTATCAATAACCACAAAGAGTCTTCTCACGTTTTACACCACTTACTTTCTAGCGTCGGAAATCTCTGCATTGATCTCTTCCAGCGTCATTTCAGAAATCCCATGTTCCTTTGCCAGACGACTTGCTTCCTTCATGGCAAAGATTGCATTGCGGGTAATGGAATCATCTTCCAGCTTCATTGGAAACGGAATTCCTTTCTCGAGAACTGAACGAACGAGGAACATTCGAATCGCAGTAGGAAGATCAATGCCTAGCTTATCGAAAATTTCTACTGCCTCCAATCGAAGGTTTTCATCAACTCGAAGTTGAATCAATGAGTTTGCCATTATCTCCTCCTTATATACAAATAACTACCAATAAATACAAATGACTACATTTGTAGTATATTGATTACATTTGCTTCTGTCAAGCTGGAAATTGAAGAGAGGAAATCATTGCTCCTTCGAACAATAATTCCCTCTCATCATGCACCTTCAAGCAGTGTCACAGCCCCATTCTGACAAAATAGCTGGGTCCGACCTCTTCCTTTATCAGAATCTGTTTGCCGATCAAGTCCTCCAGAAAGTGATGCGCTTGCTCTCGGGAGGCAAAATCAAAAGCCTTGTACACTTCTTCGAATGCAAGTTTTTGATGCTTGGCCAAAAGTGCATGAATCGCTTCCATCGAGGGGGATGCTGCAGTCGGAAGCAGAGTCCCTTGAGTCAGGCTCCTGATAACATCCTTGAACTCTTCATAAGTGATAAATCCCCGTAAAAGCACCGGCTCCCCCTCTCCATCAGCTTCTACAAGAAAGCTTGGAAACACCTCCACCCCGGCCTCATGGTTTAGTCTCAGGTCCGCATGGAATGCTTGCTCGGCTTTTTTGCTCTTCAGAGCCTTGCTGAAAACAGCACGCTCAAGACCAACCTCACAGGCAAGCTCGATCAACACATCCACATCGCCGGTAACCTTGGCTTCGGTGAGGGTGGCTTCCCGGATTCTACGCAGATACGCATCCGCTTTACCCGGGTCCACGATTTGGGCGGCTTTATAGGCAATATTTTGGGGATATGTCGAGGGAAACTCGTTGGAAAACAAGTGAAAGCCTTCCGGCTTGACCGGCATTCCATGAACTTCTACCGCCTCGATCCAATGCTCGACGATCTGCTCATTCGCGCCCTCTGCTCCGGCATCGATGCCGTTGCCCGGGTCGGCAAAGTTGTTGATGTCATCGACCAAGCCGCCCATGACATACCGAAATTCGACAAGGTCCGGGTAGTGGGTTTCCAAAGCTCTGAATATTGGCTCGGTTCCCCAGCACCAAATGCATACAGGATCGGTAAAGTTGGTGATGGTGATGTGCTTCATCGTCTATGCTCCTCACTTGCAGGTATGTTGCCATCCAAACAATGGTTTCTTATCTCGAGTTGTTGCATATTCGGTTGGCAAAAGCAAGCGGCCACTGAAACCGGTGCTCTCAGGCATCCAAGCCTAGACAAAGGGCCTATCGAATCTCCTCTCGAAGGCCTTGTTGTTTTTGAGCATGCCATTCCAGAAAATTGCATCCGAGAGGCCGACTTTTCCCAATGCTTCAAAGAGGAAGCACCTGCCTTTGGAAAGCGATTGGACAGAGCCAAGGGCTTTGACTATGTCCCGATCAAACGTACCATTGCACTCAAAGCAGGCTCCCAGCTGATTCAGTTGCTTGAACAGCTTCTTGTTCATCGACTCCGGCATCATGGAAATACCGGCAGATCCTCCTCGAATCACCGTTCCAAGGTAGGTGTAGTTCAAATCCTTGGTGATTGCGCGAAGATAGCGCTCAAGGTATTGGGACTGCGCCGACTCCATGAATCCCGATTGCACCAGAAAGCCCATAGACTTTCCAGGCCCTGTTGCGCTTTCCATGCACTCGATCAGCTTCATCACAATGCCGGGCATTGCATGAATGTAGAGGGGCATGACAAACAGGACGGTGTCAAAGCTTCGGATGTATCGGGCAAGCTGATGACGGTCGGTCTTCGCAACGTAGGCAACTTCGCTCTGATTGGTCATCCCCTTCAAGAACTGTGTGATGAAGACTTCGGTATTCCCATGGGCCGCCTTCGGTGAGCCGTTGATAATGATTGTTTTCATCCCAGCCTCTCTTCTACAGGAAATTCGGATAGGGGTTTCACGACCTTGCAGGTGCTATAAAACTGATAAAAAACCCTATGGATGTACTCCACATAGAGGGTTTGGTCCTCCGGGGTGGAAAACTCCCCCTCATAGTACACCTCCACCTCAGGATACGATTCATAGCGCGGAACGTGCATCGACTCCCCGCTCTTGAAGGTCAAGTACGGAAGGTAGAGCGGGATTATCCGGTCAAACAGCGTTTTCAGATTACCGCTGACAAACCCATGCGACACCTTTGAAAAAATCACTACCTTGTCGGCAGCCAGATAGGCCTTATAGAACTCATTCAAATCGGAATGGACACATCGCCCCGGGGTTTTCAACCAGCAGGACCAGCATCCAAGGCAATCCTTAAGCTCCGTCTTGTTCAAATCAAGTTCATACCCGCAAGGAAAGTCGAAGTCACCACACTCTCGTACAACCACGTGTTTCATTTCACAGCATCCTTTCTTTATACACTCAAACCTACATTCCGTTCTCCACCAACCACTTCATCACCTGTTCTTCTCGTTCCTTGATAGTGTCTCGATGTGCATCGAATGGCCCCATGTGCTTTTGTGCAACAATACGGCCGTCGAGCATATACACAATCCGCTCGGTTTTCGCAGCCACCTTTGCGTCATGGGTGACAAGCACTACAGTCGTTCCTTTCTGGTTGATGTCTGCTAGAAGGGCCATAATCTCGGCTGCCGATTTTGAATCCAAAGCCCCTGTCGGTTCATCACCGAAGATAATGGCAGGATCGTTGATCAAGGCCCGGCAGATACCCGCCCGTTGCAGCTGCCCCCCGGATGCCTGGGTGATTGCATTATCTGCAAGAGACTCAATGCCGGTCATTTGTAAAAGCTTTTTTGCCTTCTCATGAACCGCATGGGTATCTGCACCCTTTGCTACAAGAGCTGGGAACATTACATTGTCGATCACAGAGAGGTTCTTCAAGAGATTGATATCCTGAAAAATGAAGCCCATGGTAGTGAGTCGGATTTTCGCCAAATCCTCCTCCTTGAGGCCCCCGATCTCCCGACCTTGTATGGTGACACTTCCACTGCTAATTCCATCCATCCCGCTCAGGGTGTACAGAAGCGTAGACTTTCCGCTCCCCGACGGTCCCATGACCGATACGAACTCGCCCTCTTCAACGGCCAAGTTGACTCCCTTGAGAATGTGAAGTTCATTCTGTTTGCCCAACAGAACCTTCTTATTCAGGTTTTTTGCTTCCACTATTGCTTGCATCAGTTCTTCCTCCGATTATTCACAGTACTAGCTTCTCAGGACCACTGAGATGTCATCATCGATGGTTGCGTTGCAGCTCACCGATACGGTAAAGCCGACCACCACCATCAGAATGAGCGGGCAGATAAGCCAGGTCTGCCAGGCAACCTCGATGAGCTCTATCCGAGCGATGCCCATTGATGACATTGCCATGCTTACGATCATGCTCCCAAGGTAATGGGATGCTACGACACCGGCGATGATGCCAAGGATCAGAATCGCTATGGTTCCCGTCATATAGTGGTCTCTGATGTGTCTACAGTTCATCCCGACACTTCTCATAATTGCAATCTGGGACATGTCTTTTGAGAGTAGCATCTTCAGAAATAGAGCGGTGATAAGTACTACGATGAGAATTGCCACAGCGCCCCCGCCGATTACCACCACCTTCATCTGATCGATGAGGTTTCCGAGGGTCTGCCTTGTGTACTCTCGGATGTCGTTTACCTGAGCCGTTGGAAACGCACGCTGATAGTACTCCATCTTCTCGCTGACATTGATGTGCGGCAGTACATCGATATTTACGATGTACCAAAGGATGGCGTCTTCGTTCAATCCAAGGCTTGTGTCTGCTTTTGCCGTTTTTCCACCGTTGGTTATGTCCTGATAGATGCCTGATACCTTCAGTGTTGTATCGCTTCCATTGACCTTGACCACAACCTCGTCCCCGATTTGCTTGTTCAACCCATCAGCAGCGGCATTTGCGTAGGAAAGCGCTATTTCTCCGCTCCCCACTGGTGCTCTTCCCTCAAGATAGTGCAAAGGGAAGGCAGAGAAATCGCCGGTCTCAAGCGAGACATAATCCCAGGAGCCCTCGGCATTCTGAATTTGGTAGTAACAGGTTATGTAGGCTGCATACCTTGCAATGTCAGGATCGCTGGAGAGCTTTTCCTGCAATCTCTGAAAATCATAATCGATGGTGCTTGTTTTTCTCAGGTCGATTCTCATATCCGATTTCCCGATTCCCATGTAGGTGGAGAAATCAGGGGAGTTCATCGTGTTGTACACGTTCAGCGGAAGAATCACGATGAACGTGCTTACCACGAATATTACCAGCAGCAACCGGTACAACCTGAAACGCAGAGCGACATCCCGAAGCGCCAAATAGATTTTGGTGTTCAAGTATGTGTTTCGCATCAAGGGGAATCTATTTCTTCGGCCCTCTCTTGCATCCACACTCTCAAGGCGCAATGCCTGGACGGCTGAGATGGAGTCTATGCTTCTCAGCACTTTCTTGCAGTACAGGATGATCATGAGATAGACAAAGATGGGCGCGATCAAAGACAGAAGATATTTGAGGCTCCCATTCAGTTCAGAGGAGAGAAACAGCCGCATATTGCCGCTGAAAAGCTGTACTGCTCCAAACGAGAGCCCATAGCCGAGCAGGCCTGCAGCCAGTGACATCACTCTATATTTGGTAAGGTAGACGTTCTTGATATCCTTTTTCGACAGCCCCATCGCCTTCATCACCCCGATTTCCCTCAAGTCCTCATCCATGGTTGCCAGGAAGGTAAGTTTGATGCTGAGAGCCGCTATGACGATGAGCAAGGCTCCGATCAAGACAACCACCATGGCTATGGCTGCATCGCTCATCGCGTTGAACAGCATGAAGACCATGGAAGTGACAGTTGGGCCGTTCGAAGGAAGCCCTGACTCGATGTAGGCAGTCTGTACTGCCTGGGCACTGCCGCCCTCGGTCAGCCTGAATTCAATGATGTATTCCAATTCACCGGTTTGCTTCTCAAGCATGGCATCAAAGTCAGCTTGGTTGACGACAAAACGCTTGGAGGAGGCAATGGCTGCATTCATCTCATAGTCACGCACATAGTCAGAAATAGTGAAGGCTTTCGTATACCCTTCGGTTGTCACGGTAAGGGTATCGCCGATATGCAGGTCATGCTCCACCATGAAGTGGATGGGAACGGCGACCTCCCCTTGCTTGACAGCAAGTTTCTCATTGCTGAGATCCAACAGGAAATCGAATTTCTTGTTTTGCACCACAAAGAAAATGTCCTGTATCGTTCCAGCCAAGGTTTTACCCTCACCATAGCCGACATTGGCCGGCTCTACAGGAAGAAGGACCATTGTCTCTTGCGCGGCGATGTGTTGCTGCTGTCGTGCGGTAAACGCATCGATATCAGCCTGCGAATACGCTCCTGCATGCATCTGCGCAATGTCGGCGGGAACTGCTTGTTCTTTCAGGTCCGCCATAGACTGCATCAGGTTTGCAACAATGGTTGTCGCACTGCCGCCCAATACAACAGCCATGGTCAGCAGGATGAACACAGTCAGGGTGATCGCTTTCTTTCTCTTGAAATCATTGATGACAATTTTCCAAAACATACTGTTTTCTCTTTCCTTACGGCATACGTGGAGCACACGAATCTTTACCAGCTTTACAGCCTGGTTGCATACAAACGGATAGGGTGTATTGAGTATTCTGTTACTTCGCTGTAAAAGCTCGCATACTGAACTCAAATATGGTTTTCAGCGATTCAAACGGCGAAAGGCCCAGTTCCTGGCGTATATACTGCTCGTTGTAGACCACCATCGAGACCGTCCCCAAAATCAAAGCCTTGAGAAACAGGACCCCGCTTTGGGCATCGACCGTAAGAGCGATACTACCGTCCTGCTTGCCGCGGAGGATGCAATCGGTCATATAGTTGGTCAGGTTTGCATTCTTGGCAAGTATTTCGTCATAGATTCCCAGATCCTTGAACTCGCGCAAATCTTTCAGCTGATAAATCGACATCATCTTGGTATAGAATGGCTTGCTTATGGCTATCTCGGTGAAAACAATGCGCATCAGATCGAGTTTCTCATAGCCGGTCATACCCTCTTTCTCATCGAGCTTGCTCTTGATCATGGAATTGATCCGATTGGCGGCACGGACATAGATTGAAGCCATTATCTCATCTTTACCCTTGAAGTAGGCATAGAGTGTCTGCTTGGTAAACTCCGCTTCCTTGGCGATGTCATCCATCGTTACACTGTCAAAGAAGCTCTTTTCATAGATGCGTTCTACAGCATCCAATATCTCATTTCGCCTGTTTTCAATGTCTTTTTGTTTCCGAATGGACTTCGTCATAGACTCACCTTCCAATATATTGGACTCTGAGTCTAATCTATCTTACTTCGAGTATTTTGCATAGACATAGAAGTTCAATTGTCTAAGAATATCAAAACAATTGCAGTTCTTTCATCAGCTTAATGCCAAGCACCGTTGCAGGAATGCGGGAATTCGGGGATAAGTTTGAAAGAATCACAACCGCCATCTGACGTACAGGATCGAAAGCCAGGTAGCTGTTGTAGTGCGAGGTGGCACCGTTGTGCCAGAACATACCGTTCTGTTCATCCCACATCCAAGCCATGGCTATAGCGTCCGGATGAATGTCCAACAGCTCAAACTGTTGTGTTGCAGCATCAATTTGCTTCAGGCTTTCCTGGCTTGCCCCAATGAAGCCTTGTCCAGCGAGCTGTAGCTGGGCATAGGCCAGCATGTCCTCGATATTCGACACCAAGCCGCCTGCACTCAGGTATGCATCGCCTCTCTTCCAATCCCAAGCGTTATCCAAGTCTCCGCTCATAGTGGAGATGTAGGTATGTCGCAGAGAGAAATCATCACGCACGAATGCATCAACCAGTGTTGCATACTCCGTATCATAGATCTCTTGAAGTACAAGACCCAACACAGCATACCCGAAGTTTGAGTATTCATACGTTCCTCGCTTGCTGGAAACAGAGAGAGAAGACAATCGCCTTGCCAGCATGGCGGTTGTTATACCGTAGAAGTCGTTATCTCTGCTAAAGAAGTTACCTACCATAGGCCATTCGAAGTAATGGGGCTTGTAGGAGGAAGTGTGGGTTACCAACTCACCAATGGTTGGATAGGTGTTGCCCGACGGCAAGGCAATATACGCATCGATAGTGTCATCCAACCTTACTTTGCCTTCCTGGACCGCTTTGGCCACCATGGCGGATGTAATGGTTTTAGTCAGCGAGCCGATCTCATAGGTGTGAGGCACAGGGGCCAGAAGGGCACTGTTGTTGCCGTAGACGGTATATGAGGCTTGCCCGTCTTTCACAAACCCTACGGTAATAATTGCTTCTGGATTATCCTTGAGCGTATAGTCCAGGGCCTCAGCGAAACTCAGAGCCGGTATCTTTTTCATCATTGTCTTGCCGTAGAATGACAATGCAATGAGAGCTACCACTACAACAAGAAGCCCTATTACAAGACCGAGTATGATGGTTTTTCTCCGACTCCTGGATTTCTTCATATTCACTCACGTGCTCCTGGGTGTGTATCAAACTTCAACACAATACATAGTCACTATGTACAGTAAGACACCGTTCAAACCATACATTTTGCAATGTGCATTGACAGTATGCCGGTTTGAAGAGAGATAGCAAGAGCCTTCTGTGTGTTCGAAACCAAGCCTGAGGTATTCTTTTCTGCCCATGTGGACACAGGGGGTTACGGGATTGTATGGAATACTGAGCTTGATTTGGATTCCAACGAACTATGGTACAACGGTCAAACTGAAAATTCTCCATGCAACAATCTACTCTCATTCGGAACTGCAACATCCCAATGGGGGCTCAGTGAAAGTACGCTGAGAAAAGCCATCTCATATGGGAAGTTGATTCCAGGACGTGATTGCTGTAAATACGGCAAACAGTGGGTGATTACAAGAGAGGCCATGCTCCGAGAATATGGGCAACCTCAGATTCCTCCTGATGAAAATCATCTGTCTGCAGCCGAGAAGGAGCATCCATACAGCAATTCCTAAGCAGTTTTTTTTGAACGCGGTACACCTTACATACGATAGCTGTATCATTGGGTCAGACAAAATTCAGCTATCGCCTCAGCAGCAGCTGCTTGCTGCTCAGCTGCAGAAAGCGTGGCGATTCCGTCACCTTTCTGAGTCCCGTACGAAGCAAATCCTGCATGATTCCCACCTTCAATCACAAGCTCTGTGACTCCTTCTGGCAGATTCGTCTTGTACTTCTCATAGGACTCCCTGCTCAGGACGGTGTCGTTGCCTGCCGTGATGCTCAATATACGCAGCATGTGAGTTGAAAGATCATCAACGGAATAAGAGGCAAGCAGGACCAAGCCTTCCACCATGGGCTTCTGCTTTGCAGCAAAGCCGGCAGCCATGCTGCCTCCCAGTGAATGCCCTCCCACATACCAGTGCTCGATCTCAGGATGAGCTGTGATGAAGCGTTCGGCCCGATCGATGCCGAATACCGCCAGGTTGAAGGGCATTTTTGGTACAATGCACAGGATGCCTTCATCAGCGATCCGAAGAGCCAACATCTCATAGGCACGATGGTCGACCTTTCCACCCGGATAGAGAATCAGGGCGGTTATTGCATTGCCTGGATCAGCGATGAGGGCATCGTTTGCATCAAGCACACGGATATCTGAGAACATGGCCCGCTCCTGGGAATCCACTGCTGCATGATAATAGTCGGAAACATAGAGCAAAAAGGCTCCAACCAAAAGGATTGCAACCACCAATATACCCAAGAGAATCTTGTGAACCGTTCTCAACTTTTTTTGCATACTCGACTCCCACGATAATTAACGCGTATCAGTATGAAAGGAGATGACGTTTCCTAATGTCCCGTCATGGTACTTCAATTCGGGGCATGAGAACATCAGCTCACAGTTCCCAAGTGTATAGTCACCAACCACCTTCTCCCAGAAACGAACGGAGCTCAGATCGTTCGGATGGCATCCGATCTCCCATACACCCCCGAACCTTTCAAACAGGCGGGTGGCGACATACCTTCCAATGCCGCGATGTCGATATGCATGCATGACAAAAAATTCAGCCATGGAATAATCATAGTCTATATGCACGATGAAATCGTGGGTGTCAAAGAAGACAAAGCCCGCCCACTGCTCGTCCACCGAAATAAGAAAGGCGTAATACCCCTCTTTGGTCCAATACGCTGACGCATGTCCTTCAAGTGCATACGTTCCGGCTGCATCCACTTCAAGCTGATTATACCGGGACCATTCATAGCAGGACATCTTCAGCAGATTTCTCAACACACCGTGCTCATGTGTGGACTCTCTTACAACCGGAACAAGTGTTATTGCGCCCTTCCCCATGTCCCCCACCTTTCCCTCACTATGACCGGTATGCATTACTCTGTCCATGGATTGGATTGATGGATTGTACAAGTACGAACCAAGGTGGATTTGTACTTCACGTTCAAGTATATTGATTGGCATATGAGTATGAACGTTCTTGTTACCGGAGCAAGCGGAGGCATTGGATTTGCAACCTGTCAGGTGCTGGCAGCGGGTGGGTACACAGTGTATGGTCTGGACGTTCGGCAACCAGAAGGTCCGTTTTCCTTCCGTTTTCTTGCAGCCGACGTAACAGACGGCACCCAATTGGAGGCTGCTTTCCAAACCATCAAGGAGGAAGCGGGTTCCCTCAAAGCCATTCTTCACGTTGCAGGGGTGTATGACCTGAACTCGTTGGTTGAGATCGCCGAACAAGAGTTTGTTCGTGTATTCGATATCAATCTCTTCGGGGTGTACCGAGTCAACCGTCTCTTTCTCCCTCTGTTGGAAAAGCAGGGAAGGATCATCATCACGACCAGTGAGTTGGCGCCGCTTGACCCGCTTCCGTTCACCGGCCACTACGCAGCCACAAAAACTGCTCTTGAGAGCTATGCGTATTCGCTTCGGATGGAAGTCCAACTTCTGGGATATAGCGTATCAGTCATCCGTCCTGGTGCCGTACAAACCAGACTTCTGGGAGTTTCCACCAAATGCTTGGAGACTTTCTGTGCGACAACCCAGCTGTATACCTGCAATGCCGTTCGGTTTCGAGCCATCGTTGATAAGGTGGAGGCCAAGAGCATACCGCCACAGAAGATCGGAGAGCTTGCCCTGCGTATTCTGAAGGCCAAGCGACCACGATATGTGTACAACATCAACCGCAATCCATTGCTCAGGCTCCTCAATCTTCTCCCGCACTCCTGGCAGACGAGTATCATCCGTTGGATATTGCACTGATTGGTTTCCAAATGAAAAGACTCCATAACACCTTACATGACTAGTACAAACAATTCAGTTTTGGAAACAAATCAGAACTCATAGTGTGACCACATACTGACAATTTTCACGGTCTTGACGTCCTCATAGACCTGATACACCAATCTATGCTGAATACTTATTCTCCTTGCATATGCTTCACTCAGGTTTCCAACAAGTTTCTCATAGGTGGGGGGCGTCTGGAATGGATTCTCCATCAACAGAGCAACCAGATTACGAGCCTTCTGATCAAGGCCTGCTGCTTTTAGTTTTGGGATATCCTTCTTTGCTGCCTTTGTATAGACAATGGCATACCTCACCAGGTTACCTCATTTTCAGCAACACAGGCTTCAAGATCTTCATCAAGACCTTCCCTGATCTTGGTATAGAGCTCGCGATTCGACAGAATCTCAGCAGTTGCCAAGAGGCCGTTATATTCTTCCTCGCTCAAAAGTATTGCATTTCCCTCTTTCGTACTTATAATCAGGACTTCGTTGAACTTGATAGTTTTATCTATGAGATTGAAAAGGTCCTTTCTGAATGTAGTTGCGTTGATTGTATACATATACATCTCCATATGTACATAATAGCGTACATACTGGATTGCATCAAGCATTTTTACCACCGGAACAGAATTGGTGCAAACAACCATGTAGTTGCCATTGCGGGCAATCAGCAAAACACTGTCCTGTACACTGTCACGACCTACGGATAAAACCATGCCGTCGTACCGGCTGTAAACAGTCCGCTTGGCATACGGTATCTCGACACCATCACTCCATATAAAAAGGTCAACAGAACTCCGTTCTTGAGATGGTGCATCCTGGAGATGAGAAAGATAGCAAAGGCATGCAGGTGATGAAGAGCATTGGATTTATACATTCAGGAATGATTTTTGCGTCCTTATACATTTTTCTGTCCTGTATTACACACAAGACATCCTATCAGGCACTGTGATTGCGGCTACCCATGCACTCCAGTTGACACTTTTTCCCAATTTCACCGGTCATAGAATGTTCCCTTGGCAACGATGGATACATTCCCGCTGACAAAGATGTTTCCTGTCTCTTTCTCTTTCAGCACACGGAGTTCACTGGGTCTTCCCAGGAACCGCCCCTGATGGATGATCATCTCTTGGCCTTCAGGGCAGACGCTGTGTTCGCACAGATAGGCTCCCACAGGTCCGGCGGCACTGCCGGTAGCAACGTCTTCCAATCCGCTGAAATCCCAGGTTCTCCCTTCCATTGCAGCAATATCAAACACATAGGCAAACTTTGCACCATAGGAGAGGAGCAGCGATTCGTAATCATTTGAAACTATTCCTGCCCGTTCAAGTCCGCTACGGATGGGAACGATCAGGTATGGCAACCCGGTGGTCACAACCTGCAATGGATATGATGAAGCAAGATCACCCATATGTAATCCAAGCGGAGCGATCAACTTCGGGTAGTCGGATGGAGCGATACGTCCGATTGACTGCGCGCTTCCCTGATTCATACTGCACACATACTCGCGTCGGTCATTGATGGTAGTACTGCAAACGATGACATCCTTGCAATTCAGATGGAACCGGATTTCAGTCCGACGGGCACGCCCACTCATCATCTGCACTACAGCAGCAGCGCCAAGGATTGGATGGCCGGCAAAGTCCAGTTCCTCATCCTTGGTGAAAATTCTTGCCCTGTATTCACAGTCCCCCGTCTTTCTCAGGAAAATCGTCTCATACTGCTTCATTTCCTGGGTAATCTTGAGCATTGTCCCAGTTGTGGGAAATCGATTGCAAATCAAGACGGTCAATCCATTTCCTGTAAGCGGACCTTTTGAAAATACATCAACATGGTAGTATTGCGTACGTCACCTCCTCAATGGGTTGCAATAAATCAGAGGCCTGATTTTATGAACATTAGTCAAAGCGATATTCCTGACGACAATATACAATTGCATCAACATACTGAGTATGACAGCTCCTACAGAGGAAAGTGCCGCCACCGGGCTCGTGAGCGCTTGGGAAAGGTCATAAAACTATCCGCGCTGGTTGTTCTTCCATCCGAGGCTTGGTGGCCGAATCATGAAGAAGAGTATGAGAGACTAAGCGATACAGAGAAAAACGGGCATTCGGTACGATACGGTTTCTTCATTCTTCTATTCACCGAGGATAAGGAGCATAGGCGAGTTCTGAATAAGTACTTTAGACAAACATAAGCACACCTTCCATTCTTATGTTTCGGCAATTATGTATCATTTTTGCCGTTTCATAATGCAGTTTCAAGGTCTTGGCAGTCCCTTGTTACGTTACCCGTGGCAGACATCCCAACACTACGTAAGGAATAAAATTCCTCTGCATGATGTAGAAAAGACTATTATAGATTTGATCGGGAAGATGCAGCCTTTACTGACTTGGTTTCAAACTTCTCGATAACACCAAATCAATATTGATATGCCCATCGACTTATTCACCACCTAAAAGAACCACAGTCCCAGCAATAGTTTTGTTATGCAACTGAATGAAAACCACTGTTTTGCTATTCCCCATTTTCACACTTCAAGGAAAATTGGGGAATTCGTTTTCACTTACCAAGCAACCAATCCGCCACATCAATTACACATACACCATCTATCTCATACTCCGGCTGATAGGTTCGCGCAAGCAGAATTTTCGGATAATTATCTTTGATTTGCCTGAGAGGTGATAATTCACGTTCAAGAGTCGATGGTTCAGAGATATCATAGGCAACCTGGATGTAGTTTGTTTTCCCGTTACGGATTGTCATAAAATCAACTTCTTTCTTATAGAGAACCCCTATATAGGTCTCAAATCCTCTGCGAAGCAACTCTATAGCAACAATGTTTTCCAAAATATGCCCGTAGTCCATATTCTTAATTCCAAGACGTGCATATCGGAAGCTTTGGTCAGATAGATAATACTTGTCATCTGACCTCAGATACTTTTTCCCCCTGATGTCATAGCGTCTGATTTTGTAGAATGCAAAAGAATTACAGAGATAATCGATATATTTGCCGATAGTTTTGTGATCTGCCTTTGTCCTGTTTGATTCCAATGTATCAGTGATTGAACGAACTGAGGTGATAGTGCCGACATTGTCCATTAAATAGTCGATCAGCTTATCAAGAAGCTGAACATTTCTGATTTTCTGTTTTCTGACTATATCACGTACAATCAGGGCCTTAAGCACTTCATCATTAATGTACTTATACTTCTGTTCCGGAGCTCGATAAAGGTAGGAACCAGCCATTCCACCTTCTGTCAGGTATTGTGTCAAACCTTTATAGGGATTATCAATAGCGTAGTACGTCGAGTACTCCCTGAAGGAAAATGGGAAAACATCAATTCTATATGTTCTTCCTACGAATAGAGTCGCCAAATCACTGCTTTGCAGAAATGCATTTGAGCCAGTCACATAGATATCATACTTTCCCCTTGCATGCAGACTATTGATGGCTTTCTCAAAACCTTTGCACATTTGGATTTCATCAATCAATACAAAATTATCGCAAGACTCCTGATAGTGGTCTTCAACATACGCTTCAAGTCTATGGTATTCCTGCAGATCCTCAAAATCAATTAGGTTGAAATTGATATGAATCACGTTGGCATTTTCGTGACGATTCTTCAAATCTTCAGCAAATCGATCCATTAGTTTGGATTTACCAGATCTCCGGACCCCAGTCAGAACTTTTATATCGGGAGTACCTTCAACTTCACGCATTTCTTTTAGATATTCGTCTCGTTCAATCAGCTTCATACCAAGTATCCTTAATGCATTATACACATCTTATTCCCCAAAATCCATAATTTTTTATTTTTGGGGAATAAAACTAAAATGGCAGTATTGTATCAGCATCTACTCCGACATGGTGCTGTGTGCCAGTACAGCTATCCCAATTACTCGAAGTGGTGGCGTTATGAATATCGAAACCATATAGGTTGTCAGCCCGATTGCAAGCATCAAGATAATCAATAATCCAGCATCCAAAGTATAATCAACTGCAACAGGAGCGCCCGCAAGTGTAAAAAGCCGGAGTTCAGACATGTCCCATTATTCCGTACAAATGGGACACGTTATTACAATATGTACCAAAAGATTCTTGTTTGGTTCACTTCATCGAGCATGAAAATTCTTACCATTGAAACACACACTGACAGGACTATTCACTTACTCACTAGTCAGAAGCACCACCGTCTCAAGGTGCTCGGTATGCGGGAACATATCCACCGGCTGTATTCCCCGTACTTGGTAGTCGCTGAACCTGAGCAGGTAGCGAAGGTCCCGGTCGAGCGTCCTGGGGTTGCAGGAGATGTAGACGATGCGCTTGGGAGCGAGCTTGATAGCCGCTGCCAGAAAGCGCTCGTCACTGCCGCTGCGCGGGGGATCGAGGAACAATACATCACAAACGCGCTTGGCTTTTGCCATCTCCTTCAACTCCACCGAGGCATCGGCACAGATGAACTCTGCATTGGTCAGGTTGTTCCGCTCGGCATTCAGCTTGGCATCCTCGACAGCCTGTTCATTGGATTCAATACCAAGAACATACCTTGCACCCTCCTTGGCGGCTATCAAGGCAATCGTTCCGGTCCCGCAGTAGGCATCGATAACCACGTCTTCCTTACCAATCCGGGCCATACGCATGGCCAACGAATACAGCACTTGGGCCTGCTCGACATTGACCTGGAAGAAGGAGGAAGGAGAGATGCGGAAGGTGAGGGAGCAGAGTTCCTCCTCAATATAGCCCTTGCCCCAGAGTACCTTGATGGGGATTTCGCTGAGCACCATGCTGGTGTGCTCGCGGTTCATGTTCAATGCGATGGTGGTGATCTCGGGATGCTTCTGCTTCAGGGCAGCGATGAAGTTGTCCGATGACGGTATCGGCCACTGACCGCAGACAAGCACCACGATGGCCTCACCTGTCTTGCGGCTGATCTTGATCAAAACATGGCGAAGGTGGCCATACCCCTCATCCTCATCATAGGCGGTTATCTGAAAGCGAGTTGCCAGATTTCGGATACTCTTGAGAATCTCATCAGCCAGTGGATGCTGGACCATGCACGAACGGATGGGCACCAACAGATGGGTACCCTCCTGATAGATGCCGCTTACCAGACTTCCTTTCCAGTCATAGCCGAAGGTTGCCTGTACTTTGGTGCGATACAGCGTTGGATCATCCATACCTTGTATGGGAGCGATGGGACCCAGCTGCCCGAGCAGCTCATCCACATAGCGCATTTTCATCTCCAATTGGTTAGGGTAGGAGTAATCCATCAATTGACAGGCTCCGCAGGTGCGGGCCAAGGGACATTTTGCATAACGTTTCATAGCTTACACGGTGGTGGGAAACGCAGGCTTTGTCAATTGTCTTTCCTACCTCTCTTTGCTATGCTTGTGCTATGAAATACCTACGCTTCAAACATCAGGACACGATCAGCTACGGGCTTCTCGAGGGCGACACTATACGCGTACTCGAGGGTTCGCCATTCGAATCATATACGATTACCGATACAAAGCTCGCATTGGCACAGGTATCTGTACTCACTCCCTGCGACTACTCCAAAGCCATCTGCATCGGCCTCAACTACAAGGACCATGCCCAAGAGTTCCAGCTTCCCATCCCCACCGAACCGGTGGTATTCATCAAGCCATCCACCGCTGCCCTTGCCCAAGGAGGAGTCATCCAATACCCTGCGATGTGCAAACGCCTTGACTATGAAGCCGAGCTTGCCATCGTAATCGGCAAGAAAGCGAGGTTCGTCCCCATCACCGAGGTGAACAAGTACATCCTCGGTTACACCTGTGCAAACGACGTAACCGCCCGCGATCTGCAGCCCAAGCAGGGCCAGTGGACCATTTCCAAGAGCTTTGACACCTTCTGTCCCTTCGGACCGTTCATCAGCGACGAGGTCGATCCCTCCAACCTGGCCATCGAAAGCCGGGTGAACGGCAGGACCATGCAGAAGTCAAACTCCAGCAACCTCATCTTTTCAGTTCCTTTCCTGGTGAGCTACCTCTCACAGGTCATGACGCTCCTGCCCGGGGACATCATCCTTACCGGAACGCCGGGAGGCATCAGCGGAATGCACCATGGGGATACGGTTGAGATCATCATCGAAGGTCTGGGAGTATTGAAGAATACGATCGGTTAAGCAGGAAATCCTTGAGGGGTCACTACCAGTTTCGGGTGGTGATCCTTGACAGCCAAGAGACTGGCGATCTCTTGTTCGACATCATAAGGAACACTCATATTTCTTATTCTGTACTACAATCCGATTGAATTTTCATCCAAAAGAAACTGTTCTATCCCCAGATACAAGACCCCTGCATTGTCATACCAAGGAATAACATCATCCTTGGTAATGACAATCTTTTTAAATGAATCCTTTATATTTCTAAACGGTCTTGTCTCTTGGATTCTCTTCTTTTCGTCATCAATCGACAATGAAGACTGGATGTAATATACACGTGATCCGTCGTTTGCGACAAAATCAACTTCAAGCTGCTTCCTTAGAGTCTTATTTTCTGCATCCTTTTCAAAGACCTCAATGTTTCCCACGTCTACACTATATCCCCGATGCATAAGCTCGTTGTATATAACATTCTCCATGATATGTGACTCTTCCATCTGACGAAATCCCAACCTGGCGTTTCGGAGCCCGATATCCGTGAAATAATACTTCATAGGCGAGCCTATATATTTTTTACCTTTGATGTCAAACCTTTTTGCTTTGGACAAGATGAATGCATCTTCCAAGTACTCAAGATACCTTGAGATTGTTACATGGGAAATTTTCTGTTTTTTCAGTGAAAGAAACGTATGCTCCAGTCTGGTTGGATTTGTCAAGGAACCAATTGCCGATGCAGTAAAATCCAGAAGATCTTCCAGTGTCTCCCTGTCATTCAAAATCCTGTTCCCTTCAACAACATCAGTTATATATATCTTTGAAAACAGATCACTGAGATATTTTGCTTTATCCTCATGGCTTCTTCTGCTAAGGACAAAAGGCATGCCACCATATGTGAAATAGTCCCTCCATGCATGCCTTTTGTCTTCGCCATATTGAGAATAGAACTCACTGTATGACAGAGGATTCATGCGTATCTCATCCCCTCTGCCACGGAATGCTGTCAGAATATCACTAGAAAGCATTTTCGAATTGCTTCCAGTAACATAAAGGTCGATGTTTTTAATTGCCATAAGACCTAGAAGTGTATCGACGAACGTTATTTTTTCTTCATTGGACTCAAGATACGGGTTTTTGATTTCAGCAACTTTTTGTATCTCATCAAGAAAAACATAATGCATTTCATCTGATTGTGAAGCCATCTTCCTTATATACTCACCTAGTATAAGTGGATTTCTGTATTTGGCGTTTATGTCCTGATCCAAAGCCAGCATTATCATTTGGGACTCTTTTACCCCGGAGTCCAACAGATAGTCATGATAGATAGTATTCAGAAGAACGCTTTTTCCACAACGGCGTATGCCAGTAATGACCTTTACGAGTCCATTCTCTTTTCTTTCGATCAGCTTCTTCAGATATCTGTCTCTTTGTATTATCATAAACACACTCCGTTTTTGTGTATCCACACACTTTCAGTTCAAGTCAATCATAAAGTACATACCTTTGTAAAGCGTATTTGTACTTTTTATGTGTATAAACACAAAAAGAGTCTATGAACAGGCTCAGCCGCTTTCATGGCCTACGATGAAGCCATCCAAAATCCGGCGATTTACAAGTACCTTGACTATGAGGCCGAACTTGCCATTGCAATTAGCAAGAAAACGAAGTTTGTTCCCATCATCGAAGGTCCGGGAGTATTGAAGAATACAATCGGCTAAGCAGGAAATCCTTGAGGGGCCCTCACATTGAAGGCCCTGATGGAAGATTCTCTTTGATTTAAGCAGTCACAATCCTGCACCCCTTCTCTTGTGCACTGAAAGTGATCATCGCACCCTCGGGTGAATCAGAAAGTGAGCCGCTGGAGACAGAGACAACTTTGTCGATGTTTCTCAGACACACAGCCCAGCTCTTCATTTCTCCCTTCAACTCCACCTCGTATACGGTTCCCTCTCTTCTGATCTTGCAGACGGCAACGACCGTACCATCATGGGCATGCACTGCCGCCTCCGCCTCCTTGGCGTCATCCAGGGCGAACAGGTGGAAGGTTGTCTTGTCGTTGTATGCATAATCAGGTTTTTGCGTGTTGCTGCCGATCGGAAGAAGCGTGTTCGGCTTCACAAAGAGCGGAAGACTGAAGTAGTCATACACCTCCTCTTGATAGGAACAGCCTTCCACTTCCTTGTTGGAAAGCAGATGTGTCCACCTGCCTTTGGGCAGGTAATACACGGCCTTTCCATCATCTTGGAAGATCGGGGCGACCAAGAGGCTCTCACCCAACAGGTACTGCCTGTCCAGATATGCACAGACCGGGTCTGAAGGAAATTCAAGCACCATGGAGCGCATCATCGGCAAGCCCGTCTCATGGGTCCTGCACGCCTGGGCGAACAGGTAGGGCATCAGGGCGCACTTAAGCTCGACAAAGGCCCTCAGTACCCGGCACGCCTCTTCATCGAAGTCCCAGGGAACACGATAGGACTCATTGCCGTGCAGGCGGCTGTGGGAGGAGAGCATGCCGAAGGCCACCCATCGCTTGAACAAGTCCGGTGTCGCAAGCTTCTCAAAGCCTCCGATGTCGTGACTCCAGTAGCCGAATCCGCACATGGACAGCGAAAGTCCGCCACGGATGCTCTCGGCCATCGACTCATAGGTAGCCGAACAGTCGCCACCCCAGTGCACGGGAAACTTCTGCCCGCCTACCGTTGCAGAACGGGCGAAGACCAACGCCTCGCCCCTGCCTCTTTTTTCCTCAAGCAGGGTGAACACCGCCTGGTTGTAGAGGTATGTGTAGTAGTTGTGCATCAACATCGGGTCAGAGTGGTCGAAATACTCGACCTGGGTGGGAATTCTCTCACCGAAGTCCGTCTTGAAGGTATCGACACCCATATCCAGCAGAAGAGCCAGCTTACTCTGATACCATTTCACCGCCTCCGGATTGGTGAAGTCGACCAGACCCATGCCGGCCTGCCAGCGGTCCCATTGCCAGATGCTGCCGTCGGGATTCTTTACCAGATAACCCTTTTCCATACCTTCGTCGAACAGGTACGACTTCTGCGCAACATAGGGGTTGATCCAGACACAGACTTTCAGTCCACGATCGTGCAGCCGCTTCAACATCGCCTTGGGATCGGGGAACTGGCGCTGATCCCACAAAAAGTCGACCCACTGGAATTCACGCATCCAAAAGCAGTCGAAATGGAAGACGTGAAGAGGAATCTCATGCTCCTGCATCCCGTCGATGAAACTGTTGACCGTCTTCTCGTCATAGTTGGTTACAAAGGAGGTGGAAAGCCACAAGCCGAAGGACCACGGGGGAACCAAGGCGGGCTTGGCGGTAAGCAGTGCATAGTTTCTCATCACCGCCTTCAGGTCGTCACCGCCGATGATGTAATAGTCCAGGCACTGGCCCGGGACGGAGAACTGCACCGCGGTGACCACCTCCGAGCACACCTCGAAGGAGACCCTGCCTGCATTGGCGACGAGCACTCCGTATCCCTTGGAGGAGAGGTAGAACGGAATGTTCTTGTAAGCCTGCTCACTGCTGGTCCCGCCGTCCTCGTTCCAGATATCCACCACCTGCCCGTTCTTCACATAGGGAGTGAAGCGTTCGCCGAGGCCGTAAATAGTCTCCCCTACGCCCAGGTTCAGGTACTCCACCTGGTAGGGCTCCATGTCATTGACGATGGCATGGCCACCGAGCAACCCTGCCGAAGATGTCAGGCTTTTGCCCTTGTAAAAGAACTGGACATCCCCAGGCCCACTGGCGACCATCCGTGCACACAAGTCCTTGGACTGGGCTGTATAGCCGTTCTGGGTATTGGTTACAGACAACTGCTCCGGCTTATCCTCTGCCAATTCAAAAAATGGTCCCCTCTTCAATGATCCCTTGAAATGATAGGATCGAACATGCAGGACATCGGCAAGTGGAGAGGTGATCTCCATGGTAATCGTCGGGGTGTTGAGCGTCGACCCGCGATGCACGATTTTCTTGGTAGCTGCGAACATGGAGAGCTTTCCCTCTCCCTTGTGCACATCGACGATGTCAACCTTCGGCAAATGACGAACATGCTTATGAATGTTCCAATAGCCGTCTCTGAATTTCATAATCTCTCTCCCATTATGTTTTCACCGCTCCGGCGACCATTCCCTTGATGATGTAGCGTTGCAGGCTCAAGTAGAAGAGAATCGCCGGGAGGATGGTCAACAGGACCCCTGCCATGGCAAAGTTCCATTCGACCTTGTAGAGTCCAAAGAAGTTGTAGGCTGCCAGCTGGAGGGTCAGGGATTTTTTCGAACCGCTGAGCACCAACAGGGGCAGCAAAAAGTCATTCCACATCCACATGGTATTGATGACGACGACCGAGACGGTCACCGGCTGCAAGAGTGGGAAAATAATCTGAAAAAACGCTCGAAGCGGGGATGCACCATCGATAAGGGCGCAGTCATCGAGTTCCTGGGGCACCGACTTGACTGCACCATGGTACATGAAGAGGGCAAGAGAAGCCCCCAATCCCCAATACAGGACACCCAGACCCAACGGCGAGCCGATAAGGCGTAGTTCCTTGGCCACCTTCACCAACGAAATCATGAAGGAGTGGAAGGGAATCATCATCGGGGCGATGAGAATCATGAACATAATGAAGCTGTACCGGGTCTTGGTCCTTGAGAGCTTGTATCCGGCCAAGGAGCTGACAAGCACCACACCACAGACTCCCACCGTTGTTGCAAGCAGGGTGTTCATAAAATACCTGGGGTAGTTCATGATCTTGAATGCATTCTGAAAGTTCTCCCACACCAGTCTTTTGGGAAAGGCGATTACATCACTGGTGATCTCACTGAAGGTCT
Organism: Sphaerochaeta associata; assembly: GCF_022869165.1. Classification (NCBI taxonomy): domain Bacteria; kingdom Pseudomonadati; phylum Spirochaetota; class Spirochaetia; order Spirochaetales; family Sphaerochaetaceae; genus Sphaerochaeta; species Sphaerochaeta associata. Next base: position 151,303 of record NZ_CP094929.1, on the reverse strand, counting down.
TGAAAGAGTTGATGACCACCAAAAAGAGCGGATAGAGGTACCCGATGGCAAGTATGAAGAGAATGATTGTCGCCATGGTTGCAGGGAGAGAATGCTTTTTCATACTTCCACCTCCCGTTGCTTGAAGACTCTGACCTGAATGATCGAGAGAATGAGAATCATAAGAAAGAGCACAACCGATTTTGCGGTTCCATAGCCGAACCGGTTGATCACAAAGGCGGTGCGGTAGATATCCAAGGCGATGGTCGTGGTGGTATTGCCCGGCCCTCCATTGGTGAGGCTGAAGATAACATCAAAGGCCTTGAGGCCATTGGAGAGAGAATGGAAGACACAGACTGTTATGGAAGGCATGATCAAAGGAAGCGTGATGCTGAAAAACTGCCGTACACGGCTGGCGCCGTCGATCATGGAGGCCTCGATCAGGTCACGCGGAACAGTCTGCAAGCCTGCAATGTAGACAACCAGATAGAATCCCAGCGAGTGCCACAGCGATACCATGAGCACACTGAAATAGATGATCTTCACATCGCCCAGCCAGCTGAGCATGAAAACTCCCCATCCGGTCTTCTGATAAAACGACTCAAAGCCGGCAGAGAATATAAACCGCCAGATGTAGCCGATGATGATCAAGCTGATGATGTTGGGAACATAAAAGGCGGCACGCAGGACGTTCTTTCCCTTGATGTCGCTGTCCAGGAGAACGGCGAGCAGCAAGGCACAAAGGTTGACCGCCAGCACACTACCCAGCGTCAAGCGCAAGGTAAAGCCGAAGGCCTTCCACATATCCAAGTCGTCGAGAAAGAGTTCCTTGTAATTCTCCAGCCCGATGAACGTCTGCGCCTTGTCCAAACCATTCCATTTGGTGAAGGAGGAGAACACACTCATCAGAAAGGGAATTTCAACCGAGACAAGGATGGCGGCAAAGGCCGGCAACGTGAAGAGCAGGAAAACCAACACTCTATCCCGTTGTTTTCGTCGTAGTTGAGTCATGTTGCTTCCCTGGCGGCCGGAATTGTTTCCGGCCGCAATCGAAGGTGATACAAGTTACTGAGCCGCCTTGGCGATCTTTGCATAGGCTGCATCGAGGGCCTCGAGGGTCTGAGCACGGTCGGTGAGGCCTGCACAATAACCCTGCAGGATTGCACCAAGCTGCTGCTCGGTTCCGGTGGGGAACATCTGGTAGAACCAAGGATAGCCGGGGGCTCCGCTTGCAAGCAAGGCAGAGGTCTCTTTGGCGATATAGGAGTCTGGAGCTGCTGCGCCGATGATCGGAGAGAGTTGCTTCACCTTGCCGGGAATCCAATTCCTGCCATATTCGCTGGTGGTCAGCCATCTGAGCCAATCGAGGGCAGCCTGACGATTCTTGCCGTCCTTGGCAATGCGGATGGTCTGGTTGGAGTCGAACATGATACCGGCGGTTGCTGCATTGTTTCCCGTCGGACCGGCGAGGAAGCCGATCTCGACTTCAGGATTGGTCTTGCGGATGGAGTCCTCGGCCCAATTGCCCTGGTGAATCATTGCAACCTTGCCGGTTGCCAAAGAGGAAGTCTGGTCGTTGAAGTCTGATTCATTCGGCTTCGGTCCACCGTATTTCTTGATCAGGTCCAGCAGGTCGAACAACTGGCTCATCTGGGGAATATCCTTGAACTTGAGGGTGCCGCTGTTGAGCATGCCTGTGAACTTCTCATAGCCGCCGTAGTTCTCAGTCGGAACGTTGGCGATGGCCTGCCATGCAGTCTGGGGAAGAACCCAGAACTCCTTGAAGCCGGTGGCGAAGGGTTGGACACCATTGGCCTGCAGTTTCTTTGCAACAGCCTCAAACTCGGCAAGGGTCTTGGGCAGCGTGGTAATCCCGTTGTCCCTGAATACCTTCTTGTTGTAGATGAAGGAGTGGGACTGGACCAGGAACGGGTAGCCGGTCACTTTTCCATCGCTGATGACACCCTGAAGGGCACCGGGTTCAATCTGCTTGATGAAATCCTCATTGCTCAGGTCGTAGACATAGTCCTTGTAGGTGGAGTTGTCTGCATAGGCGCTGCTCATGAAGATGTCGGGGACATCACCGGAGTTAAGGCGGCTGGTCAATACAGAGCGGTAATCGGTCTGCAATACAGTAATGTCCAGGGTGACACCGGTTGCTTTCTTATACTCGGCGACCATGTCGTTATACTGCTCTGCAAGCTCGGGGCTGTAGAACAACACATTAAGGGTGACGGGTTCATCCTTCTTCTCCTGTTGTCCTGCTGCGAAAAGCGGGCTTGCAACTATGAGAAGAGCCAACAATACGAACAGCATTTTTTTCATACATTTCTCCTTTTTTTTGTGCCATTATGCAAATACTATGGTATGTTATACGTATAACACATGGGTATTCGGTTGTCAACAAAATACTTTTCATGAGAAGATAATCGATATTGTTGTCAGAGTTGAGGGCGTATGGGCATTACACAGAAAGAAATTGCAAAGAATCTGGGAATCTCGTACATGACCGTAAACCGTGCACTGAACAGCAACGGATATGTCTCCGATGTATTGAAACAAAAGATTCTGAAGTATGCAAAGGAGATGGGGTATGAACCCCATCGGGCGAGCCAGGTACTCGTGCGCAACAGCACCAGGAAGCTGGCCCTGTTCTCGTCCACCCTTCCCCGTTACTTCTGGGATGAGATCAACAAGGGTGTGCAGGTTGCAGCCCAACAGCTGAAAGCCTTCGACTACGAAGTACACTACCACCGGGTTCCCGAGCTCGACACACAAGCCTATCTGGCCCTCCTTGAACAGGAGATCGAACAGGGTGTCGAGGCTGTCGCCCTGGTCAACCAACGAATGTACGACATCGATGCCGTCATACGGAGAATCGAGCAGGCCGGCCTACCCTACGTCACCTTCAACATTGATGCACCGGAGTCCAAGAGGTGTACCTACATAGGATCGGACTACAGTGCCGGCGGCAGGCTGGCGGCCGACTTCATTGCCAGGACCCTCCAGTTATCAGAGAAGAAAGAAGTCTTGGTCCTGCAGTGCACCGAGCAGGACCTCACCCAGGCAAAGGGTCCGAATATCAACAACATGCGCCTTGAAGGCTTCTTGGACCTGATGAATCAATCGTTCGAGGCCATCACGGTCCATGTAAAGTATTTCGATACCAAGTTGCAGGCAGAGGAGAAGGACAACCAAATTCTCAACCTGGTCCGGGAGTATCGTGGCAAGGTACAGGCGATGTACCTTATTCCCGCCTTCAACACCGACTTTCTCCAGGCCTTGGAGACAGTGGGTGTGCACGAAACCATCACCGTGCTCCATGACTTGGACAGCACCGCCCTCTACCATCTCAAGACCCGGCTGCTCTCGGCTGTCATCGACCAGAGCCCGACCCTGCAAGGCTATTACACCGTAATGAGCTTGGAGAAAATCCTTGAGTCAAAACAACAGGTCGACCTGCCCATCATCCGGATCGACCACAACCTGGTGCTCACTGAAAACAGGAATCTCATCCACGGGCTGTCTGCCGCAAGACTCATGTCCTAGAAAAGGGTGATCTCAACATCCTTTCCATCGAAATAGAGCAGATCCCCCTCTGGATAGTGCCAGGTGGCCTTCAACCTTCCGGGAAGACGTATGCCCCCGACTGTGGTGTAATCACTACACTGTGCAGTCCAAGGTATTTGTTCCAGCCTGCCATCGAAGGATGCCGCCATGCGGTCGTCGGTGGTGAAGCTAACCATCTCCCCGTTCTCGAGGAAAGTAAAAATCCCGCTTACCTCCATCCCATACGCTTTCATGGTTGCCTTCACATGCAGTTCATCAATCTCCTCATAGGTGACGGCCCCGCTCAAGGCGACCGAAGGAAGGAAGAAGGCTTCGGCAAGATAGGTGACAAGACTTGCCTTATCCATATAGTCCCCTCGTTGGTTGAACAACCTGAAAAACTTGGCAAGGTAGCCTTCCATGGATCCCTTTCCCTCGGAAAAAGCGTCCAACCCCTCAAACGGCAGACCGTAGATCCTGCTGCTGATCCTGGCATAACGCTCAGGCCGGTCGGCGCGGTTGAGCTGGGTGTAATCAATGGTGACCATGGGTTTTCCAACTCCCAGCGAAAATGGGGTGTCAGGGAAATATGCTTTCAATCCGCTCATTTTCTGCTTTCCAATATACCCGCCCTGGATATAGAAGTTCCGAACCGCCTGAGGATAGCCTTGCAGTTCCTCGGCGGTGAACACCGCATCCGATGGGTGCACTGTTTCCAGGAAGGTGCGCTCAATTGCAGCGAATCGGGCTTTCACCCGAGAAGGAACAAGCAGAAAGGCAAGAAAGGCGACAAGCACCACCGAGAGAAGAATCAAAATCGTCATCTTAGTTTTCCTTTTCATAGAAGCGCTCCATATCCTGCAGGTTCTGCATCCACTGCAGTAATCCTCTGCGCATCACAAGCAGTTCTTCAGTTGTAAAACCTTGATAAAACCTTCGTAAAAAATCCTCTTCCTTTCCTTCCCGGGTCCTCAGGTGTTCCAAGCACGCCTTGGTGGGAGAGACGAGCAGGGATCGTTTGTCCTCTTCAGGCTTTCGAAGCGTGAGAAAGCCTTTGGATTGGAGAATCTGTGCCATTTTTTTCACATTCTGCCTGCTCGATCCAGTCAGTTCCGCCAGCCGGCTGAGGGTGCACTCACGCCCTCCCTCCTTGAAGAGTACGGCCAACAGCAGCCACTGCTTGGTGGTAATCTGGTCGTCCATCTGGTCACCCAGCACCTGCAATCGGTTTGCGAGCACGAACAAGGTTCCAAAAAGCTCTGCTTTCAATTGATCGATATCCATGGATTCACCCCTTTATGCAACCGGTTACCTATATTAAGTAATTGGTTACCTTTTGTCAAGGCTCTTGACTTTCCTCCTCAAAATTCTCGACTATGATGGGCATGCAATCAGTGCTTCTCTCAGCAATTGTGGTTTTCGTCTCCACCAGCATCGACGATCTGGTGCTTCTCATCCTCTTTCACAGCCAAGCAAGGACTCGCGCCCAACGGCTATCGATTCTTGCAGGCCAAATCGGGGGTATCGGGATATTGGTGGGCATCAGCCTGCTTGGCTCATACCTTGCGAGCAGGATGCTTGAAGGGTGGGTAATCGGCCTGTTGGGATTCATTCCCATCGCTTTGGGCATCAAAGCGATGATGAGCAAGGATGAGGAGAAGAACGAATCCGTCGGCGAGGGAAGAAAGGGCCTGCTTGCAACCGTCACCTTGGTGACGATTGCAAGCGGAGGGGACAACCTGGGTATCTACATACCCTGGTTTGCAACCCTCGATGAATCATCCCTTCTTATCACCATGCTTGTCTTTCTGGTCCTCATCCTGCTCTTCTGGGCCCTGGGCTACCTCTTGGCCAACCAGAGCCACATAAAAAACCTGCTTTCCCGCTTTTCAGCGGTGCTTGTTCCGGTAGTCTTTCTGCTGCTCGGACTTGTAATCCTCAGCGAAAACGGTACCTTCGCAAAGCTGGCAAGCCTAAGTGGGCAGTAAAGACTATTTCTAACATATCAGCTTCGAGCAAAAACGGTGAGTAACAAGACCGAGGAGGAAAAGATATCACCGATATCCGATTCGACGAGAACAAAGCTACGCGACGTTTGTGCCGAAGAAAATGAAAGAAAGATGATGTACAGACCACTATTTAGTACGCAGACTCATGCACCCCGCTCACCGCTCTTCCACTGGGCTCGTTCATCTTCCTGAAAGCCTCGTCCCACTCCAACGCCTTCGCTGTTGAACAGGCGACCGAGTCCTCACGGGGTACACAACGTGCAGCACTCTCACTGGGAAAATGTGAGGCGAACAAGCATCGGTAGTAGTACTCCTCCTTGGTGGCAGGGGTATGAATGGGAAAGCGCTTGGCGGCCAGGGCGAACTGCTCATCGGTGACAAGGTCGGCGGTCATACGCTTGAGCGTATCAATCCAGTTGTACCCGACACCGTCACTGAACTGTTCCTTCTGCCTCCAGGTGATTTCCGGCGGCAGATACTCCTTGAAAGCCTCCCTGAGCAGCCATTTCTCGATCCTCTTATGCTCACCTGCAATAGGACAGAGCTTGAGGTCGGGATTGAGGTTCATTGCAACGTCCATGAAATCCTTGTCCAGGAAGGGAACCCTGCCTTCAACACCCCAGGCGGCAAGCGACTTGTTCGCCCTCAGGCAGTCATAGAGGTGGAGCTTGGAGAGCTTTCGCACCGTCTCCTCATGGAACTCCCGCGCATTGGGTGCCTTGTGGAAGTACAGGTACCCGCCGAAAATCTCATCGCTTCCCTCGCCGCTGAGCACCATCTTGATTCCCATCGACTTTATCACCCGCCCCAGGAGATACATCGGGGTGGCAGCCCTGACGGTGGTGATGTCGCTGGTTTCCAAGTGATAGATTACATCGGAGAGGGCATCGAGGGCCTCCTGGATGGTAAAGTGCACCTCATGATGCACCGTACCCAGATAATCGGCTGCAATACGTGCGGCTTTCAAGTCGGGCGAGCCCTCAAGACCGATGGCGAATGAGTGAAGCCTCGGCCACCATGCAGTCTCCTGGTCATCGCTCTCCACACGTTTTTGGGCGTACTTGGCGGTTACGGCGGCGATGATCGAGCTGTCCAACCCTCCTGAGAGCAACACCCCGTAGGGTACGTCGCTCATCAGCTGTCGTTTCACCGCCGCCTCCAGTGCATGCTTGACCTCCTCGATGGTGCCGCCATGCTCCTTGACCACATCGTAACTGGTCCACGTACGTGAGTACCACTGCTTGGGCTTTCCATCGGGACTATAGAAATACTGACCGGGCAGAAAGAGCTCGATGGAGGAGCAAACCCCTTCAAGGGCTTTCAATTCGCTGGCAACGTAGTAGCGACCCTCATCGTCCCACCCCTGATAGAGGGGGATGATGCCGATATGGTCGCGTGCGATGAGAAACACATCCTTTGTTTGGTCATAGAGTGCAAAGGCGAAAATGCCGTTCAAATCCTCCAGAAAATCTGGACCCTTGTCCTGATACAGTGCAAGGATGACTTCGCAGTCACTCTGTGTCTGGAATTCATAGGTATCGGCATAGCGCCTCCGGATCTGCTGATGATTGTAAATCTCCCCGTTCACGGCCAACACGATATTCCTGTCTTTGCTGTACAGCGGTTGACCTCCCGACAACGGGTCGACGATGGCCAGTCGTTCGTGACTGATGACCGCCTTCTCAGATGCAAACACTCCGGACCAGTCCGGACCCCGGTGGCGAATCTTTCGGGACATCGCCAGAACTTGGGAGCGCAACTGGGGTGTATACGAGCGAATGTCAAACATACCTACAAATCCACACATCCTATACCTCCAAAAAAAAAGACGCGCCTATCCCTTCAAGGGTAGGAACGTCTTTGTTCTTGGGTCGATACTAGACGCTTCAGAGCAAAGATGCAAGAGCCTGTTCAACAATTGATAGTGCCTTGTCGATGTCTTTTTCCTGTACCACCAGAGGCGGGACGAAGCGAAGCACATCGTAGCCGGCGCTTGCAACCAACAGGCCGCGCTCAAAACATGCATCGACGACCTTGCGCGGAGGGATGGTCAACACCATGCCGTTGATCAAGCCAAGACCCCGCACCTCACCGCACAACGAGGGATAATGTGAGGCCAATTGTACAAGCTTCTCGCGCAGGTAGGAGCCCATCTGCTGTACATGGTCGGTGAACTCACTGTCCATAAGGCGGCGGACCATCTCATTGACACCGGCCATGGCCAGGGCATTGCCGCCGAAGGTGGAGGCGTGATCGCCGGGGGTGAACACATCATTCGCCTTATCACAGGTAAGCATGGCACCGGCCGGGATTCCTCCGGCAAGAGCCTTGGCTGTAGTCAGAATATCGGGCTTTACGCCATAGACCTGATAGGCGAACGGCTTTCCGCTTCGACCCATGCCGCACTGCACCTCATCGTAGATGAGCAGCAAGTCCTGCTGGTCGCACAATTCACGCAAGCCCTGGAGGAAGGCGGATGTCGCAGGTATGATGCCGCCCTCTCCCTGAATGGGCTCGACGATGATGGCACATGTCTTTTCACTCACCAAGGCTTTCACACTCTCCAAATCATTGAACTGTGCATAGCTGAATCCCTGGGGAAGCGGGTCGAAGTTCACATGGTACTTGTCCTGTCCGGTGGCTGTGATGGCGCCGTAGGTGCGCCCGTGGAAGGAGTGGACCATCGAAATGATGTCGGTGCGCGCCGGGCTGCTCCTGTGCCCGAACTTGCGTGCCAGCTTGAGGGCCGCCTCATTCGCCTCGGCTCCGCTGTTGCAGAAAAAAGCCCGGTCCATCCCTGCAAGGGTGCACAGAGCCTTGGCTGCCGCTACAGCCTGGGTGTTGTAATAGAGATTGGAGCAGTGGAGCAGACCCTTGTCGACCACTTCTGTGATGGCCAGAGAGAGACCTGCATCATGATACCCAAGTGCGTTGACGGCAATGCCTCCGACAAAGTCCAAGTATCTTTTGCCCTCTTCGTCGATCAGGTACATGCCCTGGCCGCCGGAGAAGACCACCGGCACCTGTGCATAGGTATCCAGAAGGTACTGCCTGCCTACTGCAATGCTTGACTGCATACTCATACGATCTCCTTGTCGGTCACCATGGTACCGATACCCTTGGTGGTAAAGATTTCCAGCAGAATAGCGTGGCTCACCCGTCCATCCAGGACGTGGACACTTTCCACTCCTTTCTCAAGTCCGTCGATGCAGCATTGCACCTTGGGGATCATACCCCCCTTGACCGTCCCATCGGCGATGTAGGAAAGCGCCTGTGCTTTGCTGAGGGTCCTGAGAATGGAAGAGGGGTCGTCCTTGTCCTTGAGAATGCCCTCCACATCGGTGAGGAACATCAGTTTTTGGGCCGAGAGGGCTCCGGCGACTGCGCTGGCTGCATAGTCGGCATTGATGTTATAGGTGTTTCCTTTTCCATCGACTCCAACCGGTGATACAACCGGGACGAAGTTGTTGGCAAGCAGGGTGTCGAGCAAGGAGGTGTCGACCTTGTCGATTTGGCCGACAAAGCCAAGGTCCCTGCCCTTCTCATCGAGCTTCCTGCTGCAAAGCATCGTTCTGCCGTCCTTGCCGCTGATGCCCACAGCCTTGATGCCCACACCCTCCAGTTCATCAACCAACGCCTTGGCGATGGAACCGGAAAGGACCATCTCAGCCACTTGGGCTGTCTCTTCGTCGGTGACCCGAAGCCCGTCGAGAAACTCGCTTTTCTTGCCCAGGCGGTCGAGCAGGCTGGTGATCTCCTTGCCCCCGCCATGTACCACCACCGGCTTGAGCCCGATGTACTTGAGCATGGCGATGTCCTGAATTACGGACTTCTTCAGGTTCTCGTCGACCATGGCCGAACCGCCGTACTTGACTACCACGATGCTGCCGGCAAAGCGCCGGATATAGGGAATCGCCTCTATAAGCACCTCGGCCTTGAGTATTTCTGTTTGCATTTGGTGTTTCATCAGCTTCTATAATCTCCATTGATCCTGACATACTCGTAGGAGAGGTCGCAACCCCAGGCGGTGCCTTCGCCGTTGCCATCCTTGAGTTGAGCCAGCGTTGTAATTTCCCGCTCCATAAGAATACCCTTGGCAAGGTGCTCGTCAAAGGCAAGCGGCACTCCATTCTCCACCACTTGGATGGTTCCCTTTGCCGAGGAGAAGGACAAATTCAGGGCGGATGGATTGAAATCGGCCCCGCTGTAGCCCATGGCGCAGAGAATCCTTCCCCAGTTGGCATCACTGCCGAAAAAAGCGGTCTTCACCAGGTTGCTGGTGATGACGCTGCGTGCAAGTGTTTGGGCGGTCTGCTTGTCTTTGGCCCCGGTCACCTTCACCTCGAGGAATTTACCCGCACCTTCGCCGTCGCGTACGATTGCCTTGGCCAGCTCGGTATGGACATAGAGAAAGGCTTGGGTGAACGTTTCCCACTCAGGATGATCGGGACCGAGCATCGTTGTCCCGCTCATGCCGTTGGCAAGAACCAGAACCGTGTCATTGGTCGATGTATCGCCGTCGACACTGATCATGTTGTAGGTATCGACGATTGAAGAGCCCAGAAGAGCTTGAAGCGTCTGCTTGCCTATGGCTGCATCGGTGGTGATGAAGCTGAGCATGGTGGCCATGTTGGGATGAATCATACCCGAACCCTTGGCCATGCCTCCGATGTGCACCGTCCTGCCCTCGATTTGTACACTGACCGCAACTTCCTTCTTGAAGGTGTCGGTTGTACAGATGGCCAAGGCAGCCTCGCCTGAAGCCTCACGGCTTGTGGAGAGCTCCTTGCTGCACAGCTCGATGCCCTCCTTCACCTTGTCCATGGGAAGCGGTACGCCGATGACACCGGTGGAGCAGACCAACACCTCTTCGGCCTTGCAACCCAACACAGAGCCTGCATAGGCTGCAGTGGCCTCGGTGTCCTTCAGGCCTTGCTCGGCTGTACAGGCGTTCGCATTGCCGCTGTTGATGACAATGGCCTTTACGTGGTCCTGGCTTGCCACCAGTTTCTGGTCCCAGAGCACAGGTGCGGCTTTCACCAGATTGGTGGTGAACGAACCTGCAAACGAGCACTGAACCTCACTGACCACCAGGGCCATGTCTTTCTTCCGCTTCTTGATGCCGCAGGCTACGCCATTGGCTGAAAATCCCTTGCTTACGGTAACCGAACCGTCGATAATCTGCATACACGCCTCCTAGAGGGGGTTGCTCACAAAGAGCGGAAGACCGAGGGTCTCCTCAAAATTACACCGAATATTCATGTTCTGCACCGCCTGACCTGCGGCGCCCTTGATCAAATTGTCAATCGATCCGATGGCGATGACGCGCCTCGTTCTTGCATCGAACTTCCATCCGATCGCACAGATGTTGGTCCCCCGTACAAAACGGGTCTCAGGAAGAGAGGAGCCCATGAGGCGGATGCAGGGCTCATTGCCATAGTGCTTGTGGTAGGCAGATTCGATATCGGCTTCGCTCACCCCGGCCTTGAGATTTGCATAACAGGTGGACAGGATGCCTCGGTTCATCGGAACCAAGTGGGGGGTGAACTGCACCAACACATCGGATCCGAGAATCAAGCTCAGCTCCTGCTCGATCTCAGGGGTATGACGGTGATTGGTCACCCCGTAGGCCTTGTAGGATTCGTTGCATTCACAGAACAGCGAATCGATCTTTTCGCTGCGTCCCGCTCCACTTACTCCACTTGCACTGTCGATGATCAAGCTGGTGGGATCGACGAGGCCTTCAGCCAAAAGAGGGGCGAGGGTGAGGATGGAGCACGTGGTATAGCAACCGGGGTTGGCGATCAGGTTGGCATTCACTATCGCATCACGATGCAGCTCGCACAAGCCGTAGACACTCTGCTCCAAGAGAGACTTGCTGCCGTGCTCCGTCTTGTACCATGACTCATAGACGCTGCTGTCCTTGAGGCGGTAGTCCGCCCCCAGATCGATGATGATGCATCGGCTGAGAATCTCCTCGGTGATCTTGCTGCTTGCCAGTCCATGGGGAAGCGCAAGAAAGAGAACCGAACAGAGCTTGCTCGCCTCCTGCACATCCTCCTCTTGCAGAACCAGGTCGCATGCACCTTTCAGCGATGGATAGATATCGGAAAAACGCTTGCCTGCATACGAGTGGGAAGCCAGGTAGGTGATCTCAACCTTGGGGTGAGCGGCCAGCAGGGACACCAGGGCCGATCCTGCATATCCTGTAGCACCAATTACTCCGCATTGCAGCATATCATCCTCCACTTCTTACAATAGTGGTATAATTATACAGAAATTCCCTTGCTTGACCAGTATCTATGCATATAATTTCAGAAGATTATGTATAAATATTAATTAAACCAATGAACAATCTCTTGTGAGAAGCTCATTCCAAGCTTTTTCTGCAATGCAAGGGAGGCTGCATTATTCGTATCCACATGACAGTAGGGAGTACGACCTTCCTCAAGCAACAGGTTGATGTAGGCTTTTTCCAGCTCCTCTCCGATGTGCCTTCTTCGGAAATCGGGCAAAACCTGCAGCATGCCGATCGTTCCTTCGGCATGCCGCCCGATGAAGGCGGCAAGCCGGCCGTCGACCACCGCCTTTCTCATGCAACCAGAGGCCACCCGGTCGGTAATGTACTCTTTGTCGGCATGCTTGTAGTGCTCAAGGACAATGTTCAGGTCATCAGGCCCCACTATCTGGATGGAGAACTGTGAGGAGAGCGTACATTTCTGTTTGCTGGTGTAGACCGCCTGGACACAGCCAAGGTGATAGACCAAGCCCTTCTCTTTCAGATACCCAACCAAAGGACCATCATGCACACAGATGGCGTGATTGCTGCCAATCATGTGCCGTGCAAAATCCGGGAGGGAGCACTCGTCGAACAAGGCAGAGCAGAGCGTATTGCCATTGATGCGAATCAACACTCCCGCTTCGGAGGCAAGGAGCACCTCGGCAGTCCCCTCGCGCAGCGGCTCGATGAGATCGATGTAGGTGATCTCCCCTTTTTCCTGTAAGAATGAAACGATATCCATGCTCCACAGTTTACAACAATCACGCAAGGATTGTCACTTCAAGCTGAGGACTCCATGCAACAACAGCGAAACCAACGACAGGTTGTAGAGAATCAACACAGAAACCGCGAGGAACATGGGAGGGTCGGAGAGCAGCATGAGTATGACCAATGAGACGACTGATACAACCGAACTCACGACGAAGAGCATGAAAGGACCTTTCGCCAAAAAGGTTCCCACCATGAGAAACAAAAGGGCGATGATGGCGACAAAGCCCAATTCTGCTGTCATCAAGTAATCGAAGACGGGTTCAGAATTGACAATGAGCGATATCACCGAGAATACAAAGGGAGAAAGCCGGACCATCGCCAAGAGCAGCGTTCCTATCAGCAGAAATGCTTTTGCCCCGCCTTGCGTTTTCATGTCTCGTTCCTTCCCAGCATGGTGGTCACCAGTTTAAGCAGTACATCGTCCACCACCAGGTCGGCACGGGTGTGCTTTGCGTCGATGCGGGGATTCTTCATCAACTGTCGATAGGCATCACAAATCCACAGGCTTGCAGTTTCAGGAGGAACGATGGAGGTATCGATGACAAGGTCAAAAAGTGCGGCATCATTCTGGTTGTACTGCAGGTCCGTCTGCACAAAGCTGGTTCGGATCAGCTCTTGCTCGATCATAGCCTTTCGGGCCTCCTGGTCGGTTGATCCATACTCCTTCTGCTTGCGTTCAAGCCGTACTGCAAGCGGAGCCCTCAGGCGAATGTTGAGAATGTCGGTATATCCCTGGAACAGGCCGAATCCTCCGCGGCCGAGCAGTACCACATTGCCAACCTTTGCAAAGGCACGCATGGCGGTAAGAAGAAAGTCAATCGTCGCTGTACGTTGCAAATCAAAGCGTTCCCAAAAACCGGGACGTGTGTTGTACACTTCTTCGAAGGCACTGAAGCCGTAGGCATGCATGACCTTCTCGATGTCCTCCTTGTCAATACAGGACAAACCCAGTTGTTCGGCAACCCGTTTGGCAATGAAGGTTCCCTCACTGCCAATCTGACGGGAAACAGTAATGACTCCCATAGGCACCCCCTTCTGGTATTTTCATGGTATACTTGAAATTACCAGCTGTCAAGGAAACTGCCTACACGCCCTCGTAGTCTAAAGCCAACACATCCTCGATGAAAACCTTTACAAGCGCTGGATCGAATTGGGTCCGGCTGCACCGCTTGATTTCAGAAGCCGCCTGTTCGGCGGTCACCGTCTTGCGGTACGGGCGGGAGGCCGTCATGGCATCATATGCATCGGCTATGCAGATAATCCTCGACTGCAGGGGAATCTCTTCTCCTTTGAGACCCTTTGGATAGCCGTTGCCGTCGTAATGCTCGTGATGGGCCAGCACATACTGGGCAAGACCTGCCATATCCTCGACGGAGTTGAGAATGCGGTATCCGATCTCTGCGTGGCGTTTCATCTCCTTCCATTCCTCGGCGGTCAGTCTGCCCTCCTTGTTGAGTATGGATTCAGGAATGGCGATTTTGCCGATGTCATGCAAAAGGCCTACGAGCCTGAGTTCACTGGCAGCCATATCACCCATTCCGTAGGCCTTGGCAAGGCGTTCACACAACTCGCTTACGCGTCGAGAGTGATTCTCCTCCCGTTTGTTCTTCTCATGAAGGGTGTTGATGATTGCATAGACGGCCTTGCCTTGGGTATGAGGACTGTCGACAAGTTTTCGCGTAGCCAGGTCCTTCTCCGCCTGCTTGATCGCTTCGTTGATGTTGCCCTGGGAGGCGCTCAAAGAAGAGAGCCCGAAGCTCATTGAGGGAACGACAGACCCCATCATCTCAAGGGAGGCAATGTCGACGGCCACCTTGCCAAGAATGGTTTCAATCTGATCAGGAGTGCGTTGAAAGAAGAACAAGGCGAACTCATCGCCTCCCACACGGCTGACGTAGTCGTCCTGACTCAGATGCCTCTGCAGAATCCGTGCTATACGAACGAGCAGGCGGTTGCCTTCTTCACGGCCGAACGCCTCGTTGAGGATTCTCAGTCCGTTCACATCCCCGAATGCAATTGTCAGGACCTGATCGTCAGGGATTCGCATATCACGCACATACTCCTCAAAGTGAACACGATTGTATAAGCCGGTCAGGGCATCGTGGTTTGAGGCATACAGAATCTTCTGCTCATAGTGCTTGCGTTCGGTGATATCGACGGTCATACACAAGGACTCGGTCTTTTCCGTATCCCTGGTGGTAAAAATTGAGAGGGAGAGGTTGGCCCAGAGTATCTGCCCATCCTTGCGGATGAATCGCTTGTCCAGCGAAAGGGGACCATTCGTCTGCTCATGCAGACTGGCAGTAGCCGCTTTGCTGAGTTCTTTATCTTCAGGATGGGTGAAATCCTCCCACTTTCTTCCCAGCAGCTCCTCTTTGGTGTATCCGAGCATATCGGAATAGCTTTGGTTGATGTTCTCGATCCTGCCGGTCTCAAGGTCGGTGAGGGACATGCCGATCGGAGCTTCCTCGAACATGGTCTTGAACAATCGTTCACTCTTTTCAAGCTCGGTTAAGGAGACAACGCGCCTAGCTTGGCTGAAGAGCAACAGGCTGAGCAGGTAGGTTCCCACCGGATAGATTACCAAGACGGGAAAAGCCATGACTGCGACTACCGTCCTGCGTATATCAGACGGCATGAGAAGCGTGGCCAGCAGCATACCCACATGGGTGATTACACCTATCAGATAGTACTCCAACCCAAAGTGTTCATGCTTCTTCAGTACCTTCTGGTAGCGCTTTTTGTGCCACCACACCCCTATCACACTACTGAGAAGAATGGTTGTAAGGCCGGTGTAGATGCCCCCGCCGCCGATCATCAGCCGATAGATTGCCATCATAGCCGCTCCGATGGCTGTCGGCAGAAGGCCGAACACCATACCCGAGACGGTCAGCAGAATGGTTCTCGAATCAAAGATAACCCCTTCATAGAGCGTAAGGGGATTGAGCATGACCAGAATGCCAACAACGCCGATGGTCACACCAACCAATACCTTATGGGAAGTGAGGCGCTTCAGATCACGAAACGGATAGGTTGCGAAGAAGATGGTAAGAGCCAGAAGCAGGGCGATATTGAACAGGATATTGAACATCACAACCCCCTTGTTCCATCGTTGAACAAGCAGACCCGATTTTTTCCACCAGCCTTCGCTTGATAGAGGGCGCGGTCGGCATCGGCGATCAATTCGCTTTTCTCAAGGTCCTCATAGCTGAGCTTTGCTATGCCGACGCTGATCTGAATCGAAAGCACCTGGGTCTGGTAATGGAACGGCGTCGCTTCCACCTGTTTTCTCAACTGTTCGCCCATCGCAACCGCCTCCTCGTCGGTCAGGTCTGTCAGGGCCATGACAAACTCATCACCTCCCAAGCGGGCAATGGCATGGTTGTGCTTCAACACTTGCTTGGTAATATTGGCAAATTCCTTCAAAACGGCATCACCGGCGAGGTGGCCATACCGGTCATTCACCCCCTTGAACCGGTCGATGTCACAGAGCATGATGTGGGCCCTGCCCTTCTCCATCAGATGGATTCTCACCCGTTCAAGAAAATATCGACGGTTGTAAAGACCTGTCAGCGGGTCGACGTAGGAGAGCTCTCGCAATTTTTTATGCAGGTTTCGTCGCTCGGTGATGTTGATGATTTGTGCAGTAACCGCACGCTGACCCTTATATGGTGTTTTAAGCGGAAACATCCTGGTTTCAAACCACTGGGTTCCTCCCGGTCCATTGAATTCAGGGAGGATTACCTTGTCTGTCTCAAGTTGATAATCGAACGAGTTGAGGCAGTTCATTTCCAGGGTATGGTGTACCTGCTGCATGTAGAAATCGGCAAACTCCTTGGGCATGAACTCATAAATATTCTTACCCTGCATCGGTTTTCCATCATCATAAAGGCTTCGCTCGGTTCCTCCGAACACCTCAAGGTACGTACCATCCTCGCCGATGACCATAAATGGATCGGGAATGGTGTTGAACAATGAGTAAAGCAGCTCGGAAAGATTCTCCTGATACATCCTGCCTCCAAGGTGGGAACACCCATACTCTACCATGAATTTGCCCATCGACAACAGGGAACCCCTCGATTTTGCGAGGGGTTCCCAAACCTAGGAGGAGTCCTTTCGGTTATACGGAGTACAGCAGTTGTTCGTAGGTGGGTATCGGATAGGAGGCTTCACCCATTAAGAGCTCGGCACAGTCGCTGAGCGACCGAACTTCGGCCATGGCAGGCAGCACTTCATCATGGTAATACCGTGCGGCCTGCAGTACTTCACTGAGCATACGCGCATCGACCACCCGCTTCTCAAGTTCAACCACAGCAGAGTCGAGGCTGTCGGCCAATCTGCTCAAAGAGGCAACGGTAGACTTCTCGTACGAGAGGGTGAGAGCAGGAACCAGGGCCAGTTTGTCTTGTGCAGAGCGGGCCAGACTGCCGCTGAAGGAACTGAGCGCGGGAAGAATCTGCTTGCGAACCATGTCGGTCATGGTAAGAGCCTCGATGTTGATCGTCTTGCAATAGTTCTCAAGCACAATCTCATAGCGGCTGTGGATCTCCGTCTCGTTGAGTACGCCGAACTTGGAGAAAAGGTCGATGCTTTTTCTGGAGATGAAGGCCGGAAGGGCGTCAACGGTGGACTTGAGGTTCGACAAGCCCCGTTTCTGGGCTTCCTCCACCCAAGCCTGGGCATAGTTGTTCCCGTTGAAGACAATCCTGCGGTGCTTCTGATAGGTCTCCTTGACCAGCTTGGAAAGGGCGCAGGAGAAATCCTGCTCGTTCTCCAGTTGATCTGCGAAGAGGGAGAGCTTGTCGGCGATGATGGTATTGAGCACAAAGTTCGGACCGCTGACGGAGAAGGAGGAGCCCAGCATCCTGAACTCGAACTTGTTGCCGGTAAAGGCGAACGGGCTGGTCCTGTTTCGGTCGGTGGTATCCTTGGGCAGTGGAGGCAGCAGGTTCACTCCCAGCAACATCGACGAGGGAGCCTTGCAGGGGCAGTCGGTGCCGTCGGCCAAGGAGTCCAGGATGTTGGTGAGCTCTTCACCCAGGAACATGGAGACGATTGCAGGCGGTGCTTCGTTGGCACCGAGTCGGTGATCGTTGCCGGCACTGGCAACAGAAACCCTCAGCAGATCCTGATACTCATCAACCGCTGCAATGACAGCGACCAAAAAGAGCAGGAACTGGGCATTGTCCTTAGGATTGTCCCCGGGTTCCAGCAGGTTGATCCCGGTATCGGTGGAGATGGACCAGTTGTTGTGCTTGCCTGATCCATTCACCCCGGCAAACGGTTTTTCATGCAGCAGGCAGACCAAGCCATGCTTGTCGGCAGTCTTTTTCATCATCTCCATGGTCAGCTGGTTGTGGTCGACGGCGAGGTTGCTGGTGGTGAAGATGGGGGCGAGTTCATGCTGGCTGGGGGCGACTTCGTTATGCTCGGTTTTTGCAAGGATGCCGAGCTTCCACAGTTCTTCATCCAACTCACGCATGAAGGCCGAAACACGGCTCTTGAGGTTGCCGAAATAGTGGTCTTCCAGCTCCTGTCCTTTGGGAGGCCGTGCGCCGAGGAGGGTTCGACCGGTATGAATCAAGTCCTTGCGCTTGAGGTACAGGCTCTTATCGATGAGAAAGTACTCCTGTTCGGGTCCGACGGTGGTCACCACCCGTTTCACTTCTGTCTTTCCGAAAAGCTTGAGAATTCTCAAGGCCTGGGTGCTGATGACCTCCATGGAACGCAACAGCGGCGTTTTCTTATCCAATACTTCACCGCTGTAGGAACAGAAGGCGGTGGGGATGCACAAGGTGTTTTCCTTGATGAAGGCATAGCTTGAGGGGTCCCAGGCGGTATATCCCCGTGCTTCGAAGGTGGCCCTGAGCCCTCCGGAGGGGAAGGAGGAAGCATCGGGCTCACCCTTGATGAGCTCCTTGCCGCTGAACTCAAGCAGGGCCGAGCCGTCCTTTGCAGGGGAGATGAAGCTCTCGTGTTTCTCAGCGGTGATTCCCGTCATGGGCTGGAACCAATGGGTGAAATGGGTTGCACCTTTGCTCAATGCCCACTCCTTCATGGCATGGGCGACTTGGTTGGCTATGGTGATGTCAAGCTCCTTGCCCTCGCGGATGGTCTGTTTCAACTCACGATAGGTATCTTTAGCCAGATATTCGCGCATCATTCTATCGCCGAACACCATGCTCCCGAAATACTGATCAACACGTTCTGTCATATACTGCCTCCTGTGGTGGTTCTCACGGGTTCTCGGCACACTCCCCTCCTGGCCTTGTCACCGTTCGGCCGCCAGAAAAGGAGGTGCCCACCAACCCAATTCCGACATATATGCCGGAAAAAGAGAAAGGCGCTGTAGCCCATAACGGACTACAGCGCCTTTGCTGATGGCACTTTGTACACCCAAGAGCCGATTGCTGTCAACTAGGGTGCGTCGGATTTTCACCTCAAGAGGATGGACTCGTAACAACAGCTATAGATTGTTAGTTGATAATGTTTAAATTATAAGACTTATTCACTATTTTGTTCAATAATATAAACAATAAGACTTGCGTATACATACTATCACCCCTATATTACCCACATGGGACAGAAAACAGTCGTCCTGCTTCCAAGCGTCGCGGCCAAGCTTGAAACAATGGGATATCAAATTAAACTTGCCCGCCTCAGAAGAAGTCTGCCTGTTGAACTGGTAGCCGAGCGTGCCGGCATCAGCAGAGCGACACTCTGGGCTGTAGAAAAAGGATCCCCATCGGTTTCGATGGGTGCCTATGTGCAGGTCCTGCTTGCCATCGGAATGGTGGATGATATTCTTCTCATCGCAAAGGACGACATTCTGGGAAGGAAATTGCAGGACCTTGCATTGCCTGTAGGAAAGCGGGCTTCGAAGAGGTAGGAAACCCATTCCATACATCACTGTAGCTTTGCAATCGGACAAATTTCTCCCACCCCCGTGACAAACTCCCTTTTCTTGGATACACTGTGCAAAATTACCACAGGGACAAAGGCGTCCACCAACGGTAGCTTCATGAGCAAGCTATCGATGGTGGACGCCTTTTTCATTCCCGGGGAGTACACACCATGGACGGCTATCACCAGCGAATGCCTTTGGAAGGAGAGGTCCGTATACCAAGCGGATGCGCCATCAGCGGCATCATCGACCGCAGCGGCAAGCGCTTCTCGGCACGAGAGGCCATCACCTCCATCTCGGTCATGCACGACAGAAGCAACGGACTGGGAGGAGGATTTGCAGGATATGGGATTTATCCCGAGTACAAGGACTATACGGCCTTGCACATCTTTTACTACTCATCCGAGGCAAAACGCACATGCGAGGAGTTCCTGGAAGAACACTTCGACTTGATCAATCTCTCCAAGATTCCTACCAAGAAGCATCCGGCCATCACCGATGTGCCCCTCATTTGGCGGTATTTTGTAACCGCACTTCCCACCAAGCTCTCCTTCAGCCAGTTGGACGAGGATGAGTATACCGCCCGGTGCGTCATCCGTATAAACCGGGAAATCGAAGGTGCCTATGTCTTCTCCTCGGGCAAGGACATGGGGGTCTTCAAGGCCGTCGGATTCCCCGAGGATGTAGGCGAGTTCTACATGCTTGACGAATACGAAGGCTATAGTTGGACAGTTCACGGCCGCTACCCCACCAACACTCCTGGTTGGTGGGGCGGTAGCCACCCTTTCAGTCTGCTCTCCTACAGTGTGGTGCACAATGGTGAGATCTCAAGTTACGATGCAAACCGCCGACATATAGAAATGTACGGCTATTCATGCACGCTGCAGACCGATACCGAGGTCATCACCTACATGATCGACTATCTTCACCGCAGGATGGGTCTCACCCTCGAAGAGGTCTCCCACGTACTCGCCGCCCCCTTCTGGTCGACAATCGAACAAAAGGAGCCCAAGGAGCGCGAAGAGTACTCATACCTGCGCAACACTTTCGCCAGCATGCTCATCACCGGGCCTTTCTCGATCATCCTTGGTTTCAACGGCGGTCTCATGGCCCTCAACGATCGACTCAAGCTGCGCAGCCTGGTGGCCGCCGAAAAGGGAGACAGGGTCTACCTGGCCAGTGAGGAAGCAGCAATCCGGGTCATTGAACCCGATCCCGACCGACTCTGGTATCCCAGCGGAGGAAAAGCGGTCATCGTCACCTTGGACAGCATGCAAGAAGGAGAAGCACATGGGCATCAACTACCTGTATCCGCCCTTTGAGATTATGCGCAACCAGGACAGGTGCATCACCTGTCGGGTCTGCGAGCGGCAGTGTGCCAATTTGGTGCATCACTACGACGAGGATAAGAAACGCATGACTGCCGATGAGAGCCTCTGCGTCAACTGCCATCGCTGTGTCTCCCTCTGCCCCACCCGGGCCCTGAAGATTGTAAAGACCGACCACATCTTCAAGGAGAATGCAAACTGGAAGACGGAGGTCATCGAGGACATCTACCGTCAGGCAGGAACCGGAGGAGTACTGCTGGCCTCCATGGGAACACCAAAGGATTATCCGGTGTACTGGGATAAGATGCTGATCAATGCGAGTCAGGTGACCAACCCTTCCATCGACCCGCTGCGCGAACCTATGGAAACACGGACCTACCTGGGAAGGAAGAGCTCCAAAATCAGCCGGGATGCAGAAGGTCGAATCATACCCAATTCGTCAGGACAATTGAAGCTCGATATCCCGATCATGTTCAGTGCCATGTCCTACGGCTCGATCTCCTACAACGTCCACAAGAGTCTTGCCATGGCGGCCAGCGAACTGGGCACCTTCTACAACACCGGCGAAGGGGGCCTGCACAAGGACTTCTATCACTATGGAAAGAATACCATCGTCCAGGTTGCCTCGGGCCGCTTCGGTGTACACCCCGAGTACCTGAACGCCGGGGCGGCGATTGAGATCAAGATGGGACAGGGAGCCAAGCCGGGTATCGGAGGGCACCTGCCGGGTTCAAAGATTGGAGAGGACATCTCCGCCACCCGCATGATCCCCCTGCATGCCGATGCCATAAGTCCTGCACCCCATCACGACATCTACTCCATCGAGGACCTGAGACAGCTCGTCTACGCCCTCAAGGAAGCGACCCGTTACACCAAGCCGGTCATTGTAAAAGTAGCAGCGGTGCATAACATCTCGGCCATCGCCAGCGGCATCGCCCGCAGCGGTGCGGACATCATCGCCATCGATGGGTTTCGCGGAGGCACAGGTGCTGCTCCGGCCCGGATTCGTGACAATGTCGGCATCCCCATCGAATTGGCACTGGCCAGTGTCGACCAGAGACTGCGCCAAGAGGGCATCAGGGGCAACGTCAGCTTGGTCGTGGGAGGCTCGATCCGTAGCAGCAGCGATGTCATCAAGGCCATCGCCCTGGGAGCCGATGCAATCTACATCGCCACCAGCGCCTTGATCGCCTTGGGTTGCCATCTGTGCCGTACGTGCCACAGCGGCAAGTGCAACTGGGGTATCGCTACGCAGAATCCCGAGCTGGTGAAGCGACTTAACCCAGAGGTGGGAAGCAATCATCTGGTCAATCTCCTCACCGCATGGAACCATGAGATCAAGGAGATGATGGGAGGCATGGGCATCAACAGCATCGAGGCGCTTCGTGGCAATCGCCTGATGCTCAGAGGCATCGGCCTGAACGAGACCGAGCTGAAGATTCTCGGCATAGCACATGCCGGCCAATAGGAGGCAAACCATGAAACGCATCTATGTCAATGAAATGTGGTGTCTGGGCTGCCACCTGTGCGAGTACTACTGCGCGTATGCCAATTCGGGTGTGAAGGATATGGTCAAGGCATTGAAAGACAAACAAATCCAGGCCCGAATCACCGTCGAACAACGCGGGGCCATCAGCTTTGCCGTCAACTGCCGTCACTGCACCGAGCCGCTGTGTGTCAAAAGTTGCATCGGCGGGGCGATAACGAGCAAGGACGGGGTGATCGTCATCGACCAAAGTCGTTGCGTCCTGTGTTATTCCTGCATCATGGCCTGCCCCTACGGGGCTTTGACACCGGCTGTGGAGGGAGTGATGCAAAAGTGCGAACTTTGCACCACCAATTCACAAGGACAGCCTGCCTGCATCCAAGGCTGTCCCAACAAGGCCATCGTCTTCGAGGAGCGTTGATATGCACTACGTAATGATAGGGAATTCCATAGCAAGCACCGCCTGCATCGAGGCTATCAGGACCATTGATACGGAGGGACCGATCACTGTAATCGGAGAGGAGAACCACCCGTGCTACAGCCGGCCCCTGATCTCCTACTTATTGCAGGGAAAGACCGATGAAGCCCGTTTGGCCTATCGCGCCGCCGCCTTTTATGAAGAGAACTCGGTGACGGTACTGCAGGGTATTCGTGCAACAAGCATCGACAAGGAGAAGAAGACTGTTCTTCTCGATTCCGAAGCAGTCCTTGCCTATGACAAACTGCTCTTGGCAACCGGCTCTTCTCCTTTCATCCCCCCGATCAAAGGACTGGAGGAGGTGAAGAACTGCTTCACCTTCCTCGCCCTTGATGAAGCCAAGCGCCTGCAGGCTCATTTGAGAAAAGAGAGCCGCGTCCTCATTCTGGGTGCAGGACTCATCGGCCTTAAATGTGCCGAGGCAATCATTGACAAGGTGCATTCGGTCAGTGTGGTGGATCTCGCACCGAGGGTTCTGATGAGTGTGCTCGATGATGCTGCCTCCGAGCAGGTTCGAAAACACCTCCAAGAGCAGGGTCTTCGCTTCTTTTTGGGCGACAGCATCCGTGAATGCACCGCCAACGAAGCCTTGCTGCAAAGCGGCAGCGTCATTGGTTTCGACTTGTTGGTCATCGCCGTGGGAGTCAAGCCGAACATCCAACTGGCCAAAGAAGCAGGCCTCGATGTCAATCGCGGCATTCTCGTAGACGAGGGGGGAAGAACCAGCGATGCAGATGTCTTTGCTGCAGGCGACTGCACCGAAGGGCCTGAGATGATAAGCGGCCAAAAGGCGGTGCTTGCCCTGCTTCCCAATGCATACCTCCAAGGAGAGACTGCCGGAACCAATATGGCCGGAGGCGAAGCTTCCTTTGACAGGGCCGTCGCCATGAATGCCCTTTCACTTATGGGTCTGCACCTTATCACCGTAGGACGGTACGAGGGAACGTCCCACTTGATTGCCTGCCAGGAAGGATACAAGCGCTTGTTCGTCAAGGACAATCATCTGGTCGGGTGCATCTTGATAGGGGAAGCATGCAAGAGAGCCGGTATCTACACGGCGATGATCCGCAATAGAGTCGAACTTGATTCACTCGATTTCACCCTTATTTGCGAGGAGCCTCTCTTGATGGCTTTCGCAAAGAATGTACGGCAACTGCACTTGGGAGGGCCAGTATGACAACCATACCTGCAGGCTTCATGGAGTACGAAGCCTTGAACAAGGCCATCAGAGACACGGATGATGACCAGATAACAATCGAAAGGGCGACCGGGCAGCGGTATATCGGCTCGGCCCTCGCTGACAAGCAGCTGTTCATCAATGGAACGGCCGGCAACGCCCTGGGATGCTTTCTGGATGGGGGGACGATCACCGTTCATGGGAATGGCCAGGATGCCACCGGCGATACCATGAATGATGGTAAAATCATCATCCATGGCAGTTGTGGTGATGGAACGGGCTATGCGATGCGCGGAGGTGCCATCTACATCCGCGACAGCTCGGGCTATCGTTCGGGCATCCATATGAAAGCGTACCAGGAGAAACAACCGCTTCTGATCATCGGCGACAGGGCGGGAAGCTTCCTGGGAGAATATCAGGCAGGGGGAACGATTATTGTACTGGGACGTAACCAGGAGGGAAAACCTCCGGTAGGATATTTCTGCGGAACGGGTATGCACGGTGGAATAATGTATCTTCGCTGTGATACACTTCCGGTGAGCCTGCCCAAGCAGGTTTCCGCCCGAGATGCGGTGGACGGCGACAAGGAAGTGCTGAGCGAACTTCTGGATGAGTATTGCGCGATTTTTTCCTTTGACAAGCAGCAGCTGCTTGCGTCCCACTTTTTTATACTGCAGGCGAACTCTGCGACACCTTATAGGATGTTATACACCCATGTTTGAGAGAGGGAGGTTACAAATGACCAATACCCATAGCGAAGTGATGACCTTCATCAAGGAACAGGATGTACGCTTCGTGCGCCTTGTGTTCTGTGACATCTTTGGTCAGATCAAGAATATTTCCATTTCCGCCGATGAATTGGACCGGGCTTTTACCAGTGGCATCTCCTTCGATGCATCGGCTGTAAAGGGATTTTTGCAGGTGGATGAGAGTGACCTGCTGCTCTTTCCCGACGCCTCCACCCTCTCTATTCTCCCTTGGAGACCGGCCCAGGGCCGGGTTGTACGCTTCTTCTGCTCCATCAAGCGCCCCGATGGAACTCCTTTCGAGGGGGATGGAAGGTCCCTGCTTGCAGAGACGGTGCAGAAAGCCGCCCTCCAGGGCTACCAGTTTGGAGTCGGGCCTGAGTGCGAGTTCTATCTGTTCAAGCTGGACGACGAGGGGCATCCTTCGTTCCAACCGATGGACAGGGGCTCCTACCTGGATGTGGCACCTCTGGACAAGGGGGAGAACGTCAGGCGTGAAATCTGTTTGACCCTCGAGCAGATGGGCTTTTATACCGAACGAAGCCACCATGAATCAGGTCCGGGCCAGCATGAGATCGACTTCAAGTACGGCTCGCCCTTGGAGGCGGCGGACAACTTCATCACTTTCAAGTCGGTGGTAAAAACCATCGCCGACCGAAGCGGGTTGTTTGCCTCGTTCATGCCCAAACCACTCGCCCAAGAGAGCGGCAGCGGACTGCATATCAATCTCTCCATCACTCAGGAAGGAAAGCAAAGCAGGGTCCTTGAGCAGCAGATGACCGCCGGCATCCTGAACCGCATCAATGAGATTTCCCTGTTCCTCAATCCTCTGGTCAACTCATATGAGAGGCTGGGCTGCTTTGAGGCTCCACGCTATATCGGCTGGGGTAGGGCGAACCGCTCACTGCTGATCAGGCTTCCCCAATCAAGTCCTGAATATCGGAGAATCGAGGTCCGCTCGGCTGACCCTGCCTGCAATCCCTATCTGGCCATCACGTTGCTGCTCAATGCGGCGTTGGAAGGGATTCAGAACCATATGGTTCCTTCTGAGGAGTATGTGGGTTCGGCTTATCAGAAACAGAGTGGAAAAACACTGCCGGAGACGCTGTTCGATGCCATCGAACTGGCAAAGAACAGCGAGTTTGTCTCTTCGATTGTTCCCAAGCGACTGCTCGAGTATTTCTTGGAGGCCAAGCTCGCCGACTGGCGTGCTTACGAGGATGCCGGCGACAAAAACCTTGCCAGCCGCTTCCCCTTCTTCTTGACTACCTAGGGGGTTCAGTGATGCGCGTACTGGTGGTTTCGCCGACCGAAAAGGGATGTGAATCCCTGTGTAATCTCATCGTAGAACATGAGAGACGGGTCGACATCACCAAATGCCAGAGTGCATCCCAGGCGAGGCGCATCATTCTTGACTCTGAATTGGACTTGGTCATAGTCAATGCACCCCTGCTCGATGAGTCGGGTGAAGAGCTTGCCGTCATGGTAACGCAGCAGAGTCTCGCCACCTCGATTCTGGTGGTGAAAGCCGAGTATTTTGAACAGGAACAATCGCTGTACTGCGACCAAGGAATTCTGGTGGTTTCCAAACCGGTCATCCGCCAGATGTTTTTCCAAGCCCTGAGCCTGGGCATGTCAATGCGAAAACGAATCTCTGCGATGCATAACGAGAACGAGAAGCTTCATCGCAAGATTGAAGAGATCAAGCTCATCGACCGCGCCAAATGGGCTTTGATCGAGAACTTGGGAATGGATGAGAATCAGGCGCACCGCCACATTGAGAAGCAGGCGATGGATCTGCGCAAGAGCAGATATGATGTCGCTTCCCTGATTTTGAAAACGTATCAGATGTAAGAGAGTATGAGGAGAGAGCATATGGCCAAACATGTTTTTGTGACTGGCGGGGTCGTTTCGGGCCTTGGCAAGGGAATAACGGCAGCATCCTTAGGAAGGCTGCTCAAGGCAAGGGGACTGAAAATCGCGGCGCAGAAACTCGATCCCTATATGAATATCGACCCGGGAACGATGAGTCCCTACCAGCACGGGGAGGTGTTCGTCACCGAGGACGGGTCGGAGACCGACCTCGATTTGGGACACTACGAGCGGTTCATCGATGAGGATTTGAACAAGTTCTCCAACCTGACCAGCGGCAGGGTGTACTGGAATGTCTTGACCAAGGAGCGCAGCGGTGCATACCTGGGCTCTACGGTGCAGATCATTCCGCACGTAACCGGTGAGATCAAGGACGCCATCTACTCATTGGCCAAGAAGACAGAGGCCGATGTGGTGATAACCGAGATCGGAGGAACCACCGGTGACATCGAAAGCCAACCGTTTTTGGAGGCGATCAGGCAGATCGGCCACGAAGTCGGACGTACGAACTGCCTCTTCATCCACGTTACCTTGGTTCCCTTCCTTAAGAGCAGCGCCGAGCACAAGAGCAAGCCCACCCAGCATTCGGTCAAGGAACTTATGGCTTCCGGTATTTTCCCCGATATCATCGTCACCCGCTCCGATGAGCCGTTGGAGCAGAGCATCAAGGACAAAATCGCCCTCTTTTGCAATGTGAAGCGTGACTGTGTCATCGAAAACAAGACAGTTCCGGTTCTCTATGAAGCTCCTCTCATGCTCCATGACGAGCAGTTGGACACCATTGTCTGCAGGGAACTCAACCTCACCACCAAAGAGCCCGACCTGATTGAATGGGAAGCTATGCTTACTACCATCAAAGCAGCAAAAAACCACGTGAGAATTGCTTTGGTCGGCAAATACATCCAACTGCATGACGCCTACCTTTCAGTTATGGAAGCACTCAAGCACGCCTCGTGGGCCTTGGGCTCCCAGGTACATATCGACTGGATCGACAGTGAGCTGGTCAACGAAAACTCGGCACATGACCTCCTTGCAAAGGCCGATGGCATCCTGGTTCCCGGAGGATTCGGAGACCGCGGCATCGAGGGCAAAATTCTTGCCGCCCGCTATGCCAGGGAGCATAAGATTCCCTATTTGGGTATTTGTCTAGGTATGCAGATTGCGGTCATTGAATATGCACGCAGCATCCTGGGGTATAGAGATGCACACTCCAGCGAGTTCAATCCCGCCTCCACCCATCCGGTCATCGCCCTGATGCCCGACCAACGCGGAAACATCCCCAAAGGGGGAACGATGAGGCTGGGAACATATCCCTGCGTGATTTCCGATGATACCAACCTAAGCAAAGCCTACCACAGCGAGCGGATCATCGCTGAGCGTCACCGCCACCGCTATGAGTTCAACAACGACTTCCGCCAAAGCCTGACCGACAAGGGCCTGGTCATCAGCGGTACAAGCCCGGATGGTACACTGGTGGAGGCGGTGGAACTGAGAGACCATCCGTTCTTCGTTGGTGTGCAGTATCATCCGGAATTCAAGAGCCGACCGAACAGGCCGCATCCGCTTTTCAGTCTTTTCATTGCTTCTTCACTGGGCCTTACGAGTTGACAGTTTTGCCGCTCTGCTGTAGGTTTGTGTATGCAAATCCAGGGGCCATAGCTCATCTGGTAGAGCGACTGGTTCGCAATCAGTAGGTGGAGGGTTCGAGTCCCTTTGGCTCCAGAGAACACCCGTTTTCCAATCAGGAAGACGGGTGTCCTTGTATGGTGCTACTTTCTACTCATTAAGCTCACGAAGTCCTGTATGACTTGCAATGCATCCGCATCGTCCCACGTATGGGAAAGCGCTGCAATACGCACACCAAAGGCATCCCCCACGCTTCTGGTGATCCGGATGCACCAATCGTTGGTGGAACCCCAAACCGCAGGCTAGAGTGCATTAAAAACATCGTCTGAGGCAGGCTCGGGCATCTCATCGATGTCACCTGTAGCTACCTGGATGGTTAAGGGAATCTCAACATACAGCAAGCGGAGAAACACAATACAATCATATGATTTTGATCATAGGCCGTTACTCTATTTCAACAAATGTTTTAGTACTTGTTTTATGAAGCTTTTGCTGCAAACGTCATCAAGCATAATAAAACCCTCCGCCCTGGAGGGTTCCTTGGCTACTCAGGGTTGTTTCCTTCGGTTATTCCCCTTCTTCGCCACCACAACCTCATCGTACCACTGAAGGGAGGACCCGTCAATTTTTTCTTTCTGTCGGGTATGCTTTGTTCTTGACAATAGTGTGTGTCATACATTATTGTTGAATTATGAAAGAAGACCCGATTCTCACCAATCTGATCACCGAACTGAAGCGAGGAACGCTGACATTGTGTGTACTGAGTCAGCTCACAGAGCCCCAGTATGGGTATTCGTTGTTGCAGGTGCTCTGTGACAAGCAGATTGCCATCGAGGCAAATACGCTTTACCCGTTGCTTCGCCGGCTGGAAAGCCAAGGCCTTCTGCAAAGCAGCTGGGACACCAGCGAAGCCAGACCGAGGAAATTCTACGCATTGAGCGACAAGGGAAGGTCCTTGCTCAGCGACCTCGCCGCCGCGTGGAGGGAGCAGACTTCACAAATCGCCACACTACTTGAGGAGGAATCACATGCATGATCTCATTGTACGATATGTAGAGGAAACAGTACGGCATCTTCCTGTCAAAGAGAGGGAAGACGTAGCGTTGGAACTTGAAGCGAATATTCAGGATATGCTTGCAGGCGATGACTCAACAGGGAAAATCGAAGAAACACTGCTCGCTCTCGGCTCTCCTGCAACCCTTGCAAGGCAGTATCGGGGCAAGGAACGCTATCTCATCGGTCCTGAAACTTTCGATCTGTACCTTATGGTCCTTAAGATTGTAAGCCTGGTGGTCGCTCTGGTCACCATGGTCATCACCTTTGTCTCGCTGTTCTTCGCCTCCGAGCCAACCTCCATCGGAGTAATGATATCCAAGGTGCTGGCATCGGTATTCTCTGGCCTTTCAGGAGCATTCCTCTGGGTCACGATCACCTTTGCCATCATGTCTTACTATCAGGTCAATACTGAATTGGAGGAGTGGAACCTCAAAGCCCTGCACTCCCTTGAACAAGCGCCCACTCGGCGCATCAAGAAGAGCGACAGCATCGGTGACATGGTAGGTCTCTCCATTTTCTTCGTGCTCTTGATCGTGTTGTACAGCCGATCGGATCTTATCGCCATCTATCGCAAGGGAGCAGGCCCCATTCCCCTTTTCGTCTCTTCCGCTCTCAAGCCCTATATCATCGGTTGGATGATCACCACAATCCTGACATTCTGCGTTGCGGTAATCAAGTTCGCCAAAAAAGTCTGGAGCACGCAGCTGTTCGTCATCAGTGCAGTGGCAGACCTCTTGGGACTATGCTACTTCATCTTCCTGAGTACCAGATGGCATATCTACAACCCCGACTTCCTGGCCTTCTTTTCCGGCAACATCAATCAATGGCAGATCATCGTCAAGGCTGCATGCGTCGTGCTGCTGATCCTCACCCTGATCAGCCTCGGCGATGATGCCTATACCGTCTTCAGGCGAACGAGACCGAACGAATCTGGGAAAGCACCTGTTCGGTGATCTGACGAGACTCCTGGATGAATGGATTGTCATCCAAGCTGCCAAGGACGGCATCACGCTCGGCAAGGTTTCGATAGGTGCTCTCGCGGAAGCGATTGTTGAAATCCTTCTCCTTGGTCTTGAACACCTGATTCTCTATATGCAGCCGAATCCTTACAACTTCCTCTACCAAGTCCTCCCACTGCCCGCTGTTGACCTGCTTCGTGCCCAGGGCTTGGTAGAGCGTAGCCAGCGCATGAATTGCCCGATCCTCTTCATAGCTTGCAAACCAAGTCTCGTAGATTTGGTGAACCTCATCCCAACTGGTGACGACCTTGGCTTTCAAGTCGGCTTTCAATGTCTCCACCCGGCTTGCAGGAACAAGCTGGCCGCCTACATTCAACCAATCCTCACGCCGGATCGACTCTTTTTCCTGGAAAGAGGCGATGCTTTGCCCTGTGGCGAGACAGTACGCCGAAAGAGTCTTCACCCCGTAGTACAGCAACATCTCCTGATAGGCTTGATACGCTTCCACCACCTTTAGGATTTCCACCGGTTCATTGCTGTTCTCAAGACCCCAGGCATAGACATGAAGCGAGCTTACTTCAGAGGCTTTGTTCAGTATCAACTCCTTTCCCATACGAATCAGGTTCTTCTGTTCCTCGTTGGAGGCATGGGCCCTGTTGAAATTCTGGGCCACCCAAAGGCAGAGCAGATCGCACGCATGGAAGATCTCATTGACCGTATCGGGTGCCAGATACTCGGTTTCGATGTGCTGGCGGATGACCTTGCGCTTGTCCCGCTTGCGGTACTTGTAACTGTTTCTCTCCAAGGCATAGAGGTTGTACATCCACCAGTAGGCCGGCATCACGACGCGGCGGCTCTCCTTGGTGTCGGCACTGAGCAGGCTGAATGGAAGCGCAATATTCAGCTCATGAGGATAGTTTCCCTTGGTTATCAGGACATAACTTGCAAATTTGCAGTCGTACTTGAGGGTACTGGAAAGAGCCGGCCAGAAGCCCCTGCCGGCAACCATCTCCCCGTCGTTTCCCCTGCTGTTGTGGTTCGAGCCGATGTTTGCCCCGGCGGCCATGTTCGACTGCCCCATAATCAGGCTGGCAATGAGGAAGGAGTTGTTGTGGTGCTGTTCATGGCCGGAGAACACCAGATTGCTCAAGAGCTCGCAGCAACTGACCGTCGAGTTGTCCCCAAGGAAGGAGTGGATCAAGCGCGCTCCATACTTGAGGTTGCAGTTATCCCCCATGATGAAGCGGATCGCCTTGCAACCGTAGAAGATGCGGGACCCTGAACCGATGATTCCGTTCACCAACTCTACGCCCTCTCCGATTTGTACCGGTTCGGCAAGTGTGGAGCGCAGCATCAAATTCTTCAGTTTATTCGCACCTTTTATATAGGAACCGGGGCCGATCCAGACATCCTTGATGGTATCGCAGGACTTGACGACCGACTGCTCCCCCACATACCCGTAATATCCGCGGCGATTGTCCATCGTTTTCTCGGTAAGCTCTTCGAATGTGCGCATCAGAGCCTGGTCGTCACGGTAGGTACCCCACAAAAAAGCATCGGAAGGAAGAATGCCATCGAAGGGGCGGATGGTCCTGCCTCCCGCCTCATTCATGATATCGATGGTGATGCGCACATCCTCATCCTCGCCTTCCTTGAGAATGCCGCTGCCGAACTTGGCATGGTTGGTGGTCTGCATCTCCCCGATGCGGTAGAGAATGACATGATGGTCGATGATGTAGTGGCTGAGGTAGGCACAATCGAGAATGGCGCAATGGTCGCCGATATCGCAACTGACGATGCGGCTGTTGGCAATACCGACCGGCACACTGAAATCATGAAAGCTTACAATGCTCTTATCCATTTTCCCGATACGGATCAGGCCGTAGAACTCGCTGTTGCGAATCAACGAAGGGTCGAAGGGGTCGGTAACCAGGACATCGTTCCAGCACGGTGAGGAGTTGAGGTTCTCCTCCAAGCTCTTGATTTCTGTTTTGGTCAGCTTCCGATATGAAGAGCTGAGGCGCTTGTTTTGTCGGTCTCTGATGTAGTACTCATCCTTTCCTGCGGGAAGAAAGGGAGCCGTAATGAAATCGTAGCCGAACCGTGTTTGGTCGAGGGTGATTACTTTGTCATTCATTGCATAAGTATAGCAACACCTATGCTCCTGCACAAGAAATCAAGGCCAGCCGACGTTGAAAAAAGTCGGTCCGGCATGACAGGATTTTTCGTGTATGCAAGACTTATTCATACATAACATATTTGATTTCTCCTTGTAAACCATGAAAATACGCTTCCACCGGCTGGAAGGTGCAGCACCAAAGGATGCATACTGTATGCAAAAATCACTGCTGGTTCCCTGCAAGCGACTTGCGCGCTGAAGCTGGATATACTACGATGTGTCCACTATGGCTGACTATGACTTGTCTCCGAGGATGAAACGGCTGGTCGCCCTGATAAACAAGGTCGCAATTAGCGATCCTGAAGGGCTGACTCCCAAACGCATCGAGGAGCTGAACGATATATCGATTCCCAACAATATCCTGATCCGCAAACTTCTTGGCAAGAGTGCGAGAAACATTGCGACCAAAACCTTCATCATCCCCGTCACCGATGGGATGGTCACAGGATATTTCTTTGAACGACAAGGCTCGAGGGGCATCAGCGACCTGACCCCCCTGATCATCTTCTACCACGGCGGGGGCTGGGTCTGGGGTAACATGGACCTGTACAACTTCCTCTGCGCACATCTGGCCGACATAACCGGGGCGGCAGTGCTCTCGGTCGATTACCGCCTGGCCCCCAAATACAAGTTCCCCACCGCAGTGGAGGACTGTTATGACACGCTGCTATGGGCTGCATCGGGATGCAGATACTGGAAAACCGATCCCGACCGCATCTATCTGGTGGGCGACAGCGCCGGAGGGAACCTTGCCGCAGTGGTAAGCCGATTGGCGCGCGACCGCAAAGGTCCGGCCATCGCAGGCCAAGTCCTTCTCTATCCGGTCACCGACGGGCGCATGCGCACCCAGAGCTACGAAAAGTACAAGGATTCTCCGACGCTGACCGACAAGCAGATGGCCTTCTTCATCAACAACTACCAGCGCGAACCGAAGGACATTCTCAATCCCAGCTTCTCTCCTCTTCTGGGCAAGGACCACAGCAGGCTTCCCCAGACACTGATCATCGGAGCCGAGTTCGACCCCTTGCACGATGACGGCATGCTCTATGCCGATGCCCTCGCTTCGGCGGACACCCCGGTCAAATACCTGGAGGTCAAGAAAACCGTTCACGGTTTCATAAACTATCCCAAGGCGACAGGAACAGAGGAGACCGAGTGCGCGATCATCCAGTTCATCGGAGGAAGGCCGGTCGAACAGGTAGCCTTGATCAGCCGTAAAGAATGGGCACGCTCACAGAACCGTGAACTGAAGAAAATTAAGAAGCAGAGTAAACATTATATGGATGTACAGATAGGTTAGATTAACGCCTTAGGAAACCGAACAGCTTTGAACGAGAGAGCTCTTTCTCCCCTTCGCCTAAAAGGTGAGGTTTTGCCATCTCCCTAAAGCAGGCGAGAATGAGTGGAAGAAGGGCTTGGGCAAGCGAAGCATGGCTCTCCTTGTCCATATGAAGCTGGTCGATGGGACTGCTCGAAGCCACCGTTGCAGCATCGAAGAAATGTACATGCTGCTGTTCTGCCATTACCCTGATGGGATCGGCAAGACGCTTGCTGAGTGCGGCAGAGCTCTTGTCGAATGAGGCAAAGATGGAAGATTCAATGTCGTCTCCGATATGAATCGGGGAGATGACCAGAACCTGGGGAATGGGATATCCAGGACCATAGGGATGGTTTCTTACCATGGCAACCAATTTTTCCAGACCCTTGGCGATGATGCGTTCATTGGCATTGTTGAGGCTCTTGCAGTCATTGGTACCCAGACTGAGTATGACCAGGTCCAAAGGACGATGACTTTGCAGGGAGACCGGAAGGTATTCCAACCCATTGCGTTTGGGTTCCAGGGGGTCGTCAAAGACCGTGGTCCGGCCGCCAAGGCCCTCCTCGATGATGCGGTACGAAGGACCAAGCATGGCAGACAGAAGGCCCGTCCAGCGCTGATCGATGTCCCACCTTCCCCCGCCGGGGTTGGTGCCGAAGGTATTGGAATCACCATAACAGAGAATAGTATTCATGTTCAGAGTGTAGCAAGAGACGGCTTTTAGCAGAAGTAGGTTGGGTACAATTCCCTGATCGCCTGCTCATCGATCTTGTAACGGGAAAGGTGTTTCTCCATCAGCTGCTGTGCCAATTCGGCATCCCGGTCGTTCAATGCCTGAACAATCGCTTGGTGGTCGCCCACTATCTTGATGTCCTTTACCGCACTCAGGCTCATACTGCGCACCCGGTCGAAATGGATGGTAAGGCCCTCCATCATCCACCCGTAGCACTGTACTTTGTCGGCAAGTAAAAACAGCAATGCATGAAACTGATTGTCCAGCTCAAGTAATTTCTCAGGCTTGGCATGTTCCACATAGAAGTTCTGCAGCCGAAGATTCTCCTCCAAGGAGGACAGGTCGGCTCTCGTCTCGTTCATACAGATAAGCTTGACGACTTCACGCTCAAGAACCAAGCGAAGGAAGCGCGATTCCTCCACCATCCCGTAGTCGATGAGATTGATGCGGCTTCCCTTCTGCGGCATGATCTGAACGATTCCCACCCGGCTCAATTCGATCAGGGCTTCCCGCACAGGAGTGCGTGAGATACCCAGCTGGGCTGCTATCTCGTTCTCGCTGACCATACTCCCCGGAGCAAGATCCAAAGAGATTATGTTCTCCTTGAGTACACGCAAGGCATATTCTGCAGCTGTTTCCTTTGGTTGTTTTGTTTCAATAATCATGAGTCCACCTACGATGAGGGTGCCCATACGGACACCCTCAACACAATGGGAATCATTACTGGATGGCAAGCATCTTGTCGATGAAACTGTTCCAGCCTTCACCCTTCGCACGATACTCGGCGAGCATCGGGCTGCAGGCTTCAACCCACTTTGCACGGTCGGCGGGAACATGGATGGCAACACCCTCGGCTCTCATCTTCTCCAAGGAGGCCTTCTGGTCCTCATCATCGATGACGGCCTGATAAGCGGCTGCTTCATCGGCTGCCTCGCGCACCACTGCCTGCAGGTCGGAAGGCAGGGAGTTGAACCACTTCTCGTTGAAGAAGTAGTACGTGCAGGCGATGATGTGGTCGGTGATGGTCAGGTTCTTGGCAACATCCTGGAACTTCATCGAGTTGATCATGCTCGGGGAGGCTTCCATCCCATCGACGACACCGGTCTGCAGAGCGGTATAGATCTCGTTCCAGTCCATCGTGGTTCCGGCAGCACCAAGGTGCTTGAACATGCTGATGTAGACGGCATTGGGGCCGCGCATCTTCATGTTTGCCAGATCCTCAAGCTTGGTTACAGGCTTTTTGGTCAGCATATGCCGTGAACCCTGGCTCTGTCCGGCAAGAGCGATGAAACCATAGGGCTGCACCAGCTTGCTTACTTCACCTTCCAGACCCTTGAGCACTCTGCGATAGTGGTCGTTGTCCTTGAAGATGTACGGGAACTCGAACATCATCAGCTGAGGAACCCAAGTGCCGGGACCGGTACCGGGTGCTGCTACGACCATCTCCAACGACCCGGTGCGGGCCATTTCGACCTGCTCGGCCTGGTTGCCAAGCTCAGATCCATAGTTTGCGGTAGCGACGATGCGTCCACCACTCTTTTCGTTGATCAATTCAACAAACTTCGTCAATCCACGACCGATCGTACCGGTACCTGCGAGGTTGGTGGAAGCTCTGAGCTTGTACGTCTGTGCAGCCCCCTCCTTCGTACCTTGTGCGACCAACGTCGTGCCGACTAGGAGCACCAGTGCGAGCACCAAAATCATGCTTTTCTTCATATCGAATCCTCCTACGTATTCTCTACCCGAAAACTTCGGGTCACGTGACTCGTTCATGCGTTGAAATCGCGACCCAAGCTAATCTTGGAAGTCGAAAAATTCTCAACGCTCCTGCCCTTGGTATGGAACCGGGGCATGCTCTGGACCAACCCTTCCTTGGTATAGAAGGGATCTGAAGGTTCAAGGGGAAGGTCGACCGGCCGCTGTTGTACTGCAGACTTGTAGACTGCATGAATCAACTCTATGGTCTGCCTTCCGGTATTTCCATCGAGGGCCAGTGCTTCCTTGCCCTCGATGGCGAGAAGGAAGTTCAACAGCTGTGCCGGATGGCCTTCCAATGCAAGATTTCCCAGCTCCTCATACCGCCTGTGGATCTGCTGCTCGAGCTCCTTGTTCGGCTCGGGAAAGCCGTTGGGCAGGCTGTTGTAGGCGGAAACGCTGAACGGAATGGTTACGCTTGCCTTCTCTCCGTTTATGACAATGGCCTGCTTCTCCCCGTGTGAAACCAGCGAGGAGGTGAAGTTGATTACCTTGTCCTCATAGGTGAAGACGGCGAAACCAATATCCTCGCACTCGCTGTTTGTATGGTTTACATTACCGATGAACGCCTGCACCCGCTTTGGCATGCCGAAAAGCATCTGCATCAGGTCCAAATAGTGGACCGAATGGCTGGTGAACACACCACCTGCTTCCTGTTCCCACGTTCCACGCCACCATAGGTCGTAATACACGCCGCCGCGCCACCACAGCGAATCAAAGGAGGCATGGACCACCTTGCCCAGAAGCCCTTCATCCATAATACGCTTGACGTTGGCGAGCTGGGTCTTCCAACGGTTCTGGCTGACCACACATAAGAGCCTGTTGTTTTCTTTGGCTGCTGCAATCATATGGTCGCACTCTTCCAAGCTGCCTGCCATCGGCTTCTCCACAATGACATGCTTTTTACCCGCAAGAGCCTGGATCGCCACCGATGCGTGCAGATTAGGCGGCAGGCAGATGCTGATCGCATCCAAAGCTCCTTCGGTGAGCATGGTCTGGATATCGGCATAGGCCTTGGCGTTGAGATTCTTTTCGGTAATCAAGGACTGGGCCTTCTCGACATAGGTATCGCAGACAGCCGCGACCTCGCACATAGACCCGAACTGAAGAAAACCATCGATATGAACTGCGGCGATTGCTCCCGCTCCTACTATTCCAATACGAATCATACAACCTCCTGGGAAATCCTGGTCGCCATGTTCTGGGCGGTGATGGCCAGCTCCATGACATGCAGTGTGTACTCTTGGGAAATCGCAAACTCGGTACCATCAAGGCAGTCACGAATGAAGCGACCGAAGAACGGGAAGCCTACCGTATTGTTCGCATCGAAGCTGAACTCACCCTTCCCATTGGCCATGTACACGGTGTTGGGTATATCCGCCCGAGCCAGGTCCACATACTTTCTCAGCTCGATATGTCCTTCGGTACCCAATATGATGGTTCTTCCATCGCCCCAGGCGCGCAGCCCGTCGGGGGTGAACCAATCAACACGGAAGTAGCCGGTGCTTCCATTATCGCAAAGCAGGGATGCATCACCAAAGTCCTCGAACCCGGGATAGTCGGCATTGTTGTAGTTTGCAACCTTGCTTGCCAGAACCCGGGCATGCTTTGCATTACCGTAGTGGAGAATCTGGTCGATCTGATGACTTCCGATATCAGTGAGGATGCCACCGAAGCGCTGCTTATCAAAAAACCATGCAGGCCGGCTGTTCTTACTCAACCTATGAGGGCCCAAAACGATGGTTTGCACCACCTTTCCGATGGATCCTTCTGCAATGAGGTTGTCGGCATAGCTTGCAGCCTCAACATGCAACCGCTCGCTGAAATAGATGCCAAAGCGCTTGCCACTGAGCTCTACAGCCGAACGGACTGCTTCCAATTGACTGAGGTCGGTCATCGCCGGCTTGTCCGAGAAGGCATGCTTGCCCGCCATCAAGGCCTTGGT
The DNA here is from genome assembly GCF_022869165.1 of Sphaerochaeta associata. NCBI lineage: Bacteria > Pseudomonadati > Spirochaetota > Spirochaetia > Spirochaetales > Sphaerochaetaceae > Sphaerochaeta > Sphaerochaeta associata. Next base: position 113,153 of record NZ_CP094929.1, on the reverse strand, counting down.
GATGATGCCGCTCCGATCGGACGGGATGGCGGCTGTCGCCACCAAATCGACAGCGGGATTTTCATAGATTGCTGCGTCGCTGCTTACCACCTTCGCCGTAGGGAAGGCCTTGATAAAGGCTGCAAGCCGATTCTGGTCAGGATCCCATACATGAGTGACCATCGCACCTGCTTCCACCAGACCGTTGCACATGCCATAAATGTGACCATGGTCGAGCCCGATCACCCCGATGGTGAACTCTCCGGGATTGCAAACCAGGCGGGATTTTCCTACTGGAGCATACATCTGCCCATCTTTTCGTTGCATTGCACCCTCCATCCTAGATAATCATTTTCGGAAGCACAGTAACGATAGGGGGAATGAAGAAACTCAGAAGTATCACTACCAACACGGTTCCAATAAAGGGAATCAGGGGTTTGACCGCTTTATCGATGGGTAGGTTCGCCACACCGCAGGAGACAAAGAGGAACGACCCGACCGGCGGGGTGATCGCCCCGACCTGCATCAGGATGACCATGACCACCCCGTAGTGGATGGCATCAAAGCCGAACGAGTTGCCGATTGCAAGCACGGTAGGGGCAAGCATGGCGATCAGGACGGTGGGATCGAGGAACATGCCGAGAATGAAGATGACCACCATGAGGAACAAGGTTCCAGCTACAGGACTACCGATGGTATTCACCACAAAACTCATGACCTCGTTCTGGAAGCGCATGCGCACCAACACGTTGGAAAGAGCTGCAGCCGCGGCAATGGTAATCATAACAATGGCGGTGGTGTGGCCGCTGGAAATGAGAATCTCGGGCATATCCTTGATTTTCAGTTTCTTCGAAATCCAGAATCCGTAGATCAAGCCGTAGCCGATGGCGATGACGCCCGCCTCTGTTGCCGTCACGATACCGGTTACAATACCCACAATGATGATGATGGGCATCAGCAAGGCACCGATGGAGCCATAGAGCGAATGAATCAATTTTTTTAGAGAGAATGGTCGGGTGGGAATATTATACTTGCGCTTTGCGTAGACATAGCGATTCACACCCATCTGCAGCAAGGCGATCAAGACACCCGGGACGATGCCACCCAAAAAGAGGCGGCTTACCGGAATCTCAGTATAGTAGGAGTAGAGGATCATGGCGATGCTGGGGGGAATAATGGGACTGAGCATGGACGATCCTGCGGTAACAGCCACCGCATAGTCCTTGTCATAGCCCTGTTTCTCCATCGCAGGAATCAGCATCCCGCCGATGGCCGAGGCATCGGCGATGCCCGAGCCCTGAATGCCGCCGAAGAACATGGAAGCAAGAATGTTCACATGGCCCAGTCCTCCCTTGAACTGACCGACCAAGGAGTCGGAAAGGTCGATGATCTTGTCGGTGATATCGGCCTTGGCCATGATGTTTCCTGCGATAATGAAGAAGGGAATGGCCATCAGGGAGAACGAATTCACCCCGCCAAACATTTTAATAACCAACAGATTAAGCGGAAGGTCCATTCCTACCATGAATACGACAGAGGTGAGAAGCAATGCCAGGTAGACGGGAAGACCGGTGAAAATTAAAACGAGCAATACTGCGAAAACCCAAAATACTTGCCACATACTACTTCTGCTCCCCTTTCTTGGTGATCAAAACACGCTGTTTATACGATTTGCCCCAGACCATGCGATATCCATACTCGAAGAGGCACAACAGTGAGCCGACGGGAATCGCCGCATAGAACCAGGCCATGGAGATATGGATGTTCTGAAGCAAACTTGTTACGTTGGTGCTGGTGTAGCGAACGCCCTGATAAGCGATGATGATGAAGACCCCTATCGCCGATACATCCAGAGCCCGTTCGACAAGACTGCGGATCCTGGTCGAGCGAATCTTGTTCAGAAAGAGATCCACGGCAAAATGGCTGTTCTCCCTGATTCCAAGGGACACTCCCAGGAAAATCACCCAGATGGAGCAGAGGCGGACAATTTCATCACCCCAGGCAAAAGGCCTGAACGAGATGAAGGTGAAGTATCGCAAAGCCACCTGCAATAGACATAAAACTACCGTAAACGCTGTGATCGAGATCATGAGTGTAGCCCGGATTTTGTTCACCCATGTATAGATAAGACTCGCCATGTTGTTCCTCACTTGCCTGTTACGTTCTCTGAATCTTATGAAAATAAATACATAGTACACTGATATAGTATCACTTGTATTCTAGTATGTCAAATAAGTATTTTTTTATTCATTTTTGGTAAGTGTTTAACATATATTGTTTTACAAAATACAATTGGAACAATCAAAGTTTCATAAAATCTCCACTGAGAAGGTAAGACCTGCAGTGACTAGTAATTGGATAGTCCTTGAATAGCAAGAAGGCCAGTGATCGGGAACTATCACTGGCCCAAGGGAGATGTGTTGCAGACATCGTAGAAACACCGGGTGCAATATTGATTGCAACAATTCAGAGGAGAACACCCAACATCGATGTAGAATAGCTAGCAGAAACTCTGGTGGGTTTGAAGTGAAGACTTCCCAATCGTGGTACTTCTGTCTTCCTCTTCATCATATCCCTTCCTGGCTACAGCATACGCTGTAATATCCGATATTGTCAATAGAACTACTTTTATACCATTATCTTATATAAATTTATCGATTTCACATAGCACGATATTATTACTTTTCTTTAAGAAAGAATTACCTCTGTCAGAACAATTTATGAAAATTTTGGAAATTTTACAGGTTTTTACAAACCTAATAAATATAAGCTATCAGCTATGTCACATCCGTTCATTCACTCTTTTTTTATCTACATATTGACGAAACAGATGTCCGGCATTATAGTTGTGTTTGGCAATTATTGCCACAATTAAACATTTGGAGATTTGTATGATCGACCTATGCGCCATCCGAAAGTTACAGACTTCCCTGCGCAACTTTGAAGACCAACTTAAAGAGCAGACCGGACTTTCATTCAATGATGCACTGCTCTTGTGTGCAGTAAACAAAGGAATCTTCGAACCCAGCGCCCTGGCCAAGGAACTGGAACTCTCCCCATCCCGCCTCACCCGTATTCTGGACAGCCTGGAAACCAGGAATCTCATCAAACGGACGCTGAGCAGCATGGACCGAAGGAGCCTTACCGTTTCGCTGACTGAAACGGGAAGGGAGATGGTCAAAACCTACAGCTGTTCCGAACTTCATATACCCGAAGAACTTTTATTCACACAAGCCACCACCTAGGAGGACTTATGGCAAAATATCTCATTGTTGGAGGAGTCGCAGGAGGAGCAGGTACTGCCGCCAGACTCAGAAGAAGGGACGAAAACGCCCAAATCATCATGTTTGAACGCGGACGGTACATCAGCTACGCAAACTGCGGACTCCCCTACTATGCAGGCAATGTCATCACCGAGCGTTCACGTCTGTTTGTCATGACGCCCGAACGCTTCATGGAGTCCTTGAATGTTGAGGCGAGGGTGCAAAGTGAAGTGATCTCGATCAACCGAGAGGCAAAGACCATCCGCGTCAGGGACCTGAGGAACAACAGCGAATATGACGAACGGTATGACACCCTCATCCTCTCCCCGGGAGCCAGTCCGGTACGTCCCCCAATCCCCGGAATCGAGCACAAGGCCATCTATTCGCTGCGCTCCGTCTCCGACATCGACAGCATCAAGGAGAAAATCGACAGCCCTGCAACAAAGCGTGCAGTAGTGGTAGGCGGCGGCTTCATCGGACTGGAGATGGCCGAGAACCTGAAGGAACGAGGACTCGAGGTGAGCGTAGTGGAGGCCCTCGAGCAGGTGATGAACATCATCGACTACGACCTGGCGGCCGAAGTGCAGCAACACCTGAGGGCGAAGGGAGTGAATCTCTATCTCAAGGATGGGGTTTCAGCCTTCGAGGACCATGACAGCATCGTCAGCGTCCGTCTCTCCTCGGGTACTCTCATCGATGCAGACATTGTCATCCTCTCCATCGGCGTTCGTCCCGACACAGCTTTTCTGAAAGATTCGGGCATCGAGTTGGCCAAGAATGGCGCGATCAAGGTGGATGCGTATTTCACCACCAACGACAAGGACATCAAGGCGGTAGGTGATGCCATTGAGTTCGCCAGCCCTTTGACCAAGCTTGCTTGCACCGTGCCCTTGGCGGGTCCTGCGAACAAGCAGGCACGGCTGTGCGCCGATGCCATCATCGACGGCAACAAGCGCCCGTATGAGGGCACGATCGCCACAAGCATCGCCAAAATCTTCGACATGACGGTAGCCTCCACCGGCCTTACCGAAAAGGGCCTCAAGGCAGCCGGCCTTCCCTATCGGATGGCGGTCACCCATGCAGGCAACCATGCCGGATACTACCCCAACAGCCGCCAACTCACCCTCAAGATTCTCTATCATCCGGAAAGCGGCAGGCTTTGGGGCGGCCAAGCTGTCGGCTACGACGGCGTGGACAAGCGGATCGACGTCATCAGCGCCTTCATCGGAAAGGAAGGCACCGTGTACGACCTGGCCGAGTTCGAGCAGGCCTACGCTCCACCCTTCTCCAGTGCCAAGGACCCGGTGAACATGGTCGGTTTCATTGCCGCCAACACCCTGGAAGGCTTCAGCGATACAATCAGCTGGGAGGAGGCTGAACAGCAACGCAAGAATGGGGCCTTCATGCTCGATGTCCGTTCGGAGGAGGAGTATGAACTGGGTGCAATTGAAGGATCTGTCAACATTCCGAATACGGTTTTGAGACAGAAGCTTCTCATGGTTCCCACCGACCGGTTGGTGATCGTCTATTGCGCCATCGGCCTCAGGGGCTACCTCGCCGAAAGGGTGCTCAAGCAGAACGGTTATACAAACGTACGCAACCTCACCGGCGGCTACAAGACCTATGAGAGCGCTGTTCGTGAACGGTACCTGTTGGAAAACAAGGATAAGATTTCAGTCAAGAGAGAGGGTGGAACCATCAACCACCTGCATGAGGACGGGTCGTTCCGCAAGAGAACCGAGAACAAGATTTTCACCGTCGATGCCTGCGGACTGCAATGCCCGGGTCCGATCATCCGTCTCAAGCGGGAGATTGACAACCTTGAGGAAGGGGACAGGATTGTCATCAAGGCCTCCGACCCCGGCTTCGGCGTCGATGTCCAGGCGTGGTGCAAACTCACCGGCAACGAGCTGATAACCGTCAAGACCACCGACGGCATCATCGAGGCAGTGGTTGGCAAGGGAAACGCCAGTGTCTGCAGCATGCCCGACTCAGTGGGAGAGAAGCCTGCGATCTGCGACTCCGACAACGGTGCTACCATGATCGTCTTCTCCAACGACCTGGACAAGGCACTTGCTTCATTCGTCCTGGCCAACGGAGCCGCTGCATCCGGAAAACCGGTGACGATGTTCTTCACTTTCTGGGGATTGTCGGTGCTTCGCAAAAAGGATGCACCCAAAGTGAAGAAGGACTTCATGGGAACAATGTTTGGAGCCATGCTGCCCAAGGGTATGGACAAGCTCGCCCTCTCGTCCATGAACATGGGAGGGATGGGGGCGGCGATGATGAAGGGCCGCATGAAGAAGAAGCATGTCGACCAAGTACAGCAGATGTATGAGGAAGCACGCAGGAGCGGAGTTCGCATGGTGGCCTGCCAGATGTCCATGGACATCATGGGCATCAAGGCCGAAGAGCTGCTTGACGGCGTTGAGATCGGAGGCGTTGCAACCTATATGGGAGCCGCCAGCGAGAGCAAGATCAATCTGTTCATCTAGGTCCGGTTCTAATAGTGGGGTGGCCTCTGGTTTTCAACCATGCCATCCCGATCTTCCTCGGCCAAGTCGGTCACCCGTTTCTCCAACTTTTCCAGACGGGCTGTCAAGAGTGCGATCTCCTTGGCCTGGTCAGTTACGATTTGGTCGAGAGTCACTATCGTCTCTTCTGCATAAGCTAGTTTCATCTCAAGTTTCGTAAGCCGTTCATCCATTGTAGTCGCTCCTTGTCTGTACCTGTATCCTAGCACGGGTGAGCACGCTCGACAACTCGCCCGATTGTTGCGGATGCTTTCCCGATTTGTGCATTTTCTACTTGCCAGATGGCCTTTGCGTGGTATACTGACATGTATTTTGTTGCAGAATGGTGCAGATAAGAGGAATTGTATGAAAGGTGAACGCGTTGCGCAACTGGAACTGTTGCTGCACTCCCATCCGGAAGGACTCAGGAGGGCGGAAATAGCACGTCGATTGGGAGTCCATCGCTCTACCATCAGCAGATATGTGGATGAACTGAAACAATACATTGACATCTACGAGGAAAACAGCCTCATCAAGATCAAGAACCGCGATGAGGATGAAAGCATCGCCCTCAGCGTCTATGAGAGCCTGGCCTTCAACCTCTCTGCCGAAATGCTTGCAAACAGCACCGAGTTTCAGAACCCCCACCTCGCTTCAGGCTTGAGAAAAATCGCCATGAACATGCGCTCCTATGCACCGAAGATCAGCGAGAATGTCATCGGCCTTGCCGAGCAGATCGACAAGCAGCTGCAGGAGAAGAAGGAGAGCAGCAAGTTCAATGCAATCCTGGAAGTGCTCATCGACAGCTGGGTGTCAGGACGCATCGTACGCATCGTACAGAGCCTTAAAGGGTTCGACCCGATCGAGACCGAACTGGCCCCCTACTTCATCGGATTTCGGGAGGAAGACACCGGCGGCAGACACCCTATCAGTGTTACCGGTCGCCTGCGGCACACCACCGAAATTGTCACCATCGACATCAGCACCATCACCAGTGCCACCATTCTCAACGAGACCTATACGATTCCCGACAACCTCAAACCCTTCAAGTTCCCCGAGAGTGAGGAGCGCTATGAGAGCATCGACATGATTCCCTTGAGTCTGCGGCTCAAGGAACGATCGGCGATGAATGTCTTTCGGTCGGTAGTGCATGGAACCCCGGTCTTTGAGAAACAGAGTGATGGAACACTCATCTGCAACATGGATGTCGAGAACTCCATCGAGTTGTACCTGCGCATCATCCAATGCGGTGATTCAGTTGAAATTCTGGGTCCTGAGAGCTTCAGAAAGAAGTTTTGCAGAATGCTGAACAAGATCCTGGCTTTGTACCAATAATATTTTTCTTGCCGCTCGGCATGAATATCGCTATGCTTCAGATGTAGGAGGAAACGACAATGAAAGAGTATGAATGCGATCTTTGCGGGTATGTATATGACCCGACAGTAGGTGATCCCGACAACGGAATCAAACCCGGAACAGCCTTTGAAGACCTTCCAGAAGATTGGGTATGCCCTCTCTGCGGAGCTCCTAAGTCTGACTTCTCACCGCGCGACTGACAAAGGTCGCGGTTCACAAGACGGGGATGGCACGGCCTCCCCGTTTTTTAGGCCCAAGGAGCACCCATGCAATTCAGGACAATGAGAAGAAGCAGGCAGCTGCTTTCCCATGAGGAGAGTGAAGCGGTTCTGAAACGAGGAAGCCACGGGATTCTAGCCTGCCTCGGCGACGGGGACTATCCCTATGCAGTCCCGCTGAACTATGTATACTACGATGGAAAAATTTTTCTCCACTCAGCCAAGGAAGGCCATAAGGTGGATGCAATTCTCCATCACCCCAAAGTAAGCTTCACCGTTGTGGATGAGGATACCATCATTGGAAAAGAGTATACCTCTTACTTCCGAAGTGTGATTGTCTTTGGAAAAGCCTCCCATGCAGAAGGCCGGGCTTGGAAGGATGCCTTCCTTGCCATGGCAGACAAATACTGTGCCTCCCAGCCGATTGCAGAGCGCATCGAAAAGGTGGAAACCTGCAGCCAAGCTCTGATCATTGTCATTGAAATCGAGCATTGTACAGGAAAAGAGGCCGTCGAGTATGTGCGGGCAAAAACGGACACTGCTTTGTCCTGCTAATGGAGAATCTTCTCATACAAAGAATAAAAAGCGTCCAAGTGATTGATGCTTTTCCACACGATTGCAAAACTTTATAGTACATTGACCTCATAACGGAGGAATTACCCAGCTATGTTGCAAGCAATTGAAGAAAGAAGAGCCTATCGCGCCCTCGATACCAAACCCATCGCTCAAGAGGTATTGGTGCGTCTCGCCCAAGCCGCCCACACCGCACCTTCGGCCATGAACAACCAACCTTGGCGGTATATCACCGTAACCGACGAAACGATGCTTTCCAACGTCAAGGAGACCCTGTCTCCCGGAAATTACTGGGCGAAGAAGGCCCCCGCGATTGTGGCGGTGGTGACCAACAACGCCTGGGGAATGACCCTTGGGGACCGTCACTTCGCCCCGTTTGAACTGGGAATGGCAACCATGGCTTATCAAATCCAGGCTGTTTCAGAAGGATTGCATGTACACCCCATCGCAGGCTTCAATGCCGACGATGCGAAAAAGGTGCTGGGAATCAGCAAAGACGATACGCTGATGATCATGCTGGTACTCGGCTATCCTGGTTCCGACTCCGAGCTGAACGAGAAGCACAAACAGAGTGAGAGAGGAACCCGAATCCGCATGGAGCTGGAGAAAGTGCATGCATTCAACGCATGGGACGAGAGCCTGAGACCACAGGCAAAGTAGGTATCAAAGGCTGTTACTGCAGATGGACGATCTCCTGCTCTATCGCATCTTTCAGCCGCTCCTCCTCTGTGACAATCATCTCACTCTCCTTGAGAAAGCTGCTTCCTATCATGGAAGCAGCCAATAAGGCGGCAAGGGATGAGAGAAGCATGGGCGAGTACTCGTCCGTAGAGACCAGACTGATCAGCATGATTACGGCACATGAGGCCTGACTGAAGAGCAGAAGAAAGCCTTGGATGACCTCCTCACTGATGCCGATGCCAAGTTCAGCAGCATACTGACTGCCGATGGGTATGGAGGCGAGCAGGGACAGACCTACGATCGAGGCTCCGATCATGGCGATGGCTTCACTGCCGAGCAGGACTGCACCGACTTGCTGGCAGAAAACCAATAAGAGGATGCCGGGAATCGAGCAGACGTTGCAGAATACAAAAAAAAGCTTTCGCCTGCGATAGCGGTCGGAGAGGGCTGGCAGCACAATGGCTCCCACCATGCCACCGGCAAACATTGCGATGCCAAGGAAACCGGTGGAATCGTTGAAGCCCAACAATTCGCTTATTTCATCGATCTTAATGAAGAGTGTCATCAAGACCCCCCAACCAATGGAGAAGATGATCATCAGGCCCTGAAGCGACGGATTCTGATGCATAATCCTGAATGAAGTCCTGAAGCTCTGGTTTCTGGGCACCTGCAGCGTGGAGGAAGGCGTGGGTGGATTCTCACGCATCAGAAATGCCGGGATAAGGGCCAGGATGGAGCTTGCAAGGGCATACACGCCCATCATCCGCTCGAACCCCTGCCCCCAGGCAGGAGCATTGGCACGAGTTACCACCAACAAAGGAGAGAGAATCATGACAGCGGCCAGCGAAAGATATTGGCTTGCCGAGGTGATGCCGACTGCCATCCCGCGTTCTCGGATGGGAAACCATCTCGATACGATTTCAGTGATGCTTGTCAGCACCAAAGCCTGGCCAAGAGCCAGTATGAACTGGCCGAACAGGACGGCGGGGAGGCTGGCGATGTAGAGCCATTTGGTGAGCGAGCCGAAGACAATAAGCCCGCTCGCAATCCAGACAGCCCAACGCAGCCCCAAGCGGTGCAAGAGATAGGAAGATGGGATACTTGCAACCACAAACACCAGGAGAAAGGTCAAGGAGAGCAAATCCACCGGAGATGCATAACGCAACGACAACTGACCTTGATAATAACTATTGGCCACCCTGCCGACGGGGGCAAGGTTCAACCACTGTATCTCCACTGAGAAAATCAGCAGCACGAGACACAGGAGAATCAAGTATCGATATCGGTAGGCTTTCACGCTCTTCATAGGATTAGGATATCCGATACTCTGCAATTTGTATATCTTCTCTGGAAGAAGGGCATACTTTGTCCTATACTCAACGCATGCAAGAAACTTTACAGCTATTGAACAACCGTCGATCGGTACGCGCCTTTGAAGACCGTGCAATTGAACCGGAAGTGCTCACCCTTCTCAAAGAAACCACCCTGCGTGCTCCTACAGCAGGCAATATGGCCCTCTATTCCATCGTCGAGGTCCAGGATCCCTCTAAGAAAGAGCAGCTCGCCCGTATCTGCGACGAACAGAGCATGATCGAGAAAGCTCCTTTGGTGTGGGTGTTCCTCGCCGATATGCAGAAGTGGGTCAACTACTTTCATGAGAGCGGTGCAGTAGAGCGTGCCGATGAGGCGGGCCTTGCCGCCTATAGAAAACCGGGTCTGGGAGATCTGCATCTTTGCATGCAGGATGCCATCATTGCTGCGCAGAATGCCGTGGTTGGTGCAGAAGCCCTGGGTATCGGATCGTGTTACATCGGCGATGTCATCGAGAATTTTGAACAACTCAGGAGTCTTCTCGACCTCAGGCAGTACACAATTCCAGCCTGCATGCTCATCTTCGGCTATCCCAAGGGCAAAGGTCCGGTCAAGCTGACTCCTCGATGTCCCCAGGATGCCGTCTTCATGACGGACCGTTATGAGGAACCTCATATCGAGCAGCTGGAAAGAGCGTACGAACTCCATGAAGAAGACCGACGCAGGAGCCGGTCGCTTCCCTACGAAAACACGGGAACCCTTGCCGATTACTACTACCTCAGAAAACATACCTCGGCCTTCATGGAAGAGATGAACCGTTCCACCTCTGTGATGTTCGATTGGTGGTGCAACGGGTAATTTTCTTGCGTCGCCGGGCCTTTGCCACTACCATATATCCTATGGCGTATACGATTCTTTTGGTTGACGATGAGACAGCAGTACGAGAGGGGATTCGCAGCCGCACCCCATGGGAACGCTACAATTTCTGTGTGGTGGGCGAGGCCGGAAACGGCATCGAGGCTTTGGAGTTGATCGAGGAGCTGCATCCCGATGTCGTAATCACCGATATCAGGATGCCCTACCTCGATGGAATCGAACTCATCCAGAAGATCCGCATCTCCCATCCGACGACGACATTGGTCATCCTCAGTGGGTATGACGAATTCACCTATGCACAACAGGCGATGCGTTACGATGTCAGTGAATATGTACTCAAACCTGTTTCGGTCGAGGACTTGTGCAATCTGCTCAAGCGTCTTGGCAAACATTTGGATGAGGAGATCAAGCGCATCCAGGACCAGGACAGACTCAATCAGGCGTATCAACAGGCCCTCCCGCTTATCAGGGAGAAGTTTCTGGTTTCATTGTTGACTACAGTACACCCATCCTCCGATGCCGCCTTGTTGTCCAAGGCAGCCGAGTATGGATTCAATCTGAGCAAGGATGAATTCATGGTAGCCGTCATCGAAACCGACCATGTGATGGACGACCCGTTGCAGTCGATGGCCATGTTTGAGATTGTTGAACAAGTAGTGAAAAAGGACGATGGAGTATTGCTCTTCCAATTCGAGAACCAGATTGTCATTATTTTCAGCTCCCAAAGCCACGGCCAGGACCATTACGATTCAGTGTTCCGTAAACAAACCTACCGTAAAGCCGAGCAGTTGCAGGCATACCTGCAGAAGTACTCCTTCCAGGCTGTCCTTGGAGTGGGAAACCTCGTACACTCCCCTTCGGCTATCAAGCAGTCGTATCATCAGGCGCTGACAGCCCTCAACTACAGCTCCTGTTACCCCGAGCAATCGCTGTTGTTCATCAGTGACTTGGAGAAGCTGCCGGTCGAGGAGCATCAACAGCAACTGGAAGAGCTGAAGGCCAACGTACTGGTTGCTGTTAAATTGGGCAGCGAGGAACAGGTGACCGAAGCGGTGAACCAACTGCTCGGAGAGCAGCTTGCCTCCCTGAGCCTGGAACAGATGCAGGCACTGCTGTTGGAACTTGCCTTCCTGCTTCAAGACCTCACACACTCATACGGGCATACCCTCTTTTCAGTGGTTGAGGGTGAAGGCAGAAACCTCTTCTCCGAGCTTGCAACCCTCTCAACACTGGGAAAAGCCAGGCGCTACTTCATCCGCCTTTGCCATTTGGTACGGCAATTGATCGCCGGACAAAGGGCTCAGTCTCATATCCAGTTCATCGGCCAGGCCAAGGCCTTGATCGCAAAGCACTTCACAGAACCCGGATTCGGGCTGGAAGAGATTTGTGAAATGATCGGGGTGAGCACTTCCTATTTCAGCTCCACCTTCAAGAAGGAGGTCGGCATCAGCTTTGTACAGTATTTGACTGGCTTGAGAATGGACAGGGCGAAAGAGCTGCTCGTCAAGACCGAGGGAAAGACCTATGAGATAGCACAAGCGGTAGGCTTTGCCGAGCCCAACTACTTCAGCTTCTGCTTCAAACGGCATGTAGGTCTCTCTCCCTCCCAATTTCGGCAGGGAAACCGATGAGCAAGCCCAATCATCCTCACTCCATTAAAACCATACTCACCTTCGCCATCGCCTTTGTTTCCATCTCCTTCACGCTGCTCATCTCCGCCATCCTGTACAGCCAGTTCTCCTCAACCATCCGCGAGAATGCCACCGTCTCCACCAGGGAAATCGTCAGACAGGTAAATGCCAACCTCAACTATTACACAAACGATATACTGACCATCGCCGGCTACGCCCGAGATCTTTCCAAGCAGACCAATGAGCTCTCCCGGACCGAGATCGAGAGGAGGCTCTCCTCAATCGTCGACAGCCGCCAGGACATCGTCTGCCTGCTGCTGTTCGACTTGGAGGGCAATGTACTGCTTTCCACCACCGATGCCCCCCGAAGAGATGCGACTGAGATTGCCAAACAGACGTGGTTCACCAGGGCTTTGGGTGGAGAGGGCAACTTTTATTTCACCGGTCCTCATGTCCAGCAACTCTTTACCTCCAGCTATCCTTGGGTCATCACCTACAGCCAGCAGATCAGCTACACCAATGAGGAAGGAGAGCTCAGCCAAGGTCTTCTGTTGATCGACATGAACTTCAGGACGGTCAGTGAACTGAGCCAGAGCGCCAAGCTTGGAGCAACAGGATACGTGTATTTCATCGACAACAACGGCAAAATCGTGTACCACCCGTACCAGCAACTGATCAACTCCAACTTATTCAACGAAGACCTCGATTCCGCCCAAGAGTATATTTTCGGCACCTTTACGAACACTTTCGAGGGAAGGCAGCGCCTGGTCATCATCGATACGGTGAACAATGCCCGTTGGCGAATTGTCGGGGTGGCATTCATGGACGAGCTGATGGCGGGCTTGGACCAGTATACTACCGTCATGCTCATCGTCCTGGGTTTCTGCATTGTCATCACCATTATTCTGGCACGTACGGTGTCGGCCTATATCAGCCGGCCCATCAGGGAACTCGACAGGTTGATGAACAGTGTGGAACGCGGGGACTTCTCCGCTCCGCCGACGGTGGGAGGAAACCAGGAGGTTGCGGCCCTGTCGCAGACCTTTGCGGTGATGGTCAAACGCATCCGAGAGCTGATGGACGACATTGTGACAAGCCAGGAGATGAAGCGAAAGTTCGAGCTGGATGCACTGCAGGCGAAGATCAATCCCCACTTCCTCTACAACACCCTCGATTCGGTGGTCTGGATGGCCGAACAGAACGATACCGAAGGGGTGATCACCATGATCACCGCTCTGGCAAAGCTCTTCCGCATTTCCATCAGCAAGGGACGGGACATCATCACCCTTGCCGAGGAGCTTGAGCATGTCCGCAACTACTTGATCATCCAGCAGATCCGCTATCAGGACAAGTTTGAGTTCTCCATCACCATGGAAGAGGGGATGGAGAACCTACCGACCATCAAGCTCATCATTCAGCCGATCGTAGAGAACGCCATCTACCATGGGATCAAGTACCTGCAGGAGATGGGCCATATCGATATCAAGGTGTTCAAGAGAAAACCCGGGGCCGTGGTCATCGAGGTGCGTGACAACGGGGTGGGGATGGATGAACAGAAGCTGGCCACCATCCTCAGTTTCGACGGATATCACCCCAAGGGAGTCGGCATCGGGGTAAGGAATGTCCATCAGCGAATCCAACTCTACTATGGTTCGGATTACGGCCTGGAGCTTTCCAGTGAGCTGGATGTGGGGACGCTGGTCAGACTGGTCATTCCCGAACAGAGTCCGATCCAACCGATCAAGGTGGTGCAATCATGAGACGATGCATCCTGATGCTTATCATCCTTTCTCTTCTGGTTGGCTGCTCGAATAAGAAGAGTGAAGCCAATACCTCCTATCGCATTGCCGTCATTACCATGATGCAGGGAGGCGAATTCTGGGGGGCCCTGAAGAACGGTGCCCGTAGCGCCCGCAGCTCCACCGGAGCGGTCCTTGAGTTCCTTGCACCGGTAAATGAATCCGACTACGAGGGACAAATCAGTGCCGTTCAGAGGGCTATAGACCAACAATTCGATGCGATAGTGCTCTCGCCAAGCCATTATACCCGGCTTGAGGATGTGGTTGCAAAGGCACGGAGCTCGGGCATCAAGGTGGTACTCGCCGATACCGCGCTGCGCAACCAGAGCGGGGATTTCCTGATCACCGCCGATTACCGACAGATCGGCAAGGCGATGGCCGAACATGCATTCACCCATTTTCCCGAGGGTGAGCCGATCAATGCCCTGGTCATCGGGTCCATGCCGAATACCACCAGCATGACAAATCTGGTGGAGTCCTTGGTGCAAGCATTCTCCGAACGGGCAAACGCAAGAATCATCAGTGCAACGTACAGCTTTACCGATGAAGCAATCGCTCGTGACATTACGCGCAATGCTTTACTAAGCGATCCTTCAATCAATCTTGTCTTTGCCTTGGAGGAGTACACCGCCCATGGGGTGGCCAATGCACTGGGTGACTCATCGAATATTCATTTCATTGCATTTGGAACAACGCAGTTTGAAATCCAGCTTCTGGAGAAGGGTGTAATCGATGCCTTGGTGGTGGTGAACTCCTTCAACCTCGGCTATCGCTCGGTGATGGCAGCCATCGACTTGCTAAATGGCAACAAGCCTGCCCGAAAGCTGGTCGACTTCGACCTGGTGACCAAGGAGTCGATGTTCAGCGAGGAGCATCAGAGGTTGTTGTTCCAGACATTCCAATGAGTATATCGAGGCAGGATCAAGCCTGCCTCACCCATCTCTTCTTAATATGCATCCCCTATCCAACCGGCCTTCAGGGCGTTCGCCACTTCAGCATCAAAGCGCTTGCATGCTGCAGTAATGCCATCAGGCTGTTTGAAGATGGTGAAAATCCCGGTGACGATGACATTCGCCCCCCGAACGATGCAGGGAGTGAGATTGGGGTAGTTGATCGCCCCGTCCACGTTGATCAAGAAGTCCTGTCCGCTCTCTTTACGCACCGTTGCCAGCCCTTCGACCCGTTTGAGTGTACGACTCATGAACTGCTGTCCTGCAAAACCGGGTTCAACAGCCATCAGGGTGACCATGTCCAGCAAGTCCACATACGGCTCGATGCTTCTGACACTTTGGGATGGATTTACCAGGATGCCGCTTTTTATACCGCTCTTTCGGATCGTCTCCAAGGTCCTGATGACAAAGTTTGTGCTGTCCGAGTGGAAGCTGAGGTAGTCGGCCCCTGCATCGGCAAGCCTTTGGATGTAATCCATCGGATTGGTTACCATCATATGCACATCGAGGGTCAGCTGAGGGTATGCAGCCTTCAAATCAGAGACTATACGGATGGGAAAATAGAGGTTCGGCACATAATGGCCATCCATCAAATCAATATGCATCCAGGTGACGCCGGCATCGACCAGTTCCTGGACGTTGTCCTTCAACTCCAACAGATTGCAGTTTGCCAAAGAAGGCGAGTTTATTACTATGGGTTTCATGGGTACTCCTTTCGGTGCTCAATAGTGCTTCCATGGTACCCAATCCAATTGATTTTTGCCAGTGTGCTTGATGCATGAAAAGAGGCAGGATTACTCCTGCCTCAATACGTGGAAGGGATGCATGACTACTTCTTCTGGACGTATTTCCTTATATCGAAAGAAACCGCCGATACAATGATGACGCCCTTGATGATGTTCTGCCAGTATGGGTTCACCCCGATGAAGGTCAGACCATAGTTGATGAAGCTGAAGATGATTACGCCGGCGATGACTCCGCTCACCGTCCCCACGCCACCGGTGGTGGAAACACCACCCACGACGCAGGATGCAATGGCATCGAGCTCATAGCCGTTTCCATAGTTGTTGGTCGCTCCTCCCGTACGGGCGGCTTCCAGAACGCCGGAGAGGGAGATGAGGAATCCACAGACACCGAAGAGGCCCACCAGCGTCTTGGTGATATTGATGCCGGAGACCGCCGCCGCCTCGGGATTGCCGCCCACAGCATACACGTTCTTGCCGAAAACAGTCTTGTTCAACACGAACCAGACGATGATTGAAACAAGGGCGGCGAAGATGACGATGACAGGAACAAATCCGATGGAACCTGAGCCAAGGTAGGTGAAGTCGGCCCTCAGTCCTCCGATGGGCTGGCTGTTGTTTGGAGGCATGTTGAAGTAGATGGAGTTGATGCCGTAGATGATCAACATCGAGGAGAGGGTTGCAATGAAGGCCGGAACCTTGAATTTTGCAACAATCAGACCGTTCATCATTCCAAAGAGTGTTCCAACAAATACTGCAAGCAGAATCGGGAGGATGATGGGAATCTGGCCCAGGTCAGGGTAAAAACGCCTGACGTAATCTGCAGTCTGCAGCATGGAGGCGGACACAACTGCAGCCATACCGACCAAACGTCCACCGCCGAGGTCGACACCACCGGTAAGGATGACAAACATCATGCCCAAGGCCATGATGATTTTCGTCGAGCTCATCATCAGGATATCCCGAAGCACCTGAAGGCGCAGGATGCGCGGATTGATGATGGCGATCACGATGACCAGCATCAGCAGTACAAGAAAAATTGCCTTGTCCATGACGAACTGCTTCAGACTTTTTTTATTCAATATCGATTTACCAATGCCTTGCATGCTTTCCCCCTACCCGACGTACTTTGTCGCCAGTTCCATAATCTCTTCCTGGCTTGTTTTCTTGCTGTCCACGACACCCGCCACACGACCTTCACTCATGACTACGATTCGATCGGTCATACCCAAGAGTTCCGGCATCTCACTGCTGATCATAATCACGCCCTTGCCTTGTGCTGCAAGCTCTCGCATGATGACATAAATCTCATACTTGGCCCCGACGTCGATACCACGCGTCGGTTCGTCAAGAATGAGAATCTCAGGGGTGGTGAGCAACCAACGGGCAAAAAGCACTTTCTGCTGGTTTCCGCCGCTCAGGCTCTTGATCAAGGTTCTCGCCGACGGCGTCTTGATATCCAAATCCTTGATGCTCTTCTTGGTGTCCTCAGCCATCTTTGCGGCATTGAGAAGCCCGCTCTTGTTCACATATGAGGCAATGTTGGCAATTACCAAGTTCTCCTGCACAGACAGAACAGGGAAAATTCCCGTCGCTCTACGCTCCTCGGTGAGCAGGGCCATCCCCAGTCTCTTGGCATCATAGGCATTGTTGCAGTGCACCGGCTTGCCCTTCAGGTACAACGTTCCTTCACTGTGGAGCCTCAAACCGAAAACGGCCTCCATGACTTCGGTGCGTTGGGCTCCGACCAAACCGCCGATTCCCAAAATCTCGCCTTTATGCAGGGTGAAGGAAACATCCTTGAAGCTTCTGGGGTTCGGCGAGGTGTAATTTTCAACCCTGAGTAATTCAGAGCCGATGTTGCTCTCAGCCGACGGGAACCGATGAGTCAGGTCACGACCTACCATTCTCTTGATGATGGTGGCGGTGGTCAGTTCGCTGGAGGGCCAGGTACCGACATATTTGCCGTCACGCATGATGGTCACTTCGTCGGAAATCTTCAAGATTTCTTCCATTTTATGGGAAATGTAGATGATCGCAACCCCGCGATCCCTTAGAGAGCGGATGATGGTGAACAGATGTTCAACCTCATTCTCCGTCAGGGAGGAGCTCGGTTCATCCATGATGATGATTTTTGATTCATAGGAGACCGCCTTTGCAATCTCGACACTCTGGGCCTTGGAGACGGAGAGCGTACGCAGCAAATCGGTCGGCTGTATGGTGGTGAGATTGAGCTCCTTCAACAAGGAAGCGGTCATCTCGTACATTTTCTTGTGATCCACAACGGGGCTCTTCGATCCCCCGATACGTGGGTACCGGCCGAGCCAAATATTTTCCATCACCGACCGGTAGGGTATGAGATGGAGTTCCTGGTGAATCATGGAGATTCCCAGGTTCAGTGCCTCTTTGACACT
Organism: Sphaerochaeta associata; assembly: GCF_022869165.1. NCBI lineage: Bacteria > Pseudomonadati > Spirochaetota > Spirochaetia > Spirochaetales > Sphaerochaetaceae > Sphaerochaeta > Sphaerochaeta associata. The sequence goes on along the minus strand of NZ_CP094929.1, from coordinate 94,846 downwards.
GGCAATGTTGACGGGCTGCCCATTGAAGGCTATATCACCCTCATCCATGGAGTACAAGCCGAACAGGCACTTCATCAAGGTGGACTTGCCTGCTCCATTCTCTCCCATCAAGGCATGCACTGTTCCCGGCCTTACTTTCAAGCTCACGTCGTCCAAAGCCTTTACGCCGGGGAACGCCTTGGAAACATGGTTCATTTCTAATACATACATGACTTCCCTCGCCTCCCCGGCTTTCCCGGGGTGTAGTCCCTTTAAAAAACCCTCCGGATCATCGAGCAACCCGGAGGGGGAATTCCTGCATTTCAAACGTTATTTGAACTGCTTGTAGTTCTCCTTGGTGACCTTCTGGTAGGGAACCCATACGTACTTTCCATCAGTAATCTTGTAGCCGATGGAAGCATCGGTGGGGGTGATTCCCCTTGCCAAATCATACGAGAGCATGAAGGTTGCACGGCCCTGGTTGACAGCGTCGTTGAGGACGGTGCCCAGCAGAGTGCCTTCTTCGAGAGCCTGGAGAGCAGGAGCGGTGGCGTCAACACCAACGACAGGCATGAACTTTCCGTCCTTGAAGTAACCGGCAGCCTTAAGGGCTTCGATTGCACCAAGAGCCATGTCATCATTGTTTGCAAAGACTGCTTCAATCTTGTCGCCCTGGCTGGCGATGAAAGCGGCCATCTTTTCCTGGCCCTTTACACGATCCCACATGCCGGTGTCTTCAGCAAGCTTCTGCACCTTGATTCCGTTGTCCTGCAGATTCTTGATGGAGTATTCAGTGCGCAGCTCTGCGTCCTGGTGGCCGGGTTCGCCCTTGAGCATGACATACTGCAGAACGCCGTCGCCATTCTTGTCCATGGACTTGTTGGCCTTCCAATAGTCGGCGATGATCTGACCACTCATGGTACCGGACTCTTCAGCACGAGCCCCAACGTAGTAGATCTTGTCCCACTTTGCCATATCCTCAGCCAGCGGTTCACGGTTGAAGAATACTACGGGAATGTTGGCTTTCTTAGCCTTGTCGATGATGACACCGGCGGCGGTGCGGTCGACAGGGTTGATCTGCATGGCTTTCATTCCCTTGGTGATGAACAGGTCGACCTTCTCATTCTGAGTGGCCTGGATGTTCATGGAATCGACGACCTCAACCTTTGCATCAGTCTCGGCGGCAGCGGCGGTGATGGCATTGCGGACACCGGTCATGAAGGTGTCATCGAACTTGTAGATTGCGCATCCGATTTCAACACCTTTACTCTCACCTTGCCCTTGGGCGAAGACAGGAGCAACGAGGACGAGTGCCAAGCACATTACGACCATTAACTTTTTCATAGATCCCTCCTAATGGATTTTCTCTGTATCCAGTTTTGCATGGTCATAGGAGGCCGTACATGCAAATTTTTGCTGACAATCTTGGTTTTTTTTCGATTCACACGAAAAAACTTCTATACAAGATTCTCATCCGGACTCTTTGGTTTTCTTTGCATCCCCTTATGTATCTTGCGATAGTCCCCGGGGGTTATCCCATTCAGCTGCTTGAATCTACGAATAAAGCTTGAGATATTATAGTATCCGATTTGCAAACTGACATCCTTGAGCGGAAGGTCTGTTTCCGACAACAACTGCTTGGCTGCATGCATGCGGAGTGCGGTTACGTAATCCAGCAGATTGAGCTGGGTATGTTCCTTGAAAAACAGGCTCAGGTTGGGCAATTGCATGGAAAAAGCATCCGATACCTGCAGCATGGTGAAGTTGCATTCAAAGCAATGCACCTTGATGTACTCGGTGATATCCTTGAGCAACGCCTGGGAATCCTCGGTATGTTCAAGCTTTTCCATATGTAAAAGCTTATCCTTCACCGACTCTACGATTTGCACCACTTCATCGATGGTGTCAATATCGCTGAGCAGGAAGAATTCCCGCTGAGAATCCTCAGCCGATTGTACGGAAGCCGGCAGATGATCGAAGAAAAGGGTGATCATATCAAAGGAGATGCTCTTCGCTAAAAAGAGAGGAATCGTATCCTGCACGAGAAACGCAATGAGTTCAGCCGTCCTGCTCTCAATTGCTTCTTCATTACGCGCTTTCAGCGAAACATGCAATTGGTCCAACAGGGTGTGGGGATAGGATACCGAATAGCTTACAGACTTGCACACCTCGTCAAAAATTATGGTTGTATTCTTCCCTTTGACAAACCGATAATCCAATGCCGTACGTGCTTCCAGGAAGGAACGGGGAATATCGATCGCTCCTTCGACCAGAGAACCAAGGCCGACGGTCAGACTCAATCCGGTTTGTGCCTCTATGGTCTTTCGCATGCCCTCATAGAAGGCGGGTATGCATACGAAATCCTCGGTCCTTACACTATTGATGAAATAGATCCGGTCTGGAATCGGGGTGAACACATAGTAGCAGTTTAATTCCTCGGGCAGCTCATCACGCATCAATTGGGCCAATTCATCACTATCCCGGTTGGTTTCCTGCAGTTGGATGCAAGCAACCAGGAACTGCGGGTACTGAAACTCAATACTCAGCTCGGATGCATCCACATTAAAGGCCTTAATGGTCTTGTACCTGCCGCTCAACAACCTTTGCAACACGATGTTGTGTTCTGATTCCCGGCTTTTTTCCAGTTTCATCACAAGCGAGGTATTCTGGTTCTTCAGATAATCCAAGGTGCTTGCAATCTCCTCCAGCTCACCAAGCTTTCGGGCGGCAGGGTTGGCATCGGCAAGATTTCCCGCAAGTTTCTGCAGTCGCTTGATCGGCGTATAGTTGATGAACATGAGAAAGAATATGAGAACTGAAACAGCAAGCACCACGATCAAGGTGCTGGTCTGCTGCAAGCCGGAGAGTCGATTCAAATCATCCAAGAGTGCTTGTTCTTGGGGAATGTGGACCGTATAGGCCCAAGGAGCCACGTTCGATGACACAGAGAAGGTAATCGCTTGATCAGGCATTGGCTCATCAGAAGCGGAGGATTGGAATAAGAGGGAATCATCATCGGCATGCAACTGCAGACGGGCTCTGTATTGGGAAAGCTTGCTGTGTATCATCGCTTCCAGGGTGGAATCGGCGATGAAGAACAGGCAGACCCCGCTTACTGTTGCGTAGTCGGAAACCAGGGGAATGGCAATCACCAGCCCCTTCTCATTCTTGTAGCGCTCCACTGAATACGCTTTCAAGTGCTTCAAGGAGTAAAGCTCTGATAAAAATTCCTCAGGTTCGAGGCCCTCGGTCACGTACATCTCCCGGGCGAAAAAGTCAATCCTGCTGGTGGTTGAGCTGGTAAAAAGAAAGTTCTGGCCGTAAGGCAGATAGACTATGTCGCCAAGCAAGCGATTGGTTATGGTAAAGGTGGCCAGCATGGATTTGATGGAGTTGGCCTGCAGGGGATCATCTTCAAACCGATAACGATTTACTGTCTGCAACAATTGAAATTGGTGTACGGTACTGAGCAGGAGCTCGAGTTCGTCGTCTACCGTATCCCTGAGCGCATGGATGTCCGACCTGAGTCGGGAGACCACCTCCTGCTGGTACGTTTCGTTGATTTGTTTCCCAAAACATCCATTGATGATGACCAAGGGAACCACAAGCAGGAGGATGTAGGAGAACAGGTGTTTATAAAACCAACGTTTATGCCTGAACTGGAGCTTCACTGATGTACCTCTTTCGTACCAGTATAGCATCACTCACTGAAACTACAACGAAGTGATGCATTGCCGGGTTATCAAGCATCATTTCTCTTATTTGCATATACTTATCATCTTTTTCATCTGCTTCTCCAAAATATTGCATACTCCAAAAAAAATTGCATAGTGCCTGGTATAAGAACTGCACATTCGAAAAAAAACCGGACATTGCGTGATAAAAAAGTACATCCCTATACTGAACCTGCCATCCAATCGATGAGGGGAAGTTAGGAATGACAGTAAAGAATCAACGTATGAAACCGCTTAAGAGGATGTGGATCCGCGACTGGCAGCTCTTGGTATTGTGCCTGTTGCCCATCACCTATTACCTCATATTTCACTATCTGCCCATGTATGGCGTGCAGATCGCCTTCAAGAATTACATCGCAGCACGCGGCATTACCGGCAGTCCCTGGGTGGGATTCAAGCAGTTTGAGCGCTTCTTCAACTCCTATCAATTCTGGCCCCTGATCAAGAACACGCTCTCCTTGAGCCTCTCTCAGCTTATCTTCGGTTTTCCGGTGCCGATTTTCCTGGCCATCATGCTGAATCAATTGAAACATTACAAATTCAAGAAATTCATCCAGACCGTTACATACTGTCCTCATTTCATCTCCATCATCGTCATGACCGGCATGCTGTATATATTCCTCTCACCGCGCAACGGCCTGGTCAACCTTCTGATGAAAGCCCTTGGAAATGAGACAATCTTCTTTTTAGGTGACCCGGCTTGGTTCCGTCCGATTTTTGTGTTGTCAGGCATTTGGCAGAATGCCGGCTGGAATGCAATCATCTACATCGCGGCCCTTGCTGCGATCAGCCCTGATTTATATGAAGCCGCCCAAATAGATGGAGCAAACAAGTTTCAAATAATCCGGCACATCGACATTCCCGGCATTCTGCCTACAGCAATCATGATGTTCATCCTGGAAATCGGGAAAATCATGAACATTGGATTCCAAAAGGCTTATCTCATGCAAAACGGACTGAACATCAGCGCCAGTGAGATAATACCGACCTACATCTATAAAGTCGGCTTGATCGACGCCCAGTTCAGCTACTCTGCAGCCATCGGGCTCTTCAACAACATCATCAATATCATCCTGCTCGTCAGTGTAAACAGACTGGCACAGAAAACCAGCGAACACAGTCTGTGGTAAGGAGAGAGAACGAATGCACAATCCATTGAGCAGACACGCAGACACGATTTTTGATACAGCAAACACCATACTTCTCGCACTGGTGGCCCTCTTGGTTCTCTATCCCTTGTATTTCATCATCATCGCCTCATTTTCCGAACCCGACGCCATCAATACTGGTAAAGTCCTGCTTTTCCCTGTTGGGTTCAACACCACAGGATACGAGCGCATCTTCAGCGAGCAATCAATCTGGACCGCTTACAGGAACACCATTCTCTATACGGCATTCGGGACGTTCATCAACATCATGCTGACCATGTTCTTTGCTTACCCGCTTTCCAGAAAAGAGTTCTTCGCCCGCAAGTTCCTTACGTTTTTCATGATGTTCACCATGTACTTTTCAGGCGGTTTGATCCCAACCTACCTGCTGATGAGAACTCTCGGATTGTACAACACCCCGTTTGTCATGGTGCTCCTGCCGGCACTGAATGTGTTCAATGTCATCATCGCAAAGACCAACATCAAGAATTCCATCCCCGAAGAGCTGTATGAGGCGGCATCCATCGACGGTTGTTCTCACTTCACGTTCTTTTTCAAGGTGGTCTTCCCGCTCTCGCAGACCATCATCGCCGTCCTGATTCTCTATTATGGAGTTGCACACTGGAATGAGTTCATGAATGGTTTGATCTACCTCAAGGATGAGTCACTGTACCCCTTGCAGCTCGTACTCAGGGGCATCCTCATCCAAAATCAGGCATCGGCTGACATGATGGGCGATGTGGAGAGCCTGTTGGAGCAACAGAGGGCAGCTGAACTTATTAAATACGGCCTGATCATCGTTTCCACGCTGCCGGTGTTGGTGGTGTATCCGTTCTTACAGAAATATTTTGCCAAAGGTGTCATGATGGGCTCGGTGAAGGGCTGATCTACACATATACAACATGGAGGTTTGCAATGAGAAGAGTAGGAATCGTATGCATGTGTTTGCTATGCATCGCAACAGGTGTCTTTGCTCAAGGAAGCAAGGAGAGCGCAGGACAGACAACCGCAGCTGCAATCGCAGTGAATCGTACAGGAATGCCGATCACCAACGAGGTGACCACCTTTGAACTGGCTGCAAAATCAAGGCACAACAAGAATTTCGCCAACCTAGAATTTTTCCAGAACCTCGAGAAGGAAACCAATATCCATATCGAATGGAATATGAGCAGTGAGGATGGCTGGCGTGAGAAAAAGGGACTTATTTTTGCCGGCGATCTTCCAGATGCCTTCTACGGACAAGGAATCCTGACCGACATCGATGTCATCAAGTATGCATCCCAGGGATTGCTTATTCCTCTGGAGGATCTCATCGATGAGTATGCACCGAACGTGAAGAAGCTGTTGGAAAATGAGTCGTATCGCAAGCTGCTTACCGCACCCGACGGCCATATCTATGCACTTCCTTCGCTTACCGAACTCTCACCGGTCACCCATGACAAGCTGTTCATCAACAAGACTTGGCTGGACAAACTGGGCCTGGGCATTCCCACCACCCTTGCAGAGTTTGAAGCAGTGCTGACTGCATTCAAGAACAACGACATGAATGGAAATGGAAGAACGGATGATGAGATTCCCTTCTCGTTCCTCTACAATCGAAAGGAAAATGGACTGTTCTCCTTGTTTGGGAGCTTTGGACAGCTTGATAGACTCAACCACTTGATTGTCAAGGAAAATAAAGTCATCTATACCGCAGTCACAGAACCATACAAACAAGCCATCCAGTACTTCAATGAGCTGTACAAGAAGGGCTTGATCGACAAGGAAGGCTTCACCCACGACTTCAACGTCTACATTGCCAAGGTAAAGTCTCCCGAGAAAATCGTCGGATCGTTCGTCGGCTGGAGTCTCTCCTCTGCAGCGGGTGCCAACAAGCCCGATTATGTGGCTCTTGCCCCGCTCAAGGGTGCTGACGGCAAACAGATCTGGAACACGTATACATCCTACATCAATGCCAAAGGATCGTTTGCCATCACCAACGACTGCAAGAATCCCGAGGCTTTGATGCGCTGGGTCGACCTGCATTTTGTTCCTGAAACAGCACTGCAGATCGATCAGGGATTGCTGGGCAGAACCCTGACCATCAATGCAGAGGGTCGGTATGACTATCTACCGATTCCTGCAGGCAAGAGCTTCACCGAGATGATTCATGACTACTCACCGGGAGTCAACAGTCTTGGTGCAGTAACGATGGAAATCGCCTCAAAGCTCAACTTGAATGCCAATCTGCAGGAACGCGTCGAACTTGATGCATTCTTCGCTCCCTACAACGTACCTGCCGACCAAGTCTATCCTGAAGTATATTTTACGGTGGATGAAGTTGAGCAAATTGCGGTCCTGGAAACCGACATTACCGCCTATGTCGCCCAGAACTATGCAAACTGGATCGTCAACGGTGGAATTGAACGGGATTGGGACGGCTATCTCAAGCGCCTGCAGCAGATGGGCCTCGATCGCTACCTCAAGATCTATGCTGATGCCTATCAGCGCTACCTGTCACTCTAAGCACATACAAGAAAGGAGCGGCGGCTTGCCGATCAGGCAGGCCGCCCATCATACCAATGCCATCAAAAAACTTGCTTTTCTTCATGACCGACCAGCAACGCTTCGACACCTTGTTTGCCAAAGTGGGTAATCAAGAAGTCACCCCGACCTGGAATACGTTGGCCAATGATGGAGTCTATTTCTCAAACACCTATACATCCTGCCCGCTCTGTGTTCCAGCCAGGACATCACTGGCCACTGGTATGAATCCATTGAGAACGGGTATGGTGCTCAATGATTTGCCCGGTAAGCTTGCAAAAGCTCATACAAGCCTGCACAGGATGTTGTATGAGGCAGGCTACGATGTCGCCCATATCGGAGTGAATCACATCAGTCTGGATCCGAAGCTTGAACTATCATTGCCCTTCTCAGCGTGGGAGGATGACCATAGCTATGAGGCCTACGCCGCAGCAGAAGGTTTTTCTTGCAAGGCACATCCCTCTCAACGCTCACAAGTCAGTGAGTTGTGCGATGGAACCTATGAGAATCGAATGTATTCCAATACTCGTGTCAGGCCGTTTGACGACGACCTTTCCCGTTTCAAGGATGTCTGGTTCACCGACAAGGCGCTTGCTTTCATCAGAAAGGACCATGCAAAACCCTTTGCCTTGTTTGTCTGTCTTTGGGCACCCCATCCTCCTTTGGTGGTCCCTCCTGCATATCAGGCCTTGTTCAACCCCGATGACATTCATTTAGGGGATACCATCTCCTGCCCGGCCATCAGGGAACCGCAGAACCGTAGAAACGGGGCGGCGAGGCAACTGGGGGCAAACACTGAGCCATCAATGTGGAAGAAAGCCTGGGCAGCCCACTATGCCTTGACACGCCTATGCGACGACCAACTGAACCGCTTGGTGCAGGAACTCAAGCAACAGGATTTGTTTGACGATACCCTGCTTGTCTGCACCGCAGATCATGGGGAACAGCTGGGGGAGCATGCAATGTACCAAAAAATGGAGATGTACGAGAGTGCTGTACGAGTGCCTGCTGTCATCCATCTCACCGATGCAACGTCTTCGGTGCAGAATACTCCCATCTCTCATCTTGATTTTGTACCCACCATCCTCGATCTGCTGGATGTTGCGTGCGGACAGTCCTTTGAAGGAAGTTCTTTGGCACACACCATCCTGGAAGGGACACCACCGCCCATAAAGCCAGTATTTTCCGTCTACAACGGCAATCATGCCATCGGGGACATCCGCAGGATGATCGTCCATGAAGGATGGAAATACGTATGGGATGGAATGGAGGCGGAATTGTTTCATCTGGAAAAGGATCCTGGTGAGAGCATCAACCTCAGTGGTCTGGATCAGTATCGCCAGCGGGAACAACAGTTGCATCGCATGCTCAGTACATGGGCACGGCAATCCAATGATTGGATCGACTATACAAGGACCTGGGCATGAAGAAGAAGAACGTACTATTCGTGTTTGCAGACCAGTGGAGAAGAAGTGCTGTCGGTTATGAAGGACAAGAGCCGGTCATAACACCCAATATGGATGCATTTGCCGCCGATTCAATCGTGTGTACCAACGGCGTGAGCACCTGTCCGCTCTGCTCACCTGCCCGTGCCAGTCTTTTGACCGGAAAACACCCGCTTGCAACCGGTGTTTTCACCAACTGCAAGACAGGTGCTTCCATCCGTTTGAAGGATGAGGAAATCTGCATCAGTGATGTGCTGCAAAAAGAAGGGTATCAGACAGGGTACATAGGGAAATGGCATCTGGATGAACCTGAGGTGAACCATGTGAATAACCCACCTTCAGGAGCACGCAACTGGGATGCCTATACCCCTGTGGGACCAAGACGACACGGTTTTGACTTTTGGTACGCCTACAACGCCAGTGATGAGCATACGACACCCCACTATTGGAAGGACGACGACCGGATGATCAAGCAGGATGTCTGGTCTCCCATCCATGAGACCGATGTGGCCCTGCAGTTTCTGAAAACACGAAAGCAGGATGCTCCTTTCGCACTCTTTCTTTCATGGAATCCTCCCCACAGTCCGTATGATACCGCCCCCGAGCAGTATAAAAAGCTGTACGAGAACCTTCAGTTGCCCAGAAAGAAGAATGTGCAGCTGGGAGCGGTCCATCATCACACATTTGAATCGTTTGATCTCGATGAAGAGGCTTTCATTGCATTGCAAAAGGATTATTATGCAGCGATTACGGGTCTTGATGAGCAGTTTGGCAGATTGATCGAGTATCTGAAACAAAACAACATCCTCTCCGACACGCTTGTCGTCTTGACTGCGGACCATGGGGACATGCTTGGCAGCCATCAACTTATAGGCAAGCATGTGTGGTACGAGGAATCCATCGGGGTCCCCTTGCTGTTTGGTGGAATGGGCCTGCCGTCAGGGAAAACGGAAACAGTCATTGGAAGTCCCGACATCGCCCCCACAATTCTTGATTTGCTGAATCTTCCGATTCCTCCCTCCATGGAAGGCATCAGTTGTGCATCCTCGATCGAAAAAGGCATGACCGATGAGACGAAAGCATGCTTTCTGGCAGCCTGCCCGGGAAGAGAGGTGTTTCTCAGGCAGTTCGAAGCCGCCTCCCTCGACCCGAAAGCCTTTGGCTGGCGCTCTGTCCGTACCAAGGAGTCCTGCTATGTCGTGGAAGTCGGGTATACAACCACCCCCTGCCTGCGTCGGTATTTCTACGACTTGCAGGCCGATCCAGAGCAAATTAATCCCCTCCTTCTTTCAGAGCCACATCCGCTGGAGGGCGCATTAATAAAGTGGCTTAGGGATGCAAACGACCCGTTCATCACCCATGTGGAGGGAACCAAATGATACAGCTTCAAGGACACACATCCAGAATCGAGAATATCCATGTATACCTGATGCAGGTACATGCAGTTCGAAACTTCAGTTTCGGAACCTGGACAAGCAGACAGCACGTCTTTGTCTGCCTGCAAAGCAAGGATCATCAGGGCTGGGGGGAGAACATCATCTCAGTGAACAATCCCCAGGTGAGCCTCGATTCCTGGATTTCCGTACTCAAGCAACTCAAGGGCCTTACCTTGGAAGAAGCTCTTCTGCAGGTACGTTCCCATATGGGAATCTGGAGAGATCGGCTTACCGAGGTGTTGGAAATGGCTCTCTTCGACCTAGCCGGAAAGTGTGCGGGAGTTCCTGCCCTCTCCCTGTTGGGACTGGAAGGTGAGAAACCTGTTCACGGTGCGTATGTAATCCTTTCAGACAAGCTGGAAGTGGTTGAAGCAAGTATTAAAACCGCTATCGCAAGCAATCGGGCGCAAGTGGTGAAGGTGAAGTTGTTCGGGGACCTCGACCTGGATACCTCGATCATCGACCTTATCAGAACGTATGCGCCCCGAGAGTCGACGTTCCTATTGGGAGATGTAAATTGCGGATACTGCAGGCATGAATTCGATGTCCCTCTTCAGGAGATTGAGATTGCGATGCATCACCTCGAACAAGCAGGCCTTGATGCATGCGAAGATCCTGCCGCCCTGACGATGGAAGGTTGGGCTGCCTTGCAACAAAGCTGTCCAAATCTTGCCCTCATTCCCGATTATCCGCTTCGCCCCGCAAGACAGGCAAGAAAGACCCTGCTTGCAGGAATGGGGAAATTCTACAATATTCATCCCGGTTCCGCCGCTTCACTGATTGATGCGATAGAGCTTGCCCGAACCATACAGGGGACCTTCAATGCAGGCTTGATGATCGGTGACGACAGCCTCATAGGTCCGGGATGCACCATTTGGCAGCAGGTGGCCATCGGCTTGCAGGCAGCCTGGGTTGAAGCGATAGAGAAGGATGGGGACAGCGATGGATTTGAAACGTCCATCCGATCAATATCCACCAACCGATCAGGTAGCTTGATTTCAACAAAGAAACCGCTATCAGGCTTTGGGATCGAGCTCGATTTCGATCGTCTTGCATCAATTGCATCCAAAACACTGATCCTATAGGAGCCATTATGGATACTTCACCGCTCACACATCAAGAACTCACCCAAGCACTGCAAACAGCAGTCACCAATACTGCCGCCTGCCTGCCTGATTTCACCCATGCATTCAAATACTCACACAGTGAGAACAACTGGTATGCACCAAGTGAGAACGTGGAGTGGACCACCGGTTTTTGGACTGGAGAACTCTGGTTGGCCTGGGAGTACACCAAGGATGAACGTATCAAGGAGGCCGCCTTGCTGCAGGTTCAGAGCTTCCTCTATCGAATCAAGGAGAAAATTGATGTAGAACATCACGATATGGGTTTTCTCTATTCGTTGTCGTGTGTGGCGGCATACAAACTGGTCGGCAGCCAAGCGGGAAAAGAAGCCGCACTGCTGGCAGCCGACAACCTGCTCGCAAGGTTCCAGGAAAAAGGACAGTTCTTCCAGGCATGGGGACCCTTGGGGGCACCGAACAACTATCGACTGATCATCGATTGCCTGTTGAATCTTCCCCTTCTGTTTTGGGCTTCCCGGGAAACGGGAGAGAGCAAGTATGCAAGAAAAGCCGTCGAGCACAGCAGGACGGCCATGTCCTGTGTACTGCGCGACGACAATTCGACCTACCATACCTACTATTTCGACCCGAAGACGGGCGAACCCCTGCGAGGGGTCACGGCACAGGGGTATCGGGATGGGTCTGCCTGGGCACGAGGGCAAGCTTGGGGAATCTATGGAACTGCATTGGTCTACCGATATACCAAAGACCCTCAATACAAGGAACTCTTTGTTCGGGTCACCGAATTCTTCCTCGCCCACCTCCCTGATGATTGGCTGCCTTACTGGGATTTCGATTTCTCCACCGGGAGTACCGAAAGCAGGGATTCCTCGGCTTCGGCGATAGCAGTCTGCGGCATGCTGGAGATGGCCGATCATTTGGAACCAGCAGAGGCCGCGTACTATCGACAAGCCGCAAAACGGCTTCTGGGAGTTCTGTATCGAACGTGTGCCGTAAAGGACCCGTCCCGTTCCAACGGCCAGCTGTTGCACGGAACCTATGCAAAAAGTTCTCCGTACAATACCTGCAAGGACAGGGGTGTGGATGAGTGTTCGCTGTGGGGTGACTATTTCTATATGGAAGCATTGCTGCGCTGCCACACAAGCTGGAATCCCTATTGGTAAGTGAAAATGAACTATCTGAAAACCCATCTTGAAACCCATTTTCCAAACTATCTGAAGTTACTGGTCGAGCATGCCGATCGAGCCCTTGGTCAGTGTTTCCAATTCTCCATGCCGTGGGACATGGAGTCCACGTGGGTAAGCCATACCTTCGAACAGGCCATCGATTGGGATTACCAGATGGCTGATGATCCCGAGTGGACGTTCATGCTCAGCCGATCGGGCTTTGTACTCCACCTGGCCCAAGCGTGGGTCATCACACAGGATTCCCGCTATGCAGAGAAAGCCGTTTGGTACATCCATGACTTCCTTAAACAGGCCCCATATTCCGTCGAACGAGAAAAAATCACCTGGCGAAGCCTCGATGCTTCCATGCGTCTGATGCACTGGATAGATGCCATGCTCCTGCTCAAGCAAGAGGACTCGGAGCAGTTTCTTGCCGGGGTGCGAATGCATACCGACTATCTTGCAACCCAGGATTCTGAGTTTCTTCTTTTTTCCAACTGGGGGATCATCGGCAATGCAGGCTTGTTCAAGGGCAGTCTTTTTCTGCATGACACAAAGCGGGCTTTGCTGGCTCAACAGAGAGTTGCGCAGTCACTTTCCTACCAGATTCTCAGCGATGGCATGCAATGGGAACAATCGCCGCTGTACCATGCAGAGGTTCTTTCCGCCCTGCTCTCAATGATTCAAACTGCAAAACGGTACGGTTGGCCCTTCGACTCATATATTACCGATAAAGCCAAGGATATGGCTGCCTTCATGCTCGGCAGCATGAAACCCAATCGACACCACTTCCTGCAAAGCGACAGTGATGATACGGATATCCGTGATGTTCTGACCCGTGCATCATTCTTACTGGAGGATCTGAGCTTGGCTGTCGGCTGCTTTGCTGAGCTGGAACCCTATTCCAGCTTCTTTGCAGGCAAGGAAGCGATTGAATCCTTTGCCAGGAGAACCACCCAAGAACCTGGTTTTTGTTCGTTCGCAGCAATGGCAAGTGGAAATATCTATCTTCGTACCGGCTGGACCGAGCAGGACAGTTGCTGTCACTTCCGCTGCGGGCAAATCGGAGGAGGACACGGACATGCCGACCTTCTGCATGTGGATATCGTTGCCCATGGTCATGATGTATTGGTTGACAGCGGCCGTTACACCTACTGTGAAAAAGAAGAACGAAAAATCCTGAAACAACAGGCAAGCCACAACACCATTGTCGTCGACGGCAAGGATGCAACCGTCTATGAGAGTACCTGGACATATGCAAAACGTGCCCTGTGCGCCAATCGCATGTTCAGCAGCAAAGGCAATTGGAACTATGCCCAGGCAAACAATCTCGGGTATCTGATGGGTGCGCAACACCCTGTCCTGATCGAGCGGGAAATCCTGCAGATAGATGCTTCATTAGTACTCATACACGATACCCTGATCACCTCTTCACATCACAGTTTTACATGGCATTTTCATTTCTCCGATCAAGGGGACATCACCACAGAGACGAACGCCATCCATGTTTCATCTCCCGGGATTGCCAGCACGCTGTATTTTGAACCAGGCATGGAGGCAGTATCCAACAGAACGCTCTATGCACCCCATTACAACGACCTTACGACAAAACCATCGGTGCAGTTGCAAAGACACGCAGAAGGCTCCAACAGCGCCTTGTTCGTCCTGCATTCCGAACCCATGGATCAGCCGAAATCCTGCACGATTGTGGAGCTGCCTGTCCATGGAGCTAGAAGCAATCGGTTGTATTCCAAGCAGGAAGCACGTGCATGGCGCATTCAGAAAGGATCAGATGAACCTATCGAGGTACTATTGCGCTATCAGGAAACCATGGAGCTGCTGTGTGCCGGTTCCTTGAAAACCTATGGACGGGCATGTGTACACCAGGGAAGTCGTACTGAGGTGTTTCGTTTCTAACAAACAGCATACCTGAAGTCCTCACAACGATACCTTGGTTATCCGCAGCCAAGGTTTTTCCGTGAAGGATTCATCTTGCATTCTATATAAATGTAAAAGAGGGCTGTCTTTCGACAGCCCCCGTAACGAACATTTAGTGATGAAGCTTACATCAAAGGACCAAGCTTCTCGAAGAAACTCCAGCGCTTGTGGGCATCGGCCTCAGCCTTTGCGAACAAGTCCTCGGCATTCTCCGGGTTGGTCTTGTACAGGGAGGTATAGCGGACCTCGCCCTTGATGAAGTCCTGGAAAGAGCCGGAAATCGGCTTGGCATCCCAGCTGAATTTCTTGCCTTCCTCGAGTGAAGGATTGAAACGGTAGAGCGGCCAGTAACCGGCTTCCACTGCCTTCTTCTCCTCAACCTGGCTGAAACGCATGTTCATGCCGTGGTTGATACACGGGGAATAACAGAAGATGATCGAGGGACCCTTCCAAGCTACAGCTTCCTGCAGAGCCTTCTGGGCATGCAGGCGGTTGGAACCGAGGGCGATGGATGCAACATAGGCATGTCCGTAAGTCATGCACATGAAGCCCATGTTCTTCTTGCCGAGTTCCTTGCCAGCGTTTGCAAACTTTGCAACGGCTGCGATCGGAGTGGCCTTGGAAGCCTGTCCACCGGTATTGGAGTACACCTCGGTATCGAGCACCAGGATGTTGACGTTCCTGCCGGAGGCAATCACGTGGTCGACACCACCGTAACCGATATCATAGGCCCATCCGTCACCACCGATGATGAAGACAACCTTGTCTGCAAAGTAGTCCTTCAGCTCGTCAATCTTGACAAGCACCGCCTTCTGCTCGGCGTTGGCAACAGCCATTGCTTCGCCCAGGGCTGCCTGGACAGCCTTCTGGGCTGCGTTGGCGGCATCGGAAGACTCATCCCACAACTCAAGCGACTTCTCGATTGCACTCTTCAGGGCCTCGGTGGTACCAAGGGCGAAAAGCTGGTCGATGTAGATGCGAAGCTGCTCGCGGTTGGAATCTACGGCAAGGCGCATACCCAAACCATACTCAGCGTTGTCCTCGAAGAGGCTGTTGCCCCAAGCCGGACCCTGTCCGTCACTCTGTCTGACAGTGTAGGGAGTGGTCGGGAAGGTGCCGCTGTAGATGGAGGAACAACCGGTTGCGTTGGCAACGATCATGCGGTCGCCGCAAATCTGGCTTACCATCTTCACATACGGGGTCTCACCACAGCCTGCACAAGCACCGGAGAACTCAAAGAGCGGCTGCTTGAACTGCAGGCCCTTGATCGAGGTCTCGGGAGCACCGTCGAGCACATCGTAGGGCAGAGCTTCGAAGAACTCGGCATTTACGATCTCGCCGGCTTCACGCTCGGTGGCAATCGGGCTGAACTCGAGGGACTTGACCTTGGAAGGACAAGTTTCGATACACACACCACAACCCTGGCAATCTTCGGTGTAGACCTGAATCTTGAACTGGAGGTCACGGGTGTTCTTGGTGTTGGACTTCAAGGTCTTGAAAGTCTCTGGAGCGCCTTCGAGATCCTTCGGGTCGATCTGCTTTGCACGAATGGCAGCGTGCGGGCAGGACTGTACGCACTGGTTGCACTGAATGCAGTTCTCGGCGATCCAATGAGGTACGAAAGGAGCAACGCCGCGCTTCTCGAATTTTGCAGTAGCGGTCGGCAGGCTTCCGTCGAACGACATCTGGGAAACGGGAATATCATTGCCCTTCAGGTGCATGATGGGTTCCATGATATTTTTTGCAAAGTCATCGGCATCGGCAGGAATCAGGCGGGCAGGCTCGTAGCTCTTGGTGATCTTTGCAGGAATGACAACCTGGTGCAGGGCATCGCTGGCGCCGTCGATGGCCGCCCAGTTCTGCTTGACGATGTCTTCGCCCTTCTTGATGAAGGTCTTCTTGACATACTGCTTGACCAAGTCGATGGCTTCAGCCTCAGGAAGAACCTCGCTGATCTTGAAGAAAGCAGCCTGCATAACGGTGTTGATGCGGCTTCCAAGTCCGGCCTTCTCGGAAATCTCAAGCGCGTTGATGTTGTAGAAGCGGATCTTCTTCTCGATGATCTGCTCCTGCATCTCACGTGTCAGGTGCTCGAAGACTTCTTCGGAGGGAATCTGACTGTTAAGCAGGAATACTCCACCCTTCTTAAGCGGGCCGAGCATGTCATAGCGACCGATGTATGCGGGGTTGTGACAGGCGACAAAGTCGGCATGGTCGATCAACCACGGCATATCCAGCGAGCTCTTGCCGAAGCGCAGGTGACTTACGGTAATACCACCACTCTTCTTGGAGTCGTAGGAGAAGTAAGCCTGTGCGTTGAGATCGGTATTGTCACCGATGATCTTGATGGAGTTCTTGTTCGCACCAACGGTACCGTCGGAGCCAAGACCCCAGAACATGCAGGACACAACACCCTTCGGAGACACGTTGATGGTCTCGTTGACGGGAATCGAGCGGTTGGTTACGTCATCGTTGATGCCAACGGTGAAGTTGTTGAAGGCCTTGCCTGCGAGGTGCTCATACACAGCCTTTGCGTGGCTGGGGGTGAAGTCCTTGCTGGACAGACCAAAGCGGCCGCCGATCACCTTCATGTCGGTTCTGCCCATCTGGCTGAGGGCGGTGATGACATCCTGGTAGAGGGGCTCGCCGAGGGAGCCGGGTTCCTTGGTGCGGTCGAGTACTGCGATTCTCTTAACCGATGCAGGAATTGCCTGTACAAAGTGCTTTGCACTGAACGGGCGATAGAGGCGTACCTTCAGCACACCGGTCTTTCCACCCTTCTCGTTCAGGTAATCGCTTGCCCATTCAAAGGTATCGGCACCGCTACCCATGACGATGACGATATCGGTTGCATTGGGATCACCGACATAGTCGAAGAGGTGGTAGGCGCGGCCGGTAAGGGCGGCAACCTGGTCCATATACTTCTGTACCATCTCAGGAAGAGCTTCATAATACGGATTGACGGTCTCACGACCCTGGAAATAGACGTCCTCGTTCTGGGCGGCTACCTTCAGCTTCGGGTGCTCGGGGCGCATGGCGCGCTCGCGGAAGCGGCGGACATACTCTTCGTTTACCAACGGCTTGAGGTCTTCGTAGGTGATCTCCTCGACCTTCTGCAGCTCATGGGATGTCCTGAAGCCGTCGAAGAAGCTGAGGAACGGAACCTGTGCCTCGAGGGTTGCCAGATGAGCAACCAAGGACATGTCCATGGTCTCCTGTACGTTGTTTGCACAGGTCATGGCAAAGCCGGTATTGCGGCAGGACATGACGTCCGAATGATCACCGAAAATCGAGAGAGACTGTGCAGCAAGGGATCTTGCAGACACGTGGAAAACGGTAGGAATCATTTCGCCAGCAATCTTATGCATGTTGGGGATCATCAAGAGCAATCCCTGACTAGCAGTGAATGTGGTGGTCAAAGCACCAGCAGAGAGGGCACCATGAACGGCACCAGCCGCACCAGCCTCGGACTGCATTTCCATGATCTCCACCTTCTTACCCCAGAGGTTCTTACGGCCGGTGCTGGCCCAAGAATCAGCAAACTCTCCCATCGGAGAGGAGGGGGTGATCGGATAGATTGCGGCTACTTCACTGAAGGCATATGCAATATGCGCGGCAGCGGTGTTTCCGTCAATAGTAACCCTTTTTTTGTTACCCATTTTGACACTCCATAAAACAGTATTTGATGCGACCCTGAAGGGGTCACCCTTTGCACACACAAAAAAAAATCCTTACAGATTTTCCCAACAATCATAATAAACCAATAAGGATTCGATTGCAACCTTGTCCAGATTGAATTCCTTAATTAGTAGTCCTTTAGCAGTATATCAACTCTTCAAGTATTTATTTAGTGCAATATAACCGCACCCAAGCAGAAAACAGAGCGCACTGGCAAGCAACCACAGCTCCCGATAGCCGGTGGCCAGCAGCACCAAGCCTCCCAAGGTCGGAGATATCGAGTGACCCAGGCTTGAAAATACGTGCATGTAGGCATTGCACTGGGAGCGGATGCGCTCATCCGCATAGGCGTTGAGAAACACATTGGAATTGGTCGCCATCAGAATCTCGCCAAGCGTCCAGATGCAGGTGGCCACCAGGAATATGCTGAAATGAGAGCAGAAAGCGTAACCCAAATACCCTGTGACATATAAGAACAGAGCCAAGGCCATCGAGACCAATTGTCCCAGGCGATGTGTCCAGGCGGTGAGCAGCGTGGTGCACACCAACACCACCACGGCATTGACCATCATCAACGTTGCATAGCGGCTCGCACCCGCAACCTCCCCATACAACGAATTGAACTGCAACGGGAGCGTGAAGGAGTTTTGTCCATACGTCAGGGTATATAGGGCTCCGAAGACAAAAAACAACCAGAGAATCGGGGGAATACGCACATTCGTCTTCCGCTCATCCTTGCTTTGTTGTTCCTGCATACGCTTGTCCGGAACCTTTGCAAGCAACAACAGGGTGGACAAGGAAAGCAGGACCGCAGAGAGTGCAAAGAGCAGCAACAGAGAGCGGGCAAACAGCATCGATGCAACCATGGGACCGAGCGCCACCCCGATATTCGTCCCCAGGTACAGCAGACTGAAGGAGTGGGAGAGCCTTCCTTGGGGACTGAAGTCGGCAACCAGGGTGTTGGTTAGGGGTGCGGTGCCGCCGCGAAACGGGCTGGCGACAAGAATCAGGTACGGGATGATGGTTGGACGAAGCACAACCGAAAGAGCGCAGGCGAGATACGAGAGGCTCACCATCACCTGACAGAGCACCAACAGCGGCTTCTTGCCCCAACGGTCGGCCGCCATACCGATGAACATCTGCCCGACCATGGTGGCTATGATGCTGGCTGAGACAAAAATCCCTGCTTCCTTGGGAGAAAGTCCGAGCCTGATTGTCAGGATAAGGACCAAGAGCAGCTGCACAAAATCACCGAACCGATTGATGACCCGGATGGTAAACAGCGCATACATACTGGAACCCAAGCCCTTGTAAACAGAAAACCCCGCCAACAAAGGACGGGGTTGTCTTACATTGTTCATACTACCCTACCCGAATCAGAGCGTACGGATTGGGTAGATTTTGGTCAACACTCGCTATGCCCGCAAGAGAAACATTTCTTGCAACCTTCGATGTTGACAAAGGTGACATTTCCACAAATCGGGCAGATATCCGGCTTTACGCTGGCCGAGGAGGAAGGAAGCCCCAGATCGAGCTGACCGGCATCCTCATCCTCATCATCCTCATCGGGAAGGCGGGAAGCTTCGCGTTCGCTGTCGGAGGAGCCGATATGCTGCTGCAGCACCTGCGCTACAGCATCGGGCAGACTCATGACGCGGTTCTTGCCGAATCCCATCGACCGGCCGCTGCCGATTCCCGAAAGCTGGCCTATGATCGCCTGGGCGCGCTGGTCAGGAGTCAGGGGAGAGGGCATGCGCAGCATCAAGCTGATCAATCTGCCCAGACCTTCTGCATCGGCGGCCACATCGGAACCCACCTTGGCCACATTGATGAACACCTCGAAGATGTCGCTGGGATTCGGGCCATCGCAGTTGACGGTGATGTACGCGGTCCCGATCGGGGTGGCCTTGCGATAGGTTGTGCCCTGCAAAACCGTAGAGCGCACCCGCGGCTTGGGCTCGGTGGAACGGGAAACCACCGGCTTCTCAACCTTCGGCTCCTCCTTTTCTTCCTTCTTGGCCGTCAATACCTGCGTATCGCGCGATCCATCGCGGTAGGTGGTACCGCCCTTGCATCCCAAATCATACAGCAGCTCGTACAACTTGCCGGTCTGTTCGACCGTATACTCCTTGGGAGTATTGCCCGTCTTGGAGATGGAGGAGTCGACCCACTTCTGGATGGCGGCCTGCACCTTCACATGCCCTTCCGGAGGAAGATCCATGGCCGACACAAAGTAGGAGGGCTTCTTCTGACCCGGATGAGCCTTCACCCAATCCTCGTAGACCTTCACCCGTTCGATGTTCGTTCCCATGCGACCGGTTCTCTCCCATTCCCAGAAGTAATAGGGCTCGATGCCGGTGGAAGTATTGACCATGGTACCGGTCGTCCCGGTGGGAGCCTGCGTCAAGAGGGTGACGTTCCTCAGGCCCTGCTTGCGCACTTTCTCCCTGAGATCTTGAGGCATCTGCTTCATGAAGCCGCTCTGAAGCAGCTTATCAGCATCAAAATAGGGGAAACTGCCCTTCTCCTTTGCAAGATCGCTGCTTTCATCGTAAGCCTCGATGCAGATGAACTTGTACAGCTCCTCGATGAAGAGAAGGGACTCGTCGCTGCCGTAGGCAAGCTCCATTTTGATCAGCATGTCTGCAAGGCCCATCGTCCCCAATCCGATTCTCCGCTCGGAGAGCTGCTGCTTCTTGTTCTCTTCGAAGAAGTAGGGAGTGTCGTCGATGACATTGTCCAAGAAGCGAACGGCGGCGCGCACGGTGCGCCCCAGATCCTTGTACAACACCTTCTTGTTTTCAACGAATCGGCTGAGGTTGATCGAGCCAAGGTTGCAGACACCCCAGGGAGGAAGTCCCTGTTCTCCACAGGGGTTGGTGCTCTGGATGGTGGAGTAGTACCAGGAGTTTGACATCTTGTTGTAGCGGTCGATGAAGAAAACACCAGGCTCGGCACTCGCCCATGCACTTTCGACAATCGCATCCCAGATCTTCTTGGCTTTCTGTTTCTGGTACACCACGACCTTGTGACCGTTCGACTTCCACTTGTTGATATCCCCGTCCCAATCGGTGTTGTAGGCCGGGTCGGTGGTATCGGGGAAGTAGGTCTCCCAGTCACCATCCTTGCGCACTGCTTCCATGAAGTCGTCGGTGATGCCGACACTGATGTTGGCATTGGTGATCTTGCCCATCTCGCGCTTGGAGTTGATGAAATCAAGAATATCCGGATGCCAGACATTGAGAATCAGCATCAAAGCACCACGGCGTGAACCGCCTTGCTCAATCAGACCGGTTACAAAGCTGAAGAGCCCGCCCCAACTTACCGATCCACTGGAACGGCCGTTGACGCCTTTGACGTAGCTGTGCCGGGGTCTGAGAGAGGAGATGTTCATTCCAACACCGCCGCCGCGGCTCATGATCTCGGTCATCTGTCCCAATGAGGCAATGATGCCACCACGACTGTCCTTCGGGGAAGGGATCACGTAACAGTTGAAATAGGTCAGATTCTGATCCGTTCCGGCTCCGGTAAGAATCCTGCCTCCAGGGACGAACTTCCAGTCCTCCAGAAGCCAATTGAATTCTGTTTCCCATTGCGTTCGAACCTCCTGCTTCTCGATGGAAGCAATCCCCTTTGCTACACGGGCCAGCATCTGTGCAGGTTCGATCTCAAGCGGCTTGTCGACATCCTCGCGCTTTACGTGCAGGACAATACCATCGTCGAGCTTGACGGTAATCCCATCGGCGGCTTTCAGCTCGGTGACCACACCGATCTCACGCTGTCCGGTCTTGGGATTGCTTACGGCAACCACGACGTCCCCAACTTTCAGCGTCTCTTTCCTAACATCTTTCAACGCATACCGGTCAAGAAAAATCTTGCGACCCAATGCACTCAATTCATTCTTTGCAGAGCTCATGTAATCCCTCTATATATTAAACTTATAAGAAAAATTTCTTTCTCCACAACCTCTTTTCAGAGGTCAAGCTAAAGGGTCGACCAGCGTCGACCCCCATTCACCATAGCATGGAGAAGCAAAGTTGGCAAGACAGGATTACAGCATTTATGGTGCTATATAAAGTTGAATAACGCTATATATAGTGTTATATAGGTTTCATAGCACTTAGCTATCGTCTCTTGAAAAAAGTGTATCGAAAAGGTCGGAAAGGGTCAAACCAGAACAAGAAAACTTACTTCAATTCCTTGCTGGCTATACCCAAGACTCTTTGGTATTGCGGTACGTTTTCCCCTTGCTAGCAGAAGCTTGCTCGTCAGAAAATCCCAGGGACAGGAGACCTACAACCGTCGAAATCTGTCGCGTCTCTAGTGGTTAAAAAGAGAGCCTTCCAAACTGGAAGACTCTCTTGATACACAATCCCGAAGGAATATTTTCTCCTAATAGCCCAGTTGCACCATGGTATCGGCTACCTTCTTGAAACCTGCAATGTTTGCACCCTTCACGTAGTTCACATACCCATCGGCTTGTTTACCCTCGGCAATACACGCTTGATGGATTTTTACCATGATCGAGTACAGTTTCTCATCCACCTCCTCGGCACTCCAGCTGAGGTGCATGGCATTCTGGCTCATTTCAAGACCCGAAACGGCGACTCCGCCGGCATTGGCGGCCTTGCCCGGGGCAAAGGGGATGCGGCTGTGGATGAAGTAGGTCACAGCATCGGCTGTACAACCCATGTTGGAAGTCTCAATCACATATTTGACGCCGTTGGTAACGAGTGTCTTGGCATCCTCAAGATTCAGCTCATTTTGGATGGCGCAGGGGAAAGCAAGATCCACAGGCACCTCCCAAGGCTTCTTGCCTGCAACGAACTGAGCACCGAATTTCTTTGCATAGGGAGCAACCACATCGTTGTTTGAAGTGCGCAGGTTGTTCATATACGCCCACTTCTCGGGGGTTCCCACTCCATCCTTGTCGTAGATGTAGCCATCGGGACCGCTGATGGTCACCACTTTCGCACCCAGCTGGGTCGCCTTCACCGCAGCCCCCCAGGCCACGTTGCCGAAGCCGCTGAGGGAGACTGTCTTTCCCTTCATGCTCTCGCCCTTCGCCTCAAGCATTGCCTTTGCAAAGTACATCGTCCCGTATCCGGTGGCCTCGGGACGAACCAACGAGCCTCCGTAGCCCAGACCCTTGCCGGTCAACACGCCGGTATTCTCGCCTCTGATGCGTTTGTACTGTCCATACAGGAAGCCGATCTCCCTCGCCCCAACGCCGATGTCACCGGCGGGAACGTCGGTATCAGGACCGATATACTTCTGCAGTTCGGTCATGAACGAACGGCAGAAGCGCAGAATCTCTGCATCACTCTTGCCGCGTGGGTTGAAATCGCTTCCACCCTTGCCACCGCCCATCGGCAGCGTTGTAAGACTGTTCTTCAATGTCTGCTCAAACCCAAGGAACTTAAGCGAGCCAAGCGTTACGCTGGAATGGAATCTAAGCCCGCCTTTATACGGTCCGATTGCATTGTTGAACTGTACCCGATAGCCTCGGTTGACCTGCAGATTACCCTCATCATCCTCCCACTCAACGCGAAACGAGTAGATACGGTCAGGTTCGGTCATACGTTCCAGAATCCGATGTTTCTCATAGACTGGATTGTCATTGACCACGTCGATGACGCTCTCCAGGACCTCTCTCACCGCCTGAATAAACTCAGGTTGGGCGGGATTCCTCCGCTCCAGTTCTTCCATCAATGCATCAAGGCTATACATACTTGGGTTTATCTCCTTCAACTCAGCTACAACACACGTAGCTTGTCTAAAAAGACTAAACCCGCCATTTCAATCTGTCAATCTTTAAATTGAGTTAAACGTTAGTATTTAATTTTATATTACTTGATTGTTCAAATTAATGTATATATTTTGAATTTTTAATCAACTTTCAGCAGACTTTGAAATTCTATCCAAAACCAGGCGCTCATGCTACACTACTTGCTATGTATACCCTCGACCCAACCTGGCTGCCCTTCAGCAACCTGATGCTGAAACATATCTACAACGTATTGCTCATCTGCAATGACTACGACCGCTTCCTGCTTGAGGAGGACGGACGGGTGGAAGAGGAGCTGTATCTGGAGTACACCCAGCTCGGCTTGAACAACCCTCCGAAAATCACCCACACAAGCACCGGGGAAGAGGCACTCAAGCTCATCGCCGAGCGCAAGTTCGAGCTTGTCATCACCATGCTCGACCTCGGTCCGGAGTCGGTGGAACAGCTGGCCTCCTCCATCAAGGCGTTGGATAAAGACATGCCGGTCATCGCCCTCTCCCCCTCATCAAGCCACCGGCGCAACAAGCTCATCAAGGGTTCGGACTGCAAGGACATCGACTATTTCTTCTATTGGCAGGGCGATCCCACCATATTCCTGGCCATGATCAAGTTGGTGGAGGACCGGATGAACCTCGACCACGACACCAAGGAAGCCGATGTCCAAGTCATCATTCTTGTCGAGGATTCGATCCGCTTCTACTCCTCCTACCTGCCCATGATGTACACCTGCCTCATCCAGCAGAACCGTTCAGCCATTTTGGAAGCGCTGAATAACTGGGGCAAGACGCTGCGAATGCGCGGTCGACCCAAAATCGTGCTTGCAAGGACCTTTGAAGAGGCGATCGGGCTGTACACCACCTATCGGCACAACATTTTGGGAGTCATCACCGACATGTCCTACCTTAAAAGCGGGGAACAGGACAAGTATGCCGGTCTTGAGCTGACGCAGCTGGTCCTCAAGCAGGATCCTGAAATCCCAATCCTGATACAAAGCAGCGATGCAAACTCCCGCGATATGGCCGAGGACAGCGGCGCCAACTTCATCTGGAAGAACAGCTCCTCCCTGTTGTTTGAATTAAACAGATTCATGACCAGTCACTATGGCTTCGGGCCTTTCATCTTCCGCGACCCAAAGACCATGGAGGAGATCGCCCGAGCCGAAACCATGCGGGACCTGCAGCGGCTCCTTCCCTCCATTCCCGAGGAGAGTTTCGACTACCACTGTCGCCGCAATGAGTTCTCCCGCTGGCTCAGGGCCCAGAGCCTCTATACCCTGGCGGCAAGAATCAAGGATTTACAGATACCCCGGCACGGAAGTGCAAAGAAGGTGCAGCAGGAACTCATCGAAATCATCAGGACCTATCGGAGCGAGAGAACCAAAGGCGTCATCGCCCAGTTCAGCAGGAACAACTACGACGAGACCCTCTTTTTCAGCCGGATCGGAGGAGGTTCTCTTGGAGGTAAAGGCCGAGGTCTTGCCTTCATAGACATGGTCCTCAGAGCGGCGAAGCTCCAAGCCAAATACCCTGAAGTCTACCTTTCCATCCCCCGCACCGTCGTGGTCACCACCGACCAATTCACCCAGTTCATCGAGGAAAACAACCTCAAGGACATCACCACAGCGGATTTGCCGGATGAAACGCTTTTGAAAGTATTCCTCTCCAAGCCCCTGCAGCCAGATCTGGTGCTCAATTTTGCAGAGATCATCCAGGTCATCCACCAACCGATTTGCGTACGTTCATCCAGTCTTTTGGAGGACTCCCACTACCAACCCTTTGCCGGAGTCTATGAGACCTGCATGCTTCCCAATGTGGGTGATGACCAAAAGAGGCTCGAGGAGTTGTGTGACGCAGTCCGTGCTGTATGGGCTTCCACCTATTTCAGAAGTGCAAAAGAGTACCTGAAAGCCACCGAACATATGTTGGAGGATGAGAAAATGGCAGTCATCATCCAGCAGGTCATCGGCAGCGAGCACGGCTCATACTGGTATCCAAACATCAGCGGAGTCGCCCGGTCCTTGAACTACTATCCACTTGGCGGGGAAAAGCCCGAGGACGGGGTGGCAATGCTGAGCTTCGGCTTCGGCAAGTCGGTGGTGGACAACGGCTCGTCCTTGCGTTTCTCTCCCACCCATCCGAAGCGGCCCGCACAATTTCTGGGCGGAGACCAGACAAGCAGCCAGCATACGTTCTATGCACTGAACCTGGAACACGGTTACCATCCCTTGGACGTGGGAGGGCTGGAGAATCTGGAACTTCTCGAACTCGAAGAGGCGCAAAAGCATCCTGAGGCACTGAAATACATCGCAAGCACCTTCGATATGCAAAACGGAACGCTCAGCGAGTCGGTCCGGGCCGAAGGCCAGAAGGTCATCACCTTCAACGGGGTGCTCAAGTATGACGCTTTCCCCCTGGCAAGCATCGTCAAGGATGTACTGACCCTGGGGACACAGGCGATGGGCAAGCCTGTTGAAATCGAGTTCGCCGTCAACCTCAACCGAAAGGCTCCCAAGAAACAGGAGTTCAGCCTGCTGCAAATCAGACCCATCGCAGCAGGAAACGAAGAGAGCGACGTCTCCATTACCGATCAGGAAAAGGAAGCGGCAGCCATCTACTCGACGGTCGTGATGGGAAACGGGAAAATCGAGGACATCCAGGATTTGATCTATCTTAAGGTCGACCGCTTCGATGCCTCGCACATGAAGGATATGGCAAAGGAGTTGGACAAGCTCAACGCCCAGATGGTGCTTGCTGAAAAAGATTATGCGCTCTTGGTGGCAGGCAGGCTGGGCAGCTGCGACCCGTGGCTGGGAATCCCGGTAACCTGGTCGCAGATCTCAAGGTCCAAGGTAATCATCGAAACCGGACTCAGAGGCTTTCAAGTCGAACCCAGCCAGGGAACGCACTTCTTCCAGAACATGACCAGCCTGGGCTGTATGTACCTGACCATCAATCCTGACCACCGCTCGGGTAGACTTGAGCTTGAGAAGTTGAAGCAATTGGACATATATGACGAGACCGAGCACTTCATCCATGCCCGAAGCAGTGAGAACCTCACCATCAAGGTGAACGGTTTCAAGGGAGAAGGGGTGGTACTGTTGCCTTAGACGACTTTATGCGCCGCCTCGTAGCCGGAAATCCAGATGGCGGTGTGCTCCCTGACAGCCTCTACCGCCTTGTCCGTATTTCGGTCTATGATTGCTTGATGCAGGCGCTGGTGAACCTCATCGACACCGATATGAATCGGATTGATTGTCTTGGTGAAGAGCTCGATGACGAAGTTATAGATGTTCTCCACAATGCTGTTGTGCGAAAAGCGTGCAAGCAGGCGGTGATAGCGTAAATCCAGCGAGCCCGCATGCTGGGCCGAGGCATCGGGTTTTGCCAGCTCGGTCTGGAACTTCTGCATCGTCTGATCGAGCAGGACAAGCTCCTCATCGCTTGCGCTCTCAATGACAAGCTTCACAATGCCTTCCTCAAGCAGCTGCCTGACCTGGGTGAGGGACTTGTAGTCCCTGTCCTGGACCAGAATCTGAAAGAGCTGGGGGTCGAAGAGCCGCTTGTTCGAGGCACTGGAGACGTAGGTACCATACCCCTGCTTGATTTCCACCACCCCGTAGGCGGAAAGAATCTTCAGTGCCTCACGCACCGTACCCCTTCCAACCTTCAGGCTTTCTGCAAGGGAGATCTCATTGGGAATCATATCCCCGGGGGAGAGTTTTTGTTCGATCAACAGGGCCTTGATCTTCTCAATCACCCCTTCAACCGCTGAAGGCCGAGCCTCGCGGACTGCGAATATGTCTTCCATGAGAAAGCACCCCCCTAAAGATTAGCACACCTATCATACCAACACCTTGTTCCGAAAGCAAGAAAGGTTGTACTCAGTCCTTGTAATCGTCCCGTGAGGGAGCAAAACACTCGATCAGCTCGGTATCCTCGAGGATGTTCGAACCGTGGGGGTCGTTGGAGGCAAAGTAGTAGGCATCACCGGCATGCAGGTCAAGGATCTGTCCATCCCCTTTGATGAAGTGAATATGTCCCTTGATGACAATACCGCTTTGGCTCTGTACATGAGTATGCATCTCAAGCTTCGAACCCTTCTCAAGGTAGAAGTAACACATCATATTGTCCTTGTCGTAGGTAAGGGTTACTCGATCGATCCCCTTCGCCCTGCTGACCCGTTTATCCGTAGTGAGGCTTCCCCGATGTTTTGCATCCATTATTCTGCATTTCTCCTGCGTTGAGCGATCAAGGCAAGCAACTCATTCCATCCCTTCTGGAAGGAAGTCCTGAACAGCTCGACACCGCCGTAGTCGTAGTACTCATCCACCTGCATCCCATCGACGTCCAAGGCCCGCCCATAGTCGGGAAGTTGATCCTTGAGAAGCTGCATCTCATCATCGCTCAAATTCTCCTCGATACGACTGACAGCCTGCATATCCGCTTCAATGAGCGTCTCGGCGGTTCCCGTCCAGTTGATGGTGATGTGCAGGTCCCCGCCGACCAGTTCGGTGAAGTCCTCCAGCTTGCGTGCCCCGCCTCCAATCATGATGCCGGGGTAGTTACGGCTCTTGAGCAGCTCATACTCTTTCTTGGCAATGGAGAGCCCTGCATATTTTACCAGCTTTTCATCGAGTTTCAGATTGTTCGCCTTGATGACCCGCTTGAAGTGGTCATCCAGGATGCCGGTGATATGCGTAACAAAGAACGGAGGCGTTTTACCGCTCTTTCTGCTCACCCTTTGGTACTCCTCGCAAATCGAGACAGCCTGGGAGAGCCCCATCACCTCGGTGGCCATGGTGGGAATATCGCGCTCAACCATTGCACTGATGGCCTCGATGCCCCAGGTGGTCACCGGAATCTTGATGCAGACATTCTCTCCGATTTTTCGATTCTCAAGACCTTCCTCAATGATGAGGGAGGTATCGGTCTCGGCAAACGGATCGCCTTGGATGGTTACCAACCCTTCCTTGCCCCCGCTTCTTGTATAGAGCGGAAGAAACACATCCGCAAGCCGGGCTACCATCATCTGCTGCACCTTCGACGCTACAATCGAGTCGTTCTTCTCATAGGGGAGCAGCA
This sequence comes from Sphaerochaeta associata, assembly GCF_022869165.1. Taxonomy (NCBI): domain Bacteria; kingdom Pseudomonadati; phylum Spirochaetota; class Spirochaetia; order Spirochaetales; family Sphaerochaetaceae; genus Sphaerochaeta; species Sphaerochaeta associata. The sequence goes on along the minus strand of NZ_CP094929.1, from coordinate 65,845 downwards.
AGTCGATCGCCCTGTTCACCACTCTCAAATCCTCTTCACTACTGAAGAGCTTGGAGACATAGCTTGGATTGGTGGTACACCCAATCGCTCCGGCCTCGATGGCAAGCCTTGCCTGCTCAAGGGTTGGATTATTGATCCAAAACCGGGTGCGAGTCTGTTCATGTACACGGTGAAAATAAGATTTGCTCATAGATTACCTCGAAGCGAAAACAAGATTGGGGAGCCACAGGGAAATCTGCGGAACATACGTCAGGATAACCAAGGCGGCCAGCAATGAAGCCAAGTACGGAAGAACCGCCTTGAACACCTTCCCTACAGGCAGGTCCACGATGGGACTGAGCATGTATACGCTCATACCCACCGGCGGGGTGATCATGCCGATCATCAGGTTGAACACCATCACCAGGCCGAAGTGAACCGGATCCACCCCTGCAGCCACCAAAGGAGGCAGCAGGATCGGGGTCAGGATCATGATGGCGGCGGTGGACTCAAGGAACATGCCGGCGATCAGGAGAATCACATTGGCGAGCATGAGCAGGATGATCGGATTGTCAGAGATGCTGAGCATGAGCGCCGAAACCTGCTGAGGCATCTGCTCTACGGTGAGAACCCAGGCGAATATGGCTGCCGAGGCGACGATGAACAAGACGCTCGCCGTCGATCGCAGTGTTTCAATACAGTTATTGATAAACGAAGCAAACGTCAGCTCTTTGTAAGCCAGGCTCAGCACGATGGCGTAAGCCACTGCAATGGCAGCAACCTCGGTCGGACTGAACCAGCCTGAAAGCATGCCGCCCATCATGATGACAGGCATCAACATGGAGGGAAGGCCGCGCTTGGTGATTGCTTTGATCTCAGAGAAAGAAAATTTACGGTCCACACCACGGGGGTAATTGAATTTGCGGGCGAAGAAAGCTACCTGTATCATCAATGCCATGGCAATGACCAGGGCGGGAAGAACCCCGGCGATCAGCAGGCGCATCGAGGAGGTTTCGGCGGCTGCTCCATAGATGATAAGAGGGATGGAAGGAGGGAAGATCGGACCGATTACTGCAGAGGCTGCCGTAATGGCCGCTGAGTGGGTGCGGGGATAGTTCTGCTTGTCCATCGCCTCGATCTCGATGTTTCCAAGCCCGCCTACGTCGGCCAGGGCCGCACCGCTGATGCCGCTGAAGATCAAGGAGGCGACAATGTTGACCTGGGCCAAGCCTCCCTTCATCCTACCGACCAACAGCTTGGCAAATTCAAACAGACGCTCGGTGATCCCCGAGCTGTTCATCATGCCGGCGGCAAGGATGAACAAGGGAACGGCAAGCATTGGAAAGGAGTTGAGACTGGTAACCATGCGCTGGATCAGCTGGCTTGGAGGGATGTTTGCCATCATCAGATAGAGAGCCGAGGGAATGCCCATGCTTACGGCGATGGGAAGTCCGGTGGCAAGCAGAAAGAGAAAAAGAATAATCACCAAGGAACCGCTCATACCTCTTCCTCCTTTCCACTGATAGACATCCAGACTCCCAGAAGGGAGAGGACTGTCATTGCGAAAATCCCCAAGGTGATGGGAATGTAGAATACAACGTTGGGCATATTCAGCGCAGGAGTCCTGACACTCCAGTTGCGCTCCATGATGGTTGCAATCGCCCACAGTACGTAGATGCCGAAGCACATGACCAGAAGTTGGGTGACCACACCAACCCACTTCTTTGCCTGCTTGGGTAGATAGAGGAGCACGATATCGACGATGATGTGCTTCTTTTCAAAGGTGAGAACAGGAATCATGAGAAATACCAAGGAGACCAAAGAAACCCGGGCAAGTTCCTCCAGCTGAATAGAGCCTGCATGGAATACGTTGCGCATGATAATCTGGATGAAGACCGAAAGAAACAGTACCAGCAGGAAAACCACTGCCACCGCCTGATATCCCTTGGTCACCTTTTTTGCGAGGTTGTTCATAGGATTGTTCCTTGCTCATAGAAGGGGCGAGCGTGGATGGAAAGATTTCTTTCCATCCACCACCAGTTACTTATACTTACTTAACAGCGGCAATCATCTCATAGTACTTGCCCCAGGCAGCGCCGAAGCGATCATTCACCACTTTTGAAACAGAGGCGCGGAACTCATCAACCTTCAGCCCGTCTGCCTTGGTGATGATCTTCATGCCCTTGTCCTTGAGGGTCTGCACATCCTTGGCCTCATTCTGCAGCACATAGTTGGAAGCCCAATCGCGGGTCTCGCGTGCCACTTCGGTAAAAATCTTCTTATGCTCGGCACTCAAGCCCTGCCAGACCTTCTCGTTGATAACCACAGGTTCGGAACCCATGATATGGTCGGTCATCATGGCAAACTTCTGCACTTCGTAGATATTGCTGGTGACCAAGGTGCTTACCGGGTTCTCCTGTCCGTCGGCTACGCCGGTGGAAAGAGCCACGGGGACTTCAGCCCAGTCGATGGGCACTGCTACTGCACCCATGCCTTCGACCGCTGCCAGATAAATGGGAGAGGGAATGGCACGGATTTTCTTGCCTGCCAAATCCTTGGGGGAGTAGACAGCGTGGTTTGCAGTAAGCTCACGGGTACCGAAATAGAAGGAGTAAAGGATTCTCACTCCTCTGGTGTCGATGAGCTTCTGGTTCAGTTCCTTCAAGGCCGGAGAGGTCTCGGGATCGGTGGCCTTCAAGAGGTGGTCGACGTCACGATACAGATACGGGGTGTCAAACAGGCCCAGGTCGTTGAGCAGGGGCTGAAGACCTCCGTAGGTGTTGTGGTGCATGGCGATCGAGCCCATGGATACAGCCTCGGCCATTTCAGAAATGGAACCAAGCTGGCTTGCAGGATACACCTCGATCTTGATGGCGCCGCCGGTCTTCTCGGCGATCTTGTCGGCAAAGTAGGTTGCCTGCAGTCCATTCGGGCTGGAAGCGGGGTTCATGTGCGCATACCGGAGCACCAAGGGTTTGGCGGCGGTAGGTCCGCTAGCTTCAGCCTGCCCTGCGGCAAACAGCACACCAACCAAGGAAACAACGAGCAGTAATGCGATAATCCTTTTCTTCATAACAATGTTCTCCTTTTTTATACGAACTCCGGTATACCCGGAAACCGTTACAGTTTTTTCCGTGACATGGCCTTTTTGGCTGCGCTGACAATATCTTCAACGCGCATGCCATAGGCATCAAGCAGCTCCTCGGGGAACCCGGACTCCCCGTAGACATCCTGCAGTCCAAGACGGATCAGGTGTGCCGGGGCTCCCTCTGCGATCACCTCGGCGACGGCACTACCGAGACCGTTGATGATCGTATGGTCCTCCACAGTCACCGCACAACCGGTGGCGTTCAGGACTTCTGCAAGTCCTTCCTTGTCCAACGGCTTGATCGTAGCCACCTCAACCACCTTGGCCTTGATGCCTTCCTCCTTGAGCTTCTTGGCGGCCTCAAGGACGCGACCCAGCACAAACCCATGGGCAAGCAGGGCTACATCGTTTCCTTCATCTACGAGGGTGCGGATTTTTCCCATAGGGAACGGGGTTCCGTCGGGGAACACCTTGTCCTCACGGCCGCTGCCGATGCGAATGTAGACAGGCCCGTCGATATCGGCACTTGCCAGCATCGCCTCATACACCTGTCCTCCGTCGGCCGGACAGAGGATGGTGAAGTTCGGCATACCCCTGAGAATGCCTACATCCTCGATGAACTGATGGGAAACCCCTTCACGGTTGCCCCCGTGCAGACCTCCGTTGGCTCCGACAAACCGAACCTTGAGGTTCGGATAAGAGACGAAGGTGCGCATCTGCTCGCAGGCTCTCATCGTCAGAAACCCAGCATAGGTACATATATAAGGAAGGAGGCCGCTGGCGGCGAGACCGCTGCAAACACCCACTCCGTTCTGTTCCGAGATTCCCAGCTCCACAACCCGGTCGGGAAACTGTTCCAAGAAGGGTTCGCCTTTCACTACCTTGAGGGAGTCGGTGGAGACAAAGACCACATCCTCGCGCTCGGTGGCCAATTTCAGCAGAGCGTCACGAAATCCAATTCTTGTGCTGTCAACGGTGCTCATACTGCTCCTCCCAACTCTTTGATGGCCTGCTTGTACTCTTCATCAGTATAAACACGCTTATGCCACGAATTTTCCCCCACCATGAAGGAGACGCCGTTGCCTTTCACCGTCTTGCAGACGATGGCCGAGGGCTTGTCGTTGACCAGACGGGCGTTCTCTACAGCTTTCAGAATCTGTGCGATGTCGTGTCCGTCGATCGTCTGGACATGCCAACCGAAAGCCTGCCACTTGTCCTCGATCGGATAGGGTCCTGAGACTTCACCTACGGTTCCACCGCTCTGATAGTTGTTGTTATCGATGAAAACGGTCAAATTTGAAGCCTTATGATGGCTGGCAGCCATCGCAGCCTCCCAAATCATGCCTTCGCCGAGCTCACCGTCTCCGGTGATGGCATAGACTTGGTAGTCCTTCCTGCGAATCCTGGCAGCCAAGGCCATACCCAGACCGATCGATACCCCGTTTCCCAGTGAACCGGTTGTGGCATCCAAGCCTTTGGTCTTGGGGGCATAGGGATGTCCCTGCAGATGACTGTTGAGGTAGCGCAGCGTAAACAACTCCTCGCGGGGGAAGTACCCTTTCTTGGCGAGAGCGGCATAGAGAACTGGGCAGCTGTGGCCTTTGGAGAGGACAAAGCGGTCGCGGTCCTCCCAGTCAGGATTGGAAGGGTCCAAGCGCATGATTTCAAAGTAGAGGGCGGTGATGATGTCGGCGACCGAGAAGCTTGGGCTGGGATGCCCGTCCTTGGTGCGATAGACCATTTCAACCACATCACGTCGAAGGGACAGCGATATATCCTGTAATGCCTGGATATCCATCAGCGGGCCTCCCTCAGCAGATCCTTGACCATCAAGGCGCCAAGACGGGGGCTTGAGAGCACCGTCTTGCCGGTAAGCTTGGCAAGTGGTTCTTCCATTCTGGCCATCGAGCCCTGGGCGAGCAGGATGACCTCGGCACGGTCACCGACCTGCTTGGCGGTCTCGGCGATGAGACGATCGTGGGCCTCTGCGTCGCCAGCTGTGATGGCGCTGAACGCCCCATCGGCCAGGGCGCTGATCGTGCGGATGGACTTGCCCATCTCAGAAGCACAACGCTGAAGCAGGCGGATGGTCGGATCGAGCGTGGTGGGAAGGGTTGCCAGGACGGCAATGGAGTCGGTGAGTTCAATCGCCCGCCTCGCCATCGGCTCATCGATGCGTACGATGGGGATGGGGAAGAACTCCCGTGCACCATAGACGGCATCCCCGATGGATGAGCAGGTATTGAGAATCAATTCAACGCCCGAGGCGCAGGCGATTTCATAATAGCCGTACAACCTGCGCTTCACAGCCTTCGTCAGATATCCTGTCTCGATGATTTCGGCGATCATGCTGTCGTCAAGGATATTCATTACCTTGCAGTCGGGCAGCGTCTGTTTCAACAAATCCGAAAGCGGTTTGACTAAAGCAGCTCCAGTATATATTGCGGCAATCTTATGTTCAGCCATGTTATGCACCCCCATGCTCTTTATCATCATACATCATACATATGAAGAATGAGGCACGTTTTGCAATCTGTCAAGGAAAAACAATCCACCCCTGCTGTAGGGTGGATACTCAATAAAAGGTATTTTCGAGGAGAGGCAATTATCCCTCACTGAAAACTATTGCCGCTTTCGGCAGAAATTTTCAGTGCCTCTCTGAAACAAAGGCATTCCACAGTGTATCGTCAGGGGGTGCGGCTGTAATGGAAATCTGCTCTTTCTTCACCGGATGGATGAAATCAATGGAGCGGGCATGCAGGCAGATGCCGCCGTCTGGATTCGATCGTGCAGAACCATACTTGAGATCGCCCTTGATATGCAGGCCTATGGCCGCAAACTGCGCCCTGATCTGGTGATGACGGCCGGTATGCAGATTCACCTCAACCAAAAAGTAATTCTTGGATGCAGCAATCAACTTGTAGTCGAGCTTGGCAAGCTTGCCGCCTCTCTTCTCCACCGAGAGAGCCACACTCTTGTTTGTCTTGGTATCGCGGATGATGTAGTGGACCAAGGTTCCCTCACTCTGGTTGGGCATATGGTCCACGATCGCCCAGTAGGTCTTCTTGACCGAACTGCCCTTGAACAGTTCATTGAGGCGAATCAAAGCCTTCTCGGTCTTTGCATAGACGACAATGCCGCTGGTGGGGCGGTCCAGACGGTGAGGGATGCCCAGATACACATTGCCTTGCTTGGCGTAGGTCACCCTCAGGTACTCCTTCACCAAATCAGCCAACGTCTCATCCCCGGTCACATCCCCCTGAACCAACTCACCGCACAGCTTATTGATGATGATCAGGTGGTTGTCCTCATAAAGAATCCTATCCTTGATGTCCATCATTCCTCCTGATTCTCATCATCGAACAGTGTAGGTTCTGCGGTATTGGCATGCACGACTTCCTTGACCGATCTCAGTTTCAGGGAGGCCACCTCCTTCACTGCAATTCTCACTCCGTTCGCCTTCACATTTTTCACCAAGTAATCGGAGAAGTAGAACTTCTCCTCCAGTATCCTCAGTCCCGGCTTGGGTTTGTAGGTGACAACCAGCTCGGCATTGGCATAGGTGCTGAGCTTGACGAGCTTGAAGTTTCCTTCAGGCAGCAAGGGGTAGACCTTCTTCAGCTGGTAGCTGACGATCTGGCAACGCTTGAGGAAGAGGTACTTGTACGTCTTCTCCTGATAGATGACCGAGAACACAAGGTTGGCAAGCTCGCTCTTGTCCGCGTACCCGCAGTAGAGCAGCCCCTTACCCACAAACTCCTTCTCCGGAGCATCTATGACCTGGTAGGTCCCTTCCTTGCGTATGACGAGAACACGGTCGAAGGTGCTCACCTCCAAAAGGGTGTTTCCCTGTTTGACCGCGTAACCGAGATAGCCGTTGGCGGGATCGTACTTGACGGCCAGGTTGCGTTCGGCAACCTCCTTGACGTCGATCAGCTCGAAGGTCTTGATCGTGGTCTTGCGCTGATGTTCCTTGACGCCGAGCATTGTTTTCAGCTCGGCAATATAGGTGAGGGCATAGCCTACCAAGTCTGCAAGCTTGCGCTCGATCTCGGCGAGGTTTGCATTGATCTGATCGATGTCCTCTCGGTTTTTCTCAATGTCAAACAGACTGATGCGCCTGATGGGAATCTTCAAAAGTCGCTCGACGTCATCCAAATCGACCGGCCGGAGAAGCCGCTCCGTGAAGGGCTTGAAGCCGGAGATGACAGCCTTGTTCACCTCGTCCGCACTCTTCTTCTGTTCGATTCGCTTGTAGATGCGCTCCTCGATGAAAATACGTTCAAGGGTCCGGGCGTGCAGCTTGTCCAGCAGATGACCCTTCTCAAGCTCAAGCTCGGCTTTCAGGACGACCACCAGATGCCGGGCATGCCAATCCAGGATTTCATGCACACCCATGATGGTCGGTACATTGTCCTTGATCACCAGGGGGTTGATGGAAAGCTTTGTCTCGCAATCTGTATAGGCATAGAGGGCGTCGACGATCTCCTGGGCATAGGTGTTGCGAGCCAGATTGATCTCGATGTTCACCTTCTCGGCGGTATAGTCGTTGATTGAACTGATCTTCAACTTACCCTTCTTGGCAGCTTCCTCAACCGACCGGATCATCGCTTCACTGGTGGTCCCGTACGGAAGTTCCTCAATGATGATGCGTTTTGGATCGGAGGTGTTGAGCTTGGCCCGCACAGACACAGAACCCCTTCCATCGCGGTAGTCCTCAACGTCAACGATACCCCCGCCAAGGAAGTCGGGGTACAATTGATAGCTCTCCCCCTTTAAGGAGGCAGCCATTGCATCGAGCACTTCCAACGGATTGTGGGGAAGGATATAGGTGCTCATACCAACTGCTATGCCGCTGACACCTTGGATCAGGACGACGGGAATCTTTGCGGGGAAGGCAACCGGTTCTTGGTTTCTTCCATCGTACGAGTCGACAAATTCAGTAAGCTCGGGGTTGTACAACACCTTCTTGGCAAAAGGAAGCAGTCGGCATTCGATGTACCGGGCCGCGGCGGCGCTGTCACCGGTGAGGGTGTTGCCGAAGTTACCCTGTCGTTCGATGAACAAGTCGCAGTTGGCCAGATTCACCAAGGCCTCATAGATTGAAGAGTCGCCGTGCGGGTGGTAACGCATCGCCCAACCTACGACGTTCGCCACCTTGTGAAACTTACCGTCATCCATCTCAAAAAGCGTATGGATGATACGCCTCTGAACCGGCTTGAACCCATCCACAAGGTCGGGAATCGCCCGCTCCTTAATGACATAGCTGGCATATTCAAGAAAGTTTTGTTTAAAGATTGAGTGTGCCTGGGTCATTAGATTAGGTTCTCCATGATGAATTCGCGTCTATCGGGAGTATTGCTGCCCATATAGAACTCCATGGTCTTATGCATCTCGTTCATGCCTGCAATCGAGACAGGAATGAGACGCATATCCTCACCGATGAACTGGCCGAACTCCTTGGGGTCGATCTCCCCGAGGCCCTTGAAGCGGGTCACCTCGCTGTTCTTGATTTGTGCAACTGCATCGTCACGCTGACGCTCACTGTAACAGTAGACCGTCTGGTTCTTGTTGCGCACCCGAAAGAGCGGAGTCTCCAGAATATACAATCTGCCTGCAAGCACCAAATCCTCAAAATAGGTCAGAAAGTAGGTCATAAGGAGGTTACGGATGTGAAACCCGTCGGTGTCGGCATCGGTTGCGATGATGACCTTGCCGTACCTGAGCCCTTCCACCCCGTTCTCAATCCCCAAGGCGACCATCATATTATAGAGCTCGGCATTCTTGTAGATCTCGGTCTTCTTCTTGCCATAGACATTTACAATTTTTCCCCTGAGGCTGAAGACGGCCTGGGTCATGACATCACGGGTCTTGGTGATGGTTCCCGATGCGCTATCACCCTCGGTTAAAAAGATCATGGACTTTTCACACTCATCCTGATGGGAGGCACTTTGACCCAGATGGTATTTGCAATCCTTGAGCTTGGGAATGTTCAACGATACTTTCTTGGCCGACTCCCTCGCCCCTTTCTTGACCTCGTTGAGCTCCTTGCGAAGCGCCTCGTTGTTGATGATCTTCTGATAGATCTTCTGGGCTTCCTCGGCATTCTTGAGCAGGAAATCAACGAGGGCGTCCCGCACCTCGTTCACAATCCATGTACGGATCTCGGTATTGGACAGCTTGTTCTTCGTCTGCGACTCAAACACCGGGTCCTTTACCTTCACAGCAATCGCCCCGACCACGCCCTCGCGAACATCCTGGGGTGCCCAGTTCTTCTTGAAGTGCTCGTTGATACCCTTGAGTATCCCCTCCTTGAAGGCACTCTGATGGGTTCCTCCATCGGTGGTATGCTGGCCGTTCACATAGGAGAAGTAATTCTCCCCATAGGAGCCCGCTACATGGGTCAGGGCGAACTCAATCTGCTTGGCCTGATAATGGATGATGGTATAGAGGGCTTCGGTTCCCACTTCTTTCTCCAACAGGTCGAGCAGGCCGTGTGCCGATTTATAGATTTTACCGTTGTAATCGAGCGAGAGCCCGGTATTCAGATATGCATAACTCCAAAGCCTGGAGATGATGAAGTCCTCGTTGTAGGCATAGTCTCCGAACAACTCGGGATCGGGGATGAAGGATACCTCGGTCCCGTCGACTTCCTTGGTGTCCCCGTTCGCCTCGTTCACAATGATGCCCTGAGAGAAGGTTGCGCTGTGGAACCTGCCCTCACGATAACTGGTGACCACGAAGCGGGAGGAGAGCGCATTGACCGCCTTCGTTCCCACCCCGTTCAAACCGACGGAAAACTGAAATACATCGTCGCTGTATTTTGCACCGGTATTGATGATCGAAACACAATCAACCACCTTGCCAAGCGGTATGCCGCGACCATAGTCACGCACCCGGACCTCGCACTCTTTGCGGCGTATGACAACCTTGCTGCCGAACCCCATGATGAATTCATCGATGCTGTTGTCCACCACCTCCTTGAGGAGGATGTAGATGCCGTCATCGACATGCGTACCATTTCCCAATCGCCCGATGTACATGCCTGGGCGCTTTCGTATATGCTCCAGCGCGCTGAGCGTTTGGATTTTCGATTCATCATAGGTTGTCTTTGCCATATCCAGGGATTATAGCAGAATTCCATAATGATGGCAAAATACTCTCATCTTTCTCTCTTGCACTCTCATATTCGCTCCAGTACCCTGCATGTATGGATACGATACTCTTGCTGTACATCGCTTTGGCCCTATTGCATCTGAGCCTTCGCGCAGAAGGTTTGAAGCGACCGGGCTCGTTGACAAAAGTACTCTTGATGCCGACCCTCATGGCGTACGTACTGGCAAACGGAGCCCAGCCTCTCCTGCTTGTCTCACTATCACTTGCAACGCTGGGCGATTACTTTCTCACCGACGGTACCCGGAAAGCCTATTTCACCTTGGGCATGGTCAGCTTCGCACTCGCCCACCTGCTCTACTCCATCCATCTGTTGCTGCGCCCTCTTCATCAGCCCCTCCTGGTAATCGGGACTCTGATTGCACTCATTCCTTTGATCTATCTTGTATTGCTTCTCAAAGCATCTGCTGTCAAACTACGCTATGTCCTCTACGGCATCAATCTGTTCGTGATGACAGCCTTGTGCTTCGGATCCGGTTCGCACCTTGCCTCACTGGGAGCCTTGGCTTTCATCATATCCGACGGTATGATTGCCATGGACACCTTGCATCGACGCCGCTTCAGCGTCGTCACGGAAATGGCCGCCTACATACTCGCACAACTGCTTTTGGTGCAGGGATTGGTCAATCTGTAGGAGAACGTATGCACGAAAAGAAAGTGAATCCCTATGCTCACAAGAAGAAAGAAGGACTGGCCGCTGGAAGCCTTGTCTATGTCGGAGATACCCAACCCCAACAGACATCCGTGCGCACCCATCACTACCGCTCAGGATCGTATCGGGTGGAACAGGGTTTCAGGCAGGCCGGCAATGAAAGTATAAGGTGGGTCGAGATAACCGGGCTGGAGGATATCCAGACCATCGTAAAGATTGCCAAAGAGTTCCAGATAGCCAATCTCAGTCTTGAGGATGTCTTTTCCACCGACCAGCGGCTCAAGCTGGACCAGTACGACGCCTATCTTTCAGTCACCTTGAGGATTTTGGCTCATCAAGGAAGTGAAGAACAGCAGCTGACACTCTTTCTAGGGGATGGATGGGTGCTGTCGATTGCAGAGTACAGCCACCAGACGTTTGAGGCGGTGGTTCGCCAGCTCTCCTCGGCGACAAAGCTGCAGAGTGCGGGTTCCAGCGCCCTGCTGCACGCCCTCATCGACCGGGTGGTCGATCAGTACCTGGTCAAGGCCGATGAGTTGGAAATGAAGACCGAGAACCTTGAGGAGCTGGTCATCACCAACCCCCAACAGACCACCGCCTCGGCAATTCATCAACAAAAAGCCGAGATTCTGAAGCTCAGGCGAATGACCAGCCCGCTTAAGGATATCCTGACCACCCTCATTCGAACCGAGAATCCGTTTCTCGACCGAAACACCACCTTCCTGTTGCGCGACATCCACGACCACGCCCTTTGGCTAGCCGATGAGTGCGATATGATGCGTGAAACCGTGTCGGGTATCATGGAAGTCTACCTTTCAAGTCTCGATATGAAAATGAATGCCATCATGAAGGTGCTGACAATCATCTCGACAGTATTCATTCCGCTCACGTTCCTGACCGGTCTATATGGTATGAACTTCTCATATATGCCCTTTACCGCTGCCTATTGGGGCTTTTATGCAATCCTGGTCTGCTGTGTTCTCGTTGTCAGCGGCATGGCCATCTATTTCAGGAGGAAAAAATGGTGGTGACAGCCTCACTCAAGCACACAGATATCGAGCAGCTCCTTCCTGTTTTCAATGAAGCATTCAGTGATTACGATGTACCGGTATCCATGACGCTTGCGGCCTTGCAAGCCCATTTGCAAAGCCTCTCTTATACCAGTGAGGACTCGGTGGGCCTGTTCGAGAAACGAGATTTGGTGGGCTTTCTGCTCATTGGACGAAGGGGCAACACGGCATACGATGCCGGAACCGGCATCATTCCCTCCTATCGGGGTCAAGGCCTCTCCCACATCCTCATTGACGATACAATAGGACACCTCCGGTCAAGAGGGTGCACCACCTTCGTCCTTGAGGTCCTCGATACCAATACCAAGGCAAAGAACCTCTACCTCAGTCATGGGTTTGCGATCAGGCGCAGCCTGTTGTGCTTCACAGTAAAACAGGAGGAACTCACTGGTCGGTCCGACCTTATCCTGGAAAATCACGATAAAGGATACATCGTCCCTGCAAGCTTTGAGCCAAGCTACCAGAACAGTGATGAGTCGGTTGCAGAAGGAGCATACACATGCTCTGATATTGTGGAAAAGGGAGTAAGGAAAGGCTTTGTCTGGTATCACCCGAATCGTGGATTAATAGCCCAGATAAACATAGAGCCTGAGTATAGAGATGTGGATTTGCTGAAGCAGGCCATTATTTCCTGTACAATGGCATGTACGACCCAATCGGTCCGCATGCTCAATGTCGACCATGGCGATGATCTGACCATCAAGGCCTTGCAGGAAGTCGGGTTCTCCAACTTCACCACCCAAAGCGAAATGACCCTCACCCTTTCAGAGTCGCAGATATGAGCACATACACCATTTCAATCATGAAAAAGGAACAGGAGAGCGAGACGAAAGAACTCATGCAACGCTGCTTTGACAAGAGTCTTGCCTCCATTTTCTTTCTTCACCCCGATACCACCTTGGTAGTCCTCTATGAAGGCAGGGTGGTTGCAGGCTTGAACCTCGATGTCTACCGGGTGAACGAGCAGGTGAACATGGGGTATCTGGGTTGGCTCTACACCGATGAAAAGCACCGTGGGAAGGGCCTTGCCGGCAAACTTATATCCGAGTCCCTTCCCTTCCTTAAAAGCCTGGGCTGCACCGATGTCGCAGCATGTGTTGAAGGGGACAATCCGGCATCGTTCAAACAGCTGGAGAACGAGGGCTTCTCACGCCTTCCTCTCGTCGGCCAAATACGACGCTTTCGTTTCGGACTTTTTCGAGTTTGGAAACATGCCTCCCGATTTTTCGACATGGGCTACTTCATGTGGCATCTGCATCTCGACGATGCAACCAAGCAGGAATACCCCGAAAACTGCAAGGCCTTTGTGTTGGGGTGTGTCGCGAACACCCTGCTGTTTCTTCCCGTTCTTTTGGGTTGGAACCTGCTTTCCCTTCTCAACCTCTCATGGATGCAGGTCTCCCACCCGAACAAGTCTCTCTTGGTTGCGATACCCCTTCTGAGCCTGCTCGTACGCACCGTCCCCTCACTGGTGTTTGCACATGCAAGGAAAATCCAGCTCGTCTATCGGCAGTGGGATACGGCGTACTTCACAGCCCTTCTGCTGCCCTTTCTTGCAGGGCTGCCGTTTCCCGTCCCCGGAAACCTCTATATACAAGGTAGCAATTGGTCGATGAAGACCCATGCAAGGGACTTGGCTCGGATGAGCCTGGTTTCCAACACTTCGCTCGCACTGCTGTTCATACTGCTTCCCAATCCCTACACCCTCTTTTTGCTTACCCTGGATACGTTTTTTTTCTTCTATCCATTCTGTGGCTTCAACGCATCACGAATCATGCGGGAAGGGTGGAATTACAGGACGTACGGCATCATACTTACCCTTGCCTGCTACGCATTTCTCTTGGTATACTGATTCCATTATGGATGACCCGTTACCTAGTAAAGGGTGTTCAAACGAACACTCGCTTTTTTCGTATGTGGCCGGGGGGTGTACATGCAAGTACAACTGACCGCCATTATAATCCTGTTGCTGCTTTCCGCTGTATTCTCAGCAACGGAAACAGCATACACCTCCCTCTCTTTCGTACAGCTCAAGACCTTGGAGAACCGCAGGAAGCGTTCCAGCAGAGTCGCGTACAAACTCAGCCAGAATCGTGACGCGTTGCTTACGACAGTTCTGGTGGGCAACAACGTGGTGAACATCTCAGCTTCCGCCCTGGTGACCACGTTCGCCATCGAATACTTCTCAAGCCAGGCGGTTGGGTACGCCACCGGTCTGCTGACCTTGGTGATTCTGATCTTCGGAGAGATCACGCCCAAGCAGCTGGCCCTCACCCACAACATGAAGATCGCCGTCTTCATGGCCTATCCTCTCAGGTTCATTTCCATCGTCCTCTTTCCGGTTGTTTGGCTGCTCAGACAGTTCTCCTCCCTGATCACCCGCCTGTTCGCCTCCCATGCAGAGCCGGCTATCACAACCGAAGGGGTGATGCACATGGTGGACGCCGCAGAGGATGAAGGCTTGGTTGACCAGTATGAGTCCGACCTTATGCAGAGGGCCATCCACTTCAGCGAAACCCAGGTACGCACCATCATGACCCACCGGACGAACGTATTCTGCATCAGCGACGAGCTTACAATCCGTGATGCATTCCCGTCTATTGTGAAGTCCGGCTTCAGCCGCGTCCCGGTCTTCCATGGCAGCGCCGAGAACATCATCGGTATTGTGCTTGTCCGCGATATATTGCGTGCCCAATTGGAAAAACGGATGGACAAGAGCATCTCGACCATTCTCAGAAAGCCCATCTTCGTCCCTGAACAGATGCACCTCGACGATGTGTTTTTCCTGTTCAAGAAGGACAAGCTGCAGCAAGCCATCGTCCTGGATGAATACGGCGGTTTCAGCGGAGTGGTGACGATGGAAGACGTGGCCGAGCAGCTCTTCGGCGAACTTTACGATGAGCATGAGCGAAGGTTCCCCGACCGGATTGTCGAGCGTGAGCAGATGCCGGGTACTTTCCTGGTGATGGCCGACACTCCATTCCAGCAGTTCATCGACGAGCTGGATCTTTCGGCCGACCACCAGAGGCAGAGGATTTCCACTGTTGCCGCCTATGTTTTGGAGTTGACCGGGGACATTCCCCAAGAGGGGGATGTTGTCCAGTCTCCTTTAGGAACCTTTCGCATCATCTCCATGAAGGGAAACAGAATGGAGGCTGTGGAATTTTCCCCGACCATCGATGATGGAACCCTTCTGTAGCGTTGACTGAAGCGTGATGCGAAGGTATGATGGCTCCCATGAGCAAATATCCCTTCCATGAAATAGAAACGAAATGGCAACGGTACTGGGACGAGCATCAGAGTTTTGCCGTCACCGAGGATCCAAGCATCCCCAAGGAAAAGCGGGCGTATGTCTTGGATATGTTCCCCTATCCCTCCGGCGCTGGTCTGCACGTCGGCCATCCTGAAGGATATACCGCTACCGATATCTACTGCAGATTCCTCAGAATGAACGGCTACAACGTGCTTCATCCGATGGGCTTCGACTCTTTCGGACTGCCGGCTGAGAACTATGCCATCAAGACAGGAACTCCTCCTCGTGCCACCACCGAGAAGAACATCGAGAACTTCCGCAAGCAGATCAAGAGCTTGGGGTTCAGCTATGACTGGAATCGAGAGATTTCGACCCACAGCAGCGACTATTACCGCTGGACCCAGTGGATTTTCATCCAGCTCTTCAACAAGGGCCTTGCCTATGAGTCCCACACACCGATCAACTGGTGCGAGGCATGCAAGACCGGCCTCGCAAACGAGGAAGTCAAGGAAGGAAAGTGCGAGCGCTGCGGAACGACGGTTGTTCGCAAGAACATCCGCCAATGGGTGCTCAAGATCACCGAGTATGCCGACAAGCTGCTTGCCGACCTGGACAGTGTGGACTGGCCTGAATCGGTGAAGCTCATGCAGCGCAACTGGATCGGTCGCAGTGAGGGGGCCTCGGTCCTCTTCAAGATAGATGGATCGAATGAGCACCTGGAAGTCTATACCACCCGTGCCGATACGCTTTTTGGAGCGACCTACATGGTCGTCGCCCCTGAGCACCCGCTGGTTGCACAACTGACCAAGACCGGACAGAAAGAGGCGGTTGAGGCCTACCTTGAGGCAAGCGCCCGCAAGAGCGATCTCGAAAGAACCGACCTTGCCAAAGACAAGACCGGTGTCTTCAGCGGCAGTTATGCAATAAACCCGGTAAACAACAAGCGCATCCCCATTTGGATCGCCGATTATGTATTGATCAGTTACGGAACCGGCGCCATCATGGCCGTTCCCGCCCACGATACCCGCGACTGGGAGTTTGCAAAGAAGTTCGAGCTTCCGATCATCGAAGTCCTCAAGAGTGAGGTCGATGTACAGAACCAGGCTTGGACCGAGGATGGCGTGCATGTGAACAGCGACTTCCTCGACGGCCTGAACAAGGAAGATGCAATCAATGCAATGCTTGCATGGCTTGAAAAACACAAGCTTGGTTCGAAGGCGGTCAACTACAAGCTTCGCGACTGGATTTTCAGCCGTCAACGCTATTGGGGGGAACCCATTCCCTTGGTGCATTGCCCCACCTGCGGTACGGTAGCCGTCCCTGAGGACCAGCTCCCCCTGCTGCTGCCCGAAGTAAGCAGCTATGAGCCCAGCGGAACCGGAGAGAGCCCGCTTGCAAAGATTGATGAGTGGGTCAATTGCTCCTGCCCGGTTTGCGGCGGAAAAGCAAAACGTGAAACAAACACCATGCCCCAGTGGGCGGGTTCCTGCTGGTACTACCTGCGCTATCTCGATCCAAACAACACAAAGCAGTTCGTATCGGCTGAAAAGGAAGCATATTGGATGCCCGTCGACCTCTATGTCGGGGGAGCAGAGCACGCGGTGCTTCACCTGCTTTATGCCCGTTTCTGGCACAAGGTTCTCTTCGACCTCGGTCTGGTTTCCACTCCCGAGCCATTCAAGCGGCTGATCAACCAGGGCATGATCACCAGCTATGCCTTCCAACGCAAGGACAAGAGCCTTGTCCCCACCGATATGGTCGAGGAAAAGGAGACCGATGTCTTCGTGGAGAAGGCAACCGGCGAGGTGCTTGAGCGTGTCATCGCCAAAATGTCCAAGAGCCTGAAGAACGTCATCAATCCCGATGAGATCATCAGCGAATACGGTGCCGACTCAATGCGCATGTATGAGATGTTCATGGGACCTCTTGAAGTCTCCAAACCTTGGGCTACCACCGGCTTGGTTGGTGTGTATCGCTTCCTCGACCGAATTTACAGACTGTTTGAGGAGCGTGTCATCGTCGATGAAGAGCCTTCGGATGAGCTGAACAGAACGCTGCACAAGACGATCAAGAAAGTGACTTGGGATACCAATACCCTGAACTTCAATACCGCCATCAGCCAGATGATGGTACTGGTCAACGAGCTGTACAAGATCGATGTCCTGCCCAAGGTGGTGGCCGAGACGCTTGTAAAACTGCTGGGACCGTACGTACCCCATCTTGCCGAGGAGCTGTGGGAACGCCTTGGCCATAGCACAAGTCTTTCAACAGCAGCGTGGCCGCAGTTCGTTGAGGAGTTGACGGTCGACAACCAGATTGAAATGGTTTTCCAGATCAACGGAAAGGTGCGTTCCAAGACTACGGTCCCCAAGGGGCTCGGCAAGGACGAAGTCCTGGCCATGGCCAAGAGGGACGAGAAGCTTGCGAGCTGGCTCGAGGGAAAGACCATTGTCAAAGAGATCGTAGTTGTCGATAAGCTGGTGAATATCGTTGTAAAATAACGAGAGAACCAACAAGGTTGAGACCACGTCCGAGCAAAATCGGGCGTGGTTTTTTATAACCTCACTATTTTTCCAATACCAGATTCACCCTGAGCGTACTTGAGTAGAGGTTGCCCCTTGTACCCAGAGGACGCACCAAGCGGGCCCAAAGCCGACCGATGGAAATCTCCTCGTGCAATGCTCCCCGCACATAATAGAGAAAAGGTTCGGAACGCTCAAAATCCAAACCACGTTCTGATACCAGCTGGTACATGACTATTTCAAGTTGATTGGACAAAGGGGTGTGATCGATGTAGACCCTCCCGAAGCCCGGGTGCTTGGCCATCAGTGTCACATCACAAATCGGGATGAGAAGAGAAGCATCGCTTCCGTCGAAAGGAACGGGCTCGACAACAATAACCACATCCGTTGAAGGAGTCTGGAGGGTGATGGCAGAGCGGAGTTCTAAAGGGGATGCAAGACACAACAAACACAGAAGCAGGCCGAAAGTGGCTGCCTTGCATCGCTGTGTTCGTCTCACTGACCTTGATCTCTTCTCCATACGCTCTTTGTACAGTATCTTAGCCTAAAAACCTATGTCAAGTGTTATACATTAAGCACAGAGCAATTCCCCGAAGAAATCCAGATTAGTTGAGATTCCTTTCTAGTAGGAGTCAAAAAGAATGAAAATATTTGTTTCTTATATAGTGAAATAATAAGATATCACAAACCATGCTTCCCTTGTGACATAGCAAAGCCTAACCAAGGACCTTTGCCAGACCACCTTTGGAAGTCTCACGATAGAGGGAGGGCAGAGCCTGTCCTGTCTCCATCATGACTTCAATGACATTATCAAAACTTACCTTGTGACGACCGTCTCCAAGCAGGGCGTAGGAACAGTGGTCGAGCGAGCGCATGGTTGCCAAGGCATTACGTTCTATGCAGGGTATCTGAACCAAGCCGCGCATAGGGTCACAGGTAAGCCCCAGATGGTGCTCAAGGCCCATCTCCGCAGCATACTCGATCTGGTGGATGCTGCCTCCCAGAAGGTGGGTTGCGGCAGCTCCTGCCATGGCACAAGCTACACCGATCTCCCCCTGGCACCCTACCTCGGCTCCACTGATCGACCCATTGGTTTTCACTACATTGCCGATGACACCGGCGGTGAGCAGGGCCCTAAGGATTTTCACTTTGGGCAGCTTATACTGCTTGGCCAGATAGTAGAGCACCCCCGGCAGCACTCCGCAGCTTCCACAGGTGGGTGCTGTGACGATCAAGCCGCCTCCGGCGTTCTCTTCACTGACAGCCAAGGCATAACTGAGAGCGGAGGCAGTGCTTCCGAGCGGGCCGGAGAACTCGGTTGCCTTGGAGTTGTACTGGCTCGCCTTGCGTGCCAGCTTCAAACCACCGGGAAGGACGCCTTCGGCATCCAAACCGCGCTCGACGGCACTAGCCATGACGTTCCACACTTCCTCGATGTAAGCCAGGATTTCCGTACCTTCCCATTGGACGGCGAACTCCCACAGCTGCAGACCTTCCTCGGAGCAATACTCAAGAATCTGTTTCATTCTGGAGTACTCTTTGGGATAGACAAGTTTGGAAGTCTCTTCCTGCACCCCTTCAATGACAACCTTGCCGCCGCCCACACTGTAGTAGGTCTGCTCATGCTCCACATTTCCTGCATGATTGTAGGAGCGGATGGTCAAGGCATTGGGATGAAACGGCTTTTCGATGTCGGGATACCAGACTATCTCAACCTCGCTTCCCTCCTTGGCAAAAACTTCACGCAGGGCCTTGTCGGTCAAGTGACCTTTCCCGGTAGCCGCGAGGCTGCCGTACAGGTCGGCCTCATAGCGGGCCTGCCGAGGATACAGCGAGAGGAAATGGGTGGCCGCTGAACGCGGTCCCATGGTATGACTGCTGGATGGGCCGTAGCCGATCCGAAAGAGTTCTCGAAGGGATTCCATAACCAAACTCTATCGGTTTATCCATAAAAAGGGAAGGTGTTTTTACCAGAGGGGTGCTTTGGAAAGGGAGGTGGAAAACGTGCCTTGGATGAGGTCTGCAAAGAGCGTCAGACAAAGCTGATGTTCTTGGTTCCACCAACGCTCGACGCCTCCTTCGGCCTCAAGACTGATGGTGTCGCCATAGTGAAAGTAGAAGGACTGCCGTCCGGTTCTCTCGCTGACCCAATTCCCTGCAGGGAGATCGGCGAGCGTAATCGAAAGCGTTGGTTTGGGGGTCAGGCTTTCTTGGTCCACGGTACCGTTCAGAAGATCAACCAATAGGTTTGAGGTGTCCAGCAGCCCGGTATCAGGTGCCAATTCGGTTAGTAATTCTCCGTTGAGGTTCTCTATTGCCTGGGCATTATACGCATACACATCCAGCAGGAGGCCGGCCAGCCGACCCTGCTCTTGGGTCAGCACGACCGGCAGCTCGCAACCAGGATAGAAGAATCCTCCATAGGGATGGAGGTTTGAGAGTGGATAGGCGCACAGGACTGTAAGGCCCTCGCGTTTAACCGTCACTGAGGCCCTGGTTGTCCCGCCTTCAAGATGTACACGCTTAAGCGATCCTGAAGCATCGAAATAGACGAGGGTATGCCAAAGCGGGCGATGACTGCCTTCCTTCCAGGGATGCTCTTTTGCAATCGCGACCTCAAGCCGTCTCTCATGAAGAGGGTTGAATTCACAGCTTATGCACAAGACCAACAAGCTCAAGCAAGCTAACCATTTCACACCACCTTAGGTGGCGAGACAGCCCTCCTGCTTCAGCTGCTCATGATAGACGCTCCTCCACCGAAAAAACAGCTTTTTCACCTCTTCACTGTTGTAATCGGCATATGTCCATCGAAACGCCTGGAATGCATGGTTCTCATACTGCAACGTCACTTCGGCGTAGATGCCGTCGCAAAGCGGGATGCGATGACTGCGATTCTTGGTGGTTGCGAGAATGAGGTTCTCCAAAGAGAGCAGCCCGGGATCGAGATTCACCCGACGCCCGATGTCGTTGCGGAACAGGTCCTCAAGCGCATTGGTCTCGATTTTTATGGTACTCAATCGTGCGGGATCGACAAGGGTCCTGAATTGCAGGTAACAGCGATGGGGCTTGGTCCCCATCTCCCGGTCGTAATAATCAGTATAGGTAAAGAGTGTAAGGGGGCTTTGGTTCAAAACAGGGCCGTACTGGGTTTCAAGACGAGTCACAACCGTCTCGAGCAGACCTTCATTTTCCAACAACACCCCCATGACCAAGGATCTGGGGGTGAAGGAAGCAACCCGTCCCATCTTACAGATTCGAGGTGAATGTTCCGAGAACTCGAACCGAAAGGCAGAGCTCGGACAGTTCAGCCAATGCAACGTCGAAGGCCCCGCTTTCACCGAGCTCGGTCTCGACGAAGAACGAGTACTCCCAAGGTTTGCCAGGTATCGGGCGGCTTTCCAGCTTCTTCATGTTCAGACCATGCTTTGTTAAAACCAACAGGGCCGCGAACAGGGAGCCCGGACGATCGGGAACCGTGAACCGAAGGGAAGCACGGTTGACAGCGGCCGTTGAACGGAATACTGCACTGCGCTCCTCGCGGCAGATAATGTAGAAGCGGGTATAGTTGCGGGGGTTGCTTTCGATGCCTTCACACAGGATTTCCATCCCGTACACCTTGGCCGCGGGAGCGCCGGCGATAGCGGCTTTGGTGGGATCCTTTGCATCCTTGACATACGCTACTGCACCGGCGGTATCGAAAAACGGAATAGCCTGGGCGTAAGAGAGTTCATGTTGCAGGTACTCGGTACACTGTGCAAGCCCTTGTGGATGAGAGTAGACCTCTCGAAGGCTCCCTATGTTCGAGCCGGGAAGGCCGATGAGATTATGGATGATCCTGATCTGCTGCTCCCCTACCACCTGGATGGCCTGATGTCGGTCCAACAGGTCCAAATTCTCATAGATGGTACCACCCAGCGTATTTTCCAGGGGAATCATGCCGTAGGCGGCCTTGCCCTGCAGCACGGCCTCGAATACATCGGAGAAGGACTTGCAGGGAAGCACATCGGTCGACTCGTCAAACGCCCTGCGGATGGCAAGCTCGCTGTACGCACCCCGCTCTCCCTGAAAGGCAACCACCAGGTGGTCGCTTACAGGCGAAGCTGTTGGATTCAGGGCAAGTGATTCGGGAACAATACGCGGTATGCGCTCCAGAGATTTTCCGACAACGGCACTGAGCGAGTGCAGGTCACGCATCAACTTCTCAAACTGGGAAGGGTAGAGAGACTGGGGGCCGTCGCTGAAAGCCTTTTCCGGGTTGTTATGCACCTCGACGATCAAGCCGGAGGCTCCGCTGGCGATTAAGGCAAGACTCATCGGACTTACCATGTCCCTCAACCCTGTTGCATGACTGGGATCGCCGATGACCGGCAGATGGGTCATCTTCTGCACCACGGGGATTGCAGAGACGTCCAAGGTGTTGCGGGTAGCCCGCTCATATGTCCGAATGCCCCGCTCGCACAGGACTATCTGGTCGGTTCCGCTGGCCATCAGGTACTCGGCAGCCATCAGCCATTCTTCGATCGTGGCGCACAAGCCGCGCTTGAGCAGCACCGGCATGCCGGTCTTCCCGACCGCCTTCAACAGTTCGAAGTTCTGCATGTTCCTCGCACCGATCTGGAACATATCGATGTACTTGGTCATCATGGGAGCATCGGAAGGATTGACGATTTCGGTGGTCACCGGCATGCCATAGGTTTCTCCGGCTTCCTTGAGGTACTTCAACCCCTCTTCACCCAAGCCTTGGAAAGCATAGGGACTGGTACGGGGTTTGAAGGCCCCGCCGCGAAGAATCACTGCTCCCGCTTCACGCACCGAGGCCGCAATGCTCATGATCTGTTCACGCGACTCAACGGCGCAGGGCCCTGCTATGATTGCAATGCGGTTACCGCCGATTTTCACCTT
Source organism: Sphaerochaeta associata (assembly GCF_022869165.1). NCBI lineage: Bacteria > Pseudomonadati > Spirochaetota > Spirochaetia > Spirochaetales > Sphaerochaetaceae > Sphaerochaeta > Sphaerochaeta associata. The sequence goes on along the minus strand of NZ_CP094929.1, from coordinate 43,206 downwards.
GCCGACGGTAACAATGGTATCCTCTTTCTTCAGCTCACGCGAAGCGAGCTTGTATGGTTTACTGATGGGCACGACATTGGCCACCCCTTCGAGCAGCTCAACCTCACGGATATCGAGGGTGCTCTGCCCGACGGCACCGAAGACAGTCTCTTCCTGCCCAACGATTTCCTTGACGGTGTAGCCCTTCTCCACCAGAAAGGATCTGATCGACTCTTTCTGCATTTCGCTGATTTGTTTTTTCAGTACGATTATCATGAAAATACGCTAGAGCGTAACCATAAAAAGGTCAAGTGAGCGTTGCTTTTTTTGTTGTGGCATGGTAGGCCCTAGAGTATGAATGAACAGTATTGGGATAATCTTTTTGAACAATTCAGAAAAGCCATTGAAGCTGAGGGACAGATACTGCCCTCCGTCTCCATAATCGCCGAGCGGGAGCATGATCCCTTCCGGGTATTGATCGCCACCCTCATTTCGCTCAGAACCAAGGATGAGGTCACCCTTGCAGCTAGCCAACGCCTCTTTGCACTGGCCGGTGATCCCCATGCCATGGCCTGTCTTTCCGAACAGGCCATCCAAGAGGCCATCTATCCGGCAGGATTTTATAAAACCAAGGCTAAAAACATACGCTTGATTTCACTGCGATTGATTGAACAGTATGAGGGCAGGGTTCCCGATACCCAACACGAGCTGCTTGCACTGCCGGGAGTGGGCATCAAGACTGCGAATCTTACGTTGAATCTGGGGTATCAGATCGATGCAATTTGCGTGGACTGCCATGTCCATCAGATCGCAAACCGTCTTGGCTGGGTACATACCAAAACGCCAGAGCAGACTGAACTTGCCTTGCAAGAGGTCATGCCCAGACGTTTCTGGATACCGCTGAACGAGCTTTTGGTGCGTTACGGTCAGCTCATCTGCACTCCTGTCAGCCCATTCTGCAGCAAGTGCCCTCAAGCGCAGCGCTGTCCGAAAATCGGTGTGAGTCGCAGTCGTTAATAGCAGGAACGTACCACGCTTGCAACCGATTCAGCCTTCCCAAGGGTGTAGAAATGCACCCCCGGTACTCCATGGGCAAGCAGGTCCTTGGTCTGAAGCGTACACCAATGCACCCCGATCTCACGAATCTCGGAGAGCTTGGTGGCCTTTGAGAGCAGTTCCACCAGCTCCGAGGGAAAGTCGACATGGAAGGTTTGGGGGATGGTGGCCAAATCCCGTTTGCTCCCGATGGGCTTGAGCCCCGGGATGATGGGAACGGTAATACCGGCTTTTCTGCAGGCATCGACGAAGCGGTAGTATACCGCATTGTCGAAGAACATCTGGGTGACAATGTAGTCGGCACCGCAGTCTACTTTGTACTTCAGCATCTCGATATCGCGCTCCAGGTTCGGAGCCTCGGCATGCTTTTCAGGATAACCTGCAACCCCTGTGCAGAAGTGGGTCTTCTGGGCATTCTGCAAATCCTGGTCCAGGTACTTTCCCCGGTTCAAATCACTGATCTGGGAGACCAGCTCGCTGGAGTGTTCATACCCTCCCTTGACCGGAACAAACCGCTTCTCCCCGTTGGGGGGATCACCGCGAAGTGCAAGTACATTTTCAATACCCAGGAAGTTCAGCTCAACCAGGGCATCCTCCAGCTCGTCTTGGTCCATGCCACCGCAGATCAGGTGTGCCACTACCGGAATATTGAAGGTGTATTGGATCAAGGCCGAGAGGGCGATGGTCCCCGGTCTTTTTCTCACCGTCCTGCGTTCCAAAAGGCCGTCGGGACGTTCGATGTATACAACTTCCTGCTGATGGTTGGTGACATTGATATACGCCGGCTCGAAGCGGGAGAGCTGACGCACCGTCTCCAAAAGAGTCTGGACATCACCACCCTTGAGGGGAGGTACCAGTTCGAAGGTGAAAAGAGGGCGCTTCGCTTGGTTGAGTATATCGATTACTTGCATGGCATCAGTATTCCATACCACTGAGCAGTGTGGCAAGCGTCTCTATCGACACCCCTTTTCTCCTTGCATACAGGGCTTTCTGCTCTTCACTTACCTGCTTTAAGGCAAAGTAACGAAGATTTTCCCCTCCGATGAGCAGACCGCATACCGATGAAGGTGGATCCATGGCAAAGCTCTCGGTCAGGCGGACTTGAATGGTCTTTGTCGCAGCCAGCAGGGAGAATAGCGTTTGTTTCTCGCTGTGGTCGTTCCAGGACGGGTAGCCGGGAGCCGGTCTTATGAATGAGAGCTCATCAGATCCCCACAGCCGCTTCAATTGGATTTGGGCTTGCTCGGCCAATACTTCGGCCAGCCGGTCGGCAAGCAGCTTGAGGCTGAGCAGCTGCATGGTTTTTCCTTCGGCTTCCAATTGCTTCAGATAGGGCTCGAGGCTCAGCGATGAGGTGGAAACAAACAGTCCCACCGTATCATCGACTGCGATGAAATCCGCCAGACAGAGTCCGCTTTCCTCGTCACGAAGAAAGAAGAAGGAAGCATCACCCACCTGCACCTGCAAGCGGTCGCTGGAGGCAGGAAACAAGCCATAGACGATTTTGCATCCGGTTTCGAAGAGGCGGATGACCTCGCTCTCGGCAAGAAGATGCTTCGCCTCGGTAATGAGGTTCCTTCCCTCCTCGCTGTCAAACGGGACTTTCCATGCAGAACAGTACATGCGCCAATTGATGCCGGCCGCCAAATCACCAAGATGGAAATCGGTCTTGGTAAACACCCCATAGGTCCTGGCTTTGGATCCCGTCTGCTTCTGACTGCTCTTCTGTAGAGACTCTGCATAGGCCGATTGAACCTTGGCTCCATCCTTGGGCATGTGATGAGCTTGTCTCAGGTCCTGGTAGACAGCATTCAAACCTCGCTTGAAGGCTTCCTTATCCGGCCCCACCACCTGCTTGGCAGCCAAGGCCATTGCCGATGCATCCTTGGTCTGGATCACCGAGGCGGAGTAGAGGACCGCCAGCTTGACTGCGGTATGGATTTCACTGGTGGTGGCGCCCCCCACAAAAATGGGAATGGAAGAGCCCTTTTGCTCAAACAACGTAATGACAGCCTCCATCTCTTTCAGCGATGGAGTGATCAAACCGCTTAAGCCGACCAAGTCCGCCTTATTGGCGACCGCGGCTTCCCAGATAGTCAGGGGAGGTACCATGACTCCAAGGTCGATCACCTCAAAGCCGTTGCATCGAAGGATTAGGTTGACGATGTTCTTGCCGATGTCATGCACATCACCCTTGACTGTAGCCATCACCGCAACCGGCCTCTTTTGACTACCTGATTCATTGTTATTCTGCTTTAAATACTCTGCAATACGCGGTTGGAGGATATCAACAGCAAGCTTCATCGTCCGTGCACTTCGTACCACCTGAGGGAGGAACAGCTTACCCAGACCAAAAAGCCGGCCTACCTCCTTCATCCCATCCATCAGCGTTCCTTCCACCAAGGTCAGAGGATTCTCCGCTTCAAGTTCCTTCAGGTCCTGCTCCAGATACGTGTGGTCTCCTGCAAGGACGGCGTCGAACAGACGCTCGCCTGCACTTCGTTCTTTACGGTCGGCCATTTTGCTCTGCGGACTCTCATCCTCCTGCATCGCCAGTGCAAGAGCAATCAGATTGGCGCGGTTCTGCGCCAGGTCCTCATCCTCTGCAAGCAGGGCTTTCTCGATGATGGTACGCGTCTTTTCGTCCAAGCGCTCTGCATCCAGAAGAGAGGCAGGGTTGATGATTGCCATATCCAGGTCTGCAAGAGAGAGCAACACGGCATGCATCGCTGTCCTGACCTTCTCATTGCCCCTGAAGGAAAAACTGAGATTGGAGACCCCGCCGCTTGTATGGCACAAGGGATAGCGCCGCTTCAGCTCTCGCGTGGCAAGGATGAAATCACGGGCATAGGTGTCATGCTCTTCAATACCGGTGGCGATGGAAAGCACATTAGCATCAAAGATGATGTCCTGCTCCCTGATACCAGCAGAAAGGAGCAAGGCATGGCTGCGCTCGGCAATGGCCATCTTTCGCTCATAGGTGGCAGCCTGCCCCTCTTCGTCAAAAAGCATGACCACCATGGCATGCCCGTAACGGGCAATGTGCTTGGCATGGCTGACGAAGCTTTCCTCACCTTCCTTCAGACTGATGGAGTTTACTATTCCCCTGCCCTGCACTTCACCCAGGGCTTCTTCGATTACCGACCAATCGGAGGAGTCGATCATCAAGGCCGCCTTGCTCACCGAGGGATCGCCGGCGATATGACGTAAAAACGAGCGCATGCTCTCTTTTGCATCAAGCATGGAGGCATCCATGCAGATATCCAAAACCCGGGCGCCCTGGGCTACCTGCAGACGGGCAACGGCAAGAGCCTCCTCCCACTTCTCCTCTTTGATCAGACGGGCAAATTTGCGTGAACCGGCGACGTTGGTACGCTCCCCGATTACCAGCAGGGTGTTCTCTTTGACGGTGATTGCATCGAGACCGCTGAGCTGCAAGGCATGAGGAGCTTGAGGCTTACTTCTGGGTACTGCCTGCAGGGAGGCTTTCTTCAGAGCGGCAATATGGGCCGGGGTGGTGCCACAGCAACCTCCAAGAATATTGAGCCTTCCTTCCTCCAAGAGTGGTGAAAGCTGGGTTTCCATCTGCTGCGGGGTAAGGGTGTAATGCCCCTCCTTATCGGGAAAGCCTGCATTGGGATGGGCGGAGACGTAAAACGGGCAGATTGCATCAAGCTCCTGCAGGAGGGGAAGCATCTCCTGTGGTCCGGTCGAGCAGTTCAGCCCCAGGCTGAAGAGGGGAAACGCTCCAAGACTTGTTACAAATGCATCAAGGGTCTGACCGCTGAGGGTTCTCCGGCTTTGGTCGCTGAAGGTGACGCTGACCATAATGGGAATGGTCCTTCCCTCCTCACCCATGGCATCGATGCATGCGAGGATGGCACTCTTGGCCGCGAGCGTATCGAAGACGGTTTCGATCAGAATCAGATCGACGCCTCCTTGGACGAGCACACGCGCCTGCTGGAGGTACATGGCATGGAAATCGGAGAAATCACTCTGCCGATAGGCGGGGTCCTCCATCTTGGGAGAGAAAGAGAGGGAACGATTGGTTGGTCCGATGACGCCTGCAACAAATACGTAGCCTGCATTGACCGCCTCAAAATCGGCAGCGGCTTCGCGTGCAATTTCACAAGCTGCCTGGTTGATGGTCTGAACCTGGTCCTGCAGACCATACTCCGCCAGATTAAAGGCATTGGCACAAAAGGTATTGGTCTCGATGATATCGGCCCCTGCCTCAAGGTATTGCCGATGGATTGAGAATATCACCTCGCCACGGGTGAGGTTGAGCACCTCATTGCATCCAAAGGCGGCCAAGCCGTCGAGCGTGTAATCATCGATGCCCAATCCCTGACTTTGGATCATGGTCCCCATCGCCCCGTCAAGCAATACGATGCGCTGGGAAAGCAGGCTCTTCAGGTACTCCGTTCTATTCATTGCAGTATGCACCTCCAACGGCATCGATGTTCTCGAACCCTAACTCTTACATATATCTATAGTGCATCCCTTGGTAAGGGGACATCAAGGTTCAAGCAGGCATCGGGGTCTGGTCTCACGCTTCCCGCTCATGGGAAACCTCGAAGAGTCGCAGAGGACAGGCTTGGGTGCACAGTCCGCATACCACACAAAGGGAAACATCAAAGACCAGCTTTGCCTCGGCGTTCAACCGCAGTGCCCTGGGGGAGCAGACAGCGGTACAGGCACCGCAGTGGATGCACCCATCCTCCCGGAAGAGCAGCTCCTTGACCATTTCCGAGACAATGACACCCATCTCTGAGAGATACACCACACTGGCATCAAGATTCTGTTCGGTTCCGCAGAGCTCAACGATGAGCTTGCCTCCCCGACCGCTGGCTACATCGGCATTAAGGATGTTGATGTCGACATCGTAGGAGCGGGCGAGTTTGCTGACGATCGGCTGCTCCACCAGGGTGGGAGAGAAGCGAAGGGCGTAGCGACGTTTCATTGCTCACCTCCTTCACGGGGAACCAAGGGTTTGACAAAACTGTCTTTGGGAAGCATTTGTACAGGCTCGGTAAGAAAAAATCGCTTTTCACGAATCCATTGACCTAAGAGTTCGGCAATCTCCCTGGCTTTTGCAAGCGAGGAGAGCGGAGCGGTTTTCACCACCTTGCCGTCAGGCAGCGTTACGCTTCCGCTGGCAAGCTTGGCGTAGGAGGTGGTTCCCACCGCCGGGTGATGTTCCTGCCCGTAGTCGAGTATGGTGGTCTCAATCTGTTCATTGGAGATGCTCAGATGCTTGGCCATCCTCTCATCAAGAACCGGAATGGGAATCCCGATACCGACAAAGAGCGATACGCCGTATTTCTCATAGTAGGCTGAACGGATATAATCGGAGGACATTCGTTTTGCATCACCGATTACGGCCAAGGTGGCCCCGGGGAGCTTGGGGATCCCATATTCATTGCGCTCGCGCCTGGTATTGAACTGGGTCCCGTTCCATACCACATACCCTTCGCTGCCGCCGAGAAAAATTCGGGTGCCGATTCCTATGGTCCTCAAAAATGGATCATTGAGCAAGGGACTAAGCTCACCGCTGGTCGAATACGTGATATTGCTGAAGCGGGGAAGAAGGCTTCCCATATAGGTGTATCGTATGCGATTGGTGCTGTTTGTCGCCGCTGCATAGTTCTGGTAGGCATTACGGGGATTGAAAAGGTAGAACTCATTGACCGTCTCTTTGTTGATCCAGGTATCGACCTCCTTGGTAGGATAGCAATCGGTGCCCTTGCCCCTGGCATGCAGGCGCACATCCTTGCCGCGGATAAGGTCCTCGATTACGTTCGCCCCGCCATAGGCGGGATCGAATTTCGATTCACTGGTCGCCCCGATGTAGGTGTCGACAGCGGCAAGCCCTTCATAAGCGCTTACCCCGTTGAGGGAAATTTCCTCCATTCTGATTCCCGGCGACCAGTGGCCGAAGTTGATGATCGCCCCGGAGGAGCACATCGGTCCGAAGGTAGCTGTGGTTACCACATCCACTTCCTGGGCCAGCTCGGCGAGGCTTTTCTCCTTCGCCATAGCACTGAAGGCCTCGGCAGTGACCACCACCGCCTTTCCTGCCTTGATCTTCTCGTTGATCTGGGCAATCGTTTTTGCCATAGAAGCTCCTCTATTCGCTGAACTCGACCCCCTCAAGGGTCAAGACCGGGATCAAATGATAGGCAGGGACCTCATAGGGATGGGTGTCCAAAAGGGCTTGGACTGCCTGGGCGGCATGCTCTTCATCAACGACCAATTCTAAACGCCACTCCGGTACTTGTTCAAGCGTTCCAACCTGCCCGAGAAAAGGAGAACTGCCTGCAAGGGGCCGAAACTGTCCGGTTCCCAAGGTTTGGAAGCAACATCGATCGTACCCGCCCATGATACCGGCCCCTGCACTGAAGACCGCCTCTTTCACTTCCTCCAGATGCGACTGGGGAACATAGAAAACCATCACGTACATCGTTGCATGCCTCCCGTATTGCCCGTATGATACGCGTATGGTAAAGCTTCTGGTATTTCTGGGCAACCCGGGCAAGGTATATGCAAGAACAAGACATAATGTCGGCTGGATGGTTGCAGAGCATCGTCATCCCCAGGCAAGATGGAGTGAGAAGTTCCACGGCCTTGTGAGTTCGGACAATTCAACCAAGCTGCTCAAACCCTCCACCTACATGAATGAGAGCGGAAGGTCGGTTCGTGCCTGCATGGATTTCTACGGATACGCCATCGATGAGATTCTAGTCGTACACGACGATTTGGAACTGCCGTTCGGAACACTACGACTGCAGAAAGGCGGAGGACTGGGAGGTCACAACGGGCTGAAGTCCATCAGGGCCCATATTCAAAGCGATCAATTTTTCAGGTTGAGGATAGGTATCGGCAGACCGCAGCACGGCTCGGTTGCCTCCTTTGTGCTGGAACGGTTTACACCTGACGAGGAAATTTCCCTGCCGCTGGTCATCGATCTCGCAGAAAAAATGCTTACAGACGCATATTCTTCTCTACCAGTAACAAATACACTAGTCTAACAGTCCCCGTTTTTCAAGAAAGGGGTTACAACCAAGCGCTCTCATGGTATACTGGCATTACTGTTCAGGGATGGACCCACCCTCAGGGAGGCGTGATTTGATTACACGTGATTTTCGCATTTCAGTTCGTACCAGGACTGAAATGGATTTTTTTCCAGCGTTGTTCCCTTCGGATTCCGATCTTTCTTTGCTCTACAAGCAAGCCACGGAAATCGCACACATCTACAACAGCAAGGTAAAGGCAAAGGGGGGAAACGACTGGGTGTCAGCCGGCAAGCTCCATGCCACAGCGGTCCTCCACCAGCTCTATCAGAGTGTTCTCAGCCGATACCTCAGCGACAGCGAACCTGATTTCTTCACCCGCCTTACGGCCTTGATCAATAAGAACCATGCCGCCCAGGAGGTGCTGGCCTTCTACATGAAGGAGTTCCCGTCGCCGCTTTTGGTTCAGCAATCCCTTCCTTTGGATTTCTTCTATGAAGAGTCGCTTCGCGGCTACTTCCTTCATCAGGTAATGCAGGAGAATCCTGCCCTCATCATGGCTGCAAAGCCGTTCCTTTCACCCGAAGGACTCTCCTTCCCCCAGGCATCCCAGGCGGTTACCGCCCTGCTGGGTGGGTATACCAAAGCCTCCGCCGTCATGGGCAACAGTGACTCCGACATTTTTTCCTTCCTCACCCGTCCTGCAAAACTCTATCCGGATTCGTTGCTCGACCAGATCAGCTACATTCTTGAAGCCTGGGCGGACCTGATTCCCCAGAGCCTGAAGACGATGCTCCTCAGGGCAATCGACTTCGTGCAGGAGGAGGACAAGCCGCACTTCCCGCCGGTGGGCGCAGGCGGGAGTCCTGTGATGGTGGTTCCCGACTACAGCATATTCGACCATGAATACGAAGCCTTCACCGCCGACCGGAACTGGATGCCCAATGTCATCATGATCGCCAAATCGACTCTGGTCTGGCTGGACCAGCTTACCAAGGAGTACGGCTACCCGATCGACACGTTGGACAAGATTCCCGACCAGGAGCTGGAGAAACTCGCTTCTCGAGGATTCACCGCCCTGTGGCTCATCGGATTGTGGGAGCGCAGCTCGGCAAGCAAGAAGATCAAGAATCTGTGCGGCAATCCTGATGCCGAAGCATCGGCTTACTCGCTGAAGAACTATGAGATCGCCCAGTCCATCGGAGGCTGGCAGGCACTGGACAACCTGCGCCAGCGCTGCAGCCGCTACCACATCCGTCTGGCGAGCGACATGGTGCCCAACCACACCGGAATCGATGGGGATTGGGTCTTCAACCACAGTGAATATTTCATCCAGCAGCATTATCCTCCTTTCCCCTCCTATACGTATGATGGTCCCAATCTCTCTTCAGACCCGTCGGTGGAAATCAAGCTTGAGGATCACTACTATGACCGCAGCGATGCTGCCGTCACATTCAGACGCAAAGACCTTCGTTCAGGAGACACCACCTATATTTTCCATGGCAACGATGGTACATCGATGCCTTGGAATGACACTGCACAGCTCGATTTCCTCAATCCTGCCACCCGCGAGGCTGTCTATCAGCAGATAAAGCATGTTGCCAGCAACTTCCCGATCATCCGCTTCGATGCTGCAATGACCCTGGCAAAGAAGCACATCCAGCGACTTTGGTATCCGAAACCGGGACATGGAGGTGATATAGCAGGCCGCACCCAATACGGCATGGACGAACTCGAGTTCAACCAGAAAATCCCCCAGGAGTTCTGGCGTGAGGTTGTCGACCGCATCAATGAGGAGCTGCCTGACACATTGCTGCTTGCCGAGGCCTTCTGGATGATGGAAGGGTACTTCGTGCGTACCCTGGGAATGCATCGAGTCTACAACAGCGCTTTCATGAACATGCTCAAGAATCAGGAAAACCAGAAGTATCGGGAGACGATCAAGAACACCATCGCCTTCGAGCCTGAGATTCTCAAGCGTTTCGTCAATTTCATGAACAACCCTGATGAGGAAACGGCACTCGCCCAATTTGGAGACGGGGACAAATATTTCGGGGTCTGCACCCTGCTTTCCACCATGCCGGGACTGCCGATGTTCGGTCACGGCCAGATTGAAGGCTATAGGGAAAAGTACGGCATGGAGTACCGCCGAGCGTATTGGGACGAAAAGCCCAATCAATATCTGGTCGATGAGCACTATCGACGGATTTTCCCGCTTTTGAAAAGGCGGTATCTCTTCAGCGGCGTCGACTACTTCCAACTCTTCGACTTGTATCGGGAGGGGAATGTCCAGCAATCGGCATTCTGTTATGTCAACGGCAATGAGCGTGAGCGCGCCTTGGTTCTCTACAATAACCAATATGAGAGTGTGGAAGGCTGGATCAAGACCAGCTGCCCCAAGCTTCAGAAAATTGGAGAGGAGAAACGAAGCGAGACGGTAAGTCTCGGAGAGGCTCTCGGCTTGACGGTAGGAGGAAGAAGGTACCTGATTTACGACTCGTTCAATGAGGGCCTCACGTATATGAGACCGTCACTGAGGGTGTATGATGAGGGGATGGCAGTCCATCTCAGAGGTTTTGAGACCAAGGTGCTTCTGAATATCCGTGAAGTTGAGGATGTCGACGGGACATACTCCGAACTGTATGAGCAGATCGGAGAGAGCGGGATAGCCAACCTCGAACAAGAAATCCTTGCGCTCCGCCTCAAGCCTGTTTACAAAGCAATGGAGAGTTTCCACTCGGAGAACTTCTTCAAGCAAATCAGGCTTATTCTCAATGGAGAGGCTACCAGCAAGAGCGAGCGAAAGCTCATTCTCACCTTGGCCGAGGCCTATGCGCATTTGGCGGCTGCCGTCGAGAACCTGCATCCCGCCGCCCAAAAATCACTGCCTTCCCTCCCCAATGATGTGAGTCCTGCACAGATGCTTTCACAAGTCCAGCGATACAGCACTCTCTTCAAGCGTGAGGAAAATCGCGCATTCCTGTACGGTTCGCGCATCCTTGATGAGATGGAAGCAGTGGTCGCAGCATCATTCTTCCTCAAACCGTTTCTCGGTGACGAGGCGACCATCAGCGAGGCTATGAGGGCGAGCGACAGCCTGCTTCTTTCCCGGTTCTTCTCCAAAGAGCTCTGCGATGCAGGATTTACCGAGGAATCAGCGAGAAAAGCCTGCCATAGTGCCGCCATCCTGGCAAGTGCGGCCTTCATGGTGGATGACGGCATGGAAGATCCCAAGCAGATATTGGCTCTGTTGCTTTCCGATTCCAGCCTTGCCAAATATGCACAGGTCAATGAGTACCAGGGAGTAACGTGGTACACAAAGGAGGCAATGCAGGAGATCATCTATCTATCAGCGCTTTCTCTTGCAGTAATCAAGGGAATGGGGAATGTAAGCTCCTATATCAGGATTCTTATGGAAGCTGAGATGCAGTCTGGATATAAGCTTGATCAGCTGTTGGGTTGAAAAGCGACGTTTGATTGACTTGCTGCATCTGATAAGATACTCTTGGAAACTATGAAGACCTGGATAAGCTATCTGGCTGCAACCGCCCTCGGTTTGGCTGCAACCCTTTTATTTGGAGAGTCGGGTATATTTCAACAAGTGATGTACACCATCACCGCCCTTTTGGTGCAGCTCGGTGGGTTCGTCTTGATTCCACTGGTCTTTTTCGGCTTCTCAAGCGGAATAGCATCCCTCAGGAAAGATCGTAAGGGAGGGGTGTTCGCACGTACCACCATTCTATGGAGCATAGGTTCCACCCTGCTGTTGGTTATGAGCTGTGCCATTGTCTTCAGGTTCTTCCCGTCCAATTTCCCTGCCAGCACCAGTGCAGGCAGCGATGCATCATCGCTTTCCATTATTGCACCCCAATCGATTTCCACCCTCTTCGAATCGATGCTTCCGATCAATCCGTTCTACACCTTGGCCAATGCAGAGAGCTTCTTGCTCCCTGTTCTGGTAATAGCCTTGGTCTTCGGTTACTTTCTCAAGCCGAATGTAGAGGTAATCAGACCGGCATACGTCACCATGAACTCGCTCAGCGAGACCATGTTCCGCCTTGCCAGGGCGTACAGCACCACCGGGCACTTCTTTATTTTCTTTGCATCCTCCTACTGGTTCAGCCACCTGCAGATGGAAGGCACCCTCTTTGTCGCCGGACGTTTCTTGCTCATGCTGATCATTTCAACCCTTTCGGGCATCCTGGTTGTTCTGCCACTTCTCTTTGGTCTGGTCACCCGTTTCCGTGTTAATCCTTATATGATCATCTACCGCATGCTCGCACCGGCGGCGGCGGCTCTTTTCACCGGCAGCATCTTTTTCTCCAGCCCTATGACCATATCGCTTTCCCGACACAACCTTGGTTGTCAAAAACGTGTCAGTGCGACAGCCGTTCCCCTCTACACCCTCATCGGCAGGGGAGGTTCGGCCATGATTGCGACTTTGAGCATACTCAGCCTGCTCTATGCCGCCACATCCTCCATGCCCTCGGACAAGGTGATTATCTTTGTCGCCCTTTCCAGTGCCCTTTTCGCGTATGCAAGCCCGCTCTACCTCGGCTATGAGGTATTCTTCATCTCCATCATCGCCCTGCAATTTCTGAAAATCGACTTATATGGTGCCGAGATGACGCTTGTCGCCCTGATGCCGATACTCAACGGATTGGGAATCCTTGTAGACTCCTTCATTGCAGCCTTCGGCTCAGCCTACACCTGCCAACAAATGGGTGTTCTCACTGAGAGCGCCTACCGTGACATCCTGTAACAGACTATGGGAAAAAATCTGCGTTTTGTCCTATTGGGCATTCAGGGCCTTCTTACCCTCATTCTTACTGTCAGCATAGTTCATGGCAGCATCAGTGCGGTACAGCAGCAAATATGGGACACGGCGCGGTCATTTCTGATTCCTTCTTTCATTCACCTTTGGGTGGCGTTTACAGCTGCCTTGCTGCTCTGTTTTTTCTATCGTGCAAACATTGGAGCGGAAGCGAGGGTGCTCCCTCTCTTGTTTTTAATGATAAGCCTGGGCAATGTAAAAATTCTCCCGCTTTATCACTCCATCACCCACATTTTCATCCTCAACCCGTCTGCAATTTCAGTACTGTATCACTTCTCCCTGCTCTTCTCATCATTCCTGTTTCTGGCCTCAGGGCTCTTCCAACAGACCATCAATCCTGCAAAACTCAGCCAGTACTCCTTTGTTGCAGCTGCCAGCGCCCTGTTTTTATCAATGATCGTACCGGTATCGGTCAACTCCCCCTCATTTCTTTTTGAGGCGAGTGTAACCAACTCCCTGTTTCTCGGCGTGTGCATACTGATCAACGTGCTTGCCGTCGCCACCTTCATCATCGCCATGTTCGAGGAGCAGTTCAGCAGGCAGACGTTTGTCCGCTGTCTCTCATTCATCCTGATGATCGTAGGCAATGCGATGGTGACAATCAGCCAAAAAACGTTGTTCAATGTATTGGGACTGGTCTTCTATGTAGCGGGAACCACCATTCTCATCCTGGTGACCAGAACCTATCACATCTGGACCTGATCACACAAAGAGTGCCTTCATTCCCTCTTTCTCCACCAATGTCTTCATTTCTTCCTCCGTAGGCCGAACAATGGGCTTCTCTGCAGCCTTCAGTAAAAGAGGAAGCAGATCGATATCACCGGTACTGTTGAGAAAGAGTTGCTCGTTTGACAAGACATAGTGCACTGCTTTTTCAATCGAGGATTCATCGCTGAGAGCGTCATACCAGGTCGCGAACGTTTTTTCATTGGGATTGTATGCCCCGCGTGCAAGCGATTTGATGGTCTGTACGGCAACATTGCGTTTCGAACAGACTTCCAGAAGCTGTGCCATATCGGCGTTGTAGACAGGATTCTGGAGCATGGTGTAATTGTAAGGTAAAAGCACCGCATCGAAATCATAGACTTTAAGACTTTTCAGATGGGCCTTCGGTGCGTCAACACCATGACCGGTTACCCCGATGAAGCGTACCAGACCCTGTTTTTTAGCCTCCATGGCTGCCTCCAGGGCCCCGCCTTCGGCCATGGCTGCTTCCCACTCTTGGGCGTCGACAAGGAAATGCAGCTGCCAGAGGTCAAGATGGTCCGTCTTGAGGCGATCGAGTGTCTGCTTGAGTTCTTCCAAAGCCTCCGCCTTGGTCCGCATACCGGTTTTCGATGCAAGAAAGAAAGCTGAGCGCCGCTGCTTCATCCAAGGTCCGATGCGAAGTTCCGACTCTCCATAGCTTCGGGCGGTGTCGATATGGTTGATCCCGTGGTCCAAAAGAAGACCAAGCGTCCTGTCTGCTTCCTGTTGGGTTACCTCCCCCAGTGCCGCAGCACCAAAGATGACCCTGCTGGAACGATGAGCGGTTCTTCCAAACTCCTTGTAATCCATAGAAACCCTCCTTGAAACGACAAACAGGGCCCGTAGGCCCTGTTAATCATAGTACGAAAATACAGTTATCGCATGGTAATGATACTCGGATCATACTCGGCGGGAGCTTCAAAGTCGAGAAGATTCATGCACGTTGCAGCTATGCTGCTGATCCCCAGCCCTGTCTTGAGCTCGCTCTCATACTCTCCTTGGTAGTTGCTGTCACAGATGATGCACGGCACTGGATTGAGCGAATGGCTGGTCTTGGACTTCGGATCGCCATTCTCCTTGTACTGCACGCTTCCATCCTTTCCATGCTCGAACATATCATCTGCATTGCCGTGGTCGGCTGTGATTACCATGACGCCGCCGGCCTCCATGACCGCCTTGTGGATTCTCCCTATCTGCAGGTCAAGCCCTTCCATCGAGCACACAACAGCCTGGAAGTTGCCTGTATGACCGACCATGTCCCCGTTGGGGAAATTAAGCTTGATGAAGTCCCACTTGCCGCTCTCCACTTCCTTGATGACACGGTCCGCGATCTCGGCACACTTCATCCAGGGCCTCTCCTCGAAAGGAACGATATCGCTGGGAATCTCTACATACTCTTCGAGCTTGTCATCGAACTTTCCGCTCTTGTTGCCATTGAAGAAGTAGGTTACATGGCCGAATTTCTGCGTTTCACTGATCGAGAACTGCCGCACCTTGGAGGCACAAAGATACTCGGCGATTGTCTTGTCGATGGCCGGAGGTGTGACCAGGAATTGGCTGGGAACATGCAAATCCCCGTCGTACTCCATCATCCCGGCATATTCTACCTTCGGATGACGTTTTCGGTCGAATTCGGCAAGCTCTTGTGCTTCAAAAGCCTTGGTTATCTCAAGGGCACGGTCGCCTCGGAAGTTGAAGAGTATGACACTGTCGCCATCCTCGATGGTTCCCACCGGTTTTCCATCCTTGGCGATGACGAACGGGGGAAGGTCCTGGTCGATGGCCTTGCTCTCCTTGCGCAGCGTCTCGATGGCCTGATGGGCGCCTTCAAACATCCGGCCTTCACCCAGAACATGAGTCTCCCAACCCTTGCGTACCATATTCCAGTTTGCATTGTATCGATCCATGGTAATGACCATGCGGCCGCCACCGCTGGCAATCCTTGCATCGAAGGAAGCATCGTTCAACGAAGCAAGAAAAGCCTCGAAGGGGTCGAAGTATTCAAGTGCACTGACCTCGCCGACATCGCGGCCGTCGAGCAGGGCATGGATGCGAACCTTTGCAACCCCATCCTTCTTGGCCTGCACGATCATAGCCTTGAGGTTGTCGATGTGCGAGTGAACGTTTCCGTCGCTGAGCAAACCGATGAAGTGCAGCGTTGATGCCTTGGTTTTTACATTGGCAACCAGTTTATTCCAGGTGGTTCCCTCAAACATGGCACCGGTCTCGATTGAGTTGTTGACCAACTTCGCACCCTGGGAGAAAACCCGTCCGCAGCCCATGGCATTATGCCCTACTTCACTGTTGCCCATATCGTCATCGCTGGGAAGCCCGACGGCAAGTCCGTGGGCCTTCAGCTTCGTCCAGGGATTGGCCTTGTACAGCTTGTTCAAATGTCCGGTGAGAGCGGCTGCAACGGCATCGCCCTCCTTGTATTTTCCAAATCCTACTCCATCCATGATCACCAGGACGACAGGACCCTTGCGGGAAATCTTCCCCATTTTTTTTAATGCATCAACCATTGGTATGTTCTCCTTCAGCATATCTGCTTACAAACATTCGGTGGCTCTCTCAAGGTATGGGAGAGCGGCACTGTCCACCAGGTCCTTCAATTCTTCAAAGACCCATCGATGGTAGGCGTCCACCATGGCAATCTCCTCCACTGTAAGTAGATTCTTATCTATCAATGTGCGTTCAAACGGACAGATGGTCAAGACTTCAAAGCTCAAGAACTGCCCGAATTCAGTTTTCACATCCTCTTTGATCGCGAGGATGTTCTCAATACGGATTCCATGCCGGCCTTCCTTGTAGATGCCGGGCTCATCACTGACGATCATACCCTTCTTAAGCGGTACGGCAAGCGGCTTCACACTGATCGACTGCGGACCCTCATGGACGCCGAGGCGGAACCCCAGTCCATGACCGGTACCATGGAAGTAGCTCAAGCCCTGCTGCCAGAGGAACTGCCTTGCAAGCACGTCCAGCTGATACCCGCAGGTTCCCTCGGGGAAGCGCATGTTCGCAAGGGCAAGATTGCCTTTGAGCACCAAGGTGTAGTCACGCTTCTGCTCCTCGGTGGGGGTACCGAAAAGAATGGTCCTGGTCACATCGGTAAGGCCGAAGGTATACATTCCGCCGGTATCGAGGACAAGCAGTCCGTCCCCCTGCACCGTCGCATTGCTCTTCTCGTCGGCACTATAGTGACACATCGCCCCGTGGGCGGCCCACCCGCTGATGGGGGAGAATGATTCTCCGATGCAGTGGGCATTACGCTGCCGCTGTTGTTTGAGCATGGTGCTCAGTTCAATTTCGGTATAGGTGCCTTTCTTGGTATCCAGGGAAGCCAGGAAATTAACCAAGGCAACCCCATCGAGCAGATGGGCCTTTCTCATTCCCTCCAACTCCGTCTCATTCTTGCTCGCCTTCAGGTCGGTGGTGAATTCGCGCCCTGTCACATGCTTGTTTCCTTGAAAAGCGGCAAAAAGAAGAAGGTTTGTTTTATCGGGATTGTAATAGATGACATCGTCGGCCTTCAGCATGGCTGAGAGGGTGGGAGAGATCGCCTCATAGTCAAGAATCTCAAAATCGGAGGAAATCAGGTCCTTGGTCTCTGCATCAAAGCGGCCCGGATCGGTAAACAACCAAGCCTGCTGTCTGCCTACCACCAAGTAGGAGAGAAACACCGGGTTGTAGGTGACATCCGATCCTCTGAGATTGGTGATCCAGGCGATATCGTCAAGGGAGGAGATGACGGTATAGTCACACCCCTTCTGAGCCATGGCAAGGCGTACCATGGTAAGTTTCTGCACCGAACTGAACCCTGCAATATCGTTGGGAAGATGAACAACTTCCCGAGAGGGAACAGGAGGCCTGTCGAGCCAGATTGCATCCAGAAGGTCTGAGAAGGGAACGAGGACCACCCTGCCTTCAAAAGATGCCTCCAACGAGGCCTTGGCTGAGACAGTGAGGGTTGCGCTGTCGATGCCGACCCTGCCCCCCTCTGGAAGCTGCTGCACAAGGTAGGAATAGGGGTCGGGATAGGAAGGGGTATCGACCTTCATCATGATAAATTCACTACCCTCGATCTGCTGCTGGGCCTGGATGAAATAGCGTGAGTCGACCCACAAAAGAGCAGCTTCCTTGGTGATTACCACCGTCCCGGCGCTTCCGGTAAACCCGCTTATCCACTCCCGGCTTCTATAGCGTGTACAAACATATTCACTTTGATGAGGATCGGTTCCATTGATGATCCATGCATCAAGATCATGTTGAGCTAGAAGGGCGCGCAGTGCCGCTACCCGTTCATGTATGTGAGACATGCAAGGCTCCTTTTTGTTTTCGTAGGACAAGGATGAAGATGATTCCACTGAATATCATGGCAAGGCAGAAAAGCTGCCCCATGGAGAAATTGAAGAAGGATTGAAACAAGGCAATATTGTCCGACTGTTTTCCGAATGCAAGAATGTAGCCGAGATTCTCATCGGGGGAGCGCAAGTACTCGATGAAGAACCGCACCGTCCCGTATCCGATCATATACCAAGCCAGACCCATACCGGTTTTAAGGTTTTTCCGCTTTCGGATGACAAACCACAAGAAGCAGAAGAGCAGCACCCCTTCAAACAGGGCCTCGTACAGTTGACTGGGATGGCGGGGCAGGTTGACCAGCTCCCCGCTCTGATAGGCGATGCCTAGCGAATCGGCAAGGGTTCTCACCCATTCATAGTTGGTTGAAAAGCGGGGGGCATCGGGAAAAACCATCGCCCAAGGAGTCGTCGAGACACGCCCGAAGAGCTCGCCGTTGATGAAGTTTCCCAACCGTCCGAAGGTATAGCCCAAGGGAGCGGCATAACTTACCGTATCGGCAAGAGAGAGAAAATTGAAACGGTATTTTCGGCTGAAAAGCCAGGCTCCGAGAATTGCGCCCACCAAACCACCATGGTAACTCATCCCCGGCAATCCAACGAATCGGCCGTCTCTGAACGGCCAGAAAATCATCCAAGGATGTGTCCAGTAATAGGTTGTCCCGTCATAGAACAGAACAGAAAAGAGTCTTGCCCCGACTACCAGGCCGACAACACAGTAGAGCACCAGGTTCAGGGTTTGGTCGGCATCGAGGGCTATATCCCCTTTGCGTGCCTGGACGCGAATCATCAGGTAGGCAAAACTGAATGCCACTACGTACATCAGGCCATACCACCGTAGGGGTAGACCGGGGATAATCTCCGGTGAAATCCAGCTGGGGAAGGAGATGAATTGTGTCATGGGGCAAGTGTAATGTGCTGTGCGGGTGTGGTCAATACTACAAAACCTAGCCGTTTTCTCTCTAATACTGTATATTCTCTCTATGAGAAGAACCATAATACGCAGGCTTAGCCTTAGTTTCATAGTATTGCTGATTTTCCTGCCCCTGTTCGCAGGTGGTTCAATGGAGCAGATTCTTGCTGCTCCGCTTTCCACACGGACAAGCATGGAAGCAGACCAGATCACTATCGATATGGCCTCGCTGGAACGGCTGTATCGATATGTCGATTCAATTTACATCGATGAGGTCGACAAGCAGAAGATGTTCAACGACCTGGCTTCCGCCCTCGTCGCATCCCTGGACGACCCCTACTCCTTCTATGTACCGCCCTCCAAGGCACAGGAGTACCAGGAAGAGACCAGCGGGGTATATGGAGGCATCGGGACGTATTTGAACAAACCCGCCCCGGACAATATCGACCCCTCCGTTCCCTCCTCCTATATGATCACCATCGTATCACCGTTCCCCGGATCCCCGGCGCAGAGAGCGGGCTTGATGGCAGGTGATTTGATCAGCCACATAGACGGGGAGAAGGTAGACGAACTGACCAGTTACGAAGCGAGCATGAAGCTAAGAGGAGAAGCGAACACGTTCGTAACAATAACGGTCTACCGAAATGGAACCTCCTTCGATTTGACGCTCAAAAGGGAACGCATTACCGCCCCCACTGTAGACAGCGGCATCATTGAAGATACCATCGGGTATATTATTCTCTCTGAATTCACGCCTCAAACCGGCAACCAACTGCTCGAACATGTACAAAAGTTAATGAAGCAGGGTATCGTCGGCTTGATCATCGATGAGAGAAACAATTCCGGAGGGGCTGTGGACGGAGCCATGCAGTCGGCGAACATCTTCCTTGAAGAAGGCAAGACGCTGGTAACCATCCAAGGTAAGAAAGGCACGATGCGCGACCAGCGCTACATATCAACGGGAAAAGCGGAGGTTCCTGCCAATCTTCCTATAGTAATCCTTACCAATACAGGCTCGGCTTCCTCGGCGGAGATCTTCGCCGCTGCAATGAAGGACAACGGCAGGGCGACGCTCATCGGGACAAAAACGTTCGGAAAGGGCATTGTGCAGGATGTCTTCCGATTCGGCTCGGGTTTCGCCCAGGTCACAACCGCCCATTATTACACACCCAATGGGGAGAATATCCACAAATTGGGAATTGAACCGGATATTTTGGTAGAGGATGTCCAGCTCTCGGATGAGGAGATTCCCGCCTTTGAACAGCTGATGACCGACAAGGTGATCAGCACCTTTGTACAGGAAAATCCAGAACCGAGTGAGGCCAACATCCGCCGCTTCGCCTCCCTTTACACCGAACGAGGGATTGACGAGGAGGTACTGACGCTTCTGGTTCGCAACGAGTATCTTTCCAAGATGCCCTATGACAAGCGACCCATTGCTGATGCAACCTTCGACAAGCAGCTCAATCGGGCGGTTGAATTCATCAGGACAGGGAAATGAGGCAGTTGGTACTGCCTCGCTCCTACCAAGGTGGTCCGCATCTGGAGCTGGAAGGAAAGGAGAGCCAGTACTTGACCAAGGTGTTGCGCTTGAAACGAGGACAGCAGATCCTCGGGCGCGACACTGAAGGTCGCAAGTATCTGCTCACGCTTATCGAGATTACAAGCCACAGTTGTATACTTTCCTGCCAACAAGTGGAGCAGAACATGCAGGTCCAGACCACTGATGCCCTGCCATCCTACCAAGGGCCCTATCCCAACCTGGTGCTTCTGCAATGTCTTTGCAAAGGAAGGAAAGAGGAACAAATTTTCCGTCAAGCCACTGAGATCGGGGCTGCAACACTCGCCCTGGTCTCCAGCAGGTACTGTGTTACCGATCTTTCGGATAAAAAAGAGAAGGCGGTACACGCACGCTTTGAACGGCTTGAGATCCAGATCAAGGAAGCCCTGCAGCAAAGCGGGTCCCCTG
Source organism: Sphaerochaeta associata (assembly GCF_022869165.1). Lineage (NCBI taxonomy): Bacteria > Pseudomonadati > Spirochaetota > Spirochaetia > Spirochaetales > Sphaerochaetaceae > Sphaerochaeta > Sphaerochaeta associata. The sequence goes on along the minus strand of NZ_CP094929.1, from coordinate 22,334 downwards.
TCCCCACGCAGCTTGTATCGCAGGTACTTGATCTACAGGATGTCCCCTCATGGTGGGCTGATCGGGGATTAGCCATTTTCTTTCACCAAAGCACCCGCTCCGAAAGCCAAAAGACTCTCACATCCCTGCTTGAGGCTCATCCTATTGAGAAGCCTGTCTGTGTCCTCATTGGTCCTGAAGGAGGTTTCAGTGATGAGGAGTGCACATTCCTGGAGCAATCGGGATTCTATCCGGTCGTTCTTAAGACCAACATCCTCAGAAGTGAGACAGCGGGTGTCTACGCCCTTTCTGCCATACAAGTTCTCCTCACAGAAACCTACAACAATAAACCGGTACACCTCTCACAATGAGAGTAGAATTATACCTAACCTGCTCCCAAAATCTTCATGGAAATAATCGAAATCCATTGATGCGTCTCTGTTCTGCAAGTCGAGATTTCCTATACTCATTTGTTAGGAGTTTCTATGTCTTTGTTCATCGTCTCCTCCGACTGGCGATTCAAGGGAAAGTTCAAGTCGCATTTCACACCAGCCTTTCTTCGTGAGTTTTCCATGGCAGAAAAAGCCCTGGCAGCCCTGCCTACCGAACAACCGGCACTCATAATCATCGACAACCGATTGGCAAAGGGTTCCTACCAGTGGTTCCTGCAGGCCCTATCCGACAGACAAACAACCATTCCCATCCTTCTCTGTCTTGAAAAAGACCAAATGGAACCGGTACTGTCCAAGGCAAACTTGAAGGTATACTGTGTGAGACGAGAAGAGTTGAACTATTCGAAGCTGTTTGAATATCTGGACAAGCTTCAACAGCAAGATGCAGTGAAGGAGAGCCACGCATATCACCCAAGCGGCTTGATCGGACAGAGCAAATGCATGCATTCGGTGAGGGAACAGTTGAAGCGGTATGCTCATCAGGACTGTTCGGTACATCTCTACGGAGAAACCGGAACAGGCAAGGAGATTGCTGCGAACTATCTGCACCGCCTTAAATATCCCCATAGAAACATAGTCTCGATAAATTGCTCGTTGCTCAGCAGCGCCTTGGGCAACTCGATGTTTTTCGGCCACACAAAAGGGGCCTTCACCGACGGCAAGACAGAGCTTCCCGGCCTTATACACGAAGCACATCAGTCCACCCTCTTTCTCGATGAAGTTGAAAACCTTTCCTTGCAATTCCAGGCTCATCTGCTGCGACTGCTGGAGACAGGGCAGTACCGTAGATACGGGGACACACAGGTGCACACCTCAAAGTTCAGACTCATCACCGCATCCAATGAAAAGCTCTCCGCCTTGATTCACCGGAATGTCATGCGTAGTGATTTCCTGTATCGCATCACCGATACCCACATCCATATGCCGGCCCTTAGGGAACACAAGGAGGACATTCCCCAGCTATGCTCCCACTACCTCGGTTTGAATGCTCCCCACAAAAAAGTTTCATCCTCCAGCATCAGGCTCTTGCAGTCCTATCACTGGCCCGGCAATGTCAGACAGCTGTTCTCCACCCTCAGGCGGAGTGTCATCGCATGTGGAGAACAGCAGGAACTCCAAATCATGGAGGAAGATCTGGAGTTAGGTTGAACAGCTGCTCGGGCAGGAGGAACAGCATCCGCTGCACATCCGAAGCATCTCTTTCCCCGCCTTAATCCTTCGTCTTCGACGGATGCTCTTCACAAGCATGGAGAACAAAAAGAGTGCCGAACCGATTCCAATTACATAGTTGATCATACGTATCCTCCTAAACCAGTGAACCGATCAGGTTGATCAACAGAGCCACTACATAGGCTGTCGCCATCTGAATTCCCACTGCGGAAGCGGTACGCTTCCAACTTTTCAACTCCCGTTTCATGGCCCCGACTGCCGCAAAACAGGGCATGCAAAGAAGATTGAAAGCCATGTACGCAAGGGCGGCCTGCTTGGTGGGAATATCAGTGCGGAGTGTACTCAGGGCATGTTCGTCGGATCCTTCCATCAATACCGCTTCGGTATAGATGTCAAACGCTTCATCACCTGAGTAGAGGCCATCAGTAAAGCCAAGGTCACTCAAGGCATCACCATCCATCGACGAGAAGTACCGCTCAAGATACTCATCATTGACATCCTCGCTGTACAACTGTGCCAAGGTGACAACAACCATCTCCTTGGCGACCCAGCCTGTTGCAATTCCTACGGTAGGACGCCAAGCGCCGAATCCGGTCGGTCTGAACACGGGAGCCACCGTCTTTCCTACTGAAGCCAAGAACGAGTCGTCCATCCCCGAGAGTACGGTTCCACGTTCAATCTGATTTCGTCCGGTGAAGGAGTGTAGATTGAAATTGGAGAGCAGCCAGATGAGAATGGTTGCAGCAAGAATGACGGTTCCTGCCTTCTGTACGAATCCCTTTACTTTCTCAAACCCATGAATCCATACCGAACGGAGGGTGGGAAGACGATACTGGGGAAGTTCCATCAAAAAGTTGGAAACCTGGCCCCTGTAGGCAATACGATTGATAATGAGTGAAACAAGAATCGAAACGGTAAGACTGAGTGCATACAAGAAGAAAATCACCAAGGTCTTGTTTCCCTCGGAAAAAAAGACCGAGACGAACATGATGAAAATCGGCAGTTTGGCTCCGCATGGCATAAAGCCGCACAAGAGTGTGGTAATCCTTCGGTCCTTCTCACTATCCAAGGTTCGGGTGGCCATGATTGCAGGGACGGAGCATCCAAAACCCATCAAGAGGGGGATGAAAGAGCGCCCGGAGAGCCCGAATCGTCTGAATATTCTGTCCATGACGAAAGCAACCCGTGCCATATAGCCGCTGTCTTCCAGAAAGCTCATCAACAGGTAGAGGACAAGGATGAGGGGAAGGAAGCCGAAAATGGCTCCAATGCCCTCCAACACTCCATCCACTACCAGGCTGTATGCCCAGTCGGCAGCCCCTGCGTTCTCAAGGAACGTGGAAACAACACCTGTCAAACCACCCCAGAGGGTCTCGACCAGGGTTGCGAGGGCGATACCGGGACTAGGAAGCCCCGGGACGAAGAGGAAATTTTCACTGAAGGTCATGGAAAACAACACATACATGACCAAGGCGAATACAGGAAGGGCGAACAGCCGATGGGTCAACACCTTGTCCAGTTTGTCACTCAAGCTCTCAATGTGCACAACCTGGGTTCTTTTTGAATGAACACAGGTTTCCACCAAGGACTGAATGTAGCTATAGCGACGATCGGCGAGGGTATCCTCATCGACCTTGCCTGCAAGGCTGTAGAGTTCAAGCTGCTTGGGCCTGCGGTTCTGCTCGATGGTCCGATTCACAGCCTCCATCAATTGGTCGAGGCCCTTATTGTTTCTCGCTTCAATAGGAACTACGGCAACCCCAAGCTCTGCTTCAAGTCGGGCAACATCGATTACATCACCCTTTGCTGCTACTTCGTCCATCATGTTCACAGCAAGTACGGTAGGGGTGCCGGTCTCCAAGATCTGCAGGGCGAGATAGAGATTCCTCTCAAGCGAAGTGCCGTCCAACACATCGATGATGCAGGACGGTTTCTCTTCCACGATGTACGTACGGGTGATGATCTCCTCTGCACTGTAGGGACTGAGGGAGTAGGTGCCGGGCAGATCGAGGATGGTCAGATTCTTGTCCTTTCGGTACTGCCCCTCCTTTTTATCGACGGTTACTCCCGGCCAGTTGCCTACATGTTGTTTTGCTCCGGTCAGGGCATTGAATACGGTGGTTTTGCCGCTATTGGGATTGCCGGCAAGTGCGATGGTAATGGACATTAGGAACTCCTTCTATATGTTAGCTATAACTAACTTTAAGTAGAAAAAAACCTTATAATCTTTCAACTTCAATCAACGCGGCATCGCTTTTTCTCAAGCTCAACTGATATCCGCGCAACGTGAGTTCCAAGGGGTCTCCCAAAGGAGCGACCTTTACAAGCTTCACCTCGACTGAAGGGGTTATTCCCATATCCAAAATGCGTTGACGCAACATTCCCTGGGTCCCGATCTTCAGAACCCGTGCTTTCTCTCCAGGACGCAACTCTCCTAGTGTCATCTCTATCCTCTCTTCGTTCCTTCGAACGGTATTATGCTACATTGATACGGTGAGCCAAGCCGCGATTGAGGGCAAGGCGAACACCTTTGATGGAGAGAATGAGGCCCTGATTACTGTTTCCGATGATTTGCACGGTTTGTCCAGCAACAAACCCAAGGTCAAGCAGATGCTGTTTCAACATATCATCACCCTGCAAGGAAAGCACCTTGCGAGTTTCTCCGACCTGGGCAAAGGAAAGGGGCATACTGAATCCTCCATAGTTAGCTAAAACTAACTTTCAAATATGTTATACCGTTCCTTTGTTTGGTCTGTCAACACTTTTTTCTATAATTCTGTTTCTATTCGATTACGGCCAAGCTGTTTGGCTCGATACAAGGCTTTGTCCGCACGTTTGAGAATTTGCTCCTCGCTCTCATCTGCGGGAAAAAATGAAGAAATCCCAACCGAAATGGTCAAGGTGATGGAGATCCCTTCATAGGTGATGTACGTTGCCTGTGCGGTCTCAAGGAGTGTCTTTTTCACTCGTTCAAGCTCATCGGTGGCAACAGAGGGACAAATAATTAGAAATTCATCGCCACCCCATCGAAAGAGTGACTTTTCCGTACAGATGACCTGGGAAATTGCCTTGGAAAGCTGTACGAGACAGCGGTCTCCGATATCGTGTCCATAGGTGTCATTTATCTGTTTGAAGAAATCTACATCAAACAGGGCTATCAGCGTTGCGGTATTTGCCCGTTTGAATTGGAGAAAGCGATCTTTGAGCACCATCAGGCCGAAGCGCCGGTTCCCGATACCGGTCAGGGGATCCTGATAGACCTGCTCCTCGAGAATATGCTCGCTTTTTTTATTTCTGCGATGCTCAAGATAGACCAGAAGCAGGGAGTGCAGAACGAAGAGAACAAGGATGGAAATAATGAATACAGGGGCGATCTGCCTGACGATTCTCGTACTTTGTCCGGTCGTTTCATCAATATACTCCGTAAGGTCATCCAAATGGATTCCCATGGCGACTATCCAGTCAAAGTCCTTGTAGAGCTTGGCATAGGTGAGCTTCTCGGAAATGATGTCACTGCCCATCTTTTTGAAATAATAGGTGAAGAACAGCTCTCCATTCTGCTTCACCCCTTCCAACTCGGTCTTGTAGGGAGTGCTGCCCCTCACATCGGTCATGCTCGTTGAAAGGAGTGTCCCTACAGTATCTCGAAGGTTGGGATGAATGCGCCTGATGGCATAAGCATCCCCTCCCTCGTAGTTGACCACCTCATTCACCCAGATGTAGGAGTCTTCCGAATACTTGGAGTCATATATTTCCTTGGCGATATACTCTTGAACCTGTGCATCAATGAACGACTGGGGAATACCTAGGTAAAGGTTGTAAAGACCATAGGACTTGATTGTATATACTTGGTACTCCTTGCTCAGGCGGTCGACCGTCTCAATCGCCGGAAGGCCTTCCTCAATCTGTGAATGATTGTCAAGCAACACATTCCCTGTACTCTTCTCCCACAATATCGCCGTCCAAAGAGTATTGCTCTCACTGGTGAAATAGGAAACAATCCGGTCGATGTGTTCGCTTCCGCTGCTATATATGTGGTCGACCATGCAGATTGTCCTGTCCAACTCTGAAAAGTAAAACTGCTGAGTCAGCTCGCGCTGGGTGTCGATGCGTTTGATCTGGTTGTTCACAGCATCGTAGAGAAACCGACGCTTCAGCTGCTCGATGCTTTGAGCAGTATTGTTGGTGTAAACCTGTTCGACACGAATGATGGTGAGCAGTGACATGACAACAAGCAGAAGAGTCGATAATAAAATGAGGGTCGTGCTGGCAACCCAGGTTCTTTGTTTCACGATTCCCTCCTCTCTTGGTTGTTTCAGAGTATCATAGGAGTAAAGAATGAACAATGTAGGAATAATGCTTACAGACAGAATGTCCATCCACAAGTTCATCCTATAACAAACATGTTTCATCGTTCGGGAAAATGACTTGTAAGTACTGTCGAGAGGTGATTTTCCCGATATTTCAGAATCGAGTATAGGTTGTGGATAACCTGTTGACAACCGGTTTGTCATATGTACATCGGACATCAAAATGGAGTAAGTAAAACCACATGAAACCTATATAAAAATTAGAGTGAAGTTGTGAGCTAGGAATTTATTTAATTACTTATAATATATTTACTTGTCATTCTTTTAAAATACGTCGACAAAACGCCTGCAACACTAGGCAACTTCTCACTTCTCCACCTTGTATACAACCAGCAGAAAACAGGTTGTGGATAACTTGTGGATAACGTTGTGGATACCAGGAAGAAATCACGGAGAAACCATGAATTACTCGGATCGCTCAATCTCAAGACCAAGTGCCTGCAACTTGCCGCAAAGGTCCTCATAGCCTCGTTCAATTTGGTAGATATTCTGGATTACGCTCTCCCCTTGAGCACAGACTGCAGCTATGACCAAGGCCATTCCAGCGCGTACATCAGGACTGGCAACCGTCGACCCGAACAACTGGGAAGGACCATTCACCACGGCGCGGTGCGGGTCGCATAGAATAATGTCCGCTCCCATCCTGATAAGCCAATCGATGAAATACATCCTTGATTCAAACATCTTCTCATGAATCAGGATGGAGCCTTCCATCTGCGTTGCACAGACGGTGATGATGCTGAGCAGGTCGGCGGGAAAGCCAGGCCACGGAGCATCGTCGATTTTTGCCGTATGCCCGCCCACTTCCTTGGCAAGGATCCGCTTTTGCTTCCTCGGAACCAAAAGCGAGGAGGGGCCGTCCTCGACGAAGGTAATGCCTATCCGTTCAAAGCCGAGGCGAATCATTCTCAGATGCTCATGCTGTACGCCCTTGATCAGGACCTGTCCACCGCTGGCCCCGGCAAGACCTATGAAGGATCCGATTTCCATATAGTCACTACCCAGACGGAATTCACATCCATTCAAACGTTTTTGCCCGGTAATCCTAAGCCTGTTCGACCCGATGCCTTCGATGGGACAGCCCATGAGCTGCAGCATGGAACACAGGTCCTGGACATGCGGTTCGCTTGCAGCATTGCTGATGATGCTCTCCCCCCGGGCAAGGGCGGCCGCCATCAATACATTCTCCGTGGCGGTAACCGAAGCCTCATCCAAGAACACGTCCGATCCAATAAGGGCACCGTTCTTTGTCTTGATGTGAATCTCACCATCTTCGCTGATCGTACAGTCGGCCCCAAGCGAAGCGAGACCCATGAAGTGGGTGTCCAAACGCCTTAGTCCGATTACATCGCCACCAGGAGGGGTGAGCCTTACTTCATCGTTGGTTGCAAGCAAGGGTCCGAGCAGAAGAATCGAGCCCCGTATCGCCTCGACAAGATTGCGTTTGAGCAAGCCGCTGCGGCTCCCTGTGGTGATGGTGTAGCTGTGGGTATCCTCCCTCACTACCGTTGAACCCAGGTCCTGCAAGAGTTCAAGCATTACCTGCACATCCTCGATGTCAGGTACGTTCAACAAATGAACGGGTTCATCTGTCAGCAGGGTGGCCGCGAGACACGGAAGGGCGGAGTTCTTGTTGCCGCTTATTTGTACTTCGCCGCTTGCTGCTTTCCCTCCGATGATACGATACTCGCCCATTGCCTCCCCCTTGGTGTCATCCTACCTCCGAGGCTTCACTTTCGCAAGGTCATTGTTGAATTGTATGGACCAGCGATGGTACAATATCCATAGATGGACAAGATGCAGCACATGGTATATGGAATCGGAAATCCTCTCATCGACATCATCGTGAGCGTCGAGGAGCAGGACATAATAGACTTGGGAATTCACAAGGGAACCATGGCGCTCATTTCAAGTCAGCGTATGGAGGAGTTGTTGCAGCTTAGCAAGCAGCGCAAGACCACCTACTCCTGCGGTGGTTCCTGTCCGAACACCATCATCGCCTTGGCATCCTTGGGAGTACCGGCGACATTGGCCGGGAAAATCGGCAACGATGAGAATGGCACCATTTACCGTGAACGGCTGGTCAGCCTCGGAGTACAGGACGAGCTGGTGGCCACCGACAAGGAGATGACCGGTTCCACGGTCATCCTCAGCACCCCGGACAGCGAACGGAGCATGAACACCTTCCTTGGGGCAAACCGCCTGTATGAGGAGGCCGATGTCTGTGAGAGCACTGTCGCAGGCGCGGATTTCTTTCATTTCACCGGTTACATGTGGGACACCCAATGCCAACAAGGTGCGATCAGGAAGGCCCTTTCCATCGCCAAACAACACAACACCATCGTCTCGTTCGATCTTGCCGACCCCTTCGCCGTCGGCCGATACCGCGAGCCTTTCCTCTCTCTCATCAAGGAAAGTTGCGACATCGTGTATGCAAACCGGGAAGAGGCACGAATTCTCTTTGACAATTACGATCCATATGAGTGCTGCCGCTCGATGGGAAAACTCTGCAGGACCGCCATCGTAAAGAACGGCAAGAAGGGCTCCTTCATCTGCCACGAAGGGACCATCACCGCCATTCCAGTGAAAGGGCCGGTGGTACCGGTGGACACCACCGGAGCCGGGGATGTGTATGCAGCAGGCTTTTTGTACGGCCGATACCACCACCTCTCCATCCAGGACTGTGGCATCATCGCCTCCATTCTCGCAGGAGAAATCATCACCCAGCGAGGGGCTCAATTCAGTAAAGAGAAAGCACAGGAACTGAGAAACCTGCTCGAGTCAGGTGCGTGGCGTTCGCTGTAGCAACCAGACAGAGAGTATTGAAATCATGCCCAGCCCACCCAGAGCGGTGATGACCCAATATCTGCTGATGCCGCCGCCTAAAAATACCACCGTGGCTAAAAGGTTCGCCAGCAATCCGCCTGTTTGCAGGCAAAACGATGAGACGCTGACCAGCGAAGTTCTCACAGCATCGGAAGCTTTCTTGTTCAAGAGGTACATACCCACCACCGAAACCACACCCAACAGCAGATAGATAAGCTCATAAAACAGCAAAAACTGTATGATGGTATGTGAGCGTGACAACATCAATTGCAGAGCGAATATCCCGGCAAAGGCCAGGCAATACACCAACGGCGGACGCATATGCGATAGTAAGCGTTTGCCCATCATCGATCCCAGTACACTGACGGCAAAAACTGAAGCTGAGATCAGACCAAGAATCCAAAGTTGGGAATCGGAGACCAACAGCTGCTTTAAATATGGTTGCCAATACCCCTCCAGCGAAGCAAGCAGCACCCCTTGAACCAGTACACTGAGACTGAAAGCGAGTAAAAACGGAGAGCTCGAGAGTGCAGAGACCAAAGCGTTGGCCTGGGCTTTGAAGGTGAAGGCCTCCTCAGGGGTCTGCGTCTCTTTGGGAATCAGAAGAAAAAGCAAAAGCAATGACAAGGCAACCAGAAATACGCGGACAAGCAGGACCAACGAAGTCAAGTTATCCAGTTGGGCCCCCAGACTTAACAACAAGCCGCCAAGCAGCGACCCCACGCTCAGTGAAATACCTGAATTCACATCCAAGGCAAATACAATATCCTCCAGTTTTTTACCGGCTCTTTGTCCGCGCTCAATCATCAGGGCATCCAAGCTTCCACTTGCGTATGCCCTGCCGATTCCTGTACAGGCAAAACCGGCGCACAGCAAAAGATACGAGGAGCTGAAAAGCAGCAACGTCCCGATCAAGGAGAGTACAAGACCCAATGCAAAGCTTTTTCTCCTCCCCTTGGCATCGGCATAAATTCCGCTGGGAACCTCGAAGGCCATCACCGAGAGGGAAAAAACAATCATGGCCAGACTCAACCGGGAAAGCGAGAAACCTTTGCTGATGACAATCAGGCTCATCGCTGGAATGGTGACACCCAGTGACAGGTAGGAAAGACTGAGCAGGCCCAGGTAGGGAGCCAGCCTGAACGGCTTAGACACGGTAGGCAACCATCGAGTAAGCATACGCCTCTGTTCCTTGTTGTCTCTGCTCATGCCCGTCAATAAAGGACCGAATGAGCTGATAGATTTGGTCAGCCTGTTCCCGGCTCAGGTGAACGATGCCCGAGAGCTGATCGGCTGCAAAGTGACCATCCTCATCCTGATGTGTCCTGGGCTTGGAATATAATTCATCACGAATCCGGTGAGAGACAAAATCCGACACCAGTTTCTGCTTATCCTGTCCAAGGGCACCAAAGCTGACGGTAATCTCCGCCTTCCTGTAAAAGGTGGCTGTTATACCATGGATGATTTGGGTATGATCCTCTTCCACCACCCCAAGTCCTTTGAGCTTGAGCAGGTGATGCTTTGCACTCGAAGGGGTCATGTTCAGCGCGTCACTGACCATTTTTGCCGTCGCCGGACCCTCAACGCTCAACAGGTGGAGAATATCCTGCCGCTTGGGGTGCATGAAGATCTGCAGCTGGTTGTCATCTTTCAATTGGAGTACTTTCATAACAATTTATATATCATAACATTTATTGTTATGTAAAGAGGCAGACCCCGACCCTTGTACAATCTGCTCATCCCTGCTAGTATCCTCTACGAATGACGTCGATTTGATAGCCTCCCGGCTTGCGGGCGTCACTAAAGAAACTTGCTAAAAGGGGAGCGCAACAATTCTCAGAATTGAGTTCCTCCTTCCCAAGTTCTCAAAGGAAGGGTGTATGTTAGCACATGGATCACACATTTTCACATCAGAATCAGTAAGCGAAGGACATCCGGACAAGGTCTGTGACCAGATTTCCGATGCCGTTCTCGACGCCTGTCTCCGCCAGGACCCTAAAAGCAGGGTTGCCTGCGAGGTGTTTGCCACCACCGATACCGTGATTGTCGGGGGGGAGATCACCACCAATGCCACCTTGGACATCGAAGCAATCGTCAGGGAAACCGTCAAGCAGATCGGCTACACCGAAGAAGGATGCGGCTTCGACTACAAAACCCTGAAGGTCATCAATTTGACAAACACCCAATCGGCGGACATCTCCATGGGGGTGAGCGCCGACACCTCTCTCTTCGGAGAGCAGGGGGCGGGAGACCAGGGAATGATGTTCGGCTTTGCCTGCGATGAGACCGAAGAGCTCATGCCGGCTCCTGTCATGTGGGCTCATCAGCTTCTGATGGAAGCAAGCCGGCTTCGCAAGGAAGGATTTGCACCATTTCTTCGCCCCGACGCAAAAAGCCAGGTATCGTTGCTGTACCAGGATGGAAAGCCGGTGCATATCGACTCGGTGGTCATCAGCCACCAGCACACCGCCGAGACCGACCGCAACCATCTCATCTCCTTTTTGACCGAGAAGGTCATCAAGGTGGTGCTTGAGAAAACCGGCCTTCTGGACGAGAAGACAAAAATCTACATCAACCCGACCGGACGATTTGTCATCGGCGGTCCCAGCGGTGATACCGGTCTGACCGGCCGGAAAATCATCGTTGACACCTACGGTGGCATGGGCCGGCACGGAGGCGGGGCTTTCAGCGGCAAAGACCCCTCGAAGGTGGACCGGTCAGCTGCATACATGGCCCGTTTCGTCGCCAAGAACCTGGTGGCAAACAAGTACTGCACCCGTTGTGAAGTGCAGCTCTCGTACGCAATCGGGGTCCCCTATCCCATCTCGATTTACGTCGATACATTTGGAACAGGAACGGTGGATGACCAAAAGCTTGAAGACCTTGTCAGGCAGAAGTTCAACCTCTCCCCGGCGGGCATCATCCGAAGCCTCGACCTGCTCAGGCCGATTTATCAGCAGAATGTGAACTACGGGCACTTCGGCAAAGCCTCCATGCCCTGGGAACAAATCATCAACGTATGACCAGATTCGGCTGATACTTCCTAAGCAAATCAAGATTCCGATCAACCTCCGTGCGCGAAACGCAAGGGAGGTTGATTTTTTGCTCATCCTCATCCTTGTATTGCTTTGGTTTCCGATACTCCTGCAGATACCAACGAGCAACAGGAGGATGCTCCTGCACCATGCGAAGGATGTCCTCGATCATCAATGAAGGAGCGAGGGTGGTTCTCACCTCGTAATTGAAGTCGATGCATCGATTCTGATACGAGGCAAGCAGAGCCACGCTCTGCTTGACAGCAAGAGCATCGGCACTGCTTCCGGCCATCTCGCCGTATCTAGAGCAAGGAGCTTTCACATCCACGGCAACATACGAAAGCATGCCTGAGTCGATCACTTCGACCATCACTTCGGGCCGGCTTCCATTGGTATCCAACTTTACAGAGAATCCGAGATTCTTGATGAACCCGATGCAAGAAACAAGATCCTTCTGCAAGGTGGGTTCACCTCCGCTTATCACCACGGCATCGATGAAACCCTTTCGCTCTAGCAGGAACGATTCTATCTCTTGATGGCTTATTGCATCCGATCCCTCACAAAGAAGTGACCTATTATGACAGTAGAAGCAATCATAATTACAACCACGACAAAAAAGGACACTGCACAACCTGCCCGGATAATCGAGCAGGGAGCAGGCTTCCAAGGCTGTAATGTTCATGAAACTTGAACCTCATAGAACCTGCGTTGGCGGTGCTCCTCCTGCTTTCCTGGATGAAAGTCCCCCTTCGGCCTGAGATACCCCACCACCCTTGTCCATATTTCTGCAGTTTCTCCGCAGTAGGGACATTGTTCCACCTCCCCGTCCAAGTAGCCATGATTCTTGCAGGTGGAAAAGGTGGGAGTCAACGATACGTATGGGAGCTTGTACCTGGTGAAGGTCTTTCTTACAAGATTCTTGGCCACATCAACGTCCTTGATTCGTTGTGCCAGATACAGATGTAAAACCGTTCCACCGGTGTACTGGCATTGCAGCTCATCCTGTTTCTCCAGCGTCTCAAACAAGTCCGAAGTATAGCCCACAGGAAGCTGCGATGAGTTGGTATAGTACCCGACGTTCTCACCGGCTGTGACGATGTCAGGATACTGCTGGAGATCCAGACGGGCCAACCTATAACTCGCTCCCTCGGCCGGAGTGGCTTCGAGATTATACAAGTTTCCTGTCTCTTCCTGAAATCCACTGATGAGGTCTCTCAGCGTTTTGAGCACCCTCAAGGCAAATTCCTGTCCCTTTTGGGTGACCAAGGAACCTTCCGGGCCGAAGAGATTCAAACAGGCTTCCTCCATTCCGACAAGGCCGATGGTGCTGAAATGGTTCGCCCAGTATTTTCCAAGCCTTTGCTTTATATCAACCAACGACCCTTGGCTGAACGGGTACATACCCCGCTCGGTTTCCGCTTCAATGACCTTGCGCTTGATCTCCAGACTCTCCTTGGCAAGTGCTGCAACCGAGGGAAGTTTTTGGAAGAACATCTGCTCGGAGCCGGTTTCGTACGCCAACCTGGGAAGATTGAGCGTCACCACACCAATCGAGCCGGTAAGAGGGTTTGATCCGAACAAACCACCACCGCGCTTCTTGAGTTCGGAAGTATCGAGGCGCAACCTGCAACACATGGAGAGGGCGTCCTCGGGGGATAAATCGCTGTTCACATAGTTTGAGAAGTAGGGAATACCGTACTTGGCTGTCATGGAGAATATCGCATCCACAACCTCGCTCTCCCAGGGAAAATCCTTGGTCACCTTATAGGTGGGAATAGGAAAGGTGAAAACCCTGGACGAAGCATCACCCTCCTCCATGACTTCACAGAAGGCAAGATTGAGCATCGACATCTCCTTCTCGAACATGCCATAGGTCTCCTTCTGTGCCACCCCTCCCCTGATCACCGGAACATCCCGAAGAGAAGCGGGTACAATCAAATCGAATGTCAGATTGGAGAAAGGGCACTGAAAACCAACCCTGGTGGGAACATTGAGATTGAAAATGAACTCCTGCATCGCTTGTTTCACTTCGGCATACGAGAGATTGTCGTATCGGATGAACGGAGCTGTATAAGTATCGAAGGAGGACCAAGCCTGGGCTCCAGCACACTCACCTTGATACGTGAAGGTAGCATTGACGATTTGCCCGAGAAACGAGCGTAGATGCCTTGCAGGTTTGCTGCTCACTTTTCCTTCAACACCACCGAAGCCGCTGACCAAAAGCTGCCGAAGGTCCCAGCCACAGCAATACGGCCCGAAGAAGCCCAGGTCATGCAGATGCAAGGCACCGCTCTCATGCGCCGCCTTGATCTCTTTGGGATAGATTTCATTGAGCCAATACTGTTCGGTGAAGCGTTCGCGGATGAAATTGTTCATCCCGTTGACCGAGCGTCGTGTGTTGGCATTTTCCTTGGTCTGCCAGGTCGTCTGGCCCAAATAGGAGTCAAAGAGGGCGTTTGTCGCCTTGATGAGGGCCTTGCCCTCACGCACCCTCTCCCGTTGATTACGGTACAGGATATAGGCCTTTGCCGTTTCCTTTGCTCCGCTGGCCATCAAGGCTTGCTCGACCAGGTCCTGGATGTGCTCGACCGTGATGGGATTGATGCCTTTCATGTCGGCAAGTACCAACGCTGCCACTTCCAAGGCATCGACATCCTGATTTGCAGCTACTGCTGCCCTGTTGACTGCATTGATGATTTTCTGAACCTCGCAGAGAACCACCTGCCCGTCCCGTTTGACCACCTGCTGTTGCATGGCTTCCTCCTGACGGAGTATGGACAGAGCAACGGTGCTGCATTGGCACACGCTCCTGTCATACTCCGTGACGGCGTGTCTGTACAGGCAAGGTCTTCTGGCTCAGGTTCATCAATCCCGCTCCCTTCCCGGATTACTCCAGTGGCTCTTAGCGGAATCTCCCCTTTACAGCGGCGGGACCGCGTGGGCTTCTCACCCACTTCCCTTTTCCTATACACACAAGATATAGTGTTTAGTACCATACGGTACACTACTAACAGTAGGTCCAATAAGGATTGTTGTCAAGCAGAATAAAAAAACGGGGACCGAAGTCCCCAGCAGGTTTAGTGTCGTTGGTTGGTGATGCGGATCTGCTTGTACAAGCCTTCACCCTCACTCTTGGTCTCCACTCCCCCGAAATCGTTGAGGGCGGTGTGCACCAGCCGTCTTTCATACGGGTTCATCGGTTCAAGCAATCTGCTTCTGCCGCTCTTCTTGACCTGTTCGGCTGTCTTGAAAGCCATCCTGATCAACTGCTCCTCATGACGCATGCGATAGTTTTCACTGTCGATGATGACCTTCAAATCAGGATCGATTTGACCGGCATATACATTGGCCAGCAGCTGGATGGCATCAAGGTTCTTTCCCTTGCGGCCGATGATGATACTGGAGTTGTCGCTCTCAATATTCAAGCCAAGCTTACGGGCTTTGCGAAAGGAGATGGAAACTTTACCCTGGTATCCCATCTTCTCGAGAATGGTTGCTACGAACAGCAGGAGCTTGTCCTCGAGGTCGCTGTTGATTGGAGCATCAAGCTCTTCCTCGTCCTGCGTACTCTGAACATCGTAACTTTCTTCTGGTACATCATTCTCATCTTCAAAGTGGATTCTAATCTTTACATTGCTTTTCTTGAACAGTCCCTTGCGGACAGGCTCGACGATTTCTACATCGAAATCTTCCCGCTCAATGTGCAGTTCTTCTACTGCCTTTGCAATAGCTTCCTGCTCGGTACGTCCTTCGAATTCTTTCATCATATAGCTACTCCGTTCGGGGGACCGGGTCCCCCAGGTGAAATTTCTTGTGGGAACTAGGTCCGCTTCTTCCCCTTGGGGCCGGGGAACTGCTGCACATTGGAGCTCTTCTCTTCAGCTGCCTCCTTGCTCTTCTTCTTGTTTGTATACAACTGTTGGAAGATGGAGAGAGCGTTCATGACCGACCAGTAGAGGATCAAACCGGAGGGAGCATTGTACAGAACAAAGAAGAACATCAAGGGCATGCCGTAGGTCATGAACTTCATCATGCTCTGCTGGCTTCCTGCAGTCGAGGCATTCTGGGTGATTTTCATCGAGTAAATCATGCTGACCGTATAAATGATCGGCAGCAAGTGCACCTGATTGCCCAGGAAGGGAAGATTGAAACCAAAGGTGAATACGGTATCCGGCATGGAAAGGTCAGGAATCCAACCGGGAATGAACATGGCACCACGAAGTTCAAAGTGCTTGTTGAGCAGTCCGTAGAAGGCGATGAGGATCGGGAACTGGAGCAGCATCGGCAGACAGCCGCCCATCGGATTGATCTTCTCCTTCTTGTACAAGGTAGCCATCTCTTCATTCTGCTTGGTCGGATTGTCCGGATACTTCTCCTTGATCTCAGCCATTTTAGGTGAGAGGGAGGCCATCTTTGCCGTGGACTCCATGCCTTTCTTGGAAATGGGATACAGCACCATCTTGAGCAGGAAGGTGAGAATTATGATGCCCACACCGTAGTTGGGAATCACCTTGTAGAGAAGGTTCAGGATGGTCTTGAGGATGGTCTCAAGCCAACCAAGCCAGGAACTGCTGTCCAATGCCTGTTCAAGCTGGAGGTTTGCAACCCCGAAGCTATTCTGTGACGCATCGTTGTAGATGGCCATGTCACCCTTGAGCTGAGGCCCAGCATAAAAGCGGAACGTATCGGTTTGCGATGCGCTTCTGATGGCCGGTCGGGTCAAGTACATACTTGACTGGAGCGGCAATCCTGCATCACTTTCCTCGGACAGGCTGACGGTGTAGTTGGTGGCGTCGGGAATTGCAATCATGGAGAAATACTTGCCGACCAGAGCCACCCAGGAGAGGGGCTTGGTGGTGGTATAGGCACCATTGCTGAGCTTGACCTGACTCTTCTTGGAAGATCCATCTTCCTTGACGTAGAACCTTCTATAGTTGTAGTTGTTGTCAAGCGAAGCAAAAGAAGGGCCGATCTGGGGCTCAAAGGCCAAGGTGTAGGCTGCATTCTCGAACGAGAGGGGAACAGCCTTGTTTACGCTGTTCTTGGTAGCCACGTCGATCTGAAACAAGTAGTCCTCACTGCCGAAGGTATAGGTCTTGGTGAGGGTGAACGGATCACCTGCACGCTTGCCGTCTTCGGAAAGGAGGGCGAATTCTTGGGTGAAAATAACTTTGTTTCCACTGATCTGATACCTGAAATTGGCATCAATGGGGTTGGTCTTATCCTTTCCGGCATAAAGCAGGAATGCATCGTTGGATTCCTGACTTTTGAAAAGCAGTTCCACCGGCTGTCCTTCATCAAGGTGTTTTCTCAGCTTGAAGGAGGAGACGGATGCGCCATTTGGATTGAACTCAACGATGAAGTATTCGGTTGAGAAGGTGAAAGGTGCACTCGATCCCTGGTTACCCACCGATACCAACGAGCCCGGAAGCTTGCTGTTCCATGCAATATTGGAGGGAATCTGTGAATACTGGGCAGGTTCAAGCGTGGTGGTGGCGGCGGCAGGGGAAGTCCCGGGCTGCAGAGCTTCCTGCTGAACTGCCTGTGTCGCCGGATCGGGGGCGAAGAACGTGGTCTGAATGGTCATACCGACAGTAATGACCAATACGGAAAGAACTATGGCTAGAATGGTATTTTTGTCCATATCTGCTCCTGATGATGGGGTGTGGTGAGAAAACGATCACAGGAAAGATAGGTACATAACGAATTTCTGCAACAACAGGAGTGGGGAAAGACTAACAGAAAGTCTTAAGGCTCGAGGAAGACCCCAGCCTTTTCACAGAGAGAGAGGAGTTGTTTTTTTTGGGATGTATGGTCATTAACCTTTCCTGGATATACGATGAATGCAAAATCGTAACCGGGGATCATCCGAGGCTTTTCATTTCGCCAGATTTCCTTGATCTGTCTGCGTATTCTGTTACGCTGAACAGCGCTTCCATAGTGACGGACGGGTATAACTACAATCCTGTCAACATCCAGCTGGTTTTGGCTAACAATCAGTTTTAAACCACGGCAGGCGTATGTCCTGCCTGTTTTAAAAATTCGGTCAATCTCCGGTTTACGCTTTACAATTTCTGTCTTAGAAAGGCTTCTTCTCATCACATACGGACAGCTTGTGTCTGCCTTTGGCTCGCCTGCGGGCCAATACCAGGCGTCCGCCCTTCGTTGCCATACGAGCCCTGAATCCGAACTTTCTGTTTCTCTTGACTTTGCTGGGCTGGTAGGTTCTTTTTCCTTTGTAACTCATGAGATATTCTCCAATTTTACATCGCTTAACGCGGATATTTTCTACTTTGACGGAGTAAGGTCCTCCGAGTGGTGCAGTATAATGAGCAACTGTCGTTACGTCAAGTAACTAGGCGCTCAGCATCTGTATGGATTTGATGCCCAATGATGGATATTTCTTGGTAATTAAAGCAAGTATTTTCTTTTGCTGCATCAATGCAATCTGTGCCCAAGAAGGATGATCGGCCCGAAGAACCAATGTTGAACCCTTGATTTCGACAATTTTTACATGCGGATACAGTCTGTTTCCGATGATTTTCTGCCATTCGAAACCGATTGCCGCCTTAGGATTATCAGAGTTGATATCAAGCGATCGCAACACAAAGTCCAGGACTTTTCTTCCCTCCAGAGGTTCCCCTTCTTTGCATAACCTGGGCTTTTTGTCCTTCATGAGCGCAAAAACCTTCCTTCCTGGACAGTATAGAGCAAAGCTCCTTCATCCGCCAGCTCTGAAAAATAGTGTTCTTCCGGCAGGAAGGTGAAAAAGGCTTGGCAGTAGGTCTGCATCAAGTGTAAAAACTGTTCTCGTTTCTTAAAATCCAACTCCAAAAGTACATCATCGACAAGAATCAACGGTTCCTTACCTGTCTTTTTCTGGAAAAATGCCATCTGTGCCGTTCTGAAAATCAAGGAGGCAAGTCTGAGTTGCCCGGTAGAGCCGGTCTGGGAGAACGGCTGGCGGTCCTCCATTACGAGAAACCTGTCCCGATGGATGCCGCTGGTGGTGGTCAGCAAACTCAAGTCACGGCTTCTCGTACGAGCCAAATATTCGACGATCTCATCCTCGGTTGCACAATCGCTCCAAGAAGGGTGGTACTCGATATGCACATCCAACGAACTTTGTGAGACATTCTTGTACATCGAAGGAAAAATTTGGTCGAATTCATAAACTGCACGAGTCCGTTCACTCTGGATTGCAAGCCCGTATTTCGCAAGCTGCAGGTCATACAGGGCCAAAAGCTCCAGCCTTCCATCCTTGATAGCCTGATTACGCTGACGAAGCACCAGACGATACCGACGAAGATCATCAAAAAAAAGAGGGTTGTACATGCTCATCGTCTGATCGAAGAATCGGCGGCGTTGCTCAGGCTCCCCCTTGATGAAAAAAATATCGTCATGGCTGAATACTATGCAGGGAATGTTGTATATCAACTCCTTGCGGTCCTTGACTTCACGGTCATCGAGGACAAGGCTGCGCTTTCCGTCCTTCCACTCGAGTACCAGCGTATGAACCACGTGATCGTCACCAAGGTAGCGTCCTTCAATCTTAAAGGCCTTCTGGCCGTGGGCAGTCAATTCCTTGAGTTGATTGGTACGAAAAGAGGAGCCGTAGCAGAGGGTGTAGATTGCTTCAAGTAGATTTGTTTTACCCTGACCATTGGGCCCAATGAGGAATACCTGCCGATTGTCGACAGGTATCCTTTCTGCTGCGATATTTCTGAATTGGTTTGCCCAAAGCTCGATGAAACGCATTAGGAATTGGGCTGCATCGGCATGATGATATGATAGTAATCCCTGTTACTCTCAGGTTTTACCGTCATAGCTTTGGTAGGTTCAGTGAAATTGATGGAGAAATACTCACCTTCCATCGCCTTAAGAGGGTTGAGCAGGTAGGTGTAGTTTAAAGAAACCTTGCTCTCTGGTCCTTCATACTGGCAGGGAATTATTTCCTTGGCTTCCCCGACTTCACTCTCATCACTGGTCAAGAGCACGCCGGCTTCGCTGATGTCCAGGAATATTCGCTTCGCCTTGTTTTCAACCAACAACGAGACGCGCTTCAATGCATCCAACATATCCTGGATACGCATGGTGCAACTGTAATTCTGAGTGTCGGGAATAACACGGCGATAGTTTGGATACTGACCCTTTATCAGGGTTGTGTAGAACGTTCTCTGTGCGATTTTTGCAAAGAGCAACTGCTCTGTTATGCACAGTTCCAACATACCTTCATCGGTGGAAAGCTTCTTAAGCTCGGTGAAAAACTTAGGAGCTATGATGACAGGAGTAAACATGGGTAAATTTTCTTCAAATGTACGTTCAACAATGGAAAGCCTTCTTCCGTCGGTTGCAACCATGTTCATTCCGCTTGCATTGCGTTCGAGGTAGAGACCACACAAGAAGTAACGTGTTTCATCTTCGCTGATGGCAAATATCGTCTGGTTGGCCATATCGGAGAATGCTTTCTGGGGGACGGTGAAATACTGTCCCTCAGGTGCTGTTTCAAGGGCGGGAAACTCATCCGGTGTTATGGTTCTTAGTTTGAAATCTATGTTTTGGCTTACCGGCTTGATGGTAAACATGCCGTCTTCAACGTTGAATTCAACATTGGTATCGGGCAGAGAGCGAAGAATGTTCAAAAGTTTCTCGCAAAACACAGTAGTTTTTCCCTCTTGGAGGGTCTGTACGGCGATATGGGTGCTGAATCCAAGTTTCTGGTCTGTAGCTCTGATAACCAGGGTGTCGTTGTAGGTCTCAAGATAGACGTTGGAAGTGATGGAAAGGGAGTTCCTTTGGCTGGTGAAATCCATGGAATATATGATCTCGGTGAGGATGGCTTCTTTGCTGCAGACGAATTTCATCTTAATACTCCTAGTTTATTAGAATATGTAGTAATAATAGTAATAATAGCACATATTTTGTGGATAACTTTTTAATTCATTATACAATCTCTTCTTACTTTTTGTCATCCTGTGGATAACTTTTAGAGTTGTCCACATTCCTTGCACAAGCAAAAACCCTCTATCCACAAGTTTTCTGAGTTATCCACAATGTGTCCCGAGGGTATCCACAGGCAATTACTTCTTAACATTTGTTAAGTCACGCTTCAATTTCAGGATGGTATTTGCGAAGGCCTCGTCTCCCTTCATCAATGACTCTATTCGATCGTATGCATGCATGACCGTCGTGTGGTCGCGGCCTCCGAATTCAGTACCGATTTCGGTTGTTGAATACTCGGTGATGTCCCTTGCAAGATACATTGAAATCTGACGCGGTTGGATCAGGGACTTGTTCTTCTTTTTCCCCTTGATTTCGAAGCTGCTGACATTGAAATACTCACCGACCACCTTGATGATGGTGTCGATGGAGAGCGTCTGGTTTGCATTGGCGGCCAAAGAAGGGAGAATACCCAACAGCTCTTTTGCCTTATCGAAGGATATTTCCTGGGACAACAGTTCGCTGTATGCAATCAGCTTTGTCAGCGAGGATTCCAAATCCCTGACATTGGTGCAGACATTGGTGGCGATATAGTTGAGAATTTCCTCACTCATGGAGCTTCCCCGCTCCACAAGCTTCTTCTTCAGGATCGCCATTCTCGTTTCATAATTCGGCGGCTGCAGGTCAACATTCAGGCCCCGTTCGAATCGGCTGCTCAGACGATCGGTTATGTTCTTCAGTTCGCTGATGGGACGGTCACAGGTGAATACCATCTGTTTCTTCGATTCATACAGATTGTTGAAGGTATGGAACAACTCCTCCTGGGTACTGTCCTTTCCCTGCAGGAAGTGGATATCATCGATGAGCAGCACGTCCACCTTGCGGAACTTGTTCTTGAAATGCTGGGTTCTTTGCGATCCAATCGACTCAATGAATTCGTTGGTGAACATCTCAGCGGTGACATACATTACCTTCAGTTCGGGGGTATTATTGATGATGTAGTTCCCGATTGAATTAAGCAGGTGTGTTTTACCAAGCCCGACCCCTCCGTAGATGAGACAGGGGTTGTAGCTCACCCCCGGGTTCTTGGCGATCGCCAGGCTTGCATTGTAGGCGAATGCCGAGTTGTCCCCGATGACGAATGTGCCGAAATCGTAGGAAGGGTTGAGATTGCTCTCCTCCTTCATGCGAAGTGTTTTTTCACTGGAAATCTTGGGCTTCGCCTGGACTTGAACAGGTTCGGCTTTTTCCTCTTTGTCCTTGGCTGTTCCTTCTGGTTTGTTGATTTGTTCAATTTCTGAACGCGAGACGACAACAAATTCCACATTGATGTCTTCTCCTGTCAATTCACTGAGTGTATTGACGATTAAATCCCTGTAACGGGCTATCACTGTATCGAGAATAAATTGGCTTGCTCCCGCCAATAATACTTTTTTATTCTCTGATTTCAGGTACGCGATACGGTTGAACCAGGTATTGTATTCCTGTTCCGGCAGCGTATCCTTGATCCTGGAGGCGGTCTCCTGCCAGAATTCATAATAGGTCGTATGCATGTCGCTCAT